>JAVJNR010000005.1:0-617668 GCA_040217195.1 Leptospiraceae bacterium | reverse complement strand
TGCTCGTAATCGGATATTTAACTATATCGAGTTGTTCTACAATCGTAGAAGGAAGCATAGCTACCTGGGGAATATATCCCCGGAGCAGTTTGAAATGCAAAGGGTTGCCTGAAAGGTGTCCGAAAAAACTGGAGCAGTCCATATATGGGTGGGCCACTTGGACCCATGCCGGGAAAAAATGGCGTAGAGAAATGAAGTACCAAGGAGCTGAGATCCTTGTACAAGCAAGCAAAGAAAGTCAATATGGCTAAGTTGAGTAAGGTTGCGAGGGGACAATTTGTCAACCTGCGTGGCCACATATTTGAGGAATCAGCCAGGAGATATATCGATGATGCGGGCAGGGTGGTCCAAGTCGGAATCGATCTGCCCCGCAAGGGCCGCAAATTTATTCAACCGGATATCTACACTGATGAGTTAATTGGTGAGATAAAGAGCAATACCAAGAAACTCGACTTAACCGATCAAATTCAACGAGAAATGAAACTTGCGAGAATGGAGAATAAGGCTTTTCAGCTGATGGTGGCACCGGAAACGAGGCTCACTCCCCGGCTACAGCGCGCCTTGTTTGAGGCAGGGGGCGATGTCTATAGGTTTGACCCTCTCCAGTGGCGAATGTGGAAGGTTTTTGACTAGGCTGCAATTTGACTTTTGTTTTGTAAATGTGATGAAGAATTTCATAACGATGGAAATATTCATGCGGGGGGGAAAGTCCGTTTCCGAATGGGTGGAGTTCTTCCGCCAATTATCAAAGGTCAGTCCGCTCCTATCTCCGATTACCGTGGGGAACACTGAGCCAGTTGATCAACCGTATTCAGAGAAAGATCTGGCGGAATTTTGGGATTGGCCATTCTTCTGGGATGGAGCGAAGGAAATCGACGGTGCCATTTACTTGCCAAGGAGAGATTCAGAGCTGGTCATGTATTCGGTCAGGGGAGAGGCCACGCAGACCAATCTCAGTGTCTTCGCATCCCTTTTTGACCAGTTCGCGCGGATTTGGGACGTTCAATTTGGATTTGTGCACACCTTGAGAGAAGAGGAGCTGTCCTTCGGAAGAGAAGCAGGATATGTATTGGGAACCAAAAAGCCCACATTGATTCTGCCAGCCCATGTCCTCAAAAAATACATACCGACAGTTTTTGATAAGACAATATTTGGTAGCCGCGCTTCGAGCCAACTGCCTCTAGAACATTGGGAAAAAGAAGTAGAAGAAATACAGCTGAGCAAATCATACAATAATGGGATTCTCCTCGATCTGGGAAGCTATGGTAATAGTGATTCTGGCTTAGTTCGTGCGCGTCGGGATACTCTACTTAGATACTGTCCAGTTCCAGAGGGCTGGTTCTTCGATGAAAAAAAGGGGGCGTCTGGTCACTATCATAGTCCATTCAGAGATGTATAGGCTGTCTTCAGAACTCTACCTGCCTAAGCTATTGGTCTGTAGGCTCGAAGAACTCATCTGATCAAGCGGCACCCTCGCGCGAAGCAGCTGCTCTCGTTCGTCAGATGCCTCGCTGGTGGGAATGAGGCGTACCATGTTTAGAATATTGGTTTCGCCTTCGGCGCGCGGGTTCGCCTTATTGTCATTGATCAGCAATAAGGCGAACGTTGAGGCCTGCAATTCCGGCCCAGAGCCAACCAGGGCCTCTGACTACAACGAGCGTTGGCGCCAACCGGAGGGCGGCAGTATGCTCCTGGAACTGCGAAGCAGTCCCTCAGCTTTTTATCCAGTAGCGAGCCACGGACCGCGAGCCCTCGCAGGTTCGAGACAGGGACAGACCGCCCTGCGGGCTGGATGAGCCCGCGCGAGTCAATGAAAAGACCGGCGAAGAGCGCTACAGGAGGATTTGGCGCTTACATTAGAGTTACGCTCGCCGGAATACATCCTGCATTCCGGCTCCCGTTAGGAAAAATTCGGTCCTTCGGACCTTGCGATCCTCGTGATCGCTACGCATTGCCTGCGGCAAAGCGTGTGGCATTGCGCTTAATAGATCATGCAGGCGCGCCTTGAAGGACCTGCTGTAAAAGCTCCCTCGCACAAACGCGCAATGCCATGACTTCCTCTGCGCCTTCGAAGATGGAGAATACTCGGGCATCCACGAAATAGCGCGATACTGGGTATTCTTCTGCGTAACCCATACCGCCGTGGATTTGCATGGCTTCTCGGGTAACCCATTCGGAGATTCTGGATGAATAGAATTTCACCAGAGTGGCTTCCATGTTGCCTTTGCCTTCATCCATGAGGCCGGCCACGTGATAGGAATACTGCCTGGAGGCCTGAACGATCATAGCCATCTTGGCCAGTTTCCATCGATTGATCTGATACTCTTTCAGTTCCTTTCCGAACACTTTGCGCTCATTTGCATACCGAGCAGCAGCTTCCATGGCTGCCTGCATGACACCGTTTGCTCTAGCAGCAGTCTGAACTCGTCCGCCAGCAAAGCCAGCCATCTGAAGGTAGAAGCCTTTACCGCGTCCTTCTTCGCCTCCGATGAGGTTTTCATCCGGGACAAAGTAATTGTCGAAGTTCACTTCAAAGCTATGCATACCTCGGTAGCCGATGGTTGCGATGGCAGATCCAGTCATGGAACCTCCACCATCTTGCTTAACTTCAAATTTATGATCTTTAGAACGCGGTTTTTCAGCCAGAAGGATGGATAGTCCTTTGTGTTTTAAATCCGGGTCCTTTTCGGTTCTGGCCAGCACCAGAAGTACATCTGCATATCCGGCGAATGTACACCAGGTCTTAACTCCGTTGAGCACCCAGCCGCCATCGGTTTTGTCAGCAGTTACTTTCATTCCCGCAACATCGGAACCAAAGTTTGGCTCAGTTACTGCCACACCGGCCATACGTTCGCCTGATGCAAGAGCTCCCAGCCATTTCTCTTTTTGTTCCTCGGTGCCGCCTTTGATGATTGCTTTGGAAAGAATCTCTGGTCGAGTAATCAAAGATCCAGCGATGGAAAGTCCACCCCGGGAAAGCTCCTCGGTTACTATCATCATTCCTACGTTGCCGAGCATATCCAGCAGTCCGCCATATTGCTCCGGAATGGATAGGCCAAAGGCTCCGTTATTCACAAGCTCGTTTAGAATCTCATCTGGAATAAAGTCATCATGACGATGCACATGCTCTGCATGAGGCATTACGGTTTGCTCTGCGATCTTGCGGTATACATCGCGAATCTCATTGTAGTCCTCTGTTCCAAGGTTGCCATAATTGCCCGCGATTACATTTTCGGCTATGCGATCGTATTTGGTTTTTTCCACTGATTTCTGGATTGCATCGTTCAAATCCTGAGTGAACAATCCAGAAATGTCTTCTGGACTGAGGCCATACTCTTCGGCGCGTCCTGCCAGTTCTCCTCTGAATCGGTTGAAAGCCTCACCTATAAATGCTGAGGCCATATCCTTTTCCATTTCTCCGTTTGATTCGGAGTAATTCAGGAAATAGTCCGCGATATTGAATTCCGCTGTATGGTAGGCCAGGTTGTAATGTACCAGCTGATTTTCGTCCATTTTGGCGATGGATAGCTTTCCGCCATCGTCTGCGCGTTTGGCAAGGTTTTCGGTGATTTTCTTTATGCTTGATTGAAATTGATTTCGAATGGTCTGCAGATTTTGTTCCATAGTTACCGCCAGTGGAATCAACCCCGGGAAATCTGACCACCGAAATTACGATGAAAGAGCCCGTTACATGCAGTCTACGATAACGTTTGTCTTAAGACAGCCCACCTGGCTTTGCCAGGCTACAGGGGCCGCCCGGCCGGAAATTTCGTAGTCTTATTCAGCGCCCAATCCCTGCGGTTTCGACGAGCAAGCTACCGGGTTTGCTCCCATGGTCGGACTTTGGCCTTCGGGGGGCTATCCTGGAAACTGAAGGCGAAACTCAATTGCTTCTTGACTTGAAATGGCCTGCTTTGTGCAGTGCAAAAACAGCGATGAGGTTGATCAAGCGTTACGCGAATCGCCGGCTCTACGATGCAGAGACCAGCAAAACCATTACCCTGGAGGACGTGGCCAAATGCGTCCAGGAAGGGGAAGAGGTTCGCGTGGTGGACAACATCACTGGAGAAGACATAACTACCCGGGTTCTGGGTCAGACCTTTCTAAAGGTGAGCACAGAACAGCAGAACCTGGAATTTGCCACATTTCTTCTAAGCTCTCTCATCCGAGAGGTTTCCACCAATGTAACTGATTTCCTTTCCAGGCTTGTTCAGGGCGGTATCGGGGTAGCCAATCTCACTCGTGAGAGGCTGGAGCAAATTGTCCAGATGATGGTGGAAAAGGGAGAGCTCCAATTATCGGAAAAGCAAGACTATCTCACCTCCCTGGTGGATCAGCTCACCCGACAACAGGAGAAAATGAGGGATACCATCGAAGAAGGAAAAGGGGCTCTGCGGTCCCAATGGGAGCAGGATTCCGATAAGCCAGATAAGGTCCCGGACATGGAAGAGCTGTCTGCCCGTCTGGATGAAATGGCCCGCTGGATTCGGGACATGAAGAAGTAGGCCTGGACGTTTGCTCGCGTTCCTGGCTCCCGTTTGAAAGCTATCGGCTCTTCGAGCCTGGCAAACCTCCTGTTTGCAGAGGAGCCGATTTTACTTTTTTACTTGCCTCTCCCTTTAAGAAAGGCTCCTCTAAGACCGAGGGATAAAAGGAGAAAGTGTGTCTGCACTATGAGGCAGTCACGGGGCAGGGATGCCCGATTCAGCGCAACGGAGTGGAATGATGAAATACACGAAGCTACTGGCCTACGGGCTTACTGTCGTACTGGCCACCAGCCCACTGTGGGCCGGAGCGGAGGACGACGCCAAGGCATATTATGCTAAACGATCCGAACAGGCCCTGAAGGATCTGGACTTTGGAACTATGGAGCAAAAGCTCCTGGCTATTTATTACATGGGAGCGCCGGCCCGTCACCAGTTTGTGCGACCTCTGGGACGAGAATTGCTCGAGGATCTGGAAGATCCAGCGTTGCGAAATTCGGCTCCGAATGACCCGATGGTAAAAGCGCATATTGCCTGGGCTCTGGGGCAGATTGGCAATGATGCCGGGGTTTCCTATCTGCTTGAAGCTGCAGATAAGGTAAATGCAATCATCGAAGAAAAGAGAAAGGCTGTAGAGGCGGCTCGTCAAAAGCGCTCCGCTGAAAGCCATGAATTCTTGATCCAGCAGGATGAGCCGGGTCCATTCCTTGCCAGTACCGAAGTGCCATTTCCATACAGTCCGGATACTTACTGGAGCGTGGCCGATGAATTCAAATCTGTGCCTGCAGTGAATCTAAAGGCCGAAGACCACAGAGCCCGGATTCAGGGATACAACTATGTAAATGTGCTTCAGCAAATCTTTATTGCTCTGGGAAAAATCCGGCAAAAAGAAAGCGCGGAGCGAATCGTTCCATTCCTGGACCATCCGTATCCGGCCATTCGCCAGGAGGCGGCTCTTGCTCTGGGCAAGATTGGATCTCTGGCTGCTCTTGAGGGCCTGGAAAGATCATTCCAGAAAGAAAAGGAGCCGGCCGTCAGGATAAGAATCGCCTTTTCTATCTTCTTAAATGACCATACCCGGACCAAATATTACGAGGAAATCCTTACAATGTTGAAGGATGACGATGTTCGAGTTAGGCTTGAAGCTGCAAAGGCATTGCGTGAACTGGCTCTGGGCGAGTCTATTACCCCGCTTTTTGAAGCCCGGAGGCTTGAAGAGAGTACACTCGTTCGAACTGTCATCGATCAGGCCATTGAAAATGCAGAGCATAATAACCTATTTCCGCCCAACCCGCAATTTGACACAGGCCCAAACCGGGTCTGGACTTACGGAAGACCGGTTCGCCCCCGCAATTAAGGGAAAATTGGGCCGGGGTAAACCCCTGGCCATATTTCTGTCCTGTTTCTCCTTCCAATTAGCCGGCCCAATTCGGACCGGCTTTGTTTCGGTTGCTTTCCTTTCTCTACTTCTAATCACCAGTTCCTGTGCTGACAAAAAGACTGTTTATCTGGATGCAGATACCGGTGGCGGTCCCAGATATGCCTACATCTCCGGCGATCAGGCTATACTCCGTACCGATCCAATTGTAATTGCATCGGAAGTGGATTTTCCTCCCACGGGCCAGAGGCTGACTGTTGTAGAAAGAACTGCCAAACAGGACACCATTGATGGCGTGTCCGATTTCTGGTACAGGGTTCGGCAGGATAGTGGCATCGAAGGCTGGATCTTCGGAGCCTCCTTGAGCTTTTCGCAGCAAGAAATGGCTCAGAATGTACAGGGCAAAAAGAAAGAAATCGAGGAGATTCTTCCAGGTATCTGGTGGGAAATTGAAGGGGATGGTTCCACCGGATATCGTAAGATCGTTTTCAAGAATGGGTACTTCTTCTACAGCTACGGAAATCGTCTGGAAAGCTCCGGGAAATATGAAATAACGGATGATCTTAAGCTAAAGCTTGCCGCTCCCACCGGCATGGGCCAGGAACTGGAAGTTAGAAAGGTAGGCCTGGAGTATCGCATCTTCAGTAACGTTGACAATTTTAGCTATGTTTTTCGCCCGGCCCCGGAAGAAAAGGAATACCTGGAAGTAGAAGAAGAAGAGTCTTCCGAATGAGTCCTGAAGGCAACAGAGGGGGACCCCGCCGCAAGCCCGGCGGCGATTCCTCGCGAAATAACCGAGGAAGGCCTGACCGGACCAATCGATCGGGCAATAGCTCTCGTCGGGTATCGCCTGGCTCCGACGATGGAGAGCGAAGAAACGATCGCAGTAAGAAGTTCGAAAAGCCACCGTCCACAGCAAGAAAATACGATCGTCCCTCGGGGCCCCGGAACTATGGAAAGCCCGGAAATACAGAAAGATCCCAGAGTTCGAGCAGCGGACGCACTGGACCTCGTGATTATCGATCCGGTCCTTCGAAAGGAGGGCCCGGCCGCGACTCCCAGAACAGGTCCACCTTTTCGGACCGACCGCGGGACAGGTCTTCTCCTTCCTCGGCTCGAGGGTCGGGGCGCCCACCTGGACGATATTCAGGCGAAAAGAAAGAGACTGTATTCAGGCCGGACCCGGCCGGGAAACGGCCAGCCAGGAAACCAGGTGAGCGAAAGCCTCTGATCAATGCACCTTCCAGATTGCCATCCGGTCGTCGAATTACTAAACACAAGCATGATAGAAAAGTCGCTCTGCCTGCCCGGCCAGATGCGGATCGCGCCATTGAAGAGCTGGAATGGGAAGGTGCGAAAGGGCCCGCACTTACTTCCGGTAAATCAGAAAAAACAGAATGGAATGCAGAGTCTATTTTTGAGGAGCCGGTGCGAATCAATCGATATCTGGCCCGGGCCGGATTTGGTTCAAGACGACAGGTGGAAGATTACGTTACATCTGGAAGAGTTAAGGTTAATGGAAAGACCATCCAGGCTCTCGATACTAAGGTTGGACCGGGAGATCTTGTAACTCTGGATGGTAAGCGAGTTCGGTTTACCGAGGGGCATATCTATCAAGCTTTTTACAAACCTGCAGGTTATGCTGTTTCTGCTCGTAGCTTTCCGGATAATCCCTCCATCTATGAAATATTGCCCGAAGATTTTCGCGGTCTGAAATACGCAGGCCGATTGGATCAGGAATCCAGAGGATTGATCATTCTATCGAATGACGGTGAGTTTCTGAATCAGGTGATGCATCCGGCTCGACGAGTGACGAAACGCTATCTGGTAACTCTGGATGAGCTACCGGAAGCGGAAGAATTAACTCGAAGCTTTTACAAAGGAGTGCCCGATGACGGAGAATTACTCCGAGCGGTGAGGGTGGGTATTCTGGACCGGGAAAAGAAACTTGTGGAAGTTGTGCTTTCGGAAGGTCGAAAGAGACAGATTCGCAGGATGTTTGCCGCTCTGGAAGTAAAAGTACTGGATCTGTACCGGGTATCTGTGGGATTTCTGAGTCTGGAGAACCGACCCGTGAAGGAAGGAGAGAGTTTTCCCTTTGAGCCGGAAGAACTCTTTGGAATGAAAAAAAGTGACCCGGTACTCGGGGATTTCGATCCCTGGAAAAAGGAACGTTAATGCTTTTTGTTACACAGGAGTTTCTGCTCTTCTTTCTGGTTGTAGCGCTGGTATACTGGCTTTTGCCCGGTCGATTCCGAATGTACTGGCTTATCCTATCTTCCCTGTTCTTCTACGCAACCTGGAGCTTTGTATTTACCTTCCATCTATTGTTTGTAGTGGGCATGAACTATGTTGTGATGGAACTTTACAAAATCCATCGCAAGAAATGGATTTTTGTTTCTCTTCAAATAGGTAACGTCGCAAACATCGGAGTTTTCAAATATTACTATCTGCTTCTGGATTTTCTGGGAGTTCTTTCAGGCCAGGACTGGTTACGCGAAGAGAGTCTTCGCATGCACGATAGACTTCAGGGGCAGGAAATACTTCTTCCGCTGGCTATTAGCTTCTACACATTTCAAATCATGTCTTATGGCATTGATATTTACCGGGGCCAGTATACAAACGAGCACAGCTTTAAGGAGGTGCTGTTGTTTAAATCCTTCTTCCCGCAACTGATTGCCGGGCCTATCATGAGGTCTTCTGAATTGCTACCACAGATTCAGAAGATGAGTGGCTTTTCCAGTCCTACGGCAGAGCAGACGGAGCGGGCAACATGGCTTATCATTGCTGGCATAACCAAGAAAATGTTAATCGCGGATCAAATGACCGGAGCATTGATTCCATTTCTTACCGGCGATCCATCCAGTTTTCCATCGCATTTGATTTGGGTTTATACAATAGGTTGTCTTGCCATGCTATATGCGGATTTCTCAGCCTATACAGATCTTGCCAGGGGCACCGGTCTACTCCTTGGGTTTGAAATCCCGATTAACTTCAAAGCGCCGCTCTTTATGCATTCAGTGTCCGATTTCTGGCGAAGATGGCATCTTACCTTTTCACGCTGGATCAGGGATTATATCTACATCCCTCTGGGGGGCAGCCACGTTCCTGAATATCGCAACTACATCAATCTTACCATCACATTCTTCATTGGCGGACTCTGGCATGGTGCCAGCTATACCTTTGTGTTATGGGGAATTCTGACCGGTGTAATCCTGTCTGCGGAATCCTTTGCTTTCCGTCGCGGATGGAAGGAATGGCCCGATTCTCTGCACGGCCGGGCTCTTCGCATCGTAATCAGTTATTTGATCTTTTTGCCCAGTACAGTATTCTTCTTTGGAAAGGGCCTGGACTGGTGCAGTAGCGCATTGCTACAAATGTTCGCCTTTCAATTCAGGGGAGAGATTCCTGCGAACTTCAATATCCTGGGATATGGAATCCTGGGTGCTCTATTCTTTCATCTGGTGGATGAATGGCCCGAGTTCTTCAAAGGGCTGCGAAAGCATGATAGATGGTTGCTGCCAGCAGGCGGAGTTGCTCTGGTTCTGGCCATGACTCAGTTTGCCGGTCCTGGTAAGGACTTCTTTTACTTCCAGTTTTGATCAGGAATTGAGATAAGAGAACTGTATGAAAAACCTCAAGCCATTGTACATTCTTATCGGGAGCATTGCACTTTTATTTGCGGTGGATAAGCTATTTCTGATTCCGGAAGTGCGCGATAGCTTCATGCAGCCCGGCGGAATGGTGTACTACAGACATCGTATCCATCAGCTGGAATTATACAGAAAGTACATGGAGCAAGAACCGAGGGAGCGTACCGTTGTGGTGCTGGGCGATTCCCGAAGTTTTGGCATTGGCACTTCCATGGCTGAGCTGGCCGGAAAAACCGATGTAAAGATTTGGAACTTTGCCGGGCCCCAGGCAGTGCCTGCCTATCATCTATTTATTCTTGAACGAATATTGCAGTCGGACCGGAAACCAGATGCGATAATTCTGGGACTTTCGCCGGATGCCCTGGGAAGAAATGCAGGGATTTTTGCCAGTCCAGTCCTGAATTATGGGGTTGATACAGAATTCATTAAAAGCTATCATACCCAGATTCCGGACCATGACCTGGATACTTATGCGAATAGCCGGCGATTTGCCATCGTTGGAATGCAGTTTTCCATTCGCACTTTAATTCGTCGCATACGTGGCAGTCTTTCCTCGAAAGATCCCCTGGCCAAACTTCAGCCTTTTTTGCAGGGAAAGGAATTGAGCGATGCCCAAAGAGCGCAATATCTCTCTCTTGCGCAGGCCAGTTCGGAGAACCTTTCTATATATGATTTTCACACATCGCCGCAAATCGATGTACTGGATCAACTGGGTGGAGCCCAGTACGGATGGTTCGGTGTAATGAGTCCTGAGGATCTGAAAAAAGAGACCGAAACCCTGGTGTCACTTTATCTCAAAGCCTTTACGGTATCCGAAGAGCAGATGTTCTACCTGGAGCGTACCATGCGCCTCATCGATGAAGCCAACATACCAGCAGTGGTATTCTGGCCACGGGTGAATCCCTATTTGCGCGAGGTTTATCAAAAAGAGGATAAGGTATCCTTCCTGTGGACGCGAGTGAGCCGTCTGGCCCAGCGGTACGGATTGTCCACGGCTGACTTGAATACAGCCCGGGCAACGAATTGTCAGCACTACTACGATGCCAGCCATCTATCCATTGACTGTTATCCCTCTATTACTGGCTTTTTGCTGGAGCAGGCGCAACCGGCTAAATAGTCATTTTTTTTCTCGGTATGCTGCGCAAATGGTGCGATACTGAACATAGTGCAGACTGTATTTAAATGGATTGATCAACTATTTCACTCCATGCCGGAGAAATTGGCTCGAAGCATTCGACTGGGATTCATAGGGGTCTGGGTTCTGGTGGCCGGCGCCATTTCCTACCGGGCCTGCATTGTCGGTCAGTCCGAAGCCCCTCAGGATGGACAGGACCTGCAGCTATCTAGAATCAAAGAGCAGATAGTTAGAGAGGAGAATCGAAACAACGCTGCGGAGATTCAGTTGCCGGATCCGGATCAAATTTTACCCGAGAACTCGGCTATAGATAATCTTCCTCTTCCAGAGCCGCGCAAAGATGTTACCACATTGCCTGGATCTGCAGATCTAAAGGAACGGGATCCCAATCCAGATTCGGAAACTCTACCGCCCTTCCTGGGAGAAAGCGATGAGATTATTTTTCCCAGACGAAATGAACCAGAATACAGGGCCCCTGACAGGGATGCGGAACCACCTATGATTTCCGAGCCGGATCGGACCATGGAGCGGTCCAACGAATCTACAAGAACAAGGCAGGCGCCCCAATCAGAAAAACCGGTTCAGCCCCGGTCGCAAAACAACGACCAGAACCGGGACAATACAGATGAAGGCGGGTTTCAGGATATGCAGCTGCTTCCTGAGAAATCTCAGAATTAATGCCTCCTGAAATACACAGTTCTACTCCGTTAAGAAGAACGGGAATCGAAATAGGCAGGATTCTACCCGGTCCTGCACTGGTAGCATTGGCTCTGTTCATTTCTGTCCTGTCTAATTCTCTGCAAGCCGAGCAGGGAGCGCAGGTATCAGCCTACAGGCAGGGAGTAATGCACCGTTCCCTGGGTCACAGGGAACTTGCGCTGCAATATTTTAATGAAGCACTTTCCCAGGATAGTGAAGAGGCAGACCAGGCTCGACTGGCTCTTCTGGAAATGAGAATAAAAGAGAAGGGGGCCGATGCACAGTTCCGGGAGCTTCTGGCCGGCGCCTCGCCTGCCTTTCAGCCAGCTCTTTATCGAACGGCTGGATTTCTGCTACTGGATGCAGGTGCATCCACAGAGGCCCTGGATCTTCTGCTGGTTTATCCCGATCAGTTTCCTGGAGATCCGGAGGCGGCGGCCTTGCTCTACCAGGTAGGTAGGTACGCGCAAAACAGAGGAAACAGCTATGTATCGGCCACATTGTTCTATGATCTGCTGGACCGATATCCGGAGTCGGATCTGGCCGATGATACTTTTATATTACTGGCCCGGCATTATTACCTTCCCGGACCGGACCGAAACCCGGATCGAAGCCATGATATACTTCTTCACTTTGCTGCGGAAAAGAGGCCTGCATTTCAGAATTCACCCCATAAATCGGCCGTGAAAGCCTATCTGGCTGGCAAACGGGATCTAAATGATCTATTTTCCAGTCTTTATTTTCCCGCTTTGTGACTAAATTCCGTCCGGGAATCTCCTTGCGTCGGATTGTTGCAATCTTACAGTGCACTGTCAGAGTCGTGCCGTGTAGAAAAGAGCCTTTGGTTTCGTCGTATTAATGGAGTCAGGACTGAAATGAACTTTAGCCTACATCTTGAGAATCAGGAGCTATCCAATCAGGAAAATTCGCTCACTCATCTGCTGGTTCGTGTGGAAACGCCGCCTGTTTCGGACTCCCCGGATCGCAGACCGTTGATTGTGGGGCTGGCCATAGATAAATCCAAGTCCATGTATGGCGACAAGTTGCAATCGGTTACTGAATCTGCAAGCGCCCTGGTGAACTGGCTTACTCGACACGATCAGCTCACCATTGTGGCCTACGATACCAATATAGAAGTAGTGCAGCCGCTCATCCCTTTAACGGACAAGTATTCCGTTACCAAGAAGATTGAACAGATTCGCGTAGGAAGCTCCACGAACCTCAGCGGGGGCTGGTTACAGGCCCTTCGCACCGTTGAAGGTGCCCAGGCAGAAAATGGATATAAACGTGTCATTTTACTTACAGACGGTATGGCCAATACAGGAGTGGTCTCTCCCACAGAGCTCAAAAAGATCGCAAGAGATCACTATAATCGAGGTATTTCTACCACAACCATAGGTTTTGGACGGGACTTTTCGGAGACTCTACTCAAAGACATCGCCACAGCAGGTGGTGGGAATTTCTACTTTATTGAAGGTCCCGAGCAGGCTCATGAAGTCTTCTTTCGAGAGTTTGGCGATATTGCAGCCCTTTTTGGTCAGGGCCTGGAGATCCGACTTCGACTGGCTCCAGGAGTTAATATCAAAGAATTCCTGAGCGATATTCCCCATGATTATCGGGACCGGCAAACTGGAGAAGGTTCCACAGGCTCCGAGCAACAGCAAAAAAAGGACCTGATCCTGAGACCCGGAGACCTGCGTTCCGATGATCTTAGAAATATTGTAATGGTTCTGGAAGTGGATGGCAAAGAGGCCAGTAAATCGGAATCCCCGTTGATAGAGGCTGAGCTTTCCTTCTATAATCTCCAAGAAGATTCAAGAATGGAGAATCATGCGGCAAGCCTTCTAAGTAAGTTCTCTGCCAGTCCATCCTCCGATCGGGACAACAATGTGCGTCTGGAAAGCCTGCTGGCTGCATCCAGCAAGGCCATGATGGAAGCCTCCAGGATTTCCGGTGAACGGGATCTGGGAGCCGCCCGGGATGTAATTCGACAGGCCATACAAAGGCTGAATAATAACCGAGACGTGAATCCTGAAATCATAGAACGAATGATTGGCAGGCTCTCGGACATGGAAAGAAACCTGGAAGATAATCTAATCATTGCAAGAAAGCAGCTGATGGCCGGAGGGTCCGACAGCAAGGCCTTTCGTTCCGTATACAAAGCAGAAGCAGGTGTGCATAATCGCATTCTCGAGCATTCTATGGAAGGGCAGCTGGATCTGTACAAATGCCCGGAAGTGAAGAATATGGTTCGCAGGCATCTGGAAAATGGTTATAGGTTCATGATTTTTGATCTC
Source organism: Leptospiraceae bacterium (assembly GCA_040217195.1). GTDB lineage: Bacteria > Spirochaetota > Leptospiria > Leptospirales > Leptonemataceae > UBA3465. The sequence goes on along the minus strand of JAVJNR010000005.1, from coordinate 604,022 downwards.
ACAGATCTGAGCTATGTGGATTCATCGGGCATAGGTACCATGATTCAAATCTCCAACTGGCTCAAGAACAGGGGAGGGCTACTGATCCTTGTAAATGTTCAGGGAAATGTGGAGAAGCTTTTTCAAATGAGTAAGCTGGATGAGTTTTTCGTATTCAAGGATACGGTAGCCTCAGCCCGATTATTCCTACAGGAGATTATCCAGGCGGCCGAAGAGTCCAAAGGCTAATCCCGTGGTTTTACAAAGTGGTGAATCCTATCCCTCAAAGCACAGGAGCCAGGTTCCGGGTTAAGCTTCCAGCTTTCTTTCGAGCTACTGGCTCGTGGTTGCTGCTATTGTTTTTCTCCGTCCCTGCTTTTGCTGATTCCAATCCTCAGTGGAGACCTCCAGGCTATGGGCCTGGACAACAGGTGGAGGGTATGGGCTTTGGAGTTAATACAGGCTTCAAGACAATTGAAGACGATTATTACATAACCATCACTCCTCAATTCGAATTACCGCTGCCCTATGATTTCAGGATAGGTCTTCAGGTTCCACTGGAGGTTCTGGTCTATGATACAGAGCCCAAGACAGCAGAAAAGGTTCCGGATCTTCGCACAGGTACTTATGACTCTCTGGAGGATTATTCACAACTGATTACCTATGTGCGAAAGGGTACTCATGGCTTTTATGAACCCGGCGAATGGAACTGGTCTTTTTACTATGGCAGAATGTATGATGGCTACATAGGGCATCGCACAATCATCGATCGATATGTATCCACCTATGATCCTACGATCCAGAGCCCTGGATTGATGGCAGACATAAACAATGACTGGGGTGGAGTGGAATACTTCCAGTCCAACGTATTGCGAAAACAGGTAGAGGCCGGCCGTGTTTATATCCGTCCTGCCGGTATCGTGGCTTCTGTTTATAACGGTTTCTTTGTTTCTCATAATCGAGGAGGGGGATTCTCGCCCACAGAAGTAGCACTTTCCATCCAGGAAAACAACAGTGCCTATTATTATGAGAAGATACCCAAGCCGGATGAAGGAGGAGCCCTTCGACAGTACAGGCTAAATCGGTTACGGGAAGATTTACAGGATACAGAATTGGATTTTGAGGAATATCGAGATCCGGTTACCAATGAAGTGAAGGTCCGTCCTGTAGAAAAACCAACCGGTCCGGATGGTCCTCAGGATCCATCCGGTCCCGGAGATCAGGGATTGCAGGATCCATCAGATACTCCCACCGACCGAGATTCAGATGAATGGGATGCCGGGTTCTGGGGCCGATGGGCAGTGGGCTATACAGTGGCTCGAGATCATGAAACTCCACTAACTCTTGAATACGATGGTTCCAATAATCTGGTAGTGGACCCCGATTCTCTTCGTCCCAGAGCTCTGGAAACAGAGGATCTGTACATTGTGGGTATGGATACGGAGCTAAAGTTAAGCCCCTACAGCTGGTTTGATCTGACTCCTTATGTGGACATTAATAAAGTTAAGGATCTAGAAAACAGTGAGGGCATTCATGCGGGAATTCTGTTTCAGCTGAACTTCAGCCTGGTAAGTATTACCCTGAAACCCGAATATCGCGAAGTTACGTCTAACTATTTGCCTGCTTACTTTGATTCCTACTATGCCATTGAAAGAACGGTTTACATCCCTGAAACAGGAGATGCAAGTACTCAAACTACTACCAAGCTGGCCTACTTAAAGTCATTGCCTACAGATGGTGAAAAGAAGAAGGGATTCTTTATTCATGGTCTGTTAGACTTCTCGCGCATTTTTATCATTGAGATGAATTATGAAGATTACGATGGTCCATCCAACTCGGAAATCTTTGTTGGATTCTACATCCCACCTACTTTTGGCGGTCTCTTTTTGAATGGCTATTATTCAAAAAAGAGTTTCGAGGGTTTCGGAAATGCATTCGAACTGGATGATAACTCCTTGCTGGCAGGAGAAGCAGGCATTACCTTCATGGGTGGACTGTACATCAAGGGAGTGTTTCAACGAACCTGGGAATATGATACCAATGAAGCACAGTATCTTCCAGTGGATGAAACCTCGGTCCAGTTTGGTTTCTCTTCCGATATCTAGAGTCACAGAGTCACAGAGCAATTAACTCTATTCGTATCGAATCCGGCTACCTGATACCACCTACACTTAGAATGGGCCCTTGTAGATTACTGCTCAACAGGCGGCCTGCTCACCGGGCTTTCATCTCTGATTAATTCCGCAACTTGCGGCCAACGTTGCCAGGCTTTCATTTCTGATTTTATTCCAGACTGTGCCGCCGCTGTTCTCTGGAAAGTTCTGCGGAAAATTTGGACCTCTGCCGATGGATTCGGTATGATGGAAATCAACGGACTGCACAGCCAACTTTCCGGAATGGTCCAGCGCGGACAGTTATCCGGTCGAAAAATCGCTGCTCTTATTGAACTTCGAGAAACCGTGGAGCGCTTTGCTCAATGTAACTATGTTGAGCTGGAGGAAATCCAGGCTCTGAAGGAAAAGTATGGCGCAGAGCCTGAAGTAGTAACCTGGGGAGATTACTTTCAAACGGAAGTGGCCAGTCGGCATTTCGATCTCAGTGATGCAGAATTTCTTAAGATCGTTGATACCATTCGATTCGATCTAGTATCGGCAACGATGATCTTTCGAAGCAAGTCATCCGAATTCTGCGAACAGGTCAGAGAAGAGGCCATTATTGCCACCGGAACAGACCGGGGTGAATGGAATACCGAGCATGAGCAGGCCGCCCATATGGGAATACTCCTGCAATACTTTGAACAATTGAAGCTGTCTGAATGCGAGGTGTCCGATATCGATCAGCGATGGTTCGAATCCTTCTTGCAACAATCTTCCCAGAGTACAGGCTGAGCTGTGAGTCTGCCTTGCAGGTTCACTTCCCCGAATTTACCATGCCTGGCCCACTAAAAACTTCCATGAAAAGAGCCACGCTGATACTCTTCGGCACCCTCTGGCTCTGCGCACCTCTGGGTGCAGAAGATCCGAATACTTCACCGGCGGAGCCGGGCTCCGAAAATCCAGACAATCCGCAAAACAATCCAGGAAATAATCCAGGCGAGAATGTAAATGAGCCTACTTCCGGAGGCCCATCGTCTCCGGCGGATTTTCGTAATTATAAGACGAACCGGGAAAAACGAAACGAATCGTTCAAAGTATTGTATAACCAGGAAGCGGACCGAAGATTTCGCTTTATTCTGGAGCAGATCTCCGAAGGTCAGTATGACTCGGCCCGCAGAAGATTGCAGGATTTTTTGATTCTCTATCCCAGCCATCCCATGGCAGGCCGGGCCCGCATGGAACTGGCCGATCTACAAAGAAAAACCGGTGATCATCGAGCTGCATTGAAGCGCTATCAGCAATCGGCAATTCTGGAAACTCCAGATCAGAAGGAGCCGCGATCCATGCTGGAAATGGCAAGGATTCATATCCAGCAAGGGCAGTATTCCAAGGCTCGTAGCCTTCTGCAAAACATTCAAAATCGATTTCCGGGCACTGCCGAGCAACGAGAGGCCCAATTGCTGGAACGTTCCTTTCGATTCATCGAATCGCCCAGGACAGACGAGAATCCCTCCAATCCAGGCACAAACCAGGACAATTTGTCCGGTCAGGAGAACCAGGATTCCGGAAAACCTCTCTTTCCCATGGATAACAGCACAGAAAAGTCCCAGGAATCCGAAGCCGATGACACTGGAATTGACACAGCCGACGGGAGGCCATCAACTGGACAAAGAGCTCTGGATCGGATGGGTGAAGGCATAGAGAAGGCGGATTCCGGCTCCTCTGTGGAACCTTCGGAACCTTCGGAACCTTCGGAACCCGGGAACGGGGAACCAAAAAAAAGTCCCTGAAACTGGTTGATCGTACTATCCGTTCCGATATTGAATCTGTATACCATGATCTTGCCGGAACAAGGGAGAGTGTAGGAAGCTATGGCCTTTCAAATGGTTAATTATCGTGCCGGCTCCTACATCATTATTGAGGGGAAAAGGGAAGTCGGGCACTTCTATATCGTTCGCCAGGGAAAGGTACGTACTTCGAAAGAGACCCCTGTGGCCGGCGAGGAAGGAACCACACTTCTGGGACCCGGGGACTTTTTTGGCGTGGAAAGTGCCATGTCTGGCCATAGCCGAATTGAAACCGTGGTGGCTCAGACCGATGTCTCCCTCATTCAGGTAAATAATGATCAGTTCGGCTTACTGATTCAGAAAAATGCTCCCGTGGCCATGAAGATCATCCGCTCCTTCTCCATGAAGTTGAGGGCCTTTGATAGCACTATTACTCGACTTTCCTTTAGAACGGCTCTTGAAGAGGATCCATCCCATCTTTTTGAACTGGGAGAGTTCTATTTCAAAGAAGAGAGGTTCAATCATGCAGCCTATGCATTTCAGCGCTACCTTCAATGGAATCCCAAAGGAAAGAATGTAAGCCAGGCCAAGATGAGGCTTCAATCCATGAATAAGCCACTCAAAGCTCCGGCCTACATGGAAAAAAGCATCAATCGCACTTTCAATCCAGATGATATGATCTTCTGCGAAAATGAGCCTGGATTTGAACTCTATATTATTCAGGGCGGCCGAATCAAGATTACCAAGATGGTAGACGGTCAGGAAGTGATGCTGGCTGTAATTCAAACCGGTGATATCTTCGGAGAGATGGCAATTCTGGATAATAAACCCAGAAGTGCATCTGCCATCTGTGCTGAAAAAGCCACCATGCTGGCCATTAACAAAGCAAACTTCGAAGCCATGGTAAAGGCTCAACCGCAGTTAGCAACACGTCTTATTACTCTATTATCCGAGCGAATCTGGATGGCCTATCGTCAGCTGGCCAACCTGATGATTTCCGATCCTCAGGGCAGACTCTATGACACACTGCTAACGCTGGCAGAGAAAAACCATATCAAGATTGCCCCTCGTTCCAATCATAACTTTGACATCGGTGGCAAAGACCTGCTTAAAATGGTGGGGTATGATCCGAACAAAGACGAGCATCTCATCCTGGATATGCTCAAGAATCGATGGCTAAAACTGGACGGCGGAAAGATCATCTGCCAGGACCTTGTGGAACTGGAGAAGCAGGTGGCTTACTATCGTAAGAAAGCAGCCATGGAACGGAAAAAAGAGAAAGCCCAGGCGGTTTAGGACCGCTTATCCTGTTGGTCGCGGTGGGAGCCACTTCTGAGCGCCCGGCTGTCCCGTCCGCTCTCGCCCTCCGTGGCTCCGCGGACACTTGAACATCCATGTTCATCGTCCATATCCAAACGAGCGCTCGGCTCAGACTTCCTGTCTTCGCCTTATGAAGCGGCTCCCACCACGATCGCAAAATAAGGATCCGGGTAAACCGCTACTATGGAAGAAACCGCTTCGCGGTTTAGGACCGCTTTCGTGCTGCGGCAGCCTGAGGCACGCTCCTGCGCTCGGTCGCCCCTCCGTGGACAAACGAGCGCAGACTCGGACCTCCTGTCCTCGTTTTTCGCATCCCCCAGGCTCCCGCCGCTTAGGGCCCAGGGTAAATCGCTGGTATGGAAGAAACCGCTTCGCGATTTCTTATTTGGTAGGGCTGGGTTCGGTTTTTACCACCTGGCGGCCCTAAGTGGAACCCGGGCTGCTTGGTGCGCGTTATAACGCGTGGAAGGTCATAAGTGGAACCCGAGCTGCTGGGTTCGTGTTAAACGCGTGGCCGGTCATAAGGCGAACCTCGGGCGGCTTGGTTCGTGTTAAAACGCGCGGGCGGCCATAAGTGGAACCCCGGCCCGATCGGTTCGTGTAATAACGCGTGGGAGGTTCTAATTGGAATCTGGCCGCTCTCAGTCCGGTGCGGTCGCTCATGGCACGCCGGCTATCGACACCCTGTCTGCATGAAGATGAGTGCTTGAATCTTATACGCTATCAGGAACATTCAGCGCTCTTTTCGTTCTGGGCCCGGTCATACCGGCGGGGAAACTCCGAATAGGAAATAGTAAGCGGTCCCCAGCAGTGCGCTGACCAGGATAACCGGTAGCATAGCTACCTTGAAACGAAGAATGGCTATGAAGGCTCCCGTCGCCAGCAACACGCTGACGATTTGGATGCTACTCCAGTTGGGCAATAGGATTTGTATTCCATGAAACTGAAGAGTGTCAACCTCTTCGAATGCGACATGCACTGCGAACCAGAGGGCCAGATTGAGCATCACGCCCACCACAGCGGCCGTCACGGCCGAAAGCGCTGCACTCACGGTCTGATTATGGCGCAACGTTTCCACATAGGGAGCACCAAGAAAAATCCACAAAAAGCAAGGGACAAAAGTCACCCAGGTCGCCAGTACCGATGCCAGTAGGCCTGCAGCAAAGGGATTCAGTACACCCGGTTCCCTGAAGGCAGCAAGAAAGCCTACGAATTGCACAACTTGAATCAAGGGGCCCGGTGTCGTCTCGGCCATGCCCAGACCATCCAGCATTTCTCCAGGAGCCAACCATCCATAGTTTAGTACTGCCTCCTGGGCCATATAGGCCAACACCGAATAGGCGCCGCCAAAAGTAACCACTGCCAGCTTACTGAAGAAGAGTCCGATCTGGGTGAATACATTTTCGTAACCCAGGGTCAGAACCATTGCTATAAGGGGCGCAAACCATAGCGGAAGCCAGAGTGCGAGTACCCTGAGTGCTCGAGCCGGTGATGCTTTCGTATGGTTAGCTGCACCGCTGTTCAGCATGGCATCGATGGTATGCCCGGATTCGTCCGGGGTATCATGCCCCTTGATGATTACAAACCGTTTCAGATCAACATATCGCCCCACAAGACCAATAAATGCAGCGCTAATGATTACGATTGGGAAGGGAATGGCAAAGAAGAAGAGCGCCACAAATGCGACTGCCGCCAAACCGTACATGTAGGTATTCTTGAGCGCCCGCTTGCCGATCCGGATTACTGCCTGGATTACGATTGCCAGCACCGCCGCTTTTATGCCGAAAAACAAGGCCTGCACCAGGGACACATCCTGGAAGCCGGCGTAGAGCAGGCTGAGGACCAGAATACTGAGAAAGCCCGGCAGCACGAAAAGGGCACCTGCAACCAGTCCACCTCTTATGCCATGCAAGAGCCAACCTATATAGGTGGCCAATTGCTGGGCCTCAGGTCCAGGGAGGACCATGCAGTAATTCAAAGCATGCAGGAAGCGACTCTCGCTAATCCATTGCTTTTCATCCACAAGAATACGGTGCATTACCGCGATCTGGCCTGCAGGACCTCCGAAGCTCAAAATGGCCACTCGCCACCATACTTTAGTCGCCTCTTTGAATGTGATTCGATGACCAAAGGGATTCCCCTGATCGGCTGTCGCGGTCCTGATTTCTCTATTGGTGCCGTTGTCCGGCGGGGAGGCCTGAGAAGAGGGATACTGTTGCATGTTTATGGCTCATCCTTACCCACTGGTCGCTAAAGTTTCGATACTCCCGGTTCAATCTCTCCAAGAGTTTGCATAACTTACTCTGTCGGTAGACAAAGGTATCGCGACACTGCGGCCTATGAGGGGCCTTAAATAGAAGCAGGCAACATATTTTCGGGAGCCACAAATCCTTACAACTGTCGGTTTTAGCCAGGGCTTCGGGAAAAACCGATTTAGTGCGGAAAACTGAAAGGGATGCTATAAAGTACGGTAGGCCCGAGAGGTTTGCATTTGGAGGTTCATTCGCCAGGGGTCGTATATGAGAGATTCAAAAGCGGAAGAAAAGTTTCGGCGGTCCAAAATCAATGAGTCCTTATACGGGGAAGGCTTCGACCATGTACCGGATACCCATTATTGGTCAATCTGGGGCTCTGTTGCGGATCCGGGCGAAGGTTACTCCAGTGGATCCACAATCTTCGGGTTTAACCGAAAATGAATGGCATTATCCGCAGCCCATTCACCATGGGGGCTGGCCATCATAGGAAGGACATTTTGGCTGACTTACAAGGTAAGATTTGATCCTCCTCTAAATACTGGCAGCGATCTTTTCTGCAATTTATGTAACGAGCCGGGCCGTTCCGGTTTAGCTCTCGGCGTGGGGCTTCCGTCTTACCTTCGATTTTCTGCTGACATAGAGGCTTATTTCTGGAATCTGGAGTCATGAGCGCCAAGCTGGACCCGGAACTATTTCCAGAACCGAACCTGAAATTATTCGAAGATTTCTCTGCCCTGGATCGCAAATCCTGGGAAGAAAAGATACTGAAAGATCTTAAGAATCCGGAGGATCCCCAAAAAGCTCTGGGCAAACTGGACTGGAAAACCGGAGAGGGATTCACACTAAAGCCATTCTATGTTCCGGAGGAAAAGCCCCAGGGCCTGGAAAGTCATGTGCCCGGTAGGTTCCCTTACCTTAGAGGCATTCGTTCCAGGAGCAATGTCTGGCTTACGGAGCAAACCATCGACTTTTCTCTGCATCATAAAGAAGCGCAGCTGGATGCATTGCTCCAGGAGTTTTACAATCATGAACTGGGTAGTTTGAGACTACTGGTAAACGATGCATCCTATGCGGGCCATGCAGCGGAATTCTGTGAGAAAATCGATCTGAGCCGGATATCAGTAAATCTGGATCTGGAGATTCACATGAAGGATGCAGCCGCGCTATTGGGCTGGGCTGCAACAAAATCATCTGATCAGGTTCTTATTTCTGTGGATCCGGTGGCGCGTTATCTACGCACAGGCGCGGTAGAAGCATCGGCCATGGAAACGGAGCTCACAGAAGACCTGGAGGCAGCAGCCGATTTTTTAAAGAAAGGAAGTCGCCCGTTTTTTTCTGTCAGTGCCCATCTGTTTCGCTACGCAGGTGCTAACAATAGAACTCAGCTAAGCCTTGGTCTTTCACTGGCTTCCTACTATCTAGCCTCTCTACTTGAGCTGGGGCTGGAATTCCAGGAAGCTCTAAAAGCGGTCCATGTTCGCAGTGCAGTATCCTCCAGTTTCTTTCCTGAAGTGGCTCAGCTTCGAGCGGCCAGATATCTATGGGCGCAAATTGCCAGCGCGTATGCGAAGACTCTGGAAAATGAAGGAAAAACTACGGGCCAGTGGAAGGATGCGGCGGCTCTTTATCAGTCCACAGAAACCTCTGTTTTCGAACTGTCTGCTCTCGATCCCTACACGAATCTGCTTCGCTCCACCACGCAATCTATCAGTGCTGTGCTGGGTGGTTCGCAAAGACATACAGTACATCCGTTTCACTTGATTACAGATCGAGAGGATGCCTTTTCCAGAAGGATGGCGCGAAATATTCAAAACCTGATACGTCATGAAAGTTACCTTCAGCAGGTAGCCGACCCTGGCGGTGGCTCCTACTATCTGGAGAATCTGACCGATGAGCTGGCCGCCGCCGCTTTTCAGGATTTTCAGGAACTGGAAAGCAATGGTGGCTTTCTTCAGAACCTGAAGTCCGGTGCTATCCAGAAGAAACTATCGCAGCAGCTTGCAGAGGCCCTGGGTAAGGTGGAAAGCCGACAATCTACCTATGTTGGGGTGAACCAGTATCCCTCTCTGAAAGAAGAGGTGAAAGATAAGAGATTCGATCCGTATTCCGCTCACTGGATCAACGGGGTTCAACTTCAAAGCGACGATGCCAAAGGTAAGGCTGTGCCTCCAGTGAAATTTGGAAGGGCCACATCAGGCTTTGAAGATCTTAGAATTCACTTCCAATCGGTGGCATCCAGCAAAGGCTTTCGCCCGGAAATTCTTCTTATTCCTGCGGGAAAACTGGCAATGCAAAGGGCTCGTGCTGCATTTTCGCAGAATTTCCTTGGCTGTGCTGGTTTCTCGGTGGAAGATCCGGGTTCTCTGGGAAATTCGAAAGAGGCCGCAACCTATCTAAAGGACCGGCTTGGAAAAAGTACATCTATTGTTGCGCTTACTCTTTGTTCCAGCGATGAAGAGTACGAAGAACTGGCGGACCAGATTCTGCCTATTGCAAAAGAAAAAGGCCTGCCAGTTATTATCGCCGGTAGTCCAGAGAATCGAGATTCCCTTACGGAGAAGGGTATTGTTGAATTCATTCATCTAAAATCGAATGTTTTTGCCACACTGGTGGATCTTCAAAAACGAATCCTGGGCTCTAGCGTGGGCTCGCATAAGAAGGAATCTTAAAAGAGAGTCTCTGGCAGCCAGACAAGATAAGGATTAGATTATGAAACCGGATTTTAGCAAATTAAGTTACTCGCCCATCTCCAGCGGAGGAAGCTCAAAAAGCCAGGTTTCCGATGATCTGGCCATGAATACGCCGGAAGGAATCCCTGTGCAGTCCGCCTACGGTGCCGATGCACTCACCGGACTGGAGCACCCTGGATTTGGAGCTGGTGTGGCTCCTTATTTACGAGGACCTTACTCTACAATGTATGTCACTCGTCCCTGGACCATCCGTCAATACGCCGGATTCTCCACTGCAGAGGAATCCAATGCATTCTATCGTCGAAACCTGGCTGCCGGTCAGAAAGGTTTGAGCGTTGCATTTGACCTGGCGACACATCGCGGCTACGACTCAGATCATCCCAGGGTTGTGGGCGATGTAGGTAAAGCTGGAGTGGCCATCGATTCAATTCTGGATATGGAGGTTCTATTCAATCAAATACCTCTGGATTCTGTATCTGTTTCCATGACCATGAATGGAGCGGTGATACCGGTTCTTGCCTTTTTCATAGTGGCTGGTGAAGAGCAGGGAGTACCTCCAGAAAAGCTAACCGGTACCATTCAAAACGATATTCTCAAAGAATTCATGGTGCGAAACACCTATATTTATCCGCCGGGTCCATCCATGAAGATCATCGCAGATATTTTCTCCTATACTTCTGCGAAAATGCCTAAATTTAACTCAATCAGTGTTTCTGGCTACCATATGCAGGAAGCTGGTGCCACTGCAGATATTGAACTGGCCTATACACTGGCCGATGGCCTGGAATACCTTCGCACCGGAATGTCTGCCGGCCTCACTGTAGACGAATTCGCCCCCAGAATCTCCTTTTTCTGGGCCATAGGCATGAATCAGTTTATGGAGATTGCTAAAATGCGAGCCGGTCGATTACTCTGGGCCAAACTGGTAAATCAATTCGACCCAAAAAATCCTAAATCCATGGCTTTGCGAACCCATTGCCAGACCTCCGGCTGGAGCCTTACCGAACAGGATCCGTATAACAACGTTGCGAGAACCTGCGTGGAGGCACTGTCGGCTGCACTGGGTCATACTCAGTCATTACATACCAATGCTCTGGATGAAGCCATTGCATTGCCCACAGATTTCTCCGCTCGTATTGCCAGAAACACACAGCTTTTCCTTCAGGATGAAACGGACATTACCCGGGCTGTGGATCCCTGGGCCGGTAGTTATTACGTAGAAGCTCTAACCAATCTGCTGGCTCGCAGAGCCTGGAAGCTTATCGAAGAAGTGGAAGAGCTGGGAGGCATTGCCAAAGCCATTGAAACCGGACTGCCAAAGATGAGAATCGAAGAAGCGGCCGCCAGAAAACAGGCCCGTATTGATTCTGGGCGGGATGTGATTGTGGGAATCAATCGATTCAAGAGCGATTCCGATGATCCGTTAGAAATTCTGGATATTGATAATACTGCAGTGCGAAAGTCTCAATTGGAGCGCTTGGACAAGCTCCGTCGTGAACGCAACGCTGAGGAATGCCAGCAGGCTCTGGAATCCATTACCCGATGTGCAGAATCCGGAGAAGGGAACTTACTGGATCTGGCCGTTCAGGCAGCCAGGAAACGGGCCAGTCTGGGAGAGATTTCTCAGGCCATGGAAAAAGTTTTTGGACGATACAAAGCCGTTATTCGTAGTATATCAGGAGTGTATTCTTCCGAGATTGAAAATAACGAAGATTTTAGAAATGCCACAGCCCTGGCAGATGAGTTTGCTGAGAAAGAGGGTCGTAGACCAAGAATCCTTGTAGCGAAAATGGGTCAGGACGGTCATGACCGGGGTGCGAAAGTCATTTCTACTAGCTTTGCTGATCTGGGATTCGACGTGGACATCGGACCTCTATTTCAAACTCCGGAAGAGGTGGCACGGCAGGCAGTAGAAAACGATGTACATATCCTGGGAGTATCTTCCCTGGCTGCCGGGCATAAAACCCTGGTGCCTCAGGTTGTGGAAGAACTGAAGAAGCTGGATCGATCTGACATCCTTGTTGTTGTGGGCGGAGTGATTCCTCAGCAGGATTACGATTTTCTGTATGAATCAGGAGCAGCCGCTATATTTGGTCCAGGTACTGTAATTCCCCAGGCCGCTGCATCCATTCTAAAAATTCTTCTGGGTAAAGAGCCGCAGGCACAGGCAGGTTAATGCCTCCATTCAATCCACGGCTGCTTTCCGGTGGTCTCGATCGAGGCCCCAGGCGAAAAAGTGCTGCCGAGTACATTGAGGGAGTGCGATCCGGAAATCGTGTCATCCTCAGTCAGGCAATTACACTGACTGAAAGCACTCTTCCGGAGGATCAGCACCTTGCCTCGGAAGTGATTCATGCCTGCTTGCCACATGCAGGTAACTCCCTTCGCATTGGAATAACCGGAATTCCTGGAGTTGGAAAAAGCACTTTCATAGAATCCTTCGGACAACTGATGCTGGAAAGGGGGCATAAGCTTTCTGTGTTGGCCATCGATCCATCTTCGGAACGAAGTAAAGGCTCCATTCTGGGGGACAAAACCAGAATGGAGGCTCTGACCAGGGAAGAGAACGCATACATCCGACCCAGTCCTTCCGGTGGATCCCCGGGAGGAGTGGCCCGAAAAACCAGAGAGAGTGTGATTCTGTGCGAAGCGGCCGGCTTTGATAGAATCCTGATTGAAACCGTTGGAGTCGGGCAGGGTGAGACCATCGTTCATTCTATGGTGGATTTCTTTTTACTCCTGATGCTACCCGGCGCAGGAGATGAGCTTCAGGGAATGAAGCGGGGCATCATGGAAATGGCTGACGGAATAGCCATTACCAAGTCCGATTCTGGAAATGAAAAGAAAGCCAAGATTGCTGCTGCAGATTATCGCAGGGCCCTGGAGTTATTTCCTCCGGCTGATCATGGATGGAGGGCCCAGGTGATACTTACTAGCGCCATGACCGGCATGGGCCTGGATGATATCTATAGTCTGCTGGAGAATTTTAAAGAATCCATGGGCGAAAACGGCCATTTCGAAAGTCGGCGCAAAGGCCAGGCTGTGTACTGGATGAATGAATATCTGTCAGAACTGGTCCGAAACCGAATCCTGGAGAACCCGGATTCCAGACAGTACAGGACGGAACTTCGAAATCGTGTAACGGAGGGTACGTTGTCTCCTTTTGAAGCCGCCGGAATGCTTTTGGACCATGCTCTGGGAGAAAAAAAGGACCATTAATCCTTCTTCGGCTGTGGCTCATCGAATTATAGCTGGACAGATTCTTATTTCAATAAGAGATTCCGAAGGACCTTCTGATCTGGAATCTGGATACGCAGAACAATTCCAACGATTTCTTCGTCCAAGAGTAGATCGGAAGCCTATACTTCTGGAGGCTAATATGCGAATTATCGCCCTTGCAATAACCATCTTTCTTGTTTCCGCCGTGTCTGCTCAGGCACAGTCCAGGGAGGTAACTATATCTTCCATCCCTGCATCTGCTGATGAGTTTATCCAGATGCGAGACCAGCTGGCTACTACCCCGGAAGGGGGCGCTGCCATGTTAATTGTTGCAATGATGGGATTTTCTAAATCGGAAACTCTGGGAATGCAATTCTTAACTCTGGCCCTTGATCAAGGAAACGTTGGATCGGGAAATGCATACAAAGGTTATGCTCCCTCTTCTAGCATAATGTACCATGTAAATCGTCTGAACCGACAGAATGTATGGTGGTACACTCCATTCGCCTATGTGGCCGGAGCGACAGCAGAAAACAATTACAAGGTTTCTGCTCCGTATAAGATTGTTACTTCCAGAAATAAATACAGTGGCGATGAATCTTCCGGGCGAGTTAAGGTCTTTGTAAATGTTCATGGATTCAGTCCAAGACCCATTACTTTGAAAAAGAATGATAATGGAATCTGGAAAGCCTATGAATGTTCCTCTGTTTTTGTAAATGTTCCTGCGCCTGCCAGCGCCAGCACATCCGATCCTCTGTGATGCCAGGCCCGGTGCCAGGGCTCAATGTTACGACAATTGGGCCGCTGGCATCGGACACTTTGCCACGGCTCAAGCTGCTTGATTGGAGCTCAGCAAACAGTGATTTGATTCGCAATACCGCAATGGATTCCAGCCGGGCAGCGGCCCCATCAGCTGCCCAGCACCGGGATCACTCCATCCCAGTTAGTGATATTACTTTGCTCTTTCAGGCCTTTGATCCGCTCAATGTAAAGTGGTAAAATCTGATCCTGCGGGGCCTTTTGCTGCAGGGTTTGAAACATCGTCAACGCTTCATCAAATTTACCTGTACGATATAGTTCCAGAGCCTCATTGTATCGAACCAGTGTACGACTTTTCTGTAGCAGCTGTTCTGGAGGATCCGCATCGAACACTTCGAAAATAGTTGTCTTTTGCTTCTTTCCGCGAAGGTAAACATCGTCCACTTGACGAAGATGAAATATTCCTTCGCCCAGACGTTCTCTCGTTGAACCGGAAATAAGGATCGGACATCTATAGTGAGTGGTGAGGCTTTCCAGCCTGGAGCATGTATTCACAGTATCGCCTATTACCGTTGTATCAATGCGACTGGGGCTGCCTACGGTCCCAAGCACAAGATTTCCGGAGTTGATACCTATACCAAATCCCGGCAAAAAGCGGTGTTCCTGGTCCGCCGAAGACTGGGCAGACCGGGCAAGACGAGCCATTTCCACGGCTGCTGATACAGCTCGCTGGGCCGAATTCATTCTCTGGCTTTGACCGGAATTACCGGTATATATTGTGCTGCGGTTTTTATCGTCAGAGAATAGTGATAAAATAGCATCGCCTACGTATTTGTCCACGAAGCCTCCATGCCGGTAAATACATGGTTCCATTTGCTGAAGATGTTCGTTCAGTCTCGAAAAGGTCTCCTGCGGGCCGGAGCCTTCCGACCTTGCTGTGAAGGATCGAATGTCACAGAACAGGACCGTCATTTCTCGAAGCACAGAATCGCCTACCTTTACCTCTACCGCAGAGTCTCGACCCAGGTGATTGAGAAACTGAGTGGGAACGAATCGATGGAATGCATTCTTTTGTTCGGTGAGTTCCAGGTTCAGGCGTTCCGATTCATTATGCACCGACAGGAAGCGATTAGCCAGAATGAAAATAATGCTAAGTATACAAAATAGGAATCCATAGGGCACGAGATGAATTCCGGTGTGGAAGAATTCGCTATCCAGAATGCCCCAGAAGCCGGCTGCGATAAGAATCAGAATGCTCATGCCGAAAAGCAGAGAATCTCTCTTTCTGGAAAAGAAGACTTTGCCCATGAAGAATATTGCATAAAGCAGAGATGGGGCCGCTGCATAATGAAATAAGTTTAGCAAGACTTCAGTGTAGCGAAATGGTACCACGATAAAAAGAAATGCCAGCAGATAGAGTGGATAGGCCAGGATCCGAACAAGCACGGGGGTGCGATGCTCAGAAAAGAAATAATGGTGCACGAAGTAAAAGAACAGAGGTATTTGAAGTGCCTGACTGAAATATTTGATTCGATTGATCCAGGCGGTTTCCAGGGTGGCCCTGTGCAATTGCATGGTGCCTGTTACAGAGTCAAGAGCCAGGGCAAAGCAGAATAGTCCAAAGAAAAGATTGTATTTGTCCTGCTTTCGCCGTGCGAATATAACCATGTGGTACAATCCAAAAAACAGATAAACAGTACTCAGTACGATTCGTAGAGTATCCGTGTGCTTCTGTTCCAGAGTTGCCAGTGGTGCAATCTCATACCCTCCTGAAAAAAGTAGACCATGATTGTCGTTGGATTCAATGGCTGTGGGATGTTGATAGCCAGCAAAATGAATGGTCAGTGTGTTGGTACCTTTTCGAAGTAATGCGTTGTTCACCGGTACTGTAAGATGCCGGAATATTCTTCGGTATTTTAGCTGCCCGCTGGAATCCAGGACTAACTGGTCTTCAACCAGATGGCCATTTACAAATAATTGCCAGGCTTCACCAATCCACGGGAAGTGAATGCCCAGTGGCTCGCGTAATTGCTGCTCATCCAGAGTGAACTGGCTTTGCATTGTGCTGTGGACCAGAGACTCACCGGTGCTTAGTTCCAGGGAGCGATTGATAACTACGGGAAAGGATTCAATCTTTTTCGCTTCCTGTAGCCTGGAAGCAGGGATTCCGTTGATGTAACTCTTTTCGAAGCCCTTTAGAAGTGTCCAATCCAGATCTTCAAGCACAATGGTAGATCCTGGATTCTCAGAGTTCTGGCATCCGGTTAGCAATCCAAGTAATAATAGTGGCAGTATGGCAAAGCCAGGTAGTCGCCTGGGGGATATAAGAGACATTAAAGTAAATTCAAGAAATCGGCGGATAAAGATCAACTTTAAATTGCTCATCCCTTTTCGCCGCCCTCCATTATTGCTTGACCTGAGCATTTTTTCGAGGGCAACAGAGCTATGTCCCTGAGCTATCAGACCCGGTTGATCGTTACCATAAGTCTGCTAGCAGCCGGGATCTCGGCCATTTCATCCTATATCTTCTATCAGACTTTGCAATCCCATGTGTGGACTCAGACCGCCTCTCGTCTAAAGGACATTGGTCGAGCTGGCCAGTATTTGATCACACTTGAGGATAGGAAGGCCATTCGGACCCTGGATGACCTGTCCGAGCAATTGAGTGATCCCAGGCCTGAGTCTCTGCTGAAGGGGATTCGCCCGGGAGAAAATTATCAAATTCTTTCGGACTCCAGACGGCAGAGGCTCGAACAACGACCAGACTATCAGCGACTGGTGCAATTGATGCGCCGAATCAAAAGCTCCACCAGACAGAGTATTTCAGAACCTGGAGCAATCGTTTCTCAAAAGATCAATCCATCGGATCCTCCGCTATTGCGCTATGCCTATATACTCGTACCTGTGCCCGAATCCCCGGACCGAACCATTCTTAAATTCATAGTTGATGGGGACGATCAGCGCCTGGATACAAATTCCGATGGTGTAATCGCTTCGGATGAAGAGGCGACTCAGATTGGAATGCTCTATAATGTGTCCGGTCAGCCCCAGATGCTTGAGGCATTTCAAGGGGAGGCAACGGCCAGCGAAGAGTACTACAGGGATGAATGGGGAGTCTGGCTTTCAGCATACATTCCAATCAAGGATGAAAGCGGCGAAACCTTTGCAGTAATGGGAATCGATCTTTCAGCAGAAAGCGAATTCAGTCTTATCAATCGAACTCAGAGAATCCTGGTAACAGTTATCATTACTAGCGTTTTCGTGGCCGGGCTTCTGGGCCTGATTATTTCCAGAATTCTTTCGCGTCCATTGCTGGAGCTGACCCGTGCTGTGGAGAAGGTACAGGAAAGGGATTTTTCGGTTCGACTTAAAGAGAGGTCTGGAGATGAATTTGGTCAGCTGGCCAGGGCTTTTAATTCCATGGTAGGTGAAGTGGAAAGCTATACTCTGCATATGGAGGATATAGTTGTTCGAAAAACCGGTGAACTGCGATCCACCCTGCGAAAGGTAGAGGATCTGAAAAATCAGCAGGATGCAGATTACTATCTCACCACGATGCTGGCCAATCCTCTGCTAAAGAATGGAAATGTAAGCGATTCGGTCCATACGGACTTTCTCATTGAGTACAAGAAGAAGTTTAAATATCAAAAATGGGAGGCCGAGCTCGGCGGAGACCTGTGCGTTACAGGAAACGTGGACTTCGATGGCGAAGCTCATGCATTCTTCTTTAATGGGGATGCCACCGGAGGGGCCCTCAATGGGGCGGGGGGCTCACTAATTATGGGCGCTCTGGTAAATTCCATTCTAATGCGCAAACCTACTATGGAGCCAATTCAGTGGATGGTGGCCATGGTGGAAGAACTGCATGGGGTGTTCAGCAGTTTTCACGGGGAGATGCAGGTGGGATGCCTGCTTGGATTGATTCAAGAACGCTCCGGTATTTTACATCTGCTCAACGCCGGTCATCCTAGAACAGTCCTTTATCGCAAAGGCCAGGCATCGTTTCTTGAACAGAAGAGTTCATCCAGACGAATTGGAGAAGCTGGCCCGGTTTCGCAACCGGTTCGCTTTCAGCTAGAAACCGGAGATGTATTGATTGCAGGTTCTGATGGGCGAGACTCCATTCGCCAGGGAAAACAGAGAGGGGAAGATAAATCGGTTAACTTGGATCCGGATCTATTTACTGGAGTCGTAGAGCGGGGACGTGGCGAATTGCACGGGATTCGTGAAGTGCTCTATTCCCTGGGAGAGCCGACCGATGACATTTCATTGATGCGCATTGCCTATCGAGAATCGGCCCATCCCACCGGTGCAGCACCAGGGTCGGAAAGTCTGGTGGATGAAGTAGAGAAGCTTATAGGTCTGGAAGAGTACGACACAGCCCTGTCTCTGTTGGCCAAGATGGAAGATGAGAATTTCTATAAACATTATTACTCCGGGCTATGCTATTCTAGAACCGGTGACCAGGCCAGGGCTCTGGAAAGTCTTCAGGAAGCCAGAAACCTGGTTGGGGAAAGGGCAAGTGTGCTTTATCTTTTAGGCCAGGTGTATGCGGATGCCGGTCGTAATGCTACGGCCATAGAAGTGCTGCAAAAGGCAGCATTTCTTCAACCGGAAGACGATCGAATCAAGACCCTTCTGGAGAATCTTCAATCCGGTTCTATGGACTGAGTGTAGCCGTAGATTCCAGGCCCGGGAAAGCGTTTGACCGGAGGCCGGACTGTCAATTCTCGTAGATTGTGAGACAACCGGACGCCAACAAAGAATCCAAGAGGCTTGCAGCCCTGGAAGCTGTAAAACATGTAAAAAGTGGTATGACAGTGGGTCTGGGAACCGGTTCTACCGCAGCCATCGCAATTGAAGAACTGGGCCGTTTGCAGAATACGGAATCCTTGAAATGCGATTATTGTGTCACCTCGTATCAGTCCATGCAATTTGCCAGAGAAGCAGGTCTTCGTGTATTTCCGGTGGAAAGTTTTGAGGAACTGGATTTATCTCTGGACGGAGCCGATGAAGTGGATCCGGCCCTGAATCTAATCAAAGGTGGAGGGGCGGCGCATACCCTGGAGAAGATTGTCCATTCGTTGTCCAATTGCTTTATTTGCCTGGTGGATGGCTCTAAACTAGTTTCTCGTCTGGGGGAAAGGACTCCTGTTCCACTGGAAATCTTGCCGCAGGCCATTAACGTTGTTCGACATGAACTGGAGCGCCTGGGAGCCCGGGAAGTAAGCCTAAGAATGGCCCTGCGAAAAGACGGCCCTGTTATCTCAGACCATGGAAACTTGATCCTGGATGTCAGGTTCGATTCCTTTCATCCAGAAGCCATGGAAAAGGAATTAAACTCAATCTCCGGAGTAGTGGAGAACGGGATATTCGCTCGTTGCAGACCTGCGAGAGTCCTGGTAGGAGAATCCTCTGGAGTGAAAATTCTGGAACCCTGATGGCTATTGATTCCGGAAAGATTGCCATCCCGGAGGTCGGCGGGAGGATTCCAGGCAGTACCGTTCATGCAGTTTCTGTAAGTCTACCAGCTGTGGCCGATGTAATTGGTTACGAAGAGAAACGTTCAGAAACCATGAGTCGCATCAAATCCGGTTATCCGCGTTTTGTTGCGCATCCCTACGTCACCGAACTTGTATCTTATTTTCAGCCATCTTTTTCCCGGAATCCATGTGTTGTGGTATCTTCCCGGCGAGCGGCGGATGATCTGTTTTCCTGGGCCGGTCACCATACAACCGAACTGATTGAAGAGGATGGTATTGTGGCTTTTCCCCTGCCGGAGGATGAGACCAGGGCCGGTTATTTGCTTAGTTTTATTCAGCATACCGGTTGTCTGGTTAGTTCTCGTCGTGCGGAAAGGTTTCTTCTGGACCGAAACTTGCTACAAGAAGAGCAAACCGAAGAGCGTGTCAGAAAAGGTACAGGACCGGAGCTGGTTCAAAAGGAAATGGCAGGCCTGAATCATTTGAACACACGGGATGTATTTCTTTCCGTGAGTGGAATGAACGGAATCTATGGCGCCTTTCGCTCCATTCAGGAAATCCAGAAAAAGAAGGGAAGGGATATCTGGATTCAACTGGGCTGGCTTTATGTAGATAACATTCGCATTCTGGAGAAATTTGCCGTTGCCTCGGAAAAAGTCTACGATCTGAGTAATCTGAATGAACTTCGACGGGTAATTAAGGAACAGGCAGGTCGTGTGGCCGGAGTAATTACGGAGCTGCCCACAAATCCGTTGCTGCAAACTCCAGACATGCCAGAACTATATGATATTTGTCAGTCCGAAGGCTGCGCTTTGCTATCCGATATTTCTGTGGGCAGCTCTGTATGCGTGGATGCGCTGCCCTATTGCGATGTTGTGGTGGAAAGCCTGACCAAGTTTGCAAGTGGCTCATGCGATGTAATGATGGGTGCTGTGATGCTGAATCCATCTTCCAGATTTCACGATGAAATTGCAGGTACCTTAAATGAATACCTGGAAGTACCCTATGTTGCAGATTCGGATCGTATGGCTCATAGAATTCCTGGATACCAGAATCGAATGATTCAAATTGGAAGGAACCTGAATATCCTTGGAGATTTGTGGGAGAAGAACCCTTCTGTGCGAAAGTTATTTCGGGCAGATCGTGGGCCCTGGGCTGAAAATTACAATCGAATAGCCCGAAAGCATGATGGAAGTGTGCTCCCTGGCGGAATGATTACCATGGAAGTGGCATCGTCCATGGAGTCCGTTTACGATTCTTTGCAGGTATTGAAAGGGCCTTCATTTGGCACAGACTTTACTCTGGTTATGCTCTATATGTATCTGGCTCATTACGAACTGGTTTCCACGGAAGATGGACGGAAGCTACTGGAGCACTTGCATATGGATCCAGGCCTATTTCGAATTTCGATTGGTCTTGAAGATCCTTCCTTAATAAACGATGCTTTTGAACAAGCATTCAGCCATGCCCGGGCGAACCCGGGTCAGGGCTAGAGACGTTACTTTGCAGGGAAGTGAGCGTCTGGAGATATCCTATCTCCCTTTTCGTAGAATTGATGGCTACGGTCGATGGCTCGCTGAACCTCCGGGTCCGGCTTCAACGAGCGATTGCGAATCTGTAGATTCTTGAGAGCTGCAGGACTGGGAGGAGCCACAGATTCGAAATCCGGATTATCCGGGATGAGGATACTTGGAATTGGAATGACTGGCTTTTGCTCATGTTTCTTTACCAGTGCTATGATCTGTGGCACAAATTTGAAATCATACTCACCTTCCCATTTCTGAAGCACTGAGATATAGTCTTCCGGTGGTTTGGCGCCACGAACCAGAACCATTTCTGCTATTTTTACAGTCTCCTCGCTTGCTCCATCGATTTCTCTGAAGATAGACCAGCCGCCCTTCAAATCCAGGGCATTCTTCTCTATAAGCAGCTTTGCGATATCATACTGACTGTAGTTCATGGCCCAGCCGAACTCGGTTAGTCCGCCGCCGCAGCCTTGCAATTGTTCGGAACTTCCGGAAGCGCCGGCTTCAATCAGAACCGTGGCCAGCTCCTTCCTATAATTTACTATTGCATCTCGAAGAGGTGTGATTCCCACATAATCCTGGGGAGATGGTTTTGCCCCTGAACTCAGTAGAAGTTTTACTATAGGCAGGTTGTTGCTTCTAGCTGCATAGTGAAGCGGAGTCAATTTCGACATCTCTTCTGCTTCGTTTACATCAGCTCCGGATTGGATCAATGACCTTACTTTTTCCAGATCGCCTGATTTGGCAGCGTAATGAAGGGTTCTTTCATAAGCGTTTGTATCTTTTCCTTCCAGATAGAGTGCTACCTGAACATGACCGTCCAGTCTCGCATAATCCATAGCGGTGCATTGGACATCATAATTGTCAGAGATGCACCAATCGCCTTTTGTTCTCATATTTCGATCGGCCCCGCGACGGATTAAGTCCTTTACCATGTCCAGATCTCCGTTGCTGGAAGCTAGCATAAGTGCAGTGCGACCGGTGGTGGGATCCTGCCAGTTTACACTGGCGCCTCGACGGATCATATCCCATACAACCTTATGCATTCCATCGCCCAGGTCATCTACGCTGCGAAGGGCCCACATCAGATTGGAATAGTTGTTCCTGTCGTGCTTATTTACATCTGCGCCTCTCTGAATGAGCCAGGCAGCGATCTCTGCACTACCACCGTAGCAATAGGATGCAAGTGTTAGGGCAGTGGCACCAGAATCGGAACTCAACGGATCGTTGATTCCCCATCCCTGGGCTACATATTTCTGTACCTGCGGTAGATTGAAATCGCAGGTAGCCTCACTGACCTGGTCACCTGTGGGCTTTGCCTGTAACGAAAGGGAGCTAAACAAAAACAGAATTGTTGCTGCACCGAAGTATAGCCTTTTACGAGTCATATAACCTCTCCTGGAAACTCCGTATTTAGACGAAGGTCCCTCCATTGGGTTCTCTACCTGGGGAGAGGCAAGCTACTTTAATCAGGCTTTGTAGAAATCCAGATACTCAGGTGCCAGTGGAGTATTTTCTAAAATGGCATCCGAAGCCTTCTCGGCCATCATGACGACCGGGGCGTAAATGTTGCCATTCGTAATGATGGGCATTATAGATGCATCAACCACTCGAAGGCCTTCCATGCCATGGACCTTGAAAGTGTCCGGATCCACAACGGCCAGATCATCTCGACCCATCTTGCAGGTTCCCGACGGATGCAATGCAGTTTCTGCATCGTCGGCCACCCATTTAAGAATCTGTTCTGGAGTCTTTACATCCGGACCCGGTGATATCTCTCCACCGTTAAACGGTTTCATTGCAGGTTGACTTAGAATCTCCCTTGCTCTTTCAATCGCTTCCACCCATTCTCTTCTGTCCTGTTCTGTACTCAAATAGTTGAATAACACTTCTGGATGCTGGGAAGGATCGGTGGATTTGATTCGCACATGCCCGCGAGCATCTGAGAACATGGGGCCAACATGCACCTGGTAGCCATGACCTCCTTCCGGTGAGGAACCGTCGTATCGAATGGCCAGGGGCAGAAAATGAAACATCAGGTTGGGATAGCCTTCCCTTGAGTTGCTCTTAATAAAACCACCTGCTTCGAAATGGTTGGTTGCTGCCGGTCCCTTGCGAAACAGCCATTGTAAACCGATAAAAGGTTTTCGCCAGAGTTTCAATGCAGGATTCA
Organism: Leptospiraceae bacterium; assembly: GCA_040217195.1. GTDB lineage: Bacteria > Spirochaetota > Leptospiria > Leptospirales > Leptonemataceae > UBA3465. Next base: position 580,735 of record JAVJNR010000005.1, on the reverse strand, counting down.
TGGATACTGGTTTCAGGCATTTGTACTGAACGTAGACCTCAAGATGATCCATCAGATTCTGGCCCACACCGTTCAGTTCATGGACTACATTGATTCCCAGATCCTGCAGATGTTTCCTTTCTCCGACTCCAGACAATTGTAGCAATTGTGGGCTATTGAACGCTCCTGCACAAAGTATTACTTCTTTAGCTCTTACCTGGTGGATCTTCTTACCCTTTCTATATTCAACTCCAACGGCTCTCTTTCCTTCAAAAATGATCCTGGATGTAAGTACCTTACTTCGTAGTTCCAAATTCTTGCGATGCTTCACTGGATGGTAATAGGCCCTGGCAGCGCTCCATCGTCGGCCCTGCTTCACATTTCGATCGAACAAGGCAAACCCTTCCTGTTTGTAGCCGTTTACATCGTCTGTGCGTGGATGGCCGGCCTGTTCCGCGGCTTCAAGAAAAGCGCTGAACAATGGATTGATTCCAGGACCTCGTTCCAGCCATAGGGGACCTTCAATTCCGCGAAATGGACGACTGCGACTTCGAGGACTTGTGTTGTGCCTGGACTCAGAAGCTGGTTTCTCTGCCATACAGGATTCCATTCGCTTGAAATAGGGCAGGCAATGAGCATAGTCCCAGTTTTCAAGACCCGGAATTCTGGCCCATTTTTCATAGTCCATCGGATTGCCTCGTTGAAAGATCATTCCATTGATGCTACTGGAGCCGCCCAGCACCTTGCCTCTTGCATGATAGACTTTGCGACCATCCATATGGGGCTCAGGAGCAGATTCGTACATCCAATCATAATTTTTGTTTCCGATGGGGATTGTGAGCGCCGCCGGCATGTGGATAAAAAGATCCCAGATATAATCCGGGCGACCCGCTTCTAACATCAATACCTGATTGTCCGGATCCTGGCTAAGTCGATTGGCCAGAACGCATCCGGCTGAACCGCCGCCCACAATTATGTAATCATATAGATCTGCCATCTTCTTCTCCTGTTCTCGAAGCCTCTGGAATGGAACCTTCTGCTGGTACTACTTTTTGCTCTGAATTCAATTACTTTTGCATTTGCGCCTTGATGCTCTTGCTCAAATCCGATAGGGAGAGTCCACATCACCCGTTTCCACAAAAATGGTTTTTATCTGGGTATAATGCCTTAATGCTTCTACGGAGTTCTCTCTGCCAATCCCTGATTGTTTGTACCCACCAAATGGTATTTCAATGGGAGTGAGATTATAGTTGTTCACCCATATTATTCCTGCCTGCAATGACTGACTCACTCTATGAGCTCGATTTACATCTTTGGTAAAAAGACCGGCAGCCAGACCGAAAGGTGTATCGTTTGCTCTTCGAATTACCTCTTCCTCTTCGTCAAAGCGAAGCACACTCATTACCGGTCCGAAAATCTCTTCGCATACGATTTGCATTTCATCTTTGCACTCTGTAAAAACTGTGGGAGCTACAAAGTTACCATTCTTCAATTCACTTACAGTTCGGCCATAATCCTTATCTGAAACCGACGATTGATTCAGAATCAATTCATCCGAACCCAGAAATCGATGGGCTCCGCCTTTTATGCCCAAATCTATATAACCCCTTACCTTCTTAAAATGCTTCGCATCGATCAAAGCTCCAATCTGGGTATCTGGATCCATGGGATCGCCGATTATTAATTTATCGGAACAGCGCTTTAATTCAGCAAGGAACTTGTCTTGTATTGAGGAATGTACAAAGACTCTGGTTCCATTGGAGCAAATTTCACCCTGGGTATAGAAGTTGGCCATCATGGCTGCCTGCACAGCGTTCGAAATATCAGAATCCTCAAAAATGATCAGTGGGGACTTTCCGCCCAGTTCCAGAGTTACATGCTTCAGAGTTGCTGCGGCGCTGGCCATGATCTTCTTTCCCGTGCCCACTTCGCCGGTTAAGGAAATCTTGTGAATGTCTGGATGCGAAACCATGGCCTTTCCCAGTTCTGCATCTCCTAGTAGAACTTGAAAAAGGCCATCTGGCAGACCGGCCTCCTGATAGATTTCAGCCAGTTTAAGGGCTGTCATCATTGTAAGCTCGCTGGGCTTATAGATCATAGCATTGCCGCCGGCCAGAGCCGGCGCAGATTTCCAGCATGCGATCTGAAATGGATAATTCCAGGCACCAATTCCTCCAACAACGCCCAGGGGTTCAGGTACGGAATAGGCATAGTTGTTTCCCAGCGGATAATAGTCTCCCTTGAGCAGGGCTGCTGCATGGGCGAAGTATTCCACCGCATCGGCTCCGGAGACTATATCTACGCTGAGAGCTTCCTGGATGGGCTTGCCCGTATCCCACACCTCCAGAGCTGCCAGTTCATCGTTTTTTTCGCGAATCAAGAGGGAGCTGCGATGAAGGATCCTTGCTCTCTCGGCGGGTAATAGTCTTGCCCATTTCTGCTGCGCAGCTCTGGCCAGATCCACAGCCTTCTGAAGTTCTGCCTCATCGGCCACGGAGGCTTTACCTATGGTTTCATTTGTGGCCGGATACTCTATGCTTATATACCTGCCTGAATCTTTTTCGGAGTACTTTCCGTTGATAAAGCTTTTTAGTGTTCCAAACTTCATTCTATGCTTCCTGACTGTCGGAGGTTTTTCTTACTACCAGCGGTCTTGGAGGAGACCAGGTATGGGTCAACCGGGAAACCAGAATGATGGTCACCATAGATGAAAGCATGGCCAGTGTGCGAAAGGGGAAGTTTACAACTCCATCCTCACCAACCATCGGATAGGGCAGGAATGTCGGAATTCCCAGAACAGCTTCTCCTCCTCCCAGACGCAGGAATAGAGCTACAATAAATCCAACCAGACTGCCGATGGTATTTGTCTTCCTGTCGAACAATGCAAGAATAAGCTGAGGAAACAAAATACAATATACGAAATCGCTACACAGAAACCAGAGTGCATAGACGCTCTTAACTTGAAGTGCGATAAGCGTGGCAGCCACTCCTACAATCCAGATCAATCGTTTAATGACTTTTGGAATTTCTGAATGATTTCCCTTTGCGAAAAACGGTCTGTATACGTTCCATGCACCCAGAGAAGAGGCAGATAATATAGAAGAATCTGCACTACTCATTACCGCGGAGGCCAGTGCACCCAGACCAATGATTGCGATTAAAGCAGGAGCCAGGTTCTGCAATACGTAGGGAAGTACAACAGCCGACACTTCCGGGCCTTCCAGTCCCAGGGCATTCCAATCCGTGGTGGCTCCTATCATCCCGATGATCATGGCTGGCGCAGCAGCGACGATACAAAGACCACCTGCACCTATGGAAAGCCATCGTGCTACCTGCCCATTCTGGCTCGAAAGAACTCTCTGGAAATACACATGCCAGGGAATGCCACCAAAGATCAGAAGCAATGCAGAGTCCCACCATAGAAAGTAGGAATCTCCCCAGTTCGGGTCTTTCCAGCCTTCCAGCGGAGGAAACAGATTCGCCATGGGACCCATTTCGGTCTTGTAATCTCCGTAAATACTGCCCAGGCTGGCTCCATCAGGAATGAGGAATGGAATCGTCAGCCATAGACCCACGATCAATATTCCCAGCTGTAGAACGTCCGTATGGGCCACCGCTCGCATACCGCCAATCGCAGTGTAAGTAATAGCAATCAATGCAGATAGAATAATGGCCAGATTAAAGTCTATTCCAAGAATACTCCCAAACGTGGTACCCAGGGCTGTAAGTACGGCTCCAGTCCAGAATACTTCGCCCAGTAAAGCCGGTATGTAAAGCAACGCTGTCATGCGATCGCCAAAGCGATCGGATATGGGATCCAGAAGAGTGGAGAAATTGTAGGATCTCATCTTCTTGGCCAAAAAGATTCCGCCGAACAGAAGGCTCAACGCATAACCCCAGGGAGCCTGGGCCCATGCAAGTCCATTCACGGCCACAGATTCTGCAGTTCCATTAATGAAACCTCCGCCTACCCAGGTAGCTGTCATTGTGAACAGAGCCAGTCCCAGCGGAAGGGAGCGACCGGCCAGAATCATCTCCTCCACTTCTTTTTCGTCTGAAAGGTTTTCTCTTTTTTTTCCGCTTCTGGATCCCACGTAGAACATGGCAGAGTAGAAAAGACACATTACTGCGTAGCTGGGCCACAGGAATTCATCGCTTAGATTCTGAAGTAGCAGACCAATCAAGAGCAATGCTGAAAAAACTAGCGAAGATGAAATAAGCGGATGATGCACTACGTACAGATAAAAGCGATGAATGGAATTCTCTGTCTTGATCATGAATACTCCCCGGACAGACCAGATGAATGGAAACAGGAATAAGCCCATTCAAACGGTATTGAAATGCGATATTCTCAATGATATCTAAGGCCAGCTATGATCTGCACTTTATGCCACCGATCATCCGAATCAACTACGCTTGAAAAACAGTCAGTTAGATTCACTGCGAGATAGCACAGAATAGTCAGTGAGCAGGTCAGAAGGCCCCAATAGGCTAAGCTTCTACTTTTGAGGGTCAAGGGTTTTTAGAAAACTATCGGAAGAAAGCAATGCCAGACCTGCCGACCTTTCAGTTGACAGTACCCTGGCCATACTGCATTCATTTGATTCATGCAGCGCAGAATGATTTCCATTTTGATGGTCGGACTGCTTTTATTAACTTTTGTATTCTGGTCCGGTCTTATGGCTGAACAGCGAGAGACTAGAATCCGAATGAATACCATCTGTGATACCGACGATCGACTCCCTGATCAAGATTATCCAGTCGGTCGCCTATATTTCAATGAAAGAGAAGAAGCTATCTGCACTGCCTGGATTGCTCCCAACGGATGGCTGGTCACCGCCGGACATTGTGCATCGGGGTACTATAGATTCGATGAAGTGCAATTTCAGGTTCCGGCCTCCAGCTGCAAAGGTGAGATTCAGCTGCCCGCTGACTCTGACAGATTTCAGATACTACAGGAATCCCTGAAATTGAAAGTCGATCTGCCGACTACCCAGGATTGGGCTATATTTCGCATCCAGCCAAATGCTCAGGGGATGCCCTCTTATTTCATAGAAGGAAATTTCTTCAGACTCAGTAACCATAGAATCGATGCAAAGGAGTCAAAGAGTCTAAAGAATACAGGCTTTGGCGTTGAATTACGCACCTTCGATGGCTGCAAAAAACGAAATCGAACCATGCAAAGCAGTGTTGCCACAGCTCATAACAGCCCTGGATATTTGATACATTATGCGGATACTCACATGGGAAGCTCCGGATCTCCGCTCTATCAAGAGAGCTCCGGAAGCTTGTATGCCTACGGTACGCATCGGGGAGGAGGTTGCCCCAACATCGCCACATCGGTTTTGAATCCTGGATTTCTGAAAGCGCTGAACAATGCCAATGGAAGTCCAACAATATACCTGGATTCCATCGGTCCAATGCAACAGCCATCCACAGGTGGTATAGAGGCTCCCTTTAAAAGTATGCAGGATGCGCTAGACAATGTGGAGCATGGCGGAGAAATCAATGTGGTTCCGGGCCATTATAGTATGAAGGAGTTGCAGATTCCCAATCGGCCTCTTCGCATACGCGCACCCTTTGGTTCCATTTCGATTCAGGAAACCGAATAAATATCCAGATGCGAAACAAAGGGCAAACAAAGGAGAAACAATGAAACTACTATCCGTTTTGATAATTCTGATTCCAGTATTTATGACTGGCTGCGACGATGCATCATCAGCCAGTCCTGAATATTCAGCTACTCGAATGACCGACGGTATGGTTCTGGAAGTGAGTCCGTCCGGGGATGTTCATATAGGTGCCCGTGCAAGTCTGATAGTAGCTGCGGACGGTATGGTCTATATAAAGGGCCCACTTACTGTAGGTGATGAATTGATTGTTCGTGACGGAAAGGTGCAGATCAAGGGATTACAGGAAGCCCGGGCAGCGCAGAAGCAAATCCAGGAACTGGAAGCGCGTATACTGAAATTGGAAAAGCGCCTATTAGCCCTGGAAAGCCAATCCGGCCGCGCTACAGCGTTCCAGAATTAGGAAGGCGCCCTGGTTTGATCCTCCAGGTTGGCTCGGGCTTTTAATTACTGAAGGCCACCATCAGTCCAGATGCCCGGGCTGCGGTTTTTGGACCATAGCCGAAGGCAAATGGTAGATGCTCACTGCCTGCATTGTATGCTCGAATCAGATCCTGTTGAGGGTATACTCCCATCCCCGGAAGCGGGTAGCGATAGGTACCGTAAAGGGTGATGTCCCAGTTAGAAGCAGAGAAATATCGGTAGGGAATGCCGGAATCATCTTGAACGATTACCTCAGAATTCTCCATAAGATACTGAGCACCTGCAGCATGTGCCTGTCTGTGAAAAAGATACACTGCTGCTTTCATCATCACAGCTACTTTTCCCAGACTTTGAATGTATTTGCCCCTGGCTGTGCTTTCAGAGAATAAAGCATTGTCAATTCGCGTGGAGTGGTAGTAGAGTTCCTTTTGCTCATCGGTATTGCCGTCGCGAAATGTAATTCTGTATCCTGGTAGATAGCAGGGAGTAGTGTTTTCAAATACAAGTTTTCCGGCTTCATTGACGCAAGTTTCGTCCACGGTTCGTATTTCATGACCCAGGCGAACAAGAAATACAGAAACTGTGGGAAGTGTTCCAAAGAACCCATATTTTTCTGGATTCATGTACCAGTTCATCCACCTGGAAAAGAAGTAACCTGTAAGAGCAATGTTTCCCAGCATCTTTCGCACAGAGTACAATCCTTCCTGCAGCTGAGGATCGGTCATGGAAGTGGGGTCCGGCATGCTGCCCGGCTTCTCCATGGCTATCATTACATATTTCTTTGCATCCGGGTACATCAATTTAAAGTTCAGTAGATCGCCTCCACTGAGGGGATAAAGAGCTGTTCTGGTTTTTACACCATCCATCCGAGGAGATAGCTCGGATCTCCACCAGGCAGTCATGGGCTTTACCCTCTGGCGATCTACAGTGGACCAGAACGCATTCATCTGCCTGCGATGATCTTCATAGTGCGGAAGCTTCAGAATTCTGGCAATCTCCGGTCTCTTCTGGAATTTCTGAGATGTGGGAAGTCCGGCCAGAAACAGGGCCCGATCATGCCATTCCGATCGTTCCAGTTCTTCAGGGTTTTGTTTTTCGACCTGGCTGGTGTTTTGCTGGCAGGTGAGTAGTAGAGCGGAAATTAGCAGGATGCCAGTTCTATGCATTTTCGATTCCTGATTCAGAGTTCGCTTTAGAGGCGTCGAAGGATATTATCGGCCCTCCGGCCGCTATTTCTAAGGTCCAGGGAGTAAAACAGATCTCCGGCATTGGAGGAAAGTTTTTACCTGAAACACATTTTATCCGTCCAATGATTAAAGAGCCGTCAAGGATTCCCATTGCCGGGTAGCCTTCTGTGTGCTCCGAAAGCAGAGAGCCATAGGGCACAGGTTAAGAAAATGCATCTCTTCTATTTCACTATCTCCCTGGATTGCTGGGCACGGGCCTCTCTCACAGATGAGGAGATTCAGCTATTAAATGGGGCCAATAGCCAGCGGCTCTATTCCGATTTACTGGACCTTATGGTCTAGCCAGGCCAACCTCCGCGGGATTCGCAAAGGCGGAGGATTCTTATACCTTTTTCTAGCGATGGGAAGACGTTGTTTCGGGATTGGTGGGCCAATTGGGGCGACGTTCTTCTCAGATTAGCCTGGAGTATACTAACAGACGTAGCTACGATGACCAGACTTAAAAGTCGGTGCTTGTTTTATTCCGGGACTCCTTTCGAAGCTTTCCATAGATAGCATAACCAATAAAAGAAATTAGCGGCAAGCCATGGATAGCCAGGTCAAACCAGTCCAGAAGAGTCTTAAGCCAGCCATGCCAGAGTAGTATTAACTTTTGCCATAGATGCGGTTCCTGCCCCACAGGCGCAATGGCCAGTAGCGTAACAAGAGCGCCAATGATCCAGAAGGTAGATTTACTTTGACCAGGAGCCCTGTTTCCAGACGGATTGGCGAATTCTTTCATGGGTTTGAATCTCTGATTGGAGAGTCCAGGTATTGACGCATGGCCTTATTCAGTGTAAGTAATTCTTCGATGTTTTCCCTGTCCAGGATGCCTACCAGTTTTCGTCCTCGATAAACCGGCGCAATGGATGCCTTGCTTTCCTGTAGAGAGCGCAGCGCATCTTCCAGCGTAGCATCCATGCGAAGATGAGGAAAATGAGTGGTCATGATTTTCCTTATGGAAACCTGGTTTCCATGGGAGCCCAGACCGTTGAATATCTCTTTTTTCGTAAGTACGCCCACTACCGTTTTGTCTTCCATAACAAGAAATTCAGATTCCTGTCCAGACAGAAGTTGCTCCACGGCATCCATAATGCTCTGCTCAGGACGAAGAGCCGTGAAGTGTTTGATCAATATGTTGGATACTGTATAGGAGCGAAGCGAACTGCGAATCTGTTCCGATGAGGATTCTGCTGAAGCGCCCAGAAAAACAAAGATTCCCACAAATAGAAGCCCCAGACTGTAGATAAATCCAAGTATTACAAATACAATTCCCAGAGCCTGTCCAATCTCTGCTGTAATGGTGGTGGCCTTCTCATGACTCATGCGAAAGCCCAGCAGTCCGCGCAGTACTCTTCCTCCATCCATGGGAAATGCGGGGATCAAATTGAAGCCAGCCAGAAGAGTATTGGCCCAGAACAGATTCTTCAACAATGCATGGGGCCCTTCTAGAAGTGTGAGTTTTTCCGGAATGGCCGGAATACTACCCAGGGCTACAAGAGTAAGGTATAGTGCTATAGCGATGATTGCATTCACAGCAGGACCTGCCAGAGCAATCATGAATTCAGCTCTGGGCTCTTCTGGCATTTTGCGAAGCCGGGCCATTCCACCGATGGGAAGCAGGATAATATCTCTGGTTCGGACTTTAAATTTTCGCGCTACCAGAGCATGGCCCAGCTCATGGAGCAGGACCGAGAGAAACAGGGTTACAATGAAAAGCAGGATGCCCATCAAATCCCACAGAGGTTGTCCAAGCTGAGAAGCAACAACCCAACCGAGCAGAATGAGAAAGGTCCAATGCAGATATACCCGAATTCCAAAAGGTCTTCCGACGAATAGGGACCACTTCATGGATTAATTGTAAAAACTGGCATTTCTGCGTCTACAAAAGCATCTCAACATTGGATGTATGAAAGTCCCGGTATAATTGCCTTCTTTCGCATCGCGTATTCTTTGACACATATTGTGGGCATTAGCCCCTGGACTGCACGTTCAGGATTTTCATCTGGACCAGGCAACAGAGGGCCAGAATAGCCAGGGTCTGATGTTTTCCGGAGGCAATATATGAATCCAGTCTGGCAATCTCACTGGGAGGACGGTAAGGGGAATGCATTGCAGGCCTGCATTGCTTCGCTTCTGAACCTGGAATTGGAATCGGTGCCCAACTTCATTGATTTTCCGGACTACCTGGTGGCAATTAATGAATTTCTTCACCCTCGTGGGCTTGCATTTCTCAAAGTGAAGCTCCATTCCGGGCAACTGGAATTTGCTTCTGCCAGCGGAATCTACTGCCTGGTGGCCGGTCCAAGTCCAAGAGGGAGTCATCGTCACATCATCGTGGCGCAGACATCTGGACCTGGCTTTGAACCCATTCATGATCCTTTTCCCGAAGGAGGAAATCTGGCCGGACCTCCGGATTGGGCCGGTTTTATCATACCTCTGGTCCCCTGGGGCTCGGACTAGCAGGTATCCGTTCCATCTGATTATTCGGATTCTTCTTCCTCTTTACGAATCTGCAAGAATGGTCACTATCAGCGAGCAGGGTAGAACCACCGTATCGGCCGGCAGGCTAATAAAGCACAAGGTTCGTCCCGCAACATGGGAGTGATCGTAGGAACTGCCGGGCAACAGGCTATTGGCTTGGCAGACGGTATTGCAGGGCAGCAATTAACGTTGGTTTCAGAGGGCATGTTTAACTTTACAGGATTGTACCCAGGGATACGGTTAGTCACTGCTTTCGGACCGAGATATGCCTCGCGGAGTATTCCGGCCAGAGGCAGTACATAGAAATTGAAACAATATACACCGGATCGGCTGATTAGATGAAACAACCCTCAACAGACTGGAAAGAAGAAATAGCGGACGATGAAGAAGAAAGGTTTAAGAAATACTCAAAACAATTCGGTTTACTCCAAAAACTGAAATCCAGGCAATTCGGTCCGGGCCGGGCTCTGCACCGAAAGCAGATTCTGGGCTTCAATGCAACCCTGGAAGTACTGGGAGATATTCCCGAGCATGCTCGCCACGGTCTTTTCGCTTTTCCAGGACTTCATGATGCCTGGATTCGACTTTCCAATGGTAGTTTAAATGTTCAGCCAGATAATATAGGTGATGTCCGTGGATTCGCGATCAAAGTACGCGGGCTGGATGGTCCGGGGGCCCTGGGCATTAATACGGACTGTCAGGATTTTCTGTTAATCAATTTGCCTTCTTTTTCCTCTCCGAAAAGCGAACAATTCGTCCAGATGGTCCAGGCGGCTGCTCAGGGAACGGCACCGTTGCTAAAGCATATGATATCCACCTATGGCTTTCTGGGCGGACTCATGCGAATGAAGAAACTGGGCGCTTCCGTAAATCGCCGATTCTCCGGATTCGTTACCGAACGGTTCTTTTCTGCAGCTCCCATTGCATGCGGTCCCTATGCAGTGCGAGTCCGTCTACTTCCAGATCCTGGGCTAAAGAGAGGTGCATCCAAACCAATGGATCTGAGTGATGAAATAAGGAACCGTCTGAAAGCCGGGCCCATCCACATGGATCTTCAGTTACAATTCTTTACCGATGAAAAGCATACTCCCATTGAAGACGCTTCCGTAGACTGGAAGGAAAAACAGGCACCTTATGTTACTGTGGGCCGGCTGAGCATTCCGGCCCAGTCCGGGGAGGAGCTGGAGGCCATTCAGGAAACCATTGAAAATGCAATCTTCGACCCCTGGCAGGCATTATTCGAGCATCGACCCCTGGGGGATGTGATGCGTGCTCGAAAACATGTATATCTGGCCAGCCAGAAAGGTAGAGGCGCTAGATAGACAGGCAAGATAATCAGTATAAGCGGCCAGTACTTCGGAGGTTCAAAGCAAGGGATTATTGGAACAGAGGTAACGAAATCCGGAAACGTGAACCCTGGTCGCTACTTTCGAAATCGATGGAGCCTCCCAATCGGTTCAGGTTTTCCTTGACGAGATATAATCCCAGACCCGTGCCTTCTTCATCCTGAAGTTTACCGAACATCTCGAATATGCGATCCCTGTTTTTTGCTGAAATCCCGCGGCCATTGTCCTCCACTGCCAGCCAGAATGTACTCCCCTCATTGCCGGTGCGAATCTGAATAGCCGGTGCTCGTTCTGGATGACGATACCGCAAAGAATTTGAAACCAGGTTTCCGACTATTTCTTCCATAGATCCAACAGGCACCTGCGGCAATGTAGAGTGTCCTTCGATCCAGTTAAGACTTCCTTCGCATTCCAGCAAAGGAAAGCTAAAACGCTGATTGATTCGATCCTTCATGGAATCGAATCTCAATGGTTTAAGTACTGATTCCCCTGGAGCAGCAAGGGAAGCCCCGATAATTTCCTCGGCGAATTGCAGAAGGTCAGTGGTAATTCCGGACATCATCTGACGGGCCTCTTCGTTCGAAATGGCAGCCCCGTCTTCATCCGAGCTAAGTTCCAGCAATGCCTTGAGGTTTGTCAGTGGATTGCGAATATCGTGGGCAATTCTGTAGGCGAAATCTTTTAATTCCTGCTTTTGCCGGGCTTCCCTTTCTGCAATCTTCTGCCTTTCGGTTATATCCACTACAGAGCAAATGACAGAAAGCTGATTGTTGAGGAAGATTGGATGAAGTCCTATCTCTACTGGAACTTCCGTTCCATCCTTTCTCTGTGCCGTGAGATCCCTGCCTTCGCCCATGGCTCGGGGCACTGGAGAGTTCATGTACATTTCCACCAGTTGTGGATGACCCATTCTATAACGCTCGGGTAGCAGAACTTCGATTTCCTTTCCCTGTAGCTCATTGGCAACGTATCCGAAAATTCGCTCGATCTCCGCATTTACCATAAGGATCCGTCTCTTTTGATCCACCATCAACATCCCGCTGGGTGCAGCCTGGAATAAAGCCTGTAGCTGGCTTTCCTCGGTTATATCGCGTTTGATCCCTACAAGTCTAACTGGCGTTCCATCGGCTTCCCGTTCGATGCGTGATCTGGTTTGAATAAACCGTTCCTGTCCATCTATGATACAACGGTAGCTAATATTATATTCGTTTTCTCCGGCCAGGCATTGATCAAAATGCGTCCTGACTCGATCCAGATCGTCTGGATGAATCAGATTCAGCAAATCCTGGTAGGTAAATTCAGACTGGGTCGGCAAATGAAATAAACGCAGAAAGTTATGGGAAGCCTTCCATCGCATTCTGGCCAGGTCCACCTCATAGGCTCCCATACGAGCCAGTTCTTCCATATGCTGAATCAGGATTTGTTCTTTTTCAGAACTAAACATAGTTGAATCCGAGAATCTTAAAGGTGGGCATAATAAAACACATCGTCAATCGATAATCTACGATAGAGGCAAGAATGTCCAGGGAGCTGTGGCAAGTGTTATAAGTGCAAAAAAGATTCTTTTCAGCGATGAACGCTCAATTCATTTTATTCAGGGGGATCAGTGATGGCGGAATTTAGCTGGCAGGAAATCGTGATCAAATTACTGGACAGGGCCGCATTAAGCGCCGATGAACAGGACTATGTACAGAAGAATCTGGATACCCTGATTCAGCATTTTTCTGAAAACCCGGACGATAAGGAGTTTTGCGATTACCTCAAAAGTCTGCGAAAATAATGCAATTTGCTTGCAGTTGCTGCTTAATGGGCCGGCCCATCTTATGGGTCCGGCTTAAGAATTCTCTGGTCGGGATCTTCATAGGTGTCCAGGGATCGTTCTTTTCGCATGGGCCAGAAGGAAAATTACTCAACTGTCATGTTTAGCTCTTTCAGGAGCTGATCCACCGGTATCTGAGTGTAGCTTTTTGCACGATAATCATCATGAACTACCTTGCCGTCCCAGATCGCCAGATCCAGGTCGATTGTGCGAGGGCCGGACTTGATAGGTCCCTTAACTCTACCAAGTTTGATTTCTGTACTTTTTAAATAGTGCTCCAGTTGCTCCCTGGTCAGAGAGGTTCGAATACAGATTGCGCCATTCAAAAAATCTGCCTGGTCTTTATAACCGTCGGGTTCTGTACTAATGAAATCAGAGGCGTAAACGAAAGGAAAGTCCCTCTTCATCAATTCGATAGTTTTTTCTACGTTGTTTTCCGGATCAATGTTGGAACCTACGGCTATGATAGCTGTAATCATTGGCTATTGTCTCCGGGATAAGATTCAGCGTTTCGACCGATGGAAGTTCTACCTTCGGCTCCATCTACAGTCAATACCTGTCCGGAAACAAAATCATTATCCAGGATGTAATGCAATGCTTTTACTATATGTTCGGTATTGCCTTGCTTTTTTAATGGAATCGCCTCAAGTCTCCAGGCAACGTACTCGGGGCTGCGAATGGAAGCTGGCAATACTACCCCTGGTGCTACTGCATTCACTCGAATATTGGGAGCAAACTCCAGGGCCGCCAGATAGGTAAATTCAGCCAGCATTTTCTTGGAGAGCAAATATGCTGCATAGTGGAACTGATTAAAGTAGATCTTATTATCCAGAATGTTCACTATGTTGCCGGATCCGCATTGATTCTGGAAAGCACGACTTAGAAAAAATGGAGCTTTCAAGTTCACCTGTATGTTGCGATCAAACATCGCCTCTGTGGTATCTGCGATCGTTCCTCCGTCGTAAACGGATGCACTGTTTACAAGTACCTGGAGTTTGCCGAAGGGCTTTTGCGCCTGTTGGATCAGATTTTCGGAATCAAGGTTGTTGTTAAGATCCATCTGCACGATTCTGCATTGAACCCCAAGACTTTCTATTTCCTCAGCTGTGCTACGGGCAGGGCCTTCGCTATTGTTGTAATGTAAAACAATGTTATAACCATTCCTGGCCAAACCAATGCATAAAGCCCGACCCAGACGAATAGCCCCTCCAGTAACAAGAGCCGTCCCTGGAGACTTACGTTCCTCGCTTTCCATGTAGGTATAGATTTCCCGCCAGAGTAGCGGTCAATGCAAAGCTTTCGGAAACCGTATCGAATGCCGTCGACCCAAAAGTTAGATACTGTAGTCTGGTGGCTGCTTCACTTCCAGCCCTACCTTGAGTCTGGACCAGATCCGTTCATGAGCATAGTAGAGGGCCATCTTCGTGAAAACCTCAAAAAATCCGATGGAAGCCGCCAGCGCAAAACTGCCTGTAATGATGTAGGAAACGACCATTGTATCCAGGGTTCCGGTGACTCTCCAGGAAATGGATTTCAAAAGGCTCCGGTAATGCTTTTCCACCACTGGGGATCCATTTACGGTGCCCACCTGCTTCTCTCTCTGTCTGTTTTTATCCCCGGTTCCCATTCTTAAAGAAAATCCTATTATTCCGATAGGAAAGCTTTTGCCCGGCTGTCAGGTCTACAAGCATTTTTCCATCGCTTTATTGCTTGCGGCTAAAACAGAGCAGGGGTATTACAGGCGCCTGTGAAAAGTCCCGAACTGGAAAAGACAGATAGAATCTCCCTGCTATTTCGGGCGGCTCAAAACCAGCAAATCGGAGTATTTCTGATTCTGGAAGGTACCGGCCTGGCTGGAATCGTTTATACTGTGGATGAGTTGAGCTCCTGCCTGGATCCCAGACACTTCGAAGTTCATCATTTTCCGGGGTATGAAACAGCACCGGAAAGAAAAGATCCATTTCTGCACCATTATTGGATGCATCTGCCAAGGTACGGGGATCTGGCCATGTTCGATGGTTCCTATTACCATGAACTGGTTCGGCGAACCATTAAAGGAAAAATCTCCGGAAAAGAACGGCAGGGCTGGATCGATGACATCAATCGCTTCGAGTCCAGCCTGGAGGCTAACCAGTATCTTGTGCTGAAGATTCGCTTCCAGAGAAATCCCAGGGAATTGGAGTCCGAACTAAAGTCGGAGAAGAAGTTAAAAGCCAGGACGTCATTGCTGCGAAAAAGATCCACATACTTGCTCAATGAATACAAGGATTATACCAGGGAAATGGATAAACTTCTACTGGAAACCGGTTCGGCCCGGGCTCCCTGGTTTACACCTCCCGAAGGGAAAGGAAAGGAAGTGCGAGGGCTGGTGATGGATTATCTCATAGCTCGCATGGAAGAGGCATTAAACGTAGATTCGCGTCAGGCTGTTGCCTCTTATGATGAGGCCATGGCCCTTATGCGAAAACTGGAAAAAGAGCAGAAAAATAAGGATGGGAAGGGCTAGAACTTCCAGGGCTCACAGGGATCATTCATGTCAGAATCTATACAATTTCGCAAAAAGCAGGATCTACGAACCGTAGATCTAACTCAAAGCATAGCTCAGGACCGATACAAGCGCGAATTGAAAAAGCTTCAAACCGATCTTATTAAAGCTGCTTTGAAAATGTATAGAAAGAAAGCATCCGTTGTTCTGGTTTTTGAAGGCAAGGATGCGGGTGGAAAAGGAGGAGCTATTCGACGGCTAACATCATCCATGCCTCCGGTCCTTTACCGGGTAATACCCATCGCGGCGCCGGAACCTTTTGAAAAAAAGCGCCATTATCTATGGCGGTTCTGGAGACAGATGCCCCCGCCTGGCAGACTTGCAATTTTTGATCGCAGCTGGTATGGACGAGTTCTGGTGGAGCGAGTGGAAGGGTTTGCATCTGCAAGAGAATGGTCTCGTGCCTACGATGAGATTAATTCCATGGAACTGAGCCTTCATCGCGCAGGAACTCACCTGGCCAAGTTCTGGCTGCACATTGACCAGGATGAGCAGGCCAATCGGTTTCAGGCCCGTGCCAGTAGTCCGCTCAAGCAATGGAAGTTCACTGAAGAGGATGTGCGAAACAGGCAGAAGTGGCCGGAATATGAGCAGGCTGTTCAGGAGATGCTTGATAGAACGGATACAGACTTTGCTCCCTGGAATTTGATCGAGGCAAATGATAAGAGATTTGCAAGAATCAAGGTTTTGCGGACTGTTCTAAAAATGATGGAATCTCTATGATTGTTTCCTGAGCTCGTACTTCCTGTACCAGCGGAATTCAAATCTCTGAAAACCTGAAATAGTATACCGAAAAAGGTTTCGACAGAACAGAAGTAAGGCCTGCGCCGGAGCACTGTCGAGTAGTGCCCGGCAAGCCAGACTGTAATCTTCTTGAATTATATTTTTGAAAGGTCATTCAACGACAGTTACAGTGCTGATTAAATCCGCTTCCTCTGTATCCGGGCATTCCGGGTCGCCCATACAGGAATCTGCCATGACCTGACCTTTCTTTATGGTAAATTTTATCTTCTTATTAAGAATAGACTCTTCGCATACATCAAAATAGCCCAGCCAGGTTTCCGTTTTCCCATCCGGATAGGTCAATTCTACGTAGCATCCAACGTCTCCGGATTGCAGGGAAGTGACGGTGGGAAGGTCTTTTTGCCCCTTCTTCTGTTCCGGGGGATTGGCCAGCAGGAATCCACCGAAGACCCAGCCCTCTACAGATCCCTGTCGAATTTTGGTCCATTTACCTGTTTTTCCCTGAATAGTCAGAGACTCTTCTTTTTGCTCCACCACTTCTGCCGGCTCTCCAAATTCTAGTAAACCCAGCTTTTCGCCTGTAGTAGTCGGTTCGCTGCGAATGACTAAACCGGAAGGAGCGCCACCGTACAGAGTTATTGCGCTGTCTTCTGTTTCGCAGGACACAGTGAGCGATAGCATTATGGCCGCAGCCATTAATAAAGCGTTTCGAATCATGGCCGCAGAATCTACAAATGCTCGCCAGGGCCAAGCAGAATTGAAATTAGTTCGCACCTTTTTCTCTGGCTGCAGGCATAATAATACACTTTAAGAAGGAATTAGAAAAGCACTGACAGAACATGACAGCTTGGTACAATGCCCTGTTTCTATGGAAGTTTTGCACAAAAAGACCCAGTGGCATCCCATGATTCGCGGGCGCAGCGAGCCCATTCAGGTGCCCGAGCATTTTGCAGCCGATGTGGACTGGGATCCCGGAATCGTCTGGACCGTGCGGAAGCCACTTTCCGTGGAAGGAACGGCTACTTTCGAAAATGCTCCAGTGCGAATTACCTTTTATCCCCAGAAGGGCAGCAGGCCCATGTTCTACCTGGAGGATGGAAAAAGCCGGGGACGAGCTCTTCGACCAAGAAATTTGATCCATGGTACGAACAATATTCAGCTTGGCCCCATCAAGATTATTGAACATCCAATCGCTCTTATGCATGCATTGAACCTGGACGTGGACATAGGCATTACTCTGTCCAGTTTCCCCACATTCGATGACTGTAACGGTCCTTTTCTTGATGCTCTTTTGCATCACGTGCGAAAGACCCGTCGTAGAGCCAGCCATTTCACGGTAGCTGCGCCGGTGGCCTTCAGATTCGAAACCGGTTATTGTTTGATTGAACCGGATGATCGAGCACTATTTATTGATCATGAAATTGACTACCCCGGTGTTCTGGGCCGGCAGCGCATCCAGGTAGAAATCAATCCTCAGTTTTTCTTTTTCCTTGCAAGAGCTCGTACACCCTCTTTCCGTTCTGTGCAGGAGACGGATGACATTATTCGCGGTGCTCGTGCCGGCGCATTGCCATTTCCTGTAAGCGAATCCAATGTATTATTTGCCGATGTAAATGGTCTGAGAAATCCCCGGGAATCATTTGAATGGAATGGACATAATTATGAATTCATTCTGCATGAACTGATCGATGTGATGGCATTTCTGAAGATCGTAGAGTCGGAGCTGGGTGGTCGATTTCGGGGCAAGCTGACTACGTATAGATACGGCCATGAGCAGCAAATTGAGGTGGCCCAGGCAATGGTTGAAAAGAATTTTTTAAGAGTGCCGGGGTATCGCTGGCTCGATTAATCCCTCAGTCTAATCCAGATCTTTGCGAATCCAGGCCGTTGTAAATAGCACTTCTGCAAAAAATGTCTCTGGCTGAAAGACAGCCTCTTTTTCATTCCTGGATGGATCAGGCTGCATCCTGTAGGCGATTAAATTCCATTCCTTCTGATTGGCCAGAAGCCAGAAATTTGTTCTGGCTTTCAAAGTTCCCTTCGCCTGGCGAAAACTGCTAAAATGATCAAATAGTTCTATGGACTCTTCCAGATTGTACTGCTTGCGCATTACCGGAATAAATGGATCGTTCTTGCTACCATCGCTAAAGGTCCCATCAGAATGAAATACTGCAAGGATGGGATCGAAAATTCCCTTCTCAGGAGTATAATCAACGATTGCCAGGTCAGAACCTGTAGGATTCCAGAAATAGAGTCGGAAAGTCTTGCGTTTCCAGTTCGGAGGATCGACAGCCAGCAGATCACCCTGTACGCTGAATCTAAACTCTGCATTGGAAGTCCATACCGCTGTGGCACGGCTTACGGGACTTGTGCTATAAACACTTAGTAGAAAGCTTCTTTTCCCCAATCTCAATCTTTGAAACTCAACCGTTGTATGTTCTAGATGCTGCCTCTGCAACCGTTGGCGCGCGGATTGAATTTTCATGGAAAACAACTGTCTGGCGTTTTCAGGCTTCATAAATAAGAAGGTACGGCCTTCCCAATGGGAGATGGCCTTATCATCCAGTTGCTGGATCTCCCCGGTTTCAAATGTGAACTTGATACCATCAGACTTCAACGTTTCGATCAGGCAGCAAAGAGAACTGTAACTAACATGACCTGGCAGGTCCTCGGCCCTGGCCGAATCCGGGCTGGGAAGAAGTAGGGCTGCAATTAGTACAGTCAATGGTGCCCAATTTCTGAAACGAATGCTCATGATAGCATTGAAGCTCGCATGCATTTACTGTCAATCGCTTAGACCGGAGTACCCGATCGAAGGAATGACATAGTTCATATGATTGGACCTGGATTTTAAAGCGGGGAAGAAAATGAGATTTCTGGTAAAGATTCCGGTTTAGAAATGGCTGGTCTGCACGGGGCCGGTCCGGTTTTTCTGAACCATGACCCTTACGCAGTTGAGATACGTGCTGGCTCTGGCACGGCACGGAAGCTTTGGTAAGGCCGCACAACACAGTCTGGTGGCGCAACCCACTCTAAGCATTCAGATTCAAAAACTGGAGCAAGAACTGGGCATAGAAATATTTGATCGAAAGAAGAGTCCCATCCGACTGACCGAGCCTGGAAAGAAGGTGGAGGCCTATGCTCGTCGAATACTGGACGAAGCGGATTCATTGCTTGAGGAATTTGAAGATGATACAGGAGCTCTTCGCGGGAAAATCAGACTCGGCATTATTCCCACGGTTTCTTCCTACTTGCTGCCAAAAATATTCAAGAAGTTAAAGGTGAAATATCCTGAAGCCGAGTTCTATATCCATGAACTGCCCACCAGCCAGATTTTACAGAAGATTCAAAATGAAGAATTGGACCTTGGGATTCTGGCCACGCCTTTGAATGAGCGAATGATCGATGAGCTTCCGCTCTACTATGAGCCTTTTGTAGTGTATTTCCCGCCAGATGCGAAAGTACCTGAGAAGCGAATTGCACTGGATGATCTTCAGGGAACCGATATGATTCTTCTGGGCGAGGAGCACTGTTTTCGCCACCAATCATTGAAATTATGCGGCCAGGGTAATGCAGGCAAAATCGAATGTGGCAGCCTGGATACGATTAAGAAAATGGTCGATCAGGGAATGGGGGCCACGCTTCTACCGTTACTTTCGGCCAACCTTAAAAGCGATCGAGTTGTGCGATTTCAGGATCCAGAGCCGGTTCGAGAGATTGGAATCATTCATGGAAAATCATTCTATAAAAGCCGACTATTGAAGGCTCTTCAGGAAACCATCCTGGCCAATGTTCCGGAGGATCTGCATCAGCAAAAGGATCGAAAGCTCATCGGTGCCGAAGATGTGCTGGACTGATATTTATCGATGGTGGTAGGATCCGAGAAATTTTGTTCGAGGACAATCCAGGAACTGGAAATATGCAAAATCCAAGAATCAAAAAAGAGCGTAAACGTCGATTTGCAGCGAGCCACCCTTTACTGCCTTCGCGGTGGCCTGCTCCTTGCCGCTATGTGGCTCACAGGAAATTGCATTGCATTTTCCATTATTTCGGACGTTGAGCTATCCATTCCTCCACAGGAAAGAGAGAAACGGGAACGCTTTTTACAACTGAATCTGATTTCCGGAGAAAATGAATTCGCAGTTCTAAATGTTGGTGGGTACAACGAAAGCGGGGCCGCTTTTATCAGTGCTGGAGCCGTAAATCGGTCGGCCATGTCCGGGCTGAATCTTGGGCTGGTCAATCAGACGCTTATATCTGGCCTGAATGTGGGGCTTTACAATGAAACTGCCAGCAGTGCTCTTCAGCTTGGACTGATTAATTTCGGATGGTCCTACGTTAGCATTGCTCCGGTGAATGTTGGGGCAGGCATCCAGATTGGTCTTATAAACACCGGCAGCTCGGCCATCCAACTGGGCCTGATCAATTTTTGCGAGGATTGGATTCTACCATTTTTTGCATACTGCAGGCACTGAAACGAACCTTCTTTGCAGTCCTGGCCGTGGCCGAGGTAATTACTACTCCTGGCACGACCTCCTTGATCAACTGTGGACACATTCAAGGGCCGGACTAATGCCCGGAGGAACGGCCTTTCCCCAATACACATCCAATCAGTCTCTGAGGTGGAATCCTGGCATTGCCTCTGCCTCTGTATTGATTTTAGCTATGTATTGATTGATACAATATATTTTGTAAATGCGTCCTTCTGATGTATACTGAGTGCAGTTAGGAGGTAGCCAAATGGCAAAAATCAATCAAGCAATTCCACATTTCAAACTGGAAGCCTTTCATGAAGGCGAATTCAAATCTATTACTTCAGAGGATGTGAAGGGTAAATGGTCGGTGTTTTTCTTTTATCCGGCTGATTTCACTTTCGTATGCCCCACTGAGCTGGGTGATGTAGCAGATCACTATGAGGATCTTAAAAGCGCTGGTGTAGAAGTTTACTCGGTGTCCACAGACACTCATTTCGTGCACAAAGCATGGCATGAAGCATCGGATACCATCAAGAAGATTCAATTTCCAATGCTGGGTGATCCCAAAGGGGAACTTACTCGAGGTTTCGACGTGATGGATGAAGAAGTGGGACTGGCTTTCCGAGGAAGCTTTGTAGTGGATCCGGAAGGAATCGTTCGCGCTTACGAAGTGCACAGCGATGGAATTGGTCGTTCTGCTGACGAGCTGGTTCGTAAAGTGAAAGCAGCTCAGTATGTTGCAGCCAATGACGGCGAAGTATGCCCTGCAAATTGGCAGCCAGGAAAAGAAACTCTTAAGCCCGGTCTGGACCTTGTAGGCAAGATCTAAGATACATTTAAGAGCATCTGAACCATTTTTAAGCCGATGCCCGGGCGGCTATACCCGGGCCTGCAATTATTTAAATTTGATTAAGAGCGCTAGCCCGGTTCGAAACTTTATTCGGGCCGGCGTTAGAAACTGGAGGAGGACGGTATGTTAGACAATCAACTGATCGAGCAATTAAAGCAATATTTCGAAAGACTGGAAAAGGAAGTAACCCTGGTTTTGCATTCCGGTGAACATGAAAAGCGCCAGGAGTTAATGGGAATGCTTCAGGGTGTGGCCTCTGCTTCGCCGAAGGTAGAACTTATAGAGGCTGAAAGCAGCGAAAAGTTCTCCGGCTCCGGATACACCGAATCTAATTCTGATGGCTTAACTTTTTATGTACTTTCTGCAGGAGAGTCTACCGGGATTCGTTTTCGTGGAGTTCCCGGCGGCCATGAATTCAACTCTTTGATTCTGGCCATTCTGCAGGCCGGAGGTGTTCCGGTTCGGCTGGATGAAGATGTAATCGATATGATGTCCCGGCTTGGCGGAGAGCTGCATTTTGAAACTGTGGTTTCTCTGGATTGCCATAACTGTCCAGATGTGGTTCAAACTTTGAATTCATTGAGCCTGGTCAGTGGAGCCATAAGTCACGATATGATTGATGGATCGTTGTATCCGGAGGTTGTGGAAAAATACAAGGTGCAGGGAGTACCCGCTGTCTTCCTAAATGGAGAACCGTTCAGCTCGGGTAAGGTGGATGCTTCCACCATTATCTCCAGGCTTATGGAACGAGCCGCGAACCAGAGTTCTGCATCCGTTCCACCGAAATCCGGCAAGTCTCCTGTGGCCGGTGAAGAGTCTTCCAGGGATGCAGAAGCAACCAGGGCCTCCAATGAAGTGTTCGACGTGGCCATCGTTGGTGGAGGTCCAGGCGGAGTTGCAGCGGCCATCTACAGTGCAAGGAAAGGGCTGAAAGTTACCGTTATCGCAGATCGCCTGGGTGGACAGGTCAAAGATACAATGGACATTGAAAATCTAGTGGCCATACCCAGCACCACGGGACCAAAATTGTCCGGTACACTGGCCGAGCAATTGAAGGCCCACGGAGTTGTGGTTCGCGAACATCTTCGCGTGGAATCAATGGAGGATCTGGGGGATACTAAATCCCTGCATCTAAATACCGGCCGTGAAGTCCGCTCTCGAACCGTAATTGTGGCTACCGGTGCCCGATGGCGGGAAATGAACGTTCCAGGAGAAATGGAAAACCTGGGTCGAGGCGTTGCCTTCTGTCCTCACTGCGATGGTCCTTTCTTCAAAGGAAAAGATGTGGCGGTTATAGGCGGAGGAAACTCCGGGGTAGAAGCGGCCCTGGACCTGGCTGGAATTACCAAGAGTGTCACTGTGCTGGAGTTTGCTCCGGAGTTAAAGGCAGATCAGGTTCTGCAATCTCGCATGGAGGACCGGGAAAACATTGCTGTTATCAAGTCTGCCATGACTACAGAAGTGATTGCCGATGAAAAAGGAGTTACCGGTTTGCAGTATACAGATCGAGATTCCGGCGAAACCAGAGAACTGAAAGTGGACGGAATATTTGTCCAGATCGGATTGCTGCCCAACAGCGGATTCGCAGAAGGATTTCTGAATCTAAACACAATGGGCGAAATCCTTGTGGATGAAAAGTGCCAGACGAATGTGCCGGGAGTATTTGCCTGCGGTGATGTGACAAACGTTCCCTACAAGCAAATCGTTGTGGCTCTGGGGCATGGAGCTACCGCTTCCTTGAGCGCATTCGACTACCTCATACGACATGCGGCGCCAAAGCCCGCCAGGGAGAAGGCCGGCGCAGCAGCCTGACAGATCGCTCCGGGCCCCCAGGGGTCCGGAGCCTGTCCAGGGGATACATTGCACGGCCTAAATTGTTGTGCGCCAGTTTCCTGCCCCGGCTTTTTTCTTATTACCCTGAGCATATCTCTTTCAGTCAGGGTCACGCCTATCTGAAGCGAAACCCGGCTTTCATTGTTTCATCGATTGAGAGGAAAGCACTTGAATGACATGTTGGGCCACATCGACCGTGGAAAAAGGATTCTGGCCTGTAACCAGACGTCCATCCGTCACTGCATATGAGGTGAAAGGAATAAATGCATTGGAATAAATTCCTCCCCGTTCTTTAAGTTTGTCCTCCAGAAGATAGGGCACCATATCCGTTTTTCCGATTAAAGTCTCTTCGAAGTTGGCGAATCCAGTCACATTACGGCCCTGCAGCAGATAACTGCCATTTGAGAGTTTTACATTGATCAGGCCGGCCGGACCATGGCATACGGCGCTAACGATACCATCGTTTTCATAGATGCTGACAGTAAGTTGGGACAGTGGTTTTGAATCGGTGAAATCCCACATGGTTCCATGTCCTCCGGCAAAGTAGATAACTCCGTAGTCTTCCGCATTAAGTTCCGCTGGATCCAGTGGATTATCTAGCTGAGACTTCAAATCTACATCGTTCCAGAAAGCAGCATTCAGAGGATCATCCATATCATCGCTTCGCGGATCCATCACACCTGGTTTTCCGCCGGGCGAAGCGATGTCCATTTCAATGCCATGCCGGGCCAGTACATGATAGAAATGGGTAATTTCGGAAAGCCAGTATCCGGTGGGCTCATCTAATTCGCCGTACTTCGGATAAGCAGAGATTACGATGAGCACCTTTTTATTTCCCAGAGCCTCGCGCGCCGGACTATTTTTCACGGTTGGCTGGCCCAGGACCTGGTTACTGCAGGCTACTCCCAGAAGGGCGCACAAAGTGACCGCAACTGTAAACATCTGGACGCGCCTCCTGGCACGTTTCTTCGAACTAAAGGTCGGCAGCCCTGGCTCGCTACCCGGGATGGCATCCCGCGGATTGATTCCGATTAACTTACTTCGCATATGCTCCATTTTCGGGGCTGCGCCCTTCTTATCTGACTGAGTCATGAATTCCTCCTGATCCCCAAGGGATTCGGCACCACAACGATACCCTCTACAGGGTATGACCGCGGGCCCGGGATACAGGAATACATTCTATACCTTAGAGCTAACTCTAATGTCAAGGGCCGGCCGGTAAAAAACAAAAAAAATCACTGACCCCTGGGAGGGCAGACGTTACTGTTTGGCCAGGAGAACCAAATGTTGATTCTGGAGCTATCTAGACGCACTGGCATAAGCAGGCATACAATTCGTTATTATGAGAAGTATGGATTAATTCGTGCCGATCAGCGCCGGGAGAATAGCTATAAGGAATACGGCGAGCAGGCCATGTATTCTCTGATTTTTGTAGATCAGGTAAAGAAGCTGGGTTTCAGTCTGTATGAAATCCGAGAGTTTCTGGAATTGCTGGGCCGGTCCAGAAAAGAGGCTTCCGAAGCCATGGAAAGGAAAATGGCCTTAAAAAGTGAGCAGCTGGATGCGAAGATTCGTTCACTGCAGGTAATTAGAGAGAATGTAAATGCTTTGCTGAATCACTGTAGAAGCAACCCTCATAAAGGAACTGAAGGGATTAAAGAACTGGTGCAATCAATGGAAGGCAAGACTGCAAACATTGGAATGAACAATACCAGGGAATCCACTGACTCGAAAATCGGCACCTCCAGAGCTCACAGCAAAAGGATAGCCAGAAACCAGACGAAAGGATTCAAAGCCGGTTCCACCATCTAACGAACAATTTTGTGTCAGCAACCTGCGGAAACCATTAGAGTAACGATTCAGGAAGGAGCGCAGAATGTAATTCTGACATTTCCCCGGGCTGTCAATAGTTCAGCGGGACTGGAACCGAAACTCTCCTTAAAACTCCGGCTCATATGAGCTTGATCCGCGAATCCTGCTTCATAGGCTGCATCGGTGAGGGACAGTCCTTCTTTCAGTGCTTCTATGGCTCGCCTGATTCGCAACCATAGTATGTACCTTCGAAGTGGAATACCCATCTGTTCTTTGAAAAGATGGGTAAATCGACCCTCGGATAAGCCGGTATGCTGAGCAAGTTCAATCAGGGAAGCCCGTAGATCCCGATCATTCTGAATGTAGGTACATGCAGATGCGATTCGCTCATCCAGAGCAACGGTCTTTTCGCGGAGTGGCTGTCCAGGCAAGAAAGTCATAAGTCCTTCAATCCACCTGGAAGGGGAATCGCCATTGGATACATCAAATGGAACATGGGAGGATAGACTCAGAGAAAGAACTTCCTTATTCTCCAGGCAGTTGCGGACGATGGACTGACAAAGTGAACTCTCTCCATCCAGAAGGAGGATACACTGCAATGGATGGTTTCCCGTGACAGCATGTTTGACGTTGGGCCCGATAACAGTAAGCGAAGACTTCAGGACCTGCTTCTCAAGTTCAACGGTTACCGGTCCTGGAGAATACACAATTTGCAGTGCATGATGGGAATGCATTCCGTTGTCGGTGAGGGGCCCTACAAACAGCGAGCGATCCGGAAATAGAAATAAATTTCTTTCAGTCATTCTGGACGTCTCACTCCCGGCTGAATTGTTTTTTCCGCCGGTCCACAGTCAAATCCTAATGATCTACCCATGATTGCTCAAAAGGAAATAGTTTCACAGCAAGGTGAAGACCGGGTTTGTATTTTTATACCCGGGAAGTCTGTTTCCGGTTTCGAAATGGCAGCAAGGGAAGCAAATACCAATGTTCCGAATTTTAAGGCCGATAGCCAGTTTCTTCAAGTTTTCCAGAATCAAGAGGACTAGAATAATATCATGAATCTTACAACATGGAAGATGCCTTCAAGGCAAATGGAAAAGCTAAACGAAGAGATGAAACTAGCCCTGGACTTCTACGGAAGAAAAGAATGGGACCGAGCTTTCTATCGATTGGAACGGGTACATATACTGAGCCAATCCTACATGATTGCTCATACCCAATCCCACTGGTGGATGTTCAAGATTGGCTATCACAGAGGTGACCTGCGCGAAATGATTGGACAGCTATTTCGCATCCTGGCCTCACTGGTAGTCTCCAGACTCTGGGTGCCGATTGGAAACACTGGAGGCTCGAATGTTAGCCCGGTGCGCCCCATGCCTGTACCCGAAGATCTGGAACCCTTTCTGAGTTGATCATGAGAAACGGCAAGAAATGGATCATTGGAGCGCTGGTGATTCTGACTACAATTTCCGGCGTCCTGGTCTATCACTACTTTAATGCGAAAGCCGTGGACAATGACTGGATACCCGGAGCAGCACTTGTGCGGGATCTGGATGAAGTTCAAGAGCTTTCCATCTTGCCCCTGGTAAACTTTCATCCAGCCCGGGATCGATCCGACGCAGGTATGCCGCACCTTCGTGCCGAGGTAGGAGTTTCCTATTTAATTCGCACAAACCGAGGAACAGTGCTATTCGACCTTGGCCACAATCCGGCAAAGGAGAATCCATCAGCACTTGTAGAAAACATGGAAAATCTGGGGATATCCTGGGAATCCCTGGATGCGATATTCATTTCGCATACTCACTTTGATCATGTGGGCGAACTGGATACACGAAACAGTCCAATGTTCGATTATCTGGCTCAGTCGCAGCGCAGCATCCCCATTTTTACTCCTCAGGCTCTGGATCTGAAACCTCTCGATGAATTTCTGAGTCGTTCCGGTGCCGGAGCGCTGGATGTAAGATTTACCCCGAAGGCTAAGCGAATCCTTCCTGGAATGGCCACAACGGGCGGAATTCCCAGGCAACTATTCATAGGATACATTGAAGAGCAGGCCCTGGTCATTAACGTTCAGGGCAAAGGCCTGGTAATCGTGGTGGGCTGCGGACATCAGACTGTGTCTCGACTGCTGGACCAGGTCCAGAGAACCTTCCCGCAGAAGATATACGGCATTGTGGGCGATTTGCATCTTCCAGTGCCTCAGGGACGTATGAATCCTCTGGGAATCAATGCCCAGCGTTGGCTCGCTTCCGGAAATGGTCCCCTACAGCCTTTGAGCCAGGAAGATGTCAATAATGATCTGCGCCTGATTCGTGAATTAAGTCCAGCACTGGTGGCTCTGGGAACTCACGATAGTTCAGACGAAGTCATAGAACAGTTCGCTCGGGCCTTTGGAAAAGGCTACCGGTACGTCCGTGTAGGTGAATGGATTGACGTTGAATAAAGTGGGATAGCAGCCGCAATTCAGTCAGGTTCGCCCTAAAACGGCTTGGTGGTTAGAAGCGAACTCGGGTGATGGTGCTTTTTTGCGGCGCGGGTTCGCCTTAAAACGGATTGGTGGTCAGAAGCGAACTCGGGGGTTGGTTGCTTTTTGCGGCGCGGGTTCGCCTTAAAGCGGATTGGTGGTCAAAAGCGAACTCGGGGCAGATTGCTTTTTGCGGCGCGGGTTCGCCTTAAAGCGGCTTGGCGGGCAGAAGCGAACTCGGGGGTCGGTGCGCGTCGCAGGATTGGCCTGGAATCGAAATCGGTCCGGTGCGGGACTAGGCCTTTGGCCGCAGGTCAATTAAACTTTTGCATGTTGTTCCAATCGTAGAATCAGATAGAGTGCAAAGCCCACGGCTACTCCAGGGATAGCTCCAAGAATGATGCACACCCATCCATGTCGGACCCGGTCCCTTTCATACAATATCCAGGCAACCAGAATCAGCCAGCACAGAATTACATCGGTAGAGTAACCAGATGCGAATGGGTTCACGAATCCACCGAGGATGGCCCCCAGAGGATCGAATGGGGAAAGGGCTGGTGGGATTACATAGTAAAAGAAAAAGAGAGTGAATCCTGCTGCGATGGCGATGAGAATATATCTAAAAATCCGATCTTTCATTTGCTTTTTCCTTTCTATAATAAATTGAATTGAACGGGTATCTGTACTCTACCAGCTTTTTAACCCTGCAACGCAATTCTTGCCAAATGGCTGAATGAATCTGCCCCGGTTTTGGCCCGGCGCAAAATAATTTCCTTACTAAGAGTCCGCCTGGTCTCGTACCACACTTTCCTCAGTTTCTCGGCAAGAACCTGCGGGGCCAGAAAAAAAGCGCAACGGGGGTTCCACTGGAGACATGAAGGGGCGATGTGCGTCAAAAGTAAACCAGAGTACCTTTACACCCGTTTTGCCAGAGCCTCGATTCTCGTCATTGCCATCCTTTCGGTCAGAG
Source organism: Leptospiraceae bacterium (assembly GCA_040217195.1). Lineage (GTDB taxonomy): Bacteria > Spirochaetota > Leptospiria > Leptospirales > Leptonemataceae > UBA3465. The sequence goes on along the minus strand of JAVJNR010000005.1, from coordinate 552,135 downwards.
CAATTCAGGGCGAAGATTTTCTTACAGATGATAAAGAGCCCTCAGAAATCCTGAATGAGATGCGCGCGGAATTAGAGATATTGCCGCCTGGTACGCAGGATGTAAAGAAGGCGTCGGCACAGAAAAATCAAAGGTTAATTCAAAGTGCTCTGATTCGATTCTCGGATGCTAGATTCGAAGGATTGCTTGCATTGCCTGCCAGGAAGATAGTGGTGGTTCAGTCCGGAGCCAATCGAGAGTTTCGAATCGATGCTCTGCGTTCGATCCGATTCAAAGAATTGTCGGATGATAGATCTGGTGCGGAGTTTCGGCATCCAGTAGTCTGTGAAATTACTCTAAAGAACCCGGGGACTGAAAAGGACCTGATTCGGGGAGTTTGCGAAGGCCAGATATGGAAACGAATTTCTTTCCGTGCACCCGGGCAAAGATTTCGGGGAATCGCCGATCATAGTCTGGGCGGTCCGTCCGGAAAAGAGCGGATTCTAAAGGAAGTAAGGTTTCTGTCAGACAAACCTGGACGAATTGGGGGAAGGTCTTGATGCGTCTTTTGATTATCGCAGGCATTTGCATTCTTTCCATTTCCTTGTCAAATTGTAGAATCTCTACGAAGGAAGGCAGAGATCGGAGGGTGCATACTTCTGAAAGAAAGGTAGATGTACCCTATGTGAGTTACCTTCAGTTGTTTGGAGTGAATTATGGAATAGAACGTTTTGAACGTGCGAAGAGTGCTTCCAAATCCCCTGGAGGACAGGGACTGATACCGCTTACAAATATTAATTATGAAGAAGCAAAAAGGCTGTGTTCTGCATCCGCTGCTCGGATTTGCAACTACCGGGAATGGATATGGGCCTGCAAGGCCGCTGAAGCTCAACAATCAAAGGCCTGCTCCGATAGGTCCGGGATTTTGCCAACAGGTGCTGCCTGCTCCGGAAGTCCAAATGCACCTTCGGATATGGCGGGTAATGCTGCCGAATGGGTATCCGGGCCCGAAGGGGATCCGGTCATCATAGGAATGGCTGACTGCTTTACGTTTCGCAGAGTCTCTCCCCAAAAGGAAAGTCCCAGACTGGGAGTGCGATGTTGTCACTAAAGCGAATCGTTCTGTCATTGCTATGCGTTTTTTTGATGATTGGATGTCGGGACTGGAATTCCCGATTCTGGTTTTCGGACAACCCGCCGGAGACCAGAAGAATCGGTCTGGGAAATATCGCCATGCAAGGCCTTTCGTCCAGGTTTATTGATAGATCCTCTCTTTTATCCAGTTTAATTTTTTCCCTGCGCCGACGCGGAGTGGATCCCCGGGTTCTGGATGCGAATATGGATCGGTTTCGAACTTCTGATGGTTTTCTTAACAGAAAGGGGCTATTGATGCTTAATCGAAGTTACATTGGTCGATACTGGTTGCGCGGCGAATTAGACATTCGACCAGAGGAGACTTTGATTCGCAGAACGTTTTCGATTACTATTTCTCTTGAGATTCTGGATCTAGTTCGGGGCTCTACGGTTGCTCAAGGATCGTTGCATCAGGAAGAATTGAAGTCGGTGAATCGGTCCGATATAATGGAAGGGTTGAGAATCCTGCTGTCCAGGTTGCTTTCACAGAAACAAACGTCGGCCAGTTCATCCGATGAGAAGGTGACCGGGAAAAATCGTATGCGGCCCTGAGAAGTCGAGCCACTGCGCTCGAATCCTGCCCTTTTCGCTCTTTTGCCATTTAGGCTCAACATTCGCTCGTATAGCGACGCTCGATAATAATTCTTTTTTGGAGAGCGTCTCATGAACTGGATTCAAAAATCCATAAGCTTCTGGTTGATCCTTAATTTTCTTACCATCTTTGTTTTCCCTCCCGGCCTCGTTGCTGAACCATTCCGAGACTTCGATGGCGAAGATAAGAAGGCTCTGGAAAGCTATCTGAATCGCGCCACAAATATGCAGGATCTGGATCAGTGGCGGAGCTATGTACAGGCAGGTCTCATATCACTAAAAGCAGACTGGGAAGAAGATGCGGCTGAGGAGATTCAGGATCGCCAGGATCGTATTCGTGAAGACGATCTGGATGAGGATGAGCAAGAAGAAGAACTGGATGCTCTGGATACAGAATATGAAACAGCCCGTATAGACTGGGAAACGGAAGCTTCGCAGCTAATATTAGAACGGGAAGCGGATTTTCGTGTAAAGCAAGAGAATATCGAAGGCCTTGAGATATCGGAACAGGAGTATCAAGAGATCATTTCCACCGCGGAGGCTGCCTTCGAGAATAATCCGGAACTGGAGCTGGATAGCTGGGAGAGTCTTGTAGAAGGATTGAATGAAAGCCTTGTTGAGGCTTTTGAAACGGACCTGGAAGCCAGGATTGCGGAAGCAAGAGACAACATAGGTCCTCTGGACGATACCCAGATTGAAGCTCTGGACCAGGCCATTGCAGAGAAAGAAGCGGAGATTCGAAATAAGTTTGAGATGCGTGAGCATTTCTATCTTCTTAAAGCCAAGAACCGCTACATAGCTCTGAAACGATCGGATGATCTCAGCGCTAAAGTGCAGAGCGAATCCGGTTCCGCAGAAGAGATTGGCGATCAGGCTATAGAAAATGCGCAAATCCAGGTAGAAGAGCAAACCGCAGCCCTGCTGGAGCAGAGCGAAGAAGCTCTGAATTCTCAAGAAGGCAGTCCGGATCCTCTGGAGTATCAGAGACAGGTTGAGGAGATTATCAGCCAGGGGCTTCAGGTATTCGAAGAAGCAGAAGAAGATCTGTATCAGGATCGGCTTGTCTGGATGGAAGCCACAAAGACCTCTCGCGCAGAAGCCGAAGAAATCTGGAAAGAAGAACACGAGAAGCTCAAAAGCGCGAGAGATGACTGGCTTGAGGCTGTACGAACAAAGATCGAAGAAGGCCGGGCGAAATACGCAGCGAAATATCAGGAATTCGAGGAGAATCGTGCACAGGCCGAGGCAGATCTTCAGGATTACATAGATCAGGAAAGGGATCGCTGGAATGGTTCTTCCGAACAGCTGGCAAGTATGGTTCGCGGAGGCGGAGCAGCTCTTCTGGAAGCGAAGGAGGCCCAGGCCTATTACCAGGAGCTTCTGGAGCTACTGGGAGACTCATCCACGAACAATGATCGACTCAAGGATTTCTATACAGAGGAAGAGCAGGAGATGGCTGAGTCCATCGATCGATTCGAATTGATTCTGCTTCGAGCCCAGGAAGAATTGCATGGAACTCTGTATTCGGAAGACTCTTCCTCTGGATTACTGAATGATCAGCGGCAGTTCGGTGAGGATTTAAGAGAGGAACTGGAAGAGTTCGACGAAGAGACGTTTCGAGAAAAGCTCCTGAACTGGCTCGCGAACGAAGAGAATCGAACCAACTACGCTCTGTATGTGCGAGACATGGAAAGCGACATTCGCTCCAACAGACTCTTTGTAGAGCGAGCGCAGGAGCTACAGAACAGCCAGGACTTCAATTATGAAGCTATGGACAGCATCCAGGAGATACGTGAGCTGGTTGCCGGTCTAGATAAGGAATATCTGGAACATGGTATTGAAATCACGAAGCTCATCAATGACATTATCAAGCAGAAAGGCGGAGCAGAAGAACTCTGGCCGGAAGATGTAGAAGAAGGATCCGCGCAAGATCAGGCTGCGAAGCAATTACGAGAGCAAGCACTGGCAGATATCAAAACAGCCATAGCTAGCGAGTTCTTCAACAAGTCCACAGAGGAGGATCTGCGTCTTCGGGAACTGATCCTGGGAAAACTGGAAGATGGACTGTATCGGCAGCACATTACGGGTAATGCCAATGATCCCTACTTGATGACCGATGCGAAATACGAATGGGAAGTCCTTCGTCGGGAACGGGATCGTCAGGCTCAGAGACTGGAGCGAGCTCGTAGAGTAAAACATTACGCAGATATAGCCGAAAAACACGGAGCCGGCCTGGAAATGGCTGCGGTTACAGACTGGAGAGTACAGGCCAGTAAGACAAAAACAGATCTACTTCAGCTGGCCTATGATGTAACGGCCGGGGAAGCGGGAGCTCTGGCCCTTCAGCTCCAGGGCATGGATCCGGACGCAGATCCAGCAGCTTATGAAGCACTAATTGAACAACTTATTCAAGAACAAACAGACTTTGAGCTGTATGCAGCCAGAGGCGAAAATCTACAGTCCAGTTCAGACTTTATCTCCGATGTGGCTGGACTGGATGCAGAAACGGTTCCGGACGTAGATGATGTAAACGAAATGCTGGCAGAGCTCGGAACTCTACTGGCTGAGTTCAGTGGCGACGATGCTTCCGCCCATCCATTGCTTCCGTTTCGCTCCCGACTGCAATCCTTTCGAGATGAGATACTATCCGGAAATGCAAGTGCATCCACACTTGCCAACCGATGGAAAGCTCTGCATGGAACGGCCCGTGCTCTGTCTCTGGAAATGGAAAAGCTGGCCGGAGAGTTTAACTATTCAGAAGAGCGGGAGCTTATTCGGACCGCTCTTTCGCAGCCCAATCTAAAGCAGAGAAGTGATGCCCTGGGAGATCTGAAAGACGATCTGGAATCCACTACGGATACTCTCCGTCTGGCAGAAGAGCGCCTGAATGAATCCAGGGAAGCTTACAAGCAGGCCAGAATAGATCTGGAGATTCAGAATTCTGGCGAAGCTCAGGAACTGATCCAGATAGAGCTGCGAAACGCAGCCAGTGCTCTGGGAGCTGTGATGACTCAGATGAAAAGTGTAGAGGATGCAGCAGATATACCTCTACAAACTCAGGTGGAATCCGCGAAAGACGATTATTTTGATACCATTCGTGAGAAGAACGAAAGCGCCTACAATCGAGAGCAAACCAGGCAGGCACTGGGACTTGTAGAAGCTTTGAACAATACCGTGCAAGCCGGTGAAGCCCTGCGAGATCTGCAAAGCTCGGAGGACTATCCCCAGGGAGCCCCTGCGCCGGAAAATGTTCAGGCCCGGGCCGAGGCTATTCTGGAGATCAAAGAGGATATTGCAAAAGCAGCAAGTCCTACGGTCTCCAGCGCACTCAGTTCGCTTCAGGGCCGCCTGGACCTTCTGGAGTCTCTTCAAGAAACCATCGACGACGAAGATGTGAATGCGGAAGAAAAAGCCCATGCCGAGGACCAGAAGCAGCGAGCTCTTGCGGATCTGGAGAAGGACATCACCCGACTTCAGGACGTTCTAAAGTCTACAGAGGAGGCTGTTCGGCTGGCGCTACTCAAAAAGCTGGATCGAGAGCCGGACGAAAGCGAGGTTCCCACAAATGATGAATTGAAGGATCGAAGCGAAGAGCTTCGAGATGATATGCTGGAATTTGCAGAACTCGTTGCCGGTGATTTAAAGCAATTCCTTACAGATCATCGCGGGAATTCCTACAGCGCCATGATTGCAGCCAGCGACTCCGACATCGCTACCGCTGTGACCGATGTTACCGCAGACGGAGAGGATCCGGAAGCAAGCGAAACCGTCGCCTCTCTTAGATTCAGTAAGGATTGGATCATAGACAGCCGGGATCTGATCGATGCGGCCAACGAAGAGCCGGACTCGGATGATCCCACACCCAAAGAAAAACGGTGGGATGCATTGCTTGCACAACTGGATCGTGTGGAAGAGAGCTCCACTTACTGGCTGGAGTTCGAAAACAGCAAGCCAGAATCCAGCGGCGATGCCTGGGTAACGGAGTTTAGAACCGAACGAGAAGATCTACGGGATACTCTGGATACTGTTTTGAGTTCGGATGATGCAAACATAGAAGATGTTTTTTACGGACTCAATACCGATGAGCGAGAACTGTTACTGGGCTACAGTGGAATTCGCACTGGCAACAGCACTTATCTAAGAAGAGATTTAAATCAGATTCGAGATTTAATTCAAAGAGACCTGGATCAACTGGACACAGATTTCGAACTCATTTTTGAAAGAGAAGAAGCGAAGAATCTAACCCGCCGGATTCATAAAGCTCAAAAAGAACTGGCGGAAGCCCATCCGGAATACGGGGAAACTCAGGCCAGGATCAATCTTCTTCGCACTCAACTTCTGGAAATGCGCGAAGCAATCGATGGCGCTGCCGATGCCACAGAACGAGGGAACCTGGAAGCGAAGTATGCTTCCGACATGGCCGTTCTGGAAGAGCGCATAGAGGAACTCCAGGATATAATCGATGCAGCGAAGCCAGATGTGGAGGCTCGTCAGGCTGAGATTCGCAGGCTGAGTGCTTATCTACAGGAACTGAAGCAGGGAAAAGGCAGTAGCTCTCAGTTCATGAATGCAGTTAGCGGTTTCTTCGAAGAGGAAATGAAGCAACTGAACGAGGATCAGCAGAAAAGACAGATTCTTGATCAGGACAATAATCAGAATCAGGACCCAGTTCCTGTAATTGAAACCCTGGGACTGGCTCTGGGAGTTTTTGTTCCTGATATTCGCGGCGAGGCACGCAAGAGCGGCGATACCTTTCTGATATCTGATGATTTCGCATCTCTGGGACTCACCGATGTTGAGTCCATCGATGATATTGCAGGTGTCTTGAATGAAAGCCTGCCAGGGCCTGTTCTGGAAGCTCTGTCCGAGAACCTGTTGGACTATGCATCCAATCCAGACAACAGCGGACGCCTGTCTGAGGAGATGCAGGCGGCCATCATGATGCTTCAGGGGCATCTAATCGAGGTGGCTGCGGCTCGTGAAATCATAGATATGCGGGACTCTTCTGTGGAAGAGATCAAAGATCGGGCGGATCGCATGAAGCGAAACTCCGCTCATCTTCAGGAAGTCCTTCCTGCCTGGAAAGGCTTTGAAGATCAGCTAATGGAAGCATTGCAAAACGGTGCCTCTCCATCGGCCATACTTGCGATTCTGGATTCTCAGGAGAACTTTGAGCTTCTGGAAGAAGAAGCTCGTAGAAATGTAGACGGAGATGAGAAAACAGATGTGCCGGAAGCCATAGCGCAAAGGCTTTCGCTTTACGAAGATGCCCATGAGCTACTGAGAAATTATAAAGCGGATCAAGTTCTGGCTTCTGCATTGTCCAGTTTTCAATCACAGCTTCAGGCAGAGCTGAACCCGAGCAATGACTTTGAAGCAGAAAGAGATCCAGAGTACTATCTGAATCAGAGTCAGAATGTGGACTTTGAAATTGCCATATCCAGGATTGAAAATCTGGCGGATAGCGGCTCCCTGGAGACATTGAAGGAGTCCGAGGGGCAGGAAGAATCGCCCAGCGATCCAGACAGCGATGAGACTTTGCGAAGTCTGCTTACGGCTAAACTTCCGGAACTGGCTTCTGGTTCCCTGTCCAGAAGCATTATCATGGAAATAATGGTAAATGAGCCGGAACTCACTGGCGATGCTCTGAAGGCTGCTCTCATTCAAGAATTGAACGATGCGAAGTCTAGTCTGACTTCCTCCCTGGATGAAATGATGCAGGCGGCTCTCACCGCTCAGATGCTCTTTTCGTATCTCAAAGGTGAAGACGGAAAGAACGGGGCCTGGGATGGGGAACTGGCTGCGCTCACCGATACTCAGAAAGAGAAAGCCTTTATCATAGCGCTGCAAAGCTTTAACTCCGAATCCAGCAAAGAGGCTTTCAATCCAGAAAGCTATCCAGAGGAATTCGTCAATCTACTGGTGGTTCGGGGCAGCGAGCTGGCCGAAAAGCGCTATCAGGATTTTCTGGAAGGACAGGATCTACCGGGTAGTGTATCTGAGGAAGAACGACCTGGACTTAACCTGAACGGAATCCCTGTATTCTTTCAAAAGCAGATTCTGGCCCGGGACTTTCATGCATTTCTGGATAATGCTTCTGCGCTAACTGACTTCGATGCTTTCAGCAGTCTTTCTGGATTCTCGAACAGTGAAATCCTGGGGGCCTATTTTGAATCCAGAAAGATGGAGCCCCGTCAAACAGGCCTGCTAAATGAGATTCTGGCCGTTCGCCAGTGGAATGAAATGAAGGCCGAGGCAGATGCAAGGGCCGGCACGGACTTTCCAGACAATCTGCTGGAGGCAGATGAAAGCGAATACAGCGCAGATTTTCAGGATTACATCTTTGGTCTTCGACTGAAGGACTTTCTGGCAGATAAGACCGTTACCGGCTCTACCATAGCCGAACAGAAGGAGTCCTTCGCAGTACTATTCCAGCAGTTTCTGGATGATCCGGCCTATTCCGTAAATGGAAAAAGCCTGCGAGAGAGAATCGCCTCTACAGATGAAACAGCCTACCTAGAAGACCTGGGTTTTGAGATTCAGCGACAGGAGCTGGAGGCGAACTCTCTTCTTCCGGGAGCCCTGTATCAGAGGTTCCTGGACGGTGAATTAAACGATCCTGTGCCAGATGAATTCAATGTGCTGCCAGATGAATTCGCAGACATACTGGCCAATCATTCGGATTATCTGGCTATGGCTGAGGCCCTTACAGATTCTTCGCAGGCGGATTCGGGAGGCGAAGAGAACTTTGTAGAGATCCTTGCACTTCTCGAAACCGGCGGACACCCGGTATCAGATATTACCTATGGCAAATCCGAGTTAGCGAATAGTCTACTGACGGATCGCATTCTGGCCGATACTGGCTACGAACACCTAAACGAACCGGCCCTGAGTTTTGTGCGATCCTACATTAATCAGGATATTGCGTATCAGAGTGTGGGCGGAGCCGATCTACAGACAGCTATCGTAGAAACAGAAAGAGCTGCCATTACAGAGGACTTCTTTCCCACCGAGGGAGATCTGCTCATTCATCAGGCCTTCTTAGAAGATCATGGGGGGGATCTAAATGCTCTTAGCGGCGCTGTGTCTCAGGCTCTGGAAGGAAATCCAGATTTCAAAGATAGTCCGCTGTTTACGTATTATTTGAATCAGAGAGGCGATCTGGTCCAGAGTCTGCTTGAAAAAGCTTCCGGAGCAAACAGCGATTTCTACAACAGTCTCAGCGCTGAAGAGAAATCTGACTTTGATGAACTGAAGACTGTGCTGCATGAGGATGAGCTTTTAACTGAAGAACTTCAGCTACGAAGCGATAAGGCAGCCACCTCACTGAATCATTCGGCCATGCAGAATCTGGCTCAGTCCGGAACCATCCCGGCTATGAGTTCCATGGCTCTGGGATATTTCTCTCAGAGGTTGAGCGATGCGGACTTTGAACTTCTCAAAGAGAATCGTCAGGCTCTGGGGCGAGCTTTGATTTCTGCCATTCTCGAAAGCGGGGATGAGGCAGCTCTTTCTGGAGGATTGCCAGCTATACTCTCCAGTGCCGATGTGGCGGACGGAATTCAGTATCTTATTTCCCGTCTTGGCCCGCAGTTCAAAGCGGGGATACTGGATCAGGCATCTCTGTGGCGAACCTATATGGGCGAATATGCAATCAGCGATGCGAAGCGCGACGAACTGGATTCCCTGATTGAGAACAGTCAGGGTAAACAGAATCGCCTGCGAGTGGATCTGTCCTCCGGAACCACAAGTGGCGTGGATTTAATGCAGGAGCGTCTGGACGAATCCGGCAAAGGTTCTGCATTTATTATGGAGATCATGGGAGGCTACCTTCGAAGTGATACCAAAGCACTGGAGAGTCTGGCCAGGCAGGCGGATAGAGATTTTAAGATTGCAAGCAGGCTTTCGGAGTTTGCGGATCTTCGGGGATCGATTACAGATTCCAACGGCGAAGAAAATCTTACAGTGAATCGCTTTGTGAACTATAGAACCTATGTGGGGGCCGAACGTCAGTCTCAGCTGAATTCCTATCGCGACTATCTGCGCAGCTACAATCCTGGAATCTTTGTGGATCTGGAAGGAAATGACCGACCAATTCTGGACGCTATTACGGAAAAGGTGGCTGCCGGCGAAACGGTTTGGATTCCAAAAGATGGACTGGGTCCTCCAGAAATTCGTGCAGAGTCTTCCTGGGATGCTGCGGCTGAAGATGGATTGCCCGATCATCTCAGTCTTACGGTTGGGCAGCCGGAAGATTATACGGAGTTCCAGCAATTCGCAGACCTGACCGGAACGGCTGTCATTGAAGTAGAAGAAGTAGATCTTCAGGGCCGAAACATGGACAACCTGTTTGATTCGGATGGTTGGGAGGAGATCCTTGCCAGCGATCCACCTTCCCAGGGCGCGGATCCAGAGACAGTAGACGATAGTCGTATCTGGGAAAACGGTGAAGACACAGACCTGGAAGTCCGGTCTCCGGCAATCCGGGCTGTAATGCCTTACAACGGTCGTGAGGTAGAAAGCCTGGAAGATATGAAGCGTGTGTACTATGCGAACCTGGCGAACAACTACCTGGACCATGTATCCGAATTGCACAATGCATTGAGAACTGTATTGGGTCAGGCACAGGCAACACAGGACCAACAGGATGCACTTCTGGAAACGGAGATGAGCGATGCAATCGTTGAGGCGCTTGTGGAATCCGAAGAGAATCTGGAGGCGGGCGACGAGACTGCGGCCATTAATTCAGATAATTTTGAGAACCTGGATTACGAAGAGCTTAAAACCCTGCTGGAGAACGAAGAAAACGTTGCGGATCTGAAGAATGCTCTGGAAGTCAGGGATGCAGCTCTCACAGGCCAGATTGATGGACTTACCCAGGATCGGGTCAATGCGGAGCAGGTTTATCAAAGTGCCCTCTCTGCAAGGAGCAAGGCCCAGAAGGAATATGCTCAGGCCGGCAGAAGACAGGAGTCTCAGGATCGAGCAGTGAGGGACTATTTCAATACTGTTATGGTAGCCGTCGAACAGGACTATGAAGAAGCCCGAACGGACTACGAGCAGGCAGAAGAGCAGGCCAATGAACTGCGGGATAGGTATCAGGAGGCTATGGAAGACCATACCTCCACCCTGGATCAGATGTCAGGCCTTTTCGAGAAGGTGAATGCATCGCAGCAAGAACTGGATACTAGAAGTCGAGTCCAGGAATATGCGAATACTCCGTATCTTTATGCATCTGCCGATTCGAGTGTAGCCAACGGTTATGGATCATCAAATACGGAATACTCAGCGGAGGGGGGCATAGAGGAAGCCGGCGATGAGTCGGAAGAAGTCTCCGGAGAGTCCATAGATGCCTATGAATTACACTCGGAGGATGCAGACGAAGCATTTGAACGCGCTCTGGCTGCCTACAACTCCACCCAGCGACAATTCAAAGAAGCTGGATTTGATGTTCTTTTGCAGGATGATCTGGATGATTTCTCAAGAGTAGCCCAACTTCGTAAAGATGGAAACGATCTACTGGACGATGAACTGGAAGAAGAGGACCAGGAAAGGCTGACAGAGCTCCAGGAGTCCAAGCATTCCGATTTTGAAGGGCATCAGCCTTACGAAGTGATTCGAGAACTCTTTGGACAACTTAGCATAGAGCAATTACAGGAGATTGCCGAACTGGGAGCCGATCCCGATGACTGGGAGCTTTCGGACGGACTGGAGCAATATCGAGAAGAGCTGGAAGAAATCCACGGATTCAACCCGGGATTTCTGGACTCGGACGATGAAGAGGATGCTCCGGAGTGGCAGATTGCCGAAGAAGCAGAATTATACCTTTTGACACTGCGCGATCTGAATGAGCGTTACGGCGAACTCATAGATGCAAGAGCAGAATATATTTTCCATACTCAGCGCACTGTAAGACTGGAAAAGGCGGCCACATTGGTTCAGGCCGAAATCGATAAGCGCAAGGCGGTAGTTCAAAAAGCAAAGGCCAGGTTTCAGGAAAAGCTCAATCAGAACTTCGGCGATATGACTGGTCCTGGAAGCGATGGAGAGCGCAAGAATGCCCGGGACTTCGTTTATCGAATGATTTCAAATGAACTTCCTCCCCTGGATCCCGATGGCGATTCTGAAGTGGTTGTGAATCTGGGAGCTGAGTACTCGTCCTGGTTCTACGGCGCAGGCACCGTGGCCAGAGAAATCAATCGATCCATCTGGGGAGGCAATCTGGATCCGACCCAGTACCAATGGAGCTCCATGCAACAATTAGTGGCTGCTACGGGATTGAGCCGTTGGGAAAGCAAGAGTGCAAAGGAAAGAGAAGCGATTCGCACCTGGATGAAAGCAGGAGGCGCTACCGCTCTGGGATACGAAAACTACGTTCCGGTACATATGAATTGGCTACAAAGTCTTGGCCACCTGGATCGGGCAATCAAGGAAAACCAGATTACTAGAAGCATCTGGCTTCCGGTACTCTATAAGTCCGCCACAGAAGCGGTTCTGGGCGCCTTTGTGGGCTCCAGTCACAGTGTGGCAGTTTACCGACAGGCTGCAAAGATGCTATCCCAGGGCGAAGCCAGGCTGGTATTGCAGCAGATCAATTCAGTGGTAGCCAGTCTAAATGTAGGCCGTGTCGGCGATAATACAAAGGTAGCTGAAGTTCGCAGGGCTGAGTTGCGATATCAACGAGCTCAGGCAAATCTGGATTATCTTACAAAAGCACCGAATCTTAGAATTATGAAAAAAAGACTCCGGGACTTCGGAAATGTTCTGGGTTACGAAATCACCGAAGGTGAACTAAACTATCTGTACGACTCCGATCCGAACCAGGCCTCTTTAAATCCGGACGATCAAGATGATGCCCTTAATATTTCCAAACTGAGTGAGCAGGCAAAATGCTTCGGTTCCACCGGCAGACGACATTCTTGCGATTCAACGAACTCCAAGGAAGGGGGATTACATGAGAACGATCTCACCGGTGATGGGGTGCAGGTTATTCAGCCAAATGTGCAAATCAATCTCGAAAGCCAGGCCACGCAGCGCCCGGAAATTTCAGCGGAAGCGGAAACGGAGGAGGTTTACAACCTTGGTCGGCTACTTTCCAGCATGGTTCGTCACGGCAATGCACTTCGCAGTGAAGCTAAATCACAGTACATTGAAAAAGGTAGGACTGCCGAGCCCCAGTTCGCACTCTCTGAACGTTCCCGTACCATCCATAAGCTACTGAAATGGGCCTCTGGTTCAGGTATAATAGCTACCGGGAAATCGCACGGCGGACGAGAGTTTCAGGGTTTTCGTACAGTTTTTCAGGATCAGCTGGAGAATGCAAAGTCCATCCAGCAGCGGGAATTGGAGCAGAGGAGCAAACTGCAAAAGGAGAGCTGGAAAGCGCGCGAAGAATCCCTGAAACACACAAAAGAGCTCTGGGAACAAAGAATGGAGACTATTATGGACCGGGGTCAGGATCAGTGGGCTACCGCAGAGAATGCCTTTCTGGCAAGGTGGCATGATGCACGAAGCGAGGAAGAACAGAGGATAAGAGTTGCCGAAGACCGATGGAATACACGGATTGAAAATCATCATGCTGAAAAGGCGGCCTGGGAAAACCGGCTTCGCAAAGAACTGGCAAAAAAGACCATTAGAGAAAATCTGGGTGCAGAAATCGATGAATTGAATGCTCAGATTCGAAGTCATCGTTCCTCCCTGAAAAGCGACTTACCAACAATTGATCGCGCAGCGACCATCAATGATGCTGTGGAAGAAGTTAGTCGCCAATCCTTGAATCGCGAATCCCTGGAATCAATCAACGAAAGCATTGAACGTTTTGATAGCAACGTTAAACTTCAAATGGAATCAAGAGGGCTGGGAGCTCCAGATACTTTTGATCTGATGAAGGATTTTCGTCAAGAACTGGATCACCATAATAATAGGATGAAGGTATTGGCTCGAATTCAAGTCCTGGAGGAGTATAGAAATCTAATCGATAAATTTGTTGAGTCCATTCAGAAGCGAAATAAATCCTATAGGAATCGAACGGAGTCTGCGGCTCTCTCTTCCGGGTTTGTAAGGATGGATGGAGTCTTTCTTAAGAAGGGGCTTGGTGGGCGGAATGTAGGTCTGGTCAATCCGGTGAATCCTTTTGACATTCAGGGGAAGGCAGATCGCTTCAAAGCAGACAGTGAGATTTTTTCGTCCCGGCCAGAGTTTCGCACCTTGATGAATTCTGTTTCGAAGCCCGAGTTCGATGCCATACTACATACAGAGAAACTAAAAGCTCAGAATTGGATGCAGGGCATCGCTGGCAGTACTAGAGAAAAAGTTTCTCGAGCCCGGTCCCGGGACTGTGATGTGCTCGGAGATTTCGGATGCTGGATGGGAAGAGCGCCGGATGGCAAGGCATCTTTGATGGCTGATCAGATGGCCGGCAAGGACGTTAGCTCCTACCATGCGGCGAATCAGCATTCCGGAGTTACAGCGATGATCCATCAGTTCGCCGGAGGGCTGGGAGAGCTGGGAGGAGAAAGTCGTCCAGGCCAGCCAGGTATACCGGGGTTTTATCTACAGATGAAGTTTATGAATGAGCAGGTATCCAGAAAGAGCTCTGAAAATATTGCGAAGCGCGGACCTTTCATCGATCCTATTACCGGGGCGATGAACAAGGCGCAGCTGGGCTCTGTGCAGGCCTATCATGATTTAGAAGTGGGCACCAGAGTCTATGGTAGAAATCGGGGTAAGCTGATACGTGCCGGTGGACTGGTCCTGGGTGCCACCGCAGTCCAGGCCGGCGCCATATATCTGGACGGTGGCGCCAGTCTGGGCCTGTATTCTGCCGGGGCGGGAATACTCACCGCCGGTATCAAAGCAGACGTTCGGACTGGCCGTTCAACCTATGAATTTACCACCGGAGACCTGGTTGCCAGAGCTTCTGAAATGGGATCTTCTCTTGTGCCAAAAGGCTGGGCTCAGGTGGCTTCAGCACTGGGAGCCGGAATTGGTGCAGCGCGGGCTGAATATCAGCGAGGAAACCATGATGGTCGTGCTCTGGGCAAAGGCATCCTTTCGGGGCTAACCTCCTACGGAATAAGCGCAGCAGCTAGCGGTAATCAAATGACTGGTTCCAAGCCTTTGATTCAAGGAAGCGAAAATGGTTTTGGAACGGGCTTTCGCAACTCCATTCTGAATTCCATGACTGGAAGCTTGGTGGATTCTACCTGGGAACTGGGGCGGCGGAGCCTGGGACTGGACCATAGTTATAATGCCAGCGTTAGCCCGGGATTGAAAAGCTGGACAAGCATAGTTGGAGGTGCACTGAACGCTGGATTGGGCCAAGAACTCAAAGCGCAAGCCAATAGAGACAAGGAGAAAAGGCTTAGAAAAGCCTGGAAGGAAGCGAAGAGGACCAGGGATGAATCGGGAAAACAAACGGTACTGGACATTTTTCTGGGAGCAACCAGGGACGAAGAAAAGGCCCGGAAACTGGCCAGGAGATTCAATGAAGCATATGGAAAAGCCAGTGTTCGTAAAGCAATCAAGGTTAGAAGCCGCCAATTGGGAAGATCCTCCAGGGAAGGTAAGCTCAGTTCTGCAGCAGATGTGGCTGCTGCGGAAATAGTCAAGCATGGGGATAGAAACATTCAAGAGGAATGCTACATTGAAATCGATCGTCTTTCCCAGGCTGCCGGCATGTCCGTGGCAGAGGCAACGGAACTGGTCATCCGTAAATACGGTGGCGATCCAACTCGGGTGCTCAGTGAACAGAATCTTCAAAACCTGGGTGCAATGGACAAAGAATGGTCTGATCTAATGACCGGACCTGCACCAGATACAGTGGGCAGGCAGCCGGGTCCATGGGAGACATTTGGAGCGATTCAAAGTGGTATCAAGGAAGGTGGCGATTCAGTAGGCGTGGATTCCTCCCATCCTCTGGCGCGGATTGTGCGTGCAAAACAAATGCACAAGCACTATGGAGCCAAGAAAACAGAGTTTCTTTACCAGGGTACGAATATTTATGCACCTGCGAAAGTGGGCCAATCCCATGCCTATCAGCTAAAAGAGCGAATGCGAGATAGGTTGCGTAAATCCATGAATAAACGCTTTGGCAAAGGAAGTTACCAGGAATATCTGATTTATAGAAAGCACATGCAGGAGGCTCTTGACCGATACGATCTGGGTGAAGGCTTCCAGGCGCATGGCTTTAAGGATCGATTCAAGGGGACGGAACGCTTCTTAAAATATTGGCTCCGCGAAGGCATTCAGAGGACTAAATACCTTGTTAACGACAAATCCTGGGATCAGATAACCCGAGAGCAGAAAGCTTTTGAAGCCAGGCTCGATCAAAAGGCTGCCGATCGAAAGGAAAGGCTTAGAGCGAAGATAGCCACTGTCCTAAAAGGAAATGGACTGGAAACTGGTGCGATCCTGGGTGCGGAGATTCAGACTCGGTACAAACGAGGAATGGTTCATTATGAAATTGCGGAAATGGTAACCACGGAGTTGATAACCCTGGGAGCAATGAAGGCATTTACAGCAGGAAAGTTGGCCTATCGTGGCTATAAGGCAGCCAGATTGGGAAGTAATGCCCATAAGTTGCGCCTGGGAATGGGAGCATTCAACAAGTTCCGAAAATCCAGCATGGCAGCCAGGATTGGCAGCACGGCACCCGGACGAGCCATCCTTAACAAAGTCTATAGAAACAAATATACTCTGAATTCCATGGCCATCAACGGAGCAACGTCTGGTGCGGCAAAAATTCCTCTGGACATGACAGTTGCATCGATGCAAGGCGAGGAATATACATTGAGTGATGCCTATAGTTCGTTTGGCCAGGGATTCTTTACCGGCGCTGGTTCTTCTGCTATCGGTGGTACTCGATTGTTGAACGATACGGGGAAGATTATTGGGAATGGTGCGTTCCTTGGATTAAACGAGATCTATCAGACAATGCCTGAACACGGCTGGGGAATGGGCAGTGAAAGGTTCACCCGAACACTCATTCAAGCTGGCTTTGGCATGGGAAGTCAGGCCCTTGGCATCTATGGAACGCGAGGGTCGGCGCCTCTGACCCGATTCGAATACTCTTATAAAGGAAGACAGGCAAACGATTGGCTTCAGGGCACAGTAACGCCAATGCCCTTTGACCTGGCGAACGATGCATTCTGGGAGGTAGCATGGCCAAGAATACAATGAGACCGGCAAGACACCGAAATGTGGGCGGGAACGCTATTTCCCTGATCGTAGGAACGGTGGTTTCTGTATGGTTTTTCGGATTGGGCTGGGCGATTATCTATCATTCAGCGCTCAATTTCATAAGGGAGCCGACCAATTTCTGGACCTTCGGATTCTTCGTTTTTGGTGCGGGAGGGGTTATCTTTACCGGAGATTTCCTATTAGGATTGTTTAAAACATCAAACCTGGTAATGCGCGATGCAGAGGGTATTGAAGGTAAACGGATTTTCCGACACTGGGTCCGTATCAACTACGATGAGATCGTCGCCGTGCATAAAGCCCTTGCCCTGGGAGGCATAGTGAAGGTGCGGAGCAAGGACCCGAAAAGAAGCCTGGAGTTCGGGGTGGGCGTCGTCAGTGGTGGTGATCTAATGGAAGCGATCCTTGCGAACAGTCCCAACCTGGAGAAGGTGGATCTGAAGGATTGGCCGAACAATCGCAAATGGTGGCAGAAAGAGCCGGACTGGGAGTTGATCGAAGAAGCCAGGAAGCGCGCAGAAGAAAACCGAATGAGCAAGTAGAAGGAACAGGTAAACTGAAAATGGCCCGGAGATTTAGCAAAACAGTATGAATTACTTTCCAATTCAGGGGCGATGGTGGTTCCTTTTTTCGAACGGAACAGCTTCTCAAGACACATAGAGTGGGAGGATCAATCATGAAGAAGAATCAGACCACTCGACTAAAATTTCCCAGGGATTCTGCCGGCAATGAATTGCAGCTTGGTGAATTCTATTCTAACACTGTTCAGGTGCGCGCTACGAACTACGAAGTGGAGATTCGTCATCTCCTGGTGGATTCCGATGGGCTCGTAAAGGGCGGAACCAACGTTCGTATGAGTGCAGAAGCGGCAGCCGGTCTGTCCGAAATCTTGAGTCATCAAGTGCAAAGCAAATCCCGTTAGCGTAGGTTGAGCAAATACGAAGCTGGCATTAATCGTCTCTGGATTTTCTGGTTTACTGATGTGAGGCCCCATTCAGGGTTAAGCTCTCACGGTATTCTATGAAGGCCATTTCAAGCGACGAAAAGAATTCTCAGCATAGCGTGCAGCCCACCACCTCATCCATGGTCAATCCAGTTCTCATTGCACTTCTACAGAAGAATGGCATGGAGTTGCAGGAAATCTGCCAGAATATTGGGCTGCAGGACTTCTCCTTCGATGATCCGGATATGCGAATTGGCCTGCGCCAATGCCTGGATCTATGGCAATTGGCTGTGGAGCGCACCGATAACCCCTCTCTGGGATTGGATTTATTTTCTCATTACGGGGATTCGCAAATGCACTTTGTGACCCACATCGTAATGCTCTGTTCCAATTTGCGAGCAGCACTTCGTCACTGGGCTAGATTTGCCCGTCTGGTCTGCGAGACAGATCGCTTTGAATTTAGAGAAGGTCAGAAAACAGCCGGTATTCACTATATTAACACATCCGTGGCCCACCAGAACCGCTGGATGTCCGAGCATTATACGGTTCAATGCTACCATTATATCAAGAAATTTACCGGCAAACGTATCGAGCTGAACGAGGTTAGATACGCACATGCGGATCCAGGCTATAAGAAGAAATACGAAGAAATCTTTCAAACGGAAATCAAGTTCAAGCAGCCTGATACTGGGCTGGTTTTGGATCGAAAATATTTATCCTGTGAATTGAATACGGCCAACTCCTATATTCAGCGATATATGGAAGGCAGAGCTGAACAACTTCTACAGCAACTGGAAGTACGCACCGGTCTGGGGCACCAAGTGCAGGAATTGCTACTCAGGCTCCTTCCCGAGGGAAAGACCGGTATTGATGATGTGGCGGATCAGCTTTTTATGGATCGTCGTACTCTTCAGCGTAAGCTAAAGGCAGAAGGAACCAGCTTTCGGGATCTTCTGGAAGAAACACGAAAGACTCTGGTTCAACATTATATTAAAGAAGATATCCGAATGATAGAAATTGCTCATCTTTTAGGTTTTTCGGATGCAAGTTCCTTTCAGCATGCATTCCAGGGCTGGTTCGGTTCTACTCCCGGTTCCTACCGAAAGACTTTGAAAGAACAGTAACGTCCCCAACAGTTTTCTTGTTCCTTTCTTCGTATTTCTAGTAATGCCTCTAAGGATCCATCCCCCGAATTCGTAATACAGCCAATTTTCTGAGAGTTAGAAATCGCATTACGATAGTCGCGAAATGCGCCCAGGCCCCAATCCCTAATCGAAACAGTGCTTTGGCGCAGTTAACCAATCATTTGTCGCATCCCATCAATGTTCGCCTGGACCATTGAGTTGCAGATTAAAAGCATGCAATGATTCTTTTGACACGGAAAGAATCATGAAAGAAGCACAAATTCAATCGAATACATTAACCCGAGAAATTGAAAAGGGGCAGGCCTCCTTTCTAATTCAGTTTGGCGGCCAGGGGGCCGGCTATCTAGGAGAACTAAAGCAGGTATATCAGCAATATTCTCCAGAACTGGGGGAATTCTTTAACTGTTTATTTGAAACATTAAACAAGGAATACTCCGATGCCCGGCAATTGAATCCGGAATGGTTCAGTCTGGGCTATGATCTAAAGAGCTGGCTGGAAGGTTCCATTCGAACCAATGAACCGGCACTGGCCCAGGGTGTGTACTCCGGACCATTGATCCTGGCGACTCAAGTAGCTCACTACCTCAGATTCCTGAACTCAGGCATCGATCAGAACTCATTGCTACAGAATACCGTGGCTGCGGTGGGTCATTCCCAGGGCATTCATGGAGCTTTGCTGGTTGCCCAGGGTCTGGAAGGAACGGACTTTCTCAAAGCATTCTCGGATCTGATCCGTTTACTATTCTGGCAGGGGTATCGCACCAGAGAAGCTTTCGCTCCAGTGAAACTGGGGCACGATTTGCTTTCTGGCTGGCAGGGACCAAGACCTACTCCCATGGCTTCCATTCGATGCGAAAGCCCGGAGCGTCTGGATACCGTGCTGGATGATTTTCAGAAGCTCAACGGAATAGAAATACCGTTAGAGGTTGGTCTAAGAAACGGTGCAGATTCTTTTATTATTTCCGGTCATACTGCATCCATGGCGCGATTTGCTTCGTACCTGTCGAGAAAGCATGAGGACCTGGCCAATGCTCTGGATTTCCTCAATGTTTCTGGCCCCTATCATTCGTCTTTTATGCAAAAAGCAGTGGACCGACTGGCCGACGATGTGGGGCGAATCGGACTGCATTTAAAAGGTCAGAACCTCAAGATTCCGGTTTTGGATCCTTTGAATGGCCGTAATCTGCAGGAAGTAGGTGATCTGGAACAATATGTGGTAGAAGCTTCGACTATTCGAAAGGTGGATTGGCACAGACTGATGCAAAAAGCAGCCGGTCTGGGGGCCTCTTACTGTCTTAGCTTTGGTCCCGGGGAAAGCATTCGCGCCATAAGTAGGCCCTATCTGGAGCCGGTGGGTGCGATTCAACCAGGTTTACATAAGAAATCCGGAATTGATAAACTGATAAACGGATCTTTTCGCCGCACCAGGCCCTGGAAGGATTATGCCCCAGTGCAGGGTAAACTTCCAGATGGAAGTTGCATCGCATTGAACGCGTATTCCAGGTTTACCGGAAGGCCACCTATTTTTGGCGGTGGTATGACGCCTACTACTGCAGAAATTGATATTGTGCTTTCTGCTGCCTGCGAAGGAAGAATTGTAGAGTGGGCCGGAGGAGGCCAGGTAACGGAGGCGATATTCAGACAGCGAATTCAGCGTCAGGCAAATCAATTACCGTCCGGTCAGGGAATTATTGTCAATCTACTGTATCTGGATGCTTATCTCTGGAATCTGCAGTATCCTCTGGTGCGCAAACTAAAACAGGAAGGTTATCCCATCGATGGAGTAACCATATCTGCAGGTATTCCGGACAAAAAAGAAGCTCTGGAAATTCTGGACGGATTGGAATCCGTCGGTATCTGTATTAACTCCTTTAAGCCAGGCACCCATAAGCAGATCGCACAGGTTCTGGAAATCGCAGCTGAAAAACCGGAACGAAAGCTCATTATGCAGGTAGAAGGTGGAGCGGCCGGCGGGCATCATAGCTGGGAGAATCTTGAGGAACTAATCGAGCGAAACTATTCGAGGATTCGCTCCAGAGAGAATGTAATCCTTACAGTGGGGGGAGGGATTCATAGTCCGGAGCAGGCCAATCAATGGCTACAGGGGACCTGGTCAGAGACATGCATGCCGGTGGATGGAGTCTTTCTTGGCACCCGACTGATGGCAGCCAGGGAGGCGGCCACTAGCAATACTGTTAAGGAAGCACTGGTCAATCTGTCCGGAAGCGATTGGTCTGATGTTCGAAAGAATCAGAAAGGTTCCGATGTGGTCTCCGGTCGTTCCGGTCTGGGGGCAGATATCTATTACGCTTCCAATCATTGGTCTGCTACTTCCAGCTATCTGGAAAAGCTTCTGTCCGATGCCGGTGGAGAGAAAGCGAATCAAATAATCGCCGAAAATCGCCTTCGCATTATTGAGTCTTTAAATGCAACGGTGAAACCATACTTTGGTGACGTCGAGGAAATGACTTATGAACAGATGCTTCGCAGGTTTCTGGAGCTTACTGCCCCCGGTGATCGATTAAAGGCTCCGGAAGGTCTCTGGCCAGATGAGCCTTTTATCGATGTCTCATTTAGAGATAGATTTCATAATCTTCTGGAAAGAGTACAGAGTAGATTTGCTGAGACCGAAGAGGAATCTGTTCTGCAGCGCGATTCAAATAGTCCTGCTGATTTTATTGAATCACTTCGCTCTGATCATCCGGGCATTTCTGATCTCCCGGTACTTCCCGAAGATGTGCAATATTTCTATGAGGTTTGTCGTAAACCGGGTAAGCCGGTAAATTTTATTCCTTACCTGGATGAATCTCTTCTGAAATGGTATCGGTCGGATTCTCTCTGGTACTCCCATTGCGAAGGAGTTGATCCAGACCAGTGCGCCTGGATTCCTGGACCAGTTGCAGTTGCAGGAATTCAAAAAGCGAATGAGCCAGTCGTAGAGATACTCAAGAGCTTTGAGCAGGCGGTCTTCGCATCTAGCAAACCTTCCGACGAAGTACTCCATCTCTCAGAATCTGAAACCGCCCACGCTGCAATCGCAGACGGACTGGATAAGCTTTCCGAATTGTGTCTTCAAAGCAGGGGCATACTTTGCACTCTTCTAAAGGCTCGTTTCGTGGTTCGAGGTCATAAAAAGATACTCTCTACAATACCGCAGGCCTTTGCTCTCGAGGAAGGGATGAGTCTGGGCTGGGATCTTGGAAAGGATGGTAGCCTGGTTGCGCTCACCGCCTATAGAACCGGAGTCAGAGGCAAAAAGCATGTTATGGCAGAGCTCAGTCTGGAAGGTGATTCAATACTGTTTCGCCGCTTTCCTCTGTCTGGTGGTCCTGCCTTTTTGCGTCAATTTCAGGATAGTGGGCTTCCCTGGGCCCGATTTCTGGAACTCAGCTCTCCTGTAAAAACCTCCCAGGATTTTTATCAATCTCTCTGGGACTTGCAAGAAGCTAGCCCCGGAGGCCAGGAGTACTCATTTATCCTGGATGACAGGCAATTGGAATCGTTTCGCGCAGCTGTGGACGGACAGAGCAGTGCTCTGAGTTCCTTCGCCATCGTGGCTGGCTGGAAACCCATGCTTCGCTCCCTATTCGAGCCCGAAGCAGCCGGCGATGTAATGCAACTTGTGCATTTATTTCAAGAGTTCAAATGGGGTAAGGGATACTTTCAATGGAAAACCGGCGAAAGGGTGCAGGCAAGAGCCCGGATAGAGCGAATCCTCTGGAACGCAAGTGGCAAAGAAGTTCAAATCCGAGGAGAACTGCGAAATCAAACGCAGGATGTGATTCTATCCTTCGTTTCTGGATTCTTGATTCGCGGCGAAGCGCCAACTGAGAATACAGAGATATACCGGCCTGAAACTCTGGAATTTCTACCGCCAGACGATGCATCGGTTTCATTTTTAAGGGGCCTGGATTTTCTTAAATGCGGAACAATCGGACCTGGTTGGAGAGTCTCCATCCATCCAGAAAAAGCCATTATTAAGCGCCGGGTGGATGGAACTTCCCATTGGATTGTGCAAGGAAAATTGAATCAACAGGGACTACCTGTGGGTCGAGTGAACCTGGACTGGAAGGGTAAAAACAGTCCACTGGAAAAGCTACTGAATCTGTTTCCGGTGAGCTCCGAAGAAGTGACCCTGGAAAAGCCTGTACTGATCTACTCTGAAAAAGATGAGAGCCCATCAAGCATGAACGATTATGCAAATGCTTCCGGTGATCTGAATCCAATTCATCTGGATTCGCATATGGCCCTGGAGGCCGGGTTCTCCAGTCCCATAGTTCACGGCATGTGGACATCTGCGCGAATCCTGGACTCTCTGGTGCGAAATGTGGCAGCCGGGGATGCATCCAGGGTTACTTCGCTCAAATCTCAGTTTCAGGCGCCCCTGCACCCGGGACAGGAATTCTTCATCCGCACCTATCATGTGTCCAACTCAAGAGGAAGGAAAAACCTTAGAGTGGAGGCGATAACCGAGAGTGGAGTTCAGGTATACCTGGGACAGGCAACCATAGAGCAGGTGCCCACGGCCTATGTATTTACCGGCCAGGGGTCTCAGTCCCAGGGAATGGGTATGGCATTCTATGACCGGTACGCATCCGCCCGGCAAGTCTGGGATCAAGCAGAAGTGGTAACAACAGAGGAGCTTGGATTTTCCATCCTGGACATAGTTAGAAACAATCCCGAGGAGGTTCGCATTGGGCATGAAAAATTCCGACACCCAAAGGGCGTATTGAATCTTACTCAGTTCACTCAGGTCGGATTGGTTGCCAAAGCCATGGCAGACTGGGCTATCCTCAGAGAAAACGGCTTGTTATCCCGGGATGCTTGCTTTGCCGGACATTCTCTGGGAGAGTACGCGGCTCTGGCCAGTCAGGGTATACTTCCGCTGGAATCGGTTATTCGAATCGTATACCATCGTGGTCTTACGATGCAGTCTCTGGTGGAGCGCGACGAGCATGGAAATAGTCCCTATCGCATGACTGTGGTTCTGGGAAACAAAAAGGCCGGACTTTCAGAAATGCGAATTGAAGAACTGGTGGCTGAAACGCGGGCTAAAGTGGATAAGCCCCTGGAGATTGTAAACTTCAATATTCGAGATCGTCAGTATTCAGTCACAGGACACATTGATGCTATTGAAGCACTGGAGGCTGATTTGCGGAAAGTATCCGGAGGTCATAAGACCTTTGTGCGAATTCCGGGAATCGATGTACCTTTTCATTCAAGTATTCTATTGCCGGGAGTTTCAGCGTTCCGGGAAGTGCTTCAGCAAAACCTGAATTCCGTTAACGGTCTGGAAACACTGGACGGACGCTATATTCCCAACCTGGTAGCTCAACCCTTTACTCTGACAGATGAATTCTTAAGGGCTGTGCAGAGTAAGACCGGTTCCTCTGCGATAAGAGAAATCCAGGATAGTTCCATCCCTCTGGCAGAGGCCAGAAAGCTTTTGCTAATTGAGCTATTGGCTTATCAGTTCGCGCAGCCAGTGTTGTGGATTCAAACCCAGGATTATCTGTTTCAGGAAAAGGGTATTCGCCGAGTAATCGATATCGGAGCAAGGGGGGACCTGGCCGGTATGGCACGTCAGACTCTGAAACAAATGGATCTGCCTCATGCTGTGGAGGTTCTGCACGTAGAAGAGGATGAAGCCCGGGTTTTCCAGAGAATGGAAGATGCATTTGATCTTTACGAAGACCATAGAAGTAAAGAGTCCGCCGAATCGGCAATTGCTCGGTCTGAATCGGAGTTGGACGAGGCGAAGGCACCGGTTGAATCTGAAACGAAAATGGAAATCAGCCAAAGCGATAAGCCGGAGTCAAAGGTAAGCCGCCCATCAGCATCTGTGGGGCAAGAGGAACCTGACGCGAAGGATTTAAGCGAGAAAGGGACAAAACAAATTCAGTCTGAAAGCGCTGATCCTGGAAAATTGATGGATGCGAAGGAGGGGCTTTTTGCGCTTCTTGCCTGGAAGGCTGAGCTTAGAGCAGAACAAATTCAGGAATCGGAAACCATTGATGAAATCTTCGGAGGTAATTCGAGTAAGAGAAATCAGGTTCTTGCAGATCTGGCGTCTGAGTTCAATACATCTGAACTGGAAGGAGTTCAAGAAAAGAGGCTCAGCGATGTAATTGATCTATTGAGGCGAAAGGTTTCCTACGGTGGACCTGGGCCTTATCTTCGAGCTGCATTTGAGAATTTTCTAAAAGAATTTATGCCCCCCGGGCGAAATCGACCGGAAGTGCTGGAATTTCTTAGATCAAAGTCTGCGCCAGAAGGTTTAATCATTCTGGCAACTGTGAGGTTTCCATTAATGGCCCGCAGTGGTCCGTCCATCCGGGATGGAAATCTGGGTTCTCTGCCTGTGGATAAGAGATTCTCAAGCAAAGATCAGGCCGATCAATGGCTGGAAAAGGCCCTGCACAGCCTTGCCCAGGAAAAGGGAATTCAAATCCAGAGCGATGATTCCCGGACAGGAGCAGTGGCCGTGGATTCAGCCGCTCTGGCGGAACTGGAAGCCAGGTACTTTGGATTGGAAGGTAGCTTTGCTCGACTGATTCGGGCTACAAGCCAGCAACTACTGGGACAGGATCCCTTTGAGCCACTCATCGTTCAGGATCGAACAACTCTGGCAAATGCTTCCGTAACAAGCGACAAAGAGCATGGTAAACAATACAAGTCCATACTGGAATCAAGGTTTGACTCTCGGAAGGTAGTTCATTTCGACAACCCCCTGCCCTGGATTCGTAAGAATCTTTATTGCGAATTCTGGGAACTAATGACCGGAAATCGACCCCATTTCAGCGAAAGCCTGAAGCGTCAGAGCCGCAGCTGTGCAGATAGTCTTGAATCCTTGCTTGGCTACATGGAGCGTAAGGCCCACCATAGAAATCCAGATGTAGAGATTAGAGTTCAGGAACTCAAAGAGGATCTACAGATAGCCAGCAGCGGATACTATTCTATACACGGACGGATCCAATGCGAAACCGAGATATCCAGGGACGGAAGTCTAAACCTGCGATCCATCGAAGAGCCTGGAAATGTAATTCCGGAACTTTTTGACTCCGGCCATGCATCCTTTCGACGAAGCAATGATGAAGGCCAGAGCTTTCAGGACTATGATTGTTCAGTTGAAGAGTTTTTGAAACAATTACCATCATCAAGCAATCCAATGAACCTGTCCGGTCGTTGCATCCTGGTGACCGGAGCTGGTCCGGGCTCAATAGCTCTTGATATAGTGCGAAATCTACTCAGTTCCGGCGCCACGGTGATTCTGGGAACAAGCACCTACTCGGATGATCGGTTGGAGTTTTACAAGGATGTGTATCAGATCTCTGCTTCAAAGGATTCCAGCCTAATAGTAATCCCTTTTTCCCAGGGCTCGCTTTCAGACATCCGGGATCTGGTGGAGTATTGCTTTGACCAGGATTGGATACCAGATACTATTCTGCCCTTTGGAGCCATAGGGGAGGAAGGGGACCTGGCTTCTGTAGGACCAGATAGCCTTGCCGGTATTCGAGTTATGCTTTTGGGAGTTCAGTCTTTGCTTGCTGAAGTGGTGGAGCAGTACAGGAAGCGATTTCTGAAGGGACCTTTTCAGTTTATTCTGCCTCTGTCACCAAACCATGGAGCCTTCGGCAAAGATGGACTTTATGCTGAGTCGAAATTGGCTCTGGAAGTGATGTTGCGAAAGTGGTACTCGGAATACGAACAGTGGGGACGCTATTGTTCATTGAAAGCTGTGCGAATCGGCTGGGTGCGAAGCACAGGCCTGATGGCACTGAACGATGTGGTAGCCCCTGAGATGGAAAAAGTACATGGGATTCGCACCTTTCACAGTCAGGAAATGGCAGAGCTGATAACCAGTATAATGGGCTTCAATGCCTGGAGTGATCCATCGCCCTTGATGGCAGATCTGACCGGTGGACTAACAAATCTTACCGGACTCCGCGAAAAAGTGCAATCCATTCGCGAAGAGCTTCTAAGAAAATCTACCAGGGCTCGAGCTCTCTATGCCCTCGAACTGAACATCGAGGAGAAACAGTCGGTAAGAACGGTGAAACCTCTGGAACTGTATAGTTCCAGTATAGCGCTCGGACCGGTTGAACAGACGGAAATTAAATCCAACCTGTCACTGGAGGACATTGTATGCGTGGTTGGATTCGGTGAAGTGAGCCCGGGAGGTAGCACCAGGACTCGATGGGAGCTGGAGCAAGGAGGGGACCTTTCTCTGGAAGCTTCGGTGGAGCTTGCCTGGACCATGGGACTGATTGAGTATAAGAATACGGGCGAAGGCTACTTCTGGGTCGATACGGAATCAGGAGAAATTGTTAACGCAGCGGAAGTTTCTCGAAAATACGGAGATCGATTTCGAAGCGGCACCGGAATTAGATTAGTAAACCCGGAGGTGACTGGATTTGATCCTGGCCATCAGCCAGTTTATTCCGAAATTGTTCTGGAAGAGGATTTCTATATTCCTGTGGCCGATGAAGGCGAAGGCAGAGAATTTCAGGACGCTCTTCCAGAGGACACAGATGTCTATCATGATTCGCAAAAGGATCGCTGGTTTATACGCAGAAAAGCAGGAACTACCATTCGAGTGCTTAAGAGTGTGGGACTGGACCGCTTTGTGGCCGGACAGATCCCGGATGGATGGGATCCGGAGCGTTACGGTTTATCCAGGGAGCTGATCCGACAGGTAGATCGGGTGACTCTGTTTAATCTTATTTCCACAGCGGAGGCCTTTTTGCAGGCCGGCATGGAACCGTCGGAGCTCTTCGAATACATTCATCCATCGGATGCAGGCAGCACAGTGGGAGGGGGCCTGGGAGGCACTTCCAGGCTGAACTCGGTTTTCACAGATCATTTGCTCAATCGCACAAGACAGAACGATGCATTGCAGGAAACTCTAATCAACGTAACTGTAGCCTACGCAGTAACAGCCTACCTGGGTTCAACCGGGCCCATACAAACTCCAGTAGCTGCATGTGCCACTGGAGGGGTATCTCTGGACATGGCTATGAATCTATTTCAGTCCGGAAAGGCCAAGTTTTTGATGGCCGGAGGTTTCGATGAAATAAGTGCCCAGGGAATGATTGGCTTTGGCGATATGGAAGCCACTGCGAAGACCAATGAGATGCTGGACCGAGGGATTGAGCCGGCAAGAATGTCACGACCCAACGATTCTAGAAGAGGGGGATTCGTTGAAAGTCATGGTGGAGGGTTGCTACTTCTGGCCCGGGGAGACCTGGCATTCGAAATGGGCCTGCCGGTGTATGGCATGGTGGGCATGTCAGCTACCCATTCAGATGGATTACATATGTCCATTCCAGCCCCCGGTCAGGGATTGCTTTCCATAGCCCGGGAGTCCGTAGCGGGACCGGAGGCGAAAGCAGCGCATTCAAGCGTTTCTGATATAAAGACAGGAAATGAAGTATCTGGCCCGGCTGCAAGTGATACCTGTCAGAGCCGTTCCCCGCTGGGAGAGGCGCTTGCAAATTTCGGACTGGGTGCGGATGACATAGGTGTCATTTACAAACATGATACATCCACGAAGGCGAACGATGTAAACGAAAACCGTCTCCACGAAACAATACAGAAACAGCTGGGTCGGCATCCCGGAAATCCACTTCCGGTGGTGTCGCAGAAGTCCTACACAGGGCATTCCAAGGCCGGGGCGGCCAGCTGGCAGATGATAGGTTTGCTACAATGCATGCACTCAGGCATAATTCCCGGGAACCGTAGCCTTCAAAACGTGGACCGGGCCATGAACGAATTTTCGCATCTACTTTTTACGGATGAAACGATTCATCTGGGCGAAGGTAGAATTAAAGCCGGTCTTTTCAGTACTCTGGGATTTGGACATGTGGGGGCCATGGGCCTGCTAATCTCCGGAGTGTTGTTTGAAAGCTTTTTGACTCAGGAAGAGAAAAAGCTATATAGAAGCAAATTACAGAAACGATCCCGTTCAATTGTGAGAAGACTTCATGAAATGAGAACCGGGTTACAGAATCCCCTGTTTGTGCGAAGGGTTCCAGAACCCCGGGAACTAAGCGAAGAAGCAGAAATGCTACTGAATTCCGATAGTCGCTGGAATGCTACTGAAGGTCGTTTCGAAACCAGGGAGGTGGCGAAATGATCTACGGGATTGGAGTCGACATCGTGCATGTACCTGAATTTGCAGCAGCTCTGGCAGAGCCGGGTACCTCCTTCTTCAAGGATTACTTTTCGAACTTAGAATTCGATTATTGTATGAATGCAGCCCCTCAGCAGCAGGCTCAGAGATTTGCTGTTCGGTACGCTGCGAAGGAAGCCTGTTTAAAGGCACTGGATGGAGCAAGAATCAGCAGCCCGGCTGCCTTTAACTTTCAATACCGGGAAGCATCTATCTGTAAGGATGAGTATGGCAGACCGTTCTTCCAGTTTAGCGGCCAAACCGATCAATTCGTGAGATCAAATGAACTAAGAAGCAGAGTATCATTGAGTCACTCTGTAGATTATGCAATCGCACAGGTTTCCATGGAGAGAATGGTATGAAAAAGGAAATTGCCGTTGCTCTGGAAAATCTAAGGGTTCTGAACCCTGCGGTGTGCACCGATCCCACCGTGGGCAAACGAAAGGGAAGACTGCAGAAGGTTCTTGTAGCCAACCGAGGTGAAATAGCTCGAAGATTCTTCTTCTTGCTTAAAGAGGAAGGGATTCCTTCCGTCGCTGTAGTTACGGATGTGGACCGGCAGCAATCCTGGTTTGAATTTGCCAATCAGGTTGTCTACATCGGAGAAGCACGAAACTATGCAGACCCGGCAACCATCATCGCCGCTGCAAAACTAACCGGTGCCAATGCAATTTACCCAGGGTACGGCTTCCTATCCGAGGACTTTCGATTTGTGGAAGCTCTGGAGGAAGCCAATAACGAAACGGAATTTCCACTGGATGAGCATGAAAAATCGCCCTCCGCGGATTCTAAAATGCATCCTGGCTTTCTGAACCAGGATGCGGATGTATCCTCGGTAACGAACGATGGGCTAATGTTCATGGGCCCAGGATCAAAGACCATGCGTCGCGTGAGCAATAAGATCGATGCTCGCAGACTTGCGCGAGAAAATGGTGTGGCTCTGTTCGAAGGAAGCGCCATCCTTAAAGATGAAAATCATGCGAAAGAGGAGGCAGAGCGGATAGGTTTTCCTGTAATATTGAAACTTGATGCCGGTGGAGGTGGTAAAGGGATGTTTGCGGTGGAACATCCATCTGAGCTTTCCCGGGCCCTGGAGTCTGCCAGGCGAATCGGTCAGCAGAACTATGGAAATAGCGATTGCTACCTGGAAAAGCTGGTGGAAGTACCGGTGCACATTGAGGTTCAGATTTTCAACGGACATGCCATCGGAATTCGGAAATGCGCCGTTCAGCGCAGAAATCAGAAGATTATCGAAGAGTCCGGCGATGCTTTCCTGGATCACCATACCCGGCTGAAACTTCTGGCGGAGGCGGAAACCATGGCCCATTGCTCGGGCTATCGCGAGGGAGGTGGCGCTGGCACGGTGGAATTTCTTCTGGATGCCAATACCGGCCAGTTCGGATTTCTGGAGATGAATACCCGGTTACAGGTAGAATATCCAGTAACGGACCAATCGCTCCAGATAGATCTGGCGAAATGGCAGTTACTCTACTACGATGGCAGGGAAATTGAGATTCCATACGAAAGAGTATTCCGGCTAAGGTTTGCAGAGAAGGAACATGCCATTGAATGTAGAATCTATGCGGAGGATCCCTGGAATGATTTCGCGCCTGCACCTGGAAGAATTCTCGAACTGGATCTTCCAACCTTCAATGGTGTTCGCTGCGACTTTGGATTTCGTCAGGGAGACCGAGTGCTTCCAGACTATGACCCCATGATCGGGAAGCTGATCGTTCGGGGCAAGGATCGCAATGAAGCTATTTCCAGACTGGAAAGGGCTTTGAGCGAGCTATATGTTGCAGGACTCACTTCAAATGTAGATCAGCTCCTGGCCATTGTGCGACATCCATCCTTTGTGGAAGGTAACTATTCGAACTTGATTCTGACCCAGAATGAAGAGCTTCAGCGAATGGAAGAAAAGGATCCGGTTCAGGCCGCAGTCTTTGCGGCCGTAGGAGATTTTGAATCCAGGCTAAAGAGAGATCTAGAAGAAACCTTTCGATGCCAGGATCTGGGTGATGCGCTGGAGCGAATCCAGGCTCAGAAATTGCCCCGTGGATACAGGGTGCGTATGGCAGGAGGTGCCATTCCTGTTGATCTTCTTCGGAAAGGTACAGGAGTGTACTATGCATACGTGAATGGTACTCCATACTGCGAATTGAAAGTTCAAAACAGACTGGATTCTATGGATGACCTTCTGGTTATTCGAGATGGATATAGCTCCCCAGTTCGAATTGATCATCGCGCCGGATTTCGGTCTATTCGAATTATGGAGAGGGATCGCCGTATTCGGTACTATCGGATGCAAATTGAGCCTGTGGGCACGGAAGCGGAACTGGACCTACCAGGCACCGTGCGGGCCCCTTTTGCAGCCACATTCGTTCAACTCGGTAAGGACTCAAACGGAAACTCGCTGCAACCTGGAATTGGAGTTCGTAAAGGGGACTGCTTACTTGTAATATCTGCCATGAAAATGGAATGTCAGATTGTGGCCGATAGAGATGGAACGATAGAATTCCTGCTGGAAAACGGCGAAGAAGACAAATTGATTAAAGGTAAAACAGCGGATGGTCTGGTGCTGGGGAGATCGATCTCCGAGGGAGAACAATTGTTCCGCGTAAGCGGAGAGGATTCGCCGGACGAGGGTAAGCAGAATTTATTAGAAGCTACGCCGCCAGATTACTTCAGCGGACCGAAGGAGCTCTTTCTTATGGAAGAACCTTCCATCAAAGCAGAGGAAGTTCTGCATTTGACTGGAACACTCATCCATGGCTATCAGCAGGATGGCCCTGTTGTAGATTTACTGGATGCAAGTATTCAGTCCGGGCGGCAATGGAATCCAGACGAGAATGAGCAGAAGTGCCTGGCTGCATTGATCCAGGATTTTGCAACACTGGACCTCTTATTTTCACCATTAAAGGAAAAGGATCAGACCTACTTCGGGCAACTAAACAGACTGATTCAAAACTGGGATGATCCGGAATACCAGCCCTCGCTTTTTTTTAGATCTGCGGCTGCGCGAATGTTACGTCGGTATGGCCTGGATGCGAATTCAGGAAGAACGCCAGAGAAGAGAGTGGCCCTGTATCATATGATTCGGGCTCGAGTACAATTCCCGGACATTCGGCGTATTCTGGTCTCCCTCTTAAAGGGGTTGAACGATGTATCCTTAAATAAAGAAATGCAATTCGCTCTGGTTCGGTTGCAGAAACAGAGTTCTCTGACAGATACCGGGCTGGCTCGCTGTGCCCGCGCCTTGTTGCGAAAAGTTCCATTGGAATCTTCTCGGTCTTTAGATCCTGGTCAACTTCCTATTAGTGAAAATCAGATCCAGAATTACCTGCAACCTGAATGGCCAGATTTCGTACGCATGGAGATTGAACGTCTTCTGGAACTGGATTCTGTGAAGGAAGATCTGGATCAAAGGGATATCTCCGGTGCAGAGCATTCCAGGTATGAACAGAACTGGGTGCGAATTGACTCCGGACATCGGAATGTGGCCACATATGTTCATAAACAGGGAAAGCCGGGCTACTGTATGGTCTGGCTGGACGATGATTCCACCAATGCAGAATCCGTTTTAAGAGACGATACGGGTATTCCGGATCTGGAAAGGGCTGCCAGGTCTGCAAGTAAAGCTCTAAAGAAGTTGCAGTCTGATTATCCAGCGGTTCGCTGGAAGTTACATATACTTGGGCATGGACAGATTGCCGCCATGGACTTTAGATCCATCCATGGCTATTCGCAATACGAAAGTATAATGAAAGTGATTCGCAGGCTGGTGGTTCATTATTTGCCGCTTCCGGTGGATTCAGTAATCGCAGATTATTTAACCAGGGAGTATTCGGGTAGTACAAAACGCAGACTCTTTCGAATCTCTGCACTGAATGGCCAGGCCCGGCTGGAAATGGTTCCAGAAGAGGACCCGGTGCATCCGAATGGTTCGGCGGACATTGACGATGCCACACGTGGATTGCTGGAAAAGGGTAAGTGGACTCCAGAGATCTGGGCACGAGAAACCTTCGACCCCGGTACGATCAGGGAAATTCGATTTCCTCGTCTCGAAGCGATGCTGGAATTAGATGGTGAAAACCAGAAGGCCAATTTACCGAACCGGCTTAGGCGAATAGGGAGCAGGTTGTTTGCCGGTGAAATGCATAACCAGGACTGTCTATTCTACATCAAGGATTCGCGGGTTAATGGTGGCGCAACGGGAAATCTGGAAGGTCAGATGTATGTTGCCTCTTTGCATTATGCCTATCTCTCGGATACCCCTATCTATATCTGGAACGATGGTGCAGGCGCTAATATTAAAGAAGGTATGATTGCATTAAATCGTGCTGCCGAGGGGTTCTTCTTTAATGCACTGACCTCTAACCGTCCGAAATACGATGAATACTTTCGAAGGTGTACAGAGATCCAGGATCCGGAAATTCATGAACTTCTTTCAGATGTGGAATCCATGGTGGAATCCGATGGAAAAATCCAGCCAGAATCCTTCTTTCTGGCCGCCGTAGGTATGGGCTCTTCAACTGGATTGGATGTATACGGCTCTTCCCAGGCCCCGATCCAGGTTATGCTCGATGAGCCGGGTTCTTTTAGAGTTCTGACTGGATCCAATGTAATTCGTAGCGTTACCGGCGAAGATCTGACGAACTACGAAATCGGTGGTGCTCCGGTCATGGGATTTACAGGTACAGTTGATAGGATAGCGCGGGACAAATCGGAGTTAATACTTGAGATTCGAAAAATTCATCGGCTGATGCGGACCGCGGAAAAACCAGAAAAGGAAAAGTCATTATCGTATTCGCTGCCGGATTCTGCTGCATTGAGAAACAATGGTCAAACGGATTCTATGTTCGGGAGCTATGTTACCCATGCATTGTTGGATTTCTGCACAGGCGGCGAGTTGATCTCGTTGAAGGAGAATTATTCCGCCGCGGGGGCTCTGGGTGCCTGGCTGGGTAGGATTCAAGGTCAGCCGTATTTGATCATGGGTCCAGGAGAAGCTGGCATTCGATCTATTGCGGCCATCCATAAGGCCAGAGATCTTCTCAGAGCGGCGGATCGATTGGCCCTTCCAGTAATCCTTTTTTTTGGCAAGCACTGGTATCGCCCTGGACCGGAAACGGAAGCTACGGAGCGAATCCGGGCAAGGATGGATTTCCTGCGAACCTGTGCCAATCTTCGCAGCTCCACATACCATATGGTGCTGGATCCGGAAGGCCTGAATCGTGTGGCTCTAAATCAGAATGCGGAGGCCATCATCCTGGTCAGTCCTGATAAGGATCCTGACATAGAAGCAGAAAGCCCGGCGGATTTTCAGGAGAGCAGCATTTTCAGTGCTTTTATGCGAATCAGCGAAATAAATGCATTGTCTGCTATGCGAACCGGGACGCCACCTGAATTGGAACTTCAGTTACCCGAGGCATCGCAACCATTTGATATGAAGGAAATACTTCGCGGTATTGTGGATTCCCGGACCCTGATGTTCTGGCAGGATTCCAGGCCTGAGCCGAACCTGATTACTGCCACAGCCAGGCTAAATGGAAAGTCCATCGCAATAATCGCAGATCAGCCGGTCCGGGGTGGAGTGCCGGATGCCCGTGGTACAGAAAGGTTTCGTCAATTTGTGGAAAGGATAGATGTCCGGGGTCTTCCATTGCTGATGTTGTCCAATGCACCCGGATTCTTACCTGGAACGCAACAGGAAAGACTGCGAATCCAGCAAATTGGTGGGGAGTCCCTGGACGTAAATGTGCTTTCCAGTATTCCCATCGTATCGGTGGTTCTGCGTCAGAATTATGGAGGCCGACAGATTCATGCATTCAGTCGATTCCTCAGACCAGGCATTTACTCTATTGCCCTTCGGGATGCAACTATGGCCGTCATGGGAGCGGAAGCTGCCTTCGAACTGTTCAAACAAAAGGAATACCAGAAGCTACTACGCGAAGAAAGAATTCATGAAGCCCGAAAGCTCAGGTCGGAGTATCTAGACGATTACCGGGCTCGTTTTCGGGCAGACCAGGATGCCCTGGGAAGTGGAGCTCTGGATGAAGTGGTCGACGCTATAGATCTGAGGGATTCCATTATTCGCGGTTTCGATGTCGCAGAGAATCGCACTGCCAGATGGAAAGGTGACGTCTTTCTGAAAAGAAAATCCATTGAGCCCAGTTACTCATGAGCAGGTAAAATCATACCGACGATAGAAAAGCATGAATGATACAGATGAGAGAAAAGCAGGAATGATACAGAAAGGAGCTGAGTTACCCTTACTGGTTCGCAGGACAGGGGCAGGACAGAAGTGAGTACCGGGCCACAGATCTGTTTCGGGCTGTCGAAGCTGCAGCTGCCTGCAGCCCGGAAACGTAATTTTAATCTATGCGATATCCGGAACTC
Organism: Leptospiraceae bacterium; assembly: GCA_040217195.1. Lineage (GTDB taxonomy): Bacteria > Spirochaetota > Leptospiria > Leptospirales > Leptonemataceae > UBA3465. Next base: position 516,575 of record JAVJNR010000005.1, on the reverse strand, counting down.
TGGACTCGATTGAGTTTTTCTTCCAGTTGCTGGATCTCAGACTCCAGATTTTTTATGTGTTTCTTATAATCGCCTTCCGGACCCAGGTGAGCTTGATCTGAATAAAGCCCGGCTACTCGGCGCTGAATAGCAAGTTGGTCTTTCTTTTTTCGAACTTGAAGCTCCAGAAATTCGATCTGTTCTAATCGACTCAGCTCATTAGCGCTGGCCAGAGCTTGCAGCTCATCCATTCTCTGGTGCATGGCAATCTGGTTTTCCGGTTGGGAACCTGGAACCAGGCTATTTGAAACGTTTTGATTCTGAAACAATTCATGAATTAGAGTCGTTCGCTGCCTGTATAGTTCGATTGCGCTATTGTGAATGTCCAGAATTCGAAGATCCATCTCATACAGTGCAAGCTCTGCCTGCTCCGGTTGCTTCGATTCCTCGGGTTCTGAGACTTCAGGCAAGGTGTTCTCCTCTGAAGCGGCCAAATAGGAATCCGAATAATTCGAGCTCGCCTGGTCGGGTTCCTGCACAGGCTCCATGGAGCAGGGGGATAGAAATAGAAGAAGCAGTCCTGCCAGGTTAAGTGAAAAAATCGAAAGGAATATTATATTAGAGCGTTTCATGATTCTTTTCCCGTTTATATCGAATGACCGGATAATCTTCGCTAAGAATTAAGCGAATGGAATTTCTATCCAGAAGTTCAATTTTCATTTCTTCGCATTGGCCGTTTCCAGATCTGAGAAAGACATGTACTGTTTTTCCGTCTCTGGAAAGACCGCTGAGTGGAACTCTATGGATGGGGCGGCCGTCCGCATGATAACCATATCCAGCTTTGCTGAATTGAATACGACTCTTAAGAAGCTGAGTCTGGCCGCGCTCGTTGAGTCCATCGGGAAGGTTTCTGGCATCCGGGGCCCAGAGTCCTTGAATCGTTGATAGCGCAGCTGGATCCAGGTCGCCACTGCAGGGCTCGCTGGACTCTTTTTCGGAACAACTCAGTAGCAGAAAGGCCAGTATTGTAATTATCGATTTAATGAATGATGACCGGATTTCGCTTTTTCTGCGACCTGGACTCCATGGTCCATGATTCGCAGCGGGGGTGATGAGAATTTCTAAGTTCGGCAGCCTTGATTTCATTTTTTCCAGGTTCATGTTAGTCCCTCGTACGCAGGTAAAGACCTCTGTTCAACTGAGCGAACAGAGGTCCAATTGAGAAAGGAATTAGCGGTACTGATTGAACCAGCTATACACTTTTCCAGGTGATGCAGAGAACCACTCATGGTCCGCTGTATAATCCGTGTATCTACCCGTGGGCACCCCTTCTGAGCGAAGCCTATCGTAGTACAGATCCATACTCCACCACGGAACTACCAGATCCAGAAAACCATGCAGGAAATAGGTAGGTGGATGGTCATTTGGAAGCGATGAAGGCACAATGCAAAGAGGTCCGGAACAGGTTGCATAGGAACCGGACTGTACAACCAGAGCTTTGAATTCACCCGGATAAGAGACGGCCATTCGACTTGTATTGTATCCGCCGCTAGAAATCCCGGTGGCAAACTTCTTGTTGTCATTGATAGGCCCAAAGTGACCGCTGCGAATCGCATTGAACAGATTGTTCAAGAATATGTAGTCAGCAGTGAACTCATAGATGACGGGAAGATTGGTTTCCCAGAATAGATCGATACCTGCATCTGGAGCGATAACTGCAAAACCATTGTTCAGTAGCTTTTCTATTACCTTCACTTCGTAGTATCCACCGAATGGTGCCAGCTGGTTTCTGGAAAACTCAACCGGGAAGAATGAGCCCTGGTACATTACTACTACCGGCCACCCTCCTGGAGGTGGGCTTCCTTCTGGAACCTGAAACCTTACATCTCTATAGATTCCTGGCCTTGCCTGGATCCTGGTCTGCTGATAGGTGCAACTGGTGGTTTTTATGAACCATCCAGACGTCCTGCATCTGGAAGCTTCCAGGGTTCCTGCTGTACTCAGGATGCCGGCCACAGCCAGAACTATCATCCATTGAGTTTTGTTTTTTATAGTTTTGATCATTTTTCCCCCCGGGCCCTCGCATGATTTATTTTTATGGGCCCGATACTTCTAAGCAATATGCATGCCAGCGTTGGTAAGAAGAGTGGGCTTCGCAGATAAAGTGGAGCATTCGGCAATCTGAGTGAGTCCTGGGCGGGGAAGGAAGCCCCCTGAAGCCGTGCGGTGTTAGATTGCTCTAAAATGCCTCGAAACTACCGATACAGGCAATCTGGACTATCGATCCTGGCATCTGGAACAAACAGCCAGGAAACAGGGAGCCAGCCTTTTCCATTTGAAACCCGGGTAATCATTTGGTGAAATGCCTGAAAGGGGCATCGGAAGGTATTGATTGAAATCAATCGCCTTACTCCGGGCAATCGATTGATTTCAGTTGATTGCCCCGGTCTTCGCCACTGTAACAGTCTAAAACCTATCTTAATCTCATATGCCCTGGTTCATTGCCAGGCATGATCTTTGCATCCAATCGGATAACGTATCCAGCTTCAGGCGGAACGGGAGGTTATAAAATGCTGCGACGGATAATTCCGATTCTATCAATATTGTTACTCGGTCAATGTACCACTTTGCTACTATTCTGGATTGAGCCATCTTCTGATTTTCAGATGGAATCAGTACCGGAGGCTCCGGACTATTCACAGAGAGAGGCCTGGGCTGCATTACCCGAAATGGAAGATGATGCAGACAATGTTCCTTTAAACACTGACTTGAAGAATTCTCAGTCCACTGCGCGGGCGGATGTTTTCTTTGTTCATCCCACTACCTATCTTAGCTCCGATGGTTGGAATGCACCATACTCAGCAAGCGTCAATGTGTACGGTCTTTCTCCATTAAAGTTGCAGGCTTCCGTGTTTAACGGAAGTGCCCGGGTATTTGCTCCGCGATATCGTCAGGCTACCCTCTATTCCTTTGTGGACAATACTTCGAACTCCAGACAGGCTTTTTCTGTAGCCAGAGAAGATGTTCTTAAGGCCTTTCAGTACTATTTAAAGCATCATAATAACGGTAGACCGTTCTTTCTGGCCGGTCATAGCCAGGGTTCCATGTTGCTGATTGATGTGCTGGCCGAGTACCTGGATTCAAATAAGAATCCGAACTTTGTTGCTGCCTATCTTCCAGGTTGGGCTGTTAAGCCAGATAGGTTTAAGAGACTGAAGCCATGTATGAGCGCCACTGATACAGGATGTTACATTTCCTGGAACTCCAAAAAATGGGGATCAAAACCAGAGGACTTCGCGATTCCAGCGACCCGATACACGGATGGTATCTGTATAAATCCGATCAGCTGGGCTATGGATGACAGAACTGTAGATCCATCGTCTCATCTGGGAGCCATTAACTTTGATTTTGATCGGGCCGACAGGAACATGGTCAGTGCCCGTTGTCAGGGTGACATGCTATGGGTAAAGGTACCTGACGAAGCCGGATACGGTCCCAAACGCGGAGAGAAGGAAAACTACCATGTAGCGGACTACTCACTTTTCTATATGGATATTCGTCGCAATATCGAACAGAGGTTACAGTCCTTTCTTCGTTAAGTCTTATGGAGTATTCTTAAGACCACAGGGTCAGGCAACCCGCATAAGTCCGTCGGCAAAACCAGATTGCAGTCGGTGCGAATGAACTTTTAAATGAACCCCGGCAACCCCTCCGAGTTGTCCGGGGATTTTTTAAATTTCAGTTGCTCAATCTTGCCGGAGCTACAGGCTCAAGGAAAATACCCAGGTCAAAATGTATCTACAGCCGATAACACTATCTACCGCTATTGCAATGCTCTTTTGCGTGGTGGCCATGGTCTATTGCCGGGTGATTCGAAATCGTGGACCGGCCCTTCGTTCATTGGAGATTGCCTTCTTATCTATGGCTATCTTCTATGCGGCGGTGGTCTACACTTCTGCCGAGACCAGAAACCTGGGAGCGTACCATCGCTGGGTCACTGTCCCAAGTACATTGAGCACAATCATATTCTTTCATCAGTTCTTCTTACTATTTCAAACCAGTCGATTGCAGCGTTATCAGAGAGCCATTTTTCTGACTGAAATAATTCTGGCTGTTGGCGTTGCAGTAGTGTTCTTTTTCGAGACTTTCGATGCTCCACTATTCTTCCGACTTTCCGGCCATTTCTGGGATTTAAAAGCAGAAACTGCAGGAAAGAGTGTGGCCATTCTTCTTCTTGCGCTTAATCTATTTTGTCTGGTTACCGGCCTGTGGCAGGCCTTTCGACTGAGCGGAAAGAGGCTCCTGGCTGCAATCAGTGCCATACTGGCCTATTTGCTTCAGCTTACCGTTCCCATGGTCTTGCTGGCACTCTATCGCGTAGGTACACTGGATGCAGCCGGTTTCAGTATTGGCATGGCAGGCTTCGCAACCCTGGGATTCTTCTTCTTCTTCGTATTTTTTGTGACCTATGCGGACTTTCGAGTTTCCCTGAGTATGCGAATCCTCACCGTAGCTCTGGCCCTGGGCTTGTGTACAGCCCAGATCATGACTACTTCACTATATATTGCAGCCCAGAATGAATATGCGAACAATGGGTTTCGCCTGTTGGCTGAATACCAGGGCCAGTCTGCACCTGATGAGGCGCTGTACGCCGGGGAAATCCGGGAACGGAACAATGAGTATCTTCGCACGAATCAAAACAGTGCGACCCTTTACTGGGGCTTCTATAGCCCTCCCGGTTTGCATCCCGAGGTATTGTTCTGGAATCAGGAAAGAAACACTGAGATAGCACTTCCCTATCTGTCCTATCGGTCTTTGATACATGATTATCTACTGGGATGGGTGGGCCTCATGTTATTATCATTCCTGATTTTGACAGCCGGTCTTTTGTATTTTATGCGAATGGCTTTGCTTAAGCCTCTGGATTCGTTGCTTTCTGCCGTGGATCAGGTGCAGGGCGGGGAACTGGGTGTTCAGCTAAGAGCAGAAGGAAGCGATGAGCTGGGCCAACTGGGAAAGGCATTCAATTCCATGGTTAAATCCATTCGAGATGCCCGGGACGAGTTGAGGCAGTACACCACCAGCCTGGAAAGAACCATTCTGGAGTCGGACTCTATTTTTGATGCAGCGCCAGAGGAGCGAAAGCTGGGCGACAAGAGTTTAATATATGCCAGCCGAAGCATGCATGCTGCAGTGGAACGAGTGAAGCGAATTGCCCAGCGTCGGCAACCTGTATTAATTAACGGAGAGACAGGAACGGGTAAGGAGCTCATCGCAGCCCTTTTGCACCATGAAGGTCATCCAGAAGGCGGGCCGTTCGTTCCAATAAACTGTGCTGCGGTGCCCATTACCCTCTGGGAAAGTCAGATATTTGGGCATGTACGGGGGGCCTTCACGGACGCACGTTCAGACTACGCCGGCCATGTCGCAGAAGCGAATGGAGGAACACTGTTCTTTGATGAAGTTGGCGAAATGCCCCTGGAGATTCAGCCCAAGATACTGCGTCTGCTGCAGGAAGGCAAATACAAGCGTCTGGGGGGCCGGGATGAGCTACTGGCTACCTGTCGAATCATATTTGCTACACACCGGGATTTGAAGTCCATGGTTGCAGATGGTACATTTCGCGAAGATCTATATTATAGAATCAATGTTTTTGAAGTACGCATCCCTCCATTAAGAGAGCGCCGATCGGATATTCCGCATCTGATTCAGGGTTTCTTGAATCGATATTCTGATCAAATGGATCTGGAATGTCCGGAGCTTAGCGATGAAGCCATGGCTATGATGGTTGAATATGAATGGCCTGGAAACATTCGAGAGCTGGAAAATTGCATTATTCGAATTATGGCCAATCTGGACTCAGACCGCATTGAAGCCGGTGATGTGCCGGAGTCCATGCGAGTTTCCAATCGAACTATCTCGGTTCCGGCAGCCCCTAGAGCCAATGGAAATGAGTCTGTGGCCGCAGCTGGATTTGAAGAGCAGATAGCCATTTACTCCCGAAGAATGATAGAAGCAGCGCTAAATCATTGCGATGGAAACAAGTCCGAAGCAGCGCGATACCTGCATATTTCCAGAGGAAAATTACAGTACCAGATGCGGCATCTGGGAATGGAGTAAGTCATCCCTTGAAGGATGTTGTTCGCAAAAAGCAGACCAGCCATTCCAAATGGCAAGGGCTGAATATTCAGTTATTTGCCTGGCTTGATGAAAAACAGAATACTGAAATGGCGGGAGCCTACCTGGAACAATCAGAACAGTTTCCAGCGAGTCTTGATAGCTTTATATCCATCCGAGTGTGGTTTGTCAGGATAAAGGCAATATCAATAGAGCAATAGAATGTATTAACAAATGGATCAAAGAATGTGATGTCTTGATTTTGCCAGGAGAACGGATTAATACAATGAATCAATGGGATAAAAAAAGGGCGGAGGCCGTAGCCTCCGCAAGGGTGAGTTCATGGTCGATTTCGCAAAGAAGCTACCATGGCGTCGGGAGTGTTGGAAGATTCTACATCGCTTTCCTTGCGAGGATCGCGAAATAAGTATCGCATGGATAGTCCAAAGACCAGAGCGGTAATAAACATTAATAGACTGTAGGTCACAGGTACCACAGTCATGGCCGGTTCTTTCAGGATCGTTCCAGTTACCAGCAAAGCTGTGGTTCCATTCTGGATACCCAGTTCAAAAGCTATTGTGATGGATTGTTTTCTGTCCAGGCGAATGAGCAGTGCCAGCAAGAATCCCACTGTAATGGATACAATGTTTAGAGTCATGGCGGCTGCCCCTGCCTGGGCAAAAAAGCCGACCATTTGATCCCAATTCTGCCGTATCAACCCTCCGATGATTGCAAACAGAATAACCACGGAGAAAACCTTTACGTATTTTTCAAACTTTGTGGCCCATCGATGTGCATAGTATCTTACCACCATACCGATCAGAACTGGAAGTACTGTGATGATAAAAAGTTGCGCGATGGTTTTCCCAATGGGGAGGTCTATGATCATACCCTCTCCCAGGAAATGAAGCATCGCATAGTAAGCCAGAAAGGGTAGAGTGAATGGCTTGATAATACTGATCAGTGCTGTCATGGTCAGCGAAAGTGCTACATCGCCCTTGAAGATGTAGCTATACATATTGGATGTTGCGCCAGAGGGGCAAAAAGCCAGAATCATCAGCCCTGTGGCCAGCAATGGCTCCAGGGAAAATGCTTCTGCAACTCCCAGCCCTATGACAGGTAACAGAAATATCTGCGCGGTGAGTCCGACGGCCACAGCCCTGGGGTACCGTGCAATTCGGGTGAAATCCGGAATGCTCAGGGACAAACCCATACCGAACATAATGATAAACAATGAAATTGGTAAAACCAACTCCAGAAGAAGCGAACTTTGCATTTAACTCTCCTATTTTAAGTTAGATAGTCTGAACGGATGCCGAAGGTGGTGCTGAAGGCATCTGCCCGTTGGTGCGCACAGGAAAAAACTCTATCTTAACCAGAGAGAGGTCGTCGGTTATGGAACCTACCTCTCGCAAGCCTTTATAGATGGACTGCAGATCGCCACTGTGCTTTTCGATCTGTTTGAGAAATACTCGATCATCATCGTTTATGGATCTGGTTCCATCGCTAGCAGGTTCCAGCTCCAGATCATCCTTTCCATCCGAGCCAAGAAACATGGCATCGCCGGCCTGGAGCTTGAAGGTATGTACTACAAATTTATTGCCTGTTTCCGGAGGCATGCCCAGGCGCCCCTGAACATCTCGCATGCGAAGAAAGCTAGCACGGCCTTTTCGCAGAACAGCTGGAAACGGATGATCTGCATTGACCAGATAGACGGTGCCGCTTTCTTCATCCACCAGGCCAATGATGGCTGTAATTAGCATGTTCCCGTCGAACATCTCAAAAACACGACTTAGCTCGCGATAGGCAGCCACGAGCCATCTTTCCGGCGTATTGTAGAGTCTGGCCGTTTCTGGAGTTTGTCCTCTCTGTAGAATTGCACCAAAGACGGAGCCCATGACGATGGCGCCTCCAGCCCCCTGGATGGATTTTCCCATTGCATCCGCGTTTACGAAGGCTGTAAACGGTCGGTTCTCGATGGTGATTCGATCTGCCATGGAAAGATCTCCTCCAATTTCATATTCTTGATTCTTGAAGGAGAATTGCTTCTTTTGATGAGTTAAGAATTCGATGCCCACGGATGAATTGAGCATCCTGCTTCGTCCGAATGGCTTTAATAGAAGGGACGTTAGGTAATAATCCCCGCGTTGCTGCTCCAGAAGTTCCTGCAGCTCCATGGTTCTTCGATCTACTTCGATTTCCAGAGTTTCTGCATGGTTGGCCAATGCATGCCTGGCATCCTGAATGGATTCTACCATCTGATTGAAAGTTTCTGTAAGAAAACCTATTTCATCTTTTACCCTGAAAGGAATTCTAATGCTTAAATCGCCTTCATTAACCTTGCGAATACCTGTGAGCAAGGATTGTAGCGGATTCCAGATCGCCCCTTTAAAGAAAAACCGGAATCCTGCCAGGACTACAAACAATGCAAGGAAAAGCACCAGGACGTACCTTCCCATAGCATCATGAAGATAGGCGCGATAGTCTAAATACTGAAAGTCTATTTCGTACAGAGTGCTGGAGGATGTGTCTTCAATGAGATAGGATATGGTTGCTGGAGCACCATTTGAGTTCAGTTTGACTAGCCGAAAGTTTCTGGCCAGCAGACCGGAGCTCCTGAGCTGAGAATCTGATAGATTTATGGGCTCGCTGTGCACCTTCTGCGCAGATTTTCGCTCTGTGACGGCCCCGGTTTCCAGAAACTCATACTTCGCATGATCTATCGCCTGGACCGAGAACCCGGATTGCGCGGAATCCTCATACACTGCCTGAAAGGATTTCTGCAGATGAATCTGATCGTAATTCTTTTCCAGGATGGGCAATTGAATCAGTGCGGCCCAGTAGAATAGGAGCAGAAAGGAGCCCAGGCAAACGGCTACGATTCTTCCAATAAATCTGGTGCGGTCATTGGTAGTATTGATGTAAAGTATCAAGAGAGAAAAGGCACCAGGTACCATGAAGAAGATATAGATACTTAGAAAGGTCGCCCGGCTGATGATGCCTGCTCGACTTAATCCGTTGGCCACCACAGGAGGAACGATTAAGAGCAAAAAGAGAGTCAGAAACATCCAGGCAGTTCGCGCTCCGGGCTCTTTTCTAGAAGCTCTCCAGATGCCGGCGATTACAACGCCTAACATATAGACCATAAGCATGATTCCGAGTGCTTTGTTGGCGTTTGGTACGGGAAATACCCAGCTATGTTCTGCAGAATCGAAGCTGGGCTGGACAGATAGAGTTTTCCATATATAGTATCCGCAGAAAAGTAGCCAGGCCAATATCTGGAGAGTGAATATCCTGCTTCCCCATTGAGTTGACCTGGGATGCGGATAATGAAAAAAGAAGTGCGTCATGCACGAAAGAGCCGGCACTACTAGCAAAACCATCCAGCGATGATAGGCACCCGCCGGGTGCGTTACCGACGAAGCCATGACGAAAGCCAGTGCATGGAATCCGATCAATAGATATGTTGCGGCCAGAAAATTGGTAGAATAGGCTCTTTTCTTGATTCGCAACAAAAGCAAGGCCATCACAAACATGAAGATGGCCACAATGGATGTACCAAATGTGAAGAATGTTATTTGTAGCATGAACTCAACCCTGCAATTACTAAAGCAGGAATCATGCCAGGGTAGAATTTAGTGCAGTGTTCTCATTCTTACTGCTGCTGGGGAGATCTAACGCGGAGGCCCTCCTGGATGGATTCTGCACTGTTTCTAGATTGATTGATAGCTAATTGAAATCCCTGAGCTAAAGGAAATCGGAGCAACTCTGTTTGAAATCAATCAACTGCTGAGAATCGTTCTGCTTGATTTCAATCAATGGCCCCTTCAGGGGACTCAGCAAGGCAGGATTGGCCTCAATAGTGCTGGCACATTTCCTGCTATAGTAGGCCTATCGGTGCGAAAACAGTAGTGCCGGAATCTGGAGGAATTCAATGCGATTAAAAAGAAAACTGGTCGGTACGCTGCTTGTGGTCCTGCTAGGACAAACCAACCTGCTGCTGGCTGAAGAAGATGGGTCCGATTGGAGATTTATCATCAGTCCCTTTGCGGGCCAGATGAATTTGCAGCTTCGATCTGCGCTGCCATTCAATTATACGGATCCCAGTACCGGAGCTTCGGTTTCGCCTGCCATAGGAAGAATTACAGGTCTGACACAGTCAGGAACGCTTGATCTGGCAGTGGAAGGCGTCGGGCCTCAAAAGGGGGTTCAGATGATGTTGCGTAGCGACTCCCTTGTCATCTCTGCAGCTTACACAAGGGCCGAGGTGAACTTTACTCCACTGCGAGACTCCACTCTTCCTATAGAGAATGCAGGGGGAGGCGCCAACGGAAACGTCTACACAGGGTCCATAGAGTATTACTGGAATATAACGGACTCAATCGCGCCCATGGTGGGGTACACCCATACGGGCTTCACTGCACATTATAAGGTTACCAATGCATTGTTCAAGACCATTGGAACCAATGTGTATCAATCCTTTCCCGTTATCGATGCAGATGATGGATCACATTCTAATGTGGGAAAACTGGGAATTCGATTCAAATTGCCGATTCAGAGCTGGAGCATTACTCCGTATGTTCAGTATGCTGCCAATCGTTACCATATCAATACTCGTCCCACGATTGGGCGTTCTATTGGTCAGGAAAACCTGATTCCCACAGATGCTAATGCTATTGTTCAGGCCTGGACCTACGATGGAGTGGGAAGTGCTATTAATGCAGGTTCCATGTCGCAGATTCCCAGGGAAGATAGAAGTGGGGGATTGATCCTTTTCATGGACTACAATAAGTTTCTTAGCCTGAATATCAATGCGCGAAGGAACTGGAATAAAGGCGCCTGGAATGTAACCACCACGGCATTGCTTTTCTTTCATCCAAACGTAGGAATTCAAACCTCTTATTTGTACGCAGAGCCAGAAGTGACCCTTACCTTTAATCGAAGCTGGATTATTGGGCCCGTCTTTACGGCTACTTTTTGAGTTAGCAATCAGATTGCCACAGGTCCCCGGGCTACTACGGGGCACCTGTGGGCTGGCATTGACTGATGGAATTTTAGAATCATGCAATACCAGTTGATCCTTTCCTGGTTTTTCGGCGAATAGGAGGTTAGGCAATTAGGAGATTAACAATTACAGTAATCCACAGACCGGAACCGTAAGTTCGAGATTGTACTGGAGTGAAATGTGGTTTCGCACTGGGATCCGATGGTCGGCCCACCATGCCTGAATCGTAGGACTAACTATTGAATATCGGGCCAGACCACTGTCCATTCTAGGAATCTTTCTGGCACTAACCCTGGTCCGATTTTTCTAACCGGATACGCGGTAAAGCTTCCGGATAGTTGGCCAGCAGATATTCCAGAAGTTTTTCTCGAATAAAGCATCTTAGATCATAGGTCTCCGGACTGCTGTTGGCTGTGGCCAGAATTCGAAGCTGCATATGGTCTTTCATGAATTCTGTAACCTGTACAACGCATACCTCTCCATTCCAGAGAGGGGTGCTCTCCACAATCTTTCTGGCCACTCCGCGAATTTCTTCCACGGGCATGCGATAGTCCAGATAGACATATACGGTTCCCAGTAGATCTGCGGATTGTCTGGTCCAATTCTGAAACGGCTTCTCGGTAAAATAATTGATAGGTACAATCAGTCTACGGCGATCCCAGAGCCTGATAACCACGTAAGTCAGCGTAATCTCCTCTATCCAGCCCCATTCATTTTCAACAATTACGGCATCTTCTATGCGAATGGGCTGCGTAATTGCTATTTGAATTCCAGCAAAGATCAAAGCGATGCTTTTCTGGGCCGCGAATCCAAGTATGATACCCAGAACTCCGGCAGATGCCAGAATACTGACCCCGAATTCCCGGACTTCTTCGAACGATAGGGCTCCTGTTAGAAGGGTCACAAATAGAATAAATACAATGGCAATCCTCTCAATTATCCGAACCTGTGTATGTACTTTGCGGGCAGCCAGGTTATCGCTGGTATGCATGTTAAATCGGCGAAGGTAGAGCCTGGAGAATCCCAGCATCATGCGAATGACCAGCAATGCAGCCAGTGCGATGCCCGCCAGGAAAAGTACCTGGTTGTAAGCCGGGCTGACATTCTCTGGCATGGGCCCGTAGCTGAATAGAATGTTACCGGCGATCACAGTGAGAAACAGGGACAATGTGCCGGAGTTCTTTACCAGGAGTTCCCAGAGCATTCGATTCCTGGTTCGATCCAGCATCAGAACTCCTGTATACCGAATAGCATACCTTAGTCCCAGAAGTATTAGCGCAATACTAATGAGCCCAAAGAAGAATCGATTATTTTCCAGGGATATGAATTGGACCAGAGGGAGTCCAGAATGCATTGTTCAAACTAATCAATAATTTCAGGTGAGTCCACTGAATTGCAATACGGTGATGGCCAGGCATTGTTACCAGTGGATTAGGGGAGATATCAACCGAAGTAGCTAATTCTGGAGTCTTGCATACCGGGACTGTCCAATGGCACTATTGCCAGTCGCCGAAGAGATTGCAACGGTGTTTGCCAGGAATCATTTCTTAATTTCTGTTTCTCTTTCAGAAATTCGCTTATAATGAAATTTTATTTGGAGAGATTCGCATCACTTCTGTTTTTTCTGCAGAGCTTCCTTCACCAACTGAGCCAGACCAGGATGCAAAGTCTTTAGATCATTCAGAAGCTCTTTCGCATAATCCAGATCATCATACACAAAAATGGCAGCCTGATGCAGAACCAGATAATAGAAAGCCAGACGGGCCTGGACTTTTTCCCTGAAGTGGTCCATGACGGTATCCAGGTCCTTTTCCAGTCTATGAGTTTCCCGTTGCAATTGACTTACTTCATCTCGGTTCAATCGACGAAGACCAGAGTACTGGGACCTGGCCATTAAATAGGCAGGCAACCAGAGCAGAATTCTATCCAGATCGTTATCCTTTTCTTCACCCAGCTGTTGTAATGTATCCTGCACTACCGATGAGTAAGCATATCCTGCGTCGAACTGTGCAGGCTGAATAATGAAACCATCTCTATAAAAACCAAGTCCTCGCTCTGCAGCGTCGGATTCACCATCGTTCAAATAGGATTCGGCCAGAAGAAAATGGATACCAGATCTTCCCGGCTGAATTCGTTTCGCATATTGCAGGATTTCCCTGGCATTTCCAAATTCATGGATGCGAATCAGACATTTACCCAGCTCTTCCAGATCCGAAAAATCCGGATGAGCCATACCTTCTTTCTGGAATTTCTGCCGGTACTGTTCGGCCGCTCTTCCCAGCACTGCCTTCATTACGGCCCGTATACTTTTCGTGCTGGCAAAACCTTTATCTTCTGCCAGGTCCTGGAAGTTGTCCCAGGCTTCCATCAGGCCTGTGCCCGGTCTTACTGGCTCCAGAGTGGTTAGCTGATCCTTGCGATTGGCCCAGTAGCCGGAAGCATAGAAACCAGCCATATATTCTGTATTGTCCGGATCAATCTCCAGTAGAGTGCCGAATGCTGTTTTGGCCTCTTCAAAGTGAGCGGCCTGCAGGCTGAAAAGTGCTTCTTCGAAGGAGGCCATGCATTACTAACGATAGTTGTCGAAAGTTACCGCGTAGGGAAGATCGGATTCCCGGAGGGCCTTCATTACTGATTGAAGGTCATCTTTGCTTTTTCCAGAAACCCTTACAGCATCACCCTGAACCCGGCTTTGAACCTTTAGTTTGGTATCTTTGATCAGTTTATTCACCTGCTTGCATTGTTCCTGGGTCAAGCCGTTCTGCACTTCTACCTTGCATTTAACCTGACCGGAAACGTTTGTATCCAACTCCCCGAATTTGAAAGCTTTCAGATTCAAGTCCCGTTTCACAAGCTTACTCTGCAGAACATCGATGAGCTGTTTCATATGGAGCTCATCCGAGCAGTCCATGGCCAGAGTGTCCTTTTCTTTCTTTATGCTCAGGTCTACACCCTTAAAATCAAAGCGATTACTCACTTCTTTTAGAGTCTGGTCTATGGCATTTGCCAGCTCTTGCTCATCTACCTTACATGCTACATCAAATGAACTTTCTGCCATTGTATCTCCCTTCGCCCGGATCTACCGGGTATCTATAATAGGTTTCGTAAGTGCCGTGCTTTTTTGGATACTCTGCACATATTCGTATCTTCGAAAATTTCCAGGTGCCGATGGGCACCGACTGGCTTTCTCAAACCAGTGTTAATACTCAATTCTATGAGTCTAGAATTCTGATTTCAGACCTGCTAACTGGTTTTCTTGCCGGCTGCCAGCATGGATTCTATTTCAGAATCTGCCTTTTTTAATGCCCGGGAAAGGGACGATGCATCGGGACCGCCCGCTTGAGCCATGTCCTTCTTGCCGCCGCCCTTACCGCCTATTACTGGCGCCGCATTGCGAATCAGTGCGCCACAGTCAATGCCCGAATCAACTGCAGACTTTGTGGCCATAAAGACGAGCATGGCACCTTTGTCAGTTTTTGCACCAATCAACACCACGCAATCACGCTCGCTTTCTTTGAGCCTATCTCCTGCCTGACGTAGAATCTGAGCATCCAGGCCATCTTCCTGCAAGGAAAACACACGTATGCTGCCTCTTTTTTGTTCGCTGGAGCGAGCCTTTTCTACAATGGAATCCAGGTCCACAGATTGACTGTTGATCTTCTTTTCCAGCTTCTGTCTTAGTTTTTGCTTTTCTCGGAGTTCCTCATCTACGCAAACCAATTGATTTTGCAGTTTCAGAACACCGGCGGCGCTTTCCAGGGTGGACCGAACACTGTAGGCTTCAGGAATTTCCTGCACCGGCTTTAATTGATCCAGTTCTTTCTGCAGTTCTGGTGCATCTTCGGATGCACTCTCCTTTAGCTGATTACTCAATCCCTGTAAAGAGCCTTCCAGGTTAGAACGTTCCAGTTGAAGACGATGGAATTCTCTGCTGAAGTAATCCTCCACGCCGGGACCGGCCACAGCTTCAATACGACGATTACCCGCGCCAGGACTGCTTTCCTTTAGAATATGAAAATACTGAATCTGACCGGTCCGATCCACATGACACCCACCGCAAAACTCAATGCTGAGATCACCGTTGCCCATGGACACAACTCGTACTTCTTCTCCATACTTCTCACCAAATGTGGCCAGAGCACCGGATTTCTTCGCCTCTTCAATAGGTAGAACGTTTGTGCTTACTTCTGCATCACTGGTTATGGCTTTGTTTACCTGTTCTTCAATCTTTTCCAGGTCTGCGCCTGAGATCTTATCTGGATGAGAAAAGTCGAATCTCAGATAGTTATCGGCGACCAGAGAGCCTGTTTGCAGAATATGATCTCCCAGCACATCGCGTAGACTCTTGTTGAGTAAATGCGTGGCGCTATGATGTCGCATGAGAGCCAGTCTTCGATCTTCATCGATTTCCATTTCCACAGGCTGGCCTTCTGAGATTTCGCCGGTTTCCATACGACCCAGGTGTAGAATTAAATCGCCTTTTTTCTTTGTATCTTCTACGCGAAATACTCCGGAATCGGATCGAATCCAACCGGTATCGCCTAGCTGACCGCCTCCTTCTGGATAGAAGCAGGTTTCTCTGGTGATGATCATGCTTCGTTCATTGCTAGGAGCTTTCAAAGCCTCTTCGGTGTGATCGCCTTCAGCCAGGGCTTCTACTGTGCTACTTCGCTGAAATTCATGATAGCCTTCAAACTCTGTGCGATGACCCGTAGGAAGCTTTAGATCCGAAGGCAACTGTACATCGGCCCACCTGGAAGCGGACTGAGCCATCTCCCTTTGATGCTCCATTTCTTTTTCGAATTCCTTGAGGTCCACCTGCATGCCTGCTTTTTCTGCAAGCTCTATGGTCATCTCCAGAGGAAAACCGTACGTATCATACAGACGAAAGGCCTGGGATCCTGAAAAGTTGCTGGCCTTTTTATCCTTGTGCTCCTGAAGATATTGCTCCCAGATTTTCATTCCTGTATCCAGAGTTCGCAGGAATCGCTTCTCTTCATCTTCCAGGGTTTTCTGAATTTTCTCCGCAGAATCTTTGAGTTCAGGATAGAATTCATTGTAGATTTCTACGATAGTAGGGACCAGGTTATACAATAGTGGTGTGGTAACTCCCAGTTCTCTGGCAAATAAGCAGGCCCGACGAAGCATTCGTCGAATCACATATCCGCGGCCATGGTTATCCGGCAGAATTCCATCGCCTATGGCAAAGCTGGCCGATCTTGCATGATCTGCGATCACTCGATAGGCAGACAGAATATGATGGGAATCTTCGGCCGGGGCGCTCAGTCCCAGGGATTCAATCGCTTCTTTGGTCTTTTCTCTAAGTTGAATTAGTTCCGATGTTTCATAGACGCTTTCAGTGCCATTCAGGATGGCAACAATTCGCTCCAGGCCGGCGCCGGTATCGATTCCTTTTGAGCGAAGCGGAGTTAGATTACCTTCCCGGTCCTGATTGTACTGATTGAATACCAGGTTCCAGTACTCCATGTATCGATCGCATTCATTTCCTGGAGCACATGTATCTGGATTCCCACATCCGCCTTCGGCGGAGCATTTCTCAGGTCCACGGTCCAGATACAGCTCTGTACATGGTCCGCAGGGGCCGGAATCGCCGGCAGGTCCCCACCAGTTATCTTCTTTGCCCAGTCTTGTGATTCGATCCTCTGGAACACCGATGTCCATCCACAGATCTTTCGTTTCATCGTCATCGGTATATATGGTTATATGAATCCTGTCAGGATCCAGCTTCAGAACTTCGGTGGAGAATTCATAGGCCATGGCCACCGCTTCTTTCTTGAAGTAATCGCCAAAGCTAAAGTTACCCAGCATCTCAAAAAAGGTCAGGTGTCGGGCCGTTTTACCTACGCTTTCCAGATCCGTGGTTCTGAGGCATTTTTGAATGGTGACCACCCGGCCGGATGGGGGATCCTCAGAGCCTTCAAAATAGGGCTTGAACGGAACCATTCCCGCCGAGGTAAACAATAAAGTCGGGTCCCCGGCCGGTAGCAGGCTGGCAGAAGGAAGCTTCAAGTGCTTCTTGCCTTCAAAGAATTTATACCATTCGCGGCGCAGTCTGGCAGGCGTCCAATCCATAACAGGACGGTGCTTTGGACTGCTTTTTCCAGTCAATCCAATCGGATGGCTATTGTTTTGCATGACGTGCTGACTCCTGGTTCCAATTTGACCATCGACTCCATGAACGGATTGCGGAAAGCTCTCATATTAGGTCTGTTTGGGTTCGGGCCGTTCCTGTTCAACTGTGGTTGGATGGGCGAAGAACCACTGACCTTCCTGGAAGGGGAACAGGTGATTTCTCGCACCGATGCCCTGGACCAACTGAAGCTGGGTGTGATTGTGCACTCCCAGGGCTGTCCATTGATGGAAACGGCCGCCCAGTACAGCCTGAACGGAGAGTTTCAGGATATTCTGAGTCGTACTCACTATTATAAGAGTAAAGTAGATCAGTGTTTCGTACTTTTGGTGGCCACTCCCTGTCCGGCCACCACCAACTCCAATATATCGGCCGGATTCTATGAGGCAATTGTTCGGACCTGCAATCCCGGGCCGGCTACCTGATCTTAAATACAGCGGATTTTCCCGCAGGCCGATTCACCGTTGGTTCAGATTTCCACCTTAACTGTTTCTAATCTGGCAAATCGGCCTCTCTGATCGGGTGATCTGTCCGGATTGTCCATTATTGCATCCACCTGGCCATGAGAGGCAATAGAATCGGCTCTTTTTTCCAATAATTGAACATTTTTTCTGGATTTCTTCTTATCGTACATTTATTCTCACCCCTGTAGAGCCGAACCTTCCATTGGGAGAACTCGAATGAAAAGGACCCTGTTATATTCAATTAGTCTGGCGCTGCTTTTTGCAAGCGCTTTGATCGTACCTACCTTTGCCGAAGATTCGGCCGAGGAGGAGAAGCCGGCCGAGGTGGATCCGATGCGCACATGTGGCGATCGCGCCAAGCAGGATGCATTGAACAATGTGCAAAAGGAAGAAGGATTGATTCTGGGGGAACAAACCTGGGGAAACAACCCTCAGGAATCCCAGTACCGATCGGAAGTCACCCGTTTGCTCAAGCTGGAAATCGAAAATGTTGGCAAGGCCGTAGAGGACATCGAGGCCAAACACAAGGAATTGATTCGGCTGGACCGATTCAGTGGATTGATCAACTACCAGGAGATTGTCCTGGAGGATAATCCTGGTTCCTGGCGAAACGGTATTTTTGTTAACTCGAAGAAAGTCCTGGCAATGCATTATGGCCCGGATGGTGAACTGAAATGTCTGGTTCTGGACTCCATGGAAAGGGGAGTTTACAATACAAGCTTGTGGACCCGCAAGGTCTTGAAGATGTATTATCCATACATTCAGACCATGGAGCTGGTAACCAGAAAGCAGCACTACAACCCGGATCCAGAAACCCTGGAAAAAATGTCCCCTGAAGTGCAGTTGCAAGCATTCCGGCTGGTGTTTTCTAATCTGCGCACAGCTCTGTATTCCATGGACATGATGATTGCTGCTTATTATGACCGCAGAAATAAAAGAAATGAGTGGCAAATCGATCTCTAAACTCGTCTAAATAAAATGAAGCCAGAGGCTTCACGTATTAACTGAACACTTCTCCCGCTCGGGCCCCGCAAGGGGCCTTTTTCTTTTTCCCGGAGCCTTCCATCGCCGGATTCGTAGCCAAAAACGGTTTTACGTGCCTGCTAATAGGCCAAATCTGGCCTCAATGGCTCGCATTCGTTCAACTACCATTCTCTGTGTCCGACGTAACGGCCAAACAGCCATCGGTGGCGATGGTCAGGTTAGTATGGGCAATACAGTAATGAAAGGTGGAGCTCGCAAGATCCGCCGACTGGAAGGAAAAGATATCCTGGCAGGCTTTGCCGGCTCTGCTGCGGATGCTTTTACTCTATTTGAATTATTCGAAAAGAAAGTGGAGCAATACCGTAGCCAGTTAAGCAGGGCTGCGGTGGAACTTGCCAGGGAATGGCGCACGGATCGAATGCTCAGACGCCTGGAAGCGCTCTTAATTGTGGCAGATGCATCGGAATCATTTCTAATATCCGGGACTGGCGATGTGATCAGTTCGGATGATGGAGTGCTGGCCATCGGTTCTGGTGGAAACTATGCTCTGGCAGCAGCCAGGGCCTTGCTGGAGAATACCGATATGAGCGCCAGAGACATAGTTGAAAAATCTATGCATCTAGCAGGTGAGATTTGCGTATTTACCAATACCAACATTAGTATTGAGGTGCTGGAGCAGTCCTGAATCCGGCCAGAGGAATTCATGTCAGATCATTTAGAAGAAAGAATTAGCGTGGAGACAATGACTCCAACGCAGATAGTAGCGGAACTTGATAAGTACATTGTGGGGCAAAAGGATGCCAAGAAGGCAGTTGCCATTGCAATTCGAAATCGTGTTCGTCGCCAGAAGGTGGAGGATGCATTTCTTCAAGAAGAGATCTATCCAAAGAACATTGTAATGATTGGGCCCACCGGATGTGGCAAAACGGAAATCGCACGTAGACTGGCGCGACTGAGTGGAGCACCTTTTGTAAAGGTTGAAGCTACCAAGTATACGGAAGTGGGATACGTTGGCCGGGATGTGGAGTCCATGATTCGTGACTTGCTTTCCGGAGCCATTAACCTGGTGAAGAAGGAATTTCAGGCCACCGTGGAGCAGCAGGCTCGTAAGAACACAGAAGAGAGAGTTCTGGATGCTTTACTTCCCGGGTCTGGATCCTCGGCGCAGTCGAGTAATGCACCCACCGGGGGCATTGGCGATCTAAGCGATTTTGCCCGTAACCTCCAGCGTTCCTTTGAACAAATGACAGGGCAGGGAAATTCGCAGCCTGCTTCCAGCGCTCCAGCATCCGAGCCGGCAACCAGCAGCGAAACTTCCTCGTCTGATTCCAGCGCTGCCAACGCAGAGGATGCTCAGAAGAAAGCCCGGGTGCGAGAGCTAATGCGGCAAAAACTTCAGGCCGGCGAATTTGATGATAAGGAAATCGAAATCGAAGTATCCAGCCAGTCTTCACCTATGGTTCAAGTGCTGTCCGGTCCAAATATGGAAGAAATGGATATGCAGCTTCAGAATATGCTGGGAGATATGATGCCCAGAAAGACCAGACGTCGCAAGGTCTCAGTAGAAGATGCTAAGAAGATTCTATTCCATGAAGAGCTGGAAAAGCTGGTAGATCCTGAAAAGGTGCAGTCCGAAGCCATCCGACGAACCGAGCAGTTAGGGATTGTATTTATCGATGAAATAGATAAGGTCTGTGGAAAAAGCACTGGCGGCAGCCCGGATGTAAGCCGCGAAGGAGTGCAAAGAGATCTGCTTCCGATTGTAGAGGGGGCCACTGTTAATACCCGAAATGGACCGGTGAAGACGGATCATATACTGTTTGTGGCCGCTGGAGCGTTTCATGCGACAAGGCCATCGGATCTAATTCCAGAATTACAGGGGCGATTTCCGATTCGTGTAGAGCTGGAAAAGCTCACGGAAAAGGATTTTCTGCAAATACTGACAGGCCCGGAAAATTCGCTGACCAGGCAGGCCCAGGCCCTGCTGGCCACAGAAGATGTGGAACTCACATTTACCAACGATGGACTGGAAGAAATCGCCTCTGTCGCCTTTCGAGTCAATGATCAGACGGAAAACATCGGTGCCAGAAGGTTACATACAATTATGGAGCATCTGCTAGAAGAGGTTTCTTTTCAGGCGCCGGAGATTGAAAACAAAAAGGTGGTTGTGGATCGAGCCTTTGTGCAGGATAGACTTCAGTCCATTGTGGAGAATCGAGATCTGAGTCAGTATATCCTCTAATAGAGATCAGGTTCAGAATCGGTTATCAAGATCATGGAAGAGAAAAACGAACCCGGCAAAGAATCCCAGCAGGAGAATCAGGCCAGGGCAAATGGCCCCTCGGGTCCGTCCCCGGATTCCAGCTCACAGAATGCGGGAAGTACTGCAAGTAAAGGGGCCCCGGATCTTTCCGGATTGGATCTATCCCGACTGAGCGGATTTTTGCAGAAATGGGCTACCAGGGTGCTTCCGGAGCAGAAGCCTTTTGAGGAAGTGCCTCCGGTTCCCGATTCTGGTTTTTCCTTCACCCTTTTCGCATTGAAGCTACTTCCCTGGCTGACGGGGGCCGGATTTATTCTTTCCATGTTCTGGGATTTCAGCGGAACCGTGGAATTACCTTTCCGGGATCATACACTGGAATTGAACGGGCTTCTTCGTATGCTCACAGTATCCGGTTTAATTGGCTTTGGTACAAACTGGGTTGCTATCAAGATGCTATTTCATCCCAGGCATAAGCGTCCTCTTCTGGGACAGGGCCTTATCCCGTCTCGCAAAGAAAGAATTGCTCTTAAACTGGGAGAGTCCATTAGCCGGGAAATTATCAATCCTGAACTAATTTTAGAACAGATTCGGGAATCCGGATTAATTACTCATCATAGAGAGAATCTGACTCGCACCATTCGAGAAGTAATCAATCAGCCAGAATTTGTGAACGATGTCATCGACATGGCCGAGCACTACATTCAGGGCTTTATTCGCTCGGATGAGTTCAAGAAGAATATCAAGCAATTTGTAAAAGGTATAGATTTTGACGATGTGGGAGGCCTGGAAAGCGGCGTTCTAAAACTATACAGAATGTTTTCCGGCGATCGCGATGTAAGCGAAAGGCTGGAAGAGCTGGTGGATTCTATGACTTTTACAATGGACCACTACGAAGATCAACTTGTGGACTATTTGCATCATCTTCCTGACATGATGGAGAAGCGTGGCGATGTGCTGGAAGAAGCTGTGCTCAATGGAGTACTGTTTCTGGTGGAGCAGATCAATGTTCAGGAAATTATAACAGATAACCTGCGAAAGCTAGATGAGATTCGTCTGGAAAGGCTTCTTCTAAACTCTACCTCGGATCAGCTACAATACATTCAGTACCTGGGCTGTTTTCTGGGAATCCTGGGCGGATTTCTAATCTGGGAGCCGTTCGTAACTTTCCTAATTCTGGGTTCTATTGTGGGCATGGTATTTGGACTGGATTATTTGCTTTTGAGAATGTCCCGTCGTTAAGTGGCTGTGTCTCTATTGTATTAAACAGATAGAGTCGAAATTCTCAATGTGATCGAATCTCATCTTATCACCTGGCTTTCCTGGAATACTCACCGAAAGACTGGACCTTCTTTTCCAGAAAATCTGCATAATGCACCATGGCAACGTTCTTATTTATTGGATTGGAGCCGGCAAAGCGATTGGTAGAATACTCTAGTTTTGCCTCATTGGGTAGCTGAAAAAATTCCAGGCTCAGAGAAAAGCACCGATCAACCAGTCTTTGTTCGATGCTATGATTTGTAAGTATCAGGAAGTCAGATTCGGAGGCATCCTTTCCTACAGCTTCTATCCGCTCCTGGTTTTCATTGAGGCTGGGCCTGTATCTCAGATCAATTACCGGAGAATCACTCATCCCTTTCCAGAGAAAGCTTCCATCCAGCAAGCCAATTTAAAAGTCATTTTACTGTGTTTTAGTTCCACTGCTCAGTCCGCCCTTTCCGAGCGAAGAGCCTGCATTCCATCTGAAACGCTAACTAGCGGTGCATATCCCAGCTCTTTTCGCGCCCGGTCAATTCGGATGGTGCATTCCCGGCCCATAAGATCTGTGGGAAAGCGCATTAAAGGAGGTTCCGATTTTGCCCCTACCAGGCGAAAGCTACCTTCGACCAGTCGAGCCGCGGTGCTGGCCAGCCAGGAAGGGATTGATTTTTCCGGTAGCTGCACTCCCTGGGTATCCATCATTTCCGTGAGGAATTCTTTGAACGTAGTGTCTTCTCCATCGGTGATAAAATAGGCCCGCCCACTGCTGCCCTCTGTCAGGGCCAGTTCCACAGCATGGACCAGGTTATCGATGTATGTTGTGGATGTACGGGCTGCTCCGCCTCCGATCCACATGAATTTTCCTTCTTCCACCATCTGCTTGAGAACTCTACGAACCGATGTATCTCCCGGTCCCCAGACGAAACGAGGACGTAACACAATCGTATCCATTCTGGATTCGTGGTTTAAAACCAGCCTTTCTGCCTCTCCTTTGCTTTCGCTGTACAGATAGGGAGTGCTGGTAGGATAGGGATAGGTTTCATCAATCTGCCGCATGTGCTGGCCACGAAAGAAAGCGGCTTCAGTTCCCATATGAATGAATCTACTCACACCTGCCTGGCTGGCCGCCTGGAGCAAGGCTCGTGTTCCTTCCACGTTTCCTTTCATGAATTCTTTGCGACTCCCCCAGGGGCCAACGAAGGCCGCACAATGAATGATACAGTCCACTCCAGTCAGATCTATGTTTTCCAGAGAATTCAGGGATCCTCGAACCGGTTGTACGCCCGGAGCACGCAGTCTGGTATCGCTGGATTCAGATCGTGACATGGCCAGGATTGTATGCTTTCTGGAAAGTTTCTTTGCTATGGCCCCGCCTACGAATCCGGAGCCACCTGTGAGAAATAGTTTCATGGTTCCATTTTACGAAAAATCGAAGGGAAATCGACCGGATTCATGATCCGAGACTTTTTCGATTGCCTGCTTTCTGCTCCGGACTTCCATCGAGCTGTGATCCTGTGGGCGATTCCGGTACTTCTGGGCTCTTTGCTGAGCTTTCTGCTTTTTCTGGGATTTCTCATTCGTCCGCAAAAGGCACCCCGGGACAGGGCCGGTGCAGGAATGATGGTATCTCTGGGGCTCTGGCAGGGACATACCGGATTGCTCCTTTCAGAAGTGGCGGATCCGGTGCTGGTCTGGACCGGACCTGTGCAGTTTCTGGCGGCTCTGGCCTTTCCGGTTCAGTTCTGGGCCTTTGGTTATGGGCTATTGCGACCGGATGGTTCTGGAAAGCTGGTTCGCTGGCTCACCGTAGGAGTCCTGCTGGCCGGTCTTGCATTTCTGGTCTATCGTCTGAAAATTATGACACCGGACTTGTTTGGCATACGTTCCATCGCGGCCTGGTCCCATGTAGATTCTCCTCATCGAGACTGGTGGCTCTATACGGTTTCCTACCTGCCCCGGTTGGCCTCGGTACTGGTAGCCATGCAATTAATCTGGATTGCCTGGAGAAATCGTGAATTGGCACCAGGTCCGGCCAGGTTCTGGATTCCCTTTCTGGCGGGCCTGGGAGGAGTGGGCACAACCCTCTGCGTGTTCGCACAGTATCAACTGGAATTGGACGGGCCCTGGCATGGAATGGGTGCAGCCATCATTTCCTTTTCCGTCTGTGGCCTGTTCCTTTATTTGCAGAGATTTCCGCTGGCAAGTCGGACCCGGAAGTTCAGCACGGATTCTCAGTCGCTCGTTCTAGAAATACAGAGTCTCATGGAGAGCGAAAGGCTCTTTCTAGTGGAGGATTTAACCCTGGCCTCCATGGCGCAGGCTCTGTCTGAGAAGCAACCCATCTCCCGGGAAAAGCTTTCCGGAATTATCAATACCCACTGGAAGCAAAACTTCAATCAGTTTGTAAATGGATACCGAGTGCAGGAAGCCTGTCGTCGCCTAATAGAAAGCGATGACAGTATTCTGAGCATTGCCATGGATGTAGGTTTCAATTCCAAGTCTGTGTTTAACCAGGCCTTTCGTATTCGGACTGGCTTATCTCCGGGGCAGTATCGCAAAAAGAATCGGTCCCTGGAAAGATAAAAAGGTCTGATGGTCATGGCAGCTCCTGCTCTGGTGAAATAGCTCTCCAATCCGGAGTCCGATTTTGTGGCCGAGTTACCGGGCAAAGACCGTCGGATTCAGATTCTATATCTAAAGAAAAACAGTGAATTCGCCAGTATGGACAATGGGGTCACTCTTTTAGATACTGCCTCTCCGGAGGATGTGCGAAGGTAGCTGGAGGAGAAAGGAGAAAGCATTGCCTTTCTGGTTGCCCGCAACTTTCTGAAGGAGCAGGGACTATTGAAACAAAATCCTTAAATGGACTGCATGCATTGATTTGTTATTGATTCTTTTGGAAGCGCTTTGCGAATATGGGTCAAGAGAGGAATTGCGGTTCGCAAAAAGAATTTTAATAATCGTGTTGTAATGTCCTATCTCACTCAGATCTTCCAGGGAGGCAGTAATGAAGTTTAAAGATAAAGCAGATTTTTTAAGTACGGTGGAACTGGAATGGAATCGTTTCTCAACGCTTCTGGATGAATTAAGCGACGAAGAAATGATGGATAACACTGTCTGGGGAGAAGGTTGGAATGTGCGCGATATGATGGCTCATATTCATGAATGGCACAACATGGTATTGATCTGGCATCGTGATGGACAAAAGGGCTCGGTGGAGATGCCGGCGCCCGGATATAAATGGAGCGAAACTCCCAGGCTGAACCATGACATCTATGAGAAGTACCGGGATATGTCTCTAGCGGAAGCAGAAAAGAAAATGAAATCCACCCATAAGAAGCTTCTAAAGTTAGCGGAGGGCCTCACCGAGACGCAATTGTTGCAGCCTGCCCAGTTTGCCTGGTGTGGCAAGAATGCGATTACAACGTATCTGGCGGGCGCCATCATCAGTCACTATCGCTGGGGACAGAAAAAGTTAAAGGACTGGAAGAAGAAAAGAAAATAGAAGTAATAGACCATGCCCCGGGCTTAAAAGTCAATCTCCGGGCCGGGAATCTATGGTCTCGAATTCTACACCGGCTGACCCGGCTGCAGCCCTATTGGCTGCCAGCGTCATATATTTGGTATTAACTGGATACGGACATTCCGAGTTTTTGTAACTTGGGATGAATTACAAACATACAGTACGGATTTCCTTTATTCTGATTGAAATAATCCTGGTGGTAGTCTTCCGCAGCATAGAACTTCTCCAGCGGTTCTACCTGGGTTACGATGGGATCCTTGAATTCTGGCTGCCAGGCTTGAATGGATTTTCTGGCCTTCTCCTGCTGATCCTCACCATGCGTTAAGATGATGGAACGATACTGAGTCCCCACATCGTTTCCCTGTCGATTCAGAGTGGTAGGATCATGAGAAGCCCAGAACACTTCCAATATTTGTTCATAACTCACTTTCTCTGGATCAAAGGTAATCTGTACCACTTCAGCATGACCTGTTTTTCCGGAACAAACAGATTTATAATCCGGATTGGGTACGTTGCCAGCCGAGTATCCAGATACTACGGACTCCACTCCTTTAATCCTTTGAAATACTGCTTCCAGACACCAGAAGCATCCTCCGCCTACAGTAGCCGTTTCACTCATGACCTATAGATAGCGATTTCAGCCCTGGAAGGAAAGCGGATTTCTCGTGGCTCCCTGTACCAGCCGGTTTGTTGGAAAATTAGATCTTAGATCTATGGATGCCGTTGGGGCCGGACCAGTATCGAGTGGTCACAACCTGGCAACAGGGTCATTACAATGGAGATTGCCTAGATCCCATCAGCCATGTGATCCTTGCCAAAGTCCAGATGGGAGCGAATCTTTTCCAGCATGGAGTCCGGTATTCGCACGCCAAAATCTTCCAGTCGACTTTTGTACTTGCTGAATGAAATGCTATGTGGAGACCAGCGATTTAATCCATCAAATACCGCAGCAAGTTCAGAATGTAATCCGTTCAATAGCTCTGGATTGGCCATCAATCGATTCAGATACGGTTTCAGTACCCTTGCATTTACGCAGCGGCATATGGAACGATAGAATGCGAATCGAAAAAGGGCAGGGGACATGGCATCGCCGCGTTCCAGCTCCGCATCCAGAAGATTCAGATTCAGACAATCCACTACCTGAATTTCATAGGGACGGACTACATATTCTCGTATCAGAGTGCGAATGAGTAGGTTTTCAATCTGATGCCTGGTTCTGCAATGTGTATCATCGCATTCACCGGTGTAATTCTTTTCACAGGCCAGGTACAGAACAAAGTCTACGTCGGAATTTGTATCTGCCTGACCAAAATTCACCGATCCCACAAAATCGAAGGCCACCTGGTACCCGGCTTCCTGGATCATCCTTGCGAATTTACGAAAATCTCGCATGCGATTCTTGCTATGCGAAGTTTCGTATTCACGAAAATAGCGCTTGATGAGGTTATAATCCTCGATCACTGGATTTTGGGCAAAGGGATTCAATTTGATTGCTCCGAAAGAGGTTATCTCTAACCAAATAGTTCCACAGGTTGCCCGGCATGATCCCGAACGAATCCACTCAGATCCAGGTGAGACTGGTCCAGATGCTTTAGAGCCCGGGCCTTTAGCTCTTCACCTTCCAGGGTTACAAGTAACAGATCCTGCACTTCATTTCCGGCCAGCCTGCGAAGCTTTAACTCTTTAAAGTCCCTGCCATCCATTTTTATCTCAGCAAATATACCACCGGGCTGATATCCATAGGGCGAATCCACGCCTCCGAAGTTCGATGGATTCAGTAGCACAGTTCCATCTTTTTTTCGCGCAATACCGTAATCTTCGTGTACATGACCGGACACTACAAGAGACGCGGATTGACGATCCAGGTAATTGCGAATTCCGGGAGAGCCCACATGACCGATGGTTGGCACTCGATCAAAGAAGCCATAAGCGGGATTGTGCAAAACCATTACGTCTGGCTGGCACTGGTCGAAGAACTCCTCTGGCTCCGAATATAGAGCTCCATTTTCTCTGGACTCATGATAGGTAATGGCCAGTTTTTCGGGGATACCGGAAGTGGCAATTGGGGCTCCGCCGTATCCGGCAAACTTTAACCCGTTTAGATTCACCTCTTTATGGTGCAGGTCTCTATGTGCCAATCGTGTGTATCTTAGATCAATATCGTAATTTCCTGGAAGCATCAGACAGGAAGCATTGCCGTATTTTTCCACCAGCTCTTCAATGAGCTCATACTTTTCTTTCATAGTCTTGCCGGCTTTATGAAAGAGCATCCGATACTCGGCTGCTTTCAGATTCCACTCTTCAGCATCTGCCCCTTTTTTCGTTGGATACCTCAGCATTTCCGTGGCCAGGTCATAGGGCATGATTTTTTTATCCTGCTGCTTGGCCTCTGAATAGAACTCTTCCTGAAGGCATACAAATTGATAGATCTTATCCTCATCGTAAAATGCATGATACAGTATGTCGCCGCAGAGCAGGTAAAGATCAGCCTCGGTGGAGGAAAGAAGTACCCTTAATTCCTTCAATGCATCGTGGATGTCTGTAACAAATAAAATCTTCACCTGATTCTCCTCTTCTGAGAGTTCTGCGAGCCGGATACCATTTTCTGAGCTCTGCGAATGCTCGCAGCCAGGCCCTGTTGAAAGGCAGCAAGAGTAAACCTTGCTGTGCTGTTTGCGAAGTCCGCAGTCCTGAACCTGATGCTCTCTCTTCTGGACACAGCTTCATTGAGAGAGGCGGAAGTTTCTTCAGAAAAGAAAACTCCGGTCCTGTTATTCACCACCGTCTCCAGGGCTCCGCCACGCCCCAGGGCCAATATCGGGCAACCTGCGGCCTGCGCTTCTACAGGAACTATACCAAAGTCTTCCACTCCCGGAAAGATCAATCCCCGGGCTCTGGAATAGAGTTCTCGAATTTCAGAATGCTCAACGTGGCCCATGAATTGAATGTTGGGGCTGGCCATGGCCCGTAATTTTTTTTCTTCCGGCCCGCGGCCAGCTATCACCAGCTTTCTGCCAGAATCATTGAATGCCTGAACGGCAAGATCAATTCGTTTGTAGGGCACAAGAGCACTCAGAACCAGATAGAAATCCTCTCTTTGAGAACCTTCTGGATCTGGTATGTCTTTTGCCCGAGGAGCAATTTCCAGGCAGGGAGGATGCACCACGGTAGCAGATCGTCCATAGAATCTACGAATGCGGTTAGCCACAAATGCGCTGTTGGACATATAATCATCCACTCGATGAGCACTGGCTGCATCCCAGGTACGTAAATAGTTTGCAAAGAAGGGAATCAAAAGCTTCTGAA
The DNA here is from genome assembly GCA_040217195.1 of Leptospiraceae bacterium. Classification (GTDB taxonomy): domain Bacteria; phylum Spirochaetota; class Leptospiria; order Leptospirales; family Leptonemataceae; genus UBA3465. Next base: position 487,526 of record JAVJNR010000005.1, on the reverse strand, counting down.
CCAGGCCCTTGCCTGGAAAGTATTGCCTGTACATATCCCAGACGTATCGCATGGGACTGTGAACAAAAGATACATGGGCTACATCCGGAGGGACAATTACACTCTTTGCCACACAATGGGAGCTGGAAATCACCAGATCGAATCCATGAAAGTCGAATTCTTCGATTGCCGTGGGGAAAAAAGGAAGGTAATGCCTGTATAGTTTTTTCTTGAATGGAAATTTCTGAATAAAGGAAGTATGGATGGGGCGTTTTTCGATCAGTTCGGAGCAGCTTCCGGGAACATGCAACAGTGTAAATAGCTCTGCATCCGGGAATTGCTCCAGAATGGCTTCCAGAACTACCTCCCCTCCACGCATTCCTGTGAGCCAGTCATGGATCACTGCCACTCGTTTGTAGCTCTGTAGGGCTGTTTTCTGTGCTTCTTTCATGGAAGTAGCTTCATGCTCCGTTCGGCAGATCAGCGGTCAACCATTCGAATTTTGTGTTTTCATCTTCGAAGGCTGTGACAAATAAGGACCATGCCGCAATATATAGAACTAAAGACAGCAGATGAAAAGAATCTGAAAGCCATGTATGTGCCGGCCGCCAGGCCGGAAGCCTTCCTTGTCTGGATACCCGGATTCGCCGAGCACAAAGATCGATATACCCACTTTGGCGGATGGATTGCCGAAAAGAATGTTTCTTTCGTGGCCCTGGATCTGAGAGGTCATGGCCAGTCCGACGGAAAGCGGGGCTTTGTAAAAAAGTTTGAAGACTATTTTCTGGATGTAGATGCACTTCTACACTGGACCAGGGATGTGGCCGGCGACCTTCCATTCTTTCTTGGAAGTCATTCCATGGGTGGCCTGGTTACCTCCCGATATCTGGAACGAGGTCAGCTCAGCCGTCCCATTCATGGTGCTGTAATGACCAGTCCATTTCTGGGTCTGGGAGTGCCAGTTCCAGGCTGGAAGAAGACTCTTGCCAAAACTATCTCCGGAATTATTCCAGGGGCCGCAGTTCCCGCTGGTCTGGATCCAGCTTTGCTCTCTCACGATGCAGGTATTGTAGATGCCTATAAGAATGATCCTCTGGTCTTTACAAGTGCAACAGCACGATGGTTCATGGAAGTAGTGAAACATCAAGCCCATGTAGTAGAAGATGCCTCTAAAATCAAACTACCAATCTTTGTGGGGCAGGGCGGAGCAGATCAAATTGTAAGTGTACCGTCCACAAGGGACTTCTTCGAAAACATCGGTTCCCAGGATAAGAAATACGAAGAATACGATGGCTATTATCATGAAGTCCTGAACGAAGTAAAAAAAGAGCGGGTCTACGAAGATATCGCAAGTTTCATACAGGCTCGCATTTAGATCGCCGGGAATCCGGAAGGCTCCGATGGTGTGCATCGGGAAGGATCAAAGATCGAAAGTGCCGGTGCCATAGAATCTAAACCGGCGCCTATCTGAAGGAGTTATGCCATGGATGCAAAGGATAGCAAAGATATCAGCGTACTGAAAACTCCTCCTCCGCGAGCTCTGGAACAGGTCAGACCCTTTTTCGGAAAGAATCGAACTTACTCCAGAGTTCTAATTGGTGTCAGTGTTGTTGTATTTGGCATTGCGTTGCTTCGTGTATATTTTCGGGAAGGAATGGTTATCTGGCCCTATGGACTACTTATGGCTCTGGGGCTGGCTCTCATTCCATTGTACTTTGCCTGGGCCAATCACTTCATCGCCCGAAATTTGGAAGCTCTGCTCATAGAGTCGGTTCATACATCCGGGACGGTAACTAAATCAGATCTAACGGCTTCCACTCTAATTCTCCGAGTAGAATACAAAGATCAAGGTGGCCTTCTATGGCTGGGCCGCTCAGCTATCATGGGGGCTATGAAGGAGGATAGGCTTTCTGTAGGCGATTCTGTGGATGTGCTCTATCTACCAGAAACACCCAAGAAGTTCGCATTGCTAACGCCGGCCGGAGTGGCTCCTGGACGAGCGAAACAGGCAAGCACAACCGTTTAAAGACTATCGTATTCTCTTCTGGACACGGAACTCCATCGGACCACTGGATTGCCTGGATAGACGGTGGACATCCTGGTTCAGTATCAAATCCAATAAGTGCAATCCAGATAGGCGCTTTCTTCAGGCAAAAAGAGACTGGCCGAATTCAGGTGCTTCTATCGTTTCTGTCAGTATGGCGCAATTAGTTCAAGAAGCAGTGAGCAGGGCTCGAAGCTATCGTCAGGATATTCATGCTCATCCAGAGCTTGCCTTTCAGGAGCATAGAACCTCACAAATCGTAGCCAGTCGTTTAGAGGAACTGGGATACGAAGTGCATACCGGTCTGGCCAGAACAGGTGTTGTAGGAGTTCTTCGCGGTCAGGGAAAATCAGGTGGCATTGGCCTGCGAGCGGATATGGATGCACTGCCCATAGATGAAAAGCCCACTCCAGGAAAAGATAAACCGTACATCTCAACTCATAAAGGTACCATGCATGCATGTGGACACGATGGTCATACATCCATGCTGCTGGGAGCTTCGGAAATACTCATGCATCAGTGGAAGCAAAGTCCCTTTGCTGGCGATGTAGTTCTTATCTTTCAGCCTGCGGAGGAAAATGAAGGAGGGGGCAAAGAGATGGTGGATCAGGGATTATTCAGGCAATTCCCTGTAGAACGTATTTTCGCATTACATAATTGGCCCGGTATGCCTGCAGGAAGCATTGGATTGTGCGAAGGCCCAATCATGGCTGCCTATGATCGATTCGACCTGATTGTGCGGGGAGAAGGATGTCATGCGGCTATGCCACAATTTGGAGACGACGTAATTCTAGTAGCTTCCGAAATTATACAGTCTTTGCAGAAACTGACCAGTCGCAATCATCCATTTGAGCCTTCCGTATTATCGATTACAAAATTTCATGCCGGGGATGCCTATAATGTGCTACCGGCGGTTGCAGAGCTATCTGGAACTTTAAGAACCTTTGAACCAGAGCATCGAAATCGCATGATACAGGAAATTGAACGCACGGTGGCCGGCCTGGCTCAGGCAAACGGCGTTGAATCTGATATCGCCTGGAAAGATGGTTATCCGGCCACCATCAATGAAAGAAATTCTACAGAGCTTGCCCGAAAGACAGCCATCCAATTAGTGGGACAGGATCGTTTGGTGGATCCAGTGCAACCGAGCACCGGTTCCGAGGATTTCGGATACATGCTACAGAGCGTTCCTGGCTGCTATGCCTGGATTGGAAACGGGCCAGGCGAAGGTGGATGTTTACTGCATAATCCAGCTTACGATTTTAACGATGAAATCCTGGAGACTGGAATCCGATATTGGGTACAGCTGGTAGAGAACTTCTTTTCAGAGTGGCCGGCCTCCCGTTGAATCGGGTTCACAGGAGAACTGCATGATAATCAAATCCCATTCCATTCGATATGGCTACAAAGAGTTACAGGGCAGGCTTGAAAAGCACAGCGGACAGGCCATGTTGGTGGTAGACGAAATTGGAATGGTCACTCCTCTGGAATTCATTAAACAGGGACTATCGGTTAAGCTGGCCAGCCCTCAGGAAATGACCATGCTAAAACAGGCTGGCTACAATGTAAGGATTCGGGAACTCTAGAAGTCTTCCAGACCTTTAGGAGTATACAGAATGTAATGGGAATCGTCCTGGAGACGCTGTCCTGTTTTCAAATCATATCCGGTAAGAGTCTGCAATTCGCCCCGATCAAGAAAAACACCTTTGCAGGAAGGACAAACATCGATTTCTACAGGTCCCATTTTTTTGATATCCATCATTTCATCGCATACAGGGCAGTGGAGATGACGCTTCTTCTCCGGTCTGTTAGCGCCAGCAGAAGATAAAGTAGTTCCTGGAATTTCAGAATCAGAATGCATTTCCACTGGATTTTCTGCATGAGATGGTCTCACTGGTGCTGAGGCATGGAAATCGGTGCCTTCTTTTTTAGGCCTGGATGGCCGAATCTTTTTTACTAAATACTCCCACATGGCATCCCCATACTACAGAATGTATCTGCAGAAATCTTCCCATTTTATTTGTGCTCCAGAAAAACCCGGCCATGCTGTGGCCCTGGATAAAGTCATGAGAGCTTTCGTAAAACGATTCAAAATGAATTCTAGCCCTGAAAGGCAGCGGAGGGGAACTGCATGAAGTTCTGCTCTCATTGCGCTGCCGAACTGGACTTTAGAGTTCCAGATGGGGACAATTTGCCCAGGTTTCTGTGCAACAAATGCGGAACCATCCACTATGAAAACCCCAGACTGATTGTTGGCTGCCTGCCCTACTGGGATAAGCAGGTTTTGTTGTGTCGTAGGGCCATAGAACCAAGGCATGGATTCTGGACCATCCCGGCCGGATTCATGGAGAATGGAGAGCTGGTGGAGGAAGGAGCAGCGCGGGAAACTAGAGAAGAGGCCAATGCAGAAGTGGATATTGAGTCCGTGCATACGGTGTACAGTATTCCGCATATTAACCAGGTTTATATGTTCTTTCTGGCCCGTCTGAAGGATCTGGAATTCTCACCTGGAGTGGAGTCCCTGGAAACTAGACTTTTTTCGCAGGAGGAGATTCCCTGGGATGAGATTGCATTTAATTCGGTAAAGTTCTGTTTACAGGCTTTTTTTGCGAACAATAGCAAGGCAGAAGACCCGGCGCATCTGGGACATTTTGTTCGAAGCGCCAGGAATGAATAGAGCGCCTCCCGGATTAACGATTCCAGATTCCATCAATTGTCATCTTCTGCAAGTACGATCAAATTATCCTTTCCTGTGAATTCAAATAGCTCATCCATTTTCGGTATTAACAGCACGCCATGATTTCTATCCGGATCGGCTTCAAATCGAGCGATTCGAATTCCAATACAGACCTCTTTCCTTTTGAGAGCGGCAGACACACATTCACCGTAGGAACGGGGCTTCAAAGTATCATGGAAGTATGCTGAGATTGGTTTCAGATAGATTTCGCTTCCTTCAGGGGAAAACAGATCCTCATACACATAGTGCACATCCGGCTCCAGAGCAACCTGTGCAAGAATTCTAGAAATAAATTGATTGGATATCAGGAAGTCTTTTACTCCGGTTTCCAGAACCAGATCTACGTTCTCTGAATCCATGATTTCAGAAATCACTCTGGTCTTAGACGGATGTCCTGTTTTCCTTTCAATGGATTCAAGATGCTGGCGGACCTGCAATAAACCTGCTATGCTTGCAGCATCAATGGACTCCGGATTGGTTCCGTCCCTGGCCAGCAGTATTACATTTCCATAGTTTTCCGGGCCCACTCGATCGATTCCTCCTGAGTTCCACTCCCGCTCCTGCCAGTCCAGAGTCAGCGACGGATACTCTCTGGATACACTTTCAATGGTGGCAGCAATTGTATCTCTATGATCTTCGTTTGGCTGGGTTACTATGCTCATGCGAGAGCCAGATGGAATGTAATCCGCATACTCGCGCAGAATTACAGGTCCTTTCTGGTTCCATCCAAAGATCAGATAGGACTCCTGGGACTTTTCGATGATAAGTTCTGGTAGCGATTCTACATCCGGTCGCTGGATCTTTTCATCCAGATAGTAGATGGTGGAATCATCTTCGGCCAGAATGATTGCCTGATCATTGGCCGCCGGTCTAAAATCCGCCGGTGGGTTCAGCAGTATTTCTCCATCGGCATGCCGAAACCCCATTACTCCGGAGCCGGAAAAACGAAATAGAATGTCTGCAAAGCTTTCATTCTGCCAGCCAGTTTCCGGACGATAGAAATAGATTTCCTGCCCTTCGAAGCCCACCATGGAGGAATATACTGAAAACAGCCCTGGCACTCTGGAGGTTTGAACAAGCATTCGGGCCAGTAGAGACTCTCGATCCACTGCAATAATACTGCCACCGGAAAGGTTGGAAGCGACCTGGCGCAGTCTGGGAGAATGGATTTCGGCAACCACAGGAGGATGATTTTCTTTATCCGTGGCTGCCAGCACAGCGATGATAGATTTCAGTACCCTGGCATCTGCATCGGATCTCTCTTCTGGACTGGCTGCAGAACCAGCTTCATTCAGTATAAGAACGGAATTGCAATGTTCTACACCCATCTTTCGTAAAGATGCAATGCTGCTGGTGGAGCCGCTGCGAGTTACAATACGAGTGCTTTTTCTGTCCGGCAACCGATCGTTCAGGAAGTCATCCATTTCTTCCTTGTCAGTATCTGCCAGAATGGCCACAGCTGCGTAGGATTCGCTTTCATTGGCAATGATCAGTTCATGAAGAATATCCAGAATCCGATCTTCGAATCCCAGAATGACAGCATGGTCACTCTCCAGAACCGAGGACTTTCCTTTCCTCAGCTCCGCTAATTTGGCTTCGAACTGACTGGTAATAAAAGCAACCAGGCTGGAAAATAGAATCAGTCCTACAAATACTGTAATTATTCCGGAAAGTCGGCTGAGCCAGTTTGCATCCGTGTCTTCGGCAATGGCGCCTCCGTCCAGGATCTGAAGAAAAACTCTCCACATCTGAGCAAAAACATTCGAAGCGGAATCGTCGGGTAAAACAAGGCCAAGCAGAATCCTCAGTCCGGAAAGAACCACAAAGGAAATTGCAAACATGGTAAGCAGGGCCAGAAATACAGCCATGCCTCCCTTGCTCATGAAATTATCGAAAGTATATCTCAGCCGGGCAATTCTGGATCGGTGCATGGAAGCGAGTCCAGGCCAGGGTCGTTCCGGTAGCAACTATTTTCGTTGCGATTTATTCTCCTTTTTCTCCGCTTCCAGTAAATCTAGAAAACCTGTATCTCCACCATGAAGTCTTCGAATGGAATCCCGAATGGCCTTCTCAACAAACTGACTTACGGAAGGTCTGAATCCTAATCGTTGCTCCATGACCGCTGTGGCTTCTCGCGCCTCTTCGAATAGCTCTCGCGGTATTCTAACGTTTGTTGTTTCCTTTGGCATCGTTCCTCTTTCGACTGCTTGCAATCGTATTTTTTTATATGCAGTCGTGTGGGGTTCGCGTGCTAATGCATGCGAACCATATGAGTCTATATATAGTCAAAAAAGTCTGCGACAATAGATGATATTCCTCGTTACTTTGAAAGTCTTTTTTCTATGTTAACACTCTTCTATGGTAATCACCCTACCAGGGTACGGTTGATCCCCTTTATTTTTTAGACGGTTCAAAGTTGCATTTCCATTGGACTCAACTATTTAGAGTAAGTAGGAAAGATTTTGTTTTAATCTTTCTCTCATTAAGCACTGAGGAGGAATGGAAAGGGACTGTCTGAGGATTAGAGATAAGTGGCTATCATATCCCGGGGTACTATACTCGCCAGGGATTATCAACTATCACTGCCGTGCTTTAAATTGCAAAAGGGAAGCGAACCTTGATGTCCGAACCTTCGGCTAATAACGAGTAACGGGGAGTTCTACTTGATAGAAAGGACCATGTAGGGCCGTAAAGCTTTTCAAAATCTACGGCAATCCTTGCTTTATTGACCGGAAAGATGCGCCAAACCGGGTGCTCAACTCTGTAGCATAGTGTCTGTTTTCTATGTCCTGTTCCAAAGCCTAGATCATGTTCTTTGAAATGGTGTTCCGCTGTATGCAGTTCAGGAATCATAGGACTGTTCAGAGCTTCCATTTCAAGTGATTGGCCCGCAAATGTATGCCTGACGTTTACAGTCTGCGTAGTATTAACCGTGGATTGCATAGGAATTCGTTTGTAAGGTTCATTATAGAGCAGATTGGCTGCAAGTGAGATGGCCCTTTTGGGAACAAACTCCCGAATGAATACTACGGCTGGCTTATTCTTCCAGCGAACATAGAACCTTAGATTTACTTCCGGGAAGTTGCGATATCCAGGAATAGGCATGCCCAGGATTCGAGTGGAAAGAAAATCAAACGCTACCAGGCTTACATGGGCCTGGCCTTCCCAGATATCCAGTTCCAGACCGGCCGGAAGATAAGGCTTTAGTAGTTCCGGCTCCACTGGATATGTGAGGTTGATTAGATGATGCCACCGGGCTGAAAGAAAGACTGCCTTATGCGAACCAGGCTCGGAGTTGCTCATTTGACTCATTGTATTTCCGGCCAGATCACATATTTCTGCGATAGCTGCCCCCGGCTTCATACAGGGCCTGGCTAATCTGCCCCAGGGAGCAGACCTTTACACTTTCCAGGAGTTCCTCAAACAGGTTGGCCCCGCTTGTAGCTTTTTCCTTCAGTCTGGCAAGGGAGGCCAGGGCTTCTTTATGGTGAAATCTGTGAAATCGATCCAGGCTATCGATACAGTCATCCTTTTCATTGTCTGAAGATCGAATGAGTTCGGTGACGTTCTCTGGATCTGCATCTGAAGTGAATGTATTGACTCCCACAACAGGAATTTCCCCGGAATGCTTCTGCCTTTCATAGTTCATGGACTCATCCTGAATCCTGGAGCGTTGATACATGGTTTCCATAGCTCCTACAACACCACCGCGTTCAGATAGTCTGTGAAATTCCTCCAGAACAGCTGCTTCTACCATATCTGTCAGCTTTTCGATAATGTAAGATCCCTGCCAGGGGTTCTGGTTCTGATTCAGTCCCAGTTCTTTTTGAATGATTAGCTGAATGGCCACAGCCCTTCTTACGGAGGCTTCTGTGGGAGTCGTGATCGCTTCATCATAGGCGTTGGTATGTAGACTGTTGGTGTTGTCGAACAGAGCATACATGGCCTGTAGAGTGGTTCGAATGTCGTTGAAATTGATTTCCCTTGCATGCAGGGACCGGCCGGACGTCTGTATATGGTATTTCAGCTTCTGGGCTCTTTCGGAGGCGCCGTACTTTTCCTTTAAAGCGATGGCCCATATCCTTCTAGCCACCCGGCCAATAACCGAGTATTCAGGATCCAATCCGTTGGAGAAGAAATAGCTGAAATTAGAAGCGAATGCATCAATGTCCAGTCCCCTGGCCAGATAGTATTCCAGGTATGTGAATCCATTTGCCAGAGTGAATGCCAACTGGGTTACTGGATTGGCTCCGGCTTCGGCCATATGATAGCCGGAAATAGATACGGAATAGAAGTTTCGAACTCCTTTTTCAGTGAAATACTCCTGTACGTCTCCCATCATCTTTAGAGCAAAACCGGTGGAAAATATACATGTATTCTGTGCCTGGTCCTCTTTTAGAATATCTGCCTGGACGGTTCCACGTACGCTTTGCAGTGTTTCCTGTTTAATTCGTTCATAGACTTCCGGTTCTACCAGTTGATCTCCGGTAATTCCAAGCATCAATCCTGTACCATCATGACCTGTTGGGAGTTTGGCTTCGTAGAGTGGGGCAGCAATTCCGCGATCTTCCCATTGGCTGCGAATTTTTTCCAGAGCCTGATTCAGTTTGCCTTCGCTGCGAAGATGCTTCTCAATGTTTTGATCAATGGCCGTATTAAAGAACATGGCCAGGATGGCAGGAGCCGGACCGTTGATGGTCATACTAACGCTGGTCAGCGGGCTGGATAGATCAAAGCCTGAATAAAGTCTCTTGCAATCGTCCAGAGTAGGAATACTTACTCCGGAATTACCGATTTTTCCGTAGATATCCGGTCGGCGGTTGGGATCTTCACCATACAGTGTTACAGAGTCAAAAGCTGTACTCAACCGTGCCACTGGATGGGATGCATCGGTGGCTTCCCTGGTACATAAATAGTGAAATCTCTGGTTGGTTCTTTCCGGTCCTCCTTCGCCTGCAAACATACGAGTCGGGTCTTCATCCTGCTTGCGAAACGGAAATACTCCTGCAGTAAATGGATAATTACCCGGAAGGTTCTCCAGGTAGTAGAAACGGGCAAGTTCGGACCAGCTTTCTGTAGCAGGCAAAGCCACTCTGGGTATTGGCAATCCGCTCAGGGAGGTATATTGAATTCTCTGCGTAATCTCTTTATTTCTTACTTTGTAGGTATAGTATTCTGCCTCATAGGTTTCTTTGATATCAGGAAACCTTTCCAGAAATTCCAGAAGGTGATGATCTAGTTCTTCTTTCAGCTCCCGGGATCGCTTTTCAAGACCTTCGGCCAACTCCCCGGAACGAACATCCAGTGCTTCCTGGGCTTTTCTCAGGGACTGAACCTTATCTGCCAGGTCCCACTGTTTTTGAGCGCGCTTCCTGTAAGCTTCAACTGTATGTGCTATTTCGGAAAGATAGTTCGCTCGATCTCGGGGAATAATATTTACGGATATATCGCTGGCATTGGATAGCTCCATTGTTCGCAATGCGGATTCGGGAAAAAGTTCCGTAATTGCATTATAAAGCGTATGCACGCCGGCATCATTGAAACGACCGGCAACGGTGGCAAAAACCGGTAGCTCAGCCGGTTCTACATCGAACAGGTTTCGGTTTCGTGCAAATTGCTTTTGTATGTATCGCAGGGCATCATCGGCGCCGGTCTTTTCTGCTTTATTCAGCGCAACAATATCTGCGAAATCCAGCATGGCTATCTTTTCTAACTGCGAAGGGGCTCCGTACTCAGAGGTCATAACGTACAGTGATTTCTGGCAAAGTTCGGTAATGAAGCTGTCTTCCTGGCCCGTGCCCGGAGTCTCCAGAATCATCAAATCATATCCGGCTTCCTGGATCAGGCTTTCCACACCCAGCAACCTTTCCTGCAATAATTCCTGGGACTGCCCTCTGGTTGCCAGGGAGCGAAAGTACAGACGGTCGGGAAAAGCACTTAGACTGTTCATTCGAATTCGGTCTCCCAGGAGGGCACCACCGGTTTTTTTTCTGGTGGGATCTACAGCCACAACAGCCAGTTTCAGGTCTGGATTTTGATTCAATAAGCGAAGTGCAAGTTCATCGGTAAGGGAGGATTTTCCGCTGCCTCCCGGGCCAGTGATTCCAAGCACAGGTACCGTTAGCGGTATGTTTAATGGTCTTTCCTCTCCGGTTTCCAGAAGGGAAATCTTCCGGGACAGAGCAAGTAATGGAAATGCATTGGGATGGCTTTTCTCTCGTGCATTTCTGGCTTCATCGATCATAAAATCGATGATTCCTTCCAGACCCATCCGCCGTCCGTCCTCTGGAGAAAAAATTCGAGTGATACCGCTGGAATGTAATTGTTGGATTTCATCCTCAACGATGACTCCGCCACCGCCTCCGAAAATGCGAATATGATCTCCGCCCATTTCATTTAGCCGCTGGCGTAAATACTGAAAGTATTCCATGTGGCCGCCCTGATAGGAGCTGAGAGCCACACCCTGAGCATCCTCATGGATGGCAGCCAGGGCTACATCTTCAACGCTACGATTATGCCCCAGATGAATCACCTCCGCGCCGGCGGATTGGAGCATACGACGAAACATATTGATAGAAGCGTCATGACCATCAAATAGAGAGGCAGCCGTAACAAAGCGGACCGGTTCACCCAGGTCAATGGCAGGTGAGCTTTCTTGAGCGGTTGATTGCGAAGACATAGCTCGATTGTGAAAACCGGAGGTTTCCGGGTAAAACCTTTTTTTAGGGGCTTTTAGTTGCGAAGTAGATGCACTATTTCCGAGGATACGGTGGAAGGAGCATCCGGATGCACATAGGCGGAAACGGCCAGGTAGTACGCTCGATCTTTTTCCAGGAATGGGTACGCTTCCCGGCGATCCAGCCAGAGTCTGTTTCGCTCTACAAGAGCCCTGTCCACCATGAATCGAACCTTTTGTTGTTTCAACCGACGAATGGCCTGAGGCCGGGCCTTTTGCTCCAGCTTTTCGCGCTCAGTCAGTGGGAAAGGTAATGTGGCGCTTCGGATGGGCTTCTTGTCCCGGTTGAATTGTAGCAATGCAACAAATTTACCGGATCGTGCTCCCAGGTGAATTCGATAGCCTCCTTCCTTTTCTATGGCAGATTCAGGGTTTCGATTCCATTCCAGGCAAAGTTCTGTATTATTTGAGAGGTCCGGAACAACTCGAAGACCGGTGGGCCTGGAGGGGGCCTGGACGGCATTGGCCTTCAAATTCAGGGCAGAAAGCTGAGGAGTCATTTCGCCGGAGGGAGAAGGTTGCATTCGCACTCTCCATTGTAAATAGGCCGGCCCATTCCAGGGAATTCGACTGGAGGATTTCAATCTCTGAAAGGGAAGTGTATGCTCGCTTGCATCGGCAGAAAACGGTTCCTTTTGAATTCTGTATTCCACAGAAAGCATACTTCCAGGGGGTTCCTTGCCGGCAAAGGATAGATCCAGGGACCGGACAGGCCGATTGTAGGCCAGGACTTGCGAAAGAGCCTCCGATCTTTCCTGGTAGATTCTGCCACTCAGAGGATCGTAAGAGGCCGGCCTGTAGGGGGCCATAATGTCGGGATCTGTCTTCAGAGGAGAAATGCGCAATTCATCCATCCAGCCAGAATACTGACCTGCGATCTTGATGGGTGATCTATCCATGGAAGGATTCACGGCCCTAAGTACCTGACCTTCTGTACGTGCATATACTACCTGTTGCTCTTTTCCATTCAAATATAATGTAAGCCGGCCATTGGATGCATTGTAGTTGAACTGGAGTAAATACCAGCGATCGAGAATGATTCGTTGTGTGGATCGCAGCTCAAAGGAATGGGTTTGACGTTCCAGATCCTGAAACATATTTTCAAGTTCGATGCGAACAAATCCATCTTCAATAAGTACTTCAAGCCCACGTCTGTAGCCATCCAGAAATCCGGTGCGCGAAAATAACCGATTACGCCTGTACAGATGGGCTACCTTGAAATAAAAAGAAACCTGAAAGGACTCCATGGGCCCGGAACCAGGCCACAGTTCTGGCGGGGACTCCAGGGTAACTCCACTCTTGCGCCGATTAAATAGTGCAGAGCCAGTACCGCCTTTAGAATCCGGAACTCGCACATATTCGGATTCCTGGACTCGGAAATTGCCGGACAGATCTCTCAAGAAGCTGGGAGTCTCCTGATCGAAACCCAGAAATAGAAAGTCCTGACCTGGACCGGATCGGCTTCCGGAAATGCTGAGCACAGTTCGACCCTGCTGTTCTGTGAGCTCCAGGCCTCGCAACTGCCAATCCTGAAATTGGCTTCGTTCCAGGCCCTGCATGGGAGCTGTCATTAAACAGAAAGTAAGAGTTGCCCCTAGAACACTCCGAGCCTTCCAGGTTTTCCGGATTACCATAAGATGATTATCGGCCTGCCGCAGAAAATGAAGAACCGGTAAAAAACAGACACCTTTCCGGAAAATTCGAGCCCGGGAGTATCAGGGCAGTAGAATCTTTTGTCTTGTTTCTAGATCCAGCCGACTCAAGAATCGAAACCAGGCCAATCGCATGGCCAGAGTCTTTCGATTCATCTCGCCGAGAGCAACATCCACTTCATTCTTTCTATCCTGCACAGGATCGCCAAAGAAGGACTGTTTATCTGTGCATTTGGAGGATTGCCAGTCCAGGAATCTAAACCAGGCATTTTGCAGGGCTGCATCCCGTTCCTTACGGAGTTTAAAGTACAGTTGCCGTTCTCCGGAGTGCTCAGAAACCACAGATTTGACATTCGTTTCCAGTATTTCATTGGCCCGGTTGAGCAAATTGAAACCGTCCTGCACCGATTTGCGAACCTCAGGTAATGTGGTGCAGATCTGGCCATCCAGGCGAAGGAATTGTTTTTCGGTAAATTGAATGATTCTCTTTTCATCCTGCAGTGCTGCTCTGGCCACAGCTTCCGGGTCCATCACGGGAGCCAGAAATAAGTTACGATTTGTTCTGAATTGGGTTGATACCCCAGAGGGGTATGGGAAAGTGGTCCATAGAATGGTGCTCTCCGGGCTTTGATCTGCAGATAAAGGATGGACGCCGGCGGCCAGAATCAGAGCAACGATAAGGGCCATTGGGACTTTTTTGAAAAGGAAGAGCCAATGGGCGGAAAGTCCGGGTTTTTTGAATGGACACTGCAGGCGAAACCGGCAGCCCAGTAAGTGTAACGGGTAATATAGCATGAACCGATCTTTTATTTTTCTCCTATTAGTATTCCTGATTCTTTTTTCTGGCTGTCAGTCCGCTGAACAGAAAGAAGTAGCACCGGAAAGTACAGATCCTGCCACCACGGCCGATTCTTCCAGTGAAAATCCTGGGTCCGATTCGAATGAGTCTGCGGAAATGGGCGACGAATCAGAAAATGAGCCGGATGCCCTGGAAGCCACGGATCCGGAGCCAACGGAGGCAGAAACGACTCCGAACTATGCTGAAATACCTCTGGGGCCCAACGGAAAACCCCGACCTTTGAGCATGAAGCAGACCATTCAGCTGGTGCTCAATAACAATACTTCGGTTCGGATACAGCAGCTGGAGATCTTGAAGTCCGACACAGAGCTTTTGAAGGATGAGTCCCAGTACACTCCAAAAGTGGATTTTAGTTTTGAAAGCTACGTTAACAAGCAAAAGCAAACGCCTTCAACTATCTTTCAGGGGACACAAACCAATCAAGATACCTATACTGCCGGGATTGAAAAATTGTTTCGAAGTGGAACCTATTTTCGCCTGGAAGGTTCCGATACAAGGGTGGATACGAATGCAGGTGAGGGAAGTGCAGCGCAATCCAACTCCCTGCTTTCTCAGCTTGCCCAGCCTCCACTCCATACCGGAGCCGTGAGAATACTGCTTCAACAGGAACTTCTGAAGAATGCCTTTGGTTACAATCAGAGCCGACTTTCTGATATCCGCAGAAAGCAGGCATTGATTGAAAGGGAGCGTCTGGAATTCGAATTGGCTCAACTTACCGTTGGAGCCATGGTGGATTACTGGACTCTGGCTATTGCTGAGAAGGAAGTAGAAACCTCTCGTGATCTACTGAAGAATGCTGCCTATGTCCGGGGCATCACAGCTCAAAAAACCGGTCTTGGCCTGGCTGAGCCATTTGAAGTCAATCAGTGGAATGCAGTGGTTGCTCAAGCTCGAGCCCGTCTACAACAGGCGGAGCTAGATCGAGATAGTCAGAGAAGGAATCTGCTTAGAGTCCTGAACCTGGATCCGGGTATTCAACTGTCCGGTGCTACAGAACTAATTGAAACAGCTCCTCCTGAAGTGGATATGCAAAGAGACATTGAAAATGCCCTGGCCACAAGGCCAGACATTCGAATAATTCGAAGACAGCTGGAGATTGCTCGGCTTTCCGAAGATATTGCTGAGAACAATCTGTTACCTTCTGTGACTCTGGGCGGCAGCTATGCAAGCAAGGATGTGGCCCGCTATTCCGGAAGCGCTTTCGATGCAGTCCCTCAGGGTAAGTATCCTGAATACTCGGTGCAATTCAAGATTGAGTATCCTCTCTGGGATGAAGGCGCACGAGTGGAAGCTCGAAATGCGCGAATCAATCGAAGACAACTACGTCTTCAGGAAGAACAGATCAGTCGTCAGGTATCGGACGATATCCGACAGAGTAGAGATCAAATCAAGGTGGCTTACCAGTCAGTGCAGGAGGCCCGTGTTGCTCTGGCAAATACCCAGGCTTTCTATTATGGTCTGGTCCGACGATATCGTCAGGGCCGATTCTCTGCAGATGCAGTTAAGAATGCACTGGACGCTCTGGTGCAATCCCGCCAGGCATTGACTCGAGCTTTGATCAACTATAACATTTCTCTAATCCGGTATGATCTGGCGCGAAACGCTGTATTTACCAAGTATGATATCAATATCGACGAAGTAATCGACAGACTGCGGGAATCCTGATTTCGCATCCCGGGAACAGGGCCGTACCTAATAAAAATCCAGGCGGGAAGTCGCCTGGCTACCCGGCACTGGGGGACTCTGATATGGCGCCTGGCTAAACTCTCTGGATTAACTTTCAATAGCGCGGAGTAGCCTGGCTGCATGCCGGGCTATAGAATCATTTCTTTGAAGCAGTATTCCAGCTTTCTTGCGGGCCACATTCCAGAGCTCCTCTTTTAGCCCCCGGTCGATCAATGGTTTTCGCAAGACCAGTAGTGCCCTGAGTCTCTGTAAATCCAGAAGTCCGGACCCAGAAACCTGCTTCCATAATCCGGATCGCTTGATTACCAGAGGTTCCTGCAGGCAGCCCATGGTGTGGCTGAGAAAATGGCGAATCCAGAACTCGTAGTCTTCACAGGAAAGGAATCGTTCATCGAAACCGTCCATTTCCAGGAAATGACTCCTTTCAATTAGCAGCGAGCTTGCAGATATCAGACAAATCTCCATGCTTTCCAGCAAAGGTCTACCGGTAACGGGCCTGAGTCGCAGTGGAACGTTGAGCGATTTTCCATGCTTGATCCAGTCTTCCAGGTTGTGGCATGCCTTTAAATGAGGTCTTTTTTCCAGGAATGAAATCTGCCTGGCCAGTTTATGGGACTTCCAGAGATCATCTGAATCCAGGAAAGCTACATAGGGTTGACTGGCCTCCCTGGCTCCCAGGTTCCGGGCCGCAGCCGGACCGATACGTTTACAGACCAGAAAGGAAATCTTCATTGCTGAGTATTTCCTGGCAGCTGATGGCTGATTCTGGATGGAAAGAGAAACTTCAGCTTTCCATTGATTGAAGGAGTTCTTATCGTTTTGTATCTCCTCCGGATGGCCGTTTCCGATAACCAGGATTTCTGCCGGCCATAACGTTCCCTGAATTACCGAGCTCAGGGATTCTTTTAGCAATTCTGGTCGATTGCATACAGGTATAATGACGGTAACCGGGGCAGTTGAATCTGCAGGGGCCCGGGGTCGGCCTTTTTGAGCTTCCGAAAGTATGTTAGCCTGGTCTGCCATTGTATATAGGTTCAAATTTCAGGTTTTTCTTTGTTCATCCTTGCGTCATCTTGGTTGACCCCTGGATAATAGGCTACATTTTGCATTCGTGAAGAAAGTGAAAGCACTGATTAAGCTCATTCGAGTCTACCAATGGACCAAGTCCGGATTCGTATTGCTTCCATTTGTTTTTTCGACTCATCTACATCAGGTTGTGGGCCACCCTTTCTCTCTGGAGTCCAGGGAAATTCTGATTCAGTTAGTGTTCGCATTTCTGGGCTTTTCCTTTCTTGCCAGTTCGATCTATGTCATAAATGATTTCAAGGACCGAAAGCTGGACCGGGAGGATCCTCGAAAGCAACATCGGCCTCTGGCCAGTGGTAGTATTGGATCGGGGCTGGCCTTTATGGTGGCTGCTGTGCTTCTTACCGCTGCTCTGGGTCTGGGCTTTTATCTAAATGAAGCCACAGGAATGACCTTTCTGACCTATTTCTTGATGAACCTGATCTACAGTGCAGGGGCCAAGAGAATTGTTCTTCTGGATGTATTTATTATTTCGGCCGGTTTTGTGCTGCGAGTTCTGGCCGGCGCCTTTGCGATTGATGTGGAGGCCAGTCCCTGGCTTCTTAGTTCAGCGTTTTTTCTATCTCTCTTTCTGGGGTTTTTTAAGCGCTATTACGAGGTTCGCATGTCTCCTGCAGAAGCCATGATTGGAGGTCGGTATCATTCCGAGTCTCTGAAAAGTTTCATAAACATCACTGCATCCATCTCTATAATTAATTATTCCATCTACACACTTCAGGGAACTCATGCAGGGGCCAATCTATTCTGGACCATCCCATTTGTGGTTCTGGGAGTATTCCGGTATTATACCTTGCTGCAAAGCCCGGAATCCGTGAAGGATGGCAATCCTTCGGACATCCTGCTGGCGGATGCATTCTTGATCGTCACCATTCTATTATGGCTGGGACTCTGTGCATTCCTGATTCTATTCAATGAGCCACTACCTGGACCCACGGGTAATCCGGTATAACTTCCCATTTTTGCAGGGGATTTTGAATTGAATGAGGGGAGCCCTCGCTCAGTCTTGGATCATGCCAACCTATTCCTACAGATGCACGAAATGTGGCCACGAATATGATGCCTTTCAATCCATGAAGGATGATCCACATACGGATTGTCCGGAATGCGGAGGTAAGATTGAGCGTCTCATAGGTGGTGGGGCCGGCATCGTCTTTAAAGGAAGCGGCTTCTACGTCACAGATTACAAAAAATCTTCCGGCGGCGGCTCTGAAGGCTCCGGAAAATCCGGTGGCGGCGATTCCGGCAAGAGCAGTTCTGGCGGTAGCGGCTCGGGTAGTTCAGGCAACTCGGGAAGCTCTGGTGGTTCAACTGGCGGAAGTCAGGCCAGCTAAATCCAGGATTCGGAAGGTTGGGGCTTTGAGCGATGGAAAGCTGGGAATACTGGCCGGACGAGGCGAATTACCCTGGATTGTAGCTGAAAATGCAATCCGGGCCGGGGAAGAAGTGCGAATCTTTCCCTACACAGATGAACCAATTCCAGAACAATTAAAGAAATACTGCATTCCTGTAGTTCTTACAAGGATGTATGCCTCCGTATTTGCCTCATTAAAGAAACAGGGAATCAAGCGCCTGATTTCCATCGGAAAGGCCAGCAAAGACATTCTGTATAAGAACCCCCGGTTCGATGCAAGGACGCTTCTGCTAATTGCCAGAATGGAAAACTTGAACGATTATACCATCTTTAAGAATATTGCCCGGGAACTGGACAAGATTGGAATAACCGTTATCGATCAAACAACCTACCTGGATGATTGCTTTCTGGGTGCAGGGCGCTATGGTCGAAAACTGAAGGACAAAGAGCTGGAAGATGTTTCCTATGGGATGATGTATGCTCGGGAAATGAATCGCCTGGACATAGGTCAGACAGTGGTTGTGGGTCAGCGTTCTGTTATTGCAGTGGAATGTGTGGAAGGCACAGACCAATGCATTCGCAGAGGCGGTGGCCTGTATTCCAGGGGCGGAGCTGTAGTATGTAAAGTGGCCAAGAAAAACCATGACCGGCGTTTTGATATTCCTGTAACTGGCGAAAGTACGTTACAAAGTATGTATGATTCCGGATGTAAGGTCCTGGCTATCGAGGCCGGAGCAACTATCGTAGTTAATAAATCGGAGTTTTTGAAAAGCGCAAAGAAAAAGGGCATATCGGTTATTTCGATTGCAGAATCCGGCAATGGCTTTGCCGACGGAAAAGAGCTTCGCAAACTCAATCGGAGCAGTAAATGAGCGTATCCAAAAAGAAACAGAATTCCGATCAGCCTGAATTACCTATGTCTACCAGAAAGCCTGCTGTTGCCACAGGTACGGAATCTGGCAAGAAGTCAGTAGATGTCCGACCTAAAGGCAGAACTGCGAAGCCTGTAGCAAAAAAGAAATCATCAGGAATTAAACAACAGAAACCTGCGAAGCCGGGCAGTAAAGATTCCAGACCTACAATAAAAACCACTGCAAAAGCAGGCTCCCATCTTTCTGGCGGTGTATTGATTATTACCGGCGAGCATTCCGGAGATTTGCTGGGGGCCGATGTGGCCCGGGAATTGAAAAAGCAGGGAATCAAGAGGCTTTTCGGAACTGGTGGCAAGGAAATGGAAGCTGCTGGAGTGGAGCTTCTGGAAAATATTGAAACCATGAATGTTGTGGGCTTTGTGGAGGCCTTGAAAGCCTATCGCCGACTGAAAGCCCTGGCTCGACGAATCGTTGCATTCGCGCGGAAGAATGGAATTACGCATGCCATCCTGGTAGATTATCCTGGGTTCAATCTTCGCCTGGCTGAAATGCTTAAACAGGATTCCGGTTTCTTCATTACGTATCTGGTAAGCCCGCAATTATGGGCCTGGCATTATAGCAGAATCAAGATCATCAAGAAATACGTGGACCTAATGCTTCCTCTGTTTCCATTTGAAGAACAGATGTACAAAGATGAGGGTGTGGAAACCCGTTGCGTGGGCCATCCGCTGGTGTATAGAATTGGTCAGCAGCTTAAAAAGCAGGATGTCATACCTACTTATTCAGGTAAGACCGTTGGTCTCTTGCCCGGTAGCCGAACCTCTGAGATTCGCAGGCTTTTGCCGCCAATGCTGGAAGCGGCCGCCAGATTGAAGGAAAAGTACGGTAAGATCCGATTTTTACTGCCTGGAGTGAATGAAGAGGCCCAGACCTATGTTCAGGAGCAGCTGGATGCGTACCCGGATCTAAAGATTGAATCCATGCCCGGCCGCTCTTTAAGGGTAATGGAAGCCAGTGATTTGCTGCTTTTGTCCTCCGGCACGGCCACCATGGAGGCCGCTTTTTTCGGAACTCCCATGGTTGTTCTCTATAAAGTAGGGTGGATTAATCTACTGATTATTTCCCTGGTGATTCGTACCAGAGTTATTGGCATGGTGAATCTGCTGGCTCGAAGACAGGTGGCTGTAGAACTCTTGCAAACCGAGGTGCGACCCGATACTATATTCAAGCATGCAACTGAAATTCTGGACAATCCTGCACTTCAGGCAGAGATTCGAAAAGAACTGGAGTATGTAAAACATAGCCTGGGCAAAGGCAGACCGGCCACAGAGGCCGCTCGACTGTTTCTTGATTATGCCCGGGGAAACAAGGCATCGAAGTGAGACATCTACTAAGCATACTGGACCTGACTGAACAGGATTTCTTTCGAATACTTGATCGAGGAATCGAGCATGCGAAGAATCGTAAACTGGCACCTGAAGCTCTGGCTGATAAAACCGTCACTTTGCTCTTTGAAAAAACAAGTACCAGAACCAGGCTTTCTTTCAGTGTGGCTGTTATGGAAATGGGCGGCCATTTAATCGCTCTGGAATCTCAGATGCTCCAGGTGGGGCGCGGCGAAAGTGTTGAGGACACAACCGAGGTTCTTGCACGATATGTGGACTGTGTTATGGTTCGCACCCATAGCCATCGTAAACTGGAAGTAATGAGCGGCCTGGACCGATTACCTATTATCAATGGACTTTCCGATCGTCATCATCCCTGTCAGGGTCTGGCGGATTATATGACTCTTCAGGAAGCCGGTCTGGATCTAAGCAATGTGACTCTGGCATTTGTGGGCGAGCCCAACAATGTATTTAATTCTCTGGCCCTGGGTGCTGTTCATTCAGGCAGTCGCATCCATCTGGCAGCACCGGAAGGATATCCTATTCGACCGGCTATGCGCGATCATCTTCAGAAGAAGAATGTGCATCTTGAAGTATTCCAGGATCCGGCTGCTGCGGTAAAGGATGCAGATGTAGTCTACACAGATACCTGGATTTCCATGGGCCAGGAAGAAGAGGCAGAAGAGAGACGAGCCGTATTCAAGCCCTTTCGTCTGGATGATGCACTCATGGAAAAGGCCAGAAACGATGTACTGGTCATGCACTGCTTACCGGCGCATCGCGGGGAAGAGATTACAGATTCTGTAATGGATAAACATGGTCCTACAATCTTCAAACAAGCTGAAAACCGACTGCATATCCAAAAAGCAATCCTTGAATGGATCTTTGAATTGATTTAGGTCGGTCTATTCCTGTTCCACGAGATGCCAGAGCCTGGTTGTCAGGGAGTATTTGCGCTCCGATCGCGATGAAATGCAGCTCTAAGGGGCTGTCCTCGGTTCCCACCGATCCAGGGCCTCCTGAAATTCTTTCGTGCGCAACATCGCTTTACGATTTCTTAGCTCCAGCAATCGCTCCTTGATAGCTGCATCGCCAAACTTCAGAAGAACAATGCCCAGGTCCCTCTGGCTCCGTTGCTCTGGACTCTCCTCGATATAATCCAGCGCTGGTTCTACATAGTCCGGATCCCTGCTTTCCTGAATGATTCCCAGGTAAGCCTTGTAGAGTCGTGAAAATGCTCGGGAATAACTTGCAGGAATAGCTCGTCCTGTTCTGCAAAGAGGAGTGCGATTAAAGCATTGGCCCTCACTCCCGGGGCTTCATGGCGCGTAAGCATGACCAGTTCTTTCGGTGTGGCTTGTTCTGCGATGGTGTGCACAATGGAATAGCATTCAGGTGTAATGCCTGCTGCTCCTACGCCGCTATCGCATACCCGAGGATACTCTTCAAATTCTTTGAATAGCTCTAGAATCTCCTGTCGGACTTCCAAAACGTGGTTGTCTGGATTCGCCAGAATCGAAGTACCGATCGGAAGCATAGCCCAGCACAGAGCCAGAACTAGAGTATAGCGGAAGGTCATCTAAATTGGACGTCGGTTTTCCCGCAAAGTTCCGGAGGCCTCTGTCAACGAATCCGGGGCAAGATTCCTGATTTCGAGAAGGCTACATTGGGTCGGGGAATATGGACAGGCAATGGGGTCAGACAGTGGTCCCTTGAGAGTGGAGATCTAGCGCACGATCTCCACTTCCCGATTGATATTTCTAAATCGAAGCATGAGAATGCCACCCTCCTCAGACTTGAGCACTTTCTTCCATAGTAACTCTTTTCCCTCGGGTGCATAAAACTGGAATTCAGCAATCCGTCCCACTTCCCAGATCGCTGGAAGGCTACCTGGTATTTCGAGTTCAATCTGATCGGTCATGGAGTAATCGGTGCTGTGAATGGGCCCCGGGCGTAACGCGGCGGAGCGCAACTGAAAGGAGCTGTTCTCCTCCCCCGGATTCAAAGTGCGATCTGCATCGTTTCGTAGTAACACTTTGATAGCCGGACTTTCTCTTTCTTCTGATTGAATGACATCGGCTCGAATCGTCAGATCCGTGGGCGATGGGAAAAAGGAATCCAGACTGCCGGTTTTATACATGATCCCAAATATCAAAAGCAGAAGAGCGCAGTCCGCCAGAATCATCCAGAATGTGCGATTGCGAAATGGATTGGGAGTTTTCGTTGGAGTGCCGGGATACTCTTCTCTAACTTCCTGAGGGTTTTTATAATGAAATTTCAATGAACTCCACTCCCCGGGAACGGCCCGGTAGCATCCCGACCGGGTTTCTGTCCTTGCAGATCCAGGAGCCTGCGTCTCAAAGTGCCCTCAATGAGGGCAGGAAAGCGAGAGCTTCTGGGATGCACCCTGTTTTCGGTGCAGGCATGTAGCAATTCCAGGGATGATATCACCGCTTCGATCATTTCATTGGACTTACTCAAAGCGCTCATCAGTATTCCGGCCAGGCAGTCTCCTGTACCGGCCACTGCCAGCGAAGCATTGGGCCATGGAAAAAGGTAGGCTCGATCTTCGAATGGGTCCAGCAGAATACTGGTGCTGCCTTTATAAAGTACATAGCTGCCAATTTTAGATTTTGCAAAATCCATGGCCTGTTTCAGGGAAGCTACATCCTGAATTATTGAACCACCCAGAGACTTCCATTCCCCTGGATGGGGTGTGAGTATTGTGCTTCTTCCATGCACCGGGAATTCCGGGCTTATCACGGCGGCCGCCGCATCCAGAATGAGAAATGGACGGGTTTCCGATTGCTGGAATTGTTTTTCTATTTCGCCAAGATAGGAGCGTGCATCGTCCCGGGAACAACCAGGCCCCACAGTCACTGCGTTCACTTTTTCCAGCTGCAGGGAGTTCTTCTGCATAAGCGAAGGTTCGAATTTTACCAGCGGTTCAGGCGATGAACTCATAGACTGTAGTATTCCACCGCCGCTTGCGAAAAAGCATCGAGCCGAAAGTAGCAGAGCCCCTTCCATACCGGATGAGCCTCCCAGAAGCCATCCTGAGCCATTGCTGTATTTATGAGAGCTGTCTTGCCGACGAAATAGATCCAGATGGTTTGCATTTCGTCGCACAAGTGAGAAAGTAGAATTTACATCGGTAGAGAAGCCTATGGGATTGGAGTATATAGATCTACTGAGCAATGTATCATCGAACATGCAGGCCAGACGAAGGGGGCCGTAGGTATGAATCTCCGATGGATAGAAAAGTGATGTATCTGCAAAGGGCCGGTCTTCAAGCAACCCGGCCGGAACATCCAGGCTAAGTACATAAGCGCCTTTGCTATTTTGCCTCTGGATCCATTGACCAAGTTCTGCAAATATACCTTCCAGCGGTCGGTTCTGTCCGCTTCCAAGAAGGGCTTCCACAATTAATACAGATGAGTTGTTTTGAAGGGACTGTGATTCTGAATGAGAGAGCAAGAATTCACTGGCTTGCTGTACCCTTAATTGTTTTTCCACCAGGGATTCGTAAAACCCGGATGCTTCGGAACGGGCTTTGTTTGTGCGCACTACCCGGATATTGGAAGTCCTACCCCAGTGTTTCTGGCCTGCACTGGATAGAATGTGCCATGCCAGGGCAAATCCATCGCCTCCATTATTTCCGGGACCGCACAGGATAATCAATTGCTCAAATTCTTCATGCTCTATGAGCCGATAGAAACTGCTTAGCGCTGCCTGGCCCATAAGCTGGGTGGAGGTCCAGCCCAGAGCCATTGTAATTTCGTCCAGCTGTCTGGATTGCTGGTAGGTAAAAAGCGGCTCACTGCCATTCATTGAGTTGGTAGTTACCCTCATTTATACGAACGCTAAAGATACGGTTATTAAGATTTCGGTAAGTCTCTCTCCAGGATTCTCGAACCCCCGGAAAGCGAAGTAACTGGTTATTCAGGTATTCACCGTTGGAGCTGAAGATTTTGAACAGTATTCCTCCGCTATCATCCAGAGTTTCCAGAATAAAGCCACCATCCGGTGCAGCCCAGCTCAGAGCATCCCTGGTTTCATCCGTGGAATAGATCTCGGTGGCCTGGCCGCCTCGGGGTTGATGATAGATCTTGCGAATCTCCGGTGCAAAGGTTGATGGATTGCGAAACACAGCACTGATCAAAAATCGATCCCCGCCCGGATAGGGCAACATGCTCTCTACTTCCAGTCTATGATTCTTTAGCTCCTCTGTTGCCTCTACACCTCTGGGCAATTCCGTACGGATGAGCACTCCTTCCCGATAGATGGTTATGGCTGGACTACCGGCAACTCTGTGAAAAACGAACAGTGTATCGTCTTCACCCATGACCATGCGATCCACTCTATCGAACCTGGCATTCCCTGCTTCCTCTCCTTTTAGAGTAATTACAGTCCGGTCGTCCAGATCCACTCGCACAATCCGAGCCGGGGCGGCGGTGGAGAATTCTGGACGAAGTATGGCCGGGAGTCGGTTTTCTGCAGGGAAGTCTGGATTGGAATCGATGGGGGAGTAGTTTCTTTTCTCTTCTTCCTGGATGTCATGGATTTCGATATAGAGCGCATCGTCATTGCTGGCCACGGCACCGGGTATTCCGGCTGGAATGTCTGTGGACTCAATTTCCAGATCCAGAGGTTTTCCCCGTGCATTCAAAATCCAGGATGGCTGTGCCTGACTTCCCGGGAAGAATCGGATTACCCGGTAAGAAACGTCACTAAGGAATATTCCGTCATCATTGATGGCTGGCATGTACGGGAAATTTCCATAGATACGTTCGGTGCGCAGAATGGGCAGACCATCTGGAAAATGCTGTTCGGTTACATTCATTTCCAGCGGGATGGAATAAAGCGCCGAAGGGGACAGCTCATCGATCCTAAAGCGTGCACACTGGCTCATGGTAAGTATAATCAGAATGGCCGCTGGGAGCAGTGCTGGAATAGAATGGAATTTCATGGTAAGCTTACGAGTTCCGGAGGTCAAAAAAGTCTTGCGATGGTTCACCGGGAACCATCTGGATTGAATTAGATTGACAGTAAAGCGACAAAACGATTCCTTGTTGTAGAAGTGGGTTGCACCCGCTTTTTTTTTGCCGGATGGCCGCAAAATGGAAGTTCTGGATGAAATTGCGGCGGAGGCGCTTCTGCCGGGGACCGAGATTTACTCGATTCGTCTCCGTAATGCAGGGGGTGGCTACCACATCGAGGTCCAACTGGACGATCTGAACCACCCCACCGGTTCAGTGGATCTGGAGCAGTGCGAGACCTTCAGTCGCGCTCTCGTTGAGAGACTGGATGCAGCGCTGGAATCGGACCGTAGGTCACTACCCGCCGATTTGAATGCCGAAAATTATTCCCTGGAGGTTTCTTCGGCCGGGGCGGAACGCCAGCTAAGGCTACCCGGTGATCTGGAGCGTTTCAGGGCCAGTCCCATGAAGCTTCAGTTTGAAGAGGAGGGAACCGTATACACAGAAACTGTGGAATACACTGGCAAAGAAGAGCGGGAAGGCCAGGAGTTATTATTGTTTCGATCCTATAAAACAGGAGGGTCCAGAAAGAAGAGCGGAAAGAGCAAGATCAAAGAGTATGCTCTGAGCCTACAGCAGATTCGAAAAGCGAATCTCTATCTGGATATGTAGCGATGGCAAAATCAAAGAAAAAGCAAGAGACCGGGCCAGATATAAGAGCCTTCTTCGACTCCATGGATGCCCTGGCCGCGGAGAAAGGTCTGGGAAAAGATGAGATCATGGAGATCTTTCGCGGAAGTTTGATTACTTCTTATCAGCGTAAGTACGGCCCGGATGCGCGCATCGAGGTTACCCTTGATTCAGAGGCTCCGGCCATTGGAGTTAGCGTCCATAAGCAGATCGTAGAGACGGTAGAAGATCCGTCTCTGGAAATCTCAGTAGAAGATGCCAGAGAGCATAAAGCAGATGCCGCTATTGGTGAAGAACTGATTATTGAAGAGGAGCCATTTGCTTTCTCTCGAATCGGTGCCACCAACGTAAGGCACATATTCTTTCAGCGACTGAAAGAACAGGAAAGAGAAATTGTATATAATGAATTCAGCCATAAGGAAGGGGAGCTAATCACTGGCCAATTCCTGCGCTGGAGAGATCGAGAAGTGGTTTATGTGGATCTTGGCCGTGCAGAAGGTGTACTGCCCAGAAGGGAACAGATCCCTAGAGAAAGATTCCATCCCGGTGATCGAATCAAAGCAGTGGTTAAATCCGTAGAGCTGCGCAGAGAGAAGTCCAGAGATCCCGGTCCTTATATCCTGCTATCTCGAGCGGCCCCTGAATTTGTTAGGCGACTTTTTGAACAGGAGATCCCCGAGATCTATGACGGCGTAGTCGAAATCATGGATATCGTGCGGGATGCTGGTTTTCGTAGCAAGTTGCTGGTTCGCTCCAATCGTTCCGATGTGGATCCAGTGGGTGCCTGCGTGGGAATCAAAGGTGTTCGAATCCAGTCTATCGTTCGAGAGCTGGGAAATGAAAGAATAGACATTGTGAATTATTCTCCGGAAGCAGCAGAATTGATTGCAAATGCAATTTCTCCGGCACGAGTTGCGGAGGTAAGGGCTGACTCTGGAACAAAAGAAGCTCTGGTACTGGTCCCGGATGACCAATTGCGATTGGCTCAGGGTCCGGATAATAAAAATGTTAAGCTAGCAGCCCGATTAACCGGCTTTAGACTGATAGTAAAATCTTTGACGCAATTCGGGGAAGAAATGTCCTCTCCTGAGGCCCGCGCGCAGCTGGAGCAGTTGTTCAGTCCCAAGACAGAAGAGGGTGGAGGCGAAGAAGGGGATTACACTCCTCTTACAGAGCTACCCGGTATGTCCAGTCGGGTGATTTCCCTTCTGGAGCAAAGCGGAGTTAAGAGCGTCGAGGATCTGGTAGAATTGGAGCCGGAAGAGCTGGAAGCTCTGGAAGGTATAGGAAAGACAACAGCGGCTCAAATTCTAAAGATTCTGGAGGATGTGGTCTCCTTCGAGGAAGTCTAACCGGGTATACCGGATTTGAGTGCACCGGCCACGCTGGCAGGAAAATTTATGGCGGAAAACAACGAAAATCAGGGCAGCATTAAGAAGCAGCTATCGGGCTCAGGCGCGTCGAAGGGTAAGAAGAAGCTGGTCATCAAGAAGAAGGTGGACCAGAAGAAGGATATATCCGAACACTTCGATGCTTCCAAGAAACCCAAACCAGGACCTCATAAAACAAGTGCGCCCGCTCAAAAAGCCCCTCCGCCTGCTGCAGGGAGTACTCCTGCCAGTTCCGGGCCGCAACAGAGGCCAGCCAGCGGCCCACCTCGTGGAGAGCAGCGTGGACCTCAACAGCAAAACCGTAGCGGCGGTGATCCCCGAAGAGGCGGCCAGGGCGGCCCCGGCGGACCAAGACAGGGTCAGGGTCAGGGCCCTGGACAGGGAAGACCACAGGGGGATCGTCGACCCCAGCAAGGTGGATCCAGACCGGGACAGGGCGGCGGAGTCAGCCGCGTCAGTTTCGCAGGTGCTGGAACCCCATTTGATGCATTACTAGAAAGTACAAGAAAAGCAGCCAGCGCCAATCAGGCCCAGGGTCGCGGCGGTGGTAAAGGACCGGGTCCTCGAGCCGGAGGAAAACCAGGTGAGCCAGATCGAGGCCCTGAGACCGGCGGCGGTGGACGTCGCGGCGGCGGACGTCGTGGCGGTCACGATAATGAAAACATTAATCGATTTCAGCGTGCCGTAAAACGCAAGCCACAGCCCAGTGGAACTACAGTTCCTACATCCATTGATATTATGGAAAGCGTGCAGGTTGGTGAGTTGGCCAAGAAACTCAATTTAAAGCCTGGCGATGTAATCGGTCGTTTGATGAAAATGGGTGAGATGGTAACCATCAACAAAATCATCGACTCCGAAACAGCCGCTCTGGTAGCTCAGGAATTTGGCTGTAAAGTCAATGTAGTTAGCCTGTTCGATGAAACGGTTATTGCTGAAGAAGAAGATAAACTCGAAGATCGTCAGAATCGACCACCAGTGGTTACGATTATGGGTCACGTTGACCATGGTAAAACAAAACTGCTGGATACCATCCGAAAATCGAATGTAATCGATACCGAAGCAGGGGCCATTACTCAGCACATTGGTGCTTATCAGGTAGAAACACCCAATGGAAAGATTACCTTCCTGGATACTCCCGGTCACGAAGCATTTACTGCCATGCGTTCCCGTGGAGCAGCGGTAACAGATATTGTAATTCTGGTAGTGGCTGCGGATGATGGAGTAAAAGAACAGACCAAAGAAGCTATTACCCATGCTAAAGAGGCGGGCGTTCCGATCATCGTTGCTGTAAACAAGATCGATCTACCATCTGCGGATATGGACAAAGTTCTGCAGGAACTGGCTACCAATGGCCTGCAGCCTGAATCCTGGGGTGGAGACATTGTAGTTTGCGGAATCTCTGCAAAGAATAACATCGGTATTGAGCACCTGCTTGAGATGGTTTTACTCCAGGCTGAGATTCTTAATCTCAAGGCCAATCCAGAGGTTCGCTCTGTGGGTCACGTAATTGAAGCCAGGGTGGATGCCGGTAAAGGACCTGTTGCAACTCTATTAATTGATAAAGGTACTCTTCGGGAAGGGGATCCCTTCGTTGTGGGTGTCTATTCCGGTAAGATTCGGGCCATGTTTGATGATCTGGGACGTCGTCGCACCGAAGCGCCTCCAGCCACTCCAGTTGAGATTATTGGTCTGGATGGAGTGCCCCAGGCCGGAGATCCATTCCAGGTGGTTGAATCCGAGAAATATGCTCGGGAAATGGCTTCCACCCGTCAGCACTATGAGCAGATCTCCCGGGCCGCGGAAAGAGCACAGCCCAGTATGGATGCTCTGGCCGAATGGATGCAAGTCCACAAAGAACTCAAGATCATTGTCAAGGCAGACGTTCAGGGCTCAGTGGAAGCGATCCGCGATGGCCTGATGAAACTATCCCACGACGATGTGAAAGTCAGAGTCATTATGGGGTCCACAGGCGCCATTTCGGAATCGGATGTCAGTCTGGCATCGGCTTCGGCAGCCATGATCGTGGGTTTCCATGTTCGAGCCACTCCTCAAGCCACCGAGCTATCCGAGAGGGAAGGCGTGGACATTCGGTATTACAGCATTATCTACAACGTAATCGAAGATATGACCAAGGCCATGGAAGGTCTGCTGGAACCGGATTACGTAGAAGAAGTGAAAGGAAAGGCTGAGATTCGCAAGGTATTCCGTATTTCCAGAGTCGGTAATGTGGCCGGTTGTATGGTGATCTCCGGTAAAATTCACCGAAATAACAAGATTCGTATCCTGAGAGACAATGTAGTTGTTTATGAAAATGGAGAACTGGATAGCCTGAAGCGTCACAAAGACGATGCGGCTGAAGTTGCAGAAGGGTTTGAATGTGGTCTTTCCTTGAAGAACTTCAATGATCTCAAAGAAGGGGATATAGTAGAAGGCTACGTGATAAATGAGGTGGCACGAACTCTCTGAGATGATTCATCTCCCAGACTTCAAAGTATATGAACCCGGTTCGTCAAAAGCGTCTGGAATCTGCGATTGTTCGCGAGTTATCCGAACTAATCATCAAACGCAGGATCAAGGATGAGCGCATTGGATTCGTTTCCGTTACCCGTGTAAGCCTGGCCCCGGACCTCTCGGAAGCCACCGTATTTATTTCTCTGTTCGGCCCCGAAGAAGAGCATCCGGATACCTGGCGTGGTCTTACAGCGGCCGTAAAATTCTTTCAAAGCGCGATGGGTCGCTCCCTTCGTCTGAGACAGACTCCCCGTATCCATTTTGAACTGGATACCAGTATCCGAGAGGGCGATGCCATCCTCGACAAAATCGAAAAAGGCCTCTAGATCTGCGGCTCTGTTGTCAGGACCCATTGATGGCTTGCTGCTTGTAGATAAGCCGGCCGGTCCTGGTTCAGCTGAGATGGTCAGTCGTGCCCGACGGGCCACCGGCATTCGAAGGATCGGGCATACAGGAACCCTGGATCGATTTGCCAGCGGACTTCTAGTCCTTGTAGTCGGACGAGCAACCGTGCTGGCAGATACCCTGCTCAAATATGATAAGACCTATGAAGCCATCTTTCGGGCGGGCAAATTCACCGATACCCATGATCCATCCGGCACTGTAACCGATGAAGCGGATTTCGATCAATGTAAGGCCTTTCTAGAAAGTAATCAGTCCAGGATGCAAGACTGGATTGCGCATTGTATCGGATCCCGCCAGCAGATTCCGCCGGACTATTCTGCCCTTAAGCAGCAGGGGCAGAGGGTCTCGGATCGAGTGCGAAAAGGTCAAAGTGTGGAACTGAAGCCCAGGCCAGTGCATATCTATGAGTCCTCTTTGCTGCAATTCCGGCCAGATGATGAAGGATTCACAGTACATTGCAGATTCTCTGTAAGCTCTGGAACCTATATTCGCTCCATTGTTCGGGATTTTTCCCGGGATCTGGGATTTCCGTTCCATCTGGAAAACCTGCGTCGCACATCTGTGGGGCCTTTTAAAATTGAAGATGCCTGGAAACCGCAGTTCGATGATGGGAAACCGATGGAGGAGCCCCGGATTATTCCTCTGCCTCAGGCCTTTCCTGAATGGTACCAGGCTCGCCTGGATGTGAATCGAGCTATTCAGTTGGAGCAGGGCAAGAAGATTCCGGTACCTCTACCAGAGAAAGATGGCGAGAATTTTCTGATTCTTCGACCGGATGGAAGAATGCTGGCCATTGCCCGGCGTGAGGGTAACGCTTACAGCCTGAAAAAGGTTTTCGTGGAGCAGCCCTGACGTCCTTTTTCTACTAAGGTCGGGAAATTTGCTTTTCTGCACAGGCCTCCAGCGGAATATGGAAGATTAAGTTAAAAAAGGTAATAAAAGAAGAGAGATGATCACAGCCGAACGCAAAAGAGAAATCCTGAAGCAATACGGGAAGGGAGATAAGGATACCGGATCCTCGGAAATTCAGATCGCCCTGCTCACAGAACGCATTCGGGAACTGACCGAGCACTTCAAAACCCACAAGACCGACCACCACTCCCGTCGCGGACTGTTGAAGCTGGTGGGCCGACGTCGAAAGCTCCTGGACTATCTCAAGAGAAAGAACGTAGAGTCCTACAAGAAGATCATTGGCGAACTCGGAATCCGTAAGTAAAGTTTTCCTCTCTCGGTTCGGAAGGAATTAATGGACTATCACAAGTCAGAAGCAGACTGGAATGGAACCGGTCTGTCTATAGAAACTGGTAATTGGGCCAAACAAGCCCATGGAGCCGTAGTTTATCGCTACGGAAATCTGGTAATGCTCGCCACCGTATGCGCTGAAAAGGAAGCGCGAGAAGGACAGGAGTTCTTCCCACTTACGGTGGATTATCGCGAAAAAATCTACTCGGTAGGCCGGGTTCCCGGTGGATACTTCAAAAGAGAAGCTCGTCCGCTGGAACATGAAACCCTGACCTCACGACTTATTGACCGCCCCATCCGCCCGCTGTTTCCAGAAGGTTATTTCTGCGAAGTGCAGCTTCTGGTTACGGTACTGTCTGCTGATCCCACTGTTTCCATTGAAGGCCATGCAATTGCGGCCGCATCGGCAGCCCTGGGTGTTTCAGATATTCCATTTCACGGGCCTGTGGCCGGTGTACTGGTTGGTCGCAAAGATGGTAAACTACTGGCTGATCCCACGAAAGAAGAAATCAAGGAAGGGGATCTGGAACTGCTGGTAGCTGGTTCCAAAGATGCTGTAATGATGATTGAAGGGGGAGCTCAAGAGATTTCCTCCGAAGAGATGATCGAAGCTCTGGATTTCGCACATCAGAAGATCAAAGAAAAGATCGAAATCCAGGAAGAACTGATCAAGAAAGTTAGTCCGGAGAAGCGAGAAGTTGCTCTTCGTAAACCGGATGAATCAATCCGAGAAAAGGTTAAATCGAAATTTTTTGAAAAGCTGGAAGCGGCTAACTCTGCAAAAGGCAAAGAAGGTCGCTCCGAATCTGTTAAAGCAGTCTACAACGAAGCCCTGGAATACGTGCAGGCTGAACTGGTTGCGGACCGGGACGAAAAAGAGCAGGAAACGGTTCTTAGAGATATAAAGGGATACATGCATGAGCTGGAATACCTGGTCGTGCGAAAATCCTGCTTCGAGAAAGGCATTCGGGCCGATGGTCGCAAGCTGGATGAAATTCGAGATATCTCCATTGAGCTGGATGTATTGCCGGGTGTGCATGGATCATCCGTGTTTACCCGTGGCCAGACACAGTCTCTGGGTGTAGTGACTCTGGGTACGGGAGACGATTACCAGAAAATCGAAACCCTGTCCGGCGAAAGGCAGAAGCACTTCATGCTTCACTACAACTTTCCACCGTATTCTACCGGCGAAGTAAAGCGTATGATGGGCCCCGGGCGTCGGGAAGTAGGCCATGGAAACCTGGCAGAACGAGCACTAAAGCGAATGGTGCCCGACAAATCCGAATTTCCCTATGTAATTCGAGTTGTTTCGGAGATCTTAGAATCTAACGGTTCTTCCTCCATGGCATCGGTTTGTTCCGGATCTCTGGCAATGATGGCAGCCGGTGTGCCGGTTCCACGAAGCGTTTCCGGCATTGCCATGGGTC
Source organism: Leptospiraceae bacterium (assembly GCA_040217195.1). GTDB lineage: Bacteria > Spirochaetota > Leptospiria > Leptospirales > Leptonemataceae > UBA3465. The sequence goes on along the minus strand of JAVJNR010000005.1, from coordinate 454,494 downwards.
TGATCATGGGCGATAACAACGACTATTGTATTCTCAGCGATATTGCAGGCATAGAAGACCATTTCGGTGATATGGACTTCAAGGTGGCAGGAACCAAAAAAGGTATTACTGCCTTCCAACTGGATATCAAAGTCAAAGGACTTTCGGTTGAGATTCTGAGAGCTGCTCTGGCTCAGGCTGAAAAAGGCAGAATGCATATTCTGGAAAAGATGGATGGTGCCATTCAAGAAGCCAGATCTGATGTGTCTCCCAATGCTCCAAGGATTACTACAATTCAAATCGATCAGGATCGAATTGGAGAGCTGATTGGTCCAGGCGGAAAGGTTATTCGCAGCATTATCGAAAAGTCCGGTGCCGATCTCAACGTAGAAGACGATGGAAAAGTAACCATCGCCGCTACGAACACTCAGGCGGCGGAACTGGCCCAGAAGCTAATCGAAGATATTTTTAGAGAAGTGGAAGTTGGGGAGTCCTACGAAGGCACTGTAAAACGAATCGTAGATTTCGGTGCATTTATTGAGCTATTCCCTGGAAAAGAAGGATTGCTTCATATTTCCAAGCTTTCAAAAGAGCGAGTGAATTCCGTAAAGGATGTGGTAGATATTGGTGATTCCATCAAGGTTCGTGTTCTGGGAGTAGATCAATTCGGAAGAGTTGACCTGGTTCGAGAAGAACTGGCGGATGAATTCGCAGCTTCTGGCGCAGGCTCCAACGGAGGTGGCGGTGGCCATCGCGGAGGTGGACGCCCTGGCGGTGGACGCCCTGGCGGTGGAGGCGGCGGTCGACGACCCGGTGGTCGCCCCGGTGGCGGAGGCGGCGGCGGTCGCGGACCGAGACGCTGATTTCTACATAAAGACGTAGAGAATTACATTCTCTAGAAAAGGCCTCGGAATTCGGGGCCTTTTTTATGCCACTGATTCGGCTCGAAACATCGAGAAATACGTCTAAAAAGCAGGGTAGGAAATGCGCCCAATTCGTGCAGGCTGTTCCTTAATCTGGAAGTCTGAAATTTGCACTCGAGTTTCCTGCGCTAAATCCTTGCCTTCTGTAACAACAATCGGAAGCCTGATGCATGGCAGAACAGGTAAAGTACTATAAAGCTCCCGGGGCCCATCCTCCAGAGAAGAAGACAGAAGGCGCCGCCGCGTACGATGTATGCGCTCATCTGCCATCCGATACGAATCTAAAGATTGGACCTGGACAGAGATTTGCAGTGCCCACCGGATTGTACTTTGCCATTCCCCGGGGTTTCCTTCTTTCTGTGCGCCCTCGCAGCGGGCTGGCCTTAAACCACGGAGTCACCTGTCTGAATGCACCCGGCACCATTGATTCGGACTATCGGGGCGAGCTAAAGATCATACTAATGAATCATGACCGTCAGGATTTTGTTATAGAAAACGGGGATCGAATCGCACAGGTGCTTCTTGAAAAAGAGGTCTCTGTTGAGTGGCAACCTGCCAGCACAGCCCAGGAGCTGGGCATTACAGATCGTGGCAGCGGTGGATTCGGAAGTACCGGACTGGCCTGATCCCTGTTGTCCCGGTTTCAATCCTGTAGCCCGCTTACTCTGGAATGTTCTGCAGGAGTGCGGCTCCCGAACCGAATCAGATTCATATTTTTAGAAACATAATCCCGCTCAAATGGCCGATACATTCCCTGAATGGCCGAACCAGACACAAATCTTCCCCCGAAGGCAGCAAATCCCGGATTCAATGAGATCCTGGGTTCACTGCTTATCTTAATTGGGCTACTTCTAAGCCTGGCTGTGATATCCTATGATAATCAGGCAGCCATGGGGCTGAAACCAGGAACCGTAGAAAACTGGACCGGTACCGTAGGCCATTACGGTGCCATGCTTCTGTTTATTCTGTTTGGAAAGGCCTCCTATATTCTGGGGCCAATAATGGCCTACATGGGTCTTCGCGGTCTGGTTCAATCGCGCAGCGAAGACTACGTTCCAGGGCTGCTTGGCTCTCTAACTATGGTTACTGCACTTTCGCTTTTTTTTCATTTTTATACTCCCATGACCTATTCGGACGTGCAGGGCACAGATCCCATCAGTGGCGGCGGCGCTCTGGGTCATCGGGTAGGAGAACTGCTTCGCTTTTTGTTCGGGACCTATGGTGCTTTCCTGGTGGCTCTGGGTATTCTGGTTCCAGGATTTCTGTACACCTTCCGATTGCCCTTTCCGGTATTTCTTAATCTAACCCGTAGCAGATTTGATCAAATGAAACGAGGCGGTCAGACCGGTTTTCACAGATTGCTCTATGTTTTATTCCCTCCTCCTGCAGTGAAAGAAACAGAGGACCAGGATTTACAGGCCAATCAGCCAGTAGCAACTACCGGAGAAGCGGCCCTGAAGGACTGGAGCGAAATGGCCGGCCATGTGCAACCAGCCAGAAATTCACAAACAGCTATGACCTATCAGGATTATTCGAATCAGGACGAGACAATGAAAGAACCCTTCTGGGAAAAGAAAGAACAGAATGGCCAGAAACCATGGATTGAGAAACGAGTGGTAGAAGAGGAAGAACCCATGCGACGCCAGGCGGCTTTCCGACCCTCCGCTTCCGGTCGGTACCATTCAGGCATGGATCCTATGAAACAGTCCATTCTGGAGATGGAACATCAGCAGGAAGTGTTCGGTCCCAATGGAGAGCCCGGTTCTGGCTATCCCGGTTGGAATGGCGAAGAAAATACCATGGAGCGGGCTCATAGCCTGGATGACTTTCTAGAATCTGCGGACTCTCTAGAAGAGCTGGATGATGGCGATAACGGCCCAGGTAGAAATCCCATTCCGGGCTTCTTTGACCGTTCGGGCCGATCTTTCCATTTCCAGAGAAAGAGAAGCACTCCTTTTAGAAGACAGGAGGATGGTTTTCTGGGAGTTCTGGAGCTTGAGCCTGGTCTCAGAAAGAGTCCAGACGCTTCCGGATCATCTGGTATTTCTCGACTTGGTGCTGATTCTAGAATAGCAGATTCCACGGCTCGATACGTATCTCCCTCAAGTGTACTGGATCTGGAAAAGCCATCTTCGGCTGTGTCGCTGGACGAACCAGGGTATGTTTCCATTGAAGATCCTTCTGCGGATGCAGATTCAGAAATGGATTCCTATTCAAATTCAGAGGAAAGCGCCGTTCTGGAAACAGATCTTGAAAGCAGATCCCTTCTGGAAGATTCCCACGATTTGGACTATGCAGAAGATCTGGATCAATCCGCGGCGGATTTCCGAAACGAAAGCTCTCTGTCCCTGGACTCTCGAGGCTCAGCTCCGTTAGAGGATTCGCAAGAGCAGCAGATAAACGTTCAGTCGGAGGATGAAGCGGCCAATTTGCACACATCTGACATTGAAGAGTCTAAGAGCGCTGGCATACCGCGTCCGCCGGCTACGGCCAAGAAGTCTGAAGGAATTAGCACAAGCGTATATGAGCCAGAAAATGAAACCCTGGTTCCGCCAATTACAGGACTTAAAGGATATAAACTGCCTCTCAGTATTTTACAGTTTTCTCGTCGGCCAGAACGCAACGATGTAGCTCGCGAAATTGAAGGAGTAAAGGAGCGCCTGGAAGGAGTAATGCGCGATTATGGAATCCAGGCTTCTGTAGTTCATGCCACTCGCGGACCTATGATTACTCAGTATGAAGTGAGACCTGAGCCCGGAGTGCGAGTGAATCGTCTACTGAGGATTCAAGATGAAATACGAATGCATCTGGCCGCTCACAGCGTCCGGATTGTAGCTCCAATTCCAGGAAAAAGTACCATTGGGATCGAACTTCCCAACAGCGTAAGGGAAAACGTAACTCTGGGTGATCTGGCCCGAAAGGATGAGAATTTCTTTGCCCGACATCGGGAACTGGGCATTGCTCTGGGCAAGGACATTGCGGGTTCCAACCTGTATGTGGATCTTGCCCGATTGCCCCATCTGCTGATTGCCGGAGCCACCGGTTCCGGTAAATCGGTGTACATGAATTCTGTCATCGCTTCCATTCTTTACAACCGCTCCCCGGAAGAAGTGCGATTCCTGATGGTGGATCCCAAAATGGTGGAACTCAAACTATATGAGGGAATTCCGCATCTACTATATCCTGTAATTACAGATGTGCGCAAGGCCAGTCGGGCTCTGCAATGGGCCGTGCAGGAAATGGAAAGACGCTACCAAATTCTTTCCAGGCGCAAGGTGCGAGATATTCGAAGCTTCAATGAAAAGGTAAAGGAAGGAAGAATCGAACATGATCCTATGCCGTACGTTGTAGTACTCATAGATGAGCTTTCTGATCTTATGATGGTGTCTGCCAAGGACGTGGAAGATTCCATTATTCGACTAACTCAAAAAGCCAGGGCTGTGGGCATTCATCTGATCATGGCCACTCAAAGACCTTCGGTGGATGTAATCACTGCACTGATCAAAGCCAACTGTCCTGCGCGAATCGCATTCCAGGTGGCTCAGAAAACAGATTCCAGAGTTATTCTGGATTCCAACGGTGCAGAAAGTCTTCTGGGCAGAGGAGATATGCTATATAAAAGCCCCACAGCAGCAGCCCCCGTGCGAATCCAGTCTCCCATGGTTTCTGAAGAGGAAATTGAAGATATTGTGAGAGAGGCGCGCAAACATGGATCTCCCAACTTTGTAGAATTGCCTGGAGAAGACATGGAGTCCGAAGGTGTATCCGAGGACGTGGATTCTGAGCTGTTATCCGAGGCCTGGAAGATTATCCTGGAAAGTGGAAAAACATCCACATCCTACGTGCAGAGACGACTGCGCATTGGATACAACCGGGCAGCCAATCTGATTGAGAATCTGGAGCAGATGGGCTATCTGGGGCCGGCTATAGGGAATCGTCCCAGAGAGATCCTGAAACGGGACTGAAAAGACCTTGACCCTCCGGTGTAACTGGAGGAACGGGATAGTGTGAGACGATTTACTAAACTGGCCGGATTGTATCTAATTCTGAGCCTTTCTCTTATGGCCGAACCCTACGATCGGCTTTCTCATGCTGAGGTGGCCCGAAAGGTTCAGGACCGGTACGAAAAAATTGAGAATTATCAGGCCAGTTTTGCCATAAATGGCAAGGGCGGAAAGACCATGACCGGCACCGCCTACTATAAAGCGCCGGCCAATTTGAGCTTTGATTTCAATAATCCTGCCGGAAATCGAATCGTCTCTGATGGAAGAACCCTCTGGATCAAGATTGCTCGATTGAATGCAGTAGGTAAGCAGGATTTGACTTTAAAGCCCAAAGAAGGGGAGCGAGATATTTTCTCTGTAGCTCCGGGACCGGGCCTAAAGCGTCTGTTTAATCGGTATCATTATAAATTCGACCAGAAAAATCAGCCCAGAGAAATCGATGGTAAGCCCTGCTATGTTCTGGAAATGGAACAGAAGGAAAAGGTGGGCGGCTTCGAACATATTTTGCTCTATATTGATTCAGAGAAGTTTCTGGTTTATAAAGCCGTAGCCACAGACGGCACCGGTGAGACCACCACCATCACTCTGAAGAATATCCGCACAGATATCCAGCTGGAAGGGAAAGTGTTCCAGTTTCAGCCAGACGATAACGATCAGATAGTGGCCAATCCACTGGTTGAATAATTACGGCCTATTATAGAATTAGCCCTTTCGGGAGTAAAAAGAACCATGGTATTAGCGAAAAGAGTGGGAGCCATTCTAAAGGAGTCCCGGGAAAGTCGTAAGCTTTCCGTGCGCGATGTTGCGCGGGAAACCAATATGACTCCCAAGTATATTGAAGCCCTGGAGGCAGAGGATTATTCTCAGTTTCCAGGCGAAACCTACACCACAGGATTTCTACGCAGTTATGCAGAGTATCTGAACCTGGATAGTGATCATATCTTAAATCTGTATCGCGGAATTCAAATCGATCAAAGTCAATCCCCTGTGGAGGAGCTCACTCGTTCTACCAGTTCCGTTTCGTTCAATATGCCAGATAGACAGTACATTCTGGGCGGAATTGCTGCAGCAGTAATCATTGGCGTTATTGCATTGTTTGCCACCGGTACTGTTTCTTTGCCAGAGTTTGGCGGAGGCGGCGACGAGGTTGCTTGTTCCGATCGATCTTTGCAAGAAATACTTCTACCGGCAGAAGGTGTGACTCCGGGCATGGAAACCATGACCAATGAAAATGCACTTACCTTTCGCCAGGACGGTGCCAATGTTAAGATGTGCCTGGAAGCCATCGATAGCACTCGTCCGGAACGAACCGTGGCCCGTGTGCAGATAATCGTGGATGGTGGTGAGCCCTACAGCTTCGAGGCTGCACAGGGAGAATCTGTGATTCTGGATCCTGGAACCGAGGCACTTTCAGGTCTTTCCAAACCATTAATTGTTACACCCAGAACCATGGGGGAAACTACCGCCAGGGTTCAAATTGAATCTGGATCCGGCTCTGAAGTAGGACAGGGGGATGAACAAATCATTCGAGTAACCCTGGAATTCATTCAGGATTCCTATATAGAGTGGGTGAACGATGGGGTGGTACATAACGGTGTCTATCTAAAGGCCGGGCAGCGAAGAACTCTGGAGGCCACTGGAAGTCTGGAAATCAAAGTCGGAAACGGTGCTGGCGTAAGAATCATTCGTCCTGGAGCACCACCCAAACTTGCAGGCCCTGCAGGTAAGATTGTGAAGATCCGGTACAGGAAGGTTCCGGGTCAACTGGATCCAGCCAAGAAGGAAATTGAGGAGCTGATTCAGGTAGCTCCATAGAATGGGACGCTCGTTTTTCATAACGACCCTTGGATGTCCCAAGAATGTTGCTGATAGCCGGCAGATGCACCGATCGCTCTTACGCGAAGGTTATGAGCCGGCAGACAGCCCTTATACAGCCGATTACCATCTAATCAATTCCTGCTCTTTCATTGAATCCGCCCGCGAAGAAACCATTCAGACAGTTCTGGAAGGGGCGGATATAAAGCAGGAGCATTCGGATCAGAAATTGATTCTGGTGGGATGTTTTACGGAACGTTACCAGGCGGCGGTCCGAGATGAACTTCCGGAAGTGGATTTTTCCTTTGGAACCGGCCTCTATCATCGCACCGGTGAGATGCTGAATGAAAAATTCGGTCCACCGGCACTGCATGATCCTCTGCAGCCCTCCGTTTTTTCAGGGATGGACTACGATGGCCAGTCCTATGCACCGGTTAAATTAAGCGAAGGCTGCGACCGAAAGTGTGCATTCTGTGCAATACCCTCCTTTCGGGGTAGCTTTCGTAGCCGGGAAGAGTCCGAAATTATTAAAGAGATTGAAGAGCTCACTGCAGAAGGAGTTCGAGAGGTTTGCCTGGTCAGCCAGGATACAAATGCCTTTGGTGGAGATCCTCAGAAGCTACTGGATATAATTGCCAGAATGCATGATGTGGAGAATCTTTCCTGGATTCGCCTCTTATATCTGTATCCTGATGCCAGAACCCGAAGATTTCTGGAAGGATGGAATCCGAAAGACCTGCCTCGATTGGTGCCCTATCTGGAAAGTCCGGTGCAGCATGCTTCTGCCAGAATGCTAAAATCCATGAATCGGGCGGGCAATCGTCAATCTTTTGCTGATCTATTTTCCCTGGCTCGGGAAAAGATTCCGGGACTGGAGATCCGTACTTCACTGTTGATGGGTTTTCCTGGAGAAGGACCGGAAGATGTAGATGAAGTCCATGCATTTCTGGATGAATGTAAGCCTGAAAAGTTAGCATTATTTGCCTACAGTCCAGAAGAGGGGACCACCGGTTTCAATATGCCTGGAATGCCAGAGCCCGGAAAGACCACTGATATAGTTAATGAAATTAGAAGTCATCATCTAAGTCTGCTCAAAGACACTCATCTCACTCGTCAGGGCAAGATCTATGAATGTATGGTGGACGAGATTGCTCCGGATGGCATGGTGGTGCGCAGAAAGCAGGATGCTCCGGAAGTGGATGAAGTGGTACATATAGAATTGGAAGATCCGGAGGAAGGTCTTGCTTCCGATCTTCAGCCAGGGGATCTGGTGAATGTACGCATTACAGGATTCTACGAATACGATATGTCCGGAGAACTGATACCGGTTAGCAGCGGGCTTTCAGGCGATAAGGAAGGCGCAAAATGAAAGGGCAATGGAATATTCCAAACATTCTAACAGCTCTTCGTGTAATCTCAGTTCCCTTTTTTATCTATTTTATTCTCTCTCCCAATATTACCTATAGGATTATCGCTTTCGCATTATTTGCTCTTGCATCCATTACGGATTTAATCGATGGATACCTGGCCAGGAAATGGAATCAGGAAACTGAGTTTGGAAAATTCATGGATCCGCTGGCGGATAAAGCTCTGGTTCTGGGAGCCTTTATCACATTTCTATTTCTTTCAGATCAGGTGCAGGGCTGGATGGTGCTTTGCATTGTTGGTCGGGATATGCTGATTACAGCCCTGCGATACCTGGCAATTCACAGAGGAAAGAGTCTGCGAACCAGTATGTTCGGTAAGATCAAGACTACCTTTCAAATGTTTTCCATCGGAGTCATCCTGTTAAGCTTCCTGATGGTGTCCTACAAGGAAAGAGGAGCTATCAACGCAATGTACAGTCAGGCCAGGGATGAAGGGATCGGGCCCATTCATGTAGCCCAGGCAAATCTGCAGGAATTTCTGGCTGGAAACGTTGAATCCGTCCTTTACGGTCTGTCCAGTTTTGTGCCCTATTATCTAATGTTATTTACTACAATCTTTACGATCATCTCGGGTATCCGGTACTTTGTTACAAACTTCCGTCTGTTTTTGCCGGATAGAAAAAAGCGCCGAGTAGCCACCGACACTGCCACGGAAAACTCAGAGTAAGCCAGGAAATTAAAGCTGAAGAAGAAAACAGGGAGAGCTGGAAAATGAAGGAGCTACTGAAGAAGATTATCGCAGGGGAAGACCTTACAGCCGAGGAAGCAACCAGAGCAATGACTGCCATCATGAGTGGTCAGGCAGGCGAGATTCAAACAGCGGGTTTCCTGACAGCTCTTGCTCTCAAGGGGGAAACGGGCACCGAAATTGAGGCTTTTTCGCGCTCCATGCGAAAGGCAGCCGTTACCTGGCCCATGCGGTCCAATTCTGTCATCCTTGATACCTGTGGAACTGGCGGTGACAGTTCCGGAATAATCAATGTCAGTACAGTGGCGGCCATGGTGCTTGCATCCATGGGTGTTTCTGTGGCCAAACATGGAAATCGGGCCGTTTCCAGCCCCACCGGTTCTGCGGATGTGCTGGAGGAGCTGGGTATTTCCATGGCCCTTCAGCCGGAGGAAGTGGCCCAGTGTCTGGAAAAAGTAGGTATGTGCTTTCTGTTTGCACCTACCTGGCATCCAGCCATGAAATTTGCGGCCCCTGTGCGCAAAGCCCTGGGTGTGCGCACTGTATTCAATCTTCTGGGCCCCATAACCAATCCCGCTCCTGTTTCCCATCAGATCATTGGAGTTTTTGATGGCCGATTTCTGGAGCCCCTGGGGGATGCTCTGGCCGGCCTGGGCCGAAAAGGGGCCTTTGTAATCCATTCCAGGGATGGGCTGGATGAGCTGTCCATCGCTGCGCCCACGGATTACATCCTGATTCGAGAAGGCAGAATCGAAAAGAAGGGTCAATTCAAGCCCGAAGACTTCGGGATTCAGCCCATGGATATTGCAGGACTGAAAGTAGCGGACCGCCGGGAATCAGCCAGACGGGTGCAGGCCATTCTGGAAGGCAAAGGATCCGATGTTGAGAATGCCATGATGGCTGCCAATGCAGCTCTAGCCTACCACCTGGTGCATGCAGACATAGATCTAAAGACTTCATATGAGCGCTGCATGGACTCTCTGAAGCAGGGCAAGCCCATGGAGGTACTGGAAAAATGGAGATCGTTCCATAACAACTCTGCAAGCGTCACCTCGGTTGGCGGCTGAATCTACTTGCCACCAGACCCGATAAACGGAGTTTAGCCACATGAACCCTCAGGCTTTTATCGCACAGCAAACAGCCAATCCACAGCCGGCTCCTGAAGCATCCGGCCCAAAAGGGGAGCCCCAGGGTGGTCTCTTCGGTGGAAACTACATGTTGATCATGATCGTGGCTGTATTCGCATTCATGTATTTCTTCGCTATACGGCCCCAGAGAAAAGAAGAGAAGAAAAAAAAGGAAATGCTCGCAGCCCTCAAGAAGGGAGATACTGTGATTACTACAGGCGGCATCATCGGAAGCGTACACAGCATCAAGGCTGACTCAGACTCCATAATTCTGAAGGTAGGCGACAATACTAGAATCGAAGTACTGCGTAGCGCCATCAGCTCAGTGAGAGATCAGAGTGCCGGATCAGCCGATACCGACACAGAAAAAACTGAAAAGACCGAACGCTTTCCGAAGGCCAGCAAGAAATCTGCCAAGAAATAGAGCCCGGAAAGCCATGCAAAGATTACAGACGTTTCTTTTTGCCGCAGCATTTGGCCTGGTTTTTCAGCCAGTTTTAGCTGAAGAACCCGTTGCCGATCCTGCCCCGGCTCAACCGGCTGATACCTGGAAAGAGGGTATTGTGCAGGAATTTCCTATGCAGTACGATGAATACATTCCAGAAATCAAGGCCGGACCCAGCGAGTCTCTGGAAGTGGAAACGGAACCGGTGGATACCGGACCGGAGCCGGAAAGTGTCACAAACAATGATGGCAACGATTCCGATACCTCCTGGACTGAAATATTTGCGGACCGAAACGTCATTAACATACTCCTGCTTGCCGGCATCGTTCTCTTATTTGTGATCTATCAGATAAGGTCCGGTGGAAAGCGGCGAGGATAAGATCAAGTCATGAATCGAATTCCAAAAAGAACTATTGTTACATTACTCACGGCCGGATTTTTCTTTCTGGCTTTCTATCCCAACCTGGCAACCAGAGAGATCTCTCTGGTCTTTCTTGAATACTATCGTACAGAAGATGGAAGCAGAGTTGAGGTGGAGCAGGAAAAAATCGATGCCTTCCTCCAGGACAAAGAGACCGGGCTGCACCGTTATTTCCCAAATTCAGAATGCAACTTTGAACCGCGAAAGGGTGTGGCGGAAGGCCGTCATTGCGTGTTGAAAGCGCGGTTTGTTACCAGCGCAGAATTCAATGAGATTATGCAGGCCTATCCATTGCTTCTGGATGACCGAAGAAGTGAAATCCAGTCCCATGCTCTGGAAAGCTTCTTTGCCTTTCTTACCGAGCATTCAATCAAACCTCTTACAATCAAACTGGGGCTGGACCTTCAGGGCGGAATGCGGGCTATCTTTGTGGCGGACTATGATACCTATATAGCCAAACTGGAAGAGAAATATGAGCCTGTGGTTGCGGATCTGGAAACCAGGATTCGCACAGGTCAGCTACAGGGTGAAGAAAAGGCCGATGCAGAGGCTCGCCTGGAACAAATTGAGGATATTCTTTCGCCCAGCGAAGAAAGAAAGCTGGAGCTTTTACGTCAGGCCAGAGACATTATCGATAAACGACTGGTGGCTCAGGGCTTGACCGAGTCTGAAATTCGAATTCAGCCTGGCTCATTTAGTATTGCTGTGGACATGCCAGGAGCGGCCAACAGCTCGGAAGTCCTGGAAAGGGTGCGAGATACCGTTACTGTTGAGTATCGCATCGTAAATACCGAAGCAACGGAGAGAATCCAGAGCATGGATCTCACCGAAGAGAAGAAACGTATTATTCAAATCTATCAAAGCCCTCGACCGGATGAAGTGCTGGTGGATCAGATCATGGATGAGGTAGCCGAAAAAGCCAATCTTACACCTCAAGAAGGCAGGCTATTTCAGTACTGGAGTCGCGGTAGTAGCGGAACCGGTTCCATGCTTCCCAGGGACTTTTATGTACTTGGTCCAATCGTAATGGATGGAGGGGATATGGCCAATGCCCAGGCCTCCCTTGGACAAACCGCCTTTTATCAGATTAACTTTCAGCTAACCGCAACAGGAGCTGAGAAGTTTACAGAGATTACCAGGAATAACGTAGGCAAGCAGATGGCTGTTCTATGGGGCGATCGAGTGGTATCTGCTCCAAGAATCAATGAAGTGATCCCCACCGGTAACGGTGTAATCAATGGTCAGTTCGGAGAAAGGGAAGCCAGGGAAGTGGCCAACGTAATTCGCGAAGGAGCATTGCCGCTTCCGCTGGACGTAATCAGTGTTTCCTTCGTTGGACCTACTCTTGGAAAGGAATCCATTGAAAAGGGTGTATTCTCTGTGGTTCTGGGGTTTGCACTCATTATCCTTTTCATGCTATTGTATTACAGGTTAACAGGCATTATTGCTCTCATTGCATTGTCTTTGAACCTGGTTTTGATGGCTGGAATTCTCAGTTTAATGGAATTCACGCTTACTCTGCCGGGTTTTGCCGGTGCCATTCTAACCGTCGGTATGGCTGTGGATGCGAACGTTCTAATCTTTGAAAGAATTAAAGAGGACTTGAGTGCGGGCAAATCTGCTTCAGTGGCCATTGATTCCGGTTTTGATGCATCCTTCTGGACCATTCTGGATGCCAACGTAACCACGCTGATTGCATCCATCATTCTATACTATGAAGGCGATGGGGCGATCAAAGGATTCGCCATTGTTCTGTTCTTTGGAATTGTAAGCTCCATGTTTACTGCCCTGTATGTTTCTCGCCTCCTATTCGATGTGGCATTGAAGTATTTCAAGGTCCAGAATCTCTCCATTGGCTACTGGAGGAAAAAATCAGTATGAAATTCTCCCGATTCAGGAATCTATTCTTTGTTCTTTCCCTGGTAGGCGCTGTGGCTTTGTTTGCAGTTACCTACGGTCATTTTGGTGGTTTTGAACGCTCCATTTCATTCAATGGCGGTGTCCGACTTACCATTCAACTCCCGGATAATCTAACCAGAGACGATCTGCTCAAGGCTGCAGAAAAAGCCGGTTTACCGGGAGCTTCTGCCCGAGTCGTAGATTTTAAACGAAATCAATATGACCTGGAGTTCGGACCGGACGTGCGAGACCGGGTCAAAGCTGAAATCACAGCATTTGAAAAGAAGCAAGAAGAGCAGGCCGCTGCCGATGAAGAGGCTGGCAAGGAGCCTGCCAGACGAGAGACTCGAACCGTACCCGGTGAAATAGAAAAATTGATTCTTCCAGAGCTGGGTATTACAGAGAAGGATGTAATCTCAAAAGCGGCCATTTCGCCCAGCTATGGTCAGGAATTGTTTGAGACTGCATTGTGGAGTCTTGGCTGGGCCATTGGATTGATTGGAGTCTACCTGACTTTTCGCTTTGACTTTCCTTTTGCTCTTGGAGCCTCTGCAGCTCTCGTTCATGATTTGATTTTTACCCTGGGATTCATTGGTGTAATGCGAATTGAGCCCTCCGTGCCCGTGGTGGCTGCGGTGCTTACTGTGCTTGGTTACTCCATTAATGATACAATTGTTATTTTTGACCGAATACGAGCCAACATTGATGACATTAACCAGGCAGCGCAACCTGCAATCATGGATGAGGCAATTACCCAGACCCTGTCCCGGACAATCCTCACCTCTCTTCTTACATTGATTGCAGTTGTTGCTCTCATTGTAGGCGGAGCCACAAGTCTGGTGGATTTCGCATACATAATTCTGTTTGGTATCCTGATTGGAACCTATTCTTCCATCTTTATTGCTTCTCACCTTGTGCAGGTTTACACCGGCTTTCGCAGGCGTTTAAAAAAGGGAAATGCATGATCACTGGCTGGAAACGGAATTTGCATCGCTCTACTTAGAGGAGCTTCTTAAAGAATCAATCCTGGCCAGTGGCCGCACAGCCCCCAACCCTACGGTGGCAGCCCTGGCCTTTGACTCCACAAGGCCAGAAGACCGCACTTCAGGCGCCACGGAACCTCCCGGAAAAAGACATGCAGAGATTGTGGCTCTGGACAGATTCCAGTCTCAGTTCGGACGCTCGCCGGACAGTTTAATCGTTACTCTAGAACCCTGCAGCAAGACCGGCCGTACGGCCCCCTGTGTGGACCGGATTCGCTCCATACCGGAGCTGCAGCAGATTTACATTGGCGGTCTGGATCCTGGCCTGTCTGGCGAAGGAGTTCGCCTGCTGCAGCACAGCGGCCGATCCGTATATCTTCCACGCACCTGGCCTGTAAGCCAGGGCAGTTCAAGCCTGGCTAACCGTTCTGTCTTTTCGAATAGAATACAGCACAGGCCGGCCGGTCTGGAATCCTTTCTTAGCGGTCTGGGGCGATTGTATGGACTGTTTCCTGCCAGTTTTGCCCATCGGCTTCTTTACGGAAGACCCAGAATGATTCTGAAAGCAGCCAGCGATCCGACCGGCTGTATGGGTGATTCCAGTAGTAGGGTTATGGTTTCGGGCAGGGAAGCCCTGCAGGCTGGCCAGCTTTTGCGTCGCGTAGTGGATGCCATTATCGTGGGTCCCAGAACGGTACTGGTAGATGAGCCATCGCTGGACTGGAGAGCGGATCCAAGGGGTATTGAACTGGGTCCTTCCAGCTTTGATACAGAAAGCACAGTGGATACACCTCAGAAAATGGTAGATTCCCGGAGCATTTATGACGCCTCCAATCAACGGTCTTTTCATTATCTTAAATCTCCCGATCCTTTCATTGAAGCATTACTGCGATACGCCAGCGAGTCGCAGATGTATAAGCCTGAATTTGATCATCAGCCTGTTCGAATCTTTTTGATGCCGGAGTCAGGACGTAGCCTGCAGCGATTTCATGAGTCCCAGAAACAAATAGAGCTAAGCGGAGGCCCGGAACCAATCTTCTGGACCCTGAGCAAAAAGAAAACTCCCGGGGATCTTCCATCGATGAAGGATCCATTGTTCGGTTCTGCATTACTGCGAAATCTTTCCGAATTGGGTTTCAATACAGTTCTGGTAGAAGGCGGCGCAGGACTGCATAGTAGCCTTCGAAGCATTCTTCAGCCAGAGGACCGATTCTACTGGCTAAGAAGAAAAGAACCCCTGGATGTAAGCAATTTTGAGCAGCCAGTAATGCTACCTGCGTATTTGAAAGCACTTCCTGAGTTACAATCCATAGATCTGGGCCTGGATGAGTTGGTTGCCTTCGCAGGGCGGTCCTGACATCCTGCATATACGGCCTGGCCGATTCAGGAGTCTTTTTTGTCTGATTTTCAAGCAACACTGGAGCAGGAATTCCTGGGTGAATTGAACGATGTGCAGCGAGAAGCTGTGCGACACGGGGACGGTCCGCTACTAATACTGGCCGGGGCCGGTTCCGGCAAGACCCGGGTCATTACCCATAGAATTGCATATCTGTGCCGGGTGAAGGGTGTGCCCCCCTATCGAATTGCTGCGGTTACCTTCACCAACAAGGCCTCCCAGGAAATGCGAAGCAGACTGGAAGGGCTTATTGGTCCAATGGCAGATAGAGTGCATATTCGCACATTTCATTCTCTGGGCTTATACATCATTCGAAACCACTACAATTTGTTAAATCTAAAGAGCGGATTTTCTATCTATGATTCTGCGGCTCAAAAAAGTCTGGTGAAGTCCATTCTCAAAGAGCAGAAGATTTCTAAAGAATTTATGCGACCGGAAGCTGTGTTATCCAGGATGGATGGATACCGGGATCGATTACTGGGACCGGATGAATTGCCCCGGGCCACGGATCCTTACGAAGAGGCGGCGCAGCAAGTCTACCGGGAATACAAGCTTCGATTAAGGCAGAACCAGGCTGTTGATTTTTCCGACCTGCTATTTGAGTCTGTAAGACTTCTTCAAAACAATGAAGAGGTGCGAAACCACTACCAGGACTTCTGGCAGCATTTCTTGATTGATGAGTATCAGGATACGAATCATGGGCAATACGTCCTGGGCAAGATGATTGCTGAAAAGCACAGAAACATTGTGGTGGTGGGTGATGATGATCAGTCCATCTATTCCTGGAGGGGTGCAGACATTACGAATATATTGAGCTTCGAATCCGACTACCCGGAAGCGAAGATACTGAAGCTGGAGGAGAATTACCGGAGCACCCCCGTCATTCTAAAAGCAGCTTCAAAGGTAATTGCGAACAATCAGCAAAGAAGAGAGAAGACTCTGTTCACTTCCAGGGATTCCGGGGAAGATCTAAGATATCATATCTATGACTCCGAATTTGAAGAAGCAGAAGCCGTAATAAGTAGAATTCAAACTCTCAGAAGTCAGGGGCGTAAACTTTCCGAATTTGCGGTTTTTTATCGAACCAATGCGCAATCCCGGGTATATGAACAGGTCCTGAATCAGCATAGTCTGCCGTATGTTCTTTTTGGTGGCTTTCGCTTCTTTGATAGAAAGGAAGTTAAGGATATCCTGGCCTATTTAAATGTAATCGTGAATCCGGAAGATTCTATTTCTCTGGAAAGAATCATTAATGTGCCGGCCCGTTCTGTGGGGGATCGTAGCGTAGAAAAGTTGCAGGATTTTGCCTATCAGAATGGGCTCAGTCTTTACGAAGCCATGGGCCGAGCTGCAGAGTTGCCGCGATTCCGTCCCGCAGCTACGCTCCAGGAACTGCATTCTCAATTCGAGAACTGGCGTTCCATGGCAGAAAGCCAGTCCCCATCTCTGGTGGCTCAATCAGTGTACGAAGGTTCGGGGCTCAAAGAATTCTTTTCTCAGGACAATGATCCGGAGTCGGTTTCCAGACTGGAAAACGTTTCCGAACTGATTTCTTCCGTGCAGGACTATGAGAATCGAGAGGAAAGTCCAGATCTTTCCGGATTCTTGCAGAACGTAACTCTTTTAACATCGGAAACCAATCCAGACACTCCCGAAGACCGGAGTCAGTGTATTCATCTAATGACATTGCACAATGCGAAAGGATTGGAGTTCCCCGTGGTTTTCCTTACTGGAATGGAAGAAGGATTGCTCCCCCATCAGCTTTCTCTGGATGAGGGCAACGTTGAAGAAGAAAGACGTCTGGTCTATGTTGGCATTACTCGCGCCAGAGAAGAATTGTACGTAAGTCATAGCCGATTCAGACGGATGGGCGGCTCAGTGCAGCCCCGAATGCCCTCCAGGTTTATAGAGGAAATAGGCCTGGAGTCGGTGAATCGAATGTCAGCTGCTGTAGCTCCCGGAGCCAGCCGGGCCGGTGGGGCTCGTTCCAGACCGCCGGAAAGGGGATTGCGAAATGCAACCTATGAGCAGGGGCAGAGAGTCAAACATAGCAAATACGGTGAAGGTGAAATCCTAACAACAGAAAGTACGGTGGCCGGACAGAAGATTCAGATCCGCTTTTCCGATGGAAGCATCAAACTGTTTCTTTCCAACTATACTCCTCTGGAGATTCTGTAGATAAACAGCATTTCCTGGCCGGTTTCCGGAAGGCCAATTTGACAACGAGATGGCCATTGCTGCCCGGCTGGCGCTGAACGGGCGGACCAGCTCATGTTCCGTTGCTGCCCCGGAGTCAGGCTGAATCCATAAATTCCGGGATTTGATCCAAATGTCAGACCCCGAATGGTTTTCTTTGCTTATTTCGCTGGAAAAATACCCGGTTGTGCATTAATTTGGGGCAATCGAATCCCGATGTACTTACCAGGTCGGAATTTCTGGTTCTACCTGTGCTTTCTGGCCGGGTAAGGAATAGAACAATCGCTGGCCAACGGAGAGAAAAATGCGTCGCCTAATACTTCTTATTACAACTGCACTTTTGATTCTTTCAGGACCGCTGATGGCTGAAGAGCAAGAGGGCATTGTTAGCGAATTTCGTGCCGTGGAAGAAGCCATACGCACCAGGCAGGCGGATCCTGCAGTTCTGAAAGCCCAGCTTCAGGACAATCTGTTGCGAGCCATGCGAGTTACCATTATACGCAGGTTTTTTCATTCCCAGGATAAATACCTGAACGATTTGAAAATCGAAAACCTTGCCTATGAGAAAATCGATTCCACCAACACCTATTATGTGAAGTACAAATCCTTTATAGTAAGATATGATTTTGTACGCGATCCTCAGATTTTTGTTCTGGCACCGGCCTATGAGAAATTTCTGATTATGGATGAGAACTTTGACCAGGATCATCAGGACCAGCCCGCTACCCCGTAGTGCCTGAATCCCTTTGAATTTCTCAATCAACTCCGAATTCCAGTCCGCAGCACTGCAGGCCATGCGCGAAGCCACTGTTGCGGTGCTGGAAGTATATGCCTCTTCCGATCCCGGAATTCGCTATAAAGATGAAAAAGAACCGGTTACTGAAGCGGATCTGAAAGCCAATCAAATTCTCGAAAAGCGTCTTTCAGCGCTACTTCCTGAAGCCGGATGGCTTTCCGAGGAGTCCGAGCGGGATTTGCATTCTCTTTCGGAAAAACAGTTTCTATGGGTAGTGGATCCCATTGATGGCACCCGAGAATTCATTGAGAAGAACGGCGAATTTGCCATTTCTGCAGGTCTGATACATAAAGGCGAGCCCATATGGGGCGCTGTATCCTTACCTGCGGAGCCCAGAATCATGGTAACTGAAGACTCTGGAGTCTCTACCTACGATCTGGAAACCGCAATTCATGGACCCAAAAAGCCGCTGAATAAATCAGCCCTGGATTTAAGAAAATCCTCCATTTGTGTGAGCCGGACTGAATGGAACAAAGGAATCTACAAAGAACAGAGCAAGGATCTTAAATTCCATCCGGAAGGATCTGTGGCTCGTAAGCTGGCACTTGTTTCTGTAGGCGACTACGATTTAACAGTCAGCCTCTATCCCAAAAACGATTGGGACATTGCAGGAGGACTGGCTTTGATCAAAGCTGCCGGAGGTCTGATCATCCGGCCAGATACCGGTACTGGTATAGATCTGTGGCCCCCGGGGGGCCGCCGGCCTGGACTTTGTTGCGGTCGCCCGGATCCAGTGATGCAATACCATCAGTATTTTCAGCACCATGGCCTGAAGCTTCGGGACCGGTACGGCTCCGAGTAGTGACAGTGCGGGAAAAACTGATTGCACCGTAGATGGCTTCCAGCATCCTAAGTGCCATGTCTGCAAGGCAACATCGTTCTGATCAGGATCAGATTATTGAGAAGGCCATATCAAGGGCCTCCAGACTCACCCTGTATCTAAAAAACGGTGTTCCGGTTCGGGGCAAGGTTCTGGCCCACGATAGCCATACGGTCTATGTGGTAACTGATAAAAGTCCAACCCTGGTTTTTAAACATTCCATTTCGTCGGTTTTTCCGGTGAGGCATCCAATCCCCGGCAGATAGATCCAGACAGCCTTCAGGTTGTGCAGGAATAGAAGGATAGGGTGCAGCAGGAAAAGCGACTGAGAATAGGCGTCGATGCCCGTCCACTTTGCTTGCCCGTTTCCGGTGTGGCACGCATCATTCAAAAAGTAATTCAATACGTTGAACCGGAGCGGTTCTGGTTCGAACTGCATGCGCAAAATCCCCCTCATTCCGACTACGATGAACTTCTAAAAAGATCCGATGTGGAATGGATACAGGGTCAGGGAGCTCTAAGTCGTACCGGTGCCACCGATTTCAATGTTCGATTACCTGCAGAACTGAGAAAGAATCCTCCGGATGTTTTCTGGGGCACTCAGCAGGTTCTTCCTCCGGCTTTGCCAGCGGGTACCGGGGCTGTACTCACCTTTCATGATTTTGTAGCCTACCGGTTTCCAGATTCTATGCGAAGATTGGCCCGATGGCAGCAGAAATCAGTGCAGGGCTACAGTATTAAAAGAGCTGATTGTATCCTGGCCAATTCACAGCAGACCAGACGAGAAATTCTGGATCGTTATAAGTATCCCGCGGATCAAATACTTGTGGCCTATCCAGGTATGGAAAAACCATCCAGGAAGTTGCCCGAAGTAAGCGAAGAATTTTTGGCCCAGATTTCTGAACCAGATGCTCGAATGGTGGCTTCCCATCGAAGAAACCGAAATGCGAAAGCCCAGGTTGTGCCTCCCTTTATGCTGGCCTGCTCCACCATTGAGCCCAGAAAAAACTACCGAACTCTTCTGGATGCTTACGAGAAATATTGCGAACTGGGTGCACAGGAAGGGCGGACACCACTTGGTCTGGTTATCGCAGGACGCAGAGGTTGGGAGTCCGGGGAGCTATTTCAGAAGCTTGAGGATATGGAGCGACGTTTACCCGGTTTGCACTGGCCGTACCAGGGGAAGGGTGTAAGCGATGAAGAGCTGGACTGGCTGTATCGGAATTGTGCTTATTTTGTGATGCCTTCTCTTTATGAAGGATTTGGTATTCCTTTGCTGGAGGCCATGGCTCATGGAAAGCATGCTCTGGTTTCCAATCTTTCCTGTTTTCATGAAATCGCAGATCACCATGCGGAGTATCTGGATCCAATGGATGTGAAAGGTTGGGCTTACGGGATGCTGGAAATGCAGGTGCGGCAGAGCAAAAAGAAACTTTCATCTTTTCGTCCGGCCAGAGGTCAGTGGACATGGGAAAATACAGCGAACATGCATGCCCGGGCCTTTGAGCAATCATCCGCAAAGATGTCCGATTCCCGAAATCAGATTAGTTAAGATTGTTTACTTGCAGGTCGGTCCTGACGAAAAACCAGGTATCAGATCTTATCGGGATAGAACAAGCATTGAGCTAAACTCAATCCTCTTCGATCATTTCGCAGTTGCCATCGAATACTACACCATCAGCAATCTGTAGCTTGGCAGTTCGGATATTTCCGTAAACCTTTCCGGTGGTCATCATTTCCAGTCTGGTACGGGCTTCAATATTGCCTGTAATTTCGCCGCCTACAATAACGGTTCCTGCTTTGATATTTGCACGAACCACCGCGCCTTCACCCACTACCAGAATTCCATCGGTGATTATTTCACCTTCAAAACGGCCATTGATTTGTAGCGGTTTTTGAAATTCCAGTATTCCATGAAAGCTGGTTGTTCTGCCAAATACAGTAGCTATGTCTCCGATGTCGGGACTGATGGTTTGGGTCTGAGGTTTTCTTGCCATATTTCTAATTATGCTGTGCCAGAGGAATCTTAGAGGCTACCGGCCTGCCAGAAACCTCGAAAACACGGTGGGTAGATCATTTAGTTTTCATTACGAATACGCCATCCCAGTCATCTCCTGGTGGATTGGCTTTGTATTCTTCAGAACGTTCCAGATAGAGCTTGGATGGACCATCGGTCGGATCCACTTCCAGGGCTTTTTTGAAGCCATCTATGGCCTCCTGCCACTGCCGATTTTTGTATAGCTGCAGTGCCTCATTGTAGAGGTTCATCAGTTTCATCTGCTGCTCTGTCATACCATCAGGGAATCCTGGGAGCCGAAAGTAGGCAACTAAAAACCGAATTCCTTGCTCCAGAGCTCCACAGCCCGCTCTTCCAGGCCCGGCAGTCCATCCTTCAATCGGGAAGGGGCGGGCTCATTGTACAGTGTATGCAACTGTCTTACATAGGGCATTCGACGCATGCCGCATAGCACTGTTGCCGGGCAGGAACTGGCCAGCAGATATTTTAGAGCAATACGGGACAGATCCTGATTCCCCAGGTCCGGTATTCTCTCTGCGATTGTGGAAGCCAGAGAGCGAGCGAATCTATGATGACGGGCTCGAACATTTTTTTCCAGGGAGGCCAGAGCGGTATTCATCCGACGGACGTAGCTTTCCAGAAGTCTATGCAGGCTCTCTTTCTTGTCATCCGGCAGGACCTCCGCCCGTCCATAGAGATGAGTAACAGTTTTTTGCAGAACAGGAGATAGGGCAGATGTGGCTGCATGGGCCTGCTCCGGATTTCTCAAGCGATCCAGGTAATATCGGATTACGCTTCCGGCAGCAGGAAACCGTGCATCAAAATGAAACTTCTCTTCCGAGAGCTCGCCCTGGATGCGAAATTCTAGCTCCTGCATCTCTTCTTCCAGGTTGAATAGAGTTTGAATCGCTTCATCGGAATCGTCCGGGCCTGCATTTCCTGCCAGTCGTAATAAGCCGATTTTACTCTGAAATGCATTCAGTGGTCGATTGGCCAGAGTCCACAGACCTTTTTCCCGGGCCTGTCTACACAGATTTCCTTCACGAAAACCGCGCTCAATCAAGTTGGCCGGAAACTGTATCACTTTAAATCCAGGGTAGGAATTTATATCAATTCGATTCAGGTCGGTGGATTCATACTGTCCGTACACAGGAAAAGTATTGGAAGAAATACCATAATATTGAATCCTTCCTTCGCTTCTTGCTTTCTCAAGAAAGTCAAATGCCTGATGAATTCTGCGGTAATACTCTTTCTGTGCCTGGTCCGCTGTTTGCTCTTCGAGTTTCGCCTTCTTCAAGAAGTATTCCGGATTATGCAATAGAATCACATCTACTGTTTCCAGGCCCATTCGAAGTCGGCTCAGTTCCAGCTGATTGTCCAGAAAATCTGGATGGATACAATGGGACAGTGAGCGATCAAACCTGGTCTGTTCTGGAAAATCCACTTCAGCGCAGAGCAGCGAATTCTTGCCCTGAATGTACCCTGCTTTAGTAACAATGGTCACATCTTCTCTGCGAAGCCTGCCAGCTGATTTCAAGTCTCTCAATACATCGCCTATGAGACTTTCGGCAGAGCCATCCATGTAGTTAGCAGACGTATCGATAACATTTGTGCCCGAAATCAAAGCGTCGCGCAAAGCATCGTAGTGCTCCCGACTTTCTCGATGCATTCTGTAGGTGCCCATCCCCAGGCGAGATACATTCCATCCTGTATTGCCTGCTTGAATTTGCCAGGCATTGTCATCGTACCCGGGATAGGTTGCTTTTAGATTTGAAAAATAGGGACCCGATTCATAGCGTCCAGAAAGCGTATCTGGCTGGATCAAACTTCCAAAGATTCGCTTTCCGGCTCGAATATGATCCGATTCGGTCATGACCGGGCGGATTCCATTTGCATGATACGAGCCTGGAACAGAGCTGCGGCTTCGTATCTTTCTTCATGGATGGCGAAGAATTTCTTAATGTACAGAGATGCAATTTCAGTCTGATCCTGATGGATATTCTTCTCGAAGTTTTGTATATCGTACTGTGGGAAATTCTTTTCTATGTGTCTTATGACCGGAGTGAAATCCACAGGCCCGGCCCCGGTTTTCAGCAGTTCCTGTAGTTTTTCCAGGGTGGCCTGCTCCCCTTCCGTCAGTTCACTACGAATCACTGTAGGGCCGGTTAGAAGCTTGATTTCTTCGCTTAACCTGGGAGCGATTTTTTCATGGTATCTCTGATAGAGGTCCACATAGTCCCGAACCAGATCGTTGAACTGCTCCAGTCTATCATTCATATATTCCTGTTCTTGCTGCTCGGAGGGGATCTTAAAATCCTCCAGACGAACCACATCGCATTTCCCCTGGAAAGAAATGACTCTGGAAAGCTCGGGCTCGTTTTTCAGGGAAACAGGGGGGAATACCACCACCGGAAAACTGTTTTCCCGCGCCGAAATATTGCTCACCACCACATGGATAGCAATAATGGAACCGTCGCTTTCAAAGGGATTCTTACCAATTACCTGGCAAAAAGCGATCAGATTGCCCGTCGGGGCCTGGGAGTCTCCTTTAACGAAGTCCAGCATAGTTACAGGATAAGGCCTGGGCGGGATGGGTCAAGTTTTCTTCAGCACTCCGGAAGAGGGTACATCCCTGGACGGCCGATCGGCCCTCTCAGTCTGGTCTTCCTCGGCCATTTGCCGATTCTCCTCTTCTACCTCTCGAATCCTGTACTCAGATAGAGGCAATGGTTCGGCCGGATCAACCCTTCGGTTGCCCCGTTTTACAATTTTGCCCGGAGTGCCAACCACTGTACAGTGAGCAGGCACATCGCGATTAATGATTACACTTTCAGCACCGATTTTTGCCCCATCACCAATGTGAATGGGCCCCAGCAATGTACTGTGGGTGCCAATAAACACATCCTCGCCAACGGAAGGATGCCTCTTTCTCTGATGCTTGCCTGTGCCGCCCAGGGTCACACCATGATACATTACACAGTTCTTTCCGATTACAGCGGTCTCTCCGATGACCACAGCCATACCATGGTCACAGAAGAATCCTCCCTGGATCTGGGCACCCGGATGGACTTCCATGCCAGTGAGAATTCTGGAAACCTGGGAGAAAAAACGGGCCAGAAAGAACAGATGCATTCTGTAAAGTGGATGGCAGAGAAATCGATGGAAGAGCATGGAATGGAAGCAAGGGTACAGCAGAAACTGTAAACCTCTGCAGGCCGGATCATTACGAATAATGGCCCGTACGTCGTCGATGATCCGAAACTTCATGCAATAGATTCCTATTCTCTAACCAGAAGGTTTCTCGTAGAAAAGGTAAGTAGAAAAAAACCGGCAATTAGAAGATAACCGGTACCTATCCAGACCCAGTAGCTGGTTTTGAACCAGAATGGGCTAACACCGGAAAAACCGGCCAGGGTCAGACATAATATGCCCTGCCAGAAGGCCAGATCGATGAGCCTTGTGGGTTCCCGGCGCATCACAAACAGAGTGATGCCGCAATAGAACAGAGTGGCCCCCAGGACCCGAACTGCAAGAAAGAACACCGGTGTTAGCTCCTCGATGGGAACATCCAGTACGTAGGGCATCACCGGTGTGGGGTAGGCAGCCAGTAGACCGCCAGCCAGAATAAAAGGCAATGCAATCCAGAATATATAAATGTTAAAGGTTCGGCGAAAGATCCTGCGGGGCATGGTAATACTCGTGTATCGGCCTGATGGATGTCAAGAGACCTATTTTTCGAACTCCCTGTAAAGCAAGCTAGGCTGGATTCCCTTATTCTTCTGATACTTTCCGGAATCGTACTCTTTTATATCTCCTTCAATCGTATGATAGAAGATCTGGCAAATTCCAATGCCCGGATAGATTCGGATTGGATGAATGGTACTGATTTCCAGAGTCCAGAATCCACAGAAGCCCACGTCTCCGAAACCAGCCGTAACATGCACAAACATTCCCAGCCTTCCAATGCTGGAGCGTCCTTCCAGCATTGGCACCAGATTATGTGTTTCTGTATACTCCAGGGTTCGTCCCAGATAGAGTCTGCCAGGTTGCAGAAGATAGCCATCCTCGGGCATAATTATTTTTTCGGTCGGGTTTGCCTTCTTCATATCCAGCGGAGGCTCGGTGTACACCATGAGCTCATCGTGAAGGCGAAGATTGTATGAATTGGGATTCACACGGCTTTCTTCATAGGGATCGATTTTGATATCGCTTCCCAGTCGTCTTTTGATTTCAGGTCCTGTTAAGATCATTTCATCTACCTTTAAAATTAGGCTTCCGTTTCTCCTGGAATGCTTTTAATGCTTCCAGTCGGTCTTCGGTTTCCAGGGTTTGTTCATACAGCTGGCGTTCCAGTTTCAGTCCATCCTCCAGAGACATCTCCATTCCCTTTTCAATGGCCTGTCTTGCCAGCACAATGCTTAGAGGAGCATTCTCGCATACCTTCTGCATCCATTGCGAGGCGGCGCGCTTAAGATCGTCTGCATCGTCTGCAATTTCTCGAATCAATCTCTGACTGAGTGCTGTTTCTGCTGAGATGCGTTCCGCGGAAAGTATCATTTCGGTGGCAATAGCCCTGCCTACAATTCTGGGTAGTCTTTGCGTTCCACCGGCGCCAGGAATGATTCCCAGAGAGACTTCCGTCAGTCCCATTATGGCATCTCTGGTGGCCATGCGGAAATCGGCGCATAGGGCCATCTCCAGGCCTCCTCCGAAGCAGAAACCATTGATGGCTGCCACTGTGGGCACGCTCAGGGTTTCGATCTGACGGAACAGGCGTCCCATTCGGTTTAGAAAGGAATCTACATCTTCCCGACTCATGGATGCTCTTTCTTTCAGATCTGCACCAGCACAGAATGCAGGACCGGAGCCCTGGATAATCAGTCCTCTAATTCCCTGGTCCGGATTGAGGCCGCTCAGTGCGCCTTCCATTTCAGCCAGAAGATTCTGGCTTATTGCATTTCTTTGTTCCGGTCGATTCAGGGTCCAGACTCGGATGGTACCGCCCTGAGGCAGGGGTTGATCTTCCTGGAGAAGCTCGGATGGCATAATGACATTCCGCGTAAAGCCTGTACAGTGCCAATCAACATTGGAGTCTAGAGAAGGTTTCCTGTGGTCCTCCGGGCAAAGAGGTTGCGGTCGGGCAAGTCCCCTGACAAAAACCAGATGGCCGATCTCGACCAACCCGGGTTCCGCTTCTCCGAAAAACGGTTTCCAATCTCTATTCTGGGCAGAATGAGCGTGGCAAGGAAGCCAGGGCAAAAACGGAAATGAACCTCTGGTAGCGCCCGGAATTACCGGAGAGAAGATTTCAGCGGAGCCGAAATCGGGCTAGAATAGAATTCGGGACCGCTTACTCGGAAAAAATCTGCCTGAAAGCCCGGAATTCCGTTTTTTTCTGTACTGCAGAACTTGCCGATATAGAAAGCAGAAGACTATGGCCTCAAACAAGCTTGTATTCAAACCGGAGCAAATCGCTCTACTTCAGGACTCCGTTTCCATTGAACTGCCCGACCGGTATAAGAAATTCCAGGGCATTGAGGATGTGGATGAATACGAGGTAGATGCAGAAGGTAATGTAATCGAGCAGTACCATGGCCCGACCATCGAAGAGATCGAGGCGGAGCTGGAACGGTACAGAAAGGAAACCGAAGAGGAGATTCGGCAGAGTCTGGAGGATGCCCACGACAAAGCCAAGAACATTGAAGAAGAAGGCAAGGCTGTAGCCTTTAACTTGATTCAAGAATCCAAAGAAAAGGCCAAGCGCGAAGAAGAGGCAGCTCGCGTAAATGCTGAGCAGATCGTTGAAAGAGCCAAGATTGAAGTAGAGCGGATGATCAAAGAGGCTGAGATGCGCGTGGCCGAAATCGAACACGAGGCCTATCAGAAGGGCTATGATGCGGGCCGGGAAGTAGGTTTCAAAAAAGGTCAGAGCGAGGTTCGACGATTAATCGACCGACTGGGAACGATTGTTGGCCAGGCCATTGACGTTCGAGAAGATATTATCGCCGCCTCAGAAAAACAGATGGTGGATATGATTCTGATGATTGCTCGCAAGGTAATCAAAGATGAGGTTGTAGAACGTAAGGAAGTCGTTTTGAACAACATCCGAGAAGCGCTACGTAGAATCAAAGACCGGGACCGAGTGAATATTCGAGTGAACTTCTCGGACCTGGAACTAACCACTGCACACAAAGATGAACTTATTAAGATGATGGAATCCCTGAGAAAAGTAAACATTTACGAAGATTCCAGAGTAGATCGCGGTGGATGTATTATCGAAACAGATGTGGGCTCCATCGATGCACGTATTTCTACTCAGCTCAAAGAAATCGAAGAGGCGATTCGAAACGCTGAGCCGGTGTAAGGCTGTAGACATTGGACAGAGGCACTGTTGCATACTGACGTCAAAAAATCGAATGACCCCCGGATGGGGTCGCTTAAGATCCGTTCATGTCTGAATCCAAAAGCATAACAAAATGGCCCTTCCAGGAGCATCTGGAACGAACGGCATGGCATTTAATCGATATTGGCCCGCTGGAAGGATTCTGGAGTTTTGTAGAGATTCCCAAGGGCTCGAAATATAAATACGAAATGCACAAAGAAAGCGGATTCATCATGGTGGACCGCGTACTTCATTCTGCCGTGCATTATCCTGCAAATTACGGATTCATACCGCGCACATACTGCGATGACAATGACCCCCTGGATGTTTTGATTCTGGGCCAGGAAAGTGTATTTCCTAGAACTATTATGAAATGCAGAGCCATTGGTGTAATGACCATGGTGGATAACCAGGAAAGGGACGATAAGATTATCGCCGTTCATTTGAACGATCCGGAATACAATCATTACAATGAACTGGAAGAACTGGCTCCCCATCGACTGAAGGAACTGGAGCGCTTCTTTTTGGATTACAAGAAATTGGAAAAAGAGAATCGTAAAGTTACCGTTGAGAAATTCAACGGCAGACAGGACGCAGAACGCATTATTTTTGAATCCATTGATCTTTATAAACAGACTTTCTTGAAGTAAAGCTAACGGAGATCTCTCCGTGAGCATGTTTAAGGATAATGGATTCTGCACAGGTTGAGGCTGCGAAATAAAGTGGCGCAACCACCGGGCCCCCGGGCGCCGAAATACAATAAAGTAGGATGGAACCGTGCATCATTTAATCCCTGAAATTGGACTTGCTATCATTTTTGCCGCAGTTCTGGCTCATGTGGCCCGGCTTGTAAGACAGCCATTGCTACTTGGCTACATTGCTGGCGGAATTCTTCTTGGACCCAACATAGGCTTTGGCCTGGTCCACAGCGAAGAAAGCATTGAGATAATCTCCGAGATGGGTCTTGTAATGCTTCTGTTCATTATTGGACTTGAGATTCGTTTGCCGGAGCTGGCCGGCCTGGGGCCCAGGCTCTTTATTCTGGGCGTCATTCAGTTCGGAGGATGTATTGGAATTGGCATGGCTGCCTTTCATTACATGGGACTGGCAGGCGACGGACCGTTTGATTTGCTCTATCTGGCTATCGCAGGCTCCCTTTCTTCCACATTAATCGTTGTTAAGCTTCTATATGATAAACTGGAAATCGAAACGGCAGCCGGTAAACTTACCATCGGTGTTCTAATTCTTCAAGATCTCTGGGCCATTCTGTTTATGGGGCTGCAGCCTTCCTTAAGCAATCCAGAGGCCACAGTCATTCTGAAGAGTCTTGGCGGAGCCGTAATGCTGGTGGTAGTGGCTGCACTGGTTTCACGCTTTGTATTGAAGCATATATTTCATCTGGCCAGCCGGAACCCGGAACTTGTGCTTATCACAGCCATGGCCTGGTGCTTTTCCGTCTGTGCTCTGGCCAGCTTTGCAGGTCTTTCGATAGAAATGGGATCTTTGATCGCAGGGGTTACCATTGCAGCCTATCCCTATGCAAACGACGTAATTACCAAACTGGCCGGTATTCGAGACTTTTTTGTGACTCTGTTTTTCGTGGCCCTGGGTATGAAAGTGCCGGTGCCAGAACTGGGCACAGTTGGAATGGCTCTGGCCTTTATTGGTGTAGTATTCCTGAGTAGAATTCTGACAATCGCGCCCACGGCTTTCTTTTCCGGTCTGGGGCTGCGAAATGGCCTGGTTACTGCAGTAAATCTTTCCCAGGTAAGCGAATTCTCCCTCGTGATATTTGCTCTTGGAATGGGATTCGCACATATCAGTGACGATGTGCAGGCTTTTGTTCTTACGGCCATGCTCCTTGCATCTCTGATATCAACGTATGCCATTCGCTACAACGATACAATAGCCCGTGCACTGGGCAAATTTTTCGGTGTTCTGGGAATGAAGGAGAAGACCGCCGCCTCGGCAGATGCTGGAGGTGGACACGGCTCTGGCAGGGACATTGTAGTTCTGGGGTATTATCGCATTGGTAGAGCCTTTCTTGAGCGCCTGGAGAGTTACTGCCCTGAACTGGTTTCCCGTGTGATGGTGGTGGACTTCAACCCTGCCTTCCAGAAGGACCTGGAGAATCGTGGATTCAAATGGGTGTATGGGGATCTAGCCAATCCGGATAGCCTGACACATCTGGGAATCCATGAGGCACGACTCATGCTGGTTACGGTTTCCGATGTATTTCTCAAGGGAACTACTACGCGAAGATTGCTTTCCCGACTGCGGGAAATCAATCCAGGGGCCAACCATGTGATGGTGGCCGATGAGCCGGACGATTTTCAGAATCTTAAGGAAATGGGTGCTGCCCATGTATTGATTCCCGGACAGATTACCGGTCAGGAACTTTTTCAGTGGGTGACGCATCAGCTGGATGTGCATGAGATAGGCTACCGAGAAGGCAAGCATGCCGAACCGGTGGCCTAGAGGAAGTATGACCGGCTGAGACTTGCCGGTCCACATACCTTACCAGCTCGACTATCGCTGTACGTTACGTATCACATGAGGAGTCCGAGACTGAAAAGGCCAGGGAAAACACTTGCCATGAGTGCAGATCAAGTGCACCGTCAATGGATGTATCAAGATCGTTTCGCCTCGAGATTCTATTTTTCCATTTTTTTCCTGGTCGGTTTTTTTGTCTTATCCTGTGGAAAATATGATCCTCCTGCAGAGCTGGACCGGGAAGCGATGCGAACCGTGGAGCAGGGAACACTGGTAGGCGGGAAGCATCTGTATAACAGTCATGTATGGTATGGAATTCCTTATGCAAGCCCACCGGTGGGGCCCCTTCGATGGAAGGCTCCGGTACCTGCGAAACCCTGGACTGGAGAAAGACTGTCCATTGAAAAGCCTTCCGAGTGTCTTCAGCTGGCCGGCTCCTATTCCACGGCTGATCTGGAGTCTGGAGAGCTGTTCGGTGGGGAGGACTGTCTCTATCTAAACGTTCATGCGCCCAGGTTCGCCCCGGATGCAATTCCCAAAGGAAAGAATCGATTACCGGTCATGGTATGGATCCATGGTGGGGCGAACCATCAGGGCAGTGGGGCCGACTATCATGGCGGCAATCTTGCCAGCACTCACAACATGATTGTTGTTACCCTGAATTATCGTCTGGGACCCATGGGCTGGTTCTATCACTCTGCTCTTAAAAAAACCAGGAATCCGGATGAGGCTTCTGGCAACTTCGCAGTTCTGGATCTAATGGCTGCTCTGAAATGGATTCGCGCAAATATTTCCTCATTCGGCGGAGATCCCTCTCGAATTACGATCTTCGGTGAATCCGCCGGCGGAAACAATGTTCTGGCCTTGCTTCTATCGCCCCGGGCCAGAGGGCTCTTTCAGGGAGCCATTATGCAAAGCGCCTATCCTCGTCCGAAAACAACACAGGAAGCGTCCCTTCCGGCTAGCGAAGGAGGATATGAAAACAGTACAGGCGAAGTTCTTATGCGGCTTCTGGTGGCAGAAGGCCGTGCCAAAAACGAGGTAGAAGCCCGTAACCTGGCATCTACCATGTCCGATGAGCAAATACTGAGTTTCCTGCGATCAATGAATGCAGGTAGAATTATTGATGCGTACCGGCAAAATTTGAACGGAGAGAATCCAGAAGCTTCTGGCTATTCCTTTCCAACTCTCATTCAGGATGGAGTAATCTTTCCCCGAGGCAATCTAAAAGCGATGATTCAGGCAGGCGGTCCGGCCAGTTCCGTTCCAGTGATTGCTGGTGGAAACCGGGATGAGCAAAAACTGTATCTGGCTCTGGACGATCGGTTTACCAGCAGGAGCTTTTTCAATCTAAGTATTAACATTTTCGAGCCAGAACTCTATGATGCTACTGCAAGGCATTCCAGCGCTGCCTGGAGAGTGATCGGAGTACATGAACCTATCCGCGCCATGCACAGCGTGAATAAGAATGTTTACGGATACCGATTCGAATGGGATGAGGAACCAACTGTACTGGGCAATGACCTGGGCCAATTTTTAGGAGCCGCCCATGCATTTGAAATTCCTTTTGTGTTCGGGCATTTTCGTCTTGGGCCGGCGGATCGCTACATGTTCTCGGATGAAAATCTGGAAGGAAGGCTCCAGGTTTCCAATGCTATGATGTCCTACTGGGCCAGCTTCGCTCATCAAGGAAGGCCGGCCAATGGCCTATTAGATGGACATCCGGATTGGCGTCCCTATGGGAATGAAGGAAATCTGATGATTTTTGACACCCTGGCGGATGGAGGGATTCGCCTGGAGAGGCAACCTCTAGATTCCAGGAAAGTAATCGATAACATTGCCAGCGACCCGGTGCTTGAGCAGAAGGACTGGCGATGTGTGGTGTATCGCTACATGGAAGAGAAGGATCGATTTGTGACTGTGCAGGACTTGAAGCGACTCGGATGTGTCGAGGCCGGGCAGTAATCACTATAAGAGGCTGGATTCTGCGAGCTGCAACCCGGGGAGCAAGAATACGCTGACACCGGTAACACTTTCAGACCGGAGAAAGAGTCGGGCTGTGCATGGGACGAATATAGTCTCACCGGGGGTGTGCCGGCCTTGACCAAAAAATAGCGGTAAGTACTCTGAGCGAACCCGGGAGCCGGTCTAGCATTCGGATCTCGGTCCGGAATGCACAATACTATCACCGGCTCCCGAACGCCCGGGTGTTGGAGTGCCAGGTCCCACAATTCTCTTAATGCTGGGTTCAGGTTCCCTTTTCCCAGATTTCAGATTCAAATTATCGATCCCCTGGAGTTTGGCGGTAAAAACGGTTCGAAAGGTCTGAGCCTGCGTCGCGGCGAGCTCCTGGTGCGCCTCTCGCACCCTAGGGTCCTCGGATGCAACGAGTAACATTATAGGGATCTGTTTTTGATTTGGATCTAACATTGGATTCTGCATCCAGATAATAGGCCTCATCCCGGAATCCATCTATGTTCGTTGTTGATGTCCAATGGGGCCCAGCCGAGCCGTCACCGGTAAAGACTCCTTCCGGAAGTCCATTTATGCCCGGGCGTAGCAGGTATAGCATTTCACGAAGGTTGGGTAGCCTCCAGTCAGTGTAGCCGGCCAGATTCAAATTCTTGCAGTAATCCAGAGATTGTTGCCAGGTATGATCGAATCCTGTGCCCGAGCAACCGGTGCTCGGATTGGTACCTGCAGAGCACCTTTGAATACTCAGTCCCGAAGTGCGCTCCCGAATGACTTCAGAGCTCAGGATTGAAAACTCTGCCGTGGGAAGTTTGGGTCCCGAGACACACCTGAACAGGGTACTTGCAGACTTTGGGCGAAATTGATTCGTACCATTTTTTGCCTGAAACAAGGCATCGGTCCCGTTCGCAGTTCTTACACTGCCTGTCCAGAATCCGTTCCACTGGTTTCCGGGAAAGATTACCGGATCTAGAGTACGGGTTCCGCCAGGAAGCGAGTAATCGAATAGCATGGCTGATTCCCTCGAAGATGGTAACCTCCATTCCTTGTTCAAGAAAGTTAGTTCTGAGCAAATCTGCCTGGTCTGTTCATAGGTAAATGTCTGATTACTCTGTACCGCACATGTATTTCCATCAAAGACTTGATACCGCGGACAGCGTTTCCAGGTCAGCTGCGATGTACTTTCGGTGGCCGTCAAGTTTCCATTCGAAAGCCCCATGGAGTACGGGGCAGGAGTGTTTATGTATTCCCCATCCTCACCTGTTCCGGCGCAGTTTCGTTCGCTGCCGTTCTCGTCGAAGCATCTGGAAAGGTTTGTATCCGGAATTCTATTTGCCGGAGCTGCAGCAATTAGTGCCAGAGCTAGAATCGTTGGTTCTTGATTGGAATCGTTCTGGCTGCATCCGGAAGAATATGTAATAATTGCTATACAAAAAATAAATGAAGTTAATCGCATGCAGTCAATATAGAGAAGATTGAGAAAAATTACAATAAATTAAAAGATATATATAACGGGATCCGGACCGAAAAAGGGTTCCGTAGGTCCATCCAGGCTGCACGCGCCATGCCATTCTGGCATCGGCATGTTAAATCTCCGGGACTACAGTCAGAAATTTTTTTGCGGCGACTCTGAGCGTCGTGTCGGGGTAGTCTTCGGATGGAGGTTGAACGCGAAATTGCTGTTGCTCGAGGCCTATTCTCTCTGTTGACCAGCCAGGCATGGTGAATGTGGCTGTACGGAGCTAGTCTGACTGGTTAGTCCTGCTTATCGCTTCCTTTTTTATCGCTCTCGAGATCAAAGTCCAATTTATCTGAGATCGATTCTCCTTCGCCCTGGGGCTTTTTTACCAGATCAAAGACTCCCCGGGAGCCCAGAACCAGTCCGCGCTCCATTAAACCTGGCCGTGCACTTTTTAAAACGTTTTCTATGAGTTTTTGAATCCCCAGATCCATGGTCAGGTTATAGTCAGGCCATTTAATAAGAAATCCGTAAGGGATGCCCTGATCATCGCTTC
Organism: Leptospiraceae bacterium; assembly: GCA_040217195.1. GTDB lineage: Bacteria > Spirochaetota > Leptospiria > Leptospirales > Leptonemataceae > UBA3465. The sequence goes on along the minus strand of JAVJNR010000005.1, from coordinate 420,697 downwards.
CTTTTCCGCTGGAATCCAGGATTCGCAGTCTGCCTTCTACTTCCCGACTGTCCGATCCACCACGATGATAGGCCGTGAGTGAAAAACCATAGCCCATCAGTGGCAGACGCTCCATACTTGTGATCTCGCCATAGGTAATTCCCCGGACTCTTATGAAGCCGGTCTCCCGGCTTTTCCCTGCTTCAATGCTACCGGAGCCAATCAAGGCATGCCCTCGCTTCATGCGAAAGAAAAGATCCACCGGAGTGGAAAGGTCCATGTCAGCCCCTTCCAGATGAATATCGGAAATGCTCAGTCGATAAGGACCGGGCAGGGTCTCATCTACCACAGATACCGTGCCATTTTCCACATCTAGATCTTTGAGCTCAAATCTATGCCGCCGGGGCAGAAGCCGATTTTTCTTATGCGAATCAATCCGGTTTATGTATTCGAAGTAGGCTGTGCCCAGAAATGCCTTGATGAGCAGAATTCGGCCAAACAATAGATGCAGAGGGGAAACCGCGAAATGGATTCGATCGGATTCAAAATAGAATCGATCCGTAGAATGATCCGGTGCAAAGGATAATTTGAGGTTTCTTGCCTGAAACCAGAGGCCCAGAATCATCCCGGGCCCTTCATAGTGCAGATGGACTTTGAACAGAGTTCTAAATCCCCACCGTATGAAGGTCCGGGTGCAAGTTAACTGAATTAGAATGAGCAGTGCAATTAGGATTATCGATGCGGTTAGCACAGGCTCATAGGTAATGGTAGCGAAGCAGGGACTCGAACCCCGGACACGTGGATTATGATTCCACTGCTCTAACCACCTGAGCTACTTCGCCACAGGGTCTCTGGCTCCCGTAGGAGCCCCCGACCGATTAGCGCGGACAGGATTTGAACCTGTGACCTTTGGGTTATGAGCCCAACGAGCTACCAACTGCTCTACCGCGCGGTGTTCCTACAAGAATTGTGAGGGCATGCATGACGTCAAGTGAGTTTTTTTAGCCGGCTACTCTGCTTTGCCAGGAAAACCGCAATTGAGATACTCCCTTCAGAAATCTAAATGGGCACAATATTCTAGAATCGAACGCTTTTCGCATATTGGGCCGATGCATTATGCCTGCATTACTAAGCAAGATTCTACACGCAACTGGTGCATTTGTCAGGTGAACCGGGTACCGGCCTGAATAGAAAATGGTTTGAACTTTTCGCAGTAAGGGGCATCCATTGCCCCTATGTCAATGTCCATCCCTGAGGAGATTCAGCATTACGAGAAGAAGATCTACGATCAGAAGCAGCTGATTGAAATCTCTCGTGCTCTGAATTCTACCCTGGATTATAAGTACCTAATTAACGCAATCCTGGACATTTGTCTGGCCCAGGTGCAAACCCTGCAGGCAGCTCTCTTTCTGACTCCGGAGATGGATGCAGAAATACTGACCATGGTGGAAGGATACAAAGGCTTCGACCTGAATATGCCGCCGGAAACCTACGAAATCTCTGTAGAGTCACCCATTGTTATCTTTTTCGAGAACCATAACAAGTCCCTTACCCTGGAGGAGTTCGAAAAAAACCTTCCAGGAGATACTACACTTGGTATGCTTCGTAGCCTGGGGGCCGAACTCATAGTTCCTTTGAGGGCCAAGAACCGGGTGATCGGATTGATTGTCCTGGGCGAAAAGGCTGTGGGTGGGGAGTACCCGGAATCCGAACGCAGCTTTCTGGTGGATCTGGCCAGTCTGGGTGGCATTGCCGTGGAGAATGCTCGTCTCTATGAGCGAGCCACCGTGGACTTAATGACCAGCTTGAAGAACCATGCTTATTTTCAGAGCCGGATGAAAGAGGAAAGGGATAAGGCCACAAAGCGAAAAACTCCGCTGGCATTGCTTCTTACAGACGTAGATAAATTTAAGAACTTCAACGATACCTACGGTCACCAGGCCGGAGATGAAGTCCTGAAAGCCGTAGCTCGAGTGCTCATTGAATGTGCTCGAAACACTGATTTTGCGGCCCGGTACGGTGGAGAAGAATTCTGTCTGGTAATGCCAGGTGCCGACGAGGAAACGGCCATGGCCAAGGCAGAGGAGATTCGAAAGAAAATCGAAGACATGGTGGTCCAATCCGATGATGATGAAATGAAAGTTACCATGTCCGTGGGAATCTCCTTTTTTGACCCGGAAGTGGACGTAAGGACCAATAAAGGGCTCATCAATCGGGCGGATAAGGCCCTTTACGCCTGCAAAAGAGCGGGCAGAAATCAAGTCATGCAGTACAGTCCGGACATGGGCTGATCCGATACTTAATTTAAGGCTCTTCTTTTGTCCGTCGGACGAATATACAGAAAACCGGGGAGCCAGAGAACACGGATGGCAGTTGCCGAAAGGTCACAGGGAGGTGAGCTATGGCTGTTGCCGCTATCATCAAAGAGAAGAAAACCGAACAGAATCTGCGCAAGGTACTGCTTCGAAATCGCAGGGAATTGCATCCTGTGGATGACAGAACGGGAATCCGTTTTGATTGTAACTGCAAGCATGGAAGCTGCGGGAATCCACGATGCATTAGAGGACTGGTTTAAAATTACTTACCGAAGGTCGGACTTGAACCGACAAGGGATTGCTCCCGGTGGATTTTGAATCCACTGTGTCTACCAATTCCACCACTTCGGCAAGTAGTTCCAGAGCCTCCGCAGTGTTCTATCTGTAAACAAAAAACATGTTTCTGATATTTCGTACGGAGAATACCTGGCCGGATCTCCTGGAGGCACAGACTGTTGATCTGGATGCCCGGGAAAATGCCCATGCACGTGCTCGGCGGTTATCCGATGGAGCCATAATTCATGTAGGGGACGGAAACGGTCGTCGTTGGTCCGGACCATTGAGCTGGACTGAGAAAAAACGAGCCCGGGTAGAATTAACTGGAAACTGCGAAAAGCCCACGGAAAGCTTACCATCCTTCGCATTGTTAAGTGCCATTCCAAAAAGCAGTAGAAGGGATTGGCTTATTGAGAAGTGCACGGAGCTGGGCCTGCGCCGCTTCATACCTGCAGAATTTCAGCGCTCTGTGCGCGAAAAGGTTTCCCCTGATCGATTTGAAAGGTTATCCAGGGAAGCAGCCGCTCAAAGTGAATCCTGGTATTTGCCCGTTCTGGAAAGAAACCTGGATCGGGACCAAATTAAAGAGTTTCTACTAGGCCAGCTGAAAATCGGGGTTCAGATTCATATTCTGGATTTGCCGGAATCTCGTGAACTGAGCCTGGCATCCACAGATCCAGCCAGGGTCGGTTCCATTGGTCATGAATATCCAGGCGGGTCTAACGATTTGCCGCTCCATTCAGGAAGAAAAAGCGACAAGAGCCGGGGTTCCGAGCCAAGCAGTGAGGGAAATCACAGCCTGCTTTCCGACGCAAGCAGTGAGGGAAATCACAACCTGCTTTCCGACGCAAGCAGTGAGGGAAATCACAACCTGCTTTCCGACGCAGAAAGAAAAAGCGCCTATAGCCATGCTTCTGATGGGCCACGAAATCGTGACGATAGCCGGGCTTCCGGCGCTGACAGAGGTAGCTATCGTGCAAAAGTTCAAGAATCGGCTCTTGCACCGAATCCCGAGAATTCCCGAGAAATCCTGATTGTTGTGGGTCCCGAAGGCGGCTTCAGTGATGAAGACCGAAAAGCCTGGCATGAGATTCAACAGGATGGTAATTGCAGAATCGTTCCATTGGGCCCGCAAATACTCAGAGTGGAAACGGCTGCCATTGCCTACTTGAGCTATCTTTCCATTTCCCGGGTCTTGAATTGAAGTATGTAGATACTTACCAGAATTCCAGTCAATGCCATGGCAATATGGGCCATGGAGTAGCTTACAAAGAAAACATTACTGCTGACTATTGTAGCGGTTAGTAATCCCACCGCAGAGAATTTAGTATTCAATGTAAGGGTGCGATGATCTACCCACTGCCGAATATATGGGCCCAGGTAAGGATGGTTCATTAGCCAGTTATAAAATCGTTCCGAAGACCTGGTATAAAGATAGGCAGTAAGCAATAGGAAGGGAGTGGTAGGAAGCACCGGTAGAAATATTCCCAGGATACCGAGGATGAGCGAAGCAGTTCCTCCAGACCAGAACAGGAACCGAATCCAGGGCGAATTGTGCAGCTTCATTTCATGGCTGTAGTCTACCCGGATTTCCGGTTGTTTCTCGGTATCACTCATGATAATGAAATCGCCAGAAGCATTATCGCCTGGGAAAGGGGCTCCTTGCTGTTTCGCAAGCAATTAGGTCCTTTGCGAATTGGAGGAGTGCTGGCCACTTTCTGTTACCTCTGGATCCTGGCCCCATTTCCGGGTTTTTTTCCGGCCATTATCTAATTCGAATTTTGAATGTAGAACCCTTCAGACTGAACTACCCGCTCATCCTCAGAAAGGCCCCGTTTTTCCAGGGCAACTTTTCGCAATCCTGGAGTAACGGGATTTTCTGAAAGAATCAGGAGTGCAAAGAACGTTTATCTACATCCAGGGCCGCTTCCTTCATCACTTCGGAAAGTGTAGGATGCGCATGAAACGTTCGTGCAATGTCTTCTGCTGAACCGCCAAATTCCATGGCTATCACCGCTTCTGATAATAACTCGGAGCCGTTGGGACCTACAATGGCAACGCCCAGGATTGTATCGGTTCTCTTATCGGCCAGGATTTTGACCTGCCCATCTCCCTGGCCCATGGCCTTGGCACGACCATTGGGTTTGAATAGAAACTTACCTGTGCGATACTCAATACCTTCTTTTTTGAGCTGCTCTTCGCCTTTTCCAACCCAGGCTATTTCGGGCCAGGTGTAAACAACCCAGGGAACGGTATCATAATTTACATGTCCGCTCTTGCCGGCCAGATTCTCGGCTACCATGACACCTTCTTCTTCTGCCTTATGAGCCAGCATGGGACCTTCAATTACATCACCAATGGCATAGATGTTGGGCACCGATGTCTGCAAGGTGTGTGGATCCACTTCCACTCGGCCTCGATCGTTGATTTTGACTCCAACATTCTCAGCACCCAGGCCATCGGTGAAAGGCTTCCGACCCACAGAAACTAGAAGTATTTCTGAATTTATTTTCTTCTCTTCGCCATTCTTATCCTGAACTTTGATATCCACGCCTTTCTTGCCAGCTTTAGCTTCGGTAACCTTATGCTCGAACAGGAATTCCAGGCCCTGTTTCTGTAGGGTTCTTCGAGCCACGCTTCGCATCTGACCATCCAGGGTCATAAGAATGTCAGGTAACATCTCTACTATGGTGACTTTAGTACCCAAACGATTCCAGACAGAACCCAGTTCCAGACCAATGACGCCACCACCAATAATGGTCATGGATTCAGGTACTTTTTCCAGGGCGATGGCTGTGTCCGAGGTTATGATCTGCTTTTCATCGATTTCCATGCCCGGGATGGCGATGGGAGCGGAGCCTGTAGCAATAATACAGTATTTGGATTCCAGAGTCTCTTCTGATTCGCCGCTTACCTTGATCTCCACTTTTTCGGTGCTGGCTTTTTGCATGGTGCCTGTGCCGCGAAAAACGGTGATCTTATTCTTTTTCATAAGAAAATCAAGACCATCGGTGAGCTCTTTGACTACAGAGACCTTTCGTTCCATCATCTTCTTAACATCAATCTTCACAGAGCCAACATTGATTCCATGGTCTGCAAACTCATGGCTGGCAGCATGAAACTTTTCCGAAGAGTCCAGCAACGCTTTGGATGGAATACAACCCACGTTTACGCATGTTCCGCCCAGAGTAGGGCTTTTTTCGATTACAGCTACTTTAAACCCAAGCTGAGCTGCACGAATTGCACTGACGTAGCCTCCTGGCCCGCCGCCTATTACAGTGTAGTCGAATTGTTGCATGATGTTTTCCTGCTATTGTTCCCGGTCTTAAATCTCCAGTAGGATTCTCTCTGGATCCTCAATACATTCCTTGATCTTCACAAGAAAGCTCACCGCTTCCTTTCCGTCCACTATACGATGATCATAGGAAAGTGCCAGGTACATCATGGGTCGAATTACGATTTCATCGTTCACAACCATGGCTCGCTTGGTAATATTATGCATTCCCAGAATACCGCTCTGTGGTGGATTCAGAATTGGAGTGGAAAGCATGGAGCCATAGATTCCGCCATTGGATATGGTAAACGTTCCACCGGTCATTTCTTCCAGGGAAATGCTGCCTTCCTGAACACGACCGGCCAGCCGTGCGATTTCCATTTCAATCTCTGCGAAACTTAGCAGATCTGCGTCCCGAACAATGGGAACAACGAGACCTCTGGGACCACCCACAGCCACGCCAACATCATAGTAATTCTTGTGTACTATGTCTGTTCCGCGTATTTCTGCATTAATAGCCGGATAGGACTTGAGGGCCTCCACGGCTGCTTTTACGAAGAAGGACATGAATCCAAGTTTTATACCGTATTTCTTCGCATACAGATCTTTGTACTGATTGCGAATATCCATTACCCGACTCATATCAACTTCGTTGAACGTAGTAAGAATGGCTGCTGTTTGTTGCGCTGAAACCAATCGCTCGGCAATCTTCTGTCTCAGTCGGCTCATGGGCTCGACCTTTTCCCTTTCGCCGGTTTTCTGACGGCTGGGTTTTATGGCTTCACTGGCTACTGGCCTGGACGGTGCGGAACTGCCAGAAGAGGCGGAAGAACTGCCTTTTTCGAGATGATTCACCACATCTTCTTTTCTTACCTGCCCACCTTTTCCGGTGCCCTGAACATTGGAAGTGTCCACTCCCTGTTCTGAGGCCAATCGGCGGGCTCCAGGGGGTACCGTTTCATTTTGACGATTGCTTTGGGATTCTGCAGGCTGAGGGCTGGAACTCTGGGCCGGAGCGGATTCGGATTTGCTTTCGCTTCCTGAATCGGAATCGGATGTACCGGCTCCTTCTTCGATGGTGGCCAGCACTTCATCCAGTTGTACTGTTTCGCCGGACTGTTTCTTTATACTGGTTAGTTTACCTGCTGTGGGAGCAGGCACTTCCATGGTAACCTTATCCGTTTCCAGTTCTACTAAAATATCGCCACTATTGAAGCTCTGACCTTCGGAGAAATGCCAGTCGGCCACGGTGGCCTCTGTGATGGATTCCCCCATGGGTGGTACTTTAATTTCCTGGGACATACTCAGTCTTCCTCCGATTTTATTTGTAGAGCTTCTTCTACAATGCTGGTCTGTTCTTTTACGTGCACCTTGAAATATCCTGTGGCCGGGCTGGGTGATGGGGCTCGACCACAGTAGTTCAGTCTGGCCCGGCATAGGTGGCCGAGCAGGTTTTCCATATAGATCCAGGCTCCCTGGTTTCTAGGCTCTTCTTGAACCCAGGTAATATCTTTGGCCTTTTTGTACTGTTTCAGAATACTCTGGATCTGCTCATTGGGAAATGGATAAAGCTGTTCCACTCGAATAATGGCAATATCCCTGATTTCTTCCTGCTCCCTCTGTTCCAATAAATCGTAGTAGATTTTACCGCTGCAAAACAGAAGGGCCTTTACCTTTTCTTTATCGATAGAAGGATCCGATTCATCCAGAACTTCCTCGAAGGAATTCTCGGTGAAATCGGTTAGCTGGCTCTTGGCCCTGGGGTGCCGCAGCAAGGATTTAGGACTCATTACAATTAGCGGCTTGCGATAATTCCTGTGCATCTGCCTTCGCAATAGATGAAAGTACTGAGACGGAGTAGTGCAATTGGCTACCTGAATGTTGAACTGGCTGCACAGCTGCAAAAACCTTTCCAGACGGGCACTGGAGTGTTCCGGTCCCTGGCCTTCGTAGCCATGGGGTAGTAGCAATACAATGCCAGAGTATCGATTCCATTTGGTTTCGCTGCTGGCAATAAATTGATCGATGACTACCTGAGCTCCGTTTACAAAATCCCCGAATTGAGCTTCCCAGATCACCAGCGACTTGGGATCCGCAAGAGAATATCCGAACTCAAACCCCAGGGCTGCGACCTCGGAGAGCAGGCTGTTTGCGATTTCGAATCGTCCCTGATCCTCGGAAATATGCTGCAGGGCTGCATATTCCTCATCCGTTTCTCCATCAAAGACCACTGCATGCCTGTGCGAAAATGTGCCTCTCTTGGTATCCTGGCCGGTAATTCGAATTGGAATTCCTTCCTGAACCAGTGTGCCCAGGGCTAGCATCTCTGCCATTCCCCAGTCCAGGCCTTTATCTTCAAATACCATGGCTCTTCGATCGTCAAAAAGCCGCTGCAGTTTTCGATTAAGCTGAAATCCTTCTGGCACCCTGGTTATATGCTCTGCGATTTGCTCCAGGGTCTTGCGTGGTATACTGGTATCCGGTCTGGAGTAGGGATCCATTTTCAGAAATCCCCGCCAGTTTCCGGTAAGTGTTTGAATGTAGCTTTGAAGCTCATCCGTATCCACTCGCTTGAAAGCATCGTCCAGAGAGTCCTGATACTTTTTCTTAATGGCAGTGAGTCTTTCCGGATCCAGTCCATCATCGGTCAGTCTTTTCTCATACTGTTGAAAGGTGGATGGATGGGACTTGATTTTCCTGTACATTACCGGCTGAGTAAATGCCGGTTCATCGGTTTCGTTATGGCCCAGTCTTCGATAGCAGATCAAGTCAATGAAAACATCTGTCTGATACTTTCGTCTCCATTCTAGGGCCAGCCGAACAGCGCGAAAACAGGCTTCCGGATCATCTCCGTTCACATGGAATATGGGAACATGTAGCATTCGGGCCAGATCCGTGGCATAGGTGGTGGATCTGGCATCGTCTGGATTGGTCGTAAAACCGATCTGATTGTTGCATACGATATGGAGGGCACCACCAACCTTATAGGCAGGTAGCGCAGACATATTCAGGCATTCATAGTTTATCCCCTGTCCGGCGAAGGCCGCATCTCCATGAATAATCAATGGCAGATGGTTTCTTCTCTCCACATCCCCCGCTTTTTCCTGCCTGGCCCGAATGGAACCCAGAACAACAGGGTTTATCACTTCAAGGTGCGAAGGGTTAAACGCCAGGCTGAGATGGACAGACTTACCACTCAGGGTTTCATAGTCGCTGGAGTAGCCCAGGTGATATTTTACGTCTCCGGAATCGATGTCTTCGGTTATGTTTTCGTTGAACTCTGCAAAGATAAGAGCTGGATCTTTTCCAAGAATATTGGCCAGGACGTTTAAGCGTCCCCGATGAGCCATTCCGATTACGATTTGCTCAATTCCATCTTCGCCGGCGATCTCTACTGCGGCGGCCAGGGTTGGTATGAGGCTTTCGCCGCCTTCCAGGGAGAATCTTTTTTTGCCAGGATAATGGGTGGCGATGTATTTCTCAAAGTTCTCAGCTGAATACAGCTTTTCGTAGATCATTTCCTTCAGGGAATTTTCCAGAGGACTCTGAAAACGATCGGACTCAAGCTTTTCGATGAGCCAGCGTCGACGCTCTTCGCTTCTGATATAGAAGTATTCGGAACCCAGGCTTCCGCAGTAAATACGTTCCAGCCTATCGATGAGGTTGCCCAGTGTGTCTGTTACTGTTTGGCCGCCAAAAGTAACTGTTACCTCTTTACTCAGTTCTTCTGAACTGATGTTATGATCTTCCAGTTTTAGATGGGCCCTGGTTGTTTCCCGAAGTCCCAGTGGATCAATGTTAGCCGAATAATGTCCATGGCGGCGATACGCCTGCATCAAGATCAAAGCCTTTAGCTGGGTATCTGGAATGCGAAGTATATCTGACTTTAGAAGCTTGGGAATGGAACTGGTTTCCAGCGCCACCCCATGGCTGTGCCCATTGGAACCTTCCTGTTCCATTTGCTGAAAGAAATCCCTCCATTCAGCGGCCACAGATTGAGGATTTGCCCTGTAGGTTTCGTATAGGTCTTCAAGAAAATACTGATGTTCTGCGTTTAGAATAGATGCGATAGAAGACAATGCCATATTATGGCTCCTGAATTAGGTAAGGGCGATGGTAGTTCTTTTGCTTCCCTGTATTGAAGAAGATATGGTTCTGCGACCATCCAGTCAGCCGAAAAATGAAAATCGTATTCCTTTCAGGGGAAGACCCTGGACGGGATTGTGCGGTGCCTGTCATACCTGAACGGTGCATGGGAAGCCTGTTATCCGTTAGGATATTCCACAGGGGTATACAATAAAAAAGCATCCCACAGGTGGGATGCTTCTTGCAAGGCTTTTCGTAAAATCTGGAAAGCCTGATGGACATTTAAGTTATCGTTTGGAGAAAGGGAGCAGGTTAATCATTCGAGCTCGCTTGATCTCTCGAGCAATCTGGCGTTGAACTCTGGCCGTGGCACCAGTCATTCTTCTGGGCAGAATCTTTCCAGTCTTGGAAATGAATCTTTCCAGAGTCTCGGGATTCTTATAATCGATGGTAATATTTCTGGTGTCCAGTACACGCTTGCGGTATCGGCCACCGCCGCCGCCACCACCGGGTCGGCCTCCAGGACCGCCTCGTCGTTTATCATCAGAATCAGAGTTGCGATCTCCGCCCTGATAGCCGCTGTTTTGTCGTTCTTCCATAATTCAGGGTCAATCTCGAAGCACCGCTGGTTGTGTAAAGCAAATTAGGGCTCTTTGGTAAATTAGATTGGAGACTTGAATGGCCCTTGAAATCCGCAAGTAAGGCGCCCCATTTCTAAGGGTGGAGGCAATCCGGAGGGCAAAACTGGCGCGGTTGAGAGGTTCTGCGTCCACAGATCGGCAGAGAAACTCAGGGGTTTAATTGCTCAACCAGAAAGTCCAGGGACGTTAATCTCTCTTTTTTACCTGTGGGATCCTGCTCTTCATCTGTGAAAAACTGCATTGCTTTTTCAGTCTGAAGATGATTGAAGAATCCAAAAACGGACATGGGAGGATGCACCCGATCTTCCAGCCCGGCAGAGAAAAGCACCGGAACCTGAATGGACTGTGCCCAGTTAATGGGATCCAATAACTCCAGGCTTTTTTTCCATTTGGCCCTGGATCCGGATTTTTGCCGCATCATTTCCCGGATTTGCTCCGCCATGGAACCTGTGGAGTCATCCAGCCATCTGGAAATCCAGGCCGGAGAAGGCCTTTCCAGGCTAAGGCCCACTACGGATTCCTTTCGCATATGGGCCACAAAAGAGGCCATGGCGGCCCCCAGGCCTCTGCCCAGAAGTGCAATCTTACCGCTATCGATTCCTTTTTGAAGTCTGAGAAAATCCACGGCCCGTAATGCATCCAGATAACAATGAGCCAGATAGCTCTTCTCAATCGGGTCCAGACCCATGGCCAGCAGAGGAGGAACCGGGACCTCCACAGCCGCTGTACTGGTTGCTGTAGCTGCCCCGGAATGAGATCCGCTGGCTCTGGTTGTGGTAGCGGTTGTTCGAACCACCCTGGTTGTTTCCGGTGGTTTTCTGAGGTTAACGGATAATAATGCTATGCCCTTTTCGGTGAGAGATCGGCTGTAATCTTTTACGGCTCCGGGAAAACTGGCCTTTTCGTCGTAATCTGGAAAGTGGATTACCACCGGAGCTTTGCCCCGGCGTCGGGGCAGAAATAGCTGGCCTCGAATTACCGTGGGGCCCAGGCTCTGAAATGCTATGTCGCTCAGACTTTCCTTTCCAAAGGACTTCTTCAGCACCAATTTCTGCTGTGGCTCCACAGGAAGCCTCTTCAAATTCAGAATAAGATCCTGCCAGAACTTGTCCAGGTTGCGGGGTGGCGTCAATTCAGGCAAAGCCTGGTAACAATCATCAAAGGTTGGCTTGCGGGAGGCCATTGCGGAATGAATTATTTTCCACCATGGCAGGTAAAGCGAAGATTTTCAATGATCCGATACTATTAGAAGCCCCGTAGTTTCTTTGGACTAATGTAGATATTCCTGTTGTCATACCAGCCAATCCCTGGCATAGAAGTATGAGCCCGGAAGCAATTCAGAGGTCAGCGGTCAGTTGCAGGCCGGGAAACAAGCAGGGCTCGGGAACAAATAATGGATTTTGATTTACTGACAGAGCTTAGCCAGCCGGTGGAATTCCGTTCTGGCGAGAAAATTTATGAGATGGACTATACCATCGGAGATCCGTGCGCCTATTTAATTCTGGAGGGCGATGTGCGGGTCATGCGAAAATATACTCCACTTAAGATGGAAAATTTTGATCTGACCAAAGGCGATTTGTTTGGGATGCTGGAGGTGTATCTTGGTACAGCCAGAATTACCGATGCTGTGGCTCGCACCGGAGTCCGGGCTCTGGGATTTAGCAAAGTGCAGTTTGAGCGAGCGATGGTATCCGACATTTCCTTTGCTCTGCAATCTATTCGAGTGCTCAGCAAAATGCTGCGTCAGATAAATGGACATATCAAAGAGCTTCCCTATCAGGGGGCCGGGGCATGAATATTAACAATCATGACTATGATCTAATCAAGCTTGGATTTGAGGGTGAGCAGGCCATAACTGCAGACCTATTCTTTAAATACGGTCGAACTTTCCAGGCCAGGCAGATTATCCTCCGAGAAGGGGATAAGGGAAATGAAGTCTATTTAATTATAGCAGGTAAGGTTGTGGTCACCGAACGGGTGAATCAGGGAAAATACCGAGTTCTAAACAGTCTTGGTCCCGGCGAGATATTCGGAGAGATGGCCATGCTGGAAAATGCTCCACGGTCTGCCACGCTCATCGCCGCAAGCCCTACCAAACTACTTTCTCTGACTCAGGAAAACTTCGAAAAGATCTTTCAAAGTCATCCCAGATGGGCCTTTAAGATTCTGGTAGCTCTGGGCCGTCGGGTGCAGAGTGCATTTCGTCAGGTAGAAGGTTATTATCGGGGCAGTCAGAATCAATGATTCCTGACGGAGCCCATACTACTTCGCTGCAGAGATTCTTGCTCAAAAGCCTTCCTGTTTCGCAGATACTCAAGCAATGGGCTGGCATCCGTAATCTGGAATGGAAAGAAGAGCAATCCTTACCTCCTCGAATACTGAATCGCTTAAATGAGCTGGGCTGGTTGCATCGTGAAGGTGGACTGTTGCTGGGTGATCGAAAGAAATGCAGAGCTGGTTTAATATACCGCAGGCGAAATGAGTCCAGCGTTTCCAGCCAGGAATACATTCGGGACCTGAAGGATCATCTAAGAGCCTGCGGACGAAAACCAGACGATTTCGCAATATTCCGACCGGGCCAGCTCAATCTAAGCCATAACGTGGAGCCCGGAAGCCAGCCTCTTTTCTATCTATTCTGGGCCCCGGAAAGACCTCCCCTGGAGCGACTGCTGGGAGGAAAAGAAAAACTACCCTTCACTTTGCTTGCAGAAGGAGGGCCGGAAGGCTGGCAGGATTCGCCCGAGGCTATGTCTGTCCGGTCCAGAACCAGCCAGGCTCTGGAGCAACCGTTCTCATTATCCGAGGAGCATGCTGGATCCGCTGAACCAGAGGTGCAGGACATTCCCTGGAAAGACCAGGGATACTGCAGATATGCACTTCTGGGTTCCACCCGGGGCAATCGTTCCTTTAAGTTTTTTATCAAGTATGGTTCCGATCATCTAAGGGTATTTTTGTTTTCCAGTCATGAGGAAATATCCAATGACTTTCTGGGCTCCATGTTCGATGCCCTGGGCAATCATGATGATCCAGTGGAAGGATATCTGGAACAGATTCGAGTGGCAGCCCCCAGGGACATCCACGGGCTGAGCCTCAGTCTATCGGATACTGGAGAGCTCCAGTTCTGCGGATTTGGGCTTGCTCCTATATTAATCCGTCATGGCTCCCCGGCCAGGAAACTACCGGATTTAAAAGAGTATTATCAGAGCTTCCCTCCTTACCGGTGGCGAGTCTCCCGCGGTCATCTGCAAGACAGGGACCGTTTATTGCTCTGTCCGGCCCATATGCTGGATTCCGAAATGAAAGAGCTCTACGAACGTCTGGAGGACTCAGGACAGAGGGCCTCGGCCTGGATGCGCTACCGGGGTCTTGGAAAGGCGCTCCTTCTGGAAGGACGTCCCTTCCGTACCTGATATTGAATGACATAGAATGGCCCTGGATCAGCCTTGCTCCATGCCCGGTGGCAAGACTCTCATCTGGATTCTCATTTTTCTGGCATCCACCGTTTGCCTGGATCGATTTGCGTTTGATTATCTTATCTTTCAGCCCGCAAACCACAGTGGCTGGGATTCTTACCGATGGTACAACTTTGAATGGAACTTTCGATATGCGGAAAAGTCCATAGCCAGTGATTCCAATTATCCAATTCTGGAAGTTACTTCGAATTCTGAAGAAACCGAAAACAAAGGGAATCCTGGAGCGATTCGAATTGTGGTGCTGGGTTCCAGTATTGCCAGGTATTCCATACAGGCTGAGTTACTGGAGCAGTTGCTGCAGTCTCGGCTGAATCGTCCGGTAAAAGTGGAGCTAATCTCTCATGCGGCGTTGATGCCTGAAGATGCCTATCATTACGCATCGCGGATCAATGAAATGAATCCGGATCTGGTGGTTTATCCGCTGGCTCTGGTTGACCTGGATCTGGAGCATCTGGTGCCTCCTCATATTCCAGGTCCTGGTTTCGATTCAGGCGCTCATTTCGAATTTCTAAAACAGAGAGTTCCGGCCCAGAGATTCTATCCGGCTTCCTTTGCTATAGAACATGCCAATCGTCTAACACCAACTGAAATGGCCTCCGGAATCATGAGCGGACTTCTGGCCGGTATTCGATTTTCCGGTCAGTGGTGGGATGCCCTGGAGTTCAATCGAAAGGCCCAGAAAGATTCCCCGCTAAGGAGCTACATATATTATCAAGGAAAGCCTCTGGCCGGCGGACTGTACCGTGAAGGCAAGACTTCCGGATGCGTAGCCTTTCCTGCGAAATACGCAGACGGTGAACTTACCTTTGAGATTCCGCCTGAGTTATTTAGTCCCGATTTCAAAATTGAAATGGAATGGCTGGATGCAGATGAATTGCTGCAGGTAAACGACGAACTTATCAAGCTATGGCAACCTCACTGGGAAGAATCCTACATCTATCCTCCTGCACTTCTAAAGGATGAACTTATACAGAGGACCATGTTTTTCAAAGATCCCTGTCAGGTGAAAAGTGCAATTCTGAGATCCAGACATTACATACCAGATGCTCCAGGTTGGAAGCGAATCTCACTCAACGAAGAAGAAAGAACAGGCTGGATTCGTCTGAAGCTAAGCCATGTGGTCTGGAAGAATTCTGTGCAGCCGGTGGATGATAACAATCGAATGTATGGCGAAGGACTGCGAATGCCAGGTCAATTCGGATTGGAACAGGCCCCGGTAGATCAGGTACAGCATCGTAGATGGTTTCTGGAGGATCAGAGATTAACTGAGCTAAGCGATCTTGAGTATATTGAAGATTACATGGAAAGAATTCAACCAGAGAACTGGAGGCATCGACCGGCCCTGATTCCGTTTAATAATCTGCGAATTGTTAAAACATTTCTACCCGCCCAGAGCTTTGAGCCAGTGTATCAACTTAAAAGACTTAAGGATGTGCGAAATAAATTAAATGCACCGATGCTTCTTATTTTGAATCCAGAGAATCCAGTGGAAAGTGCTGTATTCGAACACAGCCAGTACTTTCAGGATATGAAGCTCTATTTAGCGAAGGAACATGGATCCGGTTTTGCCGATATGCACCAGGAATTACCCATGCAGTACTTTGCCGATCCGCATCACTTTACTTACTTTGGAATGCTGCGTATGGCACCCCGGTATGCCGATCTAATACAGGAAGCCATACTCAATCCGCATTCCGAGCCCTGACGTCCCGGCAGTCCGGTGGCTTCGTAATTTGCAGCAGGAGCAACCATGTCCGAACAAGTTTTGATTCTGGGATCCGGAAATGCATTTTTCACGGATGGTCGTGCCCATGCATGCTATCTAACAAGCTGGCCGGATCCTTCCGGCTCGGGCAACATACGTATGCTTGTGGACTACGGAGCCAGCTCTCTGATGAGAATGAATCAGGAAAAGATTGCTCCATCCAGTATTCAAAGCCTGTTTCTCACTCACTTCCACGGCGATCATATTGGCGGTCTTCCATTTTTGCTCATCCATTTCAAATACATTGATAAAAGAAAAGAGCCATTCTGGATACTGGGTCCTCAGGGTGTGGAATCGGCGGTCCGGGCCCTGATGGAGCAAATGTATCCGGGAATGGAACTGGACTTTCCTCTATATTTCAGGGAGCTGGCCTCTCAAGACAGTCTATCCTTTCTGGGAGCCACCATTGAGACAAGGCCGGTTACCCATCGTCCAGAAAGTGTGGCTCTCAGGTTAGTCTATCCTTCTGGCAAAGTGTTTGCTTTTAGCGGAGATGCGGCCCTGGACGATCTATTGCTTCAAGCCCTGGAAAACACTGACCTGTGTATTGTGGAGCTTAGCATAGAGGATCAACCGGATCCGAAAAATCCAAGTGTGGCCCATGTTTCTCTGGCAGAACTGATACAGCACCGACATAGCATCCAAACCAGACGTCTGGTGGTCAGCCATATCTATGATTCTCTGGCCGAGAAGGTTCAGAAACTCAATCTAGAGCGTCCGGGCTTTGCAGAGCCTGCTTTTGACGGATTAGTCCTTTCTCTTTAAAAAACTACTCCCCGGGGGCTTAAAATTTAGTCCCCCCGTACTATTGCAGCATTCCGGTAGTCAGGTGTATACTGACACTATTATGGAACCGGTAGTGAAAAAAGATAGAATGCGAAAAGTGGGCGTCCGGGCAGGCAAGCTGGTATTAACGGTAATGCTGGTTGCTGGTCTGGCAAGCTGTAACTCATCGGAAGATCCAAACCTCGCCTGGCTTCTGGGGCTGGCCAATGGAACCTCGGATACAACCTCGGGGGAGGGCAACATTTCCGAAATTCCTTTTAGTTATGAAATTGATAATATTCAGCAGGGTACAGGAGACTTTGTTTTTGAAACGAACAAGTCCATTCCAGTGGAGATCCTGGTAGAGGATCCGGATGGAGGAGTGGAAGGAACTCGTGTACTGATTCGAAATCCGGAAGGGGACCGGGTACTTTTCCGGGCGGTTACTAATGAAGAAGGTAATGCCACCGGAGTGGTCACGGTAAATCAGGATGAGAATTCCGCGGTTATCGAGGTGGAATACAATGGGCAGACGTTGTACATTGATCTGGATATTACCCAGGTTGTGCAGGCAACCATTACGGTTGTTGTAAAGGTTCGAGCAGACGTCCAGGAAGTGGCCGATGCGGATGGTGATGGCGTTCCAGACAATGAAGACGATTATCCCAATGATCCGGATCGGGCCACAGTAATTCGAATCCCGGCAGAAGGATTCTATCGAGTGGCTTACGAAGACCTTTATCCCAAACGGGGCGATGCAGACTTCAATGACTATGTAGTGCAGGTGTATCATGAGCAGGATCTGAATGCTTCTGGCAAAATGGTTGAGCTGAGATCCTTTTATACGCACATAGCCAAAGGGGCCGGTTACGATCATACATTGCACCTGGCCCTTCCGGCCGGGATTTCCGGTGAGGCCACTCTGGTGCGCAAGGATGCCAGCGGGGCAGAACTGGATAAACAGGATCTGACCATTGCCTCCGGGATTGCCGTTGAGCTTCTGGGGCGCAGCAACCTGACTATTAGCTCATCGAACACTGCACCGGGACAGACCTTTGCACCAGGTCACAGTGCTGAGTTTACCTTTCTTCCCTCTACACCGGTTGCACTGCAAACCCTGGGCAAAGCTCCCTATGATCTGTTTATCAAGGTGTTGAACACAGGACATGAGATTCACTTTGCAGGACGCTTTTTCCATGAAGATGGATCGGATAAATACATCGACAGTGCTGGCTTCCCATGGGCGCTGATGGTTCCGGATTACTGGCAATGGCCGTATGAGCGTGCAAACATCCATGACGGATATCCGGAATTTGATGACTGGTATTTGTCCGCAGGTAGTACATCTCAGAGCTGGTATGATTCATCGGTGGCCGAATTTGTGTTTCCGGCGAATTAGACTTCAGAAGAAGCGGGCTGCGCTGGCTCCTCAGGGAGCCAGCTCTTTTTTCTTTACCAGATGAACATAGCAAGCAAACATCATCAGGTGGACACAGAGTTTATTTCTCCGTCTGATTTGCTGGCCTTCATTTCACCACTGGTTGCTCTGGATGAAAGGCAGACCATTCGTTATATCAGTCCAACTTTCTTGAGTGAATTCGCCGTGGAAGAAGGTGTGGCTGTAGGCAAGACTCTGGTGGATGTACTTCCCTGGGAAAAGCATTCCATTGATGAACTTTTAACGGATGTTCGTCGTTTTCAAAGCGTAGGAACATCCAGACTGGATAATCGAGAGATAGAAGCAGGCAATCAAATCTATGGCTACTCTCTGTTTGCTTTGAAGAATGGCCTTGCTTTGATGATAAAGGATATTTCGGAGATCAGACGACTGGAAGCGGAAGTGGATCTTTTGCACTCTCGTCTGCTGCGAGTGCAGGAAGAGGAGCGTCAGAGAATTGCAGCCGAACTGCATGATGGAGTTGGTCAGACGATTCTTGCAGCCAAGATCAATCTTGTATCTGCCAGGAAAAACCCCGGCAGGGGAAGCTTTGAACAGGGAGTGGAGCTGATTGATCAGGCAAGTCAGGAATTGAGGGAGATCTACTCAAACCTATTTCCTAACTCTTTGCGAGAGATTGGGCTTCAGGCAGCCATCAATCGTCTGGTGCGTAGCTTTCTGGAGCCCAGAGGATGCGAAGTGATCCAGAATGTGGATATTCATAGGGAAATCCCGGACAGTATATCCGTTCCTCTGTTTCGCATGTGCCAGGAGATCTTTACAAATATTGTTCGCCATTCTGGTGCAACAAGGGTAGATGTGCTTCTGGAAGATACGGGCGATGCACTTGTATTACAGGTAAAGGATAATGGCAGCGGGTTTTCCGTTATGGACCTGAAAAAAAGAAGCCTGGAAAAAGGCGGATTTGGTTTGATGAATTTAAAGAGAAGGGCTGAGGACCTGGATGGTATTTTTGGATTCTTATCTACGCCCGGGGAAGGCACAGAGGTGTCGGTTGTGCTTCCTCTGGGGGAACAATCCAGCACAGGAAACATTAAATGAGTGAAACTAAACTAAAAGTATATCTGGCAGATGATCACAGAATCCTTCGGGAAGGGCTGAAACTCATACTGGCCGAAAGCGATGGCTTCTGTGTGGCCGGGGAAGCCGGCGATGGTCGTGCCGCCTGGGAAGAACTGGATCGTGAACCGCCAGATGTTGCCGTGCTGGATATATCCATTCCGGGACTATCAGGCATTGAGATAGCACGACGTTTGAAGCGCTATCACCCTGGAGTGAAGGTAGTATTTCTCAGTCGTCATGATGATGAAGAATATATCGATCAGATGCTGGACATGGGCGTAGAAGGCTATGTTCTAAAAGATGATGCTGGCGAGGATTTACTTAGATCCCTGGAAGCTGTGGTTGCCGGTCAGCATTTTCTAAGTCCAAGAATTAATAGCAGGCTCATTCATCGAGTTAAGACCCTGGCCGGCGGAGGCAAAGTAGTCTCCGAACCTGCAGGAGAACGAGGAAGCTCTGAAAATGACAGCGATAAGCATTCCCTGTATCAGGTGCTATCGCCTCGTGAGCGAGAAATCCTGAAATTGATTGCAGAAGGCACCTCCAGAGATGAAATTGCGCGAAAGTTGCACATAGCGCCAACAACAGTCAAAGTGCATCGTCAGAATATTATGCGAAAACTGGAAATGCATTCTGGAACGGAACTGGTGAAGTTTGCAATACGGTCCGGTCTTGTTGAGCCTTGATCGGCAACGCTTAAGTATGAGTGAGCCCTGGCAGGTATTGAATTATACTGTCCGGGCTTCAAAATTTCAGTCCGTCAGAAATCCAATCCGTCAAAAAGTTACTGTCTGGCTGCCGATGTCGGGGAAAACAGTTCGAACTGCGGATTCCTTGCCTTTTTTGTAGGTGCTGACGCTACTATGTAGCAGGTTTAGTGCTGTAGCGGATGACCTGCTAATTCTAAATTATCCAAAGATGCCAGATAGTGTTCCCCGGATGGAATGGTTCTGCTTGAAAAGCACATTCCATCGTATCTATCGTATCTATTGGTTAGCGTCGAACACAGATGAGGGCATGGGCTGTGCCGCATAGCGAGTCCTGTCCAAAGTCTCCCAGCGCTGTAGGTCCTGTGGTGCTAGCATCTCCTCTCATTCCAGTGCCCCCAGTGTTCCAGTTGCCGCAGGTTTCCGGAACAGTACTGGTTCTCCAGTCGCCGGTGGATTCGAATCCAGTCCAGTAGAATGCCACGGTGGTTGTGAGCACCCGGCTCAGAGGCGTGGTGGAAAGATCCAGTACTGAATTTGAATTCGTAGTAAACAGAAACTGGTCGTCTGGATTGTAATAGCTTGTGTTGGGAGTAAGTACCCAGTCCAGGTGCTCGGAGCTGCCTCCTGAATTACAATTCGCACTGGTGCATGCCCGACGATGATCGCTTACAAGCAGTGCCCTGTATTCATTGTCCGCTCCAGGAAGCTGTGAGAAGTTCGTGAATTTTTCAAATGCACAGATTGCATCTGCGCCTTCAATTCCGTTGGCATCAGTAGTGCGTTTTAATGTTCCAGGGTATGTAGACTGAGTCGCAAATAAATACTTCTTCAAAGAATTGCTCAGAAGCACTGCATCCAGGCCATCCATCTCTGGAAAGGCTTCAGAGCACTGACCGAACAATAGCATTGGTCCAATTATAAAGATGGAAAGGGCCCGATTGCACCGATTCTGGAGGCCCCGGAATTTCCTGAATATGGGTTGCTTTGAATTTTTCATTAGAAATGCATCCTCCATTGGATTCTAGCCTGCATATCCGGGGCGAAGAGAGCTTCAGGTTTTTCAGAAAATGGGGGCGGGGACGTATCTATGGCAAACAGATCCAGGGAGAATCCCTCTTGCGATGCCTGCGATGGGCTCACTGGAGTGGAAAAGAAATAAAGATCCACAAAATGAAGTATATAGATGATTCCTGCAGAGGTTGCCAGTGCTTTCTGATTGAACTGGCTGTTTGCGTACTTTTGATTCTCTGCGGAGCGTCTGAACCACATAAGGCCTAAGAATGCCCGATCACCATTGGCGGCCAGAAGGATGTTTGTGGGGTCGTTCCAGACCTCCCGGGACAGTGCATTTCCTCTTTGCTTCTCCACATGAAATGCGTATGCATGGCCCAGAAGTAAACCGTTGAACAAATAGAGCTTATAGGGTTCATCCCGATTGTACTGAATCCAGCCAGGAATCAAAGCCATGGGATAGGTAATCCTGGAGTAGTCGTAAGGCTGGGAAGGTTCTTGCTGGTCTTCAGACCCTTCCTCTCTGAGAGTTTCCTGTTGTGCATCCTCCATTTGAATGGTTCTGGTTTCGCTGGAAGTCTCAATAGTAACTTTAGCCGGATCCGAGAATGGCCCTGGCTTTCCAAATTTATTCAAACCTGCGATTCGAATTACATAATTTCCAGGATCCAGGTCCAGCCGTGCGCGGTTGGTTCCAATCCGGGTGTCTGTGGTCGAACCATCTTCCTTTTGAACTCTTACGAGATACCCGGAGCTTCCCTGTACAGGTTTCCAGCGTAGATCCACTGCTTCTGCATTTAGCTCAGCCGAGAAAACCAATAGGGACAATGCTACAGCAAGTCCGGAAATCCCATGGATCCACCGGTTGAATGTCCAGCGTCGCGTAATTTGATTTTTTGTTTTGGTGCGCATTCCACTCTATCCATTCGCTGAATACGCCTTACGGATCGATTACTCAAGTTCTGGTTTATCTAACTGCTCACTCAAAGTAACCTGGAAGCGATGCTGAAATCCACTTCCTGACCGTCCATTGCCAAAGATTGGTTCCACCGACCATTCGAACCAGGCTGTATCCAGCAATGTTAACTCTCTGAAGTTAAGATAAGGATTGGGGACGAATCTTTCAATGAGAATTGAGTCATCGCGATACAAACGGAACAAATATTTTGTGGCTCCAGCCACAGGAGTCCATCGAAAGAGCAATGAATCTCTGGTGCTCATGTCCACTGCCGAATTGGGAGACGGAAAGACAGGATAGGTAGTATACTGCCAGGGAGCGGGGGTATAGGCCGTATTGTTCTTTTGTTTTTGCTTTTCTTTTCGAATTTCTTCCGGGCTTTTAACCTTCAGGTTTATGGCTATCGCATCATCTTTTTCTTCCAGAGGCTTAACTTTAAATGCTAACACTTTAGAAGATACGTCCCGGGAAGTATCCTCTGCTTCAGTTTCTCCTGTTAAGGAAGTAATTCGCCAGTAGTATTCGCCTGGCTGAAGAGAGAATGTTGCATTTCTTCGTCCGGTTACCCGTGAGTATATAGGAGCGCTCAGGTTTGCATCGTTTGCAATCTCAATTCGAAAGCTCTGTTGGAATCCTGGCGCTTCCCAGGAAAATTGAATCAATCCTGCTTCTCCTGCAATGGAAAGCTCTGAACCCGAAGGAGGATGGAGGGCTTTTAATGGCTGGCTTTCCAGCAAACGAAAGCTCCGTCTTGCGGACTCATCCGTGGAGTTTCTTACAAACCATGTATAGATTCCGGGAGGAAGCTCCATCTCATATCGGTTTTCTTTGATGTCAGATATGGAGGTGGCAGCCTGCTCTGGACTGGACGGTTGAATAAATAGAGAGCAGGGACAGCTTCCTGCCCATCGAAAGGTAATCTGGACTGTTTTAGAATCGATTACAGTTCTGGTATCCACCGGTGCAAGCAGAGTAAGCTCGCTACTGGCAGATTTAATCTTGCCTTCCTTAATTATACTCCAGGAAGGCAGGCTTTCACCGTTTAGAGTGGCAGTGGTTTCGTCCTGTTCTACTTCCAGGTTTTCTTCGGTAAGTCGAATGCGAGATTTTCCCTGCAAACCTTCAATCTTCTGGTTATTGGCAAGAAGGTCATAGTCATCTTTGAGGTCGAGCTCCACGGATCCCTGCATCAGCTGGAATTCCTTTTTGTCTTCACTTACTACCAGAACCAGCATGGTTTCTGGTCCCATTTCAACTCTGGAACCGTCCGATAGTTGAAGGACGGCCTCTGAATAAGAATCAGTGCGAATCCAGTCCTGATTTTTTAGTTTGTCCCCTGGATTAATTCGATCCCAGAGAACCGAATCACTGAACTTCCTCTCTGCAATTCTATAACGAAAATTCAGTTCTCCGATCTCTTCGCCCGAGCCTTCGCCGCTGGATCGATTTTGCTCGTAGAAAAAGAGTGCTGAAAAAAGGACAATGAACAATAGCAGAAGAAATACGGTTATCCACTCTGTTAATCGGAGGCCCTTCACTTCTTCTCTCTTGGTACCATTTGATCACTGGATCTTTGAAGTTCCATCTGCGCCTGATCTTCATTGAATTCAATACCCACCATCTGCCGTACTTCTTCCAGGCTTCGCGGACGGTTCGGATCGTCCATGGCTCCCAGGATTGCATACACCGTTTCTGGCTGGCTTTTTCCTTTGATTCTTAAAGGCGGCATTTCAATTGCATCAAACTGATCTCGCACCCTTTCCATGCTGTAGGAGGAAATCAGTATATCGGTGCCAAAAAGCTTATTCAAGTACTCAATTCTAGAGGCCAGATTGACAGTATCACCGATGACCGTATACTCAAGACGTTTTTCAGATCCAATCTGTCCTGCAATGACCGGACCGGTGTTGATACCGCATCCAGATAGAAGGGCGGTGGCACCTTCTGCTTCGAACTCCCGGTTTAGATCAATCAATGCACGTCGCATCATTAAAGCAGCGCGTACAGCATCGGCCGTATCCGTTTGAGAAGGATCCAGTGTGCCCCAGTGGGCCATAATGGCATCGCCAATGAACTTATCTACCATTCCGCCGGTGGCCTGGATGCAATCCACCATGACTGTAAAATATCGATTCAAGAAATCCACCACTTCTTCGGGTTGACTTTTCTCAGATAGTGCCGTGAAGTTTCGCAGATCAGAGAAGAAAACAGTACCGGTTCTTTTCTCTCCACCAAGTTTGATTTCTCCTCTTAACGCTTTTTCCGCTATTCCAGGGCTGACGAATTTTCCGAAAGCATCCTTGATGTGTTCTCGTTCCTGCAAGCCTCGAGTCATCTGTAGAAAGGAATAGGTAAGCTGGCCGATTTCATCTCTGGTAGTTGGATGGATGCGAACTGTGTAGTCGCCCTGACGTACTGCGCCTGTGGCCCTGGCCAGTCGAGTGATTGGAACGCTAAGAGTTCGTGCGAATAGAAATACCAGCAGGAATGCTGATGCCAGGACTGCTCCCATCAAATAGAGGTTCTGTCTTTCAATTCTTCTAACTGCTTCAAATACCAGGTCAGTTTCTGCGTGGGAAAGAACAGTCAGCCCCGGCCCTTCCAGCATTTGAAAGGAGGCCAGATACTCCTTTCCCTCATTGGTGTACTTTCGCGAACCATTATTTACAGTGCTATTAAGAACCTCTTTGATAATTGAATGACCGACCAGAGATTCACTGCCTCTGGATTCTGAGCTTATTAGAATTGTACCGTCTCCGGAAATCAGATGTATCTCAAAGATTCCCGCCTGACGTGCCTTACGAAAGGACTGGAAGAAGTCATCGGCAGCCAGATATAAGATTACACGATTTTTCTTTCCTGGAAAGGAAAGTCCAAGCAATGGGACGTTACCCAGCTGGAATCTCCTGATTTGAATCGGCCCTTCCTGAAGGGATGCGGATGGCCATTCTTGCAGCAGCTGTCTGAATTGCTCCGGTCTTAAATCGTACTGCTGCAGGAATGCACCGTTGTACAGTTCCTGATTTACATCTACGGATTTATCAGCTCCCTGGATGGCAGATAGATACAGGTATCGTTCATTTTCTTGGAAGAATCGCTGCGCCGATTCGTAGCCTCTATGACCGGGACCCAGAGGCTCAGATTGCTCCGGTTCCTTTTCATCTTTGACTTCGCCAGGGCCCGTTTTTTCTCCGGACTCTTTCTGCTGGCTCGGCGAGGGTTGGATCCCTGGTTCAACCTCAGAAGACTCAGTAGAGGCTTCGTCTGTCATTTGCGATTCGCCGTTTTCCCGGGCCGGTTTTTCAGTCTCAGAAGCCTCAGTAGAGGCTTCGTCTGTCATTTGCGATTCGCTGGTTTCCCGGGCCGACTTGTCAGACTCCTGCGTAGACATGTCCTGAACTGATTTGTCCGGGGTCCCTTCTTCTGCTAATTTTTCTTCCAGAGGATCCGTATTAAGAGTGGGTTTTTCTGATTTCAGCCGGTCCAGCAAAGCAACGCTTCGGTATTCGATGCCCTGAATATCCTTTTCCAGTGATTCAGCCACCAGGCGAGCAAGGGAAAGGTTATATCCCTGGATCAAAGTTTCGCTATGATTTCGAAATAGAAAGGAAGCCATTCCAATCATTGCAGTCAGTGCAAGAGATACGATTAAACCGGTAATGGATAGTAGCTTAAGTCTAATGCTTAATTTCGAAGGTTTGAACTCCTGGCTTTGTCCTGAGAAAATGCGTAGATCTTCCACCAGACCCTGAATATCCGTTCTGTGCCAATCTTCCGGTGCCAGAACCAGCAGATCTTTCGATCTTTGATATTGCTCACTTTCCTGAATCGCTCGGACCAGACCGGCCCTGGACGAAGATACATCCCTGGACCAGATAATCCGGAGTCCAGATCCTGCCTTTGCAATACGATCTTTCAGTTCATTCAAATAGGCCGGTAGATTCTGCTTGTCGGGAAGAACAGCCAGAACCAGCAGCTTACCTTTTCCTTTCTTAACCTTGCGATACAGCCCCTCAAGTTCTTTAGGGCCCAGTTCCAGAGGGGATAGAATGGAGATCTGCTTTTTATTTTTTTGTGAGGTTTTCAATGCCTTCCCAGTGTTCCGGAATTCCCTGCTCTTCTAACTGCTTTAGCCGCTGGAGGTAGAACTCTATAACTGGATCATCGGGCGAATTGGCTCTAAGTTTTAGAAAGTGTTCTTTGCATTCCTCCAGAGATCCAGCCTGATAGGCCTTTAAAGCCTGATCATAAATCCGCTCATTGTTTGCAGAGGAGGGATTTAGCCTTAATTCATGAATCCACAGTTCATTTTTCTTACCTTTGACCCGGACTCGGTCCAGGGCTCTAAAATGAAAAAGTGAGGAATCCTTCATGAATTCCTGGGTAGAATCACTGACTATGATGGATGTGCCGTATCTGGTATTCAGGCTTTCCAGTCTACTGGCCAGGTTTACAGTATCTCCAATCACCGTACCTTCAATTCTGCCTTCTTCCCCAATAATGCCCAGGCGCAATGGACCTGTATGCACACCTATTCCAATTCGAACGGGATCATATCCGGTTTTCTGACGATCGTCATTGTATTGTTTCAGTTGCAGAATCATGGCTCTGGCTGCTCGAATGGCCTGGTCCGGCTCTTCGAACAGAGCCATAACTGCATCGCCAATATATTTATCGATGAATCCTCCGCTTTCTCTAACTATAGGTCCAATCCTGGATAAATAACTATTAATAAAACGAAATGTTTCCTCCGGAGACATGGATTCAGACAAAGAGGTGAAAGCGCGAATATCTGAAAACAGAACGGTCATGTCCCTTTCGATATTATCGCCCAGTCTGATTTCTGTGAAATTCTCCACACCCAGGATTTTTAGAAATTCATCTGGAACAAATCGACGAATTACGGTATTGATTTGTTCCTCGGACTTTCGGGCGCGTTGCTCCTGTTGCAGCGCATTTTTCACATCTTCGTAGAGTCGAGCATTCTCAAGTGATGTTGCAATCTGCGCACCGAGAAGATTCAAGACTCGAACTCGATGGGTCGGAAAGGCTCCTCGGGTAGTAGCATGCTCCAGATAGATCAATGAAGATACCTCCCCTTTTAGAAGAACAGGAATGCACAGCACCGAAGAAATTTTTCGGGCCTGTATGTAGGGGTCTTCCGTGAAGTTTCCGCTCAGGGCCGCATCGTCCAGCGATGTGGGTTTCAGGATTCTTTCGCAGAAACGAACCAGGGATTCAGGGAAATCATTCTGAGGATCTGGTTGACGAAGAGTATTGATTTCCGGCGCATTTTCGCCGTCCTGAAAAGCTCTTATTTGATATCCGCTGCCCGATTTCTCCAGAAGTATTACTTTTCTGGCACCGGCACTCTCCATAAGACTCTGCAACAATTTTCGCAGAAGTTGATCCAGATCGATTTCTGAAGATACAATTGCAGCAGTTCTCATTACAGATTCCAGATCAAGTTCGGAACCGCTTTCCGTGGACGTTACACTGAACTCATTGCCCGGTCTGGAATCGGATTCTTTGAGGCCAGACAAATTCGTACTCTGCTCCAGAGGCTCCTCTGCGAAATTCTCTGCACGAATGATTCCTTCATGCATCAATCGCACATCGTCCAGCAGACGTTCTGCCTGTTCTATCTGGGCATGGGATTTCAATTTCCGGTAGATATTCAGAGCCTTATTCGCATAGATGGATGCAAAGACTGGTTTCTTAAGCTCAAGATAAAAATGAGCCGCTCTTTCATGGATAAGGCCTGCCAGAATAGCCGGACCGGATTTATTACTCCACTGGCAGGCACGATCGAATGCTGTCATGGCATCTGGAATCTGGTTGTTTTTCCAGGAAGCCTCCGCTTCCAGATGTGCGCGAAGAGGAGCAAAATTGGCCGGACAACTTTGTTCCAGATTTGCCAGTCTTTCCAGTAGTCCGCTGATCTCAGGGCGGGAGGAGCCTTTTGTATTCAATGCCTGGATGGCATCCAGGTACTGATGGAATAGTGCATCAAAATGGGAAAGAGGGGCTTCACTTCCGGAAACTTCCGGGGCACTGGAAGTCTCATGGAAAAACAATACTCCCAGCCATTTGCGATAAAGACTTAAATAGAACAGACTTCGGTTGGCTCCGCTACTTTTCCAGGCGGATAGGGCTTTCTTTTCATCGAAATAATCACCCCGAAGTCGACTCTTCTGTCTGGAAGCTCCTTTCAGGCTATGCAATCCCTGCCTTACCAATCCAAAGAGCTCCTGGATGGATTGCCCGGCGCGTACCACCTGAATCTGATGGCTTTCCAGAAGTGCCTCCAGTTTATCCAGTGGTTCATTGCATAGCAAGACTCTCTGGGAAAGCATCTCCAGGATGCAAAGTCCTGCGAAAGGAAGATCTCCAGTTTCCAGGCATTGATCCGTTGCTCGTTCATAGAGGGGGATTCTACTTTGAACGGATTCCGTCCAGCAATGAATGGAAGATAGATAATAGTAGTTAACCCGACCCCTTAAATCCCGGGCATTGAATCTTTCCACAAGATCCTGAGCCATTTGACCCATTTCCATGCCTGAAGTATAGTCCTGCAAATATTCGCAGTTCAGTATGCCCAGAAGAACCAGGGCAACAGACGTTTCCGGGAATGGCCCATCTTTTTCACTAAGATCCAGCAATGAAAAAACCAGGGAGTCCAATCGATCCGACCGGGTAAGGAATGCAGGAGTAATGGTCTGAGCCATAATTCTAGCGATTAGCCTGGATTCCGGATCAGGCTCCTTCTTTCTGCGCTTTCTGTATAGATCCAGAAATTTGCGCGAGCTTTTGGTCCTGGATTTGATGGTGCTATTGCGTGCCGCTTCTTTCAACGTTGTAACTGAATAACCGGCTTTCTTCAATGCCTGTAGCCCCAGACCCACCGCCTCCGCATGGTGCCCATCGCTGGAAAGAATGGCAATCTTGAACTCATAGACTTTGAGTTTTTCAAGAAGACTTCGGGAATCCTTCAGTATCTGATCAAAATGCTCCTGGGCCACTACTTTGCGGCCATTCAGATATTCGCATTCGCCCAGGTTTCGCAGTATTGACAGTCTCAGTTCTGCCGGAATCTTTTTGGATCTTTGGTGTAAAGTGTCCTGAGCAATTCCAAAATGAATGATCGCTTCATCGTATGCGCTGGCTTTTCTTTCTCTGCGACCAGCCTGAACATTTAGCTCTGCGATTTTTAGCTTTTCATCATCGTCCTGTACCAGGTTGCGGCCCCGATTATAATGGGCCACCAGGGTCCCAATCTTCTCCTGGATTTGCTGGAAATTTGATTCTCGCAGGATTAGCCGTGCGGTTTTTAGGTTCAACTCCTCTGATTTGCTGGCCGGTATCTGATTGAGCACGGCTTCATGGATTCTATCATGGGAGAATCCGTACTGCACCTTTTCTATGCTCTGCCGATCGCTTTCCTGACCCACGTATTTATAGGATTCGTTTAGCGGATAGACCAGGTCTCGAGTGGCCAATTCCTGAAGCTGCTTTACGGTGAGCAGAACATCCTGCTCCATCAGTCCGGAAAGTAACTGTAAACTGAATCGATTTCCCAGGCATGCTGCCGCTTCGATGGTGGCTTTCAGATCATCCAGTTCAGTAATTCTGAGGGCCAGTAGTTCCGCCGCAGATACGGAAAGTCCGTCTGTGCGAATGCGGGCCAGTTCTATGTGCCAGTGACCGTTGCTTCGATCCTGACGAATCCAGCCCCGGTTGTAAACGGATTCCAGATACTGCCGGGCAATAAATGGATTTCCTTCGCTTCTCTTGTAGAGCGCATCCGCAAGTTGATTTACATCGTCTGCCTGATCATCTGCAGGATCCATGCGAAATGTATCCAGAAGAAGCATGCGAAGGTCCCTTGGACCCAGGGGCTGAAGCTGAATCGTTTGAGTTTCGATGCCATTCAGGCGGTAGCTTTCCATGGCTCGGCTCAATGGATGTAATTCATTGACTTCGTTATCTCGATAGGTTCCCAGTATCGTAAGATTGGAACCGGATTCAAGCAGTAGATCCTGCATTAGATCCAGAGAGGCCAGGTCCGCCCACTGCAGATCATCCAGAACAAATACCAGAGGCATATCCTCAAATGCAGAAAGGAAACCTAGAATCGTAAGCTTGAATCGAACCCGCTCTTCTTCCGGGCTAAGTTCCAATAGTTCCGGCTGCGGGCCGAGCAATTGACTCAAAGTAGGCACAAGTTCCAGCAGGGTTTGGCCGTTTCCACGCAATCGTTCCAGGATAAGATCTTTCCATTGCTGTACCGATTCCGCGCTACGCGAAAGCAGATTCTCGACAATAATCGTCAGTCCCTGGGCAATTGCATGGTACGGTATATCTTTCTTGTCTGGCTCAAATTTTCCAGGTAGGAAGAATCCATTTCTTTCTGCAATACCTCTGCGCAACTCCTGGATAAGAGATGACTTTCCTGAACCGGAGGGACCTGTAACCAGAACCAGCGATGCACCGCTATTCGTACCCAGGCATTGCTGGATTTGCTGTAACTCTCTACTACGGCCATAGAGTTTCTGAGGAATTGTTAGTCCTCGTGGAAAATCCAGTCTTCCCAGGGGAAAGGGAGAAATCTGATTCTTTCCCTCAATCGATTCCAGGCATTTTTTGAGATCCTGGGCCAGGCCCATGGCTGTCTGGTATCGAGCATCTGGATCCCGACTCATTAATTTTTGAATGATATCGCTAACTACAGCAGGGACAAAATTGCCATCCCTGTCTTTTTGAATTGCCGGACAATCGCTGGCAAGATGGGCATGAATCAATTGCAGAGGATCTCTCAACGGGTAAGGAGGATTTCCTGCGATAAGCTCAAAGAAGGTAGCGCCCAGAGAATACAGATCGCTGCGATGGTCCACTCTGCGATTCGTGCGTCCGGTTTGCTCCGGAGCCATATAGAGCAGAGTTCCTTCCAGCCGACCTACCTGCAGGGCCGTATCGTTACGCGAAGAAAGATGGGAGGCAATTCCGTAATCAATAATTGCTGGATGAAGATTCTTTACATCGAGTACAATGTTTTGTGGTTTGATGTCCCTGTGAACAATGCCGGCTTCATGCACTGTATCCAGAGCCAGTGCAACCCGAAGCATTCCATCCAACATTTCCTTTAAGCTGGATGGCTGCCATTGATTTAGAGGAATACCTCCCGTTTCCTGCATGACCAGGGCCGGTCCCTGGGCCGTTTCAATGAAATCCAGGTAGGGAGCAATATCTCCGGGCAACGAAGATCCGATGGAATACTCTCTGCGTAGTCGGGCCCTGAATTCAGTATCTATTTGTCTTGCATGGCCTGTCTTGACAATGACCGGGGAATTATCCGCGGATCGCCGGGCCCTGTAGATCAGTGAATCCGCACCTTCATAAATGGACTCCTGGTATTCATAACCCGGTAAGCTTCTGGGATCCAGCATTGCAGAAATTGTATGCTCTGTGCTTGCACAGTCTATCGAAAATTTGAAGCTTGGCCCAGAGGATTCTGGCCCGATTCAAGGTTCGGGTGCCTATTAGATTCTCAAACTAATTGATCTGGATCGGGCCGGAGTCTCGGAAAGCCATCCAATATGCTATCAGTGCCCGGGAAAAGGGCATCAATCGCGGTCCCGGACCGGGCATACGCATCTGTCGTGGTGCAGTATAGCCAGAGATTTTTTCAGAAAAGAATATGGTATAAACTGTACCCAGGTATCCTATTTATTTGGACGGTAGGAGTATATGGTAATGGCTATAGATTGAGATTTTGCCATGCAAAGTTAATACTATGGAAAATACTCCTTGAGCTTCAAGAAATCTCTGCAGGATGTGCACCTGGGCTACTCTGGAAAGGTAACTATTGTTCGGGAAAAAATATCTGTTCATTTTCGTCCAGGGTGATAAGTCCCGTCATTGTCATCCCCTTAGAAATTTACGTTCGTGATAATGACGAGACCGTCAATTATGCAGAAAATATAGGAAATGATACCGGTAAATCCTCCGGAGCTTCAGAAATATGAAAAAGAACCTTCCCATAACCGAAGAAGAAAATTTTGTCCGTCCGGGAGATGTACTGATTTCGCGAACAGATCTTAAGGGTAAAATCACATATGCCAGTTCGGACTTTGCCCGGATTTCTGAGTTTGAAGTAGAGGAGATGGTGGGTCAGCCGCATAACATGATTCGCCATCCAGATGTTCCTCCGGCCGTTTTTGAGAATCTCTGGGATACCGTAAAGGAGGGGAAGACCTGGAACAATATCGTCAAAAACCGGGCGAAGAGCGGTAATTTCTACTGGGTGGATGCCACAGTAAGTCCGGTTTACCAGAAAGGGGAGATCGTAGGCTACATATCCGTGCGAAAAGCTGCCACTGATGTGCAACGTTACAGAGCAACCAGGCTCTATGACGCTTTCTGGAAGAGTGAAGCAGCGGGTAAGAGGTTGCTGCGAGGACCGGCCAGCATGCTTACAAAGGTAGCATGGATTTCCCTGCCTTTGATTCTCTCGGCTCCACTTGCACTACTGGCCGCAGAGCTGGACCAGCCTTACCGCAATCTACTTTCCGGCCTGGCAGTTGTCCTGGTGATCGGGGGGATGAGTAGCTTATTTACATTTATTTTACGGCTGCGAAGCGAATTGAGAAAGAGCACACAAAGGTTACAGCAAATACTTAGTGGAAACCTGTATGCTGCTTCTGAACTTCGATCTCTGGCCGGCTGCTGTGCCGAAACGCAGGATGCCTCATTTACCGGTCGTAGCCTGGCTATCAATCAATGGGGGCTGCTCTTTCAAATTCAGTCGAATACTCAAATCTGGGAAGAGCTTTCCTCGGAGCTGATCCGAACAGCGCAGATTGTAAGCGATTGGGCTTCCATGCAGGCCGCTGCCACCGAAGAATCGTCTGCTGCCATTACGGAGCTGGATTCTAGTATGGAAAATATATCGGAGCTGGCCAATCGACAGACCACCGACATGGAGGCAATAAGCGAAAACCTGACGGCACTGCAGACTGGTATGGAAGGTGCTCTGAATCGAATAAAAAATCTCACCGGAGAGACAGGCGCAACGCAGCAAGTGGCATCCGATGGTGCTGCCAGAGTTCAGCAAACTACCGGTGCCATGGAAAATATTGCTCAGAGCTCCCGGGAAATTCAATCAATCATTCAGATTATTACAGGTATTTCTGAAAGAGTGAATCTACTTTCTCTCAATGCATCCATCGAATCGGCCAGGGCTGGAGAAATGGGTCGGGGCTTCGCCGTTGTTGCCGAAGAGATCTCCAGGCTTGCCGAGCAAACGGCCGGATCGGTCAAGGAGATCGCCGGCCACCTGGAGGGCACCGCGAAGCAGGTTCAGGCTGGCACCGAGCAGGTAAAAGGCCTGGTCGGTCTCTTTAATGGAATTAGAGAATCTGTGGAACGAATGGATGGAATGTCCAGCGCAGTCCTTTCGGATATGGATCAGGGGGCACAACAGATTTCAAGGATCTCTGAAGCAGGCCAGGAGGTGAGCCTTTTTGCCGGTCAGATCTTTGAGTCCGTGCGAGAACAAAAAACCGGAGCACAAGAATTAAGTAAATCTATAGGTAGTCTGGCTGACCGAGAGGAGGAATTGTCCCGGCAGGCCGAGGCTCTGCGAGACTACGCCCATCGGGCGGCTGAGGGAGCGGGCACAGTGCACCATCTAACGGGCTACTTCTCGGTAAATCCAGAAAACAACTAGAATGGGCTGAAAGGTGAGATTGAAGTCGAATTAAGGCTCTTTCGGAACAGTGAAAGTATTCGGATTTTTGGGGCAGCATTTGCATGGTCTGTCCGGCCACCGCCGGAAAACTGTCCACGAAAACCGGGCCCTGGATGAAACGAAATGTTTGCACTATGGCAGGCATCAGCCAGAGTCGGCTTATGTCCCCAGCCGCTGCCTCTGTAGACACCGGACCGGTGGTCCAGCTTCTGGATGCCACTGCCAGTCCATTCGATGTGTCCATAGGTTCTGCCCGAACCTGCTATTCTTCCAAAGGTCTGGTATACCCGGAGCAGGTATCTGCCACCGATAAATCCAGGGCATTAAGAGATCGAATTGCGAACAGTACTTTAAAAGCAGGACATTTAACCACCAGGCAGCATCCGCAGTTCATTTTTGCCATCGATCGCATTAGCAGGCAATTGATCTGGAGTTTTCTGCATTCTCATCCTTATTACAACTCTGAGCAGGTTTCGCAGAGATATGTAGAGGTAAAGCCAGATCAGTTCCACTATCCTCATTTTGGTAGCGATAGAAAGGCAGCCAGTGACATCTATGATTCACTGATTCGCAAATCCTGCGATGCCTATTTCCACTTAATGGATCTTCTGGAGGAGCCCGCCTCCAACATATACTTTCAGGTATTTCGAGCCAGGGCGAGCAAACCAGATAAATGGAAAAACTCCATCCATAAAAAAACTATGGAAGTGGCCAGATATGTTCTTCCTACGGCCACTCATGCATATCTGTATCACAGTATCAATGGCCTGACGCTCCATCGCTATCGAAGACTTTGCCAGGCCTGCGATGTGCCTATAGAAGCCAGACTTCTGGTGGAGCGAATGTGGGAGCAGGTGGAAGCCGCGGATCCGCTCTATGCTGCGGAAATGGCTGATCCCATGCCCCTGGAAGAGACCACAGAGTATCAGTTCTTTGCATCGTTCTTTCTAGAAAGGGATGAGCGAAAGACTACTTCAGATTTCCTGAAAGAGTTCGATGATCGCATGGAAGGCAAGTTTGCCAGGCTGGCCGGCTACACCACCGACGCTCCTGTTGTGGTGGGAGAGGCTGTGCGAGCAGTTCTGGGGATTGCCGAGTCGGAGCTTTCCAACGAGGCAGCCATCGAGCTTGTACTCAGGCCTTCCAGGAATCATCATCTTGGTTCCACCTTAAACGAGAGTACTCTGTCTAGAATTACCAGAGCGTTATTCAATGTATCCTATACATTTCAAAAGAAGATATCGCATACAGCGGACTCTCAAGACCAGAGGCATAGAATGGTGCCTGGATCGCGGCCAATACTGATGAGGCATTTTACCGGAAAGCCGGATTACATTGTGCCTGAATTGATTCAGAAATCCGAAGTGGCCCTGGATTATTATAGCCGAATCATGGAAGAGATATTTGCGGGTATTTCCGATTTCCTGGATGCGGGAGGGACCGAAGAAGAAGCTTCCTATCTACTGCCCAATGCTTTTCCAATTCGCTTTTATGAATCCGGAGATTTGTTGAATCTTCACCATAAATGGAAAGCGCGGACCTGTTATAATGCCCAGGAAGAGATCTTTCGCGCCTCTGTGCAGGAGCTACAACAGATCGGCAAGATTCATCCTGAACTGGTGCAATGGATTCTGGCTCCCTGTGCACTTCGAAAGGATGCAGGCACCACACCTTATTGTCCGGAGGGCGATCGATTCTGCGGGATTCCAGTATGGAATCAGGCAATCGACCAGTACGATCGCATTATCTAAATAGCCAATGGAAGCCAGTCATCAACCGGTGATGCTCAATGAGGTGCTCTCTCTGGCGGAGCAGGCATTCACAAACATAAATCAGCAGAATCTGCAAGGGTTCAGAATAGTGGATGGCACAACTGGAGCCGGGGGCCACAGTCTATCCCTGGCCGGCCATTATCTTGAATCCAGAATGATTTTGTGCGATCGCGATCAGCAGATGCTGAACCGGGCCAGAACGAATTTTCAGCAGGCTGGCCTGAACCCGGATGATTCCCGTTTTTTCTGGTTCAATGGCCGGGCCTCGGAGATTCCGGCCAGTTTTCTGAACGATTCACAGCCGAATCTAAATACAGAAGATACACAAATTGCAGAGATTTCTCCGGACTGGCAGTCCGAAAGACCATTCGAAGATACCGCGGAAGGAACCTCGCAAGAGGATTCCGAAGAAAACTCCGGAGGTCTTAATCAGTTTTCCTCTGATAATGAGATTTCAAAAATCCAGAACGGCGCTGCAGAAATTGGATTGGACTTTGCTTTACTGGATCTTGGCATATCCATGCTACACCTCAAAGAATTCGAACGTGGATTTTCCTACGAAGATAGCACCCTGGATATGCGACTTGATACAAACATTGATGATAGCGCGCAAGACCTGGTAAACAATCTGCCGGAGAAGGCCCTGGCCAATCTTATCTACGAATTTGGTGAAGAGCGAGCATCGCGAAAGATCGCTCACAGGATTGTACAGTCTCGTCCTGTGGAAAGCGCCAGGCAGCTCGCTGAGATTATCGCAAAGGCCATTCCGGGACCTAGAAACAGACCGCATCCGGCCCGAAAAACTTTTCAGGCTCTTCGAATTGCAGTCAATAATGAACTGGAGGAAGCAGAGGCGGCAGCCAGGCATCTGGCCAGTTTTTTGCGACCCGGAGGAATCCTTGCCATTATTACCTTTCATTCCCTGGAAGATAGAATCATCAAACGATGCTTCGCAGAACTTTGTGGGGCAGGCGATTCCGTTTCTAGGTACGATGCTCCTATGATTTCTCCAGAACCCCGGGAGGTGAAATTCGAAAAAGCAATAAAGAAATCATTGGCTCCCTCCAGAGAAGAACAGGATATAAATCTTGCATCCAGGTCTGCCAGGCTTCGCGCCATTCGGAGGATAATTCCTCGATGAATAGAATGAAGATAAAGCTAAGGTATCCGGCGATGGCACTGGGCATCCTGGCCTTTTTTGCCGGTATCTATGCTTACATCGCAATGAATATCGAGGCTTCTTTACTGGAAAGGGAGATTCGCCTGGCAAGATATGAAAAACGGGATTGGGAAAGAAAGAATTCTGCCATTCGAGCAGAGATTGCCAAACTGGAAGGGGAAGGATTCGAAACCATCTACTGGAAGCTATATGGAGCACTGCCTTTCTACGAAGACAATACGATCATCTATGTAGACTTGGAAGCGCTGGAACCTGGTTCAAATTTTTACAAATTTTTGCCGGAAGAAGATAAGTCCTACTCTGGACAGGACTCTACAACCACCTCATCCGACGAATCCGAGATAAAACCCGATGAGGCGATCGACTCTCAGAGTATAGAGGATTCGCATTTTAAGGATTGGTTTGAATGAAACTTGCAGATCTACTGGATCGGCTGGGCCAGGAAGGAGTCCTCTTTGAGGTTGTTGGCCCCATTGAAGATGTAACTGTAGATTGTATCACGGATGATAGCCGGGATTTAACCGAGAATAGTGTTTTTGCAATTACGGCTCTATCGATTCAGCATCTGGAATCGGCCATTGTGCGGAAACCTGCACTAATCATCGCACCTCGCTCCATGTTGGATAGTCCGGAATTGCGAAAATCCAGTCATAGTGCCATACTCTGCGGAAGTAAGCCGGCTCGCAGCTTACCGGAATGGATTCTTGCCAGAATTGCTGGAATTTTCTATGAACATCCGGATCATGAACTCCAGATTACCGCAGTCACAGGTACAAACGGTAAGACCAGCATATCCAGAATGATTTATCATGCCTGGAAGCAGTCAGGGCTCAGCTGTGGAGTGATAGGTACTCTGGGCGCCACATTATTTCAGAACGGAATGGAAACCCAGATTCAGACCGGCTATACCACTCCCAGAAGTTATCAATTATTGGCACTTCTTCGCAAGATGAAAGATGCGGGTATTGAGAAGGTGGCCCTGGAAGCAAGTTCTGAGGCGCTGGCGCTTGGCCGGCTGGAAACCATTCAACTACATCAGGCACTTTTCTGTGGTCTATCCGTGGATCATCTGGACTATCATCGAACCATGCAGCGGTACTTTATGGCCAAGGTGCATCTTTTTACGTTGCTGGCTCGCAGCCAGGGCCAGGCAATTATTCAGGATCTTTCCAAAACGGAAAACGATGCCTATTCCAGGAAACTTCAGAGATACATTAAGAGAAATGGAACAAAGATACAGGTAGTGGATGAATTCCAGCAATTCAGACTGAACGTTCCTGTGGATTTCAATCAAAGGAATGCCAATCTTGCCTGGAAGGCCAGCGGCTTACCTTTCGACGATTCGCTTTTCGAATCCATGCCCGATGTTCCAGGCAGAATGAATCGAATCCAGTTTTCGGATTCAGTGGATGCAATTATTGACTATGCGCATACTCCGGATGCACTGTATAGAATCCTGTGGCAACTGAGAGCCAGAGGCTATGATCGACTGTATTGTGTTTTCGGATGTGGAGGGAATCGGGACCCTTCCAAAAGGGTGATGATGGGTCGAGCTGCCCTGGAACTTTCCACACATGTAATTGTTACCGATGATAATCCGAGAAAAGAGGACCCATCCTCGATTCGTCAGGCAATTCTGAAAGCCAGAGATCTGCCCGATCTGATTAGTTCGGCAGAGATTCAAGAAATAGCAGATCGCCGCCAGGCAATTCGTCATGCATTGTTGTCTGCGCAGAAAAGCCAGAAGGGACATTATTGCGTGCTTATCGCCGGAAAAGGACATGAAGACTATCAGATCTACGGTACAGAGAAAAGGCACTTCTCGGACCAGGAAGTTGTGATGGAACTGAAGCAGGAGTTGAGCAATTGATATCCGTAGAAGACTTTCTTCAATCAGGTATTGTTGCGCTTTCTCATAAAGAAAACTCCGGCCAACCGGGGCTAGAGCTGCCCGATCAACTTTCGAATTTACCGAAAGAATTCACGGGAGCCAGTACAGATACGCGAAAGATCCATCCAGGTCAGATTTTTTTCTGCCTTCAGGGACCAAACTTTGATGCACATAACTTTGTAGACGTAGCTCTGCAAAAGGGTGCGGCAGCTGTGGTTATTCAGAAAAGAAAGCGACCAGCAGTTCTGGAATTGCTGGAAAAGAGCAAACCTTCAGATAAATCTCAGCCAATTTTCGAATGCGATGAGCCCCTGGAAGCCATGCAAAACCTGGCCCGGCTTCATCGCAGAAGAGAGGGTTACTGTGTTTTTGCAATAACCGGATCTAACGGAAAGACCTCGGCCAAGGAAATGCTTCTTGGTATGCTTTCGCATATTCTGGGAGCAGATTCAGTGGATGCCACCACAGGTAATCTGAACAATCACATCGGATTGCCGCTTACGATCCTGAATTTCAAACCAGGTATTAGTCATGCCATCCTGGAACTCGGGATGAATCATGCCGGGGAGATCGATCTACTGTCTTCCATTGCGCAGCCCGATCATGGATTAATCACCTCGGTTGGAAGGGCACATATTGAATTCTTCTATAGTAGAAGAGGGATTGTTCGAGCCAAACAGGAACTGGCAGATCATTGCAATCAGAGTCTGACCTATCCTGCCTCCGCCATCGGCAAGGGCCGGTTATATAGAAGAAAGACTCGTTTGAAAGGCAATAGGACCGGCCAGGAGCTCAAGCCGGCCATTGCATTGTTTGGCTTCGATGGCGATTCAGGCTGGAACTCGGTGCCGGCTGCGGCCAGGCAAAACCCGGAATGGAAAATGATCAGGGCCCACGGTGTTGAATTTGGACCGAAAGGAAATTCCTTCGATTTGAATCTTGAGGGAAGCTCCTGCAGGATTGAGAATTCTCATTATTTCTCCCGGGTTCAGG
This sequence comes from Leptospiraceae bacterium, assembly GCA_040217195.1. Lineage (GTDB taxonomy): Bacteria > Spirochaetota > Leptospiria > Leptospirales > Leptonemataceae > UBA3465. The sequence continues at coordinate 381,338 of JAVJNR010000005.1, read as the reverse complement.
CAGAAAACCTCCTGGGCTGTGTTACTACTTTATGGATGGCCGGTTTTTTGGCGCAGCAGATAGTCGATTCGGCGGCTCATGCGGCGCCCGTGTCCGGAGGTCGTTTCCATGTTCTTCGAAAGGATGATCGAATTCTTGTGGATGATACCTACAATGCCAATCCAGATTCATTTCTGGCGGCCATTGCTTCTTTGCGAAAAATGCTCCCCGAAGGAAAATTGCTCTGTCTGGCCGGTGAAATGGCAGAACTGGGCCAGTCATCTGCCTCCGGACACAGAGAGGTGGGGGCTGACTTGAACCGAAATGGATATCAAATACAGGCCATCGGAAATCAGGGAGCCATGGAATACCTTCGGGGCTCTGGAGTGGAGCCTGAGGTCGGGTTTTTCTTTTCGAACAGTAGCGAGCTTGCCGATCATATAGAAAGGCATCCGCAACTCTATCTATCGTATGATGGTATCCTGGCAAAGGGATCTAGAAGCGCTCGTATGGAGAAAGCCTGCGATGCACTGAAGCGAATCGGTTATGTTTGAATATCTGTACACCAATTACGATATGCCGGGTTTTTTCCGTCTCTTTGGCTTTGTAAGCTTTCGAGCTCTGCTTGCAGGGTTGTTTTCCATGACCCTTTCCTTTGTGGTAGGCGACGGAATCATCCGATGGCTTACCGGCCTGAAGTTTAGAGAAACGATCCGAGACGATGGCCCATCCTCCCATGCTTCCAAAGCAGGGACTCCTACCATGGGCGGAATTCTAATACTTCTCAGTCTGACCGTTTCCTGCGTACTGTTCGGTAACTTTTCTAACCTCCACTTTAACCTGATTCTTTACTGCACTCTTTTGCTTGGCGCCATTGGTTTCTGGGATGACTACTCCAAAGTCGTACTGAAAAAGAAAGGAGGGATGAGCGCCAGAACCAAGATGATATTGTCCATTCTTGTAGCGGCATTCTTCCTGTTCATGTACATTCGTTTCACTCCTGCAGAAGTGGCCAGGGTTGAAGGAATCAACTACGAAACCACTGACCTGTTCATTCCATTTATTAAGGGACCTGCCTGGACCATGCCTTTGCTTCTGGGCGTTGCTTTCTGGCTCTGCGTAATTCTGGGTACCGTTCATGGAGTGAATCTCACGGATGGGCTGGATGGACTTGCCATTGGAAACGTTTCCATTGTGACTGTAACCTTTGGAGTCCTGGCCTATCTAACCGGTTCCCCCCGGCTGGCAGATTATCTGAACATCCCCACAGTAACCGGAGCTGTAGAAATTAGTGTATTTCTGGCCGCTCTGGCCGGTGCAGGTATTGGTTTTCTATGGTTCAATGCGGCGCCTGCCCGAGTGTTCATGGGAGACACCGGTTCCCTCTCACTGGGTGGAGCTCTTGGGATGACAGCCATTGTTTTAAAGAAAGAGATCTTGCTTCTTGTTGCTGGAGGGGTTTTTGTAATGGAAGCTCTTTCCGTAATTCTTCAGGTAGCTAGCTACAAACTGCGCAAGAAACGAATCTTTAAGATGGCCCCTTTACATCATCATTTTGAGGAACTGGGCTGGCCCGAGACACGCATCGTGGTACGATTCTGGCTCATAGGACTGATTCTGAGTCTTGTGTCTCTTTCCACTCTTCGCATCCAATAAGTATGGCCTCTTTTCTGGAAAGAAAAAGGGTACTCATTATGGGTGCCATGGGCAAATCCGGCAGAAGCCTTCAGGAATTGCTTCATGAGCTGGGCGCTTCTATTGCCATAACCGATCAAAGTCAGGAAGGAAAACCATCGGTACCGGTGGATGCTGATTTTCGTCCCGAGCAAGGTTCTTCGATTCTGGATCAGTTCGAAGCCGAGTATTTGATTACTGCTCCCGGGGTTCCACTTTCGCTGCCCATTTTTGAAGCGGCAAGCAGCCGGGGTATACCTGTATTTGGTGAGCTGGACCTGGCTTTTCATATTATGGAAGAGCAGGGAAAAAAACCTTACGTATTCGCGGTGACCGGTACCGACGGAAAATCCACCACCGTAAGTTTGACCGAGCACATATTAAGGGGCCTTCCCTTCGCTCCGTCGGTAGTGGCCTGCGGAAACATTGGTCTTCCACTTTCGCAGGTGGTTCTGGACGGAGTTCCTGACATCCTGGTTGTGGAATGCTCCAGCTTTCAACTGGAATCCATCCATTATTTTCATCCGAATACTGCCTGCATTCTGAACCTGGCTTCTGCTCACCTGGATCGGTATGAATCCATCGATGATTATGCAATTGCAAAATCTAACATAGGAAAAATGCAGGGAACAGAGGATTTACTGATTATCGCAGATGAATTTCCCTTCCTTGCTGAATTTGATCAGCTTCATGGCAGACTGGAAAGGCTGGATGTGAGCAGTTTCGCTCAGGGTTACGAAGACTGTCTGGATTCATTGACCATACCCGGAAAACATAACCAGTGGAACCTCCTATTTTCGCTTCGCATGATCCAGGATTATTTTATACGAAATAGAATTTCCTGGGATGAACAGCTGGAATCCATTAAAACCGCCATTTCAACATTTCGGGGCTTACCGCATAGAATGGAAGTTGTGGCTCAAAAAGCGGGCATTCTTTTTATAAACGATAGCAAAGCTACGACTGCTCAATCTGCTCGTATGGCCCTGGACTCCTTTTCCGGCCGACCATTGCATATACTAATGGGAGGGCTGGATAAGAAGGCGGACTTTGCATCGTTTCAGCCGGATGCGGGGCATTCCATATACCCTTTTGGCCAGGCAGGACCGGCAATCCAGCGCCAGGTTGGAACCAGCGACTGCTTCGCAGATCTTCCCTCTGCTTTTTCGGCGGCTTGCGCTGCAGCTTCCAGGCAAACTCCTTCGCTGGCAGCTGTGCCAGATGAACTTCCTGTAGTACTTCTAAGTCCTGGATGCCCCTCCCAGGACCAATACAGAAACTACGAGCAGAGAGGTGATCATTTTCGTAAACTTGTAGAGGAGTACAAGTCATGATTGGCCCGGCTGCAGCAGACAGTAGTCAGGTAAGAAAGCCAGATTTCTGGATTTTCCTGAATACACTTGTACTGGGCGGCGTGGGTCTGATGATTTTGCTCTCTGCCTCTGCGCTGCAGGCCAACCTGGATCTTGATGATCCGTACTTCTATGCGAAACGTCAGGCAGTCTTCTCCGTTGCCGGGATTGTTGGATTTTTTATCATAGCATCTTTTTCTCCCGGGATGCTGCGCAAGCTGGCTCTGCCTTCCATGCTAGTAGCACTTGCACTTTTGCTTCTGGTATTTGTTCCTGGCGTTGGTCGGTCTGTAGCATCCTCCCGGGACAGTTTTCATCGATGGATTGACCTGGGATTCTTTTCCTTTCAGCCCTCGGAATTTGCCAAGGTTGCACTGGTGCTCTACGTTTCAGTTATTCTTCTGGATCGCAAAGGTCAATTCGAGCAATTCTCGTTGAAGGAGTTGCTTCGCTCCCTTGTTCTGGTGGGTTCTGTACTGGCTGCCATTCTTCTGGAACCTCAGTATGGTACTACGTTAACTCTGATTTCCGTAATTTCGGTTCTCATATTTGTGGCCGGCTTTCCTGTACTGCGCCTGGTCCTTCTGGGACTATCTCTATTGCCTCTCCTTGCCATGCTACTTGTACTCTGGGAGTATCGGTTTGAACGATTTCAGGTCTGGCTAAATCCCTATGAATATCGATACTCAGGAGGGTATCAGCTGGTTACAGCATTTCGTGCTTTTGGCGAAGGTGGCTGGTTCGGTCAGGAACTGGCATCGGGCTTTGGTCACAGGTATCTCACTTTTGGCCATACGGACTTTGTACTGGCACTTTTCTCTGAGGATTTTGGCTTTGCAGGAGTCTTCGTTCTTCTGGGACTCTATTTTTGTTTGCTCTGGCGCTCCATTATTCTTCTTCGCAGGCAGAAAGATGAGTATCTGTTCTTGCTGGGTTGTTCTGCGGTAACCATCCTGTTTTTGCAGGTGGTAGTCAATCTATCCGTCGTTACCGGGCTGATTCCCACCACCGGTATTAGTTTACCTTTTGTAAGTTACGGAGGATCTTCATTAATTGTATCTTATGCACTTTGCGGATTGCTCTGGCAGGCCACCGCGCTTCCGGACGATGCCAGGCCAGTTACAGTTCCTTCCAGAATAAAACCTGAAAAGAACCGAACCGAGGCTCAGCACATGGAGGGTATGGCTGAGCCAGCTATTTCTGCGCCTGCATCGGAGCCGGCCTCAAAGAATTCGGTATCCTTTGAAATGAATGTTCCAGGCGGTCCTCCTCCGGAGGGATCCTATTCAGCCGCAAAGTCAAGACTGTCCGGCCAGGAGAAGACCTTGCCTCTGGGCCGCGCCAGGAGACTTTGAACTGGCATGAAACCTGGAATACTGGTAGTAGCCGGAGGAACCGGTGGTCATCTTTCCCCTGGAACTGCTCTAGCGGCCCATTTACAGAATGCCGGCCTGGCTGTCGATTTTCTAAGTCTGAATAAAAACTCCAATTACCCGGACTTGCTTTCTGCGTCTTATCCGGTGCATTTCTACAATGCACCCACTTTAAACCTTCGCAAGATTTTGATTTTCCCTATCAGACTGCTAACTGCAATGTTTCGCGCAATTCCCCTGGTGCGAAAGAAAGATGTTATCATTCTAATGGGCGGGTTTCCCTGCCTGCCTGCCGGACTGGCTGCTGTATTGTTTCGCATACCCATATATCTCTGTGAGCAAAATGCCGTCCTGGGTCGCGCCAACAGGCTATTTGCTCGATTCGCCAGAACCGTATTTCTGAATATTCCATTGTCCGGGAGAAGTCATAGTCCGGGTTGGCCGGTGGTGGGCAATCCGCTACGCCAGTCCTTTCTGGGCAAAATCAGTCACTCTTCTTTGTCCGGGAAAAAGAAAGGTTCAGAAAGATCCAAATCCTCAGTATCCGGCAAAGAGACTGGAAAGGATACCAGCTCCGGCAACCGATCTGCAAGTTTTCCTTCCGGCAAGGGATTGCGAATTCTAGTTGCCGGCGGAAGTCAGGGCGCCACGCAAATCAATGAGATGATTCTGGATCTCTGTCAGCGAGAATCCGCCTTTTTTAACAGGTATCGCTGGGTATTGCAGGCAGGACTAAGGAATGAACAGTCCATGAAAGAATCATTCTCTGGTAAGAGAAATATTCAAGTAATCGGATTTGATCCGGATATACATCGATTTTATCGCGAAGCAGATCTAATCGTCTGTAGAGCAGGCGCCGGAGTGCTTACAGAAGCCTTCTTGTTTGGATTGCCCATGGTTCTTATACCTTACCCTTTTGCTACAGATTCGCATCAAAAGGAAAATGCAAGTTATGTTCAACTGGCCGGTGCGGCTTTAATGATCGACACAACCGGCAGCGCAGGAGACCTCCTGTATGAAAGCCTGGCTTCACTGGAAGGTAAGAAGCTCAAAGAAATGGCCGGCATTAGCAAATCACTGGCCCGACCGGATGCTTCGCAGAAGATTCTAGATAGAATTCTGGCGGATTTTCAGTCGGAATAATAAAGCGTCATTAAACCTGATCTCGATTCTATTAAAGCTCAGAGTGCTTCTGTACTGATGAAAGCGCATAAAGGTCAGGAAATTCCTGATCCAGGTCCGGTCGGTGAAAGGAAAGGCATTAAAGTTCACTGGCATGATACCTGCTTACAGTGTACTACTAAATGGCCTTTAAATTCTATAGATTGATAGAGGTAGGGCAGCCGCGATCGCGAACTGCCCGGGGTCAAAAGAATTTACTGCATTCCTGCAGGTTCCTGTTCGTTTACTTCATAAACGTCGTAATCCGATTTGCGAAAGCCGGTAACAATTGCATCTGAAATGCCAATGTATACAGATTTTCCGGATTTCATTACATCATAAATATGCTTGGCCATGCCTTCGTTGGTTACAGAGAAGGGATGCACTTTGCCGGTTTTTTCATCCAGATAAAGCCCTTCATGGGTGCCTATAAAGGTTCCCTGCTCATCCAGCTGAAGAAAGCGACCTTTGAATGAAAATTGTCTGGAGCCGGTTTTATCCACCATCATCTTTTCAGCAGGTTTCGTTTCAGAAGTTCCTGGTTTCATAGCCTTTACGATTTCGAAGTCAGTATTCAAACCCAGGTTTTCGATTCTATGAATGCGATATTGAATCAGAAAACTTCCATCTTTATTCTGCTGCAAAAAATTGACTACTTCTGTGTTTTCTGGACGGACACTGAAGTGGATAGTGCGATCAATGGGCGTATAGCACTCATAGTCTTCGCGTGAGCATTGCTCATCGTCATTGTAACTGGTGGCTATCAGTTCCCCTTCGAATGAGTCGAACATAATGCCCTGGCTTTCCAGCTTGGTTAGTTTTTTCACAACCATCCATCCTTCAGCATAGGTGCCAATGGCCATGGCTGGTGTGGCGCTAAGCAGCATAAATATCGCCGCAGTAAGTTTCCAATTTCTCATATTGCGTTGGATTCTGTACGTTCCCCTTTCAGGATCAAGCAATTCCCAGGAAAAAGAGTGGTGTTGTGAAGCTGGCCTGCGGACCTATCCGGGGACCATGGAATCCGAAATGAAAAAGGTGTATTTCGTTGGAATTGGCGGATCAGGAATGCTGCCCCTGGCGCGTCTGGCATTGACTCGCGGGTATCTAGTCTCTGGTTCCGATGCTAAGCTGAGCAGTGCTGCCCTGGAAGAATTACGTGGCCAGGGAATTCAGGCATTCGGTCCTCCGGATTCGACACGGATTGAAGATGGCCTTGTGGTATACAGTACTGCGATCTCCGAGACTCATCCGGAGAGGCAGCGTGCCGTGGAACTGGAAAAGCAGGGCAGAGTGGAACTTCTGCACCGAATGGATTTTCTAAACAAACTTGTGAGTCACTGTTCGATGAGGCTGGGCATGGCCGGTACCCATGGAAAGACTTCCAGTACAGCCCTGGCAGGCTGGATGCTAATTCAGTTGCAAAAGGAGCCACTCATCATAGCTGGCGGGCGTCCACTCTATCTGGATCGGGCCATTCGAAACGGCCAGACTGTGGCTGTTTTTGAAACCGATGAATCGGATGGATCTTTTTTAAAGTCCAATGCAACTCATCGGCTGATTCTGAATGCTGACCAGGACCATCTGAATTTCTATGGAAATTTCGAAAACCTACAAAATGCATTTCTGGAATTCGCAGTCAAAGGATCGGGCACTGGCGTAATCTTCAATGCCGGCGATTCCGGTTTAGTTCCATTGAGAAATTCTACGGGGCTTGCCGGATATAGAATCTACGAAAATAAAGAACAGTGCCTGCAAAGCCAGGTGTTTCTGGCGGGCTATTTTCCCGACTCCGATGATACCCTTGAATTTAGAATTCGCTGGCCAGAATCCCGGATGCAAGAGATGGATTTCTATCGCTTTCGCCTGAGTGTTCCTGGACGACATTTTGCATCCAATGCCCTGGGCGTTCTGGGACTATTGCTCCTGGCATTTCCTGATCTAGATATAGATGATTGTATTGAGGCCATGGGCAGTTTTCCTGGAACCGAGCGAAGACTGGAATGTCTGGGAGAATATAAAGGGATTCCGGTGTATGATGATTACGGTCATCATCCGTCCGAAATCGTTGCCGTACTGGATGCCCTGGCACAGAGATTTCCCGGTCATGAAATTCGGGTAATCTTTCAACCTCATCGCTACACTAGAACCAGAGAGCTTGCCACTGAATTTGCTTCCAGCCTGGCCCATGCGGATCGAGTGTATTTACTGCCTCTTTATAGCGCTGGCGAAGAGCCCCTGGACGGAGTGGACTCTTCTTTGATAGCAAATCAAATGCCCGAGAACTGCACCGCAACGTTGCTGGACGACCCGGGGCAGGTATTCGAAACCGAAATAGATGGACCGTCCATCGTACTTTTTCTAGGCGCCGGGGATGTATCGCAGAAGGCCCGTGCCCTTTTTTCATAATTCGCTTATTGTATGTTAAGCGAATCTCTCTTTTTTAACCCTCGAATTACTAATGATATGCTATACATGCGACGGTAGTCTTTTTAGGCCTGACCCGAAATGCCTTCGGTCTTTTTTTGATTGCTCTTTTTAATGCGACATAATAAAGAAGGCACACAGGCGCGCTGTGAAAATCTTTCCTGAACATATGGAAAGGAGGGAAAGAGACCTGTATCTGTTTCTCTCCCTGTCCTCGGCTGCATTCTTGATAGCCGGAATTCTGCTATTATTATTTCCTCCGGTGCCGGATGGCAAGATTGAAAGCCTGAATCTTCAAGGCAATCGTCTGTTTTCGCAGGAAGAGTTGCTGGAGCTCTCTGGTCTTCGCCTGGGACAACAGCTAAATGAAGATCTTCTAGATGATGCCCGGGCTCGTTTGAAGGCTCATCCGTACATCATGGATGTGGATGTAGACTTTGACGGCCAGGAATTGTCTCTGACATTGAACGAAGCGCAATGTCTGGCAATTCTGGAAACATCTGGAGGCGTATTTGACATAGGTTCCGGGCCAGTAATCCTGTCCCGGGAATTTCCGCGATGTAGAGGAGTTCCGCTGCTTCGCACGGATGTACCCACTGATTTAAGTCTCAGTCAACCGCGCCTGCGAGGCTTCTTTCAGTTCTGGTCATTCGTGTATAATCAGTATCCGGAATTGGTGGGCCGCATTTCAGAAGTGCGAGTGACCCGTTCCGGTGGATTGACACTATACTCACGGAAACCAGGGATTCGCATAGAATTGCCCGAATCTCCCGGTCCTGCCGGGGCTACCAGGCTTTATGCTACTGTGGCCTTTCTTGAGGATCAAAATATTCGTCGAGGACTTGTGGATTTACGCGGTTCCGACGCTCTGGTACTACCCGGAAAATGAAGGAATTTTTAAGCGCCATAGATATCGGATCCAGCCTTACGAGAGTAGTGGTTGGTCGACTTGCGGACGAAGGTATGGAAGTGGTAGGCGTTGGGGCCGTCCCTTCCCGGGGCGTTCGCGGAGGGGTAGTCGTCAATATTGAAAACGTTGTGCAATCCATAGCTGATGCAGCCCGGGAAGCGGAGCTCATGAGCGGAATGATGGTGCAGGATGCTTATGTAAACGTTTCTGGAAAGCATCTGCATGGAGAGAATTCTCGCGGCGTAGTTGCAATAACCAACCGGGAGAGAGTTGTAACCGAAAATGATGTCTATCGAGTGATCGAAGGAGCCCAGTATGTTCGCATCCCGGCAGATCAGGAAATCCTTCATGTTCTGGCCCGCGAATTCAGCGTGGATGATCAGACAGGCATCAAAGACCCCATCGGGATGACCGGAGTGCGGCTGGAAGGGGAAGTGCACATTGTAATGGCTGCCAAAACGGCTCTTACGAATCTAAACAAAGCGGTAAATGGTGCCGGGATCCGAATGGTGGATGGAATAATGAGCTCCCTGGCTTCTTCCGAGTCCAGTCTTTCTGCCGGCGAGAAGGACCTGGGCACCGTAGTTGTAGATATGGGTGGCGGCGTTTGCGACATTGCCATCTACCTGGAAGGTGGACTATTCTTTTCCTCTGTTATACCTCTGGGCGGGATTCATGTAACTCAAGATCTCTCCATTGGATTGAAGCTTCCTCTGGAACAGGCAGAGATTGTAAAAAAGACCATGGGTTGCGCAAGGACCAATCTTGTGGATCCAACGGATAAGGTTGAGCTTCCAGCAGTTAGTGGTCGTCCACCGCGCTGGGTTCTGGTCAAGGATATAGCGGCTATCATAGAGCCAAGAATGACTGAAATATTCGAATTCATAGATGAGCAACTTGTGCGATCCGGGAAAAAGAATGCTCTGGCTGGAGGCCTGGTGCTTACCGGTGGAGCCTCTTTACTGGACGGTACAGTGAGTCTGGCAGAAGAAATTCTGGGATTAAATGCAACGGTTGCTTCTCCTGCGCAAGTGGGAGGATTTTCAGATCGAGTGGATAGTCCGGAGTATGCTACTTCAGTAGGCCTGCTTCGATTTGCTGCTCGTCTGGGAGATGAAGGTACCGCCCCACAACAAATAGAAAATCAGGGCGGTTTGATATCCAGGCTAAAGACCTGGTTTCAGGAAAACCTTTAACTGGGAAAGAAAAGCGCAATGCGCATACATTATGGGAATGGTGGGGCTGTAGTCCGGGAAGGCTGCATCGCTTCTGGATAAAAACTCAGATGAGTATTCACAGAGGCGCTAAATATAGATAAAGGAAGCTTGCTATGTTACAACTTGAAGAAGAAAAGACCTCACCTACGCAAATCAAAGTCGTGGGAGTTGGCGGCGGCGGAATGAATGCCGTTAATCGCATGATCGATGCGGATTTGAAAGGCGTGGAATTTATAGTGGTGAATACGGATGAGCAGGTGATTCGTCTGTCAGCCGCAGAAGAAAAGGTAGTCATCGGTCAGAAGACCACCCGGGGCATGGGTGCCGGTGGTGATCCAGAGGTGGGTCTGCGAGCAGCCCAGGAAGACAGGGATCGCCTGGCTCAAACCCTCAAGGGTGCAGATATGGTATTTATTACCGCCGGAATGGGCGGCGGTACCGGAACCGGGGCTGCACCTATCGTAGCTGAAGTGGCCCGTAGCGTAGGTGCTCTCACGGTGGGTGTGATCACACTTCCATTTCAGATGGAAGGAGCCCGGCGAATGAAACATGCTGTAAAAGGTATGGAGGCCATGAAGGATCACGTGGATACACTGATCACGATCAAGAATGACCACATATTCAAAGTAGTGGATCGAACCACTCCTGTTGATGTGGCTTTTCGCATGGTGGATGAAATCCTGCTAGGTGCGGTTCGCGGAATCTCTGATTTAATAAACACTGCAGGACTGGTGAATGTGGACTTTGCAGATGTGCGAAGCATTATGGCAGAAACCGGCGATGCAATTATGGGTTCTGGAGAAGGTATCGGAGAAAACCGTGTTATGGATGCCGTAAACCTGGCCATCAACAATGCACTTCTGGAAGATATGAACATTGAAGGAGCTACTGGAGTTCTGATCAATGTATGCGGTGGAGAAGATCTGAGCATGGCTGAATGGAAGGATGTATCCGAGCTGGTCACAGCTCATGTGGATCCTCAGGCAAATATCATCATCGGACTTACCATCGATGAAGGTCTTAGAGATCGAATGAGAGTGACCGTAATTGCAACTGGATTCGATAAGTCTGGAAATAAGAAGAAACCTGTGGGCTGGAAGGGCTATCAGGAGGATGGACGAGTTCGGCCCTATCATCCTGTGCAGGAAGCTGCAGAGCAGGAGCTCAAAGGCAGACCCCGAAAGGCTGGTGGAATGCGCTCCGGAAGTTCTCTCCCTGAAGCAGAAACCGAGCCAGAAGCACCACCGGTGGTAAGTATGCGTCAATTCTATCGTTCCGATGAAGAGCAGGCAGTTCCAAGAATGCAGGAAATTTACGACGATTTCGACCTGGAGCAAGCAGAGTCTGCGCCCAGAAGCCAGTCCATGCCGGCTCGCAAGGTATCTGGAGACGATTTTGGCAATGGAATGGCCACTCCTATGGATGCGGAGGAGTATTATCGAACTGCTGGTAGAAACCGGGTATCTGCAGAGAAAAAAAGGACTGTGAGCGAGGATGATCTGGACATCCCCGCCTATTTACGCCGTAAAGGCTAACTATGGGTGGATTTTCCTATCTGGTCTGGCTTTCCATCGGTCTGGCCTTGATAGTCCTGGAGCCTTTCATTCCAGGGCTGGTTGTAATATTTCTTGGCTTCGGTGCATTGCTGACCGGAGCCATTGTATTCTTTGATTTGATTCCCGGTCTTGCAGGTCAGATGTTTTTCTGGCTCATCTCTTCGGGCCTCATGATTGGACTTCTGCGCGAGCAGGTACGTAAGATCTTTCCTTCCCTTGAAAAAACCGAAGGCAGTGATGAATCCGAATATCTGGATCGAGACGTGGAAGTAGTGAATCTGGTGGATGGAAAATCGGATCGAGGACGGGTACGTTTCATGGGAACTACCTGGAAAGCCCGATGTCAGGACCCGGCCGAGCAGATTCCGGCAGGTAGTTTTGCAAAAATTGCTGGACGGGACAATCTCACCCTTATCGTTTACGGAGCCCCCAAGGAGAACTAAAATGCTATTTTACAGCGCTGTTGCACTGGTCGTTATAATTCTACTGGTGATTAAAACCTTTGTTATTGTGCCTCAACAACATGCCTATGTCAAGGAACGACTGGGTAACTTCAATAAGGTACTGGAGCCAGGATTTCATTTCCTGATTCCTATTGTGGATCGAGTGGCCTACCGGCATATCCTCAAAGAGCAAACCATCGATGTGCCTCCTCAGGTATGTATTACCAGGGACAACGTTCAGGTGGAAGTGGATGGAATCCTGTATTTGAAGGTACTGGATCCCACCAAAGCCAGCTATGGCATCAGTGATTACAGATTTGCTTCCATTCAGTTGGCTCAGACCAATATGCGATCTGAAATCGGTAAGATAGAGATGGATCGCACCTTCATGGAAAGGGAAAAAATCAACGAAGATATTATTCAGGCAGTGGATATGGCCAGCGATCCCTGGGGAGTTAAGGTAATTCGGTATGAGATTAAGAACATCATGCCTCCTCGTTCAGTGCTGGCCACCATGGAAAAGCAAATGACTGCCGAGCGAGATAAGCGGGCTGAAATTTTCCATTCCGAAGGGGAGCGGGCAGCTACCATTAACCGGTCGGAAGGGGATCGTCAAGAAGCGATTAACATGTCTGAAGGTGAAAAACAGCGAAGGATTAATGTGGCTGAAGGCCAGGCGCGGCAAATTGAGCTTATCTCGGCTGCCACGGCCAATTCCATTCAGCTGGTGGCTTCCGCAATTCAGAAGCCCGGCGGCGATGATGCAGTCAGACTGCGAATCGCTGAAGAGTTTATCAAGCGGTTCGGCCAGGTAGTGGAAAAGTCCAGAACTCAGGTAGTGCCTCTGGGACCTGCAACCATCCAGAGCACATTCGAAGGTCTGAAAGGGCTGATGAGCGGCCTGGAAAGTCCAGGAAAAACTACAGGAGGAAGACAGGGCTGAGCCTGAGTCTGGAGAAAGATTATGTTAGATACTCTTGGATTAATTTTTTACATCATTTTCGGTCTCTTTGTACTATATAAGTTTGCAAAGGCCATTCGAATTGTCCCTGCCCAGGATGTTTACATTGTAGAGCGTCTGGGTAAATACAGAAAAAGCCTGTATGCAGGTTTTCATCCTCTGGTTCCATTCTTCGACCAGGTAGCCTATAAGCTAACTCTGAAAGAAGAAGCCATAGATGTTCCTTCCCAGCTCTGCATTACAAGAGATAATGTTCTTATCTCTGTTGATGGCGTTGTGTATATGAAGGTTGTGGATCCCTATAAGGCCGGCTACAACGTCACCAACTATCGATATGCATTGATTCAACTGGCTCAGACAACAATGAGATCTGTATTCGGTCATATGGACCTGGATAAGACTTTCGAGGAACGAGAAGCGATTAATGCACAGATTGTTAAAGTAGTGGATGAAGCTGCAGATTTCTGGGGTATCAAGATTCTTCGTTATGAGATTCAGAACATCAGTCCTCCAGAATCAGTAATTGATGCTATGGAAAAGCAGATGACTGCTGAGCGAGAGAAGAGAGCTGTGATTGCTATATCCGAAGGGGATATGCGCAGTAAGATTAACCGATCCGAAGGTCAAATGCAGGAAATGATTAATCGTTCGGAAGGTGAAAAGCAAAAACTGATCAATGAAGCAGAAGGTAGGGCCCGGGAAATCGAATCTCTGGCTCAGGCTACAGCAATAGGTATTGAAAAGATTGCTCAGTCTATCATTCAGCCCGGGGGATCTTCGGCCGTTTATTTGACTCTGGCAGAGGACTATCTGCGAAAGCTTGAAGGGATTGCCAGCGAAGGCAATCAGGTGATTCTCCCCATGGATCTTTCTCGCATCGATGATGTTTTGGATGGCCTGAGCAACTTTGCTCCCGGGGATCCAGCGAAGAAGTAATCCCGGTGGAGGGCTGCCTACTGCATTTCGCAGAAGCAGCCTGAATGGACTTCTTATTGAGCTCCGGTAGCCAGTTGATATCAATATAGTTCAATTGGCAGCCGGAAAGCCTTTTACCCGTAGGATGAACCGGCGGCCGGAAGATCCCTCATCAGACAAGGGATCTGTAATTGCAGACCCCTTTCATCAAAAGGATGAATCGGTGGCCAGAAATCCCTTTAATCAGATAAATGAATTTATGGCAACCGCCGGGCCCCCTTCGGCTGGGGAACTGCCCCTGGCTGCTACTATCCATGGTTTGCATCCAGTTGTTAAAGAATCGCACAGAATAACATGAAAGAGATCCAGACCTTCCCCTTTGTATTGCTGGTACTCTGCGCCGGGTATCTGCTCCAGTGTACGTCTGCAGAAACTGTAGCCCAGGAGTCGCTGCGATATCTGGAAAGCAGGTATCTGGAGTCCTTCAAGGTAGAATCGCTGGATATGCAGCGTAATGAAGGAAACTGGGGCATGGCCCGCCTGGAACTAACTCCTGAGAAGAAGCCTCGGCTAAAATTCCAACTAAACTACAGCTATTCCAATGACCAGGTAATATATGAGAACTATCTGCTGAAAACCTGGGAAGCGCTGCTTCTTGAGAAAATTGAATCCAGGTTTCGGGAGCTGGCTGGAATGCCTTTGAAGTTGCATCTCTCCAGAAAGAATTCTCTTTCTGCAAATAGTATGCAATTTCCGGTGGATCGCAGCCTGGAAGGGATGACATCTCTGGTAAATCCCACTCTTTCTCTGGAATTTGCGGAAGTCGAAGGGCCTGCAACACCAGATTACCAGCAGTTGTCTGGACTCATTTCCTATCTGGAATCTCTGGGTCTGGAAAAGGTATCGCTGCGACTGGAATACGGAAAAAAAGGAAAGAACGGAAAGTTAATGGTTCAATGGTACCGTCCCCATTCCACTCCCGGCCCAGCGGTTTTGAAATCTTTGTTTCAACCTGCCGGGGAATCGTCGCTGGGTAGTAAGACCAGTGCAGATTTTGAAAAGGCCATGGAATTGCTTAAAGAGGGCCGGGAGGATTTAGCTCTAGCGATGTTCCAGCGAATCGTATCCAGCTACGACTCTCCCTATCGATACAACCCATATGTGATCGCACAATCCGGCAATGTATACGAAGCTGCCTTTGAGGCGGGAAAGATTCTACATAGCAAAGGTAAGAAGAAGCAGGCCATGTTTTACTTCGACTTGCTCAAGGATCGTCTTTCCTATGAAGAAGTGCCTCTACGATATTCCGCCTATCTGAAATACATTGAAAATCTAGATCAGTAGCTTCCGGTCTGAAGCTAAAATGGGCCTGGGCAGCGCTCCCTATTATAGGTTTTATGTATATTGACTAATGAAAAGCCAGGCACGAAGGATTGGTATAAAGCAATGCGGCGGTGGTGCGAGAACCAATAAAACTAAAAAACTGATTCAGGAGGGTCTGAAAATTTTCTTTAATTTCACTTCACTTCCTTTCCCATCGTAGCGAATCTCGTCGAACATTTCACGTGTAATTCGAATGCCCCGCCCATGCATCCTTTTTCGCTCCTGGTCTGAATGAATATCTCTGGATAGCATTTCCTCGGTATTAAAGCCTCTGCCTTCATCGGTAATCCTGACCTCAAGCTGATTCTGATTAAAATCAAATCCTACCCGGATGCGTTTTTTGCGAACCTGCGGATCCTGCAGCCTGTACCTTACCAGGTCAAAGTATCTGTCCTCTTCCAGTGCCTGGCTTTTTTCTTCAAAAGAGATGCCCAGGTTTCCGTGTTCAATTGCATTGATCAGCATCTCACGGATCCCCAGAGTCACGCCCATTCGGTCTGATTCATCCATACAACGAGATGCCGTTTCTGCAATACTTTTGCTTATGGAGTCAATGAGCTGAATATCGTTTCCTAGCTCCAGTTCCCGGGACGCGGAGATTACATACTGGCTCAACACATCATGATGAATTTGTGCAGCCCGGCCAAATACAATGGGCCAGCCAAGATGGACATAGTCCAGGGTAATATGGAGCTCCAGTGTATTCCCTCCACGAGTCAGAAAAGGCAAGTCGGTCTCAATTCTGCGACGATCTTCTGTCAGGTTCTTTAGTCGATCGAGAAGGAGTCTTCCTTCAAAGTTAAAGGCGCTGGAATCCTTTCCCAGAAGATCCATGATATTCTTTCCAACCACGTCTTCCGGAGCATAGCCTAGAAGGCTTTTTACTCGATGATTCATGGAACGCAATGTTCCATCCAGTTCCATGGAAAAGATCATTTCCGGCGAAGCCTCAACCAGATGCTTGTACCTTACAGAGGCTTCTTCCAGTTCAGCTTCCAGCAGCTTATTTGCACGGACAATCTCTTCGGACATCTCCTCTCGTTCTATTTGAAGTTTTCGCGTTTCTGAGATATCTCGTGCAATTCCCAGGTAGCCTATAATTCGGCCGTCCTGTAGCACCGGAGTTATGGAAAGCAGCACCGGAAATCGGCTGCCGTCTTTTCGAATATAAGTCCACTCCCTTTCATCCGGTTTCAACGTTTCATGGCATGTGGTTACAAAGACTTCAAAGCCAGGGTTAATCATTCTATCCATCTGCCTGGACAGTTCGATGGCCCGGTTCACTATTTCATGGGAATCATGGAAAATACCCGGATCTGTTTTGCCTACAATCTCATCTACGGAGTAGCCAAGCATCCTGGAAGCGCCGTGGTTGAAGGTATGGATGATTCCATCCAGATCTGTGGAAATGATGCTAAAATTGGCGCTATCGAAAATGGCTTTCTGTAATCCCAGGGTTTGTTTTAAAGCGCTACGAATGGCTTTCTCTTCCTTGATCCTTTTTCGAAGCTCCATTTGATTCATGACCTGGTTTGCCATGCGTTTCAGCAGATCTTTTTGCTCCTCACTCAATTTTCCCGGCTGTCTATCTATGACACATAGAGTGCCGATTGCTTCGCCTTCAGGAGTTAGTAGTGGAGCGCCTGCATAGAATCTAATATTTGGATCTTCTTGCACCAGAGGATTTAAATAGAATCGCTCATCGGTACTGGCATCTTCTATTTCAAAAACCCCTCTTTCCTGAATAGCATAGGAACAAAAGGAAACGTCTCTAGAAGTTTCCTGGATATCAATTCCAACACGGGCTTTGAACCATTGCCGGCCAGAATCCACCAGAGATACCAGGGAAATAGGAGTCTTACAGATAAAAGAGGCCATTGCGACCAGGTCATCGAAGGCCTGCTCCGCATCTGTATCCAGAATTTCGTAGCTGTACAAAGCGGCCAGCCTCTGCTTCTCCTGGTTGACTCCTTCCATTAAATGAAGCTTCCAACATCTGCTACAAATTGCAATGAAATAAAGCTAGGGGCCAGTATGCGGATCTAAATAGATTTCATAGAACAAAGTGAGGCCCGTGCTCAGGGATTCTTTTTTTACAAATTTCATTCCAAGACGTTGCATTACCTTTTCTGAGTTCTGGTTCGGTTCATCGGTACTTGCCAGAACCTTTGCATGCCCCAGTTCAAAGCAGTAATCAATTACTTTGCTGGCGGCTTCTGTTGCAAGACCAAGACCACAGTACTCTGGTAACAGTCCATAGAGCAGTTGTAACTCTGGCGGATCATGAAATGTATGCATTCCAACGAATCCAGCTTTTGCATTGTTATAGTCCATGATCCAGATGCCGCATTTCTCTTTTTCGAATCGTAGAATGCTGCGATCAATGATGGATTGAGTCCACTGCTCATCCATAATTGTATCATCCAGCAGATACTTTCGAACATGTGGGTTCACGAAAATTGTATGCAAATCCGGTAGATCAGATCCGGTAACCGGCCGAAGGATTAAGCGTTCCGTGCGAAGAATATATCTATCCATTTCAGGCATCAGGAATTACCTTCCTGAAGAATTAATCTGGCCCTTTTTTCGAATACAGGAGGAACCAGCAGTTTGATCTCGGAGTAGCTTCTTCCTGGCTGGGAAAGGATACTTCCAATAAATTCATCCCTGGTCTCTGTGGGTATGCCTTCATCGTGCAGGGATTCTGCCCAGATTTGGATCAATGCATAGTTTGCGCTCTGGGCTACTACAACCGGCTCCGGTTCCTTCTTCTGCATATCAAGGCCCAGATCTTGTTCTGGTGGCTTTCGATACAGAAAAATGGCGATGGATACGCAGATTAATACAAAGGCATGTAGTCCTGGAATCCAACCGGCCGCCCATGCTGCAAGCGCCAGAATAGAAAGCAACGCTCCCAGGCTTCGATTAAAACGGGCGCGGATAAATCGCAGATAGGTCTTTATCTTCCTTCGAATTCGCACGATGAGTTCTTGTCTGGCACAGTAGGCGGACGTTTATTCGGGCAGAGGCACAAATTCCGTTTCGCCTTCAATGGCTGGAAATTTCTGGTCCTTCCAGAGTTGCTTTGCCTGTTCTATCACTTCGGGTCTGGAATGTACAAAGTTCCAGTAGATTTTTCTTTTTCCCGGCGAATCGCCACCCAGGATCATCAGAATGGTTTCTTCACTGGTAGACAGGCGCAGCTCCTGTCCTTCTTTTATTACTAGCATGGAACCGGATGAAAATGAACTAGAGTCTGCTTCAATGGAGCCTGTGGCCACATAAAGTGCCTGCTCCTTTTCCAGGACAGGCACTGTCCATTCGCAGCCTTTGCTGAGTTTTGCTTCTGCATACAACATTCTGGAATAAGTATGCACCGGAGATGTTACTCCAAAGGCAGAGCCAATTAGTATTCGAATTTCCAGTCCGGGCTGTGGACTCAGTCGGGGCAGGGAGTCTGCTGAATGATGGAAAAATGCAGGCTCCATATCTTCTGAGGCTTCAGGCAGTGCCACCCAGAGCTGAATACCATGAATTGTCTGGCCGGATCTTTCAATTTCAGGACTGACTCGCTCAGAATGAACGATCCCTCGACCTGCCACCATCCAGTTGATGGCTCCAGGGCGAATGGCTTGCGTAAAGCCAGCGCTGTCTCGATGTAAGATTTCTCCGTCGAATAGATAGGTCACAGTTGCCAGTCCGATGTGTGGATGGGGCAAGACTTTCATTCCTTTCCCCGGAGGAAATTCCACCGGCCCCATATGATCAAAGAAAATGAAGGGACCGACCATTCGCCGGGATCTGGAAGGCAGGGTTCGCCGTACCAGAAAGCCGCCTCCTATGTCGCTGGTCTTTGGCTCCAGTACAAGATCAATGGGACTTTCCCGTTTCTCAATTTCCATCTCGAAAAGATAAGATAAAATTAGCTTCTAAGCGGTATTTTTTCTGATTCCAGGGCTGCGATTATCGAGTCCAGAATCTTCTGACTATCCTTGCCGGCCAGGGTCTCATTGTGTCTTGAAGCTCGTACCCTGTAGCTAACGGCCATCTCATCCGCCTCCAGAGGGGCTCCCCGGTAGATGGTCTTTAAAGCGATATCCTGGATTTCTTGAATTTTCAGGGCCTCTACAATTGCCAGCGGTCTTGCCGTGGAATCGTCTTTCTTTAGAACAACGGTAAACTCAAATAGAGAATCTGGCTGGTTGCCCGGAGGGCGATAGAACGATTGTCTGCTTTGATAAGCGACCCGGTCCTGAAGAACATCAAAATCCAGATCGAACAGAGTGCCAGGACGCTTTAGCTCGAATGAACCGGCATACCCTGGATGGATCAATCCGCCGTAGCCCAGCAGGGTCTCTGCGTGCGGTTGGGATGTAGCTTTGTCTGCCGGCAGGCGAATCTCCAGCTGACATCCAGGATGCAGATAGAATTGCTTCTGCTCCGGGATTTTCAGTTCATATTGAACATTGCAACCGGCAAGGAATGCTTCCAGGATTGAACGCATTCTCAGGAATTCATCAAAGGCGGTCGATTCGGAAGCATTCTTTTCTTCGTCCGGTAGAGATACAAAAGAAAGACGATTTCTTTCCCGAGGTAGGTTCTTTTCTGCGGACCTGGTGAGCTCCTTCGGCGGTTCAAAAATCCGACCCAGCTCCAGTAATCGCACAGAGTCAAACCTGTTCTGGTTCAACGCTGCTTGCCTGAGAATACCGGGAATCTGCGAAAGCCTCATTCGATCCTGGGAAGCATTCACAGGGTTCAAAATACGAAGGCCCGGGTTTCCATAGGGCTGGTTATCCTTTTGGGAGCAGAAGGAATAGTTCAGGGTTTCGTAGAATCCATGGCTGCGAAACGTATTCTTGATTTGTATTTCCAGATTTCTCTTTTCATTGAGAGGGACTGAAATCAGTTCCGGTGCCGGTCCCTTTTCAGGAATATTATCGTAACCGTAGATCCGACCCAGTTCTTCTATGATATCTTCCGGGATGGAAACATCGTACTGGGATCGAAAAGTGGGAGCGGTGAACTTAAGCTCTACAGATTCCGGAACATCTTCGCTTGCTGAAGCGGATTTCTTTTTCGAACTGCTAACCGAGGCTTTACCTTTTGCAGTTTTCTTTTTTGTAGCCTTTTTCGCAGGCTGCTTAGAGTTACCGGTCTTCGCTGAGCCCACAGAATTCTCCTGGAGCTGACCGTTGATAGACACCTGGAAGAATAGCCGTTGCATAGTTTCTGATACTTCCCGAACAGAAATAGGAAAGCCCAGTCGACTCTGTAAGAATCCCAGGGATGTCTTGATGGTATTTTTCTGCCCCCTGGTATCTCCGGATTTCACCACAGAGCCAAAGCGAGCCTTCGGACTGACCCTGGAAATGATTTCGCTTAGACGATAGAGAGCAGGAATCATTTTCGCCGGGTCCTGACCTTTTTCAAATCTTACAGCAGAGTCCGTCCGGTTGGACAGTCGGGAAAGAGTTCGTCGTATTAACTCCCGGGGGAACGTGGCCGATTCCAGAAAGATCTCCGTGGTTTCATCTGAAATGGCGGTTTCCGATCCACCAATGATTCCGCCTACAGCCACCGGTTTTGACTTCTTCTGTGAGCCACCCTCAGCTAGAATCAAAACAGAGTTCTCCGGTACTTCCGTGGATTCATCGTCCAGAGTATCCACTTTCACATTCTTGCCCGCTTTATCTATTGCAATGGTGCTGCAATTTAACTTCTTACGATCGAATGCATGGTTGGGCTGCGCCAGTTCCAGCATAACGTAGTTCGAGGCATCCACAATGTTGTTGATGGATTTCTGTCCTACGGCTGCAAGCCTGGCTCTAAGCCAGAGCGGGGAAGGGCCTACGTTGATTCCTGTGGCAGACAGTCCACTGTAGCCCAGGGCAGCTTCGCTTCGAATTTCAATCTTGTAGCTTTCCAGAGCCTTAATAGAGGATGGCGCCTGAGTCTGCAGGGGATCGAAGATCAGGTCTCGCCTGTAGATCGCAGCCACTTCCCGGGCGAATCCAAAATGGCACCAGAGATCCGGACGATGGGTAATGGACTTATTGTCTATATCCAGAATTGTATCGGTGACTGGAAGCAGACTGGAAACCGGTTTGCCAATGTATTTTTCCGGTCTGGCTGGTCCGTTTTCCAGGATCAGTTCTTCATCATCCAGAATTAGAATCCCTTCTCGGTTGGGAAATAGTAGCTCAGCTCCCGCTTCCGAAGGAGCGCAGATCATGCCGCTGGATTCCACTCCGCGAATCTTTCGCTTTTCTATTTTCAGGGGTTCCTGAGAATTTTCAAGAGTAATGCCCACCGGCGCGAACATTACATGAATCCCGGCCCGAACATTGGAAGCGCCGCAAATCACCTGCAATCTGTTCTTTCCATCAAATACCTGGCAGACATTCAATCGGTCCGCATCTGGATGTTTTTCCAGAGATTCAACCCGGGCTACTATGAGTTTATCCAGATCAGGAAAAGCAGGAATTACCTCTTCCACTTCGCAGGTAGACAGGGTCAGTTTTTTGACCAGGTCATCGAGAGGAATGTCTGCGACTTTGATGTATTGATTGATCCAGTTTAATGATAATTTCATAGATTTCTTCTTCTCTAGTAGGACGGCTTTATGATTTTGATTTCCTGGCTTCCTAACGTCCCTGGCTGAACGCTTTTAAAAATCGCATGTTCCCGGACAATAGATGACGAATGTCTTCGATCTTGTGTCTCATCATGACCAGTCGACTGAGTCCAAGGCCAAATGCGAATCCCTGCCATTTGTCTGGATCAATTCCACCGGCGGAAAGTACATTAGGATGCACCAGCCCGCAGGGCATGATTTCAACCCATCCGGAATGCTTGCATACAGAGCAGCCTTTTCCATCGCATACCAGACAGCTAAAATCCAGTTCAAAGCCCGGTTCTACAAAAGGAAAATAGCCCGGTCGTAGTCTCACTTCCACATCCTTTTCAAAATAGCGGCGCAGAAAGGTCTTCATTACATAGATAAGATGAGATACGGAAACTTCCTTATCCACCATCATGCCTTCCACCTGATGGAATGTTGTTTCATGACTGGCATCCGTTTGTTCGAAGCGAAAGACCCTGCCCGGCGCCACAATGCGAAAAGGGGGCTCCAGCATTTTCATGGAGCGAACCTGCACTGTAGAAGTATGAGTTCGTAGCAGGTTGCCGCCCTCCACCCAGATCGTATCTTGCATATCCCTGGCCGGATGATCATCGGAAAAGTTCAAAGCTCCAAAATTGCTTTCATCGGTTTCCACTTCAGGCCCATCCATGATTCTAAATCCCATGCTGGAAAAGATTTCCTCCACCTGGTACTGAACCTCTGAAATCGGATGTAGACTGCCTGCATGGAAAGAAATTGGGCGCATAACATCATAGGTCTCGTTCTCCAGGGCCTGCTGCAGGGCGCGAGCCTTCAATTCTTGCTGTGCTTCCTTGAATCGCTTTTCCAGCTCAGATCGAATTTCGTTTGCTCTGGAGCCTGCATGCTTCTTTTCTTCCGGGCTCAGGTCTTTGATGCCTTTTAGAATTTCTGTGAGCTCTCCCTTTTTGCCCAGAATCTCATGATAGAGAGACTCCAGTTGGGTAGGGTCCTCACATTGGCTGAGGCCGGATGCGGCTCTATCATTTAGCGCCTCAAGGCGTTGTAGAAGGGACATTGTTAAAACGAGATCTAGAATCTCCCTGTCCGGTCCAGTTTTTTTGGAAAAAGCCTTGTATGGGCACTCAGGTGCGAATTTCTTGGCCTTTCGGGGAGCATATGGCAGTACCTAAGAGAAAAACATCCAAGCAGAAGACCCGCTCCAGAAGAGCTCATCACGCAATCGGTAAGCCGAACCTGGCTCCATGCAAGAATTGCGGTTCCTTCATCATGCCGCATCGAGTATGCCCCACCTGCGGCTGGTATAAGGATCGTATAGTCCTGGAACCGCGCACGCCTGTGACCGGCGCATAACCGTTCTTCAGCAACTCAGATACTTTCAAAGCCATTGCTGGCCATACGGTTGCAATGGCAATGTCCTATTTGTGTTTTAGGTTTACCTTTCCTTCCGAAAAAACCTGCCGCTCAGGCGAATCTCAACTGAGCCTTCCGATTATCCGTCGAAAGCGATTGACCGCCTGTGCCTGGCATCGTTCTATACGTCCGTGAGCGTAGCCGTGGATACCATGAGTGGGGAACTGGGCCCGGAACCTGCTGTGAGTGGAGCCCTGGCTGCGGTCCGCGAATATGGGGCTAGAGTTATTCTGGTAGGCGATACCGGAAAACTGGAAGCCATCCTGGAAAAGCATTCCTACGATCGGGACATGGTGGAAATTGAAGAAGCCAGCGATGTAATTGGAATGAGTGATTCTCCTTCTCAGTCCGTTCGCACAAGAAAAGACTCATCTGTCGTAGTGGCCGCTCGCATGGTGCGAGAGCAAAAAGCCATCGGTTTCTTTTCGCCCGGCAATACCGGAGCTACCATGGCGGCAGCTCTTATGGAGATGGGGCGAATTCGGGGAGTCAGTCGGCCCTGCATAGCATCACCCATTCCAAGAGAAGACGGAGGTACTACCATACTGGTGGACTCCGGCGCAAATGTGGATGTAAAGCCACAATGGATGGTGCAATTCGCAATCATGGGAGAACTCTATGCCCGGGAAATCCTGGGAGTGGAATCTCCAAAAATAGCATTACTTTCTAACGGCGAAGAAGAGAAAAAAGGAAATGCACTTTCCATTTCTGCCTACCAGAGATTGGCCAAGCTTCCCTATGACTTCATAGGTAATATTGAAGGAAGGGATATATATGGTGGGACTCCAAGAAAAGCAGATGTGGTAGTCTGCGACGGATTCATGGGCAACGTATTATTGAAGGCCACGGAAGGTCTTGCAGGCTCCATTTTTACCATCCTTCTGCGAGGGATTGCAGGTTCTTCTCTGGCCAGAACCGGAGCATACTTATTGAAGCCTGTTCTGGAAGAAATTAAACGACGTATGGATTACACCGAATATGGCGGCGCACCTCTACTGGGCGTGAATGGTGCCTGTGTCATAGGTCATGGAAACTCGAACGCCAAGGCCTATAAAAATGCGGTGCGACTGGTCTGGGACTATGCGGAAAAAGAGATGAACCATAAAATTGAAACCCTGGTTCGCAAACATGCCTGAAGAATGGTAGTCTTGTGGATCACTCTCTAAAAGATTGTTTATGCTCCTCTGTCGACGTTCCTGCTACTTTTTTCTAACACTACTTGTTACAGTTGCGATACTATCCAGCTGTCAGTCTGAATCCGAAGATCCGCAAGTACTGGTAGTTAACAAAGATCTTTACAGAGATAAGAATCAGACTTATACCTATGTCCGCGGTGATCTGGAAGATTGTAGAAATCTAAGTATTCGCTACCTGGAAGGGGATATTAAAGGGCATAAAACATTTGGCCTTCAAATAGAAGTAATGCGTGGAAATATCCTGGATGGACAGGCCAAGATCAATGTCCTACATGGAGACATTGTGGGCGGAAAGGGCATAGTAGTGAATGTACTGATTGGTGAGGATTTTACAGGGAAGGCAAAGGTTCTCAAACAGATTGACCCGGAAGATGCGGGAAATTCTGGCTTTTAATTGTCCCGGGGAATGATCCAGCCAGATTGAGCTACGCTGCTTGCTCGTATGGTGACTCTGAGGGCTCTCATTTGTCTGTATTGGTCATCCAATCCCATGCTGGCTCCCAAAAATATTTCATTGTAGTTGCATCTATACATTGCCTGTACCCAGGTTATCCCATGCCCGGTTCTTTATTCGATTATTCGGTGGCTGGCTTTGGCGGATTGTTCTGTCTGACCTGGGCTATGAGTCTGGCAATTCCTGGAAGAAATGCAGGAAGCTTCATTGCCGTGGCCTTTGTAGGTATGTCCGGGCTGCGCTTGATATGGGAGGCCTTCTTTCTTTCCGGATTGTTTGTTCCATCTCCCTTTTACTATGTTCTTTTTTTGCCAATCATGTATGCCATAGGTCCTGTGATCATGGCATACTATGATCGTCTGGCCGGATTACAGTGGAAGCGATTCGAATATCTGCACTTTCTTTTTCCAGTGTTTGCTGCATTGCCGTTGTTCTGGGTCTCTTCTGAGCCGGAAGCATTGATTGCATTGATCCTGGAAATCTTCGAATCAAAGCGCAGTACGGAGGGATGGTTTCTTGTCCTCTGGGTCATTGGTCCCAAGGCTCTCATTCTTGCCTATTCGCTATGGATTCCACTACGAAGCTCCGGAGAGGGAGCAAGAGCTCTTCAAAGTCTACCTTCTGAAATCAAGCCATTCGCGCATATTCTTCTACTATATGTATGGCTAATGATTCTGGCGGATATAGCAGGATACTTATTCTCAATTACCTGGCTGTTTCGCGCTTCTGTATGGTCTCATACACTGGCAGCCGTAGCTGTGTTCTTTTTCTCCCGTGTTCAGCCCTCGGCCATGTTTGAGTTTTCCGAAGCAATCCAGAAGGTGCGCTACGCAAAAAGTAAACTATCTGGACTGGACGTGGAAGGAATTCTGGAGAAGCTCAATCGATTGATGGGGGAGGAGTCCTACTATGCAGATGAGGATCTGCGACTTGCAGGATTGGCTGATGCAGTGGATTTAACACCCCATCAGCTCTCTGAGTTGATAAATTCCCATCTGGATATGAGCTTCGCAGAGTTTGTGAATCAGCACCGGGTGGAGGCTGCCTGCAATATGCTTCTGGAGCAAAAAGATAGAAGTATACTGTCCGTTGCACTTGCTGTGGGATTCAATTCAAAGTCTTCTTTTAACCGAGCATTCAAAGGAATTGCCGGAGTTACCCCCGGGCAATACCGGCAAAGAGAGAATCGCTCTGTTTAGCTTTTGCCACTGAAATCCCTGTCCAAACTTCGTTGCCGCCTTTATTTGCACTGAAGTTCCAGAATTGGGAGACCCAGATTATAGTTTCAGTCGATTTTAACTGCATTTCATGGCATGATTGCTATAGCGTTGGCCAGTAGTAAGTGGCCGCGCAAAAAGGACGGATAATAAAATGAATGCAATGCACATTTGCTACGTGGCGGCGGGCTCTTTCTTTCTTGCAGGTCTGTTGTCTGGAATCTGGAAGTACGGAGGAATTCTTCGCTCTGCTGAGGCAGAGGCGCCGGAGTACGTAAACATTCTGCATCGGGCAGCGCTACTTTATAGTTTCGCATCCCTGTTGCTGGCACAATTTGTGGAGCTAAGCAATTTATCGGACTTCACTGAGATCCTGTCGGTACTTGCGGTGATTACTTTTTTCATATTCGCTCAGTTTACCTACTTGATACATGCTATCCTGGGCGATACCGACAATCAATTTCGTAAACCCTATACACTTGGTTCCTGGAGAATGCCACCATTTATGATTCATGGAGCTATGGTGCTTTTGATTCTCGGAGAAGTGGGCGGTTTTGCAGTTCTATTCTGGGGCTATCTGAGAACCATTCTCTAGAATCAGAAATGAATCGCATATCCGGCGCCCATATAGGTTTCGGTCAGTCTGCGCTGCTGGGGCGAATAGGCGGAAGTGGGATTCCATTGTGCAGGCGCTGCCGAATCCGGTTTTAATGATCGAGGCTCTGCGATTAAGGCCAGTCCATCCGGCGAATCATGGCTCATCACATCCCAGAGGTGGTAGCCATAGATTAAAAGTGCAATACCGGCTGACATGTAGCTGGCATTCTTATTGAAGTTATAAGAATCCGAGTTGGCATTATAGGTCTGATTTTGCTGGAATCGCAAAACATTGAATTCTGTGTTGGAAAGATTGGGGACCACTGCATTGTATATCAGAGGATTGGCGAATATTTGCTGGGAAAAATCACCCGTAGTAGATGATGCCACTGTATTGGCTTCATTTGCGAAATAAAGAGAGGCCGCCCCAAAGAACAGAATACCACCTGAAATCAGGTAGCCTTTCATGGTTTCGCCTCTTTCGAACTGGTTGTAGCCAGGAATTAACCAGGTGTAGCCATCTGGCATATCCAGGTCCAGTCCCCAGGCGCTGGCCAGAGACGGTTGGCCCACGGAGGCTTCGTTTCCATCAATAACAAGTGCAGATTCTACTGTGTCTGGATCCCGGCCCGGGTTTTTGGCCTCGATGTCTACCTCGGCCTGATTACCCAGAGAGCTTGTATCTACATCCAGGGCAACCTTGCCATCGGGCAGGACTTCTTTACGCCATATTTTTACTTTCTTTTTTCCAGAACTTGCTTCGAACTCGGTGAACTCATCCAGGTTTTCACCAGATACAATGACTCGTGTACTTTGCCCCGGGGTATGATCTCCCAGAGTCAGTTCTTTCATACGAGGGTCTTCGGTTTTTACAAGGCGAAAGGTTTCCCAGGGAGACCAGAATGATATCTTTCCAAATTTGTTTACGATACCAATTCGGCGCTGGTATCTGCCTGGTTTGAGCTTGATTTCTACATTTGGATCCTTCAGGCCGCTTTTATCGATCAGTATCCGACCTCGTAAATCAGCCACCTGGAATACGTATTCCTGGGCAATCTTGACCGAAGTCCATTCCATCAAAACAGACAGACTGGCCAGGTTGGGATTCTCCTGACGTCCTTCGATGATTTTCTCATCACCGGGGCTTTCTGCCAGAGCGGGCATCGAAAAAAGCAGTAAGGCAATGAGCAAAATGAAAGATCTAAGATTGCCTGAACCTCCCACTGCATACTTTTTTGAGATCAGGAAGGCCCGGAAGCCAAAGGTTGCACGATATCCGTCTGTCAGACAGGTATTTGTGGCATTCCGGCTCATTTTATCTGAGGCGGCAATATTTGCTCGGGGCGCTCGAAAAATCATGGCTATTTGAATATAACCTCTGGTGTAATAAACTCTGGTTTCTTGTCCAGTTGCAAAGAAATTCTAAATGCTGCCTGCGCTGGCTCGCCGTCCAGCCCGGGGGCGTTGGCTTCTACCGTGTACCGGAATAGAGCCGTATCCAGCTGGCTCAAATCATCAAATTGAAACTGAGTGCCCACAACATTTCTGGTAATTAGCTGTCTCTGGCCGGTTCCGTCCATAATATACAGCTTAATGGTATAGCTTCTGGCTCCTTCTACAGGTTTCCACCGAAATACAATCTTATCCAGTTCGGTCATATCCACCGTGGATCCAGGTACAGGATAGATCAGGTCCGGTTTATCCAGCTTTCTTTCTATCTTAAAGTTCAAAATAGCGCTTTCTCCCAGCACATCTCCATCGGAGCTGAGTCTCTGTACTTTCCAGAAAAAGGTGCCCTGGTCCAGTCCTGGCACAATGGCAGATCGATCCGATGTACTGGCTGTCCGGGCCCCTTCCAGGTTTGCATTGTTCGAGACCAGAAGTCTGTAATTGCCCGCCGGACCTTTCCAGGCGAAACGAACCTGAACGTCCTGTTGTAAGGATGTGAGGCTGCTTCCAGGGGCTGGTAAAACGGTCTGAAGTCTTTCTTTTTCTGCTATCTGAAATTGAGCTATGCGAGAGCTGTTAAACCCTTCTCCGGTCAGTCGCCAGTAATAGGTGCCCGGTTCCAGGGAGCCAGTGTATCTAAAAACATTGCTACCCACAGTGGATGATGTCAGAACATTCTGAAAGTTTCCATCCGCTGCGAGCTGAAAGTTAACCGAACGAATTTCCGAGTCCTGTTTCCAGCTAAAGGTCAATCCATTCTTTTCAAGCAATGCCTGGACAAACGTGGAGTTTACAGGACTCAAGGGTATGGGAGCTGACACGTTATCCTGTTGAGAGACAGAGAATGATCCTATGCCGCTACTTGAAACGGAGGCTTCTGCAGAACTGATGGGTTGAATCTGCCAGTAATAGGTTCCTGGACTCAGGTTTCGAGTTATGCTATTTACTACCAGCTGCTCATTGATAATTGGATTGGATAGATTCTGGCTTTGAGATACTACAATCCTGTAGGAAGTCACCCCATCCAGTCTGGACCATAGAAACTGAACCGGGGGAGGGCTGTCGCGGTAGGTAAATTCACTTCCGCCCAGAGGCATCTGCAATACCGGTGACTGCTCCTGATACACTGCGAAACGTCTAATAGGCGAAGCCTGACCATTCTTCAGGACACGCCAGTAATAGATTCCCGGTCCTATTGCTGCACTTGCATTTCCATCTCCCCGGGGGGCCTGGGCAACGATGCTGGAAAAACCTCGATCGCTGGCCACCTGCAGAGTAACCGGGCCGTCGGACTTCCACTGGAAGTTCACCGCTTCACGACTCTGTCGAGTGTAGAATCGACTCTGGTCTGCTGGCGAAATCAAAGATAAAGGATTCTTTTCTACCCGGACCTGGTTGGCATCCATGCCAGCAATTTCATTTTCGCCTACAGTCTTTTCCTCATCTCCTTTCTTGAGCCTGGCTTCCCCTTTTTGCACCTGAAGCTCCAGGTCTCCTTCGCTACCACTGATGCGGGCTTCAGAATCCGATAGATTGATGGTGCTATCGCCGGAGTTGATTTCAAGGTCACTATCGCCTGTTGCTTCGGCCTGCATGGAACCGTAACCGAAGTCGATGGCCGGTTGATCTTCTGTAAAATTCAAGACAATCATTGTATTGTCTTCCAGAGATATCCTGGTGCCGTCGTTTAGTGTAATTGTGGCTTCTGAATCACCGGCAGTTCGAATGGCGTCCATATTTCCATATTATAGACTGCTACGCTGGGCTCCATACCCTGCCATAAGGTGGAGCCCGAGTACTTTCGCTCTGCGGTCCGGCGCTTAAACGTCAGAACACCTACCTGCTGGCGATCGCCAGCCTGCAAACCGGCCGTAAAGTCCAGATACAGAATTCCGGACAGTAGAAAAAGCAGTAATATGGCAATGATGGTGAATGTCCAATCACCCTTCGAGAATTTCATACTTCTCTTCGCCTTCGGTTGCCACCACGTCGCCTGTGGGGCCGACTCCTTTTACTTCAATATCAGCCATCTTGCGAACTTCGTCCAGAGAGGTGGGGCAATTTGGATCATCCTTGCGCCCCAGAACAAAGTAGATTGTTTGCGCCTTTTCCTTACCTTTTACTTTAATGGCCGGCATCTTCTCCACGTTGAAGACATCTTTCACTTCTTCATAGCTATCTGTAGAAATCAAAATATCCGTGCCAAATGGTTTGTTCAATGCTTCGATTCGGCTGGCCAGATTCACTGTATCTCCGATAACCGTGAACTCCAGCTTTTGTTCGGAACCGATCTGCCCCGAAATCACAGGTCCTGAATTGATACCACATCCAAATCGTGCGATGGGCTTGCCCCGTTCCCGATTACGTACATTGAGCTCGATTAGAGCCGCTCTCATTCGCAGAGCTCCGTTTACAGCATTCTCTGTATCATTTCCATGGGAAACCACCGCGCCCCAGGTAGCCATAATGGCATCTCCGATGAATTTATCCACCACGCCTTTGGTTTCATCCACGCAGGCAACCATGGCAGAGAAATAATCGTTAAGATATTCCACCACCTCTTCTGGCTCCATGCTTTCAGACATAGCAGTGAAGCCCCGGAGATCGGAGAAGAATACAGCCGAATGCTTCTTTTCACCACCGAGCTTGATTTCACCTTTCAGTGCTTTCTCTGCGATCTCTTTGTTTACGAATTTACCGAATGCATCTTTCATCCGTTCCCTTTCTTGAAGACCGCTGGCCATCTTCAGGAAGGAAGCGGTTAGAACGCCCACCTCATCTCGAGTTTTTGGTTTCAGGGCGAATTCATACTGTCCCTCTTCAATTTGCTGAGTTGCACCTACAAGTTGACGAAGGGGGATCGAAAGACTACGAGCATAGAAATAAACTACCAGAACTGAAAGAACCAGAACGATTCCCATAATGATGAAGTTTCTTCTCTGGGTCTGGTTTACCTGGGCCATGGCCACTTCTTCTTTAACTACGGAAATAATACCCAGATTCCCCACGGCCAGCTTCTGAAATGAGCCCAGGTAGGTTTCTTTCTGGAACTCGTAGCGCGAAACCTGACTATTTACCTTGCTTTCAAGCATATATTGCACGATAGGGATGTCGCGCATGGACTGAGCGGAAAGAATTAGATCCGTTTCTCCATGGGCTATGATCTTACCATCGCCATCCACCATGTAGATTTCAGTTTCTTCGCTCTGAGTGCCTTCGAAGCTTTCAGTAAACTTACGAGAATCAATGAATAGAATTACGGCCTGTCCTTGATGCCCTTCCAGGGGGAAACTGAGGGCCACCACAGGAGTTCTCAGGGCCGGGCTAATATTCTTAACAAGTGTAGCACCGGCTGTGGACGGAAGGAACTCTTCTGCATATACGGGCAATTGAGATTGAATCTGTTGCTTATCCAGCCCCCGGTTTTGAAGGGCCACTTCATTAAAGATTTCGTCTTCGTATTTTAGGGAGAGATTATCCCTGCTTACGACTGCCAGGTATAGCACCGAATCGTTATTTCTCAGGAAAATATTCTTTCTGTCTTGAGGAATGCTTCTAACTTGAGTGGGCCTTTCGTCTCGAATACTGGATATAGGACCCAGTTGCACTGAATTCTCAGTATCATCTGTCTGCCCACCGGTAACTGCCAGAACAGCTCTATACTTGAAGTTATCGATTTCTGAAACGATTTTCTGACCGATTACAGAAGTAATACTCAGGTTAGTCTCCTGAATTCTGCGTTCTGTATCTGTGCGAAAGAAGTAGGTGGCCAGGAAAATCATACCTGTGAGTGAGGCAATGAGCAATCCACTTATGATTCCTATGAGCTTAACTCGAATACCGATTCTGGATTCATTTACCGCCGGTGGAGGTGTGATTTCTGGAGCGGCAGCAATTTCCGTCTTTTTTTCCGGAATGGCAGCCGGTGTAGCCTTACCGGTAATCTCCGGTTTTACGGATTTCTCTTCTGCGGGAGCAGAAACGGGCGGCTCTTTCGTTCTGGCAGAAGGTTCCACTGAAACAGGTTTTACAGGTCGCTCTTTCGAAGTTTCTTCTTTAGAGACCATTGTATCGGAAGCTACGCCGTTTGTGTGGTGGGCTGGCTGGCCGGTCCCGTCAAAATCAGACGCCTCTTCTCGATGCCCCTCCTGCTCCGATTCAGGATGCATCCATTCCAGAGCCTGCCGAACTGTGATTCCCTGGCGCCTGCGCAAAAGTTCAGCCACGGCCGGTTCAATAAGCTCAGAACTTTCGGGGTTACAGAGGAAGATTGCAGGACGATGATCCACCGAATCCAGAACGGATAGATCCATGGTTTCGAATCTTTCGCTGTCTGGAATAACTCGAATCAGGAAGCCTTCAGCTTTTAGAATGATCTGCAATCGGTCGGGCAGAGAAGAATGCTCGAACTCAGGAATCAGGACGTTCTTAATACCGTTCATCTTCCATCGACGCATTTCCTGTAGAAGTGCGAAATCCGGGTCCCGGGCAAGAAATCTGAGGTTATACTGTATATAGACGGCGCCAGCGCTGGTCTCAATGACTTTCATTTTTCTACCTTTTCGCTCTAACCGGAAGAAATTTGACGATCTTCCGGATCATCCCCTGTATATTTCTCGGGTAATGCAATCCGCCTGTGCGCATGACCATTTTCTCGACTGGCGGTCCTTTTGCCCAGATTTTTGTATCTGTAGCGAAAGATACACCCAGGACCCACTGGCAGATAGATTTATTATCGGACGAGCAGGGTTCCAATTCTATGGAGGGAAATTACAATTATGCGACTCTTTGCTTGCTTGACCCAATAATCGCTCTGGTAACCCTGACCAATCAAAAAATAGGAGAATATCATGGTTGATCTGAAAGGAAAAGCCGCTGTGGTAACCGGATCTGCTCGTGGAATTGGGTATGCCATTGCAGACCGACTGGCTGAACTTGGAGCCGACATAATCATTAACGATATCAATGACGATGCAGCCAAAAAGGCAGCAGAAGAGATTGCATCTTCCCGCGGAGTCAAAACCGGGCATTTTGCCGGGGATATTTCACAGCAAGAGCCTGCTGAGCAGCTTATCGAAACTTGCATTTCCACTCTGGGAAAGATCGATATTCTAGTGAACAATGCAGGAATCACCAAAGATACCCTGCTGATGAGAATGAAAAAGGAGCAATGGGATGCAGTCATTGCCGTAAACCTGACCGGTACCTACCTCTGCACCCAGGCAGCTTTCAAGCAAATGATGAAAGCTCGTTCCGGTAGCATTGTTAACATCAGCTCCATCGCTGGTGAGAATGGAAATCCGGGGCAGGCCAATTATTCTGCCTCCAAGGCCGGTGTGATCGGTTTTACCAAGACTGTGGCCCTGGAAGGCTCTTCTCGGGGAATTCGATGCAATGCGATCGCCCCCGGATTTGTAAAGACCGATATGACGGATGCCATTCCGGATAAAATCCGTGATGAGATGGTGAAGAAAATTCCTCTCGGTCGCGCTGGAGAACCTCTGGACATAGCAAACGGTGTAGCCTTTCTATGCTCGGACATGGCATCTTTCATTACGGCTCATGTACTCGACATAAATGGAGGGGGTTTCCGTCCGGAGTAAAAAAAACCACCGGTTCGGAAATTTTTTCATTTTTCCACTTGCGTCGAAGATGGCCTCAGTGAAGGTTGCGAGTGCCGATTCGCATAGCGAATCTAAAGAATCTTAAAGAATGGAGCAAAATCATGGCTGATTTGCTGGAAAAAGTAAAAGGTATCATCGTAGAACAGCTCGGAGTTGACGAAAGCGAAGTTACTCCCGAGGCTCACTTCATCGATGACCTTGGTGCTGACTCTCTGGACACTGTAGAGCTGGTAATGGCTCTAGAAGAAGAATTCGGTGTTGAAATCTCTGACGAAGACGCTGAAAAGATCCAGACTGTTGGTGATGTAATCAAATACATCGAAGAACATCAAAGCTAATCCAGGTAACTGGAAAACATTTGGAAGGAGGCCGTTTATCCGCCTCAATTCTCAGTTAAGCCTCCGGGCCATTGAACAATTGAGAAGATAACCGGCCTTCTTCACTATTTTTCTCTCTTTGCAGGCGCAATGCTCTGTAATTCACTGACAAAGTGTTTGATATCCCGCCTATCAATCTAACTGGAGCCCCGTAATGAGTCGTTCTGAAGGGCCGCTCGAGCCCGCCAGAATCAAAGAATTGCAGGAGTTCTGCGAGCGAAACGGCATTAGATTTAAGGATCTCAAGCTACTAAACCAATCCCTCACTCACAGCTCATTTGCGAAAGAACCAGGCCGATCCCAGAAAGATAATCAAAGACTGGAGTACCTGGGTGACTCTGTTCTTGGTTTCATTGTAAACGAATTCCTTTATAGAAAATATCCGGATTATCAGGAAGGAATGCTGGCCAGAATCAAGTCTGCAGCTGTATCAGAAAAGACTCTTTCCGGAGCGGCCCGTGCTATTCGTCTTGGATCCGTTCTGAGAATGAGTCGCGGTGAGCGAAACAGCGGTGGGGCCCGTAGACCGTCCAATCTGGCAGACGGATTTGAAGCATTAATCGCAGGTATCTATCTGGATCGCGGGATTTCTACCACGCGAAAGTTTGTACTGAACCTGTTACAGAAAAAGATTGAGTCCTTGAGCAAACCTGGAAAAGCTCTGGATCCAAAGTCTGCATTGCAGGAAATGATTCAAAAACGAAGCCATACCATACCGGTCTACGAACTTGTAGGACAGGGTGGACCGGACCATAAACGGGAATTCACCTGCAGAGTCATGGTGCAGGGGCTGGAGATTGCTCGAGGGCAGGGTAGCTCTCGTAAAAGGGCGGAACAGCAAGCGGCCCAGAGAGCGCTGGAAAAATTACGCGATCCCTGATCCGCTCAGGGGATCTGATGCTGGAATATCCGCCGCTTTCTGCTTGTTAAAGGTCAGACCTGTGGACCATCGATTGGATTATCAAAGTCAGAGAGTTTGGTGGCAGACAATGTTCGGACAGGTTTTTGTTGTAGTGCCCGGCCCTGGTTGCGAAATGGAATCATGGAAATCTCCACCGAACCATTTGAGTCGGATCGTCTACATCTAAAGCCCGGAAGCGAAGAAACCGTTTCCAGCGAATACTCTATCATTCTATCCCATGACTTCTGTAATCCTTTGCAGGGAGGGCCAACTCTGAAAGAGCGGCTGCAGGCAATGAATCCGTCCCGGGTATTTATCCTGACAGAAAAGAAGCTTTTGAACATAGCCGGGAATCTGGAATCCGCACTGGAGGTTTCCGTACCCTGCCATACCATATCTTTTCCCGGTGGAGAATCGTCCAAACATCTGGATCATCTGGGTCCGGTGTATAATTCCCTCATAGAAAGAGGTGTGGATCGAAGAAGTATCATTCTGGCTCTTGGAGGAGGAGTTGTGGGCGACTTTGCAGGATTTGTAGCGGCAACCATTCTCAGAGGAATTCCCTTTATTCAGATTCCCACCACATTGCTTGCCATGGTGGATTCTTCCGTGGGCGGCAAGGTTGCCGTAAATACCGGTCTGGGGAAAAATATGGTGGGTGCATTCTATCATCCGGGACTGGTCTGGTGTAACCTGAATACTCTTCAAACTCTACCCGATACAGAATGGTCCTGCGGTCTGGCGGAGATGGCCAAACATGCAGCTCTGGAGACCTCCGGAAAGCTCAGGAAAGCATTGATCCATTCTGCCGGTAATGTGCGCGATCCAGAGACTCTGGCTCCTAGAATCATTGAATCCATGGCAGTGAAGGCCTTTGTAGTTGCCAGAGATGAGAAGGAAGCCGGACTAAGAGCCTGTTTGAACCTGGGACATACCACGGCTCATGGAATTGAATCTTTAACCGATTATGGCCGGTTTTCCCATGGTCAGGCAGTGAGCCGGGGCCTGGTTACGGCTCTTCTTCTGTCCGGCAACCGGGGTTACGATGCGAAGCTAGTCCAGGAGAACCTGGAAATGATGGAAAGTCTGAACCTTCCCATGGATACGGCAGGTCTGGAAGCATCGGATCTATGGCAGCATATGAAATATGATAAAAAGAACGTAGAGGGTCAGATTCGATTTGTTCTGTTCGGAAAGGATGGTCTGGATCTTTCGGTTCCGGTATCCTACGAAGATTTTGCGGCCGCCTGGAATGATCAGAAGGATAAATGGAACTAAACCCGGGTAGGCAACTGAGCCGGGCATCATATTCTCGCTTGATCTTTAGACCTTTTGCCACATCTCTGTAGGTATGGAAAAGCTCACTGCAAGAAATTCAGAAGAGGGAAAGAATACGCTGCTTGTATTGCAGGGCCCGAATCTGAATCTTCTGGGTGAGCGCGAGACAGAAATTTACGGCACGGATACTCTGGACTCACTTCACCTGAAGCTGGAAGATCATGGACGGTCCCTGGGAGTGAGGCTGGATTATTTTCAGTCCAACCATGAAGGTAGAATTGTGGATAGAATCCAGCAGGCCCGACTGGAACCGGTGGCCGGTTTTCTCATCAATGCAGCGGGCTTTACTCATACTTCAGTGGCCATTCGAGATGCATTGCTGGCCGTTAACTTACCTTTTATCGAAGTCCATGTATCGAATGTATATGCCAGGGAATCCTTCAGACATCAGTCCTATTTAAGCGATATTGCCTCTGGAATAATCGTTGGGCTGGGCACCGGAGGATATCGACTGGCCATGGATGCCCTTGTATCTCAGCTGGTTCGTGCAGGCATACTTTCGGTGAAGGATCCTCTGGCCTGATCAAAAGCAGGAATCATTAGAATGGAATCCTATAGAGAGCGGGTTCGCAATTTGATCCGAGAGGCCGAATACAGTCAGGCCTTTCGCGAAATTAGAAGCGAACTGGAAAGCCAGAAAAGCGAAAGCTCAATACCACAGAAGCGGGCATGGTCCCTGTACTTCGCATGCATTTCTCTTTTTGGTCTGGGACACATTCAACAGGCTCGAAGATACTACCAGGAGCTGATGGATGTGGGT
This sequence comes from Leptospiraceae bacterium, assembly GCA_040217195.1. Lineage (GTDB taxonomy): Bacteria > Spirochaetota > Leptospiria > Leptospirales > Leptonemataceae > UBA3465. The sequence continues at coordinate 344,036 of JAVJNR010000005.1, read as the reverse complement.
GGCGATTCAGTGAGTAGCCGCTATATCCAGGCCTATCTGGAGCTCCAATCCAGAAAGCCGGAAGAAGCACTGGTAACTCTTACCTCCATTCTCGAGCTGGATCCATCCGATACTCGATGCGACGGATTAATAGAACAAATAAAGGAAGCCCCGGACTCTCTGGCAGAATACAGTCGCAAAAGAGCTGGCATCCTGGATTTCTTTCCAGGCATAGCTCCTGAAAACCGTAAGGGTCATGGCTCGGATTGGTCCGATGATCATCAGCTTACCGCAAGCCAGGGTTCCTCTGGTAAAGGAGGACTGAAGCCAATTGGCAAGCCGGCGCGAAAAGAAGGGGAGGATCCATACCCGACGCCAACCAGTAAAGTTGGTCCCCGGCTGGCCCTGGGAGGAGCCATACTTATTGCACTGGTACTTCTGTCTCTGGGGATATGGAAAATGCTGGGTAGTTCGGAGGATCCACTTATGGATTCGGATCTGCCCAGGCCACCGGGTCACAGCACGGTATTGCCGGAGGCTGCCGGCGAATTTCAGTATTTCTATGAATCCAAAGATAATGCCGTAGAAGATTACGAAAAAGCCAGGATGGCCATAGAGGATGGTAGAGTAAACCAGGCTCGAAAAATCCTGGGAAGGCTGGAGCGGTCGAACATCGATTTTGTATTCAAGGAAAGGGCCAAGACATTGCGACAGTCCATTCCTCTTCCCAGAATGGATGGGTTTAGCGACTCCGTTACACTTGCAGAAATCGAAAATGATCCCTATAGCTACCGGGATGCTGTATTTCTATGGCAGGGATCCGTGGAGACTTCCCGGCCATCATCCACCGGAGCAGATCTGCGGATCAGGTTACGGGACCGAGATGAATCGGTTTTGATGCGCTACAGCGGAGCAGATACCGGAACCATGGATGGATTGAAGGAGCTGGAAGCAGGTCAGGATATTACCGTATTTGGTCGGGTACTCTCCTCGGATGATCAGGGCGCCAATATGATGTTTCAGATGCTGGATTTTCGTCCCGGACACTAATCCCGGACTTGACATAACTTAAATTTCAGTGTTCTATAGTAACCAGGTAGCATACCTGACCCCGGCTTCTAGAGGCCAAAAATGCCGGAATTCCAGTTTGCCCCGAGTTAAGTTTTTTCTCCCATTTCCGAAGGATTTAGTGGAGGCCTGATATGGTTGGCTCAGTAGGAACATCACAGAATCCAGCAAATATACAGAATTCCGAGCGTATTCGTCCGGAGATTTCCAGCCATAAGCAGCCGGATTTAATGCCCATGCGGCGTCCCGGAGAAGAGACTCTACGTCCTGAGGCTGCCGAAGAAAGCAGCAAGAAGGTTAAGAAGGATTCGGAATTTCTACTGCATCATACCAGAGCGACCCTGGAAGAGCGGATGAAACAGGTTCTTAGCGAGCAGGACATAAAGATGCTTCTGTATTTGACTGCACCTCTACCCAGGACAGAAAACACAATGGCTGAACCGGGCCAGCTTTTCGATGTATTAGGATAGTTCGGGAAATAGCCCGGGGCGCTCTCGAATAAGATACGCTACAGCATTCCGATATTATGAAAAATGGGACCGGAAATGGTTCCCCGGAGAAATGAACGGCCAGTGCCTTCAGGGCACTGGCATTATTTCGCTTCTAGCTCTGTTTTTCGTGCCAGAAGAGCCTGGGCGTACTGACTTGTATTGCCCTTCATATGCTCTTCAGTCTTCTTGAGAGCATCATTGATCTCTTGCAAAGTCATTCGATTGACTTTCTTATTCTTCTTCTGTTCTTCCGCTTCCGACATTCCGGACCCTCCAAAAGGTCAGAGTTTCCACAGTCTACAGGAAAACAAGCAGAATAAGGCTTTGTCCTGTGCTCCTGGCCCTGGTAACTCCAGGTGTATCGGGGCTCATACCGGAATCTCTTAGCTAATGGCCCCAGCACTCTGTCCGGTCGGTCTATTTATGGCCCGGGATTGTATCTGGCAGCGGGCCGGGCAAAGCAAGGGTTGTGATCCTCCTAAGCCATGACAGCCAGGCCAGGAGTAGCTATTCGCGCAAGGATTCAATGCCCTCTGGGGTGGCAGTTGCGATAAATATCCCTGAGACGGTCCTTGCTGACCGATGTATAGATCTGCGTTGTGGAAAGGCTGCTATGTCCCAGCATCTCCTGCACTGCTCGAATGTCTGCGCCTTCATTCAATAGATCTGTGGCAAAGGAATGTCGAAGCTTATGTGGATGCAATTTGCTCAAACCGAGCTGGCGGGCATACTTCTGCATTCGGTCGCGCACTCCACGATCAGTAAGTGGACCGCCCCTGGCGTTGCAAAATAGGGCACCATTCTCCGGACGTAGTTGAGGCCTTAATTTCATGTATCGGGCAAGAGCAAGCCTGGCTTCTTCGCCCACAAATACAATTCGCTGCTTGCTTCCTTTACCTGTGATCTTGATTCGATCGGGAAGGTTTTCTACATCGTCCAGATTGAGGGACAATAATTCGGAGATTCGCATACCTGTGGAATACAGTGTTTCAAAAATAGCCCTGTCTCTGGACTTAACCGCTTCGCCTACGTCTTTGCGCAGTCTTCGATTGGGCTCGATGGATTCAGTGGATGTGGGTGCCTCCAGAACATTTTCCAGTTCTCCAGGACGCAGTACTCCAGGAAGAGCGCGATAAAATCTGGGAGAGGGCAAATCTCTGGCTGGATTGGATTTGATCTTACCCTGCTTCATTAACTGACGAAAGAACAATCGTAGTGTGGATAGTTTTCTGGCCTGACTTCTGGCCGATAGTTTTCTGTGACCTGTTTTTCCGGTTACCGCCCGTGGATCGGACTTTAGAGGATTTCGAGAGAAATCAACTCCGGTGCGAGCTGTAAAAAAGGAGCGAAGTATCCTGGCATCACATTGCTCGGGTTGCAAATCTTCGGATTGCAGAAATAGCAGAAACTCTTCCAGGTCCGAAAGATAGGCTCTGACACTGTGTGGAGAAAGATCTCTTTCTACCTCAAGGTTGGTTCTAAAGCTTTGTAAATAACTCTGGTACTCTTCCGCAACAGCCACAGTAACATTTTCGGCAGGTACGTTAGTACCCTGGAGGACTGGATGTAAATTCCCGAAAAAGCCGACCGGGGTGCTGGGCTCCATTTCGGGCTGGCTTTATAGAATTTTAGTTCAATTCTGGTAGGCCTGAAGTTTTTGCCTCAGGTTATGAACATCTTCCTGGATTTCCTGGCGCAATTCCTCAGGGGACAGAATCTCAATGGTTTCTCCAAAGGAGCGAATCACCTCTCTAAACCAGGCAGTATCTCTAATGGAGCACCGAGCCTTCTTCCAGCCAGGCCGATCCGAATAGTCCTTCACAGATGACAGAGATAGAATTCGCTGCAGGTTCTTCTGTACCGATGCCCGAAACGCAATGCTAGCATCTCCGGATGTTTCCAGAGGATTCTTAATGTAGGAGTTCTCGATCATGGAAGCCAGGTCAGCAGGAGGGGGCTCCAGTCTAGTTTCCGGGCTGATGCGGATCTCTCCGGCCCGGTCCATACGAAAATGTCTGGGAGCCTCTTTGTTTCGATCCCATCCTACGAGATAGATTAAGCCCAGGTGAGTAACTACGGCCCAGGGATCCACAAAACGTTCTTCCATGGACTGCTGCTTTCGATCCGGATATAAAAAAATCACAGCCTGTTTTTCACTCAATGCTTGTTCGATGGTTCTTCGACTCTGGTCCGCCGTAGGAGGCTTCTCAAATAGTACCGGAGTTTTGCCCACTCTTTCCAGCAGTCCTGAGAGCTCTTCCTGATTCAATCCCTGATCTGTGCGAAAAGACATATCCTTTTGAATTGCATCTATGAGCTCGGACCATTCCAGAGCAGAAAGGGCCAGCGGCCTTTCCAGCCCCTGGGGAAACTCCAGAGTCACCGAATCTCCTTCGATGGCAATGTCTACATAGTCGCCGGGCGAGAAAGGGGGAACACCCAGCATAATGAGGTTATCCAGGTCCTCGGTAAACTTCTTTCGATCCGAGTACCCGCTCAGGGACATGAGCTTTTCAATCTTGATTCCTGGATTGGCATGCATGACAGGAATGAGAGACAGCAATCTCTTCAATTTGTCCGGAGTTGGCATCTTACTTATACAGCTCCTCAATTTCTGCCAGGAAAGCATCCATTCTGCTGGCCGCTTCCGAATCCATCCGAATCAACGATTCTGGACGTTGAAGAATCCATCGGAAAAGGGCTCGCTCATTGGTTGTCTGGATTTTGTATTCATCCTTATTCCGACTGATCTTTTCTTCATTGCCGGAAAGGAAATTCGAGAACATGGGACCAAAGGCTCTGGTAATTTCTACGGTGATGGTTCGTTCTTCATGGATTTCAATGCCCAGCGGATGCAAGGACATGGACTTCAGGTTAAATCCAGGGTCCGGCTTAAAAGTGCCCGCTCCCAGCTTCAGGCTCTTGAATCGTTCCAGGTAATAAAAACGAATTTGACCACTTTCTCTGGATCGGGCCACCAGACACCATCGACCTCTGTAGTAGATCAATCCCCGGCCTTCCAGGGTCCTTTTTTCCAGACCTCCAGCCGCGGGTTCATACCGGGCATCCAGCACCCTGGATTTCATCAGGGATTCCTGCACCACATTTAAATGAGGGGACAGATGAGATTGGCTTTCGCTCCGCAGTAGTGGACTACGTCCGGGTAGCTCTCCGGGTAAATTGTTATAGAATAGTTTGATGTAGATGGACGTTAGATTCTCTTTTCTCTGATTGTCTTTTTCGGACTCAATGGATCTTAGCAGGAGGGAGGCCAGTGATTCCCTTTCTCGCGATGATAGAGAAATGCTATCCAGTTGCTCCGGTACATCTTCAGGAATATACAGATGACTGTCTGCCATTCCAATTCGATCCGGAAGAGCTTCACCTGGTGAGTAATGCTTCAGGGTGAGTCCAAGTTTTTTAAGATCCTCTTTATCTCTTTCAAATTTCCGACGTGCAGATTCCGGTTCGCCAGTATAGGCTAGCGGCATAAGGGTACGGATCTCCTCAAAGCTCAAGCCGCCGGGCCTTTGCAGAAAGGTCAAATACAGACAGCCCAGACGTTCGGATTTGGGCATTCGTTCTGTTTCCTGCAAGTCCATAATTGAAATCTGTATTGCTTCCTGAGTTTGGTATAAGCTGATGGGGCCATGGGATACTACAGCCGAGGCCTCAGCATTGTTTTCCGCATGTTCAGAGGTCTCCGTTCCTATGGCAAGCATTCCCGCATCACTTTGAATGGCAGGCAGGCGATTCGGGTGCTACCGGAGGATGGTTCTTTTAGAGGAACCCTTCTGGCCGTACATGGAATGACTGCCAGGGGAAATGAGGATCCCAGAATTCATGTTCTGGCCAGCGCCTTTGCTGCGAACGGCTATGAAGTGATTCTACCTGATTACAGTGAAATTCGCAACCTTACCGTGAATCCGGAAAGCATCCATCATATGGAAGATGATCTAATGGCACTTTCAAAACTGGACAATCGGGGGCCGGTAGGAGTCTTTTCTGCTTCTTTTTCTGGATCACTGGCTATGGTGGCTGCTTCCGGAAAGGCAGCTGGAAGTGTGAAGGCAATGCTCTTTGTGGGGCCCTTTGGACACGTAATGTCTGTTGTGGAACATCTCTTCGATGCTGAAGACAGGGATCCCTATGGCTTTTTTGTTGTACTAAAAAACTTTCTACCGGGTAAAAGCAAGAAGGTGCAGAGTCTCAGGCATTGCTTTGAACAGGCTGCTCTGGACAATGGCCTGAACAGAAATCCGCGTCAACTGCCTGTTGTTCTGGCCAATGTGAGTCCTGCCGTTCGCAAGGAGTTCTATCGTATATTGCACGATGCATCTTACAGGCGAAGCATCAAGGATAGAATCCTGAATCATCCAGAGATTCGCAAGATTGCAGCAAGAATTGATGTTATTCAACATTGTCCAGATATTCAGGCATCGGTTACTTTGATCCATGGGGACCGGGACAATGTTATTCCTCCGGGGGAGTCCCGGCTGCTCTATGATCATCTAAGGGATCATGTTCCAGCAAGGGTTTGCCTTACTCCGTTGATTTCCCATGGAACGGTTCAGTATGGACTGGATCTTCCTCTTCGGGTGCATCAGGTTGTGTCCAGCATGGCATTTTTCTTAAGGCAACTGGAGGCTTCCCAAAACGGCGCCGGAGGTTAGTGCCAGATAAACTGGATCCCAGAGTCCGAGTTTTGCCGACTGAGTCCTACTTGCTCGAATCATTTGCGGTCAGTTCTGGCCTGGCTTTGAATCCAGGCAAAGGATCAGGGGCAACGGGCTGTTTTCGGGATATAGTGCTGGCTGCGGCCGTTGCGGAGCTTTACTTATTAGTGCCCGTGGTTTTCAGTCGAAATTAAGTCGGTGAGTGTAATGGTCGTTGGCCGCTTCGTCTGAATTCCAGGTATTCGCTGACAATGGTCCCATGGTCGAAGGCCATTTCATAATTTCTGAGTTCAGCTTCGGGCACAACGTGTACCGCTGATGCATCATCACCGGCCACTGGATTTGCATCTGCATGGGCCAGAAATACAACGGATATTGTATGTCTTCTGGGATCTCTTTCCGGATTGGAGTAAACGTAGAACAGTTCATCCAGTGTAACGGTTAGTCCGGTTTCTTCCTGCGCTTCCCGAACGGCCGCTTTTTCCACAGGCTCCCATTCATCCACAAAGCCACCGGGAAGTGCATATCCCAGAGGCTCATTTTTTCTTTCAATGATTACAACTCCGTCTGGCAGACGGATGATCAGATCCACAGTGGGTACCGGGTTCCGGTATTCCATGCTTATTTCTTTTCTAGATCGGTAACTTTTAATCGCACCTTGGTTTTCCAGGGCCTGTAGGGCGCCAGGGCTTCCATGCGCTTTTCCGGAACGTAAAAAATACGTTCCCCGTATTTTACGATTATGCCTTTGTAATGAGCAAAACGGGTCTGATGGTCAATCAGTCCTACTTCTTCTACGGCATTCCAGTTTTCGCAGGTTTTTAGCACCGGCACATGCCTTAGATGGAGCTCTCGTATTGTACCATTCTTTACAGAGTCCCGTAGAACCTTTTCCCATTCCATACCCGTTCACACTGGTCCTTGCGCTGTTATTTTGTAAAGTAATTTAGAACCGGGTTCCTTGCTGCAGATGCCTCATCGATTCGGGTCACATAGGCCCGATGCGGAGCTGCAGACAGATCGGAATCTCCAGCCTGCATTCGGCTGGCAATGTCTTTCATCACTTCGGAAAAATGATCCAGAGTCTCCGGACTTTCCGATTCCGTGGGCTCAATCATTATGGCTCCATGAACACTTAGAGGAAAGTATACGGTGGGCGGATGATAGCCATAATCGATAAGAGCTTTGGCCAGATCCATGGTCGAAAACCCGGTCTTTTTCTGCCGTGCATCGCTGAAGACCACTTCATGCATGGAGTCATTGTCCGATGCTAACTGAAAGTGCTCTTCCAGGTTCTTTCTAACGATGTTAGCATTCAATACAGAGTGCTCTGCAATGGCGCCCATTTGATTTCCATGACTTCGAATAAAAATGCAGGCCCTGAGCAGGACACCAAAATGACCAATCCCAGACTTCATCCGACCAATGCTGAATTTGGCCGATTCCAGGTCATAGCTATCCTCGCCGGTTTTCACAACTTGAGGCCCGGGTAAAAAGTCTTTCAGTCGATCGGAAACTACAACCGCGGCTCCGCCTGGACCACCACCGCCATGGGGTGTGGAGAATGTTTTGTGCAAATTTAAGTGACTAACATCCACTCCCATTTCCCCCAGGGATGCCTGGCCAATAATGGCATTATAGTTTGCGCCATCCATATAGAGTAGGGAGTCATTTTCATGCAGCAGGTCCGCGATGGCCCGAATGTTCGTTTCGAAGACACCAACTGTGTTTGGATTGGTAATCATCAAGCCTGCAACTTCGGCCGTCAGGTTGGCTTTTAGATCTTCCAGATCCAGCAATCCCTGTTTGGTGGACTTCAGTTCCTTCACATCATACCCGGCAAGAGTGCAACTTGCCGGATTGGTACCATGGGCACTGTCCGGTACCAGGATCACTTTTCTTTCTTCGCCTTTCTTTCTGTGATAGGCTTGAATCAAAAACAATCCTGTTAACTCGCCATGAGCCCCGGCCGCCGGCTGCAGAGTAATCCCTGGCATATCTGTGAGCTGGCAGAGCATATCCTGGAGTTCGTACACAACTTTGAATACATCCTGACTGTAGGCCACTGGCAATGAAGGATGAGCATCTTTGAAGTGGGGCAAAGCAGCAATCTCTTCATTAATTCGAGGATTATACTTCATGCTGCAAGAGCCCAGAGGATAAAGGTTTAGATCAATGCCATAATTCCAGGTTGATAGCCGGGTGAAATGCCTTACCACTTCAGGTTCGCTTACCTCGGGTAAATGCAGTGAGTCCTCTTCGCGCGAAAAGCCTGCCACTTCATGTTCCAGACCTTCATCATCATCGGGAAAGCTAAATCCCACTCGACCTGCCATGGATCTTTCAAAGATCAAGGGTTCCTCATAAATCTGGCCATTTCTGGTTACGGAAAGTTGCATCTGATCTTTTCCGTTTGAATTTGCATTTAGCGAAGTAGTTCTTTCTTCTGTTAGCATAATACTCTCTCTTTCAGTCTGTTGCTTTAGATTGTTCCTATTTGGAGGCAGCCTTTACAGATAGCACCCATTGCTTCACTGCCTCGGGGCTCATTGTTTCATTAAATGCTATGAGCAACTGATTTGGACCGGCTACCGTACCGCAGGCAATTTTCGAACCTTTAATGCATCGATCAAAGACCGTTTCTGCAGGCACCGGAGTTTCAATCATGAATTCGTTAAATATGGGGGAATCCGGATACTTTAGCTTGAGATCTGTTTGTTCCCGTAAGAGTTGTCGTCCCAGGGCGGCAAATCGGGCGCTACGCTCGGCCGCCCTTCGAAGTCCTTTCTTACCCATCAACTCCAGATAAATGGTGCAACGAAGGGCCATCAGTCCCTGGTTTGTGCAGATATTGGAAGTGGCCTTTTGTCGGCGAATATGCTGTTCTCTTGCTGCAAGAGTCACAACAAAAGCTCTTCGACCATCCATATCTTTCGCTTCCCCAATCAATCGACCGGGAAGGCTTCGCATATGTTTCTGAGATGTTCCAATAAACCCAAGCCAGGGTCCACCATAGGAAAGTGGAACTCCAAAAGACTGAGCTTCACCACATACGATGTCAGCACCCTGACTTCCAGGGGACTTGACCAGAGCCATGGACAGTGCTTCGGTTACCGTGACGATGAGCAGGATGTTGTGCTGTTCCAGTTCTTTTTTTACAGCAGCAACGTCTTCGATGATTCCATAGTAGTTCGGGGACTGGATTACCAGAGCGGCTGTGTCATCGTTCAGATTCTCTTTTAGAGAAGCAATATCCAGCCGGCCATCCTGAGAGGTTTTAATCATTGCAGTTTCGAACACGCCGCTGTTGGCGTAGGTCTGCATTGTCTCCAGATACTCCGGATGGATGGAATCTGCGAATACCACTCGATTCTTCCTTCGAACACGGACCGCCATCATGGCCGCTTCAATCATGGCTGTGGAGCCGTCATAGAGGGATGCATTGGAGACCTCTACGCCCATCAGGTCTGCCATCATGGACTGAAACTCGAACATTGCCTGGAGGCTGCCCTGGCTCACCTCCGGTTGATACGGGGTATAGGCTGTGAGGAATTCTCCCCTGGAAATAAGAGGATCGATGATGGAAGGCACATAATGGTAATGACCATTACCTCCCATGAAGTTGTGATCTATGGCGGCGCTTTCTTTAGGCTGGTATTCCCGGCGGATTTCGATTTCAGAGGCCGGAGCTGGCAACCTGGCATCAGTACGGACTCGAAGCGCTTCGGGAATGGATCGAAATAGGTCAGATGTACTCGAAAATCCTATGGATTGGAGCCGATCCTCCATCTGTTCCGGGGAAATGGGAAAATATTTCACTTTTGCTCTCCTGATAAGGGGCTGTCATATCAACATATCAAAAAGTCTCGATATGAAAAGCATTTTTGCAGGACGGCGTACCTTGGCCAGCAAATTTTAAGTCACATGCTTGGAATGCTGCACAGGAGGGGGCTTATCAGACACTCAGGCCCGGGGGGCGCCCTTCCCGAGACTCTGGATCCGCCCGGATGACCCTGGATGCCAGTGTTCGGAGCCGCCGGGGGTAGGGAGAGCCCATCGATTCGGAAAATCGCCCACTCTCTCTATACGCTGTAAGAGTGGCCCCTGATTCGGTTCGCCGGTTGCACTATTCGATTACGCTTTCAGGGAGTTGCATTTCTGACTAATGTGACAGAATCTGGGTCGATCGCTGCCGAATTGAGCTGATCGAATTTTTAAGAGAGAACCCTTTTTCTGCAATGTGACATAATTTGCGCTGAAGACTCCGCTTTGCACCTGGAGGGCAGTCCAGTGGAATTAATTCGGTAATGCGAAATAATCCCGTCCCACAGGGCTTACTGGAGACTGCGTGTCGATGCAATCTATCGCAGATCAGGCAATCATCCGGCCAAACCGTCCTGAATCAACATCCCAACATCCGCCGGGAATGCGGGAGTATATCACTGCCTAATGCGACATAATCCCGGCTACGCTTCGGCTCGAAACTGGCTTCTGGTCCAGAAGCTGGAGTTGGGATGTGACATAATCGGGGCTTCATCTCTTTGATGGGCCCCGGATGCCGGCTCAGGAGCCACTCCGTTGCACGATGTGACATAATAATTGGGGGCAAACTAGCCTGGACCGAACAATGGGGCAGGCCATTCTCTGGAGGAAGAGACATAATCTGCCCGCACGAGCTGAGGCCAGGCCCCTCTGTCTATCCTGAAGTGGGGGAGTCGCAGTAGTAATGACAAAACATGCCAGTTGTGAGCACCGGATTCGCCAGGGTTAAGTAGCGGCCACTGGTTCAGCACCGCGATTAGGCACATTCAGTTGCGTCCCGAGGGTGGTTTGCTCCTGTCGTCCGAGAAGGTATGCGGGCCGTTGCGGTTCGGATGCCATTTAGAGCGGATGCGGGTTCAGGGACTAGTGTCTGGCCAGCTTTCAGTGGCCATGCAATGTTAGACACAATACAGATCCTTTGGCCTCGCAACTTTGCCGGCGGCGATTATTCTTCGAGAGAAGCTACGAATTCTTTATAGGCGGCCGGATCCATCAGGGCATCCAATTCTCCCTGGTCGACTCCAGTCATCTTGATTAGCCACGATCCGTAGGGGTCCGAGTTTACTTTTTCCGGGCCATTTAGTACGTCATCGTTCACTTCAGCCACGTTTCCTTTGATGGGAGCGTACAGATCCTCTGCGGCCTTCACCGACTCAATGGTTCCAAAACTATCGCCCTGATTTACCTCGTTTCCTTGCTCTCGAACCTCAACATAGACTATATCGCCGAGAGAGTTCTGAGCATAGTCCGTAATTCCGACCTTGACTGAATCTCCTTCCTGGAGAGCCCATTCATGGTCTTTTGTATATTTAAGATTATCAGGAATATTAGACATATTTCGCTCCGATTGGTGCTTTTTATCCAGATTAAGAGGAAGGTCTCTATTGTAAATACAGTTACCGGTCTTTCCTTTTTTTGCCTGCAGTCCCCTGAACGAAGGGACCTTCAACGATTTCTATGGGGACTTGTTTCTGCCTGATCTCCACTGTTAACTCTTGCGAGGCCGGGCTTTCCAGTAATGCAGTTCCAATACCTTCTTTGCGAACCGGTGAATGGGAGCCGCTCACAACCTTACCGATGATTTCTCCGTTAGAATAGACGTTGTAGTCTTCCCGGGGGATTCCAGGGCCCTTTAATACAAATCCAATAACACTTCTGGATGTGCCTTCCGTCTTCTGCTTCAGTAGTTTTTCCATTGCGAAGCAGGGGATGTCCTTTTCCTTCACGATCCAGCCGATACCGCTTTCCACCGGAGTGAGATCTTCTGAAAGCTCATGACCATACAATGGATATCGAGCCTCCAGTCGCAGACTGTCCCGGGCTCCCAGGCCGATGGGAAGAGCTTTGCGTCCCTGCAACTCAATAGAGAGAAGCTTGTCCCATAGTTTAACACCTACTTTAGAGTCACTTAGTATTTCAAAACCATCTTCGCCTGTGTACCCGGTGCGGCTGACTACTACCGGACTGCCGGAATACTCAAGATCCTTGAATGCGAAATAACCTATGTCCGAGAGGTCCTGGCCCAGTTCTTGAGATAATATAGTCTCTGCTTCTGGCCCCTGTATGGCGATGAGGTGCCACTTTTCACTTTCGTTTACTACCTGCACATCCAGGTTTTGGCCTTTCGCATAGCTATCCATGGCTTCGAAAACCTTATCCGAATTCGAAGCGTTAACAATAATAAAGTATTCCAGGTCATCGATGCGAAAAATGGTCACATCATCCCGTAGACCTCCCTGTTCGTTTAGGACCGCATTATAGCGGATTTTGCCTGTTTTCAGGGTTTCTACGTGGTTACAGCACATTGTCTCAAGCAATTTGGCTGCATCCGGTCCCTTTATGCGAAGCTCACCCATATGCGATACATCGAATAATCCACAAAATTCTCTAACTGTTTTATGTTCCTCAATGATCGATGAATATTGCACAGGCATCTCCCATCCCGCAAAAGGGACCATTCGGCCATTATGTTCCCTGTGCCAGGAATGAAGGGGGGTCTGTTTTAAGGGCATAATGCAGGGTTTTTGTTCCATCTGTAGATGCAATAAAAAAAGCCTGAGCACCTGGATGCGAATGTATATACAAGTGTAATAAAAATATCCGGCCCTCCCTTGATGTTTCGCTTTTTTGCTTTGACCGCGAAGCCCGGACAGGATATATAGCCTGCTCCGGAGCTTGCCTGCCGGGCGAAGCGGCCGAGCAGGTTCAAAACAATGTGGGAGTTTATCCACGGCCGTGGATAAACCTGGAACACCAGCGAAGTCTGTCGGTGAGATGCGAAGAGTGGAAATTATATATGTTGATTCTGAAAAATAAAGAAAAATTAGCGAATTGGGCCGGCCTTGTCGAAAACGGGGGCTGTGCCGAGTCCGGAGAAGCGCGCGCCGGGTCCGGGATGCTGCGCATTGGGGCCTTGCATTCTGGAAAGCCTTTTCAGGTCGACTCGGGCCGCAATGATGAGCGAGTAGCTCACTCAATGGAAGACGGTGGACAGTCTGATACTGTCGAAAGTAAAAAAAATAAAGGAAACCAGGGAACGGTGGAACGAATTACTATGCATCAGAAAGGGAATCGAATGGTGGTTGCTATGGATGAACAGGAGGAGCCCGAAGGGTGTGCAAGTTGTGGTCAAAAAGGTGTAAAGACATTCCAGTATAGTATGTGTCGCGCCTGCCTCGCCAAGAAAATGAGGGGTATTCAGGATTTTATTGATGAGCAGCGAAAGGAGATATTCGGCGAACGCTAGACCTGCATTAATTCTTGCAGCCCTGCTGCTCCTTGGCTCGCCAAATTGCGACCTTCTGGAAGATGTTCGGCCGCGTACCATGTTTGGCGAGGGAGTTGAAAAGGGCCCCGGGGAAACTCTGGACCTGTATTTGAATGTAGGTTTACTAACCAGCCGATCAGAGAAGCTCTATGCAAGGGAACAATTGGATCAATGGCTGGAGAGGGCTGGTCAGGAGATACATGCTGATTATCCCGAGCTCAGGTTTCATTTCATCGTCGACCAGCCGCAGGACACTGAGTTCATTACGGCTCGAGCTGTCAGACGCAATAGATTGCCTATTGAAAGTCCTTATCCCTTGCGTCTCTCTATAGAGGACAAGGAATCCTATCTACGTCAGATTCAATTGGAGCCGGTGCTTTTGATTGGAGCCGAGTTTCCGGCCAGTGTGGCTTCTGGATCGCTGCCCCTGATCTCCGCAAAGCCAATTTCAGCTGTGCCCGGTGCTGAAGCTTTACGATCGGAATGGCTGAGCTCCTCGGGGCTGGATAGCCGAGATCCGGAAATAGAAGAATATCGCTTTTTGACATTCTGGCAGTCCTATGCTTATTCTCAGATCCACTATGATGTAATTCTTGTGGATACCAGGATACTTCCAGACGATCCGCACAGCCTGAGAAATAATCCTTTCCGGGTCTTCTCTTCCTACCTGTTACCTGCCCCGGGGCGTGCTGCCCTGGACCGGGTGGCTGTCATAGTCTCTATCCATCCACCGGGAGAAGAGGGTGCAAACAATACGGATAGTATTCGCGCAGGACTGGAAAAACTGGTCTTTCTGGGGAAAACCGGAGACAATGCAAGCATGCGACAGAAGCGCTATGAGCTTCTGCGTTCTCTTCATTTATTTCACCAGGAGGGGAAAAAAAGAGGCTGCAGAAGCTGGAATGATTCGTCCCCTTCCTATAGAGATGCGTTCATAAGCCTGGACCCCTTGATTGTGGAGCTCCTGATGGAGAATCTACGAAATATGGACCGGCTCTGTTCTACTCATAATAATTAATGGGAAAGGAGTGAATCAATGAATCGACTGGGCCTGTTGCCAGCTTCGATAATCCTTATTGGTCTTTTCATCGGATGCGGTACCGGCACACCCGGGGGAGATGGATGCGATACCGACGGAAAGGAATATGTAAATCAGGATCCCCAGAATTGCGAGCGAATCAAATTCAAATGCGATTCCTATTCCAGGCCCTTCTTCGATGATTGTGGCTGCGGTTGCGAGCGAGTTAAGGAACGACCCATTACTTCTTACCAGAGCTGCGGACCACGGCAGAAGGAAGCGGATAATTGCATTCAGATTTACAAACCAGTCTGCGGTTGGTCCGAGAAGCCCTCAAGATGCTTTAGTCCTCAGTGTCGTCAATCCTACGCCAATAGCTGTTTTGCATGTGTGGATACCCGAGTGATGGGCTTTACGGATGGTGCCTGTCCTAATTGATTCTTTCGATCGTTAGATTGCAGATAGCAGGAAAGGGCAGACCAGGAATGTCGTCTGCGGCGGGGATTACGAATCTCCCCGGACTGACCGAGCAATTCGCTATCCGGGAGTTGGTTGCTCAGAGATTATCCATATACTTCTGACGCATTGTATTGTCTTGCCCCTTTATTGCTTATCCGAGAATTCTGGAAATCAGCTACCGTATAAAAAAAGCCCGACCAGATGGCCGGGCTTTCTTGCGAAATGTATCGCAAAGGTAGAGCGAATGCTCCGGTAGCAGGGCTTACATCATGCCCATGCCACCCATTCCACCCATACCTCCCATTCCGCCCATGCCACCCATATCGGGCATGCCGGCCGGCTCTTCTTCAGGGAGATCGGTGATACTCACCTCTGTAGTAAGGAGCATTCCGCCAATGGAGGCAGCGTGCTGTAGAGCGCTTCGAACTACTTTCGCAGGATCAAGAACGCCTGCTTTGATCAGGTCTTCCCATTCCAGAGTTGCAGCGTTGAATCCTATATCGTCTTTTTCGGTCAGGGCTTTCTGGACGATTACGCTTCCTTCCAGTCCTGCGTTGCCAGCGATTCTACGCAGAGGTTCTTCCAGGGCACGAAATACGATTTGCGCTCCGGTGGCCTCATCGCCTTCCAGCTTCAGACCTTCGATGGCCTTGCGGCTACGCAGAAGAGTCATTCCTCCGCCCATAACGATTCCTTCGTCCACGGCTGAGCGAGTGGCAGAAAGCGCATCTTCTACTCGAGCTTTTCGCTCTTTCATTTCAGTTTCTGTGGCCGCTCCAACATAGATAACGGCAACTCCACCGGCCAGACGTGCCAGTCGTTCTTGCAGCTTTTCGCGGTCATAGTCAGAGGTGGTTTCCTCAATCTGACGCTTTAGCTGGTTGATTCGGCCCTGCAGATCTTCGGTCTTTCCAGCGCCTTCGATGATAGTAGTGTTTTCTTTGTCTACGCTCACTTTGTCTGCTTCGCCAAGATGGCTGATGTCTGCATTTTCTAGCTTCATGCCCAGATCTTCAGAGATTACCTGGCCACCGGTAAGAACTGCGATATCTTCCAGCATGGCCTTTCGGCGATCGCCAAATCCAGGAGCTTTTACGGCGCATACTTTAACAGTCTTGCGCATGTTGTTCACAACTAGAGTGGCCAGAGCTTCGCCTTCCACTTCTTCTGATATAATCATCAGAGGTCGGTTGGCCTGGGCTACTTTTTCCAGAACGGGCAGAAGCTCTCGCATATTGGAAATCTTCTTCTCATTGATCAGAATGTAAGGCTTTTCGAAGGTGCAGGTCATGTTTTCTGCATCTGTTACGAAATAGGGAGACTGGTATCCGCGGTCGAATTGCATACCTTCTACAACGTCCATGTAGGTATCGATGCCTTTGGCTTCTTCAACGGTGATTACTCCGTCATTTCCTACTTTGGACATCGCATCGGCGATCAGCTCTCCGATGGTGTTATCGTTATTTGCAGAAATGCTGGCAACGGCGGCTGTTTCACCTTTGTCGGAGCCGATTTTTTTGGCTCGGCCTTTGATTTCAGCCACTACAGCGTCTACGGCCTTATCAATGCCCTTTTTCAAAGACATGGGGTTGGCGCCAGCTGTGACGTTCTTCATGCCTTCATTCACAATGGCCTGAGCCAGAACGGTTGCAGTGGTTGTACCATCGCCTGCTACGTCATTGGTCTTGGTGGCTACTTCACGAGCCATCTGGGCTCCCATGTTTTCAAAGGGATCCTCCAGTTCAATCTCACGAGCGACGGAAACGCCGTCTTTGGTAACTGTGGGTGCTCCGAATTTTTTATCCAGAACTACGTTTCGGCCTCTTGGTCCCAGAGTTGCCCGAACTGCATCTGCCAGTTTGTTTACTCCTCTCTGGAGCTTCTGTCTTGCTTCTTCTTGAAAATTAAGTTGTTTTGCCATGATTCCCTCCTAATTAAATTGCTCAGTCGAGGATGGCCAGGATGTCTGCTTCGCGAACGATCAGCATTTCCTTCCCATCGGTTTTAATCTCTGTACCTGAGTATTTTCCGTAGAGTACGCGATCCCCTTTCTTAACAGTTGGAGTTACACGTTCACCGTTTTCCACTCGGCCGGGGCCTACTGCTTCTACGGTGCCTTCCAGGGGCTTTTCCTGGGCAGAGTCCGGGATATAAATGGATCCCACTTTCTCCTCTGCTTCTTCTCTTGGAACGATTACGATTCGGTCGCTTAAAGGCTTCACTGCCATTCCTTCCTCCTGATTTGGAACTGTCCAAAGACAATTCAACGGTCTGAATTATTGCCCAGAGGGCTCTTCTCGGGTGGAGAAGTATCCGGGATTAGCAATCAATGCTCCCGTCTGCTAATGCAGGCTTGTGAGGAAGGTGGCTGAGGTCAACCGAATAAAAAAAGGACCCGGGGGAGACGAATCCCCCCCGGATTGAGGCAGCGCGATTATTGTATGAGACTTGCAGGGCTTAGAGCGCTCTTATCGGCAACGATGCGCACTTCAACCCGTCGATTGGCCCGATTGGCACCTGGAGAAGGCGCTCCGCCACTTACAGGACGATCCCAGGCAAATCCTCGAACTTCTGCAATTCTAGAAGAAGGCATTCCGAGGTCGGACTCTACACTTTGAGCTCTTAATAGGCTCAGTCTATCATTAACGGGACGAGAACCGGTGTAATCCGTATGACCCCAGATCTTGATTTTGGTTTCTGGATAGGCTTCAAGAGCTTCGGAGAGTTTGTCTACGTTGTCTTTGGCAACACCCTTCAGGCCCGCGCTTCCGGTATCAAAGCTAATATCTCCGTCCATCTTAACCAGGAGCTCATCGGTTTCACCATCCGGACCTTTCACAGATTCCAGGGAGATTCCTTTATCGCCCATGGTATCTTCCATGTCTTCTTTCATGATATCCAGATAGGCACCGATTCCCAGGCCAGCCAGACATCCAGTGGCCAGACCAATGATCTTACCCTGGTTATGCTTCTTGCGTTCTTTAAAGATACCGTAGACGGCATTTTCCAGCTTCTTGCGGTCCTTATTCTCTTTTTTGCGCTGGACTTCATCGTAGATGGCACCCAGAGCCAGACCGGCTCCACAGCCAATACCAGTTCCGATGATCGTGTTCCATCCCAATTTGTCCAGGGTGGCGCATCTTGCGGCAAAGGTTCCGCTCAGAGCTACCAGAGTGATTATAGCAACAGTTCGTTTCATTTTTTCTCCTTTCTCGACAACCGAGATCAGGTGGCTTATTCGGCCAACCAGATATTGGGGGCAGAGAAAGTATCGAGGTTTACATTTTTTACAAGGGAGCTCAAACCCCTGGGACCCGGCCTATTCATTTTTTCCAAGAAATTGGGGATAACTCTCCACAGTTTGGGTCGCGTGCATATCGAGGGTCTGCGGGGGCCAGCTCTCGGAGCAAGCTGTCTGTCCGTAGACAGATTTGCTGCACTCGTCCTTCCTGAACTCGGGGTCGACCCTTCCGCCGCAGACCAGTTTCTAGCTTCCGCGGCCCGGCTCTGTGGATAGGGGCAGAGAAAGGAGGCTCAGCAGAAATGTGCGGACGGTGCTTTTAAGGCGAACTCCGGTTTCGGAAATGCGCGGACGGTGCTTCTCAGGTGAACTCCGGGTTCAGAAATGCGCGGACGGTGCTTATCAGGTGAACTCCGGGTTCGGAAATGTGCGGATGGCGGATTTAGGGCGAACTCCGGGTTCGGAAATGCGCGGATGGAGGTTTTTAGGCGAACTCCGGTTTCAGAAATGCGCGGATGGTGGTTTTTAGGCGAACTCCGGATTCAGAAATGCGCGGATGGTGCTTTTAAAGCGAACTCCGGGTTCGGAAATGTGCGGACGGTGCTTTTAAGGCAAACTCCGGGTTCAGAACTGCGCGGATAGCTCCGGTGAAGACAACAAGCATCGCACTGACCGAGTATCCATGTGGTTATATGCTAAGTTCGATTTCCATACTGGGTTGCTCATGCATCTTGCTGCGACGTTCCAATTTGATTTCTTTGGATACTTCGCTGATGCGATTACCTTGACTCTGGCAATTCGATCGGGCCAATCATCGCAGATTCCAAACGCGCTACGTGCCGCAAAAAGTTGCAGTAACAACTTCCCGGGGCTCCGGCGGCAGCTCAAATTCGGCAAACTCTTCGCGCTTTTCGAAAGGCGTCTTCAGGCATTCGTTCATGCGTTCAAAAAGTGAATAGTCTCCCGCTGCTCCGGCCTGGATAGCGCGCTCTACCTGGTGATTACGGGGGATATACACCGGGTTGCTCTGACTCATTAATTCGGCGGCCTTCCCAAAGCTCTGCGGTTGATCCTCAAGGCGTATGCGCCATGTCCTGCGAAATTCCTCCTGGCTGTCCGCGGCCCACTCTGCATCCATGCTATCCGTAATCCTGCGAAACTCAACGGTGAAATCCAGCTGTTCTTCTTCGAGATGGCTCAAGAAATCCTGAATGATCTTTATGTCTTCCTGACGCGCTTCGAAAATACCAAACTTGGAAGCCATTTCCTTTAGCCATTCTTCATCGTAGACCCCCATCAATTGACCGAGACACTCCTCGAGCTTCTTAACGGACCGGTCGCTGTCCGAATCCACCAGAGGCACCAGACAATTGGCCAGCTGCACCAGATTCCATTGGGCGATCCTTATTTGGTTTCCGTAGGCATAGCGCCCGCCCTGGTCAATGGAGCTGAATACTTTATTTTGCGAGAAGGTATCCATGAATGCACACGGGCCGTAGTCGATGGTCTCCCCGGAGATGGCCATGTTGTCCGTGTTCATAACACCGTGGATGAAGCCCAGAGACATCCACTTTGCGATAAGTGCGGCATGCTTTCGGCCCACTGCTTCTAGAAAAGCGAGATACGGGTTCTCGCCCTGATTGCATTGCGGGTAGTGGCGATCTATGGAATAGTCCGCCAAAAGTTTCAGGCTCTCTATGTCCCGGCGGGCGGCAAAGTATTCAAAGGTGCCAATACGGATATGGCTGGAAGCAACCCGGGTGAATATCCCCCCCGGTAATGGGGATTCACGATAAACCGGATCGCCGGTAGTGGCTGCAGCCAGAGCCCGTGTGGTGGGTACGCCCAGATTGTGCATGGCTTCGCTGAGTATGTATTCCCGGATTACCGGGCCGACCCAGGACTTTCCGTCGCCGCCCCTGGACCAGGGTGTGACGCCGGAACCCTTGAGCTGGATATCGTAACGATTACCGTTGGGCGCCAGTACCTCGCCCAACAGCAGCGCCCGTCCATCCCCAAGTTGTGGATTGAACTGTCCAAACTGATGGCCGGCATAGGCAAAGGATATGGGGCTTGCCTGCTCGGGTAATGACTGGCCAGTAAACAGCGCGGCACGCTCCCCCTCCGAAACAGACGAGAGATCAAGACCCAGTTCCCGGGCCAGTTCATGATTGAAGGCAAAGAGTTGAGGTTGCGAAACTACCTCTGGCTTTCCATTTGTATAGAACTTCCCCGGAAGACTGGTATAGGTATTGTCGAAGGCAATCATGGATACTATGCCTATGGTACTCACAACCGTGGACCCCGACCTACAAAAAAAGCCGGTTGGGATCCGGCAATGCTCAGGGCACGGATGCGGCTGGAGCCCGCGTATAGCCTGGAAAGGTCATCCGGAAAATCCGACCCACAGCGGAACCGAACTGAAGTGTGAGGGATCGTGTGTTATATGGCAGCCGATAGCGATCGCAGAGAGCGCGTACGCGGGGCGCGATTTCCGGGTATCGATTACTGGGCATGTCCGGAAACATATGGTGCTCGATTTGATGGCTGAGGTTTCCGCTCATGATATGAAATAGTTTACCGCCGCCAATGTTGCAGGATCCGAGGATTTGCCGTACATACCAGTGTCCCCTGGTTTCGTTTTGAACTTGTCGGATTGTAAATACATGCACGTCTTTGGAAAAATGGCCGCAAAAGATAATCATGTAGGTCCAGAGGTTCCGAATTATGCAGGCAGTGGCGTTGGCAGCCATTACATACAGAAAAAACGGACCGGCAAGGGCAGGGAATAGAACATAGTCTTTTAAGACCTGACGCAGCATCTTCGCTCCGGTTCGTTTCAGCATTGGTTTCATTCTCGAAAGTTTACGTTTTCCTGTAAGTACAAGACCAAGCTCCAGTTCCTGAATGGCAATGCCCCATTCGAAGAATACTGCAAGTAGAAAAGCGTAGATCGGATTGCCCAGATTGAATTTTGACCAGCGCTGCTCGGGAAACATCCGTAGAAGCCCGTAGCCGCCCACATCGGCATCTTTACCAAATACATTGGTCCAGGTATGATGCCTTACATTATGCGAATGCTTCCATTGATCCGATGGGCATACATGGTCCCATTCCCAGCTTCCTGATTGTATATTTGGATCCCGCATCCAGTCCCATTGTGCATGGGAAACATTGTGTCCGATTTCCATATTCTCCAGGATCTTCGCGCTTGCAAGTAACAGGACGCCTAAAGACATCACTGGCCAGAAATAGATCCATTGTGCAAATTTATGCCCCCATTCCGGTAAGAAGCCCAGGCTTGCGAAAATGATTAATCGGCCAATGAGAGCAAATGAGCGCTGCACTTTGATTAACCTGTAGATGTAACGAGCATCGCGGTCGCCACGACTGTCCATTACATCTTTGCGAATCAGTTCTACTTCGCGGCCAAACTCTTCAATCTCTGCATCGTTAAGTTTGATCGGTAAGGCTGTTGCTCTGTCTTTTTGTGTACTGGTTGCTCTACTCATAATTCCACCTCTACATCTCCGACCGCAACGGACACACATACCTGTACTGTCTGGCCAGCCTCAGAGGTTATTGCTCCTGTTCTCAAGTCTCGCACGGATCCTGCTACCAGAGCGCAATCACAGGAATGACATATACCCATACGGCAACCGTGCCCGGGATTGAGCCCGGCGTCTTCGGCTAACCGGAGTATATTCGTTTCTCCATCAGACAGATATTCCAATCCACTGGTTGCAAATTTTATTGTGCCGCCTTTTGCGTCGGCCGGGGTATCTGCTAGTTTCGCGCGAAAGCGCTCTACATTGAGCCGATCGGAAAGTCCGGCCTGAGCCCAGTGCTCTTCCACAGCATCCAAAAGAGCCGCCGGCCCGCAGGCCCAGACATCACGCTGCCGCCAATCCGGGCAGTGTTGCTCCAGCTGCGCCGGACTAAAGTGTAATTTTTGCGAAACGGTTTCTCCCAATTCGCGGGTGTATATTCGATGCAACTTATAATGCTTTTGCGACTCAACCAGTCGCTGTAATTCCTTTCCGAAAATCACGTCGTAGGAATGAGGCGCGTAATGGATGTGCCTAATGTCTGGCAATGCCCGGTATTCCTTGATATAGTTGCGAAGCATGCTCATTATGGGAGTGATGCCACTGCCGGCTGTGATAAATAACGGATGGACTGGAATAGCGAAGGGTAGAACAAACTCACCCTGGGGTTCGCCAATGGGCAAATAAGTGCCGGGCTTCAGATACCGTACCAGATGGCCAGAAACACGGCCGTCTGTGATGGCTTTGACTGTTATGTTAATACATCCGTCCAGGGTTCCGGGAGCCGATGAAATGGAATAGGTCCGGGTATGACGCATTCCACCAATGGGGACACCAACGCGGATATGCTGTCCCGGTCGATGAGTACGCCAACCCCGTCCCGGACGTAAAGTAAGAGTCCGGGAATCTTTTGTTTCATCCCAGACCTTTACAACTCGGGCCTGCAGGGAATGCCTGGTCCACAATGGATTGATCAATTCGAGATAATGAGATAGACGCAAGGGATAGGCAAACATATCCACGAAATGGATGAATCGTCTGCCTGTAGACCGCAGAGCTGCTTTTATCATTGGTACCTCATGTCTATCCTCTGTGAATAATAGTGGCTAGCATTGGGCCATCGGCTTCCATACTGCAACCTCTTTATTTGAAAATGGTGTGGATGTCAGGGACTCTTTCCTGCAGGAAGCAACGGGAATGAACCGGGATTTTGGATTTCCAACCTGAGCGCCCGATTTCCGGGCTCTCATTATTGCGCGACCAGCCAGCCATTGCCGAAGTTGACTTCCCTCCAGAGAATGTCCTCGGGCGCGTGCCAGAGTTTCCTTATATGCGATTGCCCGATGGAGATCGGGACCGTATCTAACGCTAGGTCTTCAGAAGGATTTCTCACCATCAAGATAGAATCCCAATGGCGAAATATGCTCGTTCAATTTCAGAAGTGACATTCCAGGGGACCCAATCCCTGCGGGAATCGATGTAAGCCGCCGCCACCGACCAATCTTCGGTATTTCTTCCAGGCGCCCTGGGATTATCGCGAAATAATTCCTGCGTACCGGGAAACTTTCTTGTCAGTTATATCGCACTAATACAAATTAAGGGATGATAACGTCAGTGCTGTATGGACGAAGTTTTTGTCGGCTTATCCTGATTTCTCTCGTAATCGCGATGTCCGGAATTAGCTGCATAACGTATAATTGGGGTAATATAGCCTATGTAGAGGTCGCGCCTCGGAATATGACGCCGGATGAATCTGCACCGATGACAAAACATTGCGCTGCGGGGCTCAGTAACTTCATCGTAGATGCAATGAGGAAATCGGGCAAGGAACAGGGCACTACGACCTGGAAGAATGCCAGAATTGTATGGGATGCAACCGGTTTGCCTGCCTGCATGAAATTTCAGGGAACACCTGTAGAATAAGCGGCAACGCCGCATGGAGAGATCAAATGAAAGGTTTGAAAGCTACATTAATGATTTTTGTAGGGCTCTTGCTCTGCTCCAGCTCATTGTTCGCTGAGATGCACTTTGGGAACTATCGAACAATTACCCTTGAGAAAGTAGAAGGAAAGCAGGACTTAGGTCCAAGACTGTCTGGCGAAGATTGTCGTTGGTTTCCTTTGTTCGCAGAACAGCCTGACGGACGTATCGTACTGGAGCAGCTGGTTGCCAAGGCGCCTCCTGGAACTACAGGGTTTAGAAATCTTTCGTTAGAATACGTGGCGGGCATTCCGTCATTCGCCTATGCCTGTGTAAGAATCAGTGGTATACCGGTTAAGTAATGAAGTCGGATGCACTATCATCTGCGCCCTGCAGAGGTAGTGTAGGAGAAGCCCACTCTGCATGCGCTTTACGGAGAAACGGATAGCGATCCTACCCCGGATCTTCGGTAGGGCCGGTTCCATTTGCTTCGAGATAGTCTGTGGTGACCGGAAAACCGATTCGGCGCAGCGGTAACGAATTGCGATGGATCATGCCATCAGGTAGCTAATGAAATGAGCCGACACCACAATCCAGGACCATGATTCGACAAACAGGTAGATTACAAAGCCTGCATGACCCAGCTATACTCCGGGATCCGAAACAAATTCGCCGTGATTGGAAAATGTGCTGGGTCGTTTTAGATCAAAGCGTTGGACAATATAAGGTTCTGACTCTGGCGAGAATCTTTAACTTTCAATCGGGCCAGGCCCGCCGGGGTGCATCCAGCGAGCTGATCCGTAAATGAAATCGTTTGACCGACAGCCAGCCCCGGACCTGCAAACCCGTGTGCGAAACTCGTTTCATGGTGCGGCACTTTACACAACTAAACGCTTGTAGTCTCTCTCGGGGAATTGTAAACTCTCTGGGCATTTTTGATTCTTGCCAGCGCAGCCTGTGCGACTGCGAGGCTGTCCAGGTGAAAAGCCTCCTTGTCTGTGAACCAGTGGGCGGGTGTATCTTGCCCCAATCTGGTCGCGGCGCGTTCAAATACAAGACTACACATGTAGCGTGCCGCTGTGAGCACCAGTTGCTCGGCGAAGCGTTCCCTGACTCCGTCGGAAAGGGCGCGATACAATGGTATGGCAGTCTCCATTATCTCACGGATTTCTGTCAGGAAGGAACTGGGCTCCGGAATATCTGAGAGCAGTCCATCGAAGTAACGACGGAGGTACCCGTCGCCGGCCATGCCAGCAACCACCATTGCAACGCTAATGCCAACATGTAACTGGCTTGTACCCTCGTAGATCGTGTTCACTCGCGCATCTCGAAACATACGAGATACATCGTAGTCATTTGTATAGCCGGCCCCTCCGTGTATCTGTAGAGCTACGGAAGTACACTCCATCCCTTTTTCTGAGCAATAGTATTTGGCCAGAGAAGTAAAGAAGGCAGCAAGACGACTCCAGTTTTGAATCGTTTCGTCTTTTCGGATTTCCCGGTCCTTTAGGCCCTGCTTTTCCAGACGGATCTGTCGGTGCTGATATTTGTCTATGGCAACGCCGGTTTCCAGACACATCAGGCGCATTGCAGTTGTCTCCCGACGTATCATTTCGAGCATGTCGGCCACTGCCGGTATTTGATCGATAGTCTTACCGAATTGAATGCGCTCGCCTGCGTACTTCTTGCTTTCCGCATAGGCAGCGCATGCAGCGCCGGGCCCACCTGAGGCGCTGATGAGGCGCATGAAACTTGTCATTCCAATTGTGCATTTGGTCAGGCCGTGGCCCTCTTCTGCGAGGAGCTCGCCGGGCGTATCCTCTAGAACTATCTCACAGGTGGGTGATGCATGGATGCCAATCTTCTTTTCTATACCGCCTACTTCTGCATCCGAGCTACGCACAAGAAAGGCCGATAGTCCTCGCGCTCCAGACTGGCCCGTACGTGCCAGCGTTATCATAATGGAGGGATAAGGACCGATGCCACAACCCTGAGAAATAAATCGTTTTGTGCCATTGAGCTTGTAAGAGCCGTCCGGCTGCTTTGTTGCTACTGTTCGGCAGTTTCCGAGATCCGAGCCATAGTCCGGTTCGGTTAATGCCATGGCAAAGAGATGATGGCCGGTGGCCATGGGCTTTGCGAAGCGCTCTATCTGGTCTTGCGTTCCATATCGAGTGACAATCTGGGCCAGGTTGGCAAGGCCGGTGAGCATGGAAAAAGACACATCCGATCGAGTGAAGAGAAAATTAACAAAGGCCCACATCACGGCAGGCATTCTCAGGCCGCCAGCTTCTCTGGGAATGGCGTATGGTAATAGACCGGTGTCGCGAAATTTCTCATATAATTTTACAGCCTCCTCCGGGAAGCGAACTACTCCGTCTTCATAACTGAGACCGGCCCGGTCCAGGCTGGCGGAAGCCTGTGCAATCTCTTTGCCGCAGAAATCACCCAGAGCTTCAAGGCTGGATCGGTAAAACTCCACCGCATCCTCTACACTTGAAGGGGCCAGCCCATAAAGCTCGTCGCCTGTTTTCTGGTAGTGCTGGTGATCCGCAAAGTTTTCGCCTTCTACCTCTTTAACGATTTCTGGCCAATCAACTAAACGCTCGAACAAGAGCTTCAGGTCTTCGTCATCTGAGAAGTAGTTACTTGATATCATTCATTTGCTCCCGGTCTTATGCTTCAACGTAGTTACAGGACAACAGAGTCACGTGATTGCTGTCGGCGCAATTGAAATATCAAACCTTTCATCGCTCTTTGTCTGTAGGTAGCCGGCCTGTTGAATCCAATCTTTTAATGGGCCCTCCGCCGAGTGGACCGGGGCGCCAGGCACCGGGTGCCGGAAACTGGCTGCAATTAGGTGCTTGCAAGGCCGTTACCGAGGGCTTCCTGGTAGACTATTGAAGTCTTATGCAAGTAGCATTTTGAAATCAAGTTCCCGAACAGTCTTCTTGAGCCGGTGGTCGTCATCTACAGAATTGAATTGCAGGTTTGAGAATAACTCCTGGGCCAGTGCTTGCGTTTCCGGCAGAGGAACCACGTCGTCGTGTTTGCCGTGATAGATTACCACCGGTGCCTTCAGGGGCTGTCCCGAGTAAGGCGACCAATCATACACAGGTAAAGCGGGCGCAAGCAATAGCAGGCGATTGATGGAATCCGGATTCTGGAAAGCGTACAGGGTAGCCATCAACCCGCCCAGGGAAGAACCGACAATGCTGATGTCCTGTTTGCCTGTGAGGATTTCATCCAGTTGCTCCATTCGTTGCTCTGGAGAGCCGGTAAACTGCGGGCAAATTAGATCTGGAAAGAGTCGCGTAAGCAGGGTAGCTTTGTATCCTTTGCTACTTCCTTCCAGGCCATGAATGAATATGCGAGTCATGGAATTACCTTTTTGTTCCAGCAGGCCATCAGTCAAGTTAGCCTCGTTTGATGCCAGAAGACATCGCTGCCCCCTGCATATGTATAGTGATACGTCTCTCAAATGGCATCACTCCTCCTCCTGTGGGGGCTTCGCCTCCTCGGAATCGGTCTTGTTTTTAAGCGCAGAGCCTCCTTTTTGTTTGACGGCTTCTGTCCAGGGTCTGCAAATCATGAACGCGCAAGCAGCATTGAACTGAGGACGCGAATTCCTCCATTAATATTGCAATTATCGCAGATATACAAAATGTTATAAAGGCCGGCCACGACAATGAATCTGTTTTCCCCGTTGATTCCCGAATACGATCCCCTGGAAGCGCGAAAGTTACCGTTTGCGGAGCAGGCACGCCTGGTCTGCAAGGCCTGGGCCCTCGAAGGCTACGGTTCGCCTCTTACAGCGTATTTGTTTTATCTGCTGAAGATTGGCCTGTATGTATGGGGCTGGATAGGCTTCTGTTCATTCAGTGCAGGAATGGGCGAACTGTCCTCCATTGGTACCTGGATGTTTACGCCGGTGGCGTTTCAGAAAGCGATTCTCTGGAGCATGTTATTCGAAGTGCTCGGATTTGGTTGCGGCAGTGGGCCGCTGACGGCCAGGTACCTGCCACCGTTTGGCGGTTTCCTGTATTTCCTTTTGCCAAAAGCGACGAAACTACCCCTCTTCGAAGGCGCGCCGATTATTGGTGGTGGGACTCGTTCGATTCTCGATGTACTGGTGTATGCGGCAATGGTTGCATCGCTTTTTGTAGCGCTGGTGCATCCTGCCCCCGGTTTCGAGCAATTTCTGCCCATTGTAATTCTCACTGTTTTTGCCGGAGTCCTGGACAAAACGATCTTTCTGGCCGCCCGGGGAGAGCATTACTGGGTCACTGTAGTGGTCTTTGCTCTGGAACCCAACTGGATTGCCGGCGCGATGATTGTACAACTGGCTCTGTGGTTTTTCGCAGGATTCTCAAAGCTCAACCATCATTTTGCCACGGTGGTCTGCGTAATGGCCAGCAATGGACCGTTTATTCCGTTCAAGTGGTTTCGCAAAAGCATGTACCGCAACTATCCGGATGATCTGCGGCCTTCGCAGACGGCAGTCGTAAAATCCTGGATGGGCACAGCTCTCGAACTCAGTGTACCGGCGGTGCTATTTGCCGGCGCCGTTCTGGCTTCGCCAACGATCTTAACAGTTGGTCTGATTTTGATGGTGCTCTTGCATTCTTACATTACCAGCAACGTACCCATGGGCGTGCCTCTGGAATGGAATGTTCTGGTGGTATACGGCGCCTTCTTCCTGTTTTATGCGAACGGCACCAGCGTAAGTCCATTTGATGTGAGCTGGCCCATGGGCATCTTCTTGATCCTGACTTCGATCATTGTACCCTTCGCCGGTAACCGATGGCCGCACAAGATTTCCTTTCTGCTCGCCATGCGCTACTACGCAGGAAACTGGGCCAATAGCGTCTGGTTGTTTCGCGGCGAAAGCTATAAGAAACTGGAGCGATTACGCAAGGTCTCACCCTGGGTACCCAATCAATTGACTCTCCTGTATAACGAAACTGTGGCTGCAGCAATTTCAGGTAAGGTTCAGGCCTTCCGGCTCATGCACATGCACGGACGAGCCTATCAAAAGATTCTGCCGGAGGCGATTCGCATGCAAGATTATCCGGAATATACCTGGATGGATGGGGAATTGATGGCGGGCATGGTGCTGGGCTACAATTTTGGCGAAGGACATCTGCATGGTGCGCAACTATTGCGCTCCGTGCAGGAACAGTGCGGTTTCGAGCCAGGGGAATTGCGCTGCATATGCCTGGAAGCGCAGCCCATCGGACGGACGACTCTTGACTACAATGTCTACGATGCAAATCAGGGTCTTATGAAAGGCGGACAGGTCAAAATCAATGATCTGCGCAAACTGCAACCCTGGCCTGCTGCATGATCCCTTCTGGATCCAGCAAATCCGTCACTTATGATGCATGCATTGTGGGCTCCGGTCCCAATGGGCTGGCGGCCGCGGCATTGCTGGCTGGAAAAGGAGCACGGGTGCTGGTTCTGGAAGCTCGTGGAACCGCCGGTGGCGGTATGCGCACACAGGAATTGACGCTTCCCGGCTTCGCGCACGATGTTTGCTCGGCGGCGCATCCCATGGGTATGCTTTCGCCCTTTCTTGCAACATTGCCTCTGCAGGATTTTGGACTTCAGTGGTGCACCGGGGCATACTCTGCCGCGCATCCGCTGGACGGTGAACCTTCCGTTTTGCTTCAGAAATCTATGGAGAAAACGGCGGCTGGACTGGGCATTGATGCGCGCGCCTATACCAGGCTGTTGGATCCATTCCTGGGAGAGCCGGCGGGCCTGCTGGCCGATGCTCTGGGGCCATTGACCCGGATTCCGAAACACCCCTTCCTCATGGCCCGTTTTGGTTTATTGGCGATTCGATCGGCAAGCGGCCTGGGAAACGCTCGTTTTCGAGGTGAACGCGCCCGGGCACTGCTCGCCGGATGCGCAGCCCATTCTATCCTGCCGTTATCGTTTCGCCTCACAAGCGCGCTGGGACTAATGTTTTTGATTACAGGGCACATGGCCAACTGGCCGGTGGCCCGCGGCGGCTCACAGTCCATTGCCGATGCACTGATCGCCTACATCGAAAGCCTGGGCGGGGAGATTCGATTGAATTTTCCTGTCTCTGATCTGGCAGATATACCGCCAGCCCGCACGATTCTATTCGATACCAGTCCGGCCCAATTGGTGCAGATCGCCGGCGCACAGTTGCCCTCGTATTACAAGAAACGTCTGTCACGCTATCGTTATGGACCGGGCACATTCAAGTTGGATCTTGCCCTGGATGGCCCGATTCCCTGGCGAGATCCGGAGACCAACCGCGCCTCCACCGTGCATGTAGGCGGCACCCTGGACGAAATTTCTGCAGCCGAAGCGGAAATGTGGGCGGGCAAACATCCCGAACGCCCTTTTGTGATGGTCGTTCAACAAAGCGAGCTGGATCCGAACCGGGCACCACCCGGCAAACACACTGGCTACGCATACTGCCATGTGCCAGCCGGCTCCCCGGTGGACATGAGCGATGCGATAGAAAGGCAGATTGAACGGTTCGCGCCTGGATTTCGCCAGCGCATTCTGGCACGTCATAAGATGTTTCCGTCCGACCTGGAAGCCCACAACGCAAATTACATCGGCGGTGCGATCACTGGCGGCATAGCTGATCTACCGCAGGCCTTCCTGCGACCGGTGGCTCGCTGGAATCCTTACACCACGCCCAATCCAGGTATTTTTCTATGTTCTTCGGCAACGCCACCGGGCGGTGGTGTGCACGGTATGTGCGGTTATTACGCAGGGCTGAGCGCCGCCCGACGATTGGGCCTCTGAGCGTTTTTCCGCGCCAGACAAAGGGAGGGGTAGATACGGAATTGTGTTCGGACTTATTGTCGGGTCAGGACCAGAGGATTTGGTGCTTACTGGTGTTTCAATGATGGATCACCCACCAGCCTATTTCAAAAAAAACGACGGTTCTCTTTTCTGACTGTTTTATTTACAAAAGCCAGGTAGCAATAGGGCTGCCCATGTCAGAGGCGCGGCCAATCATGCCAGAAGTGAGGCCGGCATTACTCATTCGTCCCGAAAACGAGAATCCACTTTTTTCACTCGCTTCATGATACTCTTATACACATTGTACCGCCCGAGTAACAGGCGCAGGACCCATCGATCGATGAGTTTGATAATGGGCAAACCGAAAAGACTGATAAAGAGGGTGGAAGCTAGAAGAATCGTAACCAGATGCGTTCCTGCCGGATCGTCCGAGAAGAATAGGCCCCGGGTGTTCATTCCAAAAAAACCGACGATCAGGTTGAGAGGCAGGAATACCCCGGACATAAGTGTTAGAGTGAACATGGTCCGGTTGAGCCGCTCACTTTTAATGGAATCATGATAGTGATGTAGACTGTCCAGCTTGGATTTCAGGTTGGCCAGGCTGCCCTGTTGAAAAACAATGTCGTCTTCCAGATCTTTAAACCAATCTGCGTATTCACCGAATCGCGAACGCTGCCTGCGCGCAAATTCCTTGAAGACCAGAGAGTTTCGGTAGTAGTAATTTTCAATTCTCGCAACGTCCTTCTTAATGTCGAACCATAAGTCCATAAAATACGCAGGAATCTTACGAGTGAACAACGCCTCCTCGAGTCTTTCTATCTCTGCAGAATAGGCTGTGAGAATGCGCTGATTCTGGGTATGGTAGGCTTCGATGGAATCTGCCAGGGCTTCGTAGGCGCCGGGGAGCTGCCGGAACAGCCGGGAGTCACGATCATAGAAGCAAACCTCATTCTGTCTGAGCAAAAAAGCCTCGCAGGTAGTGCCCAGCGCTTCGTCTTCCATTCGCAGACGGCGAAAGATAAACACCTGGAAATCATCGTAATCTTCGTACGTTGTAGGCTGATCCTCAGGACGTAAGGCTACCATCAGGTCGTCGCTGTAGCGGTCAGTAACTTCGTCGATTGTATAAGCCTTTGTCTCGGATTCCATTTGGCATTTCGGGTCTCCCTTTTTCCCAGAGCAAGCATATCACCGGAGATTTACAGAGATGAAATACCGGCGGGGTTACGACTAATCATGTTCGAAGGAAGGTCCTGTCGGTTCAGACAATGAGGTGATGGGAGAAAACCCCTTTTCACCAGGAACGCAGGTTCGGGTTTGCGCGGCGGAGCGTTGTTTATGCGAACCTCCGTCCAGGCGCGCGAGTTCAGGTTTGCCCGCCGCAGTGTTGTTTATGCGAACCTTTGCAGGAGGCCAGGTTCGGGTTTGCGCGCCGGAGCGTTGTTTATGCGAACCCTTGCAGGAGGCCAGGTTCGGGTTTGCGCGCTGGAGTGTTGATTATGCGAACCTCCGTCCAGGAGCGTGGTTCAGGCTGGCGCGGGCAGGAATCAGATCTACTGTTTCCTCGGCGAATTTCCGCATCCAGGCCTAATGGATTGGTTCCAGCATCCAGGCACATTCCCTGACCGATTCCAGATGCTTTAGACCATCTTGGAGTTGGATCTTTTCAAGTAACGTGAGTTGATGCGTCTTTCCATAGTATTCCCGAATATTTCTTTCTGTGACTGAAAAGGGAGGGCCATCCATTCTGGATTGATCATACTCAAAAGTGATTATAAGCTGGGGAGCCTCCGGACAGAGTCGTAAGAGGCGCTCTGAGTATCTTTCTCTCATTCCCTCTGGCAGTGCTACTATCGCAGCTCGATCATAGATTGCATCCACCGAATCCAGAAGCTCCGGGCTTATATCGAATAAATCGCCTGCGAATACCTGGATTCCCTCTGCACTGTAACTTTTCAGCTTTCCATTCATTAAGCTTTCAATCTCCGGCTGCACAGTCATCTCGGAGAATAGCTCTTGCACTGCCGTTTCCACCAGTTCGACCCCGAGAACTTCAAAGCCGCGGGATAGCAAATAGGGGATATCCACTGTTTTGCCGCACAGGGGTATGAGTATCCTTTTACCGGGACCAAGAGAAATCGTATCTATGTGTTTTTGTAGAAAGGGATGAGGCTGATCTCTGTGAAAACCAATCTGTCTGCTCTCCCACTTTTCATGCCAGTACTGCGGTTCCAATATGATGCTCCCTGGATTCAACAAAGCAGAAAATCGAAAGATGCACATAGAAAAACGAATACTTGGTCTGGCTTCGCAGGAAATCTCAACGCATGCCCTCCGGGCGGATTCAAATTCGATTCAAGTTAGATGAGGTAAACGATTTCTGGAAATAACATAGGCCCGGTCATTTCTTACCTGCGAACTCTCATAGGAAAAAGTATTTTTCGGAGGGAACTCTCCAGTCCTGCGAGACGGATCATGGTCCCACTATTTCAGTCGATGGAAATTAGAACTCATTACGTGACAAAGGCCATGCCTCTTGGGCTATTACCTGTGCTCTGCAAGCCATTGGATGCTAGCAAACCTTCATTGCCAATGCTGTACATATTAATTGCATCCGTGGCCGAGTTGCCTGCGTAGATATAGCGACCTTTGGGTTCGAAGGTCATATCGATAGGACTAGATCCGCCTGTGGTAACGGAAGACGGGGAGTTGTTCGATAGAGTGCCATCGGAGTTAATGGTATACAGCGGATGAAAGACACATCCAGACAGGGAAGCGGCGATCAAGATGGCAATAAGTCTGGTCATTGAGCCCCTCGTTCTAGATAACAACCGGTCCAGGCTCCCGTTGCGCCTTTACCTGCGAAGCAGGTTTCTGGCTACCGACATCATAGGCGTTTATACTATTGGAATTAAACTGGAGGAAACCTCAGCAAAAAAAAGCCCGGGGGCCGATCCGGAGAAAAGCTTGTGCTCCGGTAATCTAGATAATATTGTCGGCTGCATGAATTCAGGGTCAGCCGAATCCTCTCAATCTAACTATTCCCAGGCCTCTCAGAAGTTCAGTCTTACACGAGTGGTTGCTGCATCGTCTGCAGGCACATTGATCGAATGGTACGATTTTTACATTTTTGGAAGTCTGGCCACAATCATTTCAAAGCATTTCTTTCCCGCCGGAAACGATATGGCTGCGCTGCTTTCTACGCTGGCAATTTTTGCCACCGGATTCATAGTCCGCCCATTTGGAGCCCTGTTTTTCGGGCGCATTGGGGACCTGGTGGGGCGAAAATACACTTTCATGCTCACTCTTGCCATTATGGGTGGAGCCACCTTCTTCATCGGCCTTTTACCATCCTATCAGACCATCGGGATCTTTGCTCCTATATTACTTGTGGCCCTTCGACTGCTCCAGGGATTGGCCCTGGGCGGCGAATATGGAGGAGCAGCTACCTACATTGCCGAGCACTCTCCGGACGGAAAGAGAGGTTACTATACAAGTTTTATTCAGACTACGGCAACCCTGGGTCTCTTCGTGTCGCTGGGTGTAATTCTAGCAGTTCGCTTTGGTCTGGGTGAGCAGGATTTTGGACAGTGGGGCTGGCGGATTCCATTTCTGCTTTCCATGGTCTTGTTTCTGATTTCCTATTATATACGCGTAAGGATGAACGAATCTCCCTTGTTTGCGAAAGCCAGGTCCGAAGGAAAGACTTCCACCAATCCAATTCGTGAAAGCTTCACTAATCCGGCCAATCTAAAGCTAGTGCTTCTGGCACTGTTCGGTGCAACAGCGGGGCAGGGAGTGGTCTGGTATACCGGTCAGTTCTATGCACTTTATTTTCTACAGACTCAGCTCGGTGTCAGCCTTGTGGATTCAAATGTTATTATCGCGATCGCCCTAATTCTGGGTACTCCATTTTTCATTGTATTTGGTCGATTGTCCGATCGTATTGGTCGTAAGCCCATAATACTGACTGGCTGTCTCCTGGGAGCTTTGACATATTTTCCTCTCTACATGGCCATGTATCAGGTAAAAAATCCCACCATGGGTGATGGCGTTTCTTTGATTCAAGGAGCTCTACTGGTTGGTATTGTTCTGGTGCAGGTCCTATACGTAACCATGGTTTATGGCCCCATCGCAGCGTTTCTAGTTGAGCTTTTCCCCACCAGGATACGCTACACTTCCATGTCTTTGCCCTATCATATTGGAAACGGAGTCTTTGGAGGCCTGGTCCCTTTTACGGCTACCGCTCTGGTGGCCGCCACAGGTAACATTTATGCAGGCCTGGTCTATCCTGTGTCGGTTGCAGCGATATGCTTTGTAATTGGACTGATCTACTTGCCGCAAACTCACAAGAATCGCTTCTGGGATTGAGCAGATTAAGTTCTCTAGGACTTTGATTGCAGCGATGAGGGATTCCAAACGGCTAAATAGATACAAAGATACCAGATCCCAGGCGGGTATGACATGCAGCTAGACTTAGACCTGGCCGAAACAGGCTGCCCTGGATTTCCCATCATGGTACTATTCGCTATATTCACTCTGCGGCCTGGGTCCCATTCCGATTCGCAGGCGAAGAACCAGAAAACGGAGCTTGCTTTATGAAAATCATCTGCATAGGCAGAAATTATCGTGATCATGCTCTGGAGCTGAACAATGCGATACCAGAGGAGCCTGTAATTTTCATGAAGCCAGAGACAGCTCTTCTTCTGCCGGGAAATTCGCTGCCTTTACCAGACTTCAGCGCTGAGATTCATCATGAGATTGAAATTGTGTTGCGAGTGGCTTCAGATATAAAGATGATAGCCGGCACTTCTAGTGCAGATGAGTACGATCCGGCAAATGAAACGAAGCTTCTTTATCGTATTGATGCGATAACTGTGGGGATTGATCTTACTGCCAGAGATTTGCAAAAGGAATTGAAATCTAAGGGACTTCCCTGGGAAAAAGCAAAGGCCTTTGATAACTCGGCTGTAATAGGTCAATGGAAGCCTGTTCCCTCGGATCTGACTGATCTTTCGATGGTATTGAAAATCAATGATCAGGTGCGGCAACAAGGACATTGCCGGGACATGCTCTTTGATTTCTCTTCTATATTGCATCATACTCTGCGATACTTTTCCCTGCGAACAGGGGATCTGATCTTTACCGGTACGCCTGCAGGAGTGGGGCCGGTATATTCCGGCGATCGGCTAGTTGGATTGCTCAATGGAGAGAAGCTCCTGGAATTGATTTGCCAGTGAGAAAAGCTTCCATAGGCACCGAAGGAAGACAAGGCGAAGTAAGAGAACCGTTAACTCACTGACTTGCTAGAGCGCAGAAAAAAGATAAGCTTGCCTGAGTGCTCAATCAAGCATCGGAATAGACTCATTCGATTGGCATCTACTCCGGGCGGACCCATCCCCCTGTGTAGATGGGCTAAGTGGTTCCCGGTCGGCTTTGCTCATTTAATCTGGCTGACTTACGATTTAGATAGTTCCTCTCAGGAAGGGAATCAGTCCTTCGAGCCGCTGCCAGAAAGTCGTGTATTGCCTTCTGGTATTCACCGGTCATTTCGTGCAGATGACCGCGAACCGCGAAAAACCTGTAATGGCTTTTCATGGAGGGATGATTGCCAATTTCGCGCAGAGTTGCAAGACCAGAACTGGGCCCCTCTACCATAGCCTGAGCGATGGCCGCATTCAGAGAAACCATTGGATTATTCTCCATTTTCATTAGCATTCTATACAATCCCAGGATCTGAGTCCAGTCTGTTGTGTCGGTGTCTTTTGCTTCACTATGCAAAGCATGGATGGCAGCCTGAATCTGGTAGGAACCGACGTAGCCCTTAATGAGCGCTTCCTTGAGCAATGTTGCACCCTCCAGGATGTTTTCTTGATCCCAGAGGGCTCTATTTTGTTCATTTAGGGGTATCAGTTCTCCTCTCCCGCCGGCGCGAGCAAACCTTCTTGAATGGGAAAGCAACATAAGCGCCAGCAGCCCTTTTACCTCCGGATGGCCCGGTTCCAGTTCATGCAGTTTTCGCATGATGCTGATCGCCTCGTCGGCCAGATCCGGTCGCTGTAAGGAGGCCCCATTACTGCTAAGATAGCCCTCGTTGAACATTAAATAGAGAACATGCATGGCAGCGGCCAGCCTTTCTTTTCTTTGGGCCTTCTGCGGCACCTGAAGTTCCAATCCTGATTCCTTGATGGTTCGTTTTGCCCGGCTAATTCTTTGTGACATGGTCTTGCCGGGCACCAGAAATGCCCGTGCAATTTGTTCTGTACTCAATCCAGCAACTGCACGAAGCGTTAATGCAATCGCCGAAGATTGGCTAATCGCCGGATGGCAGCACATTAATAGCAGGTCCAGTGAATCCTTCGACTCCGGCTCTTCGAGTTCTACTACTGCCGAAATCTCTCGACGCTTGCGTGCAACATCGCTTCGCACCCGATCAATCATTTTTCGGGAAGCTACTGTAAGCAACCATCCGTACGGGTTTTCCGGCCAGCCATCTCGGATCCATTGATATGATGCTGCAATAAGTGCATCCTGCACCGAATCCTCTGCATCGGCGAAGTCACCGTATTTTCGTACCAGTACTCCCATTACCCGGGGAGCCAATTCCTTAAATACAGATTGGAAGTCTATGCTCTGGTTGCTCAGGGCTCCGGACCCCGCATTACCTGTCTTACCTGGATGGGCATATTGAGCGGCTTGCCACCGGGGCCTGGAGCAGCGGAGGCAAGCCCTGCCAATTCCAGTGCCCTTTCTTCTGACTCCACATCGATGACCCAGAAGCCGGCCAGGAATTCTTTGGCCTCCGGGAATGGACCATCCGTTATTGTGGGTTTGCCGTCCGGTTGAGCATGGACAATCTTCGCATCTTCCGGACCCACCAGGGCCTGAATATCTACCAGTTCACCGTTCTCTTCTAACTTTCTATTGAATTCTCTGAGAAAATCCATATGCGCATTTACATCCTGGGAAGGCCAGTTTCCGATAAAGTTGGTCTGCCATTCGCCCCAGGGAAATTGCATCATTAATAAGTATTTCATAATCTGTTCCTCGCATTTAATAGAATTATTTTGGCCTATATCTACACTGGATTAGGCCAGTCTTTACTCTCCAGGCCCTTTGAGCACGGATTTCTTCTTATACACCTGTAATGCGAAATGACCTTCATAGTTCCTCTGCAAGCGCGATCATCATACCTTCCGGACCTCGAA
This sequence comes from Leptospiraceae bacterium, assembly GCA_040217195.1. Classification (GTDB taxonomy): domain Bacteria; phylum Spirochaetota; class Leptospiria; order Leptospirales; family Leptonemataceae; genus UBA3465. The sequence goes on along the minus strand of JAVJNR010000005.1, from coordinate 306,327 downwards.
TGTAGCAGAGTTTATAACTATTTTCATATTGAACCAGTTCACCTATGAGCCGACCGCCCAGCTGCTCCAGGCTTTCAATTGTGGCTTCAATGTCTTCCACGGCAAACATTATGCGTCGTATTCCAGCGGTGTTTGGTGGAGCATCTGAATCCGTGGACTTCGCCGGCGGATTCTGGAATTTCATTAGCTCAATACCGGTTGTCTCACCCGGCACTCTTAGCATCGCAATTTGAATCTCCGAGTCTTTCAGTCCAATGACCTGGTCAACCCATTGACCCATCACAGGCATCTGTCCCTGTAGCTCCATACCCAGCGCAACAAAGAATTCTACCGCCCGGGAAAGGTCCCTTACTACGATTCCTACGTTATCCATACGCTCTAAATTCATGGCTTGGCCTCCTTACCTGGAAATGGAATCTCAATTTCATACATCCTCCCTCAAGAAATGTGCCCGATAATAGAGGGTCGGAGTCGATGACCGATTTTCGACATTATCAAGTGCACCGGGTAAAAAAAAGTATGCTTCGCTACCCGCCTGGAGCTTTCTTAAGTGCATTGAATTTCAGGGTTGGCTTTGGAGCCGGCCAACGAGGTTGCATATGATTATACGAATCGGACTGGTGTTCAGTATCTTTTTGGGTGTCACTGCAATATCACTGGGGTTGGGTGCAGCCTATCCACCCATCAACTTTGTAGCAGGGCCTCTGGTTTGCCCTGATGGAGAAATGTCCTGGTCTCAAAGCGTTACAAATCCGCTTCCTGGTAGAACCTACATCCAGGCTACCTACTTATGCGTGGATCCTTCGGGGCAGCCACGACCCATCAACAAATTCTGGATTGCACTGGTGGCAGGCACTTTTTACGGACTAATCATTTTTGTGATAGTCTGGGCCATTGTGGCAATTCGAAAGAGATCCAGCGGCTGAGCGCAGTGTCCTTGCTGCTACTGACCGGAAGATTCTACGGTATTGACCAGTGCTTGAGCCTGGTCAATGGCATCCGGTTTGAAAGGAATCCGCTGGGATAGGTTTACATCCGAATATTTGATCTCTATGAAGTGTTTTTTCTCGTTTAGCTCAATGCTGTTTATCAAGACCCGGTGGAATCTCTTGCTGCTACCGTTGCTTTCGAAGACTTCCAGGACGTTGTTATCGAAAACGATTAGGCCATATTTGGGATCAGGTACTGCGATCATAGTAATCTTAGACTACAAATCGTGAACAAATCTAGCTCCATTTTTGTTTGGTCCGCGCCAGTATAGAACGTTACATAAAGTGTATCCTGAAAGCGTATAGTCTGCAGGTCGACTTCGAAAGAATGAAACCTGAATTCTTCTGAGAACCCGAGGGATTCGAAACTACTTCGGTTTTTTGATCACATTCCGCTATTTGTCGGGTAGCTGAGAAATGTCGGTAAGATAGAATTTGATTTTGTTATTTGTACCGTTTGCATTATAAGAGTGCGTCAATTTGGGTAGTTCCCGGTACCCGGAATATATCTATGAATCGATTTTTCATAATGCTTCGTTTAATGACAGGGCTGTCCACCGGCGGATTGGTTTCGGTTTTCGTACTGACAACCTCCCTTGGTCTGGCCCTGGCATTGTTAGTTTGTGTTGAAGTCCATCCGTTCTGGGCGCTTGTCTTTCTACCATTGATCCTCTATGGACCTATTTTCTTGATCTACGCGGCTACTGCATTCACTAGCTTTAATCGGTGGCCAGGGAATCTACCGTTTACGGTGAATGGCGATCTTGCTGTCTTTGAACGAAAAGGTATTGGATCCGAGGTGTGGCATGCCTGTAGTATTGAGGTTTTGGGCCCTGGTTCAGTTCAAGACAGGACCTTGCTTCGCAATGAACTGGAGATTTTCTGCAAGAATGCCAACCGCAGAATCTATGATACTCAATGGGGAAAAATTACCAGATGGCAGCTCGAGTCTCCTTCTTCAGCGATTGGGCAGGCAAACTCAAGGATCGCCTGGCTTATCTATCGTTTCCTTTCGGGTAGGCTCACAACGTTAGTGAAACGTGGTCTAACAGTTAAAAGCGTTCAGATCAAAGTTTCTGCAGAAGGAGTGCACATCGGGGCGGAATCCGAAACCATGAGTCAGTAGTGTGGGCCGGCAGTCATACTTTACTGGCTCGCCAGAATTGCAGAATATCTGAATGCAGGCTTGAGGCCTGGCCCAGAATTCTGCGAATGAATCCTGAAATCCATTAATGAACGTTATATTCATTGGATTCAGCGATGCCATGGATTTACTTCTTGCCTATTGATCGATCTGGATACAATGGCGGACTATGGAAGAATCGTTTTATGAAGATGTAAAAAATAGGACCGAATGCTCAGAATGCGGCAATAAGGAAATGGGGATTGCGTATATGTATGAGAAGGAGGGGATCGTGAAAAAGAAAGGCACAACCCTGGGAATGACATCCTATTCTCCTTCCGGGAATTTGCTTTTGATCATGTGCAAGAGCTGTGGTTTCGTGGCCAAGACGTTTGGCGTGCCACGTTAGAGTCACTAGCACCGTTTTATCGGATATTTTCAACAAGGAATAGCTCAGTTTGGAGCTGAGAATTTGTATTCGCGCATGATCCGGCGACGCGAGGAGCTATTTCCTGAATACAACATTATTCTGCCATCGAGATAGATTGGGGGAAATTATTCAGAAGATTAGGCGATATTCGGTTTTCCGATAAAGTAAGCACCCGCAACGTGAGTCTTCGAACCGGCCCCCATGGACTGTGAATTTCCTGACTTTGCTGGTTTATTGCCAGTCCTGAATTTGCTTCCGAGTCCAGATAATTCAATGGTTGCGCATCTTTTATACGTAGCAATCTATGCTCGACCCGCCGGAATCTTTTCTAATTCTCGTCTACAATAAGAAACTCCGGACGAAATTCTAGATCATTCCCACTCCCTATTTTAAGGTTGTTTGCATAGATGTCCTTGGCCGGCAATGGGAAGGCATGCTGGGATCCGCATTTTTTATTGGCGGTCTTGCTGAAGCCTTGAATCTGGTATGTAATTTGTGAAGGAGAAACTCAAACAGATCGCATTGCACCACCAGGGCCTGACGGACGCCGCGTCCACTGGACGAAAGCCCAATGTTGCACAAGTTGTAAAGAGCCTCGGGTACCTTCAAATCGATACAATTTCTGTTGTGAGTCGGGCTCACCACCATACTTTATGGAATCGAATTCCAGAGTATCGAACAGAGTACCTGGACAAGGCTCTTAAAGAGCGCCGCATTTTTGAGTTCTGGTATCATGCAGCATCGTATTTACCCATAGAAGATTACCGATTTCGCATTCCTCTATTGCTCAGCGTATGGCCAGGTGCAATGAAACACTTTTCGGCGGTTAGTAAAAAACTTGAAAAGCATGTCCTGGAAAGAATTCGAGCGGAAGGACCACTACAATCCAGGGATTTTGATTCGGCCAGAATTTCCTCCGCCTGGGGAAATAAGAAACACAGTAGCCAGGCCCTGGAAAAGCTATTCTTTCAAGGTGATTTAATGATCTCCGCAAGGAACAATATGCAAAAGGTTTACGATCTGACTGAAAGAGTACTTCCTTCGGAAATAAAAACGAAACCTCCTACCGCCGACGAGTTCTGTGAATTTCTGGTAGATTCTACCCTGAAGGCGCATGGTTTCACTACAATGGCTCAATTGACTCATCTGCGAAAAGGAAAGGAGATCCGATCGAATCTATCAAAAATCCTGGAACAAAGAATAGAAGAAGGCTCCGTCATCAAAGTAGAAGAAAATGGTATTCCTGCGGTGTTTGCACTTACCAAATCTCTTCATTCCAGAAAGATGGCCAGGCAAGAGGGAGTTCGAATTCTATCTCCATTTGACAATCTGGTAATCCACCGCGAAAGGTTATCGCAGATTTTTGGATTCGACTACCGAATTGAATGCTATGTCCCCAAAGAGAAACGGCGGTACGGTTATTTCTGTTTACCCATTCTCCACCGGGGTGAAATTGTTGGAAGGGCCGACTGTAAAGCGCACCGAAGAAACAGGGTGTTCGAATTAATCAATCTTTACCTGGAAACCAGTAATGTTAATCGGCAGGAGTTTACCACTGAATTCGTTACGGAGCTCAAGTGCTTTGCAGAGTTCAATGAATGTGATCGAATAATAATTTCCGGGGCCCAACCGGTAAGTCTGCAGAAAATGATGATTCGCGAGTTATCCAGGTTAGGCGAATCTTGATACCGGTGCTGTATGGAACAATTTAATCTAAAGCAATATGATCCGCTGGGACTCATTGGCTTTGATGCCTCTATACTATTTGACGGCGACCTGGAAGGTGGCGGAATCAAGAATCTGGACCTCACAGATAGGAAATTACTGAGTCTCCGTCGAGAATTCATCGAGCTCGAAACACTGGAGGAACTATTCATGGAACCAGCTTTCAGAACTACCGCCGGATGTGTTCAAGTTGCGGAAGCTGGAAAGCATTCGAATCAAAGGAAACAATCTACCGGATACGGATATCATGAAACTGAAGGTCCTGAATCCCGAAATGATTATCGAATAAGAAAATCAAGCCAGGGAGATTCCCGGGCACCGCTGTGGCTGCCTGGATTCTCGGGAAACGAATTTATAGCAAGAGCCAGCTACAGTAAAGATCTCAGAGCCAATTCTTGAACGTCAGACTATCTGCCGTCCCTACCAGCTTTCGCAATTAGTCTTTATTATGGGTTTTCTGCTCTAAATTCTACCAGTCCATCCTGGGTGACTCGGAATCTTTTCGCGTTCACAATTACTATTGCATACTCTGAGTGAAACTCTGGTTCAATCTTGCTTCCGTATTCCAGACCCTGGATCCTCTTACCTTGCCTGCCATACTCCGGGGCTAAATACAAATCAATGGTTTTATTCTCTGGATCTGTGACAAAACTATAGCAATCTTCGCGATGACAGATGGTCACAATAGTTCGCGGATCCAGTTTTTGACCTTCCTCCCGATAAGCTTCGCATGGAGAGCTGGTTTCCACAGACCAGAGCTTTCTGGGTTTCGGATTCTCTGTGGCAAGATCTAATTCTGTAACCTGACGTTCGGACCAGCCGCATTCTCCCATGGCCTGCTCCAGAAGTAGAACTGAATCGCTGAGCCAGCGAAAAGGCCAGGAAGATTGGCCAAAATAAATAGATTCTGAGCCTCGTTTTACATCCAGACGGCAGTCAAAGTTTTGATATCCGTTTCTACAGAGATGGGAAGTGTTTGGATGGTCCCTGGCTGTCCGATTTTCCGGAACCGATAGCTCGATGTCATAGGTTCCGGCCGGGGATGATTGTTTTAGAACGATGGTGCGAATTTCTGGCTCCTCTGTGTCAGATACCGGATTCTCAGCCGGATCAACTTCAGTCAGGAAAGGAAGATCCCGGTTTTCGGATTGCACCGGATGTGAGAGCAAGCCACAGAGTAGAATCGAAATAAATATTACTTCGGGTGCCTGTCTCTTTTGATGTTGCATATGGATTGATGGTAGCACACAAATTGTTGTACTGATGAGGTTCAATTACCAGAGGATTGTCTACAGGTTCCCTCTGCCAGTTAGTATCCCTGACTTTTGATGCAGATTCTACAATAAAGGCACAACTCTTTTCGTGCATACACCGGACAAACGATTCAGGAAATCCCGATTGATTGCTGTCCATTCGTCTACCACCTCTCCACGGAATCCGCTGCAATCGAATTGAATGGGGGAGGCGGTAGTAGGATTGGGCACCTATCTGCCGTGGATGGTATACGGATTTCAGTTATTTCTTCAGGGCCTGAATGGCCGTCCAATGGGGCTTTTTTAGTCGACCGCAAAACCCAGAACCGGGACTGGATTGATATGCCTCAGTACAGATCAAAAACCTCCACGGCAGGCCGAAACATGGCCGGGGCCCGCGCTCTATGGAGAGCCACGGGCATGACCGATGCCGATTTCGATAAGCCCATCGTTGCGATCGCAAATTCCTTTACTCAGTTTGTGCCAGGGCATGTGCATCTAAAAGACCTGGGTCAGATGGTTGCACGCCAGATCGAATCGGCCGGTGGTGTAGCCAAAGAATTCAATACCATTGCCGTGGATGATGGAATTGCCATGGGCCATTCTGGCATGCTTTATTCTCTGCCCAGCCGGGATTTGATCGCAGACTCTGTAGAGTATATGGTGAATGCGCATACTGCGGATGCTCTAATATGTATTTCGAACTGCGATAAGATTACTCCAGGCATGTTGATGGCCGCCATGCGACTGAATGTTCCCACAGTTTTTGTTTCAGGCGGCCCCATGGAAGCCGGTAAGGTTCAATGGGAAGGTCAGGAGCGAAAACTGGATTTGATTGATGCCATGGTTGAGGCGGGCAACCCGGCTATTTCCGATGAGCAAGTAGCCATCCTGGAACGATCTGCCTGTCCTACCTGCGGTTCCTGTTCTGGAATGTTTACTGCGAATTCCATGAACTGTCTCACAGAAGCACTGGGGCTTTCGCTTCCAGGGAACGGATCATTGCTGGCCACCCATGCAGCGCGAAAGGATCTATTTTTAAAGGCCGGGGACATCGTGGTAGAGCTTGCGAAACGCTACTATGAAAAGGATGATATATCTGTATTGCCTCGTAACATCGCAACGTTTGAGGCCTTTCAAAATGCCATGAGTCTGGATGTGGCCATGGGAGGATCTACGAATACTGTACTTCATATCCTTGCTGCAGCGCGAGAGGCGGGCGTGGACTTCACAATGGCCGATATAGATGCCATTTCTCGTAAGGTGCCCTGCCTTTGCAAAGTAGCTCCGTCCACTCAGAAATATCATATGGAGGATGTACATAGAGCCGGTGGAGTGATGGGGATCCTGGGCGAACTGGATAGGGCCGGATTGATTCAAAGAGATGTTCCCACTGTGCATAGTCCTTCTATGGGAAACGCTCTGGAAAGCTGGGATATTGTTCGACAGAGCGATGATTCGGTTGCGCGGAAAATGTATAAAGCCGGTCCGGGTGGCGTGCCAACTACAGAAGCCTTTTCGCAAAACAAAGAATGGCCGGATCTAGATCTTGATCGAAAAGAAGGTTGTATTCGCAACCTGGAAAGCGCCTATTCAAAAGATGGAGGCCTGGCTGTTCTGTATGGAAACATCGCTCCGGAAGGCTGCATTGTAAAGACAGCGGGTGTGGATGAGTCGATCCTGAAATTCACGGGTAAAGCGAGAGTCATGGAAAGTCAGGAAGATGCAGTCATAAAGATCCTGAATAATCATATTGTGGCCGGCGATGTAGTTGTGATTCGCTACGAAGGCCCTAAAGGTGGGCCAGGTATGCAAGAAATGCTATATCCCACGTCTTATCTGAAGTCCAAAGGTCTGGGCAAAGACTGTGCATTGATTACAGACGGCCGATTCTCCGGCGGAACATCCGGTCTTTCCATCGGACATGTCTCTCCAGAAGCCGCGGCAGGCGGAGCCATTGGTCTTGTAGAAGAAGGCGATACAATCGAAATCGATATTCCCAATCGAAGCATTGTTCTGAAGGTATCAGAAGATGAGCTGACGAAACGCAGAGAGGCGATGGATGCAAAAGGAAAATCTGCCTGGAAGCCGGTGGATCGAGACCGTAAGGTTTCCGCCGCATTGCGAGCCTATGCCGCTTTGACCACTTCTGCTCATACCGGTGCAGTGAGAGATATCGAGCAGGTGGAGTAGGGGCCTGGGTGCTCGAAAAAGCAAGTGGTTCCTGGAAAAGGAGGTCTTGTACCAGCATCAGAGCCTTTGAAAGGATAGAAAGGAGTTTTGATGCGAAGGAAGCTTGATTTCTGAATTCCGAAGGGAGTGTCAGAGTATAATTCGGGCCCTTCGATCCCGGCGTTGGACTCCCATTACCTTGACGGGATCCCATCGTTTCTGTATCCAATGAAGCATGCTCCGGAATAAACTATATATCGAGGCGCAGGGATTAGCAGTCCAGCGAAAGGCCGCTTCGCTGGCAGAGATTATTATTGAGAAGAATTGTCCGGGTTCAGCGTTGCTTCATCTGTTTATACAGGAGTCCGAATGAAATTCGCAAGGTACCTCATTTCCCTTTGTATAGCTCTGCTGCCCTTTGGTTGCATGGGCTCGGCTGAAGGGGAAACAGGTCTCAGCCCCTGGACGAGACCAGAAAAGCTCACGGATTCTCAGGTGCTAAAAAGAGCCCGAAGCCACTTTCCGAAATTAGCCTGGAGGGTGGATGGGCAAAAATTGCAGGTTTCACAGGACCATACTGAATTCTCAGATCTGGATCTTGACTATGTCCGTAAAGGCTGTGCTTACACGAATTATTGCAGATCTGTTCTGGAATCCCAGCTTTATTATGCGAAACTGGGACTAACCTTTCCGGTGGAGACAGTCAAGGTCAGAACAACAACGGATTTCTTGCACAAAATCCGACCCAACCGCAAGATTATCCTGGATGCAGATCGGCTTGATCTTGTAAAAGACTTTCATCGAGGGGCTTACCAGAAGTTCCTCACCTATCCCGCGGATACGCCTTTCTTCCATATCGAGCCACATCATGGATCGGTTATTCTCTCTAACGTTCCGAATCTAGAAATAGTAGGGCGAGAAGGTAGAACTGAAATTGTACATCACGTAGGCGACTCCGAGGTGCTATACTTTACGCGGGCCGACAATCTAAAATTGAAGAATGTGACACTCTACCATAGTCAGCCTTATCCATGCAGGGGTGGGGTATTGAATGTTGTTGCCTCCAAGAATGTCATTATCCTTGATTCGGAATTTAGAGGTTCAGGAGTTACCGGTATTCACCTGGATTCGGTAGACGGAGCGGTTCTAGAGAGGGTGACAATCACCGATAACAATCTATCTGCATTGATCTTTGAAGAATCGAAAGAGGTCATCGTCCGAAACTCAATAATCGAAAAGAACACAACGGTGTTTGACCTGATGTGGTCTTACAACTCTAACGTTGTCATGGAAAATGTAGTCATCCGAGATAACAGCGGAGTTGATACATGGCCCCCTTATCCGGTAGATATTGAAAAGGCCATTATGGGCTGGCAGAATAGTCGGGTTCTGATTCGAAATTCAAGCATCGAGAACAACCAGTATCATCGACTATTCAGTCATGAGAGTGCGCAACTGGTCAATACTGTAGTTCGAAACAATGCTCTTCCGGGTTCGGCCTGGGAAAAATTGCGTGAACAAAAGCGACAGAAAGATCAAGTTGCAGAGTAGCTCGACACTCTATTCATGCGGCCCATGACTTATACCCGTTTTCTCCAGCAAGGCACTGGTAAATCCCTCTGGTCCCTCCTAGCTCCTTCCAGAATTTGGTCCTGTAAGATTGGGATTGCAGGCCTCTGCTTTTTTCATGGTACCCCGACCGGCGGTGGCCATGCAAGTTCGTATTTGGCCGCTCCGGCAACATTATCCGAACCCGGGCAATGAACCGCTGTAGGTCAGGAGCCGGACGAAGTTGCAGCGGTAATAATGCTTTAGGTCGTGGCAGCCCGGTGCATCTGTAGAAAAGACTCATTCAAATCCTCATATGAAATCATATTCAGAAACACGATTCAGCGTAGCTCCCATGATGGATTGGACAGACCGTCACTATCGCTTCATGGCTCGGCAGCTGAGTCAGAAGGCAGTGCTGTATACCGAGATGATCCATGCCCGGGCCATCGTCCATGGAGACCGTTCCAGATTTCTGGACTTTCATCCCGAGGAGCAACCTCTGGTGCTTCAGCTGGGCGGCAATGAGCCCGAGTATCTGGCGCAAGCGGCACGATGGGCCGAGCGATGGGGGTACAGCGAAATCAATCTGAATTGTGGCTGCCCCAGTGACAAAGTAGCCTCCGGTTCTTTTGGCGCCTGCTTGATGGCGGACCCTTCTCATGTGGCTCGTCTTGTTGAGTCGATGAAAGAAGCTGTATCCATTCCGGTAACGGTGAAGTCCAGAATTGGCATTGAAAGTAAAGGGATGTCCCCTCTATCGGACTATGATCACCTGCAGCATTTCACCAGAACCATAGTAGAGGCCGGATGCGATCGCTTAATTGTGCATGCCAGAATCGCCGTACTGGGCGGATTGAATCCTGCTGAGAATCGAACTGTGCCTCCACTACGCTATGACGATGTTTACCGGCTCAAGGAAGAATTTCCGGATCTGCCCATTGAACTAAATGGAGGGCTTCGCACCCTGGATGAAATGCGAAAGCATCTACAGGGCTCTCTGGATGGTATCATGGTAGGTCGATCTGCTTATGAAACCCCCAGGATCCTGGGATCTGTGGATTCACTTCTTGACAACGGCCATGCCGGGCTCCAGGCAACTGATTTTGCGCGTGAAACGAATTCTTCAAGTTTTCAATCCGGCGAATTCCAGGGTGTCTCTGAAGCCATGACTACTTCCCGTGTGCGGGAGTCCCAGCGGGTACTGTTGAGTCAGGTTCTGGAAAAAATGCATGGATATATCCTGGATCGTTTTGACGAAGGAGTGCCCCCCGCTCGCATCGTTCGTCATATGCTTGGACTGTTTCATGGCATACCAGGTGCTCGCAGGATTCGGCAGAGCCTCAGTGGCAAATGGTATGCAGGACTGGAGAATCGAATTCTTCTGGGCCGCTACCTTGCAGAGGTTTTCGCGGAGGTTACGGAAATGGATTCCGCGAATACAGCGCCGCAAACTTGAGTCAAAGCGCTTTTCTGAATCATCAAGTCCTACTCTTTCTCTATCCGGTTTGAGAAGTTATCGCAGCAATTAATTGTACAGTTTATCTTAGAAACTCTCTTCAGCGGGAATTCTCAATCTACGGCCCCTTGAATTACACAACCGTACTTCTCACTTACAAATGCGCTGGTGGTAGTAATTCCCAGACCTGTAACCGTCACCGATTGACTGGATTCGTCCAGCGAGAATTCGCTAATGGGCACGTACTGTCTGGCGTAGTTATGACAGAAAGCTTCGGACCTACCGACCACAAAATAGCAGCTGCAGAATTCCTTGGAATAGAAGCTGGAGATAATATGCGGAAAAGAAGATATATGCTTCCAGTTGGCGATGGCAAATGCGGTGCCTGCAACTATGAGTATTGCAGTGGCTATGATAAGAATCCGAATGAATTTCTTCATTTTTCTACTGCCTCCAGGATCAATTTCAAGAACCGATCCTTGTCGAATGAGCCGTCTCTGTCATCACCCATCCGAACGATGATCATATCCATGCCGGGAATAATGAATATCATCTGCCCCCAGTGTCCGGTGGCCGCGAAGGTGTCCTCTGGAGCGGAAGGCCATTGAGGCTTCAGCCCCAGTTCTGGAATTCCAGTATTCGCATACCAATGAGCCGTGTATAGATATTCCCATCCAGGATAGGCCGGGGTACTTTCATAGGCTGGAGCCACGGTGCGAGTCAGATCCAGCCAGTTTTCCGGTAGCAGTTGATTGCCTTCCCATTGGCCATTATTAAGATAAAGAAATGCAAATTTGGCCATGTCCCTGGGGCTTGCGTACAGATAAGAAGACCCGACAAAGGTGCCGGATGCATCCCTTTCCCATACGGCCGTTTTCATGCCCAGGGGCCCAAAAAGCTTCTCCCAGGGGTATTGGCTGTACTGTTTCCTACCTTCCTGTTCTCCATGGGCTTGAATCAGTGCATTCTTCAAAGCACCGGAAAGAATATTTGTATCGCAGCTGGAGTAATAAACGTATGTGCCTGGCTCGGCCCTGGAAGGTAAGGATGCACAGAAGCGAGCCATATCATTTCTACCTCTAGTATATAGCATGGCAATGACCGACGATTTTAACGGCCCGCTTTCATATCCTTCATTCGCATCCAAACCGGAGCTCATCTGAAGTAAATGTTTGATTCTGATTGGTCTATCTCGCCCGGCTTCAGCTATATACTTTTCTATCGGATCTTCAATCGAAAGTAATCCTTCCTTTTGGGCAATCCCAATCAATGCCTGAATTACGCTCTTACTTACAGACCAGGTGAGATGAGGCATGTTCTGATCGTAACCCGCCGCATATCGCTCATAGATTAGATATCCATTCCTGATAATTACAACCCCATCTGTGCGTATACCAGCCCGATCCTCTTCATCTCCGGTGCGGGAAAATGCATAATCCTCCAGTGCGTGCCATCGATCGGCCGGCAGCAGCTTTTCTCTCCATCCATCTGTGGGCCAGTACTGTCGCTGGAATGCTGGCATAGGATCCAGTGATGTATTGATAGTAGTTGCCACAGGTTTATCAGGACTGCAGGAAAATAGTGACAGAATAAGCAAGAAGACCACAGGACGCATGCCTTCGATTCTCTGCTTCTATTTGCGGGGCAACTTTTTTTCGAGTCTGCGCGGACCCCACTTGATTTATTCGAACGATCCGGGCCTAATAAACAGTACCGGGTATGATACCCGTTCATTCTATTCGAACCAGACTTACAAACAGTCAGGGATTTCGCCCTGAAAGCGATACTCTGGCGGCCCTGCGGCGGGCGTTGAACTCCTATCCTGAAATCCTGGCTTTAAGCTGCCGATGGATGTGCAGCTTGAAATCTACCGATGATGCGAAAAGTATCGAAGAGCAATTAACTCTCGATCAGATACCACTCAGGGTTGCAGAGGCTTCAATGCCCGGAGCTCGCAGTGCAAACAGACTCAGGATCGATTACAATGTACTGAAGGAAGAACTGGGTCGTCCCATCGCTTTGATTCTTTATGCCAGGGAGTATATTCCAGCTTCCAGACTCAGACATCTAAATCTTTACATGAAAAGATTGTTTCCCAGCTATCAAAGTAGCCCGGTTTGTCCTGCTGTATCGGCCTGTTCAGATCGGACCTTGCTTGCCCGTATCTACGGATTCGAACCTGTGAGCGGCCCTGATCCTGCCAGTTCTGTGGCAACATTGCAGGCTCCTGTGGATGAAAGCAGGCTGGATCGCCTGGCCGGTTAGCTGAAAGCAAGCTGAATCGCCCGGCCGGTTAGCCGAAAGCGGAGCGAATCGCCCGGCTGAGTAGCGGAAATCGAAAGCATTTAGATTGAACCTGGTTTCAATTTTTAGCTTTGAAGTGACGTTCCGTCAAATGGGCTTAGCAACGTATGTCTTTCTTTATTCTATGCCAGGCTCTGACTTGTATCTAAGACAGATATAGCCAGATGCCATGGAATGACCCGTGACCATCCAATCGTTACTTTTAGAAGCAACCTGGCTGCAGCGATGAATGCCGATGCAAGAGATTAACGACCTTCGTAACCGATTACATCCATAAAAGCGCTCACTGAAAAGACTGCCTTTCCTGGACCCGGATCACCATATCCTGGAGGAACTGGGAGATTGTATTTTTCAAAAGTCTGTTTCCAGACGGTGAGCAGTTCCAGAAAATATTTCAGGGGAGGGCCCGGCTGACTGCCCAGGGTAGTATAGGGCTCGGGACACCAGGTGGTAAACCTGGGTACCACTCCATGACTCATGAAGTAATCCAGTCCTTCTGCGGTGGAAGCCACTGCATCTTCAACGGTGTCGTATCCGTAGGGTTTGGCCAGCTCAACACCGCCCACGAAATTAGGAATAACATGCGATGGGCCAAACACTTCCACAGATTCGATGATTCGACGAATCCAGTTTTCGCGGCCGATGAAGCGCTCCTTTCCAGGACAGATATGAGGGAACATCTTTTTATCCCAGATCTCATAGTTAGGATGATACACCTGAATCCCAACATCCTTGAAGCGCCATAGATCTTCTTTCTCCCAGGCCTGGGTTACCATCTTACCCATCCATCGACCAGGAAACTTGTTTTCGATTGCTTCTGCGTACTCGTAATAGAAGTCCGTTTCGTTTTTCTTCTTGAGATTGGTAAGTACCGATCCACCGGTGATGGTGTAAACTCGGGCAATCTGGTCCTCCTGGTCCACCCAGGAAAGCACTTCCAGGAGCTCTTCCACCGATTTGATTCCGGTGTAAGGTCTTCCGGCCATCTTCTGCTGACGCCAGTTATGATTGATATCGCAGAAGGCGCATTCTTCATCTTTTCCGAAGTACTGACAGTTTCTAAATACGGTAAGGTACAGCAAATAACCCCATTCAATAACAGGAGCAATTTCACCTGGACTTTTACCACTTTCCGTTCGATGCCTGTACCAGTCCGGAATAGGTGGAAATTCCACGGTACCCAGGTTCGTATCATTCAAATAAAGGGCAGGACCTTCTTCTGTGAATCTTACCTGATAGGGTGATCTATGATCCAGTCGAACGCTGATAATTGTAGGCTTTAGATTGAAATGACCACCAGAAACTCGAATCTCTTCTGGTGCTCGAAATCGTACGGTTTCGCTTTGTTCCTGAAGTGGAATATGATCGAATGTAAAAATGAAATAATCCTTGGTCTTGTAATCTCCCTTCTCCAGGGATTTCTCATCAAAATGAACTCCCAGGCGAAGAACATCCTGTTTGATAATCGCTTCTACTGGTATTTCAGTGTACTGTTTCTCAAACCCTTCCAGACTGGAAAGGGTGGTCATAGGATCCTGGGTGTAGGATTGATGCTTTTCTGTTGCTTCCATAGGGTGAACTATTCCTGTTCTGGCATTCTACGATAATGCTGAGTGCAGGTCCAATGTGGTCGGGGCTTAAAGAACCGTGCTTGCGGTGAACCCGGGTAAGCCTCCAGGTTATGCCCACCAGAATTGCCACTCCGGCCGGCCGGGCAAGAGGAAAACACTTCGGTGGGAGGCTCGGATGAATTATGAGTCAAAGTGCATTCCTTTGCACCGAAAGCACCGCTACGGGCTTGACGGTGTGGTTATTGCCTGTATCAATGGGCGCTGATTTCATGAAAAAGATTCTGACTTTCCCCGTCCCCTTTTTAAAAGCATATCCTGTTGTATGGATCGGCTTTTTTGTAGCTCTGGTGGCTGCAGATTTAACCACAAAGAAAATCGTAACAGATTCTTTGAATTTTGGGCTGTCTGCAACTCAGAGAATGGAAGCCGGAGTTTTTACCAATCGCGGAATGCCCGCTGAAATGGATGAAACCAATTTCGTTCCTATCTGGGGCGATCAGGGAGAGTATATTCGTCTCCGTCTGGTATTTAACGATAGATTTCTTTTCGGTAGCGGTCCATCGGCTCCGGTGCTTGGAATCTTTCTTACAGCTGGTGCTATCATTTTTCTATTCTTTTATCGATGGATGACATACGGAGCAGGCCATCCTCTGGCCTGGCTATTTGTATTCTCAGGTGCTACAGGGAATCTCATTGATAAGCTCTTTGTGAAGAGCCTGGAAACCAGGGAGTGGATACTTAGCTTTGGGCCTCAAAAAGGTCATGTAAGTGGAGTAGTAGATTTTGTTGAGTGTATCTGGTTTGGCCTGGATCAATTTCAGGATGTCTTCCTGCTCAAGTGGCTGGCCTGGGAATCCTGGCCCATTTTTAACCTGGCGGATAGTCTGATCGTAGTAGGTATTCTGATTCTGGTAGTAACCATCGGATTTGCACCCCAATCCGATGAGACATCCGAAAGCCAGGGAGCGGAGAAATAGCATGTCCGAGCGGGCTTCCGAGAAGGGCCTGATTGAGAAAACCCTGAAGGGCGATCAGCGATCCTTTATGGAGCTGGTATCGCCGTACAGAACCAGACTTATCCGGAAAGCTGTATCCATGCTGGGTAATCCACAGGATGCAGAGGATATCCTCCAGGAAGCCCTGGTTACTGCCTATCGTGCCTTAAAATCCTTTCGTGGAGAAAGTGGCATATACACTTGGCTGTATAGAATCGTAGTAAACAAGTGCAGGGACTTCCATAGGAGTAAAAAGAATGCTCCTTCGGACTCCCTGGACTCAGTTGCATTCATGATTCATGACGATAGGATCGATCTGGAAAAAAATCTCGAACTTTCCACGGAGTCCTCTTATCTAATCGAACAAATCAACACTCTGGACAAGCGATACCGTGAGATCCTGGTGATGAGATACTTTGATGACCTTTCCTACCAGGAGATAGCTTCGGTACTGAAGATTCAGGTAGGAACGGTAAAAAGCCGACTGTTCAAAGCAAGGGAGCTTTTAAAGCGGGCAATTTTGCAGGACGGCAAAGGGACGGAGTTTTTTGAACAAGCGCAATAAAATAGATGAGTATCTGCAGGAACCGGAGCGGGAATTGCCTGCGGATGATGCCGGTCTTTCTGATGCGGATCGCAAGGCCCTGGCTATGGAAAAGAGTATGGACCAATCCTTGCGCAACACATTTCAATCCCTTTCAGAGAAGACTCCAGCCCCTCTATATTCGGAAGATGAGTTTTCCAAAATGTTGCTGAATCGTCTGGAGGCCGAAGGTCTGCCCGGCGATAGCAAGGATCCTGCTGCTTTTGGCTTTCTTGAAAGTCTGAAGTCTGTATTCTCTCCTGCCATGACCATGTATGCTGGCGGCGGTCTGGCGGCTGCGGCGGCCATACTGCTTGTAGTTCTATTTTACAATCCTTCCTCTGAAATCTCTCAAACGGCTTCAAAAGAGGATGCCACTTCTGAAGAAGCGGCTGACGGTCCGCGCATGATGGCCGAAAATGCAGAGCAACCGGAAGCATCTAATAATGCAGGTGAAGATCCGGGTACCCAGCGTGAAGAAGTGGCTGTGGCAACTCCTCAAGCGCGACAAAGAAATTATCAGACTCAAACCGAAGATCCTTCGGATGTACAATCTGAAGGCAGTGAAGAGCAGTCCGAGCCCACTCGCGGAGACGCTGGCAATCAGGAAATTGCATCCAACATGCCAGAAGCAGAAACAACACCTCCAGTAGAGGGCACCGAAGAGCTCTCAGAAGAGGTTCGTCGTGGTTTCATGAATGAGCGGTATGCTGCGGCCTACAACAAAGAGATGCAGCTCAAAAGGGCCGTAAAGAAAGCCAATTCGGACGATGAAAAACGCCAGGCCTTGAACGATTTACTGGATTACTACGAAGGTAAAGGCCAGGACGAAAAGGTTCAGGACGTTAAACGTCAGATCGCTGAGCTTGATTAATTCCTGCCGACCCCGACTCGATCCAGGAAAAAAACCAGATCGCAGAAAGTCTGCGCCCGGTCCATTACCATCGATTAAGCAAAATATGACAACCGGCCTGATAGCCGCATATCTGCATGCCCTTCTTTTTGATAGCATCCTCTGGCTGATCAGGCCCTGCAATCGGAGGTTCGGAGGGCCCAGGCCAGCCATACTGGTAGCATACAAAGGCCTATCGCTTTCTGGTATACCATCCAGTTAGAGGCATCAGGGACAGATCACTCTTTTGCTTGATTCCAATTATTCCGGAGTAAAATTCCAGATTGTAGATCTGACCGGTGCTGCGGCGCTCCAGGGTCAAAGGAAAGCTTCCCGTATCTGCAGGGATGCTTTCCAGGGGAATAAAGCAGGGGGGAGCATCGTTTCTGCTTTCTCCGCATGGATTTTCTGGATTGATGACAAAGACATTTCGCTCAAAACGTTCTGTGGGTATCTCTACTGACTCTCCGGACTTCATGGGATCGTAGGATGTGATCTTCGCCGGATTTCTTGTATAGGGATAGAAACGTAGAATCCATCCGTTCAGTCCCTGACTTACGTACTCTCCCTCTTTTTTATAGATACTTTTCCAGAAGTTTTCATCGATAGTGCCGGACCGTGCTGCCACAAATTGATCCAGCACCGGTAGCAGGGGCTTTAGCCACCATTGAAGATCGTAATCCTTCAGTAACTCCGCCCGCTGTCTCAATACTACCCAGTCCTCTACCGTACCTAGCAGAGTAATGTGAGGAATACCGCAAATAGCTCCAACCGAGTATTCATATTTATTCTGATAGGCTGTCAGAAGAGTGGCTCGCATAACCATTTTCTCTGTGGCTGTAGTAGTGGAAAACTCAGGAAGAAGTTTTCTTAGCGATTCACCTTCTGCTTCAAAGAGAAGGGCGGAAAGCTCTTCAATAATGGGAGTCCAATCCGATTGAGGATTCTCCGGGTCGAAATCGTGAAAAACGATAGCTTCCAGTTTCTTTTTTTCAGGTACCTTTTCATGGATTTTCTGGTGCAAGGCGAAGCCCTGTAGAATAGCGATCCATACAATATCCGGTGAAAGCACTAGAGGCCTGTGCTGGGAATGGGCATAGTGAACGGCCTGCACCAGGTTGTTTAGCTGAAATCCGGGGGACATATTCAACATATGTGTTGTATCGCTAATGGGTAGATCGAGTGCTGCATCGACCAGCATCGAATTGCCCTGCCTGACGGAGTGTGCCAGAATAATGCCGTTCGGTAGATTTCGCTCTAGCAGGGTTGCGGCCGGGCTTTCGTGCAACGGCTCCGTGGCCATTTCCACCTCATCCACGGAAAAACGAAAGGCTTCTTTTCCATCAACGGTGAGTAGCTCAGAATCGGCTGTTGAGCAAACGATGCTGGCCAAACCGAGTATTATTGCTGAAAAAAAAGCTTTCATAGAATCATCCCCCGGTTCTTCAGAAAATCAATGGTCTTTTGAATACCATTGGCTGTGCCAGTGACCTTCCAGTCCAACTCTCGCCTGGCACGGCTGGAATCCGGTATGGCCTGCCAGAGCAGGAAATGAAGCTGACCTGCAGGAAGCATGGGTGCACTCTTAAGTATCTTCGCTTTTAGTTCACCGGAAGCGGAAAACAGTTTTGCAAACCAAAGAGGCATTACCCGGGGCACCTTTACCGATTGGACCAGATCCTTTACCATCATAGCCAGATCTTTCAGGGAATAGTAATCATCGCTTAGAATATACCTGGCCCCTGTGGGCGCGGACCTGGCCGCCTTGATATGCGCTGAGGCGCAGTCTTCGCTGTAGACCAAAGGAAATCCGCCGGGCAGAAGCATAGGTATTTTACCGTTGATTAAGTCTGAAATGAAATTATTTGCACCAGGAGAGCCGGAGGGTCCTGGTCCATAGAGACCGGCCGGATGAGTAAATACAACATCCAGTCCATCTTTCAGTGCTTCCACGGCAGCCCTATCCGCATCCTGTTTGGATCTTTCGTAGAATGTACCTTTGGGAGCCGGATCCAGAATACTTTCGTCATAGAGCTGTCCTATTTTACCCTGGAATACATCGATGGTGCTTGTATAGACTACCCGCGAAACTCCGGCTTCCATTGCCGCTTTCATAACATTAACGGTGCCCTGGTGGTTGACCTTCTGAAAGATACCCGGATCCGGAAACCATTGCTCCGGAAGTCCGGCTGCATGGTATACAAGCTCCATACCCTGCATTGCAGCTAACAGAGAGTGGTAATCAGTTATATCTCCGGTCAGTATTTCAAAATTTTTAGGATCCAGGCTCTGTTCCCGGAGTACGGATTGGCCTTTTTGCGGACTACGAACTAGCAATCGAATTTTCTCTTCTGTTCCGGATTGGCGGACTATGTTTGCGCCTATCATGCCGGTGGAGCCAAGTATTAAAGTTTTCATAGGGTCTCGAATATACAGTTTTCAATTCTGGATTTGCGAACTGGAAGGCCCTGGTTGCTGCACCAGGGCCTTCCAGATTGAAGGATAGAGATCAGATCAGATCAGGTCAAAGTCAATTTTCGCCCAGGTAACAATGGCGCCTCTGTGCGGGCTCACAGAAAGCGCCCTGAATTTAAATCCTGGAAAATCCGGTTCTGCGACCACAGCCCAACTGGGTCAAATCCTGGTCTAGCCAGCGGCCAGAAAGTTCACCAGCTGCAGGCCGGGCTCTCCCTGAAAAAAATAGAGATACAGACCGCTTTCGTATTCGTTTCCATCTTCGTCTGAACCAGATACGTTTACAGATAGTACCAGTAAAACCTCTTCGCCGCTATCATCTACTTTAAGATCTTCATAGGTGGCCTTTTTTAGTTGTTCCAGAAATTCCGGATCTGCATGGAATGAGTTGATGATCAATTCTGAATCGATCGCATCCGAAGCGGCATAAGCAGACAGTCCCCGAACATCTTTGCTCAGTATGGCCTCCTTGATGTTTTCCCAGTCACTATCAAAGCTGTAGCGACTTTGACTGGAAGGATCTGCAATTAAATCCTGAGAGCTACAGGCAGCCGCGAGAAACATTAAGCCAGATAAAGCAACGGTTAGTAGATTCTTCATATGGCCAGATTGGACGATATATTCCAGATCCTCCAATGATTTTTGGAGCCGTCCGCGAAACAAGATTTCCATCTGCATCCCTGATGCAGTCCATTGCAGTAATCCGAGGTCTTTCGTCAGGGTTAATTGGAAAATCTGTTTCAGAGGGATTGGGGTTGGCAGGAATGTCAGAAAACCGTCTGGGGCCGTACATAAAAAAAGCCACCTTTCGGTGGCCCTTTTGAGATTTCTCATCGAGCCGGTTGGCCCGTTCGGGATTTACTAGATACCCCGGTCAATATTCTGTACTTCGTATTCAGCCCCTGAGTCCAGCTGAGCTTTATCACCCACTTTCTTTCCAATGAGCACTTTGCCCAGCGGCGAAATATAGCTGATTACATTCTTTTCCGAGTCTGCTTCCCAGGGACTCAAAATTGTATACTCTGTGGATTCGCCTTCGCTGTTTTTTACAGTGACTCTGGCACCGATGGTTACTATATCTGCGCGGATGCTTCCTGGATCGATGACACGGGCTTTCTTCAGGCTCTGATCCACTTTCTTGATTTCCGCCTGAAGCTGCGATTGGCGTTCCAGGGCCGCCTTGTATTCCGAGTTCTCTCGTAGGTCTCCCTTTTCCTGAGCTTCACCAATATCCTTGGAGTTCTGCGGCATTTCTACGTTGATCAATTGATCCAGGTAAGCTTTGCGATCTTCCAGGCCTTTGGGGCTGACTAGAATCGTATCTGCATCAGGAATGAGATGCAGATCCTGCTGCTCCTCTTCTCTGGACTCCTCTTCTGCAGAAGACTGGGCTTTGTATCGAGGCCGAAGCTCCTCTAGATACTGCTCAAAGTTATCCTTCTGTGCATCCGGAACATAGCTAACTTCTCGGAATAGAGCAGCCATTCTACGTAGAACACCGCTGTCGGACTGCTCAACGATTTCGGGCAGGTGGCCAGCTTTGATGGAGTCCACGGTAATGTTTGTAGTTCCAAAGATTGTTTCAATGGCCTGGTTCTTCAGTCGCGTCCCTTTGGCTTCAATACGAACCAGGGGCTTCAATAGACGGAAAACCATCAGAATTACTTCTTCTTTGTTCGCAGGAATCCAGGGGTAAACCCACTGTCCGGAAAGAATGGAGCGAGCTACCCAGAGAAAGATCTCCGGATTTTCACGGTACTTACGGAATACCTTTTCTACGAAATCTTTAAGTGTATCTACCTGGGCCAGTCGATTTAGCTCACCAATAATATAACGATGTACCTTGATAGGTAGTTCGAACAGAATCTTTGAAAGAATCTGCTGGTAGTCGTCCGGTCTGGTTTCTATTACCAGGTCCACAATGGATCGTTTGAATTCAGTTACAGGTGTATCAGCAGAAAGCTTTACCAGTGCCTTTTCCGTTTCTTCAGCAAAGATTGCTTTGACCAGGTCTCTGTTAATCTGCCTGGGAAGCTCCATGTCCGGGAATGCTTCGCGGGCCGCTTCCAGAAAGAAATAGGAATGTAGACGTTTGGTCAGATCCTTATTGGCTTCCTGTTCCAGATAGAAATGGCTACAGGTTTCTGCTGCAGAGCGAGTGTCTGGATCTTTCAAGGTATCCATGGCCAGTTCCAGCTTCTGATTCCAGTCAGAAGTATGTAGAAATTTCTCTTCCTGTTCTTCGGCCAGAGTCACTTCCTTTTCGCGCAATAGGAGTTCATCCTTCTTTCTCGGATTGAATCCAAAGTTAGGATCTTTCTTCAGTCTGGTTCGCGTGCGGCTCCACCATTTGGACCACTCTGAGGCTTCAATGAATCTGCCTGCAATTTCTGATTTGATTTCAGATAGAGTGATCGATTTATTATAGGAATTCAATAGAATGGTAAAGAACTGAATTGGATCTTCCTCAAAGATCATTTTCATTTCTTCTGGATTTTCGTAGTAGCGTACCCAGATGTGCGATGGTTCCAGAGGTAGGAGGCTGGAAATAGCCATCTGCAAACTCATTCGCTGACCTGGATTGTCGCGAAAGTCAATAATTACGTTTTCTGAATCGATTTCAGTGATCTTGCCCACACCTCTAGTCCGGTGGTACACATAGTTTTCTGTATCGAATACGATGTTTCTTTCGAAGTTCGCCACCGCCGAAGCCACCGGCTTTCGGTTATTGGTGAGATCCGACATCTTCAGAAATTCATTTAGCAGGGAGTGGTTTTCGTAACGGCTTCTATAGGCACGGACCAGATCGGAACGTGCCCTGGAAGAATTTGGCTCATATTGTAGTATCTTCTTTAAAATATGGATTACGTTGTCCCAGTCCTCTTCCTGACGGAAAGGTTCCACCAGGCCTACCAGGTAGGCTGCAATCCGAGTTTTTTCACGGTTGGCTGAAAGGATTCTTTCCAGCTTTTCGAAAAATGGAATATCCTGGTAGGCTTTGCTCACCAGAATTTGCCAGATTTCTTCCAGGCTGTTGTAGTCCTTCTGACGCACATAGGACTCGGCAGCCATTTTCAGATACTCAACCGCTCGTTCCTGATCATCCTCCAGGATGGCCATTCCATATTTGCGCGCGATATCAGGGTTATTCTTATCTATGGTTGCAAGTCTTTCCAGATAGGGCTTCAGTTCCTTCTTTCCGCGAAGTCGCTCTGTAGATTCCACCTTGGCTCGCAGTGCGGTTCTGTGGTTTTCATCTACATGAAGTACATGATCTGCGATATGGTCAACGATGGGCCATCGAGCGGCACGCTGGAATTCCTGCATTAAATCGCCCAGGTATTCAATTCCGGTTTTTCGATCCTCGTTTAAATCCTGGATTCCAACAATGTAGCGGGCAGCCAGCGACAAAGCATTCTCTTTCAGGTGCTCTTCCAGGAGAGTTCGTATTTCAGCCCCTCTGCTTGAAGAGGGGAGTTCAGTGGCGATCTCTTCCAGTAGCTTGATTCGGCTCAATTGGACCTGGGTCAGGTCTTTGGCCAGTTTCTCTTCGTTGAGCTGCGAAATGACTCGGGTATATAATGGATCTGTTTGCGTTTCCGCGGAATTGGCTGTCTGCTGGGTCATAGGAATCCTGTAATTCTTTGAAGCAATAGTTTACGAATTTACTATCACTGTTTTACTGTGGCACCATGCGGTCAAATAGGTTTCGGTGGATCTCGGCCCATTGATCCGTCAAGAGGGCCCAGAATTGCCTTTCTGGCCCATTTTTGAAGGTTTCCTGTGAATTGAGCGGATAAAAAAGGTCTTTGCTCATCGATGCAATGGACCGCTGCCCTGGTGGGGAGTGCGCTGAAATACCACCTTTTCAAGAGAACAAAATACAGCTGCGATAGTCCACCTTGAATGCTCTTGCATTTTTCAGCACCGATCTTTGATATGCAATGCGATTTTCTGAAAGGTGGTCAGGAATTCTCGGCGAAATCCTTTTGATTCAGAGGATCTCCAGGGTGAATATTGAATGAATAATAAGGCAGCGCAATCAGCTCGAATTGGTCTACTGGGTGCAGGGGACCGCGGATCAATTTATGCCCGATTTCTTTCCGAAGCAGGAGGCCAGATAGTTGCCGTTGTGGATCAGGATCCGGTGCGTGCCCGGCATCTGAGTGATTCTGTGCCCGATGCTATCCAGTTTAGCAACTGGAAAGAGCTTCTAAAAAAATCGGAGGAGCTGAGCCTGGATGCTGTAGTTGTGGCCCTTCCGGATAGGGAGCATCTCGGGCCCGCCCTGGAATTCTCCCGCAAAGGAATTTCCGTGCTCCTGGAAAAGCCTGTGGGATTGACCATCGCAGAGCTGGATAAAATGCAGCGTCATGTAAATCATTTGCGCAAGAAGAAAATTGAAGCGGCTATAGTAGTCTGCCATGTATTGCGATATAGTCAATTTTTTGGCACCATTCGAAGACTGATTCAGGAGGGGACCATTGGAGAGGTTCGCAGCATCCTCCATGCAGAAAATGTCAGTTATTTCCATTTTGCCCACTCCTATGTTCGAGGTAACTGGGCCCATAGCAAAAAGAGCAGCCCGGTACTTCTGGCAAAATGTAGTCATGATTTTGATCTAATCGGTTGGTACGCAAGCAGTGAGTTTACTTCTGTTCACTGCAGCGGGGAGCTTCGCACCTTTCTTCCCGAAAATGCGCCTGCAGGAGCTACTCAGCGATGTCTGGATGGTTGCCCTCATGATTCCTGTCTGTACCATGCTCGCACCACATACCTGGAAGGACTGCCACTGAAACGAGAAATGGCCCGCATGCGAAATGGTCTGGCAATTGTGGCCCGCTTCTCTCTGGCCTGGCCTCGACTATTTCGCAGAATTCCATTTCTGGGTAGACTGTACCCCTGGCCTTACTGGCCCACCACAACCATTGTGTCGGGTCCCGTAACCACAGAGTCGGTGCTGGATGCCCTGCGAAATGGTCCTTATGGTCGCTGCGTATATACCGCTCACTCAGATCAGCCTGACCACGCAGATACGGTAATTGCATTTAAGAATGGAGTGACCGCGATCATGCGATTAAATGGCAACGCTTACCAGGAGGCCCGTACTGTTCGGATAGAAGGTACCGCAGGAACCCTGGAAGGCCGATTCGGACAGGGCGGTGACCTGGTTCTGCGAAAGCATGGAAGCCATGTAAGTAAAAGAATATCTGTGAAAGTGGATCAGGCCGGCCATCTGGCAGAAGACCGGGCCCTTTGTTTTCATTTTCTGGAGGTCCTGGACTGCATTGGATCAGATCGGACCGATGCTGGGACCAGACAGGACTGTTTGCAACAATCCGATTCTGTACTGCATCAAGTAATAGAAGGTCACCGGATGGCCCTTCTGGCAGAACGCTCCAGGACATCGGGCCGGACAATCTTCCGTTGAAAGCACAGCCACCCCCTAAATTTCTGGCTTATGTCCGAAAGCCCCAAAGCCTCTAAACGCTCCCAGGCGGAGCTGCGGATTCTGGATTACTGGAAAGAAAACCAGATCTATCAGAAGCATAAAAAGAAGAATGAATCCGGCCCGCTGTTTTGTTTCTACGAAGGGCCTCCGACGGCCAATGGCAAACCTGGAATTCATCATGTACTGAGCCGAGTTTATAAAGATATCTACATTCGATTTCGTGGACTTCAGGGATTTCATATTCCTCGCAAGGCTGGCTGGGACTGTCATGGGTTGCCGGTAGAGCGTGAAGTAGAAAAGCAGCTGGGCATTAAGGCAAAGTCGGAAATAGAAACCGATGTAGGACTGGAAAAGTTCAATGCGTTGTGCCGCCAATCGGTTCAGCAGTATGTAGGCGCCTGGAATGATTTTTCCGAACGTCTGGGCTTCTGGATCGATCTGGATGATCCATACAGCACAATGGATAATCAGTACATTGAAGCTGTCTGGGGACTTTTCAAAACCATTTCCGACAAGGGGCTGGTCTATTCCGGTTATCGTGTGGTTCCTTTCGATCCAGTCATGGGTGCAACCATGAGCGATGCAGAAGTAGCCCTGGGATATAAAACTGTAGAGGATCCTTCCTTTACGGTCCGCTTCACGATTACCGATAAGAAATTCAAAAAGGATTTTGGGGACGCTTCCTTCCTGGTCTGGACAACCACTCCCTGGACTCTGCCTTCCAACGTTGCCCTGGCTTTGCATCCTGAAAGCGAGTATGTACTTTTCGAATTGGAAGTGCCTGCCCATGGTATGGCTCCTCAGTCTTCTAAGAAGACTGGCGGTGAGAAAAAAGGCAAATCCAGAAAGAAAGATACATCTTCGCAAGCCGCAGAAGAGAAGGAGGAATTATTCAAAGAGACGTTCATCTGTGCCCGTGAACTGATGAGCGATGTTCTTCGAAATAGTGCTGATCAGGCGAAAGTATTAAAATCCTTCAAAGGCAGCGAACTTCTGGGATTGGATTATGAACCGCTATTTACTTTCGCCCTGGATTCAGACAAGAAGAGCCATTACACAGTAGGTGCAGACTTCGTTACCATGGATACTGGAACAGGAATCGTGCATATAGCTCCTGCATACGGAGCAGATGACCTGGAGGTAGGGCAGAAGCATGACCTGCCTGTAATCTCTGCAGTGGGACTGGATGGAAAATTCTCCAGAGGACCCTATGCAGATCAGATGTTTAAGGATGCAGATAAGGAAATCATTAAAGATCTAAAGAAAGATCGCAAGGTCTGGAGATCTGAAAAGTATCAACATGAGTATCCATTTGGATGGCGCACTGGCGCTCCTCTTATGTACTATGCGAAGGATGCCTGGTATATTCGCACTACCGAGGTGCGCCAGCATTTAATCGATAATAATCAGACGATTCGCTGGGTTCCGGAACATGTAAGGGAAGGCCGATTCGGAAAATGGCTGGAGAATAATCGGGACTGGGCCCTCTCCAGGGAGCGATACTGGGGAACTCCAATTCCTATCTGGACTGACGGAGAAGGCGAGATTGTTGTCGTGGGCTCCGTTGCTGAACTGGAAAAGATTTCAGGCCAGAAGTTAAAGAATGAAGATCTTCATCGTCCTTACATTGATGAAATCACCTGGACCGATGAGAAATCCGGTAAGGTATTTCGCAGGGTTCCAGAAGTGATGGATTGCTGGTTTGATTCAGGCGCCATGCCTTACGCACAATGGGGCTACCCTGTACGCGGAGAAGAGCAGTTTTCCCGATATTTTCCAGCTGATTTTATCACCGAAGCGGTGGATCAAACCCGCGGTTGGTTCTATACAATGCTTGCCATTTCCACCATGGTGTCTTCGCAAGCTCCCTACAAAAACGTTATCTGTCTGGGCCACGTTCTGGATGCAAAGGGCGAAAAGATGTCCAAAAGCAAGGGCAATACAGTATCGCCTGAAGATGTGTTCAACATTCATAGTGCAGATGCCATTCGATGGTATTTCTTGACCGGAGCTCCTCCGGGGAATTCTCGTCGTGTAGGTCATCCGGGTACCAATGAAGATACTGTAGGTCAGGTGAATGGATTTTTCAACATGCTGGAGAATTCCCTGGAGTTCTATCGCATGTACGCAAAGGTGGATGGAATAGCGCCATCATTGCGAAAGGATGGCACAGTAGAGGTTTCGGGCGCTCCTGCATTCAAAGATCGACCGGAAATCGACCGATGGATTCTTTCCAGTTATCAAAGACTGGTACAGGATGTTACACAATCTCTGGAGAACTATGATTGCCTGAAGGCGGGCCGCTCCATCGAAGAATTCTGTGATTCACTGTCTAACTGGTATATCCGGCGAAATCGGCGCAGATTCTGGAAAGGCGAACTGGATTCAGATAAATTCTCCGCTTTTGAAACTCTGCTACAATGTATTCTGGGAATGCTGCAAATGCTTGGTGCATTTGTGCCATTCTTGAGCGAAGAGCTCTATCTTCGTGTATTTGCTGCTGTACCCGGTGCACCAGAAAGTATTCATTTATTGCCCTGGCCACAGGCGGACCTGAAGAATACATACGATGAATCTGTGCTGCAGGAGGGAAATCTTGTTCTTCAGGCCGCAGCCCTGGGCAGATCCGCACGGCAGCAATCCGGCTTAAAGGTCAGGCAGCCGCTGGGTAAGCTGATGTTGCACTGTCCCGAAAAATGGAGAGCTCCTCTAAAAAAGAATGAGGAAGTACTGCTGGAAGAGTTGAATGTGAAGGAATTGGAGTTTCTGGACGATTCTGCAGGCATTCTTTCCTACAGAGTGCGGCCAAATCTACCGGTTCTGGGAAAGAAGCTTGGACCAGATATCAAAAAGCTCCAGTCATACCTTCAGAGTTGCGACCAGGAATCCCTGGCGCGCAATTTAAAGAAAGGAAGTGTAACCATCGACCTCGGGGATCGAAAAGAAGATTTTACGGAAGATGAATTTCTAATCGAAAGTGTTTCGAAAGAAGGAACTTCCGGTGTTGAAGGCGATGGTATGCTGGTGGCTCTGGATACAAATCCCGGCCCAGAATTGATCCGCGAAGGTTGGATCCGTGATCTAGTGCGTAATGTGCAGGAGCTCAGGAAGCAGTCACAACTTGAGTTGACCGATAGGATTTCTCTGCATCTGGATTCTCAGGATTCCGATTTGATACGTGCCATCCAGGAACATAGTGACTACATTCAGAGCGAAGCGCTGGCAACCATTGTGGATTCTCTCAATGGAACGAATAGTCTTGAGCTGGATCTGGACGGTCATGCCATAAAGGTTACACTGGAGAAAGTATGATTTTAGAAGCGAATTCGGTAGCAGTTCAGTGGCTACTGGACTGGTATCTGGAAACGCGAAAGAAAACTCTGGAGATTTGCCAGCATTTAACCACCGAAGATCATGTTGTGCAAAGTTCACCGGATGTAAGCCCTCCTTCCTGGCATCTGGGGCATACAACCTGGTTTTTTGAAACTTTCATCCTGCAGGAATTTAAGTCCGATTATCTGCCATTCGATGAGGGATTTGCATTCATTTTTAATTCCTATTACGAATCCGCCGGACAAAGAATTCAAAAAGCGAATCGTGGATTGCTTGGCAGGCCCACTGTAGCCGAGCTGCACCGTTATCGCCAATCGGTGGATGAATCCATAGAGCAGCTATTATCACATCTGGCACAGAATAGCAATTCGCACAGCGAATTAAATGCCTCAGAGACGGGATCCGGTGATGGCCCGCAGAGTGGTTTTGCATCTGAACAATCCGAGTCTTCCAGTTCAGCAACGGAGCCCACCCACTTGAAGTCGGTGCTGGCTCTCATTGAGCTAGGAATTCACCATGAAAAGCAGCACCAGGAATTGCTTCTCATGGACATTAAACATAACTTCTTTTGTCATCCGCTTTATCCAATCTATGGTGTAGATCCTTCCGAACTTCTGGGTAATCTATCTACATCGGGTGTAAGCTGGCTCATGGAAAAGAACGATCCTACTATGTATCATACCAGAATGCCATTTCTTGCCGGAAATAGCGAAATGGAGAAGGATCTATTGAAGCCCTTTTTTGAGTCCGCCTTCTTGCGTAACAATGGAATCCTATTTGATCATGGCGGGCCCGCCTTGCTGGGACACGGAAAAGATGGCTTTGGTTACGATAATGAATTTCCGGAGCATCCAGTTTATCAGGTTCCCTTCTGGATCGCATCTGAACCTGTGAGCAACGGGGATTTTCTGGAGTTCCTGGAAGCAGGAGGCTACAACGATTTTCGTTACTGGCTATCTGCGGGCTGGCAATGGGTGCAGGAAAATGAGAAAAGCCATCCCTATTACTGGAGAAAAAAGGGCGATACCTGGCAGCAATGGTCATTGCAGGGCTGGGTTGACCTGGATCCAGCGGAGCCTGTGCAGCATCTAAGTTACTATGAATCGGATGCCTACTCCTCTTTCGCAGGTAAACGATTACCCACGGAAGCGGAATGGGAGCTGGCTGCTCGTCTGGCTGCTTTGAAAGGCTTTCCGTTTCACCGGGGAAGAGTCTGGGAATGGACAGCTTCCGCCTATCGTCCTTATCCCGGGTTCAAGCCTGCCGCCGGAGCTGTGGGCGAATACAATGGAAAATTCATGATGGATCAGATGGTACTTCGCGGCGCCTGCGATCTGACGCCGTTGCAACACAGCAGGATCACTTATCGTAATTTCTATCCTGCCAGCAGTGTATGGCAGATGAGCGGGTTGAGACTTGCGGAGGATGCCTGATGGGAACGCAAGCCAGCAATCCAATGCACAGTGAGTCAGACACGGCCACAGAAACCAGAGTGTTTACAGAGCCAGCACCTGGAGGCTTCAATCCTACTGGTAGTCGAGCAGCCGCCACGATTCAGGAATTGCAGGATCATTCCAATGAGTTGTCCGTATCTCAGAGTTTCTATCGCGACGTAGTAAAAGGCCTGGAATCGAATCCGCGAACTCTGCCTTCCCGTTACTTCTATGACGATGAAGGAAGCGAACTGTTCCAGAAGATCACTGAACTTCCGGAATACTATCCTGCAGCCTGCGAAAGGGAGATACTTTCATCGAATAGTGGGCTCATTGCTGAGTACCTTGGAAATGATTTTGGGCTTATAGAGCTCGGGCCCGGGGATGGTCATAAGAGCTATCACCTTCTGGAAGCACTGCTGGGTGCCGGTTCCAGGTTTCGTTATTATCCGGTGGACATTTCAAGAGGAATCATGCCTCCTTTACGGCAGAACTTAAACAGCCTGGATCTGAACTTTCACGGTCTGGTTGGGGATTACGAAGCGGGGCTTCAATACCTGTCCGGCCGCGAAGACCGGCATGTGGTGCTCTTTCTGGGTTCCAGTATTGGAAATTTTTCCATGGATCAGGCCGCAGACTTTCTCAGAAGAATTCGGATGAGTCTCGGGAAGGGGGATCTACTGCTTATCGGATTCGATATGGTAAAGGATCCTTCGGTCTTGATCCCTGCCTACAGTGACTCCAGGGGAGTTACTGCGGAGTTCAATTTAAACCTTCTTCGAAGGATGAACCGGGAGTTACAGGCTAATATCGATCCGGAAAACTTCCTGCACCATGCAGCCTTTAATCCTCGAAATCGTGCAATGGAGAGCTTCCTTATATCTCGAATCCCGCAGTCTTTCCAGATCAAGGATTCGAGCGGGCTACACCACAGCTTCGAATTCGGATCTTTTGAAGCCATTCAGACAGAAACCAGCCAGAAGTACACTTTTGAAGATCTCAATAATCTGGCAATGCGGTCTGGTTTTCGGATCCAGAAGAATTTTCAGGATAGCAAAGAATACTTTACTGATTCGCTCTGGATAGCAGATGCTCTGTGAATTCCATAAGGATCATGGCTGTGGCGCCCCAGATAATCCTGTCTTCAAGTTTGAATCCAGGTGATTCAAAACTTCGGCCATTGTAATTGAAGTCGAAAACTGTGCGATAGTCCGAGCTGCTCAGACGGAGCATATCGTAGAAAAGAATCTGCTCCACCTCCAGAGGATCTCTCTTGAATTGTGGCACGGTATCGAACCAGCCAACATAGGGATGCACAGCAAATCCACTTACTGGAATGTAAAGAGGAGTTAGTTTGCCCAGCACGTGGATCTTTGAGGAGTTCAGCCCAATTTCTTCTTCTGTCTCTCTAAGTGCCGTGTCTTTCAGAGACTCGCCTTTTTCGCGCTTGCCTCCGGGCAGACTGATCTGCCCCGAATGGGGCCCTTGATTTCCGGGTCTCAGAATGAGAGGAAACAGTCCAGGATTGTATCGTTCTATTTCAAGGCCAGTTGAACGCAGATCTGCGGCCAGACCAGACGGTTGGATTGAATCCGGACGGGCGATGATAGCAATCATCACGGCAGCCTCGGTGGCCCCTTCCGGGATTTGCATAGTCTGCGGTGCGCGCCCGGACATTCGGCTATGGGCTTCGTTGCCTGGAAGCGGATGGTTCAGAGCGTCCTTGATCCAATCCGGATCAAGGGGAATGGGCAGTGAATTTAGATTAGTAGACTTCATTTCCTGAATGGTAGACTTTGCATTCTCCTCCGGGGTTCATTCATTGGCTAGCGTAAACGGAATCTCTTTTTGGAGTCCAAAGCATTTTTGCCTTGCATGGAAGGATGGGAAATGTCACTATCCGGCCATGAGTCAATACAAACCAGTAAAGAAAACCAGCTTCCTGGAAGCCGTGGCCGCATGTATTCAGCACGAAAAAAAAGTGTTCGAGTTCTATATGCGGAATGCAGAATCCTTGAAGGATGGCTCCGTACAGGATATCTTTAATCAGCTGGCCGAAGATCAGGATGACCATATAAAAATGGTTTCAGAAATTTATTCACAAATCCAGGGAGGCGAAGCACTTCCCAATCTAAAAATGGCAGCCCAGGTTCAAAACCTGAACAGCAGTTCCATTCAGAAACTAATGTCCAAGCTTGATCGAAACACTGATGCAGATGCAGGTGGCGATGAACTGGATGCTCTTTCTCTGGCAACCAGAGAGCATGAAGATGCTGCGGAGTTCTTCGCAAAGACCAAAGAAAAATTTGAAGATCCCAACGCAAAATACCTGTTTGCTCAGATGGAAAATTTTCAGAATGAATGCAGGATGCTTCTGGAATCCTACAGTGCCTATCTGTCCCAGGGGACTCCTTACAGCCAGCCATCCGGTTATTGGGATATGGATAACTAATCGCTAAGAATTTGTTTCCATAATTTCTGTGCCTGGCTACTGCCGTACCTTTCCGGCGAAAAAGGCAGGAGCACAGATTGAGGGAAATGCAACAGGTGGCGCCATGATGAACAGGAGTAAAAATCGGATATTTGGGCGAGGTGAGGGTAGTCATGACGATGCTCGAAACCTGGAATGGCGTCGTCTGTTTCCTTTGTTTGTTCTTCCGCTATTGCTGCTGAACTGTTCTGGATTCGCATTCAAGACATTTTATCGCAACCTGGATACACTGATCCAATCTAGAATGGATAACTACCTGGCCATGACCGATGATCAGGAAAGCTTTATTGATTCCCGGATTGAGCACCATTATCGGTGGCATCGCTATGCAGAATTACCGCGATATGCAACCGTATGTGAGGATCTGGCAGGGCGGATTGAAAAAGGACTGAAGAAAGAAGACCTTCAGTTTACCTACGCCCGGCTGCGAGAATTTCGAACAAGGGTAGCCTACAGAATATATCCGGATGCTTCCCAATTCTTAAAAGACTTTGATTCCACATTAATACCGAAACAAAAGGAATTGATTTCTGAGTACAACAAAGAGCTGGCCCAGGAAGTGGCCCGACCGGCGGCCAGTCGATTCCAGGATAGACTGGAATCCAATACTGAATTCTTTGAATTCTTTCTTGGAGACCTGAGTGCAGCACAGAAACAGAGAGTCCAGAGATACACTACCCAGAGTGTGGACACCGCAGGGCTTTATCTTGCCTACAGGCGAATGAATCAAACCAGATTGCTGCAATTGTTGGAAAAGGGGAAATCGGGACACGATGATCTTGATGTATTCTTGAAGCAATACCTGTTTAACTGGGAGGCCTTGTATCCGGCGGCTTACCGAAATGCAGTCAACCAGAACCGTACACTTTTCTACGATACAGTGCTGGATCTGGATGCTTCCTTAACCAATGAGCAGCGAAAACATGCAGCCTCTCGAATTCGCGAATTAGGGCGAAACTTTCTGGAGCTGGCTGGTAAACTCTGAATTGCTCTTAAACGGTATTTCTGTTCAGAGCGCAGCCACTTTCTTACTGAAAATCTGGCTTTCATTACCGAAGCCCGCAAAAGTATCGCTGCGAATAAATCGCTGTAGAAGTATCGCTGCGAGTGAAACCAGAGAACTTGCTCTGGGCCATTGGATTCAGGAATTTATCAATAAAATTCCGGCGGCTCCGGCTGAGAGTCAAAGACTCGGAATGCTGAAGCAGAGGCTCGGGCTAACGAATCATGCAAATTCGCCGCAGGATTAGTCCATAAAAAGGAACGTGGGCTGGATGTTTCCGGATGATTATTCTCAGTCCGGCTCCACAGGTTGTGCTTCTGGCAAATCCCTCGCCAGGGTAGTTTCCCTTGGAAGATCTTCTTCTGGATTCATGAGTGGCTGAAAGATCTTCTTTCGCTCCACGGCCCGATTCTTTTCCTTTTCCTGGAACTCTCGGTTGGTTTCTTCGCGGAAGAACCTCTGGGATGAAAATCTCTGTTCATTGCCTTCTGGCTTCACCGGCACATAGCTACCATCCGGCATCAACCTGCGCGCATTGTGGTTGTCTCTGAATACTGCGTTCAGAATTGCTACTAGCTTCTGTTTGATGTCCTCATCGTCGGCTGGCATCATGACTTCCACCCTTCGATTCAGGTTTCGCGGCATGAAGTCACCAGAAGAAATATAGATTTTGGGATCACCTGCATTTTCAAAATAGAAAATCCTGCTGTGTTCCAGGAATCTACCTACAATGCTTTCTACGCGGATGTTTTCGCTCAGATCAGGAATGCCCGGTTTCAAGCAGCAGATTCCTCTAACACTCAGTTCAATTTTCACTCCTGCCCTGGAGGCACGATACAAAAGGACAATCATATCTGGGTCCACCAGTGAGTTCATTTTCAATCTCATGCCAGACGGTTTGCCTGCCTCCGCATTATGGATTTCCCGGGTAATCAATCGAGTTAATGTCTCACGCATATTGATGGGAGCCACTGCAATTCTGGAAAGGCGGGGCACAGTAGCGTAGCCGGTTAATGTGTGAAATAGATTCGTTACATCATTATTGATTTCCGGATCTGCAGTTATGATTCCGGTGTCCGTGTATAGCTTGGCTGTGCTCGGATTGTAATTTCCTGTGGCGATGTGAACGTAGGATTTTACTTCTTGTTCCTCCTTTCTCACGATTTGAAGAAGTTTGGAATGAATCTTTAGTCCCACAAGTCCGTAAACAACATGAACTCCATGCCGTTCCATTTCCCGGGCCCATACAATGTTCCTTTCTTCATCGAATCGAGCTTTCAATTCGACCAATGCTGTAACCTGCTTTCCATTTTCGGCTGCCTGAATTAGAGATTGTACTACCGGACTATCGCCACTTGTGCGATAGAGTGTTTGTTTAATGGCCAGTACTCTTGGATCCACGGCGGCTGCTTGAAGAAAATCCAATACGGTCTGAAAGGAATCAAAGGGATGGTGTAAGAAAATGTCTTTCTTTCGTATAACGGAAAAGATCTTTCGGGGCTTATCCAGAGTGACTGGATTTTTTGGTATGAATGGCTTATCTTTCAGGTCAGTTCGTTCCGATGTGTTCGCATAGAGCTCCATTAGATCGGAAAGGTTCAGAAACCCGGGTCTTTCATAGAGTTCTTCATCAGCCAGATCCAGTCGCTCTCGCAAGAAGTTGCGGATATTATCTGGCATACCGCTGCGATAGTTCATTCGCACCGCTTCGCCCCATTTGCGGTTCTTCAATTCCTCTTCGATTGTTGATAGCAGGTTATCTGAAGAAACCTCTTCAATAGACAGATCTGAATTTCGGACAATGGTGAAGCCCTGAATCGATACGATTTCCGTGCCAGAGAATAAATCCCCTGCATGGAGCTTCAGTACTTCTTCCAGAGGTATGAATCTTCGGCCGGAGTTACTCTTAGATTCTGGATCCACCGGCAACTCCAGGAATCGAGGTAAAACAGTCGGTACTTCAACAATTGCATAGGAGTCTCGCAGTTTATCCTTCTGGTCCTTTCTCTTCAGAGTAACTGCAAGATTCAATCTACCATTTAGAATTCTGGGGAATGGATGGGACGGATCTATGGCCAGGGGAGTTAAGACACGAAATAGTTCTTTGTTGAAAAACTCCTGAATGAATTCCCGCTCATTCTGTTTTAGCTCTTTGCCCTGCTGAACAATGGTAATTCCTTCTTCGCTCAGGCCACGGGTAATCTCCTCAATTAGCTCATACTTCAAGGCCACCATTGCATGGGCTTCCTTATGGATTTCCTTCAGGGTTTCTTCAGCTGTATGACCATCCAGCTGAATCTCGTTTACCGAAGAGGCCACCACCTGCTTGAGTCCGGCCACCCTGACCATGAAGAATTCCTGCATGTTGGATTCTGCAATGGCTATGAATTTCAGCCTTTCCAGAAGTGGATTGTCTTTGCGGCCTGCTTCTTCCAGAACCCGATAGTTGAATTTGATCCAGGAGAGCTCCCGATTAATAAAAAGACTGGGATTGTTACGGTTGATTGAGCTAGAATTTCTTCGGGCAGGAATGCTTTTTTTTTCGGACGCAGCGGTCATGACAGAACCTTCCTGCACCCCATAGACGAATCAAGAATATTCTTTCCGCAATCGATCAAGCTGGGCCTTCTCTCTTTCATTGAAGGCATCCACGAATGGCTTCATGTCCTTGATATTGCGCGAGATCTGATAGCCGGTTTCCATGGTATCCACCAGCTCCCCGGCACCAACAAGGGAGGCCGCCACCCGGATGGGGGCCATCACCAGTTTGATTAGAGGTAGTTTGGAAAGGGTAAAAAAGAAGCTGAGCGTATCGCCAATCATTTCCACCTGTCGATGCCTATCTTCCCAGCATCCTGCCTCCCCGATGCAACGGTTAAGCTGTTCTGTGGTAATGGATGCCTCTGCAATCTCATCGGCGGACATTCCCTTCAGCGGGCCTTCCAGGAGCTTCCTGGCTGCTGCCACATCCAGATCATCTGTAAGTTGAATCAGTACAATCAAATTATGAATGTTCTGCGTCATTTCCGGACCAGTGACGGATTTTAGTTTCTCGTAGAGGCTCTCAAGAGCAGCATCTCTCTGATTTTTGTTAGGAGGCGAGTACAGGTGTTCCCGAAAGAATTCAGGAATGCGGTCGAATCCTTTTTGCTGGATGTAATCCGAATAGGTCACTTCCAGACGATTGATCGTCTGCTCTACAACCAGAGCTTGAGCCTGTCCTATCTCTGGAGACACGTTGTTGTATCTGGTCGTCAGACCCGCTGTGGTGACAAGCGGAAAACTGAAGCTCTATGCTTACTGTCCTACGCTAACTGTAATGGGTCGAAACCTTGCTGCTCGCAATTTTTTTTCTTCTGCGTCAAGTCCGCTTTTCGTTTTCGACCTTCCCAGACGAACAAGGTGCAAGTTACCGGATGTGACAACATAAGGCTGGAGGCCCTCCTTACGAATCTGCTCGGCCATGCGGTTTGCAGCTCCTCGAGAGCTGAAGGCTCCCATTTGAAGAGTGTACATTTTTGCGGGCTTTGCGGGTTCCTTTCGCGGAGCTTCTTTTTTGGCAGGTTCTTTCTTGCTCGCCTCTGGTTTTTTGGCCGGAGCTGGTTTGCGCGCAGGCTCAGATTTCTTTACTGGAGGCGCATCCCGGGTCTCATTCTTCTTTGCAATGTCAGAAAAGGAGACTGAATTTTTACTTTCGGGCCTGGATTTTTCTTTCCTGGTAGAGGGCGCTTGTGCCGGCTTCAAAGACAGGTCCTCCGAGGTTCGGTCAGTCTGGCCTTTCTTTTCATCGGACTGTTTTTTTTCCGGCTCATTGCGCTCAGTATTATCGTCATCGGACACATGGTTTAGAGAAAGGGATTCCGGGTTGGCTGAATCTGGCGAGTCGAATGCCAGTGGCATTTGGTCCTGCTTTTCTGGCTCATGCAGGGAAGCTGCCTCTGACGTGTTGGCAAAACGATATCCTGTGGAGAAGGAGAGCACCAGGGCTCCCAGAATAAATAATCCCAGGGCCAGGAGTCGCCCTTTGTCCAGGTTTACTACGTAAAATACTCTTCGTTTCATGGTTTAGCTGCCTTGATCTTCAATAATAATGCTTCTAATTCGCTAGCCATAGCCTGGATCTGTCCGTCATTTTCGACTACGAAATCCGCGCGTTCGGCCTTATCCGGTAAATGATGTCGATCTCTGGACTTAAGGTCCTCTTCGGTCCATGAGCGAGACTTAACTCTGTCCAGTCGCACAGGAAAACTTGACCGTATTACCAGGGTTGCATCCATTTCCTTATTCAATTCGGCTTCAAAGAGCAGAGGAACATCGTAAACAATGATGCTGCCTTCGGGAAATGCATTCATTCTTTCCATTGCCTTCTTGCGAACCCGGGGATGAATCAGGGAGTTCAACTTCTCCAGAAGCTCCCTGTCCTTAAATACCCTGTCTGCGATGGCTGCACGATTGGCTTTTCCGTTCTGGACCACATCTGCGCCAAAGAGATTTGCAATTTCTTGCAAAGTATCCGGCTGATCCAGAACGTCATGAGCAAGTGCATCTGCATCCAGGGTTTTGCATCCCAGTTTTGCCAGGATTTCCCTGGCCGTGGATTTACCAGATCCGGGCATACCCGTCAGTCCCAGAAAGAATCGCTTACCCTTCCAGCTCAGTTTTTTCACCGGCCTCAATCATCGACCTAATCCTGTGAGAGTACAAGTAAAAATTATTTCAATCGCAGAATTTTTTGCAATCCCGGATCCGCAGGTAGGAAGCTATGATTTCGCAGCGCTTCGTCGAATGCTACCCAGTGCTGGGTTATGGACAGTCTTTGGTCTCTAAAATCAAATTCAATCTGGCAAAGTTGCCCGGCCGGGATTCTGCATACAGTCATCCCGGCAGTAGTTCTGAAGAAGGCTCGCTTTCCAGGCATTAGAATTAGAATTCGATTGGAGGGAAAGTCCGTATCGGACGGATTCTGGGGATGGAACAGATTGCCGGTCTGATCCACAGCGAAATGTTGGAGCCACTCTTCTGGCGAAGGACTGGCCATACTTTCCAGCTCTGCATGCGAATCCGAACTGTAACGATGGCCCGAAAACAGTAAGACAATCAGATCTGCAGCCCGGTTTCTGTAGATTTCTTCTCTAAGCTGAAGAATTTGCTCATCCCTTTTTTCCGAGTCCATGGCCGGTTCAATGGCAGAAATCCAGAGAAAGGTGCCCGTTCCGGTGAGGATCTTCTGAGAAGCGGCGGGCCGACTTTCCAGAGATATTTCCTGGTTCGGATATTCAAAGCGTACCAGGGAAGGCCAATTCAATCCCTGATTCAGGGCCAATTCCTCTTTTTTTTGAATGGCTACCGCATCGAACCCGGTGAACTGAAGTAAATCCACGCCCTGCCTCAGGATTACACTCAAAGCATCTGGCTGCTTTTCCGGCATTATATCGATGTCGTGAGAGTCGTATCGCAAACCGGTAAGGTCGCCTGTATGAAATAGGAAGGCCCGGGTGGCAGAATTTCTACGATTCGTTTTTACCCGGTTTGCATAGGTTTTTAGAACAGACCAGCCTCGTGACCCTTCATCATTGAGCTCGAAAGCTCCGGCAAAATCTGAGGTAGCCATAACTGTAATTCTATTTCTGTTGTGAGCTGGATTTGGTTCAGCATCCAATAGAAATGGAAAGGTTATCAGGACCAGAGAATAGGCCAATGTAAAATGAAATCGGCTCACAGAATTAATGTCGGTCTTTTTGCTTCCTGGCATCAACCACTTCCTTCCGCAGTAATACAGCGAATCGGGTTTCCATAGAAGTTCAAATACTGTCGGTACCGCTCAATCTCTGGATCCAGGGCCCCCCATTGGATGCAGGCCAACCCTGTATCTCCGTTTGCTTCCATAAGCAACAGCAGATCCTGCTTCGGAAGAGGAGCAAATCGGTAAAAGCCCTCACCCTGTCGGTCAAGAGTACGCATATGCCAGTCGTTTCTGCCCAGTGCCTGAACGGTGATCTCCGCTGCATGATTACTGAAAGAGTTGTTCTTCCATTGTAACCATCCATCCTCCAGATCAATTCTTTGCAGCGGCGGTGACTTACAGCCAGACCTGGAGCACGGGAAATCCGTGGTCCATCTTAAAGATGATTTGGAAGAATACCGGGCAGATTGGCCGTTGCCTTGAATGAGACTAAAATCCAGCTCCCAGAAAGAATAATCCTTACCCTTGCTGGCTCCGGCGCTGGATGCATGGGGCACTGCCTGGCGCAAAGGGGCATCACAATTGGCAGCTTCAGATCCGGGCTTCCATTCCGTAGCATGAAAGAACGGACCACTGCCATGAACCGATATCGCTGAGCTGGATTTCTGAATACACAGAGACGAGTTCGTAACCTCCGGCTCCAGGGTGGTCTGAGCATGCGGGGATCTTCGCAGCGCAACGGCTCTGGATCTGAGCTTTTCGAAGCGATGGTGGAATCTCTGGACCAAATCATGATCTTCTAGAATAAACAATATCTCCCGGTTTCGATCCCGGGCACTCATGCTCCAGTTATAAGAACCGGTGAAGACCTTATCATCGATGATGGCGGTCTTCTGATGCATATGTCCGCCATGATAAACTCCATCGGAGGATTGATATTGATTTTGATTTCCGTCCAGAAAGAGTTCCAGCGGGATTGAGCCGATGTTGTAATACTCCTCTTCCAGAGCGGATCGGCCTGGAAGAATGGTGCCGCTACCATCCAGGATACCTTGCACCGGCACTCCGGATCGAGCCCTGTGATAGAGCAGGGCAGAAAGCACCGGATCCGTGAACCGATACATTAGAATTCGAATCAGGGATCTCGCTTCATATAGATTCTTTGCAATCAATGTCTGAATTAGATGTCCTCCTTCCGGAGAGAAGATCATTGTCATTTCAGGAAATCTTAGAAATGGCCTGGCCATTTCTGGATGCACAAGCCGGTCTTTGATCCGTTCACCCCGGACTGAGGGAAAACTAAAGAACAAAAATGCATTGTTATTATGAAACAACCCACTTCTGGTCAGGTTTCCAGTTCCTGAAATTAACCTTCGTGAATCAATTAGGATTGCTTTGACGTGCTGTATTCCGGAAGCATTTCGCACCTCCAGTGGCAGATCCTGTCCTTCCAATTCCTGGTAATCTTTTTCAGGCGATAGTATCAATCGAATCTGAACCCCGCGAAGCCTGGCATTTCGTAATGACTGAATAATATCTGGATCGTCCAGTCCATACGCAAATATTAAGATTGATCGATTGGCCTGGTTGATCCAGTCCAGAATGCGTCTTTTGATCCTTAGTTTACCTTCCATAGACGCTCCAGGGGAAGGGCGAGTGAATTCCACCGACTGTTGTACCAATGGCAGGATCAATTGTTGTTCTTTTTCAGTCCATCCGCATCCAGAGGATAGTGAGGCCAGGATAGTTGGAATGGAAAGAAAAGCAGCCATGAACGCAATTCCAACTCTCTTTTTGAATCGGAACATTTCATAT
This sequence comes from Leptospiraceae bacterium, assembly GCA_040217195.1. Taxonomy (GTDB): domain Bacteria; phylum Spirochaetota; class Leptospiria; order Leptospirales; family Leptonemataceae; genus UBA3465. The sequence continues at coordinate 265,598 of JAVJNR010000005.1, read as the reverse complement.
CCGGAACTTTGATACCCATTCACGTCTAATTGCCAATGTAGAATATTTTTCGATTTAGCTCTAAATGCAGTCTGCAATGAATCTTTAACTCTACTCATTCATAGACTCTCTTAATTTGATTTTCAGACCCAGGCGAAAGTATTCTGCAAAAGCCTGCGATGACCTGGTCTTTCGAATATAGATTCTTCCATATTGAACGGTGAGGCTACCCGAGCGTAGAAAGTTCCAGGACTTCTGAATTCCGGCCTGCCATTCAAGATAATCCGGTGCCTCTGGGTCTGGAGCAGATCCGGCCAGACCATTTTTGCTCTGTGTGCGAGCTCCACTATAAAGCGCCAGGAAATAAGTTCTATAGCCGCTCCATTTGAGGTCTGCCCTGATCTGGATCTGTCCGTACAGGTTTTCAGAAGAAACGGACAGGTCCGAGCAAGCCGGGGAGGAAGCGCAGGTTTCGAATCCACTGGCAATACCGTAGAATCTACCCAGAGGCATGGAATAGGGAGGTCGTCCCGGATGGACATAACCCAGTTCTGGATTCTTATCACCATGAATGGATTCCGGTAGAAAGAAGGACAGAGTGAGACTCCAGGATTTGCTCTGCCAGCCCAACACTCCATGGACTTCGGCTGCTTTTACCGATATGTCTTGTTCGTTGCGATCTTTTCCCGGACGAGGTACTGGCTTGAATTCTTCTGTCCGTTGTTTTTCGGATCTAGTTCTTCGCGGCTTTTGTAGTTCTCCAATCACCCGCGAATAGCCCAGACCCAGGCGAAAGTGCTTACCGCGGTAGCCTGCAAAGAAATGTAGATACTGCAAAAGGCCTGGAAGATATAATCTGGAGTTCCTCCTTAATGAATGACGACGAACTCCCATTCCTAATTGCCAGGAATTGCCCAGAACATAAAAAGCAGAGCTTCCGTAACGATGGCTGTTAAACGAGCTTGCCGAAAGTCCTGCACCGTTCTGCAAACGTCTGGAAAGTCCCCATTCTTTGCCGGTGGAATCCGTATTATCCAGGATGTAGGCCGGGGAAATCACCGCTTTACCATAGCCATCCGTGTCCCAGATGAAATGCAGCCCCGGGAAATAGCCTGGCGATCCCAGAAACTCCTCCTGAATTTCTGTTCTCCAGCGGTGTCGTCCCAGTATCAGAGAGATGGAAGGTTCGGCGGAATGACCCAGACTTCCCAGAACATCGTCCATTCTTTGTTTTAATCCCAGGTAATACTCCCCTGCAATAATGTGTAGCGCTTTGCTGGCTGGATCCCTTCTGTCTGCGCGGGCTGGACTTTCTGAAAGTGCTCTCTTTGAAATTCTGGAAAGAACTGGCCTTCTGCTGGTTTCTACGAAATGGCTACTTCGCACCGAAGGCATGGCTGGATGCTCGATCGTTGAAGATCCCAGATTGAGCAGAATATTTGCATCCAGGCCAAAGAGTAACGTTGCCTCCGATGAATTGTACTGTCTTAGATGTATCCCTGCAAGCATCCAGCGGGAAGTTTCACCGTAATTATATTGCGGCTCTGGATCTCCTGCGAAGGAATGAATCCCATCTACGTCCATGGTCATATCTGCTCGAATCTGTGCATGCAGAGGGTTCGGTAATGCAGAAAGGATGAGAAAAGCGCCAAGCCAAAAAGCGATCTTACTATCCAGGGTTCGAGGGAAAGCAGTCAAAGTAGCCTACCGAACTCAAAGTTTTCAGGCAGGTCCTGATAGGTTCCTTCTTTTCGCTCAATGATTCTATGGTTTTCGGGGATCAGGTAGTCATTCTCAGGATTGCCCGCACCGTATGTACATAGAGTCAGCGGCGATCGGTCTGAGGCTTCAGGCTCCAGATGTTCAGAATCCAGAAGCAAGATCTCAATTTCTTCATCCTTTCTTAGACCGTTACCCAGTGCTGAACCTGACTCAGGCATAAAACACATCTGATCGGCTGGCTGCTGGATGGATTCTAGAGTATTCTTGTTTATGTCTGGATCTAATATCAGCGCGCATTCCCCTGGCCGCAGGCTTGACGGATCTTCATAAAGCGAAAGATCGTTTCGCCTCTGTCCTGCTGGAATCAATGTATCTCTGGATTGCTCATCTGAAATCGCCAGACGAATGGATTCGGTGCTTCCCTGGGGAAAGCATACTCGAATCCATTCCGTAGTATTTAACTGAATCGATTGAACAACACAACTGCGATCTGGTTTCTGGCTGGGCCAGATGCGGAATTTTCGACTGCTTTGCAAAGGTCGCTCATCGCTCAGATTGGGCCCGGCTATTCGCAGAGCCTCTGGCGATGACAGATGTTTCAGACGAATTGTATACTCAGATGCGAAGCGATTTTCGGAATGATCCAGAACTACTTCTGTGCGACCAGGAGAGATCCATGCCATTTCATCAATGGAAGAGTCATTGTCGTTTTGCCATTGGAAGAAACCGTCGGAGTCCGCCAGCCACTGAATCTTAAAGAAGTGTAGTCCCAGCGGCCTGAACTGAGGCCGATAATAGCCTGGTCTACCTGGAGTGGAATTATGGCACTGGCTATCGGAATGCACCATCCACCTGGAATGGCCCTTTCTATTTTCTCTGCGAACATGGGAGAATTGTCTGTTCAGGAATGACTTGCTGAAATCCTCTCTGAGTAAAGTCTTATCAATGAACTTTCCCTCTGCCGTATGGGCTTTTAAGCGAACCTCCAGTCTAAAAGGCTGGTTGGGAATGCGAAAATCCGAATCCTGAATCACAGAAGGTGTTTCGGAATAACATTGGTTTCCTTCTCTCATGATGGCCCATCGGCCGGAATCGGACCGTGGTATTGCACCGTAGAAGACATAGCTACGATTCTCAGACTGAAATTGAATTCGAAGAGAACCCGAAACGAATTTCGAATCGCTGGAACTATCTACGCTTCTGAACTCCAGAAACTCCTCGGCCGGATCTGATGTGCCTGCAGGCAGAATTTCATCCAGGGTTATGGTCGGCAATGGTCGCGGCCGGACCTCTTCGCCCGGACTCATTCCATGAACACCGCTACGGCAGAGGTCCGGGATCAATCCCCGGCAATATGGAGGATGAAACTGATCTTTGCCGGTGTTTTTTCTGGATTGAATTGCATTAACATCAGCATCCTGAATCGATTCGCCGAAAAGGAATAGATCTGGATTCCGGGCTTTTTTGAGGGTTTTTGATTTTTCGCATGCAGGGCATTTCAGTATTATCTCATCGCCTTCGCTAATGTTTCTTACCAGATGACTAGCCTGAGAAGTGAATCTATTCGATCGATCAAAATAGGATGGATCGGCAAGCATTAGATGAAGTCCTTTCTGTAGCTTTGCTGGGAAAAGCACTTCTTTCTGGTCTACATATATTTTGAGGCCGGCGGACCTGCAATTGCGATGGATGCGAAACTCGAGAAACTTCCCGCCTGGCTCCAGGCCGGGGGTCAACAATCCGATCAGATTCCATTCATTCAATTCAATGTCTTCAAGTCTACACCGAGGCATTGAGAATTTCTTTTTCGCAGTATGGAAGCCCAGGCTATTGCATTCTGGATTGCATGGCTCAAGTGACCAGTAGCCATTTGTAGAAATACCGGAGTCTGAATCATTGAGATCTCTGGGTTTCTGTTGCCAGTTTAGAGATCGACCATCGGCTATGTATGGTACATCAATACTTGATTGGCTGTCCTGAATGTAGGAAATCCTGTTTTCGGGTTTTCGCCTTAAAAGAAGAATTGCATTCTTGAGACAGGGTAGCACCCTTTCATAGCTTCGATTATCGGTCTTAAAGCGAAATTGTAGAAGTCCATCCCTGGAACACTGGAACTCAAATTGTCTTCTATCGAATAGCTCGGTCAGGGAAGCAGCGAAATTGAATGCAGCGGAATCAGTTCTATCTTCCAGCAAAGAAAGCAATGCTTCATGCCGCTCAATTAGTTTGGTCCTTAGTCGATCTGCCTGGACGGATTCCAGCGGAACGGATAACCAGTGGATTCGCCGTCGAAATCGGGAAGGGAATAGTAAATAGATTTCATGTTTGGTTAATACAAAACTAAAGACGCTGTCCGGGAATTTACGCGGAGATAGAGCTACGTTTGAGTATTGAAGCAGAATTTCATTACGGCGAGGATCATCTATGAAGCGTGATGCCAGGATGGAATGAGTAGAGCGACCATGCAGTCTGTTTAGTTCTGCCAGGGCTTGTCTACCATTCCCATCGTAGAAAAATTCTATGGATTTGCTCTTCAGAGTATCCAGGAGGTCCACAGAAGTGCCGGTCTTAAACTCACCCAGTCGGCGACTGGTAGTATCCAGAGTGGCCCATTGTTCCTTCAACTCAAGTATCCGCTCTATTTCGGGAAAGCAGATTCGAAGCCGAACGCCGAATTCTTGTTTGTATCTGGATTCAGCAAGAGTAGTAAGACATTTTTTGAATCCGGGCCCGGAATCCGGGTCTATTTTCTCTGGCCTGGAGGTTCCCAGGGATTCAATGTGCAGATCCACTCTGGGGCCATTTTCCGGAGGGGGTAAGAGTGGGCCTTCCGATGCATTGGCACAGGAAAGGTAACTTGAAGCTGTGGCGGCCCCGAGCAGTATGGCAAAAGCTCCCCGCACTACATAGAGAAATGGTAGGCCCATATTGCTCCAGTGTCAAATAGAGCTAAATCGTTAACCAGGTATGAAGCGGATCCTGTTCATAAGTGATTATTTTAGGCCTGAGCCAGGCGGCGTAGAGGGTCTGAATACCGGTCTGTCCCGACTCTGGGACCCGGACAGAATTGAAGTGATTGCACCCGATGTTTCTATAAGCACACGGAATCACAGAATGCAGTTCGATAGCCGGCTGGGATTTCCGGTACATCGTATTTCTTCTAATAAGACTCGTGAATTCCACCAGTTTGTGGCTCATCGTATTCGCGCTTTTCAACCGGATGCACTCCTGCTAGGAGCCATCACAGGCAGCACCCGGATTGGTGCCACCGTAGCACAGGAGTACAATCTGCCCTGGGGAGTGCTCCTGTACTCTGCAGATCTTCCGGCGGTATCATTGATCAAGGCGGGAAATCGTAAGGTTCTCAATCGAGCCCGATATGTTTTTACACTGTCGCGCTATCTGCTGGATCAATTTGCAAGGAAAGGCGTGGATAGGGAGAAAATGATTGCTCTGCCTCCGGCCCTGGACTTCCGCTGGCCGGATGGGAAGCTTCCTTTTCCAAATCGTCCAGAGGGACTGATAAATAGAATCAAAAAGAAAATCGTCATTGTTACTGTAGGCCCGCTGGTTCGATCCAGAGGACTGGAGCTTCTGTTTCCTGTTATGGATCATCTGGAAGACTTGAAAGACCAGGTTCATTGGATCATCGCTGGAAGCGGACCGGAATACTCCTACCTGAACGAGCTCATGCGAATCCATAAGAGGGAGCCGCAGATCACATTTACCGGCTTTCTTTCAGACGAGGAGCTGGGTGGCCTTCTGCAGAAGGCAGATATTTTCTTCGACCCAGGTCGTCTGGAGCCGGACAATTTTAGCTTCACGGCTATGGAAGCAGGACGATTCGGATTGCCGGTTGTTTCGATAAAGGGCGGAGGTATGTCTGAACTGGTAATGGATGAAGCCACCGGACTACTGGCTGAGGACCGGAATGCTGATGACCTGGCTCGATGTTTGAGGCGATTAATCAATGAATCTCCACTGAGAAAGGATTTTTCCACCGAGAGTCGCCGCAGAGCGGAAGACGAATTTGATATTCAAAGACTATTCAGGGCTCTGTCCAATCGTCTATAAAGGGTTGAGGTGCCAAAATGACAGTTGGGCGGCCTACACTGTACAAAAGAAAGGGCGGCTGGCAGCCGCCCCGTAGGGAGATCCCTGAAAGGTTGACAGAGGGGCTCGAATGGGCTGAGTGCTTCCCTGGCGTCGGTAATGCCCCTCTGCCGTGCCATTATACTATCATGAAGACCCATGCTTGCCAACTGGAGAGAGTAAACGGGTGAAATAGGGAGTAAACGGGGGTATTCGAAATGCTATCTACAAGGATTATACCCTGTCTGGATATCAAAGACGGTCGGGTAGTGAAAGGCGTCAATTTCGTGGATTTTCGAGATGCTGGAGATCCAGTGGAGAATGCTGCTTTTTACGCTCAGGAAGGGGCGGATGAGCTTTGTTTTCTGGATATAACCGCTTCTTCGGATCGTCGCAACATCGTTCGTGACCTGGTGGAGCGAGTTGCAGATCGAATTTTTATTCCATTCACTGTGGGCGGCGGCATTCGCACAGCAGCAGATGTGGAACTAATGCTCCATGCTGGCGCGGATAAGGTCTCTTTAAATACCGCGGCCTTTGAAAATCCGCAGGTTCTTTCGGATGCCTCTCGAATTTTCGGAAGTCAGTGCATAGTATGCGCCATCGATGCTCGAAGGACAGATACCGGTGGCTTTGAAGTTTTCCTTCACGGAGGGCGCACTTCCACCGGTGTTGATGCTGTGGAATGGGCCAAAAATGCGGAGCAGCGAGGAGCCGGCGAGATTTTGCTTACCAGTATGGATAAAGATGGCACCAGAGATGGTTACGATCTGGAGCTTACCAGAGCGGTGAGAGAGGCTGTTCAGCTTCCTGTGATTGCCAGTGGGGGAGCCGGATCGGCGGAGCACCTGGTGGAAGTGGTGGAGCAAACGGACGTGGATGCAGTTCTTGCAGCTTCCATATTTCATTTTCGCACTCATTCCATTAAGGAAGTAAAAAAAACCATGGCAAGCCGGGGTATTTCTGTCCGATTGGCTTCATAGTCCTGAGTATTCAACAAGGTAACTGGAAAGAAAGGATCCCGGAGTAGCGGAACAAACACAGGACGGATCAGAGCTTCCAATCACGGAACAAAAAGCAGCAGATAATAGAGGAAATTATGGAATTCTTACTGAAACTAGAGCAGGTACTGAAAGAAAGAAAGGAACAACTTCCGGAAAAATCCTACACTGCGAATCTTTTCCGGGATGGGGAAGACCGCATATTAAAAAAGATTACCGAAGAAGCTGGCGAGGTTCTACTGGCCTCCAAGAATCATGATCATAAAGAAATAGTGCATGAATCCGCAGATCTATTGTTTCATTTAATGGTAAATCTAGTCAACGAAGGCGTATCGCTTAAGGATATCGTAAAAGAACTTGAAAAGCGTCATGGGTAGCCATGGCTAATTCGGTTCTCCGGTGCCTTTAGCGGCCGGAGGTCTAATGCGATCCAGGCTTTTTATTCTCACTTCCTTATTAATCTTTCTAATATGGCTCCAGAATTGTCAACTCCTGGATCGATCCTCCTCAACCGCAGGTCCTGATTCTGGATTGGTCATTGTCCTGGATACCGGATCGAAAAGCATACCGGAAGACACAGTCATTCGCATCGGGAATAAGGAAAAATCTGCAAATGGCCTTCCGGTTGTTGTGTTCAAGAATCTGCCCGCCGGGGACTTTACCCTGGTCATTTCAGCCGAGGGATTTTCACCATACCGATCCGTGGTATCCGCATTCCCCGATACCGTTAATCCTGTAATTGTCCCACTGTTGCCGGCTTTGTCCAGCGACTTTGAATACGACGGTGGGGAAATCAAGTTTTTTGATTCTTCCATGGATGTGCTCATTCCACCAGATACATTCGAAGGGTTGGAAGAAGGACAAACACTGACTATTCGGCGGTCCCACATTGATGTCAAAAGCGATATGGTCTTTGCAATGCCCGGGGACTTTAGCGCCGCGGATTCGCAAGGAAATTCGGTGGAACTGGAGTCCTTTGGTGCTTTTGAGCTTACGGCACTTTCGGACGGGAAGGAATTGCAGATCCAGGAAGGGAAAACCATTCAAGTAATGATTCCTTTCCAGGGGGAAGTGGAACCCGGTCAGACTCATGCGACTCTCTGGAGCTTCGATGAGACTTCAGGAAAGTGGAAAGAAGAAATGGAAGCTCCTCTGGTAAGGCGGGATGGCAGGTACTGGGTGGATGCAAGAATTCCGCATCTTTCTTACTGGAATGTGGATGCACCTATTGAAGAGCAGGCTCCGATTATTGTTAGAAGGGTTCGCGATAAGAATGGGAAGGTTATTTCAGCCCCGGCCATTCTGGCGCATGGACTGGACTATAATGGTATATCTCATGCTAGAAGTCATCAATACGGGCCAGATGGAATTTGTATCCAGGTAAAGAGGCTCTCCAGAGTTCGATTAACAGTCCGGACAGTGCTGCGTCAGGGCTTTGGCGAATTTTCCAGGGAAATACAAAGCAAAGGGCCGGGAACCTGCGCCAATCCAACAAATGCAGTTTACATAGATGAAGTTGAGATTGCTCCCCGGGAACTTGGTAGCTTTTTACCCGGAACCTTTGAGCTTCCCTACGTCGAGCGAATCACGATGAACGATGGACAGGTCTATCTTGGCATGATTATCGCCCAGATAGATGATACTCTTATTTTTTTGACTCGTAATCGGGTCATACGGTTGGACAAAAAGAAAATGGCGTATCAAACCTTCCTGTAGCCTCTGGTTGGACTCAAAGTGTTTTGCCTGCTGGATGCCATTTTAAGGAATGTATCCGACTTTTCTGCCCGGGATAAAAAAAGTGCGTAACCCTTTGCTCCAATGAATGCACTAAGTGTCCAAATTAAGATGATTGGAGGAAATCAATGGATAATGTAATAAAAAAAGTCCTGCCCGTAGCAGGTAGAGCGATGATTGCAGCGATGGCCGTATTCTTTGGCCTGGGGCATCTAACCGGTGCTGATCAAATGGTGGGTGCTGTTCCCATTCCCGGCGGAGTAATCTGGGTATATTTCACTGGAGTATGTTTGATCGCTGGTGGAGTGGGTCTTTTCATTCCCAAAGTTGCCAAGCTGGCTGGAGCCCTTCTGGGTCTTTTGATCCTGATCTTTGCACTTACAATTCATGCACCAAAAATGGCCGGCGGAGACCAGGGTGCTATGATGAACTTCTTTAAAGATCTGGCTATCGCAGGCGGAGCCTGGTTGGCAGCCGTTATCTCTGACATGAAAGGTCAATAATCGGATCTTGCCCTCGCTGCCCCATGGGGGGCAGCAAAAGGCATTTTTTGAGCTTCATTGTTGACCGCAACTCCGGATTCGCTTCCCTTTGCCCATGCTCGGTTTGCCTTTCCGGCGATTTAATGTAATTCTCTCCATTTTTGTTCTATCCGGCTGTGCCAGATACGGTGTGCGAGAGCTATCTCCGCTTGAGCAAAGCAGAACGGTATCTCGAAACTCTACAAACTCCGATGAAGTAAGCCATATGACTCGGCGTTATGTACTCAGCGAAAACCTGGCTGAAAAATGTAGCAATGAGCCATTGATATGTATTCTGGATATTGATACAGAACTGAGAACCAGTGGAGAGGCTATTCTGGCCATCTATGCTGCGGAGCTGGCCTTTCAGGCTGCTAAAGAGCACGAAATAAGTGAAGATACATTTGCCCGTTTGAATGCTTCCGCCCTGGTGTATTCTAGCGGCTACCTGTTTGATACTGGACTAACAAATAAGCCTTCAGAGTTTCATCCAGCTCATAGACTGGCCATCGATATTTACAATCGGTCTCTTGCCCAGATACTGCGGCACCTTCATTCCAGAAGGGCCCTAACCGGAGCCTCTCATCGGCTGCCGCTTATGCGAGGGAGCCTGGAAATCACTCTGCAAAGCGAAGTGAATTATTTACCCAGGTCCTTTTTGCATATCCGAGTAGCCTATGACTATGAAGCTCGCGGATTCGAGAACCATCAGTCCTATTTTGGGCTTGGTGCTCCTTTGATATTACTACGTCCTTATAAGTCCGCTCCTCTAGGAGAAGGCAATTCAGACTCGGAGGCGAGTCGCTCCTTCAGGTTGGCCTCGGAACATAGCGAAGAAGACAAGGATAAGCCGTACAGATACCTGGGAAAGTCAGATCAAGCCTATCCGGCCACTGCACTTTTGCAGCAAGATGGTAGCTACTTTCACAGCGATCGAAAGTTGTATGAGGCGGAGCTCCGGATAGTAGATAGTCTCAGTCAAGACAATGCAGATTTAAATGGCAGGCGGGTTCCTCTGGAAGTGGATCTGTCTTCTCCAATGGCCTATATGCTGGCAGGAGCTGAAAAGGGAGATTCTTTGTTCAGGCGGTTGGACGGAGATTCCATTGGAGAAACCAGCGGACTGTATATGCTGTATCCTTACGATGCGAAGAAGATACCGGTTGTATTTGTTCACGGACTGGCATCTTCGCCTCTGACCTGGTTTACCATGATCAATGAGCTACTGTCGGATCCGGAGATTCGCTCCCGATACCAGTTCTGGGTGTACTGGTATCCTACTTCCAATCCGGTGGAATTTAGCGCAGCGGATCTCAGGAAAACTCTTCTTCAGGCTAAGCAGAGGCTGGGGTTTCAGCAGATGCTTCTGGTTGGACATAGCATGGGTGGTCTACTCGGCCGGCTCATGATACAGACATCTAGAACCGAAGACTGGATTCTGGAATCCGGCATTGAAAGAGATCGATTCAAGCTGCTGGATCCAGATACCAGAGAATTGTTGCGTAACGTTACACACTACGATCCGTTGCCATTTGTGGATCGAGTGATCTTTCTGGCCACTCCTCATCGCGGCTCCGCACTTGCCGATGGACTGGCCGGATACATGGGCCGAAAAGCCATGTCTTTACCTTCCGGAGTGGCCCGGATATTTGACACAGGTCTGGACCTGATGACTGGAGAGGAAGAGGCGCCGGTTATCGCTCCGCCCAGCGGCATAGAAAGTCTGTCCCCGGACAGCCTATTTGTGCGAGTAACCATGAATCAGCCATTTGCACCGGAAGTGCCCTATCATTCTATTATTGGAAGTCGTTCTGCTACGGACCTGGATTGGATCACAGATTCCGTGGTGCCCTATGAAAGCTCCCATTTGCCGGGGGCTCGCTCAGAACTCCTGGTCGAAAGCGATCATTCCGTTCATGCTACCATGCCTGCCATTCTTGAAGTCCGACGAATCCTCAAGTTGCATCTGGCCGAAGGGTCGCCCCTTCGGCAGGCACAAAAATCAGCTACGTACTGCAATTCCCTGATCCAGTTGATTCGACCCCGATTTAGCATTCCCTGATCATGGGCTGGAAGCGCAACCAGCACGGATAAGAATCACACCGGCATGTGGCTGTGGACCGGTACCCTGGAGCCTCTATGCTATCCTGGATTTGTCCCGGGTCACCGAACTGTGAGGAGCCTCAACATTCAAATGCGGTGGCCAGCACAGGTGCTCGCAAAAAAGTGGGCCCATAAAATCGCAGCCCTCCGGGCTGCCAGAAAGAACGGAGATTATTATGGTCCATCCTAATGAAGCATTATTTGCGGGTGAGAAACCCTACCCGGTAATTCCCAGCTGCGAGCATTTCGCCGGGAATGAAAAAATGATCGGAAAAGCTTTTGGCTTTCAGAAAGAAAAGGGTCCTATTTTTGATATTACCATGGACTGTGAGGACGGGGCTCCTACAGGCCAGGAAAAAGAGCATGCAGAAATGATCGTGCGGATGCAAAACTCCGCGGAAAATGAATTTGGCATGGCCGGTGTTCGAATCCATGACTACACCCATACCGATCACTGGAAACAGGATGCTGAAATCGTTATCAAAGGCGCCGGCGAAAAAATTGCCTACATCACCATCCCCAAGCCCACGGCCGCCTCTCAAGTAGAGGAAATGATCGACTATATTCGGAATACGGCATCCAAAGCTGGACTGAAGCGCGAAATTCCAATCCACGTTCTGATTGAAACCCATGGAGCATTGCGCGATGTAGAAAAGATCGCATCATTGCCCTGGATGCAGGTTCTGGACTTTGGTCTTATGGATTTCGTTTCCGGACACCTGGGAGCCGTCCCACTTTCAGCCATGAAAAGCCCCGGGCAGTTCGATCATGCACTTCTTAGAAGAGCCAAATCCAATATGTGTGCCGCTGCCCTGGCAAACGGTGTGGTGCCGGCCCATAATGTAACTCTGGATCTCAAGAACTATGATCAAACGAAGGATGATGCACATAGAGCGCGCTACGAATTTGGTTTTCTGCGTATGTGGTCCATCTATCCCACTCAAATCGATGCAATTGTAGAAGCCATGAAGCCCGATCATTCCGAAGTAGAAAAGGCGGTGAACGTACTTCTGGCAGCCCAGGATGCTAGCTGGGGTCCCATTCAGTATGAAGGCGAACTGCACGACCGTGCTACCTATCGTGGTTTCTGGACCATTGTGCAGCGTGGTAAGGTATCTGGCGAAAGTCTTCCTGCAGAGGCAGAGAAGCGCTGGTTCAGTTAAGGCTGGATCAGGATTCCGGGGATTTTCCTGTAATATTCGCCGAGTCAATCGCGCAGGTATGCCAGGCAGAAAACTGCGAATCCGACACAACGAACAAATTCTAACTCTGCGAGTTTTTGATTCGCAGGCGGGCCCCGGAAGGGGCCTTTTTTTTCATCTTTCAAGACCCATGAACTATATCATTCTGCAAATTCCAGCAATTCAATCCTGCGGATCACTGATTTAGCACGGAATTCCGGCCTTTTTACCTTGACCCAACTCTAACCTCGGCCAGAATCCCTGGCATGGTTTTTCGTCGGTTCATTCTGCTATCTGTAGTTTTATTGCTATCGGCCCATTGCTCTTCGGGACAGAAGTCCCCATCAGACGATGATGCAGGTTCGGATGTTTCTGAACAAATGGAAAGGAAGACCAGGCGTATCTGTGTCACAGGCAACGGTGTAAGAATGCGAAGTGGCCCCTCATTGAACTCCAGAGTGCTGGGAAGCTACTACTGGCTGGATGCTTTTGATGACTGGGAGGTTGTGGGAAAGCCCGTTCGCATTGGAGAGTTCAACAAACCCTGGTATCTGCTGAAAGGAGTTCATCATGGAGCGGCTTCCAGTCCATTTCAAGGATACATGTATGGCCAATTCCTGGGAGATTGCGATAATGCCTTTCGGCAGGTTGTTGATCGTCTGGAGGATCCATCCATTCCCTGGCAGGATCGAATCATGCATCTGGAGTTCATTGTAAGCGAGCCCTACAGAGACCACAGGTTCATTGAAGGCAAAAAAGTGCATTCATGGAAAGCCAGCGATAGCGGCTACCTGACTACCAATGCCACTGACGTACACGTAGTGGAAAAGCGCGGGGATTTGTTGATCACTACCTGGACTTTGAAAGAGTTCCATGCAGAAGGTGCTAATCGCGGGCAACCTGCTCGAAACTACAGGATTCGCTGCGAATATAGCGGATTCGAGTTAGAGAAGGGGGATAGGGAATACGGAGTAAAGCTCATCCAGGTAGGCGACAGCAACCAATGTGCGGCCAGCGCTTACATTTCCGTCCAACTGGCCCGTACCTACGAAGCCTATCCGGACGGCTGAGCTCCATAGAGCCCTCTGGGGCGCGCCGGGAAACAGTTGGCAGGTATCGATGATTCAAGTCTGCTTGGCCGTTTCTGCCTGGTGGATTGTGCCGCGCTTTTTGGATTGAAAATCATGGAACGGGATTGCTGTAAGTTGCCAGGAAACGGGCAAATGCATTCATAACCCAGAGGTGCACGGGGGCCTGGGTAAATTTATAAATGTACCAGGGCAGGGCTGGTTGAAACGAATGCACGGCACTTAAGGCACAATTCAGGCTGGGAATGGTTCTGAATTCCAGTCTTCCTCTGGAGTTACTGGCCGCCAGCAATCCGCCGGTAACATAGTACAGTTGTCTGGTGGGGTCTGACCGCTCCTGGCTAAGCGTTAACTCCAGAAGCTTCAATCCCAGAACATAGAATCCAACTACACCAGAATCCGGGTTTCTCTTGATTTTCAAAAAAGGTCTTAATTTACTCTGCAACCAGATGGGATACAGTTCTGCCAGATAGATGGCATTTTTTTGGTCAGGTAGCGGCAATCTCTGAACTGAGCGAACAAGGCTTTCATTTCTGCTGGCATTTTTGATTTTTCGTGCTGGAACTAAAGTGGCAGTCCTGGCGGGTCCACCCGGCTTACTGGAGGATTCAGTTGAGGCAGCACTGGACTTCATTAAAGCCTCATCGATTCGAGTGCGAAGTAACCTCTTATATTTTGCTGGAGCATCAGCTACCATATCGTGTTTCAGGCTTTCCACAAGTGGAGATACAAGTTCGCTTGAACTTCCAGTAATCAATTCAATCCAGAGCAAAGAAAGTCGGGGAGAGTAAAAGGAAACTGGCAAAAAGTATCGTTTCTTTCCCAGGGCCTTTGCCGTTTTTCCCATCAGATCAATGTAGCTCAGACGATCCGGGCCCGGAGCATTAATCGTTGCACTTTTCTTTCCTGGTTCATTCACCAATGCATGGATCAGGTTTAACAGGTCCTGAACATATACAGGGTTTGAAAGACTGCTGGTCCAGGAAGGGCATACCATCACTGGAAGACGCTGAACCAGCTTTCGCATCATTTCAAAGGAGGATCCTCCCGGTCCCAGCACCAGGGCGGCTCGAATGGCGATTACAGGAATTCCCGTAGACCCAAGAACGGTTTCCACCTCCTTTCGACTCCTTAGATGAACGCTCAGCTCTTCCTCTGCAATATCTGGCATGATTCCGCCCAGATAAATTATTCTCTTAACCCCTGCTTTTCTGGCGGCCCTGGCGAAATTATCCGCAAGGATGAGATCTGTGTCCTCAAAGGAACCCTGGTTCAGGCGAGCCGAAGGTACCATGGAATGGATTAGATAGATGGCAACATCGCAATTCTTCAAAGCCTGCTCCGCATCCAGAAGCGAATACAGATCTGCAGATTTCCACTGAGTACCTTCTGGCAGCCAGGCTGGAGGCGTGCCGGAGCGTCCCAGGCCGCGAAGAGAAAACTCCTTTCCGAACTGCTGAATGAATGATCTACCTACAAACCCGGTGGCGCCGGTTACTGCAACCCTCATCAGGAAGGATCCTCCTTATTTGTATCAATGCGAAACGATGGTGGTCGGTAAGTTGGTGGTCGTTGGTCCGGCGGAATGGTCACTTCATTTCCGTCTCTCAAAGCGTAATAATGAGGAGACATGATTTCCACGCCAGATTTTCCAAATTCTTCAAGAATACTCTGATGCAAACTGGAATAGATTCGAGCCATTTGATGCGGCTCATCGGTGTAGCAATTTACCTGGTAGCTAATATAATAATCATCCAGAGACGTCTGAAGTACAAAAGGGGCAGGGCTTTCTTTGACTCCCGGAACAGAGCCAGCTGCCCGAATCAATAAATCCTGAACCTTCTGGTAGGGAACATCGTAACCTATGGTAACAGTGGAGTGGAGTATTAATCCATCTGTATCCTTTCTTTCAATTGTGCTGCTGTAATTTACAATGTGGCTGGCCAGAACCGCACCGTTGGGGATTGTGATCTCTACGTTTTTAACTGTGCGAATTCTAGTGACCAGAAGGGTTTTTTCAGTTATATCTCCTTCCGTTTCTCCAATCTTTACCCGGTCGCCTACACGAAAGGGACGCATATAGGTTATGATGATTCCAGCCATAATATTGGCAATTATGGCGCTGGAACCCAGAGAAACCATGAATCCAAGAAAAATGGAGATTCCTTTGAATGCATCTGAGTTCGCTCCGGGCAGGTAAGGAAAGGCTACTATGGCAGCGAAAGCTATCAAGACCACAGTTAAGATCTTATGCGTGGGCCGGGCCCAGTCTGGATAGAAGCCATTTATCTTGATCGTTTCTTTCTCTACTTCCCGAAATAGAAATCCGGCTATCTTCACCGAGTAGCGGGTTATTAGTATCACAAGGATGATAAAGAACAGATTGGGCAGATACTGTGCCACGGCCAGGCCGGAGGCGATCAAGGGTACTTTCACATATCCAAGGAGCAAAGAGGCCCAATTGCTTGTGGCATCAAAAAGTCCGAATACACTGGCCAGGTAGAAATAGGAAACAACAACCAGAGTCAGAACCTTAATGATCTGAACTGCAATTTGCAGCGCTCCCATGATACGGTCTCTGGAAAGCAGAACCGTATTTTGAAATTCCAGATTGGGAATAAATCGAGACTGCAACACCGGAAGGGATCGCTCCAGAAAGTCAAATCCGTGACGGACGGCACGAAAGATGGTCACAAAGACCATGGTGGCGATCGATGCGCGAATAATGCTGCGAATCAGGCTGGCCGTTGCGGAGTTTTCCGCTCCGGGAAATAGACCGATAATGAAGTCCGCTACCAGAATGATCAGAAATATATTAAGAACAAGATGTATAAGCCGCAATATGCCGCGAAGAACGCCCTGTACCGTACTTGCTTGCACTATTTCGGAATTACGAAATCGAATTCCCGTGGCCAGGCGGCCGGCCAGTCCTTCCAATCGACTGTAAATCATCTGAAAAATATAAGTGATCAGCCAGATTGAAATCAGAAGTGTAAGTACCAGCAGAACAGACCAGCCAATAGCCTCCATAACCCTGCGAAAGTCTTCGCTTTTTACGTAGGCCAGCAGCGCTTCAGGTCCTCTTATCGATTCAGCGGTTGGCGTCTGGTTTTCATTGGACGTCTCCTCGGATGCCTCCTGCGTCGGTTGAGCCGGTCTGGCCGGGTTTACCGCGGGCGCCGGTTCCCTTGCAGGAGCTGTCGGCTCAACGCTTTCCCGAGCCGGGGTTTCAGCGGGGGCAGTAATTTCTTCGCCAGACGATCCAGGTGGTTCCACGGTAGCCGGATTTGGAGACTCGGCCTGTAGCGGTAGGTAGGAGAATAAGCTCAGAAATAGAATTGCCTGGAAAGGAAAAAATCGGCCCATCCAAGCAATGTAAGTTCGGTCCGGGGCCGGTCAATTCTTTACATCAGAAGTTGTATCCAGGGCATCGGATACCTGTTTTGCGGCTCGTTTCCAGGACCAATCCTTCATATTTAGTTTACGGGGCTTTTCTCTTTGTCGAACCCTTGCATCCGCTATTTCTAGAATTTGACGGGCCCACTCCAGGTAGTCCGTAGGTGGTGCGAATCGGCAGCCCTGTCCGATCTCTCGAAATACCTCAATGTCGGAAAGCAAACAGTTTTTCCCATAGGCGAAAGCTTCCAGAATTGGAAGCCCAAATCCTTCATGCTTGCTGGGGAAAAGTAGATAGGATGAATTTTTATAACACCAGGCCAGTTCTTCTTCGCTGGCACCTTCCAGAAAATAAATACCTTCCTGCTCCAACTGGCCCGACTTGAGCAATGAGTAAAACTCTTCATTTTTCCAGCCTTTGCGACCAACGATAAGAAGAGGAGGCAGTTGGTTTGCCTTCTTCCCGCGCTGGCTTCCAGTCAGACTTGCCTGCTGCTTGGCTCGGGCATGACGATAGGCATCCACCACAACTTTCTGGTTCTTTCTTGGTTCGATGGTTCCAACCATCAGAAAGAAATCTTTCCATCTGGACTGATAGCTTTCCGGTCGCCTGGCTTTGACGTCGGGCATTTCAAATCCTGGATAGACTACAGTCAGGGACTTTGGGTCCACCGAAGGAACATATCGTCTTATATGTTCGCGAGTGGTTCGGGAAAGGCACAGCACCTGATCTGCCTGGCGAATCACCATTGGATTGAGCAGCCTGTGCTGTAGACCGGTCCAGCCTTCCATAGTATCTCTGGCAACAAAGGAGTTCAGATCGTGGAAGTTCACAATTTGGGTGCAGGTCTTTTTTAAAGGAAGTAGAGTAATTGTACCCCAGAAAACATCTACAGAATGGGTCTGTATCAATGATGGAACCTTGAATTGCATCCAGAGCAGACCTGGAAGCCTGGATCGATTGGGATCCAGACGGGTATTCCCGTAGTCCAGCAAATGGGAATATTCAGGATGAATGTCTCTGTGGCTGAAGAATACAAATGTATCCTTCTTTCGCATGGGAATCAGATATCGAAGAACTTGATGAAGGTAACGAGCATTGCCGGTGCCGGGAAATGCAAGGGCCCGAGCATCTATTCCTATGACCATCGGGACAGGATTAAGGGCTGGCCGGCCGGGGCAACCATATACTGTTTCAGGTGACCGCGGATTTGGCCAGGATCCTATTTAAAAGTCCAGGCGCAAAACGCTTGAGCATTAATCCAAATCGTTCCTTTCCACCGGCGATTACAATTTCATCCTTTCCTTTTCGAATAGCCTTCAGGATGGCCCTGGCTACAGCCTCGGGAGGCAGTCCGGAACCCGTAGATGGATCCATGGTTCCCTGAGCACTTCCATCCGATGTTAATGCATTGATGGAAACGCTGGTATTCACAAATCCAGGAACAATCAAGGATACGCCGGGTCCGGTGGCTTTTTGTTCGGCTCGCATGGAATCGAAATAACCATGCAATGCATGCTTGGTGGCCGAATAACTGGATCTTAACGGAGTGCCAAATCGACCTGTAACTGAAGTAACTGTGATGATACGACCGGATGGCTGGATCATGGAAAATGCTGCAGTAGT
This sequence comes from Leptospiraceae bacterium, assembly GCA_040217195.1. Taxonomy (GTDB): domain Bacteria; phylum Spirochaetota; class Leptospiria; order Leptospirales; family Leptonemataceae; genus UBA3465. The sequence goes on along the minus strand of JAVJNR010000005.1, from coordinate 247,154 downwards.
CAGTGCTATCGTTCCCAGAGCGTTGACTTTAAAAATCTGTTCAACACTGGATAGGCTGGCATCTCTTGCCAGGGACCGCTGGGAGATACCGCCATTATTAACCAGGTAGTCTACCTTGCCGTACTGTTTCTGGACAGTGGACACCGCAGAGTCGAGATTATTGTAATCGGCAAGATCCAGAGGCACCACCAGACTCCGCTTTCGCTCTGGATCCAGCTCCTTCTGCAGGGATTCCAGTTTGTTCGCAGATCGGGCGGATAGAATTACACTGGCTCCGGCCTGGAACAGAGCCCGTGCCGTAGCTTCACCTATGCCGGAAGAAGCCCCGGTAATCCACGCTGTTTTGCCGTTCAAATTCATGGGGCAAAGCAGCGCAGGTACGGATTCATATACAAGGTTTTTTTCATATGCGATTACCTGTACTCGGTTCGTCGGCGAGGCTTTAATTCGATGAGCTTTGTGTTTGCTGTTTCAGACTCATCCACAAGGTAGCGAATGGTATGGGCTACATCTTCCGGTTCCAGGACAAAATCCCTGACCGATGCCGGATTGCCGCCAAACTCCGTGCGTACTCCGCCCGGGCAGACGGCTGTTACTGCAATACCGAACTCTTTAACATCTTCACGCAAAGATTCTGTGAATCCATTCAATGCAAATTTGGAAGCTGCATATGCACCTCCACCTTTGAAGCCATTCAAACCTGCAACGGAGCTAATGTTAATAATCTGTCCACTCTTTCGCGCTACCATGTCGGGTAACACTGCCTGGGTCAAAAGGTAAGGGGCCAGAAGATTCAGTTCCATTACATATCTAAAATCCTCTTCCTTGATCTCATCGGCCCGACCAAAGATTCCCATGCCAGCATTGTTAATCAGGCAATCGATTCGGCCCATCAAGCGAATGGCACCTTCTACAAGGGATTTTCTATCCTCCGGGGAGGTTAAATCCGCCGGCAGGGCTTCCACTTTGCCGCCTGCATCGTTTAATTTCTTTTTCAATGCATTCAGGTTATCTGCAGATCGTCCCGTAATAATGAGCGGATAGGAACCGGCCAGGTTCTCCGCGATTGCATGACCGATGCCCCGGGTAGCCCCGGTCACAAGTACAACTTTTTCTCTTTCCAGGGTTGTCATTGTCTCAATGTAAAGGTTCCAGGCCCTGCAGCCAAGTCCGAATGCAAACCCGATTATCGGATTGTCGGAACCCATTGTTTCAGCGGCCCTGGATTGTCTAATGTCAATTGGATGAAAATTGGGACTTTACCTGTTAATCCTTACCCCTGGCATCTTAATTTATTCTGGCAAGGTCAGAGCCGTGAATTAAGAATGAGCCATGAATATCCGGGACCAGGACGTTCGATCGGCCAGACTCATCCTATTTATAGATCGAATCCTGGAGAATCGGGGCAGCCCAGCCCTGGACCGTCAGGTAGTAAACCTCTCAGAGGATTTAAAAAAGGTTCTGGATGAGCGCCATGATCGATTGTGGCTTCGGTCGGAAGAGGAACGAGCCATTTTAGTGCACCTGGCCGATTCTCTGGATGCCTGGGATTTGATCTGGGAAGCCGGCCGGGACTGCGTTTCTATTTATCTCTATTCTCTTTCTTCATCAAGGCTGAGATTTGCTTCCATTGAAGATGGAATCTATCAGATCCCTTCATTGATAGCTCACTTTTTAACTTCACTGTCCTCCTTTCTGGGCCGCAGCGATGAGTCCGAGCACTTTCAACTGTGTCTTGAATATAGATCCGGGCACAGTCCCCATCCTGTGGATAATCTATTCATAGAAGGACTGGTGGAAGGTATGGTCCGCTTTCTTCGTCTGCGGGAATACAGCATCGAATTGGTCCAGTCAAGTCTGCCGGCACCAGATCCTCACCTGAAGAAAACCGACGGAATACAATGGAATGAGCCAATTACGGTTTATGATTTTCGTGCAGGCAACAGTCAGCATCCGTTCCCGGATGAAGAAGAAAGCCAGATTGAGGAAAACACAGAAAAGTTTGTATCGCGGGTATTAAAAAGGTCCCAGGACATTCTACAGGAAAGCCGGGAGCTGATGACGGCCATCGAGTATTTGAATATTGCCAACGATGAGCTGGAAAAGAAAATCGAAGCCAATCACAGGCAGCTGGAAATGGCGCGAAATATTCAAAAAGGATTTGTGCCTTCCAGAATTCCGGACTGGAAAGGCGTCAGGTTCTGGGTAAAATTCTTTCCGCTTCAGGAAGTGTCCGGCGATTTCTATGATTATTTTCCGGTGGGTGGATCCAAGTTTGGGTTGCTGATGTGTGATGTGTCCGGGCATGGAGTTCCGGCTGCATTAATGAGTGCTATTGCCAAGATTTCCTTTGCCAATCATCGATACGATTCTCCGGCAGATACATTTCGTCAGGTAAACCTGGACGTTCTGGATCTGGTGAAGGGAGAAGGGTATCTAACAGCCTTTTTGATGGTTTTGGATGAGAACAACAACCTCACATATAGCACGGCTGCCGTGCCTCCACCCATGCTGTATCGCGCTCGCACGAATACAGTGGAGCAACTGGAAGGTCATGGCACTCTACTTGGAATGTTCAGCGATGCAGGAAAGCATTACAAGGATTATACGATTAAGCTGGAGCCAGGCGATAAGTTATTCATATACAGCGATGGTCTGACCGAAGCCGTTAATCCGCATGATGAAATGTTTGGCGAAGAACGCCTGGTCCGTGCCATTCGAGAAACTAGAAACAGAAACGTTCAGCAAAGCTCTGAGTATTTAATGGAGGCGTATCGACAGTTTACGCTGGGAACCGAGCCAAATGATGATCTTACCTTTATTACTCTGATGGTAAGTGAGTATCAGGATCAGTTTGATCGCTATGTAAGAGACGGTCATAAAGCCTTCCATGAAGGAAATCTGGAAAAAGCCACCACTCTGCTAAAACAGGCCAATGCAATTTTTCCCAGGCATACGCATACACTGTTTCTGCTGGGCCGAGCCCTGGGAAAAAAAGGTGCCTACGGCGAAGCGCTCGAATATTTAGATGAATACATTCAACTCAAGCCTTACAATGCAGATGCTTATATCATTACAGGTTTTTGCTACTATGGCCTGGGCAATCATCCTCTGGCTCTGGAAAACTTCAATCGATCCCTTAATATTCGAAAAGACAACCCGCAAGCTCTTTACAACATAATTCGGATTTTCCTGAAGCAGGGAAGAAGACAGGAAGCAAGGCAGCTTTTCGATGAGCTGGAAATGCTGCGTCCCGGACATCACCGGGTGGAAGATCTTCGCAAAGTGTTTCCTCAAGAGAAGATAACAGTGGTTCAGGATTAATGGTATGGGCTCCGGATGGGCTGGGTGGGCCATCCTCTGATCGGCTTCGACTAAGATGTAATCAGGGGTTGTCGCCGGTCTTTCCCTCATTCTTGTTGTAGAACCGGGTGGTGGGGTAGGCAAAGTCCAGATCTTCGCTGGCTGCAAAACCATCAAGGATATCTTCCCACATTGCCTGATCGGTGCCGCGCCGTTTTCGTGCTTCACAAAGATAACGCAACGTCAATAATATGCCTGAATCTTCTACGGATGTGTAGACGATAGGAGTTAGATGGTTATAATAAATCATGTATTTCTGCGCTGCGCTGCGGATATCACGCTCAGCTGCTTCTGTAATGTGAGTGCTGTGTCTTTCACCAGCCTCCTGGATTAGCTTCTTTCCTTTTCGCCAGTTGCTTTCGAAAGTAACCAGAACGGCGATTTCACTCCAGATATATTTGAATGCCTGATAGAAGTTATGCAGGGACTCCGTAAATATTCGTCCGTTGGGCACATGAATCAATCGGCCAGTGCTCTGCTCCGCATGGACCCAGTTGCCTATTTCTAAGAGTGTAAACTGAAAGATTCGCTGGTCGATTACATCGCCGATCTCCGTTCCTACCTGTACCCGATCACCGAGCCGGAACGGACGACGCCAGATTATGAATAACCAGGCAGCGAAGTTTTTTAGTACATCCTGCAACGCAATGGCAAGCCCTGCCGAAAGAATGCCCAGATAGGTAATGATGGCCTGGAAGCCCTGAAACCAAACGCGACCCACTATGAGAAAAGTCAACGCCAGGGCTACGTAGCGCGAAACCCGGGTCCAGCGATAGGTATATTCCGGCGAACTTCTTCTCCGGAGAGCTACTCGTAAGACCAGCCGCCGTATGGTTTCGATTACCAGAATTACGGCCAGAGATAGAAACAGTCGGGCCTGAGTTTCTTCTGTAAGTCCAAATATCTGCTGCAAGAGCGATGTGATTTCCCTGAGCTGTTCCAAAGTTTTATTCCGGCTTGCCATCCGGAAACGCATCCGAATGGATCTTCCTCAGGGGAGAGGTTCTAAAGTGACCCGTCCATACATTTTCGGAGGGCTGGGAAATGAAGAACTTTATTTGAAATCAAACCTTCCGTTGCCTCAATTATAGAAAACCCCCTGGTGTACCATAATACATCTATGAGGTTTTAAATTGACAGACTATTGAATCAGGCTAAGTATCTGTTCGGGGGATATTTACTATGCGCTGGAACTATCCGGGAAGATCGAAACTAATTGTGACAAAAATGCTCATCTGTTCTCTTATTAGTCTGGTGGCCTCTGGCTGTAGTGAAGACGACGACCGGACCGGGCTGATTCTTGCAGTCTTACTTGCAACGCAGTCCTCAAGCTCACCACCATGTTCCACCACCGGCCCCTGTAAGATGTTTGTTGCAAATAATGCAGATAGTGACGGCGGAATCTCAGGCCTTGACAATTCCTGCGCCAATGATAGCAATAAGCCATCCGGAGGAACCTACAAGGCCATGGTGGTAGACGGAACCAACCGAATTGCATGCACGACTGCGAACTGCAGCGGCGGCACATCGGAGCATACGGACTGGGTTCTCAAACCAGATAAGGAGTACCGCAGAAAGGACGGTAGCACTGTAATAGGTACTACCAATTCGAATGGTATTTTTACATTCCCCGTCTCCACCGGTGTAGCAGAGTACAATGGCGGAACATTTAGTATTACTCTGACTGCGCTGGAAGCAGACTGGACCAGTAGTACCAACGATTGCGGGAACTTCACCCTCACATCGGGATCCTATGGCACAGGCAATTTCTCAGAGAATACTTCCACCATGATAAATTGGGCCACTTCCGGCTGCACCGGCGTTGCGACGCACATCATTTGCGTAGAGCAGTAGCCTTTCCGAAAGAGGGTCGGATTTTGGGACTTCACATGGGTGGTCCCGTCAATCCATTAGCGATGGGCGGAGAATGCGAGGACTGTCATTATCTTACCTATCCCGCGCCGGGTTCGCCTAAGAGCTCGGATCGGTTGTTTACGCGCCCCGGACCGTCCAGCGCAGGGTTCGCCTTAAAGCCCGAATCGGTTGTTTACGCGCCCCGGACCGTCCCGCACCGGGTTCGCCTAAGAGCTCGGATCGGTCGTTTATGCGCACCGGGCCGTCCGCCGCGAGGTTCGCCTTAAAGCCCGAATCGGTTGTTTTGGCGCCCTTGACCGTCCCGCGCCGGGTTCGCCTCAAAGCCCGGGGAATTCCTTTATAGGCACCATGCCTGGATAGCCGCTCCGGTCCTGTCGGCACTACCAGAGTTACTCAGGTGACCAGGGTATCCAATCTCCGTAGCGCTCGTTACAAAAAATGATGGATTTCTATCTGACGCTCTGTTATCCTGCGCCCGGGGGATAATTATGAGTTTGGATCTAAAAATAGAAGGCGGAACCATTGTCGATGGATCCGGAAATGAGACGTTCAAAGGCGATATTGGAATCAAAGACGGAAAGATCGTTTCTGTCGGAAAAGTAGAAGAATCTGCGGCTAGAACCATAGATGCAAATGGGGCTCTGGTAACACCGGGCTTTGTGGATTTGCATACGCATTACGATGGGCAGGTAAGCTGGGATGAAGTGCTAATGCCATCGGTGAATCATGGTACCACAACGGTAGTTATGGGTTCCTGCGGAGTCGGTTTTGCGCCGGTTAAAAAGGAAGATAGAAATAAATTAATCGATTTGATGGAAGGGGTGGAAGACATCCCCGGCGCTGCTCTGGCAGAAGGGATCAACTGGCAATGGGAATCGTTTCCGGAGTACATGGATGCTCTGGATAAGATGCCCCATACCATCGACTTTGCTGCTCAGATTCCTCACGATGCTCTTCGTGTGTATACCATGGGAGAGCGGGCTCTGGAGCAGAAGCCAGCCACCGAAGATGACATAAAGAAAATGCAGCAATTCGTCCGCGAAGCAATGGAAGCGGGCGCCGCCGGACTGACCACCGGACGTTCCGATGTGCATAGAAGCGCTTCCGGTAACTGGACTCCAGCGTCCGAAGCAACCATGGAAGAGCTGGTAGGTCTTGCATCATCGTTCAAAGGTCTGAATTACGGAGTACTGCAAGCCGTATCCGATTTCGACATGGAGCGCACCCACGATGATTTCGATAAGGAGTTCGAATTTCTGGAGAAGTTCGCGGCGGCAAGCGGTCGTCCATTCTCTTTATCTCTTAATCAAAGGGACTTCTGGCCGGACCTCTGGAAAAGAATCCTGCAGAAAGGCGAAGAAGCCTCTAAAAAGGGAATCGACTTTCACTTTCAGGTCGCCCCCAGAGCGATTGGCGTAAACCTGGGACTGCAGTGTACGTTTCATCCTTTCATGGGAAAAGCAAGTTACAAGGCCATCAGCCATCTTTCGCTAAAAGAAAGAGTGGAGAAGATGAAAGATCCGGAGCTGAAGCGTAGGATCATCGATGAGCCATCCGAACAACTGGCCGGCGATGGAACTCCTGTACCGCCTCTTGCAGACAAATTCCTGGCAGCCATCGAGCAGCTATCTTTCAAGTTGTTTGAGCTGGGCGAATCCCCGGACTATGAACAACCTGTGGAGCAGAGCCTGGGCGCAAGAGCCAAAGGAATGGGCATTGCTCCTCTGGATCTGGTCTATGATACAATGCTCAAGAACGATGGGAAGGCGCTAATTTACTTTCCAATCTACAACTATACTGAATTTAGCTATGACAACGTTCATACAATGCTGGAACATCCCCAGTCTCTGTTTGGTCTATCTGACAGTGGCGCGCATGTGGGTACCGTATGCGATGGTAGCTTTCCCACTTATTTCCTGAGCTACTGGACCCGCGATAGAAAGAAAGATCGCATTGGCCTGGAACGTGCCGTTCAAATGCTCACCAGCGATAATGCCCGCCATATGGGCTATTCGGATCGAGGACTCATTCAGGTAGGAAAAAAAGCAGACCTGAATGTAATCGACTACGATAACTTGAGTCTAAAGGCTCCCCGAATGATTCAGGACCTTCCGGGCGGAGGTCAAAGACTGATGCAGGAAGTGCAAGGCTATAGAGCCACACTTGTGGCCGGGCAGGTAGTTCTGGAAAATGATCAGGTAACCGATGCAAGGCCCGGTCGGATTGTCCGAAGCTCAAGTATGTAAAATATAATTTGAGTGAAGGTCAGAATCCAGATGTGAAATTTGTGTTTCGCAGAATGAAAGCCCGGGCTTGGTAGCTCGGGCTTTTTTGTTCCTGGAAGTACCCGGCATTTTAGGTCGGTCTTCTGAAGCGCTATTGCGGAAGGGCAAAGAACAATCAAGGCATGCATGCTTAAACCATGGAATTTCTGATCATTTTGAAAGGGCCGAGGCCGGTAGTAGGCAACTCATGACCTGACCTATTTTTCTTGCCGATTCAGTCTGCCGTACCGAATTAGAGCCGCAGTAAAAATCAATAGGCCGATGGTTCTGACTGGCACGATCAGTCCGCTTCCGAATAATAGAGCACCCAAAAATAGCAGAACCGGCCAGAGTTTGGTCTCGCCGGAGCGAATTAGCTCTATCATCAGAATTAGAAATCCAGTGGCCAGAACCAGCCCGGAGGCAACTAGAGGAACACTGACTCGCAGATCGCCAAAAACCAGTGCACCTTCCAGGGCAATCAGGGAGGGATCGAAATCGGCAGCCACCGGCCATAAAAAGGTCTCGTAATACTGGATGGCTGTAAACAGTATTACTCCGGCCTGGGATATTAGAACACCGGTGCTAAACGGTACTGGGCCCGAGCCCTCCGAGTGAAATCCAAGAATAGGCAGACCCAGGCACAGTAGAATGCATCCCAGCAGTCCGAGGGCATTCACTGGTATCCAGGCCGGATGCAAAACGGAGCCAGGGAAATCTCCATTCAAGGACAGAAATATCCCACCTGTGGCCATCCACCAGATCAGCAGTAAGATTGCCGATAGGATGAGCAGAGTGCTCAGGGCTCGAGTATTTGGCGTAGTCATCCCGGGACTTATGGCTTAGCTGATTCTTTTTCTCTTCATCCAGAGTTTCAATCCGCCCTGGGCTTCTTTACGAATCTTTCCCTGGACGGCACCTGACCAGCCCAGAAATAGCCCGCTAGCTCCCAGAGCCATCCTTGACCATTTCCAAAGAGAAAAGCTGTCTTTGTGATCTATGATTTTTCCGTCTTCGAATTTGAATTTCGCCTGGATATGATTCACTATGGTTCGGCCTGTCTTACTGAATGGATAAGTGGCCACCCATTTTGCGCTACCAGTGCTCTCATCGGCCTGCACCTCCGAGAATACGATTTTTAGATCTGTAGATCGTTCCAGGAGCATCTTCCACATAGCACCGATCTGCACACCTTGCAGTTCCTGAAATACAGGATCATGGAATGTTGCATCCGATGCATAGCTATCGGCCATGGTCTGCCCATCTTTGTTTTGAAAGGCGGTATAGAAATTCTCGATCAATGCCTTATTGGATTCTGCGCTCATGGCCAGAGTCTGAAGGCCAATAATATTCTGGCAACCTTTTCAGACCTTCTCAATTCGCTGAATTGCTTTTGAAAGCGGCAGTATTACCAGTAGCGATATCAGCCCTATGGCGCTTACTCGGATCATGATCAGAGCGACCCAGTCAATGTTTTCATCTTGAAAGAAGAAGTGACCCCTGTTGAAGCCTTCGGGACTGTCACATTCACAACCTTCGGTAATTGAGGTGGCCGCGTAACCGGATTGAACCACGGCTTGTTCAGCGGACGTACAACTCAAGCTACATCGATCCTGAAGCAAAGGGGAGTAGATGAATACGGAAAATGCAGTATATCCACCGAGCAAAGTCAATCCCCCGAGGACTGCCAGAAAAATTGAAATTGGTTTCAGTCTTACACGTCTCAATAGCCCATCCCCCTGTTGCGGTAGAAGCAATTTTAAACAAAAAAGGCCGACCCTATGGCCGACCTTTTTGGCGGCCAGGCCGCCAGAGAATTAATGTCAGCTGCTAGTTCGCTGGAGGTGTAATCGTTTTAATCAGTTTCAAATCTCCTGCATTGAATACCTGAATGGTTGTGGTATCCCCATTGCCGGACTTCCCTGTGAGGTAGATCTTTTCTCCGTAAAATGTAACATCTGAATTCTGGCTGATCGGATCGGAGCTCCTGGCATCCAGGGTAAGGTCTGCATTGAATCGGCCTAGAAAGTAGGAGTTACCGTCTTTGATGAAAGCATATACTTTGCCATCTTTGGTAACCATTGGAGTGCGCCAGAATACTTCTTCCTGGGACTGATTTTTCTTCAGAAGGTCCTTTCCGTTGATCACAACCAGGATATGGCTGGAATCATTGTGTGCAGATCCTTCGTATCCGATAACCACCACTGAGTCTTCGCCAAGGCCTACAAATTCACGACCGCAGATATTTGAGTAAGGGCTCTTCTCTAGGGTATCGTCTTTCTTGGGATCGATAGCCCAGAGTTCGTTGCTGTAATGTCCGCCTTCAATGTAGCGAAGGATTCGCAGAAACAGGATCTTTTCTGCGATTACATTTTCACTCTTATCGATTTCTTCCAGGGTTTCGTCTGGCTTGGTTGTATCTGTAGTGGCCACTTCCTCTGTACTATCCGTGGTTTCGGTAGTTTCCGTTGAATCTGTGGTATCGGTGCTGTCAGTAGAATCTGTTGAATCAGTGGAGTCTGTAGAATCCGTAGAGTCCGTTGAATCGGTGGAGTCTGTGCTATCAGTGGAATCCGTAGAGTCCGTGGAATCTGTAGTTCCTTGTTCCAGATCTTCTTTCTGTTCCTGAACTTCTTTCTGCTCTTGCTCGATTTGCTCCAGTTCTTCTTTGGTTTCTTCTATTGCTTCTTTATTCTTTTCAGGATCTTTCTGAAGTTCTTCCAGTTCCTTTCCTGTATCTTCTTTGCGCTTTTCCAGCTCTTCTTCTTTCTCGTCTAGACGATCCTTATCTTCGTCTTTCCGATCTTCATCGATCCGATCCATATCGGTCTTATCATCTTCGTTAATTCCGGTTTCTTCCTCTGTAATCTCTTCTCGATCTACGTCGGTATCTCCAGGGCGAACAACGTTTTTCTTGAGAGGAATAAAGATCTGAGTATTTCCGGCCCAATTACGGTAGGAGCGATCAATACCAGCTTTTTTCGGATCCACTTTGGCCAGAACATCTTCCGAATACTTACCCTGATACAGACTGGCATCATTTCTCAAACGAGCATTGTAATATACAATGTATCTTGCAACAACGGCTGCATCTTCCATATTGTATTCAAAGGCTCTACTCAGATACCCCTGCAGCACTCGAATGATTGCATTAATGTGTCCAAAGTCCGCCTGAGGATCAATGGTAACAATGTCTGCTCCCATTCCTTCTTTTGACGGATCAAAAACACGGACAATGGATACTCCACGAAGGGAGTATTCGCCATCTTTCAGGACTTCTTCGGCGCCCTGAACACCCGTATTGCGTTCATATTCGCGGGCAGCCGGTGTGGCTCGCCGATTTGTCCTGTTTTCGAAGTCTACGGCCGGTACTCGAACCGTATCCTCGGAAACGGAGGGGTCTTCGGCCATAACGGGCCCGGCTACCAGTAAAGTGATGGCAGCCAAAAATAAAGTAAGTGCTTGATTCTTAAATCTCAATGACATGGAAGGGTTCCTGATTTTTTGAATGGAGTCTCTTCTATTTTCGGTCCAGGTCAATCGAATTTTCAGCGCTATCGGAAAGCATTCTGGCAAATTCAGCCCCTTCCGAGGAAAAAAGACCATATCTGGATGGGGCCAAAATCCGATTTTTTTCCATTCTCATGCCTAAAAGGTCCATTTCCTGGGCTGCAAAAATGGGCTGCGCCTTTGGGCGATGATCATACATCAAATGCTATGGCCGGGCTTTGATAGATAATCATAATCATCGGGCCAATCTAACAAAATCCGAAAAATCCTGTAAGATTTAATGGCAGGAGATTACTAGATGATTGCAATCAAATGTTTTAATGCAATTGTATTAACCCAGATGAAGGACAATAGATCATTAGGAGTGTTCAAGCGAAACAGGGAGGATATTCTAGAATTATCTTCCGAAACCTTGCGAAGAATTCATGCTGCCTCTGCGGGCCATCCCTTTCAACTGTTACTCAGATTGCTCTGGGAAACGGGCCTTCAGGTTCGTGAAGCAGTTACCCTGAAGGTGGGGGATGTAGATCTGGGGCGTCAAAAGCTTCGCATAGTAGATACCAGAAACGCATGTCTGCGAAGAGGGGATCCGGGATTTTCCGGACAAAGACAGAAACGGGAGCGAAGTATATCCTTACCTCCCATTCTTTACTATCCCATGTGCCGCTGCATTCAGGGCCGAGACATGGATCAGTTTTTGTTTTATTCCAGGGATCCCTTTTCTCCCTTCCACAGTCGGACGGTGGAGCGATTCGTTCAGCAGCTGGGAAAGCGATTGTTGATACCCGGCCTTACTGCCTCGGCTTTCCGGGATACATTCATTTTGTACAATCTACGCAACGGAACGCCTTATTCTCCTCTTCAAAAATACCTTGGATATTTTAACCGGCAGCCATTCAGGAGGTATGAACAATACCTTGGCATTAAAGGTGACACCGTAGATTATCCGGCCTTATCTCTAGAAAGGAGGGCCTAAAACACTTGTATGGCAGATGTGTGCGAGGGATTCGGTCCTGAGTGCAATCCTTTCTCAAGGCATTTGCCGGCAGATTCTGGGAAGACCGCTGGAACAAAACCGGCGGTCTTTTTCCTGTGTACGGCGTTCCCCCCGGAGCCACAGGCTTTGTTCTGGCTTCGTTACGGCAAAGCCTGCCAGACCTTCCGGTTCTGGTTGTAACGCCTGGAGCCGTATCCGCAGAAGCACTGGCGCTCGATCTGGAACTGTTTCTGGAGCCCAGTGAATTTGTCCTAATCCCTGAACGTGATGGAATTCCTTACGATCGCGCCCGAAGGGATGCAGGGATTGCCGGTCAGCGTGTGCATGGAATTCTGGATCTCTGCGAAAACAGGGCCGGCCTCTATGTTGCACCAATTACAGCCTTAATGCGAAGAATCCAGAATCCCGATATCTGGAAGAAAGCAACGTTGAACATCAAGTCAGGCATGACTCTGGATCCATCACTGCTTCTTCAAAAACTTCTTAGCCTGGGATATCATCGAGTGGAAAGGACCGAAGGTCCCGGTGATGTTTGTCTTAAGGGTTCTGTGATGGACATTTATTCTCCGGGTCATGAACCACTTCGGTTGGACTTCTTTGACATTGAAGTAGAAAGCATCCGAAACTTTGATCCTGAAACTCAAAGAAGCGGCCAAATTCTACAAATGGCCGAAGTGCTGCCAGCCAGTGAGGATCTACTGCCAGCCACAGATAAGGATGCTTTCTTGAAGTATCTTCAGAAATTTGAAGGATGCGAAACTCCGGACTGGCTATCAGAGCTGGAAAGCCAGCATCCGTCCGGTAAACTTGAACCAAACGAGCAATTCTATCCAGGTCGAAACCTGCCGGGACTGGAGGATGTGCTGGTAGACTTCCTGGAAAATAAAAGTCTGCTGGATTGCTTCCCGCAAAAGCCCCTGGTCATTGTTCTTCAAAGTGAAGATATAGAAAAGCACAGACACAGGGTTATAACGGAACATCATATAATATTTGAAGCAGAGTGTCACAATCGGATGGCTGCTTCCCCGGAGCAAATTCTGGCCGAGGATCCTCTCAATCTGGAAAATCTGGAGCAAGAGGAAGGACAGGAAAGTCCGGAACTTCCGAAAAACATTCGGGCCATCTTCCGACTTACGCAGGATCTGGCGGATCTAAACAGTGCATCTGATGTGCAGCGGCCTATGATTCAGGCCGCGTCCGGTTTTCAAGGCCGCATATCAGAACTTCGCAAAGCTGTAGAAGATAAACTGGAGCAGAGGGCCACAGTGATACTCACGTCTCCCTACCATGCCCAGATTCAAAGAATTTCCGGAATCTTTCGCGGCGAGCCTGTAACTCTTTCTGTTACTGAAGATCCGGATGGACCACTTTCCTTTTCCGATTCCGACAGAAATGCAGGAAGCCAGAAAAAGCCAGGCGGATCTAAATCGAGCCTGACAGCAAGAAAGTCGAGTAAAACCAGCAAATCCAGAGCAACGTCAGCGCTGAAAAAGAACAATGTATCTTCTAGCTCTGCATCCAGCGAAAAGCCTGTACTGCATGTAATACAGAACTTTCGCAACTCTGGCTTTGAAGTGCCAGAGCTGAATTTATTTGTTTGGTCCGATCATGATATATTTGGTCGCGGCTACAGAAAGAGAAATAGATTCAAAGCCAGATCCTCTTCGCCTATAGAATCCTTCCTGGATCTCAAAGAAGGTGACTTTGTAGTTCATATCAATCATGGCGTTGGAAAGTTCATCAAGCTGGAGCGAGTCAAGGCGGCGGGCCGAGAAAGAGACTTTCTGGTTCTAGAATATGCAGATCAGGACAAGCTCTTTGTTCCGCTGGACCAGATTTCTCTGGTCCAGAAATATGCGGCGCCCACGGATAAGCCCAGACTGGATCATCTGGGACGTGCTTCTTTTAAGAAAGTAAGAGAAAGAGTGGAAGAGCGGATCGAAGAATTCGCTGAAGAACTACTGAAAATATACGCAGCTCGCATGAGTCGAAAAGGATATGCCTATCCTCCGGATTCTCCATGGCAGGAAGAATTCGAAGCTGCCTTTCCGTTTGAAGAAACTCCAGATCAAATCACCGCCATTGAATCCGTGAAGCAGGACATGGAGACCCCTCGACCTATGGATCGGCTGGTCTGCGGAGATGTCGGGTATGGAAAAACAGAAGTGGCCATCCGTGCTACATTCAAGGCGGTAATGGGTGGTAAACAGGTGGCTGTAATCTGTCCAACAACGATTCTAGCACTACAGCATTTTAAGAATTTCAAGGAACGCTACGGGGATTTCCCGGTTCGTGTGGACTGGATATCTCGCTTTCGCACTCGAAAGGAAATTACGGAAGCAAAGCAGAAGCTGGAAGCAGGGGATGTGGATGTTGTAATCGGAACCCATGCATTGCTGGCCAAAGATATTAAGTTCAAGAATCTAGGACTTCTAATTGTGGATGAAGAGCAGCGATTTGGAGTAACTCATAAGGAAGCTCTGAAGAAAATGAAAGCTCTGGTGGATGTACTGACTCTAACGGCCACACCCATTCCCAGGACATTACATCTTTCGCTTACAGGCATTCGAGACCTGAGCATCATTCAAACTCCTCCCAGAGATAGAAGAGCTGTGCAAACCTTTGTAATGGAGGATTCCGATACGGTTCTGATGGAGGCGGTGGAGCGGGAACTGGAACGGGGCGGTCAGGTGTTCTACCTGCATAACCGGATTCAGGATCTGGATGCAGTGGCTGCCAGAATTCAAGAGTTGATGCCGGATGTAAGCTTTACCACTCTGCACGGGCAGATGGATGAAGATGACATTGAAAATGTACTTCTGGATTTTGTGAATCGAAAATACGATCTGCTTTTGACCACCGCAATCATTGAAAATGGCATCGATATGCCCAACGTAAATACTTTGATCGTGGATCGTGCAGATTCATTTGGTCTATCTCAGTTGTATCAAATTCGGGGTCGAGTAGGCCGATCTTCCAGGCAGGCCTATGCATATTTCTTTCATCCAGGTAAGCATATACTCACCGAACATGCTCAGAAACGTCTGAATACTTTGCTGGAATATCAGGAACTGGGCAGTGGCTTTAAAGTGGCCATGCGTGACCTGGAGATCCGAGGGGCCGGAAACCTTCTGGGTAAAGAGCAGAGCGGTGATATTATGGATGTGGGCTATGAACTTTACATCAAATTTCTGGACGATGCAGTCCGTCGACTGAAAGGCGAAGATGTGCCCTCCGATTTCCGCTGCGCCGTAAATCTAAAAACAGACTTTTATCTTCCAGACGATTACATTCCAGATACTCGACAGAAAATTGAGTTCTATAAAAGATTCGAAGCCGCCACAGACCTGGAAGAGGTGGAAAGCCTGGCCACAGAGATGGAAGATCGGTTCGGGGATCCCCTGGGCGCGGCCCGGCAGTTTGTTATAGTTGAAAAGATTCGTACACTTTGCTCCAGCGCTGGATTCGAAAAGGTATTTGAGGAAGCGGCAGGACTGATTCAGCTGGAGGCCGGAGAGAATTTCCGAATCCCACCGGAGCATATGATCCAGGTACTCAAATCTGGAAAGGGCTTTCGTGTTAAGCCTGGCAAATCGGATACTCTGTATTTTGAACCTTCCGGAGCGCTTCAGAAGGCCGGTCTGGAGGACAGGCTATCTGCCTTTTTGGCCGCTCTTATGGAACTTACGGCGCCCATCCATGAAAGGGAAAAGGAAGCTGCAGTCCGATAGTTTCGCTTGCCGTCCTGAGTGGCATGTCATGGCATGACTGAGGACCGGGCCAGACAGGCATCGGTGCGTAAAATCCAGGCAATCTTTCATTTGCATTAGCAGGAGAAATCTTGATGAAAAGGCAATTTCAATTAATTTCCATTACAGCGGCGATCCTAGTTTCGATCAGCGCCTGCAAAGATGGTGAGAAAATCGAAACCATCGGAAATCATACCATTACAACAAAAGAATTCGAGCGTCACTATGAAGGCTATGTGGAAAAAACAGCCCGCATGGCTAACGCGGAAAAGAAGACATTAATCAAATTTATCTGTAATCCAGACGATATCCAGAAAACCAGACCGGAATTTCGACAGGCTCTTCTTCTACTGAATCCTGAATTTAACTACAAGCAATACCGGGAAATGCGAATCATCGAACAACGAGCCATGGAAGAAGGGTTCACCGACCGACCCATGGTAAAAGAAATCCTGGAACAGGTTCGCCTGGAGACCCTCAGCCGGCTCTACATGATGGACAAGATTGAGGCTCAAATCAAAATTACTGAAGCCCAGAAAGAAGAGCGATGCCAGCAAATTCGAACTCAATACGGTGCTCAGGCCGCCTCCATGACCATTGATGATTGTCTGGCTTATGCAGAAGCAACCCTTAAACAAGAAATCATGGAACAGGAATCAGAAGCCATTCGTGAAGAGATGCGAGAACGAATTACTGTGGATGCGAACGAGACATTTGACAAGGATGCATTTCTGAAATCCGGAATTCCCGCTTACAATGAAATGCGAAAAGCAGGTAACTGCTATGAAGAAGCTGCGGCTCCCGCTACTGATGAAGAGTCAGACCAGTAATAGCAAGTCCAGAACTTAAATCATACATGGTCCGTTCGGATTTGGTAACTTGAATCCGGACTGACAATTCAAAAATTTAGAAAGCTATTTAGAAAGCTAGTTAGAAGGCTCGGTTATCCGGGCCTTTTTTATGCGCCTGGCTCTGGGCCAAAGCGAATCAGGTTTCTATGGTCCTGGAAATGGAATTCATACAGATCCCACAGAGGAAGGATTCTGCATCAAACGCTGAAGTAATGGCTTCAAGGTATCCTGCAGGGTTTGAAAATCCGACTCTGTGCTATTTAAGCCGCTGGAGAACCTCAATGCCTGCATGCTTTGCTTTTCTGTATAGCCCATGTTTCGTAGAACTCTAGAAGGCTGTCTGGTTCTGGATTTACAGGAGCTTCCGGTGGAGCATACAATGCCGGCCTGATCGAGCCCCATCAACAAAAAGTCCATATGGTCTATTCCAGAAAAAACTGCATAAGTGGTGTTTGAGATTCGATGGTTTTTTGCTCCTGCGATTTCCACGCCCATGGAGTTTAAGAACTGCTCAAGTGCCTGATGCCAGGGGTTCAGCTTACTGGATTTTTTATCCATTTCCTCCAACTGCAGTAGAAAGGCGTCCACCGTGCAGCCAATGGAAAATAGATTCTCGGTACCGGCCCGGCTTTCATCTTCCTGTAGACCGCCCCGGTATAGAGGGACGATACTTTCTATAAAATCAGGAGAAAACACAGCTGCGGCGCATCCAGCTCCAGCCCCCAGCTTATGCCCATTAAGTAAGAAACCGTCCAGCGCCCGGGTGGGCAGAGGAATCTTGCCTGCACTTTGAATTGTATCTGATAGAAAAGGAAGGTTATAACTCCTTGCAATCCGAGAAAGTTCCTCTACGGGCTGAATTATTCCAGTTTCATTGGATGCATGTATGACGCTCACAAATGCGAAATCCTCCAGCTCCGAGGCGTAGCTGGATAATAAATCCTGCAGATCGGAAGGGTTCACCACACCGTCTTTTCCCAGAGGCAAATAGTCGATTCTCAATCCTGCATCCTGACAGGCTGCTATCATTGCATCATGCTCGCAGGCAGAAAGTATACATCGCTTGAAAGCCTTTCGGGATGCAAAACTACGGATGAGCCAGTATGTAGCCTCCGTTCCAGTACTTGCGAATCGCACGGATTCTGCAGGTAATTCTATGGCACCGGCCAGCTCTTTTCTTTTGCGATCAATGAATGCCTGATTCTTCTGGGAGGCGAAGGATATACCACTTGGATTGGCTGGATTATCCTGATACCGTTTCCAGTTATTTTCAAAGATGGATTGGAGCGGCGGATGAGTGGCGTTGTAATCGAAATAGATCATTTTTAACGAAGATATTCCAGGCGATTACTGCAATGTGGCCGAATGCTTCCCCGATTTTCAGAAAAACAGTCCGCCTCTCTGTGTAATCCCTGAGCGCTTAGAGTCTTGCGCACCAGCTCTCGAATTTCGGATGCAGCCGGCGCATCAATATTTGTAATCAAAGACAACTGTCGGAGTTCGGCACGAGCTTCTTCATATTTGTCCGTATTTACATAGATTCGGACCATCTCCAGCCGGGCGGCTTTCTCCAGGGAACGATGCTGTGTGGCTCCATAGATCGTATCCAGTGCCAGAGAATAGGGATCCTCCATGGTATCGTCACCTTTTCGGCCCAGCCAGCCCAGTACCTGCCCCTGTTCCAGATACAGATATGGCAACCTTTCCTCGGGAGCGGCGAAGATTAACTTGTTGTAAACTTGAAACGCTTCCCGGGGGGCCATACAGACCAGAGATCGAGTTATGCAACCTTCGGGCGCGAAAGGAGAAGGTGCACCACCACCCAGATACTGCAACAGAGCTTCCTGGTAATTTCTAGAGTTTCGCAGACTGCCCATTGCCAGTAAATCCCGCTCTGCAGGTAATCTATACTTGAAATACTCTGGCTCATCTTTCTCCAGTTCCAGAAAGGCTCTTTGCTCCTGAAACTCCACGTAATCACCCCAGGACAATCGACCGATAAGAGGCATGCAAAGTGCTTCTGCATATTCACTGACCAGAGCCGGAATTAGAATGGTTTCCTGGCCCGGAAGTCCCCGATCTTCACCGGTAATTTCATAAGCATAATAAGTGGCATGGATGATTTCTTGAAGGGCATCCAGTACCTGATCCTTGTTATTTTTCCAGTAGCCGGTGGGCTCCACCACCCTCGGGCTTTCTCCTGGCTCGGCAACATTCCAGCTACGAATCTTTTCAAGCCAGTGGTTACGGGCCAACTCGACCTCAAAGAATGGCGTTTCGCTTCGATCCGGACAGGCCCGTTTCATAAGATCCAGCCGGATTCCATCTTCGCTTATGGAATCCAGGGCCGGTTTTACAAATTGAAAATAGGCATGGGATGCATCCTGCTTGCCTGGGTCCGGATAATTTGTGCTGATGGAAGACAGGAAGGATACGATACGGTATCGGTTCTTGCTTAACCAGTAGCCTGCCAGGGCCCAGACCAGAACCAGCCCGAGAATAGGCCAGCGGTACTTGCTCATCTGTCGCAGGATCAGCCGAATCATCACCCCAGATCACAGGAAAAAAGCCTCCCGGCCAGCCAAAAAAAATCTGGAACTGAGGTTTCCTCATCTAAAAGTTAACGCATCCATGCGGACAGACTCAACTGATTCTTCCGGCTTTTACCGCCGGTCCACTTTTTCCTTAATTCTTCTTGCCGGGTTGCTTCTTTCCGCGCCTGCCAGCGTAAAAGCCGAACCGAATCCCCTGGAAGAAAGGGAGCCCTCCACGCCGGGTGCAGGGTTGCTATTGCAGAAAGCGTTCGCAGCTCAGTCCAGAAAAGATCATGCCGAGGCAGCCCTGTTATTTGAGAAGTATCTGGACACCGTAAAGGAAATACAACAGCCCGAAAGCGTCTCATCCGGGCTGGACTTTGTAAGGCTACAATATGCTCAGGTACTATTGCAGCTAAAACGAAATGAGCAAGCCCTGGCCCAGGTAGAAGCGGCACTGAAAGATCCAACCACCGAAGGGGATCTGATGGACGGTCTTTTGCTAATGGCAGACCTGGGTAGCGAAGAAAGATCTCTGGAATTAACTCTGGAGGCTCTTAACCGATTTCCATCCAATGTAGAGCTGAACTACCATGCGGCTGAGCTCTTTAGAGTGGCCGGAGCAGAAGAAAAGAGCATGAACTACTATACAAGAGTACTTCATGTTTCTCCGCCAGGGGATTTTCGCAGCGGATATTACAGATCTAACTCTCTATGGAAATTGGCTGTATTCTATGTTGGCAAACAGGACACGGAAACAGCATCGCTGTATGCTCTTCGCTTTCTTGAATATCATCCAGAAAGCGTCGGGGGGCGCTATCTGCTGGGTGCTGGAGTCTATTTCGAAAACGGCAAGTACAATCGCTCATTGCCTCATTTACTGAAGCTGGATCGAATGCCAATAGATCAGCTCAAAGAGGCAGGCATTGATACCGGGCGGTTGGATTTTATTCTTGGCCAGATCTTCATGATGCGATTTGATCCGCGGGCCATTGTTTATTTCTCTCGATGTAAAGACTCCAATCCGCTTGCGCAGCAATACTGGTTCTTGCTCACAAATCAGTCTCCTGCCACCTACAGGCCGCTTCTGCAATTCGTAAAGAAGCATCCGGATCATTTGCCGGCCCGGGTTGCATTGCTTTATGCTTTAAAGCAACAGGAGGCCTTTGATGCCTATGCGTCTGAATTGATTGCTGTAAGCGAACTGGCAGCTCGACTGGGTGAGCCAGATACTGGCTGGAAGGTCATCCAGATTGCACGTAAGTTTAAACAGGAAAGACCGGATCTTAACATTTCCGAGTTTCAAATTCATCGACTTAGCTGGGTCCATCTACAGGATTCCGGTCAGCCTCATCGGGCCTTGATCGAGGCCGAGCGCACCATTTCTGTGGGAGATCGGGATAATGAGTGGGGCGAAGGATTGAATCGTGCTGTGGCTGTGGAGAATCTTGCCAGGCTGTATTCCCATGAAGAGATTCGCCGATTTTCCGATGCAAGGACCATTCTGAATAAACAGATTGAACAATCGCCGGATCGACATGAAACTCATATGGTTCTGGGACTTGTAGAATGGAGAGAGCATAACTGGGACAGTGCACTGAAGCATATGAATCGGGCCCGCGAATTAGCTCCCAATCGCCTGGATTATCTCTTTCTGGAATCTGTACTTCTTTCGGAGGATGGAAAATGGGACCAGGCCGAGAAGGGATATCTGGAAGTGCTTTCTGCCAATTCAGAATTTGCACCGGCTCAGAACTCCCTGGGCTATCTGTATGCGAATCAAGGAAAAAATCTGGATAAGGCTCGTGATCTGGTAGAGAAAGCGGTGCAGCAGGAGCCATCCAATGCCTCCTACAGGGACAGTCTGGGCTGGGTCTATTTTCGCACAGGTCAATATAATCTGGCACGCTTTCATCTTGAAATGGCAGCCACACTGATGAAGAATGATAGTAGCCCCAGTCCAGAAATCTACGAACATCTGGGCGATGTTTACCACAAATTAGAGATGCCATTGCGCGCTCTGGAATCTTACAAGGAAGCTCTTCGAATGAATAAAGGGCCGGCCCGCCGGCCGGATAGCTGGGAAAAGACCATTCGACAAAAAATGAGCCAGTTAAAAGGAAGATAAGGCTGCTATGCTAAAACAGTTTCTTGAATCCACTGAAGAGCGCCGAGGATGTGCCAGATTTCTCAGGATCCTTATTTGACTGCACCTGCAATTTGCCTGATATGGAGCGGGTCATCGGCCAGAGAGTTCGTGAATCCCTGTAATTATCTCTAGATAGAAAGACAAACTTAGATAAAGGAAGATTATGAATATAAAGAAGAATATGAGACCTGGTTCGGCGATAATGCTGGCTTTTTTACTGGCCACCACCAGTCGCATTAGCTTCTGCCAGACCACGGATGTAAAGCCTGAGCCTGAATTACCGCCAGGTTTAAAAGCCAAAAAAGAAAGGATTGTGGCCAATTACCAGCCGGGGGGTTGCTTTCTTGCAGGATTCAATATTAGCATCCGCAATGCTGAAGGTTCCCAGTCTGCGGTGGGCGAAGTTCGCAGCGATCCTCAGAATCGAAGACTGCATCTTGAGTTTAGAATTCCGTACATTGGTATTACACTAAGTCAACTCAGTGTTCTGGACGAGAAGGCTTATGTAAAGAATGTCAAGATGGAACGTATGGAGACGATTCCTGTGGAGAATTTGATGGTGCAGGGAATGGGTCAGAATTCCATTCAACTTCCATTCGTATTCTTTCAAGAATTGCTCTTTGCCGGCCTTCCAGAGAACGTAGTAGCCAGTGGTAAATGGAGCGAAAATCCAGACGGTAGCGTATCCGTACTGGTAAACAATCCAGGACAAAAAATAGAATATAAGTTCACCTCTGGTTTTCTGGAGCAAATACTCTATGAGAACGAGCAATCTGCGGAGAATATTCGAGTGGATCTTCAGGGACTGCGTTCCAGAGAACCTGCAATACCGGGTCGGCTGGTAATCAATGCAAAAAAAGCTGGTTCAGCGCCGGAAGCGATGATTATTGATTTTGGAAGCGTGAATCCCTCGGCGGATTGTGGCCTGAATCGATTTCCAACCAGGTTCTAATCTAGAAAACTCCTGGATCTAGATACTGGCTGTTTCTCTGGCTCTTTGTGTCCTGCGAACGAATCGCAGGGCCTCTGCTGCCATCAAGAAGAACCAGAAAACTACGACTACCTCATCGTCCTGGAAGTAGCACTGGGAGAGACCTGCCACAAAGAATGCAGGCGCTGTGCTTCGCATGGCCACTTCCAGATCCACCAGATTCCTGGATTCTGGATTCTCGCTGAAATTCATGGCAGCTATCAGTGATTTTGTGCTATGATAGATCAACGTAAGAAAGAGTAAACCTGCCGGAATACCGCCCAGCACCAGAAGATGAAGAAGATCATTATGGGCATGACTATCCGGAGTGATTTCCAGAAAGTACATGGTCCGTGGATGCTCTAGATAAAATGCCTGGATCCATTCATGGAACCAGTCCGTGAAGTTTCCGGGGCCCACGCCCAGCAATGGATGCTCCAGGAAAATGGACAGGGAGCCTTTCCAGATCAAAGGTCGCATATAATCCGTATGCCGGTGCGTACCGAAATCCAGGAAATAGATGTACGCACCGCCCAGAATTAGGATTCCCGAGATGATTGCCAGCGAAGTCCCCGGACCGGTCATTCTTTGCCTGATAAGTGAGAACTTTTCTCGGAAGATATAGAAAACAATGATTAACTGAGAGATCAATGTACCGATCTGACCGGATCGAGAGCCATTCATGAGTAGTAAAATCAAGCCAGAAAGCCAGAGGAATGCCCAGATTGATGTAAACCCTACTCGTTTTACAGTCTGTCTGGCCCGGTGAATGTTTTGATTTTCCCCGGAGTCTCCGGCCGGCTGCCTGCCGGGCCAATGAATTTTCAGAGATCTCCAGAACCGATGCAACAATACTGCCTGGGCGAAGAGCAATATGCCTGCGTAGCTCAGTCTAGTATTCATGAATCCGATGGGGCGATAAAGCTGCAGGTCTCCTACTGTGCGAAACAGAAACTGCGGTCGATTGCCTGCATGGAAATCGGCGCCGTAACCCGTAAAAAGCTTGGATAGCCGTATCTCTGAAAATACAGCACCAATACCTGAAAGCACTACGATAATAGAAAATGCGGTAACTACCAGGTATATAGCATTGGCCGGGCTGCGGGATTCGAATTGTCGGTCTTTCCGGGCGCCTGGATAGATTCTCTGGAACTGATAGAATGCCAGGGCAGCGAATAAAAAGAGGAAAAAATCTGTTAATTCATTGTGATAGGGTCTGGGATCGAATAGTGAGGCTTCGCTCGCAAAGAATTGAGCACTTCGAATCAAATAGACCAGCAGAAGCCAGATAAAAAGCAGCCAGCCCAGTGTTGAAGCGAATCCAGCACCAGGGCCGGTCTTTTCAAAAACCCATTTGCGAACTAAACTCTGGATCCAGGAAATATTCCTGTGATCAATCGGGTCTGAACTGGTTGGGTCCAGGATTTGCGGGCTACGCGAAGCCAATGTTCGAAAATAGAGAAACACTCCGATTATGAGAGACAGTGCCATCAGACTCTGGCTACCGGTAACGGAAAGCGGGATCAGTACAACAGACAGGCCGGTAACTAGAAAGTAGAAATTCATTCTCAGGGAAGGGTGAACTGAATCACTTTTGTCCAGATGAACTTGGCAGGTTTACCATTTTCCGTGTAGGGAGGCGATACCAGCCGGGCCCTGGTGAGCAAGATCTGTCGGGCCTTGGCAATAAATTCGTTTCTGTAATCCTCGCCCACCGGGTTGCTGAAGCGCACATTCTGTATGCGAACATCTCCAATCCGGCCATTGGGCAAAACCAGCAACTGAGCACGCACGGTTACCGTTCCAGCGCCGGCCCGGGCTGCGGAAGCTGGATAATCACTGGCAGATACGGTTACTGCGAACTGGGCTGAATACCTGTTTGAGAAATCAGCTCCTGGATTGGCGGCGTTGGTCCAGTTAATCTGTTCATCCTGTTCCTTTTTGGATTCTATGATCTCTTCGGAGAGCTCTTTGGTACTGGAAAGATCGGCCTGGGTAGGCTCCTGATATTCCACAAAACTCATACCGGGATCCATGGTAAATTCTGCGATTTCCTTTTCCGGTTCCGGAATAACCCAGAGCATTAACTGATAGAATACCAGTCCCAGCACCTGTACTGCAAAGCCGGCACCGAGCCACTCTTTTAGAGTCCAGTTACCTGTCCGGGCGGCTATACGGTCCCGAATATCTATGGCCAGCTCAGTCAGACGAGCCTCCTTCCCTGGTGGTAATTACCAGGTTTTCTATCCCTGCATCTTTTAACCGTTGGATAACTGAATCCATGGTGCGATAGGGCAGATCCCTGGAAATACTCAAATAGACTCGGACTGGACCGGGCGCCTCCCTGGCCTTCTGACGGACCAGGGATGGAAGCTGGGATATGGCAACAGTTTCATTGAAGAAGAAGGCCAGATTCTTATCGCCCAGGTTTTTATCTACATAGATAATAAGAGGGAATGGACTGGCCTGGGATGGACTTTCGGCCGCGGGAACGTCCACCTCTCGGGGCTTTTGATCGGTTACCATGGTTGTGGCCATATAAAATACAAGAAGCAAGAAGGCTATGTCGCCCATGGCCGCCAGAGGTATGCTTTCTCCTTTTCTGCGCTTTCTAAATTTCATAGGTGAAACTTTGCGCCTCCCAGGCGAAAGCCCTGGTATGTAGACCGGTAAATTTTCATTTTCCCTTCTTCATTGCCAGAGAGACTCTCTGGATCTTTAGCTCCTGAAGCATGCGAATCAGTCTGGGTACACTGCCTGTTGGTGCGTCCGGGAAAGGTCGAATCACCACCACCAGGTCTTTATTTTCCGTGAAAGCGTTTTGCGTATCCTGTTTCAACTGTTCCAGTTCCACTGATTTTCCATCGTGGACATACTGACCTGCATTGTTAATATCCACGCGAAAAAGATTCTTCTCCTCTATTTCCATGGGAGGAGCATCCTTCTTTGGCAGAGGTATGGCCACACCACGCATTTCCAAAAGTGCACTTGCAGCCAGAAAGAATACGATTAGCAGAAATGCTATATCCGCCGTACTGGACAGTGGAATCTCATCTGCTTCTCTGCTTTTTCGTCTGATTCGCATTAACCGTTCTCATCGTCCACAGCGTTCAGAACCGCAGCAGTGCAGCGTTCCAGTTCAATGGAAACCGAGTCGATGTTGTAAATAAACAGATTGTATATCAAATACGTTGGCATGGCTATAAACAGACCTGTGGCCGTGGTAATTAAAGCTTCTTCCACTCCCACTGCCAGGTCACGAGCTGTAGGGGCCGCTTTTTCTACGAATTGAAGAAAGCTTGCGCGCATTCCCACTACTGTACCAAAGAATCCCAGCAAAGGGGCCAGGTTACCCAGATTGGACAGCAGGTTCAAACCACGCTCCAGCTTCCCGATTTCTACAGTGGCCGAGGTTTCAATAGCTTTCTCTACTTCCCGGCGCCCATGACTTCGACGCTTCAGTCCATCCTTCAATATACGACTGAGGAATAAATCATCGGATTGTATTTCTTTTTCCAGTGCATCCAACCCGCCGGATTGCAGGGCCTGTTGGATTCTATCAAAGTATCCCTTTGCATTCAGTTTGTTTCTGCGAAAGAAGAAGTACCTTTCCAGAGCGAAAGCCGCTATAATAGTAGAAATCAATAAAAGTCCGATCATTGTGTAACCGCCCTTGATCAATAGATCCAGAACGGAACCGGATGTTTCATTTTCTGCTTCGCCTTTTTCTTCCGCAGGAGGGGATTGCTCAGATGTCTGAGTAGCCTCCTCGGTATTGTTCTGCTCTGGAGGTTCTTCTGAAAGAATGGGGGAACTGGAGAGCAGGAAAAAGACTGAAAAAATCAGGTAAGTAGAAAGGGTTAAGAGTGCGTTTCTGTGCATGGATACCTCAATTCCGTGTAACGGTCAGTCATTTCTATTCCTGGAAGGCTACCAGGCAAACAAATTTGTATTGCTGAGTTCCTATCTCATTTTCTTGTTTGAGGTAGATGATCGTTAATGGTGAAAAACATCCTGTGGATTCAGAGAATCTCATGGACTTCATTAAATCCCTGGGCCTGGATCCAAGAACCGTTGCCGTGGAAAAAAATGGAGAGATTGTTCGTCGGGAGACCTGGGAGGCCACAAAACTTCTGGAAGAGGACAAACTGGAAGTAATCCGATTCGTTGGAGGTGGTTGATGGTAAGCCAGCTTTTCCCGGCCGGAATTTATCCCATCCTGGATCTGGATGCCTGTGAAGCCAGATCCTTAAAGCCACAGGAAGTGGTGGCCGGCTGGAAAGAATATGGCTGGGCTCCCTATCAGTTGCGGGCCAAGAATCTCTCTGCTCCGGAGTATGCAGCCCTGGCCGAGAGCTTACATCAAGTGTGGATGAACTGCCATGTGGATGATCACAGCACAAATCGCTGGTTGAGCCGTCCTGCCATCATCGCCAATGATTTTCTGGAGGTTGCCTGGCATCATTCGGAATGGTTCTGTGGAATTCATCTAGGACAAACGGACCTGGTGAATCTAAGCCCCCGCGAGGAGCAAATGCTTCTGCAAATCCTGGAATCCGGAGGAATTGCCGGCTGTTCTACTCACAGTGCTGAACAGTTCACCGAAGCCCTGGCTTCGGATGCCATCCACTGGTCTTACGTTGCTCTGGGCCCGGTTTATCCTACAAATTCAAAAACCAATTCCCGGGACCAGAATTCAGCTCTCGGGCTGCAAGAGTTGGCGGAAATAATGGCCGATTCCGGTTTTCATTCGCTCTTTTCTCAGGGAAGGGGGAATCGAACGGCGGTGCTTATTGGTGGAATGACACCATCTGGCTGGCAGGATGTGCTGTCTGCCGTAGCAAGCCTGGACAATAAGCCTGAAATGGCGCTGGTTCCGGCGGTTATCGCCTCTATACTGGATTCTGCAGAGGGGTGGGCGGCCACATTGGACCGGAACCGGACTGGCGAAAGCAGAGTCTGACAATCTGGCAAATACGATTCAGGACCGGAGGCCCGGAGATGCCCCACTTATAAGGTGTACCGGCGAATGGCCTGCGATGGCGGAAATTCCTGCCTGGCTGAAAAATTTGCTGTATTTATCTGGCCCGCTGTGCCAGATGGAGACATAATAGCGACCGTTTCGGTCCGGGATTGGAAAATGAAGGGAGCAACTGTGAAGCCATATGCATCGGCCCGGGAGGATAGAGACTATCTCCTGGATTACAAGAGCATAGATCTTTCTTCTCTGGAGAAAGTAGATCTGCTGGATGTTCCAGTAGATAACGTCAATCGGGATGAAGCCGTGGCACGAATTATGGATATGGTGGAGCGAAAGGATGGCCCCCATTTCGTATTTTTTGCAGATCCTGTTAAATTGATGCAGGTTCGCCCGGGCAAAAAGCTATCCTTCATTGCACGGGACAGCGACTTAATTCTTGCAGATGGATCCGGGTTGCCCTGGGCTGCGCGAAAGCTGGGAACTCCGCTCAAAGAACGCATTCCAATGATTGCATTTCTGATGGATGTAATTCGACTGAGTGTGAAGCGTGAATTTACTATCTATTTGCTCGGTTCTCGCATGGAATATCTGGAAAAGGTGTTTCTAAATCTAACTCGTAGCTTTCCTGGAGTTCGCATCATTGGCCGACAGGGTGGCTATTTCAACGAAGAGCGGGGAGAGCGAATCAAAGAATCCCTGCGAAAGTCATCGCCTGACATCATTTTTGTGGGAATGGGCTTTCCAATCCAGGAGCTATGGACACGGGAAAACATTCAAAGTGTTTCTCGAGCAGTGGTCATCGGTGTGGATGGTGCATTCGATATTCTATCCGGTATGGAACGCAAGGCTCCGGACTATTTTCAGGTTCGTGGATTGAGCTGGTTCTGGCGAACCCTGGTGCGACCCATGAATTTGATTCGTTGGTTCGCAATGTACGGATTCTATATCAAGACTTTCTTTCGGGCCATCAAGGTTAACCGTCGAAAGCGAAAAGAGCTAAAGCAGGCTGCTCAGAAGTAGTCTGCCGCTTTTTTCCTTTTACAGTTCTGGCTCCACTTCTTCAAGCATAGGATTGAGCCATTCATCTAGCAAAGGTTCTCTCTGTCCGTTCCTGGGAAAGCTAAGTTGAATATTCTGTCTGGGAATCTCAGCCGGTAGATCAATTAGACCTGCAGTTTCCACAGATTTCCAGTAATGGCTCATAGATTGTTCCTGGAGACTGTCCAGCACGTTTTGAGAAGCGCCGGCTTCCTTCTTTTCCATGTACTGCTTTTCATAGACCGCTCCCAGATTGTTGTAAACCTGCGTAAGCTGCAAATACACCAGACGATGTGAGCGATTCTGAGGATCCGGACTGGAGATTCGAATAGATTCCGTTTCCAGTTCATCTTTAAGCTTTAGATAATTTCCCAGGCTATAGCTTAGCTGGTCCTCATGATAGGCTGCATTGGCTCGCCCCATAAGAATGGAACGATCCTCATGCACTGCATCGTAACTTGAATCCAGCTTGTTCCATTCATTCAGCGCTGATTCAAAGTCGGCGCTCATGTATCTAATCCAGCCTTTTCGGTAATGGGCTCTTGCAATGGAGTCCGAATCCTTCAGATTCTTTTCCAGAGCTGTATCAAAATATTCCGCTGCCTGAAGAAGCTGCTGCCGACGGTTGGCCGTTTCTTCTGTTTCAGCTCTTTCGGACCGGAAAGGATAGATGCGTGGTCGTGGCATTAAAGTGGGATCGCTGCCGCCAGCATTCTGAAGATAGAGCAGGGAACCAATGTTGAAGTAGATCTTGCCAATATCGCCATCCATAAGGGTTTCATCTTCCGGTCTATTTCCGTAGTCCTGTCGATGGGCCTCATGGGTCTGAAGGGCTGCTCTATAGTATTGCTCCGCCCTGGGAAAGTCCAGAACCGATTGATAGTATTCGCCCATTTCTGTAAGAGCCGGATAATGCCAGGGATCGGTTCTTACAGCATTTTCAAACTGACGCATGGCTCGAGCGCTTTCATCTCTGGACAATAAATATCGGCCCCGTTGAAAGAATCCTTCTCCGTATTCAGAACCTTTAACTATTTCCTCATCTCGTTTTTCTTCCTTATCAAAAACGATCTTAAGAAGATGCACTACGTTCTGATCCAGATCGTAACCTGATACCGCATCTACAGGATCTACCTGATATTTGATTCGTAAATCAGTGGGGTCCAGGTCTATGTAGAAGCCAGCCAGTTTGGTCAATACGTAGATTGGAAGCTCTTCTTCCAGTCCCAGTCTACGCGCTTCCCGATGTCTTGCGATCACAAATCTGGGATCGCCATCCTGTTCCCAGAGTTCTATATAGGTATTGATCAGGCCTGCATGACCTTCCACTTCAGCTGGATGGGTTTCCAGGATTTCATTGTATTTACGGGCGGCGGCCCCAAACTCTTCCCGGTTATAATGAATCTTACCTATACCAGCCAGGGCTTCTGCATCGGTGGGTCGATTAAGCAGTGTAGTGATAAGACGGTAGTAGTCGATTCCCAGTTGATCGTTCTTGTATTTCTGACCCTCGTCGGTGGATAGAAATCGTCTGGAATTATGAGAGTGAAATCTGCCCAGAGCCATCAGATTCTCCCGATCCATTTCCTGGTCGCGCAATCTGGAAACTATGTAAGCACCGGGTATCTGCACCTCTCGGGGCAATTTATCTTTATCCACGAAAGTAGTCTTATATCCTTCCTTTCGTTCTCCCGGTCCGTACCAGCGAGAACCTTCGGCAACATTGATCAATGGCGCGCGAAAAGCAGGATCATTCCATTGGTACTCGGGTTCAATTTTTCCAAATAGTTTGTAGAATGCATCATCGTAGTAGCCAGCCTTTAGATAGGCGATGCCGTAACGGTTTAGATATTCAACGTCGTATACACCATCATCTGCTTCCAGGGCTCTCTGAAAATAGTTTTCCGCTTCTGCCGCAAGCTCAGCTTTTTGGTCCGGTCCTGCCTGGCGGGCCTCCTGCAGTTTTTCCAGCCCGCTTTCATAGAGTCCCTGGATGGAAAGACTCCTGTACAATAGAAGTCCACCGAAAACACCCAGTAAACCAAGAACCACACCGCCCAGGCCCAGAAGCATAAATTTGGCTCTAAGTCGTTTTCGCCCCAGGGCCTCGGGAGAGAACTCATCTGCATAGATGATCGGTACGCCGTCTTTTCGCACATCCGGAGGAGCTGTGTCCGGACGAAATCCCATTCGGGGTTCCAGAAAGTCGGCTATTTGATCTGGATCTGCCTGATCCACGATCATATTCATCAGCATTCGCTGGTCTGGATGAGAAAGCTTTTCGTTAACTACTGCATCGATAATGGCTTTTCGCAATTCCTGCGGAAAGTCCACAATCTCGGTACGGATGGAGGCCAGTTCTTCGTCTGTGAACTCTTCGCCGATCCCCTGGGACATTTGAGCCTGGCTGGCCATATCCTCCAGATCGCCGCTGGAGAAGCTACCCAGGTCTTCCAGTCCGCCCAGATCTTCCTGTGCGGCCGGTGCGCTACCGGCCTCTTCATCTCCGGTACCGGAACTATCCAGGCCCATGTCATCCATGGAGCCCAGATCCATTCCAAAATCATCTCCAGATCCTGAACTGAGGGAAAGATCTTCTCCACCGCCCAGATCAGCGGCAAAATCATCGGCTCCGCCACCTAGATCTGCGCCACCGCCCAGGTCGGCCCCGAAGTCCGCATCTCCGCCGCCCAGGTCAGCCCCGAAGTCCGCATCTCCACCACCCAGGTCAGCCCCGAAGTCCGCATCTCCACCACCCAGGTCAGCCCCGAAGTCCGCATCTCCGCCACCCAGGTCGGCCCCGAAGTCCGCATCTCCACCACCCAGGTCAGCCCCGAAGTCCGCATCTCCACCGCCCAGGTCGGCCCCGAAATCCGCATTTCCACCGCCCAGGTCAGTGCCAGAATCATCCGTACCTCCGCCTCCGGAGCTGTCCGCAAACGGATCACCGGCTCCCATATCTGCGAATGGATCCGCATCGGTGTCCTCTGCGGCTGGCCCGGCATTAAAGTCTCCCAGGTCTGCGAATGGGTCTTCGGAAGATCCTTCCGTTTCTGTAGTCAGTGGTTCGGTTAAATCCTCAAACGCAGGTTCTTCGGAGCCTGAATCCAGACCAAAATCCCCCAGATCTGCTCCAGGATCGGTTGGTGCGGTTTCCTCACCGAAATCCAGGCCTGCATCGTCTGAGGCCGGCTCGTCCATGCCGCCCATAAGATCATCTAGATCAGAAAGGCCTGCATCTTCGGAAGATTCCGGGGCCGGGCTTTCGCCGCCAAAATCCAGGTCGCTCAAGGTATCTGCCAGGGGATCGGCTGCTTCCTCTCCGCCCAGGTCCAGACCGGCGAATGGATCTGCCTCGGCCGCCTCTCCGGATTCCTGGGAATCGTCGGAAATGTCATCATCGAACTCCGCGCCGGAGCCTTCCGGGTCATCCCCGGCATTCATTCCGTCTTCAATGCTCTGCAAATCGGGATCCTCTCCCCGGATTTCCATCAGATCTTCTTTGAACTGATCTTCCAGCGGGGAAATGACCTCTGTGAGATCCCTATCCAGGTCCCCCAGCAGTTCCTCGATTTGCTCGTTGCGACTGTCTCCTGTTTCTGTATCTGCCATGATAAAGTAAGAATTACTTCAGCGATTCCAGTAGAATTATCGACACTATATAGCAGTGGCGCTCCTGAAAAAATGAGACTTCTTCCAGGGCTTGAAATCGGAATGAATTTGGAATGCTGGACTCATGATAAAGAACGCCTCACACGCAAAGGACACAATCTCATATGCTAAAGCCCAGAAATGCTGTACAGTTCATTTTTCTTTTTTCCATTCTTGCCCTGGCAGGTCTTCAGGGAGAGCCGGATGGGATCGTTTCCTATAACTCTGAGCAGTCCGGACTGGAAACCGCCGATGTTGAGCAGATTCGCAGCTACACCACGTTTAATCTGAAGAAGCTCCGGAAGGCCATAGCACCTCGTTACATTCATTTGCTGGACTGGGAGCAATATGCAGTCAGCTCAAATCCCAGTCGTACCGGCATTCTGTTCACCTATCAGGACTACCGAGCCCGGCATGTGCACCTGGCAGGAGATTTCAGTAACTGGAAACCGGTGCCAATGAAACGAAATGCTCAGGGGGTGTTTTATCTAGTGATTCCTGTAAGAGAGCTGGAAGAGGGACATCGGGTAAGAGGCTACGAATACCGGTTTAGAGTAGATGGCATCTGGCAGCATGATCCCACTCATCCGAATCGTAAAGATGATGGGATGGGCGGATATATCTCAACATTCTTTCTGGAGCGTGAATATCCCAATGAGCTGGCCACCGTACGAGTTCTAAAGCAAAGGCAGGCCGGTCGAGAGCGCATTGTTGAATTTGCGGTGCACAGTCGAATCCTGGAGCAAAGGACTTTCCAGGAAAGTATTGAAAATCTATCTCTCGTTGGGGAATTCAATCACTGGAATCCGGAAACCCACTTCTTTCAGAAAGGTGAGGATGGTGTATTTCGATTGAGATTGCACTTGCGTCCCGGAGATTATCCGTACATGCTGGTGGCCGATGGTAAGTGGGTTCTGGATCCTCTCAATCCGGAAACTCGATTCCACAGGCATCTGGATGAAATGGTCTCATTTTTTAACGTCCCGGACTGAAGCTAAGCG
Source organism: Leptospiraceae bacterium (assembly GCA_040217195.1). Classification (GTDB taxonomy): domain Bacteria; phylum Spirochaetota; class Leptospiria; order Leptospirales; family Leptonemataceae; genus UBA3465. The sequence goes on along the minus strand of JAVJNR010000005.1, from coordinate 214,221 downwards.
CAAGGCAGGGTCCTTTTTATTTTTGCTTTTTCTGATCGCTGATTGCGGTCAGAAATTGCCTCCGGAAGTGCGAAAGGCCCGTCAGAGTCATCTGGTGGGCTCCAATCATCCCATCGAATTTCCTCATATCTCCGGTAGCTTCGGTGAATATCGATCCGGTGGCCGATTTCATCATGGGCTGGATTATAAGACGTTCAATCGAAATGGAATTCCCATTAAGGCTGTGGAGGATATGACTGCGGCCCGACTCTATACGTCCGAGGTTGGATACGGCAATGGCCTGGTTCTCGCCTCCGCCGATGGACGGCATTTTACGTACGGTCATATGCATGATTTTATGGGTGAGCATCCTCAGCTGGAGTATCTCCGACTGGCTTTGTTTCTGATGCATCCGACGAATCGAGCATCGGTGAATCTTCCTGCCTATTTCTCATTCAAGAAAGGGCAAACCATTGGACGAAGCGGAGAAAGCGGATCTGGAGCTCCCCATTTACATTTTGAAGTGGGCGCCGGCGGTTACTTTCGCAGTCCCCTGGAAGATCCAGAAAGAGCTATACAGGACTTTACCGCACCTACACTTATCAGGCTTCATACTCGCACCCGAGCCTTTGCGCTCAAGCATGTGCATCGAAAGTTTACCACGGAAGGTCATACTGTAGACTCATATGTACTGGCAGAGCCCCGGGCTTTACCATCTGCAGAGTATCGAATAGGGACCTATGATACCATGGCCGCACTGAATCGCAATGGGGTGCATGGAGTACGCTTCTATGCCCTGGGAAAAAAGAAGATAGGTCCAGAACTCTATAATTCTTTGCCCTCTGAATTGCAGGAGTCACCCCTGTACAAAATGGAACTGGATGGAATTGCTACGGCGGATCTGCGAACCGCCGATCGATTTTACGATCCGGAAAAGACGGCCATAGGCGATGAATACGTTTACTACCTTTACGACACATTAAGAAGGAATCGCAGGGAACTGGATTCAGGTACATTTCTGGTGGAAGTACTGGATAGCTCGGGAAACCGGGCCAGGCTGTTTTTTGAAATCGGGCAGTCTTCGCAGGCAGATTTAAAGACTGAAAAGCCGGCACATCCTCCAGAGGAACCGGCCAGTACAGAAGAAGAGAATCCTCTGTTGCATGAAACATCAGTGCCGTTTCGCACATTGCAGCCCTTCGCAGCCGCCAGCTTTCGCTATCAGGGGCAGGGACTGGTCTTAACCATTCAGATTCCAGGAGGCATTCAGAGAGGCCTGGCAAGGGCTCGCATTCTTGAGCCAAAATGGATTCGCGCATTGCCCCCTGCCAGTGATGGTCTTAAAGAACCATCTGATGGAGTAAGGACCTTTGTATTCGATGCCCGGGACCTGGTAATCTCCGGTTATATGTATATTTCTGGCCAGATTGAAAAAAAGCATGCCGATGAAGAACTCTATCTCTGGAATCCTTCCACCGGGAAATGGGACTGGATGGGTAAACCCTACCAGGAAACCGAAACCAGAGCCTTCTATCGACTTAGATTGAAGCGTGGGGGAATCTTTGCCGTACTGCGTGACACCGGTACTCCTGTGATTCATCCATCCTTTGCCTGGCAGCGGCCGGAAGATGATCTGGTTCAGATCCAGGATGAAGCGAATCCCATTCGTTTGTTGCAGTACGATATCTATGATCGAGAATCCTGGATTGATCGAGATACTACAGCGGTATTCCTGGATGGAATTCCTGTGGGATTTGAATGGGCCGGGGATAGATCCATGCTTCGAATTCGTGTACCGGAAATCTGGATTGGCGAAGGAGGGTCCTATCTGAGCATTCAGGTAAAGGATCTGGCCGGTAATTCAGCGCCGCCCTATTTTGACGTTCTGGACAAAGACTGAGCGGACGTTCTTGATGTTAACCGAATCGGCCAAAAGACGATTCATAACCGGGTAGTGCTTTAAATATTGCCTTTTCAACTCAGTCCTTAAATCGAGCCCGCTTGTTGCCTGTGAATCAGGTGGATGCGGGCCTGGAATCTACTTGCATGGAGCGGCGGCGGTCTTGCATTCTGAGCAAATGAATCCCGTTTTATGGTCTCCGGCTCATCCCGAAAAAAGCCAGATGTATTCCTTCGCAGAGCAACTGCGCAAGAAATACAATGCAGATATAGATCCTATTAGCTATGCAAGTCTACATAAATGGTCGGTTGAGAATATTTCTGATTTCTGGAAAGAAGTGGCCGAATTCTGCGACTTAAACTTTCAGTCCGCTCCTTCGGAAGTTCTAGTTCCGGCCAAGAAAATTCAGGATACTCAGTGGTTTGCAGGATCAACTCTGAATTTCGCTGCGAACCTTTTGAAGAATTCTTCGGAAAACAAACCTGCACTCATATCGCTGGACGAAATTGGTCAGGAAATTCGGTACACTCATTCGGAGCTCTACCGGGAAGCCAGTCGATATCATCTGAGTTTAAAAAACCTGGGACTGGAACCAGGGGACCGCGTGGCTGCCTATCTTCCCAATCGTGCGCATACGGTGCTTGCCATGCTCGGAGCTACTTCCCTGGGCGGGGTCTTCTCCAGTGCCTCTCCGGATTTTGGAGCCCAGGCGGTTCTGGATCGATTCGGCCAGATCAAACCAAAGGTGCTTTTTACATGTGATGGCTACTTCTTCAAAGGTCGCTGGATTTCGATTCTGGACAAAGTTAAGCAGATCGCAGAGGCCATACCCATGGAGCGAATCGTTATTGTTCCAGGTTCCTCGGATCCCGTGGATGTGAGTGGCATTCGCGGCGCCATCGCTTTAGAAGATTTTCTAGAGGATGCAGGTACCATCCACTTTGTACCTCGCTCATTTATGGATGCGGTGTATATTATGTATTCCTCTGGAACTACCGGACTGCCAAAATGTATGGTTCAGGGTCATGGTGTGCTTCTGAACCATCTAAAAGAACATGTTCTTCATTGCGATCTTCGACCGAATGAAACCACATTCTACTTTACTACCTGTGGCTGGATGATGTGGAACTGGCTGGTCAGTGCTCTTGCCACAGGCGCCTGCATCGTTTTATTTGATGGAAATCCATTTCATCCGGATCCTGGGGCTCTATTTCGCCTGGCGGATCATGAGAAGGTTCAGGTATTTGGAACCAGTGCCAGGTACTTTGCCGCTCTGGAACAGGCCGAATATGATGTGAAATCAAATCATTCACTTGCAACGGTGCGAACTATGCTTTCTACAGGTTCCCCGCTACTTCCAGAACAATTTGATTATATCTACAAATCCATCAAGAGCGATGTGCAGCTTGCCTCCATTTCTGGTGGCACGGATTTAAATGGATGCTTTGCTCTTGGCAATCCACTTATGGAAGTTCGTCGTGGAGAAATCCAGGCGGCCGGACTTGGAATGAAGGTGGAAATCAAAGATGAAAACGGAAAGGATGTTACGGGAGAGCAGGGAGAATTGACCTGCACGGAGCCTTTTCCGTCTATGCCGCTGTACTTCTGGAATGATCCGGATGGTAAGCGGTATCAATCAGCCTATTTTGATGTCTGGCCCAATGTCTGGACCCATGGAGATTTTGCGCAGAGAACCAGATCCGGCGGCTTTCTATTCCTGGGTCGATCCGATGCAACATTGAACCCTGGGGGGGTTCGCATTGGAACGGCGGATATCTATCGGATTGTAGAGTCCCTGGATTTTGTTGAAGATAGCGTGGTGATCGGGCAGAGCTACCAGGGCGATGTTCGAGTGGTGCTATTCGTTAAGTTAAAGCCGGATCCAGGTCGACAGATTCGCGACGAAGAGGCAGAATTGATCAAGAAAGCACTCCGGAAGGAGGCTTCTCCCCGGCATGTCCCGGCAGTCATTCTTTCAGTGGCTGCTATACCCTATACGCGAAATATGAAGAAGGTCGAAATAGCGGTTCGAGAAATAGTGGAAGGCCGGCCGGTCCGAAACAAAGAAGCATTAAGTAATCCAGAATGCCTGCTGGAATATGAAGATTTATCGACACAGTTGAAGTGAATCCGGTAACTTATGCCTCAAAAATCGGGATTGGACTGCAATCCGGCCTGGAATTAGGAAAATATACCCGGTAATGGAACGAAAAATCAGTTTCCGCGAACCACTGCATGGCCATGATCGATCTAATAGCAACCATGGATGCCACATTGACTTCGCAGTGTTAACGGGGCTACAGTAATAGACGAAGGCTTGCGAACCGGCAACGGTTCAGTTAGAGTTAAGCGCGAAAAAAAGGAAATACTATGAATCGAATCTTAATTATTCTTCTGGCATCGGTTTTGCCCCTATTTGTGAGTCCCTTTCAGCCTGTGGCTGCAGAGCAGGAAACCACGCGAAGGATTGGTCTGGTCACCTTTAGAGTGGGAGACGCTGAAATAAAGCGTGGTGACAGGATTCAGAAGATTCGAGTGCGGGAGCTTGTTGAAGAAAAGGATGTTATCCGGACGGGAAAGAATTCCAGGGTAGTTGTTCAGTTTTCGAAAGGTGCTTTCATATCGGTGCAGGAAAACAGTGAAGTAGTAGTTAAGAATATTCAGCATACTCAGTCCAGATTGGATTTTTTTATCAATATAATCTCCGGGAATCTTGGGGTGGATGCGCAGAAGAACGGTTCACAGAAATACAATATTCAAATCCAGGGACCCACGGCTGTGGCCCTGGTCCGAGGAACTACTTTCATAGTAGAGGCTGAAGGTCAGACCACACGGATTCTGGTGGGTGAAGGGGAAGTGGAGGTTCAGGGACCGGGAGCGGCTAATCTGCTTGTAAAAGCCGGAGAACGGGCCCTGGCTGAGATGGGCCCCAACAAATCTATTGGCATAGAAAAAAATTTGATGGATGACTTTGAAGCCTCTCGATTGAAGATGCTGGAGGAGTTTCGGGCCAGCAAGGCCAGGAATTTTGACCATTTAATCGATCAGGTGGAAAGAAATAAGAACCTGATGCCTCGTTAGGCCACGGTTCCTTCAATTGGTCGTGTCATAAACACTCGATTTTCTGGTGCAGTTTCGCAACCTGTCCTCATGGAACTTTCCCATCGACCTCGTCGCAATCGAACTACTGCCTATGTTCGGGATCTGGTGCGCGAAAACCATCTGCGCATAGAAGACCTTATACTTCCCATCTTTGTTACCGAATCCAACCAGGAAGAGATTCCTTCCATGCCAGGAGTGTATAGACACAATGAAGACCGGCTATCCGAATTCTTACAGGAAGCTGTTTCTTTAGGTATCCGTGCCATCGCTCCTTTTCCGGCCATCGCGGATTCTCTGAAGAATTCCACCGGCACTGAATCCATAAATCCAGATGGTCTGTATTTACGAACCATTCGAAAGATCAAACAACGGTTCCCGGACTTAGTTATCTTCTCCGACGTTGCTCTGGATCCATATTCCAGCGATGGACATGATGGAATTCTATCCGAAGAAGGATTAATTCTAAACGATGAAACCCTGGAATTGCTGGCCGAGATGTCTGTAGCTCAGGCCAGGGCAGGAGCTAATTTTGTGGCTCCCAGTGATATGATGGATGGCAGAGTTGCTTTCATTCGTCAGGCACTGGACGATGAGGGGTTTACTGATACCGGTATTCTATCCTATTGCGCGAAGTATGCATCCGCATTTTACGGTCCTTTTCGGGATGCACTTCAAAGTGCGCCCAGATCTGGAGATAAAAAGACCTATCAGATGGATCCTGCCAACGTTCGAGAGGCACTCAGGGAATACGAACTGGATTTACAGGAAGGGGCCGATATTGTAATGGTTAAGCCCGGGCTTCCCTATCTGGATGTGGTGCGAGCTCTTGCAGAAGTTAGCGAGCTTCCGGTGGCTGTGTACAATGTGTCTGGAGAATATGCCATGCTAAAGGCCGCTGCCGCGGCAGGATGGCTGGATTACAGGGCCGTAGTAATGGAATCTCTGCTTGGTATGAAACGAGCCGGCGCGAATATTATTTTGAGTTATCATGCCATGGAAGTGGCCCGTTGGCTACAGGACTGAGACCAGAAGAATCAAATTTTCGATAGTAGCAGGAACTTCTGGTCTGACCCGAATCATCTCTGGTATGGCAGACTCCGCCCGCCCGGGGGCGCACCAGATAAAGAAGAGAATTCTGCTCACAATTAATTCGCACTTCCAGCAGATCCAGATAATCGCCGGAGGTGGCTCCTTTGATCCAGAGCTCTCTTCTGGATGTACTGAAAAATACAGCAATCTTTTGCTCCAGACTTTCTTTCAAGGCTTCTTCATTTACATAGGCCAGTATCAAAACCTCGCCAGAATCTACATTCTGTACCACCGTGGGAACCAGGCCATCCTGGGCCGCCGATCCCATTTCTGCTAACTTGAAGAAATCCAGAAGTAATTCGGAGCCTTCTTCTAGAGATTTGTGGTCCGCGGATTTTCGATTCTGCTGCATCTGACTGGCATTTGCTTTCATGGTGACTCTCAAAGTGGTTGTCAGTTAGGACCAGGCAATCATTGAAGGATATGCCTGCCAGATCCCCATCTGTAGAACCATCCTTTGCTGAGCGGATGGCAGATGCAAGCAATGGGCTGTTCTCAGCTTATGTAGATTCCTGCGATGTTCTTCAAATCCCCAGGATCTCGAATTTTTCCGGTGAAGTGGAACTACCGGGATCCAAATCTATTGCGAATCGGGCTCTGCTTATGGCTGCCCTGGGCACATCAGCCGGAAAGAGTTGTCGGTTGAGGCGATTGCCGGCTTCAGACGATGTAAATGTTCTGCGAAATATTTTACCCGGGCTCGGTGTATCGGTTCGGGACACCGATTCTGATGTAGAAATAGAATCTGACCATCCCAGGCTTTCGCCATCCCGGGGAGAGTTCTATGTGGAGAATGCAGGCACGGCCATGCGACCGTTACTGGCTGTCCTTTCCGCTCTTCGGGGTTCCTATCTGATTTATGGGAATGAGCAAATGAATCGCCGTCCCATTGGTGATCTTGCCAGGTGTCTTGAAACTCTTGGAGTGGATATATCCACCGGTGAGGGCGGTTGCCCTCCAGTAAGAGTGACCAGTCAGGGCTGGAAGAAGGATCATGCCAGGATTCAGGGCCGTACTTCCAGTCAGTTCATTTCAGCCATGCTCATGGCTGCACCTCTAAGCGAAAAGGAATTCAACTTACGGCTTGAGGATGATCCGGTGAGCAAACCTTATATTGATCTGACCATTTCTATGATGAAGGACTTTGGAGTTACCGTGAATCGTAGCGGTTATACTGAGTTTTCCATTCCCGGAAATCAAGCCTATCAGGCTCCCGCCGAATATGAAATAGAGGGAGATGCCTCGGCGGCCACGTATTTTCTTGCTGCCGGGGCCCTGGCCGGTCGAGGGCCGGTGCGAGTCCGGGGATTGGGCCTGTCATCCATTCAAGGAGATCAGCAATTTACACAGGTGCTACAGGACATGGGGGCGAAAATTGAATGGGGCGATGGATACATTGAAGCCACAGGTGGTACGTCTCTATCGGCTCTGGACCTGGATATGAATTCCATGCCCGATGCAGCCATGACTCTTGCTACGCTGAATCTATTTACCGGTGGCAAAAGTAGCATTACGAACATTGGCAATCTAAGAGTCAAAGAATCTGAGCGAATCCATGGACTTAAAACAGAACTGGAACGAACCGGTGCCAGAGTTGAAGAAGGCAAGGACTATTTGATTATCAATCCACCGGACAAGTTGAAACCTGCCAGATTTCAAACCTACCAGGACCATCGAATGGCCATGGCATTTTCCCTTGTCTCCGCCGGAACCTCCATTGAAATAGAAGATCCAGGATGTGTTCGAAAGACCTATCCCGAGTATTTTCTGGATTTCTTGAAGGTTGCCAGTCCAGAAAAATCCTGAGACAGAGCCCGGCACTAATTATTATATGGAATCGCATCAGGACTTCTTACGCTCCATCGAAGACAACGAAAATGGACACTTCCTTCTGGAAAATGAAGGCGGTCGGGCCATCCTTCGCGTATTTCCTGCCGGAAAGAAAGGCCGGCCTGTAAAGAAAATCGATGTACAGGCCCGTCTGGAACTCTTTGGAGTTCAGGACTATGACAGGGCGGCCCTGGACGAAGCAGTGGCAGCCGCTTCTGGCGAGGCGTTTGACATTGCTGCCTGGGAAGAACTGCCCAGTGAAGATGCCAGGCTTGAACTGGATATGGCAGAGGATGAAAGCCAGGCCATGATCACTGTTGTCGCGCCCCGACACGGTGGAAACTGGCCCGGCCGCGAAGAGATTCTTACTCTTCTGGCTTCCAGGGGAGTGGTGGCAGGGATCGATGAAGCTCTGGTGGAAGCAATTGCAAATCGCAGTTTGCCTGAACTTGCGAATCGAGGGTTTCAGAAAAAGGCCTACAGAATTGCCACCATGAAAAACCCCACAGCTGCCAGAGATGCAAGCGTGCAGTGGCAGATTGAGCCGAATCCGCGGGCCGTCCCTGTTCGGGAAGCAGGTCAAAGAGAAGAGGATCCGGTGGATTTTCGCAACCTGAATGTAGTTCAGACCTGTAAAGCCGGGGATCTACTTGCCCGGGTTCTTCCGGGAGAACCGGGGGAGGCTGGATTTACGGTCACCGGTCGCACACTTCCTGCCACGGATGGCTCTGCCATTGTCCTGGAAGCTGGACTTAATGTAGAGGCCAGGGGTACAGAATTTTTCTCGAAGATCGACGGTCATGCACGGGTTTCCAACTATCAGACTCGTTTTCCCAGGATCGATGTAGAGGAAATTCTGGAGCTGGATAATGTAGACTACTCTACAGGTCATATAGATTTCCCGGGCACTGTGGTGGTACATAATACCGTACTGGATGGATTCCAGGTAAATGCCAGGGGTGACATTATAATCGAAAAAACCGTTAGCAACGTATTTCTAAAAGCAGAAGGGGATATAATTCTAACCGGTGGGGCTGTGACCAGAAATAGCGGCTACGTTGAGGCGGCTGGTAGCATATTCGCGCGTTTTGCTCAGAAGAGCTCCCTTCTGGCAGGGCATGGAATTTACATCCAGGAAGTGAGTATGCATTCCAGACTTACTGCCGGCCAGGAAATCATTGTAGAGGAAGGTCGCGGAGAAATCATCGGAGGAGATATTCTTGCCGGTCAACGAGTGAAGGCCAGAAAGCTTGGCACCAAGATGGAAACAGCTACTCGAATTACAGTGGGAGTCGATCCAGATACTTTTCAGAAGCTTCGAGAAATGGATGCACAGTACGAAGAACAGAAAAAAACCTATCACCGGGTGCTTCTGCATATGCAGCAAATCGAAGAAAGTCGAAAGCGGGGCAAAGCCACAGCAGAAGATGAAGAGACAGAGAAGAGGCTCAGGATGGTGCAGCAAAAACTGGAGAAGCATCTGGAGAATCTTGAACTTCAAAGAGAACGGCTAATTGCCAGTATCAATCCGGTGGAAGGTGCGGAGATTGAAGTGAGAGAACAGGTCTTTCCAGGGGTGGAAATATCCTTTGGTGTGGGAGTGCGAAAGTACCGGGTGGAGAGACGATCTTTACCAGGAGCCCGATTCAGTCTGTATGAAGATCAGGTGCGATTGGCCAGTCTTTAACCTGGTTTCGTTTTTTCCTTTTTCTTATGTTTCACGGGCTTTCCGTTAGACCGTCCGTTGAGAGATCCGTTCGCGGCCAGAAGATCTGGGTCCATCTGAGCTGTGCCGGAAACCTTTTCCGGGCCCACCCCGGGACCCAGCACTCGACGTACCTCGTGAACACCCGGTATTGCCATTAAAGTTTCTCGAATATCATTTAGCTGATCTACGTGTTCAACCTCTAGCAAAAACGTAGCCTTCATTGTCCCACGATGATTTCTTGGAATGTCTGCCTGAGCCTTCAGGATATTGGTCTGCGTTCTTGCGATAGCTCCCACCAGATCCAGATACAGACCCTGTCGGTCTTCTGCATCGATTTCAATCTGAACAGGATAGGTTTCTGTCAATCCTTCCCATCGCACCGAAATCAGGCGGTCCTTTTCGGACTCTTCGGATGGAATATGAGGACAATCCGCCCGGTGTACAGTAACGCCACGACCTCGAGTAACAAATCCAATGATTCTATCTCCTGGAACCGGAGAGCAGCATCCTGCATATCGCACCGGAATGTCTGTAGCACCTGCAACTTCAATGGGGACTTTCTTGGGGTCTGCGGATTTGCGGCGACGAATCTTGATTGGCTGCTTCTCTGGCAGCTTCTCCGGGCCCGGTCGATCCTCATGAAAATCCGGCTCCTCCTCTTCCTGCTTGCGAAAGTAAGCTCTGAGCTTCTGTCCCGCCCGGGGAGAATTTACATATCGCAACCATACAGGCGAAGGATTTGGTTGAGCATGGGTGAGAATCTCTACTCGATCGCCGCTTTTCAGTTCTGTTCGTAAGGGTACCATTCGGTCATTTACAATGGCACCCCTGCAGCGAAGACCAATGTCAGTGTGAATGCGGAATGCGAAATCTAGAACTGTGGCCCCTACCGGAAGGTTCAGTATCTCTCCTTTAGGAGTGAATACAAAGACTTCATGAGGGTTAAGTTCATGGCGCAGATCCTCGATGAACTCACTGGTATCTCCATGAAATTCCTGGGTGAGTCGGGAAAGATGAGCCAGCCACTTCAGCTTCTCATTTCTTCTTTCTTCTCTGGTGCTTCCTGTCTTATACAGCCAGTGTGCCGCAATACCAAAGACAGCCCTCTCATCCATATCCCGGGTACGAATCTGAACTTCCAGCGGGCGACCATCCGGTCCTACCACAGTTGTATGCAGACTCTGATAGCCATTAATCTTGGGCATGGCTATATAGTCCTTAAACCGTCCGGGAATAGGGGGCCATAGTGTATGCACAATTCCCAGGGCTCCGTAGCAGTCCCGCACTTCATCTACAATGATTCGCACACCTCGTAGATCATAGACCCGGGTTAGATCCCGATTGTCTCGATTCATTTTCTGATAGATGGAGTAGATATGTTTGGCCCTTCCTTCTACCCGGGCCGTAATATTGATGTCTGCCAGTCGCTGCTGTAGAATCTTGCGTAATTTCTTAATGAATTCTTCACGTTCGGATCGGCTCTGCTTGAGTCCCACTACAATCTCTTTGTAGGTTTCTCGGTCCAGACTGGCAAAGGCCAGGTCCTCCAGTTCCGATTTGATGCCAAACATACCAAGTCGGCCTGCTATAGGTGCATAGATGTTCAGTGTCTCTGCTGCGATGCGTTCCACTTTTTCCGGTTTCTGGAACTGCAGGGTTCGCATATTATGCAATTTGTCAGCCAACTTAATTAAGATGACTCGCACATCCCTGGCTGTTGCCAGAAGCATTAGCCTGATGTTTTCTGCGGCTTCTTTTTCTTTCAATGTGCGAAGGGTGCCTTCCGCAGGCTGAACGCTGTCTTTCTTTACCAACGAAATTTTGGTAACTGCCTTTACCAGATTCTGGATCTCTTCACCGAATTCTCTTTTGATGAAGTCTTCTCCGAACTGTGTGTCCTCCACCACATCGTGGAGTAGACCGGCTGCCACCGTGGGCGTATCCAGTCCCAGTTCGGCCAGGGTTTGAGAAACGGCAATTGGGTGGATAATGTAGGGTTCTCCAGAAAGCCTTCTTTGATCCCGGTGGGCTCTATAAGCGAACTGGAAGGCTCTACGTATGAGATCCTCATCGCCTTCGGGAACTCGTTCTCGAAAGGTCTTGAGCAACTGGCGGTAGGAGGCCAGAATCTTGATGCTCATGAAGCCCTCTTTTAACATCTCTGACAAGGTGCATCCCCGGACACCGAATGGCAAGAGAAAAGATGACACCTGATACCGGGTATTGCTCTCTGGTGATATGAGGATTTTTCGGTTGCGCCGCGATCTGTCTCGCTCCCTTTCGGCCCTCCGGAGGCTCTACTACTCCAGTAGGAGTCATTATCATCATCATTTGCATCCTCTTTTTCGCTGGATCTTCCTCCTGGCGGGCCTGGGCTCCGGGGCAATACTTGTACTGGAAATAGGCTTTGGAATTGATGAGCAGCATCGAAAGTTGGCCACCGTGGCTACGGAGTCCATTCTGGCAGTACTTGTGGCCTACGAACTGATTAGCCTGCTTTTTGCTCGTCCAACTGTTCGAGAGCATCTTCGTGCTCATAAGCTGGAAATTGGTCTGGCCGGCCTTGTCATCTTTCAGTGGATTTTTCGCGATCCTCTTATTTCCTATCTGGATGCCCGGGGTTTCACTTCAACCACGGCCGTACTGCTATTTCTGGCCATTAGCCAGGCCCTGTTTGTTCTTAATAATCTGATTCACCTGGTTCGTCGAGTTCAGGCCTTGCGATTTCTGAGAGTTAATCCGGCCATGATTTTCATGGGCAGTTTCATCTTCGTCATACTGTGTGGATTCGCATTGTTATCACTACCCAGATTCACAGTGGGGGATGTATCTTCAGTCGATAGAATCTTCATTGCAGTGAGCGCCACCTGCGTTACCGGCTTATCACCTGTGGATATTTCCCGGGAGTTTACCTTTTCTGGCCAGATCGTAATTCTGGTTCTAATTCAGATTGGCGGTCTGGGATTGATGACCTTGACCTCCTTCTTTTCTTTATTTCTTGCCGGGGGGCATAGTCTATCCGAGCAGCTATTGATGCGGGATCTTCTAAGTGAAGACAGTCTTGGAGAGGTGAGAAAGATTGTTCGATCTGTGGCGCTGTTTACATTTACCATTGAAGGTATTGGCGCTGCTTCACTGTACAGTTCGCTTCCCGAAAATATGGGAAATTTCGAAAGCCGATGGTTTCATTCCATTTTTCACAGTATCTCTGCTTTCTGTAATGCCGGGTTTTCACTATTTGATGATAGTTTGATCTCTGTATCCAGGGCCCCAGGCTATTCCATGGCTACCTTCATGGTATTGATTGTCCTGGGCGGTCTGGGCTTTCCGGTGCTTCGCGCATTGTTTTTGAGAATCAGGCATCCTGCCAGTGTTCATTTTCGCTTCAATGTAGGTACCCGACTTGTCTTAATTGCAACAATCGTACTTTTATTCGCTGGTTGCCTGGCATTCTATCTGATGGAGCAGGACGGATTGCTTGCCGGGATGGAAACCGGAGAGGCATGGATGCACAGTTTATTCTATTCTGTTACCACAAGAACGGCCGGTTTTGAAACACTGTCTACAGCAAGCCTTTCGCTTCATACAGTATTCTTTACATTCCTATTAATGTGGATAGGCGCCAGTCCGGTGAGTACTGGCGGAGGGATCAAGACTTCCACCATCAGTGTCGCTGCAGTCCATATAATGAATCTGATCCGAGGTAAACAGAGAGTGGAAGTCTTCGGAAGGACCGTTTCGGCAGATACCGTGGCCCGTGCCTATTCTACGGTGTTGCTTTCTTTCTTCTCCATATTTGCCGCAATCTTCACTTTACTTTTTCTGGAAAGCGAGCCCTTCCTGGATATTATCTTTGAAGTGGTATCTGCTTTTGGAACTGTGGGTTTGTCCAGGGGAATCACTTCGTCCATCTCCTCGGAAGGAAAGGCGGTGCTCTGTATTGTAATGTTTGTTGGCCGGGTAGGTTCTATGACATTTTTGCTGGCCATTGTTCCCCGGGCCAGACAGGTGAATTATCGGTATCCCACGGAGTACATTGTAGTTGGATGAGACTTCTTATAACCAGGAATGTAGCTCAATGAATTCGTCCGAAGCCTGGAATAGCAAAATGATGCAGACCGTGAAGACCTGCATAAGAGGTAGAGATCAGCGGCAGATGAGGCTAAAGAGATGAGAAAAAAAATAGCGGTAATTGGTCTGGGAGATTTTGGCAAGGCTCTGGTGAAGCATCTGCATGAGGAAGGCCATGAAGTGACAGCCATCGATCATGATTTGCCTACCATAGAAGCGATTAAGACCAGGTGCACCCATGCGGTGTGTTTAAACTCCACCGATGAAAAGGCTCTGCGATCCCAGGGAGTGGACCAGATGGATACTGTTATACTGTCCGCGGCCCAGAGCTTTGAAACTCTGATAGTGACTGCTGACATTTTGCGTCGTGTCTTTAACGGCCAGCTTATTGTCCGATATCGCACGGGACTGCATAAGAGAATCCTGGAGATGATGGGTGTGAAAGAGCTGTTCAATCCCGAGGAAAGGGCTGCCGAGAATATGGCCGAGCAGTTTGCCCATCCATCCATCAAACGCAGCATGTTTCTCGAAGAGGGTTACAGATTATTCGAAGTGGAGGCACCACCGGCTCTTGTTGGGATGAGCCTGAATGGAGCAAACCTGAAAAAGCGCTTTAATATTAGTATAGTAACTGTGCGAAGAGCGGAAGACCCAGAACGTCCTACGGAAAAGCAAGAATTCATCGGTATTCCGGACGGAAAGACCATCATTAAATCCAACGATATTCTGGTTCTTTTTGGAAGGGAAACGAATCTGGAGGATTTTATAGACGAGCTGATGTGATTCTATTCGGGTCGACTATTAATCCGGATCTCTGGACCGGTACTGACTTAAATGAGCTAACCTGGCCGATTCTCCAGCAGACCCGCCCTTTCATCCAGACCAAGCATTAGATTCATATTCTGGATTGCCTGACCGGCAGCACCTTTTACCAGATTGTCAATAGCAGAAACAACGATGGAGATATTACCCATTGTACGTACTCCAAAATCCAGAAAATTGGTATGCTGCACTCTGCGAAGATCTACCTGCTCCGGAGTATCCAGGAAGCGGAGGAATGGCTCCCGGGACGCTGCTTCCCGGTAAATCTGGTCCAGATCCGCTGGAGCTGAGGATTTCCATTCTATGGCAATAGTGGATAGTATACCTCGATACATGGGAAGCAGATGCGGAGTAAAAACCAGAGCCGGACTGTTTGCAGACTCTTCTGGACTGCGAAAGCGTTCCATATCCTTTCTTGAATAGATCTGAATTTCCGGGGTATGTTGATGTTTCAATACTTTGTAGGCACGAAAGTTCTCATACACATTCTGAAAGGCAAATCCAGAATCTTCCGTTCGGCCGCCAGCTCCAGAAACTCCGGATTTTGCATCAACGATTACCTGTCGCACATCCTTGCGATTCTCGCCCAGAAAAAATAGCGGTAGAATGGAGCCTGTGGGATAGCAGCCAGGGTTGGATACGAATCGAGCGGTCTTGATTTGCTCGCGGAATAGTTCAGGCATGCCATATACCGCTTCGTTGATTGTAGAAAACGAGCTATGCTCCAGACCGTAGTACTGTTCGAACAATTCCTTATCTGGAATGCGAAAGCTACCACTGAGATCAATTACCTTCAGGCCCTGGTCCAGCAAACGGGGAACCAGATCCATGCTGGTTTTGTTCGGAGTGGCCAGAAAGGCCACGGATTCAGCCGGGCAGGAATCGGAATGTCGGGAGAATTTTAGGTCCGGAAATTCAGTGATCTCCGGAAATACCTGCTCAACTGTGGACCCGGCATGCTGATCAGATGTAACGAATACCGGCCTGGCCTGAGGGTGATGCCTCAGCCAGGTTAGTAGCTCTCGCCCGGTGAGCCCGGCACCTCCAAATATGGAAACAGGAATCATCCAGCGGCTTCCTCATTCAGGATTTCGCCTGTTTCTGGATCTACTTCCGGTACAGCTTCCTCTTTTGCTTTGGCCGGTGCGCGCATTTCCTTCAGTATCTTGCGCAGAGCTGTATCCAGCTCTTCCATGATATCAGGATTCTCTTTTAGAAAGTTACATGCATTATCGCGGCCCTGTCCAATTCGGTTGCTCTGATGGGAGTACCATGTTCCAGAACGCTCAATGAGGCCATGTTCCAGAGAAAGGTCCAGAATACAACCTTCGCGATTAATACCCGAATCGAATAGAATATCAAATTCAGCCTGACGGAAAGGAGGAGCCACTTTGTTTTTAACTACCTTCACTCGAACTCGGTTTCCAAAGGGACTATCTCCTTTTTTCAGGGTTTCGATTCTGCGAATATCCAGACGAACGGATGCATAAAACTTCAGTGCATTTCCGCCTGTGGTGGTTTCCGGGGAGCCGAACATCACTCCAATCTTGTTTCTGATTTGATTTACGAATATGATAGTGGTATTTGATTTTGAGATAGTGCCTGTAAGCTTGCGCATTGCCTGGCTCATAAGCCTTGCATGCAAACCCATCTGTGCATCGCCCATGTTACCTTCCAGTTCCGAGCGGGGCACCAGGGCCGCCACAGAGTCCACAACGATAACATCCACAGCATTGGAACGCACCAGAGATTCCGTAATTTCCAGAGCCTCCTCGCCGTTATCCGGTTGAGCAACCAGAAGATCATCTATGTTTACGCCAAGACGTGTGGCAAAACTGGGGTCCAGAGCATGCTCCGCATCTACAAAGGCAGCAATTCCACCGCTACGCTGCGCATTGGCCACAGCAGAAAGACAGAGAGTGGTTTTTCCTGAAGACTCTGGTCCGTAGATTTCTACGATTCGACCGCGAGGGAATCCGCCCAGGCCCAGGGCAAAGTCCAGAGTCATGGCACCTGTGGGGATGAAGCCCATTTCTGCACGAACTGAATTGTCGCCCAGCTTCATAATAGAGCCCTTTCCAAATTGCTTTTCGATTTGCTGGATGGCTCCTTCTACAGCCTGGGCCCGCTCATTCTTTTCGGGCTTCTTGTCCAGATTGATCTTCTCTACTTTCTTCTTTGCCATTTTGATTTCCTTGCTGAAGTTTCTGATCCGGCCTCTGGCCGGTTACCTTTCGGGTCAGCTACAGACTATTTGTCCCTGATTTTATTCAGTATAGACTCATCCTACGTATTTCCGAAGTATGAATTCCATAGGTCTGACCCCTGCGGATGATTCCACTCTAAATCAGCCCTGTGACATAAAGAAGCATTATCGTGCACTATACAGGCGTCAAGTGAAAGAAATATGGCAGGAGGAAAAGAATTTGGGATTCTACTCTTTTCGGTCCTCAATGGAGTCCGGTCTGAACACAAGTTTACCATAATCCCTGGCATAGGAAATAATTCCCAGAACCAGCACCAGTGCCAGCAGGTAGGCTGAAATCACAGGATGGGTGAGCCAGTGCTCCGCTGCCAGATACTGCTTGAGAAATGGATTGAGTAGATACCAGGTTGTGCAGAGGCCAACTACAAAGACCCCTATTTTGCCCCAGATATTGGGCTTACCCTGAATGTCTCTTTTGAAGTACAGAAATGTTCCGGCCCAGACCCCGGCCACTTCTCGTAACCAGTAAAATGCATAGATCCAGATGGGAAAATCGAAATCCACCAGAAGCAGAGTTAGCGCAGCGAGGGTTACAATCTTATCACAAATTGGATCCAGATACTGTCCAACCATGGTTACCTGGTTCCATCTGCGAGCCAGAAATCCATCCAGGAAGTCGGTGAGCACGGCCACAAAGACTATGATCAACAGACCGTAGAGCAAAGACAAATTGTTCGGAGTGCGGCTAAATGCATGCCCCAGGTACAGAAAAGGAGGGACCAGAAGTACACGACTCACCGAGAGAAAGTTGCTCAATGTGAGATATTTTTCCTGGAAGGCGTCCCGGAACTTCATGAGAACGGATCAGGGGTGCTTGCTTCCACCATCCAGTCAAGAGCAATTCAGTTCTTCTTTTTCCCTCCATTCCTTTTGCGACGGGAATCGTAATCTTCCATCCATTCGAAAAACTGATTCAGGGTTTGTAGTGCATCCTCCGGCCCCAGTTCTTCCCTGAGTCGGATCAATGAACGAAAAACATATGGATCTCGGGCTATATATTCGATTCCTGAAGGAGCCGTTAAGGAGGCCACCAGAGAAGAAATATCCAGCTGAAGATAATCTGCCAGTGCCAGGAAGTGCTTCAACTTTATATCCACCTGGCCTGATTCGATGCGCGAAAGATAGCTCTGATCGATCTTCAGTCCATATCGCTTTCGCAGATCCTCTGCAGCATCGGACATCCGCAGGCCTCGATTTTCCCGGTATAGCTTTACGTCCTGGCCAAAGCGAGAGATCAGTTCCAGCAGAAGTTTATCGTAGGCCGAAGGCACAGTGCCGATGTACAGCTTCCCTGGATGGCTGCAACACGGCTTGATTCTTTCCCCCTGCGATCCGGGCAAAAAAATCCATAAATATGTGTATTTAGCATAAAAATTGCAGAGATATGGGTTTTCAGGATGTGCTGAAACGGAAGCCTACTGGCAAGCCTGAATCGAAGTCAGTATCTCAGGGCTGTTTTCGTAGAATGCGGACCGCGCCATTCCACATTCCCCGCCAGTCTGTAGGATTGTAATCGGACAGTAGAAATATGCCTGTGGGTCGATTCCGATCCTCGAGGTAGATTCGCAGCATTCGAGTATCCCGCTGAACAAATCCCAGTTGCTTGCGACCATCCCTTTCGCTGATGGCTGTGCCATCTTCCTGCAGGATAACAGAGTGCTCCGTCCGGGAGGGCTGCAGGGAATAATGACCGGCATAATCACCAGGATCCTTCTTGATGGATTCCATGTATTCTTCCGGAGATTCTTCGGAGCAGTGGCCGGTCAGAGCAAACACCAGCAGGGAGGCAACCAGGCTGGCAGCAATGCGCTTGAGCAAATAAGATCTTTGAATGGCTCTCATTGAAATCAAGTGGAAACCCTCACAGGGAAGTATCAAAGGCCATCGTCGGGTAGCCATTTTCCATTTTTCTGAATCTGAAAGTTTAGCTTTTCCTGTGTGCCATCCATGGCTACATTCAGCCAGGTATTGCCACCTTCGTAGATTGTGTAACTGCCGCCACCTCGGGCAACCATATCTTCTGTTTCTACTACAATGCGATAGTATTCGATTTGCTGCCCGGTTCCTGAACGAACAACTTCGATGTCGCCTATGACAGGTCCTTCTGGAATGGGCTTACCCAGCATCTTCAACGCAAGTTCGAATGGAGCAAAAGCTTTGATGTCCATATCCCTGGCTTCAAAATACATGTTACCGTTGCTGTAGTTCATTATGTCGGCGGGATACAAACCGCTGGAACTGAAATTAGCATCGATGCTAATGGCGGATGGTCCCTTCTTTCCTGTAAGCCCGGGCCAATCCACATTGATTTGCTTTTGCTTGATGTTTAAGCTAATCGTATGGCTGGGCAGTTGCTCATTCCAGACACCCATGTACCGTCCGCGAAGCAATCCTGGTTCACCCCGGTCCTCATCCAGAGTCAGATTGAAGTTTTGAGGGTTGGAAGAAAGTCTTAGAGTAGCTTTTTGAGGCAGCCCGGTGGCTCCTTTGAGGTTCACCAGCTTGATTTGACCCTTAAGGTTCAGGCCTGCCAGAAGCTGTGTGTAGAGTGGCATATCGATGAATTCATTCTCCCAGAGCGGGCCCTGATCTTCTGCTTTTTTCGCATCCGGTCTGGATGCCCGATCCAGGATCCAGGCATGGGAATGAATCAATAGCTCTGTAAGTCTACGATAGGATAGGCCATCAATTGTAATCGAGTGATCCAGATTCTGTACAAGACGAAGCTGCCCTTGGCCCACCTTTACTAATTCCACAGATCCGGTGGAGTCCATTAAGAACGATGCATCCAGAATGGTTCCTTTACCAGAAAGCCGGTTACTCGAAGGATCCAGGTGCAAGTCAATGTTCGCCAGCGATTCCTGGCCTCCAGGCCAGGTCCGGGGAGGAAAGATCTGGAAATTCTGTAATTTGATTTCTGGATCGAGATCGATGCGGCTCAGGGATTCATTATATCTGGCCCCAACATCAAACTCTATTAATCCGTTACAATGGATCAACGTGTTGTAAATGGAAGTGGTACTATCGTCGCGCATATCCTGCAGTTGCATGGTACCGGAAATATGTGTGGAATTTGGTAGACCGTCCTCTTCCTTACTGTAGGCCAGGGTGAGTTCCATAAATGGTGCTGCCTGGATGCTAACGTCCGCTTTCAGAACTCCTTTCTTATAGGAATGAACCTGTGTAAAATGGTAATCTCCTTCCAGATTCCGAAACCGCAGACCTAGGGGTTCTCCTCCATCCAGATTCAAACTATGGAATTGCCCTTTTAGATTAATAGCCGTACCTGGAGTCTGCAGGTCCATGCTTCCTTTACCATTCAGTTCTCCGCGCACTCCAGTCCAGGAAGGCAGGATTTGAAGCGAAGGAACTGAATCTGAAGTTCGCATGAAATCCATCAGTAATTTCAGCGGTACTTCAGAGAGAGTGATAAAAATACGTCGATCTTCTTTGTTCAATGTTCCATGGAATCGGATTTCTCCGCTGTCTCCATAGAATCTAAAATCCAGATCCAGGCCGGATTCTTCTGGCTCCAGGTTGAAATCAGCCAGTATGCCCGATTGCAATGTATTTCCGGAGGATTCCCAGGCCATATTCTGAAGATGGATTTCCAGGTTACGAGATTCCAGAAGGGTACGTAGTTCTTCCAGAAAGGAGCCAGATCTATGGCTCAGTAGTTTGTCAGAGAAAAGCCTACCATTATAGCTTCGGATACTTCTTAGAGGTTGGCCGCCGGTTAGCCAGGCCAGATAGGATATGTCCAGAACCAGATCTCTGAAATGGGCCACTTCATGGAAACGGCCGTTTTCTTCTTTCTCCAGTCTGGCTCCCTTGAGAATCAGTCCGTGACGTAGTTCAAATCTCTTTCCCTGGAATGTGAGCCTGAGTCCGGTGGTCTCCAGCTCCTTTTGAATCTGGGTCTCCAGATTCATTTCTTCCAGGGAGGTTTGAAGGCGGGACTCCAGTAAAGGGATGGAAAGCCAGCCGCCCAGCAGCAGTATGAGCGTCAGTCCAGCAAGAATGTACCATTTCTTATCCATAGAGAGAGGGACGAATAGGAGAAAAGGCTCGCCCATGCAGAGGGTCAAGGATTTTGTCGCATTGCTGATTCTCGGGGTATTGATCTTGCCTGGAGCCCTGGCGGCGCAGCAAAAAATCTCTTTGAATCCTCCGCAATGGAGGATCCTGGAAACCGATCGGTTTCAGATTCATTATCAAAAGGGA
Source organism: Leptospiraceae bacterium (assembly GCA_040217195.1). Classification (GTDB taxonomy): domain Bacteria; phylum Spirochaetota; class Leptospiria; order Leptospirales; family Leptonemataceae; genus UBA3465. Next base: position 193,230 of record JAVJNR010000005.1, on the reverse strand, counting down.
AGCTATTTGCTTGCTCTGGAAGCCGGACGGATTGCCGAGTCCGAGTCCAATCGAATCGAAGAAGTTCTGCGACATTCCATCGGTCATAAGATCAAGGTCTTTATTTACCCTTCGGACCAGGACTTTCAGGCCACAACGATTCTTCCCATTGTGCCATCTGAATCCACGGGTGGGTTTACAGATTTTGCCAGGCATCGGGTCGTTCTACCGTTTAACGGGGATTACCAGAAGTTAAGACATGTTCTGGTCCATGAAATAATCCATGCCTATCAATTCGACATAGCCGACGGAAATCCGGGAAGATATCCGCTCTGGCTCATGGAAGGAATGTGCGAATATCTTTCCGTTGGCTGGGATGCCGATGCAGATGCTCGAATTCGAGATCTAATGATTCATCATAGAATGCCTGGTCTGGCCCAGCTTCATTCTGGAAATGTAAATCCCTATATGTACTATAAAGGCGGGCAATCCATAATGCATTTTATGGCCCAGACCTTTGGCGAAGAGCGGATCGGCTTCTTCTATAAGGAACTGGTGACACTGGATGATCTGGAGTTAGCTTTTTTATCCGCCTTTGGCCTGTCTCCTGGAGCGTTCGATTTGCTGTACCGAGACTTCTTATCGGCTCGGTATGGAAAGGCCATGGCCACATCGGAATCAGATAGTAGAATATCCAGGCTTACCTTCCGTTATATGGATGGAGTTGGATTTCAATTGCGTCCGGTCTTTTCTCCAGATGGAAAGTACTTCGCCTATTTAAGTTATGACGGAATTTTTCCTGCTCTGTTTATCCAGCGAGTGGGCCAGCCAGGGATGGCCATGGAAAAGCGCCAGCAACGAATGCTTATTCTGCGACAGCTTCGTTCACCGGACTTCGAACAATGGTATCCGCTTACAAATCGCTTAAGCTTTGGGCCGGAAGGAACTATTTTTCTTGTGACTCGCAAAGAAGGCCGACCGGGTATTGCGCAGGTATCGCTGGATAACGGAGATTTACTGGAATTCATCCCTTTACCTTTTGACATGGTGCAGTATCCTGTATTTACAGAAAGAAATTCCATTCTGTTTACCGGGGTTTCTGGTGCTACATCGGATCTATACCGTCTGGACTGGAAGACCAGATCTCTGCAGCGACTGAGTCAAAATCCTTTCCATGAATCCGATGCAATAGAAAAGAATGGATGCGTATTCTATGTATCGGATCGGGGCAATCCAAATCGCCCTGCAGATGCAGGGTATCGCACTCTATTTCGTAAATGCGGGGAAATGAAGGCCACAGCCTTAATTGAAATTTCTGGCGATATCAGTCATCCAGTGAGCGGACCAGGATGCTCTGTTTATTTTCTTTCCAATCATGAAGGGGTGAGAAATGTTTACCGCCTAAACGATGCCTGCCGTAGAACAACTACAGCAGGCCCGGCTGGCATTCAGAGGATTACTTCATCGTCAACGGAGATACTCTATCTTCATGCACATGTGGGTTCATCGATTGAAGACGATGCGAATGAGAAAAGGAATGTCCCTGGAAATGCTGCAGGCACTGAAGTCCCCTTTGCCGAGGCAGGAGTGGATCGAAGATTTGCGCTTCTATTTTCCCGACTAGAAGAGGGTGCACTTGAAGTGCGTATGCTCGAACCGGAAACTGGCCAGGACTTTAAGCCAGTCACAGATGCAAGTCTGGCTACCTTCCTGCCTTCTGACTATTCGCTGCCACCACTGAATGCGAATTCGCCGGACCTGCAGTCACTGAATCGGCCCTACGATCCCATTCTCACCCTGGCCAGACCACCAATTCTTTTTATTACTGGCGGTAGCGATGCTCGGGGAAATACAAGTCTGGCTGGTGCTGCCTACTTTGCGCTGGCGGATGATTCTGGCTTTCATGACCTGGAAGGATTGATAACCTATCAAGATAATCCAGTAAATACAAATGTGGATATTCGGTACGGCTACACCAGATGGAGGACCAACTTCTACGCTGGCTTATACAGCTCAAGAGGAACGTTTGCCATTTTTAGCTTTCTGGATTTCAGTCTAAACCAGCTGCTCTACAATCCCTATTTCAGATTAATCGATCAAAGGAGCACAGGAGGTTATGCAGCAATAGCCTATCCATTGCACAGCTTCGGGGCCTTAAGTGCCAGCTTTGAGGTGGCCCGGGAAGAAAAGATTTTCAATCAAGAAGGCCCGGAGCAAAGGGAAAGAGAGGATATATTTCAGAATCGGCAGAGCTTCACATTTCAGTATACGTTCGACAATACAGTGAACTCAATCTATGGTCCACTGGACGGCCAGGCCCTTCGGTTGAGTTACTCCGTACCTTTTCGACCCGGGGGAAATCAAAGACATGTGTATATTGCCGGAGCCGAGTATCGCTTCTACCATCTATTCGATGATTTCTCTTTATTTGCTTTTCGCGCTCTGGCAGCCAGAGCCAGCGGTCCGGATGCTGAGCTTTATCCACTTTCCGTGGGTGGATATTATACAATTCGAGGCTATCCGTTCCTGGAATTTGAAGGTAGAAATGCCTTTGTGGTGAATCTGGAGTACAGATTTACCTTCATCCATCAGTTGCTTTTCGGGGCCCCGTTTCGCTGGTCTCCGGGACTGGTACGAGGAGCCATCTTTTTTGATGCAGGTGCTGCTTTCGACGATCATCGCCGGTTTCAGGCATTCGATGGCGACGTTGGTGTTACCCGGGATCTAAATGCATCGTTTGGAGTGGGAATTCACTGGAGCAATTTTCTATGGTTTCTTTTTCCGGGAGCTTTGATGAAGATTGAATGGGCCACTCCCTACGATGGCAAGCGGAGCCTTCCTTTGAGCCAATGGGAAGGCCGATTTTCCGTGGGATTCTCTTTTTAGCCTCCTGTAGCGGCGTATACCCGGATACACTGACCGAAGCAATCAAAAAGGGTTTTGCAAATCTCTGCCTGGTTCCTATTTTGACATCAGTATGACCACCGTACTTCTAACAATTGGAATTCTGGGTGTAGCAATGCTTGGCATTGGCATCGGACTTCTATTCGGCAGATCTGAAATAAAAGGTTCCTGTGGTGGAGTAGGGGGCGGAGCCTGTTCAGTTTGTGAAAATGATGCCAGTAAATGTGAGACCTCCGACCATCCATCACACAAGCAGCCAGCCGGAATTTCCTGATTTCCAGGAAGCTAAGCTAGGCAGTCTCTTGCCGATAATTCGATTTTTTTTGCAGCCGAGCGAAAGCATCCCGGGCTTATGCAAATCATCATCCAGAGCTGAAAAGCTGAAAGCCCTGCCGCAGATCATCTAACACAGATAGTAACCAGGCTTTCCTGGTAGATCCGGGCTATTTATCAATTCGAATGCTGGCCAATCTATCGCTGGTGTATTCCTGGATCTTAAAGTTCTCCGTGTCTCCCTGAATCAGCTTCCCGGATTCCAGAAGCAGGTAATCGTAGTTTTGGCCTGTGCGGTTCTGTACTTCCTTTATGATTTTTTGAGTTCTTTCCGGGGAGACTATCATGGCAGCTGTGGCCAGTGCATCTGCGATGGCACAGTCCGGTCCTATAATAGTAGCGGATTGGATGCGACTGAGTCCTGGTCGTCCTGTATTAGGATCCAGAAGATGGCTGTATATGTGGCCATCCTTTTCAAAGAAATTGCGATAGTTTCCGCTGGTTGCAATGCAGTTATTGGCTGACTCCAGAACGGTATAGAGACTGCGGCTGCCATCGTAGTTCGGTCTTTCAATTCCAATGCGAAAGCTGCCACCAGGGCCGGTTTTCACCTCACCACCAATCTCCACCATAAAATCTTTGATGCCTTTCTTTAGAAGGAATTCAGCCAGGCGATCCACTCCATGTCCTTTGGCAATCGCACTCAAATTCAGGTTCAGGTTGGCTGTTCTGGTCAGTTGGCAGGTACTGGTTCTGGCAGGATTGGCTTTCGTCGAGGTACCGGTTTTACTCTCGTCGGTATACTGTTCATCGTAAAGAGTTCGTATATGGCTCAAATCCGAGTTGTATTTGGATTCAACCGGACCCGAAGGATAGTTCAGTTTCAGCTTCTCGAATCCAGATTGAAGCAATGCTTTCTGAACTTCTGACTCGCTGGGCTCTCCTGTTCTTTTTTCGGGACCGAATCCCCACAAATTGATTAATGTTCCAATGGTTGGATCGAAGGCTCCCTGACTTGCTTGCCAGACCATTTGCGATTTATATAGAACTACACAGAAGTCAGGGCTGATCGGTATGGACTGTCCCACAGGTTGATTATTGATTCTATGAAGTTCTTCTTTTTGCCAGCTTGAGAAGCGGTAATCGGTTTCATGGAGGAGCTGATCAATCTCCTCTTTGAGAGTAGATGTATCCAGGTGCTGCTCCGGGTTGCGAATCTTTACGCTGTAGCTTGTTCCCATGGTACTGCCCTGAAGATTGACTTCTTCGGGGCTACAGTTTGGAAGAACGGTTATGGCAAACAGAGTAAGCAACAAAACTGAAATTTGAGTCAGAACTCCGGAGAACCGATGATATCTTCGGGTACCAGGCCGGATCCTGGTGGCCTGCACTTCATCTTTCCTGTTCGAAAGTCCAGGATTCTGAGTAGGACAAGAATTCTGTGTACCGTTCGAATCCACCTTTGTTTCGCTTTCTGATTTCATATCCAGTTTCCTGCCTGTAAGTAGTTCCTTTCGCAAAAAAAAAGCCGAAGGAAGTCCTTCGGCTTTTTTCCAGTCCCTGGGGACCAGCGGATCAATTAACTTCCGAAATCATCGAATGCAATCATTTCCTTTTCCACTCCCAGATCGTACAGCATTTTCTGTACTGCAGAGAGCATTAAAGGAGGACCACATAGATAATACTCGATTTCGCTGGGATCTTCATGTTTATCCAGATACTCATTGAGTACCACTTCATGAATGAATCCTGTGGGACCTTCCCATTTGTCTTCTGGAAGAGGGTCCGAAAGGGCTAGATGAAAGGAGAAATTGGGGAACTCCTTTTCTATCTTACGGAAATGTTCTTCATAGAATACTTCGCGAAGGCTTCTCGCTCCATACCAGTAGGACACTTTTCGTCCAGTTTTCAGTGTATGGAAAAGGTGGAAAATATGGCTTCTCAGTGGAGCCATACCGGCACCACCACCGATGTACACCATCTCTCTGTCGGTATCCTTGATAAAGAATTCTCCATAAGGACCGCTAACATCCACCTCATCGCCGGCCTTCAGATTGAAGATATAGCTGGATGCAATTCCAGGAGGTACATCCTTATTGGGCGGAGGAGTTGCAATTCGCACATTTAGCATTACGATGTTACCTTCTGCCGGATGGTTGGCCATGGAATAGGCACGAAAGATTTCTTCATCGTTGGATGCATTGTAGCGCCAGAGGTTGAATTTGTCCCAGTCCTCGTGGTATTCCTTTTCCACCTCAAACTGTTTAAAGTTCACGTGATATGGTGGAATGTAGATCTGAATATAACCGCCGGCATCAAAATCCATTTCAGAGCCAGGCTCAATTTCCAGCACCAGCTCTTTAATGAACGTGGCCACATTTTCGTTGGAGCGTACTTTAGTTTTAAACTTCTGAATGCTAAAGATCTCATCCGGTACATGGATCTTCATATCATTCTTTACTTTAACCTGGCAGGACAGACGCCATTGCTCCTTGATTTCCTTTCTGGAAAAATGACCTTCTTCTGTGGGAAGTATATCTCCACCACCGTCTGTAATCTGACATCTACACATGGCGCAGGTTCCACCGCCACCACAGGCTGATGGCAGAAAAATACCTGCTTCGCTAAGTGCGCTCAGCAGATTGCTTCCGGCCGCAACATCGATGCTTTTTTCTTCATTGTCATTGATGTTGATACGTACATTTCCCTGGGCTACCAGTTTACGTTCCAGAACGGTAATGATAGCAACCAGCCCAATGATTACGGCTGTAAAAACCGAAGCACTTAATCCAATAATAAGTAAGTTTTCCATGCTTAAATCCGTACCCTATCAGAGGTTGATTCCCACGAAGCACATGAAGCCAATGGCCATCAGTCCGGTGAGAATCATAGTCATACCCAGTCCTCTCAGTCCATGGGGAACGTTGGAGTATTGAATCTTGGTTCTAATGGCTGCCATGGCAACAATGGCCAGCATCCAACCGATTCCACTGGAGAAGCCAAAGACCGTACTTTCCACAAAACCGTAGCCTTTGGTCCCCATAAAGAGAGAGGTTCCCAGAATGGCACAGTTCACAGCGATTAGTGGCAGAAAGATCCCCAGGTTCGCATAGAGAGTGGGAGACACTTTATCGATGATCATTTCCACAAGTTGCACCAGAGCTGCAATGGTAGAAATGTATAGAATGAACTGAAGAAAGCTCAGATCAATGGTGGGAAGTCCAGCCCAGGCAAGAGCACCATCGGCCAGCATATATTCATTGATAAGCCAGTTAATGGGAGCTGTAATTCCATTTACGAATACGACTGCGAATCCCAGACCTACAGCCGTGGAAACCTTTTTGGATACAGCCAGAAAGGAGCACATACCCAGGAAGTAGGCCAGCAGGATGTTCTCTACGAAAATCGCTTTTGTTGCAATGCTAATTAGTTCTGCCATGGTGCTCTCCTATCGATTGGCCTCATATTTTCCGGATACGCTTCTTTGAACCCAGATCAAAAGACCAAGTATCAAAAATGCACCCGGAGGTAGAATCATCAGACCTATGTTCTTATAGCCCAGGTCATAGAGAGCCTCAGGGATCACCTTTAATCCAAAGAAGCTACCGTTACCCAGCACCTCACGAAAGAGGGCCACCATTAACAATATGGCAGCATAGCCGAAGGCATTGCCCAGACCGTCGAGTATGGCAGGCACTGGTTTGTTGGACATAGCGAATCCTTCCGCACGTCCCAGAATAATGCAGTTTGTAATGATCAGTCCCACGAATACAGAGAGCTGCTTGCTCATCTGGAACATGTAAGCTTTCAGGATTTGATCTACCAGAATCACAAGACTGGCAACTACAGCGAGCTGAACAATAATTCGAATCTTCGAAGGAATCATGTTTCGTAGAAGCGAAACAATCAGGTTGGACGAAGTCAAAACTGCGACAACAGAAAGTCCCATTACCAGGGATGCTTCCATCTGAGTTGTTACGGCCAGCGCGGAACAAATACCCAGAACCTGAATGGTAATGGGGTTGTTGTCCCAGAGTGGATCTTTTATCGCTTCCCGCTCTTTTTTCCCGAACAATGGCTGTTTGGGTCTGGCGGGAGCTACTGTCTGGGTTTCTGTTGCTGAGCTCATTCTACTTCTCCTGCCGGTTGCTGTGCTTCTTCTTCCGTCTGCCTTCTGGTCTTGAAGTAAGGCTCATAGGTTTCCAGATCTTCTTTAAGAAACTCATTGATGCCTTTACCTGTTAGAGTGGCGCCGCTAATGCCATCTACGTAGTGTTCCAGTTCCTGGGGATGAGTTTGCTCGGCATTACCCTTGGCTACCTTTACGGAAACCAGGCTTCCATCCTCATCCAGAATCTTTTTGCCGATCCATTTCTCGTTGTGGTCCGGTTTGGCAAGTTCGGCTCCCAGTCCCGGCGTTTCAATATGCTTATAGAACCGGATACCGGCTACTGTGTTCAAATCGGTTTTGAGTGCAATGTACCCGTACATCATGCCCCAGAGGCCGTTTCCCTCAATTGGAATAATGTAGTATTTGATTTCGCCCTCTGGTTTGTATAGATAGACTACCTTGATACCCCGATCATACTCTTCTCTGGTCTTACCGGCACGTTTGGCCAGGAGTTTTAATTTGCTGTTATATACTTCCAGCAATTCAAAGGTCTTTTTTTCAGCCAGCTCTGCTTCTTTGTAGCCCAGAGTCTTCAGTTCCTCTTCCATTTCGGAACGCTGAACTGGTTCATTGTTCTTATCGATGAGAGAAACTTCGAATTTTTTCTCATACAGTTCAATGATTTCTGCAGGCGATTTACCTTTCAATTCATCCTCTGTGTAACCTGCCACGCTCAGGATGTTGTGAATAATATCCAGACGCACCTGCTGGGTTTGTGCTGGCTTCAGTGCAGTGGAGGCAACGGCCAGAACGACACTGGCGAAGAGACAAACTGCGATGGCAAATCCGAAAATATATAGATTACTTTGCTTCCGCACGTTGGAGCCTCCTTTTGATATTGCCTTCTACAACGTAATGGTCAATCAGCGGTGCGAAGATGTTCATAAATAGAATAGCAAGCATCATCCCCTCTGGATAGGCGGGGTTCCATACACGAATCAATACGCACAGAATTCCGATCAGAAGGCCGTAGATGTATTTGCCGGTATTGGTTTGGGCCGCGCTTACCGGGTCGGTTGCCATGAAGACTGTACCAAACATGAATCCACCCATTACCAGGTGATACTGGGGCGGCAATGCAAGCATGGATGGCAGATCCGGTCCGGCGAACTGGTTCAAGAAGAGTGCCATGCCCACCGCGCCAGCAATGGTGCTGACCATTATTTGCCAGCTACCAACTCCAGTCATAATCAGGATGGCCGCTCCAATCAAGCAGGCCAGGGTAGAGGTTTCACCAATACTACCTGGAATAAATCCCAGAAACATATTTTCCAGACCGAAATTCGCTCCGGAATAACCAAAATTGCTAAGTGCCTGGATGGGGTTTGTAACATCCGGTGCAGCGGCGATTAGCAGAGCGGTGGCACCAGAGAAACCATCTATGGCGGAATCCCCGGCTGCGCCCAGCAGAGGATTATTCAACGCGATCCAGGGCTCTTCACCTGAAATGTCTGTAGGAAAGGAGAAAAACAAAAATACACGGGCTGTCAGAGCCGGGTTCAGGATGTTCATTCCGGTGCCGCCAAAGATCTCTTTGCCGATTACCACTCCAAAGGAAATGCCGATGGCTACCTGCCAAAGAGGGATAGTCGCTGGCAGTGTCAGAGGAAACAGTAAACCAGTTACCAGAAAGCCTTCGCTAATTGGTTCCTTTCGGACAACACTGAATACTGCTTCCCAGATACCGCCCACGGCATAGCTGACCAGAACGATGGGAAGTACCAGAGCGGCGCCATGGAGCATTATGTTTAGATGCTGATCCATGCCAAGAGCGCCTACAGACATATCCAGAGGAACCTGACCGATGGCCAGAAGCTGCTGGTAGCCGGCATTATAGATTCCAAACAGGGTAGCTGGAACCAGAGCCACTACCACAGTAATCATCAATCGTTTTAGATCGATGGAATCCCTAACATGGGGGCCGTTCTTTGTCTTTAATGGCGGCGTAAATAGAAAGGTATTCTGAGCTTCCCATACAGGATACAGTCGCTCCAGCTTACCACCTTTCTGAAACAGATGATCATGCTTATGAATTTGTTTTAGTAGAAACTTCACAGTAATTCTCTCTCCAGTAGCGAACGGTGTTAAACCATCTCCGCTTCCATCATGTCGATGCCACGAGATATGATATCGCAGAATTCAATCTTGGAAGGACAAATGTAAGCGCACAGTGCAAAGTCTTCCGGATCCACTTCCAGAATACCCAGCTTTTCCATACGTTCCACATCTTCAATAAGGATGGCCTTGGTGAGATAGTCTGGCAGAATATCCACGCCCATTACCTTCTCGTAGTCGCCAGTCTTTACAAAGGCGCGTTCTTCGCCATTCATTGAAGTATCCATGGACAATCTTCGTCCAGGAAGAAATCCAGCCATATAGGCCCGGCTATAAGTGGGGCGAGAAAATCCAGGAATAAGCCATCCCAGGAATCGTTCCTCGCCTCCTTCCGCCACTACAGTTACTAGATCATCGTAAAGACCCAGTCCATCGTCAGCATTTCCGCCGTTACCTATCAGTACATTTCCGGAGATCAATCGTACGCTTTCCTGAGTACCACCCACCGATGCGATCTGTGCCAGGGGGGCACCTTTGCGTGTCTTTACGTAACCGGTCTTTGTTGCACCTGGTCCGGCCAGAGCAACCACTCTTTCCACCGGGTACTGACCTACCAGAAGGTAGTCTCCGATATCGGCCACGTCTCTGGCATTCAGATACCAGACATGTTTTCCAGGGACGATTGGATCAATTTTTTGAATATGAGTACTGGTCAGTCCAGCTGGATGCTTTCCTGCAAAGCTATGCTTCTGTACTCCATCCACTCTGAGAAAATCGGAGCTGTTGTTTCCGGCTCCTACTACAACATGAACGGTAGGACAGAGCACTTTAAGGGCTTCAATTCCAGTTTGAAACTCAATGGTCTTTCCCTGCAGGTTAAACTCCGGATCCGCGGCCAGAGGAGCTGTATCTATACAATTCACAAATATGGAAGACGGAGTTATTTCTGGATTGGCGACTCGGCTGAACGGGCGTTGCCGAATTTGTGGCCATAGACCGCCTTTGAGTAAATGATCGATCAGGTCTTCGCGATTGATACCGGACACTTCTTCCTTTTTATAGGCCCGGAATTGCTCTACTTCATCGCCACTGAGTTTGATGGATACTTTGTCCAGGGCACGCCTTTCGCCGAGTACAATGTCTTCTATTATACCGGCACCGGGAGAAACAAATACCCTTTCCGGATGCTTTTTGTCATGAAACAGTGGAGTGCCTCGCTTCACTGCATCCCCTTTCTTCAGAAGCATGCGAGGCTTGATGCCCGCAAAATGTGTAGGATGAACGTGAAGATGCGACGGCTCGGATGTTCCCAGGATGGATTTCTCTGCCTGGCCTTTTATGGGAAGGTCGTAGCCTTTTTTAATCTTGTATTGGTTCATAATCGGGTAGGTTACAGTCCGAATGACTGGTCAGCACTGCCGTGTCAATCTAGATCAATTTTTTTTGGATTCTGTACGTAAATGTTCGGCGGCAACCCAGCCGGTGAGTCCATCGGAAGTTTTTACAAGATAGGAATAGCCATCGTCGCGAGTTGAGTCATAGCCGTAGCTACGACGGAGCAATTCCACGGCCTCTCCGTGGGAAAGAATTCGGATTACCTGACCGGTAGAATAGGGATTTGCGTAAAGTGGAGTCTTCTTATAGATCATTCCCTGCATTCCAGGCAATGCCCTGGCAAGCTTACGTACCTGCGGTTGGTTGAATGGTAATTTATTGCGAAACGATCTCATTAAAAGGGATAGAGAATTCAGTTCTGTACGTTCGGAATACCACTGACGCGCGGCTTCCTTCATTAAATCATTTCCTTGAAGCGCAAATTGGGCCAGAGCTTCCGCCTGTTCGTATTGGGATGTCTGTCTGGACAGTTTGTACCTGGAAAGAGCCAGCAATCCGCAGGCCAGTAGCTGGGGGTTTTCCTTCTCGGATTCCACAAAGTTAAGAATGAACGATGGATTCTCTTTCAGTAGTGCAAGACTGTCCAGATTGTAACAGGCTATGTCTGCGGATTCTGGAAAGTCCTGAAGAGATCTAGTCTGGCTTTCGTAGAGTCCCTGCTTTAAGAGTCGGCGAAGGCTTTCCCGGGCAGTGGTTTGAATTGCAGGGCCGGGGTTATTACCGTTTATAGTTTGTCCTTCCAGCAGGATATGAATGTAGCGAAATACAGTTTCTTTTCTCTGCCAGAGTGCAGGAGGAAGATCTTTCATGGACTCTCGCAGAGGAGCGGTATACGGTACGTCTGTGGAATCCAGGTTGAGCCCGAACTGAATCAGTGCTGACAGATGCCCCGGATTCAGATGGGGTTCCAGGGAAATTAGTGCTTCTTGCTGAACTTCAGGATAATCGCCCAGAATTATTGCTGTAAGGGCATCTCCAATGACAGCTTCCCTGCAATTGCGTGCTGCTCTGGCTGCATACAATCTCTGCAGCCTGGACGGATGATTTAGATTTTGAGCAATGGACTTGCAATCAAAGGAGCTCTCCTCCGAGGAAGGCCCCGGCGACTCTGCGAAGCTCCTGCTGAAAGCCAGGATTGTAATAAGAAAGATCAGGATGAAGCATGTAAAGATTCTGACCATGGAAAAGCTCGTTGCTTCTGCCTTTCCGGGCGGAAAACAACGATGGCCCCTGACGAAGTAAATCCGAAGGGCCCGGTCGGAGTACAGGAAAGATCTGAATGTCAAACATTTGCTCACCATAACCTGCCTCCTTTCTAAAATCTCGGAAGGCTTCTATGAATCCGCCTTTGCGATCCACCATTCCTTCCTTTCTAAACTGAGATCCAGTGTAGACTTTGCCCCGTCCACGGAGATCCGTTTCCTTTCGGTTCAGGCCCCGACTTCGTCCAACACGGTCCAGAAACAAACTGTAGGCCCGGTCCATGGATTCGTCAAGCAGAGCCTGGCTTTTCTTGCTCAAGGTTCCGGTCTCTGAGAATAGATCTGTTGTAGGTCCAAACCGCACTCTTTGTTTCTTAATTCCCAGTTTGCGATATAATCCGGAAAGTTCGGGACGCATCCGCAGTACACCCACACTACCGGTAAGGCTAAGGTCCGGACTGTATATCCGATTTGCAGCGCAGGCCATATAATAACCGCCGGATGCAGCCACCGGCCCTATGATGGCAAATACCGGTTTGGCCCGGGACAGCCTGTATATATCCTGATACAGCGCTTCGCTGGCATCACTCAGTCCGCCGGGGCTGTTAATATAGAGGAAAATGGCTTCATTCCTGGACTCTTCCAGTTCATGGAAGACCTTTCGCATGGATAAAGCGCCTATGCGACCTGAATCGGGCTGCTCATCGCCCCAGACAATCATTCCTTCGCAACTCACCAATGCTACAGAGGGATACCGCTTGAGTCTTAGAGGTTGATACCGCTTTCTTTGAAACCTCTTTTCTGCCTGGTCCATTTCCAGAAAACGAAATACCGGTAGCTTACCCTGTATTTGGTGGTTTTCCTTCTTCTCCTTCCTGGCTTTCTTTTTCTGGTTCTTACTATCAGGCAATCCAGTCAAATGCGTCGGGGAGGTTAACTCATCCGTTTTTGTAGCGCTGGAAATCTGGTGTTCAGTTTCGTCTTGATCTTCCAGTTGTTTCACCACATCTTCCATGGTTCTTTCGGACTTACCAGGAAAGGAATGGGAAACCGGTGCATCTGTTACTGTAACTCCATCGCTAAGAGTTAGAATTGGCAGGCGTTCCGGATCATTCATACTGGATTCCGCAGGTAGAGGTTGTCCTGAATGCCAGTAGGGTAACAGGTCTTCGCATAAATCTCTAAAATTGGCCCGGGCTATGAGTCCCTGACAGAATTGATGGTCGAATAGTTCTTCAGCTTCCAGGAAAGCCTGGTTGCGAATTGCATTGTGCAATTTCCGAGTAAGAGATGAATCTGCATCGTCGGTTATGGATAGTCCGCTCAATATAGCTGCGGATCGGGCATCCAGCAGTTCTTCCAGGTTCTTCCGGGCGGCCGGGCTCATGGAATCCCGGCTTACAGATTCTCCAGCGCTCTTAAATTCTCCGGCCGTATGAACCTCCACGCGAACCCCAAAACGCTTCAGAGCACTTCCGAAAAAATATGGTTCTGAGTAGGGCAGTGCAGTCATGAAGCTAGCGCCGGGGGCCAGGTATCTGCGTTCGCAGGAAGAAAGGAGGCAAAGCGTTTTCAGTCCTCCTTTTTCAGCATGTCCTACCAGTCTCTTACCAGATTTTCTCAGTTCATCCAGTCGGACTCGTATTTCCTCGATCTGGGACCAGTCCAGATCTTCCAGGTCCGGGACCGAAAGAATGATCCACTGTATCTTCGTATCTCGGGCCATTCGGGAAAGGAATCCCAGATAGTGAAACCAGAGCATATCCTGGCGATTGATCAGCCGATAGAGCAGTCCAGACTGCACCGTAGAAGTAAATTTATCTGGAACAGAGTGATAGAGCACGTTGCCGCGCAGAAAGATCAGGCTCAGTTTGAACCAGGCATAGATCAGCAATCGGATGGGAATTAGAACAGGAAGCAATAACCAGCGCAGCATTGGTCCAGACAGTCAGCGGGCCCTTCTCTGTAACCCGATTTTCAATTGACCCGGTGTCATGGAGGAAGCCACTGACTGCATAGATGAAGCATATTCTGTCCATAGTCGTACGAAATAAACCGGGCGTAATGAGTCATGTATCCGGGCTATTTACCCGTCGAGGGTACAATATCGATAGTATTGCCGTGGGAGTCACCCATGAAGATGGAGTTTCAGTGATTACCATCGTTCTGCGAGGGGATGATCACGTACTGACTCAGTTTCAGGGACAGCTTCTAAAGCTGGCCGATGTCATTGAAGTGAAGGCCCTGCCATATCACGATTCGGTGATTCGAGAGCTAATCCTGATTCGGGTTTCCTGCAGCAAGGATGATCGCACCCAGATCTTTGGAATTGTAGAGGTTTTTCATGGTCGAATCCAGGAGATCATGCCAGAATCCATGCTAATTGAAATGCAGGGAAGTCCACGACAGGTAAATAGTCTTCTGACAATGCTGGAACCCTTTGGAATTCTAGAAGTAGCTCGAACCGGACAGATTGCACTTCCTTTGCAGGCCGAAGTAAGCTAAAGCCGTTACTCTGAACTCCTGGCTTGAGGTTTTCTTCGATTCGCCAGGGCCCCGATCTATCATCGCCTCCAGGGCTTCTGAGAGTGCGACTTTTTCAACATCATAGTTCAAATGCAGAAGGTTCGCCTGGCAGTTAGCTTTAGATTTGAGATATAGTCCCGGTTACTCCATCCAGCTCTTCGCAGCTCATCCCAGGCAGGGATGGATAGCAATCCGGCGAACATCGCTGTGGCTCTCGAAGCAGTCCAGTCCCGGGCCAGAAGTCCCTCTTTGCTCAGCCTGGAAATGCAGTCTTTGCAAACCTCGGTGAGGCATCTAACGGTTTCATTCCAGGCTTCCAGCACTTCCGGATCCGAATCCCTGAGTTGAATCAATGCAGCTGAGATGCCTTTGATTTCCGGCAGGTAGGCTCCCCAGATTTCCACGCATCGATCCAGCATATCGATTGCACTTTCGCATTCATATATTTGAGCCAGTCTTTCAGGCAAGCCCTGCCTTTCGTCTATGAACTGGATTGTAGAAATGAGCAATTCCGCCCTGGAGGTGAAATGCAGGTAAACAGCCTGACGTGAGATTCCCGCCGCGCGAGCCACTTCTGACATGCTGGGAATATGGGCAGCCGGCATTTCCAGGATCTTCCAGGTAGCTTCCAGGATTCTTAGATGGGTTTCATTTCTCTGTTCTTTTTTGCTTGACATGGTGTAAAGTAATGCCTTCCTTTTGTACTTCGCTACTTTACATGCTGTAAAGCAAGCAAGAAACAGGGGGCCATATGAAAAGGCAAGACAAGATCGAATTGTTGGTACTGTACGCAACGGGAGGTGGCTCCACGGCTGGCATTGCTGATATCATTGCACAGCAGTATAGGGATGTTGCCAATGTTACGGTGCATCGACTGAAAAGGGAGCACTCCAATTGGCCGGACCCATCCAGGTTTGATGCTGTTATTGCAGGTAGTGCCATCCGATACGATCGCTGGCTCCCTCAGATGACGGAATACATTCGCAGAAATGAAGTAAAACTAGCCCATCGGCCGGTAGCGTTTTTCTTTTCCTGTTTGAGCCTGGCTGGCGGAGAGAGCGGAAGGCATCAGGCTGAGACTTATGCAGGAAAGATTCAAAATCTGGTAGGATATGAACCTCTGGAAATTCAGGGTTTTGCCGGCACTTTAAATTACAATTCCATTCCCATGTGGATAAGACTTCCTTTCAGGATAGGGATGAAAATCAAGGGGCTCAAAGAGGGAGATTACAGGGATCCGGATGCCATTCGCCTCTGGGCCAATGGTTTGAAAGCCAGGATCATTTCAGGTAAGAATCCGTATCAAGTTAAGAAAGGGCAACCTGTGAATCATCCACCGGAAAAATCTCCTGCAAGTATTTAGAATTCGCCCGGGCGTAGTGCTAGCCATGTGAGTCAATCTAGCACCCGGACAGGACAAAGGGTACATCCTGCCTGGAAGCTATTCAATGAAAGTCCTGGAAGGGTGGGTATCGCTTTGGACCAGAAGCGATACCCGAGCCGGTTGGAAAGTTAGGCACTCACGATTTAGGCGGTACCTTTGATTATTCTCTGGTCGAGGCTTCCTTTTTGGTTCCCAGAACCATATGTGAAGTGCCTTTGATGTAGTTGTAGCCGATTCCAATTGGGAGCGGTCGAATCTCGTTTTCCTTTTTTCTGAAGTCAGCCTTGAAATCTTCCTGGTGTCGAACGGAGAATAGCTTTATTGGCCTATCATACTGGCCGTAGTACGTTAAATCCCAGCGGCCATCTTTCATGTACTTGATTGGAATTCCGGAGCTATCGCCCAGAAGAAATTCACTTTCATCCAGAATGAAATCCCGGATGTCTGAAAAAGAATCTCGGTGCATTAAATAGGAGGCAGCCTTTAGATAACTTATAGTCGGAGTACCCAGGGCTTCCTTTATGGCCGGTAAAAAATAGGGAGTTTCCTGCAATCCCTGATTGGAGATGTCAGTAGAGAAATAGGCCACACTATGAACCGGCCCTTCTGCCTTTGTGCGATAGAAGATCTGCACACCGGGAACTGCAGTCAGATTTGGATTTTCTTTCTTCAGAGATTCATAGGCTGTTCTGGTTACTGTCTTTCCATCGGAAACAACTCGAATTTCACGAAATGCCAGCAATTCATAATCCAGTCTGGCCAGAAAAACCACAAGTACTGGAGCTACTCCATCCAGAACATTGGCAAAGTCATCTCGCATGGCAAGTGTGCGAAAGAATGAAAATTCAATAATGCTAAACAGTGACTGTCGAACAGCACCCAGATAACGGCGACGGGCCGGCTCGGATAACTTCCCCAGGTCAGCCACTGTTCCCGGTGGCTCCAGGCCAATCATTATCGTATTTTGACCACAGGGAAAGAAAAGCGATGAGTGCAATATGTCTGCACCCCCAAAAGGATAAAAAACGGTAGCGGTTTGTTCGCATAAAGGTGCGAATTCTTTCTGTCCCCAGGTTTTTATTTTATTCAGCCGCAGATCCTCTCCCTTTTTCCAGATTCTATTGAATGAAGAGGAATGATCTTTGAAGCTTTCAGAACCATAAGCATCCTTTTTTCCGGCCAGATAATCCGCTTTTTTTTGAAGCTCTGGATCGGACAATCCGTCATAACCCAGTAAAAAAGAATTCAACTGCTCCGGGTTTTTCTGCGAAGATGAATCTGTTGAGCCATCTCCCGGATTGGAAGGTCCACAATAGACCGTAGCGAAGAATAGTGTAATTAGAATAATTGGTGTAGCTTTCATTGGAGGTTAGATGCGGAAACAACAGATGGTCCCGAATTTTGCATCTGTAAATTTCAAATGCAAGGACACACCGGTTGATCAAAAAAGGTAAGCGTTATGTCAATAAGAATTTGCCCTCAGGGAGCCTTTCTGCGATGAAGTCATTTTAACCCCTCCTGGCCCCATGAGCAACGGACTAACAAGACAGCTGGGTTTCTGGACCGCAACGCTTGTGGTAATCGCAAGCATGATTGGATCAGGGATCTTTGGTAATACTGGCATTATTCAGCAAGCTGTGGCCAATCCTGGCTATGTGATCTTGCTATGGCTGGTGGGTGGTCTTCTAGCTCTTTCCGGTGCTCTTTGCTATGCAGAGCTATCCACCATCATGCCACATGCCGGTGGCGAATACGTTTATTTAAAGAATATCTTTGGATTGTTACCCAGCTTTCTTACTGGATGGGTTTCCTTTGTTGTCGCCTTCTCTGCACCGGCGGCCAGTGCTGCATTGCTGTCCAGTGTATATGCAGAGAAGACCGTTGCACTTCTGGACCCCACTTCCCCTCTCGTACCTTTTTTGCAGTCAGCAGTAAACCAGAAGATTGTGGCCTGCGGTTTGGTATTACTCTTCACCGGAATTCATATGTTTGGAGTCCGGGCCGGGGGGTATCTACAGAATATTCTCACTGTGGTAAAACTGGCTCTCGTGGTTGGTTTCGTTGGTGCCGGGCTTTATGTAGCTCTGCTTGTAAAAGAAATACCAATCGCTGAAAAGGTAACCTCTGGCCAGGCCATTGCCTGGGGCGGTACCGGGGTAGGGCTTTTATACGTCACTTTCGCATACAGCGGCTGGAACAGTGCTGCCTATCTTGCAGAAGAAGTTAAGGATCCAAAGAAGACATTACCAAAGGCTTTGATAGTTGGAACTCTGCTCACAACCACTCTGTACATTCTTCTAAACCTGGTGTACTATCTGGCAGTGCCGGCTGAAACTCTTGCGGGCAAAGAAGCGGTGGCCGCCATGAGTGCCGGAAGTCTGTTTGGTGCCAGGGTTACGGCTCTGTTCAATCTGGGATTCTTTTTCATCCTTATTTCCACTCTATCTGCCACAATTATGCTTGGGCCGCGGGTATACTTTGCCATGGCTCGAGATAATCTGTTCTTTCAGGCAGCCTCAAAAGTTTCGCCTAGATTTGGTACTCCCATTGTCAGTTTTCTGCTTCAAGGGCTGCTTGCCGTAATCTACATTATCAGTGGGACCTACGAACAGATTCAAACCTATATGGGATTTGCTCTGGCGATTTTCCCTGTAGTTGCAGTGGCAGGATTGATGAAGCTTCGCAAAGATCGTCCAGATCTAAACGGTCATTATAAGACTCCCTGGTATCCATTTATTCCTTTATTCTTCATTGGAGTTTCCATCTTTGTCATGGTTGCCAGCCTTCTGTACTCCTATGAGGAATGTCTGATTGCTCTGGGTGTTGTTCTGTCCGGAGTACCTCTGTACTTTATCTGGATGCGAATAGTGCATCGTGGAAAGGACCATGAAGAGTTGCGCCAGACATTAATGAATCTACCTTTGTTTCATGGAACAGGTGAGTTTCTGGAAGAGGATGATGACTCCGATTACGGACATTCAGGATTCTCTGAATATCCAGATTATCCCATGCCCGAAGATCCGGATACCAGTGCCGGTGAATCAATAGAGAATTCGAGTAATGGAAAGAACTCATCCAACGGCAACTCGACTCATCCTGCTGAAGAAGCCACGAAGAGCGATTCCGGCAAAGCACCGGAAGCCAGCAGCGAACATCGAAATTCTTCCGATGAAGATGCCCAGGAAGATGTTCAGCTTGCTTTTTCCCGCCGTAGACCCTAAACCTGTTCTCCATGAACCGTCAGCTTGCTTTTGAGATGGAGGGGGAACGCCTCACCGGACGCCTCAGACTATTACTGATCATCATTTTCCTTCTAGCAACGGCCATAGGATACTTCGCAGGCACGGCACCGCTACAACAGACTCTATTTTACCTGGCCGGTATTGCCACCTACACACTGGTATTTCTACTCTCCTTTCTTGCATTGCGGCATCACAGGTACCGTTCCTACATGAAATACATATTCACCGGAGGTGAAATGCTGGGTCTGTTCATCGTATACCTGGGACATGTCTTTGTAGACGATGGACATGAATGGGCTGTGCGAAATGCTACAAGACATGGATTGTACTACGTTTTGATAGCGGCATCTGTGCTCAGATTTGCACCCAGACTGGTAATCATTACCGGAATGCTTGCAGTGGCTGTAAATACTGCACTTCACTTTATAGTGGTCCACTTTACTCCAGTGCAATGGAGCGTTGAGAAGGGCAGCACTGTGTTGAATTATTTGAGTCCGGTGGAATTGATCATCGCATCCACTTTCATGATTGGTCTGTCCATCGCTCTTGCCCTGGCCACAAAAATGATTCGCAGAATGATCTTTAAAGTGAATGAAGAAAGGGAGGATTCTCAGAAACGATTCAAATTGCTTTCTGAGCTGCTACGAAGTGCACGTTCTGTAGTTCACAGTCTGGGTGATCAAATTCAGGACCTTAAGTTAAGTGTGCAGACCCTGGATGCCACAAGGCTACATCAGAAAGATGCCCTGGAGCAGACCGGTGAGTTGATTCAGAGTGTAAGTGGTGAAATGCAAGAAGCTGCGGCCGGTGCCTCCAGGCAGGACCAGCTCTGTCAGTCCAATACGAACCTGGTGTTGAAATTTCGAGCCAGGATGGAAGACATTATTCGTTCCAGCGAAATGAATCTTACCGGATCTCAGCAAATCATGGATCTTCTCACCGACGGAGAGGGTACTTTACAAAAGACTCTTTCCGGCATGGAAGGCATTCAGGAAAGCTCCAATCGAATTTTTGAGATTCTGGACATCATAAATGAAATTGCAGAAAGAACTAATTTGCTGGCTCTGAATGCTGCCATAGAAGCCGCACGGGCCGGTGAAGAAGGACGTGGTTTTTCTGTAGTGGCATCGGAAGTGGGCAAGCTTGCTGAAATGTCCAGTCGGCATGCCAGCGAAATTGAGATTTTGATTCGCCGCAGTCATGATCAGACCATGCAGGGAGCGGGCCTGGTGCGAAGCATGGGTAGCACAATGCAGAGAATCCATGAGCGATCCGAGCATATGCAAACTCGCACCCAGGAAATTCATGAATTGATTTCCAGGCAGCAGGGCTTCTTCACAGACATTCAAAAAGCGACTCTGGAAATTCAGGAAGTGGCCGGTCAGATGAAATCCAGAACGGAACTCCAGGCCAGTCAAACCGGTCAGGCAAACAATGAACTGGGTACTCTACAGCAGGAACTGGAAGAGCTAACCGGCGCCGTTGGAGCCATCCAGTCAGTGGTAGATTCCCTGGAAATGGAGAAGCAGCACCTTGCCGCCACCCTGGAAAGGGAACAGGCCGGTTAGTATAGATTCGGCTGGACTAACTGGCCATAATTCATGGTCTTAATTGCAATGCTGCCGGCTCTGGTCTGGCTTTAAACCTCATCATTTTTGGGATCCAGTCTGGAACCCAGAAAAGAAAGTAGATCTTTGCCACCCTGAAAAAGCCTCAGTATAAGAAATCCAAAAAGGCTAAGAATTGCAAGAGCACCAAACAATGCAATGCTCCACCATATAGCGTCCAGTATGGCCGATGCAATGGATGAAATTCCGATAGAAGGTCTGGCCAGAAAAACCGCAGTCAGCGCCTGTTGCGGATTCGCATTTCTGGCCTCTTCGAACTCTGCAAGCCTGGTTTGAAGAGCAGCCTGTTCTTCGCTCAACTCCCTGGTTGCGCTCAGTTTAAACTGTGCCGGAGTGATTGTAATTCTAGTTTTGCTTTCCTGTAATGAATCCAGTCTTGCTTTTAAAGATGTGTATTCTGCAGAAAGGTTCTTACGGCTTTCTTCAAAACTCAGTACTTCCAACTGCGATTTCCAGGTACTTAATAGGGCTTCTGCTTCTTTCTGTCCTACTCTAGCCTGAATCAAAAAGTAGGTTGTACCATCCACCTGGCTTTGCTTCTGATGAAGAACGGTGGCATCATTCTCCCCGAGTGCCATGACAGATGCATTCTGGATTGTCCTAAAAGAATCATTCGGTACAGACAGAAATATGGTGCTTTGCCTGGAATAGAATCCCTGAGTTCCAAAGCTTAATGTATCCGGAGAGTCAATGCCCATGGTCTGCTGTTGCACGGATTGTAGTGCGGATTGCCGAGGATCTCTCTCGATTAGATTATATGCCAGGCGCACGATTGCGATAGCTCCAAAGGCTGCCAGGGCAAACCAGGCGATGCGAACAGTTCTAGAACTCATATCTGTCAGAATTATAGAACGAAATGGAATAGTGGCAACTGAAATTTGATAAACCGGAATAGACCAGAATGGGCCTGAAAATCTTTAGGATGAAAAAAAGGCCAGGCCCAGCCCAAAAAGGTGTAAAAAGACTGTGCAGATTTCTGATTATGCTTTAACATTAAAGTATCTGCTATGCCCACACACTTTAAGGGGAAGTCTCGTGATAGAAATGTTCTGGATGCCTACATCAAGCTGATGCGCGCATCCGGAGAGGTCCATTCAATGCTTTATTCTGTGGCCCGGCGACATGAACTTACTCCCAGCCAATTTGGCGCTCTGGAGTGTCTGTATCATCTGGGTCCCCAGAATCAAAAGGCAGTGGGCGAGAAGCTCTTTTTTACGGAGGGAAATGTTACTCAAGTGGTCCGCAATCTGGAGCGCAGAAAATGGATCCATAGAAAAAAGGATCCGGATGATGCAAGATCCATGGTGCTCTACATTTCTGTATCGGGAAAAAAGAAGATTCGCGCAGCCTTCGCTGATTTTCTTGGAGAGTTGCAGTCTGGTTTCTCCAATCTCTCCGATGAGGAGGTTCTGGAACTGGGTCGGCTGTGCAGGACCCTGGGATTACAATCGAGTAAAACCAGGCCTAGAATTTAGCGCCAGGAATTATTTCACGATGCTGGAATCATACAGAAACATGGAAGGAGTGCCATACAATAGAAGTAAGCGCAGATAGATTCAATACTATGGACTCGTAAACACTTTATGATGTGGGAGAATACATGATGGCTGGAGCGAACGTACCGGATTACGGAAATACTGAGCAGGGGTTGAAGCTCGGAATATACTTTAATGTTAAAGTAATGTATTCACTAAAGGAGCCATTCTCGGCCGCCGCGACCAGAATGCGGAAACTTGTTCGGAGGTTAGCTACGGAAGCTACGGAATGGCTCCGTGTCGAATCCGTTGCTGCGGCAAATACTTTAATGTTAAAGTAAAAACAGGTTTAGAGTGGAACGGACGCAATTCATTAAGTTCATTCAGGAGGAGATAACAATGAATATAAGAAAAATGGCGAATACCTTGTTCGCTACAGAGAATAGGAGCGAAGCGCTTCTGTTGAGAATGGCTCTGGGGCTGGTCATGCTCGCCCACGGGGCTCAGAAATTAACCGGTTGGTTTGGAGGCTATGGTTTCGAAAATACCATGGACTATTTTACGGAGTCTATGGGTATTTCCTGGCTTCTGGGTTTTGCGGTGATCATGATTGAATCCATCGGATCCATTTTTCTGATCCTGGGTTTTCTTACCAGACCGGTGGCTGCCGGATTGCTGATCATCATGCTATCAGCTGCTTGGATGGTTCATTGGCAGCATGGGTTCTTCATGAACTGGTTCGGGAATCAACAGGGGGAGGGTATTGAATTCTTCATCCTGGGAACGGGGATGGCCCTGGCACTCATGAGATCTGGCGGCGGGATCTTTTCCATGGATTCCTGGCTTGGATCCGCGATTGGTTTGTCGCGGGAGGCCCATTGAATCGCGAAGCAATGCTCTCGGTGAGCAAAGGACACTGGATAGATAATCAACATGAAAGGAGGAAGCTATGAAAAGCTCTATCAACAGGAATGAAGAACTGGCAGAAAAGGTTCAGGCATATATTGAGATGCAACGCAGAGGCGAAATTATCGCCGCACTGGACGAGTTTTACTCCGAGGATGCCATCATGCAGGAAAATGAAATGGAACCTACGGTTGGTAAAGAGGCGAATCGACTCAGAGAAGAAGAATTTCTGCGAAATATCCAGGACTTTCGAAAGGCGGAAGTGAAATCACTTTCCATTGGTGCAGATACAGTGGCTATTGAATGGCATTACGACTATGACCATAGAGAATGGGGCACTCGTAACTATCATCAGGTCTCATTGCAGCGATGGAAGAACGGAAAGATTGTGCATGAACGTTTCTACTATGGAAGCTAAGTAAATCTGCTTTCGCCAGGCGAAAGTAATTCTGAATTGATTCAGCAGGCAGGGCAGGATCCCTCTGCCTGCTTTTCAGTTTCAATCAATTGTACCGATCTACAATACGATGGTCTGATCTCTGCCAGGTCCCACCGAGATGAATTTTACGGGTACACCGGTCCACTTTGCAATGGCTTCTACGTAATTCTTGCAATTTCCCGGAAGGTCATTCCAGCTTCTGGCTCCGGAAATGTCTGTTTTCCAACCCGGCATGTTTTCATATTCTACTTCAATTTCATCCAGGCCGCAGGCTGGAAAAGCTTCCAGGGTCTGGCCATCCCTTTTATAGGCATGGCCTAGAGGAAGTGTATCGTAATCCGAAAGTACATCCAGTTTGGTCAAAACAAGTCCGGTTAATCCATTTACCCGGGCTGCATGTCGAAGCAATTCAACGTCGAACCAACCGCAGCGACGAGGCCGACCTGTAGTAGCTCCAATTTCCCCTCCCAGTTTACGCAGATGCTCACCTTCTTCTCCATGCAATTCCGTAGGAAAGGGCCCTTCGCCCACGCGAGTGACATAGGCTTTGCAGATTCCATAGACCTCGTTAATGTGCTGAAAAGAGATTCCGCTTCCACTTATGGCGCCGCCGGTGGTTGTATTGGAGGACGTTACATAGGGATAGGTGCCAAAATCAATATCCAGAGCTGTTCCCTGGGCTCCTTCCAGAAGGACAGTCTTGCCAGCATTCAGTTCATTGTTCAGATACACAGATGTATTCATTACGCATGGTTTGATTCGCTCACTAAACTCCTTCAAGCTATCGTAGAGTGGTTGAAATTCCATGGCTGGCTCACCGTAGATTTCCGTAAGCTCCCGGTTTTTCATTTCCAGGATATGCTTCAACCGGTCTTCCAGTTTGCCGTAGAGATCACCTACGCGAAGGCCCACTCGCATGGTTTTGTCTGCATAACATATGCCTATGCCACGTTTGGTGGTACCTATTTTATTTCCGCCCGCGCTTGCTTCTCTCAGTGAGTCGATGGTGCGATGTACAGGCAGTACAATGTGGCAGGCATCCGAGACTCGAATGCGACCGATTGCATCGATACCTCGTCTCTTCAGACCTTCAATTTCCTCTTCGAATGCCACCGGATCCAGTACAACACCGTTACCAATGACGCACATTGTGTCTGGATACAGAATGCCGCTGGGAATTAGATGAAAAACGTAAGTTTCATCGCCCACTTTTACAGTATGTCCTGCATTGGCGCCTCCCTGATAACGGACAATGATATCAATATTTTCGCTAAGATAATCGATTACCTTGGCTTTTCCCTCATCGCCCCACTGGGTTCCTACAACTATGGTTGCGCTCATTTTTCTTCCCCTCAAATAATAGAAATGCGTACTTTGAAAACTTGCCTCAATTGCCTTAGTAAGGCGGTAGTCTGAATGTATTCATCTTTCAAAAACTCAGCTGCCAGTCTAATTCTATTGGTTGCCTGGCCAATCCAGACAGAATAATGATAATCCTATGATTTTACCTTTTCAGCGCGAATCAATTCGGATAGATGCACTGCAAATCCCGCCGCAGGCAAAGTCTTTGCCGAAAATTCGCGTGCCAGACTATCGTAGAGTCCGCCAGACAGGATGCGATCTGTATGCCCTGGCAAGAAGGCTTCTATAACTGGTCCATCATAGTAGCTTAGCTCTCGGACCAGGCTGAAGTCAAAGACCACCCCTTCAACACTCCTGGCTTCTTTTAGCAGTAGTAAAAGGCCTGGTTCGCTGGCGCATAGTTGTTCCAGTTCATCCAGGCATTCAGTTCCTCCAAAAATGTGAGGCATTTCGGATAGAATAAAAGCCCGATCTGAGGAAACATCCGATTGCTCGCAGAGTTCCTGAATCTTTCTACGATCCTTCTTATAGAAAGCTTCGGATAATTCCCGGCGTACCAGGGAATCTATGCCGTTGAATAGTATTTCCAGAAATCGAGCATCTCCATAGATAAAACGAGCTCCGGGTGCCAGTTCATGTAAAACGGTTCTGGCCAGCTGCACAAGCCTATGCACCCGGTCCGAATAGTCATTGCCGTCGGAGCCGATCATCTCCACTCCAGCCTGATAGATCTCTCGGGAAGCGCCGCTTCCTTTTCCTGCATCTATAAATACTGGCTGCACATAGAATAAATCAGCGGGAATGGTGGTGCCGGCCCTGCCTGAAGAGACTGCTTTGATTACCTGCACTGTAAGATCCGAGCGCACCGAGAGTATTTCTCCTGCGGAATCTCTAAATTCGAATATTCGATCCGGAACCGCATTTCGTCCGGTTATAGCAAAAGCCCCGGCATAATCAATGCCAGGTGGTATGATCTCGGTGAAACCTTCCTTTTCAAAGCATTCCCGGCTTTTTGCCTGCAGGCGGCGAAGAATCTTGATTTCTTCGGGAGAAAGGTAGTCGAAACCGTGCGGAATCCAGCTTCGGAATTTTTCCATGCAACGGGAGTTGATTTTCTGAAAGGCAGATTTCCTGGCAAATTCTTTTCACATTTGGGGGGGTAACTGGCCGATCATAGTAAAGACTATGGCTGCCCGAATGTTCAAATGGCTCGGAGGATCCTTCCTCATTTCAGTGATGCTCCTTGTGGGAATGATCCCGGCGGGCTATTTTATTTATCGTGATGGAGCCGAGATGGTGGGCGAAGTCCAGAATCAAGCTAGAAGTCGGGCCAGCCAGCTTACGGTGGCTCTGGGAGCCCAGGCATCCGAGGCCACAAGCTCTGAAGCTCTGGTAAGCTTATGTGAAACCATGAAGCAGCTGGTGCAGGACTCTCAGGAGGCGGCCAGAGGATTTGTAGTAGAGAAAACCTTCTTAATCGACCTGGAAGGTCGAGTGCTGGCTCATAATGACGTGGCCAGCGTGGCTCAGGATTCTGGAATTACCTATCCAGAGGAAAAATACAAAGATGTACTTCTAAATGCCCGGCGTTATCCACTGAATCTTGAAGTAACCGGAAGGACAAACTATCGTCCGGACGCACCGCTTGCATCTCTGATACCTCTACTGGAAAGATATATTCCCGATCTGCGCGCCAACAGTTTCCATGTTGCTTATGCAGTCTATTTGCCGGATGCAGATGTGCCTTCCGGTAGTCTGCATGTATTTTTGCGAAACGATGGTATTGAAAATATTCTCAATCTATACTGGCAAAACGTGCTGCGAACCATTACCTACAGCCTGATTGCGTACGGAGCGCTAACTTTTATTCTCAGCATATTGCTTGCACTCACAATCTTTGGTCGTCGCAAGGATTCATCAATCGTACAGGCTTCCGGCGGAGCCGACCATGGCTCTTTCCAGGATCGAAGTCATGATCTGCAAGAGGCAGGTTTTGGAGACGAGTCATTTGAAGCAGAAGCGCAGAGCATTCCTGTACCAGGTGCCTGGGGCGAGGGGAATCCCACTTCCGTTCCCGGCGAAACCGAGACCTGGCCGGAGTTTCCCGGGAATCAGCCTGCGGCGAATCGAAGGCCACCATCCCAGCGCAGTCAAACAATGGAAGACACAGCTTACGAACCGCCCCGGGTTATTGACAGAGACATTCTGGATGCCATCCCACTGAAGAATGGAGATCATGGATGAAAATACTGGCAATTAGAGGAGTGCTGGATTCCACCACCGGACACAGATTTGAACGCAGTTTGATGGATTTATTGCGAGAGCATCGCGAACCCATCGGACTGGATTTTTCCGGTCTTAAATATATGACCAGCGCCGGAGTGGCTTCCTTTCTCAGGGTCAGTCAGAAAGCCAGGGAACGTAACCTTAAACTTGGAATTCTAAGTCCATCCCAGGAAGTGGGTATGATGCTCGATTTCCTGGGTATCTCCAGGCACATTCCGGTGTATCCATCCGAGCATGAAATGCGAGCTGCTATGCCAGAAGCGGTGCAACCTCTGGACGTGGTGGAGCAATACTCCATGCAGCCTGGAACCTATCAGGAAAGATCAGATAGCGCAGATCGCTCGACTGGAGTTAAAGGCGGCATTCTTCCTCCGTCAGGTATGGCTTCCAGTTCCTCCGGGTCGGCCTCTGCAGGGGCTCACACGGACGATGCATTCCAGATGGGTCAATCAATGGGAAGACTTTCCGAAACTCTGGACGGTCTTACCAGGCATTTAAAGAGCCTGGGAAAAACTATGGAGGATCTTCAGAGAACGGAGCATTCGCTGAAGGAAGAATTTGAAAAAGATCGTGCTGTTCGTTCCCGCTCGGAAAAATCCGGTGAGGATACTCGCAGTTTTGATTTGTCTGCCACTTCTAAACTATCCGGTTCTTCCCGCAACAGGGACAAGGGAGTCCCCAGGCCGGGGGCACGAGGACCGGCAGAAGTTCCGGTAGCCAGTATGAAGCATCAGGCGTCAGCAGCCATGTCCGGACGGTCCGGTGTATCCGCTTCCGCTCAAATGTCCGGCAGCCAGCCGGCCGAGATGAACCGAATCCTGGAATGCGAACAATGTGGTAGCAAGTTGCGAATCTATCATGCGGGAAGGCATCTCTGCCCGGCCTGTAAAATCGAATTCGAAGTGGAAACGGATGGATCTACATCCTACTATGAAAAACTTGCCACTTAATGAGCCGCACGGCCCGCAATTCGCTTAAACTCTCTTTTTTTACGATGCTATCCCGGGTCCTGGGATTGGTGCGAGATCACTTTCAAGCAACCTTTTTTGGCACCGGTGCTGTGGCGGCCGCCTGGGAAATCGCGTACATGTTGCCGAACATGCTTCGCAACCTGCTGGCCGAGGGTGTGTTATCCCAGGCTTTCATTCCCATTTATGGCGCGGCACTGAAAGAAGGAGAAGAAAAGGGAAAGGAAGCGGCCGGAGCTGTCATTGCTGTACTGGCTCTATTTCTCACTGGACTGGTGGCCACAGCCATCCTGATTTTTCCATTCTTTATTCCTGTTTATGTGGATCAGGATCCGAATCAGGCCGGATTGGAAATCTATTTGAGTCAGGTTTTATTCGGATTCATACTTTCTGCCAGCCTTACAGCCATTTTAAGTGGCATTGCACAGACGCATCAGCATTTCTCCTTTCCGGCCCTTTCGCCTATACTATTGAATCTGGTATTCATTGCAGGTTTTCTAATCTTGCGACCTCTGGATATGAGCCAGGAAGGAAATGCGTCTGCGCTGGCCTGGATTGTGCTGGGAGGAGGCTTACTCCAGATTCTATTGCAGGCAGGTTATGTATATTTTCATGGATGGTGGCCGCGACTGAAATTGGCCTGGAAGCATCCCGCATTGCGAAAGGTACTGACTCTAATGGCTCCGGCTGTTCTGGGGGCCAGTTTGTTTCACATCAACCAGTTGATGGACATTGTTCTGGCCAGCTATTTAATCGATGATACTGGAGCCATACCTGGACTGCGATTCGCGCATCGTTTGATTCAGTTACCCACCGGAATCATTGGTGTGGCACTTTCCACCGCCATTCTGCCCACTCTAGTAGCTGCCATGAAATCAGATGGCAGCGATGACAATGGACAGGAACTTGTCAGTGCCATTTCCTTTTCTCTATTTTTGACTGTACCGGCCGGCCTGGGGCTCTATCTTCTCGGACCATTTATTATTCACCTATTGTTCAGCGGCGGTGAGTGGACGGTGGATTCCACACTGACCACCTGGCATGCACTTCAATTCTATTGCATTGGAGTGCCCTTTTACAGTATGAATCGAATCCTGACCTCCAGCTTCTTCGCCTATCAGGACACGAAAACACCTGTAAGAATTCTAGCTGCAACGGTGGCAGTGAACCTTAGTTTGAATCTAATATTAATTCCATTTCTGGCCCATGGCGCACTGGCACTGAGCACAACTACCACATCGTTTCTGAACTGTATGGCTCTGCTTTACTTCTTACGAAGGAAAATTCACAGAATTCCCTGGGGCGATCTATTAGCTAGAATTCAGGCATTGCTTCCTATGTGGATTGCCCTGGCCGGTGTTGTAGCGCTGACCCTTTTCTTCCTGTCTGGCCTGGATTTCTGGCAGCTAGGTGATTCTGACATGATTCGTAGCAGTCTTGCAGATCTGAACCGTGTCTGGCCGGTGGTTTTTATTCCAATTGGCATAGGGGGAGCCATTTATCTGCTCATTGCCATATTAATGCGGAACCGGGAAATGGGAGTAATTCGTTCTCTTTTTCGTTGATCTTTTTTCTGACATACCGTAGGTTTGCTGTATGCAAACCACACAGAGCCCGGCCATCGCAGAAATGCAGAACGGAAACCGACGAACGATTCCCAATATGAATCCGGCCACCATGGAACTGATAGCCGATGTTCCAGTCTTTACTGCTGCGGAAGTTGATCAACTTGTTAAGAGATCTCGCATTGCCTTCGGGTCCTGGAGTGCCCTCAGTCTCAAACAGCGGGCCAAAATACTAAAAAAGCTGCAAAAGCTAATTGTGGCGAAGATGGATGAAATTGCCCATGCAGTTTGCGAAGAAACCGGTAAGACTGAAATGGACGGAATTCTGGAGGTATTCACCGTCTCAGAGCATTTGAACTATTTCAGAAAGAAAGGTCCTAAATACCTGAAACCGGAGAAGAGAAGCACCGGAGTATTTGTCTGGAAGGCAGCCTATACTAATTTTCAGCCCAGAGGCGTTGTGGGTGTTATCAGCCCCTGGAATTATCCATTTATATTAACAGCTGGACCTGTTCTCCAGGCTTTGATGGCCGGAAATACAGTAATCGTAAAACCATCGGAAGTAACTCCTTCTACCACATTGAAGCTCAAGGAGCTGGCCCTGGAAGCCGGTATTCCAGACGATGCATTGCTTGTGGCCACCGGTGATGGATCCACAGGTTCTGCACTTGTAGAACATCCAGATACAGATATGATTTGTTTTACCGGCTCCACAGCCACCGGTCGAAAGATCGGCGAAATCTGTGGCCGTATGTTAAAACCTGTGATCCTGGAGCTGGGTGGAAAAGATCCCATGGTAATTTTCTCGGATGCGAATCTCCAGCGAGCCGTGAACGCAGCAATCTGGGGCGGCTACTCAAATTCCGGACAGACCTGCATCAGTGTGGAGCGAGTCCTGGTGGAAGCAAGCATTCATGATAAATTTGCTCAGATGGTGGCAGACAAACTAAAGGAAACGCGTCAGGGATTTCGTCAGGATTTTCCCAGCCTGGGTTCCATGACATTCGAAAAGCAGGTAGGCATAGTACAGGAACATCTGGAGGATGCGAAGCAGAAAGGAGCACATCTAATGCTGGAAGGCGGTCGTCATGATGATTTTGATGGACTGTTCATGAAACCAGCACTTGTCACTGAAGTCACATCGGATATGAAGATCTGGAAGGATGAAACCTTTGGACCGGTCATTGCATTGCAGAGATTTACCACCGAGGAAGAAGCCATTAACCTGGCGAACTCCACAGCCTTTGGATTAAATGCTTCCGTATGGACTAGAAATGGTAAAAAGGCAAAGAGAGTGGCCAGAAGCGTAAAAAGCGGTGCTGTTTGCATCAACGATGTGGATGCAAACTACATCATGTCCGATCTTCCCTTTGGCGGAGTCAAAGAAAGCGGAATAGGACGCGTGTATGGCAAAGAAGGCCTTCGTGCCTTTACAAATATGCAATCTGTGCTCAGGGATCGACTGGGCTTGAAGAAAGAACTCTGGTGGTTTCCTTACAGCCAGGGAACCCAGAAGCTTTTTCGCAAAGTGATCAGCGTACTGTTCGGCTAGAGACCGGGCAGGAAGGTTCTTTGAATCGGAGCATTTCTTGAAATGAAGGTAAAGGATTTTCTGGCACTGAATTGGTCCAGTCCGGAAAAGCTCATTGAGCCTCCCTCACGTTCTCCTGTAGTGGCCGACCCGAGTTTCCTGTTACCCTCGGAGACTCCGGATGGGTTATTCCAATTGTTTGCCCATACAATCTGGGGGATCCATAGATTCCAGTCGGTGGACGGCCTGGAATGGAAACATTGCGGTCTGATTGTTCGTTTTGGGATGCGCCCATATATTCGGCGATTTGGCGATCTATACTATCTTTATTATGAACGATACCCGCCTTTTTTGATGCCCCTGTCCTGGCTTCCATTGCCCTGGCATTCCAGAATCGAAGTAAGAACCAGTACCGATCTTACCCATTGGTCCTCGCCGCGAACTTGTATAAAACCTGAATTGCCCTGGCATCGGGCCTTTCGCATGAGCGCATCTGTTAGTAATCCATGCGTTGTTCCGCTGAATGGCGGATTCAGAATGTACTATAGCGCCTCTCTGGTTTTTGTACCGGACTGTGGCTTCTCCGAACCTGCCTACATTGGCATAGCTGAGTCCGAAAACCCGGAAGGTCCCTGGAAGTGCTTGCCGGCCCCTTTACTTTCGCCCGATCCAGAGCTTCCCGGCAGAAATATGGGATGTGGATCCATCAAGGTGTTTGGTCTGGAAGATGGATGGATCGGGTTACAGAATGGCATCTTCCTGGAAACGGCTGAAAGGAATGCACACATGGAGGCATCTTCAGCGGAAGTCCAAACCTATGATGGAGATGCCAGGCAGACCGGCAAAAGGGCTTCAAGCGAAACGGTCAGTCGATCGGCCCTATTTTTGCTCACTTCAATGGACGGGCTGAACTGGGAGTACGGTATGATGGATCCATTGATTCGACCCACCGATGGTTGGATGAAATCCCATGTCTATGCCTGTGATTGCAGGGCGCTGGACACAGGTGAGTGGGTTTTATATTTCAATGCTCGGGATGACTGGAATGTTTTCAAAGGACAGGAACGCATTGGAAGAATTCTGGCCCCATCTAAAAACTGAGGTCCGCCAGGCCCTGGGCCAACATCCTGTGGTTGACCCGGGCCAATTCTCAGAATCGAGAGCTGCACGCTGGCTCCGGACAGAGAATTCATTGCCATTCAGTTAGATTATGTAAGGAGCAATAGAGCGCTCATTTTCCCATAGCCCAGGTCTCTTCGCGTGGATCCGCAGCACCCACAAGGCGGGAGCCCAGCTTGATGGCCGCTCCTACAGCGCCGAATCGTTTTCTGTAATCTTCAAAAACATTTACCTCGTACCCTTTATTTTCCAGAGGTTCCTTTAGCTGATTTGCAAGAGACTCTTCGATTTCTATGGTATGGGGCAGATATTCGTGGGGAGCGAATGCATCTGGCCAGTTACGACTTCTGAATCGAAAGGCCTGGACCGCATCCTGAGGATCCATTTCAAACAATATATGGTTTAGCAGAAATTGAAGTGTGGCCTGGGTCTGCATTTCGCCTCCTGGAGTGCCACAGCTCATGTAAAACTTCCCATTTTTTAGAACCATCACTGCATGAGGAGTAATCCTGGGCCTTTTTCCGGGCTGCAGCGAAGAGGGATGTTCCTCATTTAAGCTGAACTGAGTCATCCGAATTCCAAGAGTTAATCCAGTATCCGGAATCATAGGCGATATGGGAAAGTCACTGGGCGTCAATGAGATTGCATTACCCTGCCGGTCTATGATGCTGATATAACTGGTATCCTTTCCCGGAAATAGGAAGCTACGTTCATCTTCCGAAGCACTTAACAGCCAGGCAGAATAAGTCTGTGGCCGATTATTGATCTGCTCGGGTTTTTCGCCGGCGAGGGGGGCCTTGTCATCGGAATTATTTGTTTCGCGCATAGAAGAGTTATCCGCCGAGGCTTCCAGAGTGAGTGCCGGTGGTGTTTGTTCAAATGCTTGCTTCTGTAAATGCCTTCTTCGCCTGGAGGCATAGTCCGGACCCAGAAGTTCATCCAGAGGTACATTCACAAAAGATGGGTCTCCGGCGTAGGCTTCCCTGTCCGCCATGGCCAATTCTATGGCCTGCAGTACTCGATGGGCATATTCTGGACTGTTATGGCCTGCATCTTTCAAATACTGCTGATCGTTTTCTAGAATCTTCAGGGCCAGAAGCAATGCGATGCCCTGAGTGTAGGTGGGATTGGTCAGGATTGTGTATTCGCCAAATTGCGCAGAAAGTGGTTCATCCCAGAATCCCCGGTAATTGGCCAGATCATCGTCAGATATCAGGCCATCTTCTTTCGCATGGAATTCCACAATTTTCTGTGCAATGGGGCCCCGATAGAAATAGTTACGCACTACCTGAAGAGCCTCTGTACGTGAAGAACCAGTATCCAGAGCTTTTCGTTCTGCATCCACAAGTTCCTGCAAGGTTCTGGCCAGGTCCGGTCGTCTGAAACGATCTCCATGATGTAGTGGACGCCACCATTGACCTCCTAAATAGACCTCTGCATTATAGGGCATCAGGATGGTGAAGCCCAACCGGGTAAAAAGACCCATTTCAAAGTTTTCCAGCATACTGTTGTGCACTGGAAAGCCCTGTTCGGCCATTTGGATCGCAGGCCGGGCCAGTTCTCCAAAGCTCATGGTACCGCAATCCTGAAGTAGAGATACCATCGCATCCGGAGAGGCCGGAATCAATTGAGCCAGGATGCTTCTGCGCGGTACAGTTTCATGTCCCTGGCTGCGAAAGAATTCAATGGTAGCCTTTGACGGTGCTGTACCCACTCCTGCATAGCTTCGAATCGTCTCGTTGGAGGCATTGTAATGCAGAAGTGGGGCCACTGAAGGAAAGCTGGCCGCTTCGCCGTAGGTGACATTGATCATCAATAGAGCGGCAACGGTTGCATCGCAGGCCGTCCCGCCATCTTCCAGAACCTGAACGGCTGTTTCGGTGGCCCAGGGAGTGCCAGTTACCACCATATACTCCTGTCCCCGGGCTGCGGATCGACGCTTGCCCTGTGGATCCTCGAACTTCATAGTATCTCTTGGTCCTGTGGGCAAAGCAAGATAGGCCAGAAACAGAACGCCCAGAAGCGATAGGAAAGAATACAGGAGGATTTTCACAGCTTTCATTCTGTTCTAATCTGTGGCCCGGACCTTGTGTCGCAATTAGAATTCCGCTCACAGTCCTTAAATCTGACAGATCGTCGGCTATCTCCCCGGAGAAGGAAAAGAATTCGTTTCCATATTTTTTTGCAACTACGGATCCAAATCGGACTCTTATGTGCATTAGATAAAGCAAAGGCCTTATGGCCTCCGGATTAGGCTTCTCCTGCCCGTAGAGAGCACAGAAGCCATGGTATAAAATAGGAGATAATATGAAACTAAAGGATTTTCGTTGGTCTACTGGAGTGTTTCTGATACTCAGCCCTCTTGGCGCCGCCGCCGCCCTGACGTACTATTTCTACTACGATGCCTTTCAGTGGCAAACTGTGACCCTGGCTTTCGTACTGGCTTTCGCTACAGGAATGGGCATTACAGTGGGCTATCATCGTTTGTTTTCGCATAAGAGCTACGAAGCGGCAGCGCCCATTCGCTGGCTTTTGACGTTTTTTGGAGCAGGCGCTCTGGAAAAATCAGTCATTGAATGGTCTCATGATCATAGAAACCATCACCGATTTGTTGATACAGATCAGGATCCCTATTCTATAAACAAGGGTTTCTTTCATGCGCACATTGGCTGGCTTTTTGTAAAGCGAGGAACCAATGGCCGAGCAAAAGTAGATATTAACCAGGTTAAAGATCTATGGGCTGATCCATTCATTCGATTTCAGCATAACTATTACACCGCTTTCGGTCTTTTTGTATGCTTTCTATTT
The DNA here is from genome assembly GCA_040217195.1 of Leptospiraceae bacterium. GTDB lineage: Bacteria > Spirochaetota > Leptospiria > Leptospirales > Leptonemataceae > UBA3465. Next base: position 158,012 of record JAVJNR010000005.1, on the reverse strand, counting down.
CCTGGACTGGTTGCACTGGCCTGGGGAGACTTCTGGGGCGGAGTGTTGATTGCAGGCCTGGTTCGAGTGGTAGTCGTTCACCATGGAACCTTTTGCATCAACTCAGTATGCCATTCCCTGGGACGTCAGCCCTATTCGAATAAACATACAGCTCGCGATAGCTGGATATCGGCACTATTCACTTTTGGCGAAGGGTATCATAACTATCATCATGAATATCCAGCGGATTATAGAAATGGGATTCGAGCCTGGCAATATGATCCGTCCAAATGGATGATCTGGACCCTATCGAAATTAGGTCTGGCCTCCAATCTGATTCGTATGCCGGATGAAAAGATTCTTGAAAGCAAGCTGGAAATGAAGGCTTCCAAACTGGACGCATCCGCTCGATCCAGAGTGGAATCAGATATGGAGCAGTTTAACCAGGTAGCTTCTGACTTGAAGCAGGCCAGAAAAGCCTACAACAAAGCAAGAAAAGAAAAGGCCCCTTCGGCTACAGACCTGGGCAAAACTCTAAAACGCAGCCGAAAAGCGTTACTATCTGCTTACAACAATCAGAAGAGTCGGATTCGCATGGCTGGAAGAGAGACTGCATCTGTGGCCTAGTTTTGATACAAGCATCAAGCACTAACTTTTTTCAGGGGGCCAGGGCCCCCTTTTTTTATGGCCAGAATTTCAGGCAGCCGAGAAGTTAAACTGCGAGGCCTGAATGAACCAAAAACCCTTCGATTATGCTATTCTGGGAGCTGGATCCATTGGTTGCTATACCGGTGGATGGCTGGCTTCTAACGGCCACAGGGTGCTACTAATTGGACGTGCCAGAATTCTATCCACTCTGGAAAAACAGGGTCTGGAACTGGAATCTGTGGATGCTAAGACCACACATTTAAATGTTGTAAATCCAAAGTCTGGAGACGTTGAGAAATCGAACGAATTGGCAGTCGGTTCCGTTGCAATTTCTGAATCTGCAGATGATCTGTCGAACTGCCAGAATATCCTGGTGGCAGTCAAGAGCGCTGGAAGCGATGAAGCGGCCAATCAGATTCAGAAATTCGCTGCCAGGGGCTCTGCGGTAGTCTCATTGCAAAACGGACTGGGGGCGGCCCGGATACTAAAAGAAGGTCTTCCGGATCATCTTGTCTTTGCTGGAATGGTGACCTACAATGTAGTTCGCCAGGGGAATCATTTTCGTCAGTCCACGTCCGGTCCAATTTCTATCGAATTGCCCCGGGATGCAGCCATGGCTCAAATTGCTCGAGGCATTGCCGATGATTTGAATGCATCCGGGATTGAAACCTTTTTGCGATCCGACATAGAGAATGTTCAGTGGAGCAAACTACTACTGAATCTGAACAATGGAATCAATGCTCTTGCAGGCATCCCCATTCGGCAGATGCTTTCCGATCGTAATTATCGACGTATTATCGCAGCCTGTATGCAGGAGGCCCTGGGAATCTACCGGGCAGCTGGAATAAAGATGGTCCGTCTGGGAAAGATAATTCCAGGTATTGCGCCCACTGTTTTAAAGCTTCCGGATTTTCTGTTCTTTCGCGTGGCTTCCACCATGATCAATATCGATCCGACGGCCATGACCTCTCTTGCTCAAGATCTGATTGCTGCCAGGACGACTGAAATTGACTTCTTGAACGGAGAGATCGTTCGCCTGGCCCGTTCGAAAGGATTGCGAGCACCAATTAATTCGTCTATAGTACAGCTGGTGAAGGATGCAGAAGAGTCTGGCCAGGGATCGCCTGAATTGAGTGCGGAAGAATTGAAATCCAGACTGGAGTTGTGAGAAAGGGCCAGATTCATGCAATCTGGATGATGCACGGAGGAAGGAAGCTCAGGATAGCTTTCGACCGCCGGTAGAGTAGGTTGGCGAAGCAGGACCGGGCGAACATTGGACCCACTCAAGTTAGTATCTATTATGCAGCATACGGTTTCTTACTGATTAGAGCAACCCCTGGGCGGCCTTAATCTATCCTCGCATCCTCCTTTTACCGATTGACCGAATCCTTGAAACAGATGACATTGCCTTCATTGTTTTGACGCAAAGACGGTTCGATGTATGGCAGTTACATATTTCAGGTTATTATTATCAGGAATCAATAGAAGATCCTTACTTGCTTTTAACTGGACCGTTACCCTGGGTATCGTCTGTCTTGCCTTTGCAGGCAGCCATGATCTAAGAGGCGAAAGCCCCGACCCGGAAACAGAACCACAAGCCATCCAAACTCTCTTTGCTGAAAAAGTAAATAGTCTGGATACAGAAACCGGGCAACATACCTGGTGGGTTACCTTTCAAGAACCCGAGTCAGTCCAGCCGGATCCATCGAGAGAGAAAGAGTGGCATCCAGTGCAGGTCCCCGGCTACTTAACCGATGTTCCCGGTTACAATTCATCGACTAACGAAATGTGGTACGTTAAGCATTTTCGTATACAGGGGGATCTAAAGCATTCCCTTTCTCTGCGACTTGGCAGAATCGATGACCGGGACCGGGTGTATTTAAACGGTGAACTAATAGGCTCCACCGGCGCATGGAACTCCACAGTGCCTGTTGCCTATGATAAGATCCGGGTATACGAAATCCCTCCGGGGTTATTGAAACAGGGCGAGAACACTCTTTTCATAAAGGTTCAGGGATATTTTCCCAACCTGAACGGTCTGGTTCGCGGTAGAACAGAAATCGGACCTACAAGAGAAATAGTGGAGACCCTTAGAGATGAAGATTATCGAGAGCTGCTCTTTCTCACAGGATATTTTACGGCCGGGTCCTATTTTCTTTTTCTGTTTCTCAGGCGAAGACAGAATCGGGAAAATTTAATCTTTGGACTGTTTATCTATGGATTCGTCCTTCGTCAGTTAATTCGTACAGAGCTTCGATTCGAAATCGATGTTTCTTTTCTCACATTCAAGCGTCTGGAATTCATTCTTACTTATCTACTATTTGTTGCATTCCTGTACTTTGTGCGAGTCTACTTTGAGCTGGCCAGAAGCAAGTTACAGCGAATCATGGATGTACTTTCGGTCATTTTCTCTGTTAGCATGTTGATGCTCTCTGGGCATGTACTTGTATCTGATGATGTAAATCACTGGTGGACCATGCAATCTTCGGTGGGTCAGGGAATCTGGCTATTGATGTTGATTCAGGTTATTTTTTTCCAGATCAAAGCTGCCGTGGCCGGGAATCGAGATGGCTATTATATGCTCGGTGGCATGGTATTTGTGATGATCGGCTTTTTCTCGGATCTGGCCGTAAGTAATGGTATTTTGAATATACCACCCTTGTTTTCATATTTCTTCGCAGCGTTTATCTTCTCCCTGGCATTGATTCTTGCCAACCGATTCGTAAGGTTGTATCGCCGGGTAGAGGATTTGAACCTGAATCTCGAGCGAAAGGTGGAGGATCGCACCGAGAAGTTGAACAATACCCTTCAAGAAGTGCAACTGCTCAAGGAAAAGCAAGACGGAGACTATTTCCTTACATCATTGTTAATGAATCCGCTGGGCGGAAACTGGGCCAGCAGTGACAGTCTTGAACTGGAAATACTTCTGGAACAAAAAAAGAAGTTTCATTTTCGCAAATGGGACAGTGAAATCGGAGGGGATCTGGTCGCTCTCTATGACATTGAATTAAGAGGGCAGAAGTATTCTGTTTTCTTGAATGCCGATGCCATGGGTAAGTCCATGCAGGGAGCCGGTGGAGCGATCGTAGTAGGCACTGTATTCAAATCCCTCGTAAGCCGCACCCAGGTTGTGCATCTGGCATCGGAAAAAAGTCCTGAGCAATGGTTAAATGAATGTTTTCTGGAATTGCAGTCTGTATTTCTGGGATTCGATGGTCATATGCTTATTTCTGCCGTAGTGGGTCTCGTGCATGATGCAAGCGGCACTGTTTACTACATCAACGCGGAGCATCCGGCTTCGGTACTCTATGAAAACGGAAGGGCCTCCGTTATGCCTGATATAGATACTGATTTAAGAAAGATTGGAATAGAAGGCGAAGATGGTGCTCTGCGAGTGCTGGTACACACGCTTGCTCCCGGGCAGGTATTGATCATGGGCTCAGATGGTCGGGACGATCTGCTTATGGGAGAAACTTCAGCAGGGCAGAGAATTATTAACGAAGATGAAAATCTGTTCCTGCGAATAGTGGAGCAAGCCAGGGGGGACCTGGAAGGAATCAAAGATGCCCTGCTAAAACAGGGGGAGCTCACCGATGATCTGAGCCTTTTGCGTATCGCATATATTGAGGATGCTGGAATGATCTCGGACCCTGGTCTACCATCTTCCATTAAGGAGCTCATCGATTCTGGAGAGTATCCTGAAGCCTACCAGGAGCTGGAGAAAATATCCTGGGAGCATCCCTCCGCGTTGCAGGCCGGAGTCTGGCTTAGCGGCAAACTAAAGGACTATCGCACATCAGCCATGCTGGCTCGCAGACTAATTGAAATAGATCCCACAGATTCAGTGGCTCTGTTTCGCTGCAGTCTGGCTCATAAAAAAATTGGTCGATTGGATGAAGCAATTGATTACGGCGAACGCTGCAGGCTACGACTTCCAGAGCATGCAACTAACCTGGCCAACCTGGCAGATTGCCACAGATTAAAGGGAAATCTTCGCAGAGCCAGTCAGCTGGCCCACCGGGCTTTGAATCTAAATCAGGAGCTAAATGCGGCCAGACAGATTATTGAAAAAACTGCAGCTCACGTTTGATTGGATGCGGATTAAGGAATGAGAAGTCGGGTGCTTTTTTCTGCCAGGCGGATTTGAACGGTAGCCCCTGAATTAAATTCCATAAAGTCTTCCAGCATACCATCGGAAAAGATGACTCCGCCTTCAGGCATATGACTTTCCAGAATCAGGGCCTCCGATTCATGTATTTCGCCAGCCACCAGGTCTGCTCCACTCCAGTTACTGCGAAACGGTTCTCGCACCATAAATATTAATTTTCGATCTTCCCAGGCCATTGCCTTTTTGTCTGCGGAGGATCCATTCTCCTTTTCCGATATACTATTTTTCTTCAACGGATTGCCTTCGGTGGATGCATCGGTTTTTGCGATTGCAGGCCTTTGCATTCTGGACCGGGAAGAGTTCCGGGCAAATTCCTGAATACCGCTGGCCATATTGAAGAGAGAGGAAAGCCAGCCAGTGCTTCCGGCCGGAGTACTGACGATCACTCCGCTGGAACTATGCCGCTCCGAAGCCTGGCCAAACTTCAGCGTATACCGGGCGCTTACATGAGAATCGGCACCTGCAAAGAAATCGTTGAATGCATATAGAAACTGGCCATCGTTCATATCTGCTCTGGCCATGGAAATGCTACGACTACGAAGCTCATTTTCCATTAACTGTTGAATATTTCTGTTTGCATCTTTCCAGAGAAACGGAAGTAGGACCCCATCAAATCGATCTGGATCCGGGTTAAAAGCCAGAACAGGTTGTCCGTTCAGGTATTTCGCAGTATTTACAACCAATCCGTCCTGTCCCAGGGGTACAGCCAGGTCCCGGGGACCAAACAGAAAGTTGGGTAACATTGTGCGATCTATAACTTGAAACCGAATATCCTGAGGTATACTTCTTACAAGCGTATCCCGTGCTCTCTGGTAGTTATCATACTCCAGAACATAGTCATCGAAGGATTGACCTCTACTTTCTACAAAGTACTTGGTCTGACTGATCGTATTGAATCTCTTAATGCTTTCTTCCAGCCTTGTCTGCCGGGTTATGATTACAATTTTTTCTATATTCAGTCCCTTCGCATTCGTAGGGCCATCTAGATCTGTGGCCCCGTCATTCTTTCTGGCATTGGATTCGTTTTTCTGTTTAGCTGCCATTGACAATAGATTTGAGTTCTACCGAATCTTATAAATCTGGTAACAGAGCTGACTTCTGAAAGGACTGTTCCAGTGGTCTACAATCCCCTGGCGATAATACTAACTCTGATTTTGCTGCTGAATAGAGCGGTCACCGTCTATAAGAGACTGTAGAAGGTCCGGACTGATATTTAGATTGCCAATCTTCTGTGCATTTCCTGCCAGGTCTCTGATGGCTCGACTGATCAACTGACGGGAATCCATTTGATTGGCTGCCAGTATTTCCAGTAACTCTGGCGAAAGATTGGATATTCCTTCGAGCTGCAACTTGTAGGCTTCTCCTTCTGTTTTCGCCTGTTGCAGACGATTCTGACTTTCCTTTTCTACCAGTTCTTTTCGCTTCTCTTCCAGAGACGTTCTGGCATCCAGTTCTTCCTTTTCGATTTCTCGCTTCTTGCGAGCCACCGTTGCCCTGGCTTCCATCTTTGCTTCTTCTACTAGTTTCTGCTTTTCCTGAACGGCAATTTCAGCGTTCATCTGAGTTTCCCGAATTTCTCTTTGCTTTTCTTCTACTGCAATCTCGGTTTGAAGCTCATTTTCTTTGATTCCCCGTTCCTGCTCCACGGCGAAGTTTCGTCTCCGATAGATTGCATCATCGGCCTGCTTGAGTAAGTCTTCTCTGGCTGTGGCTTCCAGAGCTCGGGCCATCTCTGGCGTAGGGCTTACCCTCAGAATGGCAAAATCCAGTACCGATAGTCCAAGCTCCTGTATGACTGGCTCTTCGCTCAATCGGCCTTTTACATACTCTACTAATTCAGGGCCGGCGCTTAAAGCCTCCCTCAATACAAATCCTCGGATCTTCTCTCTTAATGTAACCTGGACCTGATTGGTAAGCCTTAGTTGAAGTTTTTCCAGACCATCTCCCAGGGCTCGGCCGGTAGGATCCACAGTAAAGTCCAGCATGGAGGCCAATCTACGAGGATCCTGCACTCGATAGGTGACCTGACCCTGAATATCTACGGCCTGGAAGTCTTTTAGAGTCTCCTGAAAAATGAATGGAGCATCCCTGCTATCAGCCGGTACCAGAACCAGACTGGCAGAAGGAGCAAAGTACATGAAGGACAATCCAGGTCCTTCCTTTCTGACTTTGCCTCCGCGATAGAGAAGTACATAATCTGCAGGACGAGTCTTCAGGTATCGGAATCCAAGCATGGATCGCATTAACTCCCCGGCAATTTCATGGGCAATCGTTTTTCTGGGCCAGGGCCCATAGAATGCAAGGAATCACGTGGAGCGGATAATTCCATTTAGAAGTGCAGGTCTGATTACTTACTTTTAATCCGAAGTGGATTTAGTTGTACCGCCCACCGGTTTTTTCATCCCCGCCTGGCCTGGCACAGGAGGTTTTTCAGGATGCAGATTTTTCCCCGGGCGAATTTTCTGACGATATGGATTCCATTCGCGTCCAGGGAGCCCGAGAGCATAACCTGAAAAATATCACCGTTGAGATTCCCCGGGACAAGCTGGTAGTGATTACCGGTGTTTCTGGCTCCGGAAAATCGTCTCTGGCATTCGACACAATTTATGCAGAAGGGCAAAGGCGATATGTGGAAAGCCTTTCTGCCTATGCCCGTCAGTTCCTGGGTCAGATGGAAAAGCCGGATGTGGATCTGATTGAGGGTTTGTCGCCTGCCATATCGATTGAGCAGAAAACCACTCATCGAAATCCAAGATCCACCGTGGGAACCGTAACAGAGATTTACGACTACCTGCGACTATTATTTGGCCGAGTGGGCCAGCCCCACTGTCATAATTGCGGCCGACCTGTGGAAGCCATTACCATTGACCAGATTGTGGATCGAATCCTGTTGATGGAAGAAGGTGCGAAGATTCAAATACTCGCTCCATTGATCGGGGACAAGAAAGGTGAGCATAAAGATGTAATAGAAAAAGCTAGAAAAGAAGGGTTCGTGCGAATGAGAATTGACGGGCAGATCAAGGATCTGTCTGAGGAAATCTCTCTGGAAAAGAAACATCGCCATAGCCTGGACGTTGTGGTTGATCGTCTGGTAATTCGTGACGGTATTCATTCTCGTTTGACAGATAGTGTAGAGACGGCTCTTTCCCATGGCAACGGACAGGTATTAATTTTCGATGGAGAGAAAGACAATATCTATTCCAGGAATTTAAACTGTACCCATTGTAATCTTTCCCTTCCAGAAATCAGTCCCAGAAGCTTTTCCTTTAATTCTCCGCAGGGAGCCTGTAATACCTGCGATGGGCTGGGAGTACTACTTGAATTTGATGAAGAGCTGGTGGTGCCCGATCATTCTCTGTCCATTCTGGATGGTGCTGTGGCTCCCTGGTCCGGGGGGCGCGGCTACTGGTATCTGGAGATTCTGCAAGATCTTTCTGCAGAGCTGGGATTTCATCCATCCCTGGCATTTAACAAGTTGAATGCGCAGCATCGAAAGGCCATTCTTTACGGATTTCATCATGGTGGATATGACTTTGAGGGTGTGATTCCCAATCTTCGTCGTCGCTATCGAGAAACCAAGTCCGACGATGTTCGCATCTGGCTGGAAAAATTCATGGGAGAAAGCCAGTGCCCGGACTGTAAAGGAAATCGGCTTCGCCCGGAGTCTCTGTCTGTGCGATTCCATGGTCAGGGAATCCACAATCTGGTAGATAAGAACATCCGGGATCTGTTGCATTTCTTTTCTGACATTAACCTCACCGACTCAGAAGCGAAGATTGCAGAAAGAGTTCTAAAGGAGATCAATGAGCGTCTTGGTTTTCTTCATAATGTGGGGGTGGGATATCTAACACTTTCTCGTTCCGCAGGCACACTTTCTGGAGGCGAAGCGCAGCGAATTCGTCTGGCAACTCAAATTGGTTCAGCTTTGATGGGAGTTCTTTATGTTCTGGATGAGCCTTCCATCGGACTGCATCAGAGAGATAATCGAAGGCTTCTGGATACTTTAAAAAGCCTCAGAGACATGGGAAATACCGTTCTTGTGGTTGAGCACGATGAAGAGACCATACGAGAAGCAGATCATGTGGTGGATCTTGGTCCAGGAGCCGGAGTGCACGGAGGCTATGTTGTGGCCAACGGTCCGCCGGAGGAATTATCCAGGAGCCTTCAAAGTGTTACCGGAGATTATCTATCCGGCAAAAGAAAAATTTCCATTCCAGAGCAGCGGAGAGCTGGAAACGGTCAGAAGCTTACAGTTCGGGGAGCTACAGAAAATAATCTGCAGAATGTGGATGTAGACTTTCCGCTGGGAATGCTTATTTGCGTCACCGGAGTAAGCGGTTCCGGAAAATCCACATTAATCAATGATATACTTTATAAGTCCCTGGCCCAGAGACAGGGTTCCAGGAATCGGCCAGGAAAACATAAAAAGCTCGAAGGTCTGAAAGAAATTGAGCGAGTGATTGCAATCGATCAGGAACCCATTGGCAGAACTCCCAGATCCAATCCAGCAACGTATACAGGACTGTTTACTCCCATTCGAGAGCTATTCTCCAACCTTCCAGAAGCTCGCCTGAGAGGTTACAAACCCGGTCGTTTCAGTTTTAATGTGGCAGGCGGAAGATGCGAAAACTGCGAAGGGGCTGGAATCCTGAAGATTGAAATGCATTTTCTGCCGGATGTTTTTGTTACCTGCGATGTATGCCAGGGAAAAAGGTTTAACCGCGAGACTCTGGAGGTGAAATATCGCGGCAAGAGCATCTATGATATTCTGGATATGACCGTGGAAGATGCCATTCCATTCTTTGAAAACATTACCATAGTACACAACAAGCTCAGTACTCTATCTAGAGTGGGTCTGGATTACATCAAACTTGGTCAGGCAGCCACAACTCTATCCGGTGGAGAGGCTCAGAGAATCAAACTGGCATCCGAGTTGTCCAGGCGAAGCAGCGATAAGACAATGTATATCCTGGATGAGCCAACCACGGGACTGCATTTCGAAGACATTCGCAAGCTACTGGAAGTGTTGCATGAGCTGGTGGATCGGGGATCCAGCATGGTTGTGATTGAGCATAACCTGGATGTGATTAAGACGGCGGACTGGATTATTGATCTTGGACCGGAAGGTGGAGATGGAGGAGGAACCATTGTGGCAGAAGGGAGCCCGGAAGATGTCTCCGGTAAGAGCCACAGTTTCACGGGACAGTTTCTTAAGCCTCTGCTTCAGGGAAGGGAAGCGTCGCCAGCCGGCAGAGCAGCTGTGGCCTCTGTGTCTTCCAGTAAGAAATCCAGCCCAAATAGCAGTAATGGAAAGGGAAAATCCGGATCAAAAAAGGCCGATAAAGCCAGCAAGTCTAAAAGTGCAGTAGCCAAAAAGAGTAAAAAATCCGGTAAGAGAAGTAAAGCCAGGGCATAACCGGTGGTCTTTGCGAAGAGTTGCTTTGCAGCCAGGAATCCATGTTTCGCAGGGAATCCTGAAATGATACCCTGTCTGCCCTTGCGGTGATTCCGGGCCCGGACTTCAACTTGCGAACCGTCCTGCCCGGATATTCAATCCGCAGTCCACAATATCAGCTACAGTCCGTAGAAGTTAGGCTACTGTCGAGATGATGCATCGTTCGCTTTTCGATGCACCGGTTTCATCTCCAATCATTGTCTGTTACTCTTCCTGGAATAAATCCGGATACAGGCTTTGCAGGGCCTGCACTTCCCATAGAGCAAGCAGTACATCCACTTTTTCGATTCCTTCTTCCGGATCCGATTTTATGGTTTCCAGCAATTGTTTGGCCTCTGTATCGATACTGGAAAGAGCTTCTGCCATTTCTGCCGGATCATCCTCATAGGAGAAATAGGCTACTACCTTCTTGATTGCCAGTCTGTGTTTGATTTCTGCTCGGGCTGGATCTTCATCAGGAAAGAATTCCAGTTCAGCGATATTCGCCTGTCTATAGTATTCATCGATCAATTTTTGCTCGAAGTCCAGAAGTCTGGTTTCTGCTTCATGATAGTCGGTTTCAAACGTATCTGAGATTTGATTTAGTGCATCTTCATCTTCTGTTTCAGCTACCAGGGCAGCATAGATGAGTAGCATTCTCTCAAGTAATGAGGGAAAGAGTTCCGATTCAGGATCGCTACTGAATAACGCTTCTTCTTCAATATTGGAATCTTCGTGCATATTTATTACCGGGTTTGTGGAATGGCCGGATGGCCTAACGGTCAGTAGCAATTCATGCAATAAACTGTCCAGTACTACTGGACCTGACGCAGGAATTCTTCCAGTTCGGACTGAACCTCACCGGGCAGGTCTTCAAATTCCAGACCAATACGGTGCGCACGTTCCAGACTTTTTATATTTCGAATACTACCCTGAACTGCATAGGCTTTCTCACCGGGAAAATGTAGATCAAAGGTAACCTCTTCGCCTGGCAAAAAACCGCGCATCACATGCGGATTGTGAGGATGTAGTATACCAGCACCACCACTGTTAATGTCCACCACCGGACAATGCTCCGGATTGGAAGGAACTATGTGCCTATCCAGAATTTCCTTTTCCAGGCTTTTCACAATTTCTTCTACAGCTTCGTAATGATGATCTGTCATGGGCTCTGAAGAGATAATTGTGGCAACGCCCATCAAGTACAGGCCCTTGAACCTGACTGGAATGGAGACTTCGCTAAGGATTTGATCTGGATGAGGCTCGTAGTTCAGAATCTTCCTGTACTCTTCCATAGTAATGACAGGAAAACCGGGAACCTTGCCGCTGGTTCGATCTGGAATAAATATTGGAACGTTTCGGGCCATCATCGCACGCATCCGATTATCCAGTCTGAAGGATTTACGCACCGTTAACCTTGCAATGGATTGAATGGTCTTTAGCTGGGCCAGCGCCTCTTTGAAGGGAGAATCCGTTTTCTCATCAACTCTGGAAAGCCCCTCCGGAATAGATCTAAGCGTTATTAGATCATCCACAACCAGTTTGCCCGAATCAGAAGCCAGACTCACTCGTTTTTGTTTTCGGATCTTTCTTTTTAGATGAAGTCGGACAGGATGAAGCTTCTCCTTACCGGGCTCAAGTCTTTCCTGCACCCTGCATTCAAGGAGCATAAGATGCTGATCATGATTTACTATTAAGATTCTGATTTCTGCATCCGGCCGATTGTGCTCCACCGTTAGAAGCGGAGCTTCATAGTTTCTAACCCGAACAGATTCCACCTGGTTTCCGTCCTTTATCCGAACCGGCAGTCGGGTGAAAATCTTTGCACAGATCTGTCGTAGCTGTTCCGGGTCGTTGACTTTTCTTACATCCTCCGACATTTCATCCAGAGGAGCAGAGGGCCCGCCTCTCTTCTACAAAAAAAGCGACCCGAACCCGGAGCAGCACCGGTCCAATAAACGGTTGCCACTAATGTTCCGACCTTAGATCTATCCGGAGGCATTCTGCTTATGACTTTTGGACGATTCTACAATCTCTGCTGCGTCCTGATCGTTGTTCTGATAACCGGCTGTGCCGGTCCGTCTGCAGAGGATTTAAAAGGAAATGAACCACCGGCCATTTCCGATCCAGGTGAAGAGGGGCCCTCCCTTCGGATCATTACCTATAATGTTTCGCTCCGGGAATTCCTTAGAACTGAACGGGCCAGGGCGGTAAGTCAGATTCTGGTCTCCTCCAACGCAGATGTGATCGCATTTCAGGAGATGACTCCCGAGTACTATGCACTTCTAAAGAGCGATACCCAGTTTTCAGAAACCTATCGACTGATTCCTGGAAAGGCAGCCTGGATAAAGGGGAGGATGGTAGTGGCCAGCCGCTTGCCGGTGGTTTCCAGTCGGTACTATCGTTTGCCCGGGCGAATGGGAAGGTATGCTCAGAGAGTTGAGTTTCGCATAGAAAGCGGTGGCCAGAACCGTCCTGGAAACTCCCGTACCTTCTCTCTAGTGAATCTACATCTGGAAAGCTATTTGAATGATGGCCCGATTCGCGCCAGACAGATTCGAAGTATCTCACCCTTAATCAAGGAACCTGCAATCATGCTGGGGGATTTCAACTTTGGCGATGAAGCAAAAGCAGAACCGGAGCGCCGCTCCATTCCCAGGGGCCACAGGGATTTATGGAGGGAAATGCATGGACAGCATCCGGGTCTGACCTGGAATCAGGAGGAAAACCCGCTTTCCTTGATGTTTCGCTTCGAAGGAGAGGAAAGCAGGCGCCTGGATTATATATTTCTGTTTGAAGACTCCTGGAAACTTCAGAATGTGGTTTTGCTTGGAACGGAAAAAGTATTGAAGTATAGAGGGAAAGAGATCCCTCCATCGGACCATTATGGAGTGATGGCCGACCTGCAAATACCGGATACCCGATCCAATTCAGCGGAAAGATAAACTATTAGTAACCCCGATCGTACCAGGTAGCGATTAGTCTTGGTTGCTTGCACCCTTTTCTTACGCATTCGCTGATAGTCTTTTGAGTTGCGCTGCGAAGGTCCGGATAGCCTACCACACCCACCAGCAAATTTCCGTCAGCAGCGATGGCTCCGTATCCATGTTTGTCTGTGGATACCAGTATCTTCACATCGATACCACCATGCTTTTTGGCCATTTCAATGGCCAGGCGTTCTGCTTCTTCCACCGTTGCCACGTTGAAGCTGTATCCGTAGGCCTGAGGACTGTATGCAATGGCCGAGGCTGCCTGCAGCTTTGACGGTAGGCTCTGCACCAGGATGGTCAGAGCCAGTAAGATGATTAGATTGATAGATTTCTTTAGCATATTCGTTTTTCCTTGTGCAGTAAAGTTGGCTTTCCTTACTGCGATTCATGCCGATTGAATCCTGGATTCCAATCTTGGATATTAAGTCCAGGTTGCATCATTTTATGTACTAGGGTCCAACACAGAATGGACAATGGACCAGCACCTCTTCGCCCTGGGCATTTATAAAAGGTACCCGGCGTTGCGGATCTCCCCTGAGTTCCACAGATTCATCCGGAAGTGCACATTCAATATGAGGCGGTAGCTGATCACAGTCCGTATACAACTTGCCTCCGCCGCCATGGAAACTGGCGCCCGTGGCAAAGGGTCCCATGCGAAGGGGAGGAGATAATATTTGTCCTGCAACTCCAACCTTGCCTGGGGCAAGTCCCATATCCAGAGCCTGTAGAGTTTCCACAAACTTCTCTGCATGTCCATCCATGCGATCATCGCTCCATGCAGCCTGAATCTGATCATGGAGATCCAATCTGTATATAGTCTGTTCCGGGTCCGAGTAGATCCATTTCGTATCGCCCAGAATATAACCGCGAAAGTCATCTACTCTCCAGACCCAGAGAGGAAGATGGAATTGATAGTTCGGATCAAAGGCGCTACGTCCATGTCGTGTGCCATCGTAGGATAAACCTAGCATATCGAAAATTGTGGGAAATAGATCCAGCATTGTGGCTCGGGGCAATGGATCTTCCTGCCAGACTCGGTGAAACTGATGATGTCGAAAGACCAGGGGTACCCGTACCTCCTCATTGTAAATACTGAAGCTATGTCCGTGGGCCCCGCGTTCGCCAAAGCTCTCTCCATGATCTGAGATAAGGATAAACAATGTTCGTTCTGCCATATCCCTTTTCTGGAATTCCTCTACAATGCGATCTGCAATGTGCAGACCATAATCGACTCCATTTCGATGCCGGCCGCGAATCTTCGTGTTATCGAACCGATTGAATTGATCTGGATGGGGATTATGATACGGATAATGCGAATTGGTCATCACCGCAGTCATGGTGAATGGTTCCTGAACACTATCCAGGATATTCTGGGTTTCATGAACCAGGGCAACATCATCCAGACCGAATTGAAAACTGGCATATGGTTCGCCAGTTTCCGGATTCTTTCGCTTCATGAAGTCTGCCTTTTCGATAATGCTCATATTTAGCTTGCGTAGCATTATAATTTCTGATTCGAAGGCAGTGCTGTCTGTATACACATAGTGATTCTTGTATCCCAGTTTCTGCAGCAAAACCGGCATTGTAGTACCAGGCTGTAATTGACCATACAGTTCATTAAAGTCCCGACCGCTGTGCATCCCTGTGTACATGGAGTAATGAGAGTTGGAGCTGTGAGGCACCGGCACAAAGAAATGCTTCGCAACTATAGTTTCTCTTAGATTCGGAGCGAAGAATTTGGATCGTTCCAGATCCACAAATTCCTCTCTGGCACTTTCCAGGATAATGATAACAACATTTGTATTGGCCGGTAGATTGAATCCGAATCTCTCTGCGAAGAAATTCTGATGTGGATGTTGTTTTAGTTCCAGTTGCTCCTCCAGAGGGAAGGGAGAATTACCGCTTGCAGGCTGCTTTTGCCCCTCATCTGGGTTGGCCACCCTCTGATGGTCTTGAGTGGGAGCTACAAAGGCCATCAAAGGTCCGGACAGCAGGATTAGCAATCCAATGGAGGCCCCAACTGGTTTGAGTTTATAGGGCTCGGGCGAAAGAGGAGCCCGGAGCCAGCGATGAAATGTATAGGCCCAGCCAGCGCTCAGTATCCAGAATAGTAGAAAAACCCCTGGAAGGGTGAAATCTATACTGAGCGCATCTGGAGCTGTGGCAAAGATCAATCCCCGGATCTCGGTTAGTCCGTAGAGCGCCAGATCCATGGTTACTTCCAGCCGCATATAATAGTAAACAACTACTCGAATCAAAGGCCAGAGAATCAACAGGGAGTTGATTCCAGCCCCCAGGCCCAGAAAGAGCCTGGGTAGATGAAAGTAATTCAGTACGTTACCGAGCAGGGTGAGCAAGCCACAATATAGAAGCAATATACCGAGCGGGCGAAGACCGTACCCGCTTTCCATGAAATATCGGGACATCCGGTTGCCCGCCCGATCCCAGTCTTGAAATTGATAGATGGAAAAGAAGAAAGTCTCAGTAAGCCAGGCCAGACCCAGAATACAGGCCAGTCCCGCGCTAAATAATAGAATGGCACGATCAGAGTAATGGTTCGGACGCTCCATCCGGGCAAACTATACGGGTAATGCCTTTTTGAGCAATAGAAATCGGTATCGCCTTTTGCTCAAGCTACACTTTTCCGGACTGATTTGGGAACCTTACTGGAAGCCGGGAAATTTCATTGCCTGTAAGGCCTCAATCCGGAGCAGTAACCGGATGAGTTGGTATAATGGAATCAGTTTGCTGGGCATTTTTGGCTTAATTGCCATTGCCTATTTAATCTCAGAAAACAGGAAAGCATTACGATGGAAGCCGGTTCTGGCGGGCCTGATTCTGGCATTCCTTATTGCAGGTTTTCTTTTTTCGCCCTTTGGCGGAACTACTGTATTTCAATGGATCAACGGCGGAGTGCTGGCCCTGGTCAATGCGGCTGCAGCCGGTGCCAGGTTCCTGTTTGGCCCTCTGGCTCTTGGGCCGGGGGAGGAAGGCAGCCTGGGTTTCATTCTAATGTTTCAGGCCCTGCCCACTATTGTATTCTTTTCTGCTCTTATCTCCGTTCTGTACTATTTTGGTATCATGTCCTTTCTTGTGCGAATGTTTGCACGAGTCTTTACAAAGCTATTTCGCACATCCGGCGCCGAGTCACTGACTACAGCCAGCAATATCTTTGTAGGAATCGAATCTGTTCTGACCGTTAAACCCCATCTGCAGAAGATGACCCGAAGCGAATTGCATACTGTTCTGACAGCGGGTATGGCCACCGTAGCATCCAACGTTCTGGCTCTCTATGTATTGACTTTGCAGGGACAATTTCAGGAAATTGCAGGCCATCTAGTATCTGCAAGCTTGATCAGCGCTCCGGCTGCCATCATTTTCTCCAAGATCCTGGTTCCAGAAAGGGAACAGCCAGAAACCCTTGGAATGAATGTTCATCCCCATTATGAGAAAGAAGATTCCTTGATTGAGGCAATCATTGGTGGTTCGAACAGCGGAATGAAACTGATCCTGGGAATTGTGGCTTTGCTTCTTGCAGTGCTGGGCCTTGTGGAGCTGGTAAATTTGATGCTAAAAAGCATCTCTGGATGGCTAAGCGATGGCAGCACGGTAGTTAGCCTGGAAGATCTGCTTGGATATGTATTCTATCCTTTTGCTTTGATGATGGGTATCTATCCGGAACAGGCTCTTGAAGCCGGGCGTATAGTAGGGGAGAGGATCATTGTCACGGAGGTAGCCTCCTATCAGCATCTATCCAATGCTCTGGCTGAAGGCACTCTGGATAAACGAAGCGGAATCATCGTCAGCTATGCGCTTTGTGGGTTTGCACATTTTGCATCCCTGGCGATTTTCGCTGGCGGCATTACAGCCATTGTACCTGAGAAAACAAAAGAAGTAGCTTCTGTTGCTGTGCGCGCTCTAATATCGGCCAACCTGGCCTGCCTGATGACCGGTGCAGTAGCAGGGCTATTCTACACCGGCCAGTCTGTGCTTTTTTCAGGTTGAGGAGATTATCGGAGTAGCTGCATTACCGTTTGAGGCTTCTGATTTGCCTGGGCCAGCATGGCTGTGGCGGCCTGGGTCAGAACCTGGTATCTGGTAAAGCTAATCATTCTCTCGGCCATGTCGGTATCTCGAATGCGAGATTCCGAGGCCTGAATATTCTCGTAAGCGTTCATCAGTCCCTTGGCTGCATGTTCCAGTCGATTCTGGTATGCACCCAGGTCAGCTCGCTGCTTGGAGATACGCTTTAGAGCTTCATCGGCCATTCCAATCACCGAGTTGGCTTTGCCTGGAGTACTGATTGAGATAAAGGTCAGTACTGTCGGATTTCTCAGACCCAGCGCTGCAGTGGTCATGGTATTCACATACACTCGCTCGCGCTGGTGCATATTGGGACCAATGTGGAACCACATGGAGGCAGTGGGGTTCAGCCGAGCGAAGGAACCTGTAAGCATTTTCATTTTATTGAATTCTGCTTGAGATGCGATTCGATCGATTTCATCAATTAGCTGAGAAACCTCTACCTGGATTTGCTGGCGGTCTTCTGCGGAATAAATGCCGTTAGCAGATTGTACAGCCAGCACTCGAATTCTTTGAATGATGGATGCCGTTTCCTGCAAGTAACCTTCCGTGGTTTGAATGAAAGAGATACCGTCTTCGGCATTTCTTTCTGCCTGACGCAGTCCCTGAACCTGTGTTCTCATCTTTTCAGATACAGCCAGTCCAGCCGCGTCATCTCCAGCGCGATTAATCCGCATACCTGAAGAAAGCTTTTCAATGTCCCTGGATAAATCCCAGTCATGAAATTTCAGTGTGCGGTGCGAATTAACGGCACTGATATTGTGGTTGATAATCATGAGTAACCCTCCGTGTCTTCCTCGCTTTATTGATCGGAGGCTTACTCAAATTTGATGTAGAACTTTTTTAGGAAAGGCAGGAAAAATGAAAGTTAGAGCCAATGCAGGCGCTGTTCCAGGAATCGGGATGTAGAAAACACTGCTTTGCCAGGCTGGTAGTTAGAGTCTATTTTTTCCAGTGAATACATTCGCCGGGACATTCATCGATTTCATTTTGAACATTATCCCAGTCCTTTTCCGGGATCTGTGCATCATTAATGTTATTTCCATTGTTGTGAGATTCTGAGAGATCATCATCATCCATTTGAAAATACACCGGAAGATTGTCTGCGCACTGATTACAGGAGGTGCATTCATCTTTATCCACAAATACAATCTTCTTCTCCATATATAACTGATTCCTCCCTGTTGCGGTCTGATAGTATTGAGCTGCCTCATCCGGCAAGCCCTGTGAAAACAAAAAAATAGATGGGGCCCGCTCAGGCCACCCCTTCCAGGCCGGCAGGCGGAAAATTTGAGCCGGGATTTGCCTTCCGATCCGATTCATACACAGAAGTCCCGATCAGCAATCCAGGTGTCTGCCCGGGATTGCAAGGTCTTCGCATTTAGATAAGGGAGCCGGGATCCGGTCTCCGGAAGGGGAAAGCATTGGGAGCAACTACAGCCAGAGAGGCAGAAAGGTCAGTCGTATCTAAACAGCCAGGAAAGAAGATTCGGTCCGCTTCAGGAAATACCCCTCGGTCCGTATCAAAAGTTAGCGCCGCTGCTGCTGTGGGCCAGCGCAGTATTCTGCCAGATAGTAAAGTTCGCCCGCTTTCAGACAATCGATACAAGGCATCGGATGTTCCGGAAACGGTGGGAGAATTATGGACTTCCAGGCAGCGGCAGATGCATCCTATCCATTATACAGTAAGCTACCGGGCCAGTTTCAAACCGGAGCTACCGGATTATTTCATTAAACGTTTTCTAGGCGATAAGCAAGAGGCTCTGATTCTGGATCCATTTGGCGGACGGGGTACAACCACAATACAATCTAATTTAAACGGATTCTCCGGGATTCACAATGATCTCAGTCCCATAGCCAGCTTTCTAGGACGGGCCCGTCGAAGAATTCCAGAACTGTCAGAACTGCAACAGAGGCTTGATTCTATCGAGCTTTCTTCGAAGAAGAGTAATGTAACGGATGGAGACTTTCTTCGTCTGGAGCCATTCTTTCATGAAAAAACCATTCATGAGATTCATAACCTGAGGCAATTGCATCTGAATGATCCAGAAGACAGCGCACTATCTTATATTGCATTGACCGCTCTTTCCCGGCTACACGGTCACTCGGATGGATTCTTCTCGGTCTATTCCTTTCCCCAGATTTCCATCATGCCGGATGCTCAAAGAAAGAATAATCGAAAAAGGGGACTGACTCCTGAATACAAAGCAATCAAAGAAAGGATTCATAAGAAGATGAAGAGGGATCTGGTTGCCCCATTGCATCCTTCATTTAATAGCGCTGCATCCATGAATCGTTATCTGTCTTGCGATGCTCGCAACCTGGATGGAGTGGAAACCTCTTGCGTAGATCTAATTGTTACATCTCCTCCATTTCTGGATAAAGTAGACTATAAGAAGGATAACTGGATGCGGGCCTGGTTTCTGGGCGTAGAAGATAAAATGGATGAGCTTCCCCTTGCCGTATTTGCACGATTGGAGCAATGGAAGGACTTTATGCGAGAGGCTATCCGGGAATTTGGACGAGTGCTAAAACCAGGCGGCCATGCAATTATTGAAGTGGGTGAAGTGATCTCTGGAAATGAGTTGATCCTTCTGGAAAGAGAAATGGCAGAAATGCTTCCTCTAGAAGTGCAGGGTGGCGGGCGAGTGGTTGCCCGGGAAATTTGCATCAATCAGCAGGAATTCACCAAGCTGGCAAATTGCTGGAAAGTGACCAACAACTCCCGGGGAACAAATACGAATCGCTGTCTCGTAATTCGCAAAGAAGTCTGATCCCCGAGCCCTGGGGCCTGAAGTCTGAAGTCTGAATCAGAGAAATATGTCTCCAGCGACTATCTCTTTATTCTAATTTTTCTGTAAATAAGGCCGATGCTGATGATATGTTAAGATCTCTCTGGACCGCCGCCACGGGCATGATTGCCCAGCAGTATCACATGGACACGATTTCCAATAACCTGTCCAATGTGAACACCACAGGCTTTAAGAAGAATCGGGCCGATTTTCAGGATCTGGTGTATCAGCAACAGGTCCTTGCGGGCACTCCGGCCACTGCCGTGAGCGAAATCCCCACCGGCGTTTATGTGGGACATGGAACTAGAGTAGCAGCCACCCAGAAGCTATTTGAAATGGGAAGCCTGCAGTCCACAGGCAATAAATTCGACATGGCCATTACCTCTGAAGTGGGATTCTTTAAGATCTTGATGCCAGATGGTAGCTTCGCTTATTCCAGGGATGGATCCTTCAAGATTGATTCCAATCAGCAAATTGTAACCTCCAACGGGTACCTACTGGAACCACCGATTACGCTGCCCCCCGGTGCTATCAATAATTCTCTGCAAATAAGCGAGAACGGAGAGGTTACAGTAAAGGTGGGAGATGAAATTCGTCCCACCAGAATCGGTCAGATTGATCTATATCGATTCGTGAATCCGGCGGGGTTGCAGGCCATAGGCCAAAACCTGTTCAAGGAAACCGTGGCCTCAGGACCGGAAATCCAGGGAACTCCGGGACTGGATGGTATGGGTTCCATCTTGCAGGGCTTTCTGGAAATGTCCAATGTGAAGCTCGTGGAAGAAATGGTGAATATGATCGTGGCTCAACGGGCTTATGAGTCGAACTCTAGAGCCGTAATGACGTCTGATTCTATGTTGGGCACAGCCATTTCGATGAAGCGCTAATTGCGCAGGTGCAATACTGTGTTTTTTCCAAGACCGCGTATCCTGTGTTACATCCGAAGCTTCGGCTTCGGATGCCTTTTTTCTACATTCATGTTTTACCTGCAAAGTTGTGGGATCGCAGTTCTGGACTTCATCCAATACAGGTACTTTATGCCAGTGTCAAAATCCAGCCTTTGTGCCCCGGTTCAATTCGGGCTAATCCGTTCTCTGTTCGGAGGAGTTGGCATGCATCGACTGGCTACTCTGGTATTACTTCCATGTCTGCTACTTCCATCATTCTTACAGGGAGAAAGCCAGAGTTTTGCAAATCAGGGTCATCCATCATTGACTCTCAAGCTGAAGCCAGTGGCTGTTATAGAGAGCTTTCCTGTGAAACTATCGGATCTGGGCACCCTGGATGGGGCTTCCATGCAATTCTCCGAAAAGGTGGTGATGGAAAGTCTGGATGCACCTCTGTATCTTTCGGATGATCGATTAAAACAGGCATTGCTTCAAAGCGGAGGAATAGAGAGCAGTATTTACGGCAAGGGCATCTGGGTCATTCCACTGACAGAAAAGCTGTCTGCTACAGAAACCGGGGAATTCTTTGAAGGCATTATGGAAAACAGTCCGCACGATCCAGGACTCTATCGCGTAGAAGCCCGGAAAGGAATTCTGTACAATTCCAGACTGCATTCGATTATCAAATTCAGTGGTCTTCAGCCTGGTCCGGGGCACCGAAACATTACAGTGGATGTAATGGATCCCGAGCAGGGAAAGAGAATTATTTTCAGACAGACCGTGCCAGTTCGCATTCTTCAAAAGGTTCGAGTGCCTGTTGCTCAGAGAAATCTGAACTTTGGAGAAACCATCAAGGAAGGGGACTATAAGCTAGAAGTCCGATACACGGATGGAAAGTTAAAGGATTATTCAGGCGAAAACATCCATGGTTGGAAGCTAAATGCACCCGTGAAGAAGGGAGACGTGCTGCAGTCACCGGCCATCCAGGAAACTCCGGATATTCGTCGTGGCCAGAGCATGGATTTGATATATCAGAAGCCTGGACTGGTTTTGAAGATTCGTTGCGTTGCTTACAAGGATGGCAATGTGGGAGATCAAATCCCTGTGCGAATTCTGGCTTTTAGGAACAAATCAGTTATCAAGAAAGCGCGAATTGTTTCAGATAGGAGCGCCGTCTATGAGCCATGAATCCAGAGAAATTGTAAGGCACAGACAATTGCGATCCCAGGGCTACTCATTTGTAGCGACAGTTCTACTTTCAGCTCTGGCCGTATTTGTTTTACCTCTTATCCTACGCGGGGCTTTTCTAAATGCAGAAGACCTCTGGCAGGACAAAAATCCCTATGGAATCTCAATAGAATTGCGAGAAGGCGAAATCCTGAAATTGCAGATCCGAGAACCCATGGTTGTGGATTATCTTCTGGAAGGGGATTTGATGGATGAAGTGCAGATCAAGATGGTTCCCGATTCCAAACTATTCGAATTCCTTCCTCCGGCGGACGATACCCGCACCATAACTGAGAAAAAAGATGCCCGGATCCGAAGCAGAGGCCGTCTGGTTATGGATCTGGCCGTAACGATTCAGGGAATTGATCAGAACACAGGTACCGTAACCTTCAGTGGTACCAAACTTTTGGCCTATCAACAGGGAACTGCAAGACAGGCAGTGCAGGTAACGGGTAGAGTCAATGCTGGAGATATCATGCCCGGTAAAACCATCCATTCATCCAGGGTGGCCGATCTTCAGGTTGTGATTCAGGGCGGACCTGATGCCAGCCGCGATAATATTCAGATGAAACAGAATGCAGGTGAAAATCCCGGAGATCCGGCTCAGCCCAGCGCCGAGTTAAGCGATGCTGAAAAGCAACAAATCCTGCTGGAGTACTTGAACCGGATCCTGGGCGAAAGTGGAGAAGTTAGCCAGTGAGACTTCTGAATTCACAGCGCCCGGGCCTTGCCGGCAGAATCAGGCTGCCGGGTATTCTAATCGCTCTTCTGATTGTTTTTGTAATTCTTCCCATGACTTCCAGAGGCGAGGAGCCTTCCAATGAAAAAGGGGTTCGACTAAAAGACCTGGCCAGAATTCAGGGGGTTCGAACCAATCAGCTTCTGGGGTATGGAATTGTTGTTGGACTTCCAGGAACTGGCGATACCAGAAGCACCCTGGCCAGCACATCCATCCAGAATTTGCTGGGTAACCTGGGTCAGAACTTTTCGGAAAAGGAGCTGAGAGCAAGAAACATTGCAGCGGTGATCGTAACCGCAGAGATTCCAGCTTTCGCACGAAAAGGGGATCGAATCAATGTAACTGTATCCAGCATTGGAGATGCGAAGAGCCTGGAAAACGGAGTTTTGATTCAAACGCCTCTCCAGGCAGGCAACGATACTATTTATGCCGTGGCTCAGGGAGTTATTTCAGCCACGGACCGAAGAAATCAAAACGATGATGCAGGCCGCACCGTAGGTGTAGTTCTCAATGGCGCTATGGTAGAAAAGGATTTGCAGGAAAGCCTTTTCAAAAGCCGAGAAATTAGAATACAGCTGAAATCGTTTGATTTTACGACGCTGGACCGTGTACATAAGAAGGTTCAAAGTAGCTTTCCAGAACTCAAAGCAGCCATCGACGGTTCGTCGGTGGTGATAACCGTTCCAGAGAACGAAGAGCCTGTATCCTGGATTGCCCAGGTGGAACAGCTTCGCGTTGAGCCCAGTTATCCGGCCCGAGTGGTTATCAATGAAAGAACCGGCACTATTGTCATGGGCGGCGAAATTCGGGTTGATCCAGTAGCCATTTCAAGAGGCGGGATTCAGCTCCAGATCAACTCATCCAGGGAAGCATACCAGGGAGTCTATGTGGCCCCTCCAGCTGGGAATGAAAAGGCCCGGGAAACAACCAGGGAGTTTTCCGGTGCCTCTATTGCCGAGATAGTGGAAGCCCTGAATGAAATGGGAGCTACAGTCCAGGATATCATATCCATTCTGGAAGCTCTAAGAGATTCGGGCGCCCTGCATGCTGAACTGGTAGTCATGTAATTTCCCCCTTTCTGCGGCCTCCAAATTCATTGGCAGGCCTTCCAGGGCATAGCATGCAAGGGAAATCTATGCGGATGCGCCATACCTCCTGGTGATCCGGGGACCTCTGCTGGTGGCTATTACCAGGCCCAGGACATTCGTTGACATAGACCCCGGGAACTTTAAGCTTCATTATTACATCTCCTTTTACTTCAGGAATTCCAGCCAGAACCGACATTCATAGTATGGATATCTCTCTGGATAAGCCGATTCCCCAGGAATTGCAGGGCAGGCACTCTTCTTCGAATATTGAAACTCGTCCGGATCCAGCGAAGATGGAACTTACTGGCGAGCGAAAGAAACTCTACGAAACGGCACAAAAGTTTCAGGGGCTTTTCTTTGATATGATGCTGGATAGCATGCGAAAGACTATCAATAAAGAGGATAATCCGCTCTATGGCGGAAACCGCCAGGATATTTTTGAAGACATGCTATACGATGAGTATTCGCAGCAGCTATCCCAGACTCCGGGAATGACGCTGGCCGCAGACATCTATTATAGTATGGAAAGTCAGCTGCCCAGAGAAAGAGATGTTAGTGAACTTCCGGAAGAAATCCAGAAGCAGATTCGTAAGTTCCAAAAAGAAAGCTATGAGCGCTCTTTGCCATCGTCTGTTACCACAGATCAGATTCAGCAAGAATGGATGCGTTAGAATTCTAAGCTTCGCTGTATCTCCAGGGCACAACCCGGCTGCTCCAATCGGAAATCGGCAATCTATCTGTCTGTTTCAACAGAGCCTGTAGGAGTATTCTGCTTTCGACCCAGCCATCGCTCAAACCAGACATTTCTGTATAGAATCCAGAGAATCAGAGTGTATTCCAGAAACTCGATTGCCATTTGCATAAATCTAGAGTCGTGTAACAATATGAAAAATGTCTGATATGCACATGTAATAGCCATCACTCCGTAAAACACAGTCATGATTTCCGGAAGCCAGTGCATGCGAAAACCAAACCCCAGAAGGTAGGCCAGGGATGCCACAGCAACAATGGACCATTGCCAGAGTAGAGTGGTCCGACCGAACAGAGGGTTGGAAATATCGGTAAAAACCCACTCAGGATGAAATTCTAGAAATCCGACCAGGGCCCAGATTAGCAAACCGCCATGGATGACAATCAGCAGAAAAGCCAGAGTTCGTCCTAAGACATTCATTCATCAATTATAGGCAATTAAATGTCAGAGTCCAATAAATTGTTTGAGTATCATTGAATATCTCATTCAGTCTCGGCATGCCATCCTCGAGGGCCCGGGGCGCAGCGTGGTTCGCCTTTTGTCGCGAGTGTGGGCAAATCTGCACTTTGCATGTTACTGGAATCCTTGACAGCGATCCGGAAGCTGATCCGGGCATTCGATAATCGTCGAGTTCGCCTTTTGTCGCGAGTGGGGGCATATCTGCACTTTGCATGTTACTGGAATCCTTGACAGCGATCCGGAAGCTGATCCGGGCATTCGATAGCCGTCGGGTTCGCCTTTTGTCGCGAGCGGGGGCAAATCTGCACTTTGCATGTTCCTGGAATCCTTGACAGCGATCCGGAAGCTGATCCGGGCATTCGATAACCGTCGGGTTCGCCTTTTGTCGCGAGTGGGGGCAGATCTGCACTTTGCATGTTGCTGGAATACTTGACAGCGATCCGGAAGCTGATCCGGGCATTCGATAACCGTCGGATTCGCCATGACTTGAAGACCCGGACATTGCTTCGTCCGGAAGCATCCAATTAATCCTTCAATTGATCCAATGACTTGCCCTAACACTGAATCTACAATAGAGGTTCGGTATTAGATTTCAGGGTTCAGCGAAGAAGGAGTTTTCTGGACCGGGAAAGCTACCGTTTTGCACTTCATCCGCATACTGGTTTAAAGCCTGGACTATGGGGGATGCCAGATCAGTGAACTTCCTGGTATGCTTCGGTGAAAAGTTTGGATCCAGCCCCAGAAGATCGTGCAGTACCAGGACCTGACCAGATGTTCCTGCGCCGGAACCAATGCCGATGGTAGGGATGTTCAGGGTTTCAGTTAACTCCCGGGCTACATTGGCTTCTACCAGTTCCAGTAATAGACCGAAACATCCAGCTTCTTGAAGCGAAAGGGCTGCTTCTTTTAAAAGAGCAGCGCTCTCAGTGGTCTTTCCCTGCACTCTGTATCCGCCGGCCGTAAGTACGCTCTGTGGAGTAAGTCCAGTATGACCCATCACCGGAATGCCGGATTCCACCAGCCTGGTAACCACCTGGATCAGAAAAGGCGATGAGCCCTCCAGCTTAACTCCATCGGCACCGGTTTCTTTCATAATTCGCATTGCATTGTCCACGGCCGATTCAATCGAAGAATGATAGCTACCGGCAGGCATATCTACGATCAGGAACTGTTCCGGGGCTCCACGGCGCACCATTTCTGCGTGGTAAATGATTTGATCCAGGGTTACAGGCACGGTGGAGCGTTTGCCCTGAACAACCATGCCCATGGAATCTCCCACAAGAATGGCATCCACGTTCGTGCCGGACATTAAAGATGCAATGGAGTGATCATAGCAGGTGCACATTGCAATTCGTCGGCCCTCTTTATGGGCCTTGAGCCAATGAGATGGATATTTCAGTCTATTTTGAGCCATCAGTACTGAGCCTTTTAAAGTGCCTTTACCAGAAAACGAAAAAATCCTCCGATTCGTCCACTCCGGCCGGACGATCCGCGTATTGAATTTCGCAAATGGATAGAATGGGCCCCTCTTTTCTGGCATCCAGAATGGTCCGGGCGGTGTCCTTTTTCGGTGCAGTAGCCGGCTGCACTTCAAGAATGGTTAGCTTGAGCAGAATCATATGCATCCCTCCGGGAAAGTGGGCAGAATCTGCAGGCTCTGGTAACTTTAACGGAAAATCAAAGTTCATTGCCTGGTCCGGCACTTCAATTTCAAAGCTACCCACGGGATTGGACTGCGGATAACCAAAGTCCTGGTCTGGATCATTCAAAGGACGATAATAGAAATCCAGGCGAGCTCTACGAATCTTGACAAACGGTTGGGTATTTGCGTCGCCACCAGATGGGTTGTAGTTTAAGCCCTGATTCCCATTTTCCAGATTCGAATCACAGGAGCCATTTGTAATTCTGATTCGATCCGGAATGCGGCGCTGAAATCGTATGGAGCGATTCGGCTGAAGTGAGGATAGCAACGTCAGTCCATCCGAGGGTGTGCCGGTGGCTTGGACTCTCCTGGATAGATGGTTATGGCCTGAAGCGGATAGCAACTCGGGAAAATGACTTACTGCCATTTCCAGCCAGAAATAATTTTTGCCTTCCGGTCCCAGTGGATAAGACATGTAGGAAGTCGATCCTCTGGAGCCATCCAGCAGGGCTGCCGGTCCATGGAAATCATGCTGATCAAGACCGCCTGGTGTCTGAGCCAGCCTTGCAGTGGCCAGGATGAATTTCCTGGGCTGTGTTAGATGTAGAGACTGGTAAATCGAAATTCCGGCCAGTGCCAGAGTAAAAACCAGAGAATATAAGATCGAAGATTTCATGGAAAAACTAATTCTTTGTTCTGATACCAGTGAGCAGTGCTACCGAACTCTACGGAATTCCTTCGCAGCACCCTTACTAACCTGCCTGGCTAAAGTTACTTCCCAGGGGCCTATACACCGTAGGCCGCACCTTGTCCAGATAGGACTGTGCAAAATTCAACGCTTCGGAATGACCTACGATCAAATAACCGTCCGGACGAAGGGCAGAAACTATATTTCTTATGATGGTTTCTTTTTCATCTGGATTAAAGTAAATCAGCATATTGCGCAGGAAAATAATATCAAATGGACCAAAGCCTGCAGGTCGAGTCATTAGATTCCAGGTGAAGAATTGGCATTGATCTCTGATTTCTTTTCGGATGATAAACTTGCCTTCCTGGGAACGGACGCCCTTCAGGCAGAATCTTTTTCTGTAGGGCTCTGGAATCCTCTCCACCATTTCAAGCGGATACAGTCCGGAGGCGGCCTGCTTTACCGTTCTATGAGAAATATCGCTTCCAGAGATCTGCCATCCGCTAAATCCAAGTAAGTTGGCCAGCTCCATGGCAGCCGAGTAGGGCTCCGGTCCAGTAGAACATGCGGCGCTCCAGATGGTAATTGGCGGTCGGTTTCGGCTCTTTAATTCCGGAATTAATTCATTTCGCAGTAATTCGAAATGGGCATCCTCGCGAAAGAAGTAGGTTTCATTTGTGGTCAGAGTATCAACCAGTCGTTGTTTTTCCTGGCCTGATCGATCCGAGCGAACGTAGTCCGCATATTGCTGGTATGTATCGAGCTGTAACTCTCGCAGAATTTTCGCCAGTCGTCCGGCCATCAGGCTTCGCTTTGTGTCGGCAAGTAATACTCCGGACAGGCTGTAGAAAAGGTCTCGAATTTCTTTGAATTCGCGGTCTGTGAGATCGTAGCTATTTGCCATTGAAGTATTTTGCGAAGAACTGAAATGCAGGTTCCAGTTGCTGGTTCCAGAACGTAAAATCGTGAGCCGAGCCTTCTACCATATTCAGTTTCACATCTACAGAGGGGCCCTGCTTCCTTTGAATCGCTTCATAGAAGCGGCGAGTCTGGTCCGGAGGAACAATTCGGTCGGCCTTGCCATGGGAAAGGTACAATGGCATGGTCCATTGATCGGCAAGATGCACCGGGTTGTCGATGGTTCTCCAGCGCTTCGAATAACGCTCAAATGGTCCGTAAAGCGCAGTCATGAGTTTATCTGTGGGCATTACGCTCTGATCGAAGTCTCCGGAGAAAGAAGCGCCAGCCTCAAAGAGTCCCGGGTTACTCAATGCGATCAACGCTACGCCCCGTCCTCCGGTGGATAAGCCCAGCAAATAGTTCTGCTTCCCGGGCTGGAAAAGGCCGTACTTACTCCTTAATCCCGGGATGAATTTAGTGTTCAGGAAGGCAAGTCCAGGAGAGGGATTCCATTTCAATCTGGTTTCCGGAAAGTAGCTGCTGGCATACAGGCTTGTATGCATTTGCGGAAGAACGAGTATAACAGAATGCCG
Source organism: Leptospiraceae bacterium (assembly GCA_040217195.1). Lineage (GTDB taxonomy): Bacteria > Spirochaetota > Leptospiria > Leptospirales > Leptonemataceae > UBA3465. The sequence continues at coordinate 128,944 of JAVJNR010000005.1, read as the reverse complement.
ATCCGCATATTGCTTCAGGTCCGTTTCTTTGAACCATCTAGATTTATCGAATTTCCAGCCAGGAAGAACCAGAAGCAGTCTGTAGGGAACTTCCTGGTCTTTTTCATTGGCCGCAGCCGGAACATAAATGTCATAGGCAACACCGGATTCCTGCAAATCCTTATGGTAACCCGGGGACAGGGGAGCCGAATACCGTTCCTGTCTGGCCTGGGCGCCCGGGGAACAGAAAACCATACATACAACAAAAATAGAAATTACCGCTGGCGAGAATCTAGACATGGGTTTCAAAGGAGGAACTCTAATTAATGGGTCAAGGCAAAGTAATCATCTGCCCGGATTTCAGTCGATCCAGAAACAATTGGCGCTGACCATGAAATCGCTGTACTGCTGCAAGCATCGTATGCACAAACATTGACTCCGGAACAAGGGCTTCCAGAGGCCTCCATGAATACTGAGTATGCTCTTCGGACAGTTGGATGCCTCCGCGAAGAAATCGTCCTATGTAGGCTACTCCCAGAGCATCGGCCTGATCTTTTTCTACGAAATGCGGAAAGATAAATATTGGATCGGGATAGATTTCACAGGAAACATCTCCCAACTCCTCCTTGACTTCGCGAGCCAGGCTCAGTTCAAACGGTTCATAGATTTCATCATGATTGAGGCGTCCGCCGGGAAGATCTCCCTGGCCGGTACCCCGATCTTTGAGTACAAGCAGAGATGCTATTTCCGCTGGATTAATGAAATTCCCGGAATTTGTGGATGATTGTTCGATTTGCGACTCCAGATCACAAAGAAATAGCTTTAATGTGATCTGAAAGCTTCCAGGACTGTGAATCAAGTGGTTTCCTGATCGATTAGAGTTGGCCGTCCATCTCTAAAGATCACTTCGCGGCCAATGGATCGAGCGCAGCGTTGCATTCTTTTCTGGATGCGTGCTTTGCTGGAATTCATCAACTGCTCCAGCTGAAATTCGAGCTCCTGGAGAAATAAGCCTTCTACACGACAAAGAGCTTCCAGCATATCCTCAAAGGCCTGACCGGTATACGTGCCCAGGTTTTCGAAGAAGTAGATCAGGATTCGGCTGGTTTCCAGAACATCAAACAGCTCTTCTTCGGAAAGCAATGCCATGATACTTGCGCTGAATTCAACCAGAGGCTGATGCCTGAACACACCGCTTTCCAGACGTTCATCGTAGGGCCAGGGGTTTCGAACGGACTCTTCAATGGCCTGAACCCAGGCAGGAGAGAGCTGACATTGACTAATCTCAAACATGGAAAGCAGGCAGAATAAAACCTCATTTTTCCAGTCTGCATCAATGGATTCTATGTAGCTAAGAGCAAGTTCGCCGTTCCAGACAAAGTCATAGCTGCAATCGTAGGCATTTTGAATTAGATCTGGATGGAGACGATCGGTAATTGTAATTCCAGCATCTTCTCCTCGGAGATACTGATCCATTACTTCAGGTCTGGTCATCATCAAGTAGGCCAGAAGTATCAATGATTCTGGCAGTGGCTTTCGGATTTCCATCATCCTTTCCAGGATATTAAGCACCTGACCTTCATCCTCCAGGCTGTCCAGATAGCGTAGAGCCAGCCAGATATCTACCCATTCCTTTTCGCGGATGAAGTTCTGGGCGGTTTCATGAGGGAAACTGCCTTCGATGATTTCAAAGATTGGAAAATCGACTTCGTTAAATTCCAGATTCTTCTGCAGTCTGTAGGATGATTCATCCAGTCTTGCCAGCAGGGGTAGTTTGGCTTCTTTCAGATAGAATTCGGTGACATCCTGATTTCCATTCAGATCCCTGTAGGAATGTAGAGCTTCGGTAAGCTCCAGCAAGCAGAGATCCAGAAGACCTCGCTCCCCTGTGAAGAAAGGGTCGTCTATTTCACTGGCCAGTTCTATCAGTTCCAGGTAAAAGTTTTCATCTGGAGCTCCGTTTTCCAGCCAGAACAGAATTTGTCTATATATGAGTCCGGACAGGTGTTCTTCAGTCTGTTTATCTTTTCCCTCTTTGTAGGCCCTGTATTGAGCCAGAAGCTGATACTTCATGGAGTCCCCTTGTGGCATACTATATTAGGTCCTTTCAGATAACATTTCTTTCTGACGCTTCCTGAAGGTCCAGGTCTGGTTCCAAGCTTTCCATTGGAGCCCATTCCGATGCAGAGAAATTTGCCAGCACTGCATCTCATTATCTCGTCTTTACAGATCTATATATATTTTCAAGCTGAACTGAGTCCGGCCAGATAGAATTTTCTTTTTCCAGTGTTCTTGCCAACTGATAAAATATCTGAGCTTTCTTCAAGTAATCCTCGTACAATTTGCTTTCTATATTAGCAAGGTTTTCCGTATTCAACGGCGCAATTGTGGGAAGTAATACACCCTGTTCTATGAAGAAGTGTTTAAACAAGATTCTATCCGATTCCACCCACCCAATAATGTCTGTGTCGCTACCCCCTGCAAAGAAGGCAAATGGCTTTCCATTGTTGCCCTTAAAACTACGACTCAAGTCTCGGCCCATGGAAGCGTAGATTTGATTTCCTCCGGAAATAGCCAGGATTGTCGGAAGCAGGTCCAACTGGGATGCAATATCCTTTCTTATCTGTGGCTTCCAGTAGCCCGGCGCGTAAATAAACAGAGGAATGTGCCTATCTTGCAGATAATTGAGACCTGCATGATGGGAATGATCGGCCACAATGATAAAAACAGTATTGTTGAAAAAGGAACTGGCTTCCAATTCTTCGAAAAACCTTTTCAAGGATTGATCCATGAAATGCGCTGCTGCAAAAAAACCATTTAATTGAGCTGTATCTGCCTGTTTGCTAAGCATCGTTTCAAAGTCGGCGGGAATAGAAAAAGGATGATGGGTGCTCTGGGAAAAATAGGCGGCAAAAAAGGGACCATTCTTTTCACTTTGATCCCTTAGATGCTGTTCGAATGCTTTCAGTACCTGTTGATCATCGAAGCCAATGGTGGATGTTGGTTTTTCCTCAATCACTCTGGACAGTGAATCCTGCCCGTAGACCACATCAAAGCCAAGTTCTGGCAAAACACGATCCAGGTTATCGAACGCTGCATCCCCACCATGGTAAAAGGAAGTTCGATATCCATTGCCCTTTAGTAGCCTGGCCAGTCCTCCAAAACGATTCTGAATTTGAGAAGAGCGCAAAATGGTTCTGCCTGCACGATCCGGTAGTCCTGCGAACATAGAGAATATTCCGTTAGCACTACGACCTCCACTGGCATAGAAACGATCGAAGTACACGGACCGATTTACAAGATCATTCAAGAAAGGTAGAATGCCAGGATCCCCGCCATTTCGCGAAAGCAAGGATGCAGAACCTGATTCAAGAATCAATAAAACGATGTTAGGCGGATTTTCCTCTCCCGGACTGGTATTGGCATCGGGTAATCGATTCGTATCCGGCCTTGCTGACTGAACGGGAATTGTGGAGAAGTCAGGCCTGCCGATTTCCCTTGGCTGCATGAAACGTAGTAGAGGATAATCCGAGCTCAAAAAAGCATCCCGTTCATCCAGCAGGCTGCGGACCACAGATACTGCCACATCCCTTTCTACGACCGGCCTGAATTGATCTCGATCGCTTAAGTCTCTGGAAACAGTGAAAAGTCCGTTTAGAGATAACTGATCCAGGTAGGCATTTCCGGTCTGTAATGCATCTGCGGTGCGAATGGGGCTGGTTTGAAATCCTCCGCGACCCAGTATCAAGAATATGAGAAGCCAGATGAATAGATGAAAGAGTTCCCGGCCTACCGATAGATCTTTTCGGGCTTTGATCCTGGCCGGCAGCCAGAAAGCAAGGATTAAGAATACAACTACTAGAAGGATGAGAAATAATGAAAAGAACAGGGATTGATCCAGAGATGACCGCGCAAGCATTGGCAGATCGCTCATATAAGCGCTGAACTCCCATCCCAGATGGCGACCATTGAATCTATAGTTATAGGCGCTGGAAAGACCCAATCCTACAAGGAAGGCACCATAAACTAAATGAAAGCCAAGCTCAATTCTAAAAGTCCAATCCAGGATACTGGAACGGAAGCTTCTGGACTTTGATGGTACTATCCAGGCTAGAATCAATCCAAAGATTGCGATCAAAAATCCAGGTAGAAGGATTAGTGGCACAGTGGCCAGGTCAAATCTAAGACCTCTTAGAAATGCCAGAAAAATATCTGCTGCCGGCGGCGCCGGGCTGGGAGCATTGTAGACCAGAAAGAAGAAGCGCAGTAATAGAAGTCCAAATACAGAACTGAAAAACAGGATCAATCTTCTTTGCCACAATGTGAGGCTCATACCTGACCTTATGTGTCTTTCAGGAACTCAGTGTCAGCAGTTATTCCAGGACAGGTTGTACTAATCCTGGAAAGATCCATAATCCTGGCTCAATCCAGGATTTGTCAGGAATAGGACTGGCCAGGACCGGAAACCTGCCTTGTTGAGGCTCTCATCAAGGGTTTGGACGGTTAGCGTTTGGATAGCTCTGGAAAGATCTGATGGGCTCAGTCCGGTCATTCTCAGCCGTCTATTGTCCTTGATTTGTGGGCCAGGGTCCAAAAACTATCTCGAATGGAAAAAACAACAGACGTATATGGCGTTGGCAATGCAATCGTGGACACGCTTGCATTTGTGGACGATGACTTTATTCGTGAAAACGATTTACAGAAAGGTGGAATGACCCTTTCCGATTCCGGTGTTCAGGCTCAACTTCTCTCAGCTTTATCCCATAAAAGCCTGGAACTCCGTAGCGGCGGCTCGGCCGCAAATACAATGATTGGGATTGCCCGAAGTGGGGGCAGTGGCTTTTATACTGGAAAGGTTGCAAGAGATCCAAACGGTGAATTCTATCGCAAGGACTTGCTGGATGCAGGAATCCACTTTGATGTCCATCCGATTGAAGAAAAGGAAGGTCCTACCGGAACCTGCGTTGTAATGACAACACCGGATGCAGAGCGTACCATGTACACTCATCTGGGAGTTTCGGTTCAACTGTCCGAGAGCGATATTGATCCGGAGCGAATTGCTAAATCCAGGTATGTATACGTGGAAGGTTACCTATTCGATGGCGAAGGTCCGCGTAAGGCCTGCTACAAAGCGCTGGAAGAGGCTCGCAAAAACGGTGCCATTCCTACATTTACATTTTCGGATCCGTTCCTTGTAGGAAGATACAAGGAAGATCTTCATTCACTGGTTCGGGACTACTGTGATGTGGTCTTTATGAACGATGAAGAAGCCCGTGGATTTACTGAGATTGAATCCCTGGAAGAATCGGCGAAATACATTGGAAACATTGTTGAAACAGGCTTCATTACCAACGGAAAGAAAGGTGCTCTTGTGGCGCACAACAAAGAGGTATTCGATGTTCCTGGTTTCGAGGTGAAGGCCATTGATACAAACGGTGCAGGGGATGCATTTGCAGCCGGTGCACTTTTCGCACTGAGCAAGGGAAAGTCTCCTCAGGAAGCTGGGCGATGGGGCAACTTCATGGCCTCTGAAGTGGTGCAAATCCACGGAGCCAGACTGGATAAAGATTATTCCTCTAAATTCGGAGAAATCCTGTCTTGATATCTACGGGTGTCCTTCACATTACCACTGCTAAAAGCTGGCGTGGTGGAGAGCAGCAGGTTCTTTACCTCGCCATCGCTCTTGCAGAGGAGGGCATCCAGCAATGCATTGTTGCGCCTCCAGGGTCTGAGCTTGCGGCCAGAGCCCGGCAGGCAGGAATTCAAGTAGAAGAAGTGTCGATTCTGGGGGAGCTGGACTTTCTGGCTTCTTCCAGGATTCGGCGCATTGCCCTGGAAAAGGGATACGGGCTTTTGCATGCCCATACTGCAAAAGCGCATAGCATTGGTCTACTTGCCAGGCGAAATCAGGACAAACTTCGACTTATCGTCACTCGTCGCGTGGATTTTCCGGCAAGACCGAACTTTCTCAGTCGAAAAAAGTATAAGAGTCCCTTTGTAGATCGATATATTGCGATTTCAGATAACGTTAAGCGAATCCTGGTTCAAGATGGGATCCAGACGGATCGGATTTCTGTGGCTTATTCTGGAATTGACTCATTAAGATTCAAAAAGCTTCCGGATGCCACTTATCTCAGGAAGGAGTTTCAATGCGAAGGTTACATGATTCTGGGAAACATAGCTGCCCTGGTGGATCATAAGGACCATCGCACTTTGCTGGAGGCTGTGGGAATACTGGAAGAATTGACGGATCGCTCCGATGGACCAGAAAAGCACTGGAAATTGTTTATAGTAGGAGCCGGGTCACTGGAAGGTTTTCTGCGAGCACTTTGCGAAGAGCTGCACTTAGAGAATCGTGTTATTTTTACAGGATTTCGGAAAGACATTCCCGCATTTCTAAATCTATTCGATGTTTTTGTGATGAGCTCTAAAGAAGAGGGACTGGGCACGGCTGTGCTCGATGCCATGGCTGCCGGTCTACCGGTGGTTGCTACCTCAGGTGGAGGAATACCTGAAATGGTGGACCAGAAGAAAGGTGGCCTGTTATCTCCAACACAGGGCCCTCGTATGCTGGCGGAGAATTTGTTCTACATCATGAGCAAACCCGGAATTCGTAAGAGATACGGAAGTTATAATCGAAAGAGGGTGAAGGATTTCGACTTCCGAAATACAGCACTTCAAAATATCAAAGTGTACCGCTCAGTGCTCGGAGAATAGCCGGAGAATAGCCGCGAAATCATCAACTGGCTCTTTGAATCTTGAAATATGAGGCTCCGGAGTTTAGCTCATCTGCCAGTCTGGCTATTTCCTGGGATCCACGGGCAATTTCTTCTGCTCCAGTGCTTACAGTGGAAGCGGACTCAGCAATGTGCGAAACGGAGGATACGATTTCATTGATGGCAGAGCGCTGCTGATCCATGGAACTGAGAATGTCTCTTGCCTGCCCCTGAAGACCATGAGAGGATTGTTTCACTCGACTGGCTGATTCAAGCTGGCTACTCATTAATTGATCAAACCGTTTTACCATTTTTTCCACATCCTGCACACCGGTAAGGATACCGCCCACTACATTGGTGGCTTCCGAAACCTCCTTAATCCCTGTCTGTACCTCTGCATCGCTTTGCTGCAATAGTCCGGTTATTTCCTTAATACTGTGGCTGGTCTTTTCTGCCAGGGCTGCCACCTGATCCGCTACTACTGCAAATCCCCGGCCGGCCTCACCGGCCCGAGCAGCTTCGATAGCAGCATTCAAAGAAAGCAAATTCACCTGCTCCGAAATGCCTGTAATTACTTCAATGATGCGAATCACCTGGGCCGAGCTATCCTGAATTCTTCGCATGGATTCATTCATTCTTGTCATGGATTTCTGACCGGCCTCGCCGGATTGCCCCATTGTTATTAGCAGTTCTCTATTTCTGGACAACACGGAATTCATTTCTTGAATCTCCGATTCCAGTCCCTCCATCTCAGTTACCAGGGAATTCGTTCCGCTGGTTTGCTGCGATGCCAGATCCGCCACATTGTCCATTCCTGCTGAAAGTTCTTCTGAAGTGGCGGAAATCTCTTCGGTGGCACCGGCAGTGGACTGAGCGGTTTCGGAAAACTGAGTGGAGCCGGAAGCCATTTCCTCGGCCGTGGAAGCAAGAGAGGCCGATCCGTCCTGCACGCTGCGAAGTATTTCATTCAGTCGCTGGACCATTTCAGCCTGAGAACGAATCATCTGGCCAAACTCATTGGATCTGGGGGTACCCGCATTTGCAGTAAAATCGCCTGCAGCCAGTGAATTGGTAAGATTTACAGCTTCATCCAGGGGTTTTGTAATACCGCGCATGAGCATAGGGTAGGTGACCAGCAAGGCGATGATCGTAATTCCAAGTATGGATGCCAGAGTAATTACCAGGGTCCGCAGAGCGGCCATGCTACTTTGATACTCTTCTGTAGCTTTCGCATTGGAAGCTTCTGTAAGCTGATCCATTGCATCGCGCATGCTACCAAACTCAGATTGATAACGTCCAGAATATACGTTTCTGGCATTATCTATATTCCCCGCAGCGATGGAATTACTGATGGATTCTGTGATCTGTTTCCAGGCCGGGTAATGGGATTCGAATTGCTTGATTGCAGGATGCACATCCCGGGATACACTGTTCCAAATAGTTAGAAACTTTGTGAATCTCTGCTTAACTTGATCTCGATTTTCGATGATTTCAGCACTGGTATCTGAATTTTCATTCATGATTCCCTGAAGAGCAGCAAGATTGGACTGGTAGGCATCCCGGTCGGCCTCCAGCAGAAAACCCAGGCTCTTGAATCTGATTTCGTAAATATTTTGAATATCAGTCTTTACGGAAAAAAGGGCAATCAGTGAGAACACTATCCCTCCAAGCAGCAATAAACTGACAAGGCCAAGATTCAAACGCAACAGGTTTCGAATACTCATGCCTTTCTATGAGATGAGCAGGTCCATGATTCAACCAAAAAAGAAGAATGGTATATTATACCTGGATACATCGTTCTCTGTAGCGAAGTATTGTTACAGAGAACGAGTTTGGATGTCAGCTATGGGTTTTTCCTTTCCATCCTGTGGCGCTGATCTCCTGGGGTACCGGGCATCTTAAAATTGTCTTTCCTTCTGATACAGGTCTGACACAGGATATATGGAAGCTTTAGAACCAATCTCTGGACCGGAATAGTTCGAAGATTGAATTCTGGCCGCCCACAGACCTACAGATCCATCGGTTCTTTATTCTAGCTTCAGAGCAAATTGCTGTGCATCGGTGACCGGAGCTTCGCAGGCCAGATTCTTACATATAAACCCTCGTGCAGGACTGGTATCATCTATGCGGCCCTGCAATAATGGGATCTCCGAGGCTCGCTCCTCATCCAGTCTGGAATCTGCCAGAGGGCCTGGTGGGAAGTAGGCAAAGATTCTATCCGGATGGCTTTTCTTCCATAGAAAATCCATCATTGCAGAATAGCCAGCATCGGCTTTGGAGGCTGTTACTGCGATTTCCTCGGCCGGGTCATGCATTAAGAATAAACTGGTGCACATGAAAGGATGGGCCTGGGGATATTCAAAAAGAGCTCCCTTGAAATGATTCATGATATGTGTAGCCCATTTTCGATAGTCAGCAGGTTCAAAGCCATAGAGAGAAAGACTTAAAAATAATCGAGTAGCCGCAGAATTTCCGGAGGGAATTACACCATCGTATCCTTCAATTGGGCGAACCAGGAGTTCCGTTTGCTCCGGAGGCGATTCATAGAAAGCCGCAGCTTGCTCTGGTTTGAAATCCTTTACTATCTTTTGTGCCAGACCATTGGCTTTAAGTAAATACTCGGGTTCGCCACAACTGCGGTACAGATCCAGTAATCCGCATCCGAACAATGAATAGTCGGAAAGGGTGCCAAAGTATCTCTTCTCACCATCTCGATACCTTCTGTAAAGCGCATCGTTTTCCGTTAAATTTGTCAGAACAAAGTTAGCGGCCTTTCTTGCGCGCTCCGTGTATTCCGGTTTTCCAAGAATTCTACCGGCCAGAGAAAGAGCTGAGATCATCAATCCATTCCAGGAAGTGAGGATTTTATCGTCTCTGAGGGGTCGCTCTCTGCGGGATCGCCGGGATAGAAGTGCCTTTCTGGCTTTTGCAAGCTTCTGTAAAAATGCATCGTCCACACCAAATTCATCAGGAGGCACCGGAACATGCAGAATATTCTTTCCTTCAAAGTTGCCCCGGGCGCTTAAACCCCAGTATCTGAGGATTCTTTTTCGATCCTCTAATTCCAGACCGGCCTCCTCCAGAACCTCTAAGAATTCCTGCTCGGTCCAGACATAGAATTTACCTTCTTCGCCTTCTGAGTCCGCATCTTCAGCACTGTAGAATGCTCCGGATGGATCGGTCATATCTCTGCGAATGTATTCAATGCAGTCTTCGGCCCAGTCAGCGTACTGCTGTTTTCCGGTGACTCGATAGGCTTCTACCAGAGCAGAAATGAATAAAGCGTTGTCGTAGAGCATCTTTTCAAAATGCGGTACCAGCCAGTCATGGTCTGTGGCATAGCGGCAGAGTCCACCTCCGATCTGATCATAGATACCGCCTCGCTTCATGGCCGAAAGGGTAGTCTCTACCATCTGCAGGCATCGCTTATCCTGGTTACGATCATATTGCCGTATAAGCAGAAGCATGGCCATACTTGGCGGAAATTTGTTGTTACCGTTGGTTAAAAAGCCACCTCGATAGGCATCGAAGGATTGATGAAACAAATCCACTGCCTTGATGCTTACCATCATTCCAGGGGGAGCCACGTTCTCTACATCCCCTTCCGTCGTTGCTCGATTTGTGCTCTGAAGAAACTCTGTCAGCGCTGTGGCTGATTCCAGGATCTTCTCGCGATTGTTCTGCCATACATCGCTGATTGTATCCAGCACCTGGCCAAAGCTGGGCCGCCCAAATGCTGGCTGGGGAGGGAAGTAGGTTCCGCCGGTTACAGGTCGCAGATCGGGAGTTAGAAATACGTTTAATGGCCATCCACCCTGTTGTCCCATGGCCTGCAAAGATTTCATGTAGATTTGATCTACATCCGGTAGCTCTTCCCGATCCACTTTTATGGGTACGAATTGCTGATTGAGTTTCTTTGCCAGCTCCGGATTTTCAAAGCTTTCGCGTTCCATAACATGGCACCAGTGACATGTGGCGTAGCCGATGGACAAAAAGATCATTTTATCTTCTGATCTGGCTTTTTCGAAGGCTTCCGCCCCCCAGGGAAACCAGTCCACTGGATTGTATGCATGCTGCAGCAGGTAGGGACTCTTTTCCCGGGCCAGTCGATTGGGGCGAGCATCGGTAGAAGACATATGCTACAAAGAAATAATTCCGTACTCTGTTGTCATCCGTTATGAGGTCCGGAGCCTTTTCTGGAACGCATGGGTGAAGCTGAAGGCTCAGGAAACGGAGCTGGCAGCCGATGTCGGAGCTCTAGCTGCCGCAACTCATGGCACGGCGGCAGTTAGAAGCTTAAAATCTTCATGAAGCAATTGATGCACGGCGCCGCTACCAGCCATTTGGCCGGAGGCCAGAGCACCGGCAACGCTCTGTTGCATGCTGGCAATATCTCCTGCAGCAAAGACTCCTGAAACGCTGGTCTCTGCCATTGGATTTGTAATCAGACGACCCATTTCATCGGTGGAGCATCCAAGCTGATTGGGAAGATCTGAAGACATAGTAATGGGGGCCAGCTTTCCGTAGAAGAGTGCATCCACTAAGACTACCTGGCCTCCGGTCAATGCCACGGAACTTAAATCATCCCCGTCATGAATCAGGCGCTCCACTGGTTCTGAATAAATGCGAATGCTGGCTGATTGGAAAATCTCCCTGGTTTCGGAGCTGACATTGGCTCCATTGCTAAATGCTATTACCCGGTTGCTCAGGCCAGGTAGCATGGGTACCATGTGTTTGAGATAGGCTTCATCGCCCAATACTGCCAGCGTTCTATCCTGGACTTCGAATCCATGGCAATAGGGGCAATGATAGACTCCTTTGCCCCAGAGTTCTGAAAATCCCGGAATATCTGGTAGTATGTCTTTGATACCGCAGGCCAGAATGATCTTGCGAGAAAACAGGGAGGTCCCGGATTCCAGATGAGCGCGAAAGCCTGAATTCTCTGGATGGATTTTTGTAACTCGGTCTGCTTTGAATTCTATGGTTGGGTAGCGCACCAGGTCTGAGATTGCCTTCAGTCTCCATTCATTGGGATCGATTCCATCCAGTCCTGCAAGATTGTTTGCATGGGAGGAAAAACGGTTTCTGGGTAGAGCATCATCTATTACCACTGCTTTGCGCCGCAGCCTGCCCAGAGCCATGGCCGCGCTTAATCCGGCATGGCTTCCACCTACTATTAATGCATCCAGGGTCATATTGAATTCTCCTATTCATTTGTTCTGAACTGCCGGGGAATGCAGCTCAGGGGCCCCACAACAGAAAGCCCTTGATGCTATGATACAGAAGATACGAACAGTCGCAAACAATAAAATTATTATTTGTATAGCAGGCCGGGTTGCGGCGTTCAGGAACAAAGCTTCATTCAGTGGCTCAAAAACAAAAAAAGCCGGGAATTTCCCGGCTTCGTATTCGGACCGCGCGATTGCGCCGGCCAATTATCTAGCTTTGCTCTCAGCGACTAAAATCGCAGTTAGCGGATGTCTCTATCAAGCAACAGAGATTCCTGAGCCTGCGGCTGATTCAGGGCATCTGGACCAACCTTTACACGATTGAATACATCCAGGAACATGGAGCCAATTAGAATGGCAAACAGGATGATTGGATACCAGATCCCATACAGCCAGACAATCTTATCTTCGTACTTCATGTGCATGAAATACCAGAGCACCACAAAGGCCTTCAGCGTAGCAATGGCCATAGCAATCATTACGTTCACAAGCATGCTTCCGGTATCAAAATAGGAAGCAGCTACGGTGATGATGGTCAGAACGTACAGGGCTAATCCTGCGAATATGTATGTGCTGGTGGGCGATATGTGTCCGCGGCTTTCTTGATCAGGTATATGCATGATTTCGATCTCCTATGATATCAGTGCGTTGCTTTTCCAGTGTTCCTTTATTGCACCAGGTAGAACAGAGGGAACAGATAGATCCAGATAAGGTCCACAAGGTGCCAGTAGAGGGTACCGTTCTCCACCGGAGTATAATACCAGTGAGAATAGCGACCTCTGGCCATTTTGATCATGATGCCCAGGATAATGGACATTCCAATTACAACGTGCAGACCGTGAATAGCGGTCATAACAAAGTAGAAAGAGAAGAATAGAACTATGCCTTTTGGATCTACCGGATTGCCTTCCCACATTTTTGGGATGGCTCCATATTCATGAGTATCATGATTGATTACAATCTGAGCGACTTCGCCAGGGAAAATGCCATGAGCGAATTTACCTGTATATTCGAAGTATTTTACTACAAGAAAGCCGCCGGCCAGAACTATGGTAGAGGCCAGCATCCACAGAGATCGAGTTCGTTTGCCTCGCTGAATCGCATCCAGTGCCAGCACCGCAGTTATGGAACTGCTAATCAGGATCAGGGTATTTATACCACCCATGACTTTGTCCAGAGACATATGGGCCAGTTTAAACTCTGTTCCATACTTTCCATGAAAGAGTGCAAAGCCAGCGAATAAGACTCCAAACAGAAGCAATTCCGTGGCCAGGAAGAGCCACATGGCGAGTTTGGCGCCTTCGTAGCCTCCCAGCTCCTCATGGGAAGGGTGTCGATCTACAGCATGAGCTTGTGACATGTTTCTAATTCCTTACCTGATAGTAAAATCACTGGCCTGACATTTATCTTTCCCAGAGCCAGTGGCTATATTTCTTGATGACCCGAAGATCAATGGACTATCCGAGCTTTCTGAACCTTCCTTTGTAGCAAGGGCACTCGGCAGATGGTCCATAGTCAGGACCGCTAAAGTGCAGTCCTGACCAGTTCTATCCCTTAACCTACCTCTTTCTCTGCAGCTGGCTGCTGAGCGGGTCTTCCTTCCGTTCCATAATCATAGACATCGTCCGGGAATGTGGGGATCTCTATGAAGTTGGTTGTAGGAGGCGGCGAGCTAGTATGCCATTCCAGGGAATGCGAATCCCAGGGATTGGCGCTTGCCTTTTCGCCTTTCCAGGCACATACTAGCAGGTTAACAAGAATGATAACATAGGCACCACCATTGAACCAGGATCCCACCGTAGAAATGAGATGCCAGGAATGGTAGATGGGCATATAGTCAAAATAGCGACGGGGCATACCCTCCAGACCCAGAACGAACTGCGGCAAGAAGGTCAGGTTGAAGCCAAAGAATAAAGTAAGCCAGCCAATGAAAGCCCAGGGCTTATTATACATTCGGCCTGTGATCTTGGGAAACCAGTAATGCAGGGCTGCCATCAGCGCTACCACAGTTCCGCCCTGCATGGTATAATGGAAGTGAGCCACTACGAAGTAGCCATCGTGCAGTAGAACGTCTGTGTTCAGGACCGCCAGGTGAATCCCTGTCAATCCCGCGATGGTGAACATGAATACAAAGCTCAGTGCATAATACATAGGAGCCGCTTTATAATCCACCGAGCCTTTCCATAGAGTTGCAATCCAGTTAAAGACCTTAATGGCCGTAGGAACTGCAACAAAGAAGGTAAGGAAGGAAAACACCCATCGAGACCAGTCGGACATCCCGGAAACTAGAAGGTGGTGTCCCCAAACAATGAATGATACCAGAGCAATGGCCAGGGAAGAATAGGCAATTGCCTTATAACCGAAGATTGGGCGTCGAGAAAACACCGGCAGAATCTCACCGATTACACCGAAAGCAGGCAGAATCATGATGTAAACAACTGGATGTGAATAGAACCAGAAGAAGTTTTCAAAAAGAATCGGATCCCCGCCTTTGGCCGGGTCGAAAATTCCAATATCCAGAGTTCTTTCCAGAATTAGAAGTACCAGAGTCATACCAACTACAGGAGTGGCCAGAACCTGAATCAGGGCCGTGGCATAGGTGGACCAGACCATCAGAGGCAGTCGGCCCCAGGTAAGGTTGGGAGCTCGCATACGATGAATGGTAACAATGAAATTGAAACCAGTCATAATAGAAGAAAATCCCATGATAAATGCACCCAGTGTGAGAAAAATCACCAGGTTATTGATTCGCATGGAGTAGGGAGCGTAGAAAGTCCAGCCTGTATCTGCCGGGCTTAGAAGAGAGATCAGAGCCACGATGGCTCCGATTAGATAAACATAGAAAGAAGCCAGGTTCAGTCTGGGGAAAGCCACATCCTTGGCACCGATAAGCAGCGGAAGTATGAAGTTACCGATGGTAGAAGGGATTCCCGGCACAATGAATAAAAAGGTCATCACAGCGCCATGAAGGGTAAAGAGCACATTGTAGGTATGCGGAGTAAAAAACGTAGGTCCCGGAGCGATTAGTTCCAGTCTTACCAGCAAAGCTGACACTCCCGCTACTGCGAAGAACGTCATAATGGTAAACAGGAACATGATTCCAATTTTCTTGTGGTCGGTGGTGGTTGCCCAACCCCAGAAAGTTCTTCCTACCTGCAGGTAGGGTGTTGCATCCGCTGCGTGTCCCATATTCTTTCCTTTTCCTACTCTAACTGAAATCCAACCTGGGCTGGATCTCGGTTCAATTTTTTGTTCGAAGAACGATGCTTGGTAGATCAATTCCCCAAATCGGTATTATTTCAGTGTCTTCATATAGAGGATGATCGATTCAATCTGCTCATCGCTCAGGTTCTGGGCCGGCATTAGATTGCCAAAGCCTTCTCGGATCTTTGCTTCCGGATTCAGGATGGATTCCTTGATGTAGTTCTCATCAGCCGTAGCTGTGCTACCATCTTCGAAGGCCCGTTCGGTTCCAAAAAGACCTTTGAAAGAGGGTCCTACCTGTCGGGAGCCATCTACACTGTGGCAGGATTTACATCCAGCGCTGTTGTAGAGTTGCTGCCCCTGTTCTGCAGTGATATTGTTGGAAGCTTCTTCCAGCTCTCCCATCTTTTTCTGAAACAGCTCCGGAGTAAGGACAACTGCTTTGGCCAGCATATAGCTGTGATCGTTTCCACAGTATTCAGTGCAATAAACATTGTAAGCCGCGCATTGGCCGGGCTCGTAGTTTACGCATTCATCCGCCATTTGAGGGATCTTATCTTCCTGTCCTGGAGCCAGGGCACTGCGTTCATTCCGTTCTTCTGCAGTCATGGCTTTCTGACGAGGGCTGATCAGCGGAGTAAATGTTACATATGTGTAGATATGACCTACCACATCCTCTTTGACTCGAAAGGCAGGTACCGAAAAGCTATGAATCACATCCTGAGATTTCATGATTAGCTTCACTGGCTTATTGGCTTCCAGGTAAAGCTTGTTGTAGCTTTTTAGAGGACTCTTCTTGCTTTGATCTTCACGGAGACTGGCCGGATACTGGAATTCCCAGGCCCATTGCTTGCCCCATACATTGATCTCTCGAGCATCCGGGGCTACGGCGCGGAGGGCCATGAATCCTTGAATGCCAATGATATACAGAATTAGAAATACGATTGAGGGAATGGTAGTCCAGATTACTTCGATGGTATGCGAATTTGCTTTTCTGGAGGTAACATCGTTCGGTCCGCGACGACGATAGCGGATAATAAAGTAAACTAAAGCTGCGTTCGTAAGAACAAATGAGATAACAACTATTAAGTTCACCAGGTCCATGGCGAAGTTCGTATTCGGAGCATGATTGGAACCGTTATCTAAAAACCACTCGAGCATCTTTCCCTACCTTTTTCTCCAGGATTCTGTCTCAAATCATTGGCTCAAGTATTTCTTTCCCTCAGATAGAGAAAAAGTACGAGCCCAACGAGGAAAAAGAATATAAGGAGACCTCCAATCTGCATGAAGCCCATGGCGAATGGAGTATACTTTCCTTTTTGTGGATCGAAACGGAAACAGGTGAGTAGGAATGCATCTGTGAGGGTTCCGATCTTTCCACTGGAAGCTTCTACGAGCGATAATCTTAAATCTGTGGGATCAAATTCAATGCCAAATAGATATCGGGACATTTCACCGGCCGGTGTGATGAGCATGATAGCTGCCGGATGACTGTACCGCACCTTCCCATCCGGCTTATAGCGATAACCCATGGAATCCATTAACGGTTTGATGTTGTCCTGGGTTCCGGTAAGGAAATGCCATCCTTCCGGTCCCACTTTCTGGTTTTTGACTGTAGATCGATACAAATTCCCTTTGTTTCTGGCCATGGCGGGTGTATCTTCCGGGTCAAAACTTACCGACAGTACCCTGTAGTCCTCTCCGGCTTTCAGACCTTTATCTGCTAACTGAGTCATAACCCGACTAATACCATCAAATACTGCCGTGCAGAGCATTGCACACTCGAAAAAGGCAGGTGCGATGATTACAGGTCTTCGGTCGCTATCAAAGAATGAAGACAGTTCCACCTGTTTGCCCTCTTCATTGTAGAACCTGGTGTCCAGAGCGATGGGTGAGGAAAGCTTTTGATCGATTCCCACTCCTTCTGGCTGTCTGGTCTTTTCTGCATGGAGAGAAATAGGCAAAAGGAATAGGATGAGGAATCCTGCAGGGATTTTTTTCATAACCGTGTCCAAAAAAGCGTTGAATGGGGCCTCCGTAAAGGACATACTGCGACCAGGAATTCAGAAATTATGATAAAAAGAAAAATCAGTACATCTATCTACACTCTGGCGTTGCTCTGCGGTGCGCTATTACTTGTGCAATGCAGCTCCGGACAAAGCACCGATGAGGCACCCACGCCTACAGAAAGAACCAGCGGTGATGGCCTGACTGGCTGTGTCGAAGGGGACTGTGTAAACGGAACCGGAACCTACGTATACAATACCGGAGATAAATACATTGGCGGATTCAAAAATGGTCTTCGGGACGGCTCCGGTGCCATGATGTACGAAAATGGCGATATCTACAAAGGGCCCTATGTTGCCGATAAGCGAACAGGCGAAGGCACCTATACATTTGCCAATGGCGATGTTTACAACGGAGAATTCCGGGAAGGGGTTCGCGGTGGTCAGGGAGAATACGTCTGGAAGAAGGATGGAGCCATCTTCAAAGGCGAGTTCGCCCAGGATGGAGCTTCTGGAAAAGGAATTCTAATTGTGGAAGGGACTCAGAAGGAATGCGTTCTGGAGCAGCGAAAGGTTATCTGCGAAGACGGAAGTTCTCGAGAAACCGAACAGGGTTGATCCTTGCCCGTGGCTGAGCATAGCGGTAACGGGGCAAGGCCAACTGGTTGAATGCAAAATATAGATAAGAGCCGGACGGCCAGTGAGAAGGGAAGCCAGATTAATGGTTTCCCTTCTGCTTATTCAGGACTCGGGCCACAACCGGATTGCTGAATCACAACTGGAACTATTAACAAGGAGCAATCATGGAAAAGAAAGATTCACATTTTGATGGGGTATCCATCATCGCAAAGGCAGGCGCCATTGCCCTGGCTCTGGTAGTTGCCTCCTGCCAGAGCATACCGGAAGGCGAGAAGGGAGATCCAGCGGATGCCCTGGCTCAGAAAATGCTCAGTGCAGCCAATCTGAAAACCTGGAATGAAAAAGTAGAAGCTGTAGAGTTTCGCTTTCGCGAAAAGAATAGCTACTTCTGGGACAAGAAGCGTGGGCTGGTGGAATTTAATAACGGCGAGCTAAAGGTGCAATTCTCCAAGAATACATTTCAGGGAGTGGCCTGGAAAGATGGGGAAGCATTACAGAGTGAAGAGCTGGCGGAGGCTATTGCTGAAGCTAACAGTAATTTTGTAAACGATTCCTTCTGGCTGCAGCCAGCTTACCATATTCAATCTCCGGGAACAGAACTCTATGCTGTGGATGGCTCCACTTTACGCGTCACTTTTAGTAGTGGAGGAGTAACTCCGGGGGATACTTACGTCTTTCATCTGAACGAGAAGAATCAGATTCAACTTATGGAGATGTGGGTAAGCATTATACCTATTGAAGGGGCGGATGCAGAATTTGATAGTTACAAAACCCATGAGCCTGGAGTGACCGTTGCCGAAACCAGATCGGTTCTGGGAATATTGACGATAGTCATCGATCAAGTGCAGATGCATTCGAATCTAGATTCGGCGGATGAAAGGTTCCAGCCTCTATTTGAAGCGCATCCGAATTTGAAGTAAGGACCTGCTGGAGAATTACTGAATGATGACCTGGCTGCGCAGGGATGGCTCTTGTAATGCCAGGAATCGTAATCCAGTGGATGCGGCGCTGGTTTGCCTTGTAAGCACCGCGCCTTCGCCGGGCTCAGAAGAGTCGTTGGGGCAATGAGGTCTAATGGGTACCGATTTGGTTGCAGCCTGACAGTCCTGTGTTGTCTTCTGGCGTCTGGCATTGGCTGTGGTGCCAATAGTGAGCAGAAGCGACTATGCGCGAATTTGCAGATCTGGTTGCCGCAGGCTCTGGCAGGCCAGGATTATCTTTCCCGGGAACTCAGAACTCATTCTACTCCCGATTACCAGTGTGCATTCGTGGTGCAGGGGCCCACAGACGAAACTCTCTATGAGTTTTTAATAGTCCTGGTCTATTCGGAAATGATAGCCGAGCAGACTTCGGGGATATCCATCTTTCCCCAGCATCATTATCCTGACTTTACAACCGGTTCCAATACAACAGGCTCTGATTCCGCTCTTGATCATTTCCTTTCGCGGACTCTTATGTTCCGTTACCATTCCCGGCGAGGAATTATCCATCATGTGCTTCTTTCGAAGGAGCCCGGAAGGAGATTGGGATTTCATCCCGAGTCCAGGGAATTTGCGCTCAGGGTATTTCGGATGATCAGCGAATGGAAACGATAGGGTTAGTTCGGTCTGATAGGACCATTAAGCTTTCTCTTTTTGGTCCGACCGATGAAGAAAGTATATCCTGCGCTGATTCAGTAAAAAAGCCCCGCATCGTCTTTCAGAGATTTATGAGGCGCCTGCTCGAACTTCCATCAATCAACGGGTAAGCACATGATATAAAAAGAAACTTTCTGCTGGTAATTGAGTAGGGCTGTAGCCTGTGAAGGACCTGAAGTCACGAATCATATGTGCCTGGTCAAAGAACAGAGATCTCTGTTTCAGCGCCCTCCAGGGGATCTTCTGTCCTGAAAGCTGAGTATTGAAAAGTTTTGTAAATCGTTCAATGCGAGCAAACATCTTGGGTGATAGTCCCACAATGTCCTTGAAAGATCTTCGGAGGTTGCGCTCGGATACAGCCAGTTCATCGGCCACTGTGCGAACGTCCAGGCCAAAGCTGGATTCTGCCATAATTGCCAGTGCATTTTGAACGTTATGCAATTTGCCCGGGATCTTCGAAGGAATAAAGCTGCGAAGAAAATCGAAGACCAGATTGGCCTTTCGCCAGACATCATCGGTTTCCTGCAAAGCTTCAACTATGGTGGATTGTTTTCGCGCAGGGATTATATCGGTGCCATCTACAGAGATATCAGTGATCCTATGGGCCTGCTCACGAAAAAGAGAATAGAATCCAATGGAAGTAAACTCCACAATCATTAGTTTGATCATGCTGGCTGGAGTGAAGAATCCATATTTTTTAGATACCATTCCGCTAAAACAAATGTCCGGAACGATTTCATGGTCTCCATTGATGCTGGAATATACCGGGTCAGAATACTGTAGCACCATCATTGTGCTGGTCCATGCGGGCACAAACTGGTCGATACCTGTATTGGGTGCTTCGATCAGGTATAATCTGCGGACGTAAGGCGACAGATCCTGCGGCGGGCTGAAATGGAGCAGTTTAGGCTGTGGCAGGCTCAGTGGGCGAGACATTACAGTTGGACGCGAATGAAAGGCATTTCGTTCAGTATCAGGCCTTTTCCAGCCACTGCAGGGCTTCTTGCCTTTCTTCGCGCTTAAATCCTTTTATGGTAATTCCCGGAATCATTAATCCTTCCGCCTGGCTAATGGTTTTCAACCAATCCAGATCGCTCAAAACAGCTGCCCTGCGAAACCGGCCTATGAATCCGAGCATGGAAGGTAGTCGAGCAAACTCCAGAACGATTGCATCCAGATTCGGTAGATGATAATCTACCACATCATAAAGCATAGTTCCCTCCTGGATGTGGGCTCCTTCTCGCTCCAGATCATCCAGTGCATTCTTCATCCCTTCGGCATCCAGCCGGCCACTCATGGTGATCTCCAGACGATTATCTATTCGCTTCACTTCAAACATGGCAGCCCCTTAAGACTCTATTTTGCTTCGCCGGATGAATTTGAAAAGCAGGTTTTTCTTCCAAAATTACAGTGATTACGCAACAATCGCTCTGCAGCAGAGTTTTTAGCGGAAAGATTTTTAGGAGAGCAGATAATGATCAATAGTATTCCCAGGAGATCCCTTCCATATTTTCCAGCAAAGATCGTGAAATGGATCGTTATTGCATTCATTTTCGCTCAATGTTCTGGTTGCATCCGGAGCCGTTTGGAGGCTGATTCAGTGAAAACTGTGCGGTGGAACGGTCCGATGCTTCCGTCCCTGGCAATCAGGACCAGACTCCCGGCGGGCATTCGCTCGAATGCAATGGATTCTGCGATCTTGATATCCATGGATCGAGCTATTGCCGCAGAACTGGAGTCAAGCGGAGTGGTGGATGCAGTATTTATCGGAGACAGAGTCGATATTCCCTTCCGTCTGGACATCGAAGTGGAGCCAGAGAATGGAGGGGAGCTCGTAATGGCATTTAGCAATATGCTTGGATGTCTGACCCTTTATACCATTCCCACTTTTAGCGGTTCCGTTGAAGTGGAGCACCGGATTCTGGTATTAGCGGGCGACAATCCGGTAGCCACATATGAATACCGTGGGCCCAGGATCTCAAGCTGGAACTGGGTGGGCTTTCTGTTCCTGGAGTCAGAGGATTACGGTGCGGCGCCCGAGGTATACGGTAATAGTAGCCGGTTGGTTGCTCGCAGGTTCATAGAGGATATTCGTACCGACGGAACTCTTGAGCATCTCCTGGAATTTGCCGGCAGCCTGAATCGGTCTAACCAGTAGTTTTCGCCGATCAACCAGCCGCTGCCCAGAGGTAGTACTTATGGCAGCCAGCCGGTGATACTTTATGATCGATTACTTCCGGCCGATCTTTCCCAGTGCGCTTTCAACTGCTTTTTTGATTTTGCTGGCTGCACCATCAATGGCAACGTGCAGGTTATCTGCATCGTGGGTGGCGGCCAGTGGTTGATGATTGGCAATCCTTGCTTCCATTACGCAGCGTTTGTCTGCAGCACCGGATTTTCCAGCGTTCTCATCCTTTAAGTGCACTTCCACACGGGTAACCTGGCCAGCAAAGTGACTCATTGCTTTCTGTACTACCTCTTCTACGTGCTTGGTGAGTCCATCACTGGCTTCAATATTATGATCTGTATTTACTTCAATATGCATGGATGTTCCTGTTAGATACTCACTTGGGATATCTCTGATCAGCGAATTCAACCCGGAGTCTCCAGGCCAGCCTTTTTCTAGTTTGTTTACCGTTCACGGGGGCGCTTGAATCATGCTCTGTGGGACAATTCTGACCCGTCGGTTTTCCTTGCAGTGCTGACCCTGTTGGCCGGATAATGGCCTGTGCCCCAACCACTTAGAGAGCAGACCAGCCGGCTTCTGGCGGAGTATTTCCTGGTACATCTGAAAGCCGAGCTTTCCAAGTCGGAGCATTTACTGAATCATATTACATATGAAGGCATTTCCTTTCGAGATCTCACCAATGCAATGATTGAGGAGCTCAAGAAAGCTTTTCCCGGACTGGATGAACCTGCTGTGCACAGGCGGAATTTGTTTCGCTCCTGGTGGGAGCGCAGTCGATGGGGAACAGACTATTTCGATTCCACATTTAAGCTCTATAATCAGCTATTCCTTGCACGATTGTACCACCTGAAAGAAGGAACCAGGATCAGCCGGGATAGAATGATTCATCGGATGCATGATATTCTCACCGTGGCCTTGAATCGAAATCGGAATCTTACCTATCAGTCCATTCTTGGTGGAGAAACCATGATGTTGGCTGAAATGAGGCGAGCCCTGAGCCAGGAAAGACTGCCGGCCAGAGCCCGGGATCTGTTGCTTGCTCAGAATCAGGTACTCAGCTATGAAAGTTTTCAGTTCTTTGATCGTGCCCTGAAGGATTCGTTGCGTCGGGCGGACGATTTACTTCATACTATCCTGCCTGTACCTGTGGCCGATGAGCTAAAAGCTACAGGCCGAGTAGCTCCTGGACTAATAGAAGATAGCTGTGTGCTTTTTGCAGATATGGTTCAGTTCGCAAGCATCGCAGATAAGATGGCTCCCGAGGAATTACTTTCTGAGCTGGATTACTGCTTTTCTCATTTTGATCGAATCTCAGAAAGATTAAAGATCGAAAAGATCAAAACTATAGGGGATGCCTATATGTGCGCCTCGGGTCTATTCCAGAAGCGTCCTTCGGATCCTCTACGGATCGCACTTTGTGCTCTTCGCATGATGGAGTTTATCCGACGTTATAAAAAGAGCCGCAGCCGAAAAGGCAAGCTTCACTGGGATCTGAGAATTGGAATCCATCAAGGACCGGTCATAGCTGGAGTGGTGGGTAACAGTCGCTTCACATTTGATATCTGGGGTGATACAGTCAATGTGGCCAGTCGTCTGGAAGCAACCAGCGAGCCACATCATATTAATCTTTCAGCTCCTCTGGCTGAATATCTGTCTCCTTACTTTGTAACTTCGGAAAGAGGCCAGGTGCCTGTGAAAGGTAAAGGCGATGTGGCGATGTGTTTTGTGGATGCATTGCGTCCCGAATATTCCATTGGAGGCCGGGGCCGGGTGCCCAATAAAGCCTTTTACAATGAAATTCGCCGCCTGGATTCTGTGGCGATTCCGGTCAAAGCCTGAATGGCCCGCTCGGATTAACCTCAGTACTAAAGACAATTCGTTAATTTTTTCATCGATTCATAACCAGAGATGTTCAAGCTTTCATCTTTATGTATTTGACATCGTAAGCGGTGGGATTCCATAGAAAGTCAGAGGCGCTCATGGCAAAAAAGGAAGGAAATCCCATTGGAAGTATTGTTGGTGCAGTTCTGGGATTTTTGTTGGCTCGCTGGCTTGGCTGGATTTTTTTCATCCCTCTAATCATCTTTATTGCATTTCTTTTTGTTCAATTCGCAACTATCAAAGATGCGAAGCGCCGGGATTTCGTCTTCTACACTACATTCACCTGGTCCCATGTTCTGGCCGGTATGATTTTTTTACTTCTGGCCATCGGCTCCGGAGAGGCTATCTGGAATGCAGAGATGGCCGGAAACATGGCGGAGCTGGTTGTTATGGCCGGTCTGGCAGGAGCAGTAATCTGGAAACCGAAAGTGTGGCTTGTTGTAGTTGCACTATTGCTAAAATCTTTGCTGCTAATGGGGATGCTGGATATCGGTTTACCTGCAGCTACTTTTTCCAATCCGGAAGGTATTGGCATCATCTTTAATATATTAATGAGATCTGCGGCTCTGATTGCGCTGATTTACGGCGGGCATCGACTATACTACGCCTCCAGGTCCTCGGAAGGATCCCTTTCCACAGTGACCAGTTCTGGAAGGGCCGCCACTGATCCGCATTCCGAGAAACCGGCTACAGACCAACGCAGGATTGAGTCTCCAGATTCTTAACTGAATCGTCGCCCTGATATCCGTAGTCCAGAAATCGGAAAACGTAGCTTCCGGCTATGGTATTCTTTACGCAGCGAATATAGGCCAGAGACTCAGCCTCCGAGTTTGTGGCTGGATAACAACCTCCATCGTCATCATAGAGGGGGGTTGCATGGAGCAGGATAATGGCAGGGCCATTTCCGGCAACAAAAACTGGATGCTGGATGTCCTTGTAAGAGGAATGGAATTCAGAGAAACCGGGTAATCCAGACATGGTTAAATTTTTTTCGGGCACAGAACCGGTCAAGGCTGTACCGTCGAACAGGTATTCTGTGGTTCCGTCTAAGAATGAAAGAGAGACTGGATTCTAGCCGGGCATAACAGGCAAGCTTGAATAAGCCTGGCCTGGCTGACAATACCTTTAATCTAAATGAAATTCAAAACCAAAAATCATATTTCTCGCAACACATTCGCTTCCACAGCATTGGCCCAATTCTTATCGAGATCAAAGTATCTTGCAGTTTTGACTCTAATTTTCCTTTCAGGCTTACCATCCCTTCATGCGAAGAACTACACTCCCTTTCAGTTTTCGCTACTATCTCCCTTTCAACTATTCGATCCAGACACTGTAGTAGTTGGATTTCGATACAATGTGTTTTACGGAGAGGTGGATTCCATTTACGGCCTGGACGTTGGTTTCATAAACCAGGTGGATGATATTTCCGCCGGACTGGGCGTGGGGGCCGTCAATCTAAGCGACGTGCATGCAGGAGTACAGGCCGGTCTTTTTAATTTCACCAATCGACTGGTGGGACTTCAGATCGGCATAGCTAACGGAAACGATAAGCAATACGGATGGCAGCTCGGGCTATTTAATTTTACAGATGAAGCCTATCTACCTATGGTGGGACTTGCTTTAAATCATGGGGATCGAGCTTACCTGGGCCAGTTTACTCTGGGAGTCAATGATATGGACGAAGGACCCGGAATTCAGCTGGCCGGTCTGGGTAATCTGAATCAGGGGAACTCCTTTTTGCAGATAGCCGGGGGAATTAACGTCAGTGAAGCATCCTATTTTCAGCTAAGCGGCCTTTTTTCGCAGAGCAATTCCGGGTTTATTCAGCTATCAGGTCTCGGCACCCATAGCGAAGATACCTGGTTGCAAACATCTCTGGGATGGAACTCCGGTAAGAACGTGGATTTGCAGTTTCCTGGAGCATTCAATCTATCGGAGAACAGCCGGCTTCAACTTGGCGTTTTGGGCAACCGCAGCCAGATAAGTCCGGTGCAGCTCGCCGGAATCGGTAATTACAGCAATCAATCCACATTTCAATTTGCAGGCTTGATTAACGTCAACGGCAAAGGGAGTGTTCAAATTTCTTCCCTTTCCAACCTGTCCGAGAGCGCCGATTTGCAGTTCTCTCTATTAAATAACGGGGATCAGATTGGAACTCAGCTGGGATTAATGAACAACACCAATCTATCAAAGTGCATTCAGTTAGGAGTCTTTAATCGTAGCGAACTGCAAACTGGATTGTCCATCGGACTTGTGAACGATGCGGAAAATTTAAACGGGTTTCAGATAGGTCTATTTAACATCGCTCGAAATGCTCCCATCCCTTTTACTTTGATTTTTAACATGCATTCCGGGCACGATGGCCCGCGAAAGACTGGTTACATCGACACATCCTGGACTCCTTTTCAATTGGCCCTGTATATGCCAGGGCAGCTCTTTGTGGAAGACAGCTCGGTCCATGGGCTGCGATTGAATGTATTCTACGGAGTCTCTAAGAATATCAATGGCCTGGACGTGGGCTTTCTAAATTTTTCCGGTCCAATCAATGGCATTCAGCTGGGAGCCGGTCATGTAGTGAATGGAGATGTTCAGGGGATTCAAGCAGGGCTGACCGCTGTAACTACAGGAAGTTTTCGAGGCCTTTCCATAAATCCTCTTGTGGCTTATACTGAAGGGGACGTAACCGGCCTGTCCATTTCCCTGGGTTCATGGACGGAAGGCTCCGTTCAAGGATTGCAACTGGGATTGGTCGTTAATCGATTGGAAAGCTCCTCATTTCCACAGATTGGTGGCCTGAATGTATCTCGGGAAGTGCCATTGCAAATCGGATGGCTGGGCAACTTCGCTGAATTCACAACTCCTATGGGCCAGTTTTCGCCCCTTGTAAACATCAACATGCAGGATAGCGCAATGCAGTTGTCCGGCTTCATGAATCAGGCTCGCATTGTTCCTGCGATTCAGCTGGCCGGGTTATGGAACAATACCTCCTATGCACCGATTCAGATAGGCGGATTATATAACCAGGCGAATATGGGAAGTTGGCTCCAGATTTCTCTGGGCTCCAACCGGGTCCTGGGTCGAAATGTGGCTAACGACTCGGATTTCAATCCAGAATTAGCTCTTTACGATCCTTCCGGTCTGGATGGATCGCTGATTAGCGTCGCCCAGATTTCAGCGTTCTACAATGAAAGTCATAACTCTATGTTCCAGCTGGCATTTGTGAACAATGAGCAAGAACACGGAGTTCTGCAGGCTGGAGTATTTAACTGGTCGGAGGAGAACTGGGTTCAGGCCGGACTTCTTAACTTTTCTGATGAACCGGGATTTCAGATTGGCCTGGTGAATGGAGCCTGGAGAGGACATTCAGCACAACTGGGCATGATAAATCTCAGTTATAGAGGCAATGTCCTGTCCGTAGGTCTCTGGAATATGGCGCAGGAAGCCGATGGACTTATGCTGGGTCTATTCAACTATGCGGAAGACCTGAACGGCATGCAGATTGGGCTGATCAACGTTCATGAGAACGGCATTGCGCCACTGACGTTCGGGCTGAATTTCTAGGATTTTAAGTCAGCAGCGATTCCGCTTTTGCCGTGACATTGCGGAAGGCTGCTTTCCGGGCTGGTTATTTCTCTTCTTCCTCTTCTTCGGGAACGTCTACAGTTTCCTCGCCGTATACATCGGGATCAGGAATCAGTGAGGAAACATCAACGATGTCATCGCTTACAATGCCCCCTTCTGCTTTTCTGCGGGCTCGCTCATCCAGCTTGGCCTGCTTTTTCTCTCTTTTGTTCTTTTCGCGGATGCGCTTACCCATGGTGGGCCTTTGCTTTCCTGCCATATGATACCTCTCATAGCGGGAAGGCATGTGGCTGCCCAGGTATAGCATTTTGATTTAGAATGGTATACGTGGAAATACAATGCTTCCCGTTTCGATTTTCCTGTCCGGCTGAAACGCAGAAAGCGGGCAGCCAGGAATGAAGATAGGTCGTGATACCGAAAACCACGGTGGTCTGGCTACATTCAATAGGAGCAAATGCAACGTATCAGTTCGGGGCTATTCTGGCAAGCAGGTTATGTCCAGTACAACAGACCGAATTGACTTTACATTGCCGTGAATTCGGGATTTCATCAGATGTGATTCAATATATTCCTATAGTCCTTGGAACTATCTTTTCTGTGCTTTCTGTGCTGCATGTATACTGGGCCCTTGGAGGAACTGCCGGTTTTAGAAAGTCCATTCCGGTAAGGGAAAATGGAGAGCCACTGTTCAACCCTGGAAAGGGGATAACTCTGCTGGTGGCTGGAGGCCTGGCTACCATGGCTACTTACTTTCTGGCAGGTCAGTGGATGCATACATTTCAGGGCTACTGGTCAATTCCAGGATGGATTATCGCAGGCCTTTTCTTGATTCGCGCCATTGGAGATTTTAAATACATTGGATTCTTGAAGCGAATCGGTGGCAGTGACTTTGCACGTATGGATACAGTGCTCTATTCTCCATTATGTCTTTTTATTTCAGGGTTAATCGTTCTATATTTTCTCGAAGGAATTGTGCACTGAAAGCATTCCACTTTTCAGATCATGCCCCGCGATAAAGCTTGGTTCTATGAGCAAAATTCTTCGCGAACTGGACCTGGCTGAAAGTACCTTCTGGCTACTTGATCGGGCTTCTTCCATGAACTTCGCTGTCTATGCAGATGGTACTGGTTCTCCGAATCCGGAATCCATAAGGAAGGGGCTTAATTGGATTCAAGAACAACATCCAATGCTGCGAATCTCTATTTTGCATGACATGGAAAATGGATTGAAATTTTCCGAAGTGGAGCCAGAGAAACTCCCGGAAGTTTCATTTCGGAACGAAGACTTAATTAACACTGAAAATAGCACAACGGCTTTCAATCAGAGCGTGGCCGATGCAATAATGGAGCCCTTCGAAAACGAATGCCCGCTCATGCGCTGCGGATTGCTTCGCAGCCAGGGTACATTCCGCCTCTATCTTATTTTTCATCATTCCATAGCGGATGGACGCAGCGGACTGAAGCTACTTGAGCAGCTCTTTCAACGAATTTCTGACCAACCAATAGATGCAAAGTCCTCTGCAAATGTTGCACCGAGCGAGGAAGGCATCAATTCGGGTTTTCCTGCGGGACTCCATGAAAGGTTGCAGGCCCCTGAAACAGAACCAGTCATGGAGCCGAACCCGGCCAGACCGATATCTCTTTTTCAGAAGCGTAAGGGACCCGCCACCGCCCGGTTGGAAGAAGTTCAGATTCAAGCAGAGCAATTAAAGACTCTTCGCAGGACTGGAAAGGAGAAGGGAGCCACACTGCATGGTGTTCTGGGCGCCTGCCTTCTTGAAGCTCTGGCCAATGTAGATTTGAAATACAGCTCTGATAATTCCACTAGAGAAACTGAAAATGCAGACTCCAGCAACCGGATGGCCCTGGCCAGCCCTGCAGACATGCGAAGCAGCGTTCGATCAGAATCGCCTGCAGAAGAACTTGCATTGTACATTTCTCTCATAACTACAACGGTGGATGTTCCGGTGCTGCAAGAGCATACTGCGGCCTCTGAGAGTTTCTGGGAACTGGCCAGAACAATTAGCAAAGATGTACATTCCCAGCTTAAGAGCAATCCTCTGGATTTCTATAGATTGCTTCCTCAGCCGGCCCGGTATCTGGGAAAATCAGATCCTGGAAAAGCGTATGGAGCTCTCATTCAGAGGCTTCCACAGGCGCTTGCATTCAGTAACGCCGGGGTAGTTGGCAGCCTGCCTGCAATCCATAATCAAGATTGGGAAGTTACCAATGTTACTTTTACAGTACATCCTTCGGTTTCCCAGGTAATGTTTGTGGCGGCCACTACCTACGAAGATAGACTGACCCTTACATTGCATATAGATTCAGCGAGATGGCCGCGGGGATTGATGGAATCATTTCTCGATGAACTACAGGGTATTCTTGGAACTGTTTCAGCAAAGGGCTGATTGCAGGTTTCTGTAACAGATATGGGATGTGATGCTAAAGAGCGCACGCATCTATGGGCCAACCAGAGCCGGCAAGCAATCCATTTTGTAGCCGCAATACCATCCAGGCGAACGGACAGTGCATCAAGGCAATCGCGAATAGCCCGGCATTCCGGACCGACGAATCGAGTCAGTCTGTGCTATGAAGACCCACACGATTTCCTTCGCAATCCTCAAAGTGAGCTACGAATCCGTTCTCTCCGATCTGTGTTCTTGAATTGATTATCTTGCCGCCTTTTTCCTCCACTCGATGGAGCGTAGCGTTAATATCTTTCACCTCCAGATAGATGAGGGTTCCGCTATAAGAAGGCTCATAGGTTTGAGCCTGTACCAGGGTTCCGGTGGAACCTGGTTTTCCTTTTTCCATAGGAAACCAGGCCATCCGTAAAGGTCCCAGTTCATGAAGAGTCAATTCTTCCTGCAAAACATGTTCGTAGAACAATTTGGCCTGCTCCAGATCCAGGACCGGTATTTCAAACCAGACGGAATGGCTCATGGCTCCAGGTCCAGCTGAGGCATGGAAAGTTCATGGATTTGATCTATCTGTTCTTTGCTCAAGCCCGTAAAAACTTCCATTAACTCCGGTTCGTATTTTTTGACCATGGCCACCTCTTCATCGTTGGTAAGAGGTCCTACAACTTTCATGGCCCAATCGGCATATACTTTATTCTTATCCCAGGTCTCTGCAATTTCTTCTTTTTGAGTGGCTAGCTGCTGGCGAGTCTGTCGCAATTCCGCTTTGGTTTCTTCGGGAATATTGGGGTCCGCCAATTGCTGATCAATTAGATCGATGCCCTGCTGAGTCATATCCTGGGAAGCCTGGTTTAGATCCTTTTGCTTTTCCATACCAACTTGAGCCTGAGCCATGTTCCATGCCCAGGCAACCTTGGCATTTACCTTCACAAAGGTAGCATAATCATCGAAACCACCTTCCTTGATGGCCGCTTCAATCTTGTTGAAACCTTCCTGTCCACCATTTGGATTTTCTGCCAGCCATTGCTGGAACTGGATTCCCTGCTTGCGTAGAATGCGCATGGTCTTAATGTATTGCTGCATCTTCGCATCGTCCAGCTCTCCTACTGAAGATACCACTTCATGGTATTTCTTATACAGTGCTTCTGTGGGATTCCCGCATTGAAGGAATGTAACGCTCAGTAGACTCAGTGCAAAAGTAAATAGAATTCGTTTCATGGTCGCTCCCTGTGCTCGCCATGATAGTCAGAGCTGAGAAATAGCAAGCGAAAAATCGGTTCTACGAAATTCCCGCGGAAACCTTTTTGCTGACTGTGCTTGCTGGTTTCTGGGTTAAAAGTATTTCAATAGAAGTGCCTTTGAATTGTGCGGTAGCCGGAACTGAGCGGGGAATCTTTACCTTGCGGCCCGTTTTGGCTTTTTAGACGGTTTGCTTCTATTCGCAACTGGATTGTATTTCAGGCATCGATCCATCCATCGCTTCAGGCTTCTTTTATCCTGGATGGCCTGGTCTTCTATGAAAACCATTCCCTTCATGGGACGACCTGTGAAATCCATGGGCTTGCAGCCTTTTTCCTGTAAGGCTTGATCGTACTGCTCCGGTCCAATTCGAGCCATTAGCAGATCGGCTCCGGTTGATTTGTCCTGTAGCAGGCCCATACACATCTTATCATCCACCATGAAGCAGAGCCCTCCCATCATCTTTTTTTCTTCGTAGGCGCACTGTTTCTCATGGAAAAGCTTACGGATTCGATCTGCCAGTTTTTCGCTATATGCCATGGTGAGCCTCTATCAGATAATCATTGAACGGTCTTGCCACCTTCCACAGCTCCATCGTCTTTTTCATTAAATCAGGTTGGACTATGAAATCAGGCTTCTCTTCTCGAATAAAGTAGAATTGCTTTCGTGCCAGGTCCGGTATTGATTCCAGCAAGCCCTGGTATTCTGGCGATAGTCGCTTATTTTTTTCTCCCAGAATTTGTCCAAAATGATGGACTAGATTCTTGTCCTTAATTAACTTTTTGAATGATTCTGTATCGGATGCTATATGAGTCCGGATGGATTTTAGCTGCTCTGTAGTTGGGCCATAGCTTCCTGCCATGAAAGTTGTATCCCGGGCGCCAAATCTTAAAAAGAAACCTGGCAGAGATTTATCATTGCTACCCCTTTGCGAGAAAAAGGCCGTCATATATACATTGTACGGTGCTTTGTCTTTGGAAAAACGAATATCTCGGTTTATCCTGGAAATGCAGCGAGCGGGGTCTGTTTCAATGTTCCAACCGGCTTTCTGCATTTTTAGTGCAATGGAAGCTACGTATTCCAGAAAAGGTGATCGGACGTAGTTTTCATATTCTTTGCGATTCTTCTGGAACCACTCTTTATTGTTGTTTTTTTCCAGAGCGCGGAAGAATTGAATGTATTCTTTACCGAAAAAGGAAGGCATATCTAAGTTTAGGTTCGGACCGGGGTGCTGCAAGTTTTTCTCGGTTGCGCAAATATGGACTATAAAATAGATCACAAACTTCGGGGCATTATGGGTGTATCGTTTGATTGGCTGGATTGAAAAAAGGTTGATGCCGCTGCAATTTGATTCGGCAGCTCATGAACGAAGAACCCGGGTTCTGGCACCTGCAGCCCTCTGGCTTTTTATTGCCAGTGCAGCGTTTCTTTTTCCCCTGGGATTGTTCCAGATCCTGGGTACTCGTTTTCTATATCTGTCTGGTATTACCTGCACTGTCTGCATTATTCTGATGGTGCTTCTTCGAAAGGGCTATTCCAGAACGGCCGGAACTCTGCTCATTGCAGTATTCCTCGCTGCGGCAAATCTCCAACCTCTACAGGGGATGGGCATTTACGACACCATCATCATGCTCAATCTACTGGCCATTATGATGGCCGGCGTTCTGTTCGGTCCCAGAGCCGTAGTTGGGACGGCTATCCTGGCCACCGCATTTTCCGGTGGTGTGGCTTACCTTACTGCCCAGGGAAACATTGCAGCACAATCCGATCCTATGCCTTATGCCGAATGGTTTCGTCGCGTTAACTATTTCTTTGTGGCAGTGATCATATACTGGCTTGGATGGCAGGCAACCAGAAGAGCCCTGAAAGAAAGCGATGAAGCCAGGTCCGAAAATCGGTCCTTGATTCGTTCGCTTAGCAACATAATGGAGCAGGGTAACATCGGTCACTGGTATCTGAATGTGCGAACCGGAGAGGTATTCTGGTCATCGAATGTGCCTTCTATATTTGGTGTCAAAGCCGAAGAATTCGACGGTTCTCTAGCCGGCTACCTCCGAATGATTCTGGATGAGGATCGGGAGCTATTGAGAAAATCCATGGATATGGCCATCAAGAATCCGGGATCGCCATATCAGGTGGAACACAGGATTAGAACTCCGGATGGAGAGATTCGCTGGCTGGAGGGCCGCGGCTCTGTGAAGTTCGAAGACGGTGCGGCCGTGGAAATGGCCGGGGTAGTGGTAGATATCACAGAACAAAAAATAGCTCAGTCTACACTGCAAAGAATCTATAGCATCCTGGCTGAAGGTATAGTTGTTCATAATTCCGAGGGAGTGATCGTTTCCTACAATCATAGTGCTCTGGAGATACTGGGACTCACCGAGGATCAACTGCTTGGAAAGACATCCATGGACCCCCAGTGGAGGATTGTAAACAGCGAAGGGGAGCCCATGACGGGCGAAGAGCACCCATCGTCGGTATCCATGCGAACCGGGGAGCCCCAGCATGGAACCATCCTGGGGGTCACAACGCCGGAAAATGAACTTCGGTGGATTGCAGTAAATTCCATTCCATTCTCTGAAGACGGTTCCGATCGTCGCGGTGCAGTGGTGTCCTTTTTTGATGTTACTCAATCGCGAAACCAGTCCAGGAGCTTACAGAAAAGCGAAGAGCAACTACGCTTCATTCTTGAGAATCAACCTAGCATTGTACTCTTGCTGGATCTGGATGGCAAGATCCATTACGTAAATGCAGTAACGGCTGGATACGATATGGGTTCGGTTCTGGGCCGAGATTGTAGAGACTTTGTGCCCGAGGAAGACCGAAGCCGCCTAACCTGGGCGATTGACCGAATCATTACTGAGCGAAAGCCCTTTACATACGATATTCGAGGCTACAACGCCAATGGGGAGATAGCCTGGTATAATACTCGCATTGGCATTTTAGAGTACCACGAGAAAGAAAGGATCATTATGATCAGTTCGGATATTTCCGAGCGAATTGAAGCAGAACAAAAGCTGCGGTCCATGGCCTATACGGATTTGCTTACAGGGTTGCCCAACCGAGAAGCACTGTATGCCCACCTTACGGACATTCTGGAAAAGGAACAGGCGGAGAAAAAAGCACTTCTATTTGTGGATTTGGATCATTTCAAAAACATAAATGATACTCTGGGGCATGATGTAGGAGACCGACTGCTAACCAGAGTAGCCCGTAGTTTCCTGGATCAAATTTCCGATCATGCCTTTCTGGCCAGGCTGGGTGGGGATGAATTCATGATGGTATATTCGGTCCAGGAAGAAGACCAGGCTTTTGCACATGCGGCCGAAGTGCTGGATTTGTTTCGCGAACCCATCAATGTTGATGGCCACGATCTTTATCTTTCTGCAAGTATTGGGCTTTGCTTCTATCCCGGAGATGGGGAAAACATGCATCAACTGATCAAGAATGCAGATGCAGCCATGTACAAGGCAAAAGCTCGCGGTCGTAACAACTACTGCAGATTCGAACAAGTGATGGAAACTGAAATCCAGACCAGGCTCCTAATGGATACAGAACTACGGCAGGCTGCAGATAAACAGGAGCTTTCGTTGCACTATCAACCGGTTTTCGATTTGCGAACAGACGAAATATCCGGCCTGGAAGCACTCATGCGCTGGAATAATTCTCAGCTTGGTAATGTATCACCAGCTCAATTTATTCCTCTGGCAGAAGAAACTGGATCCATCCGTGATCTGGATTTCTGGACTATGCGATCTGGAATTGAACAACTGGCCGAATGGAGAAAAAAGGGGCTATTTTCCGGACGTTTGGCCTTGAATATGAGCTCCAGGCAACTGGAGAATAATCAATTCATTCCCGAGCTTCAGAGGTTACTATCAGAGGCCTCTCTGTCTGGCTTCGATATCTCTCTGGAATTAACCGAAACAGCTCTAATGAAAAACATTCAGGCAATGGATCCGCTGCTTCATTCCATGGGGCAGCTTGGTATTGAACTGATGATAGATGATTTTGGTACTGGTTACTCCTCTTTGAATTATCTGAGAAGACTACCGGTGCATGTAGTAAAGATAGATCGTAGCTTTGTTGAAGAAATTGGAAGTGATGAAAGCGATTCCATTATTCGTACCATCATCGCTATGGCGCGAACTCTTGAGCTAAAGGTCATAGCTGAAGGAGTGGAAACTCCGGAACAACTTGCATTTCTGAAAAGGGAAGGATGTCATATGGCTCAGGGATTCTTTCTGGCCAGGCCGGAACCGGCCAATCTGGTAAGCGAACGTTTATCCAGCCATTCCAGGCCAAAGACTGCAGGATAAAGTTTGTCGCCCGGATTTGAAAACGGGCGACAAACCATCATAGAAATTACTTAACTGTGAAGCTTCCTGGATAGCTGTTCCAGCTTCCAGTGCTTACACCGTTTCGTTCGGAACCAGAGTAAGAATCCTGCCCGGCAGTCACTTCTACTTCAACTTTGCCACCATCGGTATCGATTACACCAGCATGACGAGCAGCAGTACAGATAGAAGAGTCAGTTGTATAGACATCTGTGCCCCAGACGGAACGCTCTCCACAGGCAGAAGGGCAGGACACTACGAAAGAAGTTTTACCTTCCACGGTGTTTTTCAGACTTTTTACTGATTGATCGCAGGTGATCTGGATCGGATCAGGTCCGCAGGCCACAACAGCAAGTAGAGCTGCCACGGGCAGCAGTTTCAGAATTTTCATATATTTCTCCTCAGATTGGTGCCGAGGATTGGAGCGGATATTTACGCGAAGTCAAGACAAAAACAATTCTTCGCAACTAGCTGCAACGGGAATTAGCTTAATCGGCTATGCGGGTTTGGCCGATTTATCCAAGTTTTCTTCTGGAAGGGTGGTGTTTCGAATGAACTCTAGCCAGTATTTCATCGTCGAAGGCAGGGGACATCCGGTTCCCGAATTCTCTGGATTCGAACCTGCTTCTTCTGGGTGTCTGAAGTTAGCATCCGTTAGATTATTCTCCGGTGGGGCCCACTGA
This sequence comes from Leptospiraceae bacterium, assembly GCA_040217195.1. Lineage (GTDB taxonomy): Bacteria > Spirochaetota > Leptospiria > Leptospirales > Leptonemataceae > UBA3465. The sequence goes on along the minus strand of JAVJNR010000005.1, from coordinate 93,206 downwards.
CTTTGCATGGAGCAATTAGACTTCTCCAGAGCCCCGGAATCGTTTCCATCCGTTTGAACCGGTTCGCGTAGAAGAAAGCTCTTAAGGAACTTTCGATCTGAAAGCTGCAAATCGAATGCCACAAACTCTCGCAATAATTCCTTATCTAGATTCAGTGCATCTGGTCTATGGGAGCGAATGCCAACTACAAGCGGGCCCTCTTTATCAAATATTGCGAAGAAACGAAGATCGCCCCGGAAGCTAATCCACAGAGTCAGTTTTTCATAGTCCCGGGTAAATATCGGATCCTGAATATGGTACTCATAGGTCTGCATGTAAGCAGCCCGAGCCAGCACCGGGCCCAGCCTTGTATTTTCGAAGGATTGCTCCCGGATTTTAAACTGGGTCCGGGAGAATAGCGGAGTTATGAAGATCAGTGAAAGAAAGGACAGAAGAAGGTAATGTTTCAATTTCATGGAATCCATCCACGCCCAGAGGGACGTACCCATGGATTACATCGGCTCCAGGTAAAATACCTTAACGATAACCTGACAGAATTGAGTGCTGATCTGTCCTGTCAGACAAAAGGAAAGCCCCTTTTCCTGGTAAAGACGGCTGCATTGAAGCCAGTTTCCCTGGACCCTTGCAGCATTGCTGCCAGAGATCCGCTTGAGCTAGAGGGGCTTTTTACGGCCCGAAATCAGCTTTCAGCACCGAGCTTCTCTGGCCGATCTAGAATTCCGCCTGGTTGTCCAGGAATTCAATTTCCTGGTGTGCCTTTCTGGCTCAGTCCACACCCTTATCCGGGTCCAGGGGATAGGGGTCATAGCCTGCATCTTTCAGCTCCTTTTTATAGGTGCTATAGATTTCATCTGCCTTTTGCTTCTCTGTCTGAATCTCTGCAAGTGCAATCACAGCCAGGATAGTAGCGTTCCTGTAATGATCGATGGCAGCATCTGGCCTTTCTGAGTCGATGGACCGTCTGGCCATCGCCAGTTGTCTACGGGCCACCACAATTCTGTGTCTGGTCTCCTGAACCCTTCGGCTCTTTGCCAGGCCAGCCTCTCGGATTTCCTGGTCCACCAGCGCGGTTGTAGTTTTTGAGAGTATTTCGCTTACCTTCTGATTGTAGGAATCGTTAAAGGATTTATAGATCTCGAAGGCCCTTTTCCGTGCATCCCTGAGTAAATGATAGGACTGGAGCAACTCACCACTATAATAGGAATCGATAGCCTTGCGGAAGACTTCTGCGGTCTCTTTGTACTTTGCATCGGCGCCAGCCACATCCCCGCCAAAATTCTCCACCAGCCGTCCCAGTCTGACCAGGTCCCTTTCAACCAGATGTCGGAGCTTGCCAATTTTCCTGGATGCAATTTGTCGGTCCAGGTAATCTGAGCCTTCAAATTCCCTTACCGGATCGGACCTTCCTGCATCGGGAGTCTGAGCCTGCAGTATACTACCGGCACAGATAAAAAGGGCGATTGAAGTGATCATTGAGAGAAAATGGCTGTACGAAATCATAGCTTCTAAATTCCTATTATGTAGCATCATTGGTAGGATCGCAGCGAATGGATGTAAACCGGTTTCATACTACATTCTATATTTTTTTGAAATATCTGCTGCCCGGTGCCCGGTCTTTTAGACCCGGCTCAAGGGCAAAAAACTCGCATGGCCGATTAGGAGCTCTCATCTTGCTGGTCGGGCTGTGCAGCTTTGAAGGTGCCTGGGCCACTCCGCTCTATGTCACGGAAGGCACCGTTGAGATGGAAAAGCCTTCCGAGTCCAACCTACGACCTCTGAGTAGCCAGTCCAGGTTAGTGGTAATGCAGGGTTATATAGATCGGGCCCGGCAGGATCCTGATCTACGCAGCCAGGTTAAGTCGATTCTAAGTGAGTTCAACGGATTCTCTTCTATTGAAAGGCAAAGCTTAACTCTTATCTATCGGGCTCATGTGGAGTTGGATGCAGCCCCGGGTAGGGCGGAGCTGGAAAAGGGGTACGGAAGACTTCAAAACCAGGCCCATTCCGACACAGATAAAAAGGCTGTTGAGTTGCTGGCCTATCATGCCAGGCTACTCAGGTTTACAGTGAGCGGCACAGGCTACCATGACCTGGCACCGAACTGCGAAAGTCTGGCCATCGAAGCATGCTTTGTGATTGAAACAGGCCAGCTCATGGAAAGTAGAATTGCAAAGAAGGATATTGGAATCTCCGATTATTTTGAGCTTCAATCCCGACTGGATCTGTTTCTGTTTCAAAAGAGGTTCATTCCTTTCTTTTCCCTTCTGGCCAGACCACTTCCGGAACTATTGGTACGTCTGGGCCTTCCTCTTGAGGCTGGAATACTTTCTGCGGGCATGGCCAGAAACGATTCAAGTAATACCAGATTGAAAGAATCGGTGCCCAGGTATCTGACCATGGCCGGAGATTATAAATCTGCGCTGCGCTACGATGATCAGATTCAAAAGAAAGAGAATCTGATCACTACGTTGAAGCATCTGGACTGGCTCATCCTTGCAGGTGAATATGAGGCAGCGAGTAACCTTATACTAAAAGAAAAGCCGGATCAACTTGGATCGCAAAAGGGCCGGGATGTCTGGGTGGGTCTGCCGCGCAACGGTGATGTGATGCGAATTCGTCTGGCCGCTCTGGTATTTCTTCAAGGAGATAAGAAGCGCGCCGGACAGCTTCTGCATGACTTCAGCAAAAAGGATCCTGATAGCAAGCGGGCCGAAACCCTGGTGGCCAGACTTAGAATTGCTCAAATGGTTATTTCCACGAATCCAGAGCTAGCTCACAAAATCGCCGAGGATGTAACCTATCTATCCCAGGCACGTGGACTGGAAGTCATTGAGTATCAGGCTACCGTACTGGATGGATGGGCACTGTTCTTTCTACAGAAGAACTACAATGCGATGATCAATTTTATCAAAGCACGTGGCATTCTTACAGGGGAGAATCGAACACTGACTCCGGATTTTTCCAGACAGGCTGGTATGTATTTCTTGCAGCGGCGAATGAGTCGCACAGTCAGGAAAAACGAAATACTTTCCCTCAGTTCCTATGTGGCTGCCCGAAGATTTGATCCTGCTGACCGGTTCTTCTTACTGTGGCTACCAGAAATGGTGGATCGACATTTTCTGATGGATGCCTTCATGCGAGATCTGCATCGACTTCAGGATTCCAATTCAGCTCTGCTCATTCTTTCCAGGCTTTCAGCCAGTCAGAGATTTGAGTTCAGACCGGGTAACAACCCGGGTGGATTAAGAGGTCTTCGAACCAGTATTCGAGAGTCCAGATTTCAGAACCGATTTGACTGGGCCCCTTCGCCGGACCCATCGCCCTTTATTCGAGAAGAAGCCTACGAACTGCATCGAATGCATTTGCCGTCGGCCAGGGATGGAAGAAACATTCTGTTTTTTGCCCGGAATCCGGAATCCAGGTCCGGGCACTTTGTTCTTTTCGAAGCATCCGGTGGTAACTGGAAATTCAAGGTCCAGACCCTGGGAAATGAAGATAACATAGAAAAAGACTGCGATTTTGAATCCGGTGGCTCCTGCAGCCGGGCCAGGGAATTCTTTGGTGAATTTGTGAATCATGCCAGGGGCTCTCTGGCTGTGCTGTATGACCCTTCCCTTGATCTGGACTATTCCAATATTTTTACAGGTGCTTCTGTGACCTATTTTGGCTGGCTTTCCGCTTCCAGAAAGGAGAAGGCCAGGGATTATAGTTTAAATGCCAGCGGCGCCCGGTTATCGGATGAATGTTATGATGCAGGCACTTCCAGTTTGAAGCTGCAGCAGTTCCTAAATCCTGAGCTCCGGGGCAGGCTGTTGCTTCCAGAAGAGGTTCGAGGATCCGGTCAGATCTATTTAAGAGAATTCGTTTGCAAGGGGCAATCTCTACGGCTCTGGGACATGGATCGCAGGTTCAGAGGAAAACTGGATCTGGTAATCTGGAATCCTGCCAGTCAGGAGGATTGGATGTATCGCAAGGAGTTGATGCGGGTTTTTCATGATCGAGGCATTCCAGTTCTGGAAGCCTTCGATGATCCGGAAGATTATCTGGAATCGAATAATCTGGTGCCTCTCATTCCCGGCAAGTACAGAGTCATTTTTCCTGCGGCTACTTTCATCGAGGATTGAGATCCTTCCGCCCATTGTCCTGGAAGCTTTTCTACCGAAAGCTAATACTCGTTGCGCAGGACCTTATTATAGAAGCAATATTTCGTTGATCTGTGGTTGGTAGCTCTGAACTCTGGGGTGTGGCCCGTAAAAAACAGTCCAATCCATCTGAAAGGGACCGTGACGAAGTCTACGAATCCCAGGAAAATCCTTTTTCAGTTATTGTATCCTTTGGCATCTTACTAATTCTAGTTTTTGCATTCAAGCAGTCCATGCTTGATGCGAATAACATTCCTTCAGGCTCCATGATTCCTACCCTGAAAGTAGGGGATTATCTATTTGTGAATAAGATGAGATATTCCCTGAGGTTGCCCTATATCGGCACTGAAATCATGCGCATTGATGATCCCAAGCGCGGCGATATCATAACTTTTATTCCGAGAGAAGAAACGGAAAAGAATTACGTGAAACGTGTCATCGGATTGCCCGGAGACAGGATTAGAATTCGTTACCTGGGTGTTTGTGATCCAGAGTTTCCAGTGGAGCGATCTGACAATCCGGAATACAGCTGTTCCACGGAATTTCAGGACAGTGCCTATCAGGCGCCGGATCTGGCCTACGTTGAATACAAGCCCAATGATGAAGGGGAGTGGCAGCACTTCACCTACCGGGAGCTGAGTGCAGAGGAATCTCGTGCCATTCTGACGGATGCAGATAGTTCATCTGTACTTCATCCAGAGGTGGTTCCAGGTTATCAAAGCGATGTGCCGGTGGTTTTTGAGGAAACCATTGAAGGTAAAAAACATCTGATTGTGGAGCGCTTCCGAGGGGTTGCCCTGGATCATGGCTCAATCTGTCCTACATTCAAAACTACCGGCTGCGTTCTGGGCGAAGACAAATACTTTGTCATGGGAGATAATCGGGATGATAGCAAGGACTCCAGGTTTCATGAAGTGGGAACCATTGACCGGGGTAGTATTCAGGGCAAAGCTTTAATCATATATTTCAGTATCGACTGGCGTGATCAGATCTGCTATGATTACTCTATGGGAAGTAACAACGCGGAGTTTGGAGTCGATGGATTCCGCCTGGAAAACTTTCCGGTGGAAGATCAGGTGGAATATTGCAGCAACATGGATCAATACATGCTCCATGAAAATCTTTGGCAGTATCTGATGCGTACCGCTCTATACAGAGTGCCACGTATGGACGTTCGATGGAGCCGTCTGGGTAACCTGCTCCATTGATGGATGGTAACCGCCTGCTTCCGGCCGAAATACTACACATTTTCCCAGTCTTCGTTCCCCTTTTTCCGAGAGAGCCGGGCGACCCAGAGCAAGAAACTTTCTGAGTGTCTGGAAAGCTTCCCGCCGGGAAGGGGCTCTACAGGCAAGATTTACATCGGAGGCATAGGCTACATAGGAGCCTTCGCAGGTACGAATGAAGCGAATTTGTTGCATTCCTTCAAAACCATCGGCGAGCAATGGATCCAATTGCAGGTTTTTTTTCAATGTAAGCTCGCTGCAACTACAGACCGGCTTACATGTCATTTGCATTCAGGGAGATTCTTAAGAATGCAGCCCATAGATCAATTCAGCGGAGTACATCATGTCCAGGCGTCCCTTATTTTCCTTTCCTCCAAGCTTCGGAAGCTACCTGGCTGTGGTCTTTGAATTTCTGGGATTTCTGGCTCTGGGAGGTGTGGCCGGCTTTGTGGCCCAGACCTACATCTGGCCCGAGTATTCCAGTTGGATTTTTCCTGTTATCTTTATCGCTATGTTTCTTTTAGGCCTGTGGTTCATGGTACGACAAACCAAACGATTATCAGAGCAGGAAAAGGAACGGAAAATAGAGCAGAAAAAGCAGGAAGTGGATCCGGAGCTGAGCCCGGAACTTGTGGAAAGACGGATGAAGGAATTCGATGAGCGGTTTCGAAATACCTTGAAGATTCGATCTAAGAAAAGTCCATCGGGGGAATCGTAGGATATGCACTCAGTTTCCCCCGGAAAAGCAACCTACTGGATTTCGATATTAATCGCATTGTTTGTTCTACCCGCCTGGTGGTTTACTCATCTGGCTGATCCGACCTTTCCCCATGGACTCAAAGTCTACCTGTTTGTGCTAATATTTCTTTCAGGTCCTCCATTGCTCTGGGCCTGGTTCTTCCTGAGAGGCCGATACCCCCGTCTTGGCTTGTCCATAGTTCCAGCCGGATTTCTACTTAGAATTGTGGTGCTGGCCCTGATTTACTTTTCATTTGATGATCCGGATCTGCGTGGCCGGGCTATGGTGGTTTTTCTCTTAGCCATCGGGACATTCCTCATTTTTGAAGTTGCCAGCGCCCTATGGGTGGGAATTTATGGCCGCGGGCAGAAATGAGAAATGGCTCTTCGCCTGCTTTCACTTGACGGCAAGGCTTGCCTCTCTCGAATGCCAGTAGGCTCCGCTTTTACAGGCGGCCTTACTGCTGCAGCCCGGCAGAAAAATGTAATGCGAAGATCGGAAATGGATGGATTTCACCACCATTTCTAACGCTGAGCGACTCTGGAAATTTTCGGAGTTCTCTGCTTGAGGCCCTGGCGGCCTAAATGTTTGAACTGGTTATACAGGAATGCCAAAAAGAATCATCAGTCTAATCTTATTTGCTGCAACCCTGGCCGTACCGGCCCATGCGGAAGAGGTGGAGCCAGTAGCTTCCGAGGAAGCAGGACATGAGCAAGAAGCTCAAAAAGAGCATGGATTTGACCTACAGGCTCTCCTTGTCCATCACCTGATGGATTCAGTAATCATAGAATGGGCCCCCTTCTGCAGAAAGGTCTACAAAGATGAGGAGCCTGTGGCCTTTGCGAATGACCCCTTTCGCCGCTACACGTTCAAGGATGAAGCGGGTCGCCTTTATAAATATGAAGGCATTCTGCAACTTCACATCACTCGCAGAGTTGCCATGATGTTTGTTGTTGTGGCACTTATGCTTGCCATCTTTATTCCCGCAGCACGCAAGATATCCAGCGATCCCTATCGTGTGCAGGGCCGCTTCGCTGGAGCTGTGGAAGGGCTTGTACAATACCTGCGAAAGGACATTGCTGAAGCCAACATGCATCATCCCACTCCGGGATACATTGGTTACATTATCACTGCATTTATCTTTATTCTTTTCTCCAACGTTCTGGGTTTGTTCCCTCCCTTTGGAGAAATGATTCTAATGACCAAGCAGCTCATTACTGGAGCGCATCATCTGGGCAATCATCCAGCGGTTGGAGAAACGGACCCTGGTATATTGATGCTCTGGCCCGGTATTACAGTTACTGGCGATATCGCCGTAACTATGAGTCTGGCAGGAATTACTACTCTACTTATCTGGGGTGCTGGATTTCATTATCAGGGATTTAAATTCCTGTGGCATGCAGTGCCGGCCGGCGTTCCCTGGTGGCTGTATCCCCTGCTGTGGCCCATCGAATTCATCGTTGGACCTCTGGCTAAAGGATTCGCACTAACCATTCGACTGCTGGCGAACATGACAGCAGGACACGTTCTGCTACTTGTGATTGCCGGGTTTATATTTCAGTTTCAAACCTGGTGGATGCCAATTGTTTCTGTGTCTGGAATGACTGCATTGTATGTTCTTGAGCTTCTTGTGGCCCTGCTACAGGCATTCATTTTTACGCTGCTTTCTGCCATTTTCATTGGATTAAGTATGCACCGGCACTGAGAACCGGGTAGGTAGAAGAAGAGATTAGTAGATAGCAATTAATTTGTATAGGATAGTATAAGGATAACTGGAGGATAGAATGATCAGCTTAGCATTTATCGGAGTAGGGCTCGGAATTGGTCTCGTAATTATCGGGGCTGGAATTGGAATCGGACGCATTGGCGACAGCGCGGCGCAAGGAATTAGCCGTCAGCCTGAGTCTTCTGGTTCTATCACTGTAGCCATGATTATTTCTGCGGCACTGATTGAAGGTGCGGCTCTATTTGCTCTCGTAATTGCGTTCCAGATGGGTGGTGTTTTGGACAAAGCAACCCTGTCCGAGTTCGCACAAGCAGATAAGCCAGTCGTAGAACAACAGGACCAGTAAGGATCGTTAGTAGGTAAGGAGGATCAGAATGTTAGAATTTTTAGCAGCTGAGGGTGGCATTTCGCTACTGGATGTGAATCCCGGTCTGGCCATCTGGACCACTGTTACATTTCTGCTGGTCCTCTTTATCCTGCAGAAATTTGCCTGGAAAAAGATTACCACTGCTCTGGATGAGCGTTCCAACAAGATCCATGAAGACCTGGATCGAGCCGAGCGCGTTCGAAAGGATGCAGAGGCCAAGCTAGAAGACTACATGGAAAAGCTCAACGGCCTCAAAGAAGAGGGCCAGGAGATCATCGGAGAAGCCCGCAAAGATGCGGAGGGACTGCGAAATGAGATTCTGGAAACCGCTCGAAAAGAAGCCGAGCAGATCCGTGAAAGAAGCCGGAAAGAAATCGATCTGGCCATGGATGCAGCTCTGGATAAGCTCCATAAGGATGTGACCGGTCTGTCTGTTCAGATAGCCTCTCAGATCCTGGGCAAGACGCTGTCAGAAAAGGACCACAAGGAACTGATCGAGCAGTCCATCAAGTCTGTAAAGAGTCTGCAGAATTAAGGCGGGCCTTTAGCCCGTAAAGCAGCCGGCAATATGCCGGCCCTCAATATCCGCGCAACGGCGTAAGCGCCGCGCATGGGAAAGGATCGCAATGAGCGACGAAAAGATAGGAAATCTGTACGCAGAAGCACTTCTGGATCTGGCCGCTGACAAAGCTGCCGATATCGAGCAGGAGTTGCAGGATGTGAACAAAGCTCTGCATAAAGAGCCCATGGTATGGAAGTTCTTTGCCGCTCCTGTGGTGGAAGAATCGCAGAAGATGCAATTGATTCAGAAATCTCTGAAAGGCAATGTATCGGAGCTGATGTACAACTTTCTGGGCACTCTTTGCGCCAAAGAACGATTTCACAATCTGCCGGACGTAGTGGGTGCCTATTCCAGACTTCTAGATGAGAAGCTTGGAAGAAAAACAGTGATCCTTGAGTCGGCCACCAAACTGGATGAACCAGTGGTGGAAGAGATTCGCAATACTTTGAAAGATTATTTTAAGATGGAGATTGTAGTGGAGCCCAGAGTTAAGCCTTCCCTGATAGGCGGCATTGTGGTTCGCAGTAACGATCTTCAAATAGACACCAGTCTATTCAGCCGACTGAAGCGACTGGAACAGAACCTACTATCTCAGAAAATCCTGGGTGAGGAATACTATGAAAATTAAGACAGACGAAATCGTAAGTATACTGAAGAAGGAAATCCAGAGCTTCGAATCGAAACTGGATCTCTCCGAAGTGGGAGAAGTAATCTCCATCGGGGATGGTATTGCCCGGGTGTATGGCCTGGAAAACGTAATGTTTAATGAGATGGTGGAGTTCGAAGATGGAACTCTGGGTCTTGCATTTAACCTGGAAGAAAACAACGTTGGTGTTGTGGTTCTAGGGGAGGCCAACCAGCTTAGAGAAGGCTATCAAGTTAAAAGGACCGGTCGTGTTCTGGAAGTACCTGTAGGCGATGCTCTGCTGGGACGAATCGTAGATCCCATGGGACGTCCTCTGGACGGAAAAGGACCCATCGATACAGATAAGACCTATCCTGTAGAGCGTCTGGCTCCAGGGATTGCAAAAAGGGAACCGGTTAAGATTCCCATGCAAACCGGTATCAAAGCCATTGACTCCATGATTCCTGTAGGCCGTGGACAGCGAGAGCTGATCATTGGAGACCGGGGAACTGGAAAAACTGCCATTGCTGTAGATACAATCATCAACCAGAAAGGTGGCGATGTAATCTGTGTATATGTGGCCATTGGTCAGAAAGCTTCCAAAGTAGCAGCACTATATGAAAAACTGAAAGAGCTGGGATGTATGGATTACACCATCATCGTTTCTGCATCCGCTTCCGATCCGGCTCCTCTACAATACCTGGCGCCGTATGCAGGTGCTTCCATGGCCGAGTATTTCATGTATGAGAAGGGACGCCATACCCTGGCTGTATATGATGACCTGACTAAACAGGCAAATGCCTATCGTCAGATGTCTCTGCTACTTCGTCGTCCTCCAGGGCGTGAAGCCTATCCTGGAGATGTATTCTATCTTCACAGCCGACTTCTGGAAAGAGCGGCAAAAATGAGTGAGAAATACGGTGGAGGCTCTTTAACAGCCCTTCCAATCATCGAAACTCAGGAAGGTGAGGTATCTGCATTTATTCCTACTAACGTAATTTCCATTACAGACGGTCAGATTTATCTACAGCCAGGTCTATTCGCTTCCGGTCAGCGACCTGCGGTAGACGTAGGTATTTCTGTAAGCCGGGTAGGTGGTTCTGCTCAAATCAAGGCCATGAAGTCCGTTGCTGGAAAGCTACGGCTGGACCAGGCAGCTTTCAAGGCTCTGGAAGCATTCGCTCAACTGGGCACCGACATGGATGCTGCCACCCAGGCTCAGCTGGACCGAGGTTATCGAGTAATGGAAGTCCTGAAACAGGGAGAATCAGCTCCCTGGGCAGTGGAAGATCAGGTTTTAATAATCTTCGCAGTAACCCGTGGCTTGATGGACAAGATCCCTCTGAACCGGGCCAAAGAATTTGAATCTGCATTAATCAGCTATCTGCATGACGCTCATTCTGAGCTCGTAAAAGGAATCCGAGAGAAAAAAGTCATTGAGGATGATAAGGGCCTGGAAGCCACCATCAAAGACTTCGCAGAATCCTTCCTGGCGGGTAAAGCAGCAGATATTCGTCATCAGAAAGGCGAGTAAGCGCAAGGAGCGAAGCTGGAAACTAAGCTTTAGAGCGAGGCACCATGGCAGGCACAAAGGAAATTAAGAAAAGGATCAGTTCTGTAAAGAACATCAAAAAGATCACCCACACCATGGAAATGGTGGCGGCGGCTAAATCCCGGCGAATGATGAATCGCGTGCAGGGAGCCAAGCCCTATGGTGAGAAAATGGAAGAGATCCTTTCTGGCCTGGAGCATCTTTCCGGTAGCGTGGAGTCTCCTCTGGTTGAGAGAAAAGAGAATCCAAAGAAATATCTGCTACTTGTGGTAACTGCCAATCGAGGTCTTTGCGGCGGCTATAATTCTAACGTATTGAAGCTGGCCAGATTTCGCATCATTGAACTGCAAAAGCAGGGCAAAGAAGTGGAAGTGCAGGTCATTGGAAAGAAGGGAGTATCCTATTTCAAATTTATCAAAGTGCCGGTGGCTCAGGTCTATACGGACATTGATGATACCTTTACTCTGAATCGTTCCCATGAGCTGGGAAAATACCTTATGGGACGGTTCGTTAAAGAAGAAACGGATGTAATCGAAGTGATTTCCACCGTTTACTATAATTCAGCTACTCAGCTTCCTGAAGTGAAGCAAATGCTTCCCATTGGACAGGAAAGCTCCACCGAGCGACCCACTCTGCATCCCTCCGGAAAGGCCAAAGAGGAATCTACCGAGAAAAGCGAAGAAGGCTACCGGCAGAATATGATCTTTCAGCCGGATCCAGAAACAATCATTGAGAAGCTGCTTCCTCATCTGGTTCAAACGGTATTGTTTCGATCCATTCTGGAAGCTGTAACCGCAGAGCAGATCTATCGTCGAGTGGCCATGAAGGCCGCCAATGATGCAGCCGGCGATATGAACAAATCTCTAACGCAGCAATATAATAGAAAACGACAGGCCAGTATTACACAGGAACTGGCGGAGATTGTGTCCGGAGCGGATGCTCTCTCATAATTGAGAAAAAGACCTATTTCATAAAGGAATTCGGCGAGGTATATATGGCTACTGCTACAGGAAATAAAGGAAAAATCGTCCAGGTAATTGGATCTGTAATCGACGTGGAATTTCCCGAGGGAACAATCCCGGGAATCTACAACGCTCTGGAAATGAGCGTAGAAGTAGAAGGAAAGCAGCAAAAGCTGGTGGGTGAAGTTCAGCAGCACCTGGGCGGAAATCAAGTCCGCGTGGTGGCCCTTTCTTCAACGGATGGCCTGGTTCGAGGCCAGGAAGTTACAGATACCGGTGCTCCCATTTCTGTACCTGTGGGCGAGGGCACACTGGGACGGATTTTTAACGTTCTGGGCGATGTTGTGGATGAAGGACCTGAAGTTCAGGTTAAGGAGCGTATGCCCATCCATGCCCGAGCTCCTGAGATGGAAGATCTGGAACCCAGGCAACAGATCTTTGAAACTGGTATCAAGGTAATCGACCTTCTGGCGCCTTACACTCGCGGTGGTAAGACCGGTCTGTTCGGTGGTGCTGGTGTAGGAAAAACTGTACTGATTCAGGAACTGATTAACAACCTGGCCAAAGAGCATGGTGGTTACTCTGTATTTGCCGGAGTAGGGGAAAGAACCCGTGAGGGAAATGACCTCTGGCTGGAAATGAAAGAGTCCGGAGTAATTGAAAAAACCATCCTTTGCTTTGGTCAGATGAATGAGCCTCCAGGGGCCAGGCTGCGAGTGGCTCTTAGCGCCATGACCATGGCCGAATATCTCCGAGACCAAATGGGCGTAGACTGTCTACTCTTCGTAGATAATATCTTTCGTTTCTCTCAGGCAGGCTCTGAGGTGTCAGCCCTTCTGGGGCGTATGCCTTCTGCTGTGGGATACCAGCCGACTCTGGCAACAGAGATGGGTGCTCTGCAGGAACGTATTACATCTACACGTCGCGGTTCCGTAACATCCGTTCAGGCCATTTACGTTCCTGCGGATGACCTTACTGACCCGGCACCGGCCACTGCCTTTATTCACCTGGATGCAACCACTGTATTGAACCGGGCCATTTCCGAGAAAGGTATCTATCCCGCTGTTGACCCTCTGGATTCTTCGTCTCGAGCCTTGCAGCCTGGTATTGTGGGTGAGCGTCATTATAACATTGCCCGAGAGGTTCAAAGAATCCTTCAGCGTTACAAAGACCTGCAGGACATCATTGCCATTCTGGGTATGGATGAGCTTTCTGAAGAAGATAAGATCCTTGTAAACCGAGCGCGGAAGATTGAGCAGTTCATGTCTCAGCCTTTCCACGTAGCCGAAGAGTTTACTGGTATTCCAGGACTGTATGTGAAACTGGAGGATACCATTCGATCCTTCGAAGAGCTCCTTTCTGGAAAATACGATGATCTACCAGTTCAGGCTTTCCGTATGACCGGAACCATCGACGATGTAGTAGAAGCTGCTAAGAAAATGGGTAACTAATATGTCATCGGATTTCCAACTCAGCATCGTTTCGCCGGCCCGGGAAGTCTATCAGGGGCCGGCCAAATCCGCCGTTCTGCCTGCTAAAGATGGCTCCATGGGGATACAGCCCAACCATGCTCCTATGATTGCATTGCTGGGCTCTGGAATCGTAAAGTTTCACACTGAATCGGGAACGGAATCCTATTTCCTGAGCGGCGGCTTTCTGGAGATCAAATCCAATCGAGTAACAGTTCTGGCCGATGAGATTCAAAAGCCTGAGGAGATCTCCCTGGAGGATTCTCAGAAGGAACTGGAAAGCCTGCTGGCCACATCAGTTTCCGGTGAAGAGGCCATCGATAACCATCTAGAAGCTGTGCAGGTGGTGAGAAACCGAATCGCAGCTGTGGCCAATCAGGGATAAAGCTTTGAGTAGCCAGAAAGGTTAAGCGGATACAGGGTTCGCGAAAGTTGAATCGCTAGTCCTTTCTGGCAATTTGCCACTAAAAAGCCTGCCTGCTGGTGGGCTTTTTTATTGTACCTCTGTAACGTTATTTATGATCCAGCCAATGGATTATGCCTTCGGTGCTGAAACTACCTTGATTTTTTCTTGAGACATTCGGTGTTTTCGGAGAACCACTCCACCATAGCCACTGGCCAATTTTCGTCCAATTGACTATCCTTGGACAAAATGTAAAATTAAGCTGGCCCCAGATTCACATGCATTTACCGACTTAGATCTAATAATGCTAAAAGAAAAGCCTCATATACTTCTGGTCGAGGATGACGGACCTACGGCCAGTCTGCAGAAGCGTACGCTTGAAAAGAACGGATATTGCGTAACCATTGCTACCTGCGGGGAAGAGGCTGTGGAGCTCTGCAGCCAGGAATTTGACCTGGTTTTAATGGATATTGACCTTGGTCCGGGCATAAAGGGCACGGAAGCAGCCAGAATTATTCAGGACACCTACGATCTGCCTCTTGCCTTTCTTTCCTCTCATACGGATCGTCCCACCGTGGAGCTCACAGAAGGAATCACTTCCTACGGTTACATACTCAAAACATCCGGTCCAGTCGTTCTCATCGCATCCATCAAGATGGTATTTCGACTCCATGAAGCCAGAGAAAGAGAGAGTGAGCAAAGGAGGCGACTCCGGGATATCAGACCTCCAGAAGAAGAACCCCGGCTGCTGGCAAGAATAGAAGAATTAAAAAGGAATTCTGAGCAGTATGCAAATTCAGGCCACTGGCAACATCAAAAGAAAGATGGAAGCCTCATCCATGTAGAGATATCCAGTCATGGGCTGGATTTCCGAATCCAAAGAAAGCTGGACTGGAAAATCTCTTGTTTCTTTTTATCTGCCTGCATTAAGGAGTTATATCTTTCTTTAGCAGACTCCAGTGTAAATGAGCGCGCCAGGAGCAACCTGAGGAGGATTGCAGGAAGTCTATGACAACCAGAAGATTACTCCTTGTTGAGGATGATGAGGCAACGGCGTTGCTTGAAAAGCGAATCCTGGAAAAACAGAACTATGGTGTCACCTGGGCGGCCACGGGTGAGCAGGCTCTGGATTTTTGCAACAATGAGTTCGACCTGGTTTTGATGGATATAGACCTGGGGCCGGGAATGAAGGGAACCGAAGCAGCCCGGATCATACTTCAGACCTACGATGTTCCGGTGGCCTTTTTATCGTCTCATACAGATCGCGAAACAGTAGAGCTAACTTCGGGAATCACTTCCTACGGCTATATACTCAAAACGGCAGGTCCTGTAGTCCTTCTTGCCTCCATTGAAATGGTGTTTCGTCTTATTCTCTCCCAGAAACAGGAAAGGGAGCAGAGGAGGAAATCTAGAGAATCAGAGTTACGTTACAGGCAGCTCTTTGCGCTGAATCCTTTGCCCATGTGGGTCTATGAAACCAAAGATCTACGAATCATCAACGTCAATGACGCGGCCGCTGAGCAATTCGGATATTCCAGAGAGGAATTCCTGAAAATGAAGGTGTCTGATATTTTGCATCCCGAGGAGCGGGAACGGTTCAGCCGACGAGCTGAGGAGCTTCGAGCCCTGGCTGGAGAATATGCAAAGTCCGGATTATGGAGTTTTCAAAAGAAAAACCAGGAAACCATTCTCGCGGAAGTCTTCGGGCATGGACTGGATTTTCCTGAGCGGGAAGCTCGGCTCTTTGTGGCGAATGATGTAACTCAGGAAATTGCTGCTCGGGAGAAAACACTACGAGAGCTGGAAGAGAAAGAAAGATTGCTACAGGAATTCTATCGTCGAACCAGAAGTCATATTGCAGCCCTTGAAGAAATGCTCAAGATCCGAGCCAGGGAAATGACCTCGGAGGAAGGGACCAGAGCTTTATTGGAAGCTATAAACAGGCTTGCAGGATTACGGTTATTATACGACCGTCTCCTTGGCGGGGCCCAATCAGAGCGTTCCCCGGTACACTACCTGAAAGATCTCTGTAGGTCTACCATTACAGCTAGCTGGCAAAGTGCCCGTGTCTCCCTGGAAACACAAATCGAAGACATAGAGCTTTCTTCCAACCAAATTCTGGGGGTGGGTGCCGTTACCGTAGAAGTAATGGAGGAATCATTGCGAGAAGCATTCTTGCATCAAACCAGGGGAACAATTACTGTTCATCTGGAAAAATCGGAAGAGGACATAATTCTTTCCATTTCTGATGATGGGGAACCCTGGGCATTGAATAAATGGACCGACAGATCAGACAATTTTGGTGTCTCGGTCATTCTGATGGTCGCAGAGAGACTGGGGGCCAGCATTGGTGTTGAACCAGACCAGGGAAACCGATTCCTATTCCGGTTTCCCCACCAGGAACCCGGGAAGGAATTCAAGGATAGCATTTCAAACTCCCCGCTATCAGAAAGGTTCCGTAAAGTAATTGAAGCCGTTCACGAAGCGGACGAAGCTTGAAAAATGGCCCTGAGGTAAGGGGCCAGGCTGCTTTCCTATCAGAACCGGACCTTTTTTAGTCCAATCCAGCAAGGGCCATCAAAAATTGACCTCCAGAAGCCGATGATCTACTATACCACGGAATCCGGATTACCATGGAAGAGAATAAGCAAAACTCCTCGGATCTTGCGGATCTGCCAGACCTGGAATTAGATGACCTGGAATTCCAGGAACAAGCTGCCGGCCTGGACTCGCTGGACAACGAAACTGAAAGCAACCTGGATGAGGCATTCGGTGATCTGGACTTTTCCGCTGAAGGCGAAACAAGTTCCGGCCTGGATCCCTTTGCAGACATTGATTCCGATGCGGTGGCCACTGGAGATTATGACCTGCCTGCTGACGAAGCCACCGAAGATTTTGATTCTACCAGCACAGAGGCTATGGACTGGGGCGATACCAGCTTCGAAGAAGAAACCTTTGATTCTGCGGAATTAGATGGTTCTGAGTCAAGCGATAGCAACGAACTTACTGATTTTGATACATCCTCCGACGATGAAATACCTCTGCCTCCCATGATGGAAGAAGACGACGGTCCGGTATCTCTTAGCGAAGATGAACTGGATCGCATACTTTCTACCGATGAAGAAGGCAGTAGCGATGAACCATTAGAAGGCTCCAGTCTGGAAGAAGTGGATATGGCCGAAAGTGACTTTTCGGCGGGCCCGGATTTTGGCGAAAGTCTGGATGATTCCAGCTCCTCTTCCATGGACGATTTCTCAACCGATGACTTTTCTATGTCAGACGAATCCATTTCCATGGATTCGGATTCCTCTGTAGCCGACCTGGAAGATGCATTTGTAGATGATACGGAAGGCATTAGCCAGGAAGACTTTTCCGACCTGGAAAACGACTTTTCAGCAGATATTCCCGAGCAAGACGCTTCTTCCTCTGCAGATGCCGACTGGGATCAGGAAGTGGGCGAAGTACCTGATATGGAAGAGGATGAAGGTCCGGTAGCTCTCAGCGAAGATGAGCTGGGAAATATTCTGGAAGATGTTGAAGATGGAGATCCTCAATTTGCAGAAGGTCTTTTGCCCGAGGATGAACTACCCGGCATTTCTCTAAATTCCATGGAAGATGATATGGGAGAGGAGATATCGGAGCTTTCGACTGAAGAAGACCTGGGCCTGGGCGATGGTGTTACCGTAAAATCCGGCGATGATTTTTCCGCTGCAAGCGAAGATACGGATTTTCCTGTCTTTGAAGATGAACTGGAAATGGACGGCCCTGCTGCAGGCGACCAGTCTGACATGGACGATCTGGATATCTCGGACGATGAATTAAGCGAAGCTGTACTGGAAGGTGATGATTTCTCGGATGAGGATTTTCAGTCGCCACCGCTTTCCGTTCTGGATGCAGAAGAGGATGAATCCATTACCCTTACCCCGGAAGAGCTGGGAAACATTGTATCCGATGGTGAAGAATACTCGGAAGAATCAGATAACTCCGTAGCCGAACAGGCGGAAGCTGTTGCCTTCGATGAACCAGGCATTGAAGAATTTGCAGACATGGAGGAAGCCCCGGTTTCCGAATCCGATGGACTGGAAGGCTTCCAGGAACAAGAAGAGGATTTCGGACCCACACCTTCCATTCTGGATGAGGATGAGGACGAAACCATTGCACTGTCTGCCTCGGAGCTGGATAACATTCTGGAAGATGTATCCGAGGAGGCCATCGAAGAAACCGGTTCCGTCATGGGCTCCGAAATGCCCGGTGAAGATGTAGCGGCCCATGAACAAGAAAGGGAACGAAATGCAATCGTCATCGATGAGCCAGAGGACGAAGTTTCGGAAGCAACCAGCCAGCGACAGGAAGCCCTGGCAGACAGTCTTTCTCAGGCAGAAGGACTGAACAAAGATGAACTTAAGAAAATGATCTCATACCTTGATCGACTATTCGATCAATTGCCAGATGATACAGTTCGAGAATTCAGCCGATCCGAGTACTTTGATCTGTACAAGAAATTAATGCAGGACCTGGGGATACAATGATCCATGGGGTTACTGGACAAAGCCGGAAAGCACAGGGATAACTCCGGAAACGAAACGGAATCCTCCAGAGAATCCAGATCATCGGAATCTGCCGCACAATCCGGAGCCACCGGCCTGCTGCAGCGCGCCTCCCGACAAAAAGAACAATCCGCAGACCAGCCGCTGTCTTTCGAAGACACCGAATTTAGTTCGTCTCAATCCGGTGGATTATTACATCGAGCCGAGCAGGCCAGAACCGAATCTGCAGATACAAATTCCGATACCAGTTCTACCCGCCCGTCTGGCTTGTTGGAAAGAGCGCAACAGGCAAGAGAACATCCAGAATTATTTTCTTCTACTCGCGCTCCCTCCAACCCTGGAACTTCCAATCCTGGATCCGGTTCCGGTTTGCTAAATCGAGCCAGGGCCATGCGCGATAATATGAAGGGGCTGCTGGCCAGAGCATCGGCCATGCGCCAGGATGAACCCCAAACCCGGGCTTCATCTTCGGCTCCATCGCTTCAGGGATCTCCGTTCGATTCCAGTCCAGAAACGGACGTAGCATCCGAGTTCCGCTCTACTGACACCTCCACTTCCAGCGATGAATTCGCAGGATCGTCTGGCGATCTCCCGGATTTTGGAGACTCCCGGAGCGATGATTCGTTTGAAACAGAAAGCCGTTTTGATGAATCCGTGGATCTGATGGATGAGGATGAGTTTCAGCAAATCGCGCAGGAGGCTGCATCCAGCTCCGATCTGGAACCCAACTTTGAACCTGAAATCAGCGCAGAGGCCATGGAAGACTTTCAGTCTCCTTTTGATATGCATGCTCTGGATGATATGTCGGATGCAGAGGGATTCGCCGATCTGTCCGATGAGGCCACCATTGCCGAGTCTGCGAAAATCGAAGCGTCTGACTTTGAGTCGGAAAGCCCGGATGAGCCGACGATGCTGGAGCCCGACAGCAGCGATGATTCCGAGGCATTATCTGAGTTCCAGGATCCTGACAGGATGGAGGAGCCAGACCATTCAGAGGAATCCGAATTCCCGGATCTCGATCTGGAATACAAAGCTTCAGACGAGAAGGACGATCCAGCTCTGGAAAGCCCAGATGAATCGGAAGATCAGGTAGATCCATTTTCTAGCTGGGAACAGGAGGCTCTGGAGCAGGCAGAACAGGAAGCCCATGGTTTGCAGACTTCGCCAGTACCTGATCGAGATGAAGGGTTTCTTTACGAAGACACTCATCCAATGACTACCTTGCCTGCAGAAGCGCACATCGCCTCCCAGAGAAAGATAGACCACTACATGGCTTTATTCGATCTATTGCGTGAGTTGCAGGATGTTCAGGAATTGGAAGAATTCTGGGAGTCCCTTTCCTACGCCATACTGGGTCAGCTGGGAGCCAGTCGGGTAATCATCTTTGCTTCTCATGAATCGGGAAAAAATGAACTCTATTATCCGGTAGCGTACCTGGGAGTAACTCCAGGAGAATGGGTTTTGAAGCCAGGAGATGAAATCTATGATACATTGCAGAAGGATTCAGAAATCCATTATGCCCAGGAATTTCAAAAAACCACTTCCACCATTTCCGATCTAGAAAAGGAGATTCTGGAATCCATAAATGCTCAGATTATCGCTCCCATCGGTCAGCCGGGTAGCAACTCAGGACTGATTATGCTGGGGCCCAGCATGGAAGGGGTGGATTATACCCTGGATGACCTGGACTATCTACGACTGCTGGGCGAAATGTCTTCTGGTGCTCTGCAGCGAATTCGGCAGCGGTTGAAACGAGATGAGCAATCGGAGCAAAATCAGGTTAGACTTGAACTTTATGAGCGAATATTGAGCGCCAGTCGGGAAGCCAGCCAGGTGAAGAACCTGGATGATGTTTATGATGTGCTTCTTTCTCATCTGAAGGATGACTTTGGAGTTGAAAGCGCCTCTCTGGTTCTGTTAAATGTTCCGGATCAGACCTATAGAATTTTTGCTGGCAATGAAATCAGTCCCGAATCTCTGGAGAAATTTCAATTACCTGTTAGCTCGGATCTGATTGGTACTGTATCCAACCTGACTCGTCTCTATGACTTTGCCGATTTTAGAAATGACCAGGAAATCACAAGCTGCTATTCCAATGATGATCTGGCATTGATGCAGAGTTACTGGATCGTACCTTTGATCAACTTGAACTGGCTGGTTGGATTTGTGACCATCCATCGGAGCCGCCCCTGGACCGAATTCGATCGGGAACTGGTGCTGGCCACTGCAGAATTCTTTGCTCCCATTCTTGCTAATTGTATTATCCTGGGCGAACGAGAAACCCTGTTTCGGGATCCATTTTCACCGGTCATGGAAAGACTACGCCAGGAATTGGATCGCGGAGCCCAGTTTCAGACCCCTGTCTCTCTGGTGGAAGTGCGCGTGAAGAATTTGAAGCGATTGCTTTCTCTTAATGAGCCGGACTCGGTAACATCCTTCCTTCAAGATCTGTCTCGGTCCCTGGGTGGATTGCTATTCGACTCGGATTTCCAGGCCCGGGTGGGGCAGGGTCGGTTTGCTCTTATTCTCCCGGGCCGAAATTCCCAGGAAGCAGACATATTTATCCGCAAGGTCCAGGCGGAGTTTAAAAGGCTCAATTTGCTTTCCAGTTCTCCAATTGATGTTCAGTACTCCTTTCAGTCCGTTACCGCTCCGGAGGATGCCCGGGAGCCGGAAAAAATGCTCGCCTATCTCGATCCTTGACGGCTCCAGTGTCGTCTCAATTAATGGTGAAACCGGGTCAGTTCAGGCCCAACTGTTTGAGGCTTAATTCAAATGCGAAAGGTATTATTCTTCAAGTCTGCTCTTATTGTAGTTCTGGGCGCCTGTATTGCTCCGGAAACTCAGTTTCCTACAGCGGTAGACGATGAATTCTTTAAAGAAGCTCCGGCAGAAGATGAAGTCTTCCGAGTACTGATAACCGAAAATGAATATATAGTGCGGCAGGTGGCTGCTGAAGATCAGATCTATGCTCGACCGGCTCCTCTGGCCAGAAAAGAAAACCATAAGCTCTTCCGTGAATACGATGAGAAATGGGATTTCAAGGATTTTACACATCAAGGCCTTCTACGAGTGAAGCTGAATCCCCAGACTGGAATGATTGAGAATGTGGATTATGAAGGTGGCAAGTCCCCCAGGGCCTGGCAGGCAAGTATCATGTTCCGGGATGATTTGATGCGCTACGAATTCGGTTTTAAATCTGGCATTGTGCAGCCCAGGGAATTCATGGTTCGCTATGAATGGCGGATTAAGAAGGATCCCGATCTGACCCCGGAAGAAGCAAGACAGAAAGTCCTGGAGTTCCTGCGGGATCAAAAGTCTTGATATGGCCCCGGGCATCGTTATCCCCCTGGCTGTGGATATCCTGCTCTGGATCCTGGCCATAGTCAGTGGACTGTTTCTACTTTTCGCTTTTTTTCGTTACATTCTGGCTCCTGTGCTGACTACAATGCAGGATAGAAATGCGCCACCTCCTAAAGAGGGCTACATTCAAGACATCATCATAGATCATAAAGAACGCCGAAAGACTGTAATTGTGGGTCAGCTGGATGGTACGGTTGCCACTCGACTGGTGGGAATTAAAGAAGATCACCTGAGGCTGGACTTTTTGAAGGAAAGGGATCTGGAAGAATACCAGATTACCGTTGAATCCGGCGGTCCTGTATTCTTTAGAGCGCCCCATGCCCGTCATCTGGAAATGATGCGTGGCAAAGAAGTATTTGAAAGCCGTGAGTTGATTGGACACCCGGCCGGATTCCGAATAGCCGCCATGGTTCGGGATGGCCGACCCATTCAGTATGTGGAATTTGAACTAAGTACCCGCTTTGTTATGAATCGCATGGGAGAGGAGAAAATGAAGTTTCTTCTGGAGCTTAAACGTATCTTTCCTGGCCTGGATTCCAAAACCAGAAATAAGAAGGGAATCTTCTCATTCAGTCGAATCAAGATAGAAGAGGAAAAGGCTTCCGCTTCTTGATCCGAGCATTTTTTTGACTCTCACCATGGAACAGTTAACTGCCTCCATTCCTTTTAAAGCCCATCTACAATGTATTGAATGCGCAGAGACCTATGAGCTGCATCAGGTACTTTACCGTTGTAGAAAATGCGATGGTCTTATCGACGTAGTGCATGACCTGGAATCTCTAAAGCAAATAGACGCAGAAAAATGGAAAGAGACCTTTTCTGCAAGATTTCGGCATTCCCGATATCCTTTTTCATCCGGTGTATGGGGCAAAAAGGAATGGGTTCTTCCTGAAATAGACCCGGAGCATGTAATATCCCTGGGGGAAGGTGCAACTCCACTAATTCCATTGCCCAGGCTGGCAAAAGAATGGGGACTTGCCTCACTGGAAGTTAAGCAATGCGGAGTTTCGCATACCGGATCATTTAAAGATCTGGGTATGACAGTGCTTGTAAGCCATGTAGTGTCCCTCCGGGCCAGGGGAATTCCAATTAAGGCCGTGGCCTGCGCATCCACCGGCGATACCAGTGCCGCTCTATCGGCCTATGCAGCGGCAGCCAATATTCCGGTAATCGTATTTCTACCAGAAGGTAAAATCTCCACAGCACAGCTGGTGCAGCCTCTATCCAACGGAGCTATTGTAGTCAGTCTGGATACAGACTTTGACGGTTGTATGGAAATCGTGCGAGAGGTTACCAGAGATGAATCCATCTATCTGGCCAATTCCATGAATCCATTGCGAATTGAAGGTCAAAAAACCATCAGTGTTGAACTGGCCCAGCAACGAATGTGGGAGTTGCCGGATTGGATTGTAATTCCAGGAGGTAACCTGGGAAATGTTAGCGCCCTGGCGCAGGGAATCAGACTGTTAAAAGAAAACGGAATGGTAGATCGAGTACCCAAGATTTGCGTTGCTCAGTCTTCGCGGGCCAATCCGCTATATTTGAGCTATCAGAAAGGTTTACAGGATCTGCAAAAGGTCCAGGCCGGCAAGACTCTGGCAAGTGCCATTCAAATTGGAAATCCGGTAAGCTATCCCCGTGCCGTTCGAGCCCTCCAGGATTTTCACGGTGTAGTGGAGCAGGCCACGGAAGATGAACTGGCCAATGCTGCTGCAGGCGCCGATCTTCATGGTCTATTCAACGATCCTCATACCGGGGTAGCTCTTGCCTGCACTCGAAAGCTGGTGGATTCCGGCACCATTAAATCCAGTGAAAGTGTGGTGGTTATCTCTACGGCCCATGGATTAAAATTCTCGGAATTCAAGACCGGCTATCATGAAGGAACTCTGTCCGATGTCAGCCCTGTTTACGGAAATTCACCTGTACGCCTTCCTGCCGATGTGGAGCAGGTGCGACAGGCTCTTAAATCCAGGATTTCCTGAATCAGCCTGATTCTGCGCCGGGAAGGGAGCAGGAAAATAGTAGAAAAAAAATGGCCTATATGCTCTTTTCGACTGTATGCAGGCCGTGACCGAAAGGATCAAGCAGGCTGTTCGGTCACAAAAGCGAATCGTCCTTATCACCTATCACCTATCATCTCAAGGAAAAGGGAGAAAGGGACCTGGAAGGTGCCATCCACGAGGTCCTGACCCATTACGGAAAAGATGATCTGGTAGGCCCGGTGCATGCGGCCATCCGAGAGCTTGTACAGAATGCTGCCAAAGCCAATCTGAAGCGCATTGTATTCCATGATCTGAACCTGGATCCTACAAATCCGGAGCAATACGAAGAAGGAATGCAGTTTTTTCGGGACAGTCTGGTGGAAAGCCGGATTGCAGAATATCAAAGCCGACTGAGGGCGGAGGATATTTATACCAGAATTGTTATCCAGCCAATGACGGATGTTTTGCTTTTTTCAGTGGAGAATCGGTTTCCTCTGTATCCTTCGGAAGAAGCTCGTATCAGAGAAAAATTCAAAACCAGCGCTTCCATCGATAATCTCTACGATTATTACATGGAATTCAGCGACCATATTGAAGGGGCCGGCATGGGCATTGCCATGATCGAAATACTCCTCAGACAGGTAGGCCTGGATTCCAGAAGTTTTACCATTCACTACGATCCTGCCACAGCTCATACAGTAGGCCGTTTTTTGATCCCTTTAAAGGAAGGCGTGAAAACCAATCGGCAAACCTTCGATGAAATTCTAAACAAGCAGGCCGTTCAGCCACATCAACTGCGAGCCTCAATTAAAGAGGGAGATTTGAAGCTTCCCCTGGTTTCTCAACATGCCAGCTAGATAGAGGGAATCTTGCTTGCCAGGTCCTGAGGGCATGGCATTCTTTCAGCTAATGGATCGCCTGAAGGCTGCATTACTGGGATCGGAAGAGGATATTCCAGATCTTGTGAAAGATAGGGTTGAAGTTGTGGGACTTTCCATCGCTTCCTGTCTCAATCGAGCGGCCAGTCATCTGGGCAAAGATCTTTCCACTCTGGATTATGAGATCATCGAAAGGGGAAAGCAATCCTTCCTGAGTCCCAAGCCCTTTCGCATACTTGTCAGCGTACTTCCTCCACAACATCAGTTCGCAGATCTGGAAGAGTTTTCCATGAAGCTGGGTGTGGGAGATCGCCTACTATCCGAAGACCTGGATCAATATGTGACTCCCAAACATCGAGATGGCCGAGTACTGGTAAAGGTCTACAAATCTGGTATCTATGTTATTGTATTTCCTCCCCTGGGAGATGGAAGATCCGTTTCTGAAGATGAAGCATTCATGAAGCTGGAGAAACGTGGAGTCATGAGCTTCGATCAGCGAGGAGTCCAGAAAGCAATAAAAGATCAAAAGGGAGAGCCAATCAAGATTGGTAATTATATAGCCCGGCCGGAAGCGGATTCCACCTGCAAAGTTGAAATCACTCCAGACGAAATGAAGGCCTATGTAAAGATTACTCCGCCCAAGCCTGGTGGAAGGGACCTGGAAGTGCAGGATGTGGTAAATGCGCTTAAGAGTCATGGAGTGGTAATTGGATTCAATGAAGATGAAATCAAGAAGGCTCTGGACGATGAGATGTATATGCAGGAGATCCTGGCGGCTCAGGGACAACCGGCCAAGCATGGTAAAGATGCATACATAGACTACAAGGTGAACATCAAGAAGGATTTTCAGCTGGAAGAAGATGAAGCTGGCAAAGTAGACTTCAAGCAAATGCATCTAGTGGAGAACGTTGTGGTGGGGCAGATTCTGGCCGAGAAGATGCCAGCCCAGCAGGGTGTAGCCGGTCGAACTCTATTGAATCGTATTGTGGAAGCCAGAGACGGAAAAGATGTGGAATTGCGTCAGGGGCGTAATACAATTCTATCCGACGATCGCATGCGATTGACTGCAGAAATCAATGGTCAGGTAGTATTTAGCTCGGGTAAGATATCGGTTGAACCGGTGTATCGCGTAGTGGGCGATGTTGGACCCAAAACAGGAAATATAATGTTTCTGGGTTCTGTAGTGATTGGTGGAAATGTCCTGGATAACTATGAAGTGAAAGCGGCCGGTAATGTGGAAGTAGGCGGTTCGGTACAGAAAGCCAGGATTGAGGCAGAAGGAGATGTGGTGGTTCAGGCCGGTATCCTGGGGCGCGAAGAGGCTCACATCGAATCCACCGGCGGCTCAGTATTTGCCAAATTTATTCAGAATGCCTCTGTAGTTGTAACCGGCGATGTGATTGTACAGGAAGGAATTCTACATAGCAACGTGGAAGCCGGTGGAAAGATCATCTGCAACGGTCGAAGGGCTCAAATTGTGGGCGGAAACATTCGGGCCACCCGGGAAGTGCGGGCCAGAACCATAGGCTCCCAGGCATACACGGCCACAGAAATCACCGTGGGAACCGATCCCAGAATCCTGTCCCAGCACGAAGAATTAAGTAAAATGCTACAGGAGTCGGAAGATCAGCTAAGGAAAGGCCAGAAAACCATGGCCACTTTACAGGCACGAAAGAAAGCGGATCCGGAGGGCTTTGGCCTGGAACAGGAATCCAAGCTCGAAGAAAATGAGAAGGAAGTGTCCGAGCTGGAAGGGAAATGCAATGAGCTAAAAGAGGAGCTGGGCCGGCTGGATGAGCACATGGAAGAACTGGGAGCGGAAGGCAAAGTCCATGCAGAGCGGGAATTGCACCCTGGAGTGGTGGTAACCATCCGAAATGCAGCCCAGAATATTTCTGATACCTATAACGGGGTGACATTGACGTACGATAATGGTTATGTTAAAATAGGTAAATTGGAGAAGGATCTGGAATCCAGTTCCCGATACAATCGCCGGAGATAACCGCCGGAAAGAGACATGCTACGCCCACTGGACATGCAGGTGGCCCTTCATGCGCTACCCGAGCAGGCCAGGACCCAGTCCGCCGAAACGGCAGGGACTGTGTACCGGCAAATGCAGGATATGGGCCGGGCTAGACAGGAAAATCTTGTTCGTCCCTCCCAGGTCATGCAAAACCAGGCGGCCATGGAGAGCCAGAATCCTGCTGTAAGGCGGGAGGATGCTCGATATCAAGGCAATCGGCGCACCGAGAACAAAAGCGAAAAAAGAGAGCTAGACAGGGAGCCTGCCACAGTGTACGAAAACCTGGGCTGGGGGCGGCAAAACCGTGCGGTAGAGTCGCTTTACTTCGATCAGACCGCTTGAGGCCGTAGATATCAGCAGCTGGCCGAATACACTAACCGTTGAATCTTCTGAGCTGAGCTAATATAGAAAACGAGAATACCGGAAATGGAACTGGCCATATTAATTACAGTAAATCTCATAATCTCATTTCTGATTTATGTCGCATTCTCTATACGTTTTCGGATGGCTCTGGATAAAGAAAGAAAGAATCGGGTGCCGCGAGCCTTCTATGACAATCTGCAGATGACCATCCAGTATATCAATACTGCTACCAGTGCTGTGGATGAAAAAACGCAGCACTTCTACAGACAGTTACGCAGATCTGAAGATGTGTTGAAGAGACTGGAAAAGGCAAACGAAGAATTCGACCGCAACCTCAAGAAATCTAAACGAAAGCGAAAGACCGGCCCCAATCCAGAGCTGGTTATTCCTGATTCAGTGGACCCAAAAGCAGATTCAAGTCCCGGACAGCCGGCAGATTTCGAACCTCGCTCCAGGCGAAAAATTGATAATCAGTCCGATAATCTTCGGGCCTATGCAAGCGAAGAATCCAATACCTACGGAAGCCAGGACTTTGAAGAGGATTCCCAGGAGTTGGCGTCCGAGGGTCGGCATATGGAGCGTCTGCTGGCTGGCATGCAGGAAGATGTAATTCAGGTCAGCAGCGCAGAAGAGGAAGACTTTGGTAATTCCAGAGGACCATCCCGGGAATCAAGAATGCCAGTCCTCAGAGAAAAAGAAGAACCCGGCTCATCTGGATTACTTGCTCGAATCGGTGGAATGGTAGGCCGGGTTCTGGGAATCAACAGTGAGGCTTTTACCTTTGGTGGAAATTCGCAGGCTGAAGAATCCGGCCCAGAGAATCAAAGAAAGAAAGGCGCTTTTGATCGGGAAGTGGATCGGATGTCCAGAGCGCCGGCCTTTCAGAGGGACTCTAAAGCGACTGGCAGAAATGCAGAGCCAATCCAGCAAGATGAGGGCTTCGCCGGAGAGGATTACATGTCCACAGCAACTCATCGAAACCAGAGAAAGGATTATTATGTGTCTGGCCTGGATCCGGAAGGCAGCTACAGAAAGACCATCCAGGGGTCTGCAACCTCGCCGGGGAAATCCGATGAAGACAATGACGGTAAAGAGGGGTTCCCACAGAACCGGACCGATCCTGAGAAAGGACAGAACTTGAACGAATCCGGCCGGTCGAGAGAGTTATCTTTTTCCGAGCAGCAATCAGTTGCGGATGAGCTCCCGGAGTATGCATCCAATGAGCCCCTGGAGACTACTCAGCCCGGTACAGACCAGGATAGAAGGATTGCCAGGGTTCAGGAATTTCTGGAATCCACGGGCATCAATCTACTTGACACAAGTCCGCAAACCCGAGCCGTTCTAATACGAGAGCTTGGCACCCTGGGCTTTGACCCGCCAGATATCATTCGTGCCACCAGGTTTCCTCCTTCGGAAGTGGCCCTGGTGCTACAGTTACCATCTGAGCCCGGGGATAATCGCCGCCGTACTCGTAAGATTCGCTCATGACATCCTTTTCAGAGATCCCCGACCTAACCCTGGAGCAATTTCAGAGATTTGCGAAACTGATCCATGAAAAGGCCTACATCCATCTAAAGGATCATAAGGTTACACTATTATCCAATCGATTGCGAAAACGTTTGAGAGCGCTTTCTCTGGGGTCCTACGATGAATATTTCGCCTATATAAATGATGAAGCTACTGCTCAGCAGGAAATGGTTCATTTCCTGGAAGCGGTTACAACCAATGAGTCCTACTTCTGGAGAACTACCCAGAATTTTGAGGCATTGAAAAAGCATGTACTTCCGGATCTGGTGAAGGAGTATCGGGGTAGTAAACTTAAATTCTGGTCTGCTGGCTGTTCCACCGGCGAAGAGCCCTATAATCTTGCCATGGAAATTGTTGAATCAATGAAGAGTCTGGGCCATTTTGAATGGGAATTGCTGGGATCGGACATTTCCAATCGAGTGGTGGATTTTGCGCGGACCGGTATTTACAGTGGCCGAAAGATTGAAAGGATTCCAGAAAGCATTCTGCGTAGATACTTTCGGAAGCTTGAGGATCAAGATGCCTACCAGGTAAGACAGGATCTGCGGCAGAAAATTCATTTCGATGTTGAAAATCTTTTCGAAGCCAATCATCCGGGTCAGCACTGCATCTTTTGTAGAAATGTAATGATTTATTTCAATCGAACGGACCAGGAGAAGCTGGTGAATCGATTCTATGAGATGCTGGTGAAGGGTGGATATCTATTCATTGGACATGCAGAAAGCCTACAGATGCTTGACACTCCATTCAAGACCAGGCCTACAGAAGAAGGCGTACTCTATCAGAAATGATTTGTCCAAAATGAGCCGGGGCTAAACTGGCCGGTATGTTGGTCTGGATATAGATCAAAGCATTTTGGAGTTGGTAGTGTCATATTGGATGCTGCTCAGGATCTAACCGAAGAAGGGAAGAGTGAAGAACAAAGAACCCAGAGTCGTAGTGATTTCATCGGTTTCCGGTGGTGGCAAAAATACCATAGTGCGCCATCTTCTGGAGAAGACAAATGATCTGGCTGTGGCCATTACCGCTACCTCAAGGGATCCGCGTCCGGGGGAGGAGCATGGAAAGGATTACCTTTTCCTGGAGCGCCAGGATTTCCAGAATCGCATAGATAGAGGAGAATTCCTGGAACATGCCACGGTGCACGGAAATCTGTACGGAGTGCCCGAATCCTCGGTGCAGGAAATCATCAATCGTGGGCAATCGGTTATTCTGATCATCGATGTTCAGGGGCGTCGGCACATCAAAGAACGGATGGGGGATCAGGTTATCAGTATCTTCCTGGAGCCTCCGGATCGAAAGCAATGGGAACAGCGTCTCCGTCATAGAGGAACAGATTCAGAAAAAGACATTCTACTTCGCCTTGAAGATGGTATTCGCGAACTGGAAGAGGCCAGGCAGTTCGACCATGTGATTACCAATGATTCCATCGATCAATGCACCTCGGCCATACTCAACATCCTCGAAAAAGAAGGGGCCATCTGAGTCTCATCATCCCCGTTCTGGCCGGTCCCACAGGTGCAGGCAAAACGGACCTTGTAAACTCTTTAGATCCAGAAAGATTCGAGATCATTTCTCTGGATTCCAGACAGATCTACCGCTATCTCACAATTGGAACCGCTGCACCGAATCCAGAGACACTAAAATATATAAAGCATCATCTGGTGGGAATCATAGATCCAGATCAAACCTTCACGGCCATGGAATACAGGCAAATGGCTCTTGCGTCAATTCAGGACGTCATTGATAGAAATCGAATTCCAATGCTCGTTGGCGGCGCTGGCTTTTATCTGCAGATGTTGATTACCGGTCCATTCGACTTTGAAGAGGATCCTGAAATTCGCAACCGTGTAAAGGGAATGGAGCATTCGGAGCGGTTGGAACTTCTATTGCAGAAGGATCCAGAGTGCATTGTGGCTACTGGAGAATCTCCCTCCCAGGGACGAATCCATCCCAACGATGCCTATCGCGTGGAAAGGTACTTGATCATGGTTCTTTCTACTAACAAAACCATGAAAGAACTCTGGGAGCAGAAGCGAAACGAACCGGGCAGTGGTTTTGACTTCCAGGGATTGTTTCTTTACCCAGGAGAGGAAGTTCTGTGGCAAAGATTGGAAATCAGAGCCAGTGAGATGATAGAACAGGGAATTCTTGAAGAGGCACGCTCCTGCAGGCAGAGATTTGGATCCTGTCCGGGCCTGAAGATTCTGGGATATCCAGAAGCATTGTCCTGTGTGGACGGCGACATGAGCAAAGAAGAACTGAAAGAAAGGCTCTGGATCGTTCATAGACAGTATGCAAGAAGGCAGAGGATCTGGTTTCAGAAGCGCTCTTACGTGAAATTTGTGGATTCGCTGAATTCAGTAGATCTGGAAGAAGCAGCAATTAATCTTTTCTCTGGGCCTGGAATTAATCATTGACTCAGAGCCGTTCAAGAATAATTCTCCTGCAGAAACGCCTCGGGTGTCCATTGTATGGGAAATAAAAATAATATACAGGATATGGTACTGAACTCCGCCAGAAAGGAGAAGATGGAAATCACCATCTATCTAATGAATGGAGTACCCCTGAAAGGCCGCGTTGTAAGCTTCGACAACTTTACCATCGTCATTGAAAACGATGGTAAACAATCTCTGGTTTACAAGCATGCTATATCAACCATCATTCTTGCTCGGTCTATTCAGATCCAGGCTGAGGAGGAATCCTCCGAGTCTAAATGACTGGTAGATTCTTTCGCTCACTTTTCTGGGGCGTACTGTTAGCATCTGTAATCGCCTGGGCTTATGCAGGCACAGTCACCGCCGGTTACCGGGAAACCATCCTGGTGGAAGATACCGTGGACGGCCTCCAGGATGAGCTTATCTCACCGGGCGAAACCAGTTTCTTGCCTTCTCTGGCCATCCCCAATCGAGTCCGATTACATAGAATTCAACTTGAGCCCCGCTTTATTCGTTTTCCCTGGATCTATCAGTTCCCGGCCGGCCAGTTACTGGGACTGGATGATAGCTTCGCCGTACAGGTAGAGGCTCATTATGAATATGCCATCTCAGAGGGGAACATTCGTTCCCTGTTTCTCAGCCTTCCCGTAGGGGACTGGTCTCAATTAAAGCCGTATCTGGAGCTACGAATGCGATCCTTCTGGGCCACAAAGATGAGGCAGCTGGCTCCCAACGAAGCGGCCTTGAATGGACTGGAAGATGAGTTAAATCTCTACGTAAGGGGCGACCTGCGTACCGAACTGAATAACTATTTCAGACCGGAAGGTATCGAATTTCGCAGGATCTATGTAGAACGAATCTATGTTCCGGATGCAGGACGCTACAATGCAACGCTTCAGGCCGGCCAGAATCTATTGAACAATCGTCTGGAACGTATCAGCATAATCGACCAGGCAAGAGCCAAGAAACAGGCAAGCGAAATCCTGAATGAGGTGTATCTGGATCGTCTGGAAAAGATGGCAGTGCTGCTGCAGAAATATCCGGAGCTTCGTGACTATGCAGCGGTGGATTCTTTGAGTGATAACGTTCGAGTTCTGGTTATGCCCTATGAGCAATACTTTCGCGGTAACCAGCCTGGAAATCAGGGTCAGCTACAGGAGCCGGCTGCACAGAATCCTCAAAATGAACCTCCGGTTCAGCCCTACGATTTTACCACCATTGAAGAACCGGCTCCCAATACGCGAACGACTCCGCGTGATCCAGGAACGTTTCCAGGAGTCCGAAATACGCTTCCCCAGGCAGCTCGGCCGGATGGAGGGTTTAGAGATTTGACCCCTCCATGATTGGAACTGAATTTATCTATTGATCGCCTCAAATAATACTAAAACCAGCATGGTGTTGTAAAGACCCGGGCCCGGGCAGAAATATCTGAAATTAAAGGAAAGAAATGGCAACGAATAAGAAGACCTCGAAGAAAACCTCGAGCAAGGCATCCAGTAAAAAGAAGCCAACCGTTACGGCAAAAAAGACCGGATCGAAAAAAGGAACTTCCTCTGAAGTAGTAGTTCTGATTATGGCCGGCGGTAAGGGCGAAAGATTCTGGCCCAAATCTACAGCCAGTCATCCGAAACAATTACAGAAGATATATTCCAATCGCACATTGCTGGATGAGACGGTGCGAAGAGCCAGGCTGGTGGCCTCCGCAAACAACATATATGTGGGCTGCAATTCTGAGTTAAAGAAGACCATACAAAAGATCCATCCGGAGCTGAATCTGAAATTTGTAGTGGAACCCATGGGGCGAAACACGGCCCCCATAATTGCACTGGCAGCATTACAGCTTCAGAAAAAACATCCTGGTGCCACTATGGTAGTTATGAGTGCGGACCATTACATTGATCCGCCGGACAAGTTTAAAGATACCTTGAAGACCGCTATACGAGCTGCCCAGGACGGAAAGCTAATCACCCTGGGAATCGTTCCTACCAGGCCGGATCCGGGTTACGGATATATCCAGAGAGGGAAGTCCAGTCAGAGCGGTGTTTTTGATGTGCAATCTTTCAAGGAAAAGCCAGATCCCAAAACGGCACTTCAATATCTGAAGAAGGGTTATCTATGGAATTCAGGAATTTTTATCTGGTCTCTGGATACGATCATCGATGAATTCAGGGCTCATGCTCCGTCGATTATCGGACCTCTGGAGAAGGCCGGGGCCGGAGCTGCTCTGAAAAAGGCCTTTCCCCGGGTGCCTGAGCTACCGGTGGACATTGCCATAATGGAAAAATCGAAACGAGCCAGCGTTGTTCCGGCCCGGTTTCACTGGGATGATGTGGGCAGCTGGACAGCTCTGGAGAGAATTGTGGAGCCTAAAAGCAATGGTCTGACTCTGGTTGGCCCCGGAAGCCAGAATCTGGTTCAAAAGGACTCCAGAAACAGCGTTGTAGTAAGCGAAAAGAAGCTGGTGGCCCTGCTGGGTGTAGAAGATGTAATTGTGGTGGATGAAGGAGACATTCTCTTTGTGGCCAGCCGAGAAAAACTGGACGGTATCAAGGGTTTGCTCAAGGACATGAAACAAAATCCCACTTTACAGAAATACCTCAAATAACAGCCTGGAAAACTCACAGGAGAGAATGAATGCCTTCGGGTCGAAAAAGAAAAGCAAGAAAGATTCGCACTCATAAGCGAAAGAAAAAGCGTAAAATGAATCGTCATAAGAAAAAGATGAAGTAACATCTTTCTCGAAAGGCGTGAATTATCGGCCCCGGTTGGCCGAAAATATAATCAAATATGAGCCGGGGCACAGGTGGACAGGGGCCCGCATCTCCCATTGAAGCGGAGAATCGGGCCATCTTAATTTTAGGCGGCATTTTGCTGCTTCTGGTGTTTCTGGACCGTCAGGCATCAGAACAAATAGACCTGCGCGCTGCCACTCCAGACGTTACTCAACCGGCCGCCCTGATCCAGGAAAGAATTGAGTCCGGTGTGGAAAACTCCACAGAACGGCTGAAAGGTGTGAAGGAAGCCATCCGTGGTGAAGCTGAGGACGGTGTCCGGGATGGGGTGGAGAAGGGCCGTGAGGCCATCAATGAGCGCCTGGTGCCGGTTAAGAGGCCCATCGATGATATTTTGAATTCCAGGATGGAAGATCCAGGGCCTGCAGCAGTGGATGGAAGCATTCGTCCAGAACAGTTACAGTCCGATCAAAGGCTGGAAATACCTCCCACGCAAAAGAGCTATCATCTCTATTTCCTGCGGTTCAATGGTAGTACATCTCAAATTGTCCGAGTAAGCCGTTCGGCCCGCAGCCGGATTACCTATATGGATCTGCTGAACAGTCTTCGTTCCGGTCCCAGAGATCAGGAATCCGGTTTGCTTACAGCCGTGGATCGAAGTATTAAGATTCATTCCGTGGTGGAGAAGGAAGGAGTCATTACCGTGGACCTGAACGATGGAATAAATCGTATGGGCGCAAGCATCATCCGTGACAGAATCCACCAGATCTGTTTTACTCTTTTTCAGTTCTCAAATGTTAAAGCTGTGCGAATCCTGGTAGATGGTCAGAAGCCAGAGTATCTGGGAAAAGGGCAGGAACGTCTGAAACTACCGGACTACCTGGGCTATCCTGATCGTAAGATCCAGGTATTTGGCAGCTCCTCCTGATCAATACTATATCGTGGCAGTTTTACGGGCTGGCCTATCAATAGGTCTATTTGAAAGCGTATAGCACCATCGAACTGGTTAGTGCAAAATCCTTCATAGATATCCAGCCCTGAATATGATAGAACGATGTACGGAGCAGTCGGCCAGCAGAAACTGACTCTGGTTCTGCCTGTTTGCGCATCTTTTGCAGCTTCGCTTTCAAGGAAAAATCCACCGGACGATATAGCCGGAACCTGGAAAAGCCTGCCTGTCTGAGAAGATTCTTCAAATTCCTGGCGGAGTAGTAATACAGATGGCCGGGCAGATAATAATGATAGTTTGAACCCTGACGGCGGGCCTGTCTGCCATCGAAATTGGCAGTCTGTATTACAGCCAGACCACCGGGACGCAGCCAGCCAGACAGTGTTCGGGCTGCTTCTTTCGGATCTGGCAGATGCTCCATGACCTCAATAAGAGAAACGATATCAAAAGACTCTGGAGCAAAGGTCTGTGGTTCTACGAATCCCTGAATCAGATTTCTACCGCGCTTTTTGCCTTCCTTTACCGCAAAAGCAGATAGATCCAGGCCGGTGGCTGTATAGCCAGCTCGTTCTGCGGCTGCCACAAAGCCTCCAAAGGAACAACCTACATCTAGAAACCGGGCCGGTGCAGGTTTGCTTCTAGCTATAGTTCTCAGTCTGGCCTGCCATACAATATCGTTGGCCTCTTCCTGCTTTCTTTCATCTTCGTAGGTATAGCTGGCAGTACCGGTATAATATCCTTCATCGTAAAGAGTGGAAAGATCCGCAGGCAATGTACGATTTTGCTGCAATCCGCAGGATTCACAGAACCAGATTTCCAGTGCAGGTGAAAATCGATTAACGGAATAGAGAGTTTGCATCCTGCCCTGGCAAATGGGACAGCTTTCCGTAAATTCAGTCTTATTGATCTCTTTCAAGGGCAAATTCGTATCTCATTTTCGGGCAGTGGCATTGGTGCAGGTATGGATATCTTTTATCCAATGGTTCGGGAACGAATCGATTCTGAATTCCTTCCATCAAATGATGCTTGAGCTAATCGGGTTTGAATTCCTATTCTCCTATTCTCCTAAGCTTCCTGAGCTTCCTGTACTAAATCGCTCTCATGCAGGTCTTTGTCGTATAGTTTCGCAAAGCAGTCTGTATCTTCGCTATATGTTTCGGTCCGTTGCTTCCACAGACTTTCTGGCACGAAAGAACCAGTGGGCTATGACTTGATTCAGCTTTCCCAGAACAGTGCGCTCCATGAATCCATATTCATAAATGGAGAACTGGTCGGAAAGCAGACTTTGAAGCTGCTTTTCCGATGCAAGTTGTATGGAGGATCCGGACACAGCCGAGTATTTGAAGTGAGTATCCGAGTCCTTTCTAAATGTGCCCAGCAAATAGCCTCCAGGTTTCAGAGACTCTGAAAGAACGGCCAACAATCGCCTGGCCTGAGTCGGAGGCATGTAATGCAGGACGCCCCAGCATACTATGACATCGTATAATCCATCTTTTGCACCAGACGATGGAATGCTATGATCCCTGGATACAGCAAAGTTTGCACTGTAGGTTTTCTTACAATGCTCTACCGCATTTATAGAGGAGTCGCATCCTGTGGTCTGATATCCGGATTCCAGCAGAAGTGGAATGTGGCGACCCGAGCCGCATCCAAAATCCAGAGCATATCCAGACTTTGCCTTTGAGTATACCGGTCCGGCCGAGTTGGAATATGAGTCATTGGATGTTTCGGAGGTCGGACCTGATAGGGAAGCTTGAGAAGCTTGAGGATCTTGTGAAGATTCCTGCGATGATGCTGGATCTGAAGCTTCATGATTTGAAGTTAGCGCATTGTCAGGCCCCGGAAGGGAGCGAATCAAACGTACAAGACATTCATCCGGATAGGATTGCTTGCTTTCCGGTTTGAGATAATGCTGATTCCAGACTTCTATATTAGTGGTTTCCAAAGAGATACACTCAGGGCAAGGGCACGTTTAGCTGATTTTTTTTTTCGGCTTCTTTTGGGACGGCCACTGACTTCGGCAGCGGGTATCAGCCGGATTTGACTTTCAAAGTGGTCTGCTTTGCGAATCAATTCCTGCTGATGTTCGATAGTATCCCTCAGAAAAAAGGCAGCCGGGCGATCAGCATTTCCATTGGCAGGGTCCATCCTGTATCCCCTGGGCTTTAACGGTTCCAGAAATACAAAGGAAGGGTCTTCTTTCATGCTTACAGGCATGCGAAGATCTTCAATGGAGGCTTTGCTGGGTAAAAGATAGGAGATGATTGCTGAGCGTGTGGGATTCAGTATATGCGAGAGGTTTTCCGGATCCACGCCAATACCAGATTGCACAAGATGCTCTGCTGCTTTTTGCGGCCCTTCTGTAAGCAAATCCATGAGCATATCGAAATAATTAATCTCAAGAATTTCCGGCACCAGGGAATCCGCCAGAAATTCTCCGCCCACCTCGGGCTGGCATTCTATAAGCAGCGGTTTAGGATTCTTTCCTCTTTTAGGAATCAAGAATTCAGCAAAGAAAGGTCCATTATCGTATCTACAGAGATCTACAATCTTCTGGCAGGTATGTACCATCAGTCTTGCATTTTCTTCCGAGGTACGTGCAGGAAACAGATGTCGACGGTCGGCAAACATGGGCTCTGAGTCGCTGATTACCTTCTCGGTTAGTGTTAAGGAATGAAAGGTTCCGTTAAGTACAAAACCGTATACAATGAACTCGGTGCCCTGGTAGTACTTTTCAATGAAGAGCGATCGATTCTGAGGATTCTTTTTCGCATGCTTCTCTAGATAGAGTCTTTTATCTTCATGACTGGAGAGCACATCGATTCCCTGCTTGGCCGATCCCTTGCCGCTCCGGGCAATCCAGACTCCTCTTTTTCGCAGTACATCCGATGGATCTTTTCCGGGTTTCCAGGGAATTCTCTCCGGTACTGAAATTCCCTGAGAGCCCAGAAAGGTTTTCAGTCGGTTTTTATCCTGAAACTTGATCAAAGAGTGGGGGCTGGATCCAATCACTCCAAATCTTCGTGCAAGATAGGCAGCGCTCAATACAGCCGGGCCGTAGCTTCTGCTACCTGCAGCCCGGATCTGACCTCGGGGGAAGTGCTCTTCAATGGCTCGATAAATCCAGAATGGTTTGAGTATGCTGGCATGAAGTTGTAGATCCGCTTTTTCAAATCCTGGAGCCAGAGGATTCTTGTCTACGGCAATAACAGAAAGGCCTTTTCGAATGGCTGCCTCGATCAGAGGTACCTGGTTTGGGCCCGCACCCAGACTTAGAAAGTAGTCCTGATCCGTGGAGGCTATGTTTCCTTGAATCTGCACCTGGCTTTAAGTTCGGCTATTTTTCCAGAAATTCAAGCATTTCGTTTCCTCGAAAAATGCCGATACATTTAACATGCTACGGGGTATTTACACGGCCACCACCGGTATGGTGATGAACCAGGAAAAGATGGATGTGATCGCAAACAATCTGGCCAATGTGGACCAGACTGGCTACAAATCCGAAGAAGCAATTTTTAAGACCTTCCCTGAAATGCTGCTGGAAAGAACCAGAGAAGATGGTATGGGCTCGGTTCCCATGGGAGGCTTTGATCTGGCTCCCATGGTTGGCAAGCTGGGCACCGGAGTGGAGTTCAACGAGAACTTTGTGCGATTTGATCAGGGGGCCGTAAAATCAACAGGGAATCCTTTTGATCTTATGCTGGATGACCGCGGCGAAAAGTCTCCTGCATTCTTTGTGGTTCAAACAGATCGTGGAGAAAAACTAACTCGAAACGGTTCTTTTATTATGGATAAGAATGGCTATCTGGTTACTTCCGATGGTCATCGACTGATGGGCGAAAATGGTCCCATTCAAGTGGCTCGCTGGAACTGGACTGTTAAGGAAAACGGCGAGGTATGGATTAACGGTAAGATTGGAAACGATCCGGATACCACAGTAAACGAAACATCCAATCAATGGGAAAACCCGGTGCTTCTGGATCGAATTAAGATTCGCACCGTAGAATTTCCCAGACACCTGGTAAAAGAGGGCAGCAGCTTCTATTCTGTAACCCCTGAATCCGGACCCATGCTGGAATTCCAGCCGGATCGGGAGCCACTGGTGATGCAGGGCTATCTGGAATCTTCCAATGTCAATATTGTCCAGGAAATGACCAAGATGATTGAGGTTCAGCGTCAGTATGAAGCCAACCAGAAGTCTGTAACCACCCACGATTCGCTTCTGGGAAAACTCATTAACGAAGTGGCCAGGTAATTAGATAAACCTTTAGGTCTTCTGGCTCTTGATCGGTTCAATACTTGATTGATAGTTCCATGGATTTCGAAGATCCAGTTAGCCGCCCAATTGTCCATTCGTTGAACAGGCAAGAACCTATCTGAAGACTTCTAACTTGCTACCGTCGCAAGCATGGTTCGCTAATAATCCCGATTCGTTGCTTTGGGTTACCTGTAGCTACATTATGATGCAAAACCAGGATCAATCCATAGTTTGTTTCTACTTCAAGATTCACATCATGCATGGAAATTCGGTCACCATTCTCAAAATTGAAATGGACGGCCTCAATAGTTAAGCCATCTGCCGGTAGCCAGAAATCAAGGTAGTTCTCATTAACCTTCAGAGCAATCTGACCTTCGCCACGTGGCTTCAATGTATAATCCCAGCCTGCGTCAAAAAAAAGGTCATAGGCCATAGTGGCATGGTTCAAATTGATCAGCTCCACAGAAGTTACCCGATTCTCCGGGGGACCCGGTAGAGCCGTGATAGAAATCTCAGAATCAGAGCTACCCAGGATTGGAAATGGGATGAGGGGTAGGAAGCAGGGACCGCCCAGTCCCAGCCCGCAGGCGGATTCACCACGTTTTCTCAGGTTGAATCCAAGTAACTGAACCGTGCCTTCTTTATCCATCACCAGCGAACTATGTGATGATAGGCAGTTTTCTCCACAGTTCAGGTTCAGGCTACAGTCCCGGCTGTTGACTCCATACATTGAATAACAACTCAGATAAACCAGGCAAAGGGGTACCAGCAATGCCCGAATCCAGAACTGGCTGTGCCATTTTGAACGGCGCTGAGTCTTTAATACCCGAAAAGGGAACTTATTTTGTAACGATTCAGCTGCTTTTTCCTTCATGATTCTCTGCCGGGCAAAGCCTCGCCGCTGGAAGGTGCATATCGTAGCACGATCCTCTCATTTTGTCGTCCCATATTATAATTCAGGAAGGGCCGGGGAAGCATTCCACCGGGCCCGGGGCCCGGGAGTTAGCGCGCGATGATGCGCGCTGTTTTAGAGCCAATTGGCAAAGGGACTATTGTTCTACGCAGGCAAGCCTGAGGATACCACTTAAATCGCTGCCGCAGCTTGTCGGACTCTCAAGAGATATCATGTCTACACCAAGCTCCTCGGGAGCCCCGATCTCATAACTGCCAGCTCCGCTCCAATCGGAACAGTTTAAATCGTTCGTCCAGTCAATATGGAGCCCGGTAGGAATGCCGTTGGTGGCGGGGTCTACAATACCATCATTTGCAGTCCCAAATGGAAAGATTCCGCTACTGTTGGTCGTAAATATCTCAGTAGTTCCATCAGATCTAACGTATTTAGTGTTCGGCTTGAGTACCCAGTTTACGTTTTCACTTACACCACCGCTGCAGTTGGCTGTGGTGCAGGCAATCCGGTCTGTGGAATGTGTAACCAGGGCCTTAAATGCGATATTTCCGGACGGTTTGTTTGCGTCGGAGTTGCATACATTGTCCAGGCCGGTAAGGCCAATGTTTCTTGAAGGGACAGAGGAAGTAAGAAACATCTTGCAGGTCCCGGAGCAGCTCTCTGGAGTCAATGCTATACCCAGTAATACCAGTAGATCCGTATCATCGTCATCTTCGGTCAGACCCAGCTGTTCGCAGGATGCTGATAGCATCAAGGTGGATATTGCAACCGCAATAGTGGTCAGGAACTTTCTCTTATAGAATTGCATCAACATGAACCTCTTTTGAATCTGTATTTCTGGGCCTCGTCACACAGCCGAACTTGTCAGCCTGACACCCGGCAAATGAAAATCTTGCAGATCAAAGGCAAAAGCGAAGGCAATGGATTCGCTTTTGCACAGAAGAAATACCCGGGCACCGGTTGCCATGGAATCAGTTTTGAGAAATAAATAAAAGCAAATTTCCTTATTCCGGGGTACAGTCCGGAGATTACTCTGAAGGCATTAATTCCCTGGAAATTTCAATCCTGCAGAAGCCGTAATTCATCCAGGTTGCATTGGAATCGACTCTCCCTGCCTGAATTGCCGCCGGTGGGAGCACTGTTATTGAAACAATGAATCTGGAATTCCCTGACTGATCAAGGCCCTAGAAAAAATTGATAGAACACCTGCACCCGGTCATCAATGCTCATACCCAGAAGCGATGTCTCGGGCACCTTGAATTGAGATAAGACCACCCATGTATTTCCCTGGATAATCACACTGTCTTTTTTGGCACCCTGCCGGTGGAATCTGGCAGTGGTCTGAAATGGTTGGCTCACTCCATTGATGGTCAAACTGCCAGAGATTAGCAGATTGGTACCGGATGGTTTTGCTTCACTGATGTTTGCAACCACGGAGCGATGATCTGGAAATCCAAGCACTTCCATCATATGGGAATCCCGGTTAGCATTTCCGGTTTTCAAATCCCTGTATTCTATTGTAACTGAAAATGGAGCCAGGAGCCGAAATCCATCCTGCAGCGAGTAATTCAGATCCGAAATTTGAATTCTCTGACATTTTCCTTCTACAGTCTTAAGCGGATGTTCCACAACAAATCGGATGCTGGAGGACAAAGGGTGTTTCGCCCAAAGGATGGAGGGCACGAACAGAAATAGTTGCACCTGGGCTAGAATTAAGATAGTCGATAGTTTTTTCACAGAGTTTCTCCTGGCCTGGATGCAGGCTAAATTTACCGCAAATACGGAGTTACAAGTTCCTGATCTGAAGGGCCGGCAATCATGGTCCTTCTCGAATGTAATAGTAAAAAAAGCAATGGACAGGGCCCCAAAGCCGGCCCATCCCACATGTTCCATATCTTCAGCCGCGGACGGGCCCCTGTGCTCAATTTCTTCGCCTAGCTTTGGCAGCATTAACATGGCTGCCAGATGAAACGGTATCATTGCTTTGTGGAAAAAAATGCTATCGATACCTGGCTCATCGCTTTTTACTCCTTCCGGTGCAAAGTAGGCTAGACCGGCCGTAATCGCATAAGAGGCAAAGGTTGCGTAGGCCAGAGTGCGATGCATGTTTGCCGACTTCCTTGATTTCCACTCCTCCTGGGATTTCAAAGCCAGGTACAGAGCTGCATTGTTTGTTGGATCA
The DNA here is from genome assembly GCA_040217195.1 of Leptospiraceae bacterium. GTDB lineage: Bacteria > Spirochaetota > Leptospiria > Leptospirales > Leptonemataceae > UBA3465. Next base: position 51,284 of record JAVJNR010000005.1, on the reverse strand, counting down.
CGGGACAGAAAATATTCAGCGGTAAAACTCCGAGGACCGGGTTCCTGAATCGCCAGATAATACAATGGATCGTTCGAATATCCTGGATTGGCCAGAAGCAAAAACCTGGCCTGCTCATCCGCCGAGCTGTACAGGCTTTCCTTCGCTTCATCACCCACCAGGTTGGTGGCAAGCCACAGTCCCAGAGTCGTTAAACCCATGATTTGATGAGTATTCAGAAATTCCCGGCGAGTTTCCAGGCTTTGACGTGTGGGCTCCGCTTCCAGTGAAGGAGGTAATAAAGCCAGGATCGAGTAAACCGATAGTAAAAAACCTATTTTAGCGACCATCCTACAACGGCCTTTGCCAGGCCCTAAGGATTCAACAGATAATTTAAGATCCGGCTGAATCTGCGAATCCATCGCATTTTCATAGACCACTACGGGCTGGCATCCTGGAAAACGAAAGGGCCAATTCAGCCCATTTCTGCAGATTCAATGGCCCCGGCATCCAGCCAGTAGAATCTTTATAGATGTAGCTAGCTTTGCTTATCCTGGGCGGACTTTTCATCCACAATGGCTCGCAGACAATCCCGCCGACTGATCTGACCCACCAGTTTTCCGTTTCGCAATACCGGCAGTCGGCGAAAGGACTCGGTACGGAATCTTTCAGCGGCATCCACTACACTTGCATCTGCACTAATGCTTTCTATCTGAGTAGACATGTATTCTCCAACTTCATGGTTGGGTAAATGGTGATAGGTTTCTACGGTTAAAAGTCGCAGACAGTCTTTCTCGGAAAGGATACCTACCAATTCGCCCTTTTCATCGATGACCGGACCGCCTGCAATTTTGTTTTTCAGTAGCACCTGGATAGCCGCATAAACACTCATAGAGGGGCTGAAGGTAATTACATTTCGTGCCATGTAATCCTCCACCTTCTTGATCCGGTACTCTTTGACCGGCTCTTCGAATTTAGGGGTGTAGCTTGTAGCTCTCATAAGTTCCTCCTTGCTAGTGATCCCTGCATTTAAAGCGAAGAGTGGCCCGGGAAAAGCCCGATCGCTTTGTGGATTCCAGGCGTCTGGATCGAATCCAGCCCGGAAGGACTCGGGGGTAGGTAGTCCAAGTATAGCTGGAACCTATAGTTGCGACAAGCGAGTTTTAATAAGAAATAGTGACTTTTCAGAGGGCCGGGGCCGCAGAATCTGGATCAAATGTCGGTTTCTTTTCCGCAGAGCATGGACTCTGTAGTTGTGGAGCGAGCTGCAGCTCTCTGGAAGCATCTGGACCTTGGTCTGGGCATTCGGGGCATTGATGCTCAGCATGCCTGGCTGGTGGCTCTGGTGCTGGAGCTAGAATGGGTTCTACATCATAATCCTCAGGCAGTTCCCGAAAGATTTCACCAGGTGGTGCAGCAGGCCGGTGAATACGCCCAGGTGCACTTTGAGGCAGAAGAGAAATTATTCCATGAATACCATTTCTCGGAAGAGGCGGCCCATATCCGGGCTCATGAAAAATTTCGGGAGGCCCTGGAAAGAATACTGAGCCAGCAAGGTGTTTCAAGCCGAAAGGAAGCGGAAAAGCTGTATCGATTTTTACGGCAATGGCTTATCCATCATATCGTAGGAGAAGATAGAAAATACGCAGATTTTCTGAAGCGAAGAAAGCTTCTGGACCAGGCCAATAAATTCATGGAGATCTCTGCGGCAAAAGAGGGGCTGATTACGGAAAGTCAGTGGCAATTGCTAGATACGATTTCCAGGAATAAAGGAATTTCGGTGACTACGCCGGAAGTGCTCAAGGAGATTTCCTCTCTCTGGAACCGACTGAATCTAAAAATTGGAGTTCCCATCATTGACATTCAGCATCTCTGGCTCATCAAGATGATTGTGGATATGGATGAGGCCATGAATGAATCTCCGCTGACACGTCAGGCTGTACTTTCCAGAACCATCGATGAAGCGGTAAGCTACATAGATGTACACTTTCGCACAGAGGAAGAACTCATGGATATCCTGGGCTATGAAGACAAGCCCGGCCATACCGTGAGGCATAAGAAATTTGAACAGTTTGTGCAGGACCGAAAAAAGGATTTCGAAAGTGGCAATCCCAGGGCTGCGGCTACCATGGTAAACGATCTAAGGCAATGGCTTACCAATCATATTGCCCTGGAAGATAAGCAATTTGTGGCCTACTATCAAAAGAACCAGTCTAAAGCTCTGGAATTCTCAAAAGAAGCGATTGTTTCCGGACGAGCCGGGATTCGCCAGAGCCAGGTGGATTTGTACAAAGCAGTGGTTCAGGGAAGTTAATCCAAATACAATCCAGTTGCCACCTTCTAGCTTCAGTGAAGTCCCGGACTCCGCTTTCCGGACCTGCTCTTTGAGTTCAAAACTCCGCTGCGAAAAATCATCTCTACCGATCAGAATGTTCTTCTTCGCAGCGAAGCGTAATTACAGTGCAACCGGTTTGCTGCCGTAGAAATTCATTTTCGCTTTGTAGTTCTTTATAGATTCATCGATGGACGAATCATATTGGCCGGACTCAGTACCTCATCTAATTTTTCCCGGGTCATATAGCCTTTTTCCAGAACCAGCTCTCCCAGGGACCGGCCGGTTTCCAGAGCTTCCCTTGCCAGAGCCGATGTTTTCTCATATCCCAGATGCGGATTCAGAGCCGTTACGATTCCAATGCTATTATTTACCATTCGAAGGCAAACTTCTGGATTGGCTGTAATCCCTTTAATGCATCTTTCCCTGAGAGTGGACATAGCATTGGTTAGCATCTCTATAGAAGTGAACAGATCGTATGCGATAATTGGTTCAAATACATTTAGTTCCAGCTGACCGCCTTCGCTGGCCAGAGCGACTGCATTATCCAGTGCGATTACCTGAAAGGCTACTTGATTGACTACTTCTGGAATCACTGGATTGACTTTTCCGGGCATGATGCTGGAGCCCGGTTGTACAGCGGGCAGATTGATTTCATTTAGTCCGCACCTGGGACCGCTGGAAAGCAATCTGAGATCGTTACATATTTTAGAAAGTCGCACAGCCAGCATCTTCAGTACGCCAGCCAGCTCCACAAATCCAGAGGTGTCCTGAGTACCCTGAATCAGGTCCAGTGAAGTAGTAAGCTGAAGTCCCGTTCTTCTTGATAGCTCTTTAATGACTTTTGCAGTATACTCCGGATGAGTATTGATTCCGGTACCAATGGCAGTACCGCCCATATTGAGCTGACTCAAGGGTCTTCGAGCCAGTTCGATCCTTTCTCCCCCGTCTCGAATCATCAATGACCATGCTTGGAATTCCTGACCCAGGGTCATGGGAACTGCATCCTGCAGCTGGGTTCGACCCATCTTAATTACATCTTTGAACTCCTTTCCCTTGTCTGCGAATGAATCGGAAAGACTGCGCACTTCTGTAAGTAAGCGATTCATCATTCGTAGAAGAGTAACTTTGATAGAGGAGGGGTACACATCGTTTGTGGACTGGCTCATATTCACATGGTTATTCGGATGCAAAGATTTGTAATCGCCCCTTTCTTTGCCCATGAGCATGAGAGCCCGGTTCGTGATCACCTCGTTGGCATTCATGTTGGTACTGGTACCTGCTCCGCCCTGGATCATATCTACCATGAAATGACTGTGCCACATTCCGCGGCAGAGCTCATCGCAGGCCTGAATGATAACTTTCATTTTTTCATCATCCAGATTGCCCAGTTCATTGTTCGCCACGGCGCAGGCTGCTTTTATATCTGCCAGGGATTCAATGAATTCAGGAAAATGGTCCAGGCGTACGCCGCTTATGGAAAAGTTTTCCATGGCCCTCAGGGTTTGAACACCCCAGAGAACATTATGAGGCACCTCCCTGTCGCCAATCAGATCATGTTCCATCCTGGTTTCACCGGTTCGAAAGTCCGCTGAGATACCTCGATTACCTCGATTGGCATAGGCCAGCCTGCGAGCCAGAACCTTGCTGAGAGAAAGAACCAGCTCCCCAAATAGATGAGGGTCGTCTTTTCGAATCTTTCGAATCGTTACCACATCCAGCTTTCCGTAGCGGCCCTCAGAACGTGCTCTACCGCCCAGGGCATGTTTGCCTTCCTCAATCAGTATTGGTTCTCCCAGGATGGTTCCGGGGCCGCTGGTCACATAAATCTTCTCCAAACCCAGAGTTTCATCGATCAGATCTATCTCCCCTTCCTGAATAAAGAATAATGCCTGCCGCACTTCGCCCTGTTTGAACAGGTAATCCCCTTTCTGAAACTCGCATAACTCAAAATGTCCGGCCAGGGAGTTCAATTCCTGGTCTGGAAGGGCACGGAATAGTTCCACCTGTTTTAATGTTGCAGAATTGATTTCCATAGAATCCCCGTTGCACCTGCCAGAGTTTTGGTATTTGAAATGATGGCATAGATGCTTGTGCTTTGATGGAAGTGAGAAGCAACCATCGTCAGGTATCAACTAAAAAGCGAAAACGGCGGTGGGATATAATGGCTTTACCCGGAAATAGTCTCTGCTAGACTGGAATTGTTGCATGGCAGGTCGTAGAAAGGAAAAGAAATACACAATCGAAATGGACGGCATCAATATGCACATTGTGCAGAAGTCCATGAGAAGTATTCGGTTCACTGTGTATCCTCCGGATGGCCGGGTTCGTATTGCTGCTCCCTTGCATCTAAAGCGAGCGGATATTCAAGAGTACATAGAGAAACGACTGTCCTGGATTCATAAGCAAAAGAAGCGTCTTGAATCCGCGACGTTTATTCCTGAACCTGAATACAATGCAGGTGAGACTCATTATCTACAGGGAAAGAAATACAGACTGTCTTTTGCTGATGTGAATCGGGCCGCAGTGATTGGATCCAGAATTGTAATTCCAGAATCCATGGAAGGGCAAAAAGATAGGATCCAGGGTACTCTGGATGGACTCTATAGATCTAGATTGAAAGACTTCATGGATGATCGAATTCCATTCTGGGAAAAAAAATTATCTGTAAAAGTCCAGGCCAGGGGCGTGCGAAAAATGAAAACCCTCTGGGGCTCCTGCAACGTTCGAACTCATAGAATCTGGCTAAACCTGGAGTTAGCCAGGATGAGTGATGATTGTGTAGAAGCGATACTGGTACATGAGATGGTTCATTTAAAGGAGCGACTGCACAATCAGAGATTCTATTCTTTTATGGATCGGTTCATGCCGGATTGGAAGGAGCGTGAAAAGGAGCTCAAGGAACAGGGAATTCGGTACTTCTGACTTGCAGCCCGGTCTTTAGAATCGGTTCAGTGAAGTAATTCCCGGTCTGGCCAGAGATAAGCAAAGTTATTAGATTGAACCCGGTCAGGTCGAATGTCTGGACCGGCATTGAAATTCTAGAAGCCCGCAAAAATCCATGGATGGGACCTGGATGAATAGAATTCTGATGATTCTCTCATTTCAAAGTAGAGTCTTTAGATCCGGTGTTCTGTAAAGAAATCTAAATCAGGGTATGCAACATTGTATTCAGAAATCGAAAAAATGAAACCAATTGTAATAACTTCTAATTCAATTTTACTATTGTTCCTTTCCAGCCTGCTTGCATTCTCTGGGTGCACTACAGGCTCGGAAAGGCAACCGTTGCAAACCGTAGACTCAGTGCAGCTCACACACTATCTGGGCACCTGGAAAGAGATATACCGAATTCCCAATCGTTTTCAGGACGGCGAAGATCCATGCAAAGATACGACTGCCATCTATCGAATGCGCAAGGATGGAAAGATAGTGGTTCGGAATCGATGTCAGAGACAATCAGGCCCGGAGGAAGTGCTGGGACTTGCCGAAGTTGTGGAAGACACCGGAAACAGTCGCCTGAGAGTCAACTTCACCGGAATATGGTTATTACGTGCATTGGGCATTGGAGACGGTAACTATTACATTCTTGCTCTTGGACCAGTGCAAGACAATCAATATCAGTGGGCCCTGGTAGGCGAGCCTCAGCGAAAATATGGATGGATTCTGGCACGCCAATCCTTAAGCGATGCTACACTTGAAAAAATATTCCAGAAGGCAGTAGAATCGGGTTACGAAAGAAAGCAATTTAGATCCTTTCGCGCCGATTAGTCTTCCCAGTCCCAGAAGAAATCTTTATTTGTCATTTCCTGTTCCGCTGCACTTTCATTCTCTTGCTGGTGCTCGGTTTCAGTAGCTCCTTCTTTAATGATTCGCAGCTGCTCTTGCAGATCATGTAATTCATTCTCCCAGTACTCCTCCGATCCAAAATGAGGAAAGGCTGCGGGAAATGCTGGATCTTCGAATCGTCGTGCAATCCAGGAGGAATAGTGAACAAACCGTAAAGCTCGAAGCGGCTCCACCAGTGAAAGCCAGGAGTCGGGAAATTCTCGGAATTGTCTGTACCCTTCCAGCAAAATAGAACGATTTCGCATACCTTCCAGGCCCTGCTGGCCGGCCAGAAGCCAGATATCCTGCACCGGCGGCCCATTTACAAAATCATCAAAATCCAGAAAGAACCATCCTTCTGCGCCTCGAAGCAGGTTTCCTCCATGGGCATCTCCGTGGATTCTGATCTCCGCTACATCCTCACTCAAGGATACATAGATTTCGCATAACTCCTGTACCAGATCTGCGTAGGCTGTTGCAACATGATCCGGCAAAAAATTACCATCCAACAGATAATTCAATGGATCCAGACCGAATGTTTGCTCATTCATGCTGATCCGATGGGAAGCCGGCTGACGAGCGCCTATGTTATGAATTCTGGCAATGAAGCGGCCCAATTGCCTCAATTCTTCGTCGGTAAATTCATCTGGCATGCGGCCCCCGGTTCGGGGCCAGATGGCAAAGTAAATCCCATCCCTTTCTTTCAGTGAATTTCCGTCTGCAAATCGCAGGGGGGCACAGACCGGTATTTCTTCGGTTTGAAGCTCGAACAGGAAACTGTGTTCGGCCAGGATCTGCTCTTCGCTCCATCGATCCGGTCGGTAGAATTTTGCGATAACATGGGAATCGTCTTCCAGCTTGAGATCGTACACCCGGTTTTCAAGACTGTTCAGGGCCAGGCAGTGTCCGCTGGTATTGAATCCTGCATTGTCTACAGCGGACAGAATTACATCTGTAGTCAGGCTGTAGAATGAACTGGACATGCATCAGGGTTGGTTTTCGGCCCTGGCCAGTAAAGCGGAATCGAAAGTCTACCTGACCGGGACACATATTTAATGGTGAGACCCGGTATGCTCTTACTGAGTGTGTGGCCCGGGCCGCTGCATCCATGGATGGAATGAGCCCGAACGAAATCAAAATACTGAGAATTATGAAATGGGATGGTACTGGATCCTTCTATTAAATGAGATTCCCTGTCGGCGGAGTGAACCAGAACCGTACCATCTTCCTGTAACAGTACATCAAACTGGATTTCTTCTTCGCCTTCTTTTAAAGGCTCCAGAGTGATTGTATGAACCTGTTTTCTGGGAACACGCATGACTCCGGAAAAGAAATCCACTCCTGCAGGTATCATCAAGCAAGCAATTCCACTGATGGCTGCCAGACCTACCCTTACACCACTGTATTTGAAGCGAATGTCCGCTGTTGTTGAGCGATAACCTGGTTTGCTGATTATCATTGTCAGGTTTCGGTCTTTGAATAGATAGAATCGGCCGGGAGTAATGATCTCTTCGATTAACTCTCTTTCATCAAAGATTTCTACCTTTGCGCCGGATGGATTGGTTTCCACCTTAATGCTTCTGGCCAGAGGAAATAGAGAAAAGCTCAGACAGTTATTGAGCACCAACAGTGATACCAGGATTATTGCGAATGGGTACCAGAATTTCATATGTTGGTCCTCTCTGTGCGAAAAGTAATCGAGAAATAGGCAGTTCCCAGATTTTGACCCAGAGGTTGATAGACTCTTTCATCGGTCAGCGCTTCAAAGCTATACAGTAGCAAGAATCCATTGGTGGTTCCGGAATTGTCTTGAACGGTTGCATTGAAAGGCGCATAAAAGGCGTTGGGGCTATATTTACTTCCAATCCTTTCATAGCGAAAGCCTACATTGAATTGCACGTAATCACTCAATGCATATTGAATTTTGGTATCAATATCGAAAAGAGAATGCATGGCTTTGCCGTTCATTACCTGGAAGCCCAGAAGACTGACGGTGGTGCCTCCACTGGTAGGAGAGGTTTCCCTTATATAGGATTGCATATTGAGTGTAAAGTCCCCGCTGGACAGTGGCATATATCTGATCTGACTTTTCAGTCTTATCGTTTCACTGAAATCGAATTCTATGCCCAGTCCAATAAAGGCAGAGGTAGTACTTGTGCGTCCGTTATCGGTTTGATCTCTCCCATATTGAACCGTGGCAGGAGAGGTGGAATTGATTATAGATAGAGCATTACCCTTGAATTTCATGTACTGGGAATATCCAATGAATCCATAACCAGGAATGAATCTCAGACGATCATTCAATGCATAGAATATATGACTGAATCCAACCCCCTGAACCCTATCCTCGATATCATAATTATTCACTCCCAGCAGAATCCCATTGGTGCCGGGGATGAAGTAGGTACCTGTTACCCTGGGATAATGATTTCGAAAGAACAGGGAAAAAATAAAATCATTGGAGTATAGATCCAGCTGACCAAAGCTAAACAGTGCTGAGCTTGTTTCTATCTGTGTTGTGCCGGGAAAAGAGATACTGTAAGGGCTGAAGGATTCTTGAATGGCCGCATCTTCTATCAATCTACGAGGTAGGCCGGGCTCATAGTAACTGCCACCCATGCCTAGTTCCAATTCCACAGAGTCTGCGTAAACGCTGGAAACGAACAAGCTTATCAACAGCAGGCAGAGAGGGAGGCGCAGGAGCATAGACTATTGATTCTGAGCCCTTAAAAAAATAAAGTAATTCTTCAATTCTTTAAATAAATCTGCTTTAGCGTCAATACCCGACTTCTGAAAAACCTGCCGTGTCTATCACCTGTTACAGACGCAACGCTACGGCCGGATGGTGTTCCTAGCCGGGTGCAGCAGAAGCCATGGCTTCCGGATGGGGTAGGTTGGCAGAAAAGTCCATGGCCCTGTAGATGGCCCGGGGAATATCATATAGAGTTTCAATTTCTGAAGACATGGCCTGCGCATGGGCGCCGGCCAGGAAGACAGGTACTTTGTTGTTTGTATGGGATTTAGTGCTCAGATCCTCCAGGTTACCATGATCGGAGCTGATAACCAGGGTATCGGTGGCCGGGTCCATCTGCTCAAGAATACCTTCAATAAAGGGTTCCAGAAGCTGAATTGTCATGGCTGCCTCTTCCATGGACTGGTTATGACCCGCCTTATCCGTAAGAAAGTATTCAAATAAAACTAGATCGTAATCTCTTCCAATCTTTACATACTGGCGACCCCTTTCCCGCGGATCTGCCAGGGGCAGTCGATGGGCATAGTCCGGATAAAAACGATGTAAGAATTGATGGTTTATATCCATATAAAGAGCCCGACCTTCCGCTACATCATCGAGCAAGAACAACTCCTGCCCGGACACTCGATGTACATGGGTGGAAGCACTTCTAAGACGAGGTTTCTTTTCTATGCGATCCAGATACGCCTGGGAATAACCGTTTAGCAGTGCTGCTTTTCGACCGGAATCTGTAAGCAGCTTGATCATGGAGTATTCTTCAATGACTCGGATGAGGGTGGGGCCCGGGAAGCCTGTCATATGCCTTCCCATGGAAGCTGGACCGTTCATTCCGGTCCACAGGCTGGTCTGGCCGGTGGCAGACTGAGGTAATCCAGAAAAGCCCATATGGGCATCTGCAGGAATGCATATGAACTGCCGGGAAATCTCATCGTCAGGTTCTTTACCCGCAAGATGCTGAAACAGAGTGCGGGAATGCGTATGGAAAGGATTTTCGGGGCCGGGTTCTCCCAGACCAATCCCATCAATGAATAGATAGTAAAATGACAAATTGGCTCCTTTTTCCTTATTCAGACTTCATGGCAAGGTTCTTATGCCGCGATTCCATTACCATTTAAGCCCTGTTACATTATGTCCTGTTTTTTTCTGCAATGTTTGCAAAAAATGGAAATCCCCTTGCTTTTATATTAATCGGCTTTTTCCGTTGAGTGCAATCCATGAGTCATTCCCAATTCGACGCTTCCCTCTGGAAAGAGCTCCAGGCCCGACAGGAGCGCTCCCGGTCGAATCCTTCCCCGTTAATCAAAGATAGGAAGGAAAGGGAGCATAGACCAACTGTAAAAAGCAGCCCGACCCATAATCCTGAACCAGAATCCCGGGCAGCAGCGAACCCGGAAAGTCCGGTTCTTCCGGCCATTCGAGGACGCATCTTTGATCAAGAATTTCAGTCCGCCCGAGATCAGGTTCTGCGGCATGATTCTAAAGATCCCATTCCATCGATTAATTCCCTGGCTGGAGATTTGCCAGAGAATCCACTGTTTCGCTACACGGTCTCCTTGCATTCCCGTCCGGTACTGGAAAGCCACCATTTTGACTTTCTATTAAAATCCCTGCTGCAGCAATTTCAGGCAGAAGCTGTGGCCATTGAACCGGTGGATTCCATGGGCAATAGTTTTCGCCCGGCCATACATGCAGGTCTGGATGAACAGACTGTATCCAATCTGCATTTTGCGGTTCGAGACCGGTACGTGGAGCCCTCGGATTGGGTCCAATTTGATCTGAAAGATTTTACGGATCGGGACCCGTACCTGAAGAAACGGTTTTCTACGGATGTACTTTCCAGATATCGCAGAGCTGCTATTTTTCACGACGGGCACAATCCATATCCAGTGATTGTCGTTTTCCTTTATAAATCCGACACAAGGCGAGAGTTTTCGGAAGAGGATAATCACAGGCTCAGTCACTTCCTTAAACTGGTTCGTCCCTTAATATTCGATATGGTGCATACCTATTCCTTTGCGGAGGATCGTCGAATTCTACAGAAAGCATTTCGAACAACTAGAAAGTTTCTGCGCAGATCGCACCCTGATCAGCGCTGGATTCTGGAAGTGGATGGAGTTCGAGAGCATCCCGGTCGGCAGACTTTCTTTGATCGGTTGCAGGATTTAATAGCCTCCGAACCCGGGATTCTCGGAATCCGAACCGGAGTGGCTCAGGTATTTCTATTCTTGTGCAAAACAGCGCCCAATATCGAAGATCAATTGCACAATCTGGCTGGAGAATTCGGGTTCAGACTGCGTTTGAAGCGTTATCCTCTGGAGTACAGGGCCGATAAACAAAACAATGCGTTGCTTTTGCTTCTGGATCCCGAGGCATCTCTGTAGACCTGGACTTGCCCTGAAGATCGGACAGATTAATACCGGGGTATCTTTAGACTCCCGTCAGGCAATTGCCGGCAAAGAGTATCGAAACCGATGGAATCATCCAGATAATACTAACTTCTGGGATTTCTGTGCATCAGCTCGGCTGACTCATGCAATTATTCTAACGATTATCTTCCTTTCAATGTGTCTGGATTCCACCCTTCAGGCCAGCCCCAGGTTTGATGAAATCCGACAGCAAGGTCTGGAAGCGTTTCAGGAAAAAAGGTACGGCGAGGCCAGAGATTACTTTGCAAGAGCCTACGAACTCCAGCCCTATAACGATGATATCAGGTTTCGCCTGGCACTGAGCCTGATCTATCAGGATCCCGGTAGGCCCAGGCAGTCCAATCATGAGTTCGGTAAAAAAGGCAGTTACAGAGAGGATCTTACCTGGGCTATTCAGCTTCTGAAGGAGTCCGTAGCTGTTCAGGAAAGAATTGAAGTGCGATCTCCCCAGACCGGTCTAAGACATTTTCATCTGGGTGTGGCCTTCTGGTATTCTGGTCGTTCTGACCTGGCCCTGGATTCCTTTCGTCGTTCTTTTAGAAGCGATTTCACAAGAACGGACGCTCTGTACAATAGAATTGTTATACTAAAACAGATGGGCAAGGAAAGGGAAGCCAGCGTTGCTGCCAGGGAATATCTTCGAATTACTTCCATCGAAGACCTGGACGATTGAATTGAATTTCTGGAAATCCTGATTGCGGTAGCTTCTACTTGCCAGGCTGACAGCTTAAGTTTCGATTTCTCATGGCCTATCAGGTACAAAACGAATATCTACTATTTCATCAGGAACCTCTGGCCTGGTGGGCCTGGACATTGATTCTCTCTCTTCCCACTTTCATCTCTGCAGCAGCCATATATCATGTGATTTTCAAATCCAGCGATTGGTCGGAAAGGGCATTTTATCTTGGATTTGTACTGTTTAGCGTACCATTTTTTGCTATTCCCTTTGTGGCTTATTCGCTTTACGAAGCGCTGCAAATAGAAATCCGTCCAGATTTGCAAGAGGTGAGAATCCAGGATAATACCGGTCAATCCTACAGCGCACCCTTTCAGGACTTCAAAGCTTATGCAATACAAACAAGTACAGAAAGCGATGACGATGGGCGAACAAAATACACTTATTCCCTGGAACTGATTCGAAAGACCGGAGCAAGTATTCATCTCTACGAAACCGGCTCAGCCGATGAGATGAAGCAGTTGCTTGAGCTTGCGAAATCGCATCTTGATCGACCGGTGGCCGGTTCCATGGAATATCAGTTGGACCTGGCTAAAAGCTTGCGCCCTGGCTCTGCCGGGCTGCCTTCTGAGTCAAAATGCAATAATGCTTTTCATAGTATAAAAAGCGAGTTTCATTCAGACGGAAGCTGCATCCTTCGTTGGCATACCAGAGCTCATCCGGCTTTCTGGCCTGTTTTGTTTCTTCCGTTTATCGCAACCTACTTTACAGTACTAGCCTGGAAAGCACAGGGGTACAGCCATAAATGGGTTTTGATTCTGGGCATTTCGTTTATTGTTCTGCTGGGATTGGTATACGGAATTTCCAGGTCCTTCCAGGCTACTTCCGTAGTTAAGTTTACTCCGGATGGTCCTGCCATCCAGGCGTATGTTGATTCTCCCTATTTTGGCCGCTTCGACCACAGGCAGATGCTCCTTTCGGAGGTGGCCTATGTGGATGCCTCTCTGGGAGAAAGCACGGCTATCACTCTTTATGACAGAAATCCGCTTGAGGGCGGGGTCCTGGGGGCCCTGGACACAGTGCTGGAAATGAAGTCTGTAATAATCTATACCGACGGGTTACCGGCCACCGATCAGCTTAAGCTGGCCGATCTGCTGGCTGCCTCCTCTACCTGGTAGCCCCTGTCTGCTCCCGGGACCTTGAGGTCGCATTACAAGCAAATGGGGACCTCAATTGCTAATTTTTGATTGACAATGGCCCTTTTTTGCCCCATCTTTGATGGTGGTTAGCAGTCGAGGGGGGTGATTGCTAAAGATATGGCAAAGAAGCAGGAAAAATCGGAAGCCTACGGCATTGAAGCTGAGGATCTAAGTCCGCGGCAGGCGGATATTCTGCGCCTGGTGGTGGATACATACATTGAAACCGGACAACCGGTGAGTAGTCTGGGGCTGGTAGACCGATTTGATGTAGGTCTTAGTTCTGCATCTATCCGACATATTCTTTCCGATCTTGAGAAGTTTGGCTATCTCTATGGCCCCCACCGAAGCTCCGGCCGGGTACCCACGGAAAAGGCCTATCGATTCTATGTGGCCTCCTTGCCTGGACGTCTGCCACCGGCCAATTTCGCTGAAGAAAAGCAACGATACATCCAGAAGGAATACCTTCGCAGAGAGTTCTCGATTCGAGAAATGCTGGAGGTTACTTCAAATATCCTATCTGCACTTACTAACTTTGCCGGTGTAATTATTGGTCCGGCCCCGGAGCGAGCTGTGCTCAAGCATATTGAGCTAATCGATATGGGACAGGATGAGGTTCTGGTGGTTATAGCTACCCGGTCCGGTACAGTCTATACCAAGACTTTGTTTGTGGAAGAGAGAATTCCCAGGGATTACCTACAGCAGATTTCGCGCTTTCTAAATGAAAGATTCAAAGGTCATGACCTGGATGAAGTGCATCGGCATTTACTTGGTCTGGAGATTCCAGGCGAAAGGGAACTCACCGGTTATTATGGTATGTTGTCCCGAATACTGAATGCTCATTTTGAATCCGTGAAAGGAAATGAAGAATTCTTTATTTCGGGTCTGGATAGACTTATAGATCAGTACGGCTCTGTGGATTTAGAGAAGATACGAGATCTGGGAAAACTCTATGAAGCGAAGGATATGTTTCACGGCATATTCAAGCAAACCGTGGAACTGGACGATGTAATGGTTCGTATTGAAGGAGACCAGGAGCCACGCCTGGCTGGACTTTCTGTTTTGGCCGGCAGTTATAAGATGGGAGAGAAAACCATCGGTGCCATGGGTATTGTGGGCCCCAATCGTATGAACTATGTAGATGCTATTCGCACCATAGAGTATCTGAGGATATTAATTTCCGGATTAATGACTCGAATGAGCAATTAAATCCGAATCCGTTTTATGCGAATGTAGAATTAGAGGATGCAATGAATACAGAAGAGAAAAAGCAAGAACACCATGACGGTGGTCAATTCGGAAGCCCGGATGCGCAGGCTGAGCCTGTGGAAGGTCAGGTAGACGAAAGTGCAGAACAGTCCAACATTTCAGAAGGCTCCACGGACCCTCTGGATCAGGCAAAAAAGGAAATTCAGGAATTGAAGGATCAATGGACTCGCGAAAGAGCTGAGTTCGTAAACTATAGAAAGAGAACCCAGGATGAAATGGCCAAATCCAGAGTATTCGCTGTGGTAAACTTTGTTAAAGGTCTGATCCCCGTTCTTGATAACCTGGAACTGGTACTTCGCAGCAAGAGCGATAATCCCGAGGTTCAGAACTTTGTGACTGGAGTGGAAATGATTCGAAATGAATTTATCTCCGTTCTGTCCAGGGAAAACATCAAACCTGTGGTGGAACCGGGAGATGCATTTGATCCAGGATACATGGAAGCCCTGGACCTGGCGGAGGATCCTTCCGCCACACAGGATACTGTTAAGCAGGTATATGAGAAAGGTTGGATTCGTGATAACGATGAAGGCAATCCACAAGTAATTCGGCCGGCACGCGTGCAGGTGGCAAAAGCTGCCTCCAGGGCCGGTAATGCAGCCGCCGAGGTTCAAAATTCAAACTCGGATGCAAACCACTCCGAGAGCCCCAACCAGGCCTCAGGAGAGCATACAGGAGCATAAGCTCCCAGAAATATTCCAAGGGAATAAAAGGAAGGTGAAAGATGTCTAAAGAGAAAATCATAGGTATTGACCTGGGAACAACGAATTCCTGCGTAGCCGTGATGGAAGGTGGAGAACCGGTGGTAATCGCCAATGCAGAAGGTGCAAGAACCACTCCATCCATTGTAGCATTTACGGACAAAGACACTCGTCTGGTAGGGCAGATCGCCAAGAACCAGGCCATTACCAACTCCAAGAACACCATTCGCTCCGTGAAGCGATTCATGGGACGTAGATTCTCCGAAATCAAGGATGAACAAAAATACGTATCCTACGAAGCAGTACGCTCCGGAAGCGATGGAATCAAAATCGAAACAGAGTTCGGTTCGCATACTCCACAGGAGATTTCAGCCATTACTCTGCAAAAGATGAAGCAGACCGCAGAAGATTATCTCGGTCATCCGGTAAGCAAAGCTGTGATTACAGTGCCTGCTTACTTTAACGATGAGCAGCGACAGGCTACTCGAGATGCAGGCCGAATCGCAGGTCTGGAAGTTGAGCGAATCATCAACGAACCTACAGCAGCAGCTCTGGCCTACGGCCTGGATCGAAAAGATCAGAATATGAAAGTTGCTGTGTTCGACCTTGGTGGTGGTACATTCGACGTCTCAATTCTTGAGCTTGGCGATGGCGTATTCGAAGTAAAATCTACCAACGGTGATACTCACCTGGGTGGGGATGACTTCGACGAGGCGATCATGGATTGGCTCACAGAAGAGTTCAAGAAGGAATCTGGCATCGATCTTGGAAAAGACAAGATGGCATTGCAGAGATTGAAAGAGGCGGCGGAGAAAGCCAAGATTGAGCTTTCCGGAACTACCCAGGCCCAGATCAATATTCCCTTTGTGACTGCCGATCAAAGCGGTCCCAAGCACCTGAACTTGACGCTCAGTCGAAGCAAATTTGATCAACTCACTCAGAAGCTGGTGGATCGAACCAAAGGGCCCTGCGAAAATGCATTAAAAGATGCCGGACTGAGCTCTTCAGAAATCGATGAGGTCATCCTCGTAGGTGGTTCGACTCGAATTCCTGCCGTTCAGGCTCTGGTAAAACAGATCTTCGGAAGAGATCCATCCAAGTCGGTGAATCCGGATGAGGTAGTTGCCGTGGGTGCTGCTATTCAGGGTGGCGTTCTGGCGGGTGAAGTATCGGATGTACTGCTTCTGGATGTAACTCCTCTTTCTCTGGGGATCGAAACCCTGGGTGGTGTGTTTACCAAATTGATTGAGCGAAACACAACCATTCCTACGCGAAAGAGTCAGGTATTCTCTACGGCTGCAGACAACCAGACAGCTGTAAGCGTACATGTCCAGCAGGGTGAGCGCGAAATGGCCAGAGACAATAGAACTCTTGCTCGCTTTGACCTGGTGGGAATTCCGCCGGCTCCAAGAGGAGTACCTCAAATCGAAGTTACATTCGATATTGATGCAAACGGTATTGTGCACGTTTCCGCCAAGGATATGGGTACAGGCAAAGAGCAGAAAATCCGAGTCGAAACTACCAGTGGTCTGTCCGAGGACGAGATTAACAATATGGTGAAAGAGGCAGAAGAAAATGCCTCTAAAGACAAGGAAGCTCGAGAAGCTGCCGAGGCAAAAAATGAGGCGGATTCTCTGACCTACAGTCTGGAAAAGGCAATCTCAGATGCTGGCGACAAAGTTGATCCTGCTGATAAAGAGCATGCAGAGGATGTGATCAAGCGTACCAGAGAAGCACTGGAAACCGACGATGTTGAAAAAATCAAAGCAGCGCGGGATGAAATCCAGAAAGTTTCCATGGAACTGGGTCAAAAACTTTATGAAGCCAGTCAGGCCGGCCAGGCACAGGAAGGTGCCGCTGGATCTGCAGAACAGGGATCGGAAGAAGGCTCTTCCGATGAGCGAGTGGTTGATGCCGACTATACGGTAGTTGACGACGAAAAGAAATAAGTGGTTAAGCCGCAGTCTTCGGGCTGCGGCTTCCTTGCTCAGCGGCTAGAAGTACAAGTCCCGCCGCGGTTGGCTGACTTACACTCCTCGCTGCATGGGAGCATTTATAGAAAGCCAGAGATGGTTATAAAAGATCTTTCGAGATCATGCAATTATTTGGAAATATTCCTATCGAAAGCCAGGTTCGCAGAATGAAACTGACCAGGTTCGATAGACGGGTGTGGAGTTCGTCCACCCATAGAACGAAGAGTTCCTGAAATACTAAAAGGTTAATGCTATGTCAGATAGAGATTATTACGAAGTGCTGGGAATCCAGAAAGGAGCCTCCCAGGAAGAAATCAAGAAAGCCTACCGCAAGATGGCCGTGCAGTACCATCCGGATAAAAACAGAGGTAATGCAGAAGCCGAGGAGAAGTTCAAGGAAGCCACCGAAGCCTATGAGGTGCTTTCCGACGAAGAGAAAAGAGCAGCCTATGACCGCTTTGGAAAAGCAGGAGTGGGTGCCGGAGCCGGTGGACCTGGTGGCTTCGGATACAAAGCTTACACAGACTTCTCAGATATATTTGGCGATATAGGAGATATTTTCTCCGAGTTCTTTGGCGCCGGTGCAGGCTTTCAGGGCGCCGGAGCTCGAGGACGAGGCGGTCTGCGAAGAGGAAACGACCTTCGCTACAATGTGGAGATAACTCTGGAAGAGGCATCCACAGGAAAGGAAATCAAAGTAGAGATTCCGCGACTGGAAAGCTGCGAAAAATGCGGTGGATCCGGTGCAAGAGAAGGAACTCGACCCTCCATGTGCTCTCTCTGTCAGGGTAGTGGCCAGGTTCGACGCACCCAGGGTTTCTTTAGTGTTACCACTAGTTGTCCTCAATGTAATGGCAGTGGAAAAATGATCAAGGATCCATGCGGAACCTGTACCGGAAGCGGAGTGACTGAAAAGAGACGAACTCTTCATATCAAGATTCCTGCCGGAGTTGAAACTGGCAGCCGACTGAAGGTTTCTGGCGAAGGAGAGGCAGGGCCCAATGGCGGACCGGCTGGAGATCTGTACGTAGTAACCCATCTTCAAAAGCATGACCTGTTTGAGAGGGAAGGAAATGATCTGGTCATTCGGGCCAACCTGCCTGTGAGCACTGCCATTCTGGGCGGAGAAATTGAAGTTCCTACCATCGATGGAAAGAAAGTGAAAATGAAAATCCCTGCTGGCACCGAAAGCGGGCAAATATTTCGACTGAAAGGGAAAGGAATGCCTTATATGGGGGGCTACGGAAAGGGGGACCAGCACGTAGTGATTCAGGTAAAAACTCCCAAGAAGTTAAGCAAGAAGGCCAGGGATCTTGTTCAGGAGCTGGATAAGGAATTGGCAGCCAGTGGCGAAAATGATTCCATTTTTTCCAAAATCAAAGTAAGTTTTCATTGATCCCCCCTGGCCTGCGACCAGCCTGGAGTCATGTCCGGAAAGATCCGTGTAGGAATCATTGGTGTAGGTCACATGGGCCAGTACCACGTAAATGTGGCTGCTGGTATTAACCAGTACGAGCTGGCTGGAATTTTCGATGCGGATCCCGCCCGCCGGGAAGAGATTGGAGGCCGATTTCAGGTTCCCACTTTTGAGACTTACGACGATCTAATCGACCATTCTGACGCTGTGGTTGTTGCCGTTCCCACAGCATTCCACTATGAAGTAGCCAAGAAAGCTCTGGAGAAGGGCCGCCATGTTCTGGTGGAAAAACCAATTACGGAAACCGTAGAACAGGCTCGAGAGCTGGTAAGTCTGGCTGCCTCCAAGAATTTGATGATGCAAGTAGGCCACGTGGAGCGTTTCAATGGCGCTGTACTGGAGCTCAAAAAGGTAGTGGATAATCCATTCTTGATTGAATCCCGACGACTTGCGCCCTTCAGCCCTAGAATATCAGATGTTGGCGTTGTTCTGGATCTTATGATCCATGACCTGGATATCATTCTAAACCTGGTGGATGAGGACCCGGTGGAAGTCCACTCATCCGGTACGCCGGCCTTTAGCGATCATGAGGATGTGGCCGCGGCCACCTTGCAATTCCCGGGTGGCTGTGTTGCCTCCTTGATTGCCAGCCGGGCAACTCAGAATAAGATTCGTACTCTTACCATTACCCAGGAAAAGGCTTACATTATTCTGGATTTTACAACCCAGGACATTGATATTCACCGGCGAGCGCAGAGTGCCTATTTGATGACCCGGGAAGAGCTAAAATACAGACAGGAATCCTTCGTGGAAAAGATCTTTGTTCACAAGGATAATCCTCTCCGTCAGGAACACCTGCATTTTCTGTCATGTATTCGAGGCGAAAGTGAGCCAATCGTGGCCGGCGAAAGTGATGTAAGAACTTTGCAGATTGCGCACCAAATCCTGGATCAAATCAAGCAGACCAATCCAATTCTTGCTGGCGCCAGCCGTTGATCTCCGGCTGTATTGCCGGAGATGCCGCCCCAGAGGGATGCTACCCGGTAAATTTCCTGCGTTGAAATGTCCTGCAGGCTTCAGGAATACAGGGCAGCGAATCACTGCCTGCTAGTCGACTGTTGCTCGAGTTAATAGATGTACTTCCTGGCCGTTTTGGACCCCAGCAAATGGCTGGGATAAAGGATTTCAAATCTCCGTCCGGTGCGCGCTTTCTCCCGGCGTAAGGATTTGGAAGTCTCCAGGTAGGTCTCGAATTCATCCTCTTTTCGAAGCATTAGCTTTTCCCAGAAAATGAAATGAGAGTCTACAAATTCCTGACGGATATCCGCCTTTCTTCTGGATAGAGGGCATTTGATTCTACCTGTATCCGGATCCGTATCTGTAAAGTCCCGAATAAATGTAAGACCTACTAGAACTCCCCGGCGATCCAGGTAAGGCTCCAGAGGAAATGTGCGACAGCTTATGCTTCTTTCATCGCGAACGCAATGTTCAACGCCTTTGCATTCGCAGAAAAGTTGATCATCGCCTTCCGTTTCCTTG
Organism: Leptospiraceae bacterium; assembly: GCA_040217195.1. Classification (GTDB taxonomy): domain Bacteria; phylum Spirochaetota; class Leptospiria; order Leptospirales; family Leptonemataceae; genus UBA3465. Next base: position 31,202 of record JAVJNR010000005.1, on the reverse strand, counting down.
AGCTTTTTATCTTCTGCATCCATGGGTCTCCATTCATGCCACAGATCTCCAACGCTGCGAAGGTACTTGTATTCATTTTTATACAGAAGAGGAACGGCATGCTGGGATTGACAGCAATAGGGTACGCCGCCGTTTGCATCCTTGCATAAATCTCCGCAATCGAAGTTGGTAATGCTTTCATCCAGTAAGCTGTAATAGAACTGAATTTCTTCTTCTGATAGGTTTCGGTCGATTCTAGGCCTTTTCTTTTTTTCGGACATATACTCTGGCTGCCAGGTTTTGAGGTACTCGCTTACCAGGAAGGGAATTGCGCGATTTTCCGGCCACCTTTTTAAGCAGATTCCTGGCTCAGAACATCCTCTATGAGTTTACGGCGCAATTCCAGCGCCGCCCGGGTTTCATTTTCTATTTCATGGACCAGGGATTCAGAGACAAGACTGGGATGTCCCGTTCCCATTGGAGGAGATGGCTGGTACTGAAGCCATAGTTCCTGTTTACTGGCCTGATCTTCACCAACGATTCGTTGCACCAGCTGCAGAGCAAAATCCATTCCAGAGGTAATACCGCCGGCTGTGATTCGGTTTCTATCTACGACCACCCTTTGATCCACGGCCCGGGCTCCCATAAGAGGCAATAGCGTTAAAAATCGCCAGTGAGTGGTGGCATCAAATCCGCGTAGCAGACCTGCAGCGGCCAGAAGCAGACTGCCTGTGCATACAGAGGTAACGTACTTTGAGTTCTCACCAATTTTTGCAATCTGCTGCCTTATATCTTTTGAAGGAATTAAATCGTTTATCCCGGCACCGCCAGGAATGAATAGTATGTCTGCCTCATTGTGGTCAAAAATGGATTCTGGCACTTCCAGGCCAAGCCCCCCTTCAGCTCGAATGATTCCTGGAGTGGGGCCTACCACAGTTATCTCCCAGTTCGAAACTCCGCGGAATATTTCATAGGGGGCTATAAAATCCAGAATGGTAACTCGATTAAACAGTAGCATCAGTACTTTGAGCTTGCTTTCAGATTCGGTAGACATCTTCTTATGGCAACGCCGGTCCGTGGAATGTCTAGCAATTAGAGAGATTGCCCTAAAAGAATCGAACCTGGACCCTCTGAAAAACCCCTGGGGCCATTCTCATCAGGATGGCGCTCAGAGGTCTCTGGTCTGAAATTGACTTTGCAGGAGTTTTCGGTCGCAGGTTGCACTGACAGAGCAATTTCTATGCGGACCATCTCTGAAACGGGCGGAAGTGCCATTTTACATTAGATTTCTGCACTGGACGGCAGAATGGATATTTCGAGTCTGACACTGCAATGAAGGAAGCGCCAACAGCCACCAATCGACTGTTTGTCGAAACCTATGGATGCCAGATGAATGAATACGATTCAGGAATCGTAAGGCGTCTTTTCGGGGATCGAGGCTACAGTACGGTTCAGGATGAAAAGGAAGCGGATGTAATCCTTTTGAATACTTGTGCGATTCGCGAAAAGGCCCACGAGCGAGTCTATGGCCGATTGCAATCATTAAATCATCTAAAGCGAAAGAACCCGCAGCTGGTCATTGGAGTCCTGGGATGTATGGCCCAGAACCTGGGCGAGGATCTGCATGGTATGGGACTGCCTGTGGATCTGGTCCTGGGACCGGACAATTACAGGGATTTGCCTCAGCTGGTGGAAGACATTCGTACCGGCAAAGGAGGGGCAACCCTGGCAAGGTTATCTTCCAGCGAAACCTATGAAGAAATCGAGCCCGAGGTTGTATCCGGATGTCTGGCATTCGTAACCATCATGCGAGGATGCGATAATTTCTGCAGCTTTTGCGTGGTGCCCTTTACCCGCGGCAGGGAAAGAAGTCGAAACCCGGATAGCATAGTTCAGGAAATACAAAACCTCATTGAAAACAGAAATGTATCTGAAGTCACTCTTCTAGGGCAGAATGTTAACTCCTATAAAATGGATGATGGTCTGGATTTTGCCGGACTGGTTCGCCGTATTCTGAATGAAACAGAAATCAAAAGAATTCGATTTACATCTCCCCATCCACATGATTTTCCTTTGCATCTATTGGAGCTTATGGCAACAGAAGAACGGTTCTGCAATCATATACATCTACCTCTTCAGGCAGGTTCTACGGAAGTTCTGAACCGCATGAACCGGGATTACTCAAAGGAAACCTTTCTGAAGCTAGTGCAGCAGATTCGTGCATTAATGCCGGATGTTGGATTGACCACAGATATCATTGTGGGCTTTCCAGGAGAAACCGAAGAGCAATTTCAGGAAACCCTGGAGGTGGTGGAAGCCTGCCAGTTCGACATGGCCTATATGTTCAAGTATTCTGAGCGGGAACATACAGTGGCACGCAAGAAGTATGCAGATGATGTGTCCGAAGAAGTGAAGTTGGATCGTCTGGGACGACTGATTGCACTTCAGACTTCTGCGGGTGCTCGAAAGAATGAAAAGGAATTAGGCCGTAGCCATCAAGTGCTGATTGAAGGAACCAGCAAGCGATCCACATCGGACTGGATGGGCCGTACCGATTCAGGCAAGGTAGTGGTTTTTCCGGCACCGGAAGGGACTTCCATCCAGGACCTGGAAGATTATCGCGGGCAGCTTATCACAGTGGATGTAGAATCCTGTACGCAGGCTACGTTGAAAGGCAAAGCCCGGTGGTCCGCCAGACCGTCCGCTTCGACTACGTCCGCTGCTACAGAGCCAGCACTGAATTAGATCCCCGGATCATCCCGTTCGAAACCGGATGGGAACCAGTATGACCTGCCCGACCAGAAGTGACCTGTGGAAGCCTCATTCGACCTTCATGCGCTGGATTTCCGGTAGCCAATCTGTATTTCATCGCCGAAAACCGTTTTTGTTTCCCGGAATATGTCCGATATTCTTCTTAACGGTACGGATTATGTTACCCAGAGCACTTTTGTTTCAATCAAATCGGACCAATGTGTCCTTTTCTAGGCTACTGCGGTATAGCCTCATTCTGACTTTCCTTGGACTGACTACTGGCTCGGTATTTGCCGAGAAGACCACAAATGCCCGGGGCGATGAATCCATCAATACAGTCCGTCGCTATACCAGCGTCGATCTGCACATGGAGCAGTACCGGTTTGAGGAAGGAAAGCCCATTGTCCTTAAATTCAATATCAAGAACTCGGGGTATCAGACCATTCGAATCTATCCATTTGAACCGGCGGAGAAGACCTACCAGTTCGAAGTGCTGGATGCTCGAGGATATGAGCTTCGACCGGTGGCGCAGAAGAATTCTGCCAGAGATATGGAAAGGAAAGCCGTGGTCAACCTGGCCGGCCAGCATGTAAGAGAGATCATATTGCAGCCAGGCGAATCATTTGAAAAGACCATCGACCTGACAGATTACTACGATTTTCAACCGGGTCAGACCTATCGAATTACCGGTTACTTTTTTCCCGATGCCAGGCATAATGTTTTCCTTCGGTCCAGAGATTCCGTGGAACTGCACATCAACCAGAGAAAGAGCCAGTATGTTTTTCAACGACCTGAACTGGAAACCGAGGAAGCCGGTCTTTCGCCGGAGGAAACGGTCTATCTATTCCTTTCTGCGGAAATGCGAAGAAACTGGAAAAACTATTTGAAATATCTGGATTTAACCCGGTTTATTACCTCATACGACCGATTCTCGGGAAGGTACGCTTCAGCATCCGCTCCGGACCGACGGAGAATCCTGCAAGAGTTTGCCCGGTATTTAACCGCTGATCCCACGGACCGACTGCGGAGATTTAGAATCACCGGAACTCGTCAAACGGATGTGGCCGACAGATCCGAGGTTACGGTGGAGGCATTGCGAATGTCAGCTGGATATCGTGTGGCGTATGAATATACTTATACTCTGGAGCGTTCCGAACGCGAAGGATTCTGGAAGATTATACACGTGGTGGCAAGGGTACTATGACAGAAATACTTTCTCAAGATGAAATCGATGCCCTGCTATCCGCCATCTCCTCCGGTGAGGTAGATCCAGAGGAGTATTCTCCGGCAGGAGAGCAAAAGAAGGTCAAGATTTACGATTTCCGTCGTCCGGATAAATTCTCCAAAGACCAGATTCGAACGCTTCAAATGATGCATGAGACCTTCGCCCGTCTCACCACAACAGCATTGTCAGCTCAGTTACGTGCCCTGGTAGGTGTGCATGTTGGCTCAGTGGATCAGCTTACTTACGAAGAATTCATTCGCTCCATTCCGAATCCAACGACTCTGGCTGTGATCAATATGGATCCACTACGTGGATCTGCCGTTCTGGAGATCGATCCAAGCATTACTTTTACCATCATTGACCGATTGTTTGGTGGCCCCGGTGAACCGACCAAGATCCAAAGAGAGCTTTCCGACATTGAGCTTTCTGTAATGGAAGGAATTATCGTTCGAATCCTGGGAAACTTGCGGGAAGCCTGGTCCACTGTTCTGGATTTGAGACCCAGATTGGGCACCATCGAAACCAATCCACAGTTTGCTCAGATTGTTCCTCCCAATGACATGGTGGTATTGATTACTCTGGAAACCAAGGTAGGGGATGTGGAAGGAATGACCAACCTCTGTATTCCTTACATTACCATCGAGCCTATCATTTCCAAGCTTTCGGCCCAGTACTGGTATTCCTCCATTCGAAAGGGTGATACCGATGAAAACCGTTCCATTATTCAGGAGCGATTGGACCAGGTGGAGATTCCGCTAAAATGCGAAGTGGGCGAAATAGAGCTTCCTCTGCAGGATATTGTAAGCCTCAAGGTTGGTGATGCGGTTAAGCTTGGAAATACACACATTAGCTCGGATATGACTATCAAGATCGGTGATCGAAAGAAATTCAAATGCGTGCCAGGCAGAATAGGAAATCGATTGAGCGTTCAAATCGGAGAAACCCTGGAAGACATTCCGGATGAACTTCTGGGCTCTACAAGAAGTGAAGAAGAAGTCTAGCCAAGGGCCAAATGTAACGCTGGTAAAATCCACGGAATAGCTGGAACAGTTTGCACAATCCGTATAGATCCAGGCTTCGCTGAAATAATTTTGCCAATCACGGCGAGAATTTCTGGATTTCCAGCTCCACTGAAGAAAAGGCAGATATTCACCGGCAATCCAGTCCATTTTTCAGACCTGGCTTTCGGGTAGAAAATGCATCATCTCTGGAAGGATAGGCCCGCATCGTTTCGCATAACGGTTTTTACGCTATTCATGAATGACCTGTATGCCGGGGCTGCATTGGGATCAAGAGTCACTCTTTTTCCTGGCTGGATATGAAACTCTATCTGCCGCCGTAACATCGAATAGGCCATAACCTCTGCCATATGCTCCCAGACATCTGTGGTTGCATACAATCCTGGAAAGCCATCGCTCATCGCCTGGATTACCGCTCTGGCATGTTCTTCCCTGTCTAATTCTGGTTCATTATGATAGAATCGTAACTTATCCAGGAAGGAATACCTGGTTCGAGGAATCCATGGATCCTCCCAGAACTGATTGAATGGAGCGGGCAGTGTATGCATTTCTGGATCCAGGTCTTTGGGTTCCAGAAGCAATGTAGGCAGCAAGTCATATACCTCGGAAGCGATATGTCCGGATTCATGAAAGAGCAGATACGTCAATGCATCGACGGTACCGGGGCAGGGCTGGTTTCCACAGCTGAGCCGGTAACCCCAGAAGGCCGGTAAGGAATCGCTATTGTGGACAATGGTCTTTTCGCGGAAATTGATCATATCTTCTGCGCTCAGCAAAGCACGTTCTATATCCAGTAGAAAGAAACCGGCCTTTGCATGACCCTCTGAATCAAAGATAAAGCCAGTCAGACCGCTACTTCCCAGATTCTTCACCAGATAGATCCCGGTAACCCTTCGAATCAGAAAGTTTTTGAACTCTGGCTGACTGCGAAGAGCCAGATCCAATCCGGTTTTCATTTTCTGTAGATCTGAAGCTGTGGGTATGGCTGGCTCCGGCGCTGGATAGCCATCCATAGCATTCATATCTATGGCATATTGCAGCGGGAGTTCAGTGGCAGGCTGAATGAAATCCTCGGGAAGCTCGTTGGACCGGGCCCTTGCTACCAGCAGATTTTGCCAGTTCTCCAGTCGATTGGAAGGGTGGTTTCCCAGCAGATCGGCATAGGACTCGTAGGATACAGCCTGACAACCGCTCAGAAGTAGCAATGTCAGTGCTGAAAGTACCGGGAAAAAGGTTTTCCTCATGAGCCGGTTGGAAGATCTGGTAGCTACAGCCATGGTTTATTATCTGGTAAACGCGGGGATGACTCTGTCAGTCCTTTTTTTCGCAGCAGGCTACTGGAAACGCAAAGAGGTCACCATCCATCGTATGTGGATGGGCCTGGGGGTGCTTGCGAATCTTGTCACTGCAGTGTTGCTTGTTGTGGCTGTGCATGTATTTTCCGGTGGCAATATGCAAACAGCCGGATTCCAGCCCACAGTGGAACCTCACTGGGTTCTAACACATCGCATAATTGCGGTGGTGGCAGCTCTATTAATGCTTACCATGGCGGTAACCGGAGCGCTACGAAAAAGAAAGATTCATGTAGCGCTTCACTATGTATTCATTCCTTTATATCTTATAGTATACGTCTCAGGGCTTTTTATGTTTGAGACCGGGAGTTGACTCCCAGAAACTATCGCTAACGTCCAACCGGGATTCTACAAAGAACTGTATATTATAGCTTCAAACAGAGTAAACCAATGGCCAGTAAACTAACCGATTCCGAAATTCAAAACAAAGCAAATGAGATTAGACGCGAAGTCATTCGCATGGTGCATGCGGCGGGCTGCGGGCATCCGGGAGGTCCCCTGGGACTGGCAGACATCTATGCAACTTTGTTTTTTGATATTCTAAACCATAAGCCAGAAGATCCCTTCTGGGAAGGGAGGGATCGATTGTTGATTTCCAATGGTCATGTTTCTGCGGTGCGGTACGCCTCCATGGCACTTTCCGGTTATTTCCCGGTAGAAGAATTACTTCAGTTTCGCCAGCTGGGCTCCAGGCTCCAGGGACATCCCAGTACTCGATATATGCCTGAATTAGAAAATTCCAGTGGATCGTTGGGCCAGGGGTTATCCAATGCTGTTGGGCTATCTCTGGGCGCGCGGCAACAGAATAAAGACTACAGAGTATTTGTGGCCATGTCCGACGGAGAATGCGGCGAAGGTATGACCTGGGAAGCAGCTCAGGCAGCGGTACATCATAAGGCTCCTGTAATTGCATTTCTGGACAACAATGGAATACAGATCGACGGATACACAAAGGATGTACTGGACCTGGGAGATCTGGAAAAGAAATTCGCAGCCTTTGGATGGAAGACTCGCCGGGAAAGCGGACATGATATTAAGGCTATTCGGGCAGCATTTGAAGACAGCTTGAAATACTCGGAAGGCCCGCAGATGATTGTATTCGACACAATTCTGGGCAAAGGCGTGAGCTTCATGGAGGACCAGCCTGGATGGCATGGAAAGGCGCCCAACGATGAAATGGCCGAGCAAGCTCTGGAAGAAATTGCGCAAGCTATGGCTGGTTAATTTAATTTCTGCTCTGCCCGTTGCGGTGGCAGGACTTGTCATCTTACTGGCCAGTCTGCCGCAAACTCAATGGGCTCGCTCAAATACGGAAGCTTATTCTAGCTTCGGCTATCTTTTTCTCATCTTAATTTTCTTTCTGGGGCTGCTGGCACCGGCCTTCGCACGACAGGTCTTGCGATCAGGCGGGCTGAAACCCTGGTTCTATCTGGTCGGATTGCTCGCTTCGTATTTCTTTTTCTTTTCTGGTTCCTATTTTTATTCGGACGATTCCATCAGACATGAGCTGGACGGTCATTACATTGCCAGGGGCCTTCCACTCTACTGCCTTGGTCCACAGCAACTGGGATTACAGGAGGCAGCTCCTGCCGGAATCGGGGATTCTGCTTCGACTCTCTGGAATCAGAAACCGGAAAGTCTGCCCAACCATTCCCATCTATCTACAATTTATCTTCCTGGCACTCAACTGATCTCTTATCTGGGAGCTCTGGGACCTGGTTATAGAATCCTGTTTTCAGCTAGTTCCTGGATCATGATGGCCATTCTGCTGATCGCTTCGTTCAGGCAGAGACTTTCGCATGGGAATGCAGTATTTGAATCCGCTAGTTCTGTCCAGCTGGCCGGTGTTTCGTCGCGACCTCAAGTAATCAGCGCAGAACTACTATTAACTCTGTTTTCTCATCCTTTCTGGATGATCCTTTTTTATTCTGGCCATTCAGATGTGACTGCATTTCTACTATGTCTTCTTGCATTACGTTTCATCCCGGGAAATCTCTGGTCGCGCTTACTGGCCGGAATCTTCTGGAGTCTGGCCTGCTCCATGAAACCAGAAGCTATCCTGGGTGGAATAACACTTCTATGGGCTTTCACTTCCGTCCATCCATCCGGCAGAAATCAGCAATCGATTATCTTCAAGTCTAGGTTTATTGCAGCTTTGCGAGCAATCGCGCCTGTGCTGGCTGGATGCTTACTGGTTCTGGCCTTGATGATACCTTTCATCCTGTTTGATCTATTTCATCTCTCCGATCTGCACGAATTGCGTCATTTCAGTACTTCCGAAGGTAGCTCTCTGGAATTCGAATGCTTCTTCTATACAGCCAGGATCTATTCCAATCATTTCCTTTCCTACAGACCGGATGCTGTATGGCTTTCCTCCGTAGAAGGGCTGAGCTCTTTTGAATCCATACGATTGGTGCGAATGATTACATTGCCGGCCTGGGCTGTTTTGATTCTTGGGCTCTGGCCGGGTCTTTCAAGTAATGCTGCATCCGCTAGAGTGTCTCAACCGGGGGGCGATTCTCACAATTCTGAAAACAATCAGGGTCAGGAAATCAGCGAATTCAGGCAGCAGAAATGGGCTCTGTGGTCTCTTAGACTCTTTCTATACTTTTTACTAGGCTACTTCCTTTACCGGGGCAGCTGGCAGCCCTGGTACTTTCTCTGGTTTCTGCTGGCTCCTGGTCTTTGGCTTCAGAAAAGGCCTTTTCAAAATCAGTCCCCGGAGGCTACAGAGAAATCGGCAAAAGTCGATACCGGGACTACTAAGAATGGCTTTCTCTGGCTTTCCTTTTTTCTTTCATTGCTGGTTCTGTTCTACCTTCCTGTTATTAATTACCGGGTGGACGGTAGCTTCCATCTTTCCTTCTTTTACTGTAGTTTCCTGCTTGCGCTGACGGTAGCAATCATGCTATATTTCTATGGCTCCCAGAGGAAAGGTCGCCGCAGCAGGGAGCCAAAAAAAGATAGATAGCCAATTCTGAAAGGATTCCCTACGAATATGGAAAAAGACCGTCATGCGAAAACCAGGGAAGTGGGACTACTTCTGACCTGCTTTGCCGAAACCACCGAACCAGAGCCCCGTAAGGTACTGCTCGACCACATACTTCAGGCCATACCTTTCGGCGCTCATCCCCAGAATTACATTGATGATGTAGAAGATCCAGCCCTCCGGATGCGTCTCAGAGAGGGGCACAGTGACTTTTTGAACCGTAGAAAGTTGACCAGAGACCTCCAGGAGGCTCTGGAATCGAGTTCTCTGGATCTGGAAACCGGAGTCTATTTAATCAGCAGGCTGGGCGGAAGAACGGATCTGGGCTTGGACGATTTTCGGAACTCTCTGGATGAACTGGCCGAGCCTCTGAGGCAAAGACTTGCCAGGGTAGACGATGCCATGGATCGGATCGATCTGTTTCGGGAGTATCTGTTCCGGGAAAGATCCTTCCGGGGAAATACCGAGGATTACTACGACCCTGAGAATTCCTTCATTACTTCTGTCCTGGAAAGCGGAAAAGGTATTCCCGTTTCACTGTCTGTTCTGGCCATTCTGGTAGCCCGTAGAGTAGATCTTCCGCTGGAGGGGGTGAATTTACCCGGTCATTTCATAGTCCGGTATCACAGCCCGGAATTGACTCTATTTCTGGACCCATTCAATGAGGGAAGCTATCTCACAGAAGAGGAATGCTATCATTTCCTGATTCGACAGGGAATTCAGCCAGAAAACGGATATCTAAGTACTGCAAGCGCCACCACCATTCTAAAGCGGATGTACCGAAATCTCATAAACTATTTTTCATCGACAAAAAACCGCAGTCTTGAAAAAACTCTACGGGAACATTTTGCCATTCTCGAGAAACATACTCCTTCTCTTTAAATTGAGGCGGTTACAGATTGATGAAATCAGCAATGTTGCTTCGCAAAGTTGATGCGAAGCTTGATGCAATTATACACGAAGACCTTACCGTACTAAAGAAAGTCAAAAAGCATGTAATTAAGAGCGGCGGGAAACGAATCCGCCCCATTTTACATTGCTATCTTCTTCGAATACTGGGGGATGAATCGGACCGCTGGGTGGATACGGGTACCATCGGGGAGTTGATCCATGCAGCCAGCCTGCTTCATGACGATGTGGTGGATGAGGCTCAGCAGCGCCGGGGCCGACCAGCCGTACATACCCTGGAGGGCAACAAAACTACAATTCTGGCCGGAGATTATCTGCTGGCCTGCGGTTTTGAACACCTGAGCACCCTTGATAAGAGCGTCGAATTACTACCTGTATTCACCGGAGTCATCCGGGATCTTACCGTCGGTGAACTATTGCAGATGCGGTGGGAGAACAATCCATCGATCACAGTAAAGACCTACGAAGAAATAATCCATAGAAAAACAGCCAGTCTGTTTGGAGCCATGGCTCAGTCTGCTGGCATCCTCCAGGATGAGGATGAAGATGAGATAGAGAAACTTCGGGACTTTGGTCTGCGGATGGGACGACTATTTCAAATCAGAGATGATTTCCTGGATTATTTTGGCGATGCGAAAAAAGAGGGGAAACACCTTTATCAGGATGTGCATCGAAGGCTTATTACCTTTCCTCTACTGCAGCTGATCAAAAAGATGAATCCGGCGGAGAAAAGAGAGCTCAAGAAGCGATGGACCGGCGAAGAAAATGGTAAGTCCCTTACCGACTTTGTGCTGGAGCGTATGGAAAAGCATGAAATCCGGCGCATTGTGGCTCTGGAAATGGAAGAGGACATTCATCGATTGATGAAGTATCTCCGCGAGTATCCTGGATCGGAATACAGGAATAAACTGGTGGATCGTCTTTCCGATCTTCTGGTGCCCGTACGGGCCTGAAGGTGCTTTACAGCTAACCGGCATTCAGTCCAATCGTTCTATGAGAAAAGCAGGGATTCTTCTGGGAGCCGGGCTGATTGCGGCGCTTCTTGTGGAAATCCTGCTACGGTGGATGCAGGCTCCGGCACTTGATTATTACCGCAAGGTAAAGCTGCTGCATGTCTACCATCCGCAATACTTTGTAGCCCTGCCGGAAAACGAAGATCTATATATCAGACATCATGACGGTCTCTGGGAAGGCCGATTCACCACCAACTCCCTGGGTCTGCGAGGTAGTCCGGAACCAGTGCCGGACCGTCCCAAAGTGCTCTGTCTGGGCGACAGCCTGGTCATGGGCTTTGGAGTTTCGGATGAAAAAACCTTTTGCAATCGACTGCATCAATACTCGCAGTCAGGACAATTTGATAGACCCTACCAGTTCTTGAATATCGGAGTGGACGCTTTTGGCTCCATGGGTTCTGCACTGCGAATGGAAGATATGGTTCCCAGAATGGAGAATGTGGAGGCGGTGCTATTCATTATTTCTCCCAACGATTTTGAAGTGCCTGAAGAGTTGGCACGGCAGGGAGTGGAACCAGATGATGTGAAAGATGCCAGGCGGATGAACGATCCGGCCTATAAACTTAGCTTTCGTATTCAATTTGAACTTACACGATACTCCTATGCACTTCATGCAGCCAAACTGGCCTATGAAAATCTACTAATAAAGCGCAGTATAACAGCCCAGAGTTTCAAACAGGAAATGATGGATGCTGGTTTTATGCGAACTGCAAAACCGGCCAGTGATCGCCCGGATGAGCAAAGCGAAAATGGATCTAACCTGGATAAACAGAGCCTCCCGGATTGGTCCAGAACCCTGAATTACACTCTGTCTTCATTTCGTGGTCCTGTAAGAGATCGCTGCCGGTTCATGAATCCAGAACCGGAGTCCAGAAACCAGTGCCCGGAACCAATACCAACCAGTGTTAGCTGCACCGATGAACCTTTGCCTGCTTCCCAATTGCCACCATTGCCGGAGTTCACTCAAAAGGCCTATGACCGAATGATTGCTTATAGCAAGAAGCACAATGTGAAGCTCATTCCGGTAGTAATTCCGATTCAGGTAGAAGAGATATATTGCAATAATCAAGGAAAGTATCATCCTCTGGGCGACTATGCCGTCCGGGCATCGGACTACTTCGAAAAGAGAGGAGTTCCGGTGATGCATCTATTGTCAGAAACTCCGTCCATGTGCAGTGAGGATCATTTAATCGCAGATCATTTCATTCCTGCCGATGGACACTTTACAGAACTTGGAAATAAATGGGCTGCAGATTCTATTCATAAGAAGTTAAAGCCAATCCTGGAGCCGAATAGGTAATGCTATTTAATTCGGTTCATTTCTTTATATTCGCACCCATTGTTTTTCTGGTGTACTTTCAACTGCCCCTTAGATGGCAGAGAATCTGGTTATTCCTATGCAGCATCTACTTCTATGCTGTATTCAAGATACCATTCGTAGCACTTCTCTTATTTTCTATATTCTGGACCTATGCCTGTATGGTAGGCATACAGAACCGAAAGCAGCGGGGTAAATCAGCCACTGCGTTTCTGACTCTGGCCATCATTGGCAATCTTTCATTACTTTTTGTATTCAAATACCTGGATTTCTTCATTCGCGCGATCAATGCATTTGCCGGATACGAAGTGTGCGATCCAGATTATATGGAGCCCGTGGGATTTATAGTGCCCATGGGAATTTCATTTTTTACTCTTCAGGCTATTTCCGCTGCCTGGGATCAATACCGGGAAGTAATCGAAAAGCCAAAAAGCGGATACCGATTTGGTTTATATCTTGGATTTTTCCCTCAGCTAGTTGCTGGTCCAATTATCCGGGCCAGAGATCTAATCGATCAATTCGAAACCAGGCATGTTTTTAACCTGGAGGATTTTCGCCTTGGAATGCAGCGCCTGACCATGGGCGTTTTCAAGAAAACGTTTATTGCAGACCAACTGGGCCCATACGTCGATCAGGTATATGCAGATCCAGCAATCTTTAGTTCCGGCAGTCTATGGATTGCCATCATCCTGCACTCAATACAGATCTATTGCGATTTCTCGGGATATTCAGATATCGCAATTGGAACAGCACGTATCCTGGGTTTTAAAGTACCTGAAAACTTCGACAAGCCATTCTTCGCCACCAGTATGACAGATCTGTGGAGACGATGGCACATTTCCTTTTCCAGCTGGCTGCGAGACTATCTGTACATTCCTCTGGGCGGTAGCCGGGTGGGTGTCATAAGGGCCTATATCAATGTATTTATGGTGATGCTGGTAAGCGGACTGTGGCATGGCGCGGACTGGAACTTTATTCTCTGGGGAGGAATCCACGGAGTTTTCATGATTGGAGAGAGATATTTCTTTTCCTTTCCTTCGATCAAAACCGCATTCGAGAAAATACCAGATCCTATTCGCATAGTATACACCTTTATGGTCTTTACCCTGGCGGTACTATATTTTCGTGCCAGGCCTCTACCGGAATTTGGAGGAGCCGTTTCTGTGGGAAACCATATGTTTACAAATCTATTTACTTTCAGGGATGGGGCCTCTCCTGTATTTCCAACAAGCATCATTGGCCTAACTGCTATCCTATTTTTGATAGAGGCCATCCAGGTTTATAGACCGAACTGGCTGGAAAATCATCCGCGGCTGCAGGCTCCCTTGCTTCAAATTGGTCTGATAGGGGCTGTGCTGAGTATTGCATTCATCCTATATAGCGTTACCGTAAGTCAGCAATTTATCTACTTTCAGTTCTGATATGCATGCATTCCTGGCAGACATAGGACTTGCAATCGTTGTGGCATCCATACTGGGAATTCTGGCCTATCGTGCCGGACAGCCCCTGATTGTAGCTTATCTACTGGCTGGTATCATCATTGGACCGGAAATAGGGCCTCAGCTTGTAAAGGATCCAGAGAATATTGATCTGATCTCTGAGATTGGATTGATTCTACTACTGTTCATAATTGGACTGGAAATCAATCCAAACATGATACTTCGCAGCGGTAAACTACTCCTTACTACAGGAGTAGGGCAGTTCGCTTTAAGCGTGGTAATGGGACTTGTATTCTTCTCCCTGGCTACCGGCATTGCCATGGAGGATCATCGCATTCTATATCTTGCGATCTTTGGATCCCTCAGTTCTACAGCGATCGTAGTTAAGTCACTGTACGATAAATATGAACTGGATTCGCTTCATGGAAGAGTGTCTCTTGGAATTCTGATTTTCCAGGATATCTGGGCCATCATAATCCTTGCATTGCAACCTTCCCTGAATACTCCGGGATTCTGGCCTGTGTTCCGTTCATTGCTGCTTACGGTGGTGATAACCGTTGCAGGCTTCCTGTTCAGCAAATATGTGCTTCGATGGATCTTCGCACGGCTGGATAGAAGCCCGGAAATGGTGGTTTCTGCAGCCATTGGCTGGGCTGTGACCATGTCCGGTCTGGCAGGGGCCCTGGATCTTTCTGTGGAAATGGGCGCATTGATTGCCGGATTGGCCATTTCCAATTACCCCTACAGCTTGCACGTAACGGCGCGGGTATTGCCACTGCGAGATGTATTTCTCACTCTGTTCTTCGTTTCCCTGGGTATGAAGATTCCCATGCCGGACCAAGGAAGTATGTACTATCTATTGCTTCTGGTGGCTTTTCTCTTTCTTTCTCGCCCTCTAATTGTATATCCCCTGGTGCGATTGGGCGGTGGCTCCAGTCGAACCGGTTTCTTAAGCAGTATCAACCTTACTCAATTCAGCGAATTTTCCCTGGTTATTGGAGCAGTGGGTCTGAGTCTGAAGCACATAGATAAGAGTCTCATGTCTGCATTGCTCTACGGGATGGTATTAACTTCAATTCTCTCCGCCTACAGCATTAAGTATAATCATAAAATCTATGGAGTGTTCCATCGATGGAATGCACGTCGCCGTATGCGAAAAGAGCTCCTTGCTGACGGAGCCCTGAATGGTTCCGTAGACTCTCAGGAGGAGGATACACCGACGTTACCCGGGCGGAGTATATTCATTCTGGGCTACCACAGAGGAGCTCAGTCCATGGTCACTTCTCTGATGGATCATAAGCCTGAGCTACTGGAAAAGGTCACCGTCGTTGACTTTAATCCGGAAATTCTAAGACAGCTGCAGCACTACCCGGTACAGGGAGTGTTTGGGGATCTAAGCGATCGATCTACTCTGGAGCATATTGGATTACAGAGAGCCAGAGTGGTATTTATTACAATTCCGGATTTGCTACTTAAAGGAACCAGCAATCTTCGGCTTGTCAATCTGTGTCGCAGCATTGCTCCTCAAGCAGCCATACTGGCCACCGCCGACGATTCAGTTCGTGCACAGAGGCTACGAGAAGCAGGCGCCGATGGAATAGTCACTCCGGATCATTATATTGGAGAGATGCTGGCAAGGACACTAATGCGCCTGGAGAAGAAACAGGAAATTCTAGAAGAGATGGATGCCGTTGACGAGGAGAGGCATCTGCAGGAATGAATCAGTTGCATAGATGTGCGGCCATGCTACAATCTCTTCCAGAAACTTGCATTGTTAACAGCTTCGTTGAATCGTTCTGGATGTCGTAGAGCCAGTTTCCCAGCCATTACAGAAGCAAAAAGTGCAGCTGCGCGCTCCGTTGGATGACCATTCCCCGGGATATACATATTCTTATTGCTCACGAATTCTTCCGATAGATCCAGAACTTCAATCCCTTCCGATTTTAGAATCTCCATGCTTTTCTTCCTGTAAGGATCTTTCAAATCCGGTTTACCGGAAGGAAGCATCCCAGGGTAAAACAATACAGTTACCGGAAGCTCCATGTTTTTGATGTATAGTGCAAAATCCCTGAGGTGCTTGATGGTAGGATGGTTTTCTGGAACCACAACTTCCTTTTCGGGATTTTCCGGTTCCTTTGAATATACAGAATCCGATATAGTCACCTGGGGCTGCAGACGGCTTAAAGCATAGGTATAGGAGGCCTTGGCCAGGTTAAAATGAACTCTATAAGCCAGACGATAGGCGGCATTATGCAAGAGCTTTTGTTCGCGAGAATCATCTACGTAGTCCGACACATTGTAGATCCAGAAAATATGATCCGGAACAATGGCTCTGTATTCCAGGGCATTCTCAAGTCTAATTCGAATACCTCTGGTTCCCAGAGAGTCCACTCCCAGGTTTCTGGTACGCACACCGGTCAATCGCGAAAGCTGATACGGCGCGCTATGTGGATCGGACAATAGATATCCCATGGCAATAGAATCTCCAATGACCCACACTTCTTTTACTGTTGGATTGCTTTCTGATAGAGGAGACTCCGGCGCCAGCTCCAGAGGATGGGTGATTCTTTCTCCGTACCGGTTTGTGGTCAGAGTCCATTTACCATTACCGGGCCCATTCAACTGGCGAGACTGGTTTTTACACAAGAAAATCAGTCCGGATTGATCCATGCAATGCATTCGCCTTTCCTGGACGCTTGAGACGATGGTTTCATTCCTTCTGAGAAATGCCTCGGTTAGCAAAAACACAGCCAGCAGCGGCAGAACAATATACTTGAGGACTATTTTCATTTAGGATGGTGTACGTTCAGGCTTGGGTTTCAGTATCATTGCTTTCGTCTGCATCCTTTCCAGGCGGAGGATCCTCGGAATTCTTCGGAGAATCAGAAGGCTCTTCAATGAATTCATCGTCTCCCTTTAGAACCGGATCATCGGAAGTCACATCCTCTTCAGCCGGGGCAAGTGGCCTTACCTCGGAATCGTTTCGATCAATGGCTGGTTCTTGATAGTAATCGGTACTATCTGTTTCAGCAGGCCTTTTCTCGGGCTTCTCTTCTTCTTCCTCTTCTTCGGGGAATTCATATTGATCTGGTTCGCCGGGTTTATTGACTCTTTCGCAACGAGCCTCGTAAACATATCGGCCGCTCATTTCCATGTAGCGTTTCCTGGTGATTTCTATTTCATAGATTCCACCTGGTTCAACTTTGCAAATAGCGGCTCCTTTGATTCCGGTAAATTTCTCTCGGAATTCCAGTAAATACTTTCCAGGAGTCAGTTGAAGTGAATCCCCCCATTTCTGACTTTCTGAAACAGCTATTTCAAAACCTGATTTGCGAATCATGGCTATGCGATGCTGCGGCTGATAGTCCGGATAATTCTGAACCACCCGGGGCTCAATACAGGCAAGCAGGCAGGCAATTGACAGAAGGGATATTGGATAGATTCGTTTAATCACAGATAAATTTCCTGACGTTCCAACACTAGGTCACATCCTGGTCTCTTTTAAATCGCATAAGCATGATGTCTTTTCCCAGTCTTTCCACGATGGCACGTTCACGGGCTGTTTCTCGGTCGCCCACTTTCTCGATCATGAAAACTTCAAGAATCTCAGCCCTGTTCTGGAAAATGAATTCACCGTAGGAGGTGCCATCCGCGTAGGTCAACTTCCATTTGATCCCATCGATTTCGATTACACACTTTGTATCAAACGATGCTGCCAGCAGGAATCCGGAAACTCCAAGAATCATCGCAGAGAAAACCGTTATCAGGAGCAGGGAGTGATTCATGTTCTTATTAGATGCTTGCGGCTCAGCAGGAAAAGGAATTTTTACTGCTGAGCCGGCCCCCGGACCCGTGATGTAGCGCCCGGTACATTGCTACGGAAAAAGGAACCGGGCGGAGGACCTAGTTGCGCCGCAGTATGAAGGAAACGTCCTCCTCTTCTTCAATGAAGCGCATGCGTAGTAGATTTTCGCCCAGGCGATGTATTTCCAGTTCATCCACTTTTATTGTTCCATCATCCAGAACTTCGCTCATGGAAATGATCAACTGGTCCCCCTGCTTGCGATACTCGGCTGATCCCTGGCCTGCATTGGTTCGCGTACCTTCTCGAAACACGGCATTCCATCGATCCGGGCTGAGCTCTACATCAAGGCCAAGGTTGAATTGCTCCATGATGGTTCGTTTCTCATCTGAATTGTAAGAATCGAAGTTTTGGCCGTTTAGCTGCAGCATTCGGCGTACAGTCTTTTCTTTGTCCATGGTCCAGGATCCGTACAGCCACTCTCGGGTGGCCTCCTGCGGACCGGTGGTGGAAGGCATAGAGTCAGGTCCGGTGGGTTGTCCGGTAGAGCAATACACCAGGCCTGCCAGTAGAATCAGGGAGATATATTTCAAAGCTTGCATTATCTCAGGTACACAGGGCCGGAAAATCAGGAAAGGAGTTTTTGCGCAAGCAGGGTCCAAAGTCGGACCGGAAAGTAGATCTGGCGGCCGGGGGACGCAGCGGATCATCAAATATTTTCGCTAATCCATCCTGGCATAATGCCGATTCAGAAAATAGATATGTTTCAGACCAGAACAATGGATATGCTGGAGGCCGGACTAAGGACCTCCACCGTTCGGCGTGAAGTAATTGCAAACAACATCGCCAATGTAGATGTTCCTGGCTTTAAGCGTTCGGGCGTTTCCTTCGAGATGAATTTGAAGCGGGCCCTGGACTCTGAGAAAGCCGCTCGTGAAGAACCGGCATTGCATACGAATCAGCCAGGGCATGTAGCCCGTAGAGAGCCCCTGGATTACCAGAAGGTGGGTCCGGCGGTGCATACAGATTATCTGAGCAGCATGCGAAACGATGGCAATAATGTAGATATTGAGCAGGAAGTGATGAATCTGGTGAAAAATCAGATGCAATATACAATGATGATCGATCGCATCGGCTCCACTTTTGGAAAATGGAATTCATTTATCAGGATGGCCTAGGGGCCGGCCCGATGGGCCTGAGAAGGAACTGTAGCATGATTATGACCAGAATGCCATCCAGATGCAAGGCAGCAGCGAGCTGAGAGATTAAGAAGAGAACTGAGCCTGAAAACAGTGATCAGGCACAAATATAGAGACCAGGACACGAATTTATGGGAATGTTTACATCAATGGATATTGCAGCGTCCGGGCTGAGCGCTCAGCGACTGAAACTGGATGTAATATCCAACAATATTGCCAACATCAATACTACCAGAAATGCCTCCGGCGATGGACCTTTTCGTCGAGACCAGGTGGTGATGACTCCCATCAATCTTCGCAATACCTGGAGAGCTCCTATATACCCGAATGGCCTGGAAACAGGAATGGGCCAGGGAGTGAAGGTTTCTAGAATTGTAAAAGACATGAGCCCTCTGAGAATGGTATATGATCCGTCCCATCCAGATGCAGTGAAAATTGGTCCCAAAAAGGGGTACGTGGAATATCCGAACGTTAATGTAGTTACAGAAATGACGGATATGATCACCGCCTCTCGATCCTATGAAGCCAATGCTCAGGTGATCTCCGGCTCCAAGCAGATGTTTCAGAAAGCCCTGGAACTTGGCCGAGCCTGATTCAAAGTAGTTTTCAGCCAGGGCTAATTGCTCCTGGCGCTAATCCATGGAGCCAGGTGACCATAGACGGACCTCCAGCCCATTGAAATTGACTCATCGCTGTTTGATCTGCCTTCTGGATTCTTCTTACCCGGCAAAATCCTTCGACCTGCAATGGGCTGAATTCAAATTTCTACCGTAAGAGACATAAAAAATCCTAAGGTGAATCGGATGTTCGGTCGAAACAGGGGATAATGGATATCTTCTCTACCTCTGGCATTCAAACCTCTTCTATGATCCCGCGGCCTGTGGGAGCTCAGACCACCAATCCGATGCAGATGCGTATGGAAAATGATCGGCATATGCAAATCGCATCCACTCCGCCGGATCCAAACAAAGTAGTTACTAATTTCTCCGATGCATTGAACGAAGCCCTGGGACAGGTAGAGAAACTGGACAATCATTCCCAGGAGATGACCCGAAAAGCAGTATATGATCCGGATTCTGTGGAAGTGCATGATGTAATGATTGCAGCCCAGAAATCCAAGTTCGCATTGAACTTAACCAAGACCGTAGCTGACGGTTTTGTGCGAACCATTCGAGAGCTAACAGCCGGTCGGTAAGCTAAAAAGGCTTCAGGCGAAAGAGTCGTTTTAGAAAACTGAAACGACCGGAGCCGGCTTTCAGGATCCGGGCCCGCAGTGCCTGGACAGTGCAAAGCGTTGCGATAAGGCTTTGCACTGGATTAAAGGCAACGTTACTACACTGTACATGCAGTTAGTACTCGCTGGATGTTTAGTAAAATAAAATTAGCTCTCTGGAAAAAAATGCTGTACTGCAGCATGAGACATAATATAACCAGGCCCATCCGTCATCGGGAGGAAGAGGATGCCAGAGAGTCTTCAGCGAATATTAAACCAGATTACAGAATTCTGGAACGGTCTTGATAATATCAAGAAGATAACCGTAGGGGCCGTGGTGGGCGTAGTGCTTATTGCATTCGTGGCCATGGGAAACTATTCCAAAAAGCCAGAATTGGTTAAGCTCTATGGTGATCTCACTCCCCAGGAATATGCGAGCATATCTGAGAATCTAGATGCAATGGGCTATGATTGGACCGGCAGCGGAACTTCAGAGATCTATGTAAGCAGCACGGATCGTCAGCAAATCATTACCAAACTGGCCCAGGACAACCTGATCCCGGTTGGAGTTGAAGGATGGGAAATCTTCAACATGTCTCGATGGGATGAGACTACATTCGATAAGGATGTGAAACTTCATCGAGCTATCAAAGGATCTCTGGAACAAATGTTGATGAGCCTGGAGTTCGTCAAGAAGGCGAAAGTCGAACTGGCCATTCCCAAGAGTAACAACTTCCTGACGGACAGGGACCCGGTAAAAGCTTCTGTAATGCTGATCCTTCAGCCGGGTCAGGAATCCATCAACCGCAAACAGGTGCTGGGTATTAAGAACCTGATCTATCGCGCTGTTCCCAAACTGAAACGAGAAGACATTACCATTACAGACCAGTATGGAAAGGAATTCATGGAGCCCGATGAAATCGATAGGGCTCAAAGAGAACTGGATCTGGTGGATCGAAAAAAGCAATTCGAAGAACAGATTCGTAAAAAATGGACCGAAGAACTTCAGGGAAGTCTACATGAATTCTATGAAAAGGATCGCATTTCCATCGTTCGTGTAGCCCTGGATGTTAACTGGGACAAAGTAAGCGAAGAGCAGCATCTGGTAAGCCCTGTAGAGGCCACTCCGGAAAACCCTGAAACTCCCTATCCAGATAGGGAGCTAATGCCCAACGGTACCCTGGTTCTTTCCGAAAATGCTCGCCAGGAAAGATTTAGAGGCAATGGATTTACACCTGGCGGCCCAACAGGCACCGAATCGCAACTGCCTCCAGGATATCGCGATCAGGATTATCAGCGATCCGAATACGGAAACAATGATGTAATCCGGAACTACGATTACAATCGCACCGATAAAAAAATTGAACGTCAGCCCTGGGAAGAAAAAGCCCGATCCGTTGCTGTGATGGTGGATGGAGTCTGGCTTCGCAAGGGTGTAAAAGAAGACGGATCCGGTTATATTCGAGAATACAAGGCTCCAACAGAGGAAGAGCTCAAGACACTGGAAAACCTGCTTAAAGCATCTCTTCTATATAAAAGATCCAGAGGTGACCAGATAGTCGTGGAGCATCTGCAGAAAGATCGATCCGCAGAGCATGAAGCGGAAGATGCAGCTCTGCGGCAGAAACTGATGATCCAGAGGCTTCTAATTGTATCTGCAGTCGCTCTGGCAGCCTTTATTTTGATCTATCTACTGTATCGCGCCATCAAGAAGGAAATCGCTCGTCGCCGCAGATTACGTGAAGAGGAACTGGCAGCCCAGCAACAGTTAATGCGAGAGGCAGCCCTGCGAGTGGCCGATGAAGGCGCCGCCGAGGTTGAACTTTCTGTAGATGAAAAGGCCCGCCGGGAGATGCTCGAAAATGCGATCAACCTGGCCCGGGAGAAACCGGATCAGGTGGCCAAGCTACTGCGGACCTGGCTCAGTGAGGAGACTTGATCTACCAGACTGATCAGCAAGGATAGGGATTCGGGAATTGAATCGCACCGGAATAGTATGATACTGGTTTGAGTGATTCCGAATCAACCCGGTAGGCAGCTTATAGTCGGTCTGGCTCCCAGGATGCAGAGGAAACCTGAAATTTGGGCGGGCGCTTCTAAGGAAGCGCTCGTTTCATTTGAAGCCATGGAAGAGTTACTTGCCGGGCACAAATCAGAAAGCACAGCCTGACTTGCGTATTCTGTCTGACAGATCCTGACCTGCAGAGCCTACCTTTCAGAACCTGACCAAAACCATCCATGGACTTTCTGCCTTTTTGCAGGAGGATCCGATCCGGCAAGTCTGCCGGGGCCGATTCTAGCTGGGCTGATTCCAAAGCATAAAGTCCCGGACAAGGTTTCAGTCAGACAAGCAGGCTGCCGGGGCCGATTCGAGCTGGGCTGATTCCAAAGCATAAAATCCCGGACAAGGTTTCAGTCAGACAAGCAGGCTTCCCGGGAGTCCGATGCGCTGATCCTGCAGAGGGGACACCGGGATAGGCCATCCAGCGCAACCCAAATCGGACGGCTCCAAATACGGAATGAGTGGGAAATGTATTGCTTTTTGAGCCCAATGTGGCGAAAATAAATTAGACCATGGCCACTGCTGGAAAGAAAAGAGAGCTCAACGGTCGCCAGAAGGCCGCCATATTCCTGGTAACCCTGGGGCCCGATGTGGCCTCGGAGATCTTCAAGCATTTGCGGGAAGATGAAATTGAAGCGCTAACCTTTGAGATGGCGCGCCTGGATAAGGTAACTCCGGAGGACAAAGAAACTGTCCTGATGGAGTTCAACGAAATGATGATGGCCCAGGAGTTTATCACTTCTGGCGGTATCGATTATGCCCGGGACGTTCTGGAACGAGCTCTCGGAACTCAAAAAGCAATCGACATCATCAACCGGCTGACTTCCAGCCTTCAGGTCCGTCCATTTGACTTCATTCGTAGAACGGACCCGCAGCATCTTCTAAACTTTATTCAGAATGAGCACCCTCAAACCATCGCTTTGATTCTCTGTTATCTGGAGCCCCAGAAGGCTGCACTTATTCTATCCAGTTTACCGCACCAGATTCAGGCCGATGTGGCTCGAAGAATTGCAACCATGGAACGGGTTTCTCCGGATGTTCTTCGAGAAGTGGAACGAGTTCTGGAACGAAAGCTTTCTACTCTGGCCAGCGAAGACTACAGCCAGGCAGGTGGTATCGATGCGGTGGTAGAAGTTCTGAACCTTGTAGACCGGGGAACAGAAAAGACCATTATCGAAGCTCTGGAGGAAGAAGATCCGGAACTGGCAGAAGAGATCAAGAAGAAGATGTTCGTCTTCGAAGATATTGTTCTTCTGGACGACCGCGCCATTCAACGGGTTCTACGCGAAGTGGACAACCAGGAACTGGCCAAAGCGCTCAAGTCTGTGGATCCAGAAGTACAGGAAAAAATCTTCAAGAATATGTCCAAACGAGCCGCATCGCTTCTGCGAGAGGATATGGACTTCATGGGTCCTGTGCGATTGAAAGACGTGGAAGATTGTCAGCAAAAGATTGTAAACATCATTCGAAAGCTGGAAGATGCAGGCGAGATTGTTGTGGCACGTGGAGGGGAAGAAGAGCTAGTTGTTTGATTCCCCCACCATTTTAGACTCACATCCACCGGCTCTCTGTCGCTCTGTTCTTGGCGGCCGTTCATCAGCCAATAGATCTGGAAATCATCAGACTGTCACTATCATTCGCAATCTCAACCGGGGAGAATACTAATGAAAATAAAGGAGTAGATATTGGGACGAAACATCAAAGGTCGACATAAGCTCATAATCCTCTTTTTGGGAATCATGCTCCCCTCTATTGCCAATTGCAGAGAAAATAAAGATTTAAAGCCTCAAAAGCTGGAGTATTACTTGAATGAGACCTTAAAATACAATAGCCAAATCGAAACCCTCGCTGCGGCCACCGGGCCCATTGTTCCCGGTGCTCCATATCGACTTACACTCTTTGATAGAATGGGCCAGCCCGTCCTCACAACTGAGACGACTCGTGCGACGCCGCTGAGGCTTTCGTGGGATATCGAGGGAAATCGGATCTATTATTTAGATGATGAGGACTACCTATTGATGTTCGAATATGATCCGCAGTCACTGGAAATCACTGGGCAGAGTAGTAGAAAACTGCCGGAGGGGCTAGATGTTTATTGTCTGCTCACTTACCAGGAGGAGGTCTATCTAGTTAGGGTCGCAAGGCAGAAACCTTTTCCCGAGCGAGATCCCTATAACGTCTATGTTGTTGAATCTGATCTATTTGGAGGTATCCGATTGCGGCCTCTACTATCTGAAGACATCAACGATTCGGGACCAATTCAAAGAGCTTTGCCCTTGAATCAGGAACGTAGTGAATGGGCCTTGGGGTCCATGAATTGCATTGATTTCCTTGATTTGCGAAAGCGGACCGTAGAAAGAATTTATTGCAGGGCTGAAGATGAGCCTCTCATCTCCGACTTCGCAGTGGCAGAAGGAAAGGTCTATCTTTTGCAGTCAAATAAAGCGCTAAGCGCTCTACCTCTAAAGCCCAAAGGTATTCCGGAGCCGCTCATCGAAGACCTCCCCTATAACCCGAGTCGTTTGGAACTATCCCCTAACGGATTCTTTTGGTTAAGCCAGAAGAATAAAAGTGTTCATCATACTTCCTTAAACGGCAAGACAATCACTCTTCTGGATGAATCCGATTCCAATCCGAACGACATAGTATCTGATGGAGAGCGCCTCCTAGTTTTGGAATTTGCCGCCAAAGTCACAGTGCTTAGATACCAGAGCGGGGAATAGCTATATCATGAAGTGCCCTTCGGAGAAGGGCACTCTTCAAAGGATCTGCGGCCTATGCTCACCAACAGATGGGGTCGGAGAATCGCATTGCTCGATTCCTGGGTGGTACATTCCTGCAAAAGCGTTTCGCGGAAATGGAGGGACTGACTTCCCGGAAAGCGAATGAGAATGACCAAAATAGGAGGTCCGCCGGTCTTCTCCAGGGATGGCAGTTTTGGAAGGATCAGGAGGAAGACGTTGCGCCCGACCAGATCGCAGGTTCCACCCAGTCTGTCGCAAATCTATTGCGCGAAGGGCTTCTCGATCCCCGAAAACTTCCGATGGATGCGAACGGGAACTTTATACTTCCAGACGGTTCCACTCTGACTCGCGGTGAATTGAAAGCGCTTCTCTATGGTGGAACGCAGGAGGCCGAGATTGCACTTGGTGACTCCTGGACAGGATGTCCGGCACGGCAAGGACCCGGAGTACCGGCGCCAGCGTGCCTTCGACGCTGCTCATAAGAGCTTTCTGGATGGTAAAAAAATGCGAGAACTTTGGACGGACGAATATAACACATCAAGTTCGCATAATGCTGATCAGTCGAAACAGGCGCACCTTGAGCTTGAAGCGCAGCAAATCAGAGAATACCTTCGGTCACAGCATCCCGCCATATTCGCAGGTTTTGACGGGACTATAGACGCCGCCTATTTTGAGACGGTCAAAAAGAATTGGATCCGAGAATTGGCCCCCGTATTCGGGGAATGGATGCTCCTCAGGTATCTCGGCATGGGTCATCCGGTGATTGGAGTAATATTTGGGTTGGCAAGCTCAATAGAGCCGTCCTATCGTGGCCCCGCGGCACTGATTAGAAACGGACAAACGAGGCATTTCGAGGAGGGAAAACACCTGGAATTCGGCAGAGGCGGATTTCCGGATCAGAGTCTGGTTGGACTGGATCCGAAAGAAGAAAATCAAACAGCGGGCAACAAGGATCCAAGGATCATCGCTTTGCCGAAATGGGCCCTGAGCGCGCATCCGAAGTTCTGGAATATGACACCGGCATGAGACATTTACCAGTCTATCGTATTCGATTTGAGGATAAGCGGACGCTGTACCTGTCGCGAGATAGTATGCACATGTTCAGCAAGTATGGAGCTCCTGCGAATCTGATAAAGGAGATGACGGGCACAAAAGGAAATATAATAATTCAGGAGGCTAATATAGCCCCTGTGACGAGAGTGCAGATGGGCCCAATGGCTTTACCCGAAGCGTTCCAAGAAAAGTTTCATTTCCAGTTTGAGGATCCGATTTTAATGTACCGACTGCCAGAGGATTACAAACATTGAGATTATCGCAAGTCATTCTGCTCCTCGTTTTTGGAGGATTGGCCGGTTTGGTGTGCTATCCATCTGCGAAGCAACCAAAGAGGGATTACATTATCGGCTCTTGGCTACGGCAAACCAACTCTGTGGAAGGAGGGAATACCGGAGAGCAGAAAAGGCCCCATCTTGTAATTACCGAGGAGCGTTGGGTGTATATACACGTCGGCAGGGGTTGTACATACTCTTGGGTAAATCAAGACAGAGTCTTTGTGCGCTGTAATTCGTTTGATCCAGGTTTCGAATGTGAGTTTCCCGATTCGGATTCGGGCATGCTCGTGACGCGTTGCGAATTCGCTGACGGGGGGCAAATTGTTAACGTGTATTCGAGGCATAATTGAAATTGATATTAGATTTAAGCGCTTCCGTTCGTCGAGTTTTCAGCTCACCACTCCGGGCTTTTTTTCTATTGTATTGCAGGAGGAATAGCCTGGCACCGTTCGCCATTGCAGCAGGTAACGCGATCTGATCCGGACCATTCAAATCCCATGGGATAATGTGTTTTGCATGGACCTTTCGAAGAACAAGTTGGCGGTACTATCCAAGACCGGTGAAGTCTTTGTCACTGAGATTTGAAAATATTGCAATTAATATTAGATCCTAAGTATGCGCGCATGATGACAAAAGCAGGAACAAATTTCATGGTAGTAGGTCTCGCCATTCTGCTTCCCCTTTTTCCTGGCTGCATGGAAAGACCTGCAGAATCGGAAACAAGCTCGTTGGATTCGACACAGGCAGAGATGGATTTGGGGGAGACTTCCGGCAAATGTGTCATTGATGTCATTTCCAAATACAAAGTATCTGGACTACCAAGGTATTCGGACTTAGTAGCGGTGAATTCGAAATACCGGGAGACAGATGCACCGGCGATTTCGATTTCGAGAGATAGAGTTGCTGCGGCTAAAAATGGAGGTTGGCAGTTCTTTGAAGGACCTAAGAAGTCTCTGGTTTTCGCATGGGATGGTGAGGTCCGGCGTATTTTATTGAGGAAA
Source organism: Leptospiraceae bacterium (assembly GCA_040217195.1). GTDB lineage: Bacteria > Spirochaetota > Leptospiria > Leptospirales > Leptonemataceae > UBA3465. The sequence goes on along the minus strand of JAVJNR010000005.1, from coordinate 3,856 downwards.
GTGCAAGATTTATGCATCAGCGGAGTTCCTGCATCCGAGCAGAGCTTCTCCGTGTCCGCCTTAAAGGATTTGGGATACTCCTTAAGTGTATTGCAGACTATTAAAAAGGGAAGGGAAACGAAAGTCATTGGTTTCAACTCGGCTTTTATTTCCTTTTCGGTCCGGATTCCGCCAGATTCAGACGGATTTAGCGTTGGAATTGTAAACGTCCAAACCTATCATAATGATGAAGAGCTGCGAATGCTTCTCTCCGGGGAGAAAACCTACGATGAGTTGCTACAAGAATAGTAGAGGGGCCCGCTCTCTTAGTAGATCAATGGGCAAGAGGCGATGCGCTAACAAACCAATCGAAATGTCTGCTCGGGACGAGCGCTCCACGGAACGGAACAGGGCTTTGAATCGCTGGGAATCTTGCATCGAAACGGTGCCGGCCATTGGAGGGACTTGTCCAAAGGCCAAGCCTGGAAGCGCCTCAGGCATCTTGATGGAGCCTCCATAAGCTCGGGCGCCGACAAGAATTGGAAGGCCGGTGCTCTTCCTTTCTATTGGCATTATGATCAACCAGGGAGTCCGTATGGATTAGCAACCTCATGCATACGATCAATATACAAAGAAAACACATTTTCTGTGCGACGATGAGGACAGAAAAGGATGGTTCCAAGAGTTATAAAATGGACTGTGACCTTATTAGTTCTTATCCTGATCGGACAACACTGCTCTCGAAATGATTTCGAAGAGCAGCGCGCAATAATTGCCGCTCATGATCTAGCTTTGCTCCCCGAGCAGGAATCAGACCCTGGGGAGCTTTGGATGTTGGCCCTTTGCCACAAGTCACTTACTGATGGTGAGTTTTGCGCATTGTCCGTGCTCCCGAGCCTGAGGAAAGTCGAACTTTGTGACGCAAGGCTCAGCTCCCCGCTACAGACTTGCTTATCGAACCTTTCCGCATTGGAGACTCTAATTCTGAATTGGTCTGAAGAGGTCGATGTCGAGTTATTGAGACTGCTTCGGCCTCTGGGCATTCGGAAGCTTAGTCTGAGTGGAGCGCTATTGAATAGGGAAATTCTTTTAGAGCTGAAACATTGGAACTCATTGGAATCCCTATATTTGGATCCAGAATATCACCGCCGCTGCCGTGATTGCACCTTGGATTTGATTGAGAAGGCACAAATAATTAGGATCGGTCCTGATTAAGTACGAAAGAACATGATCTAGTTTATGAAAGTCCGATAGATGGCCTTCAAATCCTGAGGGCAGCTCCTTATCCGGAACCATGGGTTTTTTTCACGCATGAGAATGATATTCGATTCCCCCGGCGGATGCATTGAGAAAGCGGCAACTGAGTGCAAATTTTGGGACCGGTTCAGCGTTTCTCTCTAAGGGGCTGCGCGGGTTTTTTTGAGAAAAAGCAGTCAAGTATTCTCGTCAGGTATATACGTTCTGTCTACTCTCCTTCCGAGGAGAGCAACTCCGACACCACAAAAACGGCAGAGCACAGAGAGGTTCTCCGTGAAACGATGCTGTCTGAACTGGAAGCTGCACGTACACTGGACATGGCTCGGACAGGATACCACGCGAACATGGCTCGGAGGCAAGGCTTTTCGGCCGTTGCGAATTACCTGACTGCCGGAAGTTTTCCTTTCTTGAGCGATGCACTTGAATTTGCCGGAATGATCGATGAACAGAGATCTCAGGGGCAGGAAATTCTAATTGGGCGTTATAATGGAGAATGGGTATCCGGTGAGGTAGTGCAGCCTATCGAAAAGGCATACGAAGATTTCATGGATATTCGAAGGCGCCGCATTCAGGATTCGGAATTAAGCCCTTGGCAAAGAAACGTGCAGCTCATTTGATACCTTAATAAGGATAGCTACAAACCATGAAATCAGCCCTACATTCCCTGCGCATTACTTGGCTAATCCTCCTAATATTTTCCTTGAGTTGTGATGGATGGGCACGGGAGCCTGACAAAGGAAATTTTCCCGTTTTGGACATAGATCCAACCACAGGGCGAATTGCTTGGGTCACTCCAGGGCCATTTCTGCACTATCGCCTTGTGGTTCTGAATGCTAACCTTTCTGAGATTGATGATATCTTGATTAGCACAGAGCGGGTACGGTCCGTGAATTGGAGCAATGATGGACGAAGCATTCTAGTTTCCACGCATGGTCAAGAAGTGAAGGAGTATTCCATCTCCAATAATGAACTAGAAGCTAAGAATTCGTATAGGTTGAGTGGGCGGATCATCACTGATGCGGTGAGCGTGGACAATATTTGGTACGTTGTTTATGTGGAAGCTACGGGGGCGCATGAAGGAAACGTCGGCATCTATCATCCTACTTCAGGGAATCTAACGAGGATAGGACCTGAGCGAAGCTTGGAGCCTACAGCCTCCGATCCCTATCTACAAATCGAGGCTGTAAGCGGTAGGACGGGGCCAAAGATAGTTATGCGAGGGATCTGGAGCTGTAAGGTCATTGGTATTAATCCGCCGGGAAATGTGGGGGAAATCTCCCCGGGGCCCAGCATCGTGGATACCTTTGCAGGTATGACAATATCTGGATTGGGTTTCATTATTTGTAGCGAGAGCGAAAAATGTGGCATTTATGACATTGATTCACTGTCTTTGGTGAAGGAAATCAAGCTGGATTCTGGTCACCTTCGTGGAGTTGCCACGAGCCCCTCACACCTTTACTGGTTTGTCCGGAAACGTCCAATGTTGTATCGTAAGCGGCTGACAGCGCCGACCAAAAACCCTCAAGTCTGTCAGCTAAGGTCAGTGCCCAGAGTAATTCACCCCATCGGAAATGGTGTTCTTGTCGGTTATCCCAATGGTGGACTTGATCGTGTAGGGGCTGAATCTTGGGGAGACAAAGCATGTCCTTTGATTGCCAGGTACAACCCATGATTGTAGCAGTACAGGTCTGCTAAGCAGATCTGATATCAAGAGAATCGCCTGCTTGCGTCGCACTACATCGCTGGAAGTCTTCGATTCCTCGGCCCTAAACGAATTCAGGCAAATGCGGCGATCACCAATCGAAGGGCCCATATCGGTTGAGCCCTTCGATTCGATCTTTAGTTGAATGTCGCCTCGGCGGAATAGCTGCTCACAGCATCCCCATCGAATCGGAAGAAAACCTGTGTTGTTCCGTCGGGCAGGGTATACGCTTTGGTATTCCCTACAACTGTAGTGTTGCTGGGCTCATCTGAGATTTTTTCGCAATTTGCATTTCGGTATTCAGGATACATCGGGTTGTTTTCGCTATTTGATGTGTTCTTGAGTGTTACGGATGTGGCACCAGTCGGAACGAAAGGTCTCAAAGCTGCGGAGCTCGTAGTTCCGGACATGGTGACTGTTTCTCCTAGAGAAGGAGCTTGAGAGGTGCTTTCACACTCTCCCGATAGACCTTGGAGAAGTAAGAGACCAGTTAGCGAGTCGTCCCCTCCATCCTCTCCCGGACATGCGGCCAGAAGGGGTAAAATCAGTAGTGAAATCCATAGTTTCTTCATTGTTATCTGTTCCTCCTTATTATTTAGTCAGTGCTATGGTATGTCTCCGGGAGTCAACGGCATATATAAAATGGAAGGATACAAAAGAGTATAGATAAATAAATAGATTAATGAAAATCAGGCAGTATAGGTGACTCACTAGAAACTGGGCGCCCTTTGTAGATAGAACCATCCCTGACGAATGGAGGGAGACGGGGCTGGAACGTTTTACCCGATCCCGATCCCGATCCCGATCCCGATCCCGATCCCGATCCCGATCCCGATCCCGATCCCGATCCCGATCCCGATCCCGATCCCGATCCCGATCCCGATCCCGATCCCGATCCCGATCCCGATCCCGATCCCG
>JAVJNR010000006.1:0-250192 GCA_040217195.1 Leptospiraceae bacterium | reverse complement strand
GATTGTGGCTCTATTCGGCTCAGCAAGCGCTGCCCTATACCCAGGTCTTCAAAGAATCCGTTCAAGGATTTCAGATCCGGCGAACCGAGGTTTAGTTTACCCAGATCCTTTTCCACCTTCAGACCGGTTTCGATCAGAGTTAGTTTGCGTGCCCTATCCAGCAAATCTCGATTCTCGGAAATGATATCATGAAAACGAGCCGCTCCTCGCATGGAATGAGTTTTTAGTCTGGATAAGTTTGTTAATAGTTTATCCAGGGATTTAAATTCATTTAGAAGCGCTGCGGCTGTAGTTTTTCCGATTCCCGGGAGTCCAGGAATGTTATCCACAGAATCGCCGGTGATAGCCAGAAAGTCTGCCACCTGGTTGGCATTCACTCCCATCTTCTTAACTACATCCTTTCCTTTGAAGCGCTCATCCTTGCTGAAGTTCCAGAATTCATCTCCAGGTTCAAGTACCTGCAGCAAATCCTTATCTGTGGATACAATGCAGACGGCTCCGTTTTTTTCTTTCTCTTTAAACTGCTTTGCCAGACTGCCGATCAGATCGTCTGCTTCGTATCTGGGACTGGAATACACTGCAAAGCCCATCCAGGAGCCCACTTCTTTACAGGCGCCAATCTGCCTCTTTAGATCTTCCGGAGCCTCCGGCCGATTGGCTTTATAATTCGGATCGATTTCATTTCTAAAGCTGGTGGTAAGGCTTTCATCGAAACAAAGGGCCGCTCGGGTAGCCTGGCTTAGCTTACGGAAGCGAATCAGAAAGTCGGTGAATCCGTAAATGACGTTGGCACTTCTGCCCCTGGCATCCTTCATGGAATCGGGAAGGGAAAAGAAAGCACGGAATAGATAGACGCTGGCATCAATCAGATAGAGCGGTCTGGACATAGTATTAATTGAGCCATCGGCTCTTCGATGGAAAGCAAAATTGCATTTCCACGATTCAGTAGATGCAGTTCACAATACTCGCTTTCACCAATAGAATCTACTCTCCGATTCCAGGATGCAAAAAAGTACCGGAGAAGGTTGAGCGAATACGCCTAGATATCGGCCAGAATGCGCTTTACGATTTTCTGAGTTTCCGGAGCGTTCATGATTTGAAAATGGCTCAGTCCTTCCAGATGGTGCACTCTATCCTCGGGATTGCTTTTCTTTCGAAAAACAGAATCACTGAGTAAGCGAAGACTACTATCCTCCACCACTCCATCACCAAACCAGGAGCCCCATACTTCCGATTGACTGGAAATGGAGCTGTAGATTTGAGTTCCCATTATTTTTTCCAGCTCACCATGATAGGTATTCAATCCATATCTGTCAGGATGATTAACCGCACGATCCTCTTCTCGAATAATTCCATGGGATAGATCCTTCATTGCATCGCTTCTTTCATTGCCTATTGCACCAAGTATAGAAACCACAGGCAGAGGCACTCTGGAAAGGCCCAGACCAATCCAGAACCCAAGTTTTTCAATATAAGAGCCTCCATCAGGACAGGCGATGAAGATAACATGCTTCAGCCAATTGCTAAAGTCGTCGGTGGGTGCGCCCGGTTGCATGGAGAGATAGATAGCGCTTCTAAGGATCAGTCCGCCCTGGCTATAGCAGAGTGCACTGGGCCTGCATTCGTAGAAGTCTGCATGAGCGAAAAATTCGTTCAACATTCTGAACAGAGCCTTTCCGTTTTCTGGAATTGGATTTCCAGGATTGAACCGAAAAGTAATCGGATAGAATCCAAGCTCTCGAACCAACTCTGAATAAGGAATCGGACTGCCTGAATCGTTCCAGAGGCCCTCATCGCAGAACAGACCAGGAATCATCAGTAGTGGTCCTTTTTTCACTGTGGCCGGATCCTGCTTTTTATAATCCTCCGCCAGTTCCTGCACCGTAGCATTATTCCCGTTCAATCGAAAGGAAGGCTCGATCTTGCTTATCTGCACTCCGCCAAAGGAGGCACCGGCTACACTGGCTACGGCAACATTTTCGAATAGAATTTGCTCCACAGATCGGTCCGAGTCGGCGACACTTTTTCGAGCCACATCGAAGGCATAGCGAGTAGCCCGGGAAGCCACAGACAATGCTTCGGAAGTGGAAGCCGCCCCTTCTTTCATTCCTCTTGATGCCTGATAAAGTGCTCGGCCTACATCAGACTCCCGGATTACGGGTTGATCGGAGAGTTTCTCCAGTTGATCGCCGGACCAATCCATGGATTGATGCAAAAAAGTCTTAAGACCATTAAGTGTATCTGTACTTAGTTTGCCGGTGCCCTGGAGCACCCAGTCCGCCAGTCTGAAAGGTTCCATAAGAAGACGAGTATACCTATTCTGCTGCCCAACTGCAAGCTGAATTGAACCACCGAACAGGAAATTGCGTCTATGGTTTATGCAACGTCTCTGGTTTTTGATCCTGATCTCTACTTTATTTATTCTGCCTGGTTGTGACCGTGCTTCGGAAACACAAACCGCAGCAGACACAGAAGCCTCGCAGGACTATGGGCCCGCCGAAGAGGAAGCACCTTCCCAGGCACCGGCTCGCGAAAGGGCTCTTTCCGATGAGCAGACCGGCGCCCTGAAATCCGAGAAGAAGACCGATGACAGAGCTGAAAGTCCGGACACACTGACCATCCTGCCACTGGGTGTTTCCGAGGCGGCCGACGATCGTATGCTGGAATACAGCATCCAGCTAAACTTTAAATCAGACTCCATTCTGGATTCCAGAGAGGTTGCATTCGATGTGGCCAGAAAATATGGATTCCTTTCATCCTCGCGAACCTATGCATACGGAAACCAGCATTTTCAGGCTACGATCCGGGTCTCGTCGGATGAACTCTATAAGGCATTGAAGGAACTGGAAGCGGCGGGCACTCTTACAGAATCGTCGGTGGATGTAACAGACCATACCGCTGACCTGGTATGGCAGGGAATCAAGCTAAGCCGAGAACAATTGAGAACTCTGCGAAGGCAAGCCCTGCAAAATCGAACCACGGCCCAGAATCAGATTCAGGCCGAAAACCTGATATCGAGTTCCGAGGATCAGCAGGACCAGGCTAGATTTGAAAAATGGAAGATTCAGGACCGAGTAAAATGGGCTACCATCAACATCTCTGTGCAGGGACCAGACGCTGCTAGAGAAATCGAAGTACCTACATATCAGAATGCATTGATCAATCTTACGAACTCCCTTCTGGCACTAACTTACTGGATGCTGGAAAACATTATCTGGCTGGCTTTTGTGGCCGTTCTGGTATGGAAATGGAGAAAAATCTGGACCGGTCTCAAAAGACTTGTGGGTAAGGATGAGTAATCCGAAATTCAGGAAGGGCTGGACTCATCTGCAGCCTGCACCCCTCTAAAGTGCGGGCCCTCTTTCCTGATGATTCCTTTTTTGATCAGCTCGTTGGCCATATCCACCAGGGCCCGGGCTGATTGCTCGTTCTTTTCTGTATCCTCATCGTTCTCTTTCATCATCAAAGCATGAACCATGGTTCGTTGCTCAACATCCATAAGCCCCAGGAGGCTGCCGCTCAATCGAGAATCCACGGTCAGAAAGGCACGGGCCAGCACCACCGGAGGAATTTCCCTTAAAACGTAATATAAAGCCAGGTTGTCGAAAAATAGAAGCTGATTTACCTTTTCTAACACAGACCTTTCGCATGTTTTTCTGCCGGATTGGTGTCAAGGAAAAGCGGAGGCCGCCGATGAATCTGAAAAGAGACCCGGAAATTCCAGCGCTGACCGAATGAACCTGGATCCGGGATGGAGTAATATTATGATTCGATCTATTAAAAAGAACAAACTAAATTCTGGGTTTCGCATAGGAAAGGTTTCAGCATTTCTACTGGTCCTAATATTCCTTTCTGGCAGCAGCCTTTTGGCACAGAAACGAATCTATCGGTCCAGCCAACCTGTGGGAAAATTCATCCCTGCACTGATTGATGCCATGACAGAAGCAGGAATGCGATTCTCGGTGGAAAAGACCTATGATGAAAAAAGCGACGGCAAGCTGGGAATGCTGATTATGATGAAGCCTGGCGCTCGTATGGTAGATATGGGATTCCACGATGAAAATGGAAAATCCACGCTCCTGACCATCCGTTTTCAGGACCCCTCGGATAGTAGCAAATTCAATCAACTCTTCCTGAAAAATATGAAAATGAGTGAAGTGGGATTGGGAGAGATTGAGGACTCGGTACCGGCAGGCTGGCCTCAACCTTGAGCATGGGCGAAACGGAAGCTATTCTAAACGCCTTTTTACTCACAGCCCGGGTATCTCTTCGCGCCGGATAGATGAATATCCGCAGATACCTTTGCACCGGAATCCGCCGGGCATTATTTGCACATACAATTATTACTTGCCTGCCCGGCCGTACGGTGCTTCCTTCGTTGCCATGCACCCTGCTGTACTGGACCAGAAGCTAGAATCATTAAAATCTTACAGACATCTTCCGGAAAAAGTCATAAATAAGTTTTCCGAAACCCTGCCCCGGATGGATGACTGGCAGCTCAATCGAATTAACCCGTATACCTTTGCCCGGGAAAATGGTCTGGATGAGCAAGAAACTGTGCATACCTTCATCCATGCTGCCAAGGTAGGTATGTTTGACTTTCTGTATAATCTTACCTGTCCCATGTGCGGAGGGATTGTACATTCGCACCATGAACTGGATGAGATTGAAGGCAATTCTTTCCACTGCTACATATGCAACCTTAATGTAGAAACCCAGCTGGATGACCACGTAGAGGTGGCCTTTCGCATCCATGAATCCATACACTCGCTGAATATTGATCCTCTGTCCAATCTGGAGAATTATTTTCGTTTCCATTTCTCTCCTAACTTTGTGAAGTCACAGCCTTTGAAAGATTGGATCCAGAGCACTCTTCGCGGGTTTAAGGTTCTGGAGCCAGAGGGTAGCTATTCCTTTGGAATAAAGCTTTCGCAGGAAAATGAAATCGGACAGGGTCATATACTTCAGGTTGCAACAGCGGACGCTAACTCGGGTTCTTTTTTCATCGTAGATGCCGATGCTCCGGATGTGGGCGATGAACTTCACATAGAATTGCTGCCCTCCGGGTTTACACCTTTTGAGAAAAAAGTCCCGGCAGGAAACTACATCGTACATGTACACAATCGCACCGGCCGAAGGACAGGCACTGCATATCTACAGCCGAACCCGGAAAAAATCGTACAGATCGCCCAGGCGAATCCAACGCAAGTCCTTCCCTGCCTTACCGCCCGAGAACTTTTAAACAATCAGAGTTTCCGTGAATTATTTCGCATTCATCATCTGTCTGCGAATCTAAATCTGAACATTAAGAGTCTGACCATTCTATTCACCGATCTCAGGGGCAGTACAGAGATGTACGACCAGGCAGGCGATTTGATCGCTTATCGACTGGTCCAGGATCATTTCAAAGAGCTCACGGATACAGTCAGAAGGAACAATGGAGCCATCGTAAAGACCATGGGCGATGCAATTATGGCTACATTTTCCCGACCCCTGGATGGACTGATGGCCTCTCTGGAAATGCTGGAACGACTGAAGTCCCTGAACCAGAAATGGAAGGATCAGGGCTATGAACTGGGTCTGAAAGTGGGTCTAAATGAAGGACCTGCTCTGGCTGTGATGACCGATGATCGGCTGGATTACTTTGGTCAGTCCGTGAACGTAGCTGCAAGAGTTCAGGGATTGGCCGATTCCGGGGAGATCTGGATAACTGGCTCTGTATGGAATCATCCAGGGGTGGAGGAGATAGTCGCAAAAAATAAACTTCATACGGAAGAAAGAGAGGCCACTCTAAAAGGTGTGGGAAAACCCACTCGAGTTGTGCGAATCCATCTATAGGCCCTGCCACATCCCAGTCTATTGGCGGCAAAAAGTCCATCCACCAGGGCTTTAGTTCTTTTTTTTCAGGGCATTGCCTGAGCTAGAGATCCGTAGCGGTAAGCCATAACAGAAAGCAATTCCCTGGAATCCTGCTGCAGATCCCTTCGTATGATTGCATCTCTTAGATTCGATTTATCTTTTTTTTCGGACAATTTATGAAGCAGAATCAAAGATTCCCTATTTCGCCGATTTTCCCCGCAGGTATCCAGCAACTGACGTTTCATTGATTGGAAGTCCTGTTTCGATCCACCGGAAAAGAGATAGCTTTCCATGGAATCTGCCAGAGCGGCCACAGTGGTGCCATCGGATTCCATTTCCAATCTCACATATAGAAGCTGCATCTTCCGTAAAACCGCAGCAAGCTGATGCATTCGACCTTCTTGCTGCTTTCGGTCTTCATCATGGGATTGAAACTGAAATTCCTCAACCAGGAGTAACTGATCCAGGGTTCTGCGAAACAAATGCAGGGCTTCCAGATCTTTACGATTCTCAGGCTCCTGCCTCAGCATATAATCTGCGAATTCAAAACTGCTACTTGCAGATCCGTCCAGAGCCCAGCCCGCAAAGTAGAGACGGTACAGATACTCCTGGAACCATCGTCTGTCGTCTGCAGTCGTTACCCGGGACTCAAAACCTGAGAGCTTCTCCCGGCAAAGTCTTAGATTTTCCCTCAAATTCTGTGTACTTTCAGGCCGTCCATCCAGCCTGGATCGAATCACAGAATAACTAGAATACAAAGCACCGAGAATAGAAAGCTGGAGCTTATCGCCTTCATTCAGGTTCCGTCCGCGCATTCTGGAGAAATCCAGAGCATTCGAGAATTGAAGATGCTTATCCAGGGGGCTACCGCCAGGTGATCCCGGGCTTCCATCTACCTGGCGAATCTCGCAAAGGAAAAGAGGATATTGACTGGAACCCAAAGTTTTCTGGAACTCGGTCCATTTCAAGTCCGGAGCTTGAGAACGAAAAAGACTCATGGAAGGAAATTGTCGCAGCTGGATCAGTTCCTCTGCCATATACATGGAAAAGATTTCTGGAGATTCCGCCGGCCGTTTACCGATTTTAAACAATTGCCGCAATCCCCGTCTGGCGGAGCTTAAATCCCCTTGATGAAAACCAAGCAAGACCTCCAGTTCCAGCTTTTGTGGCGCTAACTGTAACCTGGAATCCGGTGGGATTCGGCTTAGATAATGCTCAGCTTCAGCTGCAAAGCCAGATTGAAATGCTTTCTCTGCAGATTGAAGATTCCGTGTATCTCTCTGCAAATCAGCATTGAGCTCTTCTTTCTTTTCCAGTGTCTCCGCTACAACAGAAGTTGAGATCCAGAACAGCAGGACCAGTGCAACGCTTAACATTTTCTGAACTTCCCGGATTGGAACCTTTTCGGCCCTGCCGGGCTGCTGCAGACTATCCCCGGAGCCGATTCTGGATCTCTGGAGAGGCCCATTTCTATCTTCAGCAAAGGAAGTCCACTGCAAGGGACGGGGGCTGGGTTTTCGGCTTGACAGTTGTGGGGCGGTCATTGTGCTGATGGCCTTCCTGGCGAGATGGGAATGGTCCTATATTCCATCTTCGATGAATCTCACCAGAACTTGATTCATTCGACACTGTTCCGGGCCGGGAAAGGCCGGTTCTCCGGCCAGCTGGGATGTTTTAGGCCAGAAAGCCTGAAATATCCGCTTTCGGGCGCAAAGCAGCAATGCAGATGCGCAATCATTAATATAAGGAGAAGATTACATGGAATTCGTGTATCTTGCGATTGGATCGGGCGTACTGGCCCTTCTATTCGGCTTCTGGCGAACCCTGTGGATTGGTAAGCAGGACGAAGGAACCGAAAAAATGAAAAGCATCGGAAAGCATATTGCTGATGGTGCCATGGCCTTTCTAAAGGCTGAGTATAAAGTACTCATTATTTTTGTATTAGCTGTTGCTCTCCTTCTGGGGATTTCAGCGGATCAAGAAAGCTCCTCACCTCTGGTAGCTCTAAGCTTCGTTGTAGGAGCTCTTTGCTCCGGACTGGCAGGCTTTCTAGGAATGAGAGTGGCCACCAAGGCCAATGTTCGTACAACCAACGGAGCCAGAACTTCACTGGAAAAAGCTCTATCCATTGCTTTCTCCGGCGGTTCCGTAATGGGGCTTTCTGTTGTGGGCCTGGGTATTATTGGTCTTGGCGGACTATTCGCAGTCTATGAAATGATGTACGGCTTCGATGGTAAGGCCACCAGCAAAGTACTGAATATTCTTTCTGGCTTTTCTCTGGGCGCCTCTTCCATCGCTCTATTTGCTCGTGTGGGTGGTGGTATCTACACCAAAGCCGCTGACGTGGGCGCTGACCTGGTAGGTAAGGTTGAAGCGGGAATCCCTGAAGACCATCCTCTGAACCCGGCCACCATCGCTGACAATGTGGGCGATAACGTAGGTGACGTAGCCGGTATGGGCGCTGACCTTTTCGAATCCTATGTAGGATCCATCCTGGGTTCTATGGTTCTGGGCGCTACTTTTATGGGTGCTCTGGCAGTTGCTGACAACCCTGGTATTGCTGGAGAACTGGGAGCTGTGCTGCTTCCTTTAACGCTTGCAGCCATCGGAATTGTGGCTTCCATCATCGGAACTTTCTTCGTAAGAGTGAAAGAAGGCGGTAATCCGCAAACAGCTCTTAACGTTGGAGAGCTTGTGGCCGCAGCCATCATGCTGGTTGGCGCCTGGTTTGCCATCGACTACATGCTTCCTGAATCCTGGAGCGCTCAAGGAATCCTGACTGGCGAAGCTCAAACATTTACCAGCCTGGGAGTATTCATTGCGACTATCGTTGGTCTGATTGCAGGCCTTCTAGTTGGATTCGTAACAGAACACTATACCGGTACCGGCAAGGGTCCTGTTCTTTCCATCGTTAAGCAATCTACTACCGGTTCAGCAACCAACATCATTGCTGGTCTGGGCGTAGGTATGCAGTCCACTGCTATCCCGATTATCATCATCGCTGCAGGTATCTTTCTGGCCTATTTCTTCGCCGGTCTGTATGGTATTGCCATCGCAGCTCTGGGAATGCTGGCCAACACCGGTATTCAGCTGGCTGTTGATGCTTACGGTCCTATTGCAGACAACGCAGGCGGAATCGCAGAAATGTCTGAGCTTCCCAGCGAAGTTCGAGAAAGAACCGACAAGCTGGATGCTGTAGGTAACACGACTGCTGCCATCGGTAAAGGCTTTGCTATCGCTTCTGCAGCACTTACAGCTCTGGCTCTGTTCTCAGCTTTCATGAGCCAGGCCGGAGTAACTGCAATCAATGTGGCCAATCCTTATGTTATGGCCGGACTCTTTGTGGGAGGCATGCTGCCATTCCTGTTCTCAGCCCTGGCTATGGGCGCTGTGGGACGTGCAGCCATGGATATGATTGCTGAAGTGCGTCGTCAGTTTCATAGCATTCCTGAGTTGAAAGATGCTCTTGCAATCATGAAGAAGTATGACAATGACTTCGAGAAAATTACAGAAAAAGACCGAGCTGTATTCGATGCTGCGGATGGAAAAGCTGAGTACGCGAAATGCGTTGAGATTTCCACCAAAGCGGCTATCCGAGAAATGATGCTTCCTGGTCTTCTGGCTGTAGTCACTCCAGTAGTAATCGGCTTTCTATTCGGCGCCGAAACCCTGGGTGGACTTCTGGCCGGTGTAACTGTATCCGGTGTTCTGATGGCTATCTTCCAGTCTAACGCTGGTGGTGCCTGGGACAACGCCAAGAAGATGTTCGAAGGCGGAGTGGATATTGATGGAACTACTTACAAGAAAGGCTCCGATCCGCACAAAGCGGCGGTTGTAGGCGATACTGTAGGTGATCCATTGAAAGATACTTCCGGACCATCTATCAACATTTTGATCAAGCTTATGAGTGTAGTTGCTCTGGTAATTGCACCACTGCTTAAAGTATTCGGTTCCGTGATTAAGATGTAATCCATCCGCTCATGGAATTTAAATGCAGGACTCCACTCCGAGTCCTGCCTGAAAGCCCGCCACTACGGCGGGCTTTTTTGTATTTTTGTAAAATCATCATTTCTATTCTGTGCGATTCCATTGGGCCCTTTGCATCTGAGCCTGTGCAGCCTCACTGCCAGCTTAGAACAACAACGGACACTACCGCGACTGTTCAATTTCACTGGCGTCGCAGGTCCCTGATTGTCACTCTTGCCCTATGAAACGATTCCACATTGCCCTCTCCACGTCCGACATAGACGAATCGGTAAAAGATTACACAAAGCGCCTGGGGGCGGAGCCAGTTTCGGTCATCGCCGGAGAATATGCCCTCTGGAGAACGGAAAGCTTGAATGTTTCCATTCGTCAGGATCCGTCCACTCCGTCCGGGGCTCTCCGTCATCTTGGATGGGAAGATCCAGAAGCTACCGGGTTCAGCGCCGAAAAGGACTGCAATGGAATTCTGTGGGAGCGATTCTCAGCCAGTCATCAAGAAGAGGAAATCCGCGGAATCTGGCCGGATGCGAAGATTTCGGAGGTATGACGCTCCCGGCTCTAGATATTCCAGGGACCTGGTGTAGATTCACTGGGCTTCTTTTCTGGAACCCATGACCGGTTACCGAAATACGGTACCTGACTTATCCCTTTTTTTCTGGAAAATCTGATTGGTAAAGCTATCTAAGGTAATGCTTTCTCCTATAACACGAATGCGCGTCGGTCTCCTTTCAGAAGTTGCATTCTCTGCTATTGTCCTCGTTGTATTACTCTTTGGATCTATTATAGCTCCTCCCGGACAAAAAGCTGTGTTCGGGAATGGTGGTCCCATTGATGGCGGACACATTGAATTCGCCGGAGGAATCCGAATCAAGGATACCTCCGCAGAACTACTTCATGAGAAATTGGATGTCCAGATCATTGATGATTCAGCTAAAGTCCGAATTATCTATACTCTGACCAACCCTGGTTCAGCTGTGGAGGTTGAGTATGGGTTCCCCTTCCTTTTAGATCAAACAGATACTAATTTCGATGAATCTGAAATCCGAAATTTCAGAATACTCTTGAACGGGAGGCCCCAGAGTGTAGAATCCATTAAGCGTCCGTTTACGTCCCGTATAGAGGATGATCATAAACTACGGAAACTCTATTGGAAGATATCCAACCTAACAATTCCTGGGCATAAAAAATCCACTCTGGAAATCTCTTATACTGCCAGAAACTACTATTCGGATTTCGGAGTATCGAAGACATTTCTCCCCGGATTTGGAACAAGAAGCTTTCAGTACGACCTCAGCCCCGCCAGAGGCTGGAAAGGCTCGGAGCACATAGATCTTAATTTCCGTCTGGACCTAAGCGATCTGAGTAGACAGAATGCTAGCATAAGAAGCCTTATAATACCCTTTCCTTACGAAAGGAAAGGCTCTGTGATAACAGCCCAGGTGCAAAACCTTAACATCAACTCAGCTCTGCCGCTAACGCTCGAATATGAAAATTCCAACTATAAGCTCAGCGAATTTTTCAAAGAGACCGCCTTGAGATCTGGCGTCACTATACGAGTTTCTTCGCAATTGGGACCTGATTATGGAGCAGAAAACCTGATAGATGGAAATCCCAGAACAGTCTGGTGCGAAGGGGTTCCGGGCATTGGCAAAGGCCAGTGGATAGAGATTGAATTTCCGCAGGAAGTCAGCATTGCATATATCGGAATCATTGCCGGCGTTCCCAATTCTAAGCAGTTGTATATTGCGAACCCCCGGATCCGGCGTCTCCGGCTTCTGGAGAAGCGATCTTCAACGGAACTGATCGAGGAATCCGGCACGGAATACTCTCTTCGAGACCTTGATTACAACTTTACGCCTGAGGCCTTTTTTCCCATGGTTTCGGAACTTGTGGATAAAGGGGATAGCTTCAACAAATCAAAAACAATTCGCTTTGAGATTCTGGATGTCTTCCCGGGAAGCGAATATGAAGACACCTGCATCGCTGAAATCTTCACACTGGGCCGCAATTGAAACGCCAAACCCAAAGACTTTCAATAACCATGCTCGCCCTGGGTTATGCTACGCTGTCCCTATATTCGTTCTCCGGCGTCTACGCCAGGGAGCCCTCCGACCCCCCTGTAATTTATTATCTTGGCCCCGGGGAAGTTCGGAGAGTGTCCGCACATCGCCTAACGAAGGGTTGGTGTGTCCTGATCCCGCAAATAGGCTACCAGGAAAGGATCGTGCAGGAGTCATACACATGGAAGGTCAGGGAATCGTCACAGAGCTACTCTCCATTTTCTATCGCAGTAAGGGTGCGACAGCAAAAGCCTGAGGTAGATTTTGGATGGAACATTCGCACAAACGACGATGAAGCTTCGCTGCCGGAGAATCATCAGGGACTGTTGTTACGGGTACAAGATTCCGATGAGCTCCGAGCAAGTGTAACCGAAAGTCCCGGGCCCACGCTGAAAGAAGACATACTTGGCGGCCTGGAATGGAAGCAAAGGAGTGGTTTCAGGAAATTTTTCAGAAGAGGAAGACCCAGCCCACTGCACCTCTTCGAAGACCAAGAAGTCTTCGGCGTCAACGGTAGCGAGAGTTTTCCAGAGATTCTCTCATGGGGTTTGGAAGAACTAGAGATTCGCAAGCCGGGCACTTACCTCTTTGCTCCTTGTCCGGACCATTCTGAACCACGGGAACTGCAGGAGTTCCCCGGATTGATTCAAGTGGTAGTTCGCAGTGGCAACCAGTATATCGATTACCTTGCTGAGATGAGAAATGTGCCCTTCTCTCTGCCTCCCGGGAGGATTTGGGGCAGCCATGCAGCGGACCTAAATCTTGCTGTGGATTGCGTTTCCTTTGCCATCTATGGGCGACGAAGACTGGGGGAAGATACCCCTTATGTGATTCCGTCCCGATTACACAGATATGCGATTGCAGTTCCAGGAGGTCCATTCTTTCTACCAGAGGGGTTGCCGCATTCCACAGCCGGTGTCCGGGAAGGCAAAAAGAGCCGCACTGCTACAGCTTCCGCGGAAGCCTACGTGGACAGTAATCAGGAAGCCCTGAAACTTGCCCCGAATGGAATTGTTCCCGGGGACATCATCCATTTCGGTCATCAGGTTGCGATCTTCTATGGGGAAGGAAAGGGCGGAATCCCAGACACCCTGGATTCCAGGGACTTAATTTTCCATCCAGCCGGGGGCCCGGTCCGAGTCACTGAAATACGAAACGGGGGCTACGAAGATCTACCCATCCAAGTGTATCGCTGGCCCAATGCGAGTGGTAAGAGATAACGTAGATTCACTGGGCTTCTTTTCTGGAACTCACTTCCATAGTGGTCGCTGATAACCCGAAGCCTCCTGGCCCCGCCCACAATAAATCGATCCCATCAAGCGATTCTAGCCCGGCCAAACGGAAAAGCGGCGCAGTTTTCTTCTTTCATACGGATCCCCTTGATTCTATCCATGCATATGGGAATGACTGAAGATGAAGCCAGGGCACTTGCTGCTCAACTGGGCCATCCAAAAGGCGAAGACGGAATTGAAGTTGGGCAGAGGATGCACAGCACCAATATCAACATGATTCGCAAGTCTGCGGCAGCCTTGCAATTGCGGCCCGGCGAATCCCTCATCGAGGTTGGTCACGGTAGCGGAGCCCATGTCCCGGAGTTGCTGCAAGAATACAAAACCCTATCCTATTCTGGGCTGGAAATATCCTCTACCATGCATGAGCAGGCGAAGGATGGAAACCGGGGTTTTTCCAGCCAGGCAAAATTCAAACTCTACGATGGACAATCCCTGCCCATGGATGATGATTCTGCAGATGCAATTCTAACGGTTAACAGTATCTATTTCTGGAAGAAACCGGAAGCCCTGTTCCGGGAATTTCACAGAGTTCTGCGGCCCGATGGCAGGGTAGCCATTGGATTGGGAGAGAAGGAATTCATGGAAACCCTTCCGGTGGTCAAGCATGGATTTACAACTTACAACCGGCAGGACCTTCTGAAGGTATTAGCAGGTACAGGCCTGGTTCTGAAGGATTTCCAGGACCATAATGAGACTGTGGAAAGTAACATGAATGGCCTCGTGGATCGCAAATTCCATGTTGCTTTGCTTGGGCTGGAGTAGAAATCCCAATTGAATTAGAACATTTGCCTGCAGAAGGCTAGCGAATGGCTGCCAGCCCCTTGACCCTGGGGAGCGCTCCCAGTATATTAGCTCTAGAATGTCAGACGAAACCCAACCACAAATCGATGCCTCGGCCGAGTCCGGAGCCTCCGAGCCCGTAGCATCACAGATTGATGCTACTTCCGGCCAGGATAGTAGCCCTGCCGGAGCACCTGCAGGTAGCCAGACATCCGATGCGCCACCAGGAAGCCAGGCTGAAACCATCGATCTGATCTGGACAGAAATTGGAACCGTGGCTGATCCGGAGATCGGAATTGCAATCACTGAGCTTGGACTGGTGTACGACGTTCAATTGGATGGCGACAAAGCTATGGTAACCATGACCTTAACTTCCATGGGATGCCCGGTAGGACCTCAGATCCAGACAGCTGTGCACGGAGCCTGCCTTCGGGTAGCCGGAATCGAAGATGCTGAAGTAGAGATTGTCTTTTCACCTCCATGGAATCCCAGAGAAATGGCCTCTGAAGAGGCTCAGATGATGCTGGGCATTTATTGATTGGCCATCCGCTTCTGGTGGATGAGCAGAGAAATATAAACTCGCACAGCAGCCATTCCTGAGAGTCAATCGAAGGGCGCGCAAAAAGTGCATCTCAGGAGTGATTGATGAATAGAAATTCCAGAGGCCCCCATGGAATTGGAATTCCGATGATCCGGAGCCTGTCTTTATTCCCGATCCTCTTTCTGTTCAGCTGTACCATCAATGCAAATCTGCGCCAGGATTTGATTCATCGTAGTCTGTACTTCCGTCCGGATGGTACAGAGGAAATCGTTTTTGCGGAGGATCCAGAAGAGCTAACCATGCTCTCCTATCCCACCGGCGGTGAAGAGCCTGCAGGGGCTGTTATCTTCATTCATGGAGGTGGATGGTCCATCAAAGGACCGGACATGCCTCTTTTTCAGGACTGGGTAGAAGCACTTAATGAGCGGGGTCTAAAGGCTTTTTCTATAGAGCATAGAGTGTCACCGGATTATCGCGGATTGGCCCCCATCGAGGATAGCATTCAAGCCTTTCGCTACATTCAGAGTCATGCATCGGACTTTAACATTCCTCCAGATAAGATTGCCATTATGGGCTTTTCCTCCGGTGGCCACATCGCCGTAATGACCGGTCTGGAATTGACTCGCAAAGTAAGTGACAGTCCAGGTTTCGACGAAGAAGTTTCCCGTAATCGGGCCAACGCATTCCCTCCTATGGCTGTGGTCTCTTTCTATGCTCCCATGGAACCAGGGGAACTATATCAAGTGGGCTCACCGGGTATTAAAGGTATTCTGGAACGTTACTTACCTGAACCCCCGGCAAGCGAGCAGACAAACCTGGTCAAGAAAAGAGCTTATCTCAATGCAAAGTTTAAAGAGATCTCACCGGGAGCTCAGTTACACAAGAATGCTCCTCCCATGCTTCTAATTCATGGTCAAAGAGATCGTCTGGTGCCTGCCACCCAGAGTATTAGTTTTTACTGGAAGGCCAGACAGTACGGTATTCCAGCAAAGCTCGTACTGATACCCAGGGGAGACCATAATTTCAATGCATCCAGAAATGAATGGGCCCGGGATGCAGAAGTTCAGGCCCTGGAGTATATTGTGCAGAGATTGAATTCCGATTGAATTGGGAAGATTGATTTTTCAACGACAGCCTGCCGATGCCGAAATGCAGTCAAAAGCCGAAATGCAGATAAAAGCAGTATTGCGAGTAAAAGCTAAAACGTGGATGCGCATCCGATGTGGCAATGATTCGTCAGTCCGGTCAGTGGCCTGAAAGCCGAATCCGATTGCTGGATTCGGTTTAATTAGAGTGCCGTTTTTCGCTTTCTGTACAGAAGCGTTGCTGGAATCTGCTCTGCAATGGTCGGGTACTTTCTTGTCTATCTACTGATTCTCTGGTTTTCTATTCCGTTTAAACTTCTACCCTATCGCTGGTGTCTGGCTTATGGTCGTTTTCTGGCAGGCTTTCTATATCCACTGTCTGGAAAATACAGGAGGATTGCTGCAGATAATATTCGACAATCCTTCCCGGAAAAAGATGAAGCCTGGGTAAAGGCCACAACTAAGAAAACCTGGTTTCACCTGGGGAATTTAATCGCGGACTCATTTTACGGCCCACGAATGACTCGAGCCTTCTACGATAAATACCTGGTCTATGAAGGGGATTCCCGTGATCAGGAGCAAAAGGCACTGGATCGGGGCAACGGAATCATCTGCAACTGTGGACACCTGGGGACCTGGGAACTTCTGGTTCAATACACAGGCCGAATCCTGAAAGGTGGCGGTATCTATAAAAAACTCAGCAATCCTTTTGTAGATCGATGGTACAAAAAGGTGCGGGAATCCAGCGGTATTGAGCTTTTTGAGGTAGAAGAAAGCCAGAAGGCCATTCGCTATCTACGAAAAGGTGGACGAGTGGGCTTCGTTTCCGATCAAAACGCCGGACAATCAGGAATCTTTGTAGATTTTTTTGGTCGTCCGGCAGCCACGTTTCGCGGTCCGGCCCTAATGGCCGGACTAACTGGCTCAAATATCCTGATGTACAGCGCCACTCATGGTAAAGATGGCAAGGTCCATGTAAATATAGAAGATCTGGGTGCCGTGGACTTCAAGGGTTTCCCGGATCGGGAGCAGGCCATCCGACACTATACCGAAACCTGGGTGAAAGCTCTGGAAAATCAAATCCGAAAATGTCCGGAGCAATACTTCTGGGTGCATCGACGCTGGAAAACCAGGCCAACAGAAAACCAGGGTATTGCTGCTGCATCGTAGAAGGGCACAGCGGCATCAGGTTTGTTCAATCTTCGTGGGGCCTTTCCGCCTCATAGAAGTACTGCAGGTTCTGTTTTAGTAGCCTATTTACCTCGGGCAAAACGCTCTTTGTAATTCGCAAGTCATCCACAAGAATGGAATTGATGAACTGAAAGATATGCTCTTCTACCTTCTGGTTGTTGTAGATATAATAGGTCAAATCGCCTGCACCGGGCTTATCTACATTAAAAGAGCCTTGGCTCATATAGGGTTTTTGCGAAATAAAGATCTTATCATGCTTGGGCATTTCAATGGTTTCCACTTCATTGAATCGTACCGGAAATTGATAAATCCCATCTCTTAAATAGGGCTCCTGATAGCGGAAACGATAGGTCACAGGCTCATAAGCAACGAATACCTTGTAACCATCCGAGTAGAATGTTACGCCTTTATCACCGATAGCCATATTCTTCACATTCTTAAATGCTATAAGTTCTATTACGGCATAGTTACTTGCTTCCTGGTCAAACACCGCCTTGATGATATAGCCATTCTCCTCGAACGGAATCACTTCCTTCATCAAGCCTTCAAATAGATCAATCCACTTTAATGCCATACGCTCATTGTGAATTGAGCCGCACTTTTTGTAAATAAGCTTTCCAGAGTTGCACCATCGGTATTCACAGCTGCAGATGCAGTGCACCAGGGGCATTGCGAAAGACCACAGGTATTTCCCGATTTTCAATCAGTCACATGTTTCAAAAACCAGATTAACTTTGCATTTCGTTGCGAAGTATAAAATCATAGAGTAGATAGAGGGACATAATGGCTGTATAGTCTCTTATGCGTTCCCTATCCAGAGGAAAGAATAGTGGATGCACTTCGGATCCAGAGGGACCGGCCAGACCTACCAGAACAGTGCCCACCGGCTTCTCTTCCGAACCTCCGCCCGGACCTGCAATACCGGTGATGGAAAGCGCAAAATCCACACCGGTTCGATTTTTTAAACCGGATGCCATAGCTCTGGCGCAAGGCTCACTGACAGCGCCGGATTTATCCAGTATCTCCTGCGAAACTCCCAGGACCTTAACTTTGGCTTCGTTGGAATAGACTACTGCCCCACCATAGTAGAAGGCCGAGCTGCCCGCTCGATCCGTCAGGATCTTGCCCACCAGACCACCGGTGCATGATTCTCCGGTGGCCAGCATATATCCCTTTTCAATGCAATGGTCATGTAAGAGCTCCTCCACCGGTCTACTGAACGAGCGACCTTTATAATACTGGGCCACTGTATCCTCTATTAATGCAATCTCCCTCTTCTGAGGTGATTCAAGGAATACTCGGATATGTCCCCTACCAGAGGTAATGCCCCATTGAAATTCAGGCGAAAGATCGTCTCGTATGGGCTGAATTACCCTGGATTGAAAGGACGATTCCCCTTCTCCATACACATAGATTACTTCCCTTTCCATTTCCCGGGAGGGCAATCGATTCAAGAGCTCTTCGCTCACGGACTCAAACATGGGATGCATTTCAGATGGTACTCCGGGCAAAGCCAGTACCAGAAATGTTCCGCCGGACGATGACTTCTTTTGAAGAAGGATACCGGGAGCCAGGCCTCGTCGATTTTCCACAACCTGCTGCCCTTCCAGAACGCGAACCTGTCTGCGAGCTGAATCCAGTTTTACTCTAGATGTCTTCTTTGCTACCCATTGGAGTTTTCGAAGGGCCCCCGGATCTTCCACCGTTGGATGTCCCGAGAATTCCGAGAGTACATCCACGGTATGATCGTCTTCCGTGGGTCCCAGGCCTCCTGTCATGGCAACCAGAGTAATTTCCTGGGAGCCGGTTTGCTGCTCCAGCCGGCGAAGATAGTCCAGAAGCGCACCTGGATTGTCCGGCAGTATGGTCATACTACCTACGGTTTGTCCAGCACCGGAAAAGAATTCGCACAGAAATGGTCCGTTACCATCCCTGGATCGACCCGAGGCCAGTTCTGTTCCAGTTGAAAGTATATGGATTGCTGTCATAGGTTAGCGACGTCGCGCCTCCTGGCCGAAGAATAATTCCATGGCCTGAAAGTCAAAATATGATTTATGATGCTCCGGTCTTACATTACTTCGAAATGCTTCCCCTGCATCGACCAGAAAGTCATAAATTCTTTCCAGCCTTTCCGGGCTGAATCGATTCTTCTCAACATCTCTTTGTTGTAGTATCTTCTTCTGAACAAATTCATGCCTTCCCTGAATTCCAAGGAAGCTAGCCATCTCTGCAGGCTTCATACTCATGGATGCACCCAGCCTGTAATGCCTGAGCTCATTCACTCTGCGAAGAATCTGAGATAGAAGGGAAAGAAATGAATCCGTGGATGCATTGTAGCTTTGCAGCTCCGCGCGATAGGCAGTCACATCGCCGGCGAATAGACTATCCACGATTCGAAACAGGTTCCATCCTACCCGGGGAAAAAGTACATCTCGCACATCCTCCAGAGATACAGACTTTCGCTTTTCCGGAGGAATTAGATCTTTGAGCCTTTGCAATGCACTCTGCAGGGCTCCGGTGCGAGGTGGTGTTCGATCCTTGATTTCATGCAATGCTTCTTCCGTAAGTATGAGACCCACAGCATGAGCCATTTGTTCAATTGTCTGCTCCAGTTTTTCTGCGAAAATATCTCTTGAGACATAATGGAGGACTTGCGAACCCAGAGACTTTAAAAAGCCCTTTCCAGGTGTACCTTCGTATTGAAGTACAAGCAAAGTGGCCTCCGGCCTTGCAGAGAGGTCAGTCTGGTAGGAGTCTCGTTTGGACTCTTTTGCAAGCATTGCAGGTAGGGTCTGGTCTGCATGCCGAAACACAATGATTCTGTAAGGACTGAATAATGGTATATTGAATAGCTCTTCCAGGAATCTCTCCCCATCCCCGGGTTCACCACTGAAAGTGGTTACAACAGCCTCCAGAGGGGCCATTTTGCTCTCCAGTTTTTCAATTACAGAATCGAAAATGGACTCATCCGAACCGGATACAAGTACTACTGGAGGATTCTGTGGATCCAGCTTCGAAAGCTGCTGATAGAATTGTTTTAAATCTTTGATTTCCATCCCCGAAAAACGCGCCTTAAACAGAGTTTTTTTTTGCAGTCTATCCTGACTTTCATTTCTTTGTCCAGAAAGGCATGCGGTAAATTCCGCGCCTTCGGAGGAAGAAGATGAGCAAGACAGGTGCCAGGTTACTCGTAGAGCTTCTGGAGTCCAGAGGTGTGGATCTGGTCTTTGGCTATCCCGGAGGTGCCATCCTTCCTTTCTACGACGAACTTTATCATTCTAAAATTCGCCACATTCTGGTTCGACACGAACAGGGAGCCATCCATATGGCTGAAGGCTATGCCAGGTCCACTGGTAAGCCCGGTGTCGTAATCGTTACCTCCGGTCCTGGTGCCACCAATGTAGTGACAGGTCTAACGGATGCCAAGCTGGACTCCATTCCGTTGTTCGTACTTTCCGGTCAGGTCCCTACTACAGCCATCGGCTCAGACGCTTTTCAGGAAGCGGATATGTTTGGGATATCCATCCCGATTACAAAGTACAATGCATTGATCAATTCTCCGGATGAGATAGCAGACGTATTCGAAGAGGCCTGGACCATGGTAACCAAAGGTCGCCCCGGACCAGTTCTTCTGGATTTTCCTAAAGACGTTCAGACCGGCCTTACAGACAGACTTCAAGGGGAAAGCGGATTGAGCCCTCGATTTTCCAGACAGCCTGAGCTATCCGGTGATTTTAAGGCTTTTGCTGAAGCTCTGAACAAAGCGGAGAGGCCACTGCTTTATGTAGGCGGTGGAGCCATCAATGCACGCGCAGCAGAAGAGATTCTGGATCTGGCAGAAAAATCCATGAGCCCGGTTACCTGCACTTTAATGGGTCTGGGTGCATTTCCTGGAAGTCATATACTTTCTGTGGGTATGCCAGGGATGCATGGAACGGCTGCTGCAAACAAAGCCATACTTGAATGCGACTATATTCTTTCTCTGGGAGCCCGGTTTGACGACCGAGTGGCCGGGTTGCCCGGGGACTTCGCCGCCGATGCGGTGCGAGCGCATGTGGATATAGATTCAGCGGAGTTCAATAAAAGAGTCACCGTCGATCATATGCTGCATGGAGATCTAAAAGAAGTGCTTCGCGCCTTGCTTCCTTTCGTAGAAGGCAAAGATCGCTCCGAATGGGTAAACCATCTGGATGGATACAAACAGAAGTTTCCTCTGGAGTATGAAGAGAGTCAGGAGCACATAAAGCCTCAGCGTGTTCTAAGTCTCATGTATAAAAAGACGGAAGGAAAAGCAATTGTATCCACAGATGTGGGACAGCATCAGATGTGGGCTGCCCAGTACTATCACTTTGACCGTCCAAATCGTTGGTTAACTTCCGGTGGGCTGGGTACCATGGGCTACGGATTACCGGCAGCCATCGGTGCCAAATTCGCCAATCCAGATGATCTGGTGATTTGTGTCACCGGCGATGGTTCCTATCAAATGTGCATCCAGGAACTGGCAACCATCCGGCAGTATAATCTGGGAGTTAAAATCTTATTATTAAACAATAACTTCCTGGGCATGGTACGCCAGTGGCAGGAGCTATTTTACGAAGAGCGATTCGCAGAATCAGAATGGCAGTACAATCCAGATTTTGTGAAACTGGCAGAAGCCTACCATATTCCAGGTATGCAAATCTCCCACCCTTCCGAAGTAGAAAAGGGACTGGATTTCCTATTTCATGATGATGGACCAGCCTTACTGGAAGCGGTAATCCCGGCAGACGAAAAAGTCTTCCCTATGATCGCTGCAGGGAAGAGTCAGAGGGATATGGTTCAGTTTTCCGACATAATGAAGCACCGTTCGCAAAAGAAGTGAGGCCCGGGCCCGCCGGGCTGCTTCCCAAAAATTCCATGACATAAATTTAAGTGTTGACCTTTTCTCCGCTTCGCCGAGAAAACTTGCATCCCGGACTGAG
Source organism: Leptospiraceae bacterium (assembly GCA_040217195.1). Lineage (GTDB taxonomy): Bacteria > Spirochaetota > Leptospiria > Leptospirales > Leptonemataceae > UBA3465. The sequence continues at coordinate 228,439 of JAVJNR010000006.1, read as the reverse complement.
CGGGGGTACCGGCGATTCGTTGCCCTCAACATGCTAGGTCCTGGAAATTTTGTTTGGGTTAAGTATGATGAATATCTATGCGGGTAACCTCCCGTACAGTTTGAAAGAACAGGATCTTCAAGCTCTATTTGCTGAGCATGGAGATGTGGAAAAAGCCACGATCATGATGGATCGTGAAACGGGCCGGTCCAGAGGATTCGGATTTGTTGTGATGCCAGAGGAAAGCCAGGCAATGGCTGCCATTTCAGCGCTAAATGGTCATGAAATCGATGGTAGAGCATTACGCATCAATGAAGCGAAGCCAAAAGAGGATAGGCCAAAGTTTGATCGTTCCGGCGGCGGTGGCGGAAGATCGGGAGGAGGCCGCGGAGGCCCACGCGGCGGTGGTCGGCGCAACTACAACGACGACTATTGAAAAGAAACCTGTTTGGTTTTAACCTGCAAAAGGCCGGCATTCTTGCCGGCCTTTTTTTATAAGGGGCCTCTATTGAATGGGGCCAGAAATTGAAAAGATTCAAAGCCAGGCGGGGCTGGAATTGTGCAGTCCGGGAAATCGTTTCAACGGAAGCCCGGCTCTCAAGTGTTCAGAAAGTGACGAGCAGCACTCTTAGCCATCATTACCGATGGCCTCGGTTGGACAGGCCTCCATGGCTTCCCGTGCCAGACTTTCCTCTGAATCATTCTGAGGCTGTTTGGAAAAGAATACATGAGTCTCCCCGTCTGCATAGCTGAGTAAATCCGGAGCCTCATCTATGCACAAATGACAGGGTACACAGGTCTGGTCCACGTACCACTTTCCTTCGGTGTTCTCGGGCTGCTTAATTGTAGGATCCGCCATAAACCATCTGGATATCCGTAAGTCACAGAAGTCAATTCCTATTCAAATACATAGCCACTGGCCATAAGTTCCATTTCGCCATCGGAAACCAGCTCATCGGAAAACACGTATGGAACCATTTCCTGCGAACTGTCCAGTTCCTCCGTGGCCTGCTGCTGCCAGGCTGCATATCCAAGTCCCAACGAAAGCAACATCAGGGCTGCTGCCGCCAGTGCCATGTTCTTTCTTGGTCGAGCTTTTCGCAACACCTGCGAAGCCATGCGCCTGTCCCAGGTCTCATCATTTAATCTTTGTTCAATAGCTTTCTCCATTTCGTTCATAGTTGCACCATCCCATCCAGGTTCTTTGCGTCCCGGGCTTCTTTCAATGCCCCTGTATCCATAGTATTGCGAATCTTTTCTCTGGCTCTATAGACTCTGGACTTCACCGTTCCTTCCGGGATCTCCAGTTGCTCAGAAATCTCTGAGATACTGTATCCCTGGATCAGAAGGCTCAAGGTTTCTTCAAATGGCTTTTCCAGATTGGAGATCATATCTTCCAGTTCTTCCAGATCCAATGTTCGATTTTCATTTTCATTCTGAGTCCATTGTTGCAGAATCAGAAGGTCGCTGGCTGCATCAATGTTTCTCTTGCTTTGAATCTCTTTTTTCTGCAACCGATAGCATTCATTGCGAGCTATGACATAGGCCCAGCTACATAGTGCTTTCTCATCCACTGCATCCGGACCTTTCCCGGAAGAAAGGGCTCCATAAATTCGCATGTATGCTTCCTGGGAAACATCATCAATTGAATGCACCAGTTCCGGACTCAAATGAGCCCGGATGGCACCCAGCACTGCTTTCTTGGTGCTGGTTATTATCTTACGAAATTCGGTTTCAGTCACGATCCCGATTCCCTCTCTTCTTTGCGAACTTCTTCATCTGTTCTTTCCATTTCGCTTTCTGTTCTGCATTCAGCACTTGAAATGTCTCAGTACGGCCATCCAGCATAAGCAAGCGCAGTTCTATCTTGATGTCGCTCATTTCTTGCATTTTAGACTTAACCGCATTTCGATCAGGAGACTCCTGGCTCATTAGCTCAAAAAGTTCCTTTCGAAGCGGCTGCAATTTATTGAACAGTGCTTCGCGCTTTGGATCATATTTGGCCATGATGGCACGGATCTTTTCTGTCTGCTCAGCGCTCAAATCCAGGTTCTTTTTCATATATTCCAGACGTTTTTCTGGATCCATTCTTGGCCCGGATCGATCCGGCTTTGCAGATAAAGCTCCTGTTGTCAGGAAGAGTAGCAATGCGCCGGAGGCGCCCAGGGTTCTTAGAGTGTTGTTCATGGAATTCTCCTATTTCCGAATCAGCCGTTTCTGGCCGCTATGAATAGAGAACCCACAAGGAGATGAATTGGTTCCCGGTGAGGGGAATTTTTTTCCTATTCTATTCAAATCTTCGACTCTGATTTCGCCGAAGGATTTGCCGGGCATGGAAAGGCACCTGCGACACTGGCAAGCCCGGTTAGCAAGGTGGGCCTACTGTACAGGCAAGAAATGTAAAACCGGGGCCAGGCATTATATGTAATTCAGGCAGACCCGGTCCCATGCCTGGCTTCGGGGAGTGGTCCCGGCTGCAAAATATCCCAGCCAGGGCCGCCCTTTGTTCTCCGTCTGCTCCGGTTAGGAGCACCGGCCAACTCGTTGCCGAGTTAGCTGCAGGTGATCACTGCCCCATCCCAGGTGCAGTTTGCCACACTGGCAGAAGTCCCTATTGGATTGACTGCCTGGCAATTGTTGCTGGGATCCTTAAACAGATATCCGCCGGAAATTGGTGCAATGGTAACGGTTCCTGTGGCTCCGTTGGCGATGCTTCCAAAATCTGCTGCCTGAGTAACACATGTAGTTCCATCGTTCGACGCAGTCCAGAGAGTAAAGGAGCCGGTGGTATTATTATTTGTCAGGTTAATCGTAACCTTGTTTAAGCCCAGGAAGGCCAGAATCAAGAGTTCTTGATCGTCATCGTCTTCGCCGCCGGTGATTGCATCGCAATGCGGTAACCAGAGAGTCATAAGCGCTACCAGAAGAATCGAGAGTGTTCGCTTTGCTTTCATATAGGTCTCCTATTAATTTGCCCAACAAGGTATTATCCACCGTCTCAGTGTAAACCTGGTTTGGAAAAAAATCTCATATACTGATTATGGTGTATGAAGATAGTTTCACGAAACGATAGAACACAAAAAGATAAGCTCATCTAGAATCTGAATTCCTGGAATGCAAAAATACCTTGCCTTAGTTACCAATGGAGTTGCTAAATTACCAGACTTTCGGGTGAGCTTGCATCAGGAGTGCGGCCATACTGCCCCCTTCTATTCCGGACTAATATTTCCGCATCAGAAGTGGGCGGAACTCTGGTTCACACCGGCGCACACGGAAACAGGAGCTTGCGAGTGGAAGATCTTTTTATACATGCTACTATACAGACAATCACCCAGGGTAGAGGGCTTTGCGAAAAAGCACTGCAGCAGATATCGGATAAGGACTTCTTTCAAGTGCCCGGGCCCCGTTCCCAGTCCATTGCAGTGAATGTGAAGCATGTGGGCGGTAATCTAATTTCGCGATGGACCGATTTTCTCACGTCGGACGGAGAGAAAGAAGATCGCAACCGCGATGGTGAGTTTGAGATCGATGCCGCTGAGGATAGGCCGGCAATCATGGAGATCTGGGCCAGGGGATGGGATACATTCAGAAATAGCATTGAAAGCCTTAATGCAGAAGACTTGAACAAAACAGTGTATATTCGATCAGAACCTCATTCCGTTCCTCTAGCAATTCAAAGATCTCTTTCGCATACTTCGTATCATATAGGTCAGATCGTCTATCTCTGCCGCCTTATCAAGGAAGGTGAATGGACCTGGCTAACAATTCCTCCGGGAGGGACTAAAGACTTCAACGAAAGAATGAGGCAAAAGAAAGCTTGAAGGGAATCTACTAGTTGCTGCGGGCCACAATATCCAGAATTTGATGAAGTTTATTGCGATCTACTGGTTTGACAACAATATGCTTAAATCCGGCTGCATACATTTTTTCCCGAAACTCTTCGTCTGAATGACCGGTTACACCGATAACCGGCACTTCAGGCAATAACACATCCAGCTGCGCTTTAAGTTGAAATCCATCCATATCGGGCATGGATATATCAGTGATCACACAATCTATGTGGTGTCCCTGCCGAATAATCTCCAGCGCCTCATTCCCGTTCACCGCCACATGACAGGTCTGAAACTTTCGCTTTAGTAGCATATGAAACAGAAGTAGCACATCCCTCTCATCATCCACCACAAGGATAGCTTTTTCAAGGTCCTCAGCCATGTAAGGGAAACCTCATAATAAAACGAATGCCGGATTCGGTGGGCACTGCTTCGATTTGGCCCTGAAAGCTTTTCTCCATGATTAACCTGGCGATGTACAAGCCTATACCCGTGCCCCCCGATGGGCCTTTTGTAGTAAAATAAGGTTCAAACACTCTGGGTAGCACCTCTGCTTTGATTCCGCCTGCATTATCTTCCAGACTGAGAACCAGGCCCGCAGATCCTTCTTTCTTGGCTGTTATGCGAATCCACTGATCGGTTATTATCTTTTTGCTGAACGCATCTATTGAATTGCCTATTAGGCTCAGCAAGACCTGACGAAATTGATTTGCATTTCCATGCAGTGTACAGCCTTCCAGGTCTCCGTCCAAAGTGCAAATGATGCCACGGCTTCTGAGCTGTCCTTCGAAGAACCTTAATGAGGCCTCCAGGGCCTCCTCCAGAGAGAAATCCTCTACCTTCTGGGATGGACCATAGAAATCTCTGAAATCCTCTATCGTATCGGATAAATACTTTATACGATCTTCGATAATAGCATAGATTTCCTCAAGCTCAGACTTATCCCCGTCCGGAATTGACTGCCAGCTTTTCTCTACAATCTCCCGCGAAAGCTCTATGCCCAGTAGTACTGCATGCAGAGGCTGTCTCCATTGATGAGCTATGGCGGAGAGCATATCTCCCATAGCTGCAAGCTTGGATTGCCGAATCAAAGTTTCATCTTTCCTTCGATTCTTTTCAATCTCTTTTCGGACTTCCTCCTGCAACGAGTTGTTCAGCCTTTCCAGCTCAGTGGTCTTATTAACAAGTTCGGTTACTACCGAAAAATTAACTACGAATCCATCGCCCAGCTTAACCGATTTATTGGAGAACCATCCATCGATTCCATTCGCTTCAAAATGAAACAAAAGAGACTTGTTTTCGCCTGTCTCCACCACTTCGCAGTATAAATCAAATAAGGATCGTCCATACTCTTTGACAATATCCAGGTGACCAGGAATCAATTCTAGAAGTCGCTTACCGAGCACTTCACTTTCTGCCCTGCCGATAATTTCACAGGCGACTCGATTTGAAATTACATATTCGAAATCGACGATCTTTCCGGAATCATCTCTAATTGAGCGAAAATACTGTACTCCATCGAGCGAGGCGTCCAGGATTTTCCGTAAGGTTTCCTGATGCTTCGACGCTTCCTCTTTCCAGCGCAAAGCTGCATTCCCTAGCAACGCCTCCGTTTCCTTTTCGCTTGTTACATCCCAGGAAAAAACGATGGCGCCCTGTGGTATCTTCTGTACTTCCAGCCGGTAATAGTTCATTCGACCATCCGGAAAGACAAATTCATTAATTAGAGATCTAGCTTCGCCTGATTCAATGACGGATTGAATAACCCGGTAGATTTCGCTATCCTGAATGCCAGGATAAACCTCTTCCATTCTCAGAGAAACCATCTGTTCAGCAGACATCTTGACCTGCGAAAGCAATTCTTGATTGAGAAAAACGTAACGCATTTCAGGATCTATAATCTGAACGCCTGTACTCAGATCGTCTAATATGGAGAATTGGCTGCTCATTTTCTGTAACGGCCCGGATCTTCGCTGTCACCCTGTGCAATCAGAATCTCAGGAAAGCCCGCAAATGGCGCCCAGCGTTACCGCAGACCATTCCGCAACCCGGTAACCCCAGATAGATTCAAAAACAGGACCACAAGAAAGGGGATACTGCGCAGCCCTGGGCTCGACACCTGTAATTTAGAATTTTCGCAAGCTGTACATGATACTTTCCAGCACCTTTTCCCCTTCCATCCCTTTGACCATTACGGCATGTACGGCAAATGCTACAGGGTAATCATCCGGATTCAGGTTAATCAAATTGGGTAACGATCGAACCCCGAAGACACCGTTAGATTTATGATTCGGATCCGCCTGTCCGTTTACAAAATCATGTGCATACTGACGGTCCCGGGCATCGGCGCCAAAGCAGGCAAGCATCAGGTCCGTAAGGCCGGACAGCCCGCCAAAGGTCTCAGCCTGACCGCCCATGGCTGTTCCCAGGGCAGTCATTTCTCGAAAGAACCGATTGGAAACGTGGAACAACGAATTATCACAGTTTCCTCCCAGGCTACTTTCGTAATATCCATCCAGCAAACCGGTGGCCAGGGCATAGATATTCTTCAATGCACCACCAAGTTGAACACCGCGAACATCGGACGGATTAACTGCAGGCCGAACAAATACATAGGCACTACTGAATAGCTGAACCAGATCGTTTACGAGCTCCGGTCGATTGGCCGCCATTTCATAGCCGGAGATCTTGCGCTCCATAATCTGCTCTGGATAGTTAGCCCCGGCCATAACAACATGACGATCTGGATTGATATCGTATTCATTGGAGAGGTCATCCAGGATCAGTCCCTTCTCGGAACCAGTGAACCCCTTGACTACACTTACTACCGGAGAATCCCCTTTCGTAAGATATAGCTTTAACCTGCTATAGTACTTTTCCAGTTCCCAGGGGCGGGCCGCTTGAACGTACAGTGTTCCCTGCTCCACGTCCACTGGATTGGAAGTAAAACTGATATTAGGAGGAAGCTTGAACAAAGGAAAATATCCTCCATCCACTCTTCGCGCATTGTACTCTTCCGCTTTTTCTGCGTTATCGGTATACACCAGGATGTCCGTGTTTTTGTTTGCAAGCACGGAAGCGATGGCCGTTCCATAGGGAGAGTGACCAATAACTACAACCTTTTCCGAAGGCTTCGCAGGCTTTGAAATCAGACGATTCTCATTGTTTCTAGGATCATCGGCCAGATACAGATTTCTATAGGTTCCATGCCTGTGCTTGTGCAGATTCTGCCCTACAATGGTAGCCAGGTTATCAATGATGTATTGTTTCTTATCTGCCGTATCCGGAACATCCAGTCGGTCCACAAAGTCCGGAAGTTCGGCCATTTGTTTTGCCGGGAGTTTACCCACAAGTATTGGTCTGCCAAGCACCATCTTACCTTTGGCCGCATTAAACAGAAAGGAGGATGTGGGAAGAATGTTATCGGTGCCGTCAAGAGTGACCGGAATTATGATCTTATTTGCAACATAGTGATACACAGTGTCCACGAAGGAAATCAGCCGACCGGTACGGCTACGAGTTCCCTCAGGAAAGATAGACATGATACGTCCATCTTTTTGGAGCTGCTGAGATTGTCGAAAGGCTCGCATATTGATGCGAGTCATCAGATCTGCCAGGCCCGGATTGTCAGACATATCCAGCTTGGAGCAAACCAGAAGCGTATCAAACATGTATAATGCCAGCCGGGCGAAGTCCGGTTCAAAGGCCAGGCGGCCGGCAATAAAGACCAGCTTATCGGCAATCTTTCTGGCATCGCCACCTTCATTATAAAGCATATTGTAGATGGCAGGTGCATCCAGGTGACTCATATGATTCGAAATCAATGTCACTGGAAATTTGCCTAGAAGGGGCATGATGTACTGCACATTTTCTCGACCCTCAAAGGAGAAATTGCGCATCAGCGGAGTAAGAAATTCCACCATGAAATCCCTCAGGTCTGGATCCTGTCGGGTATGAACACCAACCTCATCCAGCAACTCCGGATTCTGAAAAGTCTTGGTCACATCCGGCAAAGGAGTGCTTACAGAAAGCTGCAGGAATTTAGTTAAGATTTCTTTGGCTCGCTCCTCCGGCACTCCGTACTTGATAAAACCTTCGATGTTCTTGAAGAATTCGCGCTGCCACGGAGCATGGGTATGTCCGCCGCCTTCCGCATCATGACTCATGTTGCTATCTTTTTCTGCCATAGGTCACGGATTCTCCATTCTATTGTGCATACAGGCAAACCTTTTTTACACTCCTGATTCTGGGCGCATTGCCTGTGCGGGCTCAAAGTTCCAGAGTGTAAAATCAAGAAAATTGCGCTCAAAAAAAGCTGGATTCCTGGCCAGCCAGATCCAGTACTAGGGTACGGAACCGGTTGAGATTATTGGATTACCCGGGGCTCTCAGGGCCGGTCCCGATTCCCGGAGCAGGGCAAAAAAGGGGCCAACGATACAATGGATTGCGGATTATGATGGGCCGAAAATGAAAATGACAGGAAAGGGTACCTTCCAGAAAGTGCAGGCATTGCTAGTCTGAACCATCGATTGAGGGTTCGGCAAAGCCTGGGAGAGCTTCCTGCGGAGGCAAACGAGCCATGGCTGAAAAAAAGACAAATAAACAGCGAAAAGCCACAGGAAAAGGCCGGAAGAAGAACTCCGATCCAATGTCCTATTCCCAGTTGCAGGATTATCTCCGTGATCCCGGTCAATCCCCCAAACCGCCTACCCGCTGGGATAAGTGGAAGCACGATGCCCGAGAGTTCCTGGAATGGGTTCATCTAAAGGGTAGAGAGAAACTAACCATCATGGTTATTCCGCACAATGAGCGGAAGATCTTCAATGCACATATTACGTTGTATTCTTTGAGTGCAGGGCTTATCACTTTGCTTGTGGTAATGACCATTTCAGTATTCAGCCTGGTTGGAAAATCCGGAGAGGACATCCAGTTCTATGATATGGGCCTGTCCAACTCTCAGTTTAACCTTCAAAGCGTTCGCATGGCTGAAGAAATTCTGCCATTGCATGGAACCATTACTCGCTACTCAAATACCATCGCAGAACTATATCTAAAACTTGGCGGGAAAAGAACCGAACCCTATGCCCAGGGCGGAGCCGGCCAGGCGATAATGGAAGAAGAGCTAACCAAACTTCGCACAGCAGTTGAAGAATGTAAAGCTCTTGGCTCCGATTGCGATCAATCTCGCACAGAAGAGTTATTGCAAAAGGTCCTATTCCTCTCACGTCAGGATAATGAAAATCTGAAACGAGCGGTGGAGCTTTCCGATCGAATTCTGACCGAGCTAAAGTCTCGGGAAATGCAGAACCTGCTTACCAATACACCCAGTATCTGGCCAGCCCAGGGCTATATCCTCAGTCCTTATGGCTGGCAAACAGATACTCTGCGCGGAAAAGAAGTGTTTCGCCAGGGCATTGAAATAGGCACAGTTCCAGGAACGGAAGTTGTAAGCACGGCTCCGGGCGAAGTTATTAGCATCGATTACGATGACATTTTTGGACTTCATATCTGGGTGGAACATCGGTTTGGAATGAAAACCTTTTATGCACACCTGGATAGAGTAGATGTGGGAGTGGGCGATCAGGTGGACAAAGGTCAGCCCATTGGCGTATCCGGTCATACAGGACAGGCACCTACGAACATGCTTTACTACGAGCTTCACATCGGAACGGTGGCCTACAATCCACACGCATTTATGAACCACCTGCAGGAACAATGGCTGAATCCAACGAATCGTTAATCGTTAACTCCCTGATTGGCGAAGGCTCCGAGTTCCGAGGAGAATTCAAAGTCAAAGACCTCATCCGAATTGACGGTTATTTTAAGGGATTAATTGTTACGGATGGTAAGGTTCTGGTAGGCCAGAGTGGTCTTGTGGACACGGATATTCGCGCAGGCATTGTTGTAGTGGGCGGAGAGATTCGAGGCTCCATTCAGGCCAAAACCAGAGTCGTCTTACTTTCCACAGGTCGTCTCTTTGGAGATATAGTAACTCCCAGTCTTATTGTAGAAGACGGCACTGTGTTTCAGGGTCGCTGCACCATCAATACTCCGGCTACAGCTTAGTCCGGAATTCGCATTGCTAGAAGATTATTGCACCGGCTCCAGCGTCTGGGGGCCAATATTGAATAGTCTTACTGTTCTGTGCAAATCAGATTCGAATAACAATGAATACATCCAATGCGCAATCTGTCATTGAAACGATCAGCAATGCTTTTGCCGGCGTACCGCAACCAGATGAAATCACCCTCCATGTAGCAGAAGCCCAGGATAACTATGATTTTGCTGGCGCTGAACTGCACCGAAAGAAAGATTTTAGAGGTCCATGGCAGGAAGTGCCCGAGCAACATTTAGAGAATTGCCAATACGCCCTGAGCTATCTCGACCCGGTAGGGTTTCGATTCTATCTACCGGCTTTTATGGTCTGGTATCTGAAGAACTACCAGGATCCGAACAAGGTGAAGCTTGACAATACCCTGTATGCCCTGGATCCTTATATTGATGATCAGGCGATGAAAAAACACAAGGAAGAACTGTTCGCCCTGTTTAATCCGCAGCAGCTTTCTGCATGTGCCCGGTTTGTAAGCTTTCTGGCCCATGATGCTACCGGAATGACCGATGAAGATTTTGCAGCGAGAATCTATCTGGAACACTGGCATCTCTTTGATTCAGAATAGAATTTTCAATTCGGCCGATCTTCCAGGGGCAGCCCACTCAATCCTGGCCTGCAATGAAAGCCCATGATCGGGCAGAATCCGGTCCAACCGGCGCGCAAAGTCCGGGTTATTCGGCCCATTTTCCTCTTGCCCTTCTTCTAGAAACTGCCGTAATAAGTAATAATGGACGCCAGGATCAGAGAAGAACTCATCCGCCGTGGGGATGCTGCCTTTGAAGAGGAAGACTTTCACAGGGCCCGGGAATTCTACACCAAAGCAGACCACAAGGAGGGCCTGATTCGAATTGGCGATTTCTATATGTATGAAAAGAGGCTCCCCTTAATGGCCTACGGCTATTACAAGAAGGCCGGAGCGCATATTAAGATCGATGATCTTCACAGACGGATGGTGGGTGCTTTCGCTCAATGGATTGGACCCGATAAACTGAAGGACGATTCGCTGGAGGAAGTTTACGCTCCGGAATCCATGACTCCAGACAAAGATGGGATGATTCGAGTTCCAGTGGCCACCGAATTGCTCAAAGAAGCCAGAAAGATCCTGGAAAGCCAACGATAGCCTCACAGTACTAACTTTCAGAGCCCATGGACAAGGATCCATAATAGCGAAAGTTAGGCTCTGTTTACGTTCTCGGATTAGCGCCTAACTCCAGTTTGCAGATTGCCCGAATCCGGTGACAATCAGGCAAAAAATGCACTGTATTTCGGTACCGGTCATCATATTGTTGCTGACAGATCTCACATTACCAACGTCATATTGAGTGACGGCTATGAATTCTCCATTGTACATTAGTTCAGGCGAACCAGTTGGTTACTGGACTCTGACAATCGATGAGAATAAGTTTCGAATAAATGCAGGGGCTGCAAAGATACTTGGTCAGCCCGACCTTCGCGAACTCAGCGTTACGGATTTTCTAGACTTTATTCATCCAGAGGACCGTCCCCGATTCACGACCTCATTAACTCAGGTTCAGAAGACATCTGCTCAAGATGTTCACTATCGCATACCTGGTCCGAATGGTTCCCAGAGGATTGTGCAGCAAATAGGCTCCCTCTACGACGGTACATTGCAGGGAAGCATCCAGGATATTACCCTTCGAGAAACCCAGCTTCGAAAAACCATGCGAGAAAACCAGGAGCTGGCAGAAGCACAAAGTATAGCGTTAATTGGACGATGGGAATTAGATTTGCTGGCCAATGACCTACACTGGTCATCCGGGATTTTTGAGATGTTCGAAGTTGATCCGGATCGCTTCGATGCATCCTATGAAGCATTTCTGGATACGATCCATCCAGAGGATCGAGATCGGGTGGACCATGCATACCGGGATTCTCTTCGCACAAAGAAGCCTTACGAAATTGAGCATCGATTACTTTTCCCTGACGGAAGAATCAAATGGGTAAAGGAGAAATGCCGTACATTTTTTGATGAATACGGAAAACCTTACAGATCCACAGGCATTGTACAGGATATTACGAAACAGAAACTAAATGAATTACAGCTTCTGAAGATGGAGACCTTTCTACAAAGAACTAGCGAGGTAGCCGGAGTTGGTGGATGGGAAATCAACATGGATACCGGGGAGCTTTTCTGGTCCGAGGTCACTAAACAAATACATGAAGTACCGGAAAACTACATACCTAACGTAAAGGATGGAATTTCATTCTATGCAACTAGAGAGGGACGAAAGCAGGTTGAGAACGCTCTGTACCGAGCAATGGAAGCGAAGGAAAGTTTTCGAATGGAGCTGCCCCTCAGAACCTGGACCGGCCGATTCATCTGGGTGGAATCCAGGGGTGAAGCGGAGTGGGCGGACAATCGATGCTTGCGCGTATTTGGTACGTTCCAGGACATTACCGCTCGAAAAGAGATTGAACGGAAGCAGGAAGAGGAGCACCGGCAGGCCCTGGACCGGAACAAAGCGAAATCCGAATTCATTTCAAATCTAAGTCATGAACTGCGAACACCCATGAATGCCATTCTTGGCTTCGCCCAATTACTAAAAAAGAAGCTCCCCGATCCCCGGCGAGGAGTGGAGCTAGATGAGATTCTGAAAGCAGGTGATTACATGCGGGGTTTGCTGGAGGATGTGCTGGATCTGTCCCGGGTGGAATCCAGGGATCTGGAAGTTAGTATAGGTCATGTCTCCGCAACGGATTTGATTCAGAAATGCATTCAGTTGTCTGGATCCCTGGAAAACCCTAAATCCGTAACATTGAAATTTCAAATGCCAGACCATACGATCCTCCTCAAGGCAGATCCATTGCGAAGTCAGCAATCCCTGCTAAATGTTCTGAGCAATTCCATCAAGTATAATCGGGACCAGGGCAAAGTTATTGTTGCAGTACAGGAAGTTTCTGACCGGGTCCGAATTGCTGTAACGGATACAGGTTTCGGAATCCCCAGAGAGAAACAATCGCAACTGTTTCGCCCATTCGAAAGGCTTGGGATGGAAGCAACCGAGATAGAAGGAACGGGTATTGGACTGGTATTAACCAGAAATCTATTGCGATTGATGGGCGGTGATCTGTATTTCAATTCTGTACCAGGTGAAGGAAGCACATTCTACCTGGAGTTTCCGGTGGCAAACTCAGCTGCCGCTTTACCCCAGACTCCCATTGGCAGGGACGTGTTTAAGAATTCGCGAAAGGATGCGGTTCACGGTAGCCTGCTCTACATTGAAGATAATCCCTTGAACATGCGGCTTATGGAACATGTGCTTCTGGATCTTCCGGGCATTGTCTTACATAAGGCCACGACGGTAGAACAGGGATTGGAGAAAGCCAAAAAGGAACAAATCGATCTGCTACTAATCGATCAGAGACTTCCAGATGGGCATGGATTCGATGTAATTAGAGAGCTGAGAACCTGGCCTGAATACAGGGATAAACCTGCAATCTGTATTTCGGCAAATGCCATGGAGTCCGAGGTATCTGATGCCATCGAGGCAGGATTTGACGATTATCTAACAAAACCGCTGAACCTGGACGAATTGCATTCAAAGTTAGACAATTACCTTCGTTAGACCGGTCATCCTTCGTCGATTGCGAATGGTTAATTAACCTGCCTTACCCTTTATGACTTCGCTGTAGTTCTTCCAATTCCACCCATCGCTCCATACAAGCTTCCAGCTCCTTATTGGCCTGCACATGCCGTGCGCCCCACTCAGCAGTTAACTCCCCATCCCCTTTTCCCGAAGATAGCTTATTTTCCAACTCAGCAACCTCCTTTTCCAGAGACTCAATTCGAGCAGGCATTTCAGCCAGCTCCTTTCGCTCCTTGTTACCCATCTTCCTGCCTGGCTTTGAACCTGGACTGGACGATTCCACACCTGCTTTTGATTCTACCGTTTCTTTGACTTTCGCATGAGTACCAGCAGACCTTACAGCGGCCTGCGTCGAATCAGACCATTCATTCTCCTCCAACCATTCCGGATCATCTCTATCCACCAGAAAATCTGATGCACTTCCAACATAGTTCTGAATCAATGCATCCGGACGAAACAGAAAAAGATGATCGGCTACTCTATCCAGGAACCATCTGTCATGCGATACTGTAACCACAGGCCCTGGAAAGCTATCCAGATAACTTTCCAGAGCGGTTAAGGTGGGAATATCAAAGTCATTGGTGGGCTCATCCAGAATTAGAAAATTGGGTGAGTTTAACAAAATAGACACCAGCAATACTCGTCTCTTCTCGCCGCCAGAAAGCTTACCCAGAGGTCTATAAAGTACCGATGAATGAAACAGGAAGGCTTCGAGCAATTCCTTGGGCGATAATCCACTACCAATGGCATGATGACCCACTTCTCGCTTAAAGAATTCCTCAACTCTCATTTCTCTGGGCATGTCCCGGGCCATCTGATCGAAGTAGCCTATACGAAGTGTTTCTCCATACACTACTTTGCCCTGATCCGGGCTTCGTCGATTAGCCACAATATCCAGAAATGTGGATTTTCCGCATCCGTTGGGCCCCAGGATTCCCACCCGGTCACCATCCTGAAAGCGATAAGAAAAATCAGAGAACAGAGTCCGGTCTTCAATTCGAGCAGATAGATCATGTATTTCCAGAATCTTGTTACCCAGCCGCGAACTCTTACCAACGAGCTTCAAATCCTTCTTTTCCCGATACTTATCCCTTTGCTGAACACCTTGAATCCGGTCAATGCGTGCCTGCTGCTTGGTACCCCTGGCCTTGGGTTGACGGCGAAGCCATTCTATCTCTGTAGAAAGAAACCTGCGAGCCTTGTGCTCCGCGATGCGAGCCTGTTCTTCCATGGCTGCTTTCTTTTCAAGGTATGAGGAGTAGCCGCCCTCGAACCTGTGAACCCGACCTTCGTCCACTTCCAGTATGGAGCTGACAATACGATCCAGAAAATAGCGATCATGGGTAATTAATAGCAGGGCCCCGGAAAATCGAATGAGACGTTCTTCCAGTGATAGTATGGCATCCAGGTCCAGGTGATTGGTAGGTTCATCCAGGATTAAAAGATCTGCTTCGCTTAACAAGGCTCGGGCCAATGAAGCCCTTCGCAATCCACCCCCGGAAAGTTGAGATAGAAGCTTATCCTCCGACTCAATACCTACCAGCGAAAGAACCTCTCGCACTCGACCTACAGGCATACTCTGGCCGTCTGGACGGATGTAATCGGCTATACTGATATCCAGAGCAGCCGGATTCTGCTCCATATAGGCGATTCGCAGTCCTCGCTTATGGACAACTTCACCCTTATCCGGCTCATCCAGGCCAGCAAGGATTCGAACCATTGTGGATTTTCCCTGACCGTTTCGGCCAATTACACCCAGCTTTTCGCCGGCATTTAGCCCCAGGGTAAGCTGCTCAAAAAGCAATTGGTCCCCATGGGTTTTGGCCAGATTCTGTGCCGAAAGGATGTTCATCAGCTCAGGCCATGGCAGGGCACCTCACTGTCAATGCGTATGAAGATTTCAATTGCACCAGGGATTGAACGAAATCTACGTCCTTTCAAATAACCTGGCATCTTTTTCTTGCCATCCAACGATTTGCGACCACTATCGGGTATGGAATACCTGCGCACACCCGATGAATGCTTTGAAGAACTTGTGGGCTATCCGTTTAAGGCCAATTATTACGAAGTGGATTCTTCAGGAATGCGTATGCATTACGTTGATGAAGGCCCGGCGGATGGTGCGGTGGTACTTCTGCTACATGGGGAGCCAAGCTGGTCCTATCTATATCGAAAAATGATACCTCCCCTAATTGATGCAGGATTTCGGGTTGTGGCGCCGGACCTCATCGGTTTCGGGAAATCGGATAAGCCGGTAGAACAGTCTGATTATTCGTATCAGAATCACATGGACTGGTTGAAGACACTAGTCCAGGGATTGGAACTCAAGGAAATCAATTTGTTTTGCCAGGACTGGGGCGGGCTTTTAGGGCTTCGCATGGCCGCAGAACTGGAGGAACGGTTTTCACGAATCGCCGCTGGAAATACCTTCCTGCCCACCGGTGAGCATAAACCTGGAGAAGCCTTCTTTCAATGGAGAGATTTTTCGCAAAAGGTGAAGAAACTACCGGTGGGACGAATCATTGGCAATGGATGCTACACTAAACCGGAATCAGAAATCCTAAAAGGTTACGAAGCCCCCTATCCCGATGAGACCTACAAGGCAGGAGCCAGAATCTTTCCAGCTCTGGTACCGGTGGACCCGGAAGATCCGGCAGTGCCGGCGAATCGGAAGGCATGGGAGGTGCTTCAGAAATGGAAAAAGCCATTCCTGTGCACATTCAGCGATTCAGATCCAATTACGAAAGGTGCAGATGCCATTTTTCGCAGAAAGATTCCAGGATGCAAAGGCCAGAAGCACGTCACTATCGAAAATGCAGGTCATTTCTTGCAGGAAGACCAGGGAGAAATTCTGGCCAAACATTTGATTGAATTCTTTCGAGCGAATTGAATTCCACGATCAGATTCCGCAAATACAGAATCTGGAAAAAGCTCGAAACATTTCATCCATCGGTAGCATTCTAAATGATTGCGAAATCGTTCCGGGAAGGCGAATCGCCGTAAAAATCCATGCGATTTTCCTTGACCCCCAGAGGGAAGGGCCATTCCTCTCGTCTTAATCCCATCTCGCCGTTCGAGTGAAAGCAGGTACCCCCATGAGAAATACTCAGTTTTTCGCACTATTCGTGCTTATTGCAGCAGGAACTCCCCTCCTGAACTGCCAAACCAAAGGTCCAGAGGTAATCAAAGACTACCCGGACTACAGTTCCGAAATCAATTTAAACAATATTGGTATGCAACCTCTGGGCGCAGCCAGCAAAAACAGCCAGATCATCGAAATTCGTAAGAATAGCGAAGGAAACCCGGTGGCACTTCTGGAACTGGACTACAAAAACTCCGGCCTGAACGTAATCCAGGAGATCAAGAATGGCAAGATCCTGGAACACAACATTGTAATCATGGACTCTCAGGGACGGGAAATCGGCCGGGCTCCCATCAACTTCATCGCTTTCGAAGTAGAGGAGATTACTTCATCCGTTCAGTCCCAGAAACTGCTTTTTACCGATTCAGGTTCTGAAGTGGAATACGATAAGTCAGATCGACCTGAGCCGCAGCCACTGGAGCGAAGAGCTCGGCTGAAAGTCTACGAAGACGGAGCCCGTGTACCGCAGTACGTTGAACTTAGCCGCAGCCCCGAAAGTGGGACCACTGTTTCTATTTACCTTGAACTTGTGTATATTCAGCCTTTTTACTCCGAGTTATGCCAGTCCGGCCAGAACGACTGTCCTTCCGTTGAGCGTGTGGCTTTCAAGGCAGTGAAAAAGGACAATGAGGAGACCATGTCCGAAATCGAGGAACGGGTAAACAAGAGCCTGCAACGAAGCGGCGAAGGAAACGAAGCCGAGGTCGTGGCCCTGGAATCCGATGCTCTGGTCTTTCGCCTGAAAAAGCCTGTTGAAGACTACAAAGAAGGAATCAAAAGAGAGATAAAGAAGCTAAACAAAAGGCCTACAACAAACCAGGACAATGATCCTTACGTAAATCATACCGCCAGAAGCGGAGATTATCTGCATTACCGCGAATGGAAACTACTAACTGTGCCCAGGTATTTCCAGATCAAAAATGAAACTTCCCGTCCAATGCCCTCCACTCAGGGTAAGAATGATAACTATATTGATTCGGCCACCAACGATGGTGAAGAGTCTATGGAATCAGCGGATGGCAACGATTCTGAAAATACACTGTCCAATTAATTCTCGTTACGCATGAACATTGCGAAATTCAAACATTGGCGGCTCCTTCTGGCCGCCACAATTCTACTGCTCGGTCCTTCCATTCTGGCAGACACTGTAATCCTGAAAAACGGTGTCATCATTGAAGGAGTGGTATACGATCAAAATCCGTATATGCTTCGCGTCCAGAAAGAGAAAGGCCCTGCGGTTCGAATAAGCAAAAGTCAGGTAATCCGGGTTATTTATGGTGATAGACCGGTGGAAGAATTGAAGCCAGATCCTCGACGCCCGGATGAAAAGCCGGTCAAAGAGCGCATCAGACCGGAGAAAAAAGATCCCATAGTAATTCGCAAAGAAAAGGATTTCACCGAGCAGGAATTGGAGCCCGAAACTCAGCCAGAACCGGAAAATCTGGAACCAGAGGCGAAGGAACCGGAAAACGTCCGAAGGCCGGTGAGCAGTCCGCTGGCCGATCCTCTTTCTGCCCCTTTTATCGCCAATCTGGATCCGTTGCCCCGCGGAGTGAAAGAAAGAGACCTTTCTCGAGCTCATTCGCTTCGCTACGGCGAAGGAGAATCCAGTGAAGAGCTTATTCTTCGTGATCGTCCGCAGGCTTCCATAATAGATTTGAATCGAGTCATTGTCGGTCCGGTGGATCCGGATAATCAGGGACGATTAAGAATCCATACGGATGATCAGGGAAAGCCGGTGGCTCTGGTCGAAGTTGACTATTCCCGCGCTGGTCTAAACGTTCCCCAGGCTATCAGAGAAGGCCGCATCCTGGAGCATGAAGTGCTCATTCGCGATCATAAAGGAGAGATCCTGGGACGAGCGCCCTTAAATTTTAGCAGCTTTCGATTCGAAAAAATAACGGAACAGCGAAAAGCTCGACGATTCTTAATACTTCCCAATGCCACATCCGTAACCGTGGAAGAGGAAGGAGATTCGGAACCAAAGACCAGAATCGTAGCCCATATTCGCAACTACACAGACCGGGATGCCATCCCGCAATCCATTGAGCTGGATCGAAGACCGGACTCCGAGTTCCCGGTTACCCTGCAGGTTCGCATGACTCTGATCGATCCTTATGTGGCTCCTCTATGTAAGGAATGCCTGGAAGATCCGCTTTATCGTGATGCCCGAAAGGACTACGAAGAAGCCCTTTCAAAATTAAAAGCCCTGGAAGCCAATCCTGAATTATTACAGGATGACTCGGCCGAAAAAGAACCGGCTCGATTGAGCCGGCTCGCCCATCAAAAGGCAGATGTATACAGGCGATCGGTGAAAGAAGCAATCGCTACAATGAATAAACGTTCTCATCAGATCCAGAACGGTACGATTTTGAATCATACCTCTGATGGAAACTTCATTCAGTACCGAGAATGGAACCTGTATTCACGGCCTTACTTCTTTTACGTCTCCGATGAATCTGCGCTCTTGATAGAAGAATAAATGATAGTTGGTGGGCTTAACGGGCCTCCTCCACTCGTTTCTTCAGTGCCTGATTCATCTGTTTATACCCCTCCTCTATTGTATCCAGCTCGGCGAAGAGAACGAAAAAACCTCGAAACTCCTCCCTGTGAACAAATAAAACCCCAGACTCAGTGGGAACGATTTCAAACACATGCTCACCTGTAAAGAGTCCCGGTATACCTCCACCCCAGGTCAATTCCCGATTCTTGATCATGCGAATCACCTCTGGTTGTAGAGTTATCTGATTGCCATTGGGCTTGTGAATCTCGACCTCAATCGTATTTCCGGTCTGTAATGCGCCGTCAACTCTAACATGGTAAGGATTCCACTCTCCGTATTTATCGTTTTGCAGCAGTACAGCCCAGATCGCCTCCGGAGTGGCCTGCATCTCCAGTTCGGTATGGATAGATTTGCATCCTGAACCCAGGAAAGCCCCGGTGAGCAGTATAGTTAGGACACCGCGCAGCCACCGATCTACCTTTCTAATTCCACGGAACCTGATCGTTTTTTTCGCAATAGTGTTTTCACTGTTTCGTTTCATATCTTTCTCCAGATTTCTCATTATAGTATTCTCGCTTCACTAACGTCACTCCGTGGCAGGATCAACCAAGGGCCGATACCATTAGAATGAGTGTTACCAGTGCCATTGCTCCGAAGTCTCTCCGTTGCAGCGTGATAACTTTGTTCCTCCCGCGAAACATGTAGATCGCGCTAAACAATAACCATGAAAGCCAGAGAATCTGGATCATTATGTTAAATGGCCCCAGACCGGAGAATACGCCACCAAATTGCTCCAGGGAGTAGATACCGATCAGCGTATGAATGGGCAATCCGACCCATCCGAAGAACTGCGGTATGGACTTATTTTTCAGAATCTGAACGGACATAAATGCGCCACCAATTCCATGTGCGAGAAAAGCCAGGTTCTCTCCTACCAACAAGCCAGCATATCTGTGAAAAGCCTCCAAAATAAGCAAAGCCTCCTGTTGCTTTTCCACTGGCAAGTCCGCAATCCAGGGAACAAGAAAGACCCACCGCCCAAAGCCCAGAGCTTGCATAAGACCAGCAAGCACAGCAAAGAATGCCCCGGTGGTGGCCAGATATCCTTTGCGATAGAGACTCTGTCCCATGAACAGGTACGCCAGAGCAAAGGTCAGTCCGCTTAAAGTGAAGAGGTAGTAGGCAAATCGATTCAACTCACCCGTGGCTGCAAATTTGTTCAGCATTTCATTCGGAGGCTTGCGTAGAATCTCCGGAAATTGAAATGTCTCCGTCAGAATGAAATATGCTATGTGCATTAGCATTAGATGCACAATAACCACAATCAGAAATCCGGTTCGGGCCTCGCGAGCATCGGCCATCATAAAATCGTTTTTGCTACTTGTATTCATGCTCCTGCCTCCACGATCTTACTTGCGATCCCAGGAGCAAACCTGTGTAATTGATGAAGTAGCCCAGCTCTTCCCGGTCGAACTACCGCTGAACCATCGGCCAATCCTTCCAGCGCAGCTTTCGCAAGGTCTTCCGGCATCATCTTGGCTCCATTGCGCTTAGCGCTCATCGGCGTGGCCGTGAGCGGAGGAACCAGCTCCATTACCTGAACTGCTGTGTCCTTTAGCTGAACTCTGAGCGCGCATGTATATGCAGACAGAGCAGCCTTTGATGCGGAATATACGGGAAAGATAGACTTTGGCACCTCGCCGAGAGCAGAAGTGACGTTGATTATCGCGGCCTCCTGTCGGGCAAGCAGCGACGGAAGAAACTCCTGGATCAGTCGCAAAGGCGCTTCCAGGTTCACTCTGAATTCTTCGAACAGATGGGCAGGATCAATCGGATCTCTAAGGAATCCGATGTCACACTGGATGCCTGCATTATTCACCAGAATGTTCGGCTCTCCCGCTTTCTTTACACCCCCGACCAGTCCGGAGGTTTGATCTGCTGTGGAAAGATCGGCTGCAAAACCCATCCAGTGGGGCTCATTGTTCAAAACCTTCCTGAGCTTTTTTTTATCCCGACCAGTAATAATTATTTGGTTTCCGGCTGAATGAAATGCATTTGCCAGGGCCAATCCAATACCCGAGGTACCGCCGGTAATTAAGACGGTATTACCGCTAATTTTCATATTGTCCTCCTTGTGAGAAGAGCATTTGCTTGCTCCTCTCAACAAAGAGAATGGCACATTGCAGATGGGATTTCCTTAACCCGGGTTAATATCTGCAAAAATTAATTAGTTTTTCGTTTTCGCCCACGGATGCGACTCAGAGCTACCGGGGTGATACCCAGAAAGGATGCTATATAATACCAGGGAATACGATGCTCCAACCCCTGAAACTCCTCAAGAAAGAGGTCGTAGCGTTCTTCCGCGCTAAGCGTCACCAAGCGAATTTCTCGGATCTCTTTTCGAACCCACTCCCACTGGATGACCATTCGAGTAAAGTGTTCAAGTGCATGGAATCGGCGATTTTGCCTTTCCAGATCGGAGTACCGGGCAACCGCGATACGCACGTCAGTCAATGCCTGTAAACCTACCGGGCTCGGTTCGCCCGTGGTCAGGGAAGCCAGAGGAGCCACAAAGTGATCCTCCTGAAAAATGGTTTTGGTGTATTCCCCTCCGTCTTCCGTCGCATGGTATGCACGAATTACCCCTTTTTCTATAAAACCGAGTTTAGTACAAACATCGCCAGATAGAACAAAGTGACTATTCTTCTCCAGGAACTGCGGATGAAATAGGTCCAGAAATGATTCCAGGGCCGCCTCAGTTTCGGCTTCAGAAAATTCCTCAAGAAAATTCTGAGCGAAACCTTTCATTCTAGCCCGGGTAGCGGAATCAGGAGCATCTGCCGGGGTCTGGTTGGTCCGTCTATAGTCATCGCCGGATTTCATTACCATGTTTTAAGATTTCGATGATTGATTCAAATCAGCAACTCTTTAACGTTCAGATTTTTCGTTTGCCCGTCTAACCCTGATATTCCAGACTTAGTGACCATGACCCGCACCATTCAATGGATAGAGGCCATCTACGTTGGCATACTGCCTTTTCTGGGGGCCTGGGCTGCCATGGAGCTGGATTCAAAATACATAGGCTGGATCATATTCGGAGGCTGGCTTCTGGCTACCATGAACGTCTACATCTACGTTCCTCTGGTGCTTTCTGGATTTGGTCGCAACTGGGTGCTGATGCTACTGCCTTTGTTTCGCATTGGAATTCTGGTATTCAAGCAGGGAATGAGCGACGGCTCCCTGTGGGCCTTTTTTCTGGATGAAGCGCTAATAGAAACCGGGAGCCTGATGATTGGGTTCGCTCTATATTTCTTATTCGGAACGGGCATTGGCGGAAACTCCGCCTGGAAGGACATGGGCTTGCTCGGAGTCCTGGTATTTGTAGGCTTATTTCTGGGTTCTGCTGGAGGATTTTTCATGGCCAGCTGGGAGAACCAGCCAGAGGAACGATGGGATACTTTGCTTTACCTGGGAATTGCACTGGCCATGTCCACATGGCAGAAGATTGGCTTCATTTCGGCTATTAAGAAGGGAAAGGCCAATCCGGATACAATCATGGCAGAGAATTTCATGATTCTGGTGATTACGCCCCTGTCCTATATTTTGTTACTACCCGGTGCCTTTGCTATCAGGAAATGGATTGAGAAAACCTTCTGACACGCGGGAACATGACTCGAGTGCCTCCTATAGCTTCCTGGACATTTGACATATTTGAAGGCTCTTGATTTTCTTTCCAGATGCTTACCCTGCCCCCGGAGACCTTCGTCCTCATGAGCCGATGACACTCGATCTTTTTCCCTCTTCAACTCCCATTTCACTAACGTAATCGAGTAAAATCACCGATCAGTTAGAGAGCAATTCCATCGGCGAAAAAAAGACCCGGGCAAAGCCCGGGCCGATGGGAACATTTGAGTTTGTGTATGCGCCGGTGGAATTGCTCCTTTGACGCTTTTGAAACCCCGGAATTCTCCGGCTGTTTCTGGCTCCGAATTCTTTACCTGAAATCCGGAGATGGGATTCCCAACCGCGTCTAACGCAGCAAATTCAAGATCCCTTCTGGTCTTACACCAGCATGCGAAAGCATCGCAATGGAGGATTGAGTGAGAATCTGATTCGTGGTCAAACTCACCATCTCCTCCGCCATATCCACATCACGGATACGGCTTTCCGAAGCCTGCACATTCTCGTATGCGTTCATCAGCCCCTTGGCCGTGTGCTCCAGTCGGTTGTAATAAGCACCGAGATCGGCTCTCTGTTTCATCAGCACCTCAAGCGCAGCATCTGCCCGACCAATGGTTTCATTGGCGCCTCCCGGCGTCGAAACCGTGACGATCTGGTTGTCCGCTTCTCTCAGTCCAAGCGCTTGAGCCGTCATCGTTCTGATGAAAGCCTGTTCTCTCTGTCCCTGGTTGGGTCCCATCTGGAACCACATGGATCCGCGAACGGAGCCCGGCGCAAAGCGCCCCAGAAGCAGGTCGAACCTATTAAACTCGGCCTGAGATGCGATCCGATCCACCTCGTCGACTAGCTGGGATATCTCCACCTGAATCAGCTCTCTATCTTGAGCTGAATAGATTCCGTTCGCTGATTGAACAGCAAGAACGCGAATCCGCTGGATAATATCCGAGGTCTGAGCCAGATACCCCTCCGTGGTCTGTATGAAACTCATACCGTCTTCGGTATTACGTTCCGCCTGGCGAAGGCCCTGGATCTGTGTCCGCATCTTTTCAGAAACAGCAAGTCCGGATGGGTCATCACCGGCTGTGTTAATACGCATGCCGGAGCTTAACTTCTCCATAGACTTATCCGTTTCCCAAACGTTAAACTTCAACGCCTTGTGAGCGTTGATAGCACTCATGTTGTGATTGATAATCATCCTGCACTCCTTTGCCTCTATTCACCTATTTCTGAGGAAGCAGGTGGGAGAATGCACATGCACACTCCGTCCGAATGGCACCGGCAAACCGGCCGGCTGCAGTGTACACAGGGTCAGGTATCAATCCAATTCTCCTGGATGTCTGTACTGGCCTCAGACAATGCTGAGCCTGACTGGGCCCAGAATCCCCGGGCCAGCGGCAGACGCCTACTGGAGAAACACGAATGCTTGTTTAACTATTCCTCCTCGCGCTGAAAACGCTTACCTCAGTAATTGCAATACTGATTGCGGGCGAATATTCGCCTGCGAAAGCATTGCCGTTCCTGTTTGAACCAGAATCTGGTTCTTGGTAAAAGCAGTTGCCTCTTCGGCCATATCCACGTCGCGAATACGGCTTTCAGATGCCTGGGTGTTTTCATAAGCCACCATCAGACCTTTTGCAGCATGCTCCAGACGGTTGTAATAGGCACCCATGTCGGCGCGCTGCTTGTTGATTCTGTCAAGCGCGGAGTCAAGAGTACCGATAGCCTCATTGGCGAATTCTGCAGTAGAAATCGTCATGATGTTTCCATCCAATTGCTTGAGATTGAGTGCATTGGCAGTCATTGTCTGAATATACACTCGTTCTCTGTGGTGCTGATTTGGTCCGATGTGAAACCACATGGAAGACTGTCTGGAATTTCGTGCGAATTCCCCCAGAAACAGATTCATTGTATTGAACTGTGCCTGAGAAGCGATTCGATCCACTTCATCCACCAGGGCGGAGACTTCCACCTGGATCATCTGTCGATCCTGGGCGGTGTAAATACCGTTGGAAGACTGAATTGCAAGTACCCGGATTCGCTGCAGAACATCGGCCACTTCGGCCAGATATCCTTCGGCGGTCTGAATCATGCTCATTCCGTCTTCGGCATTTCTCTCTGCCTGTCTCAATCCACTGATCTGAGCTCTCATCTTTTCAGATACAGCCAGACCGGATGCATCGTCTCCGGCGCGATTGATTCGCATCCCGGAGGACAGTTTTTCCATGTTCTTGTCAACATCCCAGTGCTGAAATTTCAGCGTGCGATGGGAATTAATCGCTGAAAGGTTATGGTTGATTATCATTCGTTTCCTCCTTGAAACGCGCCGGCGTCACCCGGCATTCATGTACACTCTGCTTTTTCAGGGCCATCCTTGCGCCCGTCTGTGCATGCAGAGTTCTATCTTTGTCTGTATCTACTTTCGATGGAGGAAGGAACGACCTTTAGCCCGAACCGTAAAAAAACGACTCAGGCTGCAAAAAAATTTGCATTTCTTTTTGGAGCCTGGAACTGCCCACAGGGGACTCATTCAGGCTCTGGAGGGCTTTTTGTGTCAGTGCCTCACAGAAAGATGATCGGCCCGGAACGAAATAGCTTTAGAAAAAAATGTAGAGTGCGCCGGGAATTCAGGGCGGCCATCGGATACCGTGCAAGGCCGAGCAACAGGAGAAGCTAATCGAGATCGCAAATAAGTGTCCGGTACATCGCACCCTTGAAATCTGCGTTCGAATCCAAACGGAGTCCATTTAAAGAATCCCCTTACAATCCGGTGAATCGACGCAAAACCGATCGAACGATACAACTTCGAGAGTGGAAAGAAAGGCGAAAGCATAAGCTGGGAGACCGAAGAATGAATCCTCAGAAAGAAAGGACCCGCTGCACAGAGCCGCGAACGGCTCAAAGACTCCCCTGTTCAGGGGGGATTGATCCATTCCTGAATGAATTACATTGACAGCCCGGGATCCTGGATCTGAATCCATAGACTTCACTATGCCAATTTGCGGAACCATCCGCCGGGCAGAGAAACCAAGAGGGTCCCGGAGCAGTGTGTGCTTTTTAATTCGCTAACGTTTGTTGTCTTTCTGGCTATCGTAATCGGGCTTTATTATATGGTGCGCCCCTGGCCTATGCGCAAGGGAATCCTGCTAGTTGCCAGTTATGCGTTCTACGCCGCATGGAATCCTCCATTTGTGCTACTTCTATGGGGCTCCACGCTGGTGGACTGGTATGTCGCTAAAGGCATTGCTGCAACCAGAAACCAGAGCAAAAAGCGAGTTCTTGTTGTTATTAGCCTGATCACGAATCTGGGTTTGCTGGCTTTCTTCAAATACGGCGGTTTCCTTTTGAGCAACATGACCGCCCTTCTGGGCACTGCCGGCATTGAATATGAAGCGGCGGCCCCCAGCATCATTCTGCCTGTAGGTATTTCTTTTTATACCTTCCAAACCCTTTCCTATACATTGGATGTATACCGCGGAAAAATCCAGCCTTCCTCGTCCTGGCTGAACTTCGCCTTGTATGTAACCTTCTTTCCACAGCTGGTGGCCGGACCCATCGTCCGAGCCGGACAGTTTTTGCCCCAGGCCCGGGAAGAAAAAAGAGCCACCTCTACTCAATTACTCTGGGGACTTTATCTGATAACCCTGGGACTTTTCCAGAAAATGGTGATGGCAGATACCATGCTGGCCCCGGCTGCAGACACCGTCTTTGGCAGACCTGGCCCGGTGGCCGTAATGGATGCCTGGGTAGGTGTTCTGGCCTTTGGAGGGCAAATATTTGCGGATTTCGCCGGATACTCGGTGGTAGCTATAGGAACGGCCCTGTGCCTTGGATTTCAATTGCCAGATAACTTTCGCAGTCCTTACGGAGCTCTGGGCTTTTCGGATTTCTGGCGCAGATGGCACATTACACTTTCCACCTGGTTGCGGGATTACCTCTATATCCCTCTGGGAGGCAATCGCAAAGGTGTGCTTCGCACCCTTCCCAATCTACTTATTACCATGTTTCTGGGAGGACTGTGGCATGGCGCGGCCTGGACTTTTGTTGCCTGGGGGCTGGTGCACGGATTATTCCTGGTAATCGAAAGGTTACTGGTTCGCGGTCTGGGAAGCTTGGCGGTGTGGCAGAAATCGCCTGTGCGGATCGGATTGATGCTACTAACATTTGTTCTGGTCAGCCTTACCTGGGTATTCTTTCGATCCCCGGACTTCGAAAAAGCCATTCTGATTTTTCTTTCACTCTTTTCGATTATTTCCGATGGCCCGGCTTTTCTACCTACGGTGGAGATTCTGAAAGTGGCCCTGGTCATTATTCCGCTGGTGGTCGGCCATATCTGGCTTAGAGATAAAACCCTGGGCGAAGTGGTGCAATCCTGGCCTTTGCCAGTATTCGTGGCCATCTGGACCTTCATGTTGATAACTATCATTCTATCTCAAGGAGCAGGCGATGCATTCATCTACTTCCGTTTCTAATTCGGTATCAAATTCGGTTTCAGAAAATGACTATACACTTGTGGTTCCGGCCCGACGTTCCCTGGGTCGAATCGCACTGATTACCCTGGGCCTGTCCCTCACAATCCTGGCCGGATGGGAGATATTCGTTCGCCTGCAAGGCTACGAAGCTTCCCTGCAGGATGGACATGATCTGTGGGCCTCCGTGCGAAGCGAGGTGAGTAAGAATCCGGAAAGCACCGTACTAATCGGTGGCTCCAGGATGCTTTTCGACTTTAATTTGGATGCATACGAAAAGCTTACCGGGACTCGCCCAATTCAGCTGGCCACCGTGGGCACCAATGCCACGGACTATCTGGAGGATCTTGCTAATGAAGAAAGCTGGAAAGGCACGGTGATTATTGGAATAACACCTTCGCTGTGGTTTGCCCCTCCTGGAAGCCCGCCGGTGGCGAATGCCAGGAAATCTCTGGACCATTATAGAAGCTGGGCTCCTTCCGAAAGAATCGGCCATAGACTGGATAGACTATTGCAGAGCTTTGTCGCATTTCTCAATGAAGATGACCTTACTCTAAAGAAAATGCTGGAGCGACTTCCCATAGAAAATCGGCAGAATGCGGCCATCGGGCCTCCTCTACCGCCGTATATGCATACAGTGGATGCGGATCGGCAGGGCAGACTATGGCCCCGGGTAGAGGAGGATGAAACCCTTCGCGCAAGGATCTCCAGTGGATGGATGGCTCTATTTACACCGCCGCCTCCGCCGCCGGGTGTTACGCCGGACCAGGCCAGGCAGCAATTCATAAAGCATGTGCAGGCACATGTGAATCGAACGGCGGCGCTGGTAGGTAAGATCCAGGACCGGGGCGGCAAGGTGATCTTCGTTAGATTTCCTTCCACCGGCCCGCTGAGAGAGCTAGAGAGCAAGTTTACTCCAAGACCGTTCTTCTGGGATCCTATGATCCAGATCTCCGGCGCCCCTGGAATCCATTTCGAGGACTATGCACAGTTACAAGGATTCGATTGCCCGGAAGGTTCCCATCTTTCTGCTGAAGGAGCCCGGGAGTTTACGGAGCGATTAACTCCATTGCTTCAAAAAAAACTCAGTGGTAGATAGTCTGGACCTGCGCCAATCCATCGGCCCGGAACGAAATAGCTTTAGAAAAAAATGTAGAGTGGGCCTCTTCCCGGGCGGAGAAATGCACCAGAGTTTATCGGTTCGGCCACCCCGGGAGGCCTGGTCTAAATACCAGGCATTCCCCTCTTTAGGCACCACTTCTACCGGTTTATTTAGAAACAGGCACGCCACAATGTGGACGTTCAGTGAACTGATATACTATGACGCTGATCATGGCAACGGCTCCCAGAAATACCAGAGAGAAACTCCAGTAATCTGCCTGTGTCCCCATTTCCATAAGTGCAAACAATCCTGCTGCAACGTTGATAGTCAGATGAAGTGATACAGGGCCTAGCAGAGAGGGGCCTGTGGTATCTCGAAGAATGGCCATTAGGATGCTAAACACCATCACGTTTCCCAGAAAAATCTCGAAAGGGATTTCCGATTGAGGAGATGCAATAAACCAGAGGGGCCCATGCCAGAATCCCCAGATCAGGCCAACCACCACCGCCGCACCCAACCAACCCAGGCGATTCCGGAGAGCCGGATACAGGAAGCCTCGCCATCCCAGCTCTTCGCCCAGTGGGCCCATTAGAAGATTGATCCCCACCAGAAGCAGAATCTGGGGAAACCCGAGGAATTCGGGCCAGCTAAAAGACAGAAACGATACTAATGAAATCAAACAGATTAACGGAAGTAAAACGAGACTCAACATTATTGGATTACGTGGGATACAAAAACTCTGCGAAAGCAATTGCGTCAGGTTCCCTCTTCGCATGGCCACTACTATGGCTGCGATGGTGGGACTCCAGATAGCCAGTAGCCATATCAGAATGGCCGGAAAACCCTCAGGAGAATGGTAGGCCGGCTCATCCAGCATCAATAAAAAGGCAATACTCGCTATCCCCATCGTTAAAAGTAGAAAGCGGAAGATGCTCCCTTTGTTTACCGAATTCTTATCTTCTCTAAATATGTCCTTAGCTGTTTTCATATCGCTCTCCTGCTTCGTTACCAAGAAGCCAGAAACTCTTCTACCTCTGGCTGGTGGATGATCTGCAACTCCCGAAAAAGCATCCGGAGCGCCATTTGCCTGACCATGGGTATCTCTCCCACCTCCTCCTGAAGGATCGCCTGACGGTTCAGTTGTCGATTCACCGCGCGAAAGATGGAAGCTAGGCCCTGAACCGGTACAAGTGCAAAATCACCTGAGTCCATACCCCGGATCAGAACACTGTGAAGCAACTCATCCAGAGGATCATAAAGAACCAGCTCGAGAATTTCCAGATACCTTAGCTTCAATGGCCTGGATTCTATGGCCTGAAGGATTCCGGACTCTCCCTCTTTCTCATCGGAACCGAAATCAAATAGGCAGAGCAGAGCCTCCACAGCGGATCGGGATTCCCGAGCCTTTCGCGTCAAAGTGTCCAGCAATCCAGCCAGATCTTCAGTCACCAGCGTGGCCAACACATCCTCCATTGAGGCAAAGTGATGGTAAAAGCCCCCTTTAGAGAGGGAAAGCTCCTGCAATATGTCCTCTACCCTTACTCCTTCCGCAGTTGAGCTGAAGATTAGACTCCGGGCCGCTCCCAGGATTTGCCCCCTTCGCTTTTGCGGATCCATTCGTTCTCTGGGCATTGCAAGCAACTATACCGACCGGGGTCGGTTTGTAAATCTCAATTTCCCACTAAGCTCCGAAAAATCAAATAGAGGAAAGATTCGAGAGTAGGCCTCCTGGA
Source organism: Leptospiraceae bacterium (assembly GCA_040217195.1). Lineage (GTDB taxonomy): Bacteria > Spirochaetota > Leptospiria > Leptospirales > Leptonemataceae > UBA3465. Next base: position 198,283 of record JAVJNR010000006.1, on the reverse strand, counting down.
GCAGGAATTCCCTATGTGCAAACTACGGAAGCCATCTCAGGGCTTAAGAATGTGCGATCCATCTGCTACAAGAGCTTGGAGGCAAGTCTGTGAGGCCCTACCGGCGGTTGGCCCGGGATTTTAGAGACAGAAAACGTGGATTTACTTTCCTTGCATGATCGGGGGCAGCCCCCCGGCGTGCCACAGAGATGCTTCCGCTATATTATCATGAAATCTATACATCGGCCATATCACCCCATGCCCGATTCCCCCGGGATAGATACAGGCTGGTATTCGAGGAGCTCCAGAACAGAAAGCAAGAAGATGTAGATCTGCGATTGGACTTTAAGAACTCCAGAACTGCCACCATCGAGGAATTGAAACTAATCCATGATTCGGCCTACGTAGACACATTTCTGAACGGAAAGATGACAGATGCGGAAATCCGGCGAATAGGGTTTCGTCCCTGGACACCGGAATTCGTAGAGCGAACTTTAACCATCACAGGAGGCAGCATTGAAGCTTTGCATTCGGCCATAAATGAAAGCCGTGTTTCGGGGAACCTGGCTGGAGGGACCCACCATGCATTCGCAGATCATGGAGAAGGATTTTGTGTTTTTAATGATATTGCTATTTGCGTGCGAATCGCACAGAGGGAATACGGAATCAAAAGAATTGCAATCATTGATTGCGACGTTCACCAGGGAAATGGAACGGCTTCCATTTTCGCCGACGATGACAGCGTGCTAACTTTTTCCATCCATGGTGCAAAGAATTATCCCTTTCGAAAAGAGAGAAGCGATGTAGACATTGAACTACCAAACAATGCAGACGATGATACCTATATTGCCGCTCTCAAACAGGCATTGCCCCATGCTCTCTATCCGTTTGAGCCTGAACTAATCCTCTTCCAGGCGGGATGCGATCCTCTGGAAGAAGATACCCTGGGAAAGTTATCTCTAACTCGCCAGGGCCTGGATCGACGAAATCAATTGGTTTTTCAGCACGTGGCTTACTGGAATTGCCCGGTAGTGGTGTTTATGGGCGGAGGCTACGCCGATCCCATTCAGGCCTCGGTAGCGTGCCACGCCGATGTTTTCGAGGAAGCGGCTGCACTAAAATCCACCGTTTCAGGCGGACATGGATAAATCAAGTCGGGATGGCTCATGCTTGCGCCCCCGGGTCTACGGACACAGAGGCAGCGATTTCGCGCCTGAATTCGGGCGTAACAAAGCCAGGATAAAGCCAGGCTATTCTAGAGTTTCTCCAGCATGCCTACCAGATCGTCCGCATGCTCTTCTTCCATGGCCAGGATATCCTCCAGCATTCTCCTGGTGGTAGAATCCCTGGGCCCAATATAATCGATCATTTCACGATAGCTATCGATGGCAATCCTTTCGGCCACCAGATCCTCTTTAATCATTTCAATGAGGTTTTCGCCTTCTACGTATTCCGCATGACTTCGACTGGCCAGTCCTTCAGGATTGAAGTTTGGCTCTCCCCCCAGCTGAACGATTCTTTGAGCCAGCTGATCAGCATGTTGCTGCTCTTCGTTCGCATGCTGAAGGAATTCCTGAGCCGCGGCCTCAGAATTCAGTCCATCGGCCATATAAAAGTGCCTCTTATACCGTAAAACGCATACAATTTCTGTAGCCAGAGCTGTATTTAGTAGCTCCACTACCTGCTCCACATCTGCCTGATATCCTGCAGTCACAGCACCCTTTTCAATTTCCTTTCGCGCGCGTTCGCGCAGTGTTTTAACATCAGTCAGAAATGGTTTCTCGCTCATGGGTTCTCCTGGCAGCAATAATCTGCTCTTCCTATTCAAGGAATAATCGGTCAGCGGGTCAAGTAAATCACAGAAAGCCGGGAGACGACTATGAGACGCAATTGAGTTATGGAAACTGATCCAACCTGAAAAACCTGAGGCATTTATCAAAAGTCACCGGAACCAATATCAGTCTGGTTTATTCTTCGCTTTTCTGGCTCTTTTTATCCGGGTCGGGATTGGTCAGTATGTCCATATCCATCTCATCCTGATTATAGTAATCTACGTAGTCCACATCCTCAATAGGCACGCGATACAATCCATCCGGAGCATAAAGAAATAGTAATCCACCGGCCTGAGCGATGATCGAACCAGCCCGTCGGGTGCCCTGAATCATATGCACCACTTCCAGAACTGGATAGGCCTTTTTGAAATCTTCCGGTGTTTTAATGTCTGTGCTGATTTGAAGTTGCTGCTCCAGGTCATCCCCTCTGGATTCCACTTCCTTTCGATAGCGCTTTTCTATTGTGGCTGCGGCCTCCTGCCTATCTTCAGGATCGCCGCTCAGTCCGTCTTCTCTGGCCTCGGCGAAATCTTCTTCGGGAAGCACCGGCATGAGAGCGGCTTCCTGCTCATCCTTTCGCAAATCCTCTTCACTCGCTTCAGAAACCTTCGGGCCGGAATCCCTGGAAGCAGAACTGGCCAGATCATCTGGATTACTCCCCGGATCCATCACAATAGCCGTGGCTTCATCCCCGGCCGTAAGAGAAACGGTTCCCTCCATTCCCTGGATTGCATCCTCCAGATTGGGATACTTTTTCAAGTCTCCTTTGCGAACCTTATCCAGTACAGCCGAATCCCGGCTGAGCTTCACTTCCCCTTCCAGAACCCGAACCTTCACTCGATTTTTATCATCACCGGCCTCTACGACAAAGGTAGTTCCTTTTACATCTACGTTTAATCCTCCAGACCGCACGCGAAATGGAAGAGGACCTTTACCGTCGTAATCGACAATTAATGAACCGCGATTCAGTTGAAGCACTCGTTCATCTCTTGCATCCAATGGGATGTAGAGCTCGCTAAAAGGCTTCAATCGTATTGCGAATCCACCTTCTCCCTGGATGTCAGCTGCATGCTGGGTAGTGATGATTGTATCTCCAGGCGCCAGTGGATAGCCGGAGTCCACAGAGTATTCCTGATTATTGCGCAGCAGTCGGGCACTTTGCGGTGCATACAGGAGTAAGAATTTAATTTCGTTGGCCTTCAAGCCCACCGGAACATCGGCTCTTGCAGCCTGCTCTTCACTGACTCTAGCTTTTATTGGATCACCACAGTGCAGTCGAAAATCCAGAATCTGACAGGATCTTCGTTGCCCGTTGAGTTCCAGAAAGCCGGTGGCGCCATTGATACTCAGTCCTACGTCGCCATCGCTATTCTCATTGTGAATACGACCGCGAAATACTGCTCCTTCTGGAAAATGATATTCGAAAGCGCCAATAGGCCTTCCTTCGTCGAAGTGACCCAGCAATTTGGTGCCTGAAGGAAACCGGTACTCACCTTTTCCATTTCGAAGACCGTTCTGAAATTCCCCTTCGTAAATACTGCAGTCGGGGAATTCATATTTTCCGGTTCCATTGTTACATTTACCGGACAGACATTGAGCTTTACAGTCCTGGGATTGCTGTGCTGTGATTTTCGGTCCCTGCTGATGGGAACCTGCCAGCCGGCAGTTAGTATATAGCCCAGAAATAGAAAGGAATATAATTATAAAGATCGATCTTCGAAATAAAAGCATTCTACCTACCCAACAAGACACCGGCCTATTTCTTTCAGATTATTTCCAAAGGTATAGCTCTGCCAATCAAAAATGTGCCCGGTTGGATGAATGCTCTGGCCCGACCGGTTGTAAACCGTGGCCCGGGCCAGAATCATGATACTTTAGCCCTGAAAGGCCGATGCGTAATCCTTTGCGTACTGATCAAATGAAATAGCCTTACGTCCCAGCAAAGCCTCCACTGAATCGGTAACCGTGGCCGCCTGCCCTTCTCTAAGGCCGGCAGCGATGGCTGAGAGAACTTCAATGTAGTCCGCCGGAAGGCCCGCCTCTTTAAGAGAAACCTTAAAATCTTCGGGATCCACATTTACATATTCAATCTTCTTGCCGGTGGCAGCAGAAAGCTTTTGAGCAACTTCCTTGTGATCCAGAGCCTCCGGGCCGGTTATTCCGATTCCTTCGCCGGAATGACCAGCTCCGGTAAGGAGTCGGGCTGCACAGGCAGCAATGTCCCGAGCATCAATGAATCCAGCCTTCGCATCGCCACCAGGAAAGTAGATCCTGGAATCGCTCAGTATTCCCTGAATCCAGTAGCTATTGAAGTTCTGCATGAACCAGTTGGGCCGTAGCACGGTGGCATCCAATCCACTATCCAGAACCTCCAGTTCTATTTTTCGAAGAGGAACCTCTGCAGGTGCATATTCCACACCAAAAGCGGTCATCAGGACCGTACGGGCCGGCTTGATTTGCTTCGCTTGCTCCAGATAGGGTTTGAGCACGGAATGCTGATCGGCCAATCCGCCTGGACTTAAGAGGAAGACTGCATCGGCCCCTTTCATTTCGGAAGGGTCGGTACCAACATAGGTGAGGCCTTTCTTTTCAGAGCCGGATTTACGACTAACTGCCAGAACCTCATGACCGGACTCTAACAGATCCTCCACAAGCGGATTTCCTACGGTACCTGTGGCACCAAATACATATACTTTCATTTAAGACTCCTTTTAAATTGTACTTTCATTCGTTTAGATCCGCGCCCGGGACTTCCAAACCCGGCGCTTTGCATGTCCAGTATAGGAACTGGGTGTAAGACGGGAATGACTGAAAGTCTAAATTAACTATCCTATCGTCTCAATTTAGTTCTTTTTTCGAGAGCTCCGGGCATAAATAGAGGCCTTACTGGTAGTATTAGCATAGATTGAATTATGGACTTACTCAGTCGCATTTCCAGGTCCATTCAAGGATCGGTGGCCGCCCGGGCCAGTATCCAGGGCCAATGGGGCATTCGATTCGCCTGTGACTTCACAGCCGGATTCCATGTGATTCTGGCCGGGCAATGCAAAGTGGAATGTAAGACAACAGGACAGATCCTGGATCTTGGCCCCGGCGATCTGGTATTTTTTTCCAGGGGCTATTACCACGAACTTAAGTCCCATGCAGACGCTAACTGCATCGATGTGGATGATTTTCGGGCCCGCCAGTCCAATACTTCTTCCTATTCAAAACTGGCCTGGCAGGAGCAAAATGAGACTAACCTGACGGTGAATTCCAAAAAGGTAAGCGCAGCGATCAGCCTTTCGGACCAGAAAGCCAGTGAGGACATGACCAGTTTCTTGAGTGGAAGATATCTATTTCCAGCAGGTCCAGTGCATCCTTTATTTAGAGCTCTACCTGACTACTTTCATATTCCGGGATCCAGTTTGCCCTTGCATCATCCAATCAAGCATCTTGTAGAACTTGTTTCTGCTGAGTTCAGTAGACCGGATGCATCGGAAGTCATTTTGAGCAAGCTAACCGATACACTGTTTCATTACATCTTGCGTCACTGGCTACTGGACCATGATTCCAGAACTCACTGGGCCTCTCTCTACTCAGATGAAGCTGTGCTTCGAGCCATTGAATCCATGGAGGATGGACTGGATCGGAACTGGACTGTAGAAAGTCTGGCCAGGGCTCAGGGGCTTTCCAGGGCAACTCTGGCTCGAAGATTCAAGGAGGTCACTGAAATGGGACCCATGGAATATCTGAATCAAATACGAATGCAAAGAGCTGCCAGTTTATTCAGGGAGGAAAACGGAACTATCGAACAAGTGGCTCGCAGGGTGGGTTATGATTCTGCCTTCGCATTCTCCCGAAGTTTCAAACGAAACTTCGGAGTGGCGCCCATGCAATTCAAGAAAAGCCATGGGCTATCCGCGGGAATTTCTATCTCCGACCAGCCCCGGACTTCTTGAGCTTGCCTCTCCTGCCGCCGGCTCCGTTCTCGGAATCCTTGGCACCGGAGTACTTTCTCTTTCGGTTTTCTGTATTTCTTGCACCCCGGTATCCGCCTTTTCCGCCGGATTTCTTGGAAGAGCTTCCCGATGGGCCTCTGGAATGGCCTTTTCCTTTTCCGGGCTTATCGCTGGATGGGGACGGAGTTGCAATGTCAGGAATGGAGCTTTCCAGAAGCATATCGCCAAAACGATCCCTTAGAAGGCTTGCCACCAGTTCTTCCGGCGAATGACTTTCCAGCAGATCCTTTGCAAAATCCACGTATTCCGGAGTAGGATTTTTTCCCACGCCCTTTTCGACCCCTACGCGAGCGGCCTCTCGACGGGCTTCTCTCACGGTTTCCCGGTCGGGCAATGGCAATCGCTCATGTATGAGCCCTGTACGCTTTTCCATACCTCGGAAACGAGACGCTTCCGAAGGAGTAATCAGACAGATGGAAGTACCGGTGCGCCCTGCCCTGGCGGTTCGACCGGTGCGATGGGTCAGTGCATCGGCACTGTCTGGAATATCGTAGTTAACTACATATCCAAGATCATTTACATCAATACCACGAGCCGCAACATCGGTGGCCACAAGTATGCTAAGCTTCTTTTTCTTGAGTCGGCCCAGGACCTTTTCCCGAGCAGGCTGGGACATATCTCCATGCAATCCCTCTGCATCGAAGCCCTTCTTGTCCAGGAATTGAGATAGATCATCCACATCGGATTTTCGAGCGCAAAATATTAGTCCGTAGAAATCTTCTGATGCATGCAGTATTCGGCGCAAGGCCTCACGCTTATCGCGGCCGTACACTTCGTAGGCAACCATGCGAGTGTTGGACTGCTTCACACCGCTTTCTTCAGCCTTCACCATTTCGAATTTCTTCATATAGGTGGAAGCTGCTTTTCGAATCTCAGGAGTGAAGGTAGCCGAAAACATCAGAGTCTGGCGATCCGGTCCGGCACTTTCTACAATGGCTTCCAGTTCATCCTGAAAGCCCATATCCAGCATTCGATCCGCTTCATCCAGTACCAGAAACTGCAAATCGTCCAGCTTTAAGCGACCGGAACGAACATGATCCAGGACTCGGCCCGGAGTACCCACTGCAATGTGAGCTCCCTTTCGCAGGGCTTGAATCTGCGTAGTCATTCCGGCACCGCCGTAGAGTAGAGCCAGCTTCAGCTTTTTATTCCCCTGCATGGATTGCATTTCCGTGCAAACCTGCATTGCCAGCTCCCTGGTAGGAGCAAGCACCAGTGCCTGAACAGAATTGATAGAAGGATCGCATCGCTGCAGTAGGGGGATGCCAAAGGCTGCAGTTTTTCCGGTGCCAGTACGGGCCTGGCCCATTACATCGGAGCCTGGCTTAAGAAGCTGGGGAATAACGGCTGCCTGGATTGGGGTTGGGCTGGTATAGCCCTTGGTTTCCAGGGCATGAAGAATATCTTGCTCCACGCCCAGGGATTGAAATGAGGTTTCCATTGTGGTTGGAGTCAGTTTTTTTGCGGCGCACACAGTGGAAAGTCAAAAAGAAGACCTTTAACAGGAGTAATTCTGCAATAATCTACATTACCGGGAGTTCATTGGCAAGCCATCGGGGTACTGAAACGGTCCGGCCTTCGTAGATCCCTTCCTTTTAGTGGATCCTTTCCTTATTTAGAGTATCAGCTAAGCACATAAGCATTTTGCCGTCGGGCCCCTTTGTCATATTCCAGAATCACGGACTGAACAGATGGCTTTCGATCTGTGAGAATTCCCTGAATGGCATCGGAGCGAAACAGCTTCTCGGACAGTCCAATCTCATTGGCCCCGGTAACATTCTGCAATTTGGCTGCAAGATTCACAGTGCTCCCGAAATAATCGATGCCGGTGTTAAAGTTAACGGCCAGACAGGGACCTTCATGCATTGTATATCTAAAACTCAACCCCAGCTCATCGCGTCTGGATCGTAACTGCTCCATGGCCTCCAGGCCTGCCCGCAAGGCCTGCGAAGAAGATGGAAAGCAAAACATGGCACCATCACCAATGGTCTTGATGACCGCTCCTTTATGCTTCTGGACAATATCGAAAAAGAATTCAAAATGCTTCTTTACCGCTTCAAAAGCTGGTCCGTCTCCCTGGTCTTCATAGAATCCGGTAGAACCTACAATATCCACAAAAGTAATGGTCTGAGTTCCCAGGTCTATCTGCAGATCTGTAGATAGCTGTTCGCCTGTGAATAAATCTCTGAATTCTTGCATTCCGAAAAGTCTGGAGGGACGTAGCGCGACCACTGATTCTCCGGGCTCTTCGACCATAAGCAGTGATCTCTTGTTAAATGGATTTTCCAGCTCGCATTTGCCATTCAATCCGGGAATAGCGGTTTCCTCTTTCTTGAAGTCAGCGGCCAGAGGCAATTGCTGTCTTTGAAGTAGAAATCGATATCGACCCGCGGTAAGGTTTACCGGAAAGCTCTGTTCTCCAGGCTCCAGAATTCTTTGAATTCGCACATGAGTCTTGCGCGAAGGCTCCGCTGCACAATAGAATTGTTGGTAGGTCTCTGCAATAGCAGGATGCAACCGGAAAGTAATCTCGATGGATTCTTTGCCCCCTGAGTTAAATTCAATTTCGCAAATGTGACACTCGGAACGAACCGGCACCTGTGCCAGGGAGGCAAGGCTTTCACGACTTCCCCTACAATGTGGGCAAATAACCTCATAATTCATAGTAAATAGACCACAGAGCACTCCATGCAAAAAAGCTGAAATTCGACGATCCGGATCTGTAACTGGAGCTTTCAATGCCAGAGGACGAATGCGAAACAATTCATTGGAATCGGTCCGGAGGATGTATTCCTTCATCGCAGAAACTTCATTTGCTTCGAATCCAGACTGCCTGAGCTTAAGCAATCTTTCCTCCAGATTCCGTTTAGCATCTTCGCCGATCTGTATAGGCACCGGGGGATACACTACATCCAGACTATGGTTATTATTTATGGCCTGTACCGCTTTAGCAAAAGTGGCACCGTAGCGCTCGCCGAAGGGCGCCAGGTAACGTGGCAGAAACTTTCGCGCCAGAGGATGATTGGAATAGACTACATTGTGGATGTAGACTCTACACCCTTGTTCAAGAGGCTCAATGTATCCCTGAATGAAATTATAATCAGGCAATCCTACAGAATACTTCCTAAGTCGCCGGATAAATACCGGATAATTCCATTCGAACGGATATTCGATCCATTCTTGCCGGAGTCGGCCTTCGCCGGACCAACCATGCAGAACTCCATCTTTTTCTTCATAATGAACTTCTTCGTAACCCACCTCCCGATTCATTCTTGAGGAGTCCGCGATGAAGGGCCAGAAGTCCTCCGGCTCTACAGTTAAATCATAAGTCCAGAAATATTCGAAAGCTTCTCCAGAGTTCAAGCACTCAGGAGGGACCGGGAATTTTTCTTTGAATTGCTCTAAGCTGAAAGACACTCCTAAAGAACCTAAATCATGGAGTCCGGGTCAATAGTTATATTGCTGCAGGCCTGGACAAAACAGTATTCGACGAAAAATCCACATGCCCCCCAGTGTTGCCCAATGATTCAGGGCGATGAGGGCCAATCAACCGATGATGGTTGATCCAGCATTATATGATGGGATGGCGAGCGCATCCTCGGCACGAAGATGCGACCTCAGGTCGGACCTGATGGGCGCAATCGGTGGACCATTAATTAGATCCATCCCTTTAGCTTCCGAATGAAGCGACCCAGAACCGGTACATTCTCGTAGAACATTTCTCCTGGATCAAAATAATCTCTCTGGCTGCGGATTCTGCCTTTCTTCTCGTCCAGAATGAGCTAGGATACTCCGCAAGCCTGCAGACTCCGGGCCGGCCTCTTCAATCGGGCTTCAAAAACCCATTCCATAAAGTAACTGCCATCCTCTACTCTCTGGAGCTCTTTAAAGCGAAAGCCACCCTGGTTCAGGTTCTTATTCAACTTATTGAAATAATCATTGAGTTTGGAAAGTCCAACGATTGTGCGAAAAACTCAGCTTAAGCTATCAATCAGAGACGTTCCTCTCTAGTTTTTCCTGTTTTTCTTGGACTGTAAGAGATGCCGTTCGGACTAATGGGGTCCTGATAATTGGGAATCAGAACCCCATTAGGGATCGGGTTTGTATTTCTAGTTCTCTTCTTTGTAAGCGCTATGGAGTTGCACAGGTTCCGCTCGCTTGGTACGAAACTTCATATTAAGCAGCTCTACGAAAACCGAAAACCCCATGGCAAAGTAGATGTAACCTTTTGGTACATGATACTCCATACTTTCGATTACCAGGGAAAAACCAATCAGAAGTAGAAAACTCAAAGCCAGAATCTTCACCGTCGGATGTTGATTCACAAAATTGCTGATTGCACTGGCAGAAATCATCATGACGCCCACAGCAATTACAACCGCTGTGATCATCACCCAGAGCTGGTCCGCCATCCCTACAGCGGTTATTACAGAATCCAGAGAGAATACCAGGTCCAGTAGCATGATCTGGAACAGAGTTGCCAGTAGCTTCCCTCGGGCCTTTGCTCCTCCATGCCCCTCATCCCCTTCCAGTTTTCCATGAATCTCTACAGTAGCCTTTCCGAGTAAGAACAATCCACCAAACAGAAGTATCAGGTCCCGGCCGGATATGGCCGCCCAATCTGCAGGACTCAAGAATGAAAGAAAATCAGTTACTACAAAAAGTGGCTTTGTAAGACCCATGATCCAGCTTAGCGAAAGCAGCAGCAAGATTCGCATGATCATGGCCAGGGCAAGACCAATCTGTCTGGCTTTGGCCTGCTGTTCCTCAGGGAGTTTACCGGCCAGGATTGAGATAAAGATAATGTTGTCTATACCCAGAACAATTTCCAGTATCGTCAGGGTAAGAAGAGCAATCAGAGCATCGGAGGTAAATACGATTTCCATAGGATTCTATGCAGCTTTTTCTTCCAGCAGGTCAATGAGTTTTCCTTTCTTCCGCTCCGGGACTTCAACGATTCGGAGATCCGGAAATGCCGGCCCGAAACAACAATTTCTCCGATTCTTCTTGCGCTTAAGCGTTCCAGAGAGAGTTTCAGGAAAGTTGTAACTATTCGGTGCTCTTCGAAACATGCCTGCCGTATATTGGTATCTTTGATTTCTGCACAATCTGGAGAAACAGATGATTGAGATATTAATCTGGATCGCAATAATGATCCTGACCGTTGCCCTGGTGACCTTTGTATTATCCAGGCTGCCAAAATCTGTTTTCTTTTTGGCCATTATACTCTGCATCAGCGGAGTTTCTTTTCCGCTTTTCCAGTCTCAGTTTTCGCACACCGATGGAGCATTCGCATATTTGAAGTTTCTGTCCACTGGCCTTGCCTGTCTGATCGTGGGATGGTACAGATTCGCTGGCAGTCAACCAAACTGGCCACGAATTGCATTGTACATCATTTTCATAGTCAACATTCTGGAAGCTGTGGCCTTTGAGATACTGGATGTTGTTTCAGGAGGTCCTGAACGATCCATGGGTGGCAACCTTTTGAATGCAGTTGCAGGTGTGATACTAATATTAACTCTTACGGGTCCCGGGAGCATTCAACGGAATGCCGGTCGGGTAGAATACGATCTGGGAAGGATCTGGATTGCCGCTTATATACTCTGGAATTTTGTATTTGTTCTGGGCACCAATCCTCCGGAACGACCCACAGGCGAATATGCGGGCTTCGCGGTGATTCACCTTTCCGTGGCCGCAATTCTCATGGGCAGTGGAGGCAGGCTATTCGCAGAGATGCGCACCTATTCACTGTTTTTACTCATGGGAATGATTCTGGTGCTACCGGCTCCGCCATTCTTATATCGAACAGCAAACTGGCATAGCTTCATCCTTGCCGATGGGCTGGCCATCGCCTCCCTGGCACTTGCAGCGATTCTGCTTATCGTTCACCTGACAGGGTTTCGCAGCAAATCCAAACAAAGTTCCTCTACCGAAGGAAACATGAAGGTTAGCAACTCACAGAACTCCCTTATCCAGTGGATCTATCATCGTGTTGTCGCCCATGGCCACCGATAGTCCCAACGCATTAGAAATGGCCGGGCCATGGGCCCTTCGAAGATAAATAGAATTGACTTCGCTGCAACAGTTCAGATGTGTAATAACTCTTTCCATCGATTGCACAGTATTTAGTATCTTCGCACTCTGGAATTGAATACAAGTTTCAGATGGACTAATATTAATGAGCACATCCACCGCCACGCATCCTGGAAAAACTCGGATCGCATCGGCCCTGTTATCTCTTGCAGGGGCTGTCCTGCTGCGAATACTGTTCAGACAAGAATATAGTCTGCCGGCTTCAGCCCAGACCACCGGTCCAGTGCTGATTCTAGCAAAGCACAGACAAGAACTGGACATACTTCTCGGATATCGTGGGATGCTAAAGGCCTTTCGCAGACATGCATGGTGCATCATGAAGGCCAGCCTGGCCCGAAAACGATACCTGGGCTTCTTTTATCGAATAGGTGGTATTCCCCTGGACCGGGACAAGCCGGAAAAATCTCGCAATTACTTGAAGTTCGCACGGAAGGTTCTGTTCGAGCGCAATCCGGGCGGCTTAAATCCAGGTTCCGGAAATATGATGGTCCTTTTTCCAGAACAAACCGTATATCCAGAGAACATGGGCGAAGGCAAGGTTGCCGGTTTTCGCTTTCTGGCCGGAAAACCACCAGAATCCAGCCCACTGACTGTATACTGCGCAGGCATCGAATATTTGAAGGGATTCCCCCGTGGTAGAGCCATTCTACGATTTAGTGAGCCGCGAAGCTTCTCTGCGAAGGATCGGCCGGAAGTATTCTTGCATGATTGTATGGTTGAAATCGCCAGGTTATCCAATCTTTCTTACAGTTTCCCGGCACCGGGCAGCCCGGCAGTCATGATTGACAGTTCGGGTGGTAAGAACTGAGGAGGCAGACAGTCTCAGTTCATTTAATGCATTCGCTCGGGTGGAGTAAGTTTGCAGACGCTTCTGCTTTAAAAATGCCAGATGGGATATTCAGGGACTAAAACTAATATATAATGAAGAAAATTCACTATCTAACTTACTGGCTGGGGGCCACTGGCTATACAGTTCCTCTGTTCTTGATTGTTCTTTACTGGGTAAATTTCTATGCACCGCCCGAGCATGAAGGCCTGCCTCAATTAATATCGTCTTATGCATTCTTTGGGTTTCTTTCCACCCTTACTGCCATAATAGTAGGGGCCCGAATCGTGGACCTGCTTGCAGATCCCTACATCGCCTACCTGACGGATCGGTCAACAAACCCGCGAGGACGAAGATTACCCTTTATGGAGAAGGCATTCCTGGTCGCGGCCATCGCCGTAGCCCTGGTTTATCTACCGCCCGAAGCGGGGCCCGGAATTCTAAATATCATATGGGTTGCTGTTTTCCACACACTGGTATTCGTTGCTCTCAGTGCTTACGTAACTCCTTTCCTGGCTCATATGTCCGCACTTGCTCATACGGAAAGCGAGCGAATCAACCTGGCCACGGCCCAGGGACTGGGCGAATCCACTGGAATTATCCTGGCAGCACAGTCCGCGCTAATCTGGTCGTTATTAGAGGACCAGGGTGAGACTCCCCTTATGGCCCGCCAAATTTCATTCGGTATCCTGGCTTTCATCGCCGCACTGTTTATGCTGGTGCCATTGATCACCCTTCGAGGAACCGATACCCCTATCACAGAGCCAAACATTGCCTCCGGATCGTTTCGCGCGGTTTTGAAGGATCGATCCTTTCTGGGTTTTATTGCGGCCTATTCAATTTTCTTTGCATGCGTGGAGCTAATCCAGAACGGAGGTGTTTACTACGTAACTGTGCTACTCGAGAAAGAAGAATCACTGTACGCCTTTCTGGTTTTGCTCATGGTTCCATCGTCCATTCTGACAGCGCCCCTGGCAAATTTCGCAGCCCGGATCTGGGGAAAAAAAGCGGTAATGCTCGCTACCATCGGCTTTTTGTCTGTATTGCTTTTATATGCTGGATCCCTGGGGCGCTATGAATTCAGCCCGGTGCTTCAGGGTATCATTCTATTTGGTCTGGGCGGCATTCCCCTGGGAGCTATGACGGTGCTTGTCATGGCAGTCATTACCGATTTAATAGAAGAAGCCCGAGAAAGGGATGGCCAGGTATCCGAGGCAATCTATGTGGCTGGTAGAAATTTCAGTTTTAAGATGGGACTTACCATCGGAGCGGCTTTCTTTGCATCTTTTTTGATTCTTGGCAAAGATCGCGGCGATGACCTGGGTATTCGAGCAAGCTGTTATTTCGGAGCATTTCTGTGCCTGCTTGCATTCCTGATTCTGGCAACCGCCTACCGAGAGAAACGGACCAAATCGAATTCTGATTAGAGCTACAGTAGGTTTCGCTGCTCTAGCAGAGCGCGAATTTCGGGTATCTTTTTTTGCGTGGCTTCGCGGCCGAGTTTGATAAAAACATCGCTCTTATCAAAGTCAAACATTCCGTACATCCCTACGTCTGGTTTGATTTCGATATCGGTAAACTCTACGTGTCTGGACGTGGTCTGATGCATCATCACTTCTGAACTTCTTAATATATTGCCCGGAACTGATGAATGTCCCCGAAAGGTACCCTCTGGGGATGGACTGATATTAACACTGATAATGGCAGCGGCTCCTTCGGATGCCAATACCGAAGAAGGAACGTTGTTAGCAAGTGCTGTGTCGGCCAGGTAAGTGTCTTCGTAGGGCACCAGAGGCAGAAAACCAGGAATCGACTGACAGCCAAAAATCGCCCTTTCCATTGTAATCCCATAAAGGGGTATATCCTTGCCTCGTTTAAAATCAACAGCTACCGGATAGAAGGGGATCTTACAATCGTAGGTCTTCGAATCACCCATGTGCTTCAGCAAGAATCGACTCCCGGGTTTTCCACCAGCAACATGGCCGCGAAAGGGAAGAACCCAGTCCGGAAATCTTTGTTTCTTGTACTGCCAGAAGTCCAGATAAATCTTTTCTAACTCTGTGGCACCGTAACCATGGCACCATAGTCCACCAATCAGTGCTCCGCTGCTGCTTCCAGCAACCATATGCACCGGAATACCTTCTTCTTCCAGGACAGCCATAACACCTATGTGGGCCGGACATTTTGCTCCTCCGCCTCCAAAGACAACTCCAACCTCCCTACGAAACAAGCGTCTCTGGATCAATTCGATGGATGTTTTGTCGGACAGATCAATGAGTACTGGCCCGAGCACCTTGCCGACTCTCTGTTTCAATAAATCAAAGTCATGCCCCTGGTCTGGTTCATGACTTCGCTGCAAGTACACTCGATCCTTTCGAGGGTTGAACTCCAGACCCGCAGGTACTCGGGAGTCTTCGCACACTGTAACGGTCTGCCTACTACTCTCCGATAAGAGACCCATCAACTCCTGAGAAATTCCCCTGTGAGGATCCATTTCAACAAAAAATATAAGGTTTTCTATATGCCTGGCCTCTTCATGAATCCATCCAAGGAGTCGGTGGTAATCTTTTGATTCGTTCAATCCTGGCAAATGTAGGAGGTTGAGAGAACCAGAAGAGAAATCTGAAGTTCCTTCAGGAAATTCGTCTTGAGTGCGATTGAATATGACCTGCGTTTTTCCTGATATATGATTCTCCAGTCCGGCCAATAAGGAAACGGAAAAATCGACAGAGGAGGAAGCGTCTGAGCGCACATGGAAAATGGTGAACACATTGCTTTCAAAAGCCCGTTTGCGATCCCGTACGCTGCGAAGTATGTAGGACATGTTGCGGGCAGCGCTCTTTGTCAGGTCAAGAGATTGCTCAGGAGCCTTATCAACAATCATGCGAATCTCAGAGTAATCCACTTTCCAGATGTGGCCCGAATATACTGCCCGAGCAGCCTCCAGTCGATCCTCTCCCAGGACAGCCGCATGCAATCCGAAAATAGAGCCGGATTGGAGTACTCCAATCTCCATGGCTTCCTGACCACTACCTGCACTGAGAAAGACCATTCCTGTTTCGATTATATATACTGCATCAGCAGGAGTATCCTCTGCGTAAATCAACTCTCCGGGTTGAACATGCATCAAATGTGCGCTACGAGTGAGGGTGATCAATTCATCCTGAGTGAAATGGGCAAATGAATCATCGCCGGAGAGTATTCGAACAAGCCCATCTGTACGTTCCTTCCTTACTTCATACAGATCATGCCAGTGACGCACTTCACCCCGGGAAAGAACCTCCATTCGCTGCAGTATCTCGCCCAGAGGGATTCTGTAAGTATTGATTAATTCCTTATAATTATCTACTTGAGCTTCTGTAAGAATCCGCAGCTCCAGCAGGCACTGAACGTAGCTTTTTCTTGCATACTTCTGATGGCTGTCGATCCGGACCAGATCCCCTTCCGTAATTGTGTCCCCGGTGATCTCCAGAAGGGCCAAATTTCGGGAACTCTGCCGCTGGGTTTCCAATGCAGATAGCAATTCTGAGGTTGTAATTGCCCCTTGTTGTACCAAGAATTCTCCAAATCGCATTTATGTCTCCCGGATCGCTTCCGGCCACTATACATCGTTTTGATACCCGGTAAAGTCTTTGCTGTAACCTGCGGGGCTCCGCAGGCGAAATTTCCTCTGTACAGAAGGAATCTTTTTCCGAATTGGAGCAATACAATGGAACCAGGCGAAGTAAGCAAGACATCACTCGAAGCGACGACCAGATCAAGAAATGGGATTCGCAAGAACCGTGCTACCAGTCGCCTGGGAGCCCTGCTGGTAGTTTCCTCACTTCTATTCTCCTGCGGCGATGCAAATCAAGCAAGAGCAGAGTCAGGTTCTACAAAGGCCTTCGACCTGGAAAACACCGAGTATTCCGTAGCCATCTTTGCCGGCGGTTGTTTCTGGTGCATGGAAGGTCCATTCGAAAAGGTACCCGGAGTCAAAGAAGTGTATTCCGGATATACCGGCGGAGAGAAGCAGGGCCCTTCCTACAAAGAAGTTGCCTCCGGTTCCACAAAGCACATTGAGTCTGTTATCGTTCTGTACGATCCAGAGGAGATTACCTACTCAGAACTCTTAAAAATCTTTTGGAGAAATATTAATCCGATGCAGGACAATGGTCAATTCTATGACATAGGCGAGCAATATCGCACAGTCATCTTTTACCAGACGCCAGAGGAGAAAAGCCTGGCAGAATCAAGTAAACAGGAACTCGCACAGTCCGGGCGATTCGAAAAGCCCATCGTCACTAGAATTCTGCCATTCTCCGGCAAGTTCTGGCTTGCAGAGGATTACCATCAAGATTACTACAAGAAGAACCCGGTACATTACAACCGCTATCGAGTCGGTTCCGGCCGAGATGGATTTCTGAAAGATTACTGGAAAGAGTCTCACTAATACGCGATTAAGGCTCAACGCCTGGGGCCGGCGTTTGGATTGACCTGGCCTTCCAATTTTTTCATATTGGTCCATGGCCACTGATTTCGCATCTAGAATCAACAAAGCATACGAACTGGACCCGGACAAAAGCATCCTTCTTGGACTGGCCATGAAGGATGGGGAGCCGCAGAAAGGCTGTCAAATTCGACTCCCCCTTAAGACTTTAAACAGGCATGGTCTTATCGCAGGGGCAACCGGTACAGGAAAAACGAAATCTCTGCAACATATGGCAGGCGAACTATCCCTGCAGGGCGTGCCCTGCCTGGTCATGGATATTAAGGGTGACCTTTCAGGACTGGCCGCTCCGGGAGAAAAAAGCGATGGCATCCTAAAGAGGATGAAAACCATCGGAGCAGATTACAAGCCCATGGCCCTGCCCTGCGAGCTCTACAGTCTGAGCAAGAAATCAAAAGGCGGAACTCTAAGAGCCACGGTTACTGAGTTTGGTCCTCTTCTTCTGTCTAGAATACTTGATCTGAATGATACCCAGTCTTCCGTACTCACCGTTATTATGCAGTTCTGCGACGATAAAGGACTGCTACTTCTGGACCTTAAAGACCTAAAGAAGGCCCTAACCTTCGTAATGGAGGACGGTAAAGAATCCTTCGAGGAAGACTACGGAAAGGTTTCCGGCGCATCCACCGGCACTATTCTTCGCAAAATAGTAGCCCTGGAACAGCAAGGGGCGGATGAATTTTTTGGCGAACGTTCCTTTGAAGTTAAGGACCTACTTCAAAAGAGAAACGGACAGGGAGTCATTTCCATAGTCCGACTCATGGACATGCAAAGCAAGCCTGCTCTGTTTTCTACGTTTATGCTGCAGCTATTGGCCGAAATCTATCAAGAGATGCCAGAACTGGGCGATCCGGATAAACCTGAGCTTGTAATCTTTCTAGACGAAGCCCACCTAATATTCGATCGTGCAAGCAAAACTCTTCTGGAACAAATAGAAACCATGACCAAGCTAATTCGTTCCAAGGGAGTGGGTCTTTTTTTCGTAACTCAGAATCCACAGGATGTTCCGGCTGCCGTGCTTTCGCAACTTGGAACCAGAGTGCAGCATGCACTACGAGCGGTTACCGCCAAAGATAGAAAGGCCATCAAGACCGCTGCAGAAAACTTCCCTTTGAGCGATGATTATAAGACTGACCGTCTTCTCACTGAACTGGGAATCGGCGAAGCCATGATTACCGGCCTGACAGAGAAAGGAAAGCCTACCCCCCTTGTGCACAGTCTTATGTGCGCCCCTTGCTCCAGAATGGATGTGCTGAGCACTGCAGAAGTAAATGATCTGGTAAAGGCCTCTGAATTTGCACAGAAATACAATGAATCCGTGGATCGCAAAAGCGCCTATGAAATCCTGAACGAAAAGGCAGAGAAACGCCTGGAAGATTCGAACGACGATAAAAAAGGGAGCACACGGAAATCGCAAAGAAAAACCGAAGAGGAAGAGTCCTTGATGGAAAAAGTGTTCGATAGTAAGATTGTCCGGGATGTAGGTCGAACGGTTGCTCGAGAGATTACCCGGGGGCTCATGGGTGCCATAGGGCTTAAAAAAAGTCGGCGAAGGAAGAGTAGCTGGTTCTAGAAAGCCGTAAGCGACTCCATTTCATCCTGGTTCGCAAAAGAAAATTCTTTGCTAAATGCTGCTATCCTCGATGTCATAGACCTATATGCTATCGGAACAATTCATTGGTTTTCAGGAATTGATCAATTCGCAAGAATTCTATGATGCCCATGAACTGATGGAAGAAATCTGGATTGAGCATGGTAGGCCCCGGCCTTCGCTTCATCTGGCATTGATTCAGTTGGCCGCCTCTCTGGAGCACGTGAAGAGAAAGAACATGAACGGAGCCCGGGCCCTGGCTTTGCGGTCATTAAAAAGCTACAAGTCATCGTCCGAAACTCCTGAGCCGAGTATCAGAAACCTTCTGGTAAACTTTGAACAATTCGCGGCTGATGATTTTCATGGAAAGTTCCCAAGAATGGACAATCAATAAATTGGATACTCCATTGAGCGCAAGACCCCCCAATTCTGTAAACTTCGGCCCTTTTGTTCTCTCAGGCCAGGAGGCCATTTAGAAAAACTACTGCCACATCGTGCCTTGCCAGGGAGTGTATCTTCCTTCCAGGCTATGGCCCCTCTTCGGTCTGCCTCATGCGATTTGCCGAAGGTGCCGGGTCCAGGAGCGATACCATCGCAGAAGCCCAGGCTCTGGTGCAAACCATCGCATACCCAGTCCCCTGCGCAAATTGATCTTTTTGCTATGACCGCACAATTTTCACTAATTCAAATCAAAAAACGCTTTCCCATTAGTTTAGTAATATCAACCTCTGGACTTCGATAATCTTCAAGGGGTAATTCAATGAACTTCATCACATCAATCGTCCGCGGTCTGGGCGGAGTAGGTATTTTTCTGGGCGGCGCCAGTATGGCCAATTCCATCTGGGATCTTCATCTTCAGTATAGAAATATGGACCTTACTGACAATCCCTGGATCGCTGCTTTGATTCTAGTAGGTGGACTTATTGTTGGTGGCATTGGAATGATCATGGGCCGAGCAAGCAATAACTGATTCCGGCCTCGGATGCCAGGGTTATGGGTCGGCGCTTTGAGTCGGCCCTGAAAACTCTGGAATACCGCCGTACGAGATCCTGGTTAACCCGATTCAGGATGCAATCATCGGGCAACTATGAAGCCTATTGAAAGCAGCGCTTTGCTGTCGGCTGACTCAAGTTCAGCTCAAGTAACAGAACGAACCCTGTGAAATCGTATGGAATTCGTTTCCTTACCTTCTCCCAGAGGAATAGCTCCTGCTATTACGATAGTATCGCCGGGGCTGGCCCATTTTTCCTCAATCAATCGCGCATCTGCATGTCGAATTTGCTCTTCCATGCCGGCATGATTTTCAATTTTTACGGGAATAACCCCTCGAAGTACATTGAGCCTTCGCAACGTACTTTCGCCGCCAGATAGTGCCAGGATGGGCACTCTGGACCTCCACTTGGAAAGAAGCAGTGCGGTAACGTTAGATCCGGCCAGAACTACAATGGCTCGAGCACCCAGTCTTTCAGCCGCACTGACGGCGGCGCCCGCGGCTCCTGCAGCAAAACTTATAATGTCTGCTTCAAATCTTTCTCGATCAACTGCATCCGCTGAGTCAGCGGCCTTTAAGATTCGCATCATCGCCTGAATGGCTATGGATGGATGCTTTCCCATGGCAGTTTCTTCGGATAGCATAACGCAGTCGGCGCCATCCAGAACTGCGTTGGCCACGTCAGTCACTTCGGCTCTTGTTGGTCTGCTATGATCAACCATGCTTCGCAGCATTTCGGTAGCCACTATGGCCCACTTTCCCCGAACCGAAGCTCTTTGAAGGATCTGTTTTTGCACAAAAGGAACTCTTTCGAATTCAATTTCAACGCCCAGGTCGCCCCGTGCCACCATGACTCCATCCGCTTCTTCCAGGATTTCGTTAAGTTGATTTAGTGCTTCTGGACGCTCCAGTTTTGCAAGCACAGGTATCCTGGATCCGCCAAGAGCTTTTCGGGCATCCTGGATATCTTCAGGACGACGAACAAAAGAAATGGCCACCAGATCAATATCAGATTTGCCAACAAAATTTAGATCGGTGCGATCTTTATCTGTAAGTGTGCTGGCGCTGACTTCCGTATCCGGCAAATTCATTCCTTTATTTGAAGACAACGCGCCACCGTGCACTACACGACAGAGCACATCCTGTTTTTCGATGGCTTCAACGGTGAGCTCTATGCTTCCATCTGCCAGAAGTACTCTATGTCCTGGTTTCAAATCCTGCGAAAGTTTATCGTATGGCGAATGCACTTCCTTTTCGCTTCCTTCAACATTTCGATTCGTAATCGTAAACATTGACCCATCCCTTAGTTCCACTCCTTCAGCCATCTGACCCACTCTTAACTTGGGGCCCTGAATATCTGCGAGAACCGGAATATGTTTTCCCTCCTCTTTACTCACTTTGCGTATCTTTTGCAGATAGGGCTCCATGGATGGACCGTCCCCATGGGAAAAGTTCAATCGAAAGCAATCGGCTCCAGCGCGTATCAAATCTCTAATTTGCTGCTCTTCTTGACTGGCAGGTCCAAGGGTTGCGATAATGCGTGTATATTTTAGGTCGGACATGAATTTGAGCTCGTATTATGAATTTATCGAATCTACCGTAAGGCGGGAGCAGCTGTACAACTGATGGAAACTCCGCTATTGTGGGTAGGAATCCTGCTTCTGGCCGGATTTGGAAGCGAATTTCTGGCCGAACGCCTGGGCCTGCCAGGGGTAAGTCTGTTTATTCTAACCGGCGCTCTCATTGGTGCTCTGGGAATACTACCGGATGGATTCCTGGAGCAAAGTGCCGTAGTTGTAGATCTAGCGCTGGCCATTATTGGATTTCTAATTGGAGGGAGCCTTCAATGGAGCAGGCTGCGAAAGCTTGGTAAACTGGTAATAACAGTTCTGTTCTGGGAATTCTACAGTGCTGTCCTCCTGGTGTCCCTTGCAAGCTTCCTGGTGGCCTGGCAAATGGGTCTCGGATTAGAGATTTCTCTGGCCCTGGGGTTGGTGCTTGGAACCATTGCAGGCGCAACAGCCCCGGCCGCCACGCTATCTGTAGTACATGAGCAACGTGCCCGCGGCCCTCTTACAACAGTTATTCTGTCCGTCGTCGCAGCCGATGACGGTCTTGCACTCATTACATTTGCAGTAGCAACAGCGGGTGCCGGAATGCTTCTTGGAAATGAATCTTCCCTGGCTACATCTGTCTGGGCTGCTTTCCGTGAAGTAGGCCTCTCTGTATTGATCGGCGTGGGTTGTGCTCTACTACTTCAGTTGATACTCAAGCGAATCCAGAATCGAAAAAGCATGTTACTTCCTGCCTTTACCATGATCTTAATTTGTTCCGGCGCGGCCACCTATATGGAGTCGGGAGGACTGCTGGCCTGCATGGTGCTCGGTATGATGCTGGTTAATACCTACAAACATTTTGATTCGCTGTATTCAATCCTATCGGACTCCTTTGAAAGCATCATCTTTACCCTCTTTTTTATCCTATCTGGTATTCATATAAAGTGGGACATCCTTGGTACAGCATGGGTACTTGCGGCGGTATACTTTGTGGCACGAATTTCAGGAAAGATTTCCGGGACTTATTTAGCTGGTCGAATTTCCAACGCCTCTCCGGCAATTCGAAAATACACAGGCATGGCTCTTATGCCCCAGGCCGGTGTGGCGCTAGGCCTGGCTCTTCAGGCCCATGCTCGCGCAGATTTTCCAGAGTCCATTAGCGAAATTCTCTTGAGCGTAGTTATTGCTACTACTACAGTAAATGAGCTTGTAGGTCCGATCTTCACTCGCAAAGCATTGATTCTTTCCGGGGAAGCCCATTCGGTGCGAGCGGATCTATCCAATACAGCAAAGGTTACGGAAAATGACAATTGATGGAAAACCAACTGTCAGAGATTTTCTCCTGGGTCCCGGGAGATCGCAGGAGCCGCTGCTTGTAGTTCCTGAGGACCTGCCAATACCGTCTCTGGTGGAACAGATGACCAACCTCTCTGAAGATCGTATCATACTCGTGGAGGATATCGATCATCGCATCCAAGGGCTGATCAGTCTGGGAGACCTGGCCAGACATTTGAAGCATACAAGACGTTCTGATTTTTATCTCCATAGCCAGCCGCCGATGAAGCGTGCCCCATACCGTGGTGAGTTAGCTCGATATTCGGGCAGAGAAATATTGCATCATGTTACCGCAGACACCGCAGGAGAAATCATGAAAAAGCACATTCGATTCTGTCAGCCCGATGATGCGCTTTCGCATGCCATTCATCAGATGATGGATGGAGAAATAATTAAGATTCTGCCTGTAATGAATCCCGATGGTACGCTGGCCGGTTCCCTGCATCTAAGGGACATCATGGAGTATTTACTAAAAACCAGCAGCCCGGATTAATTCCCGGTTCGGGTGGGCTCCGCTGCAGATGCGGCAATGTTACATGTATCGTGCAATGCCCCGGAAATGAACTCCGAGAGATTCTTCCTGTATACTTCTGGAATCCGTTCCTCTGTGAAACTATAAAGATTGAAGCCAGAGGGAAGATTCTTTTTCTGAAGTAATTCGTAGACCACCTGAAATTGAAGAATTGTGCCCCTTGTAAGATCTGTTTGCAATTCGGCTTCGTTAGGATTATGGCTGCCTCCATAACTTCTTTCCATAAGCAATACCTGTCCCGATTTTTTTAGGCGAAAAGGCTTAACCTGCTGCTGGACCAACGATTGCGCCCGGACAGAAAATTCCTTCTGAAGCTTAGAAATCAGGGAGTCGATTTCTTTGCGAATTCGGTTGGTCAGTTCTTCCGTGGCAGTTCGTAGATCAATCGAGACCATGGCCCCATCGTGCACATTGATATAACTCATGGATTCCATACGCGAAAGCCTTATACCTTCCCCTCCAGCAGAGACTCGCTTGGCCAGTGTTCCTATTGTAAAACCCTGAAGCTCCTGCGCCAGGCTATCTGCATCATCCCGAGAAAGACTTCCCCGCACGGCTAGAGTTATGCTTGCGGAACCGGGAATAACATTTCGATTAATTCCTGGATTGAAACGAACATTACCTGCCAGGGGTTTCAAGGAATCCTGTTTCGCTTTTCTCCGATCTACAAGTCGGTAGAATTCCTGAGCCAATCTGGCTAATGCGACCCCCGGATCCTTCCTGTCATAAACATCGGTGGCACCGGCATGATTGAGCTCCCCGTCCAGAGTCCATCGCATGGCCAGGGTATCTTCATGACATATATAGTCCGACTCTCCTCTGGTAATTCCTACGGTAATACGCGCTTCCGTAAATTCACTCTGGAGATTCAGTTCCCGTAACCTTCTATTAAAGTCCAGAGCGGCGGCCTCAGCATTCTCTCCCCGGAAATGAAAATCCTCCTGATGAATCCCCATGATCCCGGAAACTAGAGTCATAGGCACGGAATGCCTGTCCAGTATAGGGCCCTGTTCGATGTGACGCTCGAAAGTATGCCTGGTGAAAAACCCTCCGGGCTTAAAGCAGGATTCTAATAACTCCTCATCGCTTCCGCCCACAGAAAATTGGTTCAGAAGCACAACCTGACCGGATTCCTGTCTGGCTGCCAGCCATCGAAGGAACACCAGAAAACGATCCTTAAAGAGCTGACCCTCATGGTTTTTCATCTTATAGATCGATTCTACAGAAGCCTGGCCGGTCAGCGCCGAGCTTCCGGGCATAGACACTCCTTCGCCTGTAAATGTCATCTCTTCTCCCAGAAGGGCGCTTACATGAGTTCGAACAGAAGATTCACTGTCCGGGGCTAGAACTTTACGCTGACAGAATTTCTCCAGATCCCTGAGTATATGTGCTACCTCGATACCTCCTGTAACACCAAGCCTACCATCAAATCGTCCAGCATTCTTAACGGAATCAATGTGCGAAATATGGTGGATGGATTCCCGTAGCAGGTCTCCCAGTTCACCGGATTTGCGAATCCGATAGGCTTCCTCATCGAGCAAGTACAGTCCATGGATGTTGCCCGCTGAATCGATGGCCACAAAAAGGCCGGCTGAGTTCATCTGACGAATAGTCTCAAAGGCAGCGTCAAAATAGGGCTCGCTTAATGCGCGGGCATCGATCTCCCCGTCGGAATTCATTGAGGCGTCTGCCAGCCAGTCCACTCTTCGCCTCAGTCGCACACCCAGACCACGCATCTGATGCAAATGCTGTGGGTCGATTATGTATTCGGGAAGATTTGACTGTCGCTCCAGAGCAGCATCGAGTTTCAGCAGGGAACTGAAGTAAACAGCCGTCATTGTCACATCAGCCAGCGGAGCCAGGGCCCTGGCCGACCAGGCAGCATCTTCGGCACAGACTCTATGGACTTCAGCATGGTCCACCGTCTCACGAATCTGGGCTCGTAAATCGGGGGCATCCCCCTGACGCTCCTCTCTTGATTTAATTAGTTTTCTTCGCAGGTTTCGTATAGCATCGGCACGTCCAGTGTTTCGGTCCTGCTCACTATCCCGGGAGCGATCCCAGCCCTGAAGGTTATTCGCATAGGTCTAGGTAGCCGGATCTCCCAGGGAACTCTCCTGTGCTCCGGTCATCTCCCGAATGAGACTTGCATGCTCATCCTGCGAAAGGCTCTCAACAATCTGGTGGACTTCTGATTCGCTTAGATCGGTGGCTCCTTGACTGAACCGGGAATTCAGGAAGGATTGCTGCTTTTCTGTAAGTGCAAAAGTCTCAAGCCGGAAATAGCCAAGCAGAGGGGCCTGAAACATCAAAGCCTCGCGGGCATTTAGCAATTCACGCATCCGTCCGGGATGTAGCAATTGACTTCGGTCCAGACTGGGATCGATCACCAGCCGCCGGGCTTTCCGGGAATCCGGATCCCAGAACCATAGAATTGGATAAATGTGGCTTCTTGCCTGCACAAACTGAACTTCCGAATCATGGCGTAAAATGTAAGGACCGGTTTGAATGATTCCCTCTGCGGCATCCACTCTACGGCAAGTCTCCATAAGCAGCGAGACCAGGCGTTGATCATCCAGGTCACAAAGAGAATTGAGCGGATTGGAGGCCACGAGAGCATGAGGACGCTTGCGAAAGTCAGTCTCCACCATCGCTTCCGGCGACATGTCCGCTTCCAGGATCATACCGCGGGCCAGACCATGGGCCGGAATTCCCAACTTCAGAAGATAATCAATAATCAAACTGGCCTTCTTACCGCATCCATGTTCGGTTACGGAATAGGGTAATTCAAGATAGGCCAGAATTAGCTGAAGTATACCATCCGCCTCAGACAGCAGGGGAAATCCTGTAGTTTCATCCCTCAAAATTTCCACAGGCAGACTTTCCTGCTCTCCGTAAGCCAGCATGGTAGCAGACCAGCACTGCACCTCTTAACGATCCAGAGAGTTTTAGGGTTTTTCCGTCACTGAAATGAACCAGAGAAAAGTGTCGTCCTATGGGCAAGCCAGGACAAAAAATGGTTGTCGGCAGAGGTGTTTAGAATTATTCTAAATCTAGAATTACTAAAACCCATTAAGACGCTTTGCGGCAAAGGAGAACTTCGATGAATGTAACTGCAATGAATACTGGCATACCGGAAGCCGATCGAGCCCGGATTGTGGAGGGACTGAAGAAGGTTCTGGCAGACACCTATACACTCTATCTAAAGACTCATAATTATCACTGGAATGTAACCGGGCCAATGTTCGATACTCTGCATCGCATGTTCATGGATCAGTACAATGAACTCTGGACCTCGGTAGACGAAATCGCGGAACGAATTCGAGCTCTGGGCCATTACGCACCAGGAAGCTACAAGGACTTTGCAGCGCTGACCAGCATAAAAGAAGACAGCGAAGTTCCACCGGCAAAAGATATGCTGGCCAACCTGGTGGAAGCACAGGAAAGCACGATTCGGACATTGCGTGAGGCCTTCCCTGCAGCGGAAAATGGAAACGACGAGGCCACTGTGGATTTACTGACCCAGCGTCTTCATATACATGAAAAGACTGCCTGGATGTTGCGCAGCTTACTGGCCTGATAAACAATAACAAATAATTGAAATTGCCTGAAAAAAGAAAAACAGGGCGAGAGATCTGAAAGGGTGCTGGGGCCGAAAGGCCCCTTTTCTTTTATTTCAAGGCAGTGACAGACTCCCTTTCAATCCCATCGGCCAGGTCAGCATCCTCCAGGGCTTCCAATAGAATCGTTCGCCAGGGCCCGGTGGCTTTTAATCGGCTGAAGTTGCCAAAATAGCCCACAAGTGTGCGATGAATAAATAGAATTTCCCTTGGAAATTTAATGCCCAGAGAATCGAACCATTGCTGCCTGCTCAGATCAAGAATCCTGTCGTACAGAACCCGATCCTCGCCGAATGTGTATCCATCCTGGCCAAACACCTGACGAATGATATCTGCATGGGGTTTTAAAAGGGATACCTCCAGAGGCCTTCCATCCGCACGATGAATACCTACCCTTTGTAGAATCTCAGGAATCTGTTCATCTTCCTCGGAAAAGACAGCCCTTAGTAGATCGCCATATCCACGAGAGATACGAAACGGTACTCGCTTCATACAGCCAAAATCGAACAGTACCAGGCTTCCATCCCTGCGAAATGCGAAATTCCCGGCGTTCGGATCTGCATGCAGGAATCTGTGAGAAAAGACACCTTGCGCGAATGTTCGTGCAAAAGCCTGGGCCCACTGATCTCGCAGACTTTGATCTACATCGGATTGCAGCACTTGATCAAAACTCATACCATCAGCCAATTCCATGGTCAGCACTCTGCGGGAGCTCAATTCAGAAAAACCACGGGGAACGATTCTATGCGGATCATTGGTCAGTAGATCCTGCATTTCTTCGAGATTCTGTAACTCCTGAATATAGTCCAGCTCCTGGAGCATTACTTCTTCCAGTTCATCGAAAATCGGGCCGGCAGATCCACCGGTCATGAAGTTCACCATAGGACCGGCCATCCAGCGAAGCTGCTTAATGTCCTGCCGGACTGCACGATCCACACCCGGATACTGAACCTTGAATACTACCTCGCTTCCATCTCTTAGTTTTCCTCGGTGCACCTGACCTATGCTGGCGGATGCGAAAGGCTCCGGGTCAATGAATTCAACAAGAGCCAGGTTTTCGCCCAATTCATCTTCTAAGACCTGATTAATAGTATCAAATCCTATGGGTGGCGCGGCCTTCTGTAGCTGACTCAGAATTCGGGCAGCTTCCGGTGGCAGAATATGCTCATGCAGACTGAGCATCTGCCCCAGCTTCATCGCAGCCCCTTTCAATTCTCCAAGCTTTCCCACCATCCGCCGGGCTTCCTTGAGCCACATTTCCTCGAGAAAGCCAGCTCGCTTCTGTTCATTCTGAAAGGGTTTTCGTAAGAACGCTCCCACCAGGGAAGCTCCCAGGCCACCCACCAGGCTTCCCAGAGAGCTACTTCTGGCCATTCCTGATCTGGGTCCTTCAGTAGATTTCTTGTTCAATGATTCTGTTTTCGGTTTAGATTCGACTCCGGCTTTTTCCGGTTCAGATTCGGAATCCGGGTAGGGTTTCTCGCTCACAGGGACAATTAAGCAAGGATAGCCCCTCCGATCGGCCATTTTTCCATCATTGGGTGAAATCAAATCCTTCTTACTATTTTCAGATCCCACCGGTATCAGGTCCCACCGGGCAAATCCAGGCCCGAATGATGATGCTAAAACTTTTCTGTCACAGCTACCGTCTAAAATCGCAAGATGAGAAAGGAGAGATATAAATTACAACCTGCTGCGGATGAAACAGCTGTCTCTATCCGGATCGTCCAACTGGACATCCAAAAAATAGTTAGAAATCTGATCCGAGACATTCCACCCGGGCGTATAGCACAATTCCTTGTGAATCTAGGGAGGGCCCAGCCTACGAACTTTCCGCCGGAGAGTCATACCCTGGATGATCTAATTCTTCTGGTAGAAGGAGATATGGCGGGCCTGCTCATCCGTAACAGATGGGGCGGAGATGATGAAAGTCAAATTGAACCACTGCTCAAAGCCCTGGCCCGTGCTTCCACGGATTTCTATGATACTCTGGAAGGCCAGGTTCGATTGCAAAAGATTCGCTCCATAATTCTGGAACTCTTAAACGAGAGAAGCTAGATGATTGGAGAAAATCTTAATATGCCGGCCTTATTCATTTCCTGACATTTTCCAGTGGGACTCCTGGACCCGAATACCGAGGATCCATCCAGGCTAAAGTTCATTGGGGAAATCTTCATGTCTGTAACCAAGTAAGTACAGGATGGCATCCAGTCCCAGATTACTGATAGATTGATCTGCCTCTTTGCGCACTACGGGCTTTGCACGAAAGGCGATTCCAAGGCCGGCCATTCCCAGCATGGGTAGATCGTTGGCTCCATCGCCAACTGCGATTACCTGCTCCTTTCGCACTCCCTTCTTTTCAGCAATTCCGGCCAGTAGTTCAGCTTTTCGTGCCCCATTGACGATGGGCTCCTGAACCTCTCCTGTAACAATACCATCCTTGATTACCAGCTCATTGGCAAAGATATAATCCATTCCAAGTTTTTGACGCAATCGCTCTGCGAAGAAAGTAAATCCTCCAGACAGAATCACTGTAGTATATCCCATAGATTTTAGTACTTTGATCAAATGAGGAGCGCCCTCTGTGACCGGAAGTCTTTCATAAATGCCCTCAAGAAACTCGGTGGACATTCCTTTAAGAAGTCCTACCCTTCGCTTGAAGCTTTCGTTGAAATCGATTTCGCCTCGCATGGCGCTTTCCGTAATCCGGGCCACCTCTTCACCGACACCGGCTTCCTTTGCCAGCTCATCGATGACCTCTGCCTGAATTAGTGTGGAGTCCATATCGAATGCAATCAAACGGCGATTTCGTCGGTATAGATCATCCTTCTGGAATGCAATGTCCACTCCCAGATCCGAAGTAGCCATAAGCAGAGTCTCTTTGAGTCGGCCAAAGTTTACATCGTTTCCACTTACCTGAAACTCCAGACATACTGGAGGTCGTCTCTTGCTTCCCTCCACCGGCTTTTCCGGCTCCAGGGAGCGATCCAGGTCTGCCAGTTCAGGTCCGGGTATTCGTCTGGATAGACGGCGGATAGAGTTTATGTTCAATCCTTGCTCGGCAATGATTCGAGTTACTTGATGTACATGGCTGGCACGCAGATCTCGACCAAGCAATGTCACAATGTATCTGGGCAAACCTCCATGACCTACCCATCGATCATAGGACTGCTGATCCACCGGAGTAAAATTTATTGGTATGCCAAAGTCATGGGCTCTAAAGAGCAAATCCTTGAGCACCGGTGCTCCCTGCTGCTCAGGAGGAATGCGGATTAGAATACCAAGAGATAGGGTTTCATGAATTACCGACTGCCCCATGTCCAGGATTTGAACGTTATAATGAGCCAGAATCTCCGTAATAGCTCTAGTAATGCCCGGACGATCCAATCCGGAAATATTGATCAGAAGAAGGCCGGACCGAGTGGCCTCCTGTAAACTTGGCTGCAGCGGCTCAACCCCAGGTAGCGGATCATTGGAAGAAGTAGAAGACATCCCGAACAGGTCCGCAGTTCGGCCAGCACGGGCAAGCAGGATTGCAAATCGTACTGGGGATCCTATTGCTGATCTTCCGGCCAGATTCGATTTCTTATCATAAATAGAATTACCTGAGGCGGGAATTCGCGCTCTGCACCAGGCTTTATACCACTCAGTGCCAGATCAATTCTAACTGCGTAATGCCGAGGGTCTTTGGGATTATGTCACATTGCCCGGCTGAGTTAAGGAGCGGGATTATGTCGCATTGCCTGGCTGAGTTAAGGAGCGGGATTATGTCACATTGCGCGGCCGGATTAAGGGCCCGGATTATGTCACATTGCTACACAAGATCTGCTTCGGATCATCTGAAGTTAGAACCTACGGCAGGCCCAGTCTGCCAATGCGGCCCATTAACGGACTCCGGTAGTCTTTTTCAGTTTACACATGGGGCTTCTCTGGCGCTCTGACCTCTGGCAGGCTCAATTTATTTGAGCTGAAATACCGCGTCATCTGACAAAATTAGCGGCTGCCCCCAAAGCAAGCATCGGTTATCCATTCCGGTATTATGGTATTTGGGTTTAGAGGAAAATGGCTACAATTAGAAAACCAAAGCATAAGATCTGCCGCACGGTAGGTTATTGCCTTTACAATCATCCAAAGTGTCCTTCTATCAAGCGACCTTACGCTCCCGGACACCGACCCGGTTCACGAAGAAGAAAAAGATCACCTTACGGTGAGCAGCTCCTGGAAAAGCAGAAGCTTCGCTTAACCTACGGTATGATGGAAAAGCAATTCTTCAAAACCTTTGAGCGTTCATCCAAGCTTCAGGGTAACAAAGCGGATAACTTCCTGTTCATGCTGGAGTCCCGACTGATGACTCTGGTTTACCGTCTTGGACTGGCTCGTAGCATCTTTGATGCTCGACAGCTCATTAACCACGGTCATGTAACTGTGAACGATCAGAGTGTTGATATCCCCAGCTTTCAGGTAAAGGTGGGCGATGTGGTCGGAGTGCACCCTGCTTCCAGGGAACTGGATCGAGTGAAATTCGCTCTGGAAGCCAGACCTGCTGGAAACAATCCCACTCAGTATCTGGAGTTGCAGGAAGACGGTATCTCGGGAAAATTCATGGGAATTACAAACCCTGACGATGTTCCAGTTACCAGAATTAACATTCAGAAAATCATCGAATTCTACTCCAAGTAAGGAATCGAAACTCAATCCAGCATCTGCTGGTCAAAGGGCGGCCCTCGGGTCGCCTTTTTTATTATCAATGGGTATCGAATTGCTGCGCAGGTTACGGTGCCATGCCTCTGGACTCACTGAACCATTTCCACACCAGAACAGCGACGACTCCAGGAATAGATATGGCCCAGTATGCCATGAAAATCAAGATGTGCAATGGTAAAGCAAAAGGGCTGATACTATTTCTCGCTGCAAATTCCCAGACGCTGCATTCGTAAGCGGGAATATCCATGATCCCCGGACAGATACCGTTGTAATCGGATAGCACAACCAGGGCCACAAGAGTACCACTTATTAGAAATGGCGGCACAATTAGAATTACAGCAGCAAGAATCAATCGCCAGAACCAGCTGCGTAACCACAATCTACCGTTTTTACTCATAGCAATGAATGGTTTGCTGCGCAGCAAAAGACAATGCAATTTTCGGACTATTATCACCATTCAGAGGTCCGAGAAGCATATCAGGTTTGATCCTTCGCCTGCCGAACAGATTGCCAGCCAGGCAGGAGAGTTCTAAATGTCCCCATGCAGGATTCCAGTGCGCAAATACTTAGAGCATCCGATTTTGGAGATTTTGTATGGGGTGCAGCCACCGCGGCCTACCAGATCGAGGGAGGCCATGATGCCGATGGTAAGGGACCTTCGATCTGGGATGACTTCGCGGCCCGAGGGAAGATCAAAAGAAAAGAAACCGGTAACGTTGCCTGTGATCATTATCATAGAATGAAAGAAGATGTGGCGCTGATGAAGTACATGGGCCTGAAGGCTTATCGCTTCTCTGTGAGTTGGCCCCGGGTATTGCCGGACGGAACTCTAGCCGGTGGAGTGAATCAGTCAGGCATGGATTTCTACAACAGGCTGGTGGATGAACTTCTGGCAAACGATATTGAGCCATATGTAACTCTATTCCACTGGGACCTGCCTCTGGCTCTCGAATATCAGGGCGGATGGCTCAGCCGCGATATAGTCGATCATTTCTCCGGTTACGCCAGACTCATGGTGGACTCCCTGGGCGATCGGGTAAAGAAATGGATTATCCTGAATGAACCCTTTGTATTTCTATTACTGGGATATGGAGTCGGTTATTTTCCGCCCCAGAAGCGCGGAGCCACCAGATTTGCCAGAGCCTCCCATCTTACAATGGTAGCTCAGGGTAAAGCAGCCCGGGCCATGGCTGCTGCAAGATCGGATATTCAAATTGGCACAACCGTGTCCACGTTGGCCGGTGAGGCTGCTTCCAACGCACCGCGACATCTGGCAGCTCTGGAGCGACATGATGCATTTTTTAACCGATTGTATGTGGATCCAATCGTTGGCCGGGGCTATCCATTCCGGGAATTACCCTTTCTCCGTAAGATGGAGCCCATCATGCATCCTGATGACATGGACCTGGTTCAATACCCATTCGATTTTCTGGGAATCAACCACTACTCCAGAAAGACCGTTCGATCTGCCTGGTGGATGCCCTATCTAAAATTCTGGGAACATAAACCCCTCAAGGATGTAGAAATCACAAGTATGGGCTGGGAAGTGCATCCGGCCGGGATCTATCAAATACTCAAGAAATTTGGCGAATACCCGGAGATACCTTCATTATATATTACAGAAAACGGCGCTGCCTATAATGATAAACTGGAGGGCGGACGAATCCATGATGAAAGACGCAGGAAATACATAAATGAATACCTGGAACAATGCTTGAGGGCTGTAAAAGAAGGAATCAATCTGAAAGGGTACTTTGTTTGGAGCTTGTTGGACAACCTTGAATGGAAAGAAGGCTACGATAAGACCTTTGGAATTGTACATGTGGATTTTAAAACTCAGAAAAGGACCATCAAGGACTCGGGGCTCTGGTATCGCAATTTTCTGCAGAGTTAATATTCGAAAACTGGACCACCAGGATTCAAATTCGTTCCATTAATCTATACATATACAGCCGGGCCGCCAGCAGGCATCTGCAATACAAGGCCCTTTTCCGGAACTAAATCCGAAGGTGTTATTGCACCGGAAACTATCCAGACTGGTCCATTGAATTGCACATTTGTAGAATACCCGGGGCTGCCAATTTAGTGAAAAATTGGGCCATTTCCATGGAATCCCAGTCTTCATCATCTTCCATCAGGGATCGCAGTAGGTTGAATAAAGCGCCCGTAAGATACTGATTAATGCGAATATAGGGAACCGTGCCAGAGTAAGATTCGCGCAACCTGGCATGAGTTCGGAAAGATTCGCCCACTATGTGATTCAGGAATCTGCATTGAAATTCATAGGGCATTCCATATACGAATAGATTTCTGTAGAAAGACCTGTGCACTCTGGCATTTTCGAATACATAGTAGGTCAATGGCCGACCATCCGATAGCAGGGTAACAGGATCCACTCGCTGCACCTGTTCTGTAACTTCTAGATAAACCTTCTGGAAGGACTTCCAGAGCAGATCTTCCTTATCTACGAAATATTTGTAGAAGGTAACCCTGGAAATACCAGATACCCGTGCAATTGCTTCCACCGATATATCAACAAAAGGCTTCTCCTCCATAAGCTCCAGTAATGCAGAAATAGTCTTATTGTAGGTTGCTTCGATGCGGTTCAATACCAATCTCCTCTGATGATTTACACCTGTTAACCCGGATCCGGTGCTTCGCACATCATTTCTGTTGCCCTTCACGGTTCAATGCTTTCGCTAGAACCATGAACCACGTTAGATCCAGCAATGCCTACGCATCAAACTTTTTCCTACCGAAAGACTCCGCCTCAGCGCTCACTGCCTCTATTAAAGCCCCGAGACGGCATTGGCTGAAGCTGGAAAATTTCCTGGTCTTTGCAATTTCTGTTTTTCTGATATCGGTTTGCTATTCTAATCCGGATCACAGAGGCGAATCGTATCTAAAGACCACTCACTGGCACTCATATCAAAGATTCTTACCACAGAGCATGCGATTCACGGCAGAAACTCTGCCCCGGGAGGAGTACTGGAACTTCAAGAATCATAGAGTGCACCTGGACCGGTACGGAACAGGAAATGAAGAGTGCAAAGTGATCTTGCTCCATGGAGGCGGAGGTAATGGGCGGGTACTGGGTCCCATTGCTGTTCTATTGCTAGACCTGGGTTGCACTGTGGTTGCACCAGATATGCCTGGCTATGGATTAACCGTGCCCGATCCTGTTAAGGATCTGCACTATGATGTATGGGTTGAATTAGCCAGCACCTTGATGGACCGAGAGCGAAAGCCAGGTCAAAAACTGTTCGTTTTTGGCTTAAGTATAGGTGGGATGCTTGCTTACCAGGCCGTAGCCCGGAATGGCAATGCAGATGGATTGATTGTAACTACCTTTGCCGATGTCCGAAAACAGGACGTTAGAGACGCAGTGTCTGCGAATCTGTTTCTAAGTCGTGTAGGTATTCCTCTGGGCTCATTTTTTCGATGGTTCACTGATGGCATCTATCTACCCATAGCCTCCCTGAGCAAGATGGAACTAATCACAAACGATCCGGCCTTCTCGGGAATCTTTGCTGCTGATCCACATGCGGGGGGGACCTACGTTTCTTTACGATTCCTAAGAACGTTTATGGATTATGAACCGAACCTTGAACCCGAAGAGTTTGATATCTGCCCGGTACTGATGGTCCATCCTGGCCTGGATCCCTGGACTCCTCGGGAGCTTAGCCAGAATTTCTACGATCGAATACCCGGCAGAAAATCTCTGGTCGTATTGGAAGGAGCCGGTCATCTACCCTATGAAGAGCCCGGCCGCACTCAAATGGTGCAAGCTTTGAGGGCCTTTCTACTGCGCAAATAACCGGTCTAACACTGTGCGAAAACGATACAGAAAAGTCTTTTTGGGCCGCCTTTCCTTTACCAGTGCCCGCTAAAATCAATGGCGGACTTCGAGGAAAATCAGGGGCCACCAGGGCTACTTCTTGTCCTTGCCCGAGTTTGCCTTTGATTTCTGGTCCGAGGCCAGACTATCTTCCGGCGACTTTGTGAATGCATCTACCAGAGTGTCCAGGCCCATCTTCATTTTTTCAAACAGATCGTTCTTTTCCTTGCTGGGTTTCTTACCGTCTGCATCTGGCTGATCCCTGGGTCCCGAAAGCTTGCTGTAGGCCTTCTCCATCTGAATGATCTTCTTTTCCAGATCATCCAGCCATTTAGTATTCTCGGACTTCTTGGCGAAGTTTCCAAATTCATAGTCTACAATGTCATCTTTAACGTTACCTTTAAATAAAAGATGCATTTCCACTTTGAAATATTTCTGGATTAAAGAAAACCGGCCTTCTTTCTCGAGCCGTCGAACGCTAACATTCAAATGAGTGCTTTCCAGTACTCTCAATGGACGATACCTGGAGGCCCGCTGCACCAGATCATGGTCCTCCGCAAGCTTCAAGCTTTCGTCGAATCCGCCGACTCTTTCAAACAATCTTCGCGCTATAAAAATGCAAAATCCGGCGGCCCTGGGATTCATATCCTGATTCAGTTTCACGGAAAGATTGGCAAAGCGAAACATGATTTCATCCAGTTTAAGCTCTGAATCCGGACGAAACTCGCAGGTAGCCAGATCTAGAAACCGATCCTGCATCTCCTTAATTGCTTTATCCAGAAAATCTGGAGGCAAGGAAACATCTGCATCAAAGAAAAACAGAAAATCTCCCGAGGCTACTTCAGCACCGCGATTTCTGCCTACACCAGGCATCCCCCCCGGCACCACTTTCGCTTTATTCTTTTTTGCGATCTTTACCGTATCATCGGTGGAGCCTGCATCGGCCACAATGACTTCAAAGTCTTGAAGTGTTTGTTTAGAAAGAGAATCCAGAAGGATCGGGAGATCCTCCTGCTCATTTAACGTAGGAATAATTACACTTATGCGCATCCAGAGAGGATGGCAGTACCATCAATACCTGGCAAACAAAAATCCTGGCCCCTCCCCCCGGGAGGGAGGGGTATCAGGCCTGCTCGTTCAGCAACAATCCGGAGATTTCTTGCATATGAGAAGCAAATTCCAGAAGTTTGGAAGATGGAATCTCCTGAACAACTTCCCCGGTGAGATAGTTGTACAGTTTTACCTGAATCGTTCCGGTTTCATCGTGAACTGCATATTGAAAGCGTGTATTGGTGTTTTTATCGTTAGAAAACATATCTAACGCATCAATTGCCTTCTGTACATTTTGCCGATTCTCGGGAGTATCAGCAACATCCTGATGATTTCCTGCCTGCAATTTCCTGGCCAATTCGGTACGAGAGACTTGAAAAGCCTGCTGTTTGCCCGATCCATTTGCCTGGTTAATGCCATTTACCTGTATGGTGTCCATAGCCTATACCTCATTAATAGCATTCGGCAATTGGTAACCCCTACTTAATGGCTGAGCAATTAATTAAGAGGCAAATATTGACAGTATATTGGCCGTTTTGGCTGCGGTTTGCGGGCACCGGGAACTCAGGTTTTTATCGTCTGGCCTTAAAACTTGAGAAGTAGAGATTTTTCTGGCAGACCCCTGGTGGAGATGGCTTCTGAGAGGAGGAAACGGTCACACTTGAAGGGAACGTCCAGAAGACAAAAAACATAAAAAATAGCAAAAAGAGACGGAAGAATGCCATTGTCCTGATTGGGCGGCCTATTCGGGATTCATACAATTCATTGACTTTTTCTTTTCCAGACTATGAAAATGGGGCCATCCGGTCATGCACAGATTTGCAATCACTCTTTTCGTGCTCACACTATCATGCGTTGGCACCTTTGAATCGCCTCGCATCGAAAATGGCCGGGCAGATCTTAGAGCTTTATCCTTTAAATCAAATACCACGATTCCCCTGGCCGGAGGCTGGACCTTTTGTCCCGGAGAGTTGCTTCAGGAGTCGGACTTTCAGACTCCTGGCGAACTGAATTGCTCCATCCAGGAAATCCCCGCATCCTGGACCTCATACAAATTACCCGGCTCCCGATTGAGTGGGGATGGAATCGCCACTTACAGACTTAAGATTTTGATGCCGGCGGATGTCCGGGAGGCCGGGCTGTACATGCCCTACCAGGGGACTGCCTTCGATCTCTGGATTAACGGAAAATACATTGCTTCCAATGGCACCGTTTCCAGGGATCCTGGAAAAAGGAAGGCAGCCATGGAGCCGGTGGTAGTACCCCTTCCTGAATCCTCAGAAGTCCATCTGCTTGTACGAATCTCCAATAGCCATGACAAGTCAGGGGGAATGTGGAACGCCCCGAGAATAGGAAGAATTGAAAGCACAGAAGATTACCTTCATCGCGGCCTACTGATCGACAGCCTTATGGCAGGTATGCTACTTCTGGCAACCAGCTTTTCCTTTGTATTGTTTGCTTTGAATCGAGAAGACCGGGCCTCTCTCTACTTCGGAATCTTTGCGCTTTTCGCAATGTTACGGCAAATAAGCGCCAATTCGCATCCGGTACTACTGATATTTCCGAATCTACCATTTGAAGTTTACTATCGCTTCGAGTATCTGGGCGTGCTTCTGTCACCTGCAGCCTTCCTGCATTCGCTCGATCATTTATTTCCCGGAAAAATCAATACCATATTACTGCGCATTCTTACGGGCATTTTTCTTATCTTCGCTACTGCAGTTCTGTTTTTACCCCCTGCTTCCTTTTCGCACATCACTCCTACGAATCATCTGTTCCTGCTGGCAACGCTGATCATTGCTGGGCGGGCTATATACCTCGGCCGAAGAGAGCAGCGTACAACTTCAATCCTGATGGGCGTCGGTTTCCTGGCACTTTCAGTTTTCGTGATTCACGATATTCTCGTAGAGCTGAACCTTCTTCAGAGTCCTTACCTGGTATCTCTGGGGCTTCTATTCTTTCTTCTGGGTCATGTTGCAGCCCTGGCACATGGCGCTGCCAGAGCCACGCAGGAACAGGCCCGAATTGGTGCATCCCTCAGATCAGCAGAGATTCTAAGTAACGTTGCCCGGTCCCTGATTGGATGCGATTCCGCTGGCACCATTGCATTGAATCTTTTTCAGTCCTTGAAGGGAACATTTCACCTGGAGCGGCTCTCCATCTACATTCCAGAACAGCAAGCCCTGTATTCCGCTCCCTTTTCCCAGAGCGATATCAAGAACTATACGCCGGAGATAAGCGAAATTAAATCTCTATATAGAGACTGTAGTCCGCAGGACGTGGATTCGGATCTGCAAAACTGGCCACATCCGTACGATCTTCCGTCCTCTATCTGCATTCCGGTTCGAGAAGGCGATAGGTTGCGGGCCCTGATCTTCTTCCAAAGAGCAGGCAACTACCCATTTGGTAGCAATACAAGAGAGATCCTGTTGAGTATAAGCCCCTACGTTGTCCTGGCACTTCGCAACGCAAGCACCGTAACAGATCTTATCGAGGCAAATCAGAAATCTTACAGAAACCAGGAGTTTCAGAGAATCGTCCTTTCTGTTCTCAGCCACGATCTGAGAGGACCGCTGGCTACTGGCTACACTCTCCTGGATCATGTATCCAGAAGTAATGAAGCCCTGCGCGGTACAGAGCTGGATTTACTGCGTGGCAGTATTCAGGATGCATTGGATCTATTGCAAAGACTACTGGAATGGGCCAGAGCTTCCGCATCCGACCGAAGTGAGAATCTGCAAAGCAATGTTCGACGTAGCCTGGAAAGAGTATTCAAAGATATTCATTTTCGCAGTGAGCAAAAAGGAGTCAGATTGCTACTGGACCCTCCGGCTGAAGAGTGCCTGGTCTCCATTGATTCCAATTCTCTGGAAGTTGTGGTGCGAAACATTGCCATGAATGCAATCAAGTACACAGCAAAGGGAGGGGAGGTTAGAATACACACTTCTCACCAGGTAGATACAATAATAATCATGATCGATGATACCGGCATTGGCATGGAGGCAGACCGTGCAAGGGAGCTTCTGGATCCCAGTCGAAGACTGCAGCCCAGGTCGGGTACAGAAGGGGAAAAAGGTGCAGGTCTGGGAATGTATCTCTCACAACTACTATTAACAACGGCTGGAGGATACATCACAGTAGATACGGAAAGACCGGTAGGAACCCGATTCGCTGTAAATTTACCGCTGGCTTCTGCCCCCACCATAGAGTCTGAGCAACTGCAGTTGGATTCTTCAGGGGAACAGATTCTGGAAAGTGATTCTGAAACAGCTTTAAGCGCCGAACCAGTGCGAGTGCTACATATTGAGGATTCAGATCTCCTGGCAAAATTGGTGGAACGTTTCCTTGATGCAGAGAGCTTTCATTTAGATAGAGCCAGCGATGGAGACCAGGCAGTACAGAAGCTTCAGGAGAATCAATACGATGTCATTCTTTCCGATATCGAATTGGACGGAGAGAACGGAGCTGCACTAATACAAGAATGGAAGCAGCAGAACAACGGGCAGAGCCCAAAGGTGATAGCCCTAACAGCCCATGAATACGAAACGCTTGGTGAATTCCTGGCCAACGGAGTCTTCGATTCGTATCTAACCAAGCCTTTCACAAAAGAGGGTTTACGCAAAGAAATCCTAAAGGTACTGGCGAAGAATTAGAATTAGCATTCAATCAGAATGCATCAAGGGTATCCATAATCGAATGGAAGATAGAAATGGCAGCTGTGAGGAGGCTTCAGAAATTATTTCTTCAGCGCATTTTTCATACGCACAAGTTTACCGCGAAGCCTCATAATGGCCTTTGTATGTAGCTGCGAAATCCTGGACTCAGTGACTTCAAGCACTTCGCCAATCTCTTTCAAAGTCAGGTCTTCGTAGTAGTAGAGTACAATGACCTTCTTCTCTTTATCTGGCAGAGTCTTAATCGCTTCTACAATAACGCTTTTGATTTCTTCTTTTTCAATCAGGGAGTCTGGATTCAGGTTCTGAGGACTTTCCAGGGTCTCCATGAATGATACTTCATCGTTATCATCACCCATGTACCAGATGTCATTAAGTGAAATAATGGAAGTACCGGAAATTTTGGTAAGTAGACTCTGAAGCTCATCTACGGAAATACCCATCTCCTTGGCAATGTCTTCATCTTCTACGGTATGACCCAGTTTGTTTTCAAGCTGGGAAATGATCTCTTCTACCTGACGAGCCTTCTGACGGATACTTCGAGGTATCCAGTCAATACTGCGAAGCTCATCAAAAATGGCTCCGCGAATACGGGTCATAGCATAAGTCTTGAATTTAATATCGCGATTGGGATCAAATTTCTCGATGGCATCCAGTAGTCCGAAGGAACCGTAGCTTACCAGATCATCGAACTCAACATTCTGGGGCATACCGATGGCCACTTTGCCGGCCACGTATTTCACCAGAGGTGCGTATTTTTCCGCGAAGAAATCCCGTAGCTCTGGCAGACCTTCTTTGCGATATCGCTGCCAGAGGGATTGTTCATCGTCGTCTTTATATTTCTCGTAGGTCTTTGACATTCGACAGGCTATTCATCCCGGGACAACATGGTGCGAATGGCCGAAGCCATGAGGCGCGGGTTGTTTTTGACTTTTACTTTGTCTACCAGGATATGATCCCCGAATTCCTTTCTCTCTGGCTCCGCACCATCGGCGAACGGAGCTTCTCCGTCCCCATCCGGCAGACCCTCGTCCCCGGACACATTCAGGGCATCGTCCAGCGCGCCCAGATCTTCGTCTGCCAGTTCCGACGCATCCCCGCTGCCACTTAACAGGTCAAGAAACTCAGGTACCCGATTCCTCAGTACCTGATAGACCCCTACGCCCAGGGCTGCGGAGAGAACTGTGCAGATCAAAGCAGTGATTAGTACGTGCGTCAAGCTGTTTCCAGACATAAGCCCGAATACAAGGGAAACAGCAAGCCCCAGCAGGGCAAATACAGCGATGAATTTAATCTGCAGGGACATTCAGATGCCCGGGATCAGTCGTTTCCGATCCCTACCATCTGAA
This sequence comes from Leptospiraceae bacterium, assembly GCA_040217195.1. Lineage (GTDB taxonomy): Bacteria > Spirochaetota > Leptospiria > Leptospirales > Leptonemataceae > UBA3465. The sequence continues at coordinate 156,823 of JAVJNR010000006.1, read as the reverse complement.
ATATTTTGGAAAAGAATCCGGAAATGCCCTCTCCCCCTTCTGTAACCTCGCGATTTAGAAGGCGAGCGGCCACATGTTGCATGCAGGCCGAGCTTTTAGCTCCAGGGTATAGAATTACGTGAGGACGTTGACTCCGAATGCTTTTTTGGACCAAATTCTCCTCAAAAATAAAGCCCAGATTCTCCACGTTTGTCTTTAAGAATTGGGACGAAATCGTAATCAATCGATCGGCCACTCTTTTGGCTTCCACAGCTGTGGGCACTCGATTCACTACCAGTTTAATGGTCTTTTCCTGCCGGTTGGCCACTATGCTTTTGATCATTCCATAAGCATCGGTGATGGCGGTGGGCTCTGGAGTGGTCACTACTACCACATCATCGGCCGGCATGACCAGACCTATGACATTGGACCCTACGCCAGCTCCTGTATCGATGATCATTACATCGTATCCCGGGAGATCTTCAAGGCCGGTAAGGAAATGTTCTCGTTGATCGTCGCTAAGATTGGCCAGCTGGCTAATCCCATTGGCACCTGCGATTATGTCTATTCCATAGTTTGTAGGGATGATGATGTCTTTGAGGTTTCGACGTCCCTTCATCACCTCATAGATATTGTGTTCGGGTATGATTCCCAGCAGAACATTAATGTTTGCCAGTCCCAGATCTCCGTCGAACAGCAGGACTTTCTTGCCCAGCTGAGCCATGCTAATGGCCAGATTCACGGATACTGTAGTTTTGCCCACTCCACCCTTGCCAGATGTCACAGAAATGATTCGGGTAGTTTTTTCGGTTCCGGGTCCCGACGGGCTTTGCTCAGCGATGCTTTCCATAGATGTATCACGCTCCAGCACGGTGGCCGGACCGACTCCAGCCAGAACCTCCGCCATTTGCGTTCGAGCATTTCTGACCTTTTCGAATCGTTCCATTTTTCCGGTCTCTCTTCAACGAAATTTTAGACCGCTTTTCTGTTTCAATCCAGGAGCATCCGGGCAAGGTCATCTGGTCTGGCATCCATGATATTGCCGGGCACACCTGGACCATCCATCAAAAATGAGAACGGCCTGTTAAATTTATCGGCATGCTCGATGAATGCGCCAAAAAAATCTGTTTCATCTAGCTTTGTGAGCAGAATTTTATCGAATCCGAAGTTGTCAAAGGTCTCAAATACACGGTCTATCATCCGACTATCTGTGCCAGCAGCCACTGTAAGATGCACATCCAGCTTCACCGGGCAGGCATCCCGAAAGGCCTGGATGTCATTCAGACGTCCATCTGGACCACTAATACCCGCAGTATCGATTAGCATTATCTCCGCTGGATCTTCATCCATTTGCTTTTTGAACTCATCCACACTTAACGGTGCATGGAAAGGAGCTCCAATGATCTCTGCATGAACCTTGAGCATTTCCGTGGCTCCCAGCCTGTACAGATCCAGATTATAGATAGAAACATCCCTTTTTTCGTGCAAAAGATAACGGGTAGCCAGCTTGGCTATGCTGGAAGTCTTACCGCTTCCTGTGGGGCCTACCAGCATTACAGCTCTACATTCCCCTCTGGGTGGAGCAATGTCCGGTACCATTCGAATCATATTGCTAAGTTTGCTAAGAGTCACTTCTTCAATTCGGCCTGGAAGCTGTCGGTCATTTCTGGAAAGGCTATCATCTACACTTCGAATGATTCGATCGGCCAGTTCGCTGGACAGACTGGAATTCAGTAATCTCTGTCTAATCTGCATGAATTTGCGAGCAGTAGGATCCTGTGCGGCCGATAGATTATTCACATTTTCCGCAGCACTGGAAGGAGGATTCGGGGCTTGCTCTTCGGAAACACCCAGAGCAGCCACAGGCCATCCCCGACCGGTGTTTATTTCCAGTTTTCGAACCGGGGCCCCATTTTCGGAATTCTGCTGTCCGGCAGATATTCGATCCACAGCAGCCATCAATTCCTCATCGCTCATTTCAGCTTCAGCGGGCATATCCACTGCAGAGCTGCCTTGATCGTACTTATCTGACCATAGAGCATCTATTTCTTCCGCGCTGGGCGGCTCGGCTACCTTGATTAGTTGCTGCTTGCTGCCTCCGTTCATCTGTCCAGATGTTGGTTCGGATCTGGTGCTGGAGGTGCTTGATAATGCTTCGGCCCGGGCCATGGAATCCATCTTCTTTAAGAGCCGCTCCATACGAGCATCGGACTCATCCTCGCTTTTTGCATTGGAGGATTTACGATCCAGGTCCTTTCCGGTCTCCTCTTTCAGGGCTTTCAGAGATGCAATTAGCTGATCCAATTCTGGTAAATCAGCGTCCTCTCTGGGGCTTACTTTGAACTCATCTGAGCGAGCCGCCGATGCATTCCCGGCTGGAGTTTCTGCTTCCCCGGGTTGGCTCAATACCGGCCTTTTGCGCGCAACAGGATACTCGGAGGACCTGGACTTCTTCTCGTTGGAAGGCCAGGAATCCTCTCCCGTGGATCCGGAACCGCCCGCCAGAAATGAAAGCGCTGCCTGCTCTGCTGTTTTTCTTTTTCCAGAGGCTTTTCTTTCCGGGGACTTTTTTTGATGATAGGGAGCGTTATGCTCCTTGATCATATAATCCACTTCGAATATTTTTTTCTTAAACAGACCGGTGCCCAGAAAACCGGATTCGGCGATCTCGCGGGTATCGATGACAAAAACATCGGACCCATACTGGCTGCGCAGTTGCATGAGGCACTTCTGTACCGACTCGCCTCTCAATGTTCCATATTGCATGATGAATCCTCTGCAAATGGATTATGTCTCATTAAGATTGTGTGGATGCAATTCCTTTTTTACTATATAAGGACGGTTTTTCCCGGAAAACCCGGCGGTTTTTGGCCCATGGGCCCCGCCCTGGCAAATCCGCCATAGGCGAAGCCTGCAGCGACTCTCCAAAATTCCTGGTCGGCAGACGATTAGAAAGACGGAATTGAAAAAGGCTTGAAGGAGCCCGGATTCGCATGGATGTAGGATGCAATGATAGACCTTACCAAATGGAGAATTCTGCCACTGGCCTTCTCTGCCCTACTGTTCAGCTGTACTGAAACCAAGATCTCGCCACCTGTGCCAGGACCGGCTGCTTTTGCCTGGGGAGACCAGGGCGATGTAGCCATATCAAGGTTAACTGCGGATGGATGGACTCTGATAAGCGACTCTGAAGATCAGGTAGTACTTTCTTATCCGGTATCCAATGATCCCGAAATCGAGGCTTCGGACCTTTTTGCGGATGCAGAAATGCCAGAAGAGCCCTACACTCTGCGATTGTATCTAAACAAAGGAAAACTGGCCATTGCCCGGGTTCAACGCAGGGATACAACCGAAGCAGTAGATACCTTTGTTGCTGATATCAAAACCAGCTTTAACCTGGCCGAACCTGCAGTAAACGCAGGCCCTGAAAGCGAAACCACTGAAGCCGGAAATAGAATCACCACCAGTCAGAAAATCTTTGAATCCGGCGAATATGTTCTGAAACTCAATCGCACCACCATTGAAGCCGCTGAAGAAAAAATGAAAGGCGGATTAAACGATCAGGTAGAATTGGAGATCTACCCAAAGTCTCAAAATGAAGGAATTAGCGCAGAAGCCCTGAAATAAGCAGCCTGTGCTCTCTCAGGCGGGCCCTGAGCCAGATTTAGTCTCGATTAACGTCTCGAGGAGACCAGGAAAAAGGAAAGCAATATGGATACAGCAAAAATCAAAGAAATGCTCGGAGGTGATGCAGATAGCATCCTGAATCATACTCCCAGGATAAAAAAAGAAAGCCTGCATGTGCCAGGTCCAGATTTCATGGATCGAGTCTGGGTAGGCTCAGATCGTAACCCTCAGGTCATTCGATCCCTGGGACAGCTATTCAATCATGGCCGACTGGCTGGCACAGGATACGTTTCCATCCTTCCTGTAGACCAGGGAATCGAGCACTCAGCAGGAGCCTCCTTCGCACCCAATCCAGATTACTTTGACCCGGAAAATATTATCAAGTTGGCCATTGAAGGCGGATGCAATGCGGTGGCAACTACCTATGGGGTACTGGGAAGTGTTGCGCGAAAGTATGCGCACAGGATTCCATTCCTGGTAAAAATCAATCACAATGATCTGTTACGATACCCCAACCAGTACGATCAGATCATGTTCGGTAACGTTGAGGAAGCCTGGAATCTGGGAGCCACTGCAGTAGGGGCAACCATCTACTTTGGCTCTGAAGAATCCAGCCGTCAGATCATAGAAGTTGCAGAGGCGTTTCAGCATGCTCATGAACTGGGCATGGCTACAGTCCTATGGTGCTATCTGCGAAACAACGAGTTCAAGAAGGACAAGGATTACCATACTGCAGCGGACCTCACCGGTCAGGCGAATCACCTGGGAGTGACCATCCAGGCCGATATCATAAAGCAGAAGCTCGCTACCAATAATGGCGGATACAATGCAGTTAAATTCGGGAAGACTCATGAAAAGGTCTATTCCGAACTTTCTTCCGACCATCCAATCGATCTTTGCCGCTATCAGGTAATGAATTGCTACGCAGGCCGAGCCGGTCTTATCAATTCTGGTGGAGAGTCCAAAGGTGCTAGCGACCTGGCCGATGCAGTGCGAACCGCAGTCATCAATAAGCGCGCTGGCGGAACCGGTTTGATTTCCGGCCGAAAGGCTTTTCAGCGTCCTATGAAAGAGGGCGTGGAGCTTCTGAACTCCATCCAGGATGTGTATCTAAATAAAGACATTACAGTGGCCTGATAGAAAGATTGGATTTAGTACAATTCAAATTGGATACTCGATACACTGGTAACAGACACTTCAGCGTATCCCTCCTGAAAGCCCGGCATCCGTCGGGCTTTTTTGTAGATATTCGAGCCTACAATCCTCCGCTATCTAATCCAATCGCATATATATAAATTCGTTTACAGACCAATTGATAAAATCTAAATATACTTATGATCCGATGGACTTTCTTAGCTACCCTTGTTCTATTCTCTTTTACAATTCTCTCCTGCTCAGACCAGGCCTACAAAGGTATCACATGGAGTGATGAAGGAATTGTCGGCGTGGATGAATTGGAAGAAACCACCAGGGAGACCCATTACTATCTGTTCAAACGCAGCTTTTTTGGATCAGTCGAAGAAATTCAAGAAATCCGGATGGCCCATCCTTCCGAAGATCCCTTTGCCATTCGAGGCTGGAAGCCCATTGAACCCTTCAAAGAAGGCCTGATCAGCTATCAACTTTTATTAACTTCGGGTGTCCCGGCCGTAGATCCTAACTCTGTGTCGATGGTGCATGGCCGCCCGGGTCCTACAGGTGTACTGGTTTACTACACCACTTCCACTGGAGTCGTGCAGAACAATCCAAGGGAAGCCACTCTGGCAAGCTTCTATGCGAACACTTCAGAGGTGCGGTCTTTCAAATATCAGGGCCTGGAGGGGACTCCAATAGCGGATAGATTTCGCGGAACCCATGCAATAATAGAGGAACTGCAGAATGGCAAAGTAAAGGCGGAAAGCAGATTCGACGCAACTGGTGAGCCCTTTGATCCTTACTTCCTTTTTCCCCATAGAATTGAATACAGTTACGAAGCTGGAAAGGAGGTATCCCGCAAAGCATTCGACAAAGAAGGCAAGCCGGCATCCCTCTCTGCGAGGGATTGCCATGAAATTCGTTCCGAGTACACCAATGAGAGCATTTCTCTCGAAAAGTGCTTCGACAAGGATGGCAAAGCCGTTCCATTTGGAAAATCCAGTCCCTACTTTCAGATCAAATATACCTATGGAGAGAACTATGTATTGGTTCAGTACCTGGACGAAGAAGGTAAGCCGGCCTTTGCTACCGAAGAGGAGAATTATACTGATCTAAAGAGAACAGGTCTGCCGGCCCAGAAATCAATGACATTGGAATTCTTGAATCGCAAAGGGAATACACTACCCGATGTAAACAGAATCGAAACATCCACCGGCGGTTTCGGGGAACTTCTAGAGTACTCCTGCTGGAACAATGAGAAGGCCACGGCCTGTGAGCAGGGGTGGCACAAACATACCAGGAAATATGAGAATGGTTATATAGTGGAGGCCGCTTTTATCGCTACCGATGGCAATCTATTCGAAGATGAGAATAAAGGTTTCGCCCGTCGCACCTGGAAGCAAGACAAAGAGCACCGGGTAATCGAAGTTCGCTCCCACAATGCAAATGATGAGCTTGCAGGAAAACCGAATCTGTTTGCCCCGGTCGAAATATCAGAGTACAGTAATGGTCAATTAGTACAGGTGCGGTTTTTGAATGCCAGAGAGGAACCGGGCAGCCATCCAGATACGGATTCGGACCATTATATACAAACTTTTGAGTATCCTGAGCCCGGGATCAGAATTAGTTGTCACCTGGATCAAAAAGAAAAGCCGCACTCTGGCACAAACGGTGCGAGTTGCGAAAAAATTGTACAGAATGCCCAGGGATGGCCGGAAGAGTTTTATCTGCTCGATGAAAAACATAAACCGGTGACTTACCCCAGGATCAATTACCACAAACACAAGTTCTCCTGGGATGACCGTGGATATATTACCAACATCAAGTACTTCGACAAAGAGGGAAAACCGATGCACGTAGGACAGGTTTCGGTCCATGAAATAAGAATTGAGTACACTCCGTTTGGGGCCACGAGCGAAGAAGCCTTCTTTGACCGAGACGGAAATCCAGCCGAAAATGGCCTGGGAACCCATCGAACGGAACGATTTTACGAAGAAGGTCGCTTCTATCGTGCCAAATTGTATGACAAAGACGGCCGCCTAACCAATACATTCAATTATTAAGCCAGGGATAGACGCGGGCTAGAGTCCAAGTTGCTTCATCCTGTAAAGAAGCGCCGTGCGTCCCATTCCCAGAACCTCTGCAGCCCTGGTTCGATTTCCATTGGTCTGATCCAGGGCTGCCTGAATCACCCTGCGAGTAAAGTCTTCGATCATCTCACCCAGAGGACGATCAAACAGGAACTCTTCATGGGAAGCGGCTTCCGGAGCTCCCCGGGTCATTGCCTCCGCAGTGGAAACCAGATCTGTAGGCAGATCGGAAAGTTCAATCAGGGATCCATCGGTGGCGGCCAGTGTGCGAAGCAGGACATTTTCAAGCTGTCTTATATTTCCAGGCCAGGGAAATGCACTTAATGCCTGCATGGCCGGACCGTCAATATCGGGAACGTTTCTACCCAGCTCCGCAGACATTTCAACACGCAAGTGATCGATGAGCACCGGAATGTCCTCTTTTCTTTGTCGCAAGGGAGGCAGATCAATAGAAAATGCATTGATCCGGTAATATAGATCTTCGCGAAAAATGCCTTCTTCTATGCTTTCTGTAAGATCACGGTTCGTAGCAAATATGAAGCGACAATTCGCTCGAACGGTACTGTTGTCTCCCAGTGGACTGTAGGACCCATCTTGAAGGAGCCGCAGCAGTTTTGCCTGCAGTTCCATAGGCATTTCGCCAATTTCATCGAAAAACAGAGTTCCATCGGCTGCCTGCTGAGCTTTTCCCACCCGGTCAGAACGGGCATCGGTGAAAGCTCCCTTGACGTGTCCAAAAATCTCATCCTCCAGTAAATGAGCAGGAATGGCAGCGCAATTCACAACTACGAATGGACGGTCCGATCTATCCGTATCGTGAATCAGTCTTGCCATCAATTCCTTACCGGTGCCTGTTTCTCCAGTTACCAGCACCGGCCGATTGCTGCCGGAGGCCCGCTGCACACTGTCAATGGCCGCATGCATCAAAGGACTGCGATATATCAATGTATGTTCTGGAAGCTTCTTTCGATGTACTCTAGTATCTGCCAGAAATTCCGATAACCTTTCTGCTTCTGATTCTGCTCTTTTTCGGCGCTGTTCCAGATCCAGGTAGTAGACTTGATTGTGAAGAAATAGAGCCAGAGACAATCGTAACGCTTCAATGAGAGATACTTCTTGCTGGAAATAGGGGGATTCATCCCTTTTCTGTCCCAGTGCAATGAGCCCCACCCATCGACCGTCATAAAGCAATGGTATGAGTAGCTTAAATCGTTCCTCAAGTAGAAATTGAAACGCCTGGTCCATCCGCGACGCTAACCGGGGATAGCGTTTTCGAAACTCAGAGTCTGCCAGTGCTGGAACATCCAGCCCGCGCTCCAGAACTATGGTACGGTCAAGGTAGGTAAGTGCGGCTGCATCCGTGGGCTGCGGACCTCTAAATCTACGAAACAGTTGTTCAAGAATACGCCTTGCGGAGCTGGAAACCGGGCCTCGATGGAAAAGGCGCAAGGAGGCATTCCTATCCACGCATAGAATAAATCCATTTCTAAAATCAATAGCGCGATTTAATGCTCTAAGAATTCGTTCCAATGCTGGATGTAGATTTTCCCTGGAAAGCTCCCGTTCCGCATGAAAAAGAGAAGAGATTACATCTTCCACTCCAGGAGGTGAAGGAAATAGACGTTGCCTGATTCCTGGCTCTACGAATCGGCCATAAGCGATACCCAGAGCAGAAAGCACGATCAGGATCGTAGTGTGAAATTCGGAGCCATTGGACCCCAGGGTCTTCAAAAGATAGCCCACTGCAAGCCCGAGAAATACAGCCCCTGCCACAACCACCGATCCAGATAAGCTCAATCTGAGCCAGAATGTGCGAAGATCGAATAAGCCGTGAAATAGAATTGAATAGATCAGTAGCGAAAGTAAAACCAGAGTAGCGGGCGGACCAATGTTATCCAGGATGAAGTTATCCATCAATGGAAGAAAGACGGAGCACACATATACAAAGAGAAGAGATATGAAAGTTCCCAGGATTAGCAATCGAATATGGGTTTTCTGACGCTCATTACGAATAATATATTTGTACCGATATAGCAGCAGAGAAATTCCACCGAGTACCAGAAGCATGATCCATCCACTGGTCACCGGAAAAAGAGGCCCATAATGAAATACAATTAAATCATCCACTACCTCACGGTGATGAATCCATTGCTTCAGAAAGAAGGTGGGAGCAACTATTACCGAACCGATGGAAGCCGCAACCAGACGGTAGAGCCTGTGACGGGGAGGCCGAGGTTCATGCAGGAACTCGCATACCAGATAGAATGCCAATCCCAGGCCAAGGCTGGCCAGCCCACCAATGGATGGAATAACTGGTATTTCGATACCATAGAAGAAAATGAGCCATTTAGATATGGCATTGCAAAGTAGCCAAACAATGAGGCAGATGAGCATAGCCATGAAGGCCCACTCGGTCTTATTCTTACCGATCTTTCTGGCAAGAAGCACCAGCACCGGTATTAACACAGCGCAGGCCAGAGCGTGCGCCGCCATCATGGTATGAATCCAGAACATTCTCCCCCCTATTCTGGAAAATTCGCAGAAACACTATACCTGGGTGTAAATCCGCCCCTGATTCTGACAAGACAATTGTAGCGTTATGAAGGCCCGGCCCAAGTCAATTTTCCAGGGGGCATTACCCGTCAAAAGACCTGTCAGTATTTCTGACAGGTCAGGTTTGCTGACGCCAAATATTCTGACGGTAAGGACCTGTATCGAGCGCTAACCTGCGGATCGGCTCCGCTTCGGAGCCTGAGTCGCTGCTGCATTTGAGGCGTTGAACCTCTGTCCAGTCCGGGTCATCCTTTTCCAACCCTGCAATTCTGGGCTGTACAGCCTTATAGAGGCAGTTCTCAGGTCCACCTCCCATTCCGTCAGGGCTGGTATGGGCCCTCCCCGGCTCAGCCGGATCCTGACTGAAAAAATGACCCGGGGCAGGTACGATGGTTGCATTATAAGGCTCAGTGCCTCTGAGTTCAGTGGCCAGATATAAACCGGTAAAACCGGAATCATGCGAAACTGACCGACGCGGTCATAGAGAAAAAGGAGCCTTTGAGCTCCGGGGGGAGACGATGAAACAAATCTGGAAGCTGGCTGCGATTATGAGTATTGCTCTAATGGCAGCCTGCAATAAATCCAACTCAACGGAAGATGCAGCCCTGTTAAGCGTACTGGCACCTTCTGCTGAAGAACAAGACCGAAACGGAATGAAGCCTGCAACGGCCGACAGTTCAGACGAAAAGGAATCCACAGAATCCAGTGAGTCTGTAAAGGAAGCGCCTGATGTCGCTATCCAGAAATCCGTTACCAGTACTCAAAATTATGGTATGGTAGACCTCCATACTCACCTGATGGGTCATCATCTAGGTGGAGGCGCCTGGCTTTTTGGCGATCCTGCGCACTTCCATGGCCCAGGTCAGACCAACTGTGGAGGAAACCACGGATACCTGGATCTAACGGATATCCACCAGGCTATAGTGTCTGGTATGTTCGGTGCGATCAAAAATCTTAGTGGCGAAAATGTAGTGGGTAACGCTGACGATCTTAGCGGAATTTTTCAAGGCGATTGGCCACTTTTCTTTAAGGATACCGATACCGGCAATCATCCACAGGTTCGTAGCCAGGATTGGCCTATCTGGCATGGAATGGCTCATCAGCAAATGTATCTACCATGGCTGGAAAATGCCATACAGGATGGGTACAAACTTCAGGTAGCCTCCGCTGTAGAATACTTTCCATTCTGCATGGTACTGGATCCGGACAACAAGGATCCCAGCCTAACATGCAATCGCAAAGAGCACGAATGGCTTTCACTCATTCGTCAGTTGGATGGGATTAAGGCACTGGCTGCATTGAGCAATCAAATTCAGGTAGTAACTTCACCGGCTCAGGCTCGTCAGGTGATCGAAAATGGAGGCCATGCGATATTACTTGCAGTTGAGCTGAATGAAGCCCTGGGAACACATCTGGACTATCAGAACGGACATGGTCCATCCACCTACACCGACCTGGTGAACTATCACAAACAAATTAAAGCCATCTATGGAATTGATCCAGGTCTGGCCAGTTGCACATCTGATCCAGATGTAAGGTCAGAGTGCGCTGCTTTTAAAGCAAGATATGACTGGCAATGGGGCCTGGATAAACTGCACCAGGAAGGGGTAAGATCTTTTCAAATGGTGGCTCATGCACCCAATCGGTTTTCCGGGGAGGCGAATTTCCAGGCAGCCTATAACTTTCTCTATAACGTGAACACTGCATTTGAAAAAGGAAAGGATCTATGCCTCTGTCGCAAGAATCGATGCGATAAGATTTCCAATAAGTACAAACTGGTGCAGTCTGGTAAATGGTGCGATAGTTTATTCTCCAATGACTATGTCCGAATCAACAACGGTAACTGGAGAGATGGAGATATCAGTTTAATCAGGCTGCAAAAATGGTTTGAACTGGCCAAATCTGGAGGAGCTCTGGATCCCCATGCCTGCTACAATGATGGCACAGAAACTGTATGTCCCAATCCAATCGGTCTTACAAACGATGGCCGGGAACTTCTACATTCGCTGCAAGAAAAAGGGATGCTCATCGACTTTGCCCATATCAGTCGAGCAGCCTGGAATGATGCACTGGTAGGCTCAAATGCACCGCTGGATGGAGGCAGCCGAATTCGCGCCAATTCACAGCAGAAGTATCCGGTCCATGTAAGCCATGGATGGTTACATCGCAGAATGCAGGGCAACGGTTCCCATGCGGCCAACCATAAAGGGCATGAAAGAGGTCTGACAGATACTCAACTGGCCAAACTAAAGGAAATCCAGGGCATGGTAGGCCTGAGAACTGGACCCGATCAAATGACCCAGTATGTGGATGACCAGGGTAATACTCCCGCCGGACCGGTTAGTTGCGAAGGCTCCTCTTCCATGTTTGCCCAGGGACTGGCCGATGCCGTAGACCATGGAATACCGGTAGGACTTGGCACCGATTTCAATACTCCTGCAAAGCAGGCGGCTCCTCGATTCTCAGTGGGCACCTATGGATTGAACTTCAAAGATGAGTTTGAACAGGATCGATGTATGGGTCAGAATGCGCCTGCGCAACAGTCCTCGGGCAATCAGTACTTTGATGTCTATGGCTTTGCACACGTTGGTCTGGTAGGCTACTTCTTGCAGGATATGGAGAACAATATTCCTAACTTTACACCTTACACGGATGCTCTTCGGAACTCTGCTGATCATTATCTGTGCATGTGGGAACGATCCATGTGTATGTCTCAGACTGGATATGAGCAGCACTCCAGCTGTTCCGGGTGCTCCTACAGCCCATGAGGCACTCCAAAACTGGCCTCCCCATAGTTACTATGGGGAGGCAATTTATTGACGGATGGATTCGCAGAAGGCCTCATAGAGAAATGCGCCGTGGCCGATTCCATCCATTCTTACCAACCATTTATTTGGCCCGCTTTCCTCTAAGGCAGCTTCTCCTGGCTGCCTTTTGCTGTATTATGCTAATTCCCGGACTTCCTGTTTCTGCAGAAGCTCCCCCCCTGAGCGAAGACTCCAGACGGACCGGACCGGAGGGCTCCAGCGAAAGTCCAGGAGAGCCCAATCAAATCTACTCCGAAAATGGAAACGAAAAGTCCGATCCATTTTCATTAACCGGAATCTGGGAATACAAAAAAGGCTGGGATCCGGCCTGGCTTGCATCCGAGGCTGCTGATGGCTGGAAGGAGATTCATCTTCCTGGAAATATCACGGAGCGAGAATCCTTACTTCAATTCTACGAAGGCTGGGTCACCATTCGAAAACCCCTCTCTGAGGAGATAAGGACCTTGCTTTCCAGCGGAGAGCCTGTGGCATTCTACAGCGGCGAAGTCACGGACGTAGCTATTTTTTATGTTGGTCAGCAGAAGATTGGCCAGACCGGTACTGTAGATCCCTACTCCTCCGGCGATCGTATTCCGCTGTTAAAAGTGCTTAATCTCAGCCCCGCTGTCTTCAATGCAGAAGACCTCCAGGAATCCCGGGGGCCAAAGTACGTTACGATTGCGCTGTATACCAATGGGAACTACCCTCTTCGAGTTAGAGAAACAGAAATGGCCCTGGGACCGGCAGGCGAAATTCTAAGACGATTCTACACGGATGAAATCATCCATCTGCTTCTACTCTCTTCTTATTTCCTGGTGGGCTTCTACCATCTGTTACTATTCTCCAGACGAAGATCAGAGAAGCATAATCTGTTCTTCGGATTATTCTGCATTGCAGCTGCAGGCATGTGGCTAAGCCAGACAGGATTTATACGCGATTTTGCCGTACCAATCTGGAGAAACAGAGTAGAGCATTTATTACTCTTCAGTTTGCTCCCTTTGCTATTGCTGTTTCTTTCACATTTGTTCTATCGCAAATATAGTCGATCTGCACTGGCCATGGCCGGACTGGGCGGATTACTGGGAATCTCTACCTTGCTCGGTCAGTTCCCCGTAGTAAGGCTGAGCCTGGAAATCTGGATGATCCTGGCATTGCCCTTCTTAATCTATCTGGGCTACTATATTGTGCGAGCGGCAAGGGAAGGTAACCTGGATGCGAAATATCTATCCCTGGGTACTCTATTACTTACAGCCGGAGCACTGCATGATATTTTTCTAGAGGTTCGACTTATAGAAACTGGAATCGATCTGGCACCCTATGCCTTCGCCAGTTTTATTCTGGGTATTGCCATCATGCTGGCCAGTCGGTTTATGGGACTGCACAATCGCGTAGAACAATTGAATGAAACCCTGGAAGCCCGGGTTGAAGAAAGAACCGAGCAGCTGAATCAATCATACGACAAGTTGAGGCTCATAAAAGAAAGACAGGATGGGGACTACTTCCTGACCTCGCTATTGCTCACTCCACTCTGGAAAAATGAAATCCAGGAAGGTAGCTCTGTATCTGCAGAGATGCTGATTCGACAGAAGAAGAAATTTGAGTTTCGAAAATGGACCGGTGAAATAGGGGGCGATTACTGTTCGGTGCATACAATTAGTCTGCTGGGTCGAGATTACACTCTTTTTGCAAACGGAGATGCCATGGGAAAATCCATGCAGGGTGCGGGCGGCGGCCTGGTTATGGGAACAGTATTTCGCGCCCTGGTGCAGAGAACCCGAAATGCAGCGGCTGCAAGAAATCATTATCCAGAGCAATGGCTGAAGCAATGCTTTCTTGAGCTTCAGAGCGTCTTTGTATCTTTCGATGGAAGTATGATGATTTCTGCGGTGATTGGCCTGGTGGACAATGAATCCGGTCTGCTCTACTATGCGAACTTTGAGCATCCACGACCGGTATTATTTCGTCAGGGCGCCGCTTCATTCACGGAAGAGCCCATCCATCCCAAGATTGGCATGGTGGATGGTTTCGGTGACATTCAGATTTCCTGTCTGGCGCTGCAACCCGGGGATACCCTGGTTGCAGGCTCCGACGGTAGAGATGACTGGCTCTATATTACCGAAGGACGGACCGATCCATTGATGAATGAAGATGAACTTCAGTTTTTGAAATTCGTAGAGCATACGCAGGCGGATTTGCCTGAAATAGAAACAAGGATTCGCAGCAATGGAGAAATCACGGATGATCTCAGTCTTCTTTCTATTCGATTCGACCCTGATTTGCCGGTTTCCAGAGGTTCGGACCCGAATCAAATAGATGAAGCTCCAATGGATTGGGAGAAATCGCCTGCGAACGTGGACTCCCTGCCAGGCCAGACGATCAGCAATGGGCATCACTCTTCCTTTTCTATCGCGCAGATCCACAGATTCAATCCTGTGGATGAGGATTTACTTTTTCGCGCTGCATTGAAGCTCAAGCGATCCGGGCATTTGATCCATGCAACAGATCTGGCGGAGCGATGTAGACTGCGAAATCCGCAGCATGTCCGAAACCTGGTAAATCTTGCTGATATCTATAGGCTAAGAGGACAGACCGACCAATCCATGCGGTTGCTCACTATTCTGGAAGAACTGGAACATAGTCCGGAAGTGCAGAGGTTGCGCAATCTGGTGAATCGAATGCCGGCCGGTTAGGTTAGGCGCGACGATTGGCTTTAATCAGGGCACACCGTTGGTTCCGAATTCCTGGAGATCCACGTTACCAAAGGTGGGGTGACCGGCCAGGTCCGGACAGCCGGAATCTGTAAGCCCTGCATGGCCCTGGTAGGGACCAAGATTGGGAGTATATAGACAGGCTTCATTTCCCATGCACATAGGTAGATCCCACTGGGCATCTGTTTCCAGAGCATAAGAGTTTCTCAAAAAAGTATAGCTACCAGATGAAAAAGTATGAGTAACATCCTGCACCGAAAGTCCATCCGGACAGCTTAAAGCGTTACGAAATCCAGGAGAAGGAGCTGAATTCACGAGGTGCCAATCAAACTCGCGACATCCGGTCAACAATGTGCCATCGCATCGTTCCCGGTAGCTATTGGCCGGATATGCCGGCACAAGTGTGGAAGAGTTGCCGATTCCGGAATAATCATTGGCCACAGCAAACCAGTTATTTCCAATATTATAGAGCCCGGCCCCACCGTTCGGACCCACAAACTGATCTGCAAGATCGAAAGCGCTAACTACAGTATGGTCGGAAGGCCCTTCCGGTGAACAATCATCATCGTTAGCCATGCCTGAACCGGCTCCGGAGGAGATACATCGACCATCCGCATTGTCGCCAATTCCGGTAGTACCTGAATAAAGCTCCCCGGAATAATAATTACCGGTTCCCGCCGGTGCCATCACGTCAGCGCCACCATTGTCAGAAAGCCCGAGATTGATAAACTGACTGTTGTCGCCGGGCACTATGCCACCACCGGCATTGTTGATCGATACTATGTTGACCATGGTATTATTTCCGCCCGAAGGCCCGGTGCCAAATAGATTTACGCCGGTACCGCCATTGTTGGCAAATAGGGAGTTCATAATCAGGGAATTGGCAATCCCCCGGTTTGCGTAGAGACCGCCGCCGTCGTTGTTGTGAATCATGGAGCGCGTAACCAGCATGTCGCGAACTACATTGGCACCCTGGGACCGGTAATAGAGCCCATGAGCGGCGTTATTGAAGATTCGAGACCGATCGATCCAAACATGGTGACTGTCTGAAGTATCTGCATAAAAACTGATGCCGTGTTCGCCTGGATTGTTGGCCACGATGAGGTTACGTAGCAATAGAGCCCGGCTATGGATTATGCGAATTTGACCTGTGTTGCTGAAGCCACGGTAATTGGCCAATTTAGAGTTTTCTACAGTAATAAAGGCAGAATCCCGGATAAAAATGCCCGAAGAAGAACCGGTACCATCTATATGATTCATGGTAGCCTCGAGCCAGACAAATCGTTGATTGTTCACGCTGATTTGATGAGCCGCCACATTTGTCAGAATGGATGTTCCCGGCGCAGATACAAAGGACACATTGTCGCTTAGCGCAGAAATAGCGCCGGTCATAGTCACATTACCAGTCGTAACATATATGGCACCCGATGTATTCATGCTAATCCCGGTGGAAGGCACAGCTTGAATTGGATTTCCCCACCAGGCCGTGGCCGGAGTGCTAAATCCATTACTTACGTTAACGTCATTGGTCAGCCAGACCTGGGTACCAAAGTTGATATACTGACGCAGTGAACTACTTCTGCGAATTGTATACATTTCCACAGGCCCCGGCCCGGGAGGATCGTAACAGGCCCATTCAAACCATCCATTGGTATCGGTGGCCGTAAGCCCGGCGCAGCTGGTTTCATTAAGAACCTGCACTTTTCTAAGTTCTCCGCCATGCAGGCAGGCTGTTATGAATCCAGTTTCGCTACCGTCGCAGGCTGTGCCTGCAGCATCATATATAAAGCTTCCATCATTTCTAATGTGTTGATTCCAGTCAGGTGCTGCAGCATACATGGGTTCCACCGTTCCATCCGGCAGATCCAGGCTCCAATTCAAGGTCAGTAGATTTCCCGCCCGATCGCGTACATCAACATCCACAGTGCGACCCAGGCCAGCTGTCCAGTTGGACATGGGATAGATTTGAATTGTATCATCCGGGTTGGAGGTAGTGCCAATCACTGGCGGCAGACTGGCCTCAGCATCCATGTCTCCTCCACCCACCGAGATGGAGCCAGGGTCGATCTGCTCACTCAGCCGAATATCTATGTCACCATTATACGCAATTGCCCCTCCGTTCGATGTTCCTCCGGCCACCACCGTTGGCGGAGTATCGTCTCTCGTCAGGCTGGTGGTCTGACATCCGTAAAAACCCGCAAAGTTTCTCTCGGCTACAGTGATGGTCTGGGCTCCCACCGGAATGGCTGCCGCATTAATGGTAATTGTATCGCCTGCACCGGCTGTTGTGCCATTTGTAATCAAGGTCCCTCCGGAACCCTGGCAATCGGTGGCACCGTACCAGATGAAGTAATCCAGGTTAGACCGATTGGAAGTCCAGCTGATATCCGAACTGTTGTACGGAGCGCCGGCTGTGTTGCTGATAAAGTCTCTGGTAAGCCCTGTTATCGTCAGAGCAGGCAAGGTTGTATCAACGGTGTAATTCCCGATCTGTATGGCAGATCGATTCCCGGCACGATCAATTGCTATAACTTCCAACTGAGTATTTCTAAGATTCGCCGCATTGAGAGGCACTGAATAAAGGGCACCTGTGGTAGGAGTTCCATTCGTAGTAACAGCTGGATCGGCCGGATTGGCCGTTCCAGGAAGGGCCACATCTTGAATAGTGAATACAGTGGCATTACAACCGCTGGGAGAATCGGTGCATGTAACACTGATGGACTGCGCAGAATCAAAACTACCGGTGGTCGCTGAAAGCGTAACGGTGGGGCTTACATCATCGCGCACAATTGTAAAGCTGTTGGAATCGATTACATTGGAAAAACCGTCCAGAATACAAACATGAATTGTATTTGGGCCCGGCACAAGATCTGTCTGATTAATTCCACTGGTCTGCTGAACTCCTGTAGTTGTAGTTCCGGAGTTGTTTGTCCAGGTACTGAGGGCGCCGGTACTACAATCGGCTCCAATGCGAATCTCGAAATTCTCTGTGTATTCCGGAGTCCAGTCAAAAGTGGATGTATTGTGCGCTCCACCCTGGGAGCTTAAATAGGGGCGCTGAATATTGTCGATGGTTACTGCGGTGTCCTCGCACTCAACAAAGACTGTGGTGACATTGCCGTGCATCACTCCGTCTCCAGAGCTAACAGTACACTGCTGGTTCATGGGAGAGTCTGTAATTTGAACGTTGTAAGGACTGCCGGAAGCGTACTGATTCGGGAATTGAAACTCTCCGTCTGAACTGATTTCCAGAGAATCTGTGCCATTATTCGATAGAGTCAAACTACCATTCAATCCCAGGACCTCACCGCCCAGAGTGAAGGCAAGCTGAGGGCTGAACAGTAAGAACGGCTCGTCCGGATAGTCATTTACGCAGGAGGAGGAAGGGCCAAGCAGAATGGCTGCCAGAGCTATTCCGAGAATTTTTGTTTTTGGAGAAACCATTCGCTGTGAGACCTGAAGACTACGGAAATGCCAGCCCCGGGTAGCCTATTAACAACTAAGGATTCAATACTTGCACAATCAATCGGCTAAGAAAATCGCCCGGAGCCCCGAGGAACTAACTCAAACCAGATGCAAAATCCAGGTCATTCTGACAAAGAAAAAGCGAATCTACACATGCCAGGACAAATAGCAAAAATAGATTCAAATTCAGCCTGGAGCGGTGGAATCTGGATATGGGCCCATCGCCGGCCAAAACTCCCAATCTACGGGCTGGCCATTTCAATTAGTCGGACGTTCGTTATTCCGTTTTCAGCTGGCCCAAAACCCCGGCAATAGGAGACCATGAATCCAACTTCCTTCCGAACATACACAGGAATGCTGCAGGTAATGATCCCTGGCAGGTATGATTCAGAGTCAGAGGTCAAGGATCATCGATTTTCGATCTTCGATGATCGATCATGATAATGCAATTCGTTGAAAAAATCTTGCAATTTCCCGGCGCAGGTCCGTCTATTATTATATGAAGCGTGAAACCTTGAAGGTCATTCGCGCACAGGCGCGAAAACAGACCCTACCACCCAACAAAGTAAAACCATCGGGCAAGACTTATAAAAGGAATGCCAAACACAGGGCCCGTCTGGAACAAAACCAGCACGGGCCTTTTTCTTTAACCGGACAAGTAGTGAGCTCTGGAGCTTTGAACGGAGTCCAGCCGCAACCTATATTCTCGATGGTTTCTTAAGCCTAGCCTTCCAGAAGACAACTCCCCTTATTGCTCTTTGTCGATTGGCAGCAATCATTCATGGAAAATTTAGAGTTAACCCTCGACAGGCACCCAGAAAATCAGTATGAGACCTGGCTATTCCTTAGTCGCGGAAGAGGCCGGAGTAAACTGCCAATTGTTCGCTGGATGCATGGAACCATCAGTGCACATCCCTATCATAGTGCCAACGACGTCAGTATTTCCAATAATGCACAACTCCTGAAACAGGAAGGTTCAGAAGACCTTTACGTTTTTGTATATCAGGTTCAAAGTCAACGGTCCCAGACTGATACCTCTACCAGGTGCTTTCGCATAAGAGACCCGGAAATCGTGGATCCTCCGATTGATGAAATCCAGGAGGAGATCCCGGAATCAATGACTGTCATCGCCAGTATCTAAAAACAGGCGAAATAGAATGTACCCCCGGTTCCGTTATCTCCCGAAGAGATAGAGAGAATGTGCCCCTGCCATGGAGGCCCCAGATTGTTAAACAGGAAAGCATCACTTCGCGCGGGACAGCCAATCCCTACCTGATTCATTGCAAAAGAATCAAGAGTAATATCACCGCTGCACTGCCAGAATAGAATTGTATTAATGCATTTTTCAACATCGTCTCTCCTGAGGAGTTTCTGCTTCTCAGTGGCTCCAATACACGGTTGCGGGGGAGTACCAATAAGGCTCCGTTGAGAACCATTCTCTTCCTGGCAGCGAAGTAATGCCAGAGTAATGGCTTTGTTCATCTGAGATGCCGCCTTTCCAGCCTTTATGGTATCATCTCCGGAGACGCCCAGGACACATTGCCCGAGCAGAAACAAGGGGATGCACAGGGTTAGTGAAAGATGGGAGTATTGAAGTTTCTTACAATTCTCACGGTGCCCCTGGGTAGCATAGACATGAGAATACTACAGGATATAGATCATTTATTCAATCATGATCTGGGTTTCTGATCGAACTATCAAATCAGGTGACACAAGATCGTAGCGTTTGCCATCAATAATCAGGGTTCTGGAAATCCCTGGCCCTGAATAGAGTCTCAATTTATTCCGTAGGACTTCATCAGGATAAAAGCGAAATCGATCCTGAAACCATGCAGGAAAGGATTTCCAGAGAGCAGAAATTCTAAGCGGAGGACAGGCTCCTTTCAAGTTCCGTCGCTGATCATCCACGAGGAGCTCATAGGAACAGGGCCCCTCCCCGGATTCTTCTGGCAGCTCCGCGGGACCGGTAAGACATCCTGACAGAACGAAAAGAAAAACCAGAGAAACAGCAACGGCTGATTTATGAACTAAGGACTCCATATGGCTGCCATGGCTCCCTGATTCGGTCTGAAACCAGAATCAGGAATTAACAATCAATACGATTGCGATTACTAGATAGATAAAGGAAGCCACGATAGTAAGCGCAATGCCCACCAGTGACAGAATTCCCTGAATCTTAAAGTAACTGCCGTATTCCGTGAGGCTTGCCAGTGCATCCTCATGATTCTTTGTATGCAGATAGTGCAACACTCGGTCCGAAGCCTTCATGGCTCGCAGTCCCATAAAGATCATTGGAATTCCCACAGTTGCAGTAATGATTCCAAGACAGTAGAGACAGCCACCGATGATGGTTAGCACGCCACAGAACTTGGCCCATTTGGCTCCATTCTCCGCGTTTTTGATCATCATGGCAATTGGGCTCACGCTATAGCCGTAATCAGTGTTTCCATAGGCAGGATGGGTTGAATGCATTTCAAAAAACTCCTTCAGCTGGACTGAACCGCAGCGCCTTCCAGTGCGGGCAAAGATTGCCTGATGGCATCATACTCTTCGGCCATGGAACGAATAATTTCACCAGCTGGCTGAACTGCTCCAATCTGGGAAACACCATGGCCCGCAGACCAGATATCTCTCCACCTTTTGTATTCGTCCTCGTCGCCCGCTATACTTGAGGGGGCATCTGCTTTTTCTACGCTCTTTTTCAGCCAGTTTGCAGGAATTCCGGAAATTTCCGCAGTATACACTATATCATCGGCTGTGGAGTCCACAATCATGTTTTTATACCCTTCCGCAGCCTGAGCTTCCGGAGTGGCAATGAGTCTGGTTCCCAGATATACGGCATCGGCGCCCAGGGATAAAGAGGCAGCCATTTGCTTTCCGTCTGAAATTGCTCCGGCAGCTATAACAGGCAAATCCAGCTCTGCTTTAAGCTGAGGGATCAATGCATAGGGAGAAATATTTCCTGCATGACCACCGGCTCCCTGGGCTACTGCGATAAGTGCATCGGCTCCAGCCTTG
Source organism: Leptospiraceae bacterium (assembly GCA_040217195.1). Classification (GTDB taxonomy): domain Bacteria; phylum Spirochaetota; class Leptospiria; order Leptospirales; family Leptonemataceae; genus UBA3465. The sequence continues at coordinate 135,442 of JAVJNR010000006.1, read as the reverse complement.
GCCACCACCTTTGCATGACGCAAAGTGGTCACATCACAGAACACTTTAGCCCCGATGGCTTTGGCTTCCTGAACCACCGTTCTGGGAGAACCCAGAGATGTAATGATCAACTCTACTTTCTCTTCCAGGCATACCTCGAACTGACGGGGCCAGTTGGGATTATGATCTTTATAGAGAATCAGGTTAACGCCTATGGGCTTGCTTGTTCTGGACCGGATCTCCTGCAGCCCATCCCGTAGCTCCTCGGTGGATCTGTAGTTCAACGCCGGGAAGCAACCAATGCCGCCAGCTTCGGAAACTGCGACCACCAGGTCAGGATAGGAGACCAGAAACATTGGAGCGCCCAGAATGGGCAGATCAATGCCCAGCATATCGGAAATTCTAGTAGAAATGCGCATGAGAAGGAAATAGCGAGGCTGCCTTCATCGCTGCAAGCGAAAAAAAGCTGACGGCCCATCAGCTTGAGCCTGCATCGCAATATGGCCACTGTCTTTCTTTTAATTCTATCCAATGTATTTATGACCTTTGCCTGGTACGGTCATCTAAAATTCAAGGAGGCTCCTCTATTGCAGGTTATTGTAATTAGCTGGGGCATTGCATTTTTTGAATACTGCTTTCAGGTACCTGCCAATCGAATCGGTCATGGACAATTCTCAGCGGCCCAGCTAAAAACTATACAGGAGATAATCACTCTGGTTGTATTTTCCTTTTTCGCAGTATTTTACCTGGGCGAATCTTTTCGGTGGAATCACCTCATTGGATTTGCTTTTCTGGTACTAGCGGCTTTCTTTATTTTTCTGCCCACGGGTCCAGAGCAACAGATTTGAAAACAATGCAGGTGAAGCATCGCCACAAAAGAAAGATAAGAGTATGATGTGATCAGCCCATGCATGTGCGAGACGGGACATTACTTTCGAATATACTAACTGCAATTGTTCCGACTCTGATTGCCGGGATGCAACGTCTGTTTACTATAACTATACGTAAAAGGTATTTGAACCAGGAAGCTTTTCTGAATATTAAGAATCAAGATCAACCTTACATACTGGCAGTCTGGCATGCATGCGTCCTCTGGACCCCTTTTTTTCACCGAAAGCATGGAATACAGGCCCTGGTTTCGCCTTCCCGAGATGGAGAGCTGATAGCAAGAGTTGTGGAGTGGTCCGGAAATTACAGTGTTCGAGGTAGCAGCCGACAGGGTGGCGCCAGAGCATTGCGAGAATTGCTGAAACTTCTAAAAGAGGGGCATCCAACCTGTATTGTTCCGGATGGACCACTGGGCCCTGCCTTCGAACTGAAGCCTGGACTCATAGCCCTGGCTCGATCCACAGGTGTGCCAATCATTCCTTTCCATTATGAAGCGAACCATCAATGGGTGGCGCGAAAAGCCTGGGATAAACACAGGATACCGGGCCCCTTAAGCACCGTCTATTTAAGTTATGGAGATCCAATCTTCGTTCGCTCCCTGGATGCGGACGAATTCGCAGGCATCAAAGATAGGATACAGAGTCGAATGATGGAAAATATGCATCGATGCCAGAAAGCAGCTGGCATTCCTCCAGGCAGGGACACTTGATCTACGGCCTGCTCTACTTTCTGTATTTTCTGGGACATGGATCGTATTTTTCCACTCTCAGCCCCTATATGCTCGAACGCTTTGGCAGCGACGCTCGTTTTGTATTTCTGGCCGGTCAACTTGCCTTCCCGGCCGGCTATTTCATAGCAGGCTATCTATCGGATCGCTTTCGCGCCATACGAGGCTTACTGGTTCCCATGGTTCTCCTGCATGCTCCCTGTCAGTTTTTTCTGTACTGGCCAGAGCTGGACCTGGCATCAGCCACGGTGCTGGGTGGGATCACCAGATTCTTTTTCGCAGCCAATATGCAACTGCTTACTATTGCAACTCTGGAGTCCCTGGAACTTCGCGGATTTTCCATAAGTCGAAGCGCCGGAACCTTTGGGTTCTTTCTGGTCCATGTTGTACTGTATGTTCTGGAGGTGAGTTTTCCTGGATTGCTTTCTACCGAAGTCTCGGCCAGTGGAACCGGTGGCCGGGCAGGATCTGCATTTCTTCTGGTTTTCGCTTTTGCCTGTCTATTTGTCCAGAAAGAGCGACGGGCGGCCCAGAAATATTACTTCATGGAAGCCCTGAACACCCTGCGACATCGTCCGGTGTTTCTGTTCTTTGCTATTTCCTTTATCTATTTTTCTGGTTACCAGACCGTAGACTATTACCTGGGAGGATACCTGGACCAGAGATATGGAATGGCAGGAGTTTATGCAGGATGGTGTCTTGCCACTTTGCTGGAACTGCCTTTCCTTCCTCTATGCGCCAGAATTCATGCCCGGTTCGGGTCCACCCCGTTGTTTCTTGTAGGAACGGGAGCTGGCATACTTAGATTCGGTCTATTCTACTGGGATTCCCTGGATCCCCTTCCGGGGCTCATCTTGACTCAACTACTACATGGAATTCATTTCACCGGTTATTACATGGGTACTATCTTCAGACTCAGACATTTCTTTCCGGACCATCTATATGGCACCGGACAGGGTTTGTTCATGGTTATGGCCACTGCGTCCGGAGCATTGATCGGATCCTATCTGGCCGGGCTTCTACTGCAGTTTTATTCTGCAACGGATGATTCCGGATTTAACAGTGCCGGAAGTCTGCAATACGGGCCGGTATTTCTGGCCTCTCTGGTAGTCCACTGCCTTGTTTTTTTTAGTTTCCTTCTGATGCAGGACCCGGAAAAAAGAAGGCAGTCCTGAAAAGGATGCTTCGGAGACGAACTTCAAGAATGAGACCAGCCTGGCGGAGATTCGCAAAAATTGCAGGACTACTGTTTGGTCTCATCCTGGCCTATCAGATACTGCTTCATCCATCGGTGGTGCAGTATCTGATCCAGAATGGCTTTTCCACGGTTACAAGAAGTCAGATCTCTCTGGATGTTAGGCGATCCAGTCTGCTGCATGGATTTCACTTCGAAAACCTATCTATTGACACAAACGAAGGCGATCCCATTATCAAGATACCGACCTTGAAGCTAACCTGGTTTTTACCTGGCTTACTGGCCGGGCATGCAGGAATTCGAGAATTTGGTCTTTACGATGCTAAAATTTATGTAACAGAGAAAGATGGAATCTGGAACCTGGATTATCTATCTCTGGACCCGAATAAGAAGAAACCGAAACGAGAACCAGAACCCATACCGGAAGAAATCTATACTTTTCTGCCGCTCAAGCTCTATGCCAACATAGACATTCGCAACCTTCAATTCTATTATCATAGCGAAACAAGACAGCAGACTTTCGAAGCGTCCGGCCTGGATGTTCGCCTGGCTTTTATCACAGATACGTTCAATACCATTCCGCTGAACACGGAACTACTGGAGCTGTTCGAAACCCTGGTAATTGCTGTCAATCCATACGGCCCTGTGCGAATCACATATAACAATGGAAACCAATTGGAGGGTGACCTCACATTAAGCTTTCGCCTCTTTCGCCAGACCATTGGTGGTCAGGGAGTCTTCTCATCGCTGCTAAACCTGGATGCAACCAGCCTCACTTTAAATCGACCGGGTTATGCCTCGGTCACTCCAGGATTAATCGCTCAGTATCAAACCTCCTATAATCAGGACGAAGATGCTTTGCTATACAGAGATTTCAGTGTCAGCTACAATGGACGACAATGGCTTGCCTTCGAAGCCAGGGTAACCGAGCTCACAGAGGGTAATCCAAACCTGGATCTTTCCATGCTTCGCTCGGAGATTGCCCTGGAAGAGCCGGGCCAATTTCTGGCCATGCTCACCAACGGTACTGTGCGGATGGGCGGGTATTTATCGCTCTATCCGGTAGCACTGAAGGGACCTCTGGACAAACTGGAGTTCCGGTTAAATGCGGAAGGCCAGGGTCTTTATTTCCATGGTGCTGCCGGGCATCATAACGTTCCACAATTGAACATTGAGGCAGATGGTGCCATAAATCTATATGAAGCACTTCCCTTTCTTCAACCTCCAGATGATTACAATAGCGAAGAAGCCCGGAAGTCTCTGGCTTACGGACTGGTGCATCGCCTGGATCTTAAGAATCTTAGCGGAGGGTACAACGGAGCCAATCTACAGGCCAGAGGAAATATACAGCCAGGCGAGGGGGTGGATGCAAACATTCGCATTAATGGACTGAACCTGGGACAATTCCTTGCACCCCATGTAACCGGTATTGCTGGCGCTGACATTGAAGCTCAATCTACCGAATCATTCGATGAACTGGATGTGTCTGGAACAATAACCGTTTATGGGGGCCGTTATTCCATTGGCCGATCCCGTTCAGGAATCAATAACCTTACTCTAATTACACAGGGCAAACTGATCTTCAAAGAAGATGCCAACAGAATTTCTATCCAGAACTTAAACCTTAATGGCACAAATGGTGCGGGGCTGGGATTTCTAAACCTGGCAGGATCGGCAGAACTGGTATTTGCTGATGGAAAACAATCCTATGAGTCTACGGTGAACCGCCTTTCGCTTAATTATGCGCCCATGATAACCACCCTCCCTGCCAGATTGCGATACCCCATCGCTCCCTACGGAGCCTATCTCAAGGATGGCCTGGTCCTCAGTTTGCAGTCCAGCATTCATTCCAGCAAAGAGGGTACCTCCATTCAGGGGAATGGAAACCTTACAGTACCGGCCATCAGTCAGGATGCTCTGCGACTTACTGTAAATACGAATCTTTCAGAGAACCGAATAGCCATACCTATGGTTCAAATAGCCGGGCTACGAGGCGCTTTAAATGCTACTCTAACCGGTTCATTGAATACCGGCCCCTCCCTTCAACCGTATTTACAGTTTAGACTGAACCTGGCCAGAGAGCAGATGTTGCCAGTGCATGAAAATATCTCCATTCAGGGAGGAGTTCAAATCAACCTGGATGTAAACCCGCAGATGGCCACTGGTGGAATCTACATCAACGACCTGGATATTCAGATAAACACAGGTAACTGCCAGAATACTCAATCCCCGGCCTGCCGCCGAATGAGAATCGAAAAACTAAATCTGAATCTACCCATCCGCCATAACATGGCATTAAAAGATCCGGTGCAGCTTTCAGATACTTCCAGCGGCCTGGCCCTTACCGATACAGGCTTTCGTCAGGATCCCAATTTTACAGTGAGGTTCGTAGCTTCCAGCCATACACCCGGGGGAACCTATAAGCCTGAAAGTCATTTCTATCTGGGGGCCCTGGATCCAAAAAAGGGATACGGTATTTCTGCGAGGATGGATTATAGAAGAAATGTATTCATGATCGATTGGATTGATGCCAGGATATTCAAACCCAGGGAAGCCTCCGGAGAACTCTGGACTCCAGATGGAACCATTCAAGGTCGTAGACTGTTTTTCAATGCAGCGGATCTGGCGCCAGCCCATATGGAATACGCTGGCTTTTTGCAGATACACAACCTGAACCTGGCTCCCTTCTTCCCGGACTCGGATACCAGCTTTGATGGAATTATCAGTGGAGACCTCTCCTTTTCTGGCAGAGATCTGACCGATCCCATTCGGAACACAAATATGCGATTGTCAGTGTACCGGATCAGTGAAGAATTTACCGGATTTGCAGTGAGACTTTTAATTCCCAACGATGCCATAGCTTTTGCCGTGAATAACACCCTTGAGATCCCGGCCATCCAGGTTGAGTTGAAAGGTGGCTTGATCTACACGTCGGTAAAGGTAAAAAGGCCATCATTGCTTTCTCTTTCGGTGCTGGTGCGACCGTCCGAAGAAGAGATTAGACAGGAAAGAATTCCCCTGGCTGAGTTTCTGGAAAGAGCCCGTACAGAGTCCAGTCGTTTTACCAGAGAGACGGCCAATACTCAGGAATGATTCTATGATATATTTTCAAATACGCATCTCCAGCCTTGCCAGGCCAATTCTGATGATCGGTCTAATCCTGGGACTGTTGTCCTGTTCTTCCACTACCACTCCCAGGGTATTATCCCCGGCCACTGATTTCCTCACCGACCAGCTGGGAAAATGCACCGTAGTTAGCGTGGATCTACCACCGATTACGCTAACGCCTGCAAGAACGGCAGCGGAGCGACAGCTAATCGGTGAAGAAAAAGAGCTAGTTCAGGATGGATGGCTTGTGGCCTCTTCCTCAGCCCTTCCGGCGGGCACAGAGGAGCTTGCGGGCTATTCTTCCGAAGTGCGCCATGAATATCGAATTCTGGAATTCTATTCAGATATAGTGCATCGGTATAGAAATATGGGTATTCTGGGCGAATCCTACGACGGCCGAGTTATGCGAACTCCAATCGCTTACAGGCAGGCCATTTCAGCAGAAAACCTGCAAAAGGCTATTGTCGCAGCGCAGCATACGAACCAGTCCAGACGGGCCATCTATGCGTATCTTTCCCGAATTCAGCCCCGTGAGGCAGAAGCTTTCTTACGTTCATTCTACTATCGCACAAGAAGCGGTGAATGGATAAGGAACCCTGTAGGAGCCTGGGTTCGCAAGTGATGATTCCATTTCGCTGTATTACGCTACTAACTGCACTGATCCTGCTCGGGCAATGTGCATCGGTCAGGACAATACAGCCCCCACGTTTTGATTACAATCGATTAATCAGCAAATTTCTGGAAAACAATCCAGAGGGGCACTTTCCGCTCACTGTGCAGCGGGGAAACAATACGGACCCGGCTGCCTCCTCCAACGGATATCTTTTCTATGCCTCTGATGTGGACGGCTCATCCGACATCTGGATGCGCGACCTTAGCAGCACAGTCAACGTTCCGGTAGTAAGACATCCAGCTGAGCAAACTGACCCCTACATTACTCCAGATGGAACGATTCTGGCATATGTATCCTTTGAACTGGATGCAGGAGGAGATATTCGCATAGTTGCCCTGGAGCCGGAATACATAGTAGAAGCGGCCCTGGACGGCGAAGATCCACCAAACCTCTGGACTTCATCCATTAACCTGTCCAGGTATCTGGACAGTGTAGGCGAAAAGCTCGGACCTGGATGCAAAGGTAGTTTTGCAGAAAAGGATCCGGTACTTTCCCCAAACGGCGATACCATCTACTTTGTCAGCGATCGCTGCAATCCGGGGGTATATAGAATCTGGTCTCTGGAATTGGAAGAGCAGGAAAGCGAAGCACTTCCGGTGCCTATTACAGAAGAAAACTCACTACAGCCCAGTGTATCTGCCGATGGAAAATTCATTACCTACCTGATTCGCGCATCCGATGGAATACCCCACATTGAAATCCTGGACCGTACTTCCGGTATGCGACATAGAGTACCCCTGGAGCCCGGCCCGCAGCGAAATCCTTATCTGTATTTTCGCCCATCCCTTTCTGCAGATGGACAGACTCTCTATTACGGCGTGGTGCGCGAAGATACAAATCGAAATGGTATTCTGGACCAGGCAGACAGAGCATCTGTGGCGGGGATCAGTGTAAAAGACGTAATCAGCAATCGCCCCATTCCCGAACGTTTCAGACTGATTGAAAGCAGCGTTCCCATTTACTCACTTGCTTTTTCCGGATTTGAACAGGGCACCATACTGTATGCAGCAGACCTGTACAATACAGTCAACATTTACGTTACCCCGCGATCGGGTATGATTCCAGGGCAACCTCGTGTGGATCAACAATATGCCCTGGCCGATGACTACGATGAATATCCAGATCGATATGCACTGGCCCTGGAGGCGGTGAGACTTTACCACTCGGAATCTCCACATTTCTTTCTATTCGAAGGGAAATCCCTGCTCAAGCTTCGCACAGCTCTCAAAAAAGCAGGTGCCCAGGATGAAGCGCAGTCGGTGGACCGAAGGATTGCCAAAGCGCTGCAGGACAATCCCATGGTGGAGCTGGACCGAAACCTGTATTCCGTCCCCCGTAGCCCCGCCACCCGTGCAGCCATTCTACAGAATGCGCTAAATTCAGTGCCTTCCCGGTTAAGCGAAGAAAAGAGAAAAATCGCCAGCCCGTATCTACTGGAAGAATTAGCCCGGGCGCAGAAGGATTCTGGAAATCCACAGGGTGCATTGCTCACTCTGGAAAAGCTGAACAGAGACTATCCGGATTACTTTCGCAAGTACGAAGCCTCTACGCTGCAGGGAGAGCTAGCGCTCAGCACAAGGAAGCGAATACCAGAAATATTTAGAACCCTTCTCAACGATCAAGAATTGCCAGGCTCTATCAGGGAAAAGATCCTTTCTTCCATTTTTAGTGAATTTGAAGGAATGCTTCCTGCCAATGGACTGGCTGCCATAGACAGTCTATTGCCAGAATCCCAGAAATCTATCGAATCAGCACTGAATATTGCCAGAGGGCGCCTGCTTCACAATGACCGTCAGTATGAAAAGGCCATTGAAGCCAGCAGGAAAGGATTGGAAGGCGTACCGGAGAAAACAGGACTGTTCCTTCGCGGATGGCAGACCATCGCTTTCGCCGAAGAGTCTCTACAAAATAGCACGGCCGCTTATAGCGCAAAGCTAATGTACGGTGGTTCCTATACCCCGGATTCAGGAGTAGACATTTCAGCCCAGGAGTTTCAGGGTATTGTAGAGGATTCGGAACAGATTATTCGCACCTATCGTGACACAGCCAGATCCATTTACGTAGACCTGGAAGAGAGAAGCGAACGAAGGTTTGGTGTGGGCCTGGCTGTAGTGGAACTGGACCTTAGTCGGGAATCACTTTCTTTGAAGCTCAGTGATCGAGAGGTCTTAAGAGATTTTTGCGCCCCGGATTCATCTGCCATGCCTCTTCTACGCAGCCTGGGCATTCCGGACTATCTACGCCAGTATCAGAATTTTTGTAGTAGCAATCAGGATTTCTTCTCAGGCAAGACCGTGGATTTGCCCTTCCAGGATGCGCAGGTGGCTGCGGATTTGCTTTATTTGTCCAGCTATGCCAACGCAAACAGTATGAACATTCTCTTCCTTTTCGTAAAGAAGGCAGATCTGTTCCCGGCACTGTACAAACGGAAAGCTGTATTCTTTCATCGAATGAAAGTAGATCTTGCTGTGGAGCGAAATAAGAAGAGGCTCTCCTGGGAAAGACAGAAGATTGAACTGGATCCTACAGCGCCCCTGACAGATCTACTCAGCGAAGGGGATCCATTTGAAGCCCGGATCTTCAATGAAGTAGTCTATGGTTATCGCTACGCATCGCCGGAGGCCAGGCAGTTCTTTGATCATTCATTGCTTTACGGTTACGCATACGCCCTGGTCCAGAAGTCAGTAGAACGAGAACAATTCTACGATGGCCTGCTCAAAGAAGGCCAGGATCTAAGCAATGGCTTTTTACGAGAAAAGAAGGAAGCGGTGCTTCGAGATCTGAAAGAAGCCGAATATCAGCTGCAGTACATCCTCTACGTAGAGCCGGACAATGTGGATGCCTATCTGCTTCTAGGCTGGTTATATCAATATGTAGATGAACGCCGGGATTCCCGGTTGCTCATTGAGCCTGATCTAATTGAGCAAGCATTTCGAACAATCACCGGAGCCAGACCTGCAGAATATCAGGACGGAGCTTATTATCGCGATCTGTATGTAGCCTATTTTCCGGACAGGTTATATGAAAAAAACATTGAGCTATACAACCAGGCTCTTACCAGGCTGGGTCAAAATGCAGATCCGGTAAGTAAGGCTCTACTGAATCTGAACCTGGCCAACAATCATTTCAAGTTGCTGAACTTTAAAAGGGCTTCCGAGCATTACAGACTGGTTGAAGAACTAAAGGACCAGAGTTCTCATCGGCTGTTTTCAGGCTATCTTCAGGAAGCGCTGTATTTCTTCAATCGCGGGCGATCTGCTTATTATGAGGGGCAGGTAATTCGCGCCGCTGAAGATTTGCAGAAGGCCCGCCAGATCTTCGAAGTCAATGAGTATCGTCCCACTTTCCAGCGATTTACGGAACTGAAGTTTCGCACATCCGGACAGGATTATCCGGCCTACCTGGACCGACTGTTAAAGGAAACAGAGCAAAAACTATTGCAGAGTCGTTATCGCCTGGCACTAATTTCCTCTCTGCGAGGACTGGCCCTGAGCGAAGCCGGCCAATATAGAGAAGCCATCTCTTCTTACCGGGAGGCAGAATATATTCTGTATCGCCAGAAGCCCCAGGTACCGGACGGCGTGGCCCGGTCCGGATTACTGAACTTCATGGCCATGAGTTATCAATCCGCCGGAATGTATTCCGCTTCAGACAGCTCAGCTGAACTGGCGGAGAAGGTTAGCTTGAATCGAGGGCTGGATCGAGAAGACAGTCGGTACCAGCCTCAGACGATCGGTGGTCGTGCTCTGGACTGTATTCTGGGTTACGGCGAGGATTTCTCCGTTATAGGCGAAGGACGTACACCCTATGGCTTTTCCAGCCTGCGACAGTATGAGCTTTCCCTGGGAATCCAGCTAGAAAATGCCGTTTTGCTGGGAGACCTGGATCGGGCCCTGGCCTTGATTGAGAAGCGAAAGGATGTATTCGAATCCGAGGACGGGGATGTAATTCTGGGCAAGCAGGGTGTTCTTTCCTCTGAGAATCAGAAGGCACTCAACCTGGTCAATCTACAGAAGTTTGACCAGGCTCATGAAGTGTTCCAGGAGGCAGCAGAGAAAGCCCTGGACTGGAATTTTCTGGATAGTTTCTTCACCAACTTCAAGAACTCATACGTTGTACTATTCATGGCCTCCGAAGCAGGCCATCCTTATGCCACAATTGATAGACTGCAGGATTCTGTGGCTCTATTGCGCACTCAGCAGGAGCGATACAGGGAAGAAATCAAAGAGGACTATATAGAAGAAAAAGTTACAGAAGATCCAGATTTCAGCTACGACGAACGACGGGATGATCCCATTGTAGAAGAACGAGTGAATCAGCGAGTGGTGGACTTTCTGGTTCTGGAAGGCCAGACCTACTATTACATTGCATTGCAACAGGCCAGTGCCAATAACACATCCGACTCCACAGAATCGGCCAGTAAGGCAGAACAATTATTTAATGATGCATTAAAAGCCCTGGCCGCTCGAGGGCAGGTACCTGGATTTCAGGCCATGCGTGCCAGACTGAATCTGGCCAGAACGCAGCTATTGCTGAACAAGACATCCGAGGCTATCAACGAGCTCCGTGACCTGGCAGATGAAACCTATGAGTACAATGCATTGCGAGAGTACTGGGCCACCTACCGTACCCTGGGCGATGCTTTCGCCGCCAGAAAGGAACCGGCAGAAGCTCGCCGAAACTATGAAAAATCTCTGAGCATCTTGCTGCAGTTTCCGGATTTACGTCATCGTGTTTCGAGTAGACTTCCGGACTATTTCGACAGTCTGGCGCGTTTCTATATAAAAGAGGGAGCGCCGCGCCGAGCACTTCAGGTACTTGAATTAAAGCGTCAGAGCAATTTGCAAAATCAGTTTCTTCGATATCCATTGCAGTTAGCCAATGGCATTGAAGACGAGCAACATCGAGTGATGTTGAATATACTTTCAACACTTTCCCGTAGCTCCAGACAGGAATCCGTTCTGCGATTGCAGCACAAGAATTTTGAAGACCTTGCCAGATATAATCAGGAATTGCGAAATGATCTGTCCTACGTCCAGCAAAGCCTGGTGCAGGCGCGACCGCTATTAAAACCATTCCTGATACTGGATGAAACCATTCCCGCCCCTTCTGCTAATAAGGTCTTAATTCAGTTTTTTGTAAATCAGCCTGGCGGCGGATGTCTGGTATTCGATCGACAGGTTACCTTTCGCCCATTTAAGGATCAGGAAATAGATGAGTTCTTAAAGCAATGCCTCCCAGAAAAGGCCAGTGAACTGATCGTAATACCGGATCACAGATCCTTCGTATGGGATCTACATGTTCGAATTCCAGACCTCAGAAGCGATCTGCCGGAGCCTGTATTTACCAGCACGATTATGGATCTCGAAGACGCCCTTGGATTTATTGGCAGTCCCCGGGATCTAAAGGGTGCTCAGGGGCGCCGAAATATTTGGAATGCAGGTAGTGCACCCGTGAATCGAAGCAATCATCTGGTGCATGAGTCCACTCCTGCTTTCGAGCTCTTCGCAGGGCGCAAAGATCCAGGCTATAACCTCCGGCAGGCCATCCGTGAGCCGGGTCAGGCCTCCATACTATTCTTGCATCCAGATGAAGAAGATCCGGTTCAGAGGTTCCAGTCTATTCGGAATGCCTATGAGGTGTTTCGAGCATCGGGAGGAGCCACGGTAGCCGTGGCCGATGATGATCAGTATCAACAGATCCTGACCATGGCCGGGAAGGATAGCTATGCAAAGTCTGGAGCCCCTATTTTCGGAGTATCCGGTTTTGATGCCAGCGCCATGGAGTCCTACATTCTGCAGGATGCCAGCGCTTCGGAGCAACAGGCCCGAGCCGCGTTGAGCGAAAGAGAGAATGAGAAAGCAGCATTACTGGCATCCAGGGCTCTATCCTTGCGACAATTGCTGAATGGACCGGAAAGCCTGGAAGCAGCCAGCATATTAAATCGTTCTCTGGCCAGACTGAACTCTCAAGATGGCCTATTCTTCTTTCCCGAGTCTCTGAACCTGGGCCAGGACCCGGCAGATGCCCTGCTCCTATACTCGGAGCGTATTCGTGGACTCTATGAAGCCGGCCAGATCCAGGCCGGAAATGAACTATCCAGAGAGTTTTCAGAGAAGTATCCGGAATTGGCCGGCGACATGGTGGGGCGACTGAGAAATTACCTTTCGTTGGCCATCCTGGAAAGCTCCCCTTCCCCCGCCACAGCGCTAAAAGAAGCCAGGCTTTCGCCGGATGGGCTGGAAAGCTATTTGCAGGGACCGGAAGACAGAAAAGGAGCAGCCAGACACCTGATTCATCATGGTGCCACGGACCGGGCCAATCAATTACTACAAAATGACTTTGATTCGCAGAGCCGTGAACTGGCCGGTGAGGCACAGATCCAGGCAGCGTTGCTTCAGAAATCGGATTTTCGCATTCCGGGATCAGTTCGCACAGATACAGCCTTTCTGCTGGCAGAATCCCTGGCCGGTCGCTGGAAGTTCTTTGATGACCTGGTAGCGAACCTCCCTCCCACTGTACCCGAGGAGCAGGGAGAACATAGAAAGCAATTATTGAATCAGTGGAAGAATAGTCGCACAGGAAATTCCATATCCTTTGAGCAGCTTCGCTGCATCCCTGTAAAAGAAGAGGATCTTTCCGAGGCCAATGCATTCACGGCCATTCAGAAGGTATTGCCCGACGGCAGACAGATAACAGACCTGGTAGGCCTGTCAGATGACGGAGAAACCAGCTGCCTGTATCTTTCCAGCGTTGATCGAGCTTTGATGTTTCATTTGCTCATTCAGTCCGTGGATATAGATCCGGGACTGCAGATAGCGGGAATGCTAATGGATCTTATCAATGCGGAGGCAGCCTATTCAAGAGCTCGGGCTTCCTGGTTTGCACTTGTTGCTTCCGAGTCCTATTTGAATAAGATGGATCCAGACACTGGATATCGCTTCTATGCGAAGCACCTGGAATACCGGGAAGGCTCCCTGGAAAGCGATAATGTGCGAAGAGGAAGATTGGCTGTATGGTACAGACTCTACGATAAGCCCATCTCAGATCCATTGCTGGGCGAATTTATGACAGTAACGCCAGTGCGAAAAATGGCAGACATGCTCATTGGACTGCCCGGCGCTCCTGATAGACGGGACTATGATAAAATAGTCCGGGAACTGGAAAAAGGGGCCGGCATTCCGAACCTGCAACAGGAACGAAGTATAGCGCTTTTTCTGCTCAAGCGAAGGGCTATACAAGACAACAACTGGAAGACCCTGGCGAATCTGGAGTTCTATCAGGATTCGATACTGGGCGCCGGAGACAAACTGCCGCCCATGTTAGATATTGCTGGAATGATAATTCGCACCATTCCAGAGAATCAATCGCTTACAGTACTTGTAGATGCGGGTGATAAGTTCTATTCGATTATCCTTACATCCCGAGGCCTGGAACAAAAAGACCTGGGTGCCAGCGCACGAGAAATGCGAGCGAACCTGGAAGAATTCAAGCAACGGATTCGCAATAACCAGCCCCATGATCAACTGGCAACCACACTATCAGACTTTTATCGCTCTATTCTTCCAGGACGCACCGATGTTCCTCATTATTTCTGGTTCCCCACGGCCCATGCCCTGGCTCCCATTATTCCTCGTACCGGAGATCAGTTATATCAGGTTCTGGACCCAGCAACGATTGCGGGCGCAGAACCGTTTCGTGGTGATCTGGCGCTGAAAGGGAACTTTCGTGTGTCAGTATCCGGTCGCCCGGGTGTCTATCCCGGACAAAGTGCGAATCTAATTGGGAGGATGGGCGATATGGAACTAAGTGCCCTGGAAAATACTTCCGTGGGCAACCCTTCTCTGTACCATCATTTTTCAGGCAATCCGCACCAACCCATCTATAACAATCGGGGCCTTCCATTTTTCCTTTCCGATACTTACCTGGTGGACCTGAATCGTGCTCAGCTCAGGGATTTCCTTATCAGACTGGGAGAAAACACAGATGCGCCTGGATTGCTGAGCATTGTAAGGCCTGCGGGCACGGCCCATGCCTTCTTTGTGAAACATTTTTACGATCGTTCATTGCCGGAGAGCGGATTGCATCAACGATATGTGCACGCATATGCATTGATGATCCGAGACCTGAGCTACAGTAATTCTGTGTATGGGTACCGGCTTGTCACTTCGCGCTGGATTCGCCCATGATCCAGGACCTGTTTAATAGTCTATTTCCAGTTCTTTAATTTTTTTATCCAGGGTGTTTCGGTTGATTCCAAGGAATCGGGCCGCCCTGGTCTTAGTATAGCGAAACCGCTTTAAGGCCATGACGATTAGCCGGCGCTCCACTTCTGAAATTACGGTTTCATAAACCTTGCCTTCCATATTATCCAGCTCTTCCTCAGAAATCAGAGCCGCAACCGCTGAAGTGGTCTCCGGTCCACTTTCCTGTATTTCCTCTGGTTCATTACTTACAACTTCTGGTTCCGTCGCTGCAGTCTTCTCGGCAGAAAATGGCAAAGTAATATCTGTAAAATCCTCAACATCAAGAATTGTATTTTGAGCCATTACCACAGCACGCTCAATAACATTCTCCAATTCCCGAACATTTCCCGGCCAGTCATGATTCTCCAGCATTCGCATGGCATCATGCGAAATACTGGTAATCTTCTTCTCATTTTCTTTGTTGTACTTATCAATAAAGTGATGTACCAGAAGAACTGTATCCTCTCGGCGATCACGAAGTGCAGGAATTCTGAGATTAATTACATTCAGACGATAATAGAGATCAGGCCTAAACAGCTTTTGTGCAATTAGCTCTTCCAGTTCGGCATTGGTTGCAGCAATGACTCGAATGTCTACCTGGCGGGTGCGACCGCCCACAGGCTCAATTTCCCTTTCCTGAAGTACGCGCAGTAGCTTGGACTGTAGATTTAGATCCATCTCCCCAATTTCATCCAGGAAGATGGTTCCTCCATCGGCGATTTCGAATTTACCTTTCTTATCGCCTACCGCTCCAGTAAATGCCCCTTTACGGTGACCGAATAGTTCGCTTTCCAGAAGATTCTCAGGAATGGCTGCGCAATTGATCTTAATGAATGGTCGCTCACGCCGAGGACTATTGTAATGAATAGCACTTGCAATCAATTCCTTACCGGTTCCGGATTCGCCTGTCAGTAGAACCGAAGCTCTGGAATCCGCGATAATCCTTACCTTTTCGAACAGTCGAAGCATGGATGAAGAACGGCCTATTAAGCTTCCAAATTGATAGCGACTGGAAAGCTCCTGCTTTAGTTTCAGGTTTTCATGGGTAATGACTCTGGTCTCTTCTTGAACAAGTCTTTGAATCGTAATTGCCTGGGAGATGATTGAGCCCAGAATTTCCAGAAACTCAAGTACCGAGTCTGGATCCACACCGGTTTGTGGATGCGTGAAAGTGGAAAACACTCCAACCACTTCGGTTCCAGAGAAAATGGGACAGCAAAAATAGCCCATATCGCCGCTTTCTGGAACGGTCTTCATTCGATTCAAAAAGCCGGTTTCATTCTTAACGCTGGGAATAAAGATAGCTTTCTTGCTCTGGAACACTCCACCGGTAATCCCTTCGCCTGAACTGTAGGTAATGGATAATGTCTCTCGCTCGTCCAATCCACTTGCAGCGGCGATCTTGAGCAAACCTTCCTCTGAATTGTACAGGAATAACGTACTTCGATTCAGTCGAAAGGCTTTCTCCGTGATCTGCATGATTTCACGGAATACTTCCTTTAGTTTCAGGGAATGAGATACAACGCGGGAAATCTCCATCATTACTTGATGAAATCGATCCCGTATCTTCAGTAGTCGGTTGTCTTCCAGGCGAACAAAGATTTGAGCCGCCAGATTGGACATGATTCTCAGGAAATCTGCATCTTCCTGGGTGAACGCTCCTGGCCGCCTGGCATCCACAGAGAGGACTCCCATCAGTTGACCACGGGCCATCATTGGAACAGCCAGCTCAGATTGCAGATCTTCTTTTAATCGAATGTAATCCTGCTCTTCGCTGGCATTACTCACCAGACGATACTTCCCTTCCCGGGCTACCCAGCCGGTGACCCCCTCTCCGAGCTTTAATCTCAGCTTACCGCCAACCAGGTTCAGTCCACGCACAACTCGGGCTTCCAGATACTCACCGGAGGAATCAAGCAGCATGATGCTTCCGGAGTCGGCCTGGGTGGCCTCAATACAGTCGGAGAGCAACCCATCTAGAATTTCTTCCGGGTCCTCAATCCGACTCATGGCAGAGGTAATCTCTTCTACAAAGTGTGCTGCCAGGTCTGTAATCTTAACGGTCATGTGCCCTCTTTAAAGACATTCTGCCGAATATATAGGCGCGTCTAACCGGGCAGGATTTACTGCTCCGGCCAATATGCCCAGAATTTAAACAAAACGATGCCTTTTTGTATATAGTATAGCGTATTTCATGCCAGCCTGGCTAAAAAATCGCCAGATTTTGATGGATATGAAAAAATACTCGGATGTTGGCTTTCTGGGTCCTCTGGTGCCTCTGTTTTTAAGTCCGGGGGATTCGCCGTGGTCGCCTCAATGCCCGACAATCCGGCTGAATTCGGTTCGATCTGCGCATTCCTAAAAAGGACCAAAATTTTCTACCAGGATTGATCTAACGATTCAGCCCGGAAAGCTGGGCCATGTTCTTCTATCTATCCAAGCTTTTCACTCTTCTGTTTAGTCTGTATCCGGCGGCGTACTTTCTGCTATTGATCCTGGGATGGCGGGCCACCAAAGGTACTGAGCGAAAAAAGACCAGACGCCTATTTCTGGCTGGATTCCTGCTCTTTGGTTTTCTGTCCACAGATGTATGTGCAGACTGGATTCTGGGGTCTCTTGAGGATCAGTACAGCATCACTGTTACTGAGCATCAGAATGCAGATGGGATTATTGTTCTTGGCGGAATGATGGATCCAGTAGCTCAGCGGGGGGATGTACCTGAATTCACCGATGGGGCCAATCGACTATTTGCAGGACTGGCCATCCTGAGAGCTGGAAAAGCCCCCATCATGATTCTTTCTGGTGGAAGTGGATTGATTTTTCAAGGAGGCCCTGCTGAATCCACGCTCCTGAAATCCTGGCTTCTGGAGCAAGACATGGCCCGGGAAGAGCAGATTATCGCAGAAAGCCAGTCCAGAAACACAGCCGAAAATGCTATCTACAGCGCTCAGATAGCAGAGGAGCTGGGATGGAATCGAGTCTTTCTGGTTACCTCGGCATTTCATATGCCCAGATCCGTTGCCGTATTTAATGAATTAACAGACCTGGAAGTGGTTCCTGTGCCTACGGATTATCGCTCATCCACTTTTTTTGCAGGACCGGAGGCATTGTTTCCGTCCGCTCACGGAATCCAGAAAACCTGGATCGGGTTAAAAGAGTATATTGGAACCCTGGCCTACTGGTTCAAAGGCTATATCTGAACCATATCCCGGAAAAAGTAAGAACCTACAGCCAGAATTGGTCGATGTCCAGTAACAGGGAGTCTTCGTAATCACAGGACTCCCTGAAATACATCTTTGAGCCTACCCGGGGATAATCCGTGGAGCCAGGTTGGGCCACTGAATGTTAGACTCTTCCTGCAAGGAAGACAGTTAGAATGGACAGGAGCGGGACATGGCTGCCCATAAAAGGAAGTACCCAGAGGATCATTTTCCCCATAGTTTTGAGATCATAATATTGATTATGATCTTTCTTGCCATTTGCCACCTGTGTGTGGAAGAACTGGCCATTTTACTGGCATGGGATACCAGTACACATCGAGACCTGATTCTGGGAGCCTTTGCTTTTGATCTAATCTTCTCATTGGAGTTTCTGGCAAGGTCCACCGTTTCTCTCAAGGAAGGCCGATTCCTGCTATACTTTACCCGCCAGAGAGGATGGATTGATTTCGTATCCTCGGTACCTCTGGCTGCCCTGGTATCCGGACCGGCCATCTACCTGATTTTCTTTAGCGCGGACGGACAGGTAGAGCATCTGCCTCAGTATATGGTTCTACTCAAGACCGCAAAAGCGGTACGAGTTACCCGGGCCCTGCGACTGATTCGTATGCTTCGCATACTTGGTCCGGTGCAATATACAGAATCGCAGATGACAAATCATCATGTAGCCACTGTAGCAACCATAACCGTTACGACTCTGATTTTCTCAGTGTTTCTATTACAACTACTGCCCGTGTCTCCGGTACCGGGCCATGCAGTGTATAAGCTCGAAGTACAAAATTCACTGGCCGAATATCTGAACGATGGAAATCGCCAGGCTTACGAGAAGCCCAATCCCACTCTGTTCGCATCCGCATTTCCGGCCATCGTTTTTCTGAAAGATCAAGACGGGCAGACTCTATACGAGACGAAAGACAGCATTCCTGAATGGAGTCCACAGATTGGCCTGGAGCTTCCAGATGGGTACACTGCCAGGCTTTCCTACTTTCGCGCCGATGCAAACCTGGCACTACTCATTCTTTGTTTGTTGGCAATCATCATGTTCTTGCTTTTTGGATATGTTCTACTGTATGGCCGATTGTTTGTTCAAAGCGTGGCCGAACCGGTCTATATGATGGACCGAGGTCTCAGGCAATGGAACTATAATCTGGCCATTCCTGAATTCACGGACCGACCACAGGATGAGATTTCCCGACTGGCCAGTATCTACAATCGAAGATGGCTACCTTTAAAGGAAAGGATAGTAGCACATTACGAAAAGAAGAACCGGGAAATGGAAATCGGAGGTTCGGATCATGGTCGACCGATGGATTCCAGTAAAAAGGTATCTCTGGATGAGCTGATCTAATTCCAGGCCTGTCGATCCATGCTCCATCCCTCGCATTCATTCAGGCAAACCTGGGAAATCCTTCTTATCCTGGTTACGACCTATGCTTCCATAGAGGTTCCTTTACGACTGGTCATTGGATATCCGGCCCAGGGCTGGATTCTTATTCTGGACCTAATAGTAATCTCTGTTTTCGCATCGGATATTTTCATAAACTTTCGAACTTGCATAGTCCTGGAAGGTAGACTGATCAGTGATCCAAAGATTGTAGCAAGGAAGTATCTCTCTAGTTGGTTTATCGTAGATTTTCTCGCCGCCGTACCATTTGATCTTATCCTGATTCACAGTCTTGGAGAACCTGAAGCAAATCTTGCAAGACTCATTTCGCCTACTCTACTGCGAGCCTTGAGAATGCTTCGACTCATCCGATTGCTTCGACTTGTTCGACTGGCTCAATTGCTACATCGACTGGGGCATCGGGACCTGTTGAATCCGGCAATAATGCGTCTAATCTTCTTTGGTTTCTGGGTTACTTTGATCGGCCACTGGGTAGGATGCGGCTGGGTGGCCATGGGAGGAATTCCGGATGCTCCGGATTCTTTAACCAGGTACGTTCGTGGTATTTACTGGGCATTTACAACTCTTACCACCGTTGGATACGGAGATGTGGTACCGTCCAACAATCATCAAACCGTCTATGCAATCGTAATCATGATTGTAGGCGCCGGAATGTACGGATACATTATTGGTAACGTCGCTCATTTACTGGCAAACATAGACGTGGCGCGAGCCCATTTTCAGCAGAAAATGGATACGGTGAATGCTTTTCTCAGATATAGAAATCTGCCCTCAAGACTTCAGGAAAGAATCCGCAACTATTATAACTATCTCTGGGAGAGTCGCCTGGGATACGATGAATTCTCATTTCTAAAAGATCTGCCCAGATCTTTACAGATGGAAGTAGCCCTTTCTCTAAACCAAGATATTCTTGAAAAAATGCCAATCCTTAAGGGCGCTCCGGCCAGCCTTGTAAGGGAAATTGTTCTAAGCCTTACACCCCAGGTATATACTCCGGGCGATATGATTTTCCAGTACGGAGACCCTGGAACAGAGATGTATATGATCAGCAAAGGCACAGTCGAGATTCTGGACCGCAACAGGAACTCCATCGCCACTTTATCTGATGGTCAGTTCTTTGGAGAAGTGGCTTTGCTCCATCATGCGCCCAGAAATGCTTCGGTTAAAGCAACCGATTACTGCGATGTGTATACCCTGGATCGTAAGACATTCGAAGAAATTTTACAGCGCTATCCAGAGTTCGCACAGAGCGTTCAGTCAATGGCAGAAGAACGAAAAGGTGGTGTATCGAATTGATCTATAACCACTGGAATATGGGCTCAGTAGATTTAGATTTTCAGTAATCCAGGGATGGGTCGTTGGCTGTTGACACCGAATTCAATAAGGCTTTCGGCCCTGCACTCACGCTCCCTGTGCACTGAGATTCCTGAATATGCCTGGATCGGCAGACGGAAATTCAAAAACTCTAAGAAAGCTCCTTACCCATGGATTCCAGGGCCCCCTCTACCGACTCATGAACCGAAAAAAGATCCAGTAAATTGGTAAACACAAAGGCCTTATGTACAACGCCTCGTAGGCCAGACAGTCGAAGTGAGCCTTTTTCCTTTTTTACAGCATCCATAAAGGAAGCCAGGGAACCCAGGCCGGTACTATCTATATAGTCAACTCCGGACAAATCCAGAATGAAATGCCTTTTCCCTTCCTTACGAGAATCGTCCAGAGCTAATCTGAATTCCGGGCTCGTGTAGATGTCCAGATTTCCCCGGGCCCGGACCAGTAATGCGTTGGGCCAGGGAAGTACTTCCAATTCATATCTTGCAGGATCATTCATGCACGAAAAACAGACGGCGAAAAGCCTAGCCTGCCCCGGGTTTTTTCTGGGAGCAAGCAGAAAATTATGTCTCTTTTAATATTGATCATAAGTAGCAATAAGGTCAAGGGAGGAGTTTCGGAGCTCTACCATTGCCGGTTTTTTGAGGTGGAGAGAATCGAAATCCAGCGACTTAGAATTACTCCCGAATAGGAAGTGAATAAAGACTGAGAGGGTCCACAGGAATGCCTCGAATCCAGAGTGCCAGATGAAGATGCGGTCCCGTGGAATAGCCGGTGTTGCCAACGTCTCCTATCCGTTCCCCGGCCCGGACATACTGTCCAACCTGAACCCGTAGATTACTTTGATGCATGTACCCTGAAAAGACTCCCAGTCCATGGTCAATCACTGTGAAATTTCCCTCGAAATGCATGGATCGAGCGAGCACAACCTGACCGTCTGCAATGGCATAGATGGGAGTGCCCGGGCGTCCCCGGAGATCCACACCATTATGCATTACTACCCTGCGGCCAACCTCCACTTTCTTTCCATTCACGTACTTGTAGGAGATCTTCAGGCGGCTGGTGAAGCACTGGCTGGTAATATAATGCATATCCCTGGGATGAGAAAGACGGCTGGTAATTAGATCATTCCCCTGGCGCTCGAAAACCTGACTGCGAAGACTCTTTTCCAGGGTAATCTTCTTCATGAAATTGGAGAGCTTCTCCTCACTCTCCTCCTCCCGGGCCAATTGTTCCTCTCTGGTCTCCTGGGCTTTTTGCTTTTGAGCCAGTAGCTCTTGCTTCTGGCCTTCTGGACTGGCATCCGAATCAGAGGCCAGCTCTTCCCCTGGATTTTCATCCAGATCCTGTACCTCCGAAGTCTCGGATCCTTCAGAATCGTCCCTGGAGTTGTCCATCGACGCCTGGACATTCCTGTCGGACTGAGACTCCAGTTCCTCGCCTCCGACGAACGGAGGAGCACTATCTGGAAGAAGCTGACTTACCCGATTGTACCATCTGGTCTGAGGAAATGACTTCTCATTGATTGGGATCTCAATTCGGGCTCTGCCGTACCAATCCGATACAGATTGCTTCCATACCAGCTCTATCTTTTCCCGCTCATCCTGAGCGCCGATGGGTAATAAGATCCTGTAGCCCCATTTGGTTCGGGTCAGAGGTAAGGCCTCACCATCCTTGTTGTATAGGTAGCTGTAGAATCCGTGCACATTTGGCGGTCGAATAATCTCCAGGTAAACAATATCGCCCTGAGCGAATCCCCTGGAATAAGCATCCATCCGTACACCTTCCAGACGAAAGGTTAATTGTTCTGGTTCTCCAATAGTGAAATCATCCGGGGAAAAGATCCGGGTAGATTGCCCCAGGGCCCTCCATCGATTCTTCTTTCCACTGACCGCTTCGGATGTATGATCAGAATCCGGACTATTGGCCAGAAGGATAGCCGGACAGAGCAAGAATAGAAAAATGTGCAGAGGCCGAAGCATATTCAATTATCGACTCTTCCAGTTCCTGGATTCAGACCTGCCAGCTGCCCTTTTTTGTAGTCCTGGAACCGACCTGGAGTTTACAGCCAAGGTAATTCCTTCCATACCTCAGCCCCCGGAGCGCTGTATGGAGCGCAAGATCAGGCGCTGCGCTCCCTCATCTTGCATATACATGAGGCCACGAAGGATGCTCATATTCAATTCCAGGCTATGTCCGGGCACATTCAGTGCTTCCAGCAATACCCGGGCTGCCCTCTCCGAATCCTTCAGTCTAAAGTAGTTAATGGCATTATTGTGAATCCAGCGAAGCTGGCCGTCATTACTGTCCGTTAATCTCGCCTTGAAGAATTGAAAGGACTGCTCATCCTTACGTTCCATCAAACAGAGCACAGCCCGAAACCCGGGATTTCCGTAGCCATCTCCCAGGTCTGCATCAGAAAGCTCCGCAGAAAATGCCTGGTAGGTCTTAACCAACAATGCAGTGGACGGAGCTTCCACAGAGCAATTTTCCAGATCGTATATCAACCCGGGTTTATTACCAGTTCTCAGAAAATCCTCATAACTGCCTCCCGGTCGGTCGGCCGGCGCTTCGGTTTCCGCACCATCCAGGCCAATGAAGGCACTTCTGGCCAGCCACACTGCTGCAAAAAATACAGGCGAAAAAGCTCCGCGATACACGATGGAACCGGCATGAGTAACATATCCCGATTCATCCGAGAATTCCCAGAGTGCATCATCCGTATCTTTAAGAGCCTCCGGAATCATTCTCACCGGATGCACTACAAAGGCATCCAGGACGCCTGCCATGAGCCCCACCGGAATGTATATGGGAGCCAGAAGTAATCTGGACGGCTGAGTCTCCGGCACCATGTGTTCCTCCACCGCATTGACCAGGATTGTATTTCGACGGTCAAACACAGCACAGCTAGAAACACTAAATATTAGAATACATACCAGAAACTTTTTCAGTGACCAGAGTCTTCCGGCATTGTTAGAAGAAGATCGACGATTGGGCTGTTGCCTGGACTCTTCGCTTACTGAATTCTTTATGGAGTTTGTCACTGACTTATGCCCCTATATCAAAAATGGATCTAAAGAACCAGTCGAAGCTAAAGAAGACCGGCGAAAAGACAACTTTGGGTACAAATAGAAAGGTCTGCCAGATAATGCTTCCTTCCGGATCCTGCCAGATTGTTTCGTAGGTATCATCCAGGGCTTCCGGAATCACGGCCACAGGATGAATTACAATTGCATCCGCTGCCAGGCTTACAGCCCCCACAGGAACGAACACAGGCGAAAGAAGCACTTTGCCCATGGTGGATTCCGGACTAACTACGTAATCCAGAGAATTGGTTAGCCTTCGATTATCTTTTACCATAAAGGCGCATTGCCCGGTGAAAAACAGTATTACAAAACCTATGAGTATAACCGAAGAGCTCTTCATAGAATAATCTCGTTTCATCGTGACCAGGATGGCAATGAAATAATAAATTGATTCCAGTATTCCTCTGGATTTTCCTATAGCTTTCGCCGGACAGAACTGAACTTAAAACGACATAAGAGCTTCCGAAATAAAAAGCCTCAGACAGGCTTCAAAGTCTGGTAATGATAAATGAGATCCGCACCCTGATAACTGTAGGTCCTGGAGTACACCGGCCCTTTTGCCCATTCTACAGGTTGCTGAAACATTGGACCATCGAATACGAATGTATGGAATTCTCCGTACTCTCCGCAGGGATCCACGGACTTCGGAATATCGTTCAAAAAATCTGAATCAAAGATACGGCCACAAAATTCGCTTCCTAATTTCTGCCCATCCACACTTACGATCACTGCTCTAAAACCAAGATCTATGAATTCTCTGGCCATCTCTGCAGTGTCATATTTCCATAATGGAAACTGAGCTTTCCATCCAATGCTTTCCAGTTTCTGCTCTCTGAATTTCTTCAGATCTTCCAGGAAAATGTCTCCAAACACAGCCCGATTCAGTCCTTTATGCGACCAAACATTCATCGCATCGCGCATGATTGATTCGTACTTCTCATTGGATGGCTGATCCGGAAGAAATACTTTATGCAATTGTAGCCCCAACATCAGGGCCTGTTTATCTAGAAGTGTTTCTGGCACCTCATGGTGCGAAACCCGACTGGGTAGCTCGCTCGTCTCTTGCTGCAAAGTTGTTAAGAGGCTTTCAACCTTCCAACCTGCTTCCAGGGTCCTGTAAAGGGCAAAGCATGAATCTTTCCCCCCACTCCAGTTCACCACCACTGATTCCATAGTTTAGTTCCAGGCGCCAGCCGGTGGGTGCAAGGGAAATCAAATTCGATTCCGATAAATCTCAGAACGGCCGCCTTGCAGAGTTTTGCAGCCAGGATTTCGCTCTGGCTGTTAAGGAGGCAGAGCGCAGAACTCTGACACACAGTTTAAATACCTCATCCAAAATCAGCACCGAGGAAGCCACTGTAGCAGCGATTAGCCAATCTTTCAACGAAAGACTGGTAGTAGAAAACAGGTCTCCGGCCAGAGGCCAATGGATTACAATAATCTGAAGGATCAGAACAAGAACCAGGGCAATCCACAAACGCCAGTTGCGAAAGAAGTTAGAGCCAAAAGCACTTCTGTTTTCTGCTCTGGCATTGAATACATTGAAGAGTTGGAATAACACAAACGTTGTAAATGCGAGAGTACTTGCATACTTCTGGTTACCGTGCTGTAGACCAAATTGCAAAACCAGTAAGGTTCCGGTCATCATGATCAGGCCATATCCCAGTAAACGCAGAAATCGTTTCATATTTAGAATTGGCACTTCTGCTTTTCGGGGCGGCTCCTTCATTAAGTTGCGTCCGCCTGGCTCAACACCCAGAGTCATGGCAGGTGGACCGTCCATTATGATATTGATCCACAGTAGCTGGATAGCAGTAAAGGGCATGGAAGTTCCCAGAAGTGTAGCTCCAAGCACGGTCAGGATAGCAGCTATGTTGGTGGATAACTGGAATCTTACGAATTTAACTATGTTGTCATAAATGATCCGACCTTGCTCCACGGCATCTTTGATGGTAACAAAATTGTTATCAGTTAGGACCAGATTGGAAGCTTCCCGGGTCACGGCTGTTCCATTACCCATAGCGACTCCAATGTTGGCCGCTTTCAGCGCTGGAGCATCGTTTACTCCATCGCCCGTCATGGCAGTAATATGATGATTACTCTGTAAAGTCTTTACAATACGAACTTTGTGTTCCGGAGATACTCGAGCGAAAACCGAAATATCATCAATTCGCATTCGCATCTGCTCATCGTCCATTTCATCGAGCTCTGCTCCGGTAATCACTTCTCCATCCAGATGAAGCTCTTTAGCTATAGCCGCCGCAGTTGCTCTATGGTCGCCGGTTATCATCTTAACCATAATACCTGCATCTTTGCAATTGCGAATGGCTTCCTTCGCTTCGCTTCTGGGAGGATCCATCAGCCCCACAAGACCCAGGAAAGTCCAGTCCTCTTGAAAGCTGTCCGGTCCTTTCTGATCATACTCATGAGCAGGAATTTGCCGACTGGCCACAGCAATAATCCTTAACGCTTCCGAAGCCATTTCATCGTTAGCCTTTAGAATCGCTTCGCGATGAGCATCGCTCAATGTCACTTCTTGAATGTCAGTATCATCCTGGCCAGAATCACGGGATTGGCCGGGTTCCCTTTCCTGAATTATTCTGGAGCATTTTGCAAGCAATACGTCGGGAGCGCCCTTTATGTACATCATCATGAATCCATTTTCCCGATGAAAGGTGGCCATGTACTTATTTTCAGAATCGAAAGGTATCTCCCCAACTCTTGGATGCCGCTCCATCGCTTCCAGAGGGTCCACCCCTCCTTTTTGGGCAAGAGCGTACAGCCCACCTTCCGTTGGATCTCCTATTAGCTGATCTTCCTGAATCCGCGCATCGTTACAAAGCGCAATAGGAAGAAGTAACGGTTTCAGATTGGATCGCGAAATAGAACCTTCGGGGCCATAGCCCTGCCCGGTCACTCGAAAGAGCTCTCCACAGTACCATCCTGCACGGGCAGTCATTTCATTTAAAGTTAAGGTACCGGTTTTGTCAGTGCAGATTACATTGGTGGATCCCAGGGTTTCAACGGACGAAAGATTCTTGAGAATTGCCTTTTTCCTGGCCATCCTCCACATTCCAATGGCCAGAGTAACAGTAACCACTGCAGGCAAACCCTCGGGCACAGAAGCAACGGCCAGAGCCACCGATGTCATGGCTGCCTGATCCCAGGGAGCGCCCTGCCAGAGAGTAATTCCAAATATCCCCAGAACAACAATTCCTGCGATAAGGGCCAGACGCTTACCCAGGGCATCCAGTTGTCTCTGTAATGGAGTTTCGCTCCTGGCCTGTTCGGAGAGCATACCGGCAATGCGTCCCATTTCTGTGTCCATGCCGGTACCCACTACAAGCATCTCCGCTCTGCCTTTGCTCAGCATTGTATTCATAAAGAGCATGTTACTTCGTTCAGCCAGCGAAAGGTCTGCTTCCTTTAACCTGGTTTCTGTTTTTGGTACTGCCACAGATTCCCCGGTCAGGGAGGCTTCCTGAACTTCCAGATTGAATGCATGATAAATGCGACCGTCAGCAGGTACCTGTTCGCCCGCTTCAAGCAGCACCAGGTCGCCGGACACGATATCTCTAGATTGGATTTCCAGAACACTACCGTCCCGGCGTACACGAGCCGTAGGAATCAGCATATTCTTCAAGGCCGCCAGCGTGGCTTCCGCTCTATGCTCCTGGTAGAATCCAAGGCATGCATTGAAAAGAACTACTATTAGAATGACTACCGCATCCTTCAGATCTCCAATGGCCCAGGCCAGGGCCCCGGCCCCCAGAAGAACAGCAGTCAGGAAACTTCTGAATTGATCCAGAAATTTGAGCCACAGAGGACGACTCTTACTTTCTTCGAGTAAATTCGCACCATCCCTGGAAAGCCTTTGACTGGCCTCTTCGCTTGATAGCCCGGACTCCGGGTTCACTTGATAAATATCAGTGATTTCTTCTATAGGCAGTGTATGCCAGTTGGTCTTGTGCTCCATGATCCCGGACACCATTGTGCAGATTGCCCGGTGGCTGGCAAGTAAGCCGTGGCTCGACGCTAACGGCAGCAACCATGGCGAAATCCATCAATAGTGAACGGGCTGGTAGTCAGACGATGAAAGGTGGCCACACCGGCTGGACGTATAACAATAATGTACTCCTCTGCACTCGATTTCCAGACTTGAAAAATGTTTTCTCCGGCCTGATCCTTACGGGTCAAATAGCCGGACGATGTATCTTGCTGATTTGTTGCCGGGTTGTATTCGTAGCTATTAAAAGAGGAGAATTTATCCATCTTATAGCGCACCCGGTTATTTTTGAGAAAATCCCATTGCACACGATTGCTGCTAAAGACGGAGATCCCGGATCCAGAAATATTCGCCTCCCGATGGTAACGCAGGGAACCCTGCCCCAGCAGGAATTTCTCAGATGATTCAGACCGCTGAATCATGGAATTGTCCCAATTTACGGTGGAGGCGATGGATGGCAGACTGTCGTAGAAGTTATACCATGCTCGATTCTCAATAGCAGCCGTGCTGCCCCTCTTGATTAGATCGTACCGAAATAGCTTAAAGCCAGATGCGATTATCAAACTGTAACCAGGTCCTGAAATCATCCAGGCGCCCAGATAGAAGCGATCATCGTTGGTTTGAACCAATGCCAGGCCCACCAGTTGACGGCCATCCGGTAGCTGTATTTCATCAATTCGAGTGATTCGCAGAGCATCCTCTGCGCTGGACCAGGATTTATAGTATGTAGTGGAGCGATTGGATAGGTAGGAAGCCAGTGCTGCCACCGGGCTTACCGGATTTCCAGGCTGCAGCTCGTATTCTACAACAAAGTTATTCGTATCACCAAATACATAGTCGCTACCTGGAAGCTTCCGAGGGGAATAGACTGAAAGATTTGCATAGGGAGATTCAACCTGTTTCCAGTGGGCCGGATGCTGCAATGTATAGTTGAAAAAACCATGCCTGGTCCCGGATGCCGGCCGCACGGAAGTGGGCGAAAACGATACCTTGAGCTCATCAAATGCCGGTCCAAATAACTTGATAATACCTTCCAGCCTGGTGGGGCTATCTGCGAAGATTATTACGGTTTGAAACCTGGCTCCTGCTGCGAAAGCATAGTAGGCAGCGTATCGTATGGCCCCCTTCGCATCCCTGGTTACCCGGCCCTGAAAAGCAAAACCTGTACCTCGTTTAGTGAGTCCTTCCGCTACTTGCTCTGGAAAAGCTTTTACCAGTTTTCGTTGCTCCTGCCTTTCCATTGAGACCATTCCATTTTCCAGAAAACCGCGTATTGTCCAGGTCCTTAGATCGGAAGGCTCTGTAATCATAATCAATGTGCCGGGTTGCGAGGCACGGCTTGCGGTTAGAATTTTTCCCTGATTGCGCAATTGCCAGTCGCCTGGTAATTGAAAGCTCAATCTGTGAAAGTTTATGGTAGTTTCCGCTACCAGAGTTCCAGAGGGGGACAGAATAGCAGCGAATAAGATTAGAAGCAAGATCAGGCCAAATCTTCCCGGAAAATGGCAGGATTTCTGGCATTCGCCGTGAATTTTGCTCCCGGACTGTCTGCCCTGCAGACCCATCGCAGAGATTTCCGCCCGACTTTGTACCCTAGGTACAGAGTTTGGAAAAAGAACCGCTGATTTCATAAAACGAACCGTTATTAAAAACGGAAAAGGCAACAAGCGAAAATTGAAAAAAGCTTTAATCACCGGCATGGAACTTGCTTAGATTTCGTATGCAACGCTCTATTCGGCTGGGTCACCGGACCTACACCTTCCCGGATCTGAAATCCCTGATGGCACGGGCCACCCCCCTGAGGTCCGGCGATGAATTGGCCGGGGTGTCCGCTTCCACCGCAGAAGAGAGGGTGGCTGCTCAGTTAATCCTGGCAGACCTGCCCCTACTACAATTTCTCAAAGAGCCTTTGCTGCCTCCGGAACAGGATTCTGTCAGTCAGCTAATTCTAGAAGATCATGAGCCAGAGGCTTTCCTTCCGTTGCACAATCTGTCGGTGGGCGAGTTTCGGGAATGGCTACTTTCGGAAAAGACCTCTTCCCGGGATCTTGCATCGGTGGGCCCCGGGCTAACACCGGAAATGGTGGCTGCTGTAAGCAAGATCATGCGAATACAGGACATGATTCTGGTAAGCAAGAAATGCCAGGTAATCACTTCGTTTCGCACAACGCTGGGCCAGCCAGGTACTCTTGCAGTTCGCCTGCAGCCCAACCATCCTACTGACAATGAAAAGGGAATTCTGGCCAGCACCCTGGATGGATTGATGTACGGTTGCGGCGATGCAGTCATTGGAATCAATCCGGCCACTGATAACCTGCCTACGGTAACCAGGTTACTGGAGCTACTGGATCAATTACGTCAAACCTATTCGATCCCTGTTCAAAGCTGTATACTGACTCACGTTACATCCACCATGGATGCAATGGCCAGAGGAGCACCGGTTGATCTTGTGTTTCAATCTATTGGGGGCACAGAGGCGGTGAACCGAAGCTTTGGAGTTGAGTTATCTATGCTACACGATGCCAACCAAATGGCAATGGAGTTGAACCGGGGCACCGTGGGCAATAACGTTATGTACTTTGAAACAGGCCAGGGCAGCGCTCTCAGCGCCGATGCTCACCACGGAATAGACCAGCAAACCCTGGAAGTGCGAGCCTATGCTGTGGCCAGACGCTATAATCCGCTTCTGGTCAACACCGTAGTAGGTTTTATCGGTCCGGAGTATCTATTCGATGCGAAACAGATCATCCGTGCCGGCATTGAGGATCATTTCTGCGGAAAGCTTTTGGGACTGCCCATGGGTGTGGATGTCTGCTACACCAACCATGCAGAAGCAGACCAGGACGATATGGACATATTGCTCACTTTGCTGGGAGCTGCAGGCGTTACCTATATTATGGGAGTTCCCGGGGCGGACGATATCATGCTAAACTACCAGAGCACCTCTTTCCATGATGCAATGTACATTCGCAAGTTATTGGGACTGAAAGCGGCTCCTGAATTTCAGTCCTGGCTGGAATCTATTGGCCTGGACCCGAATTCCAGAGACACAGCACGAAAACGGCTACCAGAATTCTTTGGAGCCATTTCGGAGCTAAAAAAATGAGTTCAGGTAAGGAAATACTTGGGAACGATTCGCCCGGGGATCAATTAAGATCCGCTTCCAGAAATGAGTTCGTAGAAAAATCCGGCGAAACCTGGACTGCATTGAAATCCCTCACTGCTGCCCGTATCGCGCTGGGACGAAGCGGTGCATCGCAACCTACCAGTGCCATGCTTTCTTTTCAGCTGGATCATTCCAGAGCCAGAGATGCAATTCACAGCTCCATGGATGCTACAGGTCTGCAAGAAGATCTGCAAAAGATAGGGCTGCACTGCTTGAAGCTTTCCAGTGAGGCCGGCCACCGCTCCCTGTACCTGAAGCGGCCGGATCTGGGTCGAAAGCTAAATGATGCAAGTAAGCAGAGTCTCAAAGATCATCTGGAACTGGAAAAGGCGCCCAACGACAGCGGTTTTCGATTCGACATAGTATTTGTTATTGCAGACGGACTATCGGCCAGAGCCGTGCAGAATCATTCCGTTTCATTTATTGCAGCCTTCCAGAACCTATTGCAGAATGAAAAGAAAGACCTTCGCATTGGACCAGTTTGCATTGTAGAACAGGGACGCGTGGCCATTGGCGACCCCGTCGGAGAAATCCTCAATTCTGCGCTGGTAGCCGTACTAATCGGAGAACGGCCTGGCCTGAGCTCACCGGACAGTATGGGTCTTTATATGACTTATGCACCGCGGTCGGGCACAACCGATGAACGCAGGAATTGTATCTCCAACATAAGGCCAGAAGGGTTACAGATCCAGGATGCGGTGAGGCGGTTTATCTATCTGGCAACCCAATCCATGAATCGTGCTCTTTCCGGGGTTTTTCTCAAGGATGATTCCGGACCAACTCTGGATACGTCTACTTCCAATGAGTAAACAGAGCTGGCCCGGCAGCAGAGCCCTCGGATGTATCATCAAGCCATCAGGCTGCCTGAGCTCTGCGAATATCTCGGATTCGGTTCTTTTCCTGGCCAAAATGAAAGTCTGCTGGAACATGCACCGATTCGAATATCTCCATTAAATCATTTTCATGGCGTAGCGGACGGGCTCCCACTAGATCAATGTAACGCAAATCCACCCAGGAGACGGCCAGCACCCTTTCTCTGGTCTCATCTCTCATGATGCCTTCGACGAGCAGGGAGCTTCTGGAAAAGTCTATGAGCCGAGTCTGAACACAAACCCGCTCATTCATTTTGGCCGGCATAAGATGAGAAACCATGCTCTGTCGAACAACCCAGTTTTGATTCTGGAAACGGTCTCCGAATAGATTCAGGCCGTAATGCTCCTGGACATGCTCCTCTCGGGCTGTAATGAAATAATCCAGGTATCGGCCATTGTTGAGATGTCCGAATGGATCACAATCCGGGAATCGAATCCTTACCATAGACTCTGGATACTTCTGTAGTTCTTGCTGCGACATATTCCACTCCTTCAAATTATCTATAGAAAAAACTTGGCTCCTACCACTCAGCCATTATAATAGTACCGAGTGGTAAGCTATCTACATAACAGAACCGATCGGTACCATATTGGTCAAACGATTTTTTGAGGGATAATGACGTGGGGCGAAAAAAAACCGGGCTAGATCAGAGAATTCTAAAAGAGGCGGATGCCCTTTTCTACCGCCAGGGCTATGTAAATACAGGTATTCAGCAAATCGTTCAAAACGCAGGGACCAACAAACCGGGGCTCTATAATTATTTCCAGGGAAAGGAAGGTCTGGCCAGAGAGTATTTACAGAGAAGAAATGATCTGATTCTAAGCGAAATCTTCCAGGCCGGAGATCAGGCGGATTCTGTATCTGACTTCTTTTCCAGATGGATGCATTTCACCAGGGACCTGGCCAAAAAACCGGATGAATACAATGGATGCCCGGTTGCTAATTTTGCACTCCAAACTCCTGCCGAAGAGGAGTCCATGCAGAATTTTATTCAATCGATTGGACAGAAATGGCAAACGCAACTTATTGCCTATCTTCGCAAAGAAATGAGCGTTGGAAGGCTGGAAAGAAAGCATACAGCGGCTTCTCTGGCCAGACGGATGCTACTGGCCCATCAAGGGGCAATCACGATGTGGAAGATTACTGGAAAGTTGGAGTATTTCGACGATGCAGAACAACTATTTCGCAGCTCGATTCAATAGCAGATTTTTGCTAAAAAAGCTCTGACCGCCGAAAATCGACGACGCCGCGCAGTCCTTTCGTTCTCCAATAAGATTGTACCAGCCAGGTAGCGATAGACTAATCCGCTGGATATATACTGGCATTGATTTCAAAGAGTCGCCCTTCGTTTTGCTTTTCCCCCTCTTGCGAAGAAGACGGTTCAGATCTTTCTTCAAACTCCTCGACCAAACCCTTGAGTCTCTGAAAGAACTCTTTTCGCTGGCTATCCGTCAGGCGGTTCTGTCTAAGGAAACATATTACCTCCTGCTCATTCTTCTTTATTGAATCCATAGCGATTCCCAGAGCCCCATGGAGAGTAGAAAGCGCCCTTCTGGCCCCTCGCGAAATTCCCCCGGGATGAACTTCGAATCTACGTGCAATAGATTGATAATACTTCTCAATGACTCTTCCGGTGTCCCGCTCCTCCACAAGTTGAATCAATCCTCCTTTCTTGAGACGCTCAAAGTGATGCGAAAGGTTGGCCGGATGCACTCCTAATTCGGCAGCCACCTGCGACAGGGTGGCTGGCTCAGTCAACAGCCTGAGTATAGCCACCCTCCGTTCATGCAAGTATGCTGCAGCTTCTAGTTCTGCCGTAATACGATGTAGTCGCTTCTGTTGCATGCTTATCCCCAGCGGATACCAGTCAGCTTCTTGATCAGTTGAACTGAAGCCTTACGATCGCCGCAGTTCGTTATAGAAACCACCGCAACATTCAAATAGGGAAAGACCATGGTGCTGGCAAAAAACGTTCCGGCACTTCCTTCCCCCGCGCTTATGGTACCGCGATTGGTCTCAAGAAGAGCCCATCCGTAGCCCATTCTTAAAGTTGCCGAGCTACTCATCCCAGGATACAGCTCTCGTACCGGCACTGCGAGCTGTACCGAGTGAATTAGATTGTAGTTCCTTTTCGCCAATAGTGCTTTTTCGCCCCTGAGTCCCCGTAGCGTATCCCGGGCATAGAGAGCAAGGTCTTGCACGGTCATATGCAAACCACCAGCAGGATTCAACCATGCCTGTAGTCGATAAGGATCATCCAGCGGTTGTGGGCGGTACCCATTCCCTTCCGTATAGTGCCCCCGGGGCTGTTCGGGATCTGAGGTTGAAGCCGGCCATCCACCTATTCCCACATCAGCCATTTCCAGGGGCTGAAGGATCCGCTTGCGTAACAGGGATTCAAAGCTTTCGCCCGACATCCTTTCTGCGATGAAACCCAGCAGGGACCAGCCCACATTGGAATACAGCGCGCGTCTGCCAGGCTCATAAAACGGGGCTCGATTTAAGAAGTAGCGGGCAATGGACTCCCTTTCCTCGCCGGGGGACAGATTCATTTTGGGCAACTCCTTTTCGAGAAATGCAAGATCCTCCACCGTTTCCGCTTCTGAATTATGATATCCAATCAATCCAGCCTGATTTACTAGCAGCTGATGAATTGTTACCAGCCGGAAATTCGGATGCAAATCCATTTCGGGTAACAATTCACCCATGGTCGATTCCAGAGATAGCTCACCACGATCTAGCATATGCGCAATTAACAATGCAGTGAACCCCTTGGTGACAGATCCAATATGTAATCTATGATCCGTGCGCAACTCGGAGCCTTCCCCCAGCACCAGTTCGCCTGAGGCGGCCGAAACTATTAAATCGCCGTGCACGAGAGCTACTGTAACCCCGGGCATTCCAGTTTCCTGCCGCACTTCATCGAGCAGTTTTTGAAGGTCCTCTTTCCTGCCTACCGCAGGATTCCAACGCTGGACATGGGGCACGGCAAACCATAAGGCGTTCCACCAAGCTACGATCCGCGAGCAAAATCGGGCAATCAACCGCGATAGGCGTTTCATACGACTCCTCTCAGAGAGAAACAGGATTTCCGGGCCCCTCCCTATCATTAGGATTTTTTCTAATGATAGGGAAAACCCCAGGAGATGTCAAGCCAAGAATTGAGTTTCCTTCGGATCAATGGCTACCTTCACTGTGGTTAAAATACGCTCATGGAAAAAGCGATGTTGGAGGACAAATAGAGTTCCGCGGCTTCAGGGCAGGACTTCCAGGCCATGAACAGGCCGTGGAATTAGGTAAGAATAAGAGAAGGTTAAATCTCCGTCAGACAGAGACACACCATGGCCTTCGCTTCAGGCGATCGGCCATGATGTGCAGAACCTGCTTCCGCAGATGATCCTGGGCTAAAGACTTTCGATTTCTAGAATCAGCTTTCCCAGGTTCGCGCCTGAGAATAGTTTTAGAAATGTATCCGGAAAATCCGCAACCTTACCTTTTACTATATCTTCTCTGGACTTCAATTTGCCTTCTTTTAACCAGCCGGCCATCTTCTGTACGGCTTCGCCGTAACGATCGGCATAATCAAATACAACCATACCTTCCATTCGCGCTCGGTTCACTAGCAGTGAAAGGTAGTTTCGAGGTCCTTGCACATCCGTAGTATTATACTGGGAGATGGCACCACAAATGACAATTCGAGCGCCGCGATTCAGATTGAATAGAGCTGCTTCCAGAATTTCGCCGCCAACGTTATCGAAATAGACATCCAGGCCCTTTTTCGCATAACGGCGAATTTCTTTGGCCACATTCTGGGATTTGTAATCGATGGAATGGTCGAATCCGATTTCATCCGTAAGGAATTTGCATTTTTCTTCGCCGCCAGCAATCCCAATGGTTTTGCATCCATGGATCTTAGCCAGCTGACCTACAATCTGCCCCACAGCGCCTGCTGCTCCGGAAACAACCACTACATCGTCCGGCTTCGGCTGACCAACGTCGAACAGACCAAAATAAGCTGTCATTCCGGTCATACCCAGAACGCTTAGATACCGGGACGGATCAGCAATGCTGGAATCCACCTTTGTCAAATCCGCGGGCTTGGCCACTGCGAATTCCTGTACTCCCTGGGAACCAGTCACCAGATCACCTACCTTGAATTCTGGAGCATTGGACTCCACCACTCGACTGAGAGTCAGTGCGCGCATGACCTGGTTAATTCGAACTGGAGGGACGTAGGATCTGGCCTCATTCATCCATCCACGCATGGCCGGATCCAGAGAAATCTGAAGAATTTGGAGCAAAACCTCTCCTTCCCCAGCAGAAGGTCGATCCGCCGTATCCAATTTCCAGCAATCCGGACCTGGCATTCCAGTGGGCCGGGCTGCTAACTTAATCTGTGTATTTGTAGAACTCATAGAACTATTGGCTCTTCCGCTTTGTACATGGCAAGTATACGAATTGATTTTTTATGCAGGCACCGCATCGTTCGCTGCTTTCAATAGTCGAATGAAACTCAGACCCTCTGGAAGCACGCCTACAGTGGCCATGGCACCCATCAAGGCTCCGGCAATTCCGGGGGAGCTAACATCCGCACCAGTTAAGTAAAGCCCCTCCACAGGAGTGTGCGCCTGGCACCAGGGAGCTTCACTGGACAAGAATCGCTCACGGACGGCTGGCACGCCATATATAGAGCCCTGGGGATGTCCTGTGAAATGCTTTACGGAAAGTGGAGTGGACAGCTCCTGATAATCGATGGTGGCAGAAAATCCCGGATAGTGACTATCAATGAAGGCCAGAAGTTTGCTGGTAATCTCCTCTTTCAAAGCTTCATAGTCATCACCTCTTTTTTTCCAGGAGGTGTCATCCCAGGATTGAAAGGAAGAAAAATCGGTAAGTCCAATAATCTCCGCAGTATGACTCTTAGCTTCTGGATTCTTTAGCGAAGGAAAGGAAAGATAGGCTCCCAGGATTTCCTTCTGATCCCCTACCCAGTTCTGTCCGGCTGCGAAATTTGCATCGTGATCGTAGCTAGAATAGATCCAGTGATTTTCTCCATAGAAGCCCATCTTACGAGGATCCTCTTTTAGTCCCAGATACAGGGTTACATTGGCCACCACCGGGTGATTCTGATAGAAGTCGTTTAGCTGCTTACGAAACGGAACCGGAATAGAAGCGTCCAGTAATTTGTTGTAGGTAGTGTAAGCTCCGGCGTTTGAGATTACTACAGGAGCATAGTATTCTGTAACCGGATCATCTTCTTTTCGCGGAACCAGATTCTTAACTCTTACACCACAAGCTTTGCCATCCTCGACCAGGATTTCCTCCACTTCATGCGAAAGAAGTACACATCCTCCATTTTCTTCTATTATAGGCTTAACACTCTCTGCAATGGTTCCCGAACCACCCACAGGAAAGTAGCCTCCCTTGAAATAGTGACAGGCCACGCTGCAATGAATCACAAAGGAGCTCTGGGCCGGTGGTATTCCGTAGTCGCCCCATTGAGAACAAAGCAATGCTCGAAGCTTTTCGCTTTTGAAGTTCTTTTCCATATACTGCCCGGTAGTAATGTCCGCAGTATCGAACCCCTGAATCTGAATACCGGCTCGCACCTTGTCTACGTAGGGTTCTGAAGATTTCATATTATGACGGCCGAACCATTGATTCACCTTGTGCACATCGTCAAAATAGGCCTCAATGGCTTCTTTCTCTTCTGGAAACATATCTATAATCTTGGTGCGGTAATCTTCTTCCGAGATGGGCACTTCGAAGGTAAAATCAGGATAGACGAACTTTTCGAATACATCCGGCATCGGGTTCCACTTCACGCCTGATTTAGTAACTATGTCGAACAATCGACGAAGCATGGCTCCTTCATACATATCGCCCACGTAATGAATCCCTACATCCCAGGAGTATTTTCTTTTGCGGCCGAATTCATGGGTAAATCCGCCCATTACATAGTGCCTTTCCAGCATCAGAACTCGCTTATTACGAAACTGAGCCATGATACTTCCGGTGGCCAGAGCCCCCATTCCGGAGCCAATGATGATTATGTCGTAGTTTTTCTCTTCAGATCCCTTCATGTCACCATTGGTAACATCTGCGCCCAGATTCCGTCAATCAAAAGTTTCCACTGGTGACATTTTTATTGCATCCTGTGAAGCGGCCGCTAGAATGGGCCATGTCCCGATCCTCCCCCGCTCAAAGGGAATACCACGTAGGCAATCTGGACAAGCTTCTAGTGGAAGAAGGCACCCGCCTTTTGCGCAAAGAAGGACTGCATGATCTGAGTCTGCGAAAGGTGGCCCGTGCTGCCGGTGTGAGCCATACGGCCGCCTACCGCCACTACGACGATAAGAATGCACTTCTGGCCGCCATTGCCAGAGATGGATTCCATCGACTGCATGCGTACCAATCCGAAGCCATCGCTATCTCGGGCACAGATCCTAACCTACGGTTCCTTAACCTTGGCTGGACCTACGTAAAGTTTGCCCTGGAAAACCCTGAGTACTCCAGGATCATGTATGGTGGCGCCGGGCTAAGTTTTAAAGATTATCCGGCGTTGGCCTCCGCCTCCCGAAAATCGTACCGGGAACTGTTAATGAGCGTAAGGCTCTGTCAGAGAGCCGGTCTAATAGCTGAGGGCGATGCGAAACAAAAAACCCTGGCCGCCTGGTCCATTGTGCACGGACTTTCCATGTTGCTTCTGGATGGTCAGTTTCCTGCGCCTGCCATGAATGCAAAACAAAGGAAAAGTGCCGCACAGAAAGACGGTGCCGACGGAAAAAACAGAAGGGCCAAAAAAGCAAACAGCAGGCGCCAGGTTGCAGCGGAGCACGGGCAGGCACAGGAAACCGGCGAAGAAATGGAGAAGATGGTAAAAGGCATCATCGTGAATCTGTACTACGGGTTGCGGTAGAGCTCAAATACCTATTCGCATTCAGTATTTCTCCGACCATTGGGACTCTGACAGCGGGCCTTTCCGATCTGGATTCCCAATGTAGTTCGAATGCAAACAAGCCATCCGGTGGACCATTCGAATTGTCTGCACCACCGCGAGCCGTAGCGGTGGCACTGGAGAGCCCATCGACTGAGTCTTGAAGCCAAACAAAGAACAACGTCCTGCGAACGGAACGGCGGTAGTAGAAACAACGTCGGCCAATGTGAGCAAAGCCCTGGACGGTTGCCCTGCCCTATCAATAATGCTTGTGTCAAGGCTGCCTAACATATTCCTTCCCATCAAATCTATAAACACCTGGAGCGAACTCTTCCTTTCCCAGGTTTGGAGCCATACTACCGTCGACGGTAAGTTCGATTGGGCACAGTTGCCGGTTACAGCTCAAAACTTCTATAGAAGCTTCCATGCCCGCACATGATTGGTCAGACACGAGATCGTGACCATCGGAGTAAGGACAGTACGAATCGTTCTTCGCATAAGTAAAAACATTTCTATAAGTTTGACCCACTTTAGCAATTAAGTGCGAATGTCCGTGGTGCACACCAGCGATTCCTCCTCCAGGTGTGTAAATATGGAATGCCACGTTGTCTTTACCGATTTCTAGCTTCCCAACTTCATCCCAATTATCAAGCCTTTCATAGTGAAGGTGAGCCAATTCGATGATGATGTGTGACTGTTGAATGAGCTTCCATGTGGACTCTGACTTCTGAGAATCCAAAACACTGACAATTCCGTAAGCTTGACTATTTTCTATCGTATCCATGATACCAAATGAAGTGGTATACAGTAAAGCTACGGAGTGCTTCCGGCTAACATCAGCACTGCGATACTGAGTTGTGAGAATAATATCTTGATCAGGGGCCACTGTCAGCTCATGACCCTTGATCCGATCAAAAAAATCTCTGTCTTTTCTCATGTTCCAGGTTGATTCTTGATTTTCCTTGTCGTAGCTACCAAAGAGTGCCACAGATGCCTGCTCGACAGTCAGGTATTCGCTTTCTATTTCTAGTTCGGATGGGATTTTCCAGGGTTCTGGCTGACAGGCGAACAATGGCCAGAACACTGATGAAAGTAGGAAGAGTAGCCCGAATTTTTTACAGTACATCCACCGAAATTTATCTGGCTTTCAGCAAACGTCAATGCAAACCCGGTGGAGGGGGATGAGAAATGAGAAAGCAGCTGTTATCAATACTAATTTTGACCATTGT
This sequence comes from Leptospiraceae bacterium, assembly GCA_040217195.1. Classification (GTDB taxonomy): domain Bacteria; phylum Spirochaetota; class Leptospiria; order Leptospirales; family Leptonemataceae; genus UBA3465. The sequence continues at coordinate 95,374 of JAVJNR010000006.1, read as the reverse complement.
ATCAGGTAGCATTAGCCTGACTGGTGAGGAATTTCCTGATTACGCGATTGCGAATGAAAATGCGAAAGTACTAAGCCAGTTTATCCATGCAGCCCGCAAGAATGATAGGCGGACCATGGCTGGACTCATCCATTATCCGTTGCGTCGCCATTATCCCATCCCCCCGGTCCAAAATGCAGGCGAAATGCTTCAGAGGTTTGAGCATGTTTTTGATCGAGAATTGATCAACGAAATAGCAAGCTCCAGTATCAATAAGAATTGGAGTGCGGTGGGCTGGCGAGGGATCATGCTGAACCAGGGGGTTATCTGGGCCCATTATGATGGATATTTGTATGTGATCAATAACCAGAGCGAATTTGAATCGAAATTGCAGGCACACCTTATCGAAGAGGAAAAACGTCAATTGCACTCATCATTGAAAGAATTATTGCAACCTGTTCTAATCGCACGCGATAATCGCAGAATAATAAGAATTGATGGTACAAAGAGTGGCTATCGCTATACTGCGTGGCCAGCAGACAATAAACAAAGTCAAAAACCAGAACTGATCATTGAAGGAGGGAGCCTTGATGTTCTGGGTACCATGCGATTCCATACCTATGAATTCAAATCCGGATCGTATTTATACGTATTTGAAAAGGAAACCGCTCAGTTGCTGGTCTTCAATGGCGAGAAAGAGGTACTGAGCTCGAAAATGCATATAGTGCAGCCGTTTCGATTTATTCCGGGAGATTTCAAGAATAGATTTGGAAACTATCGCCCGATAGATTTCTGATTGGGCTTGCCTACTGAATTCGGGCAGATCCAGTCCGTTTCCAGGTTCTGCCACGATCCTGAGCGCCAAAGGGCAGTGCGAAACCTGCCCACCACAGTTTGCTCCAGGATTTAATCCATGCAAAAACTAACCGGCCAGCTTTACTGCTAATTACCTGGAAAGCACCCAACGCTGCCGTAGCCAGACGTTGGCCCGGGAGCATGCAGGAACTGGCGAACAAAGCAGCACAAATCTACCGGATTAAAAAATATGCAATTTACATGATCAGATCGGTTTTACTATCATAGTATTGTGACCTTACCTCCAAAATCCTGGAGCAGAATACCGAACAAGTGGTACTTCTGTACATTGCTGGCATTCCTGCCGGCCTGTGGTATCAATTCCTTTCCTGACGATCCTGCCGTGGACAGGGCCCTGGAATCTTTGCTTCTGAGTTGCCAGAACTGCGATGTGGCCCCGGGAACTCCGGCTGTCATTGTAACGCCCAACGGAGGTGCCATAAATGTGGTGGAAGCCGGAGCCACGGACACCTATACCATTGAGCTGAACACCGAGCCGGCGAGCCCGGTCTCAATAGACATAATCTTCGATGGCACACAGATCACCGTAAACGGGACCACTGCCTCTCCCATGACCATTTCCTTTGATTCTACCTGTCCCGGTGCCAATTGCTGGAGCAGTGCACAAACCTTCACTATCGCGGCCGTGGACGATGCCTCTATTGAGGCCAATCCACATACCAGCACAATAAGCCACACGGCCACCAGCACTGACGGAGATTACTCGGGAATAACGATTGATAGTCTGAACGTCTCCATAACGGACAACGATTCGCCGGGGGTTTCCGTGGTTGAATCCGGCGGCAGTACCAATGCCACCGAGGGAGGAACAGACACATACACTGTAGCGCTCACCAGTGCGCCCGGTTCACCTGTAACCGTTACGGCAACGGCGGATCTACAGACCCAGGTGAATGGCGGTGCCTCAGCAACTCTAACGTTCGATGGGACCTGCCCCGGGGCTCAGTGCTGGTCCACACCGCAAACAGTTACCATTACAGCCATAGATGATGCACTTTCCGAAGGTCCACACACCGGCACAATAACTCATGCGGTAACCAGTCTGGATACGGATTATAATAGCCTGCCAGCCACAGCCGTTAGCATGTCTATCACCGACAATGACTCCGCAGGGATTACCGCCACGGAAAGCGGCGGAAATACTGCGGTAACGGAAGGTTCCACCACAGATACCTATGGTCTGGTGCTTACAAGTGAGCCCACGGCAGGCGTTACCATCACAGTAAATGCCGATGCACAGACCTTGATAACCGGAGGTAGCTGCGGCGCACCTGCAGCGAGCTGCACATTTTCCTTTACCGCCGCCAACTGGAGTACAGGACAAATGGTCACCGTTTCGCCCGTGGACGATGCCCTGGTCGAAGGCCCCCATAGTGCCACCATCAGTCATTCGGTAACCAGCGGGGATCCGGATTATAACGGCTATGCTCTGGCCAGCATCAATACATCCATAACCGATGATGATTCAGCAGGAATCACGGTAACGCAAAGCAGTGGCAGTACCGATGTAACAGAAGGGGGAGCCACAGATACTTATACACTGGTGCTTACGAGCGAGCCCACCGGAAACGTAACCATAACCGTCAATGCAGATGCGCAGACCAGGGTAAACGGCGGTAGTTGTGGAGCGCCGGCTACAAGTTGCACCTTTACATTCACTGCAGGAACCTGGAACATAGCCCAGACTGTGACCATCAGCGGCCTGGACGACTCATTGCTGGAGGCACCGCATAACGGTAGTATCTCCCATTCTGTCTCCAGTGCCGATACGAACTACAATCCGCTCACAATTTCAAATATTGCTGTATCCATAACCGATGCCGGACATGGAACCCTTACAGTGGATACAGTGACCGGAGCCAGCTTTTACTACAATTCCATTGGAGTGGATGGATCCAATGTCTACATCGCCTACTACGATGATGCCACCGATACCCTGAAGTTCGCTCGATCCACCGATGGCGGAGTGACCTGGACTTTGAGCACTGTGGACAACCTGGGCAACGTAGGTCAGTTCAATTCCATGGTGGTGGACGGTAGCGGCATCTATATCGCCTATTATGATTTCACAAATCGCGACGTGAAGATGGCCATTTCCACGGACGGAGGAGCCAGCTTCTCGCTTCAGACAGTGGACGGCGGCGGATCCGATGTTGGCGATTGGGCCTCCCTGGATAAGGATGGCGCTACCCTCCATCTGGCCTACAGAAATGCAACAACGCAGAGAATCAGCTATACTCAGTCCACGGATTCCGGGGCTTCCTGGAATCCGCCGGTAGATATTGCAGGTACTGATTTTGCCGGCGGAATCTCCCTGGATAAAGCCAGCGGAGGCCCCCCGGTGGTGGGTATCTCCTATTTCGACAATGTAAATGATCAATGGGAATTCGTTCGAAGCACGGACGATGGAGGTGCCTGGGATGCGCCAGTGGTGGTAGCCGCTGGCGGAAACTTTCCGGAGCCCACATCGCTCAAGATGGACGGAACCCGTGCTCACTTCAGCTACTACGATTCTGTACCGGGAGACCTGATGCTTGCCAGCTCCACAGATACTGGAGGCACCTGGGCCACTCAGGGTGTGGATTCCACCGGCGATGTGGGGGACTACAGCTCCCTGGCTCTGGACGGCACCAATATTTACATCACATACTTTGATAATACTACATTCGAACTCAAACTGGCTTACTCCACGGACGATGGAGGTTCCTGGAACTTCCGAGTTATAGATACCACCGGCCAGACCGGCACGGCCACGGCTATTGTTGCCGCCGGCACCGATCTATATGTAGCCTATACTACCTACAGTACCGATGAGATTCGATTTGCGAAATCCAACGATAGCGGGGTAAGCTGGTAGGAGCGGCTCATCCCAGGGCAATTGCGGAGAGGATCCCCCATTCATCCCCTGCGCCGGGTCCACCATATAATGTACTTGATTTTCATTTCTTAATCGCCCAGGATCTTTTGCAACGTCCACCAGATCCGGGCGCCATTGGAGATATTCATGATTGAGCTCACAAATTCAGCAGGTTACATCCTATCTTTTGACGGGAGAGTTATTGAAAACTTCTACAACGCAGGAAACATGCGAATACACATAAGTCATGTACAGAACCTAGAAGTTGAAGAAAACAAAAAGGGCCAACTCTGGATCAAAATCAAGGGGCACAACCAGGTATGCAACCTTATGGATATCGATCCTGAAAATCGCGGTCTGGTCGACGAATTTGTATCACAAGTTAACTCGGCGAGAAGCTAAGACCGACACCTGCGCGAAACGGGCCAGAAAACTAGACCTACAGATCCAACAAGAAAACACCGGTTCACTGGCCCGGCACAGAGCGAAACAAAGCGCCCAATGCTGCCTGCTTGCAATTATCAGGAGCCCTTGCAGGCTGGGCATGCTCCTTTGGCTTACCAGCAGTTCTGTTCAACGTCCCAAGAGACTCAGTATTTCGATAGATCAGGCGGGTATTCGCGGCGCATTTAAGAAAAATGTGCGCATGGGTCTTTTACCTTTCACTTCCACAATGCCGCGTTCTTCGATCAAGAAATCATGATCCAGTCTGGCACGGGTAGATTCTGTGATCTGTATTCGATCTGGAATGCCGGTGGATTCCATGCGGCTGGCAATATTCACAGAGTCGCCCCAGATATCGTATATGAATTTCTTATTTCCAATGACTCCGGCCACCGCCTCACCGGAGTTAATACCAATACGAAGATGGAAGTCTGATCTGCTGCGAGAGTTAAAATCCCGTATCTGAGCAAGCATTTCAAGGGCCATCAATGCCACCGATTGCGCATGGTCCGTGCTCGGCTCCGGAAGTCCTCCCACGACCATGTAAGCATCGCCCACGGTCTTGATCTTTTCCAGGTTGTGCACTTCAGTCAATTCGTCAAAGATAGAGAATATCTGGTTCAGAACTATAATGATTTCATCGGGTGGCTTTCCGTCGGAGTAGGTGGTGAATCCCACAATATCGGCAAACAAAATAGTCACCTCGTCAAATCGATCGGCAATGATCTCCTGCCTGGATCGTAGTCTCGCCGCTATTTGCTCGGGTAATACATTGAGCAAAAGTCTTTCGCTCTGTTCCTTTTCATCCCTGAGTTCCTCGTGCAGCCCACTCAGCTCGTCGTATGCACGATTCAGACTATGCCTCGATTCGAAATCCCTGTGCATGAGTATGCGCAGATAGCCACTACCAGTAACACTCACAACAATGGACAGAAGGATACCTGCATTGCTACTTACAAAACTTATAGTCCCTATCTTTTCTCCGGAGTAGATTAGCAAGGCATCGTAGAAAATGAACACCAGCAGATAGACTGTGAACGAACCGGCCACAGAGAAATTCAAGAGCAATGTGGCACCGAAGAACGTAACAATAATCATGGCCCAGTAGGGACTAACGGAGCCACCGGTAAGCTCCGTCAATACGGCCACACCTCCGCCGGATATAAGAACCAGAACGAAACTCAATAAGCGCATGGGCAAGTAGTTGCGAAATAACGGGACAAAGCTCAGCAGAAAAATCGTAATACCCAGGGAAACCAGTATAATTCGGATTCGCATCAGTAGTTCCGGGTAGGCCGGATCAAAAACTCTGTCAATAAATGCAAAACTAAAGAAGGCAAAGACTATCAGCATTGACCCCAGACGGACACCAAGAGTAAGCTTTCGCAGCAGCTCCTGGCGGAACTGCTTCTCAATACCCTCTTTCTGAATGTCGTTCATGGATGGAGTACCTCGATGCATTGCATGGGATCGCGTAGAACTGCACGCAACACTATTTGATGCTCGAATGGTTCCCATGAAAAGAGGTGGATTCAAAGTTACTGTCAAGGCATTTTGGACACAATAGTTGGCAAGTTGCGGATATCCTTCGATGCTGTTACTGGGCCTACCCGCCCCTCTCGGTCTGCGCGCGGCACCTCCCTGTTCCGAGCACAGACTGCTCCCATCCGTGGGAGCGGCTCGATACAGGTTCAACGTCCATGTTTGGAATGACAAACTTGCTCGAAGCAGGTACGGTCTTATTCCGTGCTCGGTCGAACCCAGGCCATCATTAGACAAGAAGGGAGGCTATTAACACCAGCAGATGGGATAGATCGAAAGGCGAGTGCAGGAAGCACGAGCGTGTGGGAGTCCGTCCACGGAGGCGCGGCCTTCGCCGCTCGGCTACCCCCACTTGCGCTGTGGAGACGGCGGGAGTCGCCGGACGTTGAACCCGCATCTCGGCCCTGGCACGGCACATCCCTGTACCGAGCCAGGGCTACACCCATCCCTGGGTGTGGCTCGATACGGGTTTAACGTCTAGTTTTATCAGGCTAGTCCTTACCAAAACAGTGGGATCTTTGCTCGCTATCAGTTTGACCAGATCCATAAAGGGAATGCAAATAAAGGTCCACATCCCCGAGGCCCCCCGCAAGTGGGGGTGGTCGAAACGCGAGCCCAGGACGGGCGAGCGCGGCGGAGTCCGTGCAAGGAGGCGCGGCCTTCGCCGCTCGACTACCCCCACTTGCGCTGTGGAGACGGCGGGAGTCGCCCACGGAGTGGTCGACGACCTGGCGGCGGCCCAACAAATGAGCGCAGCGAATTGGAGACGGCGGGAGTCGTTCGCGGAGCGCGACGGACGCCGTTATCAATGGCAGATTTATCCTGCAAGTGTGGAGACGGCGGGAGTCGAACCCGCGTCCTACGGCGCGAAAAACAGGCCACTACATGCTTAGTCGCTGCTCGTTACGGCAGGCATCGGTGCAGCAACAAACCACAACCTGACGTTTCGAATAGTATGTTCCTGCTAAATCGCTATCCGAACCAAGTTAGCAGACCTTCCGTAAATTGACACTCGTCTGTAGCCCCGGAAGGGAAACTACAGGGAGCGTGACCACATTAATTATGCAGCCAGTGCGTGTTCGTTGTTAGCACTTATAAGGTGAGGTTTTAAGAAGCTCCTCAACTCCGCATGCGACCTGGATCTCGAAATCACAGCAGTCGAAACCTTTTCGTCCCCTGAAGAGGTCAGTCTAGGCCTGACCCCTTATCTGTAAACAAGGTAGCAGAAGGCTGCAGAACTTTCCAGCCCAAAATAGATTTATGCTGCGGGGCACAGGGCGAAAAAATCGGTTTCCAGGGAAATCGGCACCAACCATAGGGAGATGTGCGCCCAGTAATCTTAACCGTCCTGATCCTGCTTTCTACGTTTGGTTTGCTTAGCGAAGCCTGGCTGGCAGAGGATGCCGCCATCACCCTCAGAGCTGTGGAAAACCTTTACCATACAATGGGACCAGTTTTTAACCCCGGAGAACAAACAGAGGTATACACCCATCCACTCTGGTTTTTGATTCTGGTGATTTTTAGAGGCTTTGGGCTGAATTCTTCCATAACAGCCGTATTCCTGGGCGCCGTTTTGGGATTGGCAGGCTTGCTTCTTCTGATTCGGACTCCATCGCGCCCGGAAGGCGATTCAACCCCATTTCGTTACCTTCATCTGCTGATTCCCTTCTTGCTGGCTGCTCATCCGGGGTTTCGGCAATTTGCTGCCTCCGGCATGGAGCTAGGACTTCTAGCATTTGTACTGGGATTGTTCTACTTGATGCTGGAACAAAATCGACCTGCAGAAAGACCGGGGCTTCTGGGTTTTTACCTGGGGCTACTTTACCTTATTCGGCCTGAACTTGGTTTGTTTGCTGTCTGGTATGGTTTCTTTTTTATCTGGGAATTGCTCCGCCAGAAGCATTTGAATCGGCTGCAACTAATTGGTCGGGCCGGTCGAGCGGCATTCGCAGTTCTAATAGTCGCTGGCTCCTGGCATCTGTTTCGGTATCTGTACTACGGGGAGCTATTCCCGAACACATATTATGCAAAAGCCGGATTGGATAGCTACTGGATTCAGGGAATTAAGTACCTGGCACACTCCATCGCATTTGCGCCTACTGCCTGGATCTTGATTCTGCTTCTACTGGCTTATGCTTATTTGACCTACTACAATGCTCCCACCACAGAAGATCCAGCCCGAAGATCCACGAACTGGTTTCGCCTGGTTCGTGACCTTGGGGCGCCCCTTCTAATGATCATTTATGTGATGCGCCTGGGCGGTGACTTCATGGCCTTTCGATTCCTATTACCAGAATTAATTATGATGGCCTGGCTTGCGCGTAGATTGTTCACCATTCCATTGCCTGCAAGATGGAATGGATTTCTTTCGCGCTGGGATGCTCATCCATCCAGAGTCCTGGCCGTTTTTGCCATCGCAAGTATCGTGGCTATGTTCATCCCCATTCCTCAGTCCCGGGGCTTTATTGCTAACGAACGGTTTCACTTTGTACAAAAATTCGAGACTAAAGGACCGGGCTTGTTGCAGGCTACGAACCATCCCTGGGGAAAGCGTGGTCAGGAGCTATCCGAGCTGCAATCTTGCCTCAATTATCGTACCTTTCGAATAGCCAATAGCCAGGCGGAAGCAACCTGTATGGAAGGCATGGGCCTGGGATATGTGGGCCTGTCCGCCGGACCTTATGTACATATCATCGATGAACAGGGCATTAGCGATGCATATGTAGCCCGATTGCCAATTCTATTGCGATTCCGCCCAGGTCATGAGCATTCCATTGGCACACTGGAGGTCCTGGCCAAGGATGTGTTGTTTTGCAGCACAGGCGATCATCGCTACGATGAAATCATGTCCACTCCATATGGAACTATTTCCAGATGGGATCCAGCTCTTCTTGCCATGGTACCGGACATAGAACAGAGACTTGATAAACTAAAATCGCATAAGCAGGCGGGCTCCCCGGCCATTGAAATGTTGGAGGAAAGATACGGGATTACTGTGGAAGAGTTGATTCAGCGTTCTGCACTCTGGAATGATGACCGCCTGGTCAGAAGAAGGAATTGCTGGCAAGAAGAAGGCTAATTTCTCAGATCAGACTACCAATTTGTCCCAAGAATGGATCCGCAAAAAGAAACTGAAAATTCATTGATTATTTAGAGTCTGTAGTACAGGCTACATGGCCATCTGAATTTAGTGGGTTTTCATGCGTCGTTCATTAATTGTAATTCTGTTCATTCCATTTCTATTAAGAGCGGATACCGCTGAGATCCTATTTCCACCGGTAGAGCTGGCCAATCGAGCCCATGTTCAGGCTCCGAATCTGTCCTCCAGCGACTATGAAGCGGCACTGGACCTTTTTTTCAGACAACTTGATCCAACCAGAAGTATCTTCACAGAAAAAGACATAGATGTATTCATGGAATCGGAAGAACAAAACCGGGGAAAGGCCAGCCTTGAGTTTTTGGTTCTTGTTCGTAACCTCTATTCTCTTCGTGTGCGCCATGCAATTAGTACTCTAACCGGACTTAAATCATCCCGGCTGGATTTTACCGGCGAACTTGAGCTCTCTGATGTAGACTATACGGATGAAATTGAACTGCGGCATCGATTGGGTATGCTTGTTAAGTTCGAAATATTGCGACGAATCTATCTGGAACATCTTCCAACCAACAAGCAGCAGTTTAAAGAACTCATCACCGACGAATTCTCAGAAACTAAAGAGCAAGTGATTCGATCCAGAATTCGTAGTTTGCAAAAGGGCCTGAGCCCCCCGGAAGGATTGCAGAGATATCTCTACTTTTTATATTGTAGAGCTCTTCTCAGTCGCTTCGATCCGCATACGGCCGTTCTTAGCCCGGAAGATATGGATCGGTTTCAACAGAGTCTCTCTTCCACGGGCAAATCCTTTGGCCTGGTGCTTCGCTCCAATGCATTGAATGAAATCGAGATTGCTAGAATTGTGCCAGGTGGATCCGCCTGGAAGTCCGGTCAGATCAATCCCAGGGATGTAATCATTGAAGTGCGTTTCCCGGCCAGGAAAGAGAGAATCTATGGAGCAGACCTGGGTCCCACAGAGCTTCAGGAAATTTTAAGCTCCCATAACTCCGGTCCAGGAGTATTCAAAATTCGTAAGCCAGACGGAATAATCATTCAGGTAACACTACAAAAAGAAACAGTAAGATTGGAAGAGAACATTGTTACCGGCTTTATTCTAAGAGGCGAACGAAAGCTTGGCTATATTTATCTTCCCTCTTTCTATCAATCCTGGGAATCCGAAGAGTTACCTGCCAGTGCAAGCGATGTAGCCGCCGAAATTATCAAGCTACGCCGGGAAGGAATCGATGGTCTGATTCTTGATCTTCGAAATAATGGCGGTGGTTCTCTGGCAGAAGCAGAAGATCTATGCGGACTGTTCATAGACTCCGGTCCGTTATTCTTCGGGGTCCAGGGAGACCAGGTGGAGATCTTCAAAGACCCGAATCGAGGTGCCGTTTACAGAGATCCACTTCTGGTTCTGGTAAACGAGCAAAGTGCTTCCGCTTCCGAATTCTTTGCCGGAACCATGAAGGATTACAACCGGGCTTTAATTGTCGGTCGAAGAACTTTTGGCAAGGCCACAGCTCAGAGGATGCTTCCATTCAGAGATCCGGCCATCGGTTCCCCGGGTTACCTGAATATTACTACCAGAATCTTTTATAATCTACAGGGCAAGAGCCACCAGGGAGTGGGAGTTGAACCTCATATTGCACTTCCTCAATATTCCCCTTTTGTTTACCGCGAAGGCGATCTACCTTCCGTTCTGGAAGCAGACGATATAGAAAAGCGATTACCATACGAAAAAGGTCCGGAACTACCACTGTCTGAACTCCGGGACCGTAGCGAAGACAGAGTGGACGATTCAGACGGTTTTCGCATCGTAATAAACCTTCTGGAGAATCTGGAAGCCCTGGGCAGCATGCCCGAATCAGTAACCCTGGAACCGGACGAGTTCTACGAAGAGATGGAGCCCATTCGATTGGCTCTTCAGGCTGGAATGTCTGCCGGGGATTACCGGGTCTCCGCATTTCAGGCATCGGTTCAGTCCTATGACCGGGCTTCCCAGACCGTAGATCCATATACCAGGAACTTATACGAAGAACGAATCAAACAACTGCAGGGTGATCCCTACCTGGAAGAAGCATTCTATATATTAAACGATTATATCGAACTGACGGACAAAAAAGGAAGGAGTAGATAGATGAAAAAGGCACTGATATTGATCACTGCATTCTTGCTGGTTCATTGCGCCACCATTCCGGCGCCGGATGGAACCCCTGCAGGTGCACTGGCCCATATGAAAGAGGTTGGCCAGCCTGTGGAACCCATTCGCGGTAATATGCTTACTTACATGCAGAGCGTCGCGCATAGCAAGGACCCTGCAGACCTGGAACGAAAAAGACGCAATTTAATTAATTCCGTAAGAGATGCAATCCAGAGGGTGCAGAGACTAGCCCCGTATAAAGGCGATGATCGATACAGAGAATCCACGCTGGAACTACTGGAAACCATGTATGCGATCTTGAATGAGGACTATGGCCGCCTGGTGGATCTAAAGAAGATCGCCGAGGAGTCCTACGATACGATGGAGGCCTACATGGAAGCCCGTCGACAGGCCAATCTTCGCCTGGACGAAGCAGCCGACGACGCCGCTGCAGTAGAAGAGAAATTCGCTTCCGACTACAATATAAACCTGGTAGAACGGGACGATGAGACCGGTCGAAAGCTAAGTCTGGCCAGCGCTGCTATGGGATATCAAAGCGATATCTTTCTCATCTATTTTAAGCCTTACAAGCAGGAAGTCTACTTGATGGAAGCCCTGGACAAGGACGATATAAGTGGCATCGAACAAAACAGGGAGTCTCTACAGGAGTATGCCAGAGAAGGTCTAGAAAAGCTACAGAGTATTAAAGCTCACAAAGGAGATGATTCTCTGTTGCGCGTGGCCCGGCAGGTAATGCAATTCTATGATGAAGAAGCAGAAAAGACTGCCGTATTCGTGGACCTGGCATTAAAAAAGGATCAGCTTGAAAGAGCCCAGCAGTCGCTGGAGTCTGTAGATGCATCGAGCAGGACACAGGCTCAGGTGGATTCCTATAACCGTCTGGTAAATGAGTATAATTCACTGGTCAACCGGGCCAACGCAATCAACAGCGAGCTAAATCAGAAACGTAAAGCCCTGGTCGACCTCTGGAATAATACCAATGATCGATTTCTGGCGCGGCATGTTCCTAAATAGAAACAACCTGATTTCGATTTTTAGTAGATAGAGCTAAATCTCTCATTACGGTGGACCAAAAGCTATGTCCAAAACGTCCCCGCAAACTGCAGATGATTGGAAATGGCCCGCGGCCTTTCGCGGGTCTATTCTGAGCGCACTCATTGCCAAGCATTTGAGCTACATTGGCTTCGCCGATCGCCGGGCCTATGCAATCCTGACCATTAACTCATTTCTGATTCCCATCTCATTAAGCGGAGTGGGTCGCCAGGATTTTCTGCCCAGTATCCTGGTGGCGGTAATAACAGCCTTGCTGAGCATTCTGTTCGCTATTATTTCGCTACTACCGAAGAAATATACAAAGAAAGGCGACAGGTTCCATTATCTGCTGCACTTTTCTTCCATTCAAGATTACGATGAAGATACTTACGTTAAAGAAATGGCCGATGCACTTTCCGATACCAATGAAATTGGAAAACATGTGGCGCACGACCTTTATCGTATGAGCACCATGATCCTGGGCCGAAAATTCTACTGGTTGAAATGGAGCTTCTTTAGCTTTTTAAGCGGCTATAGCCTGGCCATAAGTTTCATAGTCGTGGGACTACTTCCAGGACTGGCCATCGACTTTTGATCCTTCCTGCTTCGCAGGACAAATCCCCCGTGGGTTCTAATCAGTATTTCATTCCAGTGCATCCAGCATTTCCTGCATCTGAGTAGCTCCAGGTAAATCCGATAGATCCGGAACCAGAACAATTTCAATCCTGCGATTGAGCGCCTTATTCGCAGGGCTTCGATTTTCCACAACGGGCCGAGTGGCCCCGTAACTGGCCGCACTGATGCGATTTGCTTCCATTCCAGATGCGATCATTGTATGTAACACAACCAGAGATCGTTCCGATGCAAGTTCCCAGTTCGTATAACCCCTCAGAGCAATTGGATCTGTATCGGTATGACCCTCGATTTGAAATCTCTGGTCTTCGATTTCTTTAAGCACCTTTGCAAGATCCTGAATAGCCTTTTTACCGCGCGGCGATAGATTGCTGGAACCGGATGGAAATAGTATATCGATGGGCAGAGCCAGTACAGCACGTCCATCCACTACTTTAACCGTAAGGGATCCTGCATCCCTCATGGTTTGCAATGACTGTAGCAATGACTTGAACTTCTCCAATCTACTCTCGGCCGCTTGCTGCCTTTTACGTAATTGCTCCAGGGCCAGTTGCATTTCTTCCAGACTGGCCTCCAGACCGGTCTGGTCCTTCAGCATCCGATTCATTTGCTCCTGCCTGGATTCCACCTCTCGCTCCAGATGCACTATTCTAGTTCGGCTTTCCCTTTGAAGTCTCCAATAGGCCACACTGGCCAGAGCAGCAAAACCTGCCAGGACCAGGCAAAGAATGATCAGAACACCGAGCCAGATACGATTGCCTGTGCCCTTCTTGTGGCCCGTACTGCTTTGACTCATGGAATTACTCCGCGTATTCATACTATGATTTCTCCATTAGATTGGGGCCCGGTACCGGATAATTGTCAACAGTGTAATTCTATGGAAGCCGGAACCGCTATTATCCGGCACACTATGGATCCTCACCGCTCAAAGCTATCCTTGAACTGGCATTCCGGTTGACCGTACAGGGCACCAATTATTTTTATTCATCAGCGGCGCCCATAGCTCAGCTGGATAGAGTGTTTGACTACGAATCAAAAGGTCGGAGGTTCGAATCCTCCTGGGCGCACAGTATTTCTTTTCCTCGGTATTCCCTCCTATAATCGTTACAGCCAATGGACGCCAGGCTTCCACAGGTAAATCCTACCCAAATCCTTGTCTTCCGTATCAGATTTTCAGCCATTAATTATTCCGTAAAAAGGGCTTGATTAATGAATAAATATTCCCGAATATTCACTAATGGAAATTCACACCCAGCCCATTTCAGGAAATAAGATAGTTCTCAGTAAATCCCTGCGCATTGTTCTGCTACTAATTGCAATCGCTGCTGCCATTGGCCCAAATGGAATCTATCTTCATGCGCTAATGACTCAGCCAGAGCTAAATGCCCGGGCAATGGCCAACCCTGTGGCACAGGCATTTATGATTGAAGCGATGATGCTACTGGCATTGTTTCTCTGGTATGTCTTTAAAAGAACAGGATCCTTACTCCAGGTATTGATTTATCTGGTTCTTGCATTTCTGGGTAGCCTGGCATTTAGCTTTCCAATGTTTCTTTACTTTCAGAGCGAATCGTCCCAATCATAGATCAGGGATCCTTTTGTATTCTTGAGAATAGAGGCGATTTTGATACGGGCATTCTATGGTTAGACCTCGCAGCGGAGACAAGGATCAAGCCCTGGTGGATGCAGCCATCCACCTGTTCCTGAACAAAGGGGTAAAGGGAACGACAATCCAGGACATAGCTACCCAGGCCGGAGTGGGCGTTGGAACGGTCTACACCTATTTCAAGGATAAGAAATCCATTGTTCGCAAGGTTGCTTTTGCATTTGCGGATCGCCATCGTGAATTCTCCAGGGAAATCCTGGATAGCAAAAAGAAGCCCCTGTCAAAATTGAATGCCTATTTGCTGGGATTTTTCGATATTTGGCAGCCCTTTGGAGAAAACCAGAAGGGCCCCATGGAGTTGGCCGAGGCTGTGTTTCGATGGGCCCCCGAAACACCTGAAATAGCTCAGAAGCAGTTTCTGACAACAATCGAAGAAATTCTCAAGCAGGCCAGAGCGTCCAATTCAGTCATTCGGCCACAGGAGGATGCAAAATGGATTGCGATTTGCACTTCTTCTTTCTTTCCCCTGGCGGGAACTCCGCAAAAGGGTCCTCTCGGCAATGTTTATACAAGGGAAGACTTGAAAGGCTTAATACAATGGCTGGCAAACAGATTGATTATCCAGAACCAGGAAAAGGACTCCACACTACCGTGAGCGGAGATTCAAAGAATCCGCAGATACGAAGCATAGAATGGGATGGTAAAACCCTCCAGGTCATGCAATTGGTAGACCGCGGCTGGGAAGGAATTCTGTATCGCAGAGAAGATACAGGCGACTACATCCTGGCTTATCTACAATGGCACAATGGCGCCTATGTGGAGGCCTTCCGGCCCATGATTTCTCCGGAGTTAAATGATTGGCTTCCCGGTGAAAATGCTTAGAATGCTTGTTGCACAATCGAAAAAGATTCCGCGAGCTACTGGTCGCGTTCATCCGGTGGGACGTAGCCTTTTCCCTCTTCGCATCCTTTCCGCAATAAATCATAGGTAAAGATGCCAAGATCGTGATTGTCTGAAAAAGTAAGCTGTAATGCATAACGGCCCACTTTTTTCCAGGACACCAGGCGAATCTGCTCGATGGAATTTGTCTGGCGATTGGCCACAGGACCATGACCTCCCCTGCATTGTGCGCAGGGACATTTTCGCCTTAGCTGGAGCAGATCATAGGAGCACTCTTTCCCATCTTTCCAGCGAATGATAAGCGATGTATTGTTGTATTGGATGTCTTCAGGTATTGTGTCTAGCACGTAAATGCTCCTTCGGTCCTATTCAGGACCAGGATCCCCTCTTCTCCAGCAGAGATTTTAGGGAAAGATAAAATTTTCAGCTTCCACCTAACAGATATTACCGGGCCTAAATTGTTGACAGATCCGGCGGGGCCCCGCACATTCCGTTGGCTCAAGGGCAATTCGGCCCCTCAACTGCATTTAAAATAATGCCCATTGTCTGGTAAAGGCAAACCACATCCACTTCATGGGGATGATTTCGGGCTGTATCGGTGAGTTATCCTGGATGTTCTTTTTTCGTAAGAAACCTAGCCAGCCCAGACGGCTGATCATTCTGAACCCCGCTGCAAGTCGGGGAGATGGACTGTCAGAATTTGAGCGGGTCAAAGCTGCTTTGCGCGAAAAGCTCACAGACTTCGATCTGTACATAACAAGAGGTCCCCAGGATGCCAGTCATCGAACTCGCGAAGCATTGCTTGGACGTACCCATGATCAAATCATCGCAGCCGGGGGCGATGGAACAATCAACGAAGTATTGAACGGCTATTTCGACGGAAACCGAATTCTATCGCGAAAGGTGCCTCTGGGAGTTGTGGATCTAAATTCCGGGGCCGACTTTATTCGGACTCTAAGAGAACTCTCGGACGGCTACGATGTGGCCCTTCAACAGAATCGATGGATCTGGGCAGACATTGGACAGGTGGAGTTGCTTCCAATAATGAACCTGGGCTTACCCAGGAATGCGAAGCAGCGAAGGGAACTGGAAAGAACGATTCGAGATCTAAAGAAAGAAACTCAAATCCAGAGAAGACTATTTATCAACATCGCCTCCAGCGGAATGAGCGGGCATATTGTTCGCAGCCTGTTTCGATCCAGGATTCAATCGGGAGCATTTGCCTACTATTATCACAGCCTAAAGACCTTCCTATCTTACAAGAGCACCAGTGCCCGGGTACTTTATTGCAGGGATGAGAATAGCCCCTGGGAAGAGCTCTCCGGTCCCCTGCTTAACCTATTTGTCTGCAATGGCCGATACAACGGTGGTGGAATGCTCTGGGCTCCTCCGGCTTACCTGGACGATGGCTACTTTCATGCAGTTCATATGACCCCTGCACCCACGCATAAGATGATATCGGACAGCAGGCACTTCTATGATGGCCTGGTAGATCAAATCCCGGGCTTGCAATCCTTTCAGGCCAAGAGAATCCTTTTAATACCTACCATTACTATGGATTCAGAAACTGACGGAGAACTATTACCCATGATGGGCGTTGAAGGAGCCCCGGCAGCCAGGATGCTTCTATTCTCTGTGGTGCCCAGAAGCATTCCGCTGATAATCTAGACCAGCTCCTTTCCCGGCTTCATAGATACACTCTAGTGAATCGTGCCCTCTGAGCCAGCACCATAATTCAGACTTTGACAGGAGCAACTAATTGGCGACTTATTATAGAAGAATCCTCAACCATATAGACACAGAGTTTACGTTTCAGCAAATTTGGTTGCCGGCCGGATGCTGGCGCAGTATAGTCATTAGCAAATAGGAGAAATTAATGGGATTAGGTTTTTTCGACCCTCTATACTTTGTATTCATCGGTCCATGCCTTTTGTTGAGCATGTGGGCCAGCTTTAAGGTTAAATCATCGTTCAAGAAATGGTCCAGCTACAGGAATAGTGGAGGCCTGACCGGAGCCCAGGTGGCAAGAATGCTGCTTGATCGCGAAGGACTACACAACGTAAAGGTTGAGCATATTCGGGGCTCACTGGCAGATCATTACGATCCCACAAGCAAGACTTTGAGACTGTCGGATGATACCTATTCATCCACAAGTATCGCTGCTGCAGGAGTGGCGGCCCATGAAGCGGGACATGCCGTGCAGCATAAGGTTGATTACCCGCTGCTCGGATTTCGCTCTGCAATTGTGCCACTTGCCGGATTTGGCTCCAATATGAGCTGGATTCTCATACTTGTGGGCGGAGGATTGATGATGTTCATGCAGAGCCCCCTGGGTTATTACATAACCTGGGCAGGAGTCATTCTATTCAGTGCAGTGGTGCTTTTTCAATTGGTGACCGTTCCTGTGGAACTGGATGCTTCCAGTCGGGCCAAGAAGGTACTTCCAGAAATTGGAATGGGTTCGCCTCAAGAACAAAAGGCTGTAAGCCAGGTTCTAAATGCAGCCGCATGGACCTATGTGGCCGCAGCAGCCACTTCCATAGCAACGTTGCTTTATTTCCTGGTTCGTCTGGGATTCTTCGGCGGCGACGATTGATCGGTAGCGTTTAACGAACCACGTACAAGAACGGGGCCGGTACTCTGGCCGGCCCGCTCTGCGATTCATTCTACGATCTGATTATTTCAATTCAGAATCCAGAAACTCTGTCATTCTTTCCCAGGATTTCTCATCCGCTTCCTTGTTATAGGCAATTCCGGATTCCTTATCGTTGCCAGCGCTGGCCCGAGTAAAACCATGCACGGCTCCGAGATAACTGAAGAACTTGAAGTCAACGCCGGCCTTTTCCAGATTAGACTTTAGATTATTTACGACTTCTGATGGAACGAATCCATCATCCGAACCGTGGTGAATCTGAATGGATGCTTTAATGTTTTCCACATCCTTTTCCAGATTGGGAGAGGCAAGCATTCCATGAAAGCTAACGATGGCATCAACTTCGCCTCCGCTCAAAGCGTATTCAATGGCTGCACCGCCCCCAAAGCAATAGCCAATGACTGCAATTCGGTCGCCATCCACAGTTCCCTGCTCTTTCAGTACTTCCATGGCTCGATCCATTCTTGCCCGCATCGTAGGACGATCTTCATTGTACTGAGTCATTAGCTCCGCCGCTTCATCATGATTGGAAGCCCGAATCCCTTCTCCATACATATCCATGGCAAATACCGTATATCCCATAGCTGCCAGCTGATCGGCTCTTCTCTTTACATAGTCACCCAGGCCGGTCCATTCATGGATCAATAGAATGCCAGGCCTTTTTCCTTCCTGGTTTTTATCCACTGCCAGGTAACCCAGGTAGGGCTTTCCATCTTGCTCATATTCCAGATCCGTTCCTTCCACCAGAGGCTCTTTCTGACAACCTACCGAGAATAAATGCAGAGCCATGAGGGCTCCGGTCAGGCCTGTTATTGTTACTTTCCGACTAGTTCGCATTGCAATCTCCTATATGTCTTGCTACACCCCGCTTCTTTCGGGGTGGATTCCTATTAATCTAATACAGTGCAGCAAAAAACTCAAGTACTGGTCGGTATTTGGGAGACCTCATGCCAGACATACTTCTGAACAGGGTGAAATTTCCAATAGACTGCAGAAGCTCGCATTCCCGGATTTGTGACTAATTCAGATTTTTGATTGACTGATTTGTCAATCAGTCTAATGGTTCCCACAGTGGCAAGAGGACAGGCAAAAGAATCCCAGGCAAGGGGCAGTCAGGATAAGATTTTGCGGGCAGCCGTGAAGGTGATGGCCCGTAAAGGGTATCATGGCACCCGAATTTCAGATATTGCATCCGAGGCAGACGTTGCCTATGGTCTGGTATATCATTACTTCGGTTCCAAAGAGAAGGTTCTGGAAACCATTCTGGAAAGTGTTGCAACCAGGTTCAGTGATCGAATCGCGCGAATTGGCCAGGAGAAGGAATCACTTACCGAAAAGCTGGGACGAATTAGCGACTATATGCTGGATACCTACCTGGCAAATCCGGAGATGATTCATCTTCTGGTCCAGGAAGTGGTGCGCTCAGGAAATGTGGATCCTGATAGTGAAATGGCAAGTGCAAGAGCAATTCTGCACCAAATTCAGGGCATTGTTGAATCCGGCAAGAAGGCCGGCGACATAGACAGCGACACAGATACGGAACTATTAAGCATTGCATTTTTCGGAGCTGTGGAATTGACCCTCACAGCTCTGGTCCAGGGCATCTATCGAAATAGCAAGCCCAGCACATCGGACATTAAAGAGATAAGAAAGAAGCTAAGGAAAATCATTCATGGAGGGTCCTTCGGCAGATAGCCGGGCAATGCAACCATGAACTTCACTCTTCCTCAAGAACTGGTGGATTTTCGCGATTCTGTGTACGAGTTCGCAAAAAATGAGATTCGCCCAAGTACAGAACAAAGGGATCTGGAAGGCCGATGGGATCCGGAGATCTGGAAAAAAATGGGAGACATGGGGCTTTTAGGGCTGCCATTTCCGGAAGAATACGGAGGACAGGGAGCCAACTGTTTAACCACCACCCTTGCTACGGAGGCCTTTTCCCGCGGGTCCACCGATGGCGGACTGACCCTGGCCTGGGGAGCTCATACGATCATAGGTAGTATGCCCATTGTTCTATGCGGCAGCGAAGATCAAAAACAACGATATCTACCTCGTCTGGCAACCGGCGAATGGATCGCTGGCCTGGGATTGACCGAGCCCGGTTCAGGAAGCGATGCAGCCGGTAGCATGGAAACTCGTGCTGTAAAGAAGGGCGATCGCTACATCTTAAATGGTTCAAAGATGTTCATTACGAATGGTCCCATTGGCGATGTATTCACTGTCATGGCAGTGACGGATAAAGGTCGGGGCCCCATGGGCATTAGCGTATTCATTGTAGAGAAAAGCTTCAAAGGATTCAGCGTTGGTCGTAAATTGAATAAGATGGGCATGCGTACCAGCACCACCAGTGAGCTTATCTTTCAAGATATGGAAGTACCAGAGGAGAATATGATTTCCAGGGAGAATACTGAATTTCTTCGTGTGGGTCGTGCTACCCTTGAATGGGAAAGAACCGTACTTGTTGCCAGCGGCGTTGGCTTCATGCAGTATATGCTGGCGGAGGCGATTAAGTATGCGAAGGCACGCAAACAGTTTGGAGAAGCGATAGTGAACTTCCAGGCCATTCAAGATAAGATCGCACGAGCAAGAATGAAAATCGATGCCTCCCGACTACTGGTATATAGCAGCGCGTCCAAAAAGGATCAAGGAATTCCCACACCTGTAGAAAGCTCCATCGCCAAGCTCTATGCCACAGAAGCAGCCATTGAGTTAGGTTATGATATGGGCCAGATCTTTGGCGGTTATTGCTTTATCCATGAGTATCCTGTGGAGCGAGCTTACAGGGATGCTCGACTGGGCACTCTGGGCGGAGGAACGTCCGAAGTGATGCGCTCCATCATTGCAGCCAATCTGGCATCCTGAGCGCGCCAAATAAAGGATAGCTCCAGGAAGTTCTTCCAAGCAAAGCACTGATTGAAGCGACCCAACTCATCTCTTTAAATCCCTGACCGAATCTGGAGAATACAATGAACTTGAGCCTGAGCGATGAACAATTAGAATTTCAGAATACCTTTCGAAGATTCTGCGAAGAGGAAATTGCGCCGAATGTAGATTGTATTGAGCATGAAGGTATTAGCAGCGAAATACTGAAAAAACTGGGCTCAGCTGGATACCTGGGACTGTTGCATCCATCGGAATTTGGTGGCCAGGATGCAACGTTTCTCACTACAGTACTGGCCCAGTCCATTCTGGCCTATCATTGTGGTTCCACTTTCTTCTCTGCAGGTGCTTCCGCAGGCCTTTTTGGACTGCCCATCGCCCATTTTGGCAGCGAAGACCAAAAGCGTAAATATCTTCCCTCTCTAATCTCCGGGGAAAGCGTAGGAAGCCTGGCTGTGACCGAGTCCGGTTCTGGCAGCGATGTGGCCAGTCTGGCCACTACACTCGTTCGGCATGATTCCCACCTGTTATTGAATGGTAGTAAGTCCTATATCACAAATGCACCGAATGCGGATTTCGCTCTGGTCCTGGCAAGGTACTGCAAAGATGGACACAAGCCAACCGGAGCTTCCGGACTGACCTTGTGCATTGTAGATCTTGCAGCGAAGGGTGTTTCCAGAGGCAAAGCACTGAAGAAAATGGGACTCAGGGGATCTCCCACAGGGGAGTTATTCTTTGACAACGTATCTATCTCCGAATCCCAGATCCTGGGCAAACCAGGGGCTGGATTTCGACAGACCATGAAGGTTTTTGACTTGGAACGACTTTCCATGGGCGCCTATTGCCTGGGAGTGATGGAAGCCTGTCTGGATGAAAGCCGGGGATTTGCAAGAAAGCGAAAGTCCTTTGGCAGAATGATTGCCAAACATCAAAGTGTAGCCTTTATGCTGGCAGACATTAAAACAAGACTGGAAGCTTCCCGGTGGATGCTACTAGAGACCGCCTGGCTCTTTGATCAGGCTCAGGGCGCCGGAAAGATGCAACATAATGGAGAGACTCTGGAGATGTCTGCCCGGGCCTCGGAACTTAAATTGATGACTTCTCAGTACGCCCGGGAATGCACAAACCTGGCTGTTCAGATCCACGGCGGCGCCGGATATATGGATGAATACAAAGTGAGCAGACTCTATAGAGATATAAAAATCTCAGAAATCGGCGGCGGCACATCGGAGATTCAAAAGCAGATCATCGCCCGGGCCGAAGCAAGGCGAAGCACAGTGGCCTAGAGCTCCCCGGAACTTCCTAGGACTCCATCCTATGAAAAATCAGTCTGTGCACTCCATTTGAGTCGGCCACTTCCTCGGAAAATTCGTAACCATCCTTGAACTTCTTTAGGGCAGATATGGATGCCGGGCGAGTCGTGATAATCCAATTTAGCATTATCCCTCGTGCGCGCTTGGCATTGGTGGATATAACTTTCCACTTTCCATTTCGAAAATCCAGAAAGTCCACGGAGGCTATGGAGGCCTGAATGCTGGAAAAATCCACACTCCTGGAATACTCTTCCGAGGCCAGATTCATAAGTACCCTGGATCCAGACTCCTTCAGTCTGGTATTCAAAGCATCTGTAATCCGATGTCCCCAGAATTGATAAAGGTTTGCAGCACCATCCACAGATAAACGAGATCCCATTTCCAGGCGATATGGATGCATCTTATCAAATGGTCTTAGAATACCATACATTCCAGATAGAATCCCCAGGTGATCTTTCAGATACTTATTGTCTCTTGCCCCATAGCTGGCTAGCTCAAGACCCTGGAATACATCGCCCTGGAACTGAAGTATGGCTTCTTTTGCATGAGAGCTTTCCAGATTCGCAGGAAACGTTTTATATCGCTCCAGGTTCAATTCGCCCAGGTTTTTGCTGATACTCATTAATTCCATGAGCTGAGGGACGGTTTTTCTGGATAGCACCGAGGCAAGATTTTGCGCTCTGCTTTCAAACTCAGGAACGGTAGACTCATGGGGCATCTTCGCCGTTCGCTCTATACTACCCAGACGCTTCGCGGGGGAAATGATTGTAAAGATGCTCACGAAGACTAGAATTTTTGAACTGGCTGTGCTTTCCAGAGATTTCCAGGTTACAGGCTGCAAGCGTGCGAAGCACAGATGCGAATGCTAAGTTTACGCATCCGGCCTGCGCATCAAACTCCGTGATGGTTGTACATATGTTCAATTAGAGATTCATATTGCTCCAGCACAACGTTTCGCTTGATCTTCATGGTTTCGGTCATCTCTTTTCCCTTTTCCAGTTCTTTGGGAAGGAAAGCGAAAGTTGTGACTTTCTCGAAAGCTTTGAATCCGTTTTGGGTGCTAACCGCATCTTTCACAATGCTGGCAAAGAATTTGTGGAGCTCTTTACTTTCGTTCCAGGCCGCCAGATCCTCCGGCACCTGTAATGAGTCCCCCAGCTCTTCTTTTACCCTGTCCACATTGGGAACAATAAGAGCTCCCAGGGTTTTCTTGTCCTGGCCCACCACCATAACCTGTGAAACGAATTCGCTTGCACCAAGTTTGATCTCAATGGGCCCTGGCTCGACATTCTCGCCGCCACCAAGAACAATTGTATCTTTTGCTCTACCGGCAAACTTGATTTCGCCTGCAGTAGTCCACATAAAGATATCACCGGAGTTAAGCCATCGATCTTTTAGGATCTCATCGGTCTTTTCTTTATTCTTGTAATAGCCTCTCATTACATGAGGTCCCTTATGCCACGCCACACCTTTCTGGCCGGGCTGTGTAATTGGACGGCCCTGATCATCCCTTAGCTGGATTTGCGCGCCCGGCAGCGGTTCTCCTACACAGCTTCGACGAGGCCAGGGCAATCTTCCAATGGCTGCAACACCCGTGGTTTCAGTCATACCATAGCCATCAAGAATGGGTATACCGATGGATCGAAAGAATACGGCCACATGCTCGGGCAGCGCGCCCGCTCCGGAGATGGCAAACTTCATCCTGCCGCCAAAGATGCTTTTGACTTTCTTGAGTATTAGCTGCGCAGCAACGTTAAGAATACCAAACGGAATCAGAAGAGCCATAGCGATAATCTTTCGGATTAATCTTTCCTGAGAAGTCACCTCTTCGGTCTCCGCGAAGCGATCCGAAAGTGCATCCACTATGTCCATTCTAGTCTGAGCCACATTGGTTGCAAACTGGAAGAGCTTTTGCTTCTTCTCTGGCTGCTTGCGCACATTATCCATTACTCTTTTATGCAACTGTTCCCAGACCCGGGGAACACTTACCAGGCAGGTTGGCTTCACAGCCGATAGGTCACCGGCCAGCTGAATAATGGATGAATTTGCCATACTGGAACCACAGGCAATCAATGTTACTTCCAGCAATCGCTCAGCTATATGCCAGGGAGGAAGAAAAATAACAACCCGGTCTTCCTCGCTCATGGGAAGCACTTGCTGCATCTGAGATACTTCCCAGCAAAAACTACGATGTTCCAGCATTACACCTTTAGGAGTTCCAGTTGTACCGCTGGTATAGATTATAGTAGCAAGGTCGTTAGGAGCAATAGCCTCACCTCGGCGCTTCAGTAGAGCTTCTCCATGCTCATTGAGAAGCTCTTCGCCTCGATCGAGCATATCCACCAGAAAGTGATGCTGAATACCTGCATTCTTCAGTACAGCGTGGTGGTCCTCCAGCTTCTTATGTTTTTCGGGAGGATCAATGGATATAATATGCTTTAAAGATCCCAGTTTAGGAAGTAGCTTCAGGATGGTCTTAAGCATCCTTTCATGCTCCACCACCAGCACAGGGCATTCCGTATGATTCAGTATATATTCAATATCCTGGTCTGTGGCATCGCATCCCCGGGGAACATCGATAGCGCCAATGCCATCGATTCCCAGGCTAACAAGATTCCACTCGTATCGATTGTCGCATAGCAAGCCCACCTTTTCGCCATGGGCCACTTCAATATCATAAAGCAAATAGGCCTGAAAGCGTTTCATATCGGCCCGCCAGTTGAAGTAAGTGACAGCAGAAAAGTTCTGACCGTCAGCCTTCACCCAGTAACAGGGTCGTTCTGCATAGGTGGCCACGGTATCCCGGACCAGGTAGTAGAGAGAATCCTTCTCCATGCAGGAATGCTTCCGAAGGGCTATGGTAGGTCAAGGAAATACGGCGCTTTGGATGCGACCTGAAAGGTAGGACATTCGGATGACCGGAGCAACCCGAACCGATAGGAAGCTCTAATGCAGCCTATCGGTACCCCTCTCCCAGATCAGAGCCCCGGGAATTCACCATCCAGGCAGAAAAGGAATCCAGGAATGCATCAAATGCCTGCCGATGCTCCGCCGGAAAGGACTCTTCCTCCAGAGCCTCCTGAAAGCATTTAAGCCATTCCTGCCGGCCGGATTCCGTAACCTCAAAGGGCATGTGCCTGGCACGCATTCTGGGAGGGCCATGTTTTTGCACAAACAGTGGCGGCCCACCCATCAGCTGTATAAAAAAGTCCGCTGATTTATCGGCCGCAGCCATCAGTGCATCCTCTTCCGAGGGGAACAGAAAGTGAATCGGGGACCTGGCCAGATTTCGATAATGGGCTCGAAGCAAAGAGCGGATGCCAGACTCGCCAAGGATGCTGAAGATTTCTCGAGGTGGCGGTGCACCCTGGGGTGGACCGCCTGGAGGGACATAGATATCCTGCACAGGGACAGTTTCCCGGCAGCATTGTTGAAGTCAATTCAGGTCCCTGATCAGCGCTGTGGTTCAAATATTATCTACTTGCCTCAAGTGCTGGCTCAGCGAACCTGCAACGGATATATGAACCCAGTGATTCGTGGCACATCATTACTCCTGGCAGGTTGCATCATGTTCCTGGCCGGGTGCGTGGAAAAACCTGATCCATCTATCGAAGCCAGGTATCAGGCAACTGCAGATCGATTCTGCAACGCTATAGTTGAATGCCTGAAAGAAGATATGGCCCAGAAAATGAAGGATCAGCCTCAGAAAAGGGATCTGTTCTTGCAACGAATGGACCGAGATCTATGTCTTTCCGGGCAATATCAGAAGATTGCAGGTCTGCAGGAACTAATGGATGAAGGCACCATTCTCGATCGATATACCAGATGCAGCGATACTCTGGAGGCCTCGGAAGATTGCACCGCCAGACTGGATGCTCTGAAGTCCAACCCTGATTGCAAAAGCATTCGCACAGCCCAGGAATTTCCCTGACCCTATCCCCATGCCTCGCTTCTCCGTTGACCAATTCTGCGCCGGTTTTGCTGCCGGTGATGCGATATCCAATGAAGCATTGATCATTCAGGACTTTCTGCGAAAGCAGGGATACCAATCGGATATCTTTAGCGAAAACTTTGCGGAGAAGGATGCCTCCAGGGTCCGCCACTTCAGCAATTACCGGCCGGCAGCAGATTCAATACTAATCTACCATTATTCTTTCTTCACTCGCATGCTGGACCGGCTTCCTCGTCTGACAGGGCAGAAGCTCATGGTATTCCATAATATAACCCCTGGCAAATATGTAAGGCCCTATAATCGAAGACTGGCAGATGCCCTGGACCAGGCCAGAGAAACACTGAGAGATCTAAAGCCCCATTTTTCCAGAGTCATAACTGTATCCAATTACAATGCAGGGGAACTGCGAAAGCTGGGTTATGAAAACATTGCAGTAAAGCCTGTATTCTTTCCACGGCCCCGGAAGCAGCATGAAAAATCGGCATTGCCCTATCTGCAGCCTGGGAATACGAACATAGTATTCGTCGGTAGAATCTTTCCAAATAAAATGCATCAGGACTTGATCAAGTCCTTCTATTTTCTAAAAAAGATTCAGCCAGATGCGAAGCTCATATGTGTGGGATCCTTTCATCCCGGGGTTCGTGCCTACACGGCAGAGATACGTAACCTTATTACAGAACTGAATTTGAATCGGGATGTAGTGTTTACCGGTATGGTGTCAGACCAGGAAGTGATGGCTTGCTATGAGGCAGCTCAATTGTTTTTCTCCATGAGCGATCATGAAGGCTTTTGTGTTCCTCTGGCTGAATGCATGCATATGGAGATTCCGGTTGTTGCAAGAGCTGCAGCCGCTGTACCGGAAACCCTGGGCTCGGGAGGCATCTTGATTAATGGAAGAGATTACCCGGCCATTGCTGAAACACTTTCTTTTGTACTTGAATCCGAAGAGATCCAGGAGAACGTAAGGCAGGGCCAGGCCGAACAGATCAAGAAGCTGGATCCCAGTATCGGTCTGGCAGTGATTAAACGGGAATTGCGAGCCATGGGACTTCAGGTCTCGGATTGATCGAGAAATCCTGATTGCATTTCTGTGGATTTGAATCTGGTTTATTGGATGAATAGTAGCTGCGAGGTAGCTGTCCGGAATTAGAACTATATAAAATAAAAAAGAGCGGAATCGTCTGTGGATCTATCGAAGGCCATCGAATCAGAATACCGCCTGCGGCAGAAGGAAGTAAGTGAAACTAAGCGAGGGGGTCTATGAAACTAATCATAGCGATAATACAGCCGCATCGTCTGGAAGAAGTGCGAGATGCATTGAACCGGCATGAAATCTATAGACTGACGGTTTCCGATGCACAGGGGTACGGTCAGCAAAAGGGATATAGAGAGGTATTTCGCGGTCGCGAAGTATTCATCCATCTAGTAAAAAAGCTGCGTCTTGAAATTGCTGTACCGGATGATCTGGCCGAAAATGCAGTGGAGGCACTGATTGAATCGGCCCGCACCGCCGGGGGAGGAAAGATTGGGGATGGAAAGATCTTCATAATTCCCATGGAACAGTGCATTCGAATTCGCACCGGTGAACGAGGCGAAGAGGCTATTTAATCGATTCAGCCTGAACACGCAGGAGAATCTATCGTAGCTGGACATGCTTGCCCTGCTCTGACCCGAGGTTTCCTCATTTGCCCTGGGACTTATTGAGCAAATCGGAATCCTCTGTTGCGGGAGCCCTTCTTGCCCAAATGGCAGCAAGAATGAGCCCGGCAATTAATTCCCAGATTCCGTACCAGCCAGCAATAATCGCCATGCCTCCCTGCTCAGAAAAGTAGGTCAGAACCAGCGCCAGAGCCAGACCTGCATTCTGTATTCCCGTTTCCAGGCTGATGGCCCGGGCATCACGTTTCTGGATGCCAAGAAGGCGGGCCGACCCATACCCCAGTGCGAAGCCCATTGCATTATGCAGAAACACACCCAGGAAGATAAGTCCAATGAATTCAACAAAGTAGTCCCCATTCATACCGAACGCTACAGCAATAAATCCAAGAAAGAAGAAGTATGATAGATATCGAATGTGGTTTCGAGCGCGAGCGGCGAATTTCGGATATCGAGCCGCCACGGTCATACCGATTAAAAGCGGAACACCGAGCACCAGAACCACGCTAAAAAAGATCTGCAACGGATTGACATCCAGCTCCTGAAGCAAAGCCGCATGTGCAGGATCCAGAGAACCCCAGAAGGCAAAATTAATCGGAGTAAGAATTACCGCAGCAGCCGAAGAAATAGCAGTCATACTAACAGATAGAGCGGTGTTTCCACGAGCCAGATGCGTCATTACGTTAGAAACATTCCCCCCCGGACAGGTTGCGACCAGGATCATTCCAAGAGCCATGCCGGGCTCAGGATCTAATATCTGAACCAACAGATAGGTAAAAGCCGGCAGCAACAGAAATTGGGCCACCAGACCGATCAACGGAGCCCTGGGGAGATGGAATACTATCTTGAAGTCCCGGAATCGCAGGTCCAGAGCTACGCCAAACATGATAATCGCAAGTATCAGGTTTAACAGAAGCAATGCTTCGATATTAAGGTTGAGTTGTACGTCCTGTAGGTTTGACATATTTATGCGTAGCACAGAGCAGTCTTTCGCGGTCCGCGAAACGGCATTCGTCCATGAGCCGTGGAATGATTATCGATTGCCAGCACATCGCCCTTCTGCCAGGGAAAGATTACGGTATTCTTCCAGATTGCATCCCTCACAGCTTCCATGTAGGAATCTGGAATTTCGCCTCCGTCTTCAAACTGGCAATGTAATGCCAGGTCTTCTCTGGGTTTTCGAAGTGTTTGTAGCCGGTTCATGACACCTGCAAGAAGCATAAAAAAGAAAAGAGCCGGCTTCTTTGTATACTTGATTAATCTTCGGTATTCAGCTACAGCGGTAGAGATATGAAAGGCCTGGGAATGGTTATGCCAGACCGGTTCGCCGGTATCAGGATGGGATCGCACGGCGGATTGATTGTTGATCAAACATAGCGAATTCTCTTTTTTCCAGACTGGCGTAGTGCCGCTAAGCGCACATTGACGCTCCACTTCTTCCCTCTCGGTTGTATGAAAAATCTCATCCCAGCCTTTAAATTGAAGTAAATCAAACCGGCTCTTTTCCCCGGGTCCACTGTAGTTCCTAATAATCTTAACGTTACGAGTTTCGAAAGCTTCAACCACTTCAGCAGGAAGATCCCTGTACACCTGGCGGAAGTCTGTGACTGGAGTCTCCCCACCACTCCGGGCCGGGAGCATGGACCAGAAGAACAACCGATTGGCCTTGTTCTTCAGATAGCTCATCTCTATGTGCTGGGGAATGGGGTAATACCCGGGGAGCTCTACAGAACTCTGAACGTAATCGGTGAGGCTATTTCTGGGGGCTGTGCCATGGTATGCGGCATTTTTTAGGTCCGGCTCCAGGGCACGGGCCACAGCTTCAAATTCTTCTGGTTCCCAGACCGGAAACCCTCTGAATAGCAGAGCACCATGGAGCACCAGAAGCTCATTTAACTGTAATCGATTCTTTTGTATCCAATCCAACAGGCCAGTCAGAGTCCTTTCTTTCGGTTCTTCAGGCTCGAATTTTAATGGTAGGGATCGCTCCGGATACAGCAGTTCTCGGTCCATTCCCGGACCCTGTAATGATCGATACAATATGGCAAGCGTTTTATGCTGCATTTATTCACGGCCGGCGTTGCAATAATACAGGCCGACCGTGAATAACTTTCATACAGATTACATTCCTATGGCTGTTCCGCCATCCACTCGGATCACGTTTCCTGTTATAAAGGAAGCGTCGTCGGAGCAGAGGAATCGAACCACACGAGAAATGTCCTCCACGCGACCAGCACGCCCCAGAGGGATGGATTCTTTCAGCATTTCCTGAACTTCCTCGGTTAGCCCTCCGGTCAGATCGGTTTGAACATAGCCCGGACAAATAGCATTACAAAGCAAGCCTTTGGATGCGTACTCACGAGCCACAACTTTCGTAAAGCCAATCAATCCGCTCTTACTTGAGGAATAGTTGGCCTGACCTGCCTGACCCACCAGGCCAGAAACGGAGCTGATATTCACGATTCGACCACCGCCTTCCGCTTTCATCAGCATGCGAAGCATGCCCTGGGTAACCAGAAATGGCCCCTTGAGATTCACATCCATAACAATATCCCAGTCTTCTTCCTTCATACGAATCAGAAGATTGTCCCTGAGGATACCGGCATTGTTTACCAGGAAATTCAGGCCACCGAACTCGGCCTTGATCTTATCCGCAGCCTGGCCTACCTGCTCCTTATTCGTAACATTGCAGGCTACACCTACAGCTTTCACACCAAACTGTGAAGAGATTTCCTGCGCAGTCTTATCGCAGTCCTCTTGATTCATATCCAGGATTACCTGGTCGGCTCCCCATTCTGCAAAATCCTCGGCAATGGATCGTCCAATACCTCGCGCAGAACCAGTGACTAGAGCCACTTTTCCTTTAAATGGTTTTTCGCTCATGGATGCAGAAGCGGTCAGGGGCCGGTATCTACAAGTAAAAACCCGCAACGAAACAACCGGACCAGCTCCCCTTCCAGGTATCAATCCACGGAAACGTCCAGGCCCGACAGTGGGGCCCAATCAGTTTTTTTGGATCTCAAAGAGTGAAAAACCATGACGGGAGAAAGAATTCGGGGCCCCCGGAAGGAGAACAGCACCTGTACACAGGACAGGTTGCATGCAAATTGTAAGCAAAGTGTTAAACATAGATGCACAAACAGTCATAACAGTGTAACAGAATAGAACCTCACTGGTAGCATGCAGAGTACTGCCATCGCAGACCAATACACAGAAGCGCTCAGAGATCCCGGTAGTTCAGGACCATTGCCCATCTTCTCTGCCTTTGAGGTGGGACGAAAGGTACTTACCGTACATCGCCTGCAGGAACTTTCCGGCTATGACTATAACCTTCCCTGCGAAGATGATCCGGCCGTACAAACCTATGAGCTCTATAGAAATTATCCAAACCTGCACTATCTACCCGTTCAGGACAATCAGGGCAGGATCAGCGGCTACACTCTGCGAAACCAGTTTCTGGCCATTCTAAGTAAGAACCATTACAGTCGAGAGCTAATGCTGCGCCCTGATGTAAAATTGAAATCCATGATGCGTACCGGCCCGGTGATCATGGATGCGCATGCCACACTGAGCGAAGCATCCAGCGCTTTGATGGCTCGTCCGGAAGAAAACCGTTTTGACCCTTTCGTAGTAACTCTGGACGAACAGTTTTATGGAATTTCCACGGTGGATCTGGTGCTTCGCGGAATGAACTCGTTCTTGCGAAGAGATAGTGAAGCCTGCCTGGAAGCCCAGCATGCACTGCTTCAATGGCGTCCGCAGGAAACGCATAGTCTAGTGCATGCCAATCCGAATCGAAATAAAATTAGATCCAGGACCTCAGACCTGCCTTCGGTGGAATCCAGCCGATACGTTGCTCCTCTGGCCGGCCCTGGAGGAGACTTTGTTCAGTCATATGAACTTTCAGATCATTCCACCTTATTTCTACTATTCGATGTTTGCGGCAAAGGATTGAAAGCCAGCAGCATGGTATCCATCATCGGAACGGCCCTGCATACGATGCTGGAGCATAGACTGGAATCTCAGGAGTCGGAGAAAATCCGGCCAAAGGCGATGCTTCGCCAATTAAACAGTATCACCTATGAACTGAGCCCTTCAGAAATGTACGCTACGGGAATCGCTCTGGTCTTGAA
Organism: Leptospiraceae bacterium; assembly: GCA_040217195.1. GTDB lineage: Bacteria > Spirochaetota > Leptospiria > Leptospirales > Leptonemataceae > UBA3465. The sequence goes on along the minus strand of JAVJNR010000006.1, from coordinate 63,660 downwards.
CAGAAAAAAGAAACTAGCCTCCGTTTATGATTTTGGCCATGGAATGCTCTGGATTACCCGAAATCATCGTACCCATCGCCTGGAAAAAAGCGGAATCGGGAACTCGCAGCAGGCACCGTTTCTAGGAATGCATTCTGATCTGGTCATTGAGCCTGTCCACTACAGAGTTCAAGAAGGTGATTTGCTCTTTGCATGCTCAGATGGAATCCTGGAACAGAGGGATGCGGCAGGCGAAATGTTTGGAGCTCATCGCATTGAAGACATATTATCGCGCACCCGCCCGGAGCCAAAACAGGTAAACCGGGAAATGCTGCATTACTGGGAGAGTTTTAGGGAAGACTCGCGTGCAACGGATGATTTGAGCATGCTGGCGATCCATCTAAGCAGCGCTCGCGCTTGACAATCACAGGCCCGCAGTGAATGCTGCTGGCTTATGTCTCAAGTACCAGTGCCATCCGGTTACCTTGCCTGCGGATGGAATGCAGGCATTAAAGATAATACCCTGGATTTTGGCTGTATCCATAGTAGTCGTCCGGCCACCGCTGCTGCCGTATTCACTCGAAATCAATTCCCGGGCAACCCGGTCATTGTTGGGCGCGAACACATTGCAGATGGTAGATTGCAAACCATCGTAGTTAATTCCAAGAATTCTAACGTCGCCACAGGTCAGGCAGGGTTAAAATTGGCCCAGGACATGTGTCTCTGGACAGCTGAAGCCCTGAATATCGACAAGAGCCTGGTTCTGCCATCAAGTACCGGCGTCATTGGCCGAATGCCACCTGCGGACCGCCTGGAAGCAGCCTGTAAGGATCTGCCCGGGAAACTGGATTCCGCGGATTTTGATGCCTTTAGCAAAGCTATTATGACTACGGATGCTTTTCCCAAGATAAAGGGATATTCACTCAAAAATGGAAGTACTGTGCTGGGTATTGCGAAAGGGGCCGGGATGATTGAACCTAACATGGCCACCATGCTCTCCTACCTGGTTACCGATGCTAATATGGAGGCCCGGGACCTGAATCGTTTGCTGAAATTCTGCGTAAACCGAAGCTTCAATCGGATCTCCGTAGATAGCGATACTTCCACCAGTGACACGGTGGTGCTAATGGCCAATGGGGCCACCGGCAGACCTCCTTTTCGTTTTCCTGCAGCGCTGGAGGACTTATGGGCCGAGCAAACCCTGGAAACAATTCTGGGAGACCCGTTACCCCCTACCGGAGACTCTGCGGATGGAATAGAACGTTCCAACCCCTGGCCCGACCATATTTCTGAAGAGGATCTGGAGTTCATTCGGGCCGTCCTGCGTACCTGTATCTACCTGAGCCGCGAAATTGTACGGGATGGAGAAGGTGCCAGTCGGTTCTTCGAAGTTATGATTGTGGGGGCCAGGACTAAGGAATCCGCCTATAAGTTTGGACGTTCCCTCATTAACAGCCCGTTAATCAAGACGGCCATTCATGGAGCAGATCCGAACTGGGGACGGATCATCATGGCCATTGGAAAGGTATTTGACGAACCAATCAAGCCAGATCAAATCAAAATCTATGCCGGGGATCAGCTACTGTTTGCGGGAGCTGGTAAAGAATTGGGTCCAGACCTGGAAAAGCTAAAGGAGCATTTTCAGAGCCCGGAGATTCGACTCAAGGTGGACCTGGATCTGGGCACTCAGTTCGAAAGATTCTGGTCCAGCGATCTCACGGCAGATTATGTTCGGTTGAATGCGGACTATACGACCTGAAATGTCAAAGATCTGGAATACACCGGCGGGCAGATATCGCCTCCAAAGCTGGCTGGTTACCGCTTCCTCGGCCGTAGTCATCACCGGACTGTTCTTTCTCCTCCATGCGATTTTTCCATCCGGAGGCGAATCACCGGTGGATGACTCCAGAAGAGAAAACCTGGTAACCCTTCTTTTTATTGTACTTTCAGTATTAATCTTATTTCCGGCCCGGGAATCGCTACTGCGCCACCTGTTTCAAAGACAGGACTGGGAGACTCTGGTCGATGAAGATATCCATCACCTGGACTTTCTGGCTCGACAGTTTTCTGTGGATTCCTTGCTCCATCAGATTATTCCAGACCTTCTTTTTTGGCTCAGGATTTCATCTGCAAGGATCGCACTGCTCTCTGAGGACAGAAAAAACTACCGATTCCATATTTACAAGAACGGAAAGATCATTAAAGGAAATGCGATCTATTATCAGAAGACAGAGGAACTGAAAAGAGAGTTCAAGGCATTTCGAAAAATAGCCAGCATCGATGACGAAGAAGTACCGGAAACACTGCGCGATATAATGCAACAAAATCGCGTTGCCTGGATTGTACCATTCATTTTTCGCACAAGACTACTTGGATTCCTGTTCTTAATGGAACCGCCGCGCAATAAATTCGCAGATCGAGCGCTGCAACTATTTGCAGGTAAAGCGGCTGTTAGCATTCAAAACCACATTTTGAGTAGTAAAATCATCGATGCAGGTGAATTCGAAAAGGAACTGCAGAGCGCTGAAAAGGTTCACAGCTTGATGAAAAACTCCCGGGTCCCTTCATTTCCGGGCTTTCAGATCGAGCCCCATGAAGATGATAGCGGCAGTTCAGTGCAGGAATTCTTTATAGTCGGCGACAGTCTATTTCTTGTTATCTTCGCAACGGCCAAGGGTGGAGGCGTATCTGGCCTGGTGCTTTCCGGGTTGCTGGGTCATTTATATTCTCTCATTCACCTGGAAAATGATCTTACAATCCATCGCATCCTGGGTCATATGCGAAAAGAGGATTCACTGCTTCGCACCGAACCTGGAGTGGAAATGCTAATAGCGCAGTTCCATGCCGGTGGTTCCATGACTGTTTTTGTAGAAGGAAAGCAGTTTCGCTTCCAGGATACAACACAACCGGACCGAATACTCATTTCGCCGGGCTGGAGAAACTATGTAGATCTTAGCCCGGGGATTCTATACAGAGTGGAGCACAGCAATCGAGTCATTCTGGATATTCGATCTGCCAGGAAAGGGAATCTGCAGGCAGGAGAAGCTCAATGAGTCTTCTCATGAACCGGTGGGTATATCCGCTGGCAGCCTTTCTTATGGGCGCTGCCATCCTCCTGCTCTTTTCCCGTGAAGTTTACAGACTGCCTTTTCTTTACCTGCCCGATGGCACCGTCGTTTATAGCAGTGAAACGAATCTATTACCATCAGATCGAATCATGCTGGTAGATGGAAAGCCTGCATTAAAGAGATCCACAACCTCGGATTTTCCGCAAATTCATCGAGTTATCTCTCAGGGTGGAGAAGAGATCTTCCAGACGGTTCGCTTCGACCTCCTGGACTTTTTGGAGATATATAAGCTCTTAATTCTCTATGCTCTTTTATCCTTTCTTTGTGGAATCTGGTTTCTCAGCTACGGAAATGATTTTCATCTCTCCGGTTTTTGTTTCGCCACAGTGTTTTATATAGTCTCCGGAATGTATCTGCTGGCCTACCAGGATGGCATGATACTCTGGCAGGTAGCCGGTTTTTTGCTGATTCCAGCACTTCTCAATCTAGGTCTTCGCACTACAGGAAAGGAAGTACCACAGCAACTTGCTCTGGGGGAGTTGCTCTTTGTTCTGTTCTTTTCTCTACTCGCCTATAGTGGATCGGACCGAGAAGAAAGTGTACATAACCTCACCTACCTGGCTGGCTATCTCTACCTGGCGGTTACACTGATAGTTCTGGCCATTCAACTTGAAGCCGCATTTCGCACGGATGCAGAGGGAATCGATCGTATCAAACAATGGATCCTGGTTCTGGGTACATTGGTAGGGCTTATACTGCCTTCTGCCATGACCACTATGCTTTTGTGGCGCATGGATCCGTTCCTTGTGCCGGTGCTATTATTCTTCATTTTTCCAGCAACCCTGCTCTATGGAACGTATCGTATCCATCTGCTTCCGTTTCAGCTCATACTCACCCGTTCGCTCCTGGCCGGAATTCTAACGGTGGTTTTTATTGGAATCTATGGTCTGGCCCTGCTCACCATCAGCCTGGTATTGCCGGAAAGCCTGAGTGATGCTCGGTGGATACTCCATATTGTTATTATCTTTTCCATAACGTTTTTTATGGATCCGGCCCGCCGCTTCACTTCCAGGATTCTGGATAAGAAATTACTTCGACCCAGCGGTGAACTTGCTGAGTCTCTCAAGAGACTGGCCAGCTTGATGAGCTATCCACTCAAGATTCAGTCCACTGCAGCCGCCTTCCTTGGAGAGATAGAACGAACCCTCAATATAGAGAAAGCATATTTGCTTTTTTCCACATCTACTTTTCCGGATCTCCGGATTCGCACGGAAGGAATCCTGAGATTGCCAGACGGTAGTCCACTGTGGAGACATGTGGCTCCTGAGCGAATTGTGGTCACATCCTATTTGACCTATGGAACGGGGGTTCGCGGTGAGCTCTATAAGTTTCTATACAGAAACCGGATTCATCTGGCTGTAGGTATCGAAGGAACGGAAATGCCTTCTTTGCGGCTCAGATTTCAGGAGCATTTGAAAGAAATCAAGTCCCAGAAGGAAAAGCAGAACTCCTACTTTAAACTGAACAGCAATTCACTTACTGAACGCTTGAAGCTACCTACAAGAGCTGCACTTCTGATAGGAAAGCCCAGAAACAGGGATGGTTTGCTTCTAAGCGAAATTCGCTATCTCCAGGAGGCATCTCGCCTGGCAGGTATGATGGTAGAGAATTTTGCTCTTCTTTTTCAGGAAGTGGAAAAAAGGCAGAAAATGCGAGAGGTTTATCTGGCCGGCCAATTCCAGCGCCAGGTATCCAGTAGCTTTGAGAATCTGCCTCCGGGCATTCGAATGTCCTACTTTAACTTGCCGGTAATCAGTGTTACTGGAGATTACCTGGATCACATTGAGTTGGATGAAAGCAAGAGTGCCGTATTTCTGGGGGACGTTAGCGGCCATGGCCTTGGTACCGGGTATCTGGTCAACGCGATGCGTAGTATTGTGCGATCTCATCTGGCCGGTGGCTCTAACCTGGTAGAAACGGTCAACACTCTAAACTCTTTTCTTCTGGATAGATACGAAGGTAATGAATTCTTCACCCTGTTTGCACTTGTTCTGGACCGGGATAAAGGCGAAATGGAATACTTGAATGCAGCGCATCCAGGACCGTTGATTCGAAGCCCCCAGGAAGACCAGATTATTAAACTAGAAGACACTCAGAGATTACTGGGAGTGCTACCCAGCCCCTATCGCACCAGTACCTACGATCTAAGGCCCGGTCAACGTCTATTCCTTTGCTCGGACGGAGTACTCGAAACCTTTGCGCCGAATGAAGAAGCCTTCGGTGAATCTAGATTCGCACGGTTTCTTCTGGACGAAGGTGACAAACCGCTTGAAGAGATAAATTTAAAACTCCGGGAAGAGCTAAATCGATTTCGTGGTTCCCGCTCACCGGATGATGATACAACATTTTTGGCCCTGGAGTTTGCACCAAGACAGGGACCGCTTACAGCGCTGTTATCCTTTCTACGCCTGGACCGGGAGAAGGGATCCCATGCATCCGAAGATCTAGAGGAAAATACAGAATCTACGGGCAAACGCAAATCTGTGAAAATCACTCGCGACAACGTAGGCGGTCTCGATCAGGATTGAAAATGAAAGAGATTCTGGAGTTAATGCATCAACAATACAACTCCAGCGATTTTCTGGATTCGGATCCTCTAGCTCTGGTGCATGAACAGATCTCCAGGGCCCCCGAGGATCAGGAGATCGTTTCATTGCTGGCAGCTCTATTCGCTTACGGCAGAGTCAGCTCCATTCAATCCTTTCTAAGGAATTTGCTGCCAGTGCTGACCGATGCTCCCCATGGTTTTCTGTTGGATCTGGCCGCCAGCAAAACAAAGCTTAAGACCAGGTTTCCGTATTATCGATTCCAGAGCTCCACTGATGTACAGACCATTGTTCGTCGGATGGCAGAAATGGTATTCGAATCTAAAGAAAATCCATCCGATTTACTGCCGCTGGAAAGGTTTTTTGGAACTCCACAGGAAAGTACCCTTCAGCGAATATCTGCATTTCAGCATTCATTCGTTGAAGGAATTCCGAAATCCCGACGAACATCCGGATTGGTGCACTGGATTGGTCAATCCACCGGACGTGGAGCTCGCAAAAGACTGTGCCTGTACCTTAGATGGATGGTTCGGACTGGCTACCCGGACCTGGGACTTTACCGCAGCTTTTCCCCTGCAGATTTGATTGTTCCTCTCGATGTCCATATGGCAAGAATTGGCCAGAATCTGGAATTCACTGGGAGAAAAACGAATGATTGGGAAATGGCAGCTCAGATTTCTCTGGGGCTGAGCCTGGTGCATCCGGAGGATCCGCTGAAGTATGATTTTGCTCTCACACGACCGGGCATTCTAGGGGGCTGTACCGGGAGATGGAATTCCCGGGTTTGTCCAGGGTGCAATTTGCGATCCATTTGCATTCAGGCCAGAAAGAAGACCTGATAACAGTAGAATGCTGACAATTCTCTTTCCCCTCAGACCATAATTTGCGAAACTGTTTAAATGGGCATGCGAATCCTTTGTATGGGCGCTCATCCGGACGATGTGGAGCTGGGTATGGGTGGCACGGTGGCCTCTCTGGTGGAAAACCATGAGGTACAGATTCTGGATCTCACTGATGGGGAACCCACTCCTCATGGCTCTCCAGATATTCGAGCCGCAGAAAGCCAGAAGGCTGCCTCAATTCTGGGCGCCCCCAGGATTACACTGGATATGCCGAACCGATATCTAGAAGAGACAATAGAAAACAGAAAGAAGCTGGCAGCAGAGTTTCGTAAATTCAAACCGGATTATATCTTTGCACCCTATCCGGTGGATGCCCATCCGGATCATATTGCTGCAGGCCAACTGGCCGAGTCTGCACGGTTCTATTCGAAGCTAACCAAATCAGACATTCCGGGAGAACCGTTTTTTCCCCGACGGGTGATCTATTACTTCCCGGTACACATCCGTCTTCGAATGGAACCATCCTACGTATTTGATGTTTCAGCCCAGATTGAGAAAAAGAGAAAGGCCATACACTGCTATGAATCTCAGTTCAAGGCGGGCAGCAAAGAACACCTAATAGAAAGTGTGCTCAACGAGAACAAGTACTGGGGATTTCAGGCCGGAGTGGATGCTGCCGAACCATTCTATCAAAGAGAAATCACTCTCTTTAAAAACTGGCCCGAGGGTTACCGTTGAGCATTACACTTCCCGAAAACATCGATTCTCTGGACCAGAAGATTCAGAATCGACTGGAAAAATGCAAGGCCGGAATTCTCTGCCCGGACACTCTTAAGGAGCAGGCCATTGCCCTGCGAAAGAGTGTGGGCTGGTCCAGAGATTGTGGCTTGTTAATATCTGCCGGTCATCAACCGGTACTCTATCATCCTGGATTGATGATTAAGGATGTTCTGGCTGATGCTCTGGCCCGCCGCTACAATGGGGTTGCCTACAACATAGTTCTGGATACCGACGAAGTGGATCTTGAATTCACTTATCCATCCTTGATGGACCTGGATTATTCCAGTACCATTGCCGGCACATCCCGTTGGCCGGTGCAGAAGCGAACTGTCCGCTACGGTAATTCCAGTAGAATTGTCGGTTCTCTTGAACTTACCGAAAGAGATCGCCAGGCCTTGCTGAAGGCCTGCGATGAGGCATGTAGGGGACTGCATCTGGTTCTGGAACCAGGCACTCGTGCAGCAACCAGGAAGATGATTCAGGAATACCGCAATGCATTAATGAAATCGAATTCTATTCTTGATCCGTCCACAGAATTGCGACGCCTGGCCCATGAAAGACTGGGCCTGCAGATCAGAGATGTAAGAGCATCAACTCTTTTTGATTCAGAGGCCTTTCTTTATTTTGCTTCCTTCATAGCTGAACGCTGCGATGAATTCAGGAATCGATATAATGCGGAACTCATGCGATACCGACTGGAAAGAAAGATCAAGAATCAGGCACAACCTCTGCCCGATCTGGATGAAGCCAGCGGAGAATTGCCATTCTGGTATATTGAAGATGGAATCCGTGAACCTCTACAGGATGAGGGATTTAAGAAAGCCATCCAGTCTGTAAGGGCCGGAAGGGGAAGCATCTACCCCAGGGCCGTTACCACGAGTCTATTCTTTAGACTGTTCTTCTGTGATCTATTCATACATGGAACGGGCGGTGGCCGATACGATCGAATCACCGAAAATCTTATCTCAGATTTCTTTCAATGCGATGCAGCCCCGTTTCTGGTAACTACAGCAAGTCTCAGTATGGAGCCCAGAGCGGATTTGCCTGTGGCCTCCCGAAGTGTATCAGAAGTTGAACTGGAGCTCAGGGAGCTTCGCTTTGATCCGGCCCGGTTTCTTTCCAGGGACTGTAAGCTAAGCCAGCAGAGAGATGAAATCATCCAGCAGTGGCATGAAGCCAGGAGTCGAGGTTGGCAACGATCGGACTTGAACCAGGATTTCATCAAGCTTCGAAGAAAGGCCGGACTGTATCTAAAGGATAAAAGGAAAAGCCTGGAAAAAGAGCTACACCGTGCCCTGTATGTGGAGCGAGCTCGAAGGATCTATGGAGACCGAAGCTACCCTATTTTCTTCTATGATCTAATGCCTTTGAAGGATTCGGTAAAACATATTTCCGAGCCCTCCAGTAAGAAGGTCCAGGTAGCTGGTAGCGGAACCGGTTAGACGACTATCTATTGTTAATCTTGGTGGGTCAGCCAATCGTCCAAAATGGCGTAATGGCTATTCCGGTTCCTTAAATAGACCGCCCAGGTTCTTTTCTGCTACAGCCTTTTCGTAATCTTCTCTATCTATCAAAGTAAGAGGTAATTTTTCTTTGATGATTCGTCTCAGGATTTTTCCGGTCTCAGCCGGATCTTTTAATCTTGTGGCCAGATATTTGAATTCAGTACCGCAACCGCTGCAGCTGGGATCTTTGAGATAGTTAAGTCCGATTTGCTTACAGGCTGCGCAGGTCCCATACAGGTCATCGATGAGAAGCAAATGCTTCTTAACTGTATCCAGATCCAGTTCTTGCCAGACCCGTACCGATCGTTCGGTTCCTGATTTTTCTTCGGTGGCCATATCTTTCTATGGGCTCAGCCACATCAGTGTCAAGGCTGTTCCCATCAGGAGGCTTCCTTGAGCCAGTGAGAGAATTCCTTTTCCTTGCCCGTTAGGTCCGGAACCGTGCAACCCTCTGTCCTGCAGACCCGGTCCAGAAACCGACTGATCCTGGCTGGCAGCACTGGCCCCTGAAAAATATAGCCAGTGTAGATTTGAATTAAATCTGCTCCGGCCAGTATCTTTGCCAGGGCTGTTTTGGGCGAATCAATACCTCCAACGCCTATCAATGAAGCGGAGGAGCCGATAATCTCTCTGGTCCTGCGAAGAAGATCGGTACTTCTGGCAAACAATGGGCAACCGGACAGACCACCCTCCGTGGATTTCATTTTCTCAGAAGCTCCTACAAAATCTCGAGTAATCGTTGTATTACTTAGAATCAACCCCGCCGCAGATCCATTCAGGGAAGTCTCGATCAATGCCGGTAAATCTCTGTCATCTATGTCCGGTGCCAGCTTCACAAAGATAGGAGTTGTGCTGTCTATTTCCTTTGCGATTCCAGAAAGCTCTGATAGTAACTCTCCAAGAAATGCTGCAGACTGAAGGTCTCGCAGCCCGGGAGTATTCGGAGAGCTTATATTGATTGTGATATAATCCGCGTACGGCTCCAATGAGCGAAAAGCCTTGATATAATCCTGGATGGCCTCATCGTTTGGAGTAACTTTATTTTTTCCAATGTTCACTCCTCGTGGACAGGATCTGTTCTTTCCCGATTTCTTTCGCTTTGCATCCTGATCGGCGAAAGCACTGCTTGCCTGGTCCATACCGGGATTGTTAAAGCCCATGCGATTTATGAGTACTCCCTGTTCCGGAAAGCGAAAAAGCCTGGGCCGTGGATTTCCCTCCTGGGGTCTGGGAGTAAAAGTTCCAGATTCAACGAAATGGAAACCAGCGGATGCCAGAAATGGATAGAGTTGCCCGGTCTTATCGAATCCGGCAGCCATCCCCACTGGTCCGGGAAAGTGGATGCCAGCGCATTGTACACCCAGGGCATCACTCTCATAGCCGAGGGTAGCCTTTAGATAGGCTGCCCCACCCGGTAGCCCCATAAGGGTTCTGGCAGGACCGGTAACCAGCTCATGAGCTTTTTCTGGATCCAGAGAGAATAATACAGGCTTTAGAAGCCCATAGAAAAATGCGGGATGCATGTCCCCAGGATTCTAAAACTGTCTGTAAAGTCCAACCAACTTACCGATGATCATTACTTCGGTGGCAAAGATCGGTTTATACGCCTGATTGGCAGGCTCAAGGCGGACTCTCTTCTTTTCTTTATAGAAGTATTTCAAAGTCGCCTCATCTTCGATCAGGGCCACTACAATCTCTCCATTTTCTGCAGTGTCAGCCTTCTGGATCACTGCAATATCGCCATTGTGAATGCCTGCTTCGATCATGGAGTCGCCGGTCACTCGAAGTGCAAACACTCCTCCGTCCGGTACCAGATTCTTGGGAAATGCCAGATATTCTTCAATGTTTTCCTGAGCCAGAATGGGCAACCCGGCAGCCACGCGACCTACCAGCGGTACACTGACCGTCTGCTCCAGAGTCATGGGCTCTCCACCGGCAGACGTTCTCAAAAGCTCGATAGCCCGACTTCGATTCTTGACACACTTAATGTAGCCCTTCTTTTCAATGGCCTTTAAATGGTCATAGGCTCCTTTAGCTGTGATGCTAAAGGTATCTCCAATTTCTCGGATGGTTGGCGGGTATCCCTGGGATCTGATCGATTCTTCAATAAAATTAAGTATGGCCTGTTGCTTTTCGGTGAGATCCTTCATAACCACACAAAAGATAGGGTAACAAAAGTTACGTCAATACTTTTTTACTTAATTTACGATGGTACAATGGGGCGGTGTTCAGACTGATTCAGGAGGCGACCTGATTCAGGCAGCATGGCTCCGGAGCACCCGGGGCAGCCTAATGAGACATAATCCCAGGCTTTCAGGAGGGCAAGAGATTTCCAGATTTCCGGCCATGGATTGGGCCCGAATTCGAATCTACCGAGCACCCGCATCCCTTAGAATTTGAATGATCACTGTCTGTCCATTGTTCTGGGCCGCCTGCAGCGGTGTATTGCCACTGATTGTCCTTTGATTGGGATTCGCCCCCAGATTCAGAAGTGCCTTCAGTGCATCGATCTTTCCATGGTCCACAGCGTCAAACAGTGGAGTGCGACCAAATCGATTGGGCTGATCTGGCTCCAGGCCCAGAGCGGACAGTTCTTCGATGGCCTCCCGCCCTCCTCCGGCAGCCGCAATGGACATGGCGGTATTGCCGTTTCCATCCTTGTGCTGTAGATTCGCTCCGTGGTTCACCAGGGCCCTGATGACCTGCGGATGATTTTGAAAAGAGGCACCCCAGAGAGGCGTATGACCAGAAGGGTCCACCGCATCCGGTTTGGCCCCGCTTTCCAGCAATAGAATGACAACCCCCAGATTGCCCCTCTTGGCCGCAAAATGAAGCGCCGTTTGTCCGTTAAAATCGGCCTTCAGGTTTGGATCCGCTCCTCTCTGCAATAGAAGGGCCACCACAGAGGTTCGATTTCCATCGACTGCAGCAATTAAAGCACTGACCTGATTCTGACCATTGATATCTACCTTCTCATCCAGATATCGCCTCACCGATTCAAGATCACCTCTATAGGAAGCCATGACTAGAACGGACACACCTGCCAGCGGCTCGATCCGCAGATCAGATCCTCTGTAGGAAATGGCCGGTACAGATATCTCACAGGGAGGCCCCTGCATGGTCCCATCGATCTGCTGTCCATTGACTATCAGAGAAATCATCACAGCTTTGCCTGGAACAAGCTTCATACGATTCTTTCCCAGGTCTTCCAGCTTATCACCGGACAGCGTATGAATCTCCTGATCTCCCGATCGATTCACCGGGGCCCCTTGAATCATATAAAAGGAGTCAATATCATTTATCCGGAATGAGACTGGTTGAGCGGTTCTGCAGGTTTGATCAATGGCTGACGTTATCTGATCCATGAATTGCTCTGCGGCTGCCGATTCTCTGCTCATGGGGGAAATGCAGCTTATACAAAAAAAAATGATTGGAGCAACGATGAATGTGCGGGCCATACGCTCTTGCTATCAGCCCTCAAATCCAGCGCAAGCAATACTAATAGAGATTCAATTTTCCGATTGCTGATTTAGATTTCTCACTTCCGGTTTACTCCAGATCCCTTCGAAACCAACGTCCTCTGGATGCGGCGAATCAATTTGGACCTTCATTGAGCCAGGTAGCTTTTACGTTCGGCGTGTAGGTTTTAGGCAGACGATGAAATAGATCTGGTCTGCGCCCGGATTTCAGGACAGATCATCGATTTGCACTTCTTCCAGGGACTGAAATGGATGTCTGAAAAACAAACGTTCCAGACTCTCTATATGATCGGTAACGTCGGTAAGTAAAATTCGAACTGATCCAGAGCCGGTTTTTGTATTTTCTGTGGAGCCAGAATCAGAGGCTGTCGGATTTTCTCTGCCGGGGTCTGCCGGGGTCTGGGTTTTTCTGGCCGGATCTTCCGGCAAGGTTCTGGAGTTTAAAAGGGAAGCTTCCACCAGCTGCTGTTTTACGGCCAGGGCCGTTTCCACAGAGGAATCGATGAGGTTAAGATCCGGATACTGATCCTTAATCGCTTTTTTTAGAAGTGGATAGTGCGTACAACCCAGAACCAGAGAGTCCACTTCTTCACGCACCATTTCGCTCAGATACTCCTGAATAATCTGATGAGTGAGCTTCTTATCCATCCAGCCTTCCTCTACAACAGGGACCAGAAGAGGACAGGCTCTGGAAAAAACACTCAATTCAGGATTCAAAGAACGAATCTCGCGCTCATAGGCACCGGACTTTATCGTGGATCGAGTGCCTATAACACCTACACGCCCGGACCGGGACTGGGAAACCACTGCACGAGCTCCGGGATGAATCACTCCTATTACAGGACAGGGAAGTTCTTTCCGTATAATTGATTCAGCGTGCGCACTAACTGTATTGCAGGCTATGACCAGCATCTTGATATCGAATTGCATCAGGTACTGGCTAACTTCGCGGCTGTATCTAAGAATGGTTCCCGGTGACCTGGAGCCATACGGAACTCGAGCCGTATCCCCCAGGTAAATAAAATCCTCTTGCGGCAGGGCCGATACCAGCTCAGAAAGCACGGTTAGTCCGCCCATGCCAGAATCGAAGACCCCTATCGGAGATGATGGATTCAGTTTACTCATTGGATGCGAATCCCGCCCGATGGATTCAGTTTACTCATTGAATGTGAATCCCGCGAATGGATTCAATAATCTAATCTGCCGTCCGCCGATGCAAATCGAAAAACCTCAGGAGTCCTCACCTGTTTTATCCAGACCAAAGGCATTGTGCACTACTTCAAGAGCTTTACGTCCCTGCTCTTCCTTTACAGCCACTGTAATCTTGATTTCAGATGTGGAAATCATTTCGATATTAATTTCGTTGTGAGCCAGTGCATCGAACATGGATGCAGCAACGCCAGAATGAGATTTCATACCTATTCCCACCGCAGATATCGTGGCAATCTTTTCATCTATTTCCAGACTTCCAGCCTGCTGCTCCGAAAGAAAGCCATCCACAACTTCTCGAGTCACCTTTAAGGTGTTTCGCGGAACTGTGAAAGAAATGGTATTTTGATTTTCCTTCCCCGAGCTCTGGACAATCATATCAACGTTTACATCGGCCCGTGCCAGGCGATTAAACAGACTGGCAGCAAGACCTGGGCGATCGGGAATATCAATCACCGAAATTCTAGCTTCGTCTGTCTTAAGAGTTACTCCGCGTACAACTACTTTTTCCATAACTTGATCCTCTGGCACCACTCTGGTTCCTTCTGCGTTATTAAAACTGGACCGAACATGAATTACGATTCCATATTTTGAGGCTACTTCAACACTGCGAGAATGAAGGACTCCGGCTCCCAGGCGGGCCAGTTCCAGCATCTCTTCGTATGCGATCGCTTTCATTTTACGGGCAGTGGGCACTTTGTTCGGGTCCGTAGTGTAGACTCCATCCACATCTGTAAAAATTTCACATTCATCGGCCTGGAGAGCTGCAGCCAGAGCAACCGCTGTCAGGTCTGAACCTCCGCGTCCCAGGGTAGTAATGTTTGCTTCCTTGTCCACTCCCTGGAATCCGGCTACAATGCAGACCTGTCTTTGCTCAAGATAGGGACGAATCCTGGTTGTATCAATTTCCTGAATTCGAGCCGATGAGTGTTTCGTATCTGTAATAATACCTACCTGACCGCCTGTAAAGCTGATGGCGGGCACTCCCATTCCGTCCAGAGCCATGGCCAGCAATGCAATGCTAACCTGTTCGCCTGTAGCCAAAAGCATATCCAGCTCTCTGGCTCGAGGATTATCGTTCAACTCCTGGGCCATATCCACCAATCGATCGGTGGTTTTGCCCATGGCAGACACAACTACAGCCAGCTGATGGCCATGCTCATAGTAAGTTTTAATTCTATTTGCTACGGAGCGAATCCTGTCCGTGTCCCCCACGGAAGTCCCGCCGAATTTCTGTACGATGAGAGCCATGTCGGGCCAGCTTCCCGGTCGGCCCTGTGCTGTAAAACCGCTTTTGGCCACAAAGCCATGGCGCATTGTGATGACTGAAAATGATGAGGCTTGTTCTATAAATTCAAAAGGGCTCCCTGAACGGAGCCCTTTTGATCATCTCCCGGAAACTATTCTTTCTGGAAGATGAAAGTATCTGCAAACTCTAGAATTCCATGCGAAGCCCTATCTGAACTCCCTGAGTACTACCGGCTGTCATGGCTTCAACATCCAGTTTCACAACCCAGATGTTGAAGGTAAGACCCAGGCGGCCAAATCCAGTGTATCGATCTACAGGCCCATCGCCAGGAACGTTCATGAATAGGCTGGCCTCGGGAGCTTGCACACCAGCAACCTTTTCCAGTTCAGAGGCCAGAAAGATTGGTCCGAACCGGTTAACCGTGAAGTTTGTGGACCCTTTGTTGATAGAGACTCCACCCCCAATGTTAAGGTTGAGAAAATACAGAAGCTGAATCCCGGTCATAAATTCAATTGGTACCGAGGTTATATTCGTATCCATATTGGCCTGATTATTTCCGTTCCAGATGATTTGGCCGCCGCTGAACTGAGCGATCTGAATGGAGGAGTTAACCTGATAGTAAGAAATGGACTGCCTGGTATGATGAAACCCAAGACCAAGAGTTAGGCCGTTCCAGCGAAATAGCGGACTGGCCCTTTTGTCTCGTTTTACAAGCTGGTAGCGAATATCCAGACCTCGGTAGTACGCACTTACCTTCGTTTGATCCGTGGGACGAAGGCCGGAGCTCAGGGTCTCCAGTTTGGTTTCTCCACCGTAGGTGTAACGTGCATCGAACAGACTGAGGTATACCTCAAAACGATTCGCAACTCGATACATGGGGGTCTTTTCAAAGAACAATCCCATGTTGACCCCACCGTAGATTCGCGGACTGAGCCCTACACCCACAGTCTTGACATTGTAATAAGCGCCAATGTCCGGAACTACAACGTTGGTAAAGGACTCTGGCTCATTGGTTCCCACAACTCCCAGACCTACAGTCCAGCCATCCATGTTTATGGAGCCCATGGGCACGCTTCCAATACCTGCCAGTACGCTTGCATCCACCATGTCCTTGGCCAATGGATCCGCAAACTGTAGTTTAAAAGCTGCCAGAGTATCATTAAAGCTGGAAGCCGGTATAGGGCTCACAGAGCAGGCTGAGCCCACACATGTTACCTGCGCTTCCGATTTCTGAGGTGCCAAAAGTAAGGCCACCACAGCCAGAACGGAAATAGGAAATATCAGTATTTGCTTTCTTTGCATAGAATCTTCCTTACCCGGTGTTATCTCGTCCGGGCTTTTCTGTAGCAGTTCTGTATTGGACGACCAAAGATCGCAGATGTTAAACCTAATTTTTGAGGCTTTTTTGCGGCCTTTTTTATTGCTATTCTCTGGAACACTCTTTCTCGTAGGTTATGATCTATCGTGGGCTGCTATTAATGTCCCTGAGTTTATTTTCCTGGTCAGTCAGCAATGCGGAATCCCCGAAAGTCACGACGGATTTAATGCTAGGGGCCGGGGTATTGGATAGCTCTCTTTATGATACCTATTATGCCCGGGAACGTTTCCCGGGCAATTCCGTAGTGGGCCTGAGCAATCTAAGTCCAGTGGCCTTTTACCGCCCGGAATTCAGTAGCAGCCTCAGCTGGAATTCATGGGTCCTTCGCCTGGGTTTAGCGGCAGAGATCGTCGAAAGCCCACCCAATGATACCAGCCGAAATCAATTCGTTCTGGATCCATGGGCAGGCCAGTTCTATGCGCAGAAAGGCATTACCAGTAACGCTGGAGCCTATCGGGCGGAGGCCGGAGCAGGATACAGGTTTAAGGGCAGCGGTTGGAGTCTAGGCACCTTTTTGATCTTCAACTCCAGACAGGAGGACTTTGATTATGAAGCCTTCCCGCTGGCCAATGGAGTTGGAGTACTGGGATTTCGCAACTATGATCAACGCTGGCAATCTATAGAAATATCTACACTGTTTCGCACGAACCTGGGAACGGCTGCCAAATGGGAAGTAGAGCCTTATTTTTCCATTTGGGGTGAAGGAAAGCAAGAGTCGCAGGGAACAAGCTTCCAGGGTACGACAGCACTATTCGAACAATACCACCTGGGATTGAGGGTGGCCACGATAGGCATGCATCTTAGATTGTTAGCTCCCATTGAATGGGACTTAACGTCCAATACAGGCCGTCTCAAGCAATACCTGCTGATTGGCTTGCACCGTCGCCAGAGCCGGATGGATTACTTCATCCGAAGCGCAACTTATTTTGGTGATCCGGTTTCCGCCCCCTGGGCCATTATTCGAGATTGGAACTCTCTCAACTCTACTAGGATAGAAACGGAATCCATGATTTATCTGGGAATTCGCATTGAAACCGGCAGCCCGTAACTTCACTTAAGCCGTCAGGAATTCCTGTCGGATTATTGGTCCAATTCTGTAGTCAAAGTCGCCCCGACGGTTGGTTAATGCGGATGAAATTCGTATCAGGGTTTGTAGTTTTTCCTTGATACCCATAGACTGACTAATAGTCTTCAGAGGGCTTTCGGTTGTCCAATAACCTGACAATCATGCGTTTTCGAATGCTACCGGGGTCAATGGAGAAATTCAATGAGCAAATTAACAATCGCAGCAATGTTACTGGGTATTCTGGGACTGGGGGTTGGCATCTATCATCTGGTAGAAACTCATCCCAATGAGCAGGCATTTTTCGAGCGTGTCCATGAAAGCGACATGGATCGTCGGCTGTGGCAGTCCTATGAGGATGCCTCGGATATGCAGGGCCTTGCTATGGCTATCCTGGCCGGATTGGGTTTTGTGCTGGGGATAATTGGCTGGATTCAGAAGAGGGGTGTTCCGGGGCTTCTGGCCATTATTATGAACCTGGCTGTTGTTCTGATTCCGCTGGCTACCAAAACGCATATGTTTAGCTAAGATCCTACTCAAGAATTGGGGAAAGACTGGACGGGCCGGTGGACCCGGGCCTAACGTGGCTCGCGGTCCTTCGGATTTTTTTCTGGAGAGCCGCGTTGGATAACAACCAATGAAGCGTGAACAACTGATAGCTCTTTCAGGATGTGCCTTGCAGCTAATAGCACTGGTCATGATGGCCTCGGTAGTTCCCAGAAATGCGATTAAGATCGTTGGGATATACTTTCTTCTGTTTCTGCTGGGCTACCTGATCCGGGGCTTCCTTCGTAAGAAATATCGCATTTCAATTCTACACATTCTCTCTGTTCTCACCATGGCTCTGTCCTACTTTTCCCGGGCTATCCTGCAACGGCCCGAAGATCTCCCGGGCACAGCACAGGCTACCCCTTACCTCCTGGTCTTCCATCTTCTGTTCTTTCTCATTTCGAGCCAACTCAAATGGTCGGCTCGGAAAGTATGGGCCGGAACTGTGGCGCTTACACTGAGTGGGATATTCATGGATGGATGGTTTCATTTCGCACCGTCCGCCTTAGTATTGCCCGCGATTATTCTCCCCGGATTAAATTACCGTCTAATTCTTGGTCGATTAAGCGAGAAAAAAGTGCTCATTGGGTCTTTCTTAAGTTTCATCGCCCTCAGCTTGTTGGGTTCGGTCTATTCAGACTCTTATTTTTCCCTTCTTCGCACAGGCGCCCTGTTCTTGCTGCCGGCCTTTCTGTGGCTGGGTCTTCCAAGAAAATTTCTGATTTCTGCAATCGGTATAGCACTTTTAATTAATCTTATCATCTACTCGGCGCTAGCGCTACTTCGCCCGGAAACCCTATTTAAAACGGTAGTATATGAGATAAACCCTAATCGGGTCGCTGCATACCTGGCATACGGAGTAGTATTTGTAGCCGCAACCCTCCGTGAATACGACTGGCCGGTAAAAGGGTCTCTTGACCGATTTAGAAAGTTGTTGAGACCGGCGCTGCCCCTATTGGTACTGAGTTCAGGGTGTATGATAGTATTGCTGCTTTCATCAGAAGGAGCATTGCTGGCACTGGTTTACGGCTCACTTGTCCTCTTAATGTCCCGCATGAATCCCATTAGTCGCCGACCGTTTTTATTGATTGGGGCTGCCTGTATGCCCCTGATTGTTTCGATAATCACAATCTTTTCCCTGATGATCCTGCAAAACCAACCCACGCTGGTGACCATGGACTCTGTTAGTCATGCAAGGCTTCCCCTTTGGGGCAACTATCTGGAGCTGATCTTCAATCGAGGTATCATTGGTCAGACCGTTGGAGGCGGGCCATTTGTGATGGATCATTTGGCTGTATTTCTCGCCGAATCAAACCATGAGACTTCAAATGAAGTGATCGGCCTCCTTCGAGGGACGGACGGACTGTACGTGCACAGCCACAACGTAGTAATAGAATTTGTAAATAGTTTCGGATGGCTCGGATTACTCGCTTTTTTTTCGATGATGCTCAGCGCGATTCTGCCAGACCGGCATCGTGCCGGGCACGGTGCAGCAATGGCCCTGCTTGGCGGAATAATGCTTCATGGATTGGTAGAGTTCCTTCTCGATATTCCAGCCATTTCGTTCCTCTTCTGGGGAGGGTTACTCTCCACCGGATACAGCTTTAAGAATTGGAAGCATTCCTCCATCCGGGAATCGACCCTTATGTGGACCTCCGGAATATTCGCTCTACTTTGCACAATTGTTTCAGTAGAACACTTCAGACTTGAAAAAGAGGTCAGGAATATTGCCCGATCTTACCTTGGTATTGGTGTTCCAATCGTTGAATGCCAGGGCGTAGCTTTTTTCAAGATCGCGCCGCCAAACCTGGGGACAGCCGGGGAATACGAGAATCCGTGGCGCCTGTTGCCAGAAAGTTTTATGGATCCTGCCTGGTTACGGAAGAATGCAAGCCTGGCACTTTTTCGCTGGCAAACAGTTCCGAATATTGAGCGATACCAATCGGAAGCCAGAGAGGCTTTTTTGCAATGCATTCGCAATAGTCATTCCAATGCAGCCTGCCTGCTGGGTTACCAACGATCCGCGCAGTTGCGATCCATTGGGCAGGGCAGTATATCTGATCCTTTCGGCTTGATCAATGAATGTCAGGAGAATGTAAGCAACGATGGGGACACAACTAAAGATAATTGAAGGAATCGGCATTCTTTTGGATAGAACCTGGAAGACCTTGACAGCTAAATCAATAGTAGGCGCCTAATATGAGTAGCTCGCTTAGAACAAACAAAATGAGGAAATTACGCCGGATCAGCATCGCACTATCCATCTTTCTTGGGTTCTGCCTGCTGGAAAATCTGGCCAGGCCAAGCGTGACACACATTCGCTCCATCTATTTGCCTGAAACCGAAGAATTCGATTATTGCTTTAAACCTGAGGCCATGGCCCGGAGTTTTCTTATTTCCGAGGGTAAAGATACAGGTCACATCGCCAGTTCCGCAACACCGGATGGTCTGTACTTCCGGGAGGATGACCAGCGTACTCAGTTGCTATTGCTTCCAGAACCAGAACTCGGGAAGGATCTTTTGAACCTAAACCAGGGTGGCCAGTTATTCGGATACCGGTTCTGGCAGAGAAATATTTTCTCGCATTATACATTGATCTATAGTTCGCGACGGTTCCAGGATGGCATTCAATTTGCACAATTCAATATGTCTTTGACTCTTCCATTTTCCGCACGTTTCAACAGCAGAAAGGAAAAGGAAAAACTAAACAAATTGATGGAATCACTAGTACAGAGATTGAGCCGTTGTGAAGCAAGAGAGCATTCCAATGAAGAATCTTAAGATTTCCTTCTTTATCTTTGCCCTGCTCTTTCTCTTATTTTCCACTTTCCGTCAGGGCCTGGATATGGAGCGCCACGTGGATTTATCTCCCACCTATGTTGCCGCAAATCTCCTCTGGAGCGGTCAGGGTGAGACGATCTACAAAAATAGCGCCTACGGCCAGACAAGGAGCAAAGCCTGGGTTGAGTTTGAATCGCAACAAATGGATGGGATGGCCACAGACACATCGTTCCTTTATCTACCAGCCTACCTGCTTTTAATCTCTCCACTTTTATTGCTCGGATCTTTTCAGGCCTTTAAGATCGTGTTTCTATTGCTCAAGATCATCGGGCTGTCTATCCTCCTGGCTCAACTGGCTGATAAATGGAGTCGAAGTTACATAACGGGTCTATTGATCATAGGGCTGCTAAGTATGACGGATGCGATCTTCGATTCCTTACAATATGGACAGAACATTGAATTTTTAGCTCTTCTTATTCCGGTCTATTTTTACCGGGTTCGCAAAGACCATAGGGGCTATTCGATTGGATTTTTTATTCTTGCAGTTCTTATCAAACCCTGGGCTGCATTTTTATTGGCAGTTCCGCTAATCGACCGAAATCTAAAGCTTTTCCTGCTACTTATTGTTAGCCTTCTTCTACTACTCGGAATTCAGATCCTGTGGCTTCCGGGTCCAATGCTGGATTTCTGGAATCAAACTGTGGCTCACGGTGAAATTTCTATTCTCGCTTACAATAATGCAAGTCTGTCTGCACTGATTCATAAGATCAGCTTTGCGCCGAACTGGATGAATCATTTCCACTGGGAACCAGCCCCGGAGAATCCATCGCTTATTTCTATGATCATCAGGCTATTCATAGGAACCTTACTTTTCATCTATGCCACTTCATCAAGGATTGGCCTACACCAGCGGCTTGCAATAATGATAATTCCCCCGGTTTTGATGGGAATATTCTGGAATCATTATCTGCTCCTTTACTTTCCCTTCCTTCTCTATCTAAACCGAAGAATGGGCCTTCGCGCCAGAACTGCAATCTTCTGGTTCCTATTGCTGCTTGCACTCTGGCCAGATGTTCATTCAGTAAAGGTTTTCATAAACTCCTTTCTTCTGAGGGGAATCCAGTTGCAGACCCTGGGCTATATTCTGCCATTCCTGCATTTTATGGGCCCATTGATACTTCTGGCCACAGTTCTTACATTTGCCGTAACGGATTGGCGAAGCAGACTACTTCGTTCTCCCCGGCAGATCCTGGTCCTGCGGTCCGGGAGAAGACCTCAAATCATCGGACGAACCGACAATGCGAATTCATAGCAAGCGTTGGATCGACCATTCGCGGAATTCATGCGTACCTTACGAATCCAGTATGCAACGAAAACAGTCCAAATCCTTTAGTAGCTTCTTCATGCCTTCAACGAAAGGAGGGCCGGGTCTTTCAGAGATTTTACTCTTAAATCCCGGAGCAAAATGGTGATTAGCCAGAACCTGAACCAATCAAGCTACGAAAAGCGGCTTGTAGGCATCGTATCTCTGTCCATCTGCGTGTTACTTCTAATTGTTACCTGGGGTTCAATGGCCCAATTCTACCCGCTGAGGTACTATGTTGCCTTTACTATATTTTTATTGGTCTCTGGTCTACTCACCTTCAGAACGGTTCCACTGGGAATTGCATTCCTAACCCTGGCGGGTATCTTCTTTGGCAACCATCCGGGCGGACGGTTCGTGGAGATATATTGTTTCGCTTTGATACAAACACCTGTCTGGATCTGGCTGCATGAATCAAGAATTAAGAATTCGATTCAAGCCCCCCCACTGGGAAATCCAATTGTCCTGGCTGCATGCTTACTTTCCGTGATTTCTTTTAGTGGTGCATATTACCTGGTCGAAGCCTTCGAAGGGTACAAATTGCTTCCTTTTCACTTCTTGAGCAGTCGAGACTGGCTACCCCATTACTCAGTCCTTATTGCCCTGCTAACAGGTTCGATTAGCTACTCGGTCTGGAAGGGTCTCTGCCACGCTTCTAGACTCACAGGGCAAGGTAGGAGACTGATGGTGCTGGCATTGCTCATTGGACCCGCCCTGGTTATGGCAGTCGGACTCATAGAAGCCTGGTTTCCAGGAATGGCCGGTGCGCTGGATTCCTTGCATATTAGGCTCGGCGGCTATGTAGAGCGAAGCTACAACCATTTTCCAATTCTCATGAACCTGAGCCCTGCGCTCACGGACTCCCCGAATTCATTATTCTGGAACCGGAGCTGGCTTTCGGTATATCTGGTCTCCTGTCTCCCCCTGGTAGGGCTCGCTCTGGCTCTACTACCGAACTCCGGCATTCCTTCGAATCGTAGAGTCAACGTTTGCAGCGCCCTGATGTTTATTACAATAATCTATTTGCAGTTGTTGATTGGATCACGGGCGGGACTACTTGCTACTTTCTTCTTTGTGATAATTTTCTTTCTGAGCGGTGTCAGGCCTATTTCTTCCAGGGCTTCTCTGGGGTTGCTATTATTAGCACTGGGTATTCTTTCTTTGCTGCTACCGTTCGCAGCCTACTTTTCCTGGCCCCAGCAAATTCTTGGAGTTCGTGCAGAATTGTTTCGATCGGGTCTGGAACTCTTGTCCGTTTTCCCAGTTTCTGGGGGAGGAGTGGAGTCCTTCGGATTCTGGAACGATCTCATTCTTCGCTCAGAAGGCTTTCAAAGAACCTATTCTAGTTCGCATAATTTTTTACTTCAGATAGGCGTAGGATACGGTATCCCGGGCATTATTGCGCTTGGTTCATTGTACTTCCTGACATTTCATCGACTGATCGAGACTATAAATTCGCAGAATGAAACCAACGTCAGGATAGTCTCGGCCCGAATCATACTAGCAGGTCTGGCTTCGATTATTTTATACGGTAGTTTTCAAGAATGGTGGTACATTCGCGTCGTTCAGCTTAATTGGTGGATTGCAGTTCTGGGGCCACTGGCTGTATACCCCGGAAAGGGAAACCCATTCCACAAATTCTTTGGTCCGATCTGGAGACTCAGTAATCTGCACCGAAATGTGTTCGCATCGGCTCTATTAATCAGTCTGGCAGGTCTTCAGTTCTGGCATAGCCAGAGCATTTCCAGGGACTACCTTCTATTCGAAAATGTGGGACATCTAGAGACTGCAGTGGATGAGGCCTCAAACACTCAGACATTCCGTTACCCTTTGTTGGCCGGTGACGGTTCCTTTCCACTCAGAATCCATTCCGACAGGCATCTGGAAAAATTCGAATGTAAAGCACCCCTGCAACCGCTGACCGGGCCGCCGGATCCCCGAATAATCTGCGATTATCGTTTTCTGGACAAAGCTCAGATCATTGAGACAGTATTAAGCAGGCAATAGGCGTCTCGGGCAGATACCTGACCAGTGACCATTCCGAACGGCCAGAGGGTCCGATCGAGGAATATCAATTTGAAAAGCACTGAAGATCCAAACCTACTACTGTTCAGACCCACCTCCGGCATCGTCAGCCCCATTACTGGATCAGGCGCAACCTCTTTCGATTGGCTTCAATGGCAGGACCATATTCAGGAACAATAGCTCTTAGCTGTTCCATCAAATCCGTCCTTGAAGTGGCAGCACCTGTCTTAAGTAAAGAGTCCATCCGTTCCCGAAAGTCCTGGGTATTCTTGGACAACCTGGCAATGCGGACTCCCGGATGGGAGGTAGCCACTGTGGACTCGGCGTCTGTAAGCAACTCTTCATAGAGTTTTTCCCCGGGGCGAAGTCCGGTGAATACAATCTTAATCTCCCGCTCCGGGATAAAGCCAGAAAGAGCGATCATTTCCCGAGCCAGGTCTACAATCCGAACTGGTTCGCCCATTTCCAGAACGAAAACCTCTCCACCAGCGCCCATAGCGGCGGCCTGCATTACCAGTTGCACTGCTTCCGGTATGGACATGAAGTAACGTCGCACGTCAGGATGAGTAACCGTTACCGGTCCCCCGGCTTCAATTTGCTTCTGGAAAAGTGGAATAACACTACCAGTGCTTCCGAGCACATTCCCAAAGCGAACAGCAATATAGCGAGTGTCCGGGTAATCCCGTTGCAATTCCGTGCAAACCATTTCGCATACGCGCTTCGTGGCTCCCATAACATTTGTAGGATTCACGGCCTTATCGGTAGATACCAGAACAAACCTTTCAGCACCAAAGGAGCCTGCAGCAGAGGCCACGTTTCGGGTGCCACCCACATTATTCTCAATAGCCTGCCAGGGATTTCCTTCCATAAGAGGCACGTGCTTATACGCGGCAGCATGAAATACTACTTCCGGACGGTGATCCCGAAACATTCGCTCTACGCCTTTTTTGTTTCGCACATCCTGAATTAAATAAGTGACCGGCAGGCGAGGTGCCAGTTCAGACATTTCCCTTTCTATTTCGTACAGAAAGAGCTCGGTAATTTCGGCCAGAATCAAAGAAGCCGGTTGAAAGGCGACGATCTGACGACACAGTTCCCCGCCAATGGATCCGCCAGCACCGGTTACCAGAACCCGCTTACCTGCAAGCATCTCCGCCATGGCCTGACGATTGAGTTCCACAGGCGGCCGGCCCAGCAAGTCTTCCGGACTCACAGATTTCAGCTGAGTGGCGATGACTTTTCCAGTTACAAAACTACTCAGGTCAGGTAGCCGCTTTACGCTGACTCCCAGATCTGCACAGAGATCCACAATTTGACGGATTTTCTTATTATCGATTGTAGGTATGGCAATCAGGATTTCCGTAGCGCCTGTAATCTTAACTACCTCTGGTACACGTGGGATTCCCCCAAAAACAGGTACACCGTGTAGATACTTCCCTTTCAATGCAGGTTCATCGTCGATAAAACCTACAACTCCCATGTTCAACGCAGGATTGTTCTTGAACTCACGGAATAGCTGCTCTCCAGCACGCCCCGCTCCAATGATGATGGCTTTGTTAGCGGTTCCCGGGCGCAGGGAGTCTCGAAATATACGATAGCTGAATCTAACTCCACCAAGCCCAACGACCAGAATAAGCCAATCAATCACAAAGATGCTTCGAGGGATATTCTCCAATCTGTTGAAGAAAAACAAACCCAGAGCGCTGGCACTAACACCCAGGAGGGTGGCGACCAGGATTCGAGTCAAATCAGGAATGCTGGAAAAGCGCCAGATTCCACGGTATAATCCGGCAAACCAGAAAACGGTCATTTGCACAGGAAGGCCGATTAACAGAGCCGGTAGCATATAGGGAGTTGCCAGCAGTTGAGTCAGACTGGATTCAAGGCGAAGCAAGAATGCGGCCAGGATTGCCAGGCCTACTATAGAAGAGTCCACGCCCATTACAAGTGGTACCTTGATACGGGGTAGCAGATGAAGGATTTGATTCAGTCTATGCTTCATTGTTCTATTAACAACCGATAATGCAATCTGTTCATGCTTTTGCCGTTAGAAATCCGATCTTGGACGACCCGCCCCTGCAATATAGAATACAATCAGTGCCAAAATATGCAGCACCACTACCAGACCGGTCACAAATACGCCTGTTAAAGTATTTATCCAGATTCCCATTACTAATATCATCAAATTGAAAAAAGAATAGAGCACAAGCACAATGCTATGACCGAATCTGCCTGCCAGGTGTTGGTAGGCATGCTCTTTATGAGCTACGTAGAATGGCTGACCACGGGCCATGCGAAGAAGTAGTGTTAATGTTGTATCCACAGTGAATGCCACCGGTAGTAAGAAAGCCAGATTGGGACTGCTCATGAAAACTTGAAGCAATGCAATTCCGGTTACGTATCCAAGTAAATTGCTTCCAGCATCTCCCATAAACATCCGCGCCCTGGGTAGATTCCAGAACAGAAAAATGGTAACCGCAATGGCCAGAAGCTGGAAAGCAAGGCCTCCAAATCCTAGAAGGAAAACTGCTACCACCAGAAAGATACCTTCCGAAGCGGCAAGCCCGTCGGTGCCATCCATGAAATTGAATACGTTGATATAATAGACGAGACCAATCCAGATCAGAATTAACAGAAATGGGTTGATGGAGCTTCGAAACTCCTCCGGGCCCAGGATCCCCGCGGCAACCCCCAGGGCCTGCATAACAATTCGGTATCTGGCCGGTAACTGATGAAAGTCATCCAGGAGCCCGTTAAGCCAGATAATTCCAGCTCCCAGCAGAAACCACCAGGAGCTGGCATTATTTGGCCGAATCCAAATGGGAATTGGACCGGACCCCTCAGATAAGGTTTCAATTAAAGGCAATCCAAGGGCCGCGCCCAGAATCGATACCAGTAGCCAGGCGGTGCCAAATAAGAGTCCACCGGCCCTTGAGCGGGACACTCTGTGGCTGGACCTCTGGTTTGGATGGTCGAGCAGGGTGTTTGGAAAAAAACGAAGGAAAAGTCCAAATAGTAAGGCAGTGAGCGGAATAATACAAAGCTGAAGCAGATCAGAGTTGAGCATGGGGAGAAAGGTAACTCTGGACCATTTCTGCCAGTGCCTCCGAGGCAGTCACACGGTTTTTCCAGCCCAGGTTCCTGCATTCCCGAGAATCCACACTCAAAGATCGAAACAATCGTTCATATAAACCGGTGGGCCTGAATATTATCGGTGGTACCGGTACGAGCAAGGCCCTACTTTTCATATTCCGGGCCAATAATCGGATAAGGTCCACCGTGCTTATTTCGATGTCTGAAGGAAAGTAAACCGGATACAGCGGGTCCATTTCTGGGTCATACAGTCCAGCAATAGACTCGGGCACTCTGCGCTTTAATCCGGTCAAATAGATCAAAAAGTCGGAAAGATTCGTGGCCGAAATCATAGAACGAATCCCGCGGGCAGCCCCCAGAGGAAGAGGGAACCCTTTGTTGATCAATCTCATTAGCCGTAGTAGGTTTCCCTTAACGCCGGGCCCATAGATCAGAGGTGGACGCACTACGATAAACTCCATACGGTTACGGCAAATATCAAATAAAGCACGTTCCCCTTCTAACTTCGAAATCGCATAGGGCCCATGAGGATCTGGCAAATCACCTGCAGAGAATGGGTCCTCATTCGTATACTCGCCGTTGACCTTTACTGTGCTAATATAAATAAAGCGATGCGCTCCGGATGCCATTGCTAACTCAGCGACTTTCTCGGGCCACCGGACATTGGCTTCCCTGTAATACTCCAGGTCACCTTCGGACTGCCGATCCATACGATGAGCCAGGCCAGCCAGATGAATTACGCTTGAAATGGCAGGAGTTTTCTTCGTTAGAGCTGTCGGATCTTTGTGCGAAAGAGTCAGGTAGCTCTTCTGATCGGACTTTAGCAATTCTATAAGGCGTGAACCAAGAAAGCCCGATGCCCCTGTTATAAGAACAGGCTTCAATTTTTCCCCTCCTCCGCGGAGACACCATTCATATTTGTTCCTACCCTGCTCACGCTGGCAAGGATATGATTTACTGCAGACTCCACGGAGAAAGTGCCATGTAGAAGTTTCGATGCATTCTTGCTCATGGATTTTCTGGTGGCAGCGTCCAATAAAGATACAGCATTTTTTAGAAGGATCGTATCATTTCCGGATTCGCATACCAGACCCGCCTGCGCTCGGTTGATTACACTCTGAATATCGTTGCCAGGGTTTACGGCCCCAAGAATGGGAAGCCCCTGGGCCAGATAGGCCAGCACCTTTCCGGGGAAATTATGAGTCGTATGGTTTCGATGAAGACTGAACAGCCCAACGTCCGTCTCGGCCATAATGGACTGAAACTCTTGCTGCGGAACCGCTTCTACGTAAGTCATATTCTTGATTTCAGATTCCTGGATATAACGCTTTATTAATGGGACTTCATCTCCAGCACCCACAAGCAAGAAGTGAGCTCCGGAGTATTTCTGCATTGAGCCGGCCAGTCGAATTATCTGATTCATATCCTGGGCATGGCCCAGGTTGCCGCCATAGAAAAAGATAGTTCGATCCTCAAGCCCGAATTTCTTTCGCCACCGGATATCCCTGCTCAGGTTTACTGGAGCGGACCAGTTAAAGAGCACAGTGCAAAAGCCAAAATCTGGATAGTAAGATTTGAAATATTCCAGATTAGCCGGAGACTGCAGGCCTATTACATCCGCTGCTCGATAGTTAATTCTCTCATAAATGCGAAATAGACGAATAATCGGGGAGTTCGCAGACAGCATGCCATGATCCACCACCCATTGGGGGAAGATATCCCGCAAAATCAAAAAGCTCTTCGCATTCCAGAGCTTCTTCAATCGAGCCACCAGAGAGCCAAAGAAAATGGTCGGGGAATAGTATACGATTACATCGCAAGGATTAGATCTGAGGGTTTTCTTTCCGGCCCGATAGGCTTTCCGGGACAGGAGCATTTCATTGATGGCCCGAAGCGGCTTGGACACATTCTTGATTCGCCCCGAGCGAAACCGACCCACCTGAATGCCCTGGTAGTCGTCTTCGACCCACTTTCGAGCCCCCCCCACTGCAGGTGCGATGACCAGCACTTGATGGCCCTGCCTTTTGAACTCCAGAGCCAGCTCATGCATCATTCGGCCAGCACTTTTTATACTGTCTGGCATGTAGTCATCAGAGATTATGCAGATTCGCATTTAATTCTTACGCCAGACTGTTCGGTTTACATAGCCAGTATAACTGAGCACTATCCTCAAAACCTGAGACGAAACCCCACCTCCGGCGTAGTCAGCCACAGGTTTGGCTACGAAACCCGCCTTCTGCTCACTGCAGACCACCTCGACGGCCTGAAGAATTCTTTCTTTTTCCAGGCCTGACATGATAAGTGTGCCTGAGTCCATGCCCTCAGGTCGCTCATGGGCATTGCGAATCATTACAGCTGGAAATCCGAGCAATGCGGACTCTTCTGTGATGGTACCGCTATCAGAAAGAGTGCAATAAGCCGATTTTTGAAGTTTAATGTAGCCCAGAAATCCAAACGGTTTCACAAAACGGAGCATAGGATTGTCGGTGACTACACCGAACTCCTGGAGTCTCTTGCGAGTCCGCGGATGAGTGGAGATTACAGCCGGCTTTTGAAACTTCTCCACGAGGCCGAGCAAAGACTCCATTACCATCTTCAAATTCTCAGGTGAATCCACATTTTCTTCGCGATGTAAACTTACCAGGAAGTATTCGCCGGGTCTCAAGCCCTCCGATTCAAGAACATTGCTGCTTTCAATCTTATCAGAATAATGACTGAGCACTTCTTCCATATGCGAACCGGTTTTAAAAATAGTTTCCGGACGAAGTCCTTCGGCTATCAGGTACCTGCGCGCATGCTCGGTCAAAACCATGTTGATGTCGCTTAGATGATCAATTACCTTACGATTCAGCTCTTCCGGGACCCTTTGATCAAAGCAACGATTTCCGGCTTCCATATGAAACACAGGAATCTTAAGCCTTTTTGCGGGCACCACGGCCATGCAGCTGTTCGTATCTCCATATAAAGCCACGGCATCTGGTTGTTCGTGTAGCAAAACCTGCTCTGCCTTCTCTATCACTCTGCCAATGGTTTGAGATGCTGTTTCGCCGGCTGCCTCTAGAAAGTGATCCGGTTTTCGAATTTCCAGTTCGTCGAAAAACACCTGGTTCAACTCGTAATCATAGTTCTGGCCTGTATGCACCAGAACATGATTTGTATGCCTGTCAAATTCTGCAATTACCCGACTCATTTTGATGATCTCAGGCCGGGTGCCCACAAAGGTTACTATCTTAAACATTAAGTTCCTGTTGTACGTAATCCAATTTAAGGAGCAACTCCTTCACTCCGGATACATCTAGGCGATCCGTGTTATGGGACGTATAGTCTTCCAGCCCGGAGATCTCTTGCTCCCCTTCGGAAAAGTACTTATTATAGTTCAAATCTCGATTGTCGGCCGGGATTCGATAATATCGACCCATATCTTCGGAACGAGCCATCTCTTCTCTTGAAACCAGCGATTCGTAAAGCTTCTCACCGTGTCGGGTTCCGATAATATTTACCGGCACTTCAGATTTGAAAATCTCTTTCAGCGCCAAAGCCAGGTCCTGCAAAGTACAGGCCGGTGCTTTCTGAATGAATAGATCTCCAGGCTTCGCATTTTCGAATGCATAAAGAACAAGGTCCACAGAGTCTTCCAGCGACATCAGGAAGCGAGTCATCTCTGGATCCGTTACTGTGAGAGGTTTTCCAGCCTTGATCTGATTGATAAACAATGGAATGACCGACCCACGAGAAGCCATGACGTTACCATATCGCGTAGCGCAGAATACAGGAGGCTCTTCCAGTTGGCCGAGGTCACGGGATTTCGCCACTACAATCTTTTCCGCCATAGCCTTGGAAAGGCCCATAGCATTAATGGGATACACTGCTTTATCTGTACTCAGAACAATTACTTTTTTTACGCCAGTTTCCCGTGCTGCAGAAAGAACATTTTCCGTGCCAAGCACATTAGTTTTTACAGCTTCCATGGGAAAGAATTCGCATGAGGGTACCTGTTTCAATGCCGCAGCATGAAATATGTAATCCACACCAAGCATGGGTTGCATCACGCTTTTATAGTCGCGGACATCCCCTATGTAGAATTTCACACGATCGCTTGCCAGGTCGATTCGCATATCTTCCTGCTTTTTCTCATCACGACTGAGAATTCGGATCTCTTTCACATCCGTATCCAGAAAACGCTTCAATACAGCGTTGCCGAAGGAACCGGTCCCTCCGGTTATCATTAAGACTTTATTATTGAACATTGGGTTTTCCATCATATCGAAACCGATACATCTTATCAACCAGGTCCGTCCAGCTCGGCGGAGTATATTCGGCGATGGTTCGGAACTGATCAGATAATAATACCCGATTTATTTCGGTACTACTCTCCGGTACAATATCAATTTCATGCTTGTATCGCGCGGCAATGAGCTTTAGCAGCTCAAATTTGGATATAGGCTCTGAGGAAACATGATAGAGCCCATTTAGTTCTGATCGCGGAATTATATGATTTCGAATTATTTCGGCCAATTCTATGGTAGGAAAGCCCGAGTACATTGCTCTGGTATAGCCCTGCACGGTATTTGACTGTGAAAGGAACCAGTCCACAAGACTGTAATTCGAAGCGAGTTCATGGCCGATTATGGATGTTCGCAAGGTAATCGCATTGCTTGATTCAGAGACTTCTCCCAGTTCCTTGGTTTTCCCGTAAAGGTCGGTTGCATCCGGATGATCCTGTTCCGAATAGCCTCCGCGATCCCCTCTAAAAACGCAATCTGTGCTGATTTGTATTAGTCTGGAGCCAAGAAGATCACAAATAGCAGATAACCTGTGGGGCAACCATGCATTGATTGGAATCGCCTGCATTGGTTCATGTGCTGCAGATTGCTGCTTGATAATGCCAATGCAATTGATGACCAGGTCAGGGCGAGATTTTTTGAAGGCCCGAAGCAGATCATCCTCGGTCAAAACATTGATCCCGTCAATAAGGCTATCATGCATCGAATTGGAGAAATAGCGCTTCCAGGATTCGCTGCGGATCGTACCGAAACATGGATACTCGTTCTGATGGAAATATCTGACGAGACTGCTTCCGAGCATTCCAGAAGCGCCAAGGATTAATATCCGCTCCTTCATATATTCAGATCCGAGCAAACCTATTGTGTATCAAAATTGCGTATTTCATTTCTCTTGCCGGGCAGTCGCTCAGGGAGCTTTGCCTCCTCGGTACACGTCCTTTTTTCCGAATCCCTCTTTTTTGACCTTCCGAATGAGGTTTCTAAGCCTGTTTTCCACAGGCAAGAACAACCGCCGGAAAGTTTCGTCAGGCCGCCCCTGAAAACTGGTCACATTAAAGTAATCCTTGCCAATGGGGGAATACCGGCTAAAGTAATAGTTCGAAACACAGGTTCTCTGTCCCTCCGCAGAAACCTTGCTGACTGAATGCCAGGACCACGGATTCGTTTCCATAAGCACCAGCCGGTTGAACCGGGAATGAATAACTACATTGTTCTTTACCGATCTATCCCACAGCTCGAGGTTTCCGCCATTTTCAACTTTCCAATGCGGGGTAGTGTAGTATAATAGATTAAGAGTCCTATATCTTTGTCGACTCATGTCATGAGAGTTATCAATATGAGGATTAAGGAAATTACCCTGGCTCATGAGGCTCAGCCCCCCGGCGTATAGAGTCTCATCTGCTTCCTGGTCCGGAATGCCTGTAATCTCTTCGATGATGCGAATCACCTCAGGACTTTGAATAGCAAATGTAATCTCTTTAAGTATCAGATTAAAACCGTCAAAGTCTTTGGATGTATATTTCTGCTCCTTCGTTGAGTTCATGAAGCGCATTCGATCCGCGGCCGGAAAAGCATGGTATATTTCCAGAGCAGACTCTTCAGGCAGCAAACCATCCAAGAAGCAGAAACGAACCCCACACTCAGAAATGGATTCCTGAAATTGCTTTTTCAGCGCCGCCTTATTCTGCTCCAGAGCATTGCAAATTGTTTCGGTATATCTATTTTTCATTTCATTTCCCTATGGCATCTCTGAAGAACTCAAAAGTAGCAGTGGCAGTAGCAGACCAATCATATTGACTGGCCCTACTA
Organism: Leptospiraceae bacterium; assembly: GCA_040217195.1. Lineage (GTDB taxonomy): Bacteria > Spirochaetota > Leptospiria > Leptospirales > Leptonemataceae > UBA3465. The sequence goes on along the minus strand of JAVJNR010000006.1, from coordinate 30,599 downwards.
TATGCCAACTGCGAAAGCTCCTGCCTTCGATTTCTATCGAGTAGAGTCCTTTCCAACTTTTCGGCTACGTCCCTTTCGGAAAGAGGATTGATGTAATCGACCGCCGAGCTCCCAATCTCAGGAAGGGAAGACATTTTGGAACACAATACCGGCAGACCGTTGGCCATCGCCTCTGTTAGGATCTGCCCAAAGGTTTCGCAGGATGAAAGGAATAGGAAAAGGTCCGACTGCCGATAAACTTCTTGCACATGATTGTATTCAACGTCCTTAAGAATTGTTATATAGCGGGAGTAATCTGGGTCTTCGTCAAGTGCAGCCTGAAGTTTTTGAATGGCGCCTGAATCATTCCAGGCTCCCACAAGGGTCAGATGTAAAGGATATCCTCGCCCCCGCAGAGTGCGCACGGCCCTGACCAGGTTCCACTGGTGTTTATACTCCCCCACAAAGGAAACATACAACAGGTTGAATACCTCTCCACTGCCCACGGAGACTTCTCTCTGAATCTTTGGAGCTGAAAAGAATTTCTGATCTATTCCATGTGGAATAACCGCCGTCCTAAAGGAGGGAGCCTCCATGTAGCCGAGCGCACGGTCCCTGGCATAGTTGGAGAGAAAGATGACCCCCCTGGATTTCCTGAAAGCGTTGAGCTGCTGCCGTCGAAGAAGATTCAATCGTAACCGCGAGAGCCCCAGAGGATACCTGGCCATTTCTTCTGGCTCAAAGGGAAGCAAATTTTGACTCATTGACACAAAGGGACCAGAGGATGGTCGGATCAGACCGCCGGGAAAGAAAACGACGTCCACCGAAGAGTCACTTATTCTTCGCTTCAAATAAAAGTATTGCCAGTAGGTACGAAAAATCAGGTTGCCATCCAAAAGAGGCTCATGCTTTTTTTGCATCCAGGCGCGAGCTTCTAGTTGATCCAGGGTTCGCCTTCCGCCCCAGACGATGACCTCGTCAAAGCCGTGTTTCTCCGGATGGGCATGCCGGAGGAGCTCTCGCAAATGAGTAACCCCTCCCCCTCCACGAATGTTGGAAGCGTCAATACCCAGAATCAAAATCTACTCCACTCATTTGTCGAGGTTCAGTTTCCATTTATCAACGATCTAAAATCTACGAATGATTCGATCATAAAAGCCATAGATAATTTTCCTGACTACAATCCATGAGCATCGGCTCTTTAGCATTGTCCAAAATGCGCCTCCCAGACTCCCTGCTCTTATTTTGGCCATCACCAAGTTCGCGTAATGGTACCGAATCCCCACCTTTGCACTGTTTGCTGGCAGAAAAGCAGACACTATTTCAATAGCTTCAAAGATTCCATCAAATTTCTGCACATGAGTTAAATTACTACTATGGACTCGATAGCGACAGCAAACGTCTTGAACAGCGCGAACGGGGTACCTATGAGCCAGGTTGAGGTACATAAAATAATCGATCGAATGCTTATATCGCTCTGAAAGCCCCCCGGAGTCCATTAGCTTCTTTCGATTCACAAGACCGGAAAGAAAGGGTATGTAATCATCGCGACAGAGAGAGTCAAAGATGCGCCCCTCCGGCAGAGTCCTTCCTTTCTTGAATATGAAACTACGACCGGGGTTATCCTCAAAGTATATCTCCGCCCTGCCATATACGAAGCCCAGGTCTTCATTGGAGTTTTTGATAATATCTATCTGGCGCTCTAACTTACTCGGATCCCAGGTGTCATCTGTATCCAGGAACGCTACCCAGTTACCCCTTGCCTCCTCCAGTGCGAGCTTTCTGGCTTCGCCTAAAATGGTATGCCGGGGAGCAAGAATATAACGAATCCGTGGATCGGAGTAACTTTTGATAATGCTGGCGCTAGCATCCGAGGACTGGTTATCCCAGAAAATCAGCTCCAAATCCTTATAGGACTGGACCAGAATCGAATCTATGGCTTCCTTAAGGTAGCGCTCTCCGTTATAGCAATTTACAATGACGCTTATTTCAGGTTTCATTTCTGCATTTAGCCGGACACAACCCGTACATTGTGAGATAAGCAATACCAGATTCCTGGATAGAAAGGCTTATCAAAGGCCGCCTATAAAATTCCGTATTAACTTCCCTGTTGACCAACGGATACGGATAGGGAAACAATCTTCGCCAATGATTTGAACTGGGAGCGGTAGAATTGTTAGTCCCGGTAGGAATCAATGGTCTTTTTCAGCCCGGACGATAAACCTTCTGTCGGTACCCAACCGAGCAATTCCCGAGCTCTGGTTGTGTCGGCGTACAAACTCATATTTTCTCCCTCTCGATATGCTATCTTTCCATACTGAGGGTTTCCCATTCCTACTGTTTTTTGCACTTTTTCGACGACATCGCGAATTCGAACGGGTACTCCGGAAGCGAGATTGATAATTTTTCCGTTTGCTTTCTCGCAATCCATAGCCGCAAAGATACCTCGGACGACGTCGCCTACGTAACAAAAATCTCTGATCTGGTGCCCTTCAGATGCGGGGAATGTCTGATCTTTCAAGCATCCGTGGATAATTTGAGGAATGAAGCGACGATTGTCCTGACCTGGCCCATAGACTAAAAAGAGTCGCAAGATCACAGCGGGAAAATCCTCAATACGGTGTAGCATTTGCAGGAATTCAGAACCTGCTAGTTTTGCAAAGGAATAGGAGGAAATAGGGTGGACGGGAGATTCTTCTGTCTGAGGAGACTCTGCATCTCCGTATTCATCGCTTGAACCGATTTGTATGAATCTCTTAAGTCGAGACCAATCAAGGGCCTGAACAAGGTTCATTAGCCCCGAGAAATGACTATCTATCATTTCTCGGCCACCCTCACGAAAGGAGGCGTGATCAATATAACCGCCAAGATGGATTACGTAATCAAATGAATGAGGCGAAACCGTATCCTTCACCTGCTGTTTGTCTGCCAAATCGCATTGGAGAAACCGAGCACCGCTCAGGATCGGGTTACTAGCAGACCCTCCCAGGGACAGAATGGTCACTCCGTGACCTCTATCCAGTCCAGCGCGAACAACGTGCGAGCCAATAAAACCGGTCCCTCCGGTTACGAGAATCTCCAACCTGCTCATGGACTACTTCCAGGGGGCCTCACCGGACGCCCAGAGCTCATCCAGATGATCCTTATCCCTCTTGGTATCCATGCATTGCCAGTACCCTCTATGCAAATAAGCCATCAATTCTCCGCGACGAGAGGCTTCTTCCAGCGGCGATTTTTCGAGTACTGTATCGTCGCCTTCAATAAGATTGAAGAATTCAGGCTCGATTACAAAGAATCCTCCGTTGATCCAGCCCTGACCCGTCTGTGGCTTCTCCAGAAAGGACTTCACTAGACTTCCATCCATTTCCAGTTCACCGAAGCGGGCAGCCGGATGCACCGCGGTTACTGTTATCATTTTTCCGTGCGCCCTATGAAAATTCAGAAGATCATCAATATCAATATCCGCCACTCCATCGCCGTATGTCAGCAAAAAAGTCTCCTCCCCGATAAACGGTCGCATCCTTTTCACTCGACCACCCGTCATGGAAGCATTTCCGGTGTTTACCATGGTTACTTTCCAATCGGTGGCTTCAAACTGATGATGCTCGATGGCACCGGTTTTAAGATCAATCGTAAAGTCGGAGTTCAGATTTCGGTAATTCAGAAAGTAATCTTTGAAGACTTCTGATTTATATCCCAGCGCAAGGTAGAAATCCTTGTGGCCGTAATTCGCATACCGCTGCATAATATGCCATACGATTGGCCTGCCGCCAATAGGTACCATTGGCTTGGGAATAGTTTCCGTGTACTCTGAGAGTCGCGTTCCAAAGCCGCCTGCAAGGATTACTACCTTCATTCTTGATTACTCCAATCGAAGTCCATTTCAGAGATTTGACGCCGCTCCACCTCTTTCGGGTCATGCTCTATGCTCGCCAGGTTCAGCAGGACGGATGGCCTGGCATCCAGTCCCTGAAACCCAAACCAGATTCCGGGCGGAACAGTAATTCGCTGGTAATTTTCTCGCGAAAGAATGATTTCCTTAAAAGACGAGCTCCCCGGACCGGGCTCTTCGCAAAACACAAATCTAACCTGGCCAACGGGAACCACAAGATTCATGGTCATACGATTATGCTTTTTCCAGGCCCTTATCACCCCGTAGTCGATCACAGAAAAATAAGCCTCCCCAAAACCATGAAAACCTGGGGAACTGGCTTTCATAGCATGCATTACTTCACCGCCTGGTGCCTCAATGATGTCCAGCGGTGTTAGTACGATTTGCTTTTCCTTTCTTATTTCGCCCACCCATTCCCCCTTTCTCTGGCAAGGTGAACATATTGATCTATCTGATTTACTGAGTACGATTTCATGTCTCCACCTTCATAGAACTCCCGGTACCATTGCACTGTCATTGCGACGGTTTCTTCAAACTGAAGGGTAGGCAGCCAATCAAGATGGTACAGAGCCTTATCACAATTCAACTTCAAGAGACCCGCTTCGAGAAATGGGCTGCCCTGCGCCGAGAGATCCTCCCACCGTACATTGGACCAATGCTTTTCCATTTCCAGAATCAAGTCTCCCACAGACTTGCTCTGACCAGCCACTGGTCCAAAATTGAATGCTTCGGAGTGTAGATTCGGTTCTTCGGCAAGAGCCTTGCCCAGAAGCAAATATCCGCTCAGAGGCTCGAGCACATGCTGCCAGGGGCGAGTCGCCCGGGGGCTTCGAATACTGACACTATCGCCCCGGGACCAAGCGCGAACACAGTCTGGAACTATGCGAGCCTCAGCCCAATCTCCGCCACCAATGACATTGCCAGCCCGCCCAATCCCAACCTTTAGAGTTCCTTTTTCATGGAGTAAAGATTTCAGGTAGCTCTTAATCGCGATTTCCGCCATGCTCTTGGAAGCGCTGTAGGGATCTTTACCACCCAGGGCATCCGTTTCACGGTACCCCCAGACCCATTCTACATTGTCATACACCTTGTCGCTGGTAATCATTACAGCAACCGCCGGATCCTCCAGCCCCTTCAATGCCTCCATTAAATGGACAGATCCTAAAGCGTTGGTTTGAAAGGTACGTATCGGGTTATCGTAAGACTCCTTTACAAGGGCCTGGGCTGCCAGATGAAACACAAAGTGCGGCCTGCATTCACGAAATGTCTGCTGAATTTTTTCCAAATCCAGCAAGTCGGCACGAACATCATTGACACTATCGATTAAACCGCTAGCCTCAAAATTAGACGGTGTAGTGGGGATACGATCTGATATACCGGTCACCTTCGCTCCCAATCTCTGGAGCCACAGTGTTAACCAGCTACCTTTGAATCCAGTATGGCCAGTGACAATAACTCGCTTATCTTTGTATACTGAGGCAAAACTATTATTCATAGGTCTATTCTTACAATACTCTTGTTTTGGATGGTAAATCGTTCAGGCCAGTCGTAAACCAAGTGCACGAACCAACAAGCGGGAAAGCTGAGGGCACCGGGAACTGCTCATCACATTGTAGATCGTATACAGACCGGAACGCTTAAAAAAAAGACAGTGGAGCAACACTACAGAATTCAGGAAACAAATCGGAAGAAATGCAATTATCAGCAGAGCCCACCGGGACCGGATATTTGATCGACCGGAGAAATATCGGCGATACAAATCGAGATTGTACTCTCCCATCGCCCTACTTTTCAGAACCGTCCGCTTATTGTTCCAGAATTCCCTGGGAACAATTTGCTCTAGGCTTGGGATCCGGTCTCCTTCGAACTCCCAGACCAATTCGGGCCATTTCATGTTCCAGATCTCAAAGCTCCGGGGCGTCCAACTGCTATTAGCACTGCGATAGAGTATGATGGGTTCATCAATATAACGTATACTATGGAGCCGCTCACTGCCAAGTATTACGGCCACATGAGCAAAATAGCTTCCGTAGTAAAGCGATCGATCCAGGTCGAACCAGAGGTCTCGCCGAATCACGACAGAACCGATGTAGGATAGTCCCAGCAGGCAATCGTTCAGAAATAACTCCCTATCCTCAGGTAATTGATAGGTTCTATCCGAACCACGGGTATAAAGGCGTTGCTTTAGATCTGTCTTGAGAGTCTTTGTATAACATTCGAGGTTAACAATATATAGATCGCGCTCACTTCTTAGTTCATCACAGATTTTCAGCAGACCGCCAGCAACCAGCAAATCATCGTCTGGCATCATCCAGCAATAGTTGCCGGTGGCATGGATTACACTGAGGTCATACCCCTCATCTATACCCACCAATTCATCCGGGCTATGAAAGCGAAAATAGGGAAACTTTCTCGAATATTCCTGGAGGAGCTCGAGAGTGCCGTCTGTTGATTGACCATCCACCACCAGTATCTCCACTAACTCGCTGCATTTCTGGATGTCCGCAATAAAGCTATCCAGGGTTTCCTTCAGCAGGTCCTTTCTGTTTCGAGTGTTTATGCAGATAGATAAAAGGGGCGTGCTTTTTATATCTTTCGATTGGGTCATTGCTCAGTTATCTGCGAAATAATTGCTTGGGCCAGGACTATGCGGGCTCATAGAATTCCATATCCTTGATAAGCTCGAATTGCCCTTCGTGCCCGGTTCTGAATTTTTTCCATTGCAGCTGATTCTCACGAAACTTCGAGCCTCGAACCCCATCCAGGAATCCGGAATCGAAATGTTCTGGGTCTACGAAAAAGGCATTCACTCCATTTCGGTCCACAGTAACAAACCGATACCCCTGAGACTCAAATAAGTGCCTCCATGCACCGATCGAGACTCCATAGTAGAGTTCGGAAGGATGTGCCTTTGTATAATTAAAGTTTCGAGAGTACTTAACGCATCGGGCCTTTTCTGGGCCGTGCACAGAATTATACTCCACGGCAAAAATCTTTGGCCTGAATCCGGCAGCAAAAAGCTTCTCTGCTACAAAATAGTCTATTCCATCGATATCCAGGGACATCACATCCGGGTCCAGGTAATCAGACAATGTCTTGATATTCTCAGCTGAATCAATATCTACGAACATTTCTTCAATTTGAAGTCCCAGGCTATAGTGGCCTACCATGCGACGGGCCCGAAATACTAATTCAGGACTTCCTTCAATCATCAGTCCGTTATATTTCTCGACGATGGCCATCCAGGCAGAATTGTTATCAATGCCGTCTGCAGCACCAATCTCTATAAAGTAGCGATTATTGACCTTGAGCTGACTGCGAAGAACCTGCAATATCCCATCTTCGCCGTTCTGTGAAAAACCGGAGAACTCCCAGGTTTCCGGTTCGGTATTTATTACCTGCCGCAAGTAGCATGCGGCTGCACCTTTGCTTAGGGCTATGCCAATGCGCTGCCGGTCTCGAAAGGCATCCTTTAAATTAAGTATCTTCCTGAACATATGATCGTCCTTATTAACTCAATGCAGACCTGAATTTATTCTAACCGGTGGCGGTTATATGATTGATGAGACTATCGAATGAATTGGTTCCTACAGGGTGCGTATTTGTAATGAAGCGTCGCATATAATTTGCGTACTTTATTTCCTCTACCGGGCCACCGAAACCATCTGTCACCTTGAACGGGTGCGCCAATGGATCCGACACATTTATTATTGGCCGACCCAGAATTCGCGCCATGTATTCCTGACTCGCTCCCTGAAAGCTTCTGTCTGTTTCTCTCATTCCTAGAAAAAGCACTGGCTTGCGAAAAAGCACCGCAAATGACACGGCACATGAAAAATGAGTAATAGCATGCGTTGCTCCAGAAGACAGTAGAGCTGTCTTCCCGAAGAATACCCGCCTACCTGAAAAAATCGTGGCGTAGTCACTAAACTCTTTTCCATTCGGATGGGCGGCAATAATTACCGGAATACCGAGCGCGTCCTCTATCTGGGAAAAGCAACGATCTAGCCGAGCCAGATACTCAGACTCCTCAACGATATGGCCGCCACCGACCAGAAGAAAGTCAAAACTCCGTGCGAGGCAATCATCGATAAAAACTATATAGCCATTTTCCTTTAAACCGAGCTCAGCCAGCCTCGAAATCCGCTTTTCATCCTCCCTAACTTTTTTATACGTAAAGTAGTCAGGTGATGCGGTCCAAACGATATGGCGCGCATTAGTGGTCCAACCATTCAAACCGCCATCTCCTGCGACCAGACCTATATCCGGCCGTCTTCTCCGAGCGAACAATTTTCGGAATATAAAAGAAGGGAGCTTTTTTAGAGTTTCAAAGAGTCGACGGTTCTTTAGGCCGCCCAGCATTGGAGGACTCGGAAGAGGAGTGATATTATGCGTGATATAAGATATTTTCTTGCTTGCTGCAATATTTTGGATGATTCGGGTATACGATCCGCCACCTGTAAAATCGATAAGATAATTGGGTTGATGAGATTCACATAGCTCTTCGAATTCTGCTTGAGAAGAGATGGGGCAAACCCTGTCCGCAATTCCAGGCTGGTAATGGATCGCTTTAGCTTCATTACGCAGCCAGTATAGACAGTCTACCACCCAAACGTCAAATACTTCCCCGAACTCTTTATAACCGATTCGTTCCAGAATGTTTTGGGTCAAAGGGCTGGCTACGATTATGAATACTTTTATTTTTTTACTATCTTGCATCAGGAGAAGTTAACGGGCAAGAGAACAGTGCCACGCAGAGCTCACGGATACGGACAGAGACGCCGATGACTGAGCTTCTAAGGTGAATATTCTGAATCCGGAGAGCTCCAGCTGACATTAGGGCTTGCAGCCATATTCTGGAAAGGGAAAAGGCGACATGGGGACATTTCTGAGTTCTGGATGGGAATGACCATAACCATTTACTGCGTATCCACATTGGTAATTGAGTTTTCTCCGTCCTTTTGCTCTTCTCGAAAATTCGTCCAATATTGTTCAGTCAAATGCGAATTCATCCTATATAGATTATCACTAAGAGCATAGGAAATGATGGATTCATCAGGAATGCTCTCGATGTTCGAGAGAAACTTTTCAATGATTCTTGAAAAGAAGTCAAAATCCTCCTGATAATCCATTGTGAATCGCAGCTCTGGTGGATAGCTCACATCGTAATTGATCTCGGTGACCTCTGAATCATTAAAGATTGTAGTCCAACCGGTCTCAAGAATCTCCGGAGGGTTTAGGCCAATCGCATTTTCCAGAAACCGCGTCTGATACCCCATATTGTTCATACCTAACGGTAGGCCCGTTGTACGAACAATGCCATTCCCTTCTAGCATAGATTGATACACCTGGCGCATTGCGCTGGTTGAGCAGAAAACGTCATCGGCTTCTACACAAACTATTCTATCTACTCCAAAGCTCTGGGCTGCCTGTAAATGTCTTAATGGTAAGTTTCGGGGCGAGCCATAAAAGACATCAATTGGCTGGTTCGAGTATATCTCTTCAAATTTCCGATTTATTGGCTCGTCCGCGGTTGTAATTATTATTCGAATGCTACCGAGCTTTAGCTCTTCTTGAAATTCATGCCGAATGCGCAATAGCAGGTAGTCCATGATCGGACGCCCGCATACCTCAAGTAGTTGCTTTCCGGGCAGCCTCTTGGAGCCCAAACGTGCGGTAATAAATATACCGATCACTGTTATAAAGCGGCAAGACTAACGGATGGGGCCTTTTCTTTACTCTTGATTTGCGTGAAATGCGGCGATGGCTGCACAAAAGCATATTCATCGCCCGTTTTCCGAGTCCGCTCCCAATGCTCCCTTGCCAGCTCAAGCAACCTAAAATTACGAGTCCCCATGATTTCCTGTAACCCAATAAGCTCTAATTGGCTAAAGTTATGGGAGATAGAAACCGTCGGTTTAGTCGCATCGCCCAGATCTAGAATGTAAGCTTCCAGATCACCATCGTATTGCTTCAGAATTGAATCCTTATAAGTATTATACCATTCCGATCCAGGATAGGGAGTGGCAAAGTGGGGCTTCGCGTGGATACCCAGTTCCTGCATTGCTTCCATTGTGATCTTAATTCCTTCAAAGGTATCCTCCGGGAATCCGATGATGAGGTTTGGTATAGGAGAAATGCCGGAATCCAAACATGTATCGACTGCTTCCATGTTTCTTCTCTGGCTAGTACCTTTTCCGAGGTTTTTCAGAACCGCCGGATCGAACGACTCAATTCCATAAACCAGGTGGGAGCAGCCGGCTTCATACATCTTCTTCAGGACTTCTGGCGTGTGAAGGTTAGCGTGGCTTGTGCCACTCCAGAATACGCCGCCTTCATTGAACTCGTCCGACTTACCATCTCTTCGGGAAGTCGGCTGTAGGCCAGCCTCAATCCACAGATCACAAATCTCTGCCAGCCAGGTTCGCCGACTGGCGGCATCCATGGTCATCAAATTTTCATCCAGAAAGGTTACAAAATCAATGTCAAATCGTTGCTTCAGATCTACGACCATGTCCACAATGTATTTAGGACTGTGGTATCGATTGATTCTACCGTACGTAAATTGAACGTCTTGTTTGCCGGTATGGTCCTCTGCAATAACCATATCTCCGATCGAACCAAGATGCCAGCAAAATTTACACAAGAGGCTGCAGCCATAACTGCCGTTTATGTCGATTCGTTTTTTGGCATAGTAAGATGCCTCGCTAAATAGCAGCTGGGAGTTTTCAAAATAAATATCCAAAGGAAATAAATCCCATGCGGGGTACGGCAACAAATCTATATTCTTTAGTATTTCTCTTACTTGAGTAAGTTTCGGGTTGCCATCGGAATCACGATAGCAGACTCCCTTGGTTGAACTGAAATCAAAATTCTTCTGATCAATCATCTCCAGTACTTCAGGAAAGGTTATGACAGCCTCACCGATAATACCTAGATCGATTTCTGGCAACCAGGACATTATATCCAGGGGCATACTGGTCATGAAACCGCCACCGGCCATTATCATGACATCGGGCTTGGCTTCCTTGATTATCTTGACCGTTTTCTTGATAGAACCATAGGTAGTTGTCAATCCGCCGATCGCAATGACATCCCAATCATCCGCGTTTACGACATCCGCAACGATATCGTAGCCAAGCCTATGTGCATTGGCATCATAAACCTGGACCTGGTGATTCTTATCTATGGCTATGGCAGCCAACATGGCTATCCCATAGGGAATATGTTTGGGTTTGTCTTCTTCTCTAACAACCGGATTGATAAATAGTATCTTTGCCATTTTTAACCACCAAATTTCTTCAAGAAGTCCTGAAGGGAAATACATGTAACATGATCGCCGAAAAGAGTACCCGCTTCGCTGCAATTAAAAATATCATTATTCTGACGGTTAAGCAACTGTAAAAAGTTTTCCCGGTACCAGTAATATGTTGGATCTGTATAGCATTCTTTACCGTTGAGCGGGAATGTAAAATTAATGAAATAATCTGAGATTTCGCGACTATCCTTATGTAGCATCAATTCGTAGTAGGTTTGGGTCTCTTCTATAGGAGTGTCACTTCTGTAGCCATAATCCATCCCAGTCACGCCAATATTTTCAATCCCTAATATCGAGTTGGCAAACACCCAAGCTGCGGTACCAACGGTGCCACCTGTATTGAAGCACGGTAACTTCCGCATATCGTACATTTGTTTAGTTATGCTGTGTTCCCGTAATGGATCATCCACTAAAGGATGCCACCAATAAATGTCAAATCCGGCCTGCTTCAGTCGATTTGTGACGGTTGAATGTACTGTTGTAGCAATGATAGCCGTGGTGCGAGGTGCATTTTCATTTACCAAATCAATGCTGCTTTGGTTCTTCCCCAGTTTGTCTAGCCGGAAGTCAATATTCAGATCCTGCCTTTCAAAATAGTCATCGCCCCGGGAGTTTTCCTCAATATCAGGATCGCCAAACCATCGAACGATTCGTGTCGCATGGGGATCCAGACACAATACATAGTCAGGAATTAATCCTTTTTCCAGGCAGGCCACGTAGGCTCCGTCAACACTGATGATGGATCCATCGTATCCCGAATCAAGTATTCTTTGGATAGCGTTGGTTTCTTTTAGACTGGGCCCCGCAGACAAAATGATGCCTGACTTCAATTTGGCCCCTGCGGGCGCGGGCAGTTCTTTCAGCGATTTTTCGATTTGGCCGATGTTATTTCGGACATTACTGAGGATTTTTTCCCTGTGGAAGCCTTCCCCTATTTCCGAAATACTTTGAACAAGCTTCTGAAAACCCTCATTCATCAGGTTTTAACTTCCTACTCCCCATCCCAAACCAGTCGTTCTCTTTCTACAAATACCATACTGCCACCTATGGAGCTTTTTGCTTTCTCTTTGAAGATCTCCACTTCAGTTAATGCTGCTTTCTCACGCAGCGAATCCGCCTTTTGAGACAAGTCATCATACGAGTCCATATTATAGTTTCCCTTCAACAAATCCTTCATGACCAACTCCTTATTTATACAAAGAACTCCATGGAAATTTCAGCTACTTTTAAGCCCATTCTAGCCGGTAAACCATTCGAACCAATCGCCTGTCATCAGATCTAGCACTTTATCATTGCCACTGAGAATTTTTGCCTGCCCTGACGCCAAGATAGATTTCGCAACGTCCCTCAGTAAACCGGGCTGTGTTGAAGGTTGACTCTGGACCCCAATCCATCGAAGAATCGAAAAAAACTATTCAGCAATAACTTCACGTATGGATGAAAGTTTGGTGCTTTTACCCTGAGTATTACTATGTACCTTGCTCCTATTTACCCGCGAAGCAGAGCCCTTCCGTTAAGCATCTCAAATCCAAACTTCTCCATGAGCCCCGTGAAAGGCTGTCTCTTTCGACTCAAGAATAAGCAAGACTCGCTGCACGGCTTTTTTCCCCTATATGCAGCAAGATTGTTTTGGAATATGTCACAACCCGCCCTCTTAGGCCGTTACGATCATTATCTATGAACCTGCCTTTTTGTAAGCACTGACGGCAATCATCCCTGCAGAACGGTATCCTCTTTCCCGGGACAACTCGTTAATCAAAGGGCCTACTAGTAGTGCATTATTTCAATTTCCGGCAGAGGAAAGATGAACTTCCCGCCCGCATCCAGGTAATCCTTTTCCCGCTCCAGAATATTGTTCTTGAAATGCCAGGGCAGCACCAGGAAGTAATCAGGCTTCATCGCCTTCGCTTCCTCCTCAGAAATAATCGGAATTCCAGTCCCCGGTGTGAAAGCTCCGAATTTGTCTTCATTAATATCTGCGATAAATGGTATATGCCTTTCGGTGAGGTCACAGAATTGGAGCAATACGTTTCCTTTGGTGCTGGCCCCGTATCCCAGAACCTTTTTCCCGTCGGAGACCAGAGCTTCGATCAGGTCTTTCAAATTCTTTCGATGTTTATATACTCGATCTTCAAAATCCCGGTAGGGCTTCAGTGAATTCAACCCCATATCTAACTCCTGGTCGATGAGCCATTGGATGACCGCATGGTTGGGTCGATAGCTTGCAGATTTCTTGCTCGCGGTAACTGCAAAGCTGCCACCGTTTACCGCGTTCATCTGCACATCCAGAATCTTCATGTCGCATCTATTCAGCATATCCCTTATCACACCTAACGAATAGAATTCAAGGTGTTCATGACAAATCGTATCGTACGAGTTCGTTCTAAGCATCGAAGGCATATAGCTTTGCTCGAAATGCCATATGCCCTCATCGTCCAGCACGGAGTAGATGTTCCGAACAAAGTCAACAGGATCCTCAAGATCGTAGAACATAGCAATGGAAGTTACGATTTTGGCCTTCCTACCGGGGAACTTATCATGAAATAGTTGCGCGCTGAAGAAATCCGGAATTAGATCAATACCCTCTGAGTAATACTTCTGAAACTTCTTCCCGGTTGGATCAATACCCACCTTCCTGAAGGGGCCCTGATAGGCCTTGAGGGAGGTTGCATCGTTGCTGCCGATGTCGATTACAACATCATCAGAGCCTGGTTTCGCCATTCGTTCGAGGAATTGTATCTTGTTTTGTAAATGCTTGACCATGGACCGGTTTAGCCCGGAGCGGTAGCCATAGTTTTCACCGTACATTTCCTCGATAGCATAAGAATGCTTCAATTGCAGTAAACCGCAACTCTTACAGTAGACTAGCTCCAGCGGTCCTTTGGTAATCTCATCTTCCCTCTTTCGGGGAAATACGCCTGTGAGATACTGTTGCCCAAGGGCGACCACCGCTATAAGCTCTTCGCTTCTGCATATTCTACATTTTGTAATGGTATTATACATATAGTTCCTTCTTGTCTGGAGTCCGTATTTTAAGGCATTGCATAAAGCGGATGCCCCTCATCTGTGCTTCTCTCAAAGTGTAAAACCGTCATCCACTATGATGTTCTGCCCCGTAAGAACATTTGATGCATCGCTTAGCAGATAGACCAGAGTTCCCGTTACATCTTTCGCGTCCAGCATACCAGTCGTACCGCTACGTTCCCGGTAGGCATTCAAGAAGGTCTCCGGTTGATTATCTAGAATACCACCGGGACTCAGGCTGTTCACTCTAATACTATCCTTTTTTAGATACTGAGCCATGTATCGAGTCAGATGATTGATGGCAGCCTTGATCGCAGCGTATTCAACTGGAGTCGTCATTTCCGTGCCCTCATAAATCTCAAATCGGGGGGCGATAGTACCATATATCGATGAAATATTTACGATATTGCCGTAACCCTGACCCAAGAAGTGGCGGGCAAGCTCCTGGCTGGTCAGAAAATAACCACCAACATGCATTCCCATGTTTTCGCAGAAGTCCTTGTATTCGACCTCAAAAAACTTTCGGCCGTAATTTTTATTTCTCGGGTAGGCGTTATTGACAAGTGCATCAATGCGACCATACTTCCCTTCCACATTTTCAATTACTGTGCGAATCGATGCAACAGACCGTATATCCAGCTCAACAGGAAGGACACCGGCTCCAGGATGGTCCTTTTCTATTTCCTCCGCCACTACCTCGGCCCGACGTTGATCTACATCAGCAATGACTGCTACTCCACCTTCTGATACAATGGCCTCTGAAAAGACCCGCCCAAGCCGCCCGGCCCCGCCGCTAACAATAACGACCTTATTCTCCAGTTGCGATGAGTTCATATAATGCTACGGTACAGCTCCGGTCTGCGATCCTTACAAGTGGGGAATTCGCCTCTCGCGCTTAAAACTTCACCGGGGTCCAATTCATACCAATCGATCAATCCTTCGGATTCCAATGGGCTCAACCATTCTCCGTTGGGTCGAACCACTGCGGTGCTCCGAGCGTATTCGATTCCTTTGCCGTCTACTCCGGTTCGATTAACGCCCACCATGAATGCCTGATTTTCAATGGCTCTTGCCCGAAGAAGTGTAAACCAGTGGTCCTTCCTGAGCCCTGGCCAATTAGCAATATTGACCAGAGCCTGGCAATTCCTGGACAAAGCAGTATAAAGCTCCGGAAATCGCAGGTCGTAACAGATGGTCAGCCCCATTGCCATGTCGTTGATACTCGCGGTAGTTATAGTGTTTCCTGCCTGGAAAAACTGATCCTCCTGCGCAAATGAAAAAGGATGTACTTTATCATAACGAGCGACGATTTGACCATTTGCATCCACAGTCAGAGCGGTATTTGTTGCCCCTTGCCTGGAACTCAAGGTAATTCCATAGAGTATTGGGGTACGAACCTCCATCGAAAGCTCCGAGAATAGTTGCATGGAGCGAGAATCTTGAGGATTTTCAGCTGTGACAGACGTATTCATCGAAAAACCGGTCAGAGTCATTTCTGGAAACACAATTAGATCGGGACGATTTTTACCGGCCACCGTCACTGCTTCTTTACTCCTTTCAAAGGAGGCTTCTCGATCCTCCCAGCAAGGATTTAATGATACAAGGGCAAGTCTCAATTCTTGATCTCTCCTGGAAGGAGCATTAGTTAAACCTTCGGAACACCGGTTGTATCGGTGCACTCTTTAGTAGATTCCTGGTCCCATTTTCCAGTGCATCCGCATACGTTCGAAGGGCACTGCAGAGCGCAACATCCGTCTTTTCCAGTTCCTGCTCACCATGACGAAAGCTAAGAGCAATCCAGGGAATCAGCACCCCGCCGCGAATCATCTCCTGAGAGAAAAGAGTTCTTAGTTCGAGAGAATTATTGCCGTGCGCATCCAATGTTAGATAGAAGGGCGAACAGGGAATCCCGCCAGCCCGAAAGCTATGCGAAACATTAAACTCTTCTGCTCGCTTATTCAACAAATCAATAAGCTGCGCCCCATAGCTCCACAGGTGATCCACCACTTGATGCTCCTCCATATACTTCATGGTAGCCACAAATGCGCCAAGGCCGCTCATTTCCGCTCCATGCGTGGTTGAAAGCAAGAAGACTCTCTCCCTACCTTCTAGCTCAATGGACCCCAACTCCATGACTTCTCTCCGACCACCAACACAGGCTACTGAGTAACCATTGGCCATGGCCTTTCCGAAAGTACATAGATCCGGCTCAACGGAGTAAAGGTGCTGGGCACCCTTCATGTGCCAGCGAAATCCAGTTATCATTTCATCCAGAATGAGCAATATTCCGTGCCTATTACAGAGTTCCCTGATTCCACGAAAGTAGCCTTCAGCAGGGGGCTCAGTAGTGGCCGCTTCCAGCACTACACAGGCAAATTGATTTGGATACCGGGTAATCAATTCTTCCAGGGCTCCCAGATCATTGTAAGGAAACGATTTGGTCTGTTCCTGGGTTTCTCTGGGAATCCCCCTGACGATGGGTGTGGAACCTATAAACCAGTCGTCATAGGAAAAGAAGGGATGTTCTGCACATCGCGCCACAAAATCTCTGCCGGTGTAAGCCCGAGCTAGCTTGACCGCCGCCGATACAGCAGTTGATCCGTTTTTGGTGAATTTTACCATATCCACCGAATCGATGAGTTCGATCATCAGTTCCGCCGCTTCCAGTTCTATCATGGATGGACGGGTGAGATTATTTCCGTTTCGGATTTGCGCAATTGCCGCTTCGTCGATGGCCTCCTCCGCATAGCCGATATGGACTGCGCGAAGAGCCATTCCGTAATCCAGATACTCATTCTCCTCTGCATCGTACGCGTATGCACCCTTTCCGCGCTTCAATATGGAAGGAGCGTTTTCAGGAAACTGATCAAAGCCCCTGGAGTATGTGTGAGCCCCGCCGGGAATGGCCCTGAGTAGACGTTGTGTATAGTCCATTAGCGCACGGCCTCTCTCTCAAGTGAATATAATAGCTGCAATACATCATGATCATCGGTCAGTGTATTCGGAAATGGACTTTTGCCGCCGTCGCGAATGGCTCTTAAAAAGTCCCTCATTTCCGCAATATAGGGTTCTTCAGGGTTGATATAATTGGACTCCAATGTCCCGTGGGCGAATGAAACCTCTTCCCAATCATTCATGCTTGTATTAATGAATCTGATAGAATTAGTGTCAGAACTAAAGACCAACTCTCCTTCTTCTCCGAGGACCCGGAGCTCTCTAGTGGCCTTTGGCCTGGATAGCACTTCCACAGTAAGGTTCAGGATCGCACCGCTTTCATAGCGACACAGGCAGAAATAGACATCGTCAATGTGCGCTGACATGCTACTTTGCTTGGCCTTGTGGCAACCCAGGGCAATGGCCGGACCAAATACATCGTTCAACCAGGTTAGCTCAAATGGAACAATTTCCCGGGCACCACCGGTCTCGGGCTTCGAAACATAATAGTCCTGGATATCTTCCCACGGGTGCCAGTCCGGAAGATATTGACCGACATGATAGTTGATAGTAAGAATGCGACCGAGTACTCCGGATTGAACCAGCTCTTTTGCTTTCGCCGGGCCCGGGAAGTAACGCATGGTACAGGAAGGAGCGAATACCAGCCCTGTCCCTTCCACTGATTTTCCCAGTTCAAGAATCCGATCCGCGTCGACTACCGAGGCTTCTATAAAACAATGTAGCTTTCGCTCCAGAGCAATAAATGCGTATTCCATATGTAAGTCCGGTGGAGTCGAAATCACCATAATATCCGGATTCTTGACCAGGGCCTCCTCAAAATTCTGGAAGACCTGAATATCGTATTTTTTCAGGGCTTCCTCCCTGCGATCCGGACGCGGATCAAAGCCGTAGACTTCCCTAACACCTAGAGCCTGTAAGTTCCTCACTCTACGTTTGCCCATGGAGCCCAGACCAACTACTAGAATCTTCATTGAATCTTCCATTCTCGCCTCATTACCGATTCGACACAGAGAAAATCATAGAGATCATCTATCTCGTAGCACTGATATCTCTGGATTTCGTACCAGGTGGTTCTCTTCGGATAGAACGTTTGCTCGGACCTCAGAACTTCTGCCCTGGTAATATACGCTACACCGTATGGGAAAAAAGCAACTGCGTTGTCCTGTCTCCGTGTGGTCATCGGTAGCCCCGGGCAAAAGGGTTCAATTTCGTTTTCAAGAATCCGCTTCATAATGGAAGGATGCTCCCGAACCTCACCCACACTTACAATTGCATCAAAGGAGTCTTCCAGTTCAATGATTCGCTCAATCATCCTATCAATGTCGCCATCCTCTCGGAGAGGTGATGTAGGTTCCAGAAGCACAATATAGTCGAACTCGATTCCTTTTTCATTCTTGAAGAAATCCAGGGCATGGACCACAACAGCTATGGAAGTAGCGGAGTCCGTTGCCAGCTCAATGGGACGAACGAAGGGAACAGAAGCCCCAAAGGTCTTTGCAATACTAAGGATATCTTCGCCGTCGGAGGACACTATACATTCGTCCAGATAAACGCTTCTACTGGCCGTTTCAATGCTCCAGCCAATAAGAGGCTTTCCACATAGATTCATGATATTCTTCCCGGGAAGTCCCCGGGAGCCCTGGCGGGCCGGAATAATACCCAGAAATCTCTTACCCCTGTACATCTTCGATCAATCCGTATTCATTTTTGGCTTTTTCATAATCGCTCATTCGTCCAATGTCCAACCAGTACTCCCGCAGCGGATAGGCGGATGCGATACGATCCTGGGCTACCAGGGTATCAAATAACGTGGTCATATTCAAATGCTGGTTCTGAGGGAGATATGATAATGCTTCCGGGGAAAGAACGTAGATACCCGCATTCACGAAAAAGCGGTGAATGGGCTTCTCCTCGATTTCGCGAATTCGCTGATTTTCAACACTTACTACACCATAGGGCACTTCAAAATCATACTCTCGAACCGCCATGGTTGCAACTGAATCCGTTTCCAGGTGAAACTTTAACATGAAGTTAAAGTTCACATGAGTCAGCAGGTCGCCGTTCATAACGATGATCGGATCCTCCAACTGTTCTTCGATTAATGACAGAGCTCCGGCTGTTCCAAGGCTCTTATCCTCGTGAATATACTGAATATTCACTCCCCAGCGTTCTCCGTTGCCAAAATAATCGCAGATCATTTCGGCTTTGTAATTCACTGAGATAAAAAAATGCACGAACCCCTGGTCAGCGAATCTCTGGACAATACTCTCAAGAATGGGTCGTCCACCCACCTGCAATAGAGGCTTTGGGGTGTCGATGGTTAAGGGATGTAGGCGCTTTCCCTGTCCGCCAGCCATCAGAACCACTCGATTGGGTCTGTCCGTAGCGCCAATCAATTCATCCAGCGTAATCAGTCCAGCAACCCGGCCCTCCTCATCCACCAGCGGTATCTGGTGGTAGGTGTTCTTTCGCATTATATGCAATATTTCGCTACTGGGGGTGGATGCCAGAACAGTACGCGGATTGCGATTCATCACGTCCTTTACCAGAACTTTGAGATCATAGCCCTTCAGGATTGATCGTCGAACATCGCCATCCGTTAACACTCCTTCAAGCTTTCCCTGTTCATCGGCGATAATGGCAATTTGCGCCCCGGAGGCATCAATCTTCTGAATAGCATCCACCAGACTGTCCTCTTTTCGCAGAAGTATGTCCTTCCAGTTCTTCAAGATTTCTCCTCTTTTTCCATCATCCGAGGGCCACTGGGGATATTGACTACTCTTTGTTCCAGCGACTCAGCAACGTATAGATTTCCCCTGGGGGCGCTTTCAAACATCGGAAGGCGGCTCATCAGTCGCCAAACGGGCCTGACCATAACTCCGGAACTGTTCATGAATTCCAGAAAAGCCTGTCGCTCTTCCGGATTCTGGAGCACCAGAGCGTTAAGCCAGTGGTTGGATTTTCCCGGCGATACAGCTTCCACGAATTCCACATCCTTTTGTGCGAAGAATTCGCGATATTTTGATGCGAGTTTCTTCTTCCTTCGAAGAATTAGTGGAAGCGACTCCATTTGCGCGCACCCAAGTGCAGCATTAATGTTGGGCAGTCGGTAATTAAACCCTATTTCGTCATGGAGGAATTCATATTCATGGGGTAGCTTTGCAGTGGTTGTTAGATGCTTCGCTCTGCTGGCAAGGCCCGGATCGTCTGTGATTACCATTCCGCCTCCGCCAGTTGTGATAGTTTTGTTTCCGTTGAAGCTGAACGTGCCTATCAGACCAAAGCGGCCTGTATGCTTTTCTCCGTAATAGCTACCCAGGCTCTCAGCCGCATCTTCGATCATTGGTACTTCAAAAGACCGAGCGAGTTCCTGAATTCTTTCAATTTCGCAGGGATTTCCAAAGGTATGCATTGGAAGAATGGCACCAATCCGGTTCCCTGTGACACGGTTTCGCAGTCCCCCTGAGGTTTTCTCCGTTTCCGTCAAAAGAAATCTCTCGAGGGCTGCAGCACTCATCCCGAGAGTTCTTCGGTCAACATCCACAAAGAGAGGTACTGCCTGGCAATAGGAAATTGCATTGCAAGTGGCAATAAACGTTAGTGGTTGTGTTATGACCTCATCGTTCGGCCGAACTCCTGCACAAATGAGAGCTGTATGCAATGCAGCGGTTCCATTTACAACGGCCACGGCATACCTGGCGCCAGTGAACTCCGCGACCATCTCCTCAAACCGATCTACAAATTTTCCTACACTGGATACGAACGTTGAGTCGATGCATTCCTGCAGATATCGCTTCTCGTTTCCCAAAAAAACGGGTTCATGGAGAGGAATAAAATCTGAAGAGTGGTATTGCTCTCGTATGAATTGCGCAACGGATGAGTAATCCATGGGGCTCACATCTTGCTGTCTAGATATCGTCCGGTGTCGACGTGCTTAAAGTCCGGTAATATCCTGCCAAATAGTGTTACAATTTCTTTTTTGGTCCACTCACCGTTCCGCCGCTTTTCTTCTACAAAACTCAAAAACTCATCCAGGGCCTCATTATCATATCCTGAACTGTGCTTGATGACTCCAATATCTGGATATCGTTCCATATCAAGTGTTTCTGAGTCCGTATAGAACTCCTCATAGTCCTTCTCACCGGTAGTATCACTGGCGGAGAAGTAGCAGGGCCATTTCCCTTTAGCAGGAAGTGAATCCGCCAGTGCCCGGGCCTCTTCCTCTGACGCACAAAGCTGCGGTTCATATCCCCGTTGATTCAGGAATTTCGTTGCGATTTCATCAAATCCAATAAGACGGAAATCCTGGCTTAACTTGGGGAAGAAGATATCACGGTTCTCGCCAAAGAGGCAGGACATCATACAAAGTTCACCGGACTCCTGCGGAGTTATAAAATATCGCTTTATATCGTTAGGCGCAGCGAGAGGCTGCCCCTTCTCCAATCGAAATTTGAAGCCCTGTAATAGTGATCCATCGGAAAAGGCAACGTTAGCGAATCGAGCCGTGGATACGGGCAATTCAAAGCTTCTCCGAATTAAGAAATGTTCCATGATGCGCTTGCTCGCTCCCATCATATTAACCGGGGCGGCCGCTTTGTCTGTAGAAACGCAAAAATAGCGCCTGCTGCCGTTCGTCAGGGCCTGGGCCATTGTCTTCTCTGTGTTGAGGATATTCACCTGAATCAAACGCATCAGCGTAAATGGATCTTTTTCGCTTCGCACATGCTTCAACGCGGACAGGTTAAGCACATAATCGTATTTGCCGTCTGCCTTTATGAATGCATCGTATTCTGTAGAACCTGCATCAAGAATGAAGGTACGAAAGTCACCATCTATGTAGCCGAGGGATGTCCGAACGTCCCTCACAAGCTCCACCATGTTGTTTTCACTAATGTCTACAACATGAAGCTTCCTGGGATTTCGCTTGAAGATTTCATGCACAACAGCCTGGCCAATGGAGCCTGCCCCGCCGATAACCAGGAAAGAGGATTCCATAATAAGGTCACGCATTTGCTGATCGTAAAGGCTTATCTCTTCGTCAAAGAGACCACGATTGCGCGAAAGTAATGGTAATATGCTTGAGGACATGGTGTTCATGCGGGCAGACAAAGAAGAATTAATCCTCCCGAGTCAATCTATCAATCCAACGTTTTCGGAGGAAGCTTAAATGGAAACCGGAACCCTGCTCAGTTCGTCGGAGGATCCGGTTTTTGATCCAGCGAAGGTGGAGGAATGCACTGGCTCGAAATCGATAATTCAATAATTTCCAGAAATCAACGTTACTAGTCTTCGCGCCTGGTCTGTTTTTTACGAATTCCTGCATTGCCTCCACAATATTGCCGATGGATTGATGTGCGATATCGAAACCAACTTGCTCCTGCAGATTCTTAATCGCAATGTCTTCCTTCACCGGGATATCGTCCTTCTCGAGTCTATCCACCACTTCTTCCACGGATTTAGGGCGGCAGACTGCTTCCAAAATCTGGTTTCGATCGTCGCTCTCTGTTAGTGTATGCTCTGCCCTTGAACTAACGATATGGTCTATGACAATGGGCTTCTTTTTCTGGAAGAATACATCATACAGACTGGTAGAAGGTGGGGTTACAATATAGTCCAACTCCTGAAGCCAGTGACCGAATGGTTCATCCCAGGGTGACAGAGTAATTTTGAGGTTAAGCTTTCTAGCAATGGTTTCCCAGCCCTCACGATTTTCTCTGGGGTGAGGCCGAACTCGCAAATCGTAGTTTTCCTTCTCCAGAGTCATTATGATCTGTAACATTATTCGAAAGTCGATAATCTCTGTATACGCCAGATCTTCAACGTCTCTGTCGGGTGAATTTTCAAATAAGGGAAAAACTCTCTTTCCAAAGCGCATACTGCTTATCACGCTCTCGAATGGAATTCTATTATCCATCGGACTCAAGAAGGTAAAGCGAGACACCAGACCAAGCACCTTTCGGGAGACCGGCTTATGTACTTTATTTGGTGGTTTTAAACAGGCATCGGCCAGCCGAGGGTGCCCAACAACGGTGCATTTTTCAAGATATTCCGGTATGAACTCCTTGAAGGGATTTAAATGGGAATACCCCCATAGGAGGTACCTTGCAACGGCGGAATGCCAGGGGCGGGACTCTTCCAGATCATCACCGAAATACTTTCCATTCAGGCGCCGCAGAGTCCCAGTGGCCTGACCAATCGCCTCTGTTTGGAGAATGAATACGTTTTCAGGCAGGACCTCTGGATCCTGACAGGCGACTTCAAAGTGACGAAGCGAAGGCAGAATAACAACGTCAAAATGATTGTATTTCGCAAGATAGCGATCAGTGGTTATCCTGGTTCCGTAGGTCAATTTCCCACCGATTTTTCTTAGCTCTTTCTTGAGCGCGGAGGCAACTACTGCATCTCGTGCGAGCTCATCTATGTGAAAATAAACATTCATTGCTATGCAATCCTAAGACCAGGAATCAAGTTCATCATTCATTGATTTCCTATGAGGTTTTCGATTTGTCGGTGGAAGGTCCGGGTTTGCGTCCTTAGGATGTCTCGAACAGCACCGAATTGATCGGTTACACTTCGGGGGGCATTCAGAGACTGACTCATTCTTTCATAAAGCAATTCACCGGAATCCTTATCGAAAGCATCTACACAGACATTCTCCAGGTCCACTCGCTCCATGAAATCCCGCATCCTTTCCTGGGTAATTAATGCCACCATTGGGGTACCAAGGCCAATGCATGGAGACATCGAGTGCACTCGCATGCTGACGGCAAGATCAACTCGGCGGTATCTTTCGTAAAATGCCCCTGTATCCTTTGCACGGCTCAGGCCTGTTGAGACAGTCATCTGGTGTCCAATTCTCGGACGTAGACGCTTCATGAAGTCACTGATCATCTGATAATCATCAAAGTAGTGTGGCACGAGAATAAAATTAACCTTGAATTCATCGGCGATGCGCTCGACTGCCTGTACATATTGGTTTATAACGTGGTCTCGTGCATCAGGGATTCCGGAATTTCTTCTAGAAAACCTAAAGGAAGCATCTTCGTCATTAAATGACAGTATTATGTTCTTGCTATTAGGCTCCAGTTCCCTGGGGTTTGTTTGCTGATCCGTTTCCACAAAGACCGCAGAGTCCGGAACTTCCAGGAAGTCCTCTTCTATGCCGGTTGTGCGCTGAAGCCATTCGCGGGTGCCATCATTGCGCACCGAAAGCAACATGTTCGGGGTTTCCAATATCTTCTCGATCAGTTGAATCAGACGATCCCTATGATGATATTCCTGCCCCTCCCAGTTCCTGTAAGAGAGACCATAGAAGACTACGGGTTTTCGTATGGAAGACCAAAGCCCAAAGGGGAGCTCAAATCTGGATCCTGTCTGATGATTGTAATCCCGACCGTTGAAGGTGACGGCACCGCCCACAATTAATCCATCGCTTTGATTGACCAACTTGATAAAATCTGAGTCAAACTCCTTCAGTCCAAAGGTATAATCATCCCATGGCTCTCGAATCCACTCCAATCTTCCTGGAAGATCTTCGCTTAGAACGGCCTCAAGCCCACTCATAAGTGCGCCATTTCCTATGTTGGTACTGTTACAGTTTGCTAGATGAATTAGTTTCATTTTCTCAAAAATAGGACAGCGGCAATCGGAAAGACCCAGGATTCAGGAATTCGAAGTTCTCCCCTTCCTTCTATGTTTCGGTTCAATTGGTTGTTAGTCTGTCTGGGAGTTTAGGTCGTGTGCGGCCATGATAGATTCCGCTCGAGCCAGATCTTCATAAGAATCAATATCGACAAGCCTTTCCCGTGGAATGACATAACCAAACATTCTTGGGCCGATTACCTTTCCCTGGCGCAGTAGGCTCACTCGAGTGGCATAGACAAAACCGATCTGTAAGAAGTATTTGGGGAGCTTTTGCCTGGGAACGTCTGTGCCAAGTGTATCAAAGTATTCCGTCGGAAGAAGTGGCTTCATTCGGCCTTCGTCATCAATGAATGTCCACATCTTAAAGGGGTTATGCGGACTGGGATCCACGACGGTCCGCACAGAGTCCGCATTCTTATCGACCATAATTCTAATAACGGAATCAATATCATCAGGAGTCCTGGTTGGACTGGTGGGTTGAAGCATTACCAGAATGTCAGGTTTCCATTGTCTGTGCTCGGCCACCCAATCAATTGCATGTTGCATGAAACCGATATCGGTGGAATTATCCTGGGCCAATTCAGCAGGACGAAGAAACGGCACGTCCGCCCCAAATTTGCGAGCCACGTCGGCTATCTCGATATCATCTGTGGATACGATGCAGGCATCCAGTAGAGAGGCTTGGTGCGCGGTTTGTATTGTATGTGCGATTAGAGGCTTGCCTGCCAGATCAATAATATTCTTTCGGGGGATGCCTTTGGATCCGCCGCGGGCTGGTACGATCCCAAGAACCTTTACTTCCTTTTCGCTTCTCATTTTAAGACAACTGATCTGTAATCTGCAGGGAAATTTCCAGGACATCGATCCCTTGCTGTAGCGGTATGGGGGGAGTAGTATCAGACTGGATGGACTCAATGAATTCGGAAACTTCATCGATAAAGGTATGATTTCGTTCAAATTCTGGGTCCAGATTCTCGGTCTGCACCTCTCCGGTACTATGATCGGAATGCTCCAATGTCTTGGCCTCATAGTCCCAGGTAATGGTGCCTTTCGTTCCTATAAGATCAAACACTCTCCGATGAGGCCGCTGCCAGTAATCTATATGTAAAGATGCGATCGATCGGTCCTGGTATTGAAAAAGTACCTTTACCATATCTTCAGCATCACCATCCAACGGAGTCATCTTCCCTCCGATGGCCAACACTCGCTCAGGGCGGCCAAGAAACCAATATAGATAATCGATATCATGGCTAAAACACAGTACCGCCCCACCCCCACCCGACCTGTAAGGTGCATAAGTATCTCGGTAATCTTCCCAGGGATGCCAGTCCTCCATGTTCTCCCCCATCTCAACGTGGGCAGAAAGCACTTTTCCAATCACACCGTCCTCTAACATCTGGTGCATTTTCACTAACTGCGGATGCCAGCGCAGGTTATATCCGATCATTACTTTAAGCTTCTTTTGTTCGACCAGATCTCTAAGCTTATCAACTCCGTCCAAAGTATGAGTCAGGGGTTTCTCTATAAACAGATGCTTTCCTTTCTCCGCGATTTGCAGCGCAAGGTCCATGTGAAGGGAGTTGGGATTTGCAAGGAAGACAGCTTCAGGATCGAATTCCTGGAGCGCTTCGTCCAGAGAATAGAAGATTTGAACAGGGCCGTTCTCCTTTTCCTCACCCTCCAGAAATTTCCGAATAAATTCCGTTCTTTTATCGGTGTGCCGCAATACGGCCACTCTATGCCCCAGAGATTTTAGGTTTCGATAATGTCTTTGGCCAATTGAACCAATGCCACAAATTAAAAACTTCATTCTGATTACTCTTAAAGCTCCGGGCCTGCCTGGAAAACCGGAGGCTTTTTTCTATTCATGCCTTCGCCTGGCTGCCTGCAACCGCGGGCGGTAAGTCAAAGAACCTTTTTTTTAGAATTCCTTCGATTTCAAACTCTTCGAGAATTTTCTGAATCTTTTCAGTGGCCCCTCCAGACCCGTAAGGGTTGGCCATGCCTGCCAGCGATTCACGAAACTCCTGGTTAAATCCCTTCTCGATGGCAGACTCTATGCTAACAGAATCAGGCCCGCAGTGGATGACACTTTTTGCCGCGATGCGACCTGCCTGCCGATCCCCGATATTAATCGTTGGAATACCAAAAGCCGGGACCTCAAGAATTCCGCTAGAGGAGTTGCCGACAACAATGGATACATACTTGAGCAACGATAAGTATTTCAACTGGCCCAAGCTGGTGAATGCCTTGACCCTATCTGGGTGCTCAGCGGCAAATTTCAAAATACAATCCCGAATTATGCGCCCATCCGCATCGGCATTGGGCAGGGTAAAGATTACTTGATACCGCGCCAGGTCCAGGCTTTTCAGCAGCGCCTCGATTTGACCTTTCGCAGTGGCGGATTCCAGAGTTACTGGATGATACGTAACCAAGACCGTATCGGGCTCCAGAGATACCCCTAGAGATTGTTCCAGTTCCCCTATCTCCAGAAAATCGAGTCGCTGGATGTTATCCAGGCCCACCGCTCCAACGTTAAAAACTCTTGAAGGATCTTCTCCCAGTTGAATCACTCGATTACGATACACTTCTGTCGCAGTAAAATGGAGGTGAGACATTTTGGTTATTGAGTGTCGTATCGCTTCGTCCACTGCGCCGAAGGTAGACTCACCACCATGAATATGTGCTAGAGGGACCCTCTGAAGGGTTGCTGCGGTCGCAGCCGCAAATATCTCGAATCGATCTCCGAGTACCACGAGCAAATCTGGGGTCAGGTCAGCCAGGGCGTCGGCCATCCCTATCAACCCCAGAGCAGTGGACTTCGATACAGCGGTTGGAGTGTCTGCCGACAACAGCATCTCGACTTTACGATCAATTTCGAATCCATCATCCTCTATTTGTTGATAGGTTAGCCCAAATTCAGGGGATAAATGCATTCCTGTTACTATTAGCTGGAATTCTAGGCCCTCGGAGCCTTGAATTCCCTTCATGAGCCAATAGAGTAAACCATACTCAGCCCTACTTCCTGTTACAACACAGATCTTCCGCATTACTTATTCCAAAAGTCGATTGGCTCGTTGGCCGAAAAATTGCGTTGCGCTGTGCCTCCGAGAACAAAGCTCCAGAGGGAGGCCGGAAGAGTTGCCACGGGTCGCTTGCATATTAGGTTTTCCGAGGTAAGGGTCTCCCCTCTGGAGATGCTCTGTTTCGCGTATATTCCCTTTCGCACGACTGGCAGGTTGGCCAGCTCAGATAGCGTTGGCTCCTTTCGTCCATGCCCGATAGCCATTTCTATGTTCCGGACAGCCAACACCAGTGATTCCAATTCTGATGGTTCCAGACTTGCCCGATGATCCGGTCCCGGCATGGATCGATCCAGAGTAAAATGTTTCTCTACAACCGTAGCTCCAAGAGCCACCGCGGCAATCGATGCTTCAATCCCTGCAGAGTGGTCCGAATAACCAACATCGACCTGAAAGGTCTCCCGCAATGTTGCTATGGCGGATAAATTCAGTTCAACAAAATCAGCGGGATAATTCGTAGTACAGTGTAGCAAGGTCAATGAGCGACGATCATAACCGCTCTTAATAAAAATGTCTATTGCTACTTCAATTTCTCCAAGATTGGCCATTCCCGTTGATATCAGGACGGGTTTGCCCGTATTGGCAATCGCTTGAATATATGGAATATGCGTGATCTCCCCGGAGGGAATCTTCCAGAATGGCAAATCAAGACTCTTCAAGAATTCTGTACTATTCAGATCAAAGGATGTAGACAGAAATTGAATCCCCTGACTGCGACAATGTGCCATCAATTCATGATGGGCCTCTTCGCTCAACTCAAGATCCTGAAGCATCTTCAATTGGCTGCTTTCCTGACCAGTTGTTTCCACCTGATAAGCCGCCTTCCCTGCAGAGGCACTAGCAAGGTCCTCGGCCCGAAAGGTTTGAAATTTAACAGCATCAGCCCCCGCATTCGCAGCCACATCTATAAGCTGCTTTGCGAGCATCAGATCACCGTTATGATTAACCCCGGCTTCGGCAATTATGTAGATTTTTCTATCATGCATTATTCTTCGCGCACACGTGAATATTTTGATAGCTAGAGAAGCATTGTTCCATCAGGTACTGACTTAAGAACTCGAACACCGGCGCCAATTATGCAACGGGAACCAATTGAAATTCCTTCGCGAACGACTGCCCCGGAGCCAATAAAGCTTTCTTCTCCAACCGATACACCACCATTCAAAATTGCGCCGGTCGAAATATGGCAGAATGCGGATATATTGCAATCATGCTCAACAACTGCATGCGTATTTACAATACAATGTTCACCTATTTCGGCGTGCGGCCCAATATGGGCGAAATGAAACACCGCTCCTCCTGGACCAATTTGACTGCTGGCTGCCTGGTGCGCCGTTGCAGCAACTATTGTGGCCAGCGAAGCCCTGCACGCTCGGAGTTTTTCAGCGATACTTTTCCGGGGCTGTGCAGTCTTGATCTGACCCACTGCGATAATGAAGGAATAGCCCTGTTCCGCATATTCTTTCACAGAATCATCCGTGCCGGTTACAGAGTACCCGGTAACCAGCATCCCTATCTCGTTAGACTGACCCAGAATCCCTTTCACTCGGTATCCAGAAGAGGATTCAATTACGTCCAGAAGGGCTTTTGAATGCCCACCTGCGCCAACGACAATTAGATCCCGCTTCATTTCATTTTTTTCGGCGTAAACTGGGATTACCAGGCCGTACGCCCACCGTCCAGAACCAAAGTGGCCCCGGTCATATAAGAAGAAGCTTTTGAGCACAGAAATACTACCGCTCCGTTGTATTCGTTCTCGTTTGCCATACGCCCCTTCATATTCAATTTCACATTCTTTTCAACAAATTGAGGACTCTGGTTGTTATATACGCCGCCCGGAACCAGGGCATTTACGTTGACATTGTACGGCCCAAGATACGAAGCCCAGGCTCGCATTAATCCAATGACACCAGATTTGCTGGAAACGTAGGCTATGTCCTTGAAATTGCCGGGTTCATAAATCGTATTGTTAGGCGCGATTAAACCCAGGTCCGAAGATACGAAAACAATGGATCCGTTTCTGGCCTCCATCATATGCTTCGCCACATGCTTTGTTACCAGAAAGGAGCCGGAAAGGTTCACCTGAACCTCCCTCTCCCAGAGGGCAAAATCAAACTCATGATATGCAGCCGATTGCTTCTGGTTGCCGCCGGGTACCGCATCCATGGCAGCGCAGTGAATCAATCCATCAATACGGCCATGTTCGTCGAAAACCCTTTTTACTGCAGTCCGTACGGAGTCTTCATCCACGATATTGACCGCAGGTGTATCCTTTTGGTCGAAGCCTATAATCAAAGCGCCCCGGCTTTCCAGTTCCGCCGAAAACTGTCTGCCAAGTAATCCATTGGCACCGGTAACCACAATGACACTGTCTTTGACTGAGAATAGATCTTCCATTTCCGTAATCCCCAAAGAAGCTCCCAGAAGGCCATCAGCGCGCCACCTGGTGCTTATGTAGCTCTTTAGCCTTCAATACATCTATCTGTCGGACTCCCATCCCAGGTGCTCCCTGAGTTTGCGAGCAATAGGAACTTCTGCTTCGATCACCGTTTTTTCACCGGTCCCCATTGCTTTTTCAATCTTTCTTACCGCACCTACCAGCTGGTGAAAGCCAGATGGCTCAACCGATGCTGCCTGGTCGGAACCATACATGGCACGATTAAGGGTAATGTGGCGTTCCAGAGAGGTGACCCCAAGAGCTGCC
>JAVJNR010000002.1:0-609211 GCA_040217195.1 Leptospiraceae bacterium | reverse complement strand
CTCTTTCGTATACACACGGTCCACAGTTCGCTTCTGAAATTTTACGGCATCCGCCCCCGCTTCAACTGCTACATCAATCAGCTGACGAGCTATATCAAGATCTCCATTATGATTAATGCCGATCTCTGCTATTACAAATACTCCCATTTTACTCTCCATACATTTCTTCTACCAGGTCTATACCCAGCGTCTCTTCTACAAATTCCCTAATTGCTGATTTAACAGGCGATCGGTACCGGTGCAGATTCAGCAACTTAATGGGCCCCTTTGGATACCCTGCTCGGCTGGCTACGTCTGCCAGCGGCCATTACCTGCAAGTGAAAGCCCAAAGCATTTTTTACAATGATTCTTCTGAATGGAAACGTGAATTCATCGAAGTGATCCTAGCACTTCTTCGAATGTGCCAATCTTTTCAATGGCTCCGTCTTTCATCTGGATAATCTTGTCACAGTCCCGTACCGTTGTAATTCGATGAGCTATGATAAACACGGTAAGCTCTGAATCTAATTCGCCTACGGATTGCATAACAGCAGCTTCAGTGGACTCATCGAGGGCGCTGGTAGCTTCGTCGAGTATGACTACGTCTGCGCGCTTATAAAGAGCTCGCGCAATTCCGATTCGCTGCCTCTGTCCGCCAGAAAGCTGGATCCCTCGTTCACCCACTTTAGTTTCGTATCCGTCTTCCATTTTTAGAATGAACTCATCTACCTGCGCTCTTCGTGCAGCTTCCTTCACTCGCTCAAGATCAATGTCTTCTTCGTTCCCAAAGGCAATGTTTCGAGCAACTGTAGTATCCAGCAGGAAAATGCTCTGTGGCACATGGGCTATCCTGCGCTGCCAGGCTCGGGAAGTATCAGCATTGATCGGGGATCCATCTACGAGAAGCGCTCCGGATGTAGGCTCTAGAAGAGCCATGATAATATCCAGAAGTGTACTTTTTCCACAGCCGGTCTGACCAACAATGCCAATTCTCATTCCCTTATTTACTTCAAGGTTGATCCCCCTGAGTACAACCGGGCTTCCGGGTTGATAGCGAAATGAAATATCTTTGAGGACAATAGATTGTTCGAATGGGAGCTGTTTACCATCATCGGTTCCAACCTGGGAGGGAATTTCCTGGTCCAGGAGGCTCAAGACATCGCGGAGCACTGCGTGGGACGCTCTGAGACTGGTCCAGGACTGATAGAATTGCTGAGCCACGGGCATTAGGCGCGTAGCTCCCAGTGCAAGAGAGCCAATTAGCGGTAACGAGTCCGCGAGGCTTCCGGACTGATAATAAATATAGAGTGCGAGAGCCGAAAGCAGCAGCATTCCGGTAGTCTCAAGCAGGAATCGAGGACTGGCAGCCACAATCGCTGAATAGGCACCAGCAGCCCGCAGTTTATAATCTGATGCCCTGAATTTGCTAGTTACAATTTCTTGACTGCCTTCAACAATTACATCGCGAATGCCACCCAACCCCTCGGTAAGAATCTTTAGTACATGCGAATGCTCTCTGGAAAGCACCTCTCCTTCCTTATGCAAACGTCGCTTAACAACAAGTATGATACAGGAGTATACTGAACCAAAGATTAGAATGGATAATCCCAGGATTAGAGGATCAATGGAGAAAAGAACGAACACTATGGATACGATAACAAATAGTGTTCCTACCGCGTTCACAACGGGTATCAGAACATTTCCAATAATCAATTTAGAATTAACGGTTATTGAGTTAATCACATGACTGCTGTTTCTGGAAATATGCACTCTATACGGCTGATAGAGAGTTTTGCGAAAAATGTCGATGCTAATATCGGCCCCTGTCCCAAAAGAAAGCCGAGTGCTGGCTACTAGAAAAGTAACTCTGGTTGCTCCAGCGAGTATCGCAGCCAGAATAAACAAACCTGCAAGGGGTGGGATGAGCCCTGTAGCGGCCTGGATTCCCACCTCTTTCGCCAGGACCTTAACCAGAGGGACTTCAAAGAGTTTCTGAGGGTTCGTGAGTGCGCTTAGAAATGGAAGAAGGGATGCCAGAGACAATAATTCCGCGAAGGAATTCAAGAAGGCCAGCATCAGAACGGCAATATATTGCCTCCGTCGTTTGCGACGCAGCCGCTTCCAGAGTCGAAATAATAGAGAAAGCAATTTCTTATTGGTCCTTTCTAGAGTCTGGGCGCAGGGAGGGCGGTATCATTCAGAAGGACCATCGCGAGTGTCCCCATCCTCAAAATAATCCCCATATTGCTTTTTCAAATGCTCCACTTCCTGCTTGAGTGATTCATATTCCGCAACTTTGCGCTTTATGTAGCGCGCCGTAACTCGGCCTTTTTCTACAATCCCTTCCGGAGTCAGGAAATAGGCGTAAGCCCATTTATTCTTACTGTTCTTAAAGTTTCGAGTCTTTACCCATCCCTTTTCCAACAGACTCTTTAGTACAAAATTGGTCCTGCCCAGACTAATGCCCAGTTTTCCCGCAAGCTCTCTTTGAGAGATCTCAGGTTCGGTTTCCAGAATACCAAGTATTCTATGGCTGATTTCTTCGGGAAGATCCAAGTGTTTTCTCAATCGTAGTCGGTCCTTCTCTGATTCGTGCAGAAAAGGCCGGGTTGGAGTAGATGTGAAATCGGCTTTCCGTCATCTCTCCTTTCAAAGTAGGAGAAAGTAGGATTCCAAACGCCAGCCTAGTTTTCGGAGGAGCTGGTCAGAAAGTCCGTACGGAGCTCCGCCCGGTGAGTCCCAGGCTCGAATGGAGACTGTGTTCACCATATGAACAGAGCGCAGCATTTCGTCAAGCATGTGTTCAGCGCCTGAACGCATGCTTCTTAGAGAGGCTAAGCAGCTGAAATTGCAGCTCTGAGGTTCTTAGGGGAAAATCAGCAGATCCCACGCCCGGAATCGTTGCCACACACATTTCTCATCGGACTTGATTCTCTTGATCCAATTCTGAAGATAAATCCAGATTTCACCAGAGAGGAGATTACAAAGATAATGACAAAAAGCAGCGAAAATCCAAAGGCAAGAAATAGAGAGCCCCATACCAGGATAAACAATATGGCATGACCTGCCTGGTCCTGGAAGCCGTCGAACGCTCGAGAGAAAACTGCAGAAAGGTCCCTGAAGAATCCGGGCCCTGGAAGGACGACCAGAGAAGAATTTCGCCGGATATTCGCTGCGCCTACAGCGCGCATCGCACTGATTGTGAGGATCACTCAATCTTATCGTAGCAAGTCAATTCCCTGAGGAACAGCTGCTCCTATTGGATTGGGAATCGTTTCCCAGGAACCGTCCAGCGCCATAGAGCGAGAAACCGTAAAATCACCTGAAATGCCGGGTACTGCTATGAACGTGGAACCATCGCATGCTACGTCGTCCAAATCAGAGCTTATGGAAGTTGTGCCCGAACCATCCAGGCCGTTTCCATTGAAGGTAACATCATATCGTCCTAGCGTCCGGACCGCTACAGCCAGCCCGTTGCTGGAGCAGGCTCCGGTGCTCACATTTCCCGTAGGGTCGGTCACCCAGTTGCCCGGTTCGGATGCTCCTGCATATCCATCTACATCGTTGGGTCCCCAATAACGATCTCCTACGAAAACCAGATCGGCCATTCGGTCCACGGGCGGCACCGACGGAGTATTCCATGAATTCCCATCGCTGGAGTAGAACAGACTATTTCCGCCATTATCTGAATAAAACCAGAAGCCAGAAACCCAGGTTAAATAAAAAATTCCACCACTACCCGGTATGACTCCCGGAGTGTTGGTTCCGTCCCGGAAAATTTCATAGATTTGACCGGCATTGTCCACTACCAGGATCCGCAACCCATCCGTTCCTCCTGCAGTTATCCCACTGCTGCCCGGTATAAGATGCGGCCCACTCCATGTTTCAAAGTCCTTCGAAATGAAGAAGGCCGAAGTGGCACCCGAATCCCGTCCATAGGCATAGATCAAACCGTCTGCGGAGATAAATCCACTGATCGTAGCGGCAGGATCGGGAAGGGTAGTAGACTGCCAGGTGAAGCCTCCGTCGGAGGAGTAAGCAACTTGACCGGTATTTGTACCCACGGCAAAGGTAGGAGGCCGCAGGCCAGCCAGAAGCGCCACCATACCGCCCTCGTCGCAGGTAAAATCTCCACTGGCACATTCCAGTTCAGCAATACAGGAGGTGGTCGGAGCCAGTGTCAGTGTGGCAAACAACAGTATTAGAGCCCGGATTCTGCTACTGGCCCTTGCGCCCTGGCCGGTTACAATCTTCATTCCTTGATCGAACTTTGCTCTGACCTTGAGTCAACGCAAAAGCGATCCCAAAATCAGCAATTGGTAGAAGCTCAAGGGGCCCCCGGATCGCCCTAATACGACATACCAGAACCCGGGGATGGTCACAATCGTGGATCCATGGCAGGCCCTTCAGGAGTGCCGAACTAAACATGCCCAGCCGGTGGCTTGTGCTGAACCCAGGAATGGTCTTCACAAACCATCCATAACCTGGGCCCAATTGCTCAACAATTACTTCATAAAATCCATAACTGTAATTGCAAACCTATATTTTTAAACATTATATTCAATGCAACGTATACTAGCCCCATTTCACATCCTGATACTGAGCACACTCATAGCGTGTCAAAATTCCGCGTCCGGTCTAGATCAGGCAGCCCTCCTGACATTACTTGGCTCAAACAATAGCAGGGTATCAACCGACTGTAGTTTCGCTTTTAAGGGTGGTGACAGTAGCAATTGTGAACTAAGCCTGAATGCTGATGTGATCACTTTCTCCGGAACGGGAAGCCATGGTAGCATCGATGGTACAGGTACGGATGCATCATTTTATCTTCCCAGGGGGCTGGTATCCGACGGCGAGCGACTATTTGTAGCCGATACCTACAATCATATGATTCGCCAGATTGACCTTGGATCTGGGGATGTCTCAACGCTAGCTGGGGATGGCTCGTCAGGAAATTCAGACGGTACAGGTACCGGCGCTTCATTCTATTATCCGTTTAGCCTGACAACGGACGGTAACTATTTGTACATCGCAGACAAGAATAATCACCTGATTCGCAGGGTGAACTTTAAAACCAGGGAGGTCATAACGTTCGCGGGCACCGGTTCTTCGGGTAGCGCCGATGGCATCGGAACGGGAGCCTCGCTCGCAAGCCCCCTGGCTATAACTACCGACGGGGCCTTCCTCTATGTGACCGAGGGCGGATATCATTTAATCAGGAAAATCAATTTGACTACCAGAGAAGTAGTTACCCTTGCAGGCACCGGATCATCGGGGTTCGACGATGGCACCGGGACAGGCGCATCGTTTCACGGCTCCTGTGGAATTGCCACCGATGGAGATTATTTGTACGTTGCCGATACTGAGAACAATACGATTCGGATGGTAGACAAGACCACTGGTGAAGTAACGACGATTGCTGGAACGGGTTCTTCTGGAAACAATAACGGTTTTGGTATTTCGGCATCATTTAGCCAACCCAGAGGAATCGTTTCGGATGGATCGTATCTGTACATCAGTGACACAAGTAATAAACTAGTTCGAAAAATCGACCTTACGACCATGGAAGTCACGACTCTGGCAGGCTCTGGCTCATCCGGGAGTTCGGATGGAAACGGCATTAATGCATCATTTGCCTTCCCTCGTGACATTACTACCGACGGAAATGCTCTTTACCTCGCTGACAGGGATTACAGTCTAATCAGGAAAATAGAGTAGCTACCAACTTCTTTCCGAATAAGAAATTCTCATTGCCCCCCTACAGCGGCACGCCAAAGTTTTCGCAATCCGCCCGAACCATCATTTCCACAAGCTCTTCAAATTTCACTTCTGGTTCCCAGTTTAGCTTCTCTTTCGCTTTGGCTGGATTGCCCAGAAGCTGCTCCACTTCCGCCGGTCTGTAGAATTTTGGATCGATCTGCACTACAACCTTGCCGGTTTTCTTATCGATTCCCTTTTCCTTCTCGTCTTTACCTTCCCAGGCGATGTCGATGCCAGTAAGTGCAAAGGATTTCTCGATGAACTCCCGAACGCTATGCATTTCGCCGGTGGCCACAACATAGTCATCCGGATCCGGTTGCTGAAGCATCATCCACATCATACGGACATAGTCTCCGGCAAATCCCCAGTCACGACGGGCATCGATATTGCCCATGGTAATGTTTTCCTGAAGGCCGGCCCGAATTTTGGCTACTCCCAGAGTGATTTTACGGGTTACAAAGTTCTCCCCTCTTCGCGGAGATTCATGATTGAATAGAATTCCATTGGATGCATGCAGCCCGTAGGATTCACGATAGTTTACGACGATCCAGTAGGCATAGAGCTTGGCCACTGCGTAGGGGCTCCTGGGATAGAATGGAGTCTTCTCCGTCTGAGGAACCTCCTGGACTTTACCGTATAGCTCCGACGTAGATGCCTGGTAGAATCTAGCCTTTACCCCGGTATCTTTGATCGCATCCAGTAACCGCAATGTACCTACAGCATCTGCTTCAGCTGTGTATTCCGGTACTTCAAAGCTTACCTGTACGTGGGACTGGGCAGCCAGATTATAGATTTCATCAGGAGCTACTTTTTCAAGTACCCGGTTCAGATTGCTGGAATCTGTAAGGTCTCCATAGTGCAGCTTCAGATCCGAATTTCCGTGCAGATGCTCAATGCGCTCCCGGTTAAAGAGGCTGGCTCGTCGGACTATTCCATGAACGGAATACCCTTTTTCGAGCAAGAGCTCCGCCAAGTAAGAGCCATCCTGTCCGGAAATACCTGTAATAAGTGCTGTTTTTGCCATATACTTAATTATAAGAGCTCCAATAGAGCTAATGAGTTGTGGGCGCCTAGAATTCGAAACTAGAAGGCACTCTGCTTAGTAGAATTTGGCCTCTTAACCTGACAAGAAAGTTTGGTTCAATGAATCCTCGATTATGCCCCGGCTTCGAAGCCTACCAGATCTCAGAATCAATTCATCTTCGGGCAAAAATACCAAATATTAATCGATGAAAATAGGCAAAGCCGATGAGCAAGTGTTGGTCGAGTTCGCCCCGTAAGTACAGCTATATTTCAGCAAATAGCGCTGGGGAGTACCGTTCGGGTCCTGGTTGCCTCCACTTACGAACCCGGGAAAGAAACTGGCAAGATTGGCCAGCACCCCGGGAACACAGCCTGTCTCACCCTGATTGATTAGCACGCCATTGAGGGCTTCCAGAGCGCGCACTGTAATATCATCCTGAAAGGTGCCCAGCGTCCCGGAATTCCAGACGGCCCTGGAGACTCCCCCATTGTCGATGGCCGCCAGAGCTGAATCTGAAGCGAAGTCCCGAAAAGCGGAAGGCAAAGTGTAGACCTGGGTCAAGTTATACTGACCTTCGGGATTCCAGAGACTCATGGATACTGCCTGCGAAGGGTCAGCGATGAGAGTGATCAATGTACTTCTGGTGGCGGGACACGCACTACCGGTTGGGTCCAGAAGATTAAGCGCTTCCTGCGCCTTTTGAAATGTGTAGGGGGCGGTTAGTACATAGTCTGAATAGGTGGCCCCAAGCAGAGTGGACTTACTACACTGCCCGGGCGGCACTCGGCGAACGGTAGCCTGGTAATTCAGAGAGGAATTGTAGAGGACCTCCGCGCAACCATCGGCGATGAGACCGGTGAGCAGGTAGTTCAATCGAATGGTCTGTTGCTCTTCTTCAGTTAAATTTGCCTCGCAGCTCGAGACGGAGAATAGAAATAAAGCAATAAAGAGAATCCAGAGAATGGCTATCCGGCTTCGCATAGGCGGATTCCTACAAATAATTTCGGTCGTTTTCATTTTCCCTCTTTTCTTCAGTACCTTCGCGTAAGACCAATTTCCAAACTACCCACCTCTTCCGTTGTATCCAGCATGGGCGCAATCAGTGGATTCAATAGTAAAACTCCCAGGGATGTCTGCGTAGACGAAGGATTCGCTGAATTTCGATTCTCAACCGTCAGACGTTCCGTCTTGAATTCCGCCGTCTCCCCGCGAAGACGAACAAATACATCCAGATTCTCCGTAACTCCATACGATGCGCCCAGGGTGACTATGCTACCTTCAATACTGGATTTGTAAGACACATCGGTTTCGTTCAGCTGATAAACTCCCAGATTGAAAAGCACGTTTCGGTCCATGTTTGCTTCAATGTCGGCAGTAAGCGAATATGCATATAGACCAAGCTCCAACGTTACCGGGTAGTCTGTGAGAGGACTATAAAATAGCCTAAAACCCCAGGTCGGGCCTTTACTTTTAGAAAAGATTGATCCATTATCGTTGGCCAGATACAGAGACGGCC
Organism: Leptospiraceae bacterium; assembly: GCA_040217195.1. Lineage (GTDB taxonomy): Bacteria > Spirochaetota > Leptospiria > Leptospirales > Leptonemataceae > UBA3465. The sequence continues at coordinate 600,932 of JAVJNR010000002.1, read as the reverse complement.
CAAAGGAGGAATAACCTGTAGATGTGGACGAAAACACAGAATCATGCTGCCTGAACTTGTAACCCAGAACTGGCTCGATTTCTATACGTTTGTAAAAGTCCTCTTCCAGGGATATTCCGGTCAGATTGCCCAACTCCTGCAGGTTGATATTATATCCAATGCGCAGATCACCAGTAGTTCGAAGTATGCGACCATAGTCTCCCAGACCGAATCCCGCTCGAGTAGAACCGGATCCGGAATCGACGGTATCCTTTCCTCCTTCAAACACCAGGAAGTCCTGAAATTGCCCGGTGGCCATCCCTTCCGCCTCAAAGAATAGCATATCCCAGACTGGTATGGAGAAGCCGAAACCGAATACTCCGGCCGAGCCCTCTGTTTTATCCGGCAGATAGCTCAGCTCCTGACCAAAAAGACTTAGCAAGGACAGGTTATCCCGAAAATTTCCAGGCATCAACTTCGCACCACCCGGGCCCGCGAAGATCCAGATAGACACCGGGTTTCGGGCGTCTCGAGCTTCCTTTTGTTGTTCCTTCAGTCTGGCCTTTTCTTCTGCTTCTTGCCGCTCTCTTTCCAGTCGCTCCTGCTCAGCTTCCTCTCGGGCCGCTTCGGCGGCCTTTCGCTTCTGCTCTTCAAGGCGCTTCGCTTCCTCTTCAGCTTTCCGCTTTTCTTCCTCTTCTTTTCTCCGGAGTTCTTCCTCTCTCTTTCTTTTTAGCTCATCCTGTTGATTTCGGTAGGCGTCTCCGTAAAAAATGCGACGGACCGTTCCTTTGCCTATTGTTTGAACACCCTGTCTGGTGCGGATGGTAATAGTCGTTTCAGACTGATTAATAATCTGCCCGTCCACCTCCTGCCCGGATTTGAGAATTACAGTATCTGCAAGCAGGGACACTGGCAGAAGAAGGGCGAAAATGAATAGTCTGCGAATCATGGAACTCTTCTTGCGGGGGATGGGATATTCTGTATTAAGAGATCAGAAATGTCAAGCGCCATACATACTGTCCGCCGAATCCCGGTCCTAATGCTGGATTCAAGAAAGGATTCGGAGGGTCGCTTCAGCCCGGTAATACCATAATACAGAAGTTAGCACAGCGGATTCCCCGGATCTGGAAAAAATTCGATTCAACTCAATCCGTAGAAGTTAGAATATCGATTGGGCGAATCTCGCCGGAAAGCTGGCTACGGTTAAATATGCATCAATTCGGTACTTCCAATGGTCACTACGTTGAATCCGATTTTGTACATCCTTTCAGCATCCAGCAAAAGTCTTCCATCAAACAAGAAAGCCGGCTTTTCCATGGAGTCAAAGATGCGCTGAAAGTCCAGGTCCTGGTATTCTTTCCAGTGAGTTAGAAGTATTAGGCTATGAGACCCTTCGCAGGCTTTATAAACATCCTCTTCAAAGCTTAAATCTCCTTCCTGATCTTTGAGGTCCCACTTAGCGTTCTCAAGGGCTTCTGGATCATGTATAACAAGCCTGGCTTTCTCTTCTAAGAGTTTTTGTGTCACAGTTAATGCAGGGGTCTCTCGCGTATCATTGGTGTCTGGCTTAAAAGCGAAACCCAGAATAGTTTGTTTCTTTCCAGCCACGGTGTTGAACTGGGTTTCCACAATCCTGCGAACGAATCGATGCATCTGATATTCGTTCATATCCACTACGGAACGCCAGTAGGCAGCAACTTCGGCCAATCCAAAGGTTTCGCATATGTAGCTGAGGTTCAGAATATCTTTCTTAAAGCAGGAACCTCCGAAGCCCACTCCAGCTTGAAGAAATTTTGGACCAATACGAGAATCCATCCCAATGGCTCGGCTAATTTCAGAAACATCCGCTCCAGTTGCTTCGCATAGCGCAGATACGCTGTTAATCGAAGATACCCTCTGTGCCAGAAATGCATTGGCCACCAGCTTGGAAAGTTCGCTAGACCAAACATTGGTAAGAAGCACACGGTCAGTGGGTACCCATCGGCGATAGACTGATGCCAGCGCTTCGCCAGCTTCCTGCCCTTCGGGGCCAGGCTCATTTCCAATTAAAACACGATCGGGATTCAAAAGATCTTTGATAGCCGTTCCCTCTGCCAGAAACTCAGGATTGGAAAGTACGCTGAATTTTTTCCCTTCTGTGCCACTGTGAAGAATGCGTGAAATTGCCTCTGCAGTTTTTACAGGAACAGTGCTTTTTTCAACAATGATGGTTCCGCTTCTGGCGTGTTTCAAAATATCTCGGGCGGCCAGTTCCCAGAAACGTAGATCGGCAGCCCGTCCGGCTCCCTCTCCGTACATTTTTGTAGGAGTATTAACGCTAACAAAGATCATATCGGCCCCGGCTAGCAACTCTGCTGAGGCAAGTTTGAAATGCAGGTTCTTTCCCCGACGCCCTTCCACTATCTCCTGAAGTCCCGGCTCATAAATGGGCAGTGAACCAGAGTTCCAGGCTTTGATTCGGTCTTCGTTTAGATCCACAACCGTAACATTTATGTCATGGCACTTTTCCGCTATTACTGCCATGGTGGGTCCACCGACATAACCCGCCCCAAGGCATAGAATCTCTTTAATCTCTTTCTTGCTCATTGAAGACAACCGCTGGTAATTCTGGGATCTTTCGGACAATGCCCGTGAATCTAATTAACGGTCTACATTTTTCAGCTTATTCTGTCTGGCAAGCGGATGTGAGTTAGGGACCCAGCAAATGGTGTAATGACTTCAGATTTGTCCTTAAATCGAGAGCTTCAATTGCATCTGCTCAGGATACTGACCTCGGGTGGCTCCCAATTTCCAGGCGCCAAAAGACTACCGCCTGGCAAAGTCTGGAAGTGACAAGAATGCGCCGCTCGTGAAATAGAAGCCGATTGACCCCCATCGACCGGACATACAAGTGATACCCAAATGAAAGTTCTTGTGACCGGCGGAGCCGGATACATTGGTCGCCATGCCGTGCAGGCACTTATTGATCAGGGCCATAATCCGGTAATTCTGGATAATCTAGTCTATGGACATCGGGATTTTCTTAAATCTGCGGAAGTCCCTTACTACATTGGCGACATAGCCGATGCAGCCTTACTCCGCAGGATTTTTCGTGAGCACACTTTTGATGGTGTTATGCATTTCTCTGCATTTGCATATGTTGGCGAATCGGTGGAGAGGCCTGACATTTATTATCGGAATAATCTATCCGGAACACTGGAGTTGATCGATCAATGTCTCACTTCTGGAGTACGCAGCCTGGTTTTTTCATCCACTTGCGCAACATACGGGGAAGCAAAGTCGGAAACAATAAACGAATCGCATATTCAGTCCCCCGTTAACCCATATGGTCGAAGTAAGTGGATGGTCGAGCAGATCCTTAAAGATTACGAGTCCGCCTTTGGCCTCCGACATGTAATTCTCAGGTATTTCAATGCAGCAGGTGCCCATCCAAATGGTCTTATAGGCGAAGACCATGATCCAGAAACACATCTAATACCTCTGGTACTATACAATGCCCTGAACCGACGTGATGAAGTTAGTATTTTTGGCACAGATTATGATACTCCGGACGGAACCTGTATTCGAGACTATATCCATGTTTGTGATTTGGCAAAAGCCCATATTTTAGGTCTAGAATTCAGCCTCAGAAATGACCAGAGCATCATTGCCAACCTGGGAAATGGGAATGGTTATTCCGTAAAAGAAGTGATCGACACCTGTTCTCGAGTAACCGGAGCCAGGATAAATGCCCGGAAGACAAGCAGGCGTCCAGGCGACCCTCCTGTGCTGGTGGCATCCTCTGAACTTGCCCGCCAGGTTCTGGGGTGGAGCCCGGAATACCCGGAATTAGAAACGATAATCGAGCATGCATTTCGATGGCATAAAAAGCGGCATGGCTAAGATTACAATAAGTAGAAAGTTCCTGCTCTATGTTCTATTCTCCGGCTTTGCGGCGCTGGTGAACTTTGCTTCCAGGTTCTTGTATGAGTCTATTCCAGAGGTAAACTTCGAATTCGCCGTTGCCCTGGCCTACATTTCCGGCATGATTGTCAATTTCGGTTTTAGTAAATGGATTACTTTTGATGCCGGCAGTTCAGGGAAGTTCAAGAGGGAGGCCTTAAAATTCTTTGCCGTGGCGGGCCTGGGTCTCCTTGTAACCGTGGCAATATCAGCTGCAGCCATTAGGATCCTGGAACATACAATAGGACAGAATCAGCCGGCATTGCCGGTAGAGACCAGTCAGGAAACTCTTGCCGCCATGGCGCATCTTGCCGGTATGGCAGCAGGCCTTGTGGCAAATTTTTTTGGGCATGAACTCATCTCTTTTAGAAGCACAGGTATTGGAGATAAGCTCAAGGATTTGCTGAGCAAGCACAGAAGAGACTGAGAAATGAAGAATCCAAGAGTAGCGGTAATCGGCGGAGGACCGGCTGGAATGTCGGCAGCTTACTGCCTGGCCCGGGCGGGTCTAAAGGACATCGATGTATTTGAAGCCAGCGATTCTGTTGGTGGTCTGGCGCGCACCATTGAGCTATGGAATCAAAGAGTGGACATCGGACCTCACCGATTCTTCTCCAGTGATCGCCGGGTGAATGAACTCTGGCTTGAAGTAGCCGGAAAAGACTACAAAATGGTTAACCGGCTTACCCGGATCTACTACAAAAAGAAGTTCTACTATTATCCTTTAAAGCCGTTTAATGCTCTTTTTAACCTGGGCATCTTCCAGGCTCTGCTATGCGTCTTGAGTTATGCAAGACAACGGTTTGCACCCACCCCAGAGGATGGAAGTTTTGAGACCTGGGTTACGCGTCGGTTTGGGAAGCGACTTTTTCGCATATTCTTCAAAACCTATACGGAAAAACTATGGGGAATTCCCTGCGAAAAACTGGACTCGGATTTTGCAGCCCAGAGAATCAAAAAGCTTTCTCTCTATGAGGCAATAAAGAATGCAATCCTGCCTTCCAAAAAAAACAAGCACAAGACTCTGGTGGATCAATTCGCGTATCCTATAGGGGGAACCGGAGCCATCTACGAGCGCATGGCAGAATTTGTGAAGAGTAAGGGCGGTGCCGTTCATCTAAACACTCCTGTTCAGAAAGTGATTCAAAAGGATGGTAAGGCCACTGGACTGCAGCTGGAAGACGGCAGCGTTCAGCAATACGATGAAATCATTTCTACTATGCCATTGACTCTCATGGTATCTAGGCTTCCAGAAGTTCCGAAAGACATCCTGGATCGCACTAGAAACCTTAAGTATCGTAATACAATCATAGTATTTCTAAATGTGGACTCCACGAATCTGTTTCCAGACCAATGGCTCTATGTTCATTCACCGGAACTGGACACCGGCCGCATCACAAGCTTTCGTAACTGGATTCCTGAAATCTACGGCCAGGAAAAAACCACAATTCTTGCCATGGAACTCTGGTGCTACGATGAAGATCCAATCTGGAAGGAAGCGAATACAGCCTTGATCGAACAGGCTTCCCGAGAGATTCGAAATACAGGGCTAATTGGGAATGCAGAAATCCTGGACGGTCATGTTTACAGAATTCCTCGCTGCTATCCAGTGTACGATACAGGCTACAAAGAGAATCTTGAACCGGTGGAACAATACCTGAACACTGTCGATCACTTGCATGTAATCGGACGATACGGCGCCTTTAAATATAATAACCAGGACCACAGCATCTTAATGGGTATGCTGGCTGCAGAAAACATTCTGGAAGATAAAGGCCATGATCTATGGGAAATCAATACGGATTATGAAACCTATCAGGAATCCTATGTTATCACCGAAACCGGATTAAGCAAACAGGGCGAGTAGAACGAAAGCCTGAAGCGAATAGAAGAAACGATACGAAGACTAACGAATAACATCATTTCCGGGACTGACTGCGCCAAACCTGGTTTAGCACAAGGGCAATCCGTAATAAACCTTCCGGATAAGTTTGCTGCGATCTTGAATTCTTGAATTGCAGCAGCTTTCCAGGCGCCGATTAGGGCCCGGTCTCTACACAAATTCTACAGGTTAACTATTTCGAAACTCTATGCCAGCGAATCAGGTGCTCTATGGCGCTGCGTCCCATGGCCAGCACAGCTTCCACAGCATTGCCTCCGATATGGGGTGTGCACACCAGATTGGGCAGGCCGAGGTAGGATAGATTCTCTGGAGGCTCCATCTGATAAACGTCCACGGCTGCACCTGCAATCACTCCTTCTTTCAGAGCTTGCTCCAGCTCAGATTCACAGATCATCGCTCCGCGACTCGTATTAATCAAGTATGCACTTTCTTTCATCCTTTGCAGGAACTGAGCGTCCACCATCTGATTTGTAAATTCGGTTAGAGGTACATGCAATGAGACCAGATCCGAATTCGATAGCAACTCATCCAGATCCACCTGCCGGGCGTTAAACTCGAAGCATACATCACTCTTATCTAGAATATCACAAATTAGCAGGTTACATCCGAAGGGCTGAAGCAATTTAAGCAGGTCCGTGCCGACAAACCCACATCCGACAATACCGACTGTCTTTTCGCTTAGCTGCACTCCGCCTCGTTTATCCCATTGCCCTCTTCGTAGCTTTTCGGAAGTGAAGAATAGATTTCTGCAGAGCCCTATCATGAAAGCAAGTGCCATTTCGCTGACGCTTCGCCGGTTTACACCGCCGGTCCAGCCAAGTGCAATACCCCGTTTTTCCATGGCTTTCAAGTCAAGGTTGTCCAGGCCCACCCCGTACTTGGCAATGAATCGAAGGTCCGGCAGCTTATCGAGAACTTCGCTGGAGATCTGCTCGGTTCCAACAATGGCTGCTCTGCAGCCCGTAAGAAATTGGATGAGCTCCTCTTTTTGCAGTACCTTACCGGTCCGATTCAGCTTCGCCTCGGAAAACTTGCAAAGCAATTCCTGAATTAAGACATCGTTCTTACAGAAGCTGGCAGCACTAACGGCAGGACCGATCATACCATAACTCTTTAAGAAGGGCGCTGGTTGTCAGTCGAAATTGAATCTTCGGTACGTCCTCTTTTGCGGTGGTCCATGACCGAATCTATATCTGCAGATTATCACATTCCCGAGCATCCCCCATGTTTACGGTGCCAAAAAAACACTGTGACAGGAAGAAGCGCGGAACTATCTGATCCGAGGGTGTATTAGCATACTCAAGATCTACTTTTTCATTATAGATCCAACCAGGTAACCATCGATTCACCTCGACTCTGACTACCGCATTGCATGCTGGCTCTGATTCGGAAAAAATCGATGCAAGGGCTAGATATCGAGAATTCTCAAAGTCCCCGAGGCTCAGTCTAGTTAACTCCTGCCCTTCAGTTGCGGCCAGAGTACTCGTAAGGCCGGCCGTGTTCTGCAACGAATCAGCTGTAGTCTTTCTCCCCTGCATCGGCCCATCCACCACCCGATATTCGATATAGCTATCAATAGTTGCCTGCGCGACCAATGTCGGATTCGTCGGGGGATCAGCAATTACAGCCTGCACCGTTGAAATGGTTGTGGCGCAGGCAGACGAATCAGTCTCCTGCAGGAATGTCTCAACCTGAATCATTTTCAGCCATTCTTTCCTAATATAATCATTGTAGCTGGAGCCAAAGATAAATGTGCGATTGCAGCCAGAAGTACCCACTGGATATATTTCTGCTTTGTAATCGTCAGCCGCTTGCTGGGTTATTAGAGCGCAGTCCGCATTAACCCCGGCAAGAATTGTCAAACTCAGTAGATCCTCTGTATTCTCAGTGCTCGGCCCCGTAAAGGGAGAGCATTGAATTAATTCGAAGCAGGCGAAGCATACCATGAGCATTAGAAGATAATTTTGGGTTTTCTTATTTTTAATAGAATTCATCGTTTCCCCCCGGTCTTGCATCGCAGTGATATCTCATTTCCCATTCAGAATTGTTTCTCCCACTGAACCCTTAGATAGGTTCCTCGCCTCACTTCTTTCGTCGTAAAAATTCCAAGTAAAAAAATGGGCGAGATTTGTGCCCGCAGAGAGCTTGCAACGTCCGAATCGTCCGTCTCATTATAAACTCTCTTAGCCTTTAGTAATAACTCAGAGCCGTAGCCACCGAAATGAAGGGAGAAATTTCCGGGAAGTCCAAACTTCAAACCGAGGACTCCTCGACCTCCATTACCTTCATAGTCCAGCGCCGATACTCCGGCTCGGCCCCTCGCTCCGTAGAGAGTGGAAAAACCAATGGGATTATAAGAGTAATGCTGAGTGCCACGCATGGATATATAGGCAGCCTCCCATTCAAGGTCCGGCACATAGGACTTATAGTCGCCTGGAGCCCAGTCTGCAGGAAGCTCGAACGTTCCTCGAAAACCAGTTTCCCATCCGTTCATCTTCGCATAAGATCTGAACGAAAACGTTCGATACTGTCTGTCTGGATTAATTTCGAAAGACGCAAGGCCGGCGTAGTCTACGTCAGCCATAGAAACGCTTCGATTAAAACCGGCAAAGAAATCCAGAGCCGGTCCATCGCCGTACAGGATTTTATACCCGAAAAGAAATCGAGTATCTTCCCATCTCATTCTATTGTTTTCTACAATTCCAGGTTCCGTCACGCTTCCAAATACTATCTCGACGTTGTTAACAAATATAGGTCTTTGATATCCTGCTCGAAAGAAAGTAGCCTCCCCTTCCTGCCTGCTAACGGATGCCTGCAAAGAAACGAAATAGCGATTAATTCCATATTCCAGGTCTGCAGTTGAATGCCAGCCATTACGAACTTCCAGGGATTCCTGGCTAAATACCTGCGAATTGGCAAATAAACTGTCTGTCTGGCGAAAGACCCGAATGGGCGCAATACCCAGCCAATCATGATTGGTGGTTCCAACAGACAGACCGGCTCGCACACGATGCAGTCCCAGATCCGGGTCCCAGAGAGTGCGCGAAAAACTCAAGTCCGGTAACCAGCTACTATCCGTCGAGTCAGATGGCATTGGTTTCTTAGAATCTTCCGCCTCCTGCCGCTCTTCTCTACGTTTTCTTTCCTCTTCGATTCTCTGCTGTTCTGCTTCTTCCTTCTGACGCTGAGTCTCCTGACGGCGCAGCTCTTCCTGCCGTTTTCTTTCCTCTTCCCTTTTTCTTTCTTGCTCTTTGCGTTGTTCTTCTTCCGGGTCGGGGAGGTTGCCGTATTGAATTCTGGCAATTGTAGTTTTTGAAATAGTCTTTATCCCCTGCCTGGTGCGAATCACCACGCTACCTTCATTCTGATTAATAATCTGACCGGTAATAGTGGCCCCATTTCGCAGAATGATGCGATCAGCCAGAAGGCTTGCAGGCAAAAGTAACAGTAGGAGAAAGATATATAGAAGGATCGGTTTGCGGTGCAATATCATGATCGAAGCACAGTTTCAGTTGACTTTTGGACGTAAGACCGATGGCCAGGGTTCCATGCCCGGGCAGAAAAACTTTGCGCTTTGCCCGGACCATGTTACCATCACCTGGTCCAATGCGTACCCATTTGCAACCCTGTGTTGCCTGAACGTCTACAATGGAAACCGAGTTTTTTTCCGGCCGATTGTATAAATCGGCCAAAAAGGATAGGAAGGCGGTCCTGGAATCAGGCCGCGTATTTCTTTGCGAAGTCCGAAAGGGTCACTGGTTTGATCTTGCTAGCATTTCCGGCGGTCCAGAAGCTCTGGAACCGGTCCGCACAAACAATCTCCATAGCCTTCATTGCAGGCTTCAAGAATTTACGGGGATCAAACTCAGCAGGTTCGGCTGCCATAACTTCTCGCACAGCTGCGGTCCAGGCCAGTCGTAAATCGGTGTCGATGTTTATCTTGCGCACTCCGGATTTAATTCCCTTCTGAATCTCTGCTACAGGTACTCCGTAGGTCTCGGGAATCTTTCCACCAAAATCGTTTATCTTCTTGAGCAGATCTTCTGGCACAGATGAACTTCCATGCATTACCAGGTGTGTGTTGGGTAACTTAGCATTAATCTCCTGAATACGCTTGATAACCAGCACTTCGCCTGTGGGTTTCTGCTGGAACTTGTATGCACCATGGCTGGTTCCGATAGCCACTGCCAGAGCGTCCACACCGGTTTGTTTGACAAATTGCTCGGCTTCGGATGGATCGGTTAGAAGTTGCTCCCGACTGAGTGTTCCTTCGAACCCATGCCCATCTTCTTTATCACCGGTAAGCGTTTCCAGTGAACCCAGGCATCCCAGCTCGCCTTCTACGCTAACTCCAAGGCTATGGGCAACCCGGGTAACTTCTTTAGTTACATCCACATTGTAGTCAAAATCGGATGGGGTCTTCGCATCTTCTTTCAAAGATCCGTCCATCATGACGCTGGTAAAACCAATACGCATGGCCGAGTAACACGTTGCTGGACTGTTTCCATGATCCTGATGAAGGGAAACTGGAATGTTGGGCCAGGTTTCCTCTGCAGCAAGAATTAGATGGCGAACAAAGTTTTCGCCGGCATAGGTCCTGGCGCCGCGGCTAACCTGAAGGATGACCGGACTATCGGTGCTCTCAGCGGCCTTCATAATGGCCAGAACTTGCTCCAGATTGTTTACATTGAAGGCCGGAATTCCGTATCCGTTCTCCGCTGCGTGATCCAGTAAAAGTCTCATTGGCACCAATGCCATAGTAGTCCTCCGCGGTCCGTTGATCCAGAGCTTCCTTCGCCACTCCGGGCCAGGAACTCTGCAATCGGGACCAAGTTTTAATGATTTCTTTATATCAGAAAGAAGCCGGTTTGGCAAATCAACGAAATCTCCGACGGAATCTGGGTAAAGCAGATTTCTCACCGAGATTTCGTCTCATTTAGAGCCAATAGGATGATCAGCGCTCCGTCTATCGGCTGATCATGGATAGATCAGGCATGGCCGGCAAAAAGGCCCAGTCTGGCTCTTCCGGGGCCCGATCAAATCGATGGATCAAATCCTCGGGGAATATCATATCTGACAACGCATACTTCGCAGTATTTCTCGCTCACCCAGCCAAAGCGAATCGCCTGGGCAAACATGAAGCAGGCTGCACAAAAACCAACGCTGAACTCAAGAAGAGAAAAGAAAACCAGAATCCCCAGAAGAATCTGAGAAAGTAGTATTTGCCCCAGAATCGCTGCCACCAGGGCAGAAAGAGCAAAGACCGTTCCCACAAATTGAGCAAAACGCTTCGGTGCGCCTGGAGTGGCTCGAAACGGACGTTGCATCGGTTTAATGATTAGAGTTCGAGCCAGAAATGCCTGGAGCGAGATCTGAGGACCATAAACCAGCCGTCCCAGAAACTCATAGGCCAGAAATGCCATAATCAACCAGTGCTGAGTGAGTAATGCTGCGATGGCCGTCAAAAAAACAAAGAAAGCGGTGGCCCGAACTGCATTCTCATCAAGTTGCTCGGGAAATTGTGGTTTGATGCTGCTCATATTCTTGGTACCCCGGAAACCCTTGAATCGATTTCCTACCTTTCCTATAGGGAACAAAGGGCTGGCATCCGGGGCAAGCAATATTTTCGATTGAGCTACATCAGGATTCGATCCGCCGCTTCCTCCAGACTGGATACATGGAACCGAAGGTTGGATGGACACCTATCTGTCCAGGAATCCGGACTTCCTTCCTCTGATCCCACAAGAATTCCAGGCAGGCTCAAATGAGACCCGCAGGCGAGATCTCGGAATCGGTCTCCCATGAGCCAGGTAAGGGCCGGATCCAGCGCGAAATCAGAAATGGCCGCATCAACCAGTCCAGGCTCTGGTTTTCTGCAATTACATTGATCAGCATCGATGTGCGGGCAATAATAGATTCTTTCTATGCGGATGTAATCTCGCAGCAAGAGCTCCAGTAGCCGTTGATTTACAGCAAAAAGGGCCTCCGGAGATATGAGGCCACGCCCCACGCCAGACTGATTGGTCAGAATAATAAACTGATAACCCGCAGCCTGCAACTTCTGGAGCCCTGGAACAACGCCTGGCAGCAATTCAACCTTTTCTGGATCGTTCAAATAGCCCGGGTCTGCATTGAGAGTTTTGTCTCGATCCAGCAGAATGGCCTTACGCGGATGGGAATGGTAAACTCCACCACTTTGAAAGTGGACTCTGGACATGGATACCAATCACAGATCTCATCATGGAATGTAAACCTGTTTGACACCCTGCGTGGCATGGCCTTAACTCTGGCATCTTAAAACATGCAGCTAGTTTGCATAGGGGGACAAATGGGGATTCTTCGGAGAGTTCTGGACAATAAGAAAGCACTGGGGCTGGGCTTACTCGGAGTACTGATTCTGGTAGGCGCCTACTTCTTGTTCCGGGATCCATATCCGCAGATCGAACCAGGTTCTCTCACCGGAGCCGGTCTTGAAACGGATACAGTCTACACTGCCGGCGAATTCACACTGGAAGTCCTTACAAAAGATGAAAAACCGCAACTATTGATTAGAAACCTGGCTGATCCGGATCACCTGGTATTGGCCTCCGTGCCGGGTCATGCTCTGGCAGGAACAGGTAGAGCCAACATGGCCATCCATGAATCCAGGGGCTCTTTCTCCATTGATGAAGATTTTGAAGAAATCTGCACCGATCAAATCATTGAATCTATCTCAGAGCGAAAGTCTCCGGACAGCATTTTGATTCGCGGCAGTTTCGTTTGTCCCGATGACAGTAGAATTGCCTATCAAATGCGTTTCATCCCTGCATCTGAGAATCGTATGTTAGTGGAAGTCCAGGCTTTTGAGAAATCCAATCGCACTTTTCTTTTTCTACAATCCAATGAGCAGGAAGGCTATTTTGGTTTTGGCGAACAGTTTACATACTTTAACCTTAAGGGTAGACGTCTTCCCATCCTGGTCCAGGAGCAGGGAATTGGCCGCGGGGCTGAGCCAATAACCACAGGCGCAAATCTTACAGCAGGGGCCGGCGGTGACTGGCATACAAGCTATGCCGGAGTTCCTCATTTTATTACCAGCGAAATGCGCTCTTTGTTGCTAATGAACTATGAATATTCAGTATTCGATATGCGCGAGGATGATTACACAGTCGTAGAGGTCGCTTCCCCCAGGTTGATGGGAGAGGTGTACTATGGAAAAACTCCTGGAGATCTGGTTACTGCTGCCACTGAATACACCGGACGAATGAAAGCCCTTCCTGACTGGTTGCACAAAGGAGCGGTAATAGGAATGCAGGGTGGCACCCAGGCTGTAAGAGAAAAGCTTTCCAAACTCCAGAGCCATGATACCCCGGTTTCCGCCTTCTGGCTTCAGGACTGGGTGGGTCAGCGAAAGACCAATTTCGGAAAACAACTATGGTGGAACTGGGAACTGGATCAGGATCGCTATCCACAGTGGGATAAGCTAATTGAGGATCTGAACGAAGACGATATTCGCGTACTTACTTACATCAATCCATTTATTGCAGACATAGGCGATCTAAAGGACAATGTTCGCCGAAACCTGTTTGAGGAAGCGAAAGCCAACGGATACTTGATTAAAACTCCGGAAGGCGAGCCCTACTTAATCTTAAACACAGATTTCCATGCTGGTCTGGTGGATTTAACCAATCCGGAGGCAGTCGCATGGATCAAAGAAGTAATCAAAGATGAACTAATTGCAGTGGGAGCATCTGGATGGATGGCAGACTTTGGCGAAGCGTTGCCCTTTGATGCAGTACTTTATAGCGGTGAATCTGCTGTCACATATCATAACCGGTATCCGGAGGTCTGGGCTCGAATCAACCGAGAAGCGATTCAAGAAGCCGGCCGAGATGACATTGTCTTCTTTTCTCGCAGTGGATTTACCAGAAGTCCAGAATTCACTACTCTTTTCTGGTTGGGCGATCAACTTGTAAGCTGGGACCAGTATGATGGAATCAAAACCGCCGTTACCGGTCTTCTCACAAGCGGCCTTTCCGGCTACAGTTTGAATCATTCGGACATCGGTGGCTATACTACCATCAACAACCCTATCCGCGATTACCATCGCTCCAAAGAGCTATTCCTGCGCTGGACAGAGCTTTCTGCTTTCAACGCAGTATTCAGAACCCATGAAGGAAATCGTCCAGAGGAGAACCACCAATTCCACAGCGATGAAGAGACAATGAAGCACTTTGCTCGATTCGCAAGAATCTATGCAGCCTTATTTGAGTATAGAAAGCAACTTTTTGCAGAAGCAGAGACCCTTGGCTGGCCGGTCGTCCGGCCGCTTTTCTTTCACTATCCGAAAGACCGAAACACATACAATATCGATAACCAGGAATTTCTTCTGGGCCGGGACATTCTGGTTGCTCCGGTACTGGACGAAGGAAGCACCTCCAAAGAAGTCTATTTTCCTCAGGGGAAATGGATTCATTTGTTCAGCGGAGAATCCTTTGATGCAGGTGAGGATGGGCTAAGAAAAACTGTGGATGCACCCATTGGAACTCCAGCTGTATTCGTACTCCAGGAAAACGAAGAATTGCTAATACAGCTCCAGGAGTCCCTGAAGTAGAACGTAGCCTGTCTGGGCCCACTTCCATGAAGCGGTGCGGCGGATTGGAGGATGGGACCTCATCGCATCCTGGCTTCCTGCGATGCCAGGGCCGCTACGTCTCGCTTAGAAACTTTTGCAGCTGATCCGCGAATTCCATGGGTCGCTCCTCATGACAGAAATGACCTGCATCCAGCTCCACAAGTCGCCCGTTTGGGAAGCTTGCTTCGAATCCATTTACATACTTCATATTGATGACAGGATCTCGATTTCCATATAGCAGCAGTGTTGGCATCAAAAACTTATGCTTTCGCAGGGTAAGCCAGCGTCGGGTATCATAGGGCAGAGTTCGATACCAGTAGGATGCGGCCGCCGGAGTGCCAGAAATACAGTAACACTGAATACTTTCTAGAATGGATTCCTCGGGGATGGGAGGTACATTCTGAGGCGACTGAAGGAAGTGCCTGAGAAAAGACTCCTCATTTCCAGGGATGAGCTTCGCGGGCAGATCCGTTTGCTGGAAGCTCTGATACCAGTCCACATCAAAGATACCCTGCTTTGCCTCTCTGCCCTGTCTAAGACCATCCAGGTGTGTAATTAGAGAAATGTTACTGATAACAAGTTTGCGAATCCGATCCGGCCATTGGATTGCCAGTTCCTGGGCCACAACGCCACCCCAGTCATGCCCCACCAGGTCGAATTGATTCAGTCCCAGTTGATTTAGCAGCTCCAGAACTTCCGAGGCCATGGTCTGTTTCTTATAGGTTTTCCAGTCCAGCGAACGAGTGCTATGACCCAGGCCTTTTAAATCGATGGCCAGAATGGGTTGCTGCCATCCCAGCTCCTTGAGTGCTTCTGCAACGCCGCTCCAGCTATGGGACCCTTCCGGCCATCCATGAAGCAAAACCAGAGGAGGTTCTTCAAAAGATTCCTTTTGACCGTCCACGGAATAATCCCGGTAAGTAAGAGTTATGGCTCCCAGAGTGATGGATCTCTTATAGGCCGGCACTTTCATGATGAAATTGTAGCCGGTCCGAAGATCATATCAAGGAGAATATCTGCTGCCTAAAGGACCTGGATTGCGGCGGTGACCAGAGCTTCCAATTCCAGACCATAGATGACTCTTCGTTCAGGCCTATTAAAAGCGGTGCAAATCAATCTGCTTATGCTGAAAAATCGCCATCATCAAAGCCCGGAGTATAAAAAGGGTGGCCTCCCAGGTTCTGGTGCTCATCCATCGATTAATGCCGGGAGAGCTAGATAGACTCCGCAACGGGCTACTAAAGCGTACGCTCAGGATATTACTGGTTCCGGCCGTTCCCGGATTTCTCTATGCAGGCTGGGAGAATATCCGAGGAGGCGACTGGGATCGTCTGGTATTCTTCTATGCTCCTTTAATGCTGGCTTATTGCCTGATTGTATTCGTAGAAAGAATTCCTTACTCCATTCGATCCGGTTCCCTGGTCGCTATTCTTGTTGCCGTAGGCACTAGCGAGCTGGTGCTCTTTGGCCTGGCCAGTATGGGCTTTCTAATGTTATCCCTTGCGACTCTTGTGGGCACTGTATTTCATGGACTTCGAACAGGGCTAATCTCTCTGGCTATCTTCGTTACTCTTGCCATTTGCTGCGCCTTTGGTTATGATCTTGGAATAATTGAAATTCGCGGCACATCACCTCAGCAACTAGTTTCTGCAAAAGCTCAAAACTGGATTACTCCTATTCTATTCTTTATTCTGGCAGCAGGTGGTGGAGCCACCATGACCTGGACATTGCTTGCCGGTTTATCCGGTACTCTGGAAAGACTATTTCAGCGCGAAAAGGAACTGGAAGATCTAACGTCCAATCTGGAAGAAAAGGTTTCAAATAGGACCAGGGAACTAGAGGAAATGTATGCGATGGCTCAGGAGGAACTGGCCCTGGCCGCCCGCACCCAGGAATCATTTCTGGCCATGGATGCAAGAAGTCCGGAAAACTGGGAAGTGGCCGTTGCCTACCAGCCGTTTCAAATGGTGTCCGGAGATGTATACGACCTGTACTTTCGAGACGGCCAGCTACTTGGAATATCGCTATTCGATGTATCCGGTCATGGTGTGGCCAGTGGATTGCTAACTTTGATGACTCGCTCGCTGGCTCGCTCCATGTTCTTTGAGGAGCTGGAAGAACCTCTTTCGGGGATTATGGATCGATTTAATACCAGATTGACCTACGAATTGAAGGATCTGGAATACCATGTTACTGGAGTTATGCTTCGCTTTCCGCCAGGGAGTAACACCTACGAATATGCCAACGCGGGCCATCCAGAAATACTCCACCGAAAGCCAGGGGCCATCTCCATTGAGCCATTCAAAAACAACGGCATTGAAGATTACGGAGCGCTACTGGGTATTGATGCAGTGGCTAGAAATCATACAACCCTTCAGCAAGCCGTGGAACCGGGGGACTCTATATTCCTGTTTTCCGATGGCCTGGAAGACATTCGTAACTCAGACGGGATTACGTTCGGTTCGCATCGGCTACATTCCATTCTTTCCTCCATGGATTCCACTCTCAGCGCCCAGGAGCAGCTGGATCTGTTAATGAAAGAAGGGCATTCTTTTCGCGGTGAACAAAAACTCCCAGATGACATTACTGCAATCATGCTTAAGAGACTTCACTGAGTGATCTAGAGCCCAAAAGAAAAAGGCCCCACCCTTTCGGATGAGGCCCTTCCCTGATTCGCACTGACGGCTCGATTGAGCCAGACAGTGTCAGTCCTGGTTTAAGGAATTAGCCAATGGCATCCTTTCCTTTTTCTCCAGTTCTGATTCGAATCGCTTCTTTGAGCTCAGAGATGAAGATTTTCCCGTCTCCGATGTTTCCTGTGCGGGCTCCGTCTATGACGGCCTGCACTGTAGCATCCACGTAGTCTTCATTCACTGCAATCTCAATGATTGTCTTATTCAGAAGGTTCACTTCTGTAATCACACCGCGGTAGGTTTCTGAGAAACCTTTTTGCTGTCCGCATCCCACGGCCGTACTAACGGTCATTTTAGTTACACCAGCCTTAGCGAGAGAATCCTTAACATCCTTCAGCTTGTGTGGCTGGACAACGGCTTTAATCATTTTCATAGGCCTTTATCTCCTTCGCTCTCGCTTACTTCACGTTAATGATCTGGAATCCAGCATACGCTTCCTGGCCATGTTCGCCCAGGTCCAGACCCTTCAGTTCTTCTTCTTCGCTCACTCTGAGTCCGATAGTGAACTTCAGTGCCAGAAACAGAATCAACGCGATTGGGAAAGAGAACGCTCCTGCAGCCAGTACTCCCATCAGCTGACCCATGAATGAGCCACCACCGAAGATACCTACAGCCAGGGTTCCCCAGATACCACATGTAAGGTGAACAGAAATTGCACCTACCGGGTCATCAATCTTAAGTTTGTCCAGCACCAGAACGGATCCCACTACGAGAGCGCCTGCTATCAAACCGATGTATACAGCAGCCATAAGCCCTACTCCGTCTGCACCAGCGGTAATACCTACCAGACCAGCCAGAGCACCGTTCAGTGCCATAGAAAGGTCAGGAGATTTGGTAATAACCAGAGCAGTAATTACAGCTCCCACGATACCGCATGCAGCGGCCAGAGAAGTGGTTACCAGAACGTAGGATACTCCACCCGGATCGCCGGAAAGAACAGATCCACCGTTAAAACCGAACCATCCCAGCCACAGCAGGAACATACCGATTGTAGCCAGAGGCATGGAATGACCCATAATAGGGTTGATTCCGCCGTTTACATATTTACCGAGACGTGGTCCCAGAACCAGAACGCCAGCCAGAGCAGCCCATCCACCAACAGAGTGAACCAGAGTAGATCCAGCGAAGTCGATAAATTCGCTTCCGAAAGATTCTACGTAGCTGTCTGCATTCAGCCAGCCTCCGCCCCATTCCCAGCTACCAACAATAGGATACACGACGGCAACGTAGATGATAGAGAAAAGGATAAAAGAACCAAGCTTGATTCTTTCAGCAACAGCACCTGATACAATAGTAGCAGCCGTTGCAGCGAACATTCCCTGAAACAGGAAGTCCGTCCAGTATGGATAACCTTCGTAGTAAACGAAGCTCAGTCCAGCATCTCCACCAGCATCAAGTCCGAAACCGGCGAATCCCAGCCATGTGCCAGAAATCCATGCATCTCCAGGATACATCAGGTTAAAACCCATGATTGCATAAGTCAAAAGACCGATGGCAATAATCATAGTGTTCTTGAACAGAATGTTTACAGTGTTTTTCGCCTGGGTAAGACCACTTTCAATCATGGCAAATCCCAGGTGCATAAAGAACACCAGGAAGGTTGCTACCATCATCCAGACGTTGTTCTCTGTAAACTCAGTCTGGCTTTCTGCTTTTACTGGACCCAGAGATCCATCTGCAGAAACTTCCCGTTGAACTACACCCTTATAAGTTAGCTTAACATCGCCCAGGGTAGTGACGATGGTTGCGAGTACAGTGGCGGTACCACCTTCAAATTCTTCGCCCAATGCTTCTTTCTCTTGGAGAATTGCATCGACCTGCTCCTGCAGCGCGTCTGCATCGTAATCCAATTCTGTGGATACCGGCGCAGTTGCAGGCGCAGCGGGCTCTTCGGCGGATAGACTGGAGACTTTCAAGGATCCGAATGTGATCGGAGCCACAGTCATCGCAGCGAACGCCAGCAGTAGCCATTTCTTCTTACTGGTCATAATCAGCTCCTCGTATTTCCTGTGTTTTGCGTATTCTTCCAGCTTGCTACAGCCCGAAGTTACTCGGGCCGCAAGACCCGTTTGCGGAATTCTTTGCAAGGAGGGTACCAAGTGGCCGAATTTGCCAAAAAAACTGGCGTTTTGCTTCTGGCCCGCCGGCCTGGAATGCTGGGCCGCCGGGCTTTTCCGGGAGCTCCTTCAATACGAATTGCCCGGGCCAAATACGGTAGAATTGGCCGGTCTGAGCCAATAGAGAGGCCCTGGAAGCTGGCAGGAGGCAGAACCGAGCAATAGGAAACCTGACAAGTTCAAGGCAGAATACCCGGTGGGAACTGAGAGCATTTAGTATGAAAGCGACTATGCTTTGCTACACCAGGGTGCCGCATTCCGATCCTGGACCCGGAAAAGCTCCACTGAATCCGCGGATCGCCACAGGCATTTTGCCTATTTTTTACGCATATCCTCCCTCCGAGAATTCCATTGCTCGATTTTTAAGCACTCTGCCCGGTGAAAACCTGCGTCGAGGCCGCCCCCGCCCGGATATTGCAATGATAAATGGATTCGGGGGGTCCTGAAATGGGAAAGCCCGGTGGACTCAATTTCTGTTTTTGAGGTTCCTGATCCGGGCGATTGGACGAGCCTCCGAGCAGCGCTGGATGCCTGCAGGGCACTCCAGCACTACCTGGAGCTCACTCGGAAGAGCTCAATCTGGCGGCCGGAAAGGCAAGGACTGCGAATGCAAAAGCCAGTGAGCCAAGAGCGATTCGAATCCATTGCCAGTTCCCCCAGACTTCCAGTGCCACAGCCAACTGAGATTCCGGCATGGGTCCTGCGGCCAATGCCCCGTTGGCTTCCTTGAAAAACATGAAGAAAGTAGCCAGCACCCCCAGGGCAAATAGAGTTGAGATAAGCATCATCCACTTTCCTCGGTTTCGAGCCAATCCATGAATAACCAGGGCCAAAAGAGCCAGAACGGCACTCCAGATTTGCAATGGGCTGTAGAAAGCGACAAGCCGCTCCTGATTATCCTGATACCAGCTGAAAAAATCGTTTGCATTCAAGGTTTTCCAGAATGGAACCAGCAGTGTAACTTCGGCCAGGCTAGCTCCCGCTGAAATGCCCAGAGCAAGGATTGCAGCCAGAGTCATCCAGCGGCAGGATTGATTGAGAATTCGATTCTTCATAGATTTACCTTGTAAGTTTTGATTTTCCATCGCTTAGAGCTCCCTTTGCGCGAATACCATGCGCACCAGATAGTAGATAAACAGGACTGCGAAAAGTGCATCGCCGGTCACGACCAGTAGCACAATCGGTTTTGCCAGACCCGCAGAGTACAGGCTCAGAAGCTTCCAGGAAAAGAATATCTTACCCAGGGTTCCCAGCGCAACGATCCCTGTATGCTTTTGAGGGTTGTAGGCTACCAGTAGGTAACCCCAGAAATAGAGCAAAGTAGTTCCCCAGGACCCCCGATACACCGCATACTGAAGTGGATCCTCCAGAACACGACCAAAGAAGCTCTGGTACGTGGCGGCTGTGTCAAAATATCCAAAGACGGCTCCCAGCAAATTCCACAGAGCCCCCACAACAAACAGAGCCTTAAAAAACAACAATTCTGGCCGGGAAATTCCCTCTTTCTCATTCGATTCAACTATGGCAGCATTCATGGCTACTCCTATCATCATTGATCAGATTTGATTGTTTCCATCGTTTGCCTTCGCATTAGGTTTCTCGATACGAAGCACTATGCCAGCAAACGTTCACAACCGAGCCAGATTATAGCCTCATCCTTGAACAGCTGCGACCGGATTGATCAATCCGAACGAAAAAAATGCTTATTACGAAATAGGAGTGGAGTCAGGGTGTTTTGCACGATAGGCGGTGGGAGTCAGCCCTGTTTCTCGTGAAAAAGCTGTGTTGAAGACGCTTTTGGAGTTGAAGCCCACAGCAAAGGCTATATTCAGAACCGTAAGCTCTGGACGCTCAATTAGCATTTTGCAGGCCTCCTGGATACGGTACCGATTCACGAATCGAGAGAAATTAACTTTGAGTTGCACATTGAAATACTCGGAAAGCTGATGCGAAGTCAGCTGAACGCTTGCTGCTAGATCAGCCAGAGACAATTCCTCATCCCTGTACAATTTCTCCGAAGACATTAGTGAATTCAGGCGACGGCCAATCTCGGCCAGATCTTTTCCTTTTAGCTGTGAGTTCTGGTACTTGCTACGTTCAACGATGGATTGCAGCTCATCAAAAAAATAGGGGTATCGACGGCCCAGAATATACAATGCTGGAATGAAAAGCGCACTGCAAATTGTGCCCACCGATAGCAAGAACCGATTCTGGCCAATGAAGCCTACCAGAAGCAAAAGAGACATCAGGCCCAGGGCTACTAGCAAAACTCCCAGAAGTCGCACGGACTCTTCTGCCAGATACCGTCTCCATCCCAGAGCCCGAATAAGCTCAATTATACCGATCAAGGCATAGGCGACTGGATGCAGACTGGTGATCACTACGATAATAAGGTAGGTGGATTCCAGTATTCCGGCCCGAGCAGCTCCAATCAGAGCAAGTTTGGTGGGCGAATCCACGAACAGAAATATTAGCAAACCAGGAATAGAAAGCAAAGCGGGAGCCAGATGCAATTGCCAGCTGGTATTCCTGCCCGGAAGATTTAGCCGAACCTGAGTAAAGCGATATATTAAGGGACCGATGGCGAGCAGTCCCGGTATATGCCAGCCCAGCCAATGGGGCGCCTGAGCTAGAATTCCAGAAATCAGCGCAGCCGCATGACATAGCATCATCGCCAGGGCCAGGTATGCAGCTGCCATTAGCCGGGCTTCGTAGCTCACCGAACGGGCTGCCAGTTTGCCCGCGGCATACAGTAGGGCCAGGAGTCCGGCAAATAGTAATGTCAGGGATAAGACCAATGTCGACATATGCAGCTAGCGAATCAGCAATCCCCGGGCAGTGAAAAGGAGCAAGGAGCTCCGGTTCTCGCAGAATTACAGAAGGCCCAGGCGCTTATAGATTGGATCGATATTTCTAAGGAAGTAATTCAGCTCAAATACCTTTTGAATCTGTTCTTTACTTAACTTCTCGGTGACTTCTGCATTGTTCAATGCGGCCGTATGCAAATCCAGAGACGAATCGGCCCAGACTTGCATACTCATGGACTGCACTACGTCGTAAGCATCGTCTCGCAACATACCTGCATCGATTAAAGTAAGCATTAGTCGCTGGGAAAATATCAGACCTCTGGTAACATTTAGAGTCTTTTCCATGTTTTCTGGATATACATGCAATCCAGAAAGCACAAAGATCATCCTCTCCAGAATATAATCCAGGCCAATACAGATGTCAGGTAATACCACTCTTTCGGCCGAGGAATGACTGATGTCCCTTTCATGCCACAAAGGCATATCTCTATAAGCCACCTGCACGTTCGACTGCACCACTCGTGCCAATCCGCAAATTCTTTCGCATACTACCGGGTTTCTCTTATGTGGCATTGCACTGGAACCCTTCTGACCTTTCGCAAATGGCTCCTCTACTTCCCGGCCTTCAGACTTTTGTAGCAGACGAATCTCATTTGCCATTCGATCCAGTCCACCAGCGATGACTCCGCAAACGGAAGCGAAGTATGCATGCCTATCCCGATTCACTACCTGTGTGGCTACGGGCTCGGGCTTTAATCCAAGAGCTGTACAGACTTCTTCTTCCAGGTCAGGATCAATATTGCTAAAAGTACCTACAGCACCGCTAAGTTTTCCCACTGCAATCTGGTCTCGAGCACTTTCCAATCTTTCCTTATCTCTAAGTAATTCAGCATAAAAATGCGCAAACTTCATCCCCAGGGTAGTTGGCTCACCGTGAATTCCATGGGTTCTACCCACCATTGCCTGGTCTTTGTATTCCAGGGCAAGTTTTCTGGTGATCTCAATCAAAGCTTCCAATCGCTTCATGAGTAGATCAGCGGATTGAACCAGTTGCATACAGAGAGATGTATCTCCCACATCTGAGCTGGTCATACCGTAATGAATCCAGCGACCGGCCGGGCCAATGCGGTCGCGTACATTGGTAAGAAATGCAATTACATCATGGTGCACTCGGGATTCGATTTCCAGAATCTCCTGCACATTAAAATCTGCTTTCTCTTTGATTGCTTTTAGATCTTCATCCGGCACCACGCCTCGCTTATTCCAGGCGTCGCATACGGCGATCTCAACATCCAGCCAGATGCGGTATTTGTTTTCCAGAGTCCATATTCCTGCAATTTCAGGATGACTGTAGCGATCGATCATAGGAGGACAGATTGAGTCCGTGCGTCTCCGGGGCAACCTTTTCCGAAACGAACAATCTCAGGAAGCTTATTTAGAAATTCCAATCAGGTCTGCGCTTCCTTCTCAGAAAGCTAATGGTGAAATCTGGCCTGGTACCGGCAGGGCGAAGAATGATTCATCAGGATTCATGGTCCGGAAACAGGCATACCCAGTTTCTCCATCACCATCTTAATATCCTCCCAGACATCCCGGCGCAGTGGGCTTTTTTCGCCACCATTTCGCAAGACATAGCTTGGATGGTAGGTGGGCATCAATGGTATGCCCCGGTACTCAGCCCATGTTCCTCGCAATTTCGTTATTCCGATTTGAGTATTGAGCAGGAATCTGGTAGATGGATTTCCCAGAGTGACAATGACTTCTGGCTTAATCAGTTCAATCTGGCGAATTAGATAAGGGCTGCAGGCTGCGGTTTCTTCTGGATCCGGCGGTCTATCTTTGACACCTTTCTGATCAACCGTCGGTCGGCATTTTACTACATTTGCGATGTAAACATCCTGACGGGACAGACCCATGCCGTTTTCGATAATTCGTGTGAGCAATTCGCCAGCCCGTCCTACAAAGGGACGGCCGGTTTCGTCCTCTGTTTTCCCGGGACCTTCGCCAATGAACATTACCCTGGCCGATGGGCTTCCTTCTCCAAAGACCACCGTTTTTCGAGTTTCGCATAGCCTGCATTGTCTGCATTCCAGGGCCTGATTGCGAAGGCTGTCCCAGTCCAGCTCAGAAATCAACCTATCCCTCCATAAGATGCGATGCAAGCTCGGCCAGTCGGGAGCGCTCACCTTTTGTAAGGGTCACGTGTGCGAAAATTCCTTCATCCCTCATTCGCTGGGCTGTAAAGGTTATACCGTTGGAATACAGGTTCAGGTAAGGATGGTCGATTTGAAAAAAGTCTCCGGTAAACACAATCTTGGTTCCTTCTCCGGCCCGGGTAATGATAGTCTTGGCTTCATGGGGCGAAAGATTCTGAGCTTCGTCTACAATGACATACTGCTCCGGTATGGACCTTCCACGAATGTAAGTCAGTGGCTCTACAGCCAGCAATCCGCTCTGCATCAAGTACTGGATGGTTCCCTGGGCCGGTGCAGTCTTATCGCTTTCCTGATTTCCAGGGTCATCATCCGCACCCAGAATGAACTCAAGATTATCATAGATGGGCTGCATCCAGGGACGCATCTTCTCCCCCAGTTCACCGGGCAGATACCCCAGGTCTCGACCCATAGGAATCACCGGCCTGGCCACCAGCAATCGCCGATATCGCTTCTCTTCCAGAATCTGTTCCAATCCACAGGCAATGGCCAGAAGAGTCTTTCCGGTACCGGCCATACCCGCCAGGGTTACAAGCTGCACTTCCGGATCCAGCAAGGCATCCATGGCAAATCTTTGCTCTCTGTTTCGCGGGCTAATATTCAGCGCCGCCCTTTCAATCAGAGAATAAACCTTTTTATCTACACGGATCCTTCCAAGTCCGCTTCTGGATTCGCTTTTCAAGGTAATATACTGATTTACCTGAAACGGGTTTTCTGCAGGCGCCTGTAGATGAATTCCGTCCGTTTCTTTGAATACCTGCAGAGTTTCCTCTTCCGGTTCCTCTTCTTTTCCGGTTGGAACTACCTTTCGCAATATTTCGTTTTTGCCATTTCCATTCTCTTCAGCTGGTTTCGGATCGGCCAGGCGATCGGCCATTACCGGCTCTCCAGCGAAGAAGGCATCCACTACAGAGTCTTCCACTGCAAAGACTCTCTGGCCGCTGTACAGATGATGATTTCTATCCAGCTGATCCTGACTGTAATCGATGGCCTCCAGGCCCAGGACGTCCGCCTTGATTCGCAGGTCTGCATCCTTGGTCACCAGGCGAACCGGCTGATCTGTACGCTCTGAAATCAATAGTGCGCAGGCTAGAATGTAATTGTCCTTCGCTATATGATCCAGTCCAGGAGGTATTTCGTAATCCGGATCTTCCAGAATGAAGACTCGAAGATCGGCACCATTTTCCAGAGATACACCTTCAGTCAGGGGACCTTTGCTGCGAAGATCATCCAGTGTGCGAATAATCTCTCTAGCAGCTTTACCGATGGCCGTCAGTTCTCTCTTAAAGGAGTCCAGCTCTTCAATAACAATTAGAGGGATTATCAGATGAGAGTCAGGGAATTTCAGATAGGCCGATGGATCGATCAAAAAGACGTTCGTATCCACAACAACGAATTGCTTTCCATCCGGCGGCTGTTCCCCGCCATAATGTCCGCGGCCACCATTCTCAATTAGTGGAGATTTCTGCTTTCGGTAGGTCTTGTTTTTCTTCTTATCCTGTTTCTTGGACGCCATGTTCAGACCGATGGTGTGGTCTGGGTTTGTTTTGTAGAGGATTTTTTCGCAGCCGCATCCGCCAGATTATGCTCCTCCACGTCCACTCGTAAACCATCGCTGCCCCAGTCGTATTTTTCAGGCTTTCTGGATAGCACAAGATGGATCAACCAGAGGGCACAAAGCGTGGTACTGCCAACAAAGGCCGCAAAAATGGATGTACGTAGATATGCGAAGAATAACGGTCCGTAGGTCACAGCAAATCCGCTTAAAATGTCCAGCAGGGCTGAAGTATACATCAAATTTCCCAGCCATTCTGCAGGCTTTCGTGCCGGGCCATCGGGCAATAAAGATCGTAACAGATGAATCAATAGAAAAACGAATAATCCATAGGCAAGACTGTGACTAACAGCTGTTTTCAGCAATCCTTCGAACGTAGCTGGATTTCGAAACCGATCCGGACGGTCCGGGTACAGCTCAATCATCCTTTCTGAGCCCGAATAGAATTCCACGGAGCCAGCAGGATGCAGCCCTATCTTTTCTACATAGAGTATACTTCCGGATACCAGCTGTGCCAGGGTAAAAACGGAAAACACCAGTACTGCAGGTTTGAAGAATTGGTGGTCCTGGAGGCGAAAGCTCATGAACGACCTCGGTACAGATCGGTCAATATCCAGAGCAATACCAGGGCCATCATTAAGTGAACAACGTAGAATAACAGAGCGACCAGGTAGGCAAAGATATGGGCCAGGGGCACCAGAAATCTGGTAGCTACGTACAGCAAAATAAGTCCTGAGAGTAAGGAAAAAACACCATTTCGCAGTGCTCGACTGCCGCGTACCTGATACAGTACAGATCCAATGAAAAGTAGAGACATTCCAAAGAGCACCAGATCAATATGAAGGTCTTCCAGTAGTAATATGGCCTGGGTAGAAAACTCACCTCCCAGGTTTTTCTGAATAAGCTTAGGGCTGTAACCCACAGAGTTCCATTCCCTTGCAAAGTGAGCTACGGTAAACAGCAGTAGAAAAAGTAATGCCCCGGTCAGGATGCGACGTGGCCCGCTATCGCTTCGTATGCTACCTGTAACGAGAAATCGCATTATTGAAGCTTCAATTTGACGATGGCAAGAACCATCCGAGTGTTATCCGCCGTGGAACGAGACGTGAGGGATGCGCCGCTCATTGCAGGCAAATCCTTTCCGGGCTGAATTGAATTACTCAGTGACTTACCATTGAGCAAGTCAAGCCATCGCTCCGGAGGTCGATATTCTTCAGGTTCAAAAAATGAAATGAGTCGAACATCCTTCACCTGGCCATTGGAGTTCACAGCAATAAACAGAGTTTGCTCCTTGGTTCGCACCACATCCGTTACGTAGGTTCCGTATCCCAGAATCTGGCCATTTTTTCTTGCTTCATAGAAGGTATAAAACCGACTCTTTAGCTCCTTACCGCTTTGTTCACTGAGACTCTTCTGTTCAGCCTTGCTCAAATAGACCGGCTTTCGTTCGATAGTTGCTCCGGGAAATACCGCATTAAGGGCTTCCTTCGGCTTCTCATAAACCCGCCCCAGAACAGGAAGGGAAATCATCATGAGCAATCCTACGGCCAAAAGCAGTACCAGGGTGCTGCTCCAATGTTTGATACTTAATCTCATTCTCATGGAGAGAAAAAACCGCATGGAATCCATGTAAAGCAATTCCGGAGATTCAGGTATTCAACGCAGAAGGGACCATCTGCGCACGATTACGGATTCATGGATACATATCCATAAAAGCAGCTTCTACGGATGGTAATCCCTCTTCACGAACAACCCAGGACAGGGTCATTCGGAGTTTTCGGTTCTCAAAGTACCAGTAGAGAAAGGTGTTGGCCGGATCCCCTTTCGGAGTTCCGTACTGTTTTTCAAGGGCCTGGGCCCATTTTTTTGGATCAGCCCGGGTGCGAATTTGCATATCCTTGAGGCGATCCTTTTTGGAAAAGCGAAGCGTTATCATTATTCCATCCAGCAACCCGCGGGGATTCTCCGCGCAGGGCCCGTAGATTATTACCGGTTCATGGGATGCGGAGACCTGCCAGTTTTCCTCATTATTTCGATCGCAGAGATGGAATGACCTCTGCTTCACAGATGCCCTGGTATCCCCCAAAAATATTTCGTAGAACCCAACCCTGGTTTCTGCATTGATTCCTTGCGCAGCAAAAAGAATGATGATAATTACAGTTAATAGACGCAACATATAACCATGCAGCCGACCAATTCCAGGAGGTCAAATCAGAACTTCATACTCATACGATTGGAACACTCGCAGATGCTGAAACCATAGCATCGATTTGCGAATATATCCCGCCAAAGCCACCGTTGCTCATAGCCAGGATGATCGTGGGCTGCCTGGCAGGGTTTTTCAGTTCCAGGTCTTTTTTCAGAGCAAGTAAGACCCCGGCCGGATCTTTACAATATTTTGCAGCAGTGCCTCGTTCATTCAGCTGCTGCACTATGCTTCTTACATCCAGCCTCTGCCCGGAGCTTACTTTCTGCCGGTTAAAAACATCTGGCAGTAGCACCAGATCCGCAGACTGAAGCGAATCTACATACTCCGCCGTAAACAGGTTGCGATGGCTGGTTGCACTTCTGGGCTCATATAGAGCAACTATGCGATAACCGGAGTAGGCCTGACGCACCGCTTGAAGAGTTTCTTTTACGGCTGTGGGATGATGGGCAAAGTCTTCCATAAAAATGATGGATTCGTCGGCGCTTCTGGCGCGAACTTGCTGCCTGCGAAGCACTCCCGGGAAAGATTCCAGACCGTGAATGATTTGACCTTTAGAAAAGCCACATCTGCGCGCCACCAGGCTTGCTGCCAAGGCATTCAAGGTATTGTGTGCTCCAATCAAAGCAGGTTTGCAGCTGAAATTCAGATCATCTATTCCATTCGCTTTCTTGAGTAGGAACTGCACTTCTCGGCCTTTTCGTCTTGCATGGGAAGCAGATGACTTTCCATAACCCAGCATTTCGCTAAATTTAAACCCTCTACATACATCGGCCACGCCAGGATCTTTGAGGCAGGGCACAAGCGTTCCGTTCGGAGGTATCCAGCGAAGCAGAATGCGAAAAGCCTGCTTGTAATGGTTCAGATCAGAAAAAATATCTGCATGATCAAATTCCACGGATGTGAGAATTAGATGATGGGGGCGATAATGAAGAAATTTGGAAGCTTTATCAAAGAAAGCCGTATCATACTCATCGCCCTCAATCACAAAATAGGGATTGTTCTTTCCTGGAATTCGAAACCCTGGATGACCGTCCGCCCGGACGCCGCCTACAAAAAGCCCCGGTAGATCAGCCGCTTTCGCCTTTCCTTTGACTCCATGTTTGCCCGGGCTCGCTTCACCCAGAATGTAATCTGTTAAGAATGTAGTTGTGGTCTTACCATGTGTTCCAGCCACTACTATAACTTTTCTGCCTTTTAAGAAGAACTGCTGCAACGCTGCAGCCATACTGGTAATGGGAAGGCCGAGTCGCAATGCCTCTTCCAATTCCGCGTTGCCCCGGGAAATTGCATTGCCTACGATCACCAGGTCTTTGTTTTTCACGGATGATGCGCGAAAGGGCTTCGCATTTATTTTCCAGTCCTTCAAACGGTCGGACATAGGAGGATACAGATCCAGATCCGAGCCGCTCACCCGATGGCCGGTTTTTTTTAACATGGCCGCCAGGTTTCCCATGGCGGCGCCCCCAACTCCAATAAGGTGTATCTTCATTTTAATCTGCTCAGGAGTAGATTTCTCTAAGAATGCGATACGTCTTCAATAGATTATAGAGTATCATCAATCCCAGAAGAGGAAGCATTAACATTCCTGCGCTAAGCACATAAACAGAAAGGGAATGCAGGATAGTTTGACCGCGAAGGCGAGCCCAGGCTACAATACTCTGGTAAGCACAATATATGGCTGTTGCCAGAAGACCCAGATACCCGGCTGCAGGATGTAAGAAGAATAGAAAGACGGAAGCCGACAATGGCAAATGCAGGTACAACGAAAGGTTCTTTCCTGCCGGTCGCATATCAAAGAAGTTTGATCTCTCCGGATCAATTCCTGCTGCACGAGTATAGCGCTGCATTCTATCGAATACAGCTCCCATACAGAGAAATCCCAGGATCAGAATGGTGGGAAAACCAAAGATATCTCTTTTGGAAAAGCTACCGCCAAACACCAGACGATAGGGACTGATAAATGTAAAGAATGGCAGGAGGATTAGAAAGGGTAAATGGTAGATAGCAAAGAATCGAAGGCTCTTCACTGCAGGTCTTTCCAGAAATTCAGCAGTGGCCTGGGCAGGTCTGGAAAGTATGGCTTCTACATCTCCGGGTATTGTACCGAACACGTGGCCAGATTCCTGTCCTACCGGTGGTCTGTAAACCCGGGTTTTTGGTAAGGATGGCATCCGACTGACCCGCCACCATGGCGGGCAGCCAGAGGTTCAAAAAAACTCAGCCTTTCGCCTTTCCAACCGCTTCAATAACCTTGTCGTAATCCGGCTCCTGCCCGATTTCTGGAACAAGCTCACTGTAAGCTACTTTATCGTTCTTATCCACTACGAATACAGCTCGAGCCGACAGCCCCTGGAGGCCACCCTCAGCAATGTGAGTGCCATAAGCACGGGAAAAAGCCATATCTCGGAACTGAGATCCTACTACAACGCCATCCACCTTTTCTGAAACACAGAACCGTTTCATGGCAAAGGGCAGATCCCCGGAAACAATAATCGTGGCCACATCGGAATCACCGGCCAGCTTTTCATTAAATTTCTTGGTTTCTGTGGCACAAACCGGAGTATCCAGACTGGGTACTGCAACCAGCACCTTAACTTTGCCCGAGAAATCCTTCAGGCTTGCCTCGGACATATCGTCTCGCACTACTTTAAAATCTGGAGCCGCCGCTCCTACTTCAGGAAGATTTCCTTCGAGACGGATTGGATTACCTTTCAACGTAACCGTGGCCATAATCACCTCTTGATCAAAATTGTTGTTGTCACAATAAGCGGATCGTTCACAAAAATTCCAACCATTTTATGAAGTCTGGCTCCGCCGTCTGGATCCTTCGAATCCTCTCCTATTTTCTCCTGATTCTGGCAGTGATTCCAGTTCTATGGCCAATTGTATTGCCCTCTGGCATACTATTAACTGCCTGGGGATTCTGGCTGGCCCGAAAGAGAGCCGGAGAACTTCCCTCACTTTCCTCCCTTTTCCAGGGGCGGTTATTCGAGAAACGAATTCGTAACATTTTTCAAAAGAAGAAGGATGGACTGTCTTTCGGCGATGTGCCTGAAGATGCAGCCCTGCGATCCGCCAGACGGGCAACCTTTGCAGTATTAATAAACCTGGGTCTGCTTTTTATTTTACTTTCCATTTCATGGCTTGGATTCATATTCCCGCTGGACCGAGATCTGGAACCTCTTAGAAAGGAAAGCTACGAACCAGTGGAAAGATGATTTAATCACTGAAAACCGGACCTTCCTGAGCTCATTCGTCCAGGAAGGGACCAGGAGAATACAATGAACGTTGCCATTTTTACAGATACATTTCTTCCAAAGATTGATGGTGTGGCCATTTCCGTGGACCACTTCTGTCGCTATCTGTCAGCCCGGGGACATAAGTTTATCATCTGCTGCCCCAAGTATGGCTCCGATGATATAAAGGTTCTGGGCGATGACATAGAAATCCTTCGATTCAAGAATGCGCCTCTGCCCAGTTATCCAGATATCAAGGTAGTGCTACCGTCCCAAAAAAAGATTCATAAAGCGGTGAAAGAATTCAAGGCAGACATTATTCATATACAGACTCCTGGCCTTCTGGGTCAGTGCGGAGTCATGGCTTCGCGGATGTACGATGTTCCCCTTGTAGGCACCTACCATACACTGGTATCCGAGCAGGAAACCTATATTTCTCTGTATCGTCTTCTTCGTCTGGACCGGCTAATGTCCTATTTTCAGGCAAATAAGAAAATCAAGAAACGCCTGGATAAGATTGAGCGAAAGGATTCTAAATCACTGAAAAAGCAGTTAATCTGGAAGCTAACGAATAGCCTCTATGAAACTGCAGAAATAATAATCAGTCCCAGCCATTTGATACGTGATGAATTGATTCAGCATGGCGTAAGAAAGCCGGTGGAAGTAGTTTCCAACGGAATGGATTTGAAAGTATTTAAAGGAGAGATCAAAGAGTTCTCGGGCCATGCACCGAAATTCCTTCATGTGGGCCGCATCTCTTATGAAAAGAACTGCGAAGTTGTAATCAAAGCATTCGCATTGATTCTGGAAAAGTATCCCAATGCCACTCTGGATATTCTGGGGGATGGACCCGCTCTGGAGTCCATGAAAATCGAAGCCCGACAGCACGATGTTTACGATAAGATTCAATTTCCAGGCTTTGTGTCCAGGGATACTCTGCCAGACATCTATCCCAAATATGATTTGTTTCTCACTGCTTCCACCATGGAAACTCAGGGGCTGGTAGTACTGGAAGCCATGGCCTGTGGACTTCCCTGCGTTGGTGTTAATTCCTTTGCTCTTCCTGAACTGATCCAGGACGGAAGAAATGGCTACATTGTGGAACCGGGACATCACATAGATATGGCCGAGCGTGCCCTAAAGATCTTGAACGACAAAGATCTCTATAGAAGCTTTTCTGCGCAGAGCCTGGAGATTGCCCAGGAACATGACATCGGTAACTGTGCATTGAAACTGGAAAGCACTTACGAGCAGGCTATTGATTCCTTTAAAAAGAAAGGACCCGGTTTTCTACGAACCATTACAGATCCTTTTGGATGGGCCCGCAATGCAGCGGCTGCCACAGAAGCCGCCCAGAACGAAAAGTCTAAATCTTCCGATAAAGATAAGAAATAAGCTCCTCGAACTGTGCCAAACATTGCTCGGCCCAAGCGAATTTAGAATTCCCAGATTCGATGCGAGCCACAGGTTTTGGCCGGTAAAAAGAAGTGCGGCGGTGAACCTTTAAGTCCGATTTTGTACCCGGATGGGTCCCTCCTCTGTTTCTGGCAGCCATTGCCATGTGCTGGATCCATTCGGGAGAATTCGATGCTATCTGCCCCACGCCTTCAGGCTTCCCTTTGCACGCTCAGCCTGCTTCTAATACCTCTTTGCCACAACACTTTGCCCGTGGAAGAGCTGGCCCAGAACCTGGATAGGTTATCTGTAGAAGAGATTCGTGACCGAATGGAACTCTACATTGAAAATAAAGCGGGAAACGAGAAGCTGCCCGGGGCTGCGGCCGCTCTGTTTCGTCAGGGTACTCCTTTGCTCTGGATTCATAAAGGGCTGGCCAAAAACCAGAGGATTTCCATCGCATCGCTCAATAAGCCATTTACGGCCATGGTATTGCTGAGACTCTCCAGAACAGGTAAGCTGGACCTGGATCTACCTGTGATTGAGTATATTCCAGAATGGAAGGAACAGTCCAAAAGCCGCACTGAACTGGCCCCCATCACGGCCAGAATGCTTCTAAGTCATACATCTGGAATTGAGTACGAAGCACCGGGGAAGGATAATTCCTTCGAAATCGGCGGAAAGAAGTACCCCATTCCGGTGCCATCAAAAGTGGGAAAGTTTAACTATTCGAATTACAACTATCATTTACTGGCTTTCCTGGCCTATAAAGTCAGTGATAAGCCCTTAACTGCATTAATTCAAGACTGGATCCTTGAGCCCGCTCAGATGAAACAAACCAGTGCATCGGCCAGCAATGGAGCAGCCGGAATGGTCAGTACGCTGGAGGACCTTACGCGATTCTGCGAATTTCTACTGTCTGAAAATGCAAGGGAGGCTTCACCTTACTACAGGGTATTTCGGATGTTTGCCAATCTCCAACATCGAAAATCCGCCAGCGAATATGGCCTGGGCTGGCATGTTTATTCTCCGACGAACCAGGCGCAGCTGTTCTATCATTCCGGAACCTGGTATAATGCCGCTGCAGAAATCTACATTGTGCCCGAAACAAGCTCCTACTTTGTGCATATTGCCAATCCACCGAACTTCAAAGATCGCGAAACCATTCGCTACCGGGCAGACATCCTGAAGATGGGTCGTCTTGCTCTTACGAAAGCTGATTAATTCTAGAAATTTCCTTTTGTTCTGGACGAAAAGAACGGTCGGGTGCAGAGTCCGGTGACCGACGGTATCGGCTATGCTTCGGTTTCGCACTCAAATACATTTAGTTTCCAGTTGGACGATGGCTTTTCTTCTTATGCTTTCGTTTTCCCTGCACTGCTCCAGTAGCAACTCCTACCAGGATGCCATAGAAGATGCAAATGAGATATATGAGCCGGTGGATATGCGGCTTCCGGATGGTCCTGAGATTGAGAGACATAAGGAAGATGTTGTTCAATGGATGGAGAGATTCCATCGCGGAGGATACTTTACATCATTTGCAGTGGCCGTAATAATCGATGATACAATTGTATTTTCCCATTACATAAATTCCGATCCACATAAGACTTATCCTGTTGCCTCCGTAACCAAGACTTTTACGGCCACCACAGCCCAGATACTGATAGACAAGGGCTTACTCAATCCCGAAGAACCAGTGGAACAGATATTTCCGGGACTGGCACTGGAAAGGATGGGCCGTCGCCCCATTCTGGTGAACCATCTATTAACACATACAGCGGGACTACCGGACCTTCGCTATTACAAGACCTACGAACCAGTGAAATACAACCGGCTTTCCTTCAAGCTGGTAAAGCCCATCTATCCTCCGGGAAAGCATTATCGATATTCCAATCATGGCTATATGCTGCTGGGAGAAATCATCGAAAAGAAAACCGGGCTGTCCATCGAGCAAGCAATGCGAATTCATTTCCTTGAGCCGGCTGGCCTCACGGATACCACGGGACCCAAAACAGGGGCCGGAGGACTGAAAACCAGCATCCATGATCTGGCTCGATACGCAAGTATGTGGCTTTCCGGAGGCCATATCGATGGTCGGCAAATCATTCAGCCAGATAGCATTTTAGATATGCTGGAAAATCCACTGCATGCACCGGCTTCAAGAAATCAGTTCTATACTGGACGAGGCTGGAGAGTCAAAACGAACGATGATGGAGTGGTTACATTCTTCCATATAGGTGGTGCAGATTATGTGGCTGCCTGGGTTCAAATGTTCCCCCGGTACGGAGCGGCCATCGTCTATCTGGGAAATCCGCCGGAATATACTCCGCCTCTGGAAATGTATCTGGCCGAGATGCAAAAGAAATTGGGCCGGCTGGCAACGGCCTTTGTGGGCGCCAGGGAGCCTCTATACCAGTGGCAGAGTGATCCAGCTCCTCCCTGGGTAAAGGATCGTGTGGCCGGTCTGTACAGAAATCCACTTACGGGAAAGATTATTGAAATAGTAGAAGCGGGCGATGGGCTTCGCTACAGAAATTCCTGGGGCGGAGGATACTATTTGTATCCATTTACTACCCATGTGTTCCGGGGTGGTGAGAATTGGCTCACTCATGACTTCGTATTTGATCGGGAAGGTCATCTGGAAGGAATGGCCAACGGCGATGGATTTTATATCCCTGTGTCGCCGGACCATGGTTCTGCGGAAGACAGAAGGGAATCGAATCCGTAAAAATTGCAGCATTCGCCTGAAACCAGCAAGGTTATTGCACCTGAATGCAGGCAATCTACCATCAATACCGTCGAACGATTTTTCCTTGAACCGTGGTTTTCATATGCTATGATTCCCCGGGGGAATCCAATGGAACGTAGTATATATTCACTTTTTTTAATTATACTGACACTATCTTTTTGCCAGCCAGAGCCAGCCGAACTCCAAAAGCGCTGGAAAGCCCATTCAGTGGAAATCCGAAATGGCGCCGATGCAGAGTTCGCAAGGGTAATTCAAAAAGAAGCCTATCTGGATCTCAGGGTACCTTTTAATTTTTACGGCAGAATCCCGGAATCAGATGGGATGTCTGCCCATCATAATCGAATGTCCAGCGTAGCCGGAGTCAGCAGCATTGAATTGAATGATACCATCGATAAGCTGGAGTTGAATCTTACCTATGCGAAGCCGCCCTCCCTGAAAGGTGAGGAACAACGGTTTGCCCTTCATAACCCATCGGCGGAATCTATAACTATTACATTCGTTATAAACGAAACCTCCGGTGATGGAAGCTACTCGGTAACCTTTCAGCCAGTAAATAGCGGAGCTAACTAAGTCCATGGCTGGAATGCAACTATCAAATCTAATTGTGTAATTCCTCTCCTATCCGATTGCATCCCCTGTCTGACTTGCACTCTACCAGGCGAGCTTGCCCTGCTTATCGAATCCAAATACTGTGCTGGCCAGTTCCGAGCCAGGAAATTCCAGATCCGAATTGCCTTTCACTCTATAGCTTGAACCACCAGATCGAAACAGAGAAAGGAAGGCTCGTCCCGCTCCCATCAAGGGAACCTTTGAATCCACTCGGACAACGGAAATCTCCCCTTCTTTGCGCGCTTCCACAGATTCGCCGGAAAGAAAAGAGTTTCCGCTCAACTCCAGTGAGTAATTCAGCCCCTTTACCAGAAATTTTGCGGCGGCCTGATTCTTTACCTTTAGATCAAAAGCGGTGGCAAGGGCTGCATCAGATCCGCCAAGAAGATCGGAAAGGCTTAAATCGAAATTTTCAATAGAAACATCAGGAAAGAAGGCAGGTACAGCCTGCTCCATGCTAAGAGGAACACTAACCTGGGAAGGGAGATTTGCCAGTTTCACGTCGAAATCCGCCGTTCCGCGAAGTCCCATTGTATACTGTTCCACACTGGATAGATTTTGAAACAGCTCTTTCAACTTGCTAAACTCCAGGTTCAGCCGAATGGGAAATTGGGCCACCGAATTAGCCTTCACTGAGATTGGATCTGTATTTAGTTTTGTTAGATGATTCTGGTTTATGTTGATGTCCAGGTTCAACCTGCTTGCGGGCAAGCCCACCGGGTAAGGATTATCAAGTTCTGCGTCCAGCCTTACCACCATGCCTTCCAGAGAAATATCTTCAATGGAAAAGCCGGCGATTCGAAATTGCGGACCATTGGGATCAAACAGGGCCTGGAGAATGGAACAACTACCTCCCAGATACCATAGAGAAAACAAAACTGCCAGAAGCGAAATGAGACGTTTGTTCTTACCAGGCTGTCTGGTACCGCCCTGCCGGTACCGCCCTGAATTTGCATAAATTACTGCTTTTGCTTTCATCTTCTTTCTCCCCCGGCATTGGAATGCACTCTGTCCGGCTCCAAACCAGAAACCGAAAACTTGCCATTGCTATGGTACAGGTTCCAGTATAGTCCTTTGATAGATCTCAGCGCATCCGTCGCAAGAAATAAAGCGGCCAGGATGGTGCATATTTCTATCTGTATCCGGGCCCGTGACCGGCGAATCCAGTTTCCGCCAAACTCGCAATACATGCATCCCCCGGCATTATTCGGACTCCTTCTACCGCTCTGGAATCATTCATGTTTTCCGGGAATTTTGATCCGAATCAAGGCCTGAAAGAAAAAAGTCCAATATACTTCGGTTAGTCTGCAACCTGCTGCCAGCGAGAAAAAAAATTCGACGGTAAAACAGCCCGGAACCAGAGAGAGTAAGAAATGACTGCACCATCATTCAAAAACACAATCGAGCCCTACAGAATTCTGTTTCCGGTGGCATGGCTTGGCGGATTGCTAACGGTAGGCCTATGGATGATTGTAAGTCTTTCTCATAGCCTTTCCTGGGGCTTCGCACCTTACCCTGCCTCTCTCCATGCATATGGAGTCTTTGCATTATTTGTTTTTCCTTCTGTATCCGGATTCTTGCTTACAGCCCTGCCCAGATTTACAGGGTCTCCGTTGCCCTCGCTTACCTTTCTTGGTTGGGTCACCGCAACCTACCTGTTTTCTATGGCATCCTTCTTAACTGGATATCCAGTGCTGGTTTGCCTCTTCGCGCTGGTGGCTATGATACTTACACTCGGTTTTGCGCGAATTCGGATGAGAGATTCCAGTACAGTTCTACCATCGTACTTGAGGGCTTTCTTGCCCACGGGTCTCGTAGCCGGTCTACTCGGCTGGCTTTCTATCATTGTTGGACTTTGCCTCCAGAACCTGGATCTCTCCTTTACATCAGATGCCCATGAGCCATTTATCCTTTCCGGTCGTTCGCTATTATTCTACTACAGTATTTCCTTAATAGTTCTTGGAGCCGGTTCGCGAATCGCAGTAACCATTCAAGCCCAGGATCATGAGGACCGGCATTCCTGGCGTAGATTCCTGGAGGAAAACGGGACCGAACCCTATCTAGTTTTAGCACTTCTGGCCCTCGGAGCTTTGATTGAGATAATCGGATTTTCCCTTGGAGAGGATCGCTCCGGGTCTCTGGTTCGCTCCGGAGCTTTCCTTTGTTTTGCAGCCATGTTTTACTGGCTGGTACTTCGATTTCGCATATACAGAAATTCGTTTCGCCGCGCAATTTCTACCGGTCTGTGGCTATCCTTCTGGCTGATTCTAATCGGGCTGGGTTCGAGGGTAATTACCGGTAGCGCATCGGTTCACTGGGTTCATCTGTTCTTTGTAGGAGGACTGGCGTTGCTAATCATCTCTGTTATGACCCGGGTAATTCTTTCCCATGGAAAATGGGATTTGATCCTCGAGAATCGAAGTTTGATGCTATGGATACCTGTACTGCTTCTGGTGCTGGCTGCAGCCACAAGAGCGAGTGCGCACTTGCTTCCAACCAGCTACATAAACCATCTAGGATACGCTTCATTCCTGTTTTGCCTGTCGGTTTTGATGTGGCTACTGCGATTTTTGATTCTGACTATAAGTAAGTCTGCCGGCGATTCATAAAAAAAGCGATACGCCCTGGGTCCCCGAAAATCTTTGCAGTTTTCGCAGACTACTGAATCAAGAATTCATTCTGATCCACCGGTTGATTCAATGCAATCAAGACCTCTTCTTGATTCGCCTTTTCTGGTAAGGATATATTACCCAGCACTGGTACATTTGCAAAGTCTACGATGGTTTTTTGATTATCCACATTCTCAGTACCAAAAAAAATCAGCCCGGCAAGATTCAGTTTTCGGCTACGAATCGCTTCAATGGAAAGCAATGAATGATTGATGGTTCCCAGACCCGTGCGACAAACCAGAATTATGGAAATCTCTTTGCCAGCCAACCAGTCCGGCCACAGGTTTTTCCGATTCAATGGAACTAGAAATCCGCCGGCCCCCTCCACAAATAGTAGTTCCGGTTCGCCCGAGGACTCCCGGGAAATCTCCCGGGCCTTTGCATACATCTGCTCTTGAACCTGCTCAAACTTGCGATCTAAATCCCGCAGTTCAATCTGCTTTCCATCCAACTCAGCTGCTCTATGGGGCGATAATGGTTCGTTAAACGTCATACCGGAATGGAAGTAGGAGGCCTCCCGGCCGCTAAATTGAAGCACCACATCATGATCCCGGTCCTGGCCGGTCTGCACTGGTTTCCAGTAATGAGCCCGGCGATACTGTTTCATCAGGGCAGCGGCAGCTATAGTTTTACCTGCATCGGTATCTGTGGCTGTAATAAAGAAGGATCTGATATTATTTTCCATTACGGACTTCCTGAGGTTACAGGCGCGACGTTCGATCCATTGGATCCGGGGTTTTTTTCAATTTCTCCAGAACTCCTGTCAGAGCGCTTTCCGGAAAGGAAACTCCAGCCAGGATGAAATTCAGTAGTTCTCCGGATTCCGCAAAAGCCAGGGAGGGCACTGCATTCAATCCGAAGATGGATCTGGCCTTTTCGTATTCCCTTTCTTCCGTTACATCTATGCTAACCAGAATGAATGAATCCAGACGCCTGAGTATATCTTTTCTCTCAAGCCTGCGGATGAGCTCTTCGCAGTTACTACACCAATCAGCATGAAAATAGTACAGTACCGGCCTGCCTGTGTTGCGCGAGAGATCAAGGCTTTCCCTGTAGGCAGTTTCTACATCCGTGGCAGACAGTGAGCTATGGAACTTGAGCTCTCCATATTCCAGAGGCCTGGCAGACAGTGCAAATACCAGAAACAGTCCTGATGCAACAATAGAACCGCCCCATCTACGCTTATTATTCTTGTCTAGAACGGACCATAGGAGCAGAAGCAAAGCACAGGGTCCGGACAGGAAAAACCAGGTATTGCTCCATTCGAATCCTTGAAAGATAATGGCCTGCATTCAGTCAAAAAGCACTTGAAGGGGGCTCAAAACCAGTCGAAATCTTAAACAACTCCCCGAGCGCCTATCTTATGCAACTGAACCCATGTATGAAATCTACCTCCTCTATTGTGCACCCTGAAAGGAATTCCTGGCTTTTCAAGGTTTCTAAGTTTTTGCTCCTGCTGAGTCTATTCACCAACTGGACGGCAAGCGCCGAAGCCCGTCAAAAGGATCCCCGTAGCTGGATCAAGACATCTGCAAAGACCAGTGTTCTACTTCCTCCGGAATATCGCCCGGCCAAAGCGCAGAAGAGGGTGTATCAGGAAGGCGAATTCAAGCTAGTCCTTTATAGCGAGAAATTTGCCACCGGAAACATGGTGTACGCTGAAATTCTGCCAGTGCTGGACCCGGGTGAAGAGATCACCGAAGAAATGCGAGAGAAGCTCAGGTTAACCAGACTGAAATACAATGGTATAAACGTCGGCCTGGTGGAAAGACCCTGGGGAATGCGCGGTCTATTCGCAATTTATCCTCATCAAAAAGAAAATGGATGGCTGGGCTGGACCTATCCGCTTAAGCGAAAGTCTGCCACCGGAGATCTAACCAGATTCAAGTCCATTCGACTAAAAACTGAGATTACCAAATTTCCGGTATATACTTCAGAACTCAAGCTCGGTAAATACTCAAACCTGCAGACCTACGAAAAACCTGGAGTAGCAGAAAGAATCAGCAGAGAACGCCAGCTCAAGAATAAAGCTTTCGCATCCAGAGAATCCAATCATATTAAAGATAAACTTGCTCATCCGCGAGACCTGCACAAAATCACATCTCCCTTTTACGTAACCCGGGTTACCTACCGGTACGAGATCAAAGATGGAAAGAAAATCAAGCATCCGCCCAAACGATATGTTCACAAGGGGCTGGACTTAAGAGGCTGGGAAGGGCATCCTGTTTATTCCATGGCTCCCGGAAAGGTAGTACTGGCGCAAACTCTCTTTTTTGAAGGCGGCTTCGTGCTGATTGATCATGGGAATGGAATCAAGTCCGGTTATATGCATCTCAGTAAAATTGATGCGAAAGAAGGCACTATGGTCCAGGCTGGAGACTTAATCGCTCGAGCGGGAGCCACTGGTATGGTAACGGCAGCGCACCTGCATCTGTCCATCTGGGTAAATGGCTATCCTGTATCTCCGCTAAGTCTACTCAGTTTGCCGGTTCGTTACTGAGCGCAGGCAGGGATAGTCCTCGCAGCAACTCCAGAGTCCGCGGATGAAAAGGAAATCCTGCTTCCACCGGCTCGCGTATCCAGAGTAAAAATCTGGGGTCCACGAACTCTTTTCCATCCGCTCCGTCTCGTGGCGCTGACCTGGACTTGCCAAAGATAAAGAATCCGGTTCTCAAAGTATCGGCCTGAAATCGGTCGTAGTAGGTCCAGAAGGAACCCTCCATTGTGATCGGAAAATCCGGAGGAAATAGTGTTTGCTCCTTTTCCTTCCGGAGCTCCTGAACCTGCTCATCCTTAACGCTGCCCAGAACTAGCTCCGTTCGATTCCTCATCACCTCCCGATTCAGATTCGCAGGAATTTCATAAAGTATGGCACTGGGCACTCGATCCAGGCTTTTCGCATCGCTACTTACAGCCAGAATGGGAATTCCTGGACCATCGGTTTCTTGTAGCGATTCTGAGCCATGAAGATGCAGGCTCTCCGGTATTCGCACCAGCAGCACGGTCCTGTTCTGGGTCTGCACTCTCAGAAGTCCGCCCTCGCCGGTCTGGATGTCATACGATCGGTAACGTGAAGCCGCCGTTTTCCAGATGAACTGGTAAGCGGCCAGCATTCCTGTCTTTTCCAGATCGATTATACGAAAGGAAAAGAAAACTAATACAAAGAGAGTAAGCCCGGAGAATAAGAGGTAGAAGTAAAGTCGACTGCGGCGAAGGAATAGCAGCAGCAGGATGAGAAACATTACAACCCAGAAGAGATAGGTCAGGCCGGCGCCGCTCAGGGTCAGCCCCCATCCGTCCAGAATGAGGATGGCACAAAAAACGGTGCCAAGCAGCATCTCCGGTATTAAGGATTTGCCGGACTGGTATCTGAGGATTAACTTGCCGAATACAATTAGAAGTAATCCGGAAAAAAGGACGGCTGTTACTAAAGCGGCGGGAAAACGAATCCAGATTGGAAAGGGAGCAAGCCGATAATTAAAGAACAGAACCAGCACGATTCCAATTAATAGAATCCAGCTGTGAATCTGAGGCTTCCCGTCCCTGAACAACTGAAATTTTTCCCTTGCACGGGCCAATAGCGTCGGGAATTTACTGGTTGTCACTGATTGCATTAAGAGTTCTCAATCCATGGATCTGAAGATAGAAAAACAGGGCAATAACCTTCTTATCCGACTCTTCCATCCGCGGGTGGATGGAGACAATCTGATATTGAAAGAGCTGGATTCTGCCAGGTTCGGTGCTGAACCGGTGGAAAGCCTCACCATTGATATGGCTGAGATTGAATACATTAATTCCCTGGGTATCACCGAAATAATAAATATCCATCGCAAATTCAGCGAAAAGAATCCGGAAGGATTTAAGCTAAAGCTTCAAAACGTGGACCGCAAGATTGCCACCATCCTGGAACTTGTGGATATCCATCGTATTGCCGACATCGAAACAAGAATTCAGTAGAGAGCCCCTCGTTTGAGATTTTCTATCCAGTCTGTCATTGTTCTGCTTCTGGTAACTGCCGGTTGTAGAGGCTACGATCTGCGACTTTTCCAGGGATGGGACAGGTTGGAGATGGACTGCTGCTATGTTCAAATCCAGGAAGGAATGGATCCGAACAAAGTTAAGACTGCCATTCAATGGAAATGGAACATGGTGCAGGTTCTCCAGGAACGTTTCTTTCCGGCCCTGAAAGACTTTAAACCGCTGATTGTGGTGTATCCAGACCAGGCGAGTTACAAAGAGGCCAGCAATCATTTACCCAGGAATGCTCTGGCGCATTATGATCGAAGCCGGAAAGCCATTCATGTTGCTGTGGACGCTCCGGACGAAGTGTGGCGCCATGAGATGTCCCATCTTTATCTAGATGAAATGAGCAGTGAAGCTCCATTCTGGTTTCAGGAGGGATTGGCTCGATTTCTACAGAACTACAATACAGAAAGGAATCCCTGCTCCAGTCAGTCCATGCTTCCTGAGTTTCGCCTCTGGGTGGAGAGGAATCCCGATTCCCTGGTTCTAGAAACTATGGAGCTTCCTACCAGTATCGACTTTCTGGACATGGAGGACACCGCGCGTAAGACGGTGCTGAGCGGAGTATTTGTTTACTTTCTGTGGACTCGTGGGGACCTCACTCCAATCATGCGGGGGCTCCAGAAGAATCCCAGAGCAGACCCTTTGTTTCATGTTACCTATGGCGAACGTGGAGCCATGAACAAGCTTCGCAGAGACTATATATCTTACCTGGAAAATCCGGTATTCAATGTAGCTCCGGCAACCTGTGACCGGTAGCGCTTACTAGAGACTAAATAGTGATCATCACCCCTCTTCAGATTCGCTTCAATGATATGGATCCCATGCGAAGAGTGAACAATTCTACATACTCCAGCTATCTGGAGCTGGGTAGACTCGATTTCTGCAACAAATACCTTTCCATTAAGAACCTGGAAGACATTCCATTTGTACTGGTTCGCATCGAAATGGATCTGAGAAAGTCACTGCGACCCAATACACCGGCCAGAGTCTGTACGTATGTTTCCCGCATTGGCAAA
The DNA here is from genome assembly GCA_040217195.1 of Leptospiraceae bacterium. Taxonomy (GTDB): domain Bacteria; phylum Spirochaetota; class Leptospiria; order Leptospirales; family Leptonemataceae; genus UBA3465. The sequence continues at coordinate 557,200 of JAVJNR010000002.1, read as the reverse complement.
TCCTCATGGGATTTCTCCGCTCGAATAGAAGGCACCGAAAACGGTGAAACCTATGTGGAAGCTACCACAGTGCAGGTTTTCTATAATTATTACGAGGACCGGAGCGAACCCATTCCTGCTGAATTTCGCAAATTCCTGGAATTGGAAATGCCCCCTCATTTGAATTGATATCGGGAACGAAAACTATTTCTTGACTGTCTTACAATCAGCTGCACCAGTCCTCTGGTGCAGTTTTTCGAGCAGGCCCGGGGTTTTCGCCAGGTAAACAGAGATGATTTTCAGCAGTTCGTGCAGACTCTTTCCGCGGACCATACAGTGGATGTGTCCTATTCAATCGATCCTCCAATCAAAAGCTGGAATAAATTCTCTGAGCAGCAACGATGGCCCCATAGCGTAGTAGCTTTCGAAAAACTCCTGGAAGAACCGGAGTTCTATATTCCAGATTGGGCCAGGCTGGAGCCCTAGGCTTCTCCCTGACTCTCAGGAATCAGAATCAGGAAGGAGTTGCAGCTTTTCCGTGATCCTTTCAGCAATACGTTCCAACTCCGGTGGGATATATTCAGGCCCACAGACGCTCAAGGGTGCGCCGGCATCGAATTGTTCTTTTGTGAAGGCTTTTGCAGACCAATAGGTCAACTGAAGGATTGCGAAATCGTTTCCATAGATAATAACATTGCAGGCAGTACCAGACATTGGATTGTACAGGACATTCACTGGTCCATATTTGGACTCGGCTTCCTTGTACCAGCCTCGTTTTCTGTCCCCGGCCCATCCGCGGTATTGGTCGTAAGCATCTTCCAGCGAGAAACCCGGTTCAAATACCTTTACAGTAATAAGAGTAGGTCCTTCGTATTTGGATCGGTCTAATTCGCCAAAGCTGGCGGATGGGCCCATAAAGCGAAGTTCGCAAAGCCCCTGTTTCTCATCCTTGTCCGTAAGCTGGAACGGTGTCCTGCTATAGGCCGGCAACGGAGCCTTCAGAAGATGGTCTTTGATCTGAGAACAGGTGTCTGGCGTGACCGGACGACTGAACTCGGGTTTGCATCCAGATAAACCCAGGAAGACTGATAGAATAAGAGCTGCCCGAATTTGCACCTCGCGAATAGATTTCACTCAAACTACGATGCAAGCAAAAAACAGGATTTGCGGCAAAGAGATTACCTATGCTAGAATAACAGGTTTGGGAGAGGAGCATCGCCAGGTCCTCTCTCATTGCCTGGCAGGTATTCCGTTGCCCCCCGGAGATGTAGAACAGGCAGAATTATTGACACCTCCTGCCTTGCCGTTTATTTCTGGTTTCAGTCAGCGGCCGATTGGGCTGCGAAAGCCAGAGAAAGGAATAAGGTTCATGTTCAACGAGCAAAGTTATCCACCAGCCAGCCAATTTTCAGAACAGGCAAATATTGATGCAGCCACATACGAGAAACTATATAAACAATCCATCGAAGATCCAGAAGGATTCTGGGCGGAGCAAGCGGAGCGGCTCACCTGGTTTAAGAAATGGGATAAGGTACTGGACAATCAATTTGCAGAAGCAAAGGTTCAATGGTTTCAGGGCGGTAAACTCAATGTTGCCTACAATTGTCTGGACAGACATCTCATAGGTGCACGCAAGAACAAAGCTGCGATAATATGGGAAGGGGATCATCCAGGAGAATCTCGCACATATACATATCAGCAGCTGCACCGCGAAGTTAGCAGGCATGCAAATGTGCTCAAGAAACTGGGCGTTAAAAAGGGAGATCGAGTTTTGATTTACCTGCCCATGATTCCAGAGCTTGCATTCTTTTCTCTGGCATGCGCTCGCATAGGTGCAGTACATTCAGTTGTCTTCGGAGGTTTTTCGCCGGCCGCTCTGATCGGTCGAATCGAAGACTGTCAACCTTCTGCGATTGTTACCTCGGATGCAGGTTTCCGCGGCGGTAAGATTATAGACATGAAAAAGAACGTGGATGAGGCGCTGAAGACATCTACTTTCGCAGTCAACAATGTAGTGGTGGCCGAACGAGTGGGCCGGGATTCCAATGCTTCCTATAAAGAAGGAAGGGATCACAGATTGGAGGATATGCTCCGAGACCCGGACTTGAGCGATACCTGCGAAGCAGAAGAAATGGATGCGGAAGATCCACTTTTCATTCTATATACATCCGGATCCACGGGCAAGCCCAAAGGAGTATTGCATACCACTGCAGGCTACCTGCTCGGAGCCAGTCTCACCCATCATCATGTATTCGATCATAAGGAAGACGATACCTACTGGTGCACAGCTGACATAGGCTGGATTACTGGTCACAGCTACATCCTCTATGGTCCGCTGTCCAATGGTGCTACCAGCGTAATGTTTGAAGGAGTGCCCTCCTACCCGGATGCGGGCCGCTTCTGGGAGATCGTGGATAAGTATCAAATCAATGTATTCTATACCGCCCCCACTGCCATTCGCGCTCTGATGCGGGAAGGGACAGAACTGGTGGAAAAGCACTCATTGAAATCCTTGCGATTGCTGGGCACGGTAGGAGAGCCAATCAATCCAGAAGCCTGGCAATGGTATCATAAAAACATTGGGAAGGAGAATTGTCCCATTGTGGACACCTGGTGGCAGACTGAAACCGGCGGAATCATGATTACTCCCCTTCCCGGTGCCACAAGCACCAAGCCGGGATCCGCCACCAAACCATTCTTTGGAGTGCAACCAGTGATTCTGGATGCCGATGGAAAGGAATTGGAAGGAGCGGCCTCTGGAAACCTTTGTATCAAGTTCCCGTGGCCTTCCTTGATGCGCACCGTCTATGGCGATCCGGAACGATTCTACAACACATACTTCTCTCAATTTAAAGGGTACTATTTCACCGGCGATGGTGCCACCCGGGATGAGGATGGCTACTTCTGGGTCACCGGTCGGGTAGACGATGTACTAAACGTTTCCGGACACAGACTGGGATCCGCAGAAATCGAAAGCGCCCTTGTGGAGCACAAAGCTGTGGCAGAATCGGCTGTGGTGGCCTTTCCACACGATATAAAAGGCCAGGGAATCTATGCCTATGTTACCGTTAAGAATGGATTCACCACAAACGATGAGCTAAAAAAAGAACTCACCGACATTGTGGCGCAGAAGATTGGAAAGATCGCAAGACCAGATGTCATCCACTGGGCCCCTTCCTTGCCAAAAACTCGATCGGGAAAGATAATGCGCCGACTACTGCGTAAGATTGCAGAAGGAGTGTATGATAACCTGGGGGATACCTCAACACTTGCAGATCCATCTGTAGTTCAGAAATTAGTAGAAGACAAAAAACGATTCCATAGCCAGGACAAGACCTGAGAATCTGAGATCCAGTAAGAAATTTGGAAGCTTGAACTATCAGGGCCCTACGTTCATATCTGGCCGTAGTAGCCCTGCAAAAAGCTTCGGGGAGCCACATCAAATGCAACAAAGTACCGAGGCCAGTTCTGGCATCATCCCCGATCTACCAGGGCTTCCGAATCGAATTGTATGCCTCACTGAAGAGTCCGTGGAACTTCTATATATGCTCGGTGAGCAGCACCGAATCTCCGGTATTTCTGTTTATGTAGTTCGACCGGAAAGAGCTCGAAAAGAAAAGCCCATGGTCACCAGCTTCATAAAAGGAGACGTTAAGAAAATCAAGGATCTGAAACCAGACATGGTCCTGGGCTTCTCAGACATACAGGCAGATTTGGCATCAGGTCTCATCAAAGAAGGGCTTCCTGTCTGGATAACAAATCAAAGAAGCCTGGCAGATATTTTTGAAACCATGCTTCAAATTGGAACCCTGGTTGGTAGAACCAATGAAACGTTAGCCTTCCTTCAGCAATGGAGGGATAAACTGGAAGCTGTATACGAAAGGAATAAGGAAAAGCAAAAGGTACGTGTTTTTTTTCAGGAATGGGATGATCCGCTTATTCATGGAATCCAATGGGTGTCTGAGCTTGTGGAAATCTGCGGTGGTCTCAATTGCCTGGCCGAAGATATGCAGCATCCTGATTCCCATAAAGCAGCTCAGCGAATTACCAGTGTGGAGAGAGTGGCAGAAAGCCGACCGGATACCATCATTGGCTCCTGGTGTGGTAAGCCCGTGGACTTTCACTGGATTCGTCATCAAGACGGCTGGAAAGAAACTGTGGCGTTAGAGAAAGACCTGTTATTCGAGATAGACTCCAGCATTATTTTGCAGCCCGGTCCGGCTCTTTTTCTGGAAGGAATTGATGAACTGGAAAGGCATATAGATCGAGCCCGGGCCCGAGTGTAAAATTTTACCGAATCGATGGTCCGGGCAGCCCGGGCCCCTTTCAAGCAACCTCGAGGTATTGGGACATATCCGAGCCAACGTTAAACCAGCTACTTTCCCGGGGAAACAGGACAGAACGATTACCAGCCGTCCAAAAGTCATGAAGGCCACCCATCTTACCCTGGATTGCAGATATGAAATATTGCTCAGGGCTGGCCTATGAGAGAGACAAAAAGAAAAGGCCGACATTGCTGCCGGCCTTCGCTGAATAAGTAATGCTCGCGAATTACGCCAGATTACTTCGCAGGTAATTTGATCTTTTGACCCACTTTCAGAGCAGATGCATTCACATCTGGATTCAATTTCTTGATCTCTTTCCAGCGAGCTTGATCACCCAGTTCTTTTGCAGCGATTTTACCGTAGGTATCCCCTGGCTTAATCGAATATTCTCTGGTTTCTGAAGCCTGATTGTCCGCAGGTTGTTCCTGCTGATTTGCACTTTCTTCAGTTCCTTGCTGCTCTGCTTGCTGATTGTCAGCCTGATTCTCTTGGTTATCAGCTGGCTCATCGGCAGGGGCCTGGTCACCGGGCTGTTGCCCGTCAGCAACCATCTCAGATGGACGCTGATCTGCACCAGTGTTCTCCCCATCGCCAAAGAAACTATCTTTGAACAGGAATATACCAACGATCAGAATTAGAATCACAGCAGCAATGCCCAGTCCTGTGCGGGAGCTGGACTCTTTCTCTTCAACTGAGAAAGGTGAAGGGGAATCGTAAGCGGATACATCCGAACCTGTGTCCTGTGAAGCGAATGGTTCAGCAGGAAATCGGTCTTCGAATACAGAGCCGGCCAGAGTATCGGTGCTTTTAGAACGGGCTGTGCTGGCTCGTTTTTTCGAGCTCTTCTTCGCACTCTTTTTAGCTGTTTTCTTAGCTGTTTTCTTAGCTGTCTTTTTTGCCGCTTTCTTTGCGGACTTCTTCGCAGTCTTCTTGGCTGCTTTTTTGCTGCTTTTCTTGGTGGCCATGCGGCACTTTTAACGGGGTAATCCTGTAATTCAATCAGGAATTTCTTCTACCATAGGAAAAAGATGGGAAAATCCAGAAGAAAACCCGACTTCGGGGCATCGTCATCCATAGGCTGGCCCGGGCCCCGCTATGATCCCAGTAAACCTATCAAGATGACTGCATTCTGCAAAGGGAACAGGCATCCTGAGTAGCATTTGCCATAATCCGATTGCCAGTCCGACACGGATCAATTTTCTTGTACGCGTGAATCGTCGATTATTGGCCATTATGGCTCTGATCCTGGCGGCCCTCACGGGCCTTTATTTTCTGTCGGGCACCGGTGGAACCTCCGTTCTTCTGGCCAATGCTTCAGATGTTGTGGAAAGACCTCAGGACTTCTTTGATCGCGAATTGCGGGTCCGGGGCTTCGTGAAACCAGGAACCATACTTCGAATGGGAGATCAGGCGGAGTTTGTGGTGGAGCTGGACGGCAAGGATCTGCCGGTGGTATACGATGGAACCAGCCAATTGCCAGACACTTTCGGAGATGCGGCCCCGGTTCGCGTAGATGGTCATCTTGAGAATGGCAGACTGATGGCGCACAAGGTTGAGGCCAAATGTGCCAGTAAGTACGATGCTCCCCATGCAGGACAACCCGGCTATGGTACATCGGAGCATCTGGATGCGCTGCAGGCAGCGGAAAAAGACGGTTAACTGTGGACTTAAATTACATTGGATCCCTAATCCTAATCCTCTCTGCTGCCACCGTAGGTCTGGTATTCCTGCTATCTCTGGCTGGTTTTCCCCTTAGAAGTCGCAGAAATGCAGTGCGCTCCATGGTGCTGGAACTAACGTTTCCGCGCAAAGTATACTCCAATTTCTACAGAAGTCTACTTTCCATCTGGGAAGGCATCTCTTCTGCCATCTTGCGCTATACTGGAATTCGTAGCCGGGCCATGGCTTTGAACCTGGCTGCAAGAGGGATCTATGCCAACCTGGCGCTGGTCAGTCTTGCACTATTCATTCTAATCGTTCTACTTATTACAGGTGACCTGACCAATCGGTACGTAGTGCATAACTCATCGGTTAGCCTGGGCGTCTTTTATCGGATTACCGGGGTCTGGGCCGGCTCCAGCGGAAGCCTGCTATTCTGGTACTTTCTGCTTTGCTTATTCAGCGCCATTGCTGTGTACAAAACCCGACGTCGACTGTACAACAGGCTTCCTGCACTTTACTGGATCCTGGCTTCTGTTCAACTTTTGTTCATCTTACTTGCTATTTTCTTTCGAGACGCTCAGCCATTTCGCACATTCGCAGTAGAAATGGCTGCCGGACAGGGGATTAACCCTCTGCTGCTGCACTGGGCTATGATCATTCATCCGCCCATCCTTTATGTTGGATATGTTTCCTTTGCCATACCGTTCGCAATTACCGGCGCTGCTCTATTGAGCGGAAACCTGCGTGAAGACTGGCTACCTCTACTGAGACGGTGGGCCCTTTTTAGCTGGTTTTTTCTGGGTTTTGGAATTCTCCTCGGAAGTAAATGGGCCTACGAAGAACTTGGATGGGGAGGTTACTGGGCCTGGGATCCAGTGGAAAACTCCAGTCTGATGCCCTTTCTGTTTGCAACGGCCTTTTTGCATTCATTGATCGTTCAAGAAAGACGGCGCATGCTGCGATTCTGGAATGTATTTCTTATTATAACCACCTATCATTTTTGTCTTCTGGGAACATGGATTACCAGAAGTGGCGTTCTGGAGGGGCCGCATACATTTGCAGAGTCCACCATTGGCACACCCATGATCGTATTTATTTCGATCAGTTTTTTCTACTTCACTCGATTTCTCTACTTCCAGCATCGAAAGCTAAAACCAGAGAATCGTCTGGAGGCTGTTACCTCAAAAGAAGGAAGTATGCTGCTAAACAACTTCCTGATGACCTTTTCAGTGTTCATCATTCTAATCGGTGTTTTCTCTCCTCTGATGCCTCTGGATTGTCGATGGGATGGCGGGCTGAGCTGTGCCAAAGTGGAATGGAAGCTATCCACATTTAATAAAATCATGGTTCCTGTTGGAATTCTGACTCTGTTCTTAATGGGCGCCAGTCCGCTACTTGCCTGGAGAAAGAGCGCGGATGCAATCTACACCAGAACTCTTCGAGTGCCTCTGATCGCGGGTATCCTCTCCTCTATCGCCTTTGGACTTTCCTATGGCTGGCTATTCACTCGTCCTGAAGGGGCGGATCGAAGCACCTGGGGTCCGGGCTGGGTGGCCGAATTATTTACAGTACTCACCGTCGGAATTGCAGTCTTCACAACGGTGGGTCTTCTCCAGGAATACTATCGCGGTGTTAGATCCAGGATGGTTCGGTTCGAAGAGAATCCGTTGCTTGCACTGGTACGATTGGTAATGCGAAACAAACGTCGATACGCTGGCTACCTTGTGCATATATCTGTGGTCTTTCTATTCATTGGTTATGCTGGAGGATCCTTTAAAAAGACCGACAAATTTCAGTTTCATTACTATAAGATGCAGGCCGAGCCTGGTTCGGATTATATTCATTATTACAGCGGCGACCGCGCCTATCTGGAGAACTACACCATTGAAGCCCGGGATATTTTTATTCGACCGGTTATCGCACCACATGGGGATCGAACCAATCCACTGGATGTGGCTATCTCCCAGGAAGCCCACTACAGGATCAACCCGCCAAATTACCAGCCGCCCAAACCAGCGGATGGAACGGATCCTTACAAGTCTGCGAATCGAAAACCTTCTTCGCAAGACAGAATCGTAAAGTTTTTAATCGGATTTATTCCTGACGGACGCATGACTACAGAACGGCATTTCCATCCCAGGATCTACCCTCCTACAGGAGAGATCTCTCGTAGCCAGGATGGCTTCTCATTGCGAACTCCTACAAGCGAACCCGATATTAAATCCACCTGGTCTGAAGATCTGTACATTCAGCTGGGTGCCATATCCGATGCATCCACAGGTCGCAACCCGGATCTGACTCAAATGTATGAGTTGTACTTCTTCGATATGCGAAAAGCACCGGAGGCCTATAGCAGACTGTTTCCGAGCACAATTGTGGCCAATCTGGAAATCTGGATCAATCCGCTGGTCAAGTTTATCTGGCTGGGAACTGTATTGTTTTTTCTCAGCGGACTCATCCTGCTGTTACCATTTGGAGAAAAGAGAAAGGATGGTCCCAATGAATAAGGATTTGAAACCCGCCGTTGCTCCCTTACGCGGACCAGGGCGACCTGCTTATTCCGTTTTCTTGCTTCTGGCAACACTGTCCTTCCTGAGCCAACCGCTTTTGGCCCAGGAAGTGTATACGAACCTAAAAGATCCAGAGCAGATAAAGGTATTCAATGAAGTTTCGGATTCTGTGATCTGCCAGTGCGGTTGCCACTTCATCCTGTCCAGTTGTCCGCATGTGGAGTGCCCCTGGGGTATTCCAGTTCGACGATTCATGGAGAATCGCATACGCGAAGGTATGGATGCAGAAACGATCATCTATCATCTGGAGCATGGGTTCGGAACAAAATATATGGACGATCCAGTGCTTGTTGAGCTCCAGAATCAGGGACGGTCAGACCTGGTGAAGAAGATTGTGGAAGGGCATGGATCTGGAATTCGAGGAACTACGGCAAACTGGATTCCCATCCTGCTCATCCTGGTATTTGTTATTACAGGCGTTCTAATCGCTATACGATATTTTCGCAGAAAAGATCCCTTTGGGGACCTGTCCTACCCTGAGGCCGATGGCGGGCAGTCAGGGACTGGAGGCGAAGATGATAAAGATGTGGACCTGGATCGATTCAAGGACCTGGACCGATGATTCTTTCTATTCTGGCACTTATTATAGTTCTATGCATTATGATGTTTTTTGTCTGGCCTGTTATGCAGCCAGTACAGGACGGTGCACATTACTTCGTATCCGGAAAGACGCGCAAACAGGATCTTCTGGATGAAAAGATGGTGCTTGTGGCGAACCTCCAGGACCTTCGTATTGAGGCAGAATCTGGCAAGATGCCAGAGGATGAACTGAAAAGACTCAGTGCACCCTTATTGCGAAAATTAAATAGAATTGAAAACCAGCTGAACAACTACGCTGAATCTGAGATTCAAGGAAAGGGTGATCGCTTCTGCTCCGCTTGCGGTCATATCCGAAAGGATGAAAGCCATTGTATTCAATGTGGCCTTTCGCTTAAGGATAATTGATATGCGAAAGACGCTATACTCTGCTTTTTCACTTATATTGTTTTCCGGGCTGTTCCTGATTTCATTAACCAGCGCCTTGAGCCAACCGGCTCAGAGCTCTCAATCTGTTGAAATCCATGGGAATGTGGTTAACGGAACTAGAGGTAACCCAGTAAGTCCGGAAAAACTGGAGCTTATCCGGCCGGGTGAGCAAATGACTGTACTGCATACCATGGATTCCCCGAGTCCTGCATTTCGTTTTCCACCTGTTGAAAGAGTTTCAGTTCCTTTTCTGATTCGTGCAACCTACCAGGGAGAAACCTATGTCGCCGTGGTTCCTCCCGTGCCGGAGCGCCAGAATGCATCCCAGACAGTGCAGGTCTTTGATGCAGGGGCCACAGAAAAGGATCTGAACATTATGCCAGGAGTAGAATTACTCAATGAAGTGGATGGTCTAAGAATAAACCTGGTATACTCAATCGAAAATGCATCAACACCTCCCAGGACATACGCCGGGGATCAGTTTCAGATTCGCATACCGAATTCAGTTAAAATAACCGGTTGTCAGCTGGCCCATCAAAGTTCCCGAATGCCGGCTCCTTTTTCCTGCGGCACAGAGAACGGCGCTATCCTGGTTCCTAAAGGGTTTCGTCCGGGTAGCTCCCAGCTAACCATTCAGCTGGAACAGGATGGTCGAAGGTATACGGATCCGGAAACTGCCTACCCATTTAAGGTCGTTGTTTGGAAGCCAGAAAAAGCAAAACCAGATATTCAAAACGAAAAGTCTGTTGAAGAACTGAACATTCGCGGACTTGGACCAGCTCTAAAAGTGGATTATGCGTCTTCAGCAGTAGAATATGAAATGCCCGATGATAGCTTTCATTATGCCAATCCTCTACAGTCGGATTACAACCCGGTATTTGAAAGCTCTTTCCATACAACCCTTGCTGTTCTGGCAATAGTAGCCATAATCTTGCTTTCCATAAGTGTTCTTTCTTCGTTCAGGATTCAAATCAGGCGAAACAGGTAAAGCATGCTGAAACTTGAAGGCCTATACAAGAACTATGGCTTTCGTCAGGCTTTGCAGCCGCAAAACCTGGAGTTCGATTCCGGCCAGACCATATGCATTCTGGGGCCCAACGGTGCTGGCAAGTCTTCCCTTCTGGATGCCCTGCTGTCCCCCCCTCCGGCCGGAGCGAAGATACTGTACCTGGATTCGCCCATTGATTCAGATGAAAAGCAAAGACAGTTTTATGCCAACTGTGGATTCATTGGCCATGATCCCGGATTGTATCTAGATCTGACCTGCGCTGAAAATCTGAAATGCTTCTACAGTCACTTTTCTATTCAGACATTGCCAGAAAGTGTCATCGATACAAGCCTGGACAGAGCCGGTCTGTTATCCAGAAAGGATGATCCGGCCCGTTCGTTGTCCAGGGGCATGAAACAGCGACTGGGACTCATGCGAAGCCTTCTCCATGATCCAGATGTTTGGCTCCTGGATGAGCCGATTACTGGTCTGGACCTGGCCGGCCAGGACCTACTGATTGAACTTCTGCGCGAAAGGAATTCAAATGGGAAACTGTCCATCGTAATCACTCATGCAGATGAGCCTTTCCTTCCCGTGGCCAGTCGGTTTCTGTACCTTCGCAAGGGCAGTCTCGTAGCGGATATTATTGCTTCGCGGTACACAGACGTTGCCAGGAACAAAGCTCAGTCTATCCTGCGAAACGCTCCTTGAGGTTCCTTTGCTCTTTGATCTGCTGAAATCCAGCTTCCATGGTGGATACAAAGCAACGAATCCAATTAGGCGGATTCTAAATCGAACGCCTGTATCTGGTCAGTCGATAACGTAATACTCGGTCAGGCGAACACATCCACCCGGGCGCCGGCGCCGCCCTGGGCCGATTGCTCAGATTGAACGGCTGCGGATTCCGGAGCCGGGCCCGAAGGCGCGGCCTGAGATGCAGAACCTGAAGGTGCCGAGGGCTCACTTGAGATGGTAGGTGGCGCGCTGGAGCCGCTGGCCGGGGCTGAAACACCGGTGGTGGGGCTGGATTGGGGCTCATTTCGAGCGGAAACGGCGCCCACTGATACATCGGGATTATCGGACAGATTGCTCACCTGCCGGGGGCTCTGGCCCGACATGGCCGGTGCTGCACTATCCGAAAATAAGATCTGTCTGGAACCCACTGCCATGTATGCCATAGCATTAAGATATTGACGATTTAAAGCCGAGTCAAGTCAATCCAGTATGGTGAGGATTGTTCGCAAAGCCCTGATTCCGTTGATTCTGGCTTCCTTTCTGGCTATTTCCTGTCAAAGCAGCCTCGAATACAGAAATCCCTATGGAGTCTCCAGCGTGAAATTGCTGGATCCCGAAGAGCCCGAAAATACAGATCCTGAAAACGCTCAAATCGATGGCCATCAGTCTGATCGAGTGGTGGAGCAAAGACCTTATTCAAACAGTCACTTCACCTTTATTGATGGAGCCAGAATCCATTTTCGCTGGACTCAAGGAGACGGAGGGTCCGGAAGGTATGTTCTGATTCACGGTTTCGCAGCCAGCACTTATTCTTACAGATTTACAATCGAGCATTTGAAGAATCAAGGACATGAGATCCTGGCCATAGATCTACCAGGCTACGGATTCTCGGATCGCATACTTGAAGGCAGCCAGTCAAGATTCAGAAGAGCACAGATTGTCTGGCAGGTAATTGAATTAATCTCAGAGCCCCAGGATCAGAAACCCTGGATACTTGTGGGTCATTCCATGGGAGGCTCGGTAATAAGCGCCATGGCCCAGCTAAGACCTGACAGTGTACTGTACATGGTATACCTGGCAGGCTCCGTGGATGGTGGCCCTGGATGGATTACCCGAAATGCCGTAAGTTGGATTCCAGGTTTGCAATCGCTTGTGATATGGTATGCAGAAAGCTTCAAATTCGATGAGGAATCCTTTAACGAATTACTGGAAAGCGCTTATGCCAGACCGCCAGAACCGGAAGAAGTTCAGGGATACCTGCAGCCTTTCCTGGTTTCAGATACTGCTCGAAGCATCCTGGCAAGCATTGAGAATTCCGGAGATGAACGAAAACTCCAATTAGAAGAAATGAACATTCCAGCTATATTGATCTGGGGTGCGAAGGATGAATGGGTGGATCCGAAAATCGGACGGAAGCTACACCGTGATCTGCAGAAGTCCATTCTATATATTATCGAGGATGCGGGACATTGTCCCATGGAAACCCATCCAGAGAAGGTTCATGAAATCATGGATGCAAATGATTCGGTGATGCGCCGATTACAAAACATTCAGCCGGACTGAAAAACAAATACTATTGTAGACTGGCATTCAGTTTCGCATTCAGTTTCGCATTCAGTTCCGCATTCAGTTGCGCATTAGTTTTTCCTTTCGCTCTCACTGTCTCCAAACGCTTTCTTCTGTCTCTTTGCCGTTTAGACCGCTAGCTTTCAGGGTATTCTTCGTATAAACCCTTTAAGGAATTCCTGTCCGTTTCGGTCTGAGCTCCCCCGGCCTTACCTCCAGCTCTTTTACTGATGGTTTCGACTATGCGCTGTACATGTTCATGGGAATTTTCGATAAAAACTGTATGTCGCTGTTGCGAACCGGCAATTGCAGTGCCGGCAACGAAAACTCCTTCCAGATTGGTTTCCATAGTTTCAGCATTTAACGATGGTTTCTGTTCTGTGCCGGAAAGTTCTATCCCGAGGCTATCATAGAAGGAATTGTCGGGCACATATCCAGTAAGCAGCAGAAACTGGTCTGCTATCAGGAATTCCTGCCCCGGGAATGAGTCCTTTGTTTCCGGCTGCGTTGCTTCAGGCGAACGCTCCGACCTGGATTTTGCAGATTTTGTATCGTCCGGTCCCTTCGAATCAGTGTCATTGGATGTGGAATTAGTTGCTTTTTGCAGAACGCTTTGACCAGAATCTCTGAAATTGGATGCTGAATACTGAGAGTCTAGCCGGGAGTCCGGACCAGATTCTGACTTTCTTCTATAGAAAAGGCGATTTCCCTCAATACCTGTGACCTGGGCCTCATTCAGAAAACGAATCATACCATTCTTTATTAAGGATGCGACTTCTGGATAGAGCCAGTATTTGATACCTGTATCATCCAGAGAGCTTCCACGATACACAATTGTAACACGACCACCCATTCGATAGATTCGAATGGCCGCTTCCACAGCTGAGTTGCGCCCACCCACAATGACCACATATTGCCTGAAATAATGCCTCAATTCCTGTAGGTAGTGACTAACGTTAGCCTGATTCTCCCCGGGAATGCCAAGCATTCGCGGTTTATGCATATCTCCAATGGCAAGAATCAAGTTCCTACACCGGATACTCAATCGGCTCTGCTCAAGGCTCTGCGAACCCTCTGGAGCACCGCATCGCCCAATTCCCAGCTCCCAGCCATAGGAAGTGGAGCCCTCCAGTTTATTCAGAGATCGCAGTTCTTTGAACCGCATCCCGGAATAGATGGGCAGGTCAAACTGCCAGGCAACGCCCATAAGGTAATCCAGGTATTCTTCGCGAGTGGCCTTCCCCTGATCCCGGGTCATAAGAGGCACTCCGGCTATGGAAATTCGCTCCGGTGAACTGAAGAAATGAGTTCCCGGGGCGTACCATCCAATTGTATGTCCCACCTGGTTTGCTTCGATAATGGCAAAGTCCATCCCACGCTGCTTGAGAGCCACGCCCAACTCCAGTCCGATGGGGCCAGCTCCCACTACTATAGTATCCACATCGGTTAGAGAGCCCATGGCTCCAATCCACGCCTTCCGGGGGACCAGGCAAGTGAAAGATTCCGGCGGCAAGCAGACAAACGGTGGCCCTGCAGGATCCGTGGTGGGATGCAGGCCCGACAAATTCAGAGACTGCATCGCACCAGGGTATTACCCTGTTGTATTCGTCTCGTCACAATGATGTAACATGATCAGTGCATCTTAAGCGCAACTTTTCAACAACTACAGAGATGAATATGCACAACTACTTATCATCACTCCTAAGAGAGAAAAAGATCATTTTGATACTGGCTGTGGCCATGGGCAGCATGCTTTTTGTGCAGCTGGAACAGAGTAACCCTCTACAGGCTCAACCAGCTCCCCAGGTGGAAGGCGAGGAGCCCGCATCTGAAGAATCCGGACCTGAGCAAGAAACTCCAGCATCGGAGCCGACTGCCGACGAGAGTCAAACAGATGCAGAAGGCGGCGGATTCCTGCTCTGGGATTATTTCCAGGCTGGCGGAAGCTTCATGTGGGTTTTGTTCATAGCCGGAGTCATTGGCCTGGCTGTATTCTTTGAGAGAATCTATTTTTTCACCACCCGAAAGCTCTCCAATCGGACATTCGAGCAGGATCTGGTGGATGCACTGAACACAAAGGGCATGGATGGAGCCAAAGATATTCTGGCTGCCAACGAAAAACTGACTATATCTAAAATCCTGAATGAGGGACTGGCCGTTTCCGAAGGCGATCCCGAGCACTTCAGCAAAGGTGTTGAGCGAGAAGCTGGAGGATATCTGGCCCTGGCAGAAAGAGGACTTCCGATTCTGGCCGCAGTATCTACCATCGCTCCGCTCATTGGATTTCTGGGAACGGTTGCGGGTATGGTTGAGGCATTTGATGCAATCGCAAACGCAGATAGCGTAAATGCCAAGGTAGTAGCAGGTGGTATTAAAGTAGCACTTCTTACAACTGCGGGCGGCCTGATTGTGGCCATTCCAGCCATGACATTCTTTCAGTTCTTCCAGAGTAAAGTGAATGCTTTCGCCACTGAAGTGGAGCAGGCAGCGAATCACCTCTATAAGGAACTGCTGAAAAAATCCGGAAAGGCTGCCGCTTAATTTGCGCCACCAGAAGGATTCTCAAGGATTTTCGGAGAGGAACAATGGTTAAGCTACGAAAGAAGACCAATGTAGAAGAGATCTCAGCGGCATCCATGTCTGACCTGGCATTCCTTCTGCTGGTCTTTTTCATGGTCGCATCAGTGTTCTATGTAAAAGAAGGAATACTGGCCAACCTTCCCAAGAAGGATTCCAGCCCTCAGATGGTAGAGCGGGATAAGGTAGTGACCGTCAAGATCGTTGGCGACAGCGTTGAAATGGATAATTCATCCTTTGGCACCAAGCGCTTCCCTTCTTTGCGCGGTTTTGGTGAAGAACTGGAAAAGCTGGAAATCCCGGAAATCAAAGAGAAGTTCGCGGTTATTTCAGCAAGGGATACCAACGTTCAGAATCTGGTAACTGTATTATCAGAGGTAAAGAAGCGAGGATTTGTAAAGATATCCATGCAGAACTTTGTGGAGTAGAGACTGGATTGTTCCGGCTGTGCGCCCATCGAATGAGAGTTGTCTCTGAGGTGGGCCTGGCAAGCGACATTCACACTGGAATCCTTCACGAAAAATAGAACCAATTCTAACAAGATACGCAAATATATATGGCAATTAGAAGACGCAAAATATTCGCAAATGTGCCCATTAGCTCCATGGCTGATATCGCATTCCTGCTTCTAATCTTCTTCATGGTAACATCCGTCTTGAAGGTAGATGCAGACCTTCCTCTAATTCTACCCGATGCAGGCGGAGAGGAGATTAAAGAGAAAGATCTCCAAATCAGCGTAGACCGAAATAAGCAATTCTACTTCGGAAATATTGCCATGGGTCTGGATGCCACTGTGGCCAAAGTTCAGGAACAGGTGCAGCTAAATCCCGGGGCCCGTGTGGTCATCAATGCACACGACAATCTTCCGGTTGAAGTGCTGGATCGCCTCTTTGAGAAGTTGAAACGCATTGGAGCAACCAATATTGCCATTGTGACCAGGCAGGAGAACCGCCAGCTATAGATCAGGATAGCCATGGATGGCAATTGGAATGCATCAATTGGAATACATCACTTTTAATGAGTTTTCCCGGCCCAGTTATCTGGTTAGCGATGATCCGCGAATCAGAAACAGGGATAAATACGAAGATTTGATATAGATTATGACTGCTGCAGAAATCACAAAGAATAGTCCTACCATTCAAAGGACCGGCAAAGAGAAATTTGCCATCTGGTTCCATCAGAATCGATTCTGGGTACTGGGCCTGCTCTCCGGTACGTTTCAGTTCCTGTTTCTATATTTCATGTATTTTCCTCCCCAGGCTTTTAACACAGATGAAGATATCTATGAAGAAATCCAATTTGTGGACAACGTAAAAGTCAAGCAGCCGGATGTAGAAGTTCCCCCGGCAGAAGGCGAAATCCGCAAAACCGATGAACTAAAGAAAGAGAAAGTAGAAGACCAGCGAATCGTTGGTGCTCAGAATCCTTTTGCCATTGGAGCTACTCCTCCGGTGGATCTCAGTCCTGGAGTCAAACCTCCCTATACGCCAGAAGCCAGAAGCGCGGGTATTGAAGGAATGCTGGTTCTGGAACTGGTAATCGGCGAAGATGGTAGAGTCCTTCGCGCCCGAGTGCTGAAAGGTCTGGGG
Source organism: Leptospiraceae bacterium (assembly GCA_040217195.1). Lineage (GTDB taxonomy): Bacteria > Spirochaetota > Leptospiria > Leptospirales > Leptonemataceae > UBA3465. The sequence continues at coordinate 540,243 of JAVJNR010000002.1, read as the reverse complement.
CATGGCCTGGATCAATCGGCTGTTCAGACATACTATTCCAAGCGATTCACCCCGGCCTATAAAGAAGGAAAGCCCATTACGGTTAAGATCAACGTTCCCATTCGTTTTCAGTTGATTTAATTCGCCGGACCTCGGTCCGGTTGCACACAGGTGCCGAACCGACTTTCGACGGATATTTTTTCGCTTCACCCATAGTTCCCGGAATACAGGCAGGGAATGGCCTGATCGGATCTATCCAATGGCTTCCCGGCTACACCATCGGCCAGACACGCTATCGCAATAATTCTGTAACATTAAAGACATCCTTTCGCAATGATTCCGAAACAAGGGAAAGCGAATTATCATTTTAACGTTAGTTTTTGCAACCTGGTCCCCAAGTACCTTGACATTGGATTCGCCAGCACTGATCCATGACCCGGTACTAAATATATATTACCGTTTTAGGTAACGACTATCGGAAACAATTATGAAACGAATACTCATTACTACATTACTATCAGTTCTCATACTGGGCAGCTCCCATTGTATTGCTGTGCTAAACGAAAATGGAAGCAAGGATGATGGAGGGCTTCCTGCATGGATGGCCTTTCTAGGACATGAGCCCAACGCAAATCCGGCGCCCGTGGTACTCGCATCAGACCCGGGGCTGGAGCTCTCCGGGGAGATCCCTGCAGAAGCCTTCAGCGTGGCGGAATCAGAGGTAGAATGGCCATCCAACTTACCGGGCAGGTTTGTTCCTGTGAGCAAGGTCCATGACGTAGAATTGGATCCAAGAGTCCTTGCCGCCACTGGAATAGAGGATGGAAGCTCAGTCAATCTTCCGGAGGACCAGCCGGCCAAGTTGGTATACGAATACGATGGTGAGGCTCTGGCAGAGGCAGGCTTCATGGAAGAATTCACTGCATTCTACTACAGTGAACAGACCGGAAGCTGGAATCCTGTGCGAAACGTAACCGTGGACACGGAGAACGGCACCGTTACTGTCTATACAACGCATTTTACACCCTTTGTACTTACCGCATTACCCGTGCCTTCCGGACAAGCTGTAGCCTCCCCTCCACAATGTATTATTGATGAATACGGAGCCAATCTTAGCGGTGGCAACGCTCAGTATATGGTCATCGGCGAAAATTTCAGGTACTACAACGACCGGGACTACGTCATCCAGGGTAGCACCGATTTTAGCGAACTGGGCCTGGAAGGAGCTCTGGGAATTGCAACTTGCAACGGAGGCACACCCACTGCAGGCCTGGATTTCTGCGGGACCTTCGCGCAACACAAACAAAGTACCGCCACAAACTACATAGAATTCACCGCACCAGACAATCTGGTGATCTATTTGATGTATGACTCCAGGGGACCATCCGATGCGCCCTGGATTACATCCCTGGGTTTTTCGGACACAGGCCGAACCATTGAGACTACCGATGCAGTAGGTCACTATAAAGTATTTGCCCGTACCATGTCCGAGAATGAGTCCATTACCCTCCCCGGAAACCGTAACGGCATTGTTGGATTTACCAATGTGGATACAAATTACTGGCTGGCCATAAAGTCGGTACCCTCTTCCATTCCCGAACCTGCAAGCAGCCTGTGCGCTGGCTTTGATGGAAGCACCGGCATTCCGCAAGTAGAGAACACTCATGCCATACCAGGAAGCGATCAGGGGACGCTATTCTGGCTTCTTCCGGACGGAGTCGACATCCAGAATGTAGTAATTCGTCGGCAGTTGAATACCCCTACCCTTTCGCCTTCTGAAGGTAGCCCGGCTGTGGGCGTAGAGCATTCCACTGAAATCTATACAGCGGAAGGATTGAACGAAGACCAAACCTACTATTTCTCCATATTCAGCGTGGACTCCGGCGGAGACTATTCCATTGCAAAGGTGGTAGAACTCTCCACAGACCTGGATTCGGACGATGATGGAATTAAAGATGCTTATGAACTGAATCCGGATCACATCTATGCAAGTGGACAAAGGACTCTGCATACAACAGAGGACTCCGACGGCGATGGACTTACAGACCTAGAAGAAATTATCGCAAATACAGATCCGCGCAATCCAGATGCGGAGGCTCCGGTGTTCAACTCGGTGACTCGAACCAGTCCCAGCCCCACGGGGTATCCGCTACTGACCTTTGACATTGATGCCACGGACAATGTGGGTATTACTCAATGGCTGGTTTCCACCAACGGAGAAACCCCAAAGCTTTCAGATTCTCGATGGACCACCGAAATGCCTGGTAACATGCAATATTTGCCCATCGGCAGCCACAGCTATAGAATATGGGCTCGAGATGCGGCCGGTAATCTGGCAGTGTCGGATGCTGGCGACCTGGACGTGGAGATTATTGCAGGGGATTACCCCAAGTTTGCGTACTGGCTAAACCAGGCAGATGACCGCAGGGCAATCTATTGGGCCACGTTCAATCTGGAAGATCTTTCCCTGGACCCTGCGGGTCAACTTCAAACAGCGCATCAGGTAAATACCATTGGTGTCCACCCTTCGGGACAGTATCTATATGCTTTTCAGCAGACGCAGGCAAACGGAGATCCTCTGATCGGCCATTATAGAATCGATCAAAATACTGGGGCATTGTCTTTAGTACAATTCTATCAACCCGGCGCAATTGCAGGCCCGGCGGGAGACCGAATTCGCTTTTCTCCGGATGGTAGAAACGCTTACGTCTTTTTCACGGCCAATGGCTACTGTGGAGGCACATTTCCAGCCTGTATTGCACATTACCGAATTAATCCAGGCGATGGAAGCCTGACGCTGGCAGGTTATCATAACGTAGCCCCACGTAGCTTCCCGAGACCCGCTGACATTTCTGCGGATGGATCATTGATTGTAGCCAAGGCTGACGATTACGGTTATCATGCGGTCATTACAGCAGATAGCCACGGAGATCTCACCGAGAGATACAAAGCAGGGTTTGGAATGTCAACAGAGGATTATCATGTCCTTATTCATCCGAACAATACTTTTGTATATGTAATGGGCTATCAGCAGATCAAGCTCTATACAATTGATAGAGCCGGCGACTGGAGTATTGATCAAAGCGGCTACTCCTTCGAATTGGAACATGAAGCATACCGTCAAGCCTCTATACACCCAAACGGTCGATACCTTTATGTAGCCGATTCCTCAAGCAACACAGTACGGGTTTTTGAAATCAATCAGGCGAATGGGCATCTAACGGTAGTTGACACATCTCCGAACCCCCTGGGAGCAGGTCGTATCCATGTATTCCCCGAATTCGGTATAATCCTGGCTGGCAGTAATGATGCGAATCCCGTAGCCTATTCCCTTCCTTTCGATTCACCTGATGGATCTTCCCTTGCTAACTCTGGAAGTAGTAGCAGCAATGTATTCTACGATCCTCATCAATTTGGCTTTGTCCGAGTAAAAAACACAAATCTTGCCCCTTTTGCCAGCCTGGTGCCCACGAATCCTGGCCGGGCAATATTTCCAACAGGTAGCTATCCCACCTACCCCTTTCGCTGGAATACAACAGGATATCGAAGCTTTTGGAGCTCCTCCTGGCAGTATTTCGGACCATTTCGTGCAGAGATGGTAGCCACCGATCCAGATGGGGCTTCCTGTCAGGCCAATACAGCTAATTATGATGAGACCATTGATCTCGTCTCTCGACCTGGTGGTAGCGCGGTGAACCCTCTGATCGACATTCGGCCTGATCAAAGAAAATTCGTTACGATCCGTCCGGACGAAACCGGCGACTATCAGCTGGACTACTCTTTCACGGACGATCCAGGTAGCTGCACCGGTGGTGCGAAAACGGCATCCATTAGTCAATCCATCCAGGCAGGCTTTATTGAAGGACGAGGCAGCCAGTACTTTCCCCCCGGCTCACCACCAGCCACGCCAGATCCGAACTGGCATTGGTCTTACAACGTTCAAAGAACGCCGCACGGAGGTTACCAACCGTATCAATGGAAGGAAGTAACATGTCGATTTAGCTATCACACTTGCCACAGGGTAGACTCCAGTGGAAGCTCCGGCTCTATGAATTTCTTTGAAGGATGGCAATGCCAGGCTGGATCAACAGACCTGACGCAAATCATGCCCCATTCCTGGCCGAATGACGATATTTGTCGAAGGTTGCAGAACACCCTCTCGCCGGCTGTGAACAACTTTTTCACTGGCACAACTTTCCAGGTCGTAAACCAAAGGGCCCTGCACCGCGGCTACTGGCTAGAGTTCGTTCAGGATTAAGTCATTTCTTCGCCCCCCACCCTTTCCTTCAGGAATGGGTGGGGTGCATCTGTTCCCATTCGCTCAATCGCTTGCCTGACCAAGGGAAGACGCCACATTCCAGCATCGAGTGTCCGGCCAGCCCGAGACACACAATCGTAATACCTACGGCACATTAGTGTCACTGCTCTGTAAGCATATTCTCCTCAATTCGTAAGGAATTTTGAAGTGCAATGCGTAGGCGCGCTGCACCACAGATTCTTCACTGTGACGACACAAGTATGTCACAGTGCGAGTGATATATGCACTTATCAATATCCATACGGTCCATTGACCGAATGAGGAGTTTAATAGAATGAAAGGAATGAAAATGCTTAAAAGCGCTGCAGCGCTGATTGCTGTTTCAGCACTCACTGCGCAATGTAGCCTGCTAGGTCTCGAAGACGAAGAGAACAATGATGCTCTTCTCGCATTGGCCTTGATCGCCGGTAGTGGGAGCAATTCTTGCACCACTTACTGCCCGGATTCAAGCTCATTTGTCACAAAGAGCGGCACAATTACCTCGTCAGAAACCTGGGGGAATTGTACGGCCCTGGATGGCACTGTCTTTATTCAGAGCGGTGCTACCATCACTATCCCTGCTGGATCCTGTGTTCAAGGTCGAAGTGGGTCTAGTCTATTCGTACTGAACGGAGCTGACATAGTTGCTAACGGGACGTCGGGAGCTCCTATTATCTTCACTTCGTCACAGGCTACGGGATCGCGCGCACCTGCGGACTGGGGCGGGCTAGTAATTATTGGGAACGCCACAGCTTCCAAGTCCGATAACACCGAAGGAACTTCTCCACAGCCCTATGGTGCCGGTTCCACGGACTCGGACAGCTCAGGTAGCATTACCTATGCTCGTTTCGAGTACGCTGGATTTGAAGTCGCAACTGACCAGGAATTGAATGCTCTGTCTCTCTACTCGGTGGGCAGCGGGACCACCCTAAGCTATCTTCAAGCCCATATGACCAAAGATGATGGCTTTGAATGGTTTGGCGGAGCGGCCAACGCTGATCATCTAGTAGGTAGTGGTGTTGGCGATGACACATTCGATGCAGACCGTGGATACCGAGGAACTCTGAATTACCTTATTGATTACAGATATCCACAATCCTCGGGCGTTTCCATTAGCTCCAACCCTCGTGGTTTTGAAATGGATGGAGCCGATAACGGCGGTAGTTGCGATGCTAATAATCGCTGCTCTCAAGTGACCATCTCCAACTTCACTCTGGTTGGACTGAATTCGGACTACAGTAACACAGACCACCAGGGCATGTATTTCACCGAGGGCCTCACCGTTACGAGCCTATCGAATGGCGTGGTGGTAAGTTATGCTGAACTTGGAGAAGTAGAAGGGAAGGATGCTGGCGCAACCACGACTCTTAATTGCGGCAGTAACTTGAGATCAGATTTCACCTCTTTCACCGACAACGACAATACCGGCACAGCCACCTTGAACGGCTGTGGTTCTGTTACCTCAATAAACCGGTCGGCAGTGGTACAGACGGATTGGTCTGCGAGCAATCCCAGTGCAGCACCCGTCTTTTTTACTCAGGCAAACAGTGCGACTGATTCAGATTGGTACAGCAGCTGGACTTACTGGGTAAATAAATAGTAATAAAACCTGGCGCCCCACTGGGGCGCCTTTTCTCCCTTAAAGACGATGAATCCAAATATTTCCAAAGTCATACTTTTCTTATTAATCATAACACTGGTTCTACACCAAAGCGGCTGCTCCGAGGCTGATTCAAACGACATGGATCAGTACATTATGGATCAGCGATCACCTGAACTTAAAGCGGAACTGAAAGAACGGGAGAAGAGAATCCAAGAACTTCGATCCCTGTCCACTCCCCTACAGAGCCCCTACACTGACCGGGAGGCACCAGTATTGAATCTTATGAATTCCATACTGCGCGGCCAGAAGGCACAGGCCCAAGTCTCATTCATTACAGAGCATGATCAATTCATACGCACGTATTGGATCCATCATTCTGACGTTTACACTCTGGATCCCGGCAGAAATTTTGAGAAAGCCTTCTTTGTTCACAATCTTTTTCAGCAGCGTCATCTTGAATCGCTCATTGATGATTATAAAGACCAAGAATGGGTTATCAAGGGAATACAATGGCAATCGTCCCGGAAATTTGGAAACGTAACTTTACATAGAGTGAAACATGTGGAGCTTTCGCGAGGAAGCGAGACAGAGTATTTCACCGGCATCCGGACCGTACTAGAAAACCAGGGCAAGTTCAAGGTTGTAAGCCTTGCCCGAGATTAATTAGCCAAATGTCAGTAGAAATTTAGGAATATTTTTTCACGAGGAATATAGAATGAATAAAGGAAAATGGCTTTGTTCCTACTCTGTGAAGGCAGCGCTTTCCGGGATCGCTATGATTGCTTCGCTTATTGTGGTCCCTTCTGGCGGCCTAATGGCGCAGGAGACATCAATGATTAGGGGCAAAGTACTCGATAGTATCACTGGCGAACCAGTGTATGGCGTTACCGTCATAGTGCAGGGGCAAAACCAGTTTGCCCAGACAGATTTCGACGGTAAGTATCAGTTACAGCTTCCACCGGGGAGTTACACCCTCGTCTATCAAATGGTAGGATTCGAGAACCGCTCAAGAGTAGTCAATGTTGAACCGGGTCAGGCAGTCAGCGTAAATGTGACCATGGGCACTCCGGCCGCTACTGAAGCGGAAGTGGTAGTAACGGGCAGGTCTCTAAACAACACCGAGGCTTCCCTGCTGGCCTTGCAGAAAAAGGCTCCCAACGTGACTGACGGCATTAGTGCCGAGGCAATCAAAAAAAGCCCGGACAGTTCCGCTGGAGATGTCCTGAAACGAGTCACGGGTATTACACTAATCGGCGGAAAGTATGTCTTTGTCCGCGGACTGGGCGAAAGGTACTCCACAACAATGCTCAACGGAGCAAACATTGCCTCTCCTATTCCGGATAAACGGGTCATACCTATGGACCTGTTTCCTGCATCACTAATTAAGAATATTCGGGTAATGAAGACTTTTCTTCCGGAATATACAGCCGAATTCTCTGGCGGATTGGTTCAGATAGAAACCAAAGAATATCCCGATGAATTTACTCTGATCATGGGTGCAGGCCTCGGCTATAACTCCATCACCACCGGCCGTCATTTTAAGCAAGTGAAGGGTGGAGGCAATGACTACCTGGGACTGGGACCGAACGATTTTTTTGGGTTCGGTTCAGAAAAATGGGCCCCTCCTCAGTTAGTTCGAGAACTTCCGAATATAGCTCCGCTGGTTGAAGGTGACACCCTGGGGGGGATCCCTGCCTCTTTAGTCGAATTAGCCCATGCCGGATTCAACCAAGATTGGTCTCCGCGTCGAATCACGGCGCCAGTAGATAAGAGCCTGAGTTTTACTATTGGCGATAGTATCCTTTTTGATAATGGCATGAAGTTCGGCTATATTTTTGGCTCTTCTTACAGTCGCAAGTATCGAAAGCGAAAAACTGAAGACTATCGATATGATATCAGCGTTCCCTTTGGCAATGAGTCCTTGCTCTCAGACATCGCAGTACCGGCGTTTCGTCAGGTGCAATTCGCAACTGAGCACATTGAAGAGGTCTTATGGGGAAATAACCTTAATCTGGCGTTTACCCCAATAAATGGTCATCAATTCACTTCGCGCACTTTCTATTCCACACAGGGAGAGAAGGAGTATCGGCTTGGCCTGGGTTACAATGACCAACCTCAGCAACGTGAGTTCATCAATGAGAACAGTGGGTATATCGCAAATGAAATTCTGCATCACACATTCGGAGGTAAGCATGCAGCGAACATCCTATCGAACGGAAAGCCCCACGAGATTGAGTGGACTTATGGATATTCGCTGGCCGGACGAGATCAGCCAGACTTCAAAACCCGTGGGTGGGAAAAAAATCCCGGGAGTGCAGACCCAGCCCAAAGAATAGGTACTGACGGCCGCCGTTTCTACTCGCGCACGGAAGATGTTGCGGAGAGCTTCAAGATCTCCTATGAACTCCCCTATGAGCAGTGGGACGGATTACAAAGTAAGCTAAAATTCGGGTATGAGGCAATTGATAGGACGAAAGATTTTGAATCCCGGACCTATCTGTATCAGAGGTTGGCCGTGGCTCCAGGGGTGGCTGAGACTTTTCCCACACCTGGTGAAGTGACATTTAACCCTGCCCGTATATTCGCTCAGGAGTATCGTTTTGGGCAACAAGTAGGCCAGAACGATACTTATGAAGCCAATCAGAAACTGCATGCCTATTTCATTCAGACTGACCTACCGGTAACAAGCAAATTGCGCGTCACTGGCGGATTCAGGTATGAGGATAACTACCAGAAGACTATTACATTTCCAAGCGACCGTCCTTATGAAAAGGTTCGATACGGTTGCACCCTTGACGGGGAGCTGGAATACCTTCGGCCGCAACTTATTGGAGCCAATATCTGCGACCGCTTCAACAATGGCGTAGGGGAGAATCGAGGGAATGATATCTTTCCCAGCCTGAATATCGTTTATGAGGTCATAAAAGATATGAATCTGCGATTGGGCTATAGCGAAACAGTAACCCGGCCAGACCTGCGAGAACTCTCCGAGTTCTTTTTTACTCCCTATTATGGTGCAGATCGGGTCCAAGGGAATGCCTTCCTGGATCGTACCTATATTCACAATTACGACTTCCGCTGGGAATGGTACCTATCTGCGACAGATTACATTGGAGCGGGCCTTTTTCTCAAGAATCTGTCCAGCCCCATTGAATTAGTTGGGCAACCTGCTAGCGGGGATGGGTCAAGAACCTTCGTGTTCTCTAATGGGGATCAAGGCAAAATTCAGGGCATTGAGGTGGATTTTCGAAAAGATTTTCTTACCAGATTTCGGGTTGAAGCTAACATCTTCCTTATCAAATCCCAGGTAACGGTTCGGCCATGGATTGAACAATACTTCTCTGCGGCAGGGTTGATTGACCTGAACAGCAAAGAAGCTCTCTTATCTCCCACAGACCTGGAGCGCGAGCTCCAAGGCCAATCCGACCTCGTTTACAATGCCAAGATTAGCTATTTCTTGGATGAGGCAAAGACGATGTCGACAGGCCTTTTCTACAACTACTACGGGGACCGTATCTCGGCCGCTGGCTCCCAGGGAGAACCAAACGTTGTAGAGAAAGGGAAAGGCTTTATAGATTTGGTTTTCGAGTATCAATCAAATGACAACCTAAGCATGAAGGCTTCGATAAAGAACATTACGGGAGAAAAGTATGAGTCTGTTCAGGAATTCCCTCTACTGGGGAGCGAATTACCTTACAATAGCTATACGATCGGCACCGACTTCTCCGTCTCCGCATCTTACAAATTCTGATTATAAAATCGCATGATGCGAATCGGCCGGCCGCCCAATTGGGCGGCCTTTTCTTTTCCCCGGCATAACCAGACCGCCTGGCTTCAGTCAGATGGACTTGCCCTATATGCATAACCTGCCGTCGAAGAGGGCCGGGCAGTACTATCTATAGATATATCCGCTGAGGCATTGATTAAGTCAGGGCCCCGGATAGACCTTCCTGTATGATTGGCAAATAATTGTGGTCATCTCCAGGGCCTGATCTAATTTTCGCAATATTGCAATATTACCATAATCCTCAGAAAATCGGAATCTCCTTTAGCCGCGTTTCAATTATCTACGGAACCTGAAATGGGTTTGGGGCATTGCCCCGAGGGCACTCCCGGAACAATGGAAGGGAGCTACTGGATTTCTGGCGTTCCCTCAAGATGAATACAGTATACTATCATTCATGCTTTCCGATGAAGTCAAAAAGCTAGTTTATCTGCTGGGTGCCTTCGCACTCATCTTCCTGTATCCGCTGAATAGTCCGGACGCTAGCCGAGCTCTTCTGGAAGGATTCTTCATGCTCCAGGATTATATCCGAGAGCATACCCTTACCTGTCTGGTACCTGCACTGTTCATTGCAGGCGCTGTGGCCGCCTTCGTATCCCAGGTAGCGATTATTAAGTATTTTGCCGGCGGGGTTTCAGCCTGGATTTCCTATTCGGTGGCTTCGGTTTCCGGTACGATGTTGGCCGTTTGCTCCTGCACCGTACTTCCTCTCTTTTCCAGCATTTATCGCCGGGGAGCCGGACTGGGACCGGCAATAGCATTCCTCTATTCTGGGCCGGCGATCAATGTCCTGGCTATCATACTCACAGCCCGCATTCTTGGTTGGGAGCTGGGCGCTGTACGATTCGCTGTATCGGTCTTATTTGCAGCCGGCATTGGGTGGATCATGCAACTGCTATTCCCGTCAAATGAAGAAGCATCAGTCGTACCAATCCAGGGCGTAAGGGAACGACCACTCTGGCAGGATATGGTTCTTTTTCTTTCCTTGATTGGCTTTCTCCTGGCGGCCACCTTGTCCGCCCCCGAAGAGTTTGGTACATTCTACAGCTTCATCTACTCCATCAAGTGGTGGCTGGCAGCAGGCTTTCTGGGACTGGTTCTACTTTCCAGTATGATCTTTTTCCGGAGGGATGAACGAAGGACCTGGATGGAGGAAACCTGGAGCTTCACAAAATTGATTGTACCCTATCTTTTTATAGGTGTATTTGTGGCCGGTTGGCTTCTGGGCCGACCGGGGACCGAAGCTGGCTTGATTCCCGCCCATTATATAGAAAGCCTGGTTGGAGGCGAAAGCTTTCAGGCATGTCTCTTCGCATCCCTGTCCGGCGCATTGATGTATTTTGCCACTCTTACAGAAATCCCTATTCTCCAGGGACTTCTGGGCGCCGGGATGGGCAAAGGACCAGCCCTATCTCTTCTGCTGGCGGGCCCTGCCATCAGCCTTCCCTCTCTGTTGGCTCTAAGGAGCATTATGGGATGGAAGAAAACTGTGGTATACGCATTACTGGTAATCTTGTTCTCGACACTGGCCGGATATTTCTTTGGAGCTATTTGAACCGTTTCTTAGCCAGGGACTATTTCCGTCCAGGCCGGCCAATGAAGCCCCAAATAATCCGGGACAGTTGAAGCATCGGCGCTTCCTCCGGTGGAGCCGCCCAATTGCAATCCAGGAATTCTATATTTTTCTAGGAGGCACAAATGAATATTAAGGTACTGGGCCCCGGCTGCCAGAATTGTAAAAACTTGCATAAAGCGGTGCAGCAAGCTGTAGAAGAGCTCTCCCTGCCTGACGGTAGTGTAGAACTTGAATACCTGGACAAGATGGAGGATATTCAAGCTTTTCCCATTTTCGCCACACCAGGGCTGGTAATAAACGGTGAGGTTGCGCACCAGGGAAAACCTTTGCCTTCGGTGGAGAAGATCCGGGAGCTGATCAACAAGGCTCTAAACTAACGTTGGGAGTAGAGAGGATCGAATCCGTGAAATCAGGATCAATCGCTTGCGGCCTGCGATTCGCCGTATTCAAGAACCATTACCTTGTTTCGGCCTTTCTTCTTGGCTTCGTATAACGCTCGATCTGCGCGAATAAGGACGGAGTCTTCATCCTCATCTTTTGAATGGAGGTAAGTAACGCCGAAACTTGCGGTAACAGCTATTTGAGTATTCTGAAATGCTACGCGAAGATTCTCAATTGTTTGACGAATCCGCTCCGAGAATTGATTTGCATGGGGTGGATCCGTCTCTGGAAGCAATAATGCAAACTCTTCGCCACCCAGCCGTGCAAAGTAATCTTCCTTTCGAATTTGTTCAAGTACGGCCTGGGCCATAGTCCTCAACACTGCATCCCCGGCAGGGTGCCCATGTGTATCATTGATTTCTTTGAAGTAATCCAGGTCAAATAGAACCAAAGCCAGATCCTCTTTATGGCGCATACAACGTCTGTATTCCCTTTCCAGTGCATCCACAAAGCTTCTGCGATTCATAATACTGGTGAGAGCATCGGTGCTGGCCAGATGCTCCAGCCGGCCATTGGCATCCTGCAGATCCAAGACCAGCTGATAATGCTTTCTCTGCAACCTTTGAAAATGCCCACTCATTGCAAGAGTGATCAAATAAGCGGTACCGAAGACATAGATTGCCTGTAAGGGATGCTCTGCACCGGATTTGAGCATCATAGAATAGCAGAAAATGAAACCCAGAAACGAAATGGCTACATTATATGGATAGTGCCCGGGAACAAAAAGCAATACAGCAGCGCTTACTACAATCCAGGAAATCAGGCCATCCCTGCTTACAAAAAAAACCTCCCAGAACAGACCAGATTCGTACTGCTCCATGGCCGACATTCGCAGGGTTACAATGAGAAGGGATCCCAGGTAAATGGCCGTGGTAAAATGATACACTCGAAATATAGAGGTATCCCTCTGACTGTACCAGAACAAAGTGATGCAGAGCAATGCGTAAGCGGCACGCAGAACTGCAGAAATGAATAATGCATTGGGCCTATGACCCAGTGGTTCCAGAGCTCCCTGCCATGTGAGGGCCGAAATCATCAGGCCCAGAAGAGCCAGCATCCGAATAAAACGCCTGGTCCTGCGTGCATCTGCACGCAGAAAGTCTCGTTCAATCTTTTGATCTTTAAATGCGGGTAGGATGCCGTGCAGCGGTCGGCTCTGTTCCTGAGAGGAAGACATGGGATGCTTCATCGCATGGAAGGCCTGTGTGCTGTCAATGCAGAACCGTAGTTTCAGGATTCAGCATACATTGAACCACGGTCGGCTGAAAGTAAGAATTCGCCCTATCGAGTGCGGCAGAAAGATTACAGTGTTTCTGGCTTTTCTGTTCCCTTTCGGCGCTGCAGATAGGCTTGCATGGCCAGAAAAGTAACTGTGGCTATGACTCCAGCCAGAAGTACAAATAGTTCCAAACCGGGACCGGCACTATTCCCGGTCACACCGATAAAGAGATAAGCTACGACCAGCGGTGCGATAAACTGGTTTGCAAACAAAGCCAGGAAGATCCAACGATTGGCCCAGGAGGCAGCCAGAAATTGCCATAAAAATAGATGTTGGTTGGATACAACTGCTGAAACTGCATAGAGGCCCATAAATCCCATCTCCAGAAGCGAAATCCCAACTCTAGGATCGCTTCCTTCGCTTATGTAGGTTGGATTATTGAGCAGAACTCCCAGAAGGCTCAAACCGCCCGGTACCAGAGCCAGATGAAGCAGAATGTCATCAATAATCAGCGCGCTCTGAGGCGTTTCGCGCAGCGCTACCATCAATTCGTAAAAACAGAACAGAGTCAACCCAACGGAAGTCATTACAGATGTGAGCACTATATCGAAGGATGAAAGTAGCTCAGGAGGCATGGAAAGATGGATGAGCATGGAGGATATGTTTCCCCCCATCACCAGCCCATTGACGGCAAGAGTCAGAGCTGTGGGCCATCCAAACAATGTCTTTCGCGCAATTCGGCTTCCGACCATTAACAGGATGGAAAGAGAAGTGAATGCTGACATCACTGGTGAAGAATCCGAATAGAAAGCCGGATAGCCCAGAAGCCAGAGAAAAGTAACCAGAAGCGCCCCGGAAAAGAGCAATGCATCCAGAGCAATGGATATTCGATACGCTGTTTTTATTGCTGTTCCTTCGTTCATCGTTACACCCTTCAATAGCCTCTGCCGCCGCTTAGGCCTATCGCTTGCTTGAGCTTTGTGCGTTCCACCGGTTTGGATAGATAGGCATCCATTCCCGCCGCAAGACATTTTTTTTCTTCACCTTCCATCGCATGGGCCGTTATAGCGATGATCCGCCCGGAATAACCCGTGGCTCTGAGACGGCTAACCGTTTCATAGCCGTCCATCACTGGCATCTGAATATCCATCAGTATTACATCGAAGCGGCCGCCCTTTCCGGGGGCCCTCCTTGCATCTACAATGTCCAGAGCTTCTCTGCCATTGTAAGCCTCAAAGACGATTGCCCCCAGGCTTTCCAGCTGGCGGCGAATCAATATTTGTATATCCTCCGTATCTTCTACAACCAGAATCTCCGGCTTCCGGTTTGTGGAGTTTCCGAGAACAATCCGGCCCTGCCCCTGGGGAAAACCAGACGAGCCCTTCTCTTTTGTATCAAGATCATCATGCCAGATGCATTCCTCCCGCAAAAGTTGAAGCGTGAAGGAAAAACGGGAGCCTACGTCCGGCGCAGATTCCACTTCCAGCTGACCCTGCATCAGCTCGGCCAACCTCCGGGAGATTGCAAGTCCCAGGCCAGCACCGCCAAACCGTCTCTGAGGCGAATTACCTACCTGTGAAAAAGGCTTAAACAGATTCTTGATTTGAACGCTGTCCATTCCCGGACCTGTATCGGTAACCGTAAACTGTAGATTCGTTCCACTCTCTTCCGTGTTGGCGGTTAAGTGAAGCCCCACGGTTCCTCTATCCGTAAACTTTACCGCATTTCCCAGAAGATTGGAGAGTATTTGTCGCAGCCGCATTGGATCACTAATAATATATCGAGGAACATTCCCTTCATTACTGTGCGAAAAACTAAGTCCCTTATCCCGGGCACGGAGGCGAAATGGTTCTGATAGCTCTTCAAGGAATGCAACCAGGGCAATCTTTTGTTTTTCAACGGGAAGTCTACCTGCCTCGATTCTGGACAAATCCAGGATATCGTTGATCAGTGCCAGTAGATGGTGGCCATTTCGCCGTATTGTATCGATGTGATGAATTCTATCCACTTCTGTGAGCTCTGAATCCTTTAGAAGATCGATAAATCCCAGAATAACACTTACGGGTGTGCGAATCTCATGGCTCATATTCGCCAAAAATTCACTCTTTAATCGATTTGATTCATCCGCTCGTTCCCTGGCTTCAGAAATCTCCAGAACATACTGACGTTTCTCCTCCAGAATGGAGCCCAGGAACAAAGTTGTAATGGCAAACAAACTCAAATAGGTATGGAGGAACAAAAGGCTATTATGAATTTCCTCTCCGGCGAAGGGGCCCAGTCCTGCAACTGTGCTGTTTATAGCGAAGACCGCCACCAGAAGTACCACAATTGATCCTCCGTCTGGACCGAACCGAATGGCTGCCCAGACCAGAAAAGGAAACACCAGAAAAATTAGTGGATAATGGGATGCAATGCCCAGAGCGGCGAAGAATACCCCGTAACTTACAGCAGAGGCCAAAGCCAGCAACAATACAAACTCCAGAATTCCAGGCCAGGTAATGAGTTTCTTTCGGATCTTTGACACCGAAAGCAAAGGAGCCCCAAAAATCAGGACTCCCATTGCATCGCCAATCCACCATACCAGCCCGGTCTCCAGCACAGCGCCACCCTGTATGATGTTGGCCAGATACAGAGTGGACACTCCCCACAGGGAGGTAAAAATCGTGCCTATAATTGCAGCGTATACGATGAACGAAATTGTAAATCGAACCTGTGCGAAATCCGGGGCTCCACGGAAGGCTGACCGGGCAAGACCATAACCCAGGACCAGGCCCACTGTGTTACCAGCCGCTATACAGGTTGCGATTACAGGATCCGCACCGTTCAATAAATCTGCAATCAGGGCTCCGGCCAGAATACCCGGGGCAGCATTAAGGCGTAAAAAGAACAGGCCGGCAATTGCAATCCCTGTTGGAGGCCAAATGAGTGTTACATTGGAATTAATAAATGCAAGATCTAAACCCCAGAGTCCGGTCAGGAAATACGCTACAGCGATAACAACATTCCAGAAAACCGTCTTGAAAAAATTTCGGGGCATAGGCTGAGCCTCGGATTACAGTCAGGGAGATAGCATTTGCAATCAAACGAAAAAACAATTCCTGCCAGCCGGTTTAGGAAAGAACTCAGGTCGAAGATTCGGCCGGAAAAGGCCGCCTTCTATCCTCGGTTTTTCAAGACCGGCCCGGGGCAATATGGTGAAGGCGATCGCTTTCTTGGCGTTACCGTGCCGGACATTCGAACTGTAGGAAAGGTTGAGCGAGATCGAATCGCAATCTCCGTCATTAAGGAGCTACTACAGGATGAATTTCATGAGTGCCGATTCCTGGGTCTCGTGTTGTTAATCCGAAAAATGGAAAAAGCTGATGAGACAATGAGCGAAAAACTAAGGAACCTCTATCTATCTAATCTTCAGTACGTAAACAACTGGGACCTGGTAGACCTCTCCTGTGGTCCGATTCTTGGACCGGTCTGCTTGCAAGACCAGGGTCTACTATTTGAATTGTCCAGGTCTGGAAATCTCTGGAAGGAGCGCATCTCTGTTGTGACGAACCTTTACCTTATCAGGAACGATATTATGGACCCGGCACTGAAGCTATGCAAATCCTTTTTGAACCATCCTCACGATTTGATACACAAAGCCTGCGGTTGGGTACTCAGAGAACTGGGCAAAAAGGACATTACAAGACTGAGGAGTTTTCTAA
Organism: Leptospiraceae bacterium; assembly: GCA_040217195.1. GTDB lineage: Bacteria > Spirochaetota > Leptospiria > Leptospirales > Leptonemataceae > UBA3465. The sequence goes on along the minus strand of JAVJNR010000002.1, from coordinate 523,643 downwards.
ATATTTATGCTTCTGAAATGCCTCGAACCATGCTACGTTACAGTATTGAAAAGCTGGGTGCCAGTGAAAGGGCCATCTACATGAAAAAATGATCTATTCGAAGGAAAGTGCGAATGCGAACTCGCCAGACATAAGAATATTATATTCTGGGCAAATACATCAATTTAGCAGTGGATTGATAGAGCCCATTGCCCGGCAGTGCCACTCGATCTTGCAGCGGCATCCTCTGGATCTAAACATTTTCGACCCCCGGGAGAACTCCCTTTATCTGGAACGGTTGAGCCTAATCCGAAATGAGATCTCTCACTCGAAGACAATACGATACCTATCTCTAAAGATCCTAAAAGAAAACGGATGGAGTTTAGAGGATGTGTATTCTGATCTCGTACGGTTTCGCTGCATCCCCCCGAATTTTCAGGAGCATCCCCGGGCACGAGGGCTACTTTGTTGGCACAGAGATACTTTCTATGCGAACCCGGCCTGTCAGATAAATCTATGGGTCCCTCTGTCCAGTTGCGACAGAAGTAATGGAATCGTCTTCTTCCCTGAATTTCTGGACTCAGCGGTGGAAAACGATTCCAGTAGCTTCTCTCTGGATCACTGGAATCAGTCCGGTGGCTTTCAAGCCTTTCGCAAAGAGGGCGACCAGGTTATCGCAGGTACCGGTTCTGTTTATCCATCCGCAGCAAATGCACCGAGAATGGAAAAGGCCTATATCCCAGAGGTTCGCCGGGGAGAAGGATTGTTATTTGCTTCGAGGCATTTGCATGGAACCATGCCCAATACATCTGGCCTGAATCGATACAGTCTGGAACTCAGGTTTTGTACCCTTACAGAACTGAAGAAAGCAGATCCATCTTTAAATGTGGATAGTCAGTCTAGGGGATGCTTCGCAACAGAGTTTAGAAATGCAGTCACCCAGGAGCTATGCCCCAAAGATGTTTGCAATTTCTATGAATCACAGACTTCCCGTAAAAAGACCTAAAGTTCCAGTCATTCGCTGGACCAGACCACAGAAAGAGCCTTCAGCTATGAAACTAGGTAAGGACCCTTCTGTCCGTTCGCAACACTGAAACAAACCTATTTCGAACGGAAATCCAGGCACCTCCCAACGCCACAATTCTGACCCGCAGGGTTAATTCTCGGCTTCCGGGGATTGCTCGGCTTTTCTTTCTTCGATTACCTGAATCTCTTCCATTGTATAGCGCAAGTAGCCGGCGGACTTGATTAGTCTTTGCCCCTTATCCGAAATCATCCATTCAGTAAATGCATCCACATCTGGATTCGTTCCGGGCCTAAATACCAGGTAAAGTGGTCTGGATAAGCGATAGGTACGATTATAGACATTTTCAATGGTAGGAGCCACCGGTTGTTCCGATGGTACTCTGGCATAGTTCAAAGCCTTTACAAGTCTAGTATGCACTTTCTCTGCACTGCCCATTCCCATAAATCCAATGGCTCCATTGGTACTGAGAATCTTCTTGCTCATCGCATCGTTGGATTTGACTACCAGGGCTTCCTCCGAATATTGCTCTTCCCTTGCCTTTTCATAGGCATCTTCGCCTAGATCCCTGAGCCTGAGAACATGTTCTTTGAAGTAGTCGGCGCTGCCAGATTTCTCATCTCGGACCATGACCACTATAGGCAGGTCAGGTCCACCCAGGTCTTTCCAGTTCTTGATTTTTCCCGTGAATACATCGGAAGTTTCCTTTAATCGCAGGGAGGTTACAGGATTGTCCGGATTCACAACCAGAAGCAGGCAGTCAAATGCCACTTCCATAACTTTTACCGGCCCGTTTTCTTTGAGTTTGTCCAGTTCACCGGGGTACACCTCCCGTGACGATGGTGCGATGTCAATTTCACCTGCAGTCAATGCATCGATGCCTGCTTCAGAACCTGGGGCTGAAATAACAAGATCAATCTCCGGGTTTTCTTTTTCGTATTCCTTCTCTACTATCTTCATGATAGGGAGCATTGTGTTTGATCCTTTGATCACTACTTCACGACGCTCGGTGCATTGAGTTGCAAAAAACAACGTTAGCAATGCAGAAGTCAATACTGTTACAATAGAATTACAATTTATGCGATACATTTTTTCTCTCCGATGGCAGTTAACAGCAACCAGCGGAAAGAAGAAAGTCAAGCGAAATCAAAATCGTTGCAGAAACCCATTTACTGTATTAACCGACTCATTCAATCGCTCAGTAAAGCTACCACCTATTATTGCATACTCCACATCATACCTTTTTAACTCATCTATAAATCGTTGTCTAAACTCAGTTCGAAGATGTCCGGCATCCCTTTGAGGATCCGAAACCCAGGGTATGTCAGTGTCCAAAAAGATATAAAAATCTCCCAGTCGCCTGGAAAGCTCATCGGGAATAAAAGAAGGACATTCTGCAAAATAATGCTCACTGTAGATTCTGGTGGCCATCAGATCCGTATCGCAGAAATAGATCCGGTTGGCCATCTGTTGTACGCGATCTTCCAGCGCCATCTGTCCTTGAGCGATGGAAGGAATATCATCCTTCTCTACAAACCGGCCCATATGATCCAGATACTCCCTGGCATATTCATGGGCCCACTGAGTATGGAAACGGTTGGCAAGATGCCTGGCTGTGGTTGTTTTTCCTGTGGATTCCGCTCCCGTAATAACGATCTTCTTGTTGAAGTAGGGTCGCACCGGTAATGGAATAAATGAGTAATGGGAAATAGGCCTTCTGCGAATTTCTGTACCTGAGATGGGTACCGTTTTCCTGTCTGGATCTATAGAATGGTGCTTTGCGTCTAATTCCTGGGCCAGACGATCTCCATAATCCTCGGAAGAGAACAATATGTCCACCGGCTCTGGATGCATCTTTTTCAGGCTTAGCCGCCAGATGGACCAGAAATCTGGATGCTCATTCGGGTATTGAGGATTCTCATCTGTAAGATGTACTACGCGGCAACCATCGCACAACTGCTGCATCCAGAAAAAACGTAGATTTCCTTCAATGGGCTCGCGTTGCAGCGTACCTACTACTACCGTTAATAGATCGCAATTCTTTCTGGCCTGTTCAATTAGGTGAAGATGACCCTGGTGGGGAGGAAGAAATTTTCCCAGTACCAGCCCTCGAATCATTCCACTACCTCATAGGGATAATCCTTCTCCAGAGCAGGATCCCAGGGATGCACTCGCACGATTCCTCCGGCCAGTAGTTCCATGCCCTTTTTCACAATCTCTTCGCTGTAGGTTTCCAGTTCGAAGGAGCCTGGATCTACAAATACATCCATGGTGCCATCCGAATTCTGCTGAAGTCGATGTCTTTTCGCAGGCACAAATCGCAGCATCCTGGCGAAGTCCAGAGGATTAATGCGACGTCCTGCCGCTGAATGAAAGAAAACCGTGGGTCGACCCTGAAAGCCCTCCATGAAACCCTGAGCGCCACAACTGCAGGCTTCCTGAGATAGATAGCAACGATCCCCGGTATTATATCGAAGCAAAGGAAGAAGGGGATTGCGACCTCCGGAAACCAGTAACTCCCCCTCCCCCGAGGTCGCCACTCCCTGGTCCGATAGTACTTCAAGAAATATATCGGATGATAACTGATGGAATCTATTGGAATGCTGCGAACAACTGGCAGCCACAGGACCGGTTTCATTGCTGGAATAGAGATCAATAACAGGACATTCAAAATAGGATTCCATGCGATTTCGCAGTTCAGCACTCAACGTAGACGCTGTACTGAGAACGGCCCTGGGATGAAAATCTATTCCGTAATCCATATAAACCTGGAAGGCAAATGGATCCCCGGACAGAATCATTGGCCGTAGATCCTTCAGGAATCGGTCCGGATGATCTTTTGCACTCCAATCACCGAGAAGAGCCTCCCGGCCTTCTGGAGGTAGATTGATTTTTGCAAAGCCTGCTCCATCGTAATAGGCATGCACAGTTCCATATGTCATGGTATGTCTCTGGGAACAAATCTGCACGGCAGCCATATCCCCGTTGGATGGATTTAGTTCAACGCCATGCCTGCGAATGGCTTCCAGAATAATTGGCTGATAATGCCCCACGCCCAGGGGCGTATTGGGAACCTGGACTGGCATTCCTGTTGTACCGCTGGTGGGATTCAATATGAGTCCGCTTAGATCTGCATTCAAGGGCACTATTTCGTGCAATCTATCTCGAATATCATTTCTGGTCATTACTTGCGCATCTGCAAGGCCTGCTTCCCTGGACCTGAAAAAATAAGGACTGTTGAGCGCTTGAGTTTCTATGTATCTTTCCAGCCATACAGTGTCTGGTTTGTAAATCTCTGCTCTCTTAAGATCGCTATTGAATTGGTCCAGTATCTCAAAATCCAATTCCTGCAATCGATCGCCGCACTGCGAATTGAATGCCGGTGCAGCGGGATTCTCTACTATGCGACGATAGAGTTCAAAATGATAATCCTGAATCATTGGAATGCGGGATTTTATTTCCTCTAGATTTCTCATTTTATTCCCTGGACCACTTGGAGGCTGCCTCCTCGGCGGCCTTTCGCTCCATCGCTTTTCGCAACTCTTCCTGCCTTTTGCGAAGCTCAGCTGCCTTTTGCATCAAAGCCACGCGATGCACTGTATCCAGCGATTCCCATCGATTCTTGAACATCTCTTTGCTCTCCCCGGAAGGCCGTAGCTGCAAATGGTTGAGACAGAGACGGACAAACTCTTCGCGTCTGTCCGTATTCGATACAAAATCCGCTGCCCGGGAAACGGCTGCCAGATCTGAAAACCCTTTCAATAGGAGGGAAATACAGCCATCCAGAAGATCGGATCTCTGGTAGAAGACAGAGTCAGAAATGAGGAAGCAACCCAGCATCATAAATGCCGCTTCTTCCGGTCGATGAGCCTGCATTTGCAAAAGGGACTCTCTGGTTTTTCCATCTAGGGCGGAGCCACCAAGATGAAAAACAGTGTCCTGAGCTATAGCCACAGGTACCGGTCCCCGGGCTTCCAGACCTGAAAAGCCATAGATGCTAGAAGGACAACCCGAAAGCCTTCGCATTAATTGATGAATGTCTATTTCCTGAATTGACATAGGCCGCAAGACCATCCATTGAATCAGGTCATTCCGTAGAATGACCAGTAATTTTCAATTCTGGCTGTAGCCCGGACACTGCAATGGGCGGAGGGATTTTCAGGCATTGAAAGATTCAATATACGTTAAACCTTGACCGGAGAATGCGCAGGCCTTTCCTTTATTCCGTGGGCTGGAGCGAAATCTGGAATAATCAGGTACTTCTGGGTGCGGCAATTGCCTTCTTTTCAACCGGGCTGGGTGCATTACCGGTTCTGCTGCAGGTTCGTTTTTCCGCCCGTCTGCACGATGTCACCATGGGCGTCTGTGCCGGAGTGATGTTAGGCGCTACGTTCTTTTCTTTGATTTTGCCAGCGATGGATCATTTTGAGCAAGCATCAGCTCTGGCCAGCGCCGGGATGGCTGTTCTGGGTTTACTGATGGGAGGAGCTTTTCTTCATTTAACCAATCGTTTTGTTCCTCATGAACACTTCTTTCGCGGCGCAGAAGGTTCCAATAGCGAATCTATTCGTCGATTATGGCTCTTTATATTCGCTGTGGGCATCCATAACTTTCCCGAAGGTATGGCTCTGGGCGTGGGGGCAGCTTCAGGAGAGGAGTCCATTTCATTACCACTAATGGCTGGCATTGGGCTGCAAAATATTCCTGAAGGTATGATTGTAGGGCTGGCCTTAATTGCAGAAGGTTTCACCTCGCGGACAGCTATTCTGGTGACTCTGGCCACCGGACTTGTTGAGTCTCTGGGAGTGTTTCTGGGAGCCACAGCCATTGGTTTCAGCTCAGCGATGCTTCCCTGGGGTTTGTCCGCCTCAGGCGGCGCCATGCTCTATATTATTAGCAGCGAAATGATACCGGAAACGCAAAAGAATGGCTTTGAACACCAGGCCACCGCAGGGTTAATGATTGGATTTGCTCTGATGATGATCCTGGACAATGCCTTTCAGGTCTGACAGTCATCGTGGCAACCGCAGGACAGACTATCGTCCCTGGATTTCATCATAGATTCCCGGCCTTCCTTGAATGCGAAAAAGGCAACAGCCAGGGCGCCCAGGGTATCCGCGTAAAGTATGCCCGTCCATTCGTAGAGTAGTCCAGAAATGAAAACTGCGGCTGAAAGATAAAGACAGCTTCTAGAGCAATTCGCATCGGCCAGGATGGCTGGAGAGTTCAGCCGGTTACCCACAGATGTTTTTCCATGAATTAGAAATCCCATGCCAAGCATACTAATTCCGGTAACTACCATTCCCCAGAACGTGGATTCCGGAGGTACTTGATACATTACCTGCAAGGCTGATGCAGCTACAATACCGGCCACCAGAACAAAAAAAGAAATGGCTGTGATTCGAAGGGCTCGTTTCTCGAATTCCTTTCTGGCCGTAGTGCCTGGGCCCTCCTTTCGCATTCTCAGTGTCATATGCAATATGCCAATGGCAGAGAGAACTTCCACAAAACTGTCTATTCCAAAGCCCATAAGAGCCAGAGTTTCATCCCTGCCCCCGAGCACCAGAGCGATCACCCCTTCCACAACATTGTAGCCTATTGTAATGACCGATAACCAGATCGCAATTTGAATGAGTCTTTCAGACCAGTTACCTCCATCAATGAGTGCTTCTGATTGATTTTCCATTTCTATAGTTTTCCTGAACAAAACGTCGGGCAAAGCCAGTGAGCTCCTGAGCTGAAGTAACCGAATGAATATTGAAACCCAGGGAGGCAGCCTCCTTCAGCCTTTTGTTTTGCTCCCAACTTGTATAGAGCTCCAGTGCGAATGTACCTCCGCCGCCTGCACATTCCAGGGCCTTCCTGGCAATGTCTTTGCCGCTATTTCCAAGTTCATCATTTTGAAGCATTGTGTCCACTCCATAATCGCTGATTACCAGGATATGGACTTTTCGTCCCGGCAAAGGATGCTCCAGGTACGTCTTTCGTAGAATTTGTAATGGAAAAGAAGTACCGCCACCAATGTAGCCGGTTAGCACCGAAAGGATCTGATCTTCATCACGCACAAAACCATCGGTGATTTGAACCTGATTCGGACCACTCCAAAGAGTGGCCTGCACAGAGGATCCTGTTCGAAGTGCAGAAAGGGCCACAATGGTGCCAGCCAGTGCCGGGTAAGAAAGTCGCATTGATGGACGGGGCATGCTACCGGAACAATCTACATAAATATCCAGATCAATGGGGCTCTGACCTTCACGCTGTCCTTCCGAGGTGCCATACCTGTTTTGAACCGTTGTATAACCCGGGATGACTACCGGGCTTCGCATCAGGGTTTGGAACCAGTTAATCCTTTCCAGCATTTGTCCCGGCTGCCAGATCTCATACCCTTCTAACAATGGCTCGGTAGACTCCTGGCTTTCAGCCACCGGAAAGGGAATCAAATAAGGCCTGGCTTTTTCTCTGTAGAATCGATTGGTGGCTTGCTCCTGACTGACTTCAATGCCCATCGCTTTCAGAATATTGTAATAATCCAGCGGGATGCGACTTTGCCCCTCTGCGTCGCCCTTGCTCTGGCCCTCCGGTGCATTATCCGTATCGGAGGCAGACTTCCATTGTCCATTTTCATCAAAATCTGGATAGCTACATTCCTCTTCTTCTCCCTCTTCCATGGATACAAGTCCATCCGGGATAATATCACCTGATGAAACATGCTCGGAATCCAGTAGAGGCTTCATGTTTGTTCGCGTAGCGGCAGAGCCATCTGCTTTCAAATAGTAATAACAGATGGCAGCAAACATTCCGCTTCCTCTTACAATATCTGTAGCAAAGGAGCGAATAACCTGAGCAGCCACCGCTGCATCGCCTTCCATTTCGGACTCCACCTTTTCAGTCAATGTTCCAGGACTTAGCGACCAGAGAATTTCGTAGATCCTCATGTACAGACTCCACAACTGATCGGCGCCCTGGGAGGCCTGGTTTATCCTGGCATATATCTGATCCATGACCAATCCCTGACTTTGCAGACGATGGTTTATCAGAAGGTCCGTATACAGATTGAGTATCAGACCGCTTTCGGCCGAATATTCCCTTAAAGCTCTCTGGATTCGAGCCATGCATCGCGCCGCATCCAGTAAATCTCCTGGTGCGAAAACATGATGTCCAATCTCATGCGCCAGAATCTCCAGCCTGAAGTCCTCAAGGTTAAGTCGTTCCACCTCAGATAGTCCAACTACTACCTGCTTTTTTTCCAGATCAATATAGGCCAGAGGTGTGGCGGTCTTTTTTCCCGGTATCCTCTTTCGCCGAGTCAAACTCGGATCCTGCAACTTAATATAACGCCCCCAGAGGTTTAGAGCTCGGGGCCAGTCCTCCAGCCATTTCTCCGCATCGCTCATTTTACCGGCACCACCCAGATAAAATGACTGTCTTCGCTCACTGCGAATAAGGTCTTTTTCCAGATAATATGACTCTGGAATCGAGCGGGCATTGGTAGTTTACTCTTGTTCAGAATTGAATGCGCAGAATTGAGAACCTCCCTGGAGGCTCTGATTTTCTCCGGCCGTCCATCAGGGGCTATTGAATTGGCAACCGATTCCCCTACGGGAACTATCTGCGCACCGAACCGATCCGCAAAAATTAGAAAAAACCGATTCGAATCTGAAACCAGGGGAACATTGTATGTGGCAGAAACCCCGACCATTACTGGCGGCCTTGCAAATCCCTGACGCGCCTGGATCATTGGATTATCTGTAAACCCTTGATAGCCACCAATAAGCAAAGGCGATATATTTTGATCGGCCCAGGGATCATCCAGAAGACGCCCTAGCCACAGTTTGAGTTTCTGTGGTTCCGCCCGAGGAAATAGCGCCTGGCATTCCTCTGCATCTAGATTCTGCAGCTGGGAAATTGCGCTGTCCCGGAGATGAGTCATTCCAGCAAGATAAGAAATGGATGCAGCAATTCTAAAGAATCGCCCGGGAGCTTCGCCGGCATAATGCGAGTCCCTGAAGGACAACTTTGAAAGCAGTTGCCACCATTTCTCCGGTTCCAGTGAGCGTTCGACCATAGAAAAGCTGGCATTGAAGATTCTAGACAGAAAGTCCGTTCCATGCCTGCCTGTCATCGCAGGAAATGTAGACACTGCAGCCATCAGAAGACTGGCATTCTTCTCGTTCCAGCTTCGACCGGGATGGACCCTTAGAAGCACCTGGTAAATCGTCCTTAACCCGGATTCTATATCCACTCCGCTAATAGATGACTTACTCAAAAACGAATTGGCGAGGCTCTGAAAATCTTGCAGAAACTGCTGCCCGTTGAGCTTTCGGTTCTGTAGCCAGGCCATCCTGAATTCCTGGTTGAGCTCATCTCGATGATTACGGAGGAAGCTCTCCAGACTCGTAGATTCAGTTTGCTTTTCCTCTACCATACTTCTTGGGTTTCATCCTTCCATTTTCCATCCCGGTAATAGAACTCAGGACTGTCCGGAGGACCATTGCAACCAGGTCAAATAGTTGGTGTATCTCTGGTGTAGATATTTGAGTTTCAGAATGTCATCAAAGACATGACCATAGAGCTTTCTGGATTTGATTAAGTCCTGTATGGTTTTCTCGATGGTAGCCAGTCTTGCACGAGTATCTTTCTCGCTCAATCCATCCAGGCCTTCATCGAACTGCTCTGTCAGGCGAGCTACCGGATCGTCTTTTTCCAGACCAATACGATCAAATTCGGAGGATGATAGATCGAATAGTTTGCGAATCCACCCGATTCGATCTACACGATAAATGCTATGGTTGCTTCCTTCGAAGAAAGGAGACTCCGAATTCTGGGCAAGCTTATCATGCAATACAAATGGCAGCATCTGACGAAAATCTTCGTATGAGACTTCAGGTTGGCCACGAAAGTAAGCAATGGCCTTGGCAAATACCAGACAGGTCATTATGGCCCTTACAGATAAACCATTCTTTGTCTGACTTCCCAGGTCCTTGATCAAGTCCCGTCCCGTTTCCTCCAGCATCAAATGTGAAAGATCCAGTCCGGAAAGCTTAACATTGTCCTTCGTTTTATACTCCAGCTGTTCGCCGGCAGATTCAAAGAATTCGAAGTGGGATGCGAAGAATTCCACCCTTCGCATTAGATCGGAGGAAATTGGAACAGCCAGTATGTCTGTATTCATTTGCGCCAGTTCGGATTCCGTGAATACAATGCTTTCTGGTACCATCTTTTCCGGAGAGATGCCAGCCTCAATTCTCATCAATAGATCGCCAATAAACCTGGTATTAAAGTGCAATGCATGGACTACAATGTCGATTCGATCCTGCAATGCCTCAATGACCTTATAGGTTCCTCCACCTGCGTCGTCGTTGGCCGTGAGATACCAGGCAGCCTCCGGACATTCATATATCTGATCCAGAACCTCGGCATAGTTATCTGCCAGAACAGTCAGTAGAGCAGACTGAGTCCTTGTGGGAATTCGATTGTATTCATCGATGATCTTTACCCGCATCCCAAGCCACTTTCTCCAGGAAATGCGAACTTCATCCATGGAACTGGCTTTCATCAAGTCCGACGGAATGGGATTGCCCAGAAGGTCGGTTACTGTCATCTCTGGCTGACCATGCTGAATGGCTCGGCGAATCTCTGTAAGCGAATATCCGGCCAGCACTCCCATGAGGATGGCGCTGGCAGTTTTTCCTCGCCCGGGTCCGCCCACAAAGAGGCACCTTCTTCGCACAGCCAGATTGAGCAAAGGCATCAATACAAAACTGGAGTAGCTCTGAGCAGTGGGCAAACTAAGAGTGGTCTTCCGGTCTCCGATAGAAAACGTAGTAGGAGGTTCTTCGTTATACTCTATATCATAGAAAGGCGAAATGATGGCATTGTTAACGATCCAGAAATAGGCCTGACGAAGCTTCTCATCCAGGCCTGTCACTCGAGACGTTTCTGCACCGGTGGAGGCCGGACCTTCATAGAGATCCGCTACATCAAACCTGGCTTCCTTTTTCTCCGAAGGAGGTCTGGTGGGCGATGAGGAGACCTTCTGAAATATTTTCTTTGCACTTCCTGGTTCAGCCATTATGACAATGAATTTGTACTTCCAAAAGATTCCGGTCAACACCGAATCTTTCTAAAATGGAACGATCCAAATCCGGGACAACTACCTGCAATCCTTTATTCCTTAATGGCGATAATCAAGAACTGCAAGCCCTTAGACAGGACGGATGTAGGCGGATAGTTCAGTACAGACGTACATCTTCTGTTAGCTGTTCAAAGTGGATGCCATCCTGAATATAGGTTCTGCGAAACTTCTTGAAATCTGCATCTTCCAGCACTGCCTCACGATAGGTGGCATCGCCCCAGAGATGATCTGTAAAGTAGTGACCGGACCCTCGGATCTGGAAACGAAACTCCGGATGGAGCCTGTTTAGAATCTTCATATATTCGAACCCTGTTTGAATTGGATCGAATTCATAGGACACAGGAATAATCTGAATACCGTAACAGGTAATTCCGCGATACAAAGAAGCTGTGGGCGTAAACACGGTGCGGGCAAATCGCACACCCGGCAACTTCAAGCGTCGCAGCTCGGCCAGCACAGAATCCGCATCCATCCAGGGCGCTCCGGAGTATACGAATGGTCTGGTGGTTCCTCGGCCCAGACTGACGTTGGTGCCCTCGAAGAATACAACGCCTGCATATACAAGTGCCGTTTCCAGATCCGGGATGTTGGGCGAGGGATTAATCCAGGCCCGTTGCAAGGAGATTTCCGAGTCATCCCTTTCAAAGTTCTTAACCTTAACTATAGACAGTTTCAGCTTTCGAAATCTGGATTTGGCCATATAGAGTGCATATTCGCCCATGGTCATACTGTAGAGATACGGGACCGGAGCCAGGCTAACAAAGCTTTCCAGCCCGCTTTCCAGATAAGGGCCGCTGGCCTTCCAGAAGCCGTAGGGATGAGGACGATCCAGGATAATTATTTCAATCCCATTTCTTTCTGCAGCCTCCATCAAATACGTGAGGGTGGATACATAGGTATAGCATCTCACAGGTAGATTCTGAATATCGATAACAATTGCTTCGAGCCCCTCCAGCTGATAATCCTGAGGCTTTCTCTGCGTAGAGTACAGACTCAGCAGCCGGATTCCATACCGGGCCTCGCGGCGAAAACCGCCCGGCAAATACTGATCCTCATGGCTGTACAATCCATGTTCTGGTTCAAGAATGAGAGCCGGTCTGACTCCGGATCGAACCAGAAGATCCAGGCCCGGAACTAGATTTCTATTCAATCCGGTGGCATTCGTAAGCAAAGCAAATCGGCGGTCGCGTAACATTCGGAAGTCATCGATTTCCAGAAGATCCAGACCGGATAAAACCTGGCCTTTTCTGCGAATTGGCAGAAGATTCTCTTCAGACTCCTCATCTGGTACATGCGAATCAGAAATGGAAAGAATCCGAATACGATCGCCATCTCTATGGCGAATGTCCAGAACGGAATCCTCCATACCTGGATACCTGGGACCGGATGAACAGGCTCCGTAACAAGAACAAAGCAAGAGGGCAACAACAGGTAAAGCGGTAGAGATTGGTTTCATGCAGAAGTGCTTAATGGTCAGAAAAAACTGAGCAAAGATAACTGGAACTATCTATATTTTCGGCATCTGCAGAGTCAATCCACAGATACGAAAGATGCTTGACAAAAGAGAAGTATCACTTAATTAAGTGCCATGTCCGGTCGAAATGGAAGCCTCAGTTTTGGTTCGGGAACCGACAACCCTGATGGCCTGCAGCTGAAGTTAACGTTCGATGAGGACACAAAGACTGTGTACGGTGAATACCGCTGTCCTGAGAAGTTTGTTGGGGAACCAGAACAGGTCCACCCTGGCATCCTTTCCGTCATACTGGATGAAACAATGGCTCGCATTAACGATGCCATGAACTTTGATACAGTAACCGGCGAGCTGACAATCCGCTATCTACAACCAGCCAGAGTGGGTGAAAACCTCTATCTTCGTGGTTGGTTCGTAAAGAAGAACCGTAGAGTGGTGGAAAATCGAGCTGAAATCGAAAATGAAATCGGCAAAATTGTAGCTCGCGGCAAAGGAAAGTACATAGAAAGAGAAGAAGAGTAGTCCATCAGCCTTTCCTTCCGGACAACGCTGCACTGTGGCTTATCCGGGAACGCTCTACCATTTCCTCCAGTTTCTGCTGCTTAATTCCGTCGTTGCTCAGGATTTGAAATTCGGTCTCCAGGTCTGTGTCGAATATCCCTGGGTCATCGGCGCCCACAACTATGGACAAATCATTTTCCAGAAACCTGTGCACTGGATGTCTTGTGACCGCACCTATTCTTTGATTGGACGTGGGACACACTTCTATGACCACCTGCATTTCTTTGAGTTTTTCCATTAAACGATCTTGAAAACTCTTCAGGCGATCCACATGGTCCGGTGTATAATGCACAGCAATCTGAGGCTCGGTGCCATAAATCAAATCATCGGCAAAGGCTGAATTTCCTTCGTTGCCTGCAGGCCCTACTGCATTCTTTTCTTCCGAGGAACTCACTTCGCCACTCTGTTCTGCCCCAGCAGTACTGGCCGATGCTCTGGCCTGCCAGTCCAGACTTGACTGTCTGAGTTCTTCCAGTTCATTTCGGATTTCATCTTCATTCGGATGCGAAACGGCAAGACCATGCGCAAGCTCAAACTCCAATTGATGAATTCGCTCGGAGAGAGACTCTTTTCGAACGGTACCCAGAAATTCCTGGGGATCCTGGCCAAGAGCGATGCAATGTCCCAGACGATGAGCTCCCAGACGGGCTGACTCATAGATCCATCGCACAGCGCTTTCCACCGATTTATCCTGGAAGGATTCACCTACATGATATAGAATAGATAAAGCTTTATCGGGATACTCCCTGTTATTGCTCAGAATGGATTGAAATAGATCTGCCTTATCTTCAGGTGGATAGCCTTCTTCCTGAGCACAGAAATCCACACCAACCAGTCGCTGACGCACCACCGGATAATCATCCATCAATTGTAACAACGTTTCGTATTGCTTCGCGGCAAGGTCACCCCCCCGCCACAGAGACATTACCAGATAGGAATCGTTCTGCGCAGAATGGAATCCTTCGCAAAGCGATACGATTCTTCGCCGATAATCTTCCATTTCTAGCTGAGGTCCAAAAAGCATTCTATATTCTGCATACGGTTCTGTCTGCCTTTTTGAAAGGCGACGGGCCACATCGTAGACCTCCTGTTCATCTGCATGGGCTACGCTTATGACAAAATCAAAGCAACACTGAAACTGAGGGAAGTTCCCTACAGATTCATAAACTGAGTATTTGCGAAGATCTTCCTTTCGGCTCGGAGAAAAAATGTTTTCCAGGTCTGGTGGCTTACCATAGGTCTTTTCAAACGTATTAGAGAATATATGCCACCGGGGCTTCTTTCGGGAGGCTAGCCATCTAAGCTCATCCTCTCGCAGGCATCCATATAAATGGGTATGTAGTTCAAAGGCTCTTTCTTGATACATAGAACAATGCGGTCATCTGTCCGGAGTATTATTGTATGCGAGCATTCTCTTCCGAATCAGGCAGACGTCTAACTCCATCCCGAATAAGAAGTTCCGTATCTATGATTTCTTGAATGTCCGGATCTTTTTGCGATTTCCGAAGAGTCTTTAGCTCATCGCTCTTCTTTCGCTTAATTTCTTTCTTGGCTCGGTTTAACTTGCGAGCATGCATTTCCCCTTCCAGTAATTCATGTACCTCGGGATAATCCGGAATGCTGCTTTTGAACTCCTGAAGCTGGGCCAGGACAAATTCGTCGGACCAATGACGGGCTCGTTTACGCATTACCTCCAGGTAAGTGGGCGTAATATAATACTGACGAAGATCTTCAGCCAGATCGCTCAAGATTCCTCCTTGCGCTCTTTTACTACAGAATCGGGCACTTTTTCTTCATGCACATCGATTTCGATAGCGCCGGCTTCAGCCTCGGCTTTACGTTTTTCATAGTTTGGGTCCGCCTGCCCGCGACGATCCTTTCCGGACGGGCCCGACTGGTCTGACTTTGCCATATAGAGTCAGATTAGTCACTGGAATCCTTTTTGTTCAATAAAAATTCCCGGAATACTGTACGAAGAATTATCCAGCCAGCAAGCACAGAACCACGGATTGTGGCGCTGACTTTGCTTTTGCCAGCATAGCGCTTCCTGGATGTTACAGGCATTTCCCGAATGCAAAGCCCATTCTGAACAGCTCTTATTTGCATCTGAACAGTCCAGCCAAAGTCCGGGTCATCCATGGCCAGTCTTTTTAGCGCTTTACGATTGATTGCGCGAAAAGGACCCAGGTCCCTGTATGAATATCCGTAAATCCAACGAATCAGAAATGTTGCCAGCCAGTTTCCAAATTTCTGGTGCGGTAGCAATGCTCCGGATGTGCGAGCCCCAAGACAGAGCTCCGCTTCATTTGAGACCACAGGACCCAGCACCGATACCAGGTCTGCCGGATCATCCGATCCGTCTGCATCCATAAAAAGAAGGATGTCCCAGTCATCATAACCATCGAGCAATTCCATTCCCTTGAGACAGGTGGAACCATAACCTCGCCTTTGACAGAGACTTACCAGGGCTCCTAATTCCCTGGCTTTTTCCCTGGACCCATCGGTACTGCCATTATCTGCGCAAACTATGTATTCGAAGAACCTGGATTCCTTCAATGGATTCAATACGAATTCCAGGTTTTCTACCTCATTATAGACAGGAAGAAGCAATGCGATTCCGGGCAATTCCTCCATCAACTCTAACGTAGCTTCAGGCAACTTTCCATTGCGATACAGAAAATACAGATCTCTAGCATCATCCAGATCGTGCAGTGCTTCCAGCAGAGCCACTCGAAGACCACTCAATTCAAGTTTCTGCTTTTGATCCTGAAGCACTGTATTTGTGGACCAGGTAATATTGCTGAACAGATTAAAAAAATCCGATTCTGACCGGGAATTCGAATCCGCCTGAGCTTTTTGGATATCACGAAACACCCTATAACTAAAACCAATGGTTGTGTATCCTCCGTCTGTAGATGGAATCAAAACTACATCATTGCTATTGAGTAATTCATTGGCTCGGTTGGCAATCGATGGATGATACTCTGGAATGTCGCTACCTGTTAGTAGAATATTCTGACCGGGCCATTTCCTGGCGCTCTCAAGGAAGGCATGGGCCATTCGATCTCCCAGATCACCGGAGGTCTGGTAGGATTGCTGGTAGTCCGGAAAATTGTTCTGAAAGTATCTATCTTTATCTTCTGATGCGATATAGAGGCAGACTTCCGAGCCTTTAAAGTTTCGAATTAGCGTAACCAGTATAGATTCGTAGATTCGACGGGCCATTGTGGGACCGAGGAAAGAAGCCAGGCGTGTCTTTACAGCTCCATCTACAGGAGGCTTTACGAAGAAAAGCTGCTTCATCAGCTTATGAAGTTTTTCTTATCGAAGATATCGAAGAAGTAATCTTCTTCACCAATATGCAGTCCACGGTTGGGGAAGGCCTGGTCATAAAACAATGAAGCCAGAATTTCAAATCGTTCATCGAATGGGAGTTCATTTTGCTCCCAGTATTCGTTTCGCCTTTTGATGAGATAGGATATGGTATAATCTGCGCAGGCGAACTCAATTCCTCTCTCATTCATGGTGCGAATGAGCCAGTTTAGATTCCAGCTCTGAAATTCTCCCAGAGCTTCCAGTGCGGCCAGAGTTGGCTCATGCTGGCCCAGGGTTTCCACCATATACAGAGCTGTGCGATACTTCTCCATATTGTTTCTTGCATCTTTCATGGTACGGGAAAGGCTTTCGTACATATGAAACGTTTCATGATAGGAATCTAAAATGAGGGTAGTATACTGCGGATAGTCACCCAGCACCTGAAGTAGATCCATGAATTTTTCGTCTTGAATATGGTCTCGCAATACGGCATCGTCGGGATCCGAGCGTGGTTCCGGGTCAATTAGGGGAATGTACAGATACCGGGTTTCCGTTACAAAGCGGGATTCCTTGGGAATATAGTATTCGATTCGAACTGGCTCTATATAATGGTCGCTGAACTCGCCTTCTAGCTGAGGAGTGACGCTCAAACTCTTAAGCTTATTAACATCGTCGGCCACAACCTTCTGGCCATGGACCTTCACACCTGCTCTCTGGATTCTCTTTAACTCCCCCGGGCTGGCCAGCTCCTTGCGCTGCATGGCCGCTTCTGCACTGGAACCTGTTTCCGGAAGCAGTACTTTCCTCTTTCTTTTACGTTTTCGTTTTAAGTGTGAGTCATCAGAACTATCCTGGGCAGAATCCGCAGGATCCAACTCCAGGTCCGAACCTGATTCCGCCGGGGAATCTAGTTCATTCCATGAAGTTGAGTCTGTCGAGGAGTTAGAACTCGAAACGGAATGACTTTCTCCACCAGACGCGGACTGACTGCCGGAGCTATCCACCGGATCCAGAGAGCCCGGAGTGGCCATTGCCGGTTTCTGATTTTCCTCTGACTCACTCATGGGTTTTCTTGCCGATACTTCCGTACCATCCTTTCAATTTCTTCTCCAAGAACGCGATCCTTTAGATCGCTGGCCACCCTTTGAAGCTTTCTAATTTTCTCATCCGAACCGGATCGAATAATTGCCAGAGCTGCCAGCTGTAACACTCGCCGGTCCTCTTCTGGCTTATCCAGAAGATCAATAATGGATTCTGCCAGCGCTGGATCTCCCAGTTCGCCCAGAGCGGCTGCAGCTTCCAACCTCACTTCCAGTTCCTTGTCGCTTCGAATTGCCTGTATTAATGCAAAGCCTCCGTCTCGAATTCGGAGGTTACCGATAGCCATGGCAGCTCGTTGGCGAATATTTTTAGATTCATCGCTGCGAAGTAAATGGGCCAGTGCATTGGCAGAGTCGTCCATGCGTAAATCCAACAGGGCCTCGATCATTGCCAGCTTGAGTTCATCTTCTTTTTCAATACGCAGTTGTCTGGAAATGGGAGCCGCGCTTGCACGATCCTTCATGGCCACAGCTGATCGCACTGCAGCCCATCGAACAACATCCGAAGAATCCGTCACCGCCTTGTGCACCAGATAATTCTGACGGCCCCAGCCTTTTCGACCAATCATCTCGATTGCACGCGCCCGAACTTCATCGTTATGATCATCCTGAAATTTTCGCGCCACAAGATAGGAGACATCCTGATCCGTATGCTGCTCCACTATGGCCTTGAGCGCAAAGATTCGCACACTTTTACTTGGATCGTTTAGAAGATCTCGAATGAATGGCACCAGTCGTTCATCCTGATATAGCCGGGCCCCTTCCAGAGCATAGATCTTATGCACAGCCCGGTCCGACTTCATCTGCCGGATAAGAATAGGGATTAGATTATCGTTTCCCATCCTGGCCATGGCGCGATAGGCGCCCAGACGGACCTTCATTCTTGGATGATCGGCCATACGGCCCAGAGCAAATATCATCCGATGTTCTTTCCAGGAAGAAGCCAACTCAATGCATTGAAGCAATAGATCCTCGGGAACGTTACGATTCATGTATCGATCCAGAATTCTATACCAATCAGGAACAAATCTCTCCAGACCTGGTCCGTATGCTTCAAAGACTCTGAGTATGGCTCGATGATCCTCAAAGTCATCGCTTTTGAACAGATACTGAATGGCCGGCCGCAACAGTTCATCATATCGATTCTGATAGATAAACCAGATTGCTTGCCTGCGAGCCGGGCCTCCGGACTCCAGCTTTTCCAGGACTTCCTTCTTGCCATCGACTATGGCAAACTGGGCCTGGGCAGAGCTCAGAGATGTAAATAGAATCGTAGCGATGAAAAATGCTAAGCTGTACTTAAGAGCTTTCATAGAATTGCAGCGTGAGATCTCAGGGATTTCCCTGATTCCGTTCCGGATTTCACAGAATCCAGAGATTTAGGACAGAATGCCAGGGTCGATTTCAAAGAAAAGACAATACAGGCTCCTGAATATAGGATTCCAGGAGTTCCAGGAAGCAAGAATCCGGCAAAGTCATTATCGCAAATTGGACTCATAGGCATTGGAGGCGGCTCGCTGATTATCATAGGCCTCCCGCAGTCCCGGGTCCAGTTCGATGGCCGTATCAAACGCTCCCATGGCCCGTCTGTATTCGGCATTTCTATAGTAGGCCACTCCCAGGAGATTATGGGCCTGAGCGGATGTGCTGGCATCCAGATCCGTGGCAGTCAAAGCCATCAATACTTCAATGGCCTTTTCTCTGTCCACAGGCGACTCAGTTGCCAGGAGAATTCTTGCCCGGCTTAAATTCACATCTGGATCCTGTGGATCCAGCCTGGCCGCCTGATAGATGGCTCTTCTGGCTTTTTCCAGGGAATCCGGATTGCTGCTCTTTCCATAGAGGTTGGCCAGAAGCAAGTAAGCTTCTTTGCGGATGGCAGCGGATGCATTGGGTGCCGTGGCAGCCAGTTCCAATTCCCGGGAAGCCTCATTGCTGCCAGTTTTAGAAAGCACTCTTCCAAGTCGCAGAAGAACCTCCGGATCCACGCTTGACTGACCGGGCTGCTGCAATCGCTCTTTCAGAATCTGATACTCTCGGATTGCGTATTCGAAAGCTCCATTGTCTTCATACACTCGAGCCAGCGCGAAGCGGATCTCTTTTTCTTCGCTTTGAGAGAGTTGTACGCCCTGCTGCAGTGCCTTTTTCCAGATATTGATAGCCTCTTCCGGTTTGCCCGCCTTCTGAAGAGCATGGCCCAGCCCCAGATACAGGCTGCTGCGGTTTGGATCAATGCGAAGCGCCTGGTAGTAGGATTGCACTGCATCGTCATACCTTTCCAGTCTTACATAAACCCGGGCCAGTCGATCCAGGGCATCTGCTGTGGTAGCATTGCCCGGACTCATCTGAACCACTGCACGATAAGAGTCCACTGCGGAGAGCAAATCTCCCTGGGAGGCCTGCAGATCTCCCAGTTCCAGCATACTGTCTGTGTCCTGAGGATTGATTAACAGGGCTTTCTGCAGCGCTCTTTTGGCCATGCCCGGTTGATTCAGTCGCAGAAATGCACGGGCAAGGCCGCGAAATACTCTAGAATCATCGCCCCCTGCATCCAGTGCAATCTGAAAGGATTGAATGGCTTCTCGCTGCCGATTCATGCGAAGATAGACAATTCCCAGATTGTAGTGATAGCGAGCTTCCGCAGGAGCCAGGGTAGTGGACCGGCGAAGATGATCGGCGGCCATTTCCAGATTGCCTTTGGAGAAATAGATCTGTCCCAGATGACCGTGTGAGCGCACCGCAAGAGTGCTCTGCGGATCTCCATCGATTACCCTGGAGAATGCCATGATAGCTTCTTCCAGTTTGTTTTGTCTTACCAGGGAAATACCCAGGTTATAGGCCAGGTAGGAGTCAGCCGGAGCATCTTCCAGTGCTTCGCGATACAACTCAGAAGCCTCATCCAGTTTCTGATCCTGCATCATTATGTTACCAAGCAACAGCGATACGGCAGGATCATTGGGCGCTATTTTACGGGCCTGTTCGGCATAATCCCGGGCCCCTTCCAGGTTTCCCATCATTCGCTCCGCAATGGCCAGGTTCACCAGAGCAGGTACAAAAGACTGATCATATTTTAAGGCCCGAAGCAGGTGGTGCCGGGCCAGACCATGTTTATCAGATTCCAGGGCCAGGACACCCAGGTAAGTCAGGGCCACCGCCTTACCCTGGTCCGAGGCATCGGTCTGGAGGTACTCTTCAAAGCCTCGCCTGGCCTCGTCCCGAAATCCCTCTCGGTAGCGATTGATGAGCTTCTCCAGCTCGGAGTCATTGGATACGGTGGGCAGGTAGAATCTATCTCGGACAGAGTCCAGATCCATAGGGCCTGCAATATCCTCCGTTTTGGAGTTGCCGCCCTGAAAATAGAAATGATACAGAGCAAAGCCGCCGACCAGAAGTGCAATTAATAGTAGACCGAGGCCACCAAACAGAGCCAGCCGTTTCCTTTTTCTGCCGGGAGATGATTCATCTAAATAGACGGTAACCGGACTGTCCTGAAAAGTCTCTTCGGAGCCCCTGTCCGGAGCACTATCGTCAAACGTTAATCGGTTCCTGGCCACCCTTGTCCTCGCTGCCCGTCTTGCTTTCCCTTCTCTTCCGATAGGCATCGAGAATACCGTTCACAAAAGCCACGGATTCCTCTACATCGTACCGACGTGTGAGCTCACACAAATCATCGATGATGATCCTGGGTGGATTGGATCCCAGAAGCAACTCATAGATGCCCATCCGTAGTATACATCGGACAACCGTTGAAATCTGTGTAGCATCCTTTTCGGACAGAGCATCGATAACCTGGTCAATTCGGTCCGTATGCTCCAGGACTCCCTGAATTAGCTGCTCTGTAAAAGATCCTACATCGCTATCCAGAGGTTCATTTAGCCAGGTAAAACGCAGAATCTGAGATATAGAGTGTCCCCCGATCTCGGACTGGTAAAGGCCCTGCAGAGCCACTTCCCGACCATGGGAATTCTTATGGCGAAAGGTGCGTTTCATTTTCCTATGTGCGACTGTTTGCATCACTGGATCTGCTGGCTCAGAGAGGCCAATTCCACAGCAGCCACTGCGGATTCATAACCTTTATTCCCGGCCTTGGTGCCGGCCCGTTCAATGGCCTGCTCAATGGTATCTGTGGTAACTACTCCAAAGACGGTGGGCACACCTGTGTCGTAAAAAACCTGTGCAATTAATCGAGCCGCCTGGCCGCAAACATAATCGTAGTGGTCTGTGGCACCCCGAATCACCGCTCCCAGACAGGTAATGGCATCATATCTGCCCGTAAGAGCCATTTTCCTGGCCACTGAGCCGAGCTCAAAGGCTCCCGGCACACCCACGACGGTGATGGAGCTATCCGAAACATCGTGCTTTCGCAATGCAGCCAGAGCCCCATCTTTCAGTCTATCTGTAATAAACTCATTCCAATGGGAAACGACGATAGCATGTCTCTGCCCGGCGCCGTTTAGCTTTCCTTCCAGAGACTCCATTAATTTCGAGACCTTTCATTCAGTTCTTTAAAAGCGGCCTCACCTTCTTTTTTATACACCAGTGCATCCACCAGGTGAAATAGAAATTGCTCATGCGGAGATCCCCGACTGAGAATACGGTCATTAAGAATTACAAGAGGAGTAGAATTAATCTGTATGGACTTTCCGGCCTGTACGTCTGCATTGATCAGCTGTTGGCTCCGCGCAGAACCCATACATTGATATATCTCATCCCAGTTCAGACCATGCTTCTCTGCGATTGGGCGAATTGTTTCAGGGGTCATTACCGGCGGATTGTTTTCCTGCAATGCAAAAACATCATGATAGAATTTTCCGAAATTCTCTGAACCACCGGCACAAACAGTAGCCTGGGCAGCGTTGCATCGCCAGTCCCCCAGAGGCTTTCGCACACCCTGGATCATAGGATTGCAAGTACCATCGAGTGGGAATTGGCGATAATAAACCTTAATTCTACCTGGCCATCGCTCCTTGAGTTTCGTAACCATTTCTGTAGTGTGGCGACAATGAGGGCAGAGAAAGTCTGCAAACTCCTGAATCACAATGTAGGCGTTTTCTGCACCATCCACGGTCTTTAGACCATCTGTAGAAAGCTTCGCTTCCGGCAGGGTTTCAAAATCCGCCACTATCTGGTCCACTTGCTCGGTGGGGATTAGAGGAAGACCGCCGGCCGGCGTTACACTGGAAGGATTAATCAAAGAATAGCATCCGTAAAGCCCCAGCGAAATCACCAGTGCGATTATGGAATGAATGGCCAGGGCAGGCCAGTCAATGGCAGCGCTTGGTTTAACTTTATTACTCTTCACTTCACTTCTAAATAGCATGGCAGCCATAATCATCACTCCAGCCGTTGTAAGATAAGTATAAATACATAGAATACAGGGTTTCTCCAGAATGCCCAGGTTTATCACACCGAGAACCAGATCCACAAAGATGCCTACTGCACCAAGAAATACGATCAAACCCAGGATCTTCCCTGGATGATGCATAAATGTGATTCGAATGAAGCTCACCAGAACCAGAATATAGAAGAAGAAACCAAAGGCAGCTATGGGAACGCCAAAAACATGAGCATACTCGGTCTGCCCCAGAGCCTTACAGGCATCGGTGCCATCTATGTCACAACCAACAGAGGATTGGATCAGGTCTGGAAAGGAATGCTTGGCCACCAGAATGGCGCTTATGATTGCCCCAATGAGAGCGAACAGGGCTCCCGAATAAGCAAGGATTTTGCTACGCTGCGTCATGAGCCCATGATCCCGGGATGCAGAGGAAGGTAAATTAGATTTTGTCACCCCGGCAAGCCCACCACATCGAACTGGGCCCGCACCACAAATAAGAAAGCTGTCATGGAGATGTACTTCCGGTCGCCACATCGAAGGTCCTCAATTTTGAGGGGCGCGGCACGTGCCTGAGAATGCAACAGGCTCAACTGAAAGGCGAGAGTAATCAAAAGGGCAACCTCAGGTTGCCCCCCGGCTAGATTGCAATCCGTTTGCTCGATCCATGGAGGGATTACGTTCCATATAGGAAAGCCGAAGGCTTTCCTCCAACCCCCTCACATCGAACAGGTCCTTACTTGAAGTGGTGCGGGGCCTGTCCGAGAACGGGACAGGAAGTCCCAATCCCAACGCTCGACCCATGGAGGGGTCGCGCGTTGGGCGAGGACTGGCCCCGCACCACAAATAAGAAAGCTGTCATGGAGATGTGGGAGCTACTGGAGTTGAACCAGTGACCTCTTGCATGTCAAGCAAGCGCTCTAACCAACTGAGCTAAGCCCCCGAACCGAATGTATGCATCGCAAAGGGCTCAATCATACATTCGCTGTCAATCTCATTCGCTCTTTGCTGCCAGTAGCGCTTGCCAGAACTGAGGTAGAAATTCCCCGGCTTTGGCTCTGATCTTTACGTCACAGTAACGAGAAAATTCCGCCTCTTCCGGATTGAGATCCACAAGAAAGGCGCCGCTATCTCGGGCCTGAGCTGCCAGATACACAGGTACGGAAACCATTCCCGAACTGCCAATGACCCATACCATGTCGGCCGTGGACAGAAAATCCATGCTGGCAGAAAGCAAGGAAGAATCATAGGATTCTCCAAACCAGACTACATCCGGTCTGGCAAGTCCGCCGCATTTGCATTTCAACGGCAGATCCCGAAGGGTTTGCAGATCAAGTTCAAAACGGACCTGGCAACGAGTGCAACGAGCTCGATTTATGGAGCCGTGGATCTCTATCAACTTTTCATTTCCAGCCCGAGGATGCAGGCCGTCCACATTCTGAGTAATGAGCAAAAATTCTGGGTAATGATCTTCCATCTGAGCCACCACATGGTGACCTTCATGAGGCTTCGCTTTCAGAACGATCTGTCTTCTCCATTCGTACCATTCCCAGACCAGCAGCGGATCGCGATTAAAGGCATCCGGACTGGCCAACTCTTCCGGACGAAAATTTTTCCATAGACCATCCTGTCCCCGAAATGTCGGGATTCCACTCTCTCGAGACATGCCGGCTCCTGTTATAACAGCGACCGAGCGGGCCTTTGCAGCGGCCTGGATCATCAGCTGAGAATCCGTCATTGTAGAGCTAACCTCCTGGAAATAGTAGTGTTCCCGATATCCAACCGATCCAATACGGTTCATTGCCATTGACGATTCGTTCTGCGTTACCCGGCCGCAGGAATTTCTGGAATGATATCCCCACTATATTGGCCATTCTTTATATCTTGAGCCTACACATAGTTGAACGGTATTGCGCCGGCATACTCCAGCCTGCACGTCTGTGGATTTCCATCGTCTGGGCTATGCGCGCTATATATCCGTAGGACTGATTGAATTTTTCTTAAAACGATAATAAAGATATCCCAGCACTACAACAACCATCAGTGAAATAACCACTATGTTATAAACTCGAAGCCAGTCCAGAATCTGCCTCCAGTTTTCGCCAAGTGCATACCCGCCATAGAGCAGAAGAGAGTTCCAGATCAGAACTCCAATTGCAAAGGAAAGCGAGAATAGTAACAGATTGGTGCGCGAAATTCCAGCAATGATGCTAACAAAGAAACGAATTCCGGCAGAAAAGCGCGAAAATAGAACAAACCATAGTCCCCATTTTCTAAACCAGTGGGCGGTGCGGTCCATGGATTCAGGGGAAATCAGCTCTTCAATTTGACGTCTAGCCCAGGCCCAGGAGATTTTCGCATGGTACCTGCGTGCCAGCGCAAGAAGGCCCTCCCCTGCGAAGTACATTATGTAGGCTCCCACCATATTCCCGGCCAGGGTAACCAGCGAAACTTCGATCGGATCCACTGCATCGTGAGCCATCAGGAATCCAGCAAGGACAATCATCGTATCACCCGGCCAGGGAGGAAAAACATTTTCAATAATTGTGCTTACGAATAGAAACCAGTACATCCCTACAGTGGGCAGGGTGAGCACATAGGCGATAATCTCTTCTACCTGTTGTTCAATCATCTACTCCTCCCACCAGGGCCATCTGATTCAGAATATCCTGAGCCAGTTCCATTGGACGTAGCTGCTGCAAACGCTGATGCTGAGTTTTAACTATTGAATCGTATAGTGTTTCATTTGTATGCAATTCAGAAACCAACTCTGCAAGAAAAGACGGATCCAGCGTTGAAACACCTATTCCAGCGCCGTCCATGGTTTCAGCCGCCGCGGATCCGGAGTATTTGAGATAGAGTACGGGCAGATTTCGCACCATTGCTTCCACCAGAGGAATACAATATCCTTCATGCAAAGAACTGCAGATATACTGATTGGATCTGTGCCAGAGTTTTTCCAGAGAGGCCGCATCGACAAGACCGGTTAATTCAACATTCTCTTCCAGCTTCAGTGTGCGAATCAGATCTTTCAAATGGCGGTGATAGTGCTCCAACCCCGGCCGGAGCTCGCCGGCCAGAATGAGTCGCGCAGAAGGATGCAAATTTCGTAAATAGGCCATCATTCGAATCAATGGTTCATGATTCTTATTGGGAACAATCCGACCCACTGAAAGGATCACAGGATTGAAATTGGATCTGGGATGCTCCGAATGATTTCGTTGATTTTCGTAAAGAGGTGGCTGCCCCTCGGCCCTGTCGCTACTTGTCTGAACATTGGACCACACATCCTGCAGCGGTGGGTCAACTTTGCGAATATTTAAATATCCGGACTCTCTAAGATCCGACTCCGTAACTCGGGAAAAGCAATAGGCTCTTTCGAAAGCAGAGGCCAGGCGTTGCAATTCCCGGCGGCCTCTTTCCAGGCGACCGGCAACGGTTAGGTTGTAAGGAAGGTAAAAACTGGCCGGAGTAAGCCCATGATATACTATAAATCGATTACCTGGAAATTGTCGAATAATCCCTTCCGCATCGCTGGCAATTCCATGATGATAAATGAGCAAATCTTCAGAAGAATATTTTTTTAGATCCAGGTCATCCAATGATTGAACTCTGTTTCTGCTCACTCCATGACCCCGGATTCTAAATCCAGAGGGAACGTGCCTGGCTGCCAGGTCGAAATGTCTGTAATGCCCCTGTCGGCGAAAGATACGAACTATACCGAGCATCAGAGAAAGGGTGGCATCGTATGGTGCCACTCCTGGACTGAGTTGAAGTAGGCGGGCCATTATCGCAGAATAAAGAGAAAGCCCTGTCGATCGGAATCCTTCTTTTGACTTAGAAGTTCATAGCCCCTGGCCAGACATACAGATTTCAGCGATTCAAGATATTCCGATGTAGCCAGATCAGTGCCTATTAATAGATAGGAATTCTGGCCTGCAAATCGACGGAGGGCAGAGATCAAATAAGCAGGACTGCATCGCAGATTTTGAAAAGATGGGATGGCAACAACGCTTCCCGGACGAAGATAGAATGAATCCTGAAAAATCAAATCCATGGAGGCAATGCTATCGCTTTCCAGGCCGCTGCTCGAAGCAGCCATTTGCATATATCCGCCCGCATCATCGATAATCGATAGTGGAGCTGTCAGGCTTTGTTCTTCCAGTAATTGAAGCAGTGAGCGGCAATCGGCGTACAGTGGATCCCGTTCCAGCTCCAGGCCATGATGTGTAGGAGGTGCAACGTAGAGATCATCTGATCTCTGATAGGCGGTGGAATCGCCTCCCAATCTAGCCTGCAAATCGCTGACCTGTCTTCGCAGGAATATCAGCTCACCGATTACGTTATAAAATGCCTCGATTTTGTGCTCGGAAAGTTTGTCCACCAGAGCAGAAAACAGGCGATATATCCATCGAGCCAGACCGGCCAGGGGACCTTTCAACCATCTGAATTTGCCGGAACGAAAATTGGGGACTGTGGCGGACCTTTCGAACAGGTCGGCGGTTTCCGCCGGGTCAAAGCCCTTCATCCCGGTGCCAGATAGAGGGGAAAAGCTAAGACTCTCCACTCGCTCCACTTCCGCCGGGTCCAGATTTCGACTGGCCAGACGCCTGCGGATTATGGCTTCCAGTTCCTCTTCCGATATTCTCGGTGCATGGATTTCAAATTCATGGTTCACAGGACAATCCGCCAGAATTTAACGAAAATACATTGGAAAGCAAGAGGGACAGCAAAAAAAATGTAATCATCCTACGGAGAAGGGCATCGAAGTGAAGATCACAAGTAAAGGCAGATATGGATTGAAAGCTATGATGACCCTCTGCGAGCCAGAGGCCAGAGCTCGGTTGTTAAAAACCCGTGAAATTGCAGAAAAACAAAGCATTCCGGTGAAATACCTGGAACAAATCATTAACACCCTGAAGAAGCGGCGGCTGGTGCACAGTGTTCGAGGTTCAGAAGGGGGCTACCGTCTTGCGCGGGAGCCGGATACAATTACGGTTTACGAAATCCTGAATGCCCTGGAAGGCGATCTTTCTGTGCTGGAGAAAGATGCAGACCTTCGAGAGGGGCGGCAGGGGGTTTTCTGGAACGAACTGGACAGCAAGATTCGGCACATCCTCGAAATCCCGCTCACGGAGTTTGTAAGAAAAAACCAGGAAGCAGAAGAAGGACTGATGTACTATATTTAGGACCGGGCAGTTTCAGAACCCTACTGCCTTTTCCGATCACGGCAGCAGAATAGGTCCGCAAGATCCAATAAAAATAGGTTTTCATAAATACTATTTATGATACAATCGCTTGAATGAAATGGACAATTCGGCCTGCTTTGCTCATCGCTCTTCTTTCTTTTCCAACTATCCATTGCATATCCTTCCTGGCTGATGCACCTGATCGATACACGGGAACCCTATTTGTGGGCGGTGCCCGGGGACCAGCATTGCATCCAGTATCCGCTCCGCCTTACAAAGTAAGTGATGCCCGCTTTCAGGAATTTTCACTCGAGGATCTTTCCGAACACCAGCCCGGGGAAGAATTCAAGAAGCATTCTGTTAGGATCGATGCAACGCTCTATGCCTGGGGAACCGGTGAAGAAGTAGGAGAGTACACCGATGGCCAGACAAGGGTTACCTTATATACAGGCAGGTCCGTTGAAAGCGAATGGGACACTGGCCCGGACGTCCAAAGCCGGTTCCAGGAAGAGACCGGGGCAGCTCCAGACCTAATATTAGAAGTGGACCTATCTACGGTAAGCATGCTGCCAGAGG
Organism: Leptospiraceae bacterium; assembly: GCA_040217195.1. Lineage (GTDB taxonomy): Bacteria > Spirochaetota > Leptospiria > Leptospirales > Leptonemataceae > UBA3465. Next base: position 494,958 of record JAVJNR010000002.1, on the reverse strand, counting down.
GTGAATTTCATCCTTTTGTAATCCAGGGACTGGCCGGTGCGGTGACCCTGGGACTTTTCCCGGCTCGTTCTGTGACAAACCGTATGAATATTCAATTGAAGCTTCAACAGGGCACCGGTCCGGTTTTTTGCGAAAGAAGCCTTGCAATCGACATTTGGTACCGGTTTTCACTTCTGTTTGGATTCGTGCCTCACCTCTGGGACTCTCCCAGCAAGTATTCGATGGCAGATAATGGAACGAATCCACCTTTCTATTCGAGTAAGCGAATAAATAGAATTATAGGATACATGCTGGACAGCTGCCCTGCGCCACCGGCTCAACCCCTCCGATAATCAGCTACTGGACTAACCTTCCCGATTACGAAAAAAGCCGACCCTCTCAGGCCGGCTTCACTTTAGCAAGGATGTCCCATCATGGACGTCCCGAGGCTGTATCAGCAGAATCAGCTCTCGGAGCTTTCTTCTTCTCCGCCTTCCTCTTTATCTTTGCGGAATCGACTGAACCATTTCTTCTCTCTTTGCGGAACGCCGGACTTTTTGGGCGAGTCCTGAGTAGCCGCAGGTGCATCCCCGGCAACGGCTGTGGCACGGGCTCTACGTTCTCGGCGAGGTCGTTCTTTCCGCTCAACCAGTTCGATGATGCTCATCTGAGCACTGTCCGAAGCACGCTCCGGAAGATGGATGATTCGAGTGTATCCACCCGGGCGCTCTTTAAAGCGTTCTGCGATGTCTTCAAACAGCTTTTTCACGATGTCTCGATCGCGAACAATTTTCATTATTTCACGCTTATTATGAAGCTTCGCATGATCATTGGTGGCCGGATCCAGGTTCTTTCGCGCTCTGGTGATCAGCTTTTCAGTGTACGGACGCAAGGCTTTAGCACGAGCCCTGGTAGTGATGATTCGCTCATGATCGAAAAGACTGGTTACCATGTTTCGCATCATCGCATGACGGTGCGAAGTAACTCGATTCAACTGTTTTACACTGTTTCTCTTTCTCATAATATCGCTTCTCTAATGCCCCCCAATAGAGAGGCCAATCTTCATCAGTCTCTGGTAGCGAAGAAATCCCGCATCCCGAACTCAAGGTTCATCTCAGCCAGTTTCTGACGCACTTCCTCTACACACTGAGAGGAGAAATGTCGGGACTTCTGGAATTCTTCCTCGGTACGACGTACAACATCTGCAACATACTCAATTTCTAAGCTTTTCAGCATGCTGAGTGTGCGCACTGACACTTCCAGTTCTTCGATGTGCTTCTCCAGGTTCTGGCGAAGCGTTTCTTCCAATTCATCTGGTTCGTCGTCTTCTTCCTCCGGTTCTTCATCAAAGTTGATGAATACCGTCAGGTGCTCTTTGAGAATTTTGGCAGCCTGAGCTACGGCATCCTCGGGAGCTATGGAACCATCGGTCCATACTTCCAGAATCATTTTTTCATAGTCAGTTCGCTGACCTACACGGGTTTCTGCGATCTGAAAGTTTACTCGCTTTACCGGAGAGAACAGTGCATCCACCGGAATGGTGCCTATCTCATCGATATTCTTCTTAAGTATTTCTGAAGGCAAATAACCTCGTCCACGCTCGAACTGAAGATCCATAACCAGGTTCGCATCTTCATTCAGCGTAGCAATGTGCAGATCCGGATTCAATATTTGAATGGACGAGTCCACGGCAAGATCGGAGGCTCGAAGGACTCCTGCCCCCCTCTTCTCAATATGAATGACACGTGGCTCATCGCGGTTCTCAGCTTCATATGTAGCTCGAACCTGCTTCAAGTTAAGGATAATGCGGGTAACGTCCTCTACGACGCCTTCAATTGTAGAGAATTCATGAGGCACACCTTCAATACGTACAGCTGTAATCGCTGTACCTTCTATCGAAGACATTAGAGTTCGCCTCAGTGAATTGGCGATAGTGGTTCCAAAGCCACGCTCAAACGGCTCCGCAATAAAGCGACCGTATCCTGGCTGTTCAGCATCGGTAGTAAACTCGATCTGGCGTGGTCTTTTGAAGCCTCTTAGCAGATGTTTGGGACTCAAAGTAAATCTCCTGAATAAAGATTGGAGGGATTATACCCTTCGTTTCTTCTTGGGCCGGCAACCGTTATGAGGCAGTGGCGTTACATCCCGAATGGTGCTCACATGATAGCCTTCATTGGCCAGCGCACGAATAGCGGATTCGCGTCCAATTCCCGGGCCTTTGACCAGCACTTCTACTTCTCGTAGACCGTACTCTCTTGCCTTCTCCGCCGCATTTCTTGCTGCCATCTGCGCCGCATAAGGCGTAGATTTTCGAGAGCCGCGAAAGTTCAGGTGCCCGGAAGAGGACCATGCCAGGGTATTTCCCTGCAAATCCGTGATCGTAATGATAGTATTATTAAATGTAGCGTTAATATAAACGCGGCCTCTTGCGACGCTCTTCTTTTCCTTTTTTCTATTACTCTTGGCCATTGTCTTCCCTGCGAGGTATTAACTCTTATTGCTTATTTACCTGGCTTCTTCTTGTTAGCCACGGTTTTGCGACGTCCCTTTCTGGTACGGGAGTTGGTACGGGTTCGTTGCCCACGAGCAGGCAGTCCCATACGATGGCGCAACCCTCGATAGCAGCCAATATCCATCAGTCGCTTGATGTTCAGGTTCACTTCCGTTCGAAGATCACCTTCCACTTGATATTCGCCAGAGATGGTATTTCTGATGCTTGCTACCTGCTGTTCGTCCAAGTCCCGAACTCGGATGGACTCATCTATGCCGGCCTTCTTCAGAATACGCTTACTGAGAGAGGGACCGATTCCGAAAATGTAGGTCAGTCCAACAACAACTCTCTTATCTCTTGGTAGGTCTACGCCTGCTATCCTTGCCATAATTCTTCCTGATACTAATTCCTGTTAAACTCTCAACCCTGGCGTTGCTTGTGTCGCGGGTTGCTGCAAATTACGCGTACAATGCCCCGGCGCTTAATTACGCGACATTCACTACACATTTTCTTCACAGAGACTCGAATCTTCATTTACTTTTTCCTGTATGTAATGCGACCCCTGGTTAAATCATAGGGGGATAATTCCACGGTTACCTTATCTCCGGGAAGAATTCGAATGTAATGCATTCTCATCTTTCCGGAAATGTGCGCCAGCACTTGATGGCCGTTGTCCAGTTCAACCCGGAACATTGCATTGGGCAGAGGTTCAATGACCTTGCCTTCTACTTCTATTGCACCTTCTTTGGCCACTCTTTAAACTCCGATGAATCCAGATGCCATACTTTGGAAGCCCCCCTCTGCCGTCAGGCAATTTCTTGCTGCAAGAGGCGGGACGGTTCAAAAATCTGGTCTGGTTAGATACCCAGGGCTGTCTTGATTCGGGCAGTTATGTCATCCATACTACCCAGACCATCCACTTCCTTCAGGATACCTTCTTTTTTATAGTAATCCACGAGGGGCAGGGTTTGCTCCTCATAGGTTTTCAGCCGGCTCTTGATAACCGGCTCAGTATCATCTGGCCGCCCTTCTTTTTGAGCACGGTCCAGCAGTCGCTTAACCAGCTCATCCTGAGGCACGGCAAGATTGAGAGCCACATCAAGGGGCTTCCCCAGCTCTTCGGTCATCTTCTTAAGAGCATCCGCTTGCTCTAACGTTCGAGGAAACCCGTCCAGCAGATAGCCTTTCTCACAGTCAGGTTCTTGAATCCGCTCTTTTACGATTCCAATAACTACGGAATCCGGCACCAGGCCGCCTGACTCAACATAACTCTTAGCTTCTTTGCCAAGCTCACTTCCGCTTTCCATAGCATTGCGCAGAATTTCCCCTGTGGAAATCTGAGGAATACCTACTTCGGAACATATGATCTTGGCCTGGGTACCTTTTCCAGCACCCGGGGGACCCATAAATACAATTCGCATTACTTCAACCTCCCTCGGATTTTACCTTTCTTCATGAAGCCCTGATAGTTACGCATTTTGAGCTGGGCTTCAATTTGTTTCAGTGTATCCAGAGCCACACCTACAATGATGAGGAGGGAGGTTCCGCCAAAGGTATAAGCCAGTCCTTGAATGTTCTGGTTAGCCTTCAGGTCCATAGCATTGATAATGAAATAAGGAGCCAGGGCCAGACCGGCCAGAAACATCGCTCCTGGAAGAATGATCCTGTTTAAAGTGCCTTCTATGTATTCACGGGTATGCGTTCCCGGTCGAATTCCAGGAATGAAGCCACCGAATTTTTTCAGGTTTTCCGCCAGTTCCTGGGGATTGATATAGATTGCAGTGTAAAAATAGGCAAAGAAAACAATTAGCAGAGTATAGATCAAATAGTAAGGGATCTGCTGATAGAAAACAGGCGCAAATGGGTTTAGCCATTGCTGCAGACTGATCCAGACACTGCTGGAAGAGCTCTCACCAAGCATACCAAACACAGTTTGTGGAAACAACAGCAACGATGATGCGAAAATGATAGGCATAACGTTTGCCGAGTTCAGCTTAAACTGAATACTCTGGCTCTGAGCCTGAACCATTCTCCGACCCTGCATCTTCTTACCATACTGCAGTGGGACCTTGCGCACTCCCTGAGACAGAATCACAGTAAGTGAAATCAGGATAATAAATAGCAGCAAAAGGATAATAACATCGAAGATCTGGATATCTGCATCACGAAACATTTGCAGAAGCATACCTGGAAGCTGAGCGATAATACCGGCAAAAATAATCAGTGAAGCACCATTACCAATGCCTCGCTCCGTTATCTGCTCTCCCATCCACATTAGTAGAATGGTACCCGTTGTAATGGCTACCACACCAACAATAAAAAACCAGGTGGGATTCATTGCTTCTGAAACCAGAGGCTGCTGAAGTGTATTACGCTCCTCCGAAGCCCAGATCAGAATAAACACTGCCTGGATAGCGCAAAGCACCACCGTACCATAGCGAGTGTATCGATTGATTGTTTTTCGTCCCTCTTCTCCCTCTCTCTGCAGTCGAGCCAGAGCCGGAATGACTACTGTCAATAGGCTCATAATAATCGATGCAGAAATGTAGGGCATAATACCCAGCGAGAAAATGGACAGTTTAAACAGTGCACCACCGGAGAAAACATTTACCACATCCAGAAAAGACTGTCCCGGAGGTCTGGCCTGAGCCACAGCCACCGGGTTTACACCTGGAATGGAAATGAAAGAACCCATTCTAAATACCACCAGCAAGCCGATGGTATACATGATCTTTTTCCTAAGTTCCGGAATTCTAAAAATTGTTATCAGTGCACTCATAAAGAAATGCTATCCCAGGACGATCAAGCGCCCGCTTTTTTCTTTTTCAGTTCGCGACGATCGGCCGCAGTTCGAATCTCAATAGATCCACCGGCCGCTTCGATTTTTTGCCTGGCTGACGCAGAAACCGCATCCACTTTCAGCGAAACCCTGGACTTAATGTCCCCGGTTCCCAGAATCTTAATCAATTCTGACCCATCAGCTACCAGGCCCTTGGACTGAAGTTCGCCTCCGCCCAATTCACCGGAGAGACCGGATTGTTCCAGCACCCAGAGATTTATGGTCTGAAAGCTTTTAGGATCCGGACTGCTGAAACCACGCTTGGGTAATCGACGATGCAGAGGCATCTGCCCACCCTCAAAGCCTGGAGTCATGGAATAACCTGCCCGAGATTTCTGACCTTTCTGGCCTCTTCCCGCAGTCTTGCCTTTGCCGGTGCCTTTGCCACGACCCAGACGCATCTTTAGTTTACGTCCGGCATCCCCCTGGGGCAGTTCCGCCAACTCGGTGGAGCGGCTAACTTTATTGCGCTTCTTTTCAGGAAAAAGCGATGAATACTTGAGAGTTTCCTCAGCCATTATGATCCTCCACCTTCAGCATATAACCCACCTGATGGATCATACCTTTTACTGCCGGGTTCAATGTATGAATACGTACTGCATTGGTCTTGCGCAGCCCCAGAGCTCTCAATGTAGCTCGGTGCTCCGGCTTTCTACCGATGGCGCTCTTAACCAATGTAACTTTTACTTTCTTATCGCTCATTTTCTTTATCCGCAGTGGAATCTCAGTTCATGGACTCATCGTCCAGATTACCGAAGAGCTGCGCCAGGCTCAGTCCACGTTTCTGAGCTGAAACAATTGGAGTTTCCAATTGCACCAGCGCATCCAGAGTAGCACGAACTACGTTAATTGCATTCTTGGAGCCATGAACCTTGGAAAGAACATCGTGCACTCCTGCCTGTTCCAGTACCGATCGCACGGCTTCACCGGCAATAATACCCGTTCCCGCAGTGGCCGGACGAAGCAGAACTCGAGTACTCTTGTAGGCCCCTACAACTTCGTGTGGGATGGTCTTCTTTCGAGTAAGCCGTACGTCCACCATGTGGTGCCGGGCCGCTTCGATGGCTTTTCGAATTGCATCCGGAACTTCATTGGCCTTTCCCAGCCCAATACCGACGGAACCGGTTTGATCGCCAACTACAGCAAGTGCATTAAAGGAGAACCTTCGTCCTCCTTTAACCACTTTCGATACACGGTTGATCTTTACGACCTTCTCGACGTACTCTTTTACTTGTTGCTCTTCTACCATAATTAAAACTCCAGTCCGCCTTCGCGGGCTGCATCGGCGAAATGTGCCATTCGACCGTGATACAGGCGACCACGACGATCAAAGACTACTCGAGTAATGCCCTTCTCTTTGGCACGACCGGCCAGGACTTCTCCCAGCTTCTTGGCGGCTTCCAGTGTCTTTTTGGGACCGTTATAGCTCTTCTCCAGAGTAGAAGCCGAGCAGACTACGCTACCGGTCTCATCATCTACAATCTGGGCAAAAAGATACTTGTTCGTTCGATTCAAGATCAAACGCGGTCGACGATTCTTGGACCGAATCGCTTTGCGAATAGTCTGGACTCTTTTTCCAAGCCTGTGTCTTTTTTCATGCAGCCGATTCATATATTTTCCATTCCATGCGCCGGGGTGGCCCTATCGACAATTAGCCCCGACTTGCTTATTTCTTCCCTGCCTTACCGGCTTTACCAGCTTTTCGGCGGATTTGTTCTCCCGCGTATCGAACCCCTTTTCCTTTGTAGGGCTCCGGTGGGCGGAATGATCTAATTTCTGAGGCGACCTGTCCCAGCTTCTGGCGGTCAATACCACTCAATTGAAGCCTGGTCTGATCAGTCACCTGGGCTTCCACTCCGTCAGGGAGGGGATATTTCACTTCATGTGAATAGCCCAATGAGAGTACAAGTTCTTTACCCTTCAATTGAACTCTATAACCAACTCCAACCAGTTCCAGGTTTCTGCTCCATCCTGTGCTGACTCCAGTCACGCAATTCTGCAGCAAGGCACGAGCAAGACCATGCCTCTCACGCTGCTTCTTGGATTCATCCGCACGGGCAAAGCTTACCATACCGTCTTCCTGGCTCAGGCTTATGCCTTCAGGAAGAGGAGAAGCCAGGGATCCCTTGGGTCCCTTAACGTTGATACTCTGTCCCTGAACATTCACTTCCACACCGGAAGGGAGTTTAATGGGCGCTTTTCCAACTCTTGACATCTTTAATAACTCCCAGAAAGGATCACCAGACCCTTAACAGGATCTCTCCACCAACATTCATCTTTTTCGCTTTCCGACCGGTCATTACACCGTGGGAAGTAGAAAGGATGGCGATCCCCATATTGTTTCGCACAGGTCGCATTTCCTGACTCTTGCTATAGATCCGGCGACCTGGTTTACTCACCCGTTCGATCTCTTTGATCACCGGGCTCTTGTTGATGTACTTGAGCTCCACCTCGATGTTGCTCTTGTTATTCTCTTTCTTCACTTCGTAGTTTGCAATAAAGCCTTCGTTCTTTAGAATAGAAACGATGCTCTCCTTCAGGTTGGAGCCTGCAAAACTCACTTTAGGATGACCTGCCCGGGATGCATTTCGTATCCGGGTCAACATATCCGCTATAGGATCACTCAAACTCATTGCAGTCTTTCTCCTTCCTTACCAGGATGATTTGGTTACTCCGGGTATTTGGCCCATACTGGCCAGTTGTCTAAAACAAATACGGCACATGCGAAACCTTCGCAGGAACCCCCGGGGCCTACCACAAATCGGGCAGCGGTTGTGCTCTCGCACTTTGAAGCGCGGCTTGCGCTTCATTTTTTCCATCATTGCCTTTCGAGCCATTTTATAATACTCCCAGAATCAACTCTTGCGGAATGGGAATCCCAGCCCGGCAAGCAGCTCCCGGCCCTCATCGTCAGTAGGTGCCGTTGTCGTAATTGTAACATTCAGTCCATGGTAAGAATCTACCTGATCTACACTGATCTCGGGAAAGATAATCTGTTCCCTGATCGAGAAATTGTAGTTTCCTCTACCATCGAATCCATTGGGGTTTAGCCCCCTGAAGTCCCTTACACGAGGAATAGCGATATTAATGAGCCTGAATAGAAACTCATACATGCGATTTCCACGCAGCGTAACGCGAGCCCCAATAGCCATTCCTTCCCGAAGCTTAAACCCGGCGATGGACTTTTTGGCTTTAGTACGAACAGCCTTTTGACCGGTGATCAACCCCAGTTCCTCAACCGCTGCTTCCAGGGCCTTGGGATTCGTAGGTGCATCACCGATTCCAATGTTCAGACTGATCTTCTCCAGTGCAGGAACCTGCATCAGGCTCTTGTACTGGAATTTCTCTCGCAGTTGACCGATTACCTCGGATCTATATTTCTCTAGCAACTGATCCATTTATAATTTCCTCAAACTAGACGGTTTTGCCTTCCGGACGTGTTACTCGAACACGCTTTCCGTCCTCGACTTTCTTACCCAGTTTAACACCTTTCTTCTTCTTACTGTCATAGAAGAGAACGTTGGATAGATGCATAGGAGCTTCAATTTCAATGACTCCACCCTGGGGATTCTCCTGGGAAGGTCGCATGAATCTTTTGATCTTGTTCACACCTTCAACGTAGATGCGATCGTTGGCGCGATCCACATGCAGGATTTTGCCGCGCTTTCCCTTTTCTTTGCCTGAAATCACCACCACTTCATCGCCGTTCTTCAAGATCAGCTTTCGGTGACGGTATTTTTCCTGCTCTTGAATCTTTTGAGCAAAACGATTCATTTATAGAACCTCCGGCGCCAGGGATACAATCTTCATAAATTTTCGGTCCCGCAGCTCACGAGCCACTGGCCCAAAGATACGAGTTCCCCGAGGATTCATTTTATCATCGATAATGGCACATGCATTGTCGTCGAAACGGATATAGGAACCATCAGGGCGTCGGATCTCTTTTCTGGTCCGTACAACCACTGCTTTTTGCACTGCTTTGTTGTGCACTTTCTTACCGGTTCCATCCTTCAGCCCGTAAGCAGGCAGGGAATCCTTAACAGCCACCACGATAATATCGCCCACTGTGGCGTACCGCTTCTTGCTTCCGCCCAGGACCTTCACACACATAACCTTACGTGCCCCGGTATTGTCTGCTACCTCGAGCATTGTCTGCATCTGAATCATGCTTGTGGCCTCTCAACAACTTTGAATAGTCGATGACGCTTCCATCGAGACAGAGGTCGCGTTTCTATTGCGCTGACAATATCTCCCTCTCTGGATTCATTCTTTTCATCGTGGATTTTAATACGCTGGGACCGCTTCACTGTCTTCTTGAACTTCGGATGAGTGAAAAACGTCTCTACGAGGATTACTCGGGTTTTGTCGGTCTTATCCGAGACTACCCGGCCCACAATCGTTCTAATTCTTTTGGCTCGCGTCTTCATACTATTACTGCCGTCTATTTCTTACGAGACTTCCCTTTTCCTTTCGAAGTTGCCTCTTTCTGGGATGCAATACCCATCTCTCGTTCCCGGAGAACTGTATTAATCCGGGCTACATTCTTCTTTAGCTGGCCTACTCTGGCTGGCTTCTGAAGCGATCGAGCGATCCCGAATGTAAACCGAAGCTCGCGCAGCTCTGCTTTCGCCTGCTCCAGTTGTTCCTTCAGGTTCTCCTCTGTCATTTCATGATACGATGATGCCATTTTCTTCCTCTTAGATCAGATCCTTTCTTACGAAAGAAGTCTTCATGGGTAGCTTATGCGCTGCCAGGGCCAGAGCTTCTTTGGCCAGACTTTCGGATACACCGCTCATTTCGAACAGCACCCGACCGGGTCTTACAACTGCTACCCAGTATTCAGGGCTACCTTTACCACTACCCATACGAGTTTCGGCCGGTTTCTTGGTCACGGGCTGATCGGGAAAGATCCGAATCCACATTTTACCGCCCCGCTTTACGTGCCTGGTCATGGCTCGACGAGCTGCTTCAATCTGGCGGGCCGTAAGCCGACCGGATTCTATAGCTTTCAGGCCGAATTCTCCGAAAGACACTTTGTTGCCTCGATGGGCCAGGCCTCTCAGACGACCGCGTTGTCGCTTTCTGTATTTTACGCGCTTCGGTGATAACATATCTTACCTCGGAAAAAGTCCGCTCTTACTGGCGGCCCCCTCTCCTTCGCTGGGGCTGCTCTTCTTCTTCCACTTCAGTTCCTGGCAGCAGGTCACCATGATAGGTCCAGACTTTTACTCCCAGAATTCCGTAGGTGGTTTTAGCTTCGCTGATTGCATACTCTATACGCGCTCGCAGCGTATGAAGGGGCACTCGGCCATCCTTGTATTGCTCAGTCCGAGCCATATCCGCGCCATTTAATCGGCCGGACACCATAATCTTAATTCCATCAACCCCGCCGCGCATCGCTCCTCGCAGAGCTTGCTTCATTACACGCCGGAAGGGCATTCTTTGTTCCAGCTGCTGGGCGATGTTCTCTCCGATCACTTTCGCAACAGTTTCCGGTTTCTTCACTTCAACAATACTCAGGTTCAGAGGCAGAGAAACCCGTTTCTTTAGCTCCGCTTTAACCGCCTCAATCGCTACCCCTTTAGGGCCAATAATCTGACCGGGTCTTACAGTATGGAGGTTTACGTTGATCTTTTCCGGGAATCGCTCAATCACGATGCGAAGCAGACCTGCCCTCTTATATCGCTTCTGCAGATACTGACGAATCATCAGGTCCTCATGCAGTGCATCCTGGTACCCTTCCTTGGAATACCATATTGAATCCCAGGAGCGTGTGATTCCCAGCCGCAGTCCGATTGGATTAACTTTCTGACCCATAATCTAAAATTCCTTAGTTCTCATCACTCAACACCACTGTAATGTGGCTGATTCTTTTCAGTCGCTGCATTGCACGACCTCGTGCTCGTGGACGAAACCTTCTCATAGTAGGACCGCCGTCGATATACACTTTCTTTACGAACAACTGAGTCTCATCAAGATTCTCATTGTTGTTCGCTGCGTTGGCCTTTGCAGACTCCAGAACTTTCTTCAGTAAGACCGCTCCCTTACGAGGAATGAATCGCAGGTAATCAATCGCTTCGCTGTAGGGATAACCTCGAATCTCATTTGCCACCAGGCGAACCTTTCGGGGGCTAACCAGCAGGAATTTTGCAACAGCTTTAGCTTCCATTATCTCTTAACCTTCCTGTCCAGGCTGGTATGCCCTTTGTAGGTACGAGTAGGAGCAAACTCCCCGAGCTTATGACCCACCATATTCTCGTTTACGTAGACAGGCACAAACTTCTGCCCATTATGCACCAGCATAGTATGACCAATCATCTCCGGGAAGATGGTTGAGCGACGAGACCAGGTCTTGAAGGGCTTCTTATTCCCTTCTGCATTCATCTGGTTAATCCTGTTCATCAGGGACTCTTCTACGTAAGGCCCTTTCTTTAGTGATCTGGCCATGCTTAGCGTCCTATCCTCTTATTAATTCTGCGCTGTACGATGAATCGATCCGTAGGATTATTCTTCTTACGCGTCTTGTAGCCTTTCGTAGGCTGACCCCAGGGCGATACTGGATGGCGTCCACCGGATGTCTTACCTTCACCACCACCATGCGGGTGATCCACAGGGTTCATTACTACGCCGCGAACGTGAGGCCGAACCCCCATCCAGCGCTTGCGCCCTGCTTTTCCAATGCTAACCAGGCTATGATCCCGGTTACCCATAACACCAACGGTGGCCCGGCAGGTTTCATGAACCTTCCGCAGTTCACCGCTTGGCAGTTTAATTAAAATATAGCTTCCATCTCTACCCGCAATGCTGGCAAAGGCGCCCGCTGAACGAGCCATCTGTCCGCCCCTTTGAGGCTGCAGCTCGATATTATGCACTTGAGTACCAGCTGGTATGTTCTTTAGCGGTAAACAGTTTCCGGCTCGGATTTCTGCTTTTTCGCCCGAAAGAACTGCATCACCAACCTTAAGAGCATCGGGACACAGGATATAGCGGTATTCACCGTCAGCATACTTTATCAGAGCAATATTGGCCGTTCTGTTCGGGTCGTATTCAATCGCCGCAACAGTACCGGGCACTTCCAGCTTGTTTCGCTTGAAGTCAATTATACGATACTTCCGCTTGTTTCGACCACCTTTGCGACGAACCGAAATTCGTCCGGCATTGTTTCGACCAGCGCTATAGTTCACACTATCCAGAAGCTTCTTACGAGGCGCTTCTTTGCTGAGGCCTTCGAAAACCAGGACAGACTTATATCGGGTTGCTGACGTAGTTGGTTTAAATCTCTTAATAGGCATAGTACGTTATCCTGCAGCCTTCGCCAGATCCAGGTTTTCACCCGGAGCCAGAGTTACGATAGCCTTCTTCCAGCCCGGAACCCTGGCGTAATCCATTCTAAAACGCTTCAGCCTGGAAGGCACGTTCAACACGCGCACCTTATCGACTTTCACGCCGTAAAGCTTGTACAGAGCTTGCTTAACCAGCTCCTTGTTGGCCCGCTTCTGAATCTTGAAGGTATGAACCTCCGATCCAGGTGTGCCATGCTTAACTACTTCCGTCTTCTCCGTAATTACGGGCGAAATAATAACATCATTCAAATTCATGATTTGGCCCCCTCATTAGCGTAGGCCTTCTCAAGATGAGCCAGAGCAGACTCGGTGATCACAACCCTGGAATTGTAATACAATTCCGGAGCGTTAATCCGGCTGGCATCCATGTGATGCAACACTGGAATATTAGATACGGATCTGCGGAGTTTTTCATCCGCTCCCAGGGTCAAAAAGACCACTGTGGAACCAGGAATAACTCCCATCTCTTCAAAGATTCCGTGCATCTTCTTCGTGCTGTATTCATCAATAGACGGGTCTGCCATTACCGAAATAGCTTCTTTAGAAGCCTTAAAGCTCAGCACTGAACGAATCCCGGCGCGTCGCTTTTTCTCGGGAATACGAATACTGTAATCCCTGGGCACTGGGCCATGAGAGATCCCACCACCTTTCCATTGCACCGCTCGGATCGTTCCCTGGCGAGCATTACCGGTTCCTTTCTGGCGCCAGGGCTTCTTGCCCCCACCATTTACTTCGGACACGGTTTTAACTTTATGAGTCCCCTGTCGGCGATTGCGGTTTTCCGCATCGATGATCTCACGAATCAGCCCGAGGTTTACATCAGCGCCGAAAACGCTAGCGGGCAGACTTACGTCCCCACTCTTCTTTCCTGTGGCGTCAAACTTCTGCGCTTTCATCCCATCACCTCGATTCGAACTACGGTCGTTCTAGGGCCTGGCACAGCACCTTTTACAAGTATGCGATTATTATCCAGGTCTACCTGCATTACCTTCAGGTTAGAGACCGAAGTTCTCAGCTGCCCGGTATGACCCGGCATCTTCTTGCCTTTAAATACCCGGCTTGGGTCAGAACTGGCACCGATAGAACCGGGCGCTCGATGAAAGTGAGATCCATGAGTCGCTCGACCACCACCGAAACCGTGGCGCTTCATTACTCCCTGAAATCCCTTTCCCTTGCTTATGGCAGTCACCCTTACCAGATCCCCGGCGGAGAACAGATCAACGGCCACGCTGGCCCCAACTTCCACTTCCAGATCCGCATCACGGAATTCCATAAGCGTACGCTGCGGTGCTATACCGTTCTTCTTAACATGCCCGATCTCGGCTTTACTCAGGGCTTTTTCCTTCACTTCGCTGAAGCCTAGCTGAATAGCTTTGTATCCATGCTGTGCTTCAGTGCGCAAGTCGGTAACCACACAGGGGCCTGCCTCAAGAACAGTAACGGGAATTACGTTACCCTTCTCGTCAAACACCTGGGTCATGCCCAATTTTCTTCCTATTAAGCCCTTAGCCATTTCCGATGCCTCAGCTCTTTATATCTACGCTTACACCGGCCGGAAGCTGCAACTTCATCAGTGCATCCACCGTATCCGGGTTCGTATTCATAATATCTATCATCCGCTTGTGAGTGCGGACCTCGTATTGATCCCGTGACTTTTTGTTCACGTGAACCGATCGCAGGATCGTGAATTTCTCCACCCTGGTTGGCAGGGGGATCGGCCCGGAGATTTCCGCACCGGTCCGCCTCGCCGTGGCGACGATCTCCGCCGCCGAGCGATCGATCAGCTTGTGATCAAAGGCCTTTAGTTTTACGCGAATTCTCTGAGCCATAATCCCCTGCTTCTCTCAATTACTCAGCAATCTCGGCAACTACGCCGGAACCAACTGTTCGTCCGCCTTCGCGGATAGCGAATTTCAGACCTTTATCCATAGCGATAGGAGTAATTAGCTCCACTTCGATGGTTACGTTATCGCCAGGCATAATCATTTCTTTGTCGCCGGGCAGCTTGATACTTCCAGTCACATCAGTGGTTCGGAAGTAAAACTGAGGACGATAGTCGTTAAAGAAAGGAGTGTGGCGTCCGCCCTCTTCTTTCTTTAGAACGTAGATCTCAGCCTTGAACTTTCTGTGAGGAGTGATAGACTTTGGCTTGGCCAGAACCTGACCACGCTGAATGTCTTCTTTCTTGGTTCCTCTCATTAGAGCGCCAATGTTGTCACCAGCTTGAGCGAAATCCAGCTCCTTGCGGAACATTTCAATACCAGTAATAACAGTCTTGGTGGTGTCTCGAATACCTACGATTTCAACTTCATCGTTTACTTTCAGCTGACCTTGCTCAACACGACCAGTTGCAACAGTTCCTCGCCCGGTAATGGAGAACACATCTTCAACAGGCATCAGGAAGTCTTTATCAACATCTCGCTTAGGCTCGGGTACGTATGTATCCAGCTTCTCCATCAGCCTAAGGATTGCAGGAGCTCCGATATCGGACTCATCACCTTCCAGAGCTTTTAGCGCTGAACCCATAACGAATGGAGTATCGTCGGGATACCCGTAAGATTTCAGAAGATCTTTCACTTCTTCCTGCACCAGCTCCACCATCTCATCTCTTTCGTCTTCTTTGATGGTATCTACTTTGTTCAGGAATACAACGATGTATTTCACACCAACCTGGCTTGCCAGAAGGATGTGCTCTCGTGTTTGCGGCATAGGTCCGTCAACAGCGGAAACTACCAGAATTGCAGCATCCATCTGAGCCGCTCCAGTAATCATGTTTTTAACATAGTCCGCGTGACCGGGGCAGTCTACGTGAGCGTAGTGACGGTTCTCGGATTCGTATTCCTGGTGAGAAGTGGCGATAGTAATACCGCGCTCTTTTTCTTCAGGAGCGTTATCGATTTCCGCATATCCAACAGCTTTGTTGGAACCGCCTGCTTTTGCCAGTACAGTAGTAATTGCAGCAGTTAGAGTTGTTTTTCCGTGGTCTACGTGTCCAATTGTTCCCACGTTAACGTGAGGTTTGGAACGATCAAATTTTTGCTTACCCATTGAATTTACCTTTCTTTCAGATTTTTGCGTTTGCTCAAAAGGCGAAATAGCCTTATTTTTGTTCGCACCGACAGTGTCCAGCCATTTTAAACTGCAGCCTTGGCTGCTAGCTCATTAGCGATACTGTTCGGTACCTCCTCATAGTGCTTGAATTGCATTGTATACGCCGCTCGCCCCTGTGTAGAGCTTCGGAGATCGGTTGCGTACCCAAACATTTCAGAGAGAGGCACTTCTGCCGAAATCACACGAGCATTACCTCGCTGCTCCATAGAGCCGATACGACCCCTTCTTCGGTTTAAGTCGCCCACAACATCACCCATGTAATCTTCAGGGGTAACAACTTCCACAGCCATCATTGGCTCTAGAAGTGCCGGGCTTGCCTTTTTACAGGCATCCTTAAAGCCTAAAGAAGCGCAAATCTTGAAGGCCATCTCCGAGGAGTCTACATCGTGAAAGGATCCATCATAAACTTCAACTTTCACATCTACTACCGGATAGCCAGCCATTACGCCGGCCTGCATGGCCTCCTGACAACCTCGATCGATTGCCGGAATATATTCGCGAGGAATTACCCCGCCTACAATCTTATTAACGAATTCATAACCCTTGCCAGATTCGTTGGGACCCACTCGCAGATAGCAGTGACCGTACTGACCACGTCCACCGGTCTGCTTGATATACTTGGATTCCACTTCCACTTCTTTGCGGACTGTCTCGCGGTATGCAACCTGGGGTTTACCCACGTTGGCCTCTACCTTGAACTCTCGCTTCAACCTATCCACGATAATTTCTAGGTGCAATTCACCCATGCCGGAGATAATCGTCTGACCCGTTTCATGGTCTGTCTTAACCTTAAACGTTGGATCTTCTTCCGCCAGCCTTACCAGAGCCTGAGAAAGCTTCTCCTGGTCAGCCTTGGTTAAAGGCTCAATCGCCAGGTCGATCACAGGGTCAGGAAAGTCCATGGACTCAAGGATAACCTGGCTATCTTCCGTGCACAGAGTATCCCCGGTCGAAGTATCTTTCAGACCAACTGCGGCTCCAATATCACCAGAAAATACAATATCTATTTCTTCACGATCGTTAGCATGCATCTGCAACAATCGACCCACACGCTCTTTCTTGCCTTTCGTGGCATTCAGCACATACGAACCTTTGGTCAATGTGCCGGAATATACTCGAAAATATGTTAGCTTTCCAACATAGGGATCACTGACAATCTTGAAAGCCAGCGCAGCGAAGGGCTCATCGTCGCCTGTTTTACGCTCAATTTCCTTTTCAGGATCATCCACTGCATGACCTTTAATGTTGGGCACGTCCAGTGGGGACGGCATGTAATCCAGCACTGCATCCAGAAGAGGCTGAACACCTTTATTTTTGAAAGCTGTTCCACAAAGAATGGGAAACATCTTCAGATCCAGAGTGCCTTTTCGAATAGCTCGTTTCAGCTCGTCTATAGTCAGCTCGCCTTCTTCCAGGTATTTTTCCAGAAGCTCATCGTCGCATTCCGCCGCGCTTTCCATCAGCTTCATGCGGTACTCTTCAGCTTGAGCTTTGAGTTCTTCAGGAATATCGATATAATCGAATTTTGCTCCCAGTTCTTCACCGGACCATACAATGGCTCGGTTCTCGACCAGATCCACAACACCTTGAAAATCAGCCTCCTTACCAATAGGAAGCTGAATAGGAACTCCGTTCGCTCCCAATCGATCGCGAATGGTATCCACACAGTAGAAGAAGTCTGCACCCATTCGGTCCAGTTTGTTAATAAAGCACATTCTGGGCACTCGGTAGCGGTCAGCCTGTCGCCAAACCGTTTCTGTCTGAGGCTCCACACCGGCCACACCGTCATACACAGCAATAGCGCCGTCCAGAACACGCAGAGATCGCTCTACCTCAACGGTAAAGTCTACGTGACCCGGAGTGTCGATGATATTGATTCGGTGAGAATCGCGGTTATGGTCCGAACCTTCCCAGAAGGTAGTGGTAGCAGCAGAGGTAATAGTAATACCACGCTCCTGCTCCTGCACCATCCAGTCCATGGTTGCAGCGCCTTCATGAACCTCACCAATCTTGTATGATTTCCCAGTGTAGAAGAGAATACGCTCGGTTGTAGTAGTCTTACCGGCATCAATGTGCGCCATAATTCCGATATTGCGCGTTCTCTCCAGTGTAATCTTTCGTTTCATAAAAACCTCGGCTTACCAGCGATAGTGACTGAATGCCCTGTTCGCTTCGGCCATTTTCCTCGTATCGTCTCGTTTCTTCACGGCGCCGCCGGCATTATTTTTGGCATCCAGCAACTCATCAGCCAGTCGCTCAGCCATGGAATGACCTTTTCGACTCCGGGCATAGCCCACAATCCAGCGAATGGCCAGAGCCTGCATACGATCAGGACGCACCTCAACGGGCACTTGATAGGTAACACCACCAACTCTTCGGGAGCGAACCTCCAGAGTTGGTTTTACGTTTTCCAGGGCTTCCCGGAAGACTTCCACGCCTTCCTGACCGGCCTTGTCCTTGATACGATCCATAGCGTCATAGAACACTCGCTCGGCTGTGGACTTTTTTCCATCGCTCATCAAGTAATTGATAAACTTGGAAACCACCGGATCCCCGTAACGAGCATCTGGCGCCACATATCGCTTTTGTACTGCCTGACTTCTTCGTGACATATGTAATCCTTACGCCTTGGGCCTCTTGGCTCCATACTTGGAACGCCCCTGACGACGCTTTTCCACGCCCAGGGTATCCAGAGCCCCGCGAATAATATGATAGCGAACACCAGGAAGGTCTTTTACCCTTCCACCTCGTACCAGCACTACGTTGTGTTCCTGGAGGTTATGACCCTCACCAGGAATGTAGGCGGTGACCTCGATACCTGTAGTCAATCGAACCCGAGCAACCTTTCTCAATGCAGAGTTAGGTTTCTTAGGAGTGAAAGTCATCACTCGCGTACAAACCCCTCGGCGCTGAGGACAGGCCAGCAAGGCAGGAGACTTGGTCTTCTTCTTCTGTTGTTTTCTTCCGTGACGGATTAACTGATTAATTGTTGGCATTCAGTTAATACACTCCCTTCGAGAATATAGTTTCCCGGATCCCCAAATACCAGGACGCTTACCGCATCCTTGAATTTCTCAAAACCGGTTAGAACGGACAACTTGTGACCTCATCCTGTGAGACACAGTTTTGCCAGTTCGCTCTGGAGCAGCTCAGGCTTCAGGCTCGAGAGACCACAAAAGAAGGAGGCCCCCTGCCTGGCAAGAGGTATTCAGACCATAGGCCCTTTATTAATCAGGTTTTTTTTAAGATTGGATAGGTTGGTGACTCTGTACGGGTGTGGACTCCCTGTCCCCTATCCATGACGTCAGTTCCCGGTCTTCGCACGGAACATCGCCCTGTATTATGTCACATATCTAGTAACAATGCAGAAGGCCAGTAAAATTAGACTCAATCTGTATCGCCCGGCGACTATGGAAAATAGAAAAGCGGCCCCATTAAGGCCGCTTTTTTAGGAGAACTTGATCTCTGGCGTCAAGACTTCGGTTTGAGCTCATACACAGGCAGAGTCCGCGAAAGTCCGCTGCCAGAATTCTGGCTGGTCTGCAGATTATCCCTGCACACCCTCCTGGGGAATCTGACCCGTGGCCATTTGTTCCTCAGCTTCGCGCTTTTCTTTTTCCAGTTTCTGAATATCACCGTATTCTTTGTAGAATATCTCAACATCACGATAATGCTTCAGACCGGTTCCAGCAGGTATCAAATGCCCGATGATCACGTTTTCCTTCAGTCCAAGCAGAGGGTCTTTCTTCCCTTTGATGGCTGCATCGGTGAGCACCCTGGTAGTTTCCTGAAAGGAAGCAGCCGAAATGAAAGAGTCTGTATTCAAAGAGGCTCTGGTAATACCAAGCAGGATCTGCTTGGCCGTTGCAGGAACACCACCTTCCGACTCCACTCGTTCATTTTCATCTCTGAAAGAGAATCTATCCACCTGCTGGTGCGCTACAAAGCTTGTATCCCCTGGATCATCCACTTCTTGCTTGCGTAGCATCTGGCGAACGATAATCTCAATGTGCTTATCGTTGATAAATACACCCTGCAGACGATAGACTTCCTGAACTTCATGAACCAGGAAGTTATGCAGTGCATTGATGCCCTTGATTCGTAGAATATCATGCGGATCCAGCATACCCTCGTCCAGCATGTCTCCTGCTTTTACGTAGTCTCCATTTCTGACTCGGAGACGATTGGATACCGGGATAGCCACTTTGATTCGCTCCGATTCTTCAAGATCAGACACAATATAGAAGACTCTTTTCTCTTTGGCCACTTCGTTGTGGTCTTCAATTCTACCATCCACTTCAGCAAGGGTAGATGCTTCACGGGGGCGGCGGGCTTCAAACAATTCCTCAACTCGAGGTAGACCACCGGTAATATCCCGGGTCTTTTCTGCAGCCGCTGCAATTTTATAGAGAACATCACCGGTTTGCACGTCCTGATCATGACGGGCCATAACGATGGCATTTGGCGGAACTGAATACTCTTCCGATCCAAGGAGCATACGAGGGTTCAATCGTTCTCTTCGATATTCGATCAAACGATAGTTTCCTTCCTCGTCTTTCTTGAGGTTCTTATCATCTTCAATGTCGACGAACTTAACCTTTCCTCTGGAATCAGCAACCACCACTTCATTGTAGGGGTCAAAGGTAGCGATGCTTCCGTTAGCTTCCACCACCTGGGTTTCGGTAACATTGAGCACCGTTCCGATTCGAACTGGAATGGAGGTCACTTCACCTTCGATGAAGAAACTGTCTCCAGAAATACGGACTGTACCGGCCGCATCAGCGGTTACTGGCTTTTCTTCTCCATCGTAGCCGGTGGCAATTACTTCACCGGGAACAACAACCTGCTCATCTTCCACCTTCAGACCTATCATCTTGCTGGTTTCCAGCACCTGATTGATTCGGCTAAGGTTAATACTTCCACGAGTTGAGAATACCTTCTCTCCTCCGGAGCGCTCTACAACTCTACCGGAGATGGAGTTAACCAGAGCTCGGAAAGGTAGTTTGTGTTCGTTTTCCTTAACCTGAAGGTTTGTAGCAACACCTCCAACGTGGAATGTACGCATGGTCAGCTGTGTTCCAGGCTCACCGATGGACTGGGCTGCAATGGTTCCCACAGCCTCACCCATTTCCACGCCTTTCAGGCGGCCCAGGTCCATGCCGTAGCAACGAGCACAAATTCCATGTCGCGTTTCGCAGGTAAGCGGAGATCGGATATTGATCGCTTCAATACCCATGGAGTCGATTTGTCGTCCGGTTTCTCGATTGATCAAAGTATTTCGAGCGATTACAACTTCGCCGGATACAGGATCCTTGATATTCTCGGCAACCACACGGCCGAAAGCTCGATCCCCCAGAGTCATTTTAACCTTGTCTCCTTCTTTAACAGGAGTCATGATTACCCCTTCAGGGGTTTCGCAATCGGTTTCGGTAACAATTACATCCTGGGCGATGTCTACCAGTCGGCGGGTTAGATACCCGGCATCCGCTGTTTTCAGAGCAGTATCTGCCAGACCCTTTCGAGCGCCGTGAGTGGAGATAAAGAATTCCAGAACTCCCAGTCCTTCCCGAAAGTTGGAGCGAATGGCAAGTTCGATAATATCTCCGTTAGGACGAGCCATCAGACCACGCATACCGGCCAGCTGACGAATCTGAGCTCTAGAACCCCGCGCTCCAGAAGCGGCCATTGTATAGATCGGGTTGAAGCCCTTCTGGTCCTGCTCCAGTTCAGAGAACATGGATTCAGTAATTAGATCATTTGTACGGGTCCAGATCTCAATTACCTTCTTGGATCTTTCGTCGTTTGTAATAACACCGCTTTTATAAGCTTTGGTAACATCGGCCACTTCCTTGTTTGCAGCAGCGATTAGATCCTGCTTCTTGGGAGATACCTGAATGTCAGAGATAGCGATGGAAGGCGCAAACAATGTAGCGTAATGGAAGCCCAGTTCTTTCACCCGGTCCAGCATCTGTACAGTATGGCCTGCACCGTATCGATCATAGATTTCAGCAATGATCTTGGTAATTTCTTTGTCCGATACAGCGCGGTTAACATAAGGATAATCTTCTGGCATCACTGCGTTGAAGATGACTCGTCCCGGAGTGGTCTGAAGCAGTCGATCCTGATGGATCACAGATACTCTGGACCTCAGCCCCACAGAACCAACACTCAGAGCGTAGTGGATTTCATCCAGGTTTGAGAAGATCTTGCCTTCCCCTGCATCACCTTCTAACTGCGAAGTCATCAGGAAGATTCCCAGAACCATATCCTGGGAAGGAGATACTACCGGAGCCCCATTGGCAGGGTTGAGCAGGTTATGAGGAGAAAGCATGAGCATCCAGGCTTCCAACTGTGCCTTGGGCGACAGAGGAACGTGGATGGCCATCTGGTCTCCATCGAAGTCCGCATTAAATGCCTTGCATACCAGGGGATGAAGCTTAATTGCCTTTCCTTCTACCAGAGTGGGCAGGAAGGCCTGAATTCCAAGACGGTGCAGAGTCGGTGCACGGTTCAGCATCACAGGATGCTCTTTAATCACTTCGTCCAGGGCTTCGAATACTTCTTTCTCTTCTGCCTCTACCTTCTTCTTGGCAGATTTGATGTTAGGCGCCAGATCCAGATCCACCAGGCGCTTCATAATGAATGGCTTGAACAATTCTAGAGCCATCTTCTTGGGAAGGCCCATCTGATGTAGTTTTAGTTCAGGTCCAATTACAATTACGGATCGACCAGAGTAGTCCACCCGCTTTCCGAGCAGGTTCTGGCGGAATCGACCGGACTTACCTTTCAGCATATCGGAAAGGGATTTTAGAGGACGGTTGCCCTTTCCTTTTACGGAACGCTTGCGACGACTGTTATCGAACAATGCATCCACAGCTTCCTGAAGCATTCTCTTTTCGTTTCGAACGATAATATCAGGAGCTTTCAGAGCGAGAAGTCGCTTCAGTCGGTTATTTCTATTAATTACACGACGATAGAGGTCATTCAGGTCGGAAGTGGCAAAACGTCCACCTTCCAGCTGAACCATGGGGCGCAATTCAGGAGGTATAACAGGGGTAACATCCAGCATCATCCATTCAGGACGGTTACCGGATTCTCGAAGAGCTTCCAGAACTTCCAGACGCTTTAGCAAGCGACGGTCGGATGCTTTCAGTCCTTCGGCGATCTTCTGGCGAATTTCTCGAATGTCTCCATCTACATCAATTCTGGATAGAAGCTCTTTTACGGCATCTCCGCCAATCATGGCTACGAATTTATCGCCATATTCGTCCAGATACTCGTAATGCTCTTCTTCATCGATGAGCTCCCCTCGTTCACGACCGGAGTCCGAGGGATCAATAATTACATACCGCTCATAGTAAAGAACGCTCTTGAGCTGGTTGATGGTCATGTTCAGAAGCAAGCCCATTCGGCTGGGAACGCTTCGATAGTACCAGATATGCGCCACTGGCGTAGCGAGCTCCACATGGCCCATTCGCTCTCGACGAACCTTGGAGTGAGTCACTTCCACGCCGCATCGGTCGCAAATCACACCTTTGTAGCGAATGGACTTAAACTTACCGCAGTAACATTCCCAGTCCTTGGTGGTTCCGAAGATCCGTTCGCAGAACAGACCCTCTCTTTCCGGCCGAAGGGTTCGGTAGTTAATGGTCTCCGGCTTTTTCACCTCACCATGGGACCAGTCCCGGATACGCTCCGGGGAAGCCAGCATGATGCGGATGGAATCGAATTCGTTTAGATTTCTTGTAGCCATGTTTCCCTGCCGATTAACCCATTCTTTCAATGGAGTCGATCTTGATCTTATTCTTACGCTGACCTCGATTCACTTCATCCTCGAGATCAGTAATTTCCACGCGCTCATCCTGGTCATTATATAGAGCCACATCCAGCGCCAGTCCACGGAGTTCTTGCATCAATACATTGAAGGACTCAGGCACACCCGGTTTGATAGAGTGCACTCCTTTAACGATTGCCTCATATACCCGGGCTCGCCCCAGCATATCGTCAGATTTCACTGTCAGAAGCTCTTGAAGAGTATGCGAAGCGCCGTAGGCTTCCAGAGCCCACACTTCCATCTCTCCCAGGCGCTGACCACCGAACTGAGCTTTACCGCCAAGAGGCTGTTGAGTCACCAGAGAGTATGGTCCGGTAGATCGAGCATGAATCTTATCATCCACCAGGTGAGCCAATTTCAGAATGTAAATATAGCCGCAGAAAACTCGACCCTCGAATGGATCACCGGTTCGGCCATCGAATAGCTGAAATTTGCAGTCGTCCGGCAGACCGGCCTGCTCCAGGTAGTCCTTAACATCTGCTTCTTTGGCACCATCGAATACTGGAGTTTCGAAGAGAATACCCAGCTTGTTTCCAGCAAATCCGAGCATGGTTTCGAAGATCTGCCCGATATTCATCCGCGAAGGAACACCCAGAGGATTGAGCACGATGTCCAGAGGAGTGCCATCATCCATGAATGGCATTTCTTCCTCTGCCATGATGCGAGCCACAACACCTTTGTTACCGTGGCGGCCAGCCATTTTATCGCCCACTTGAAGCTTTCGCTTTCGAGCAACATAGACCTTAACCATGGCTTCCACGCCAGCGGAGAGCTCATCCCCTTCTTCACGGGTGTACATCTTAACATCGATTACAATACCTTCGGTACCATTGGGCATGCGAAGGGATGTATCTCGAACTTCCCGGGCTTTCTCACCAAAAATACTATGAAGTAGCTTATATTCCGGAGTAAGATCGGCTTCTCCTTTAGGAGTGACCATACCTACCAGAATATCCCCTGCTTTTACTTCAGCACCAATTCGAATAATTCCGTTTTCATCCAGGTCTCGAAAAGCTTTATCGCTCAGGTTGGGAATATCTCGAGTGATGATTTCCTGTCCCAGCTTGGTTTCCCGCGCCTGAATCTCGTATTCTTCTACGTGAACTGAAGTGAACACATCGTCTTTTACTACACGTTCACTGATTAGGATGGCATCTTCAAAGTTGTAGCCTTCCCAGGGCATGAATCCCACAAGAACGTTTTTGCCAAGAGCCAGCCGCCCCTGGTCTGTTCCTGGTCCATCCGCCAGCACAGTACCCTTGACGGCCAGGGCGCCATCCTTATCTCTTTTTTCGCCATAGACTTTCTGGCCACCGATTACCTCTCCGCGAGATACTTCCGTTCCAGACTTGGCAAACAGTTCGAACTCTGCATCAAATTGCTTCAGAGGAATCTCAATGGTTTCCCCATTGCCAGTTGTGAACTCTACCTTCTCTTTCGTAGACTTCCCAATTTTTCCATCTTCTGGAGCGTGCAGAAGGCTTACCAGAGGGGTTTGGTTTACAGTGGTTCCCTGGTTGGACCGCTTGAATTTCTTCAGATTAAACGTGATTGGCTCTTTGGATCCACTGGGTTGAATTGTGATGCTTGTGGCATCCAGCTTGGTAACCACACCATCTTCCTTGGCTACCACACAAGCCCTGGAGTCGTAAGCTGCTTTGTCTTCCATTCCGGTGCCCACGTAGGGAGCCTCATCTACTAGAAGAGGAACTGCCTGACGCTGCATGTTGGAGCCCATCAGGGCCCGGTTTGCATCATCATGCTCCAGGAAAGGAATCAAAGATGTAGAAACCGACACTACCTGCAATGGAGCAATGTCCATATACTCCACTTCTTCTGGAGAGCAGAAAGGATAGTCTTCCCGCTTACGGCAGGAAATCATCTTATTCACAAAAGTGCTCTGATCGGTTAAAGGGGCGTTGGCCTGAGCGATATTGTACCGCTCTTCAATATCAGCGGTAAGGTAAACGAAATCGTTACCCACTTTTCCATTGTTTACCTTACGATACGGAGTCTCCAGGAATCCGTAGGGATTCACTCGGCAGTGAGAGCTCATGGAAACAATCAGTCCAATGTTCGGGCCTTCCGGAGTTTCAATGGGGCACATACGGCCGTAGTGGCTGTAATGAATGTCCCGCACTTCGAAACCGGCACGCTCTCTGGAAAGGCCCCCGGGCCCAAGAGCATTCAGTCGGCGTTTATGGGTAAGCTCGGAAAGAGGATTGGTTTGATCCATGAACTGAGACAGCTGGCTGGAACCAAAGAACTCATTTACAACAGCCATGATAGGCTTGATGGATATCAGTGCCTGAGGAGTAATTACATCCACATCCTGGATGGTCATTCTCTCTTTAACTACACGTTCCATACGACTGAAACCAACCTTTAGCTGGTTCATCAGCAGTTCACCTACGCTTCTTACCCGACGGTTACCCAGGTGGTCGATGTCATCGTAATTGTAGCCGGGAACCTCATTGATAAGGTTTACAAAGTATTTTAGTGTTTCAATAATGTCGATTTCACGAAGCGCCCTGTCATTGCAGTCTTTGAACTGCTTCTCATTGTGAAAACGGAACTTGTTGTTGATCTTGTAGCGACCAACATCGCCCAGATCATAGGATTTATCAGAAAAGAATAAACGATTCAGTTCATTCTTCGCATTTTCAACGTTAAATGGCTCACCTGGACGAACAATTGCATGGAATTTCTGCAGTGCCTGCTCGGAGCCTTCCGCCCCGTCTTTTTCCAGGCAGTTAATTACAGTAGTATCATCTCTTCCAGATGGAAAAACCAGCAGACTTACCGATTTTACCTTCAGTTCTTTAAGGATGCCAATGTTATCCTCGTTGATCGCCTCACCGGGATTCATGATCACTTCATCGGTTTCCGGGTTCTGTACCGCAGCAGCCAGTCGGCGACCAATGATCTTCTTCATCTCTTTGGCTTGTGCACCTGAGATTCGCTGTTCTTCAGTATCATAAAAGAGCTTTAGCACTTCTTCTGCTGTATTGGCACCCATGGCCTTCACAAGCAAGGTAGCTGGAAATTTCTTTTTACGGTCAATCCGGGCTACCAGAACTCCCTTGGCATCCATTTCCAGTTCCAGCCAGGAACCACGATAGGGAATGACCCGAGCGCTGTAGATGCCCTTGGCCGCATCTTCGAAGAAGAAAATACCAGGGCTTCTGTGTAACTGGCTTACAACAACGCGCTCAGCGCCATTGATGATAAATGTGCCCTGATCGGTCATCATGGGAACATCACCCATATAAACCGATTGCTCTCGCACTTCACCGGTATGCACATTGATCAGTCGAATAACCGCTTTCAGAGGGATGGCATAAGTCAGGCCGCGGCTCTTACACTCATCAACATCCCATCTTGCTTCGCCGAAACTATAGGAAACATATTCCAGAACCATGTCTTCGTTGGGGCTCTGGATAGGGAATGTGTCCTGGAATACGGCTTCCAGTCCCTGAGTGTTTCTCTTGGTTGGCGATGAGTCTCTTTGTAAAAACCACTCAAAGGATCGGAATTGAACTTCAATCAGATCCGGAATTCGATTAAGATTGGTGATCTTACCCAGGTTTACTACCTGAAGATTCTTGCGATTATTCATAATAAGCCAGTGTTGTTCCTGCAGATACAAATGGATCGGACCTCTTGCGCAGAGCCCCGATTCTTAAATAGACCCGGCTATCTTAGCCGGGCCCCAATGATTATATGCTGATTAGCTGGCAGCAAGCTCTACTGTAGCTCCAGCACCTTCGAGCTTTTTCTTGAGCTCGTCTGCCTGGGCTTTGGGTAGGCTTTCTTTTACTACCTGGTCGCCTTTCTCAACCAGATCTTTGGCTTCTTTCAGGCCAAGACCTGTTTCTTCGCGAACTACTTTGATCACATCGATCTTCTTTTCGCCAAAGCTCTTGAGAACTACGTTATATTCAGCATCTTCAGCTGCTGCAGCATCTCCACCGCCTGCGGCGGGTCCGCCAGCAGCAACAGCTACCGGAGCGGCTGTTGAAATGCCGAATTTATCTTCCATTTTCTTTACCAGCTCAGCGGCTTCTACCAGTGTAAGCTGGCCAATTTGTTCTAGCAATGCGTCTGTAGACATTGTTGACTCCTTCTTTCGATTCCTTCCTGGACAATCTTTACGTTGTAATTAGCTGTTTTGGTTTTTCTCCGCCACAGCGTTGATGCCTCTTGCAAGGGAGGCCATAATCTCGTTGATACCAGTAGCGATCTTCTGAGCCGGCGTATTCAAGCCGCGACCAATGATGGTAAGCAACTCTTCTTTCGTAGGCAGGTTGGCAATCTGCTTCACACCGGACTCGTCTAGCAACTGTCCGTCAAAAAAGCCACCCTTGAGCTGGATCTTCTGGTTCGTTTTATTCTTCTCAACGAGTACTTTGGCCACTGCTGGCATTTGTTCACTGGCGAATACAGCGGCTACGGGCCCTTTCAGCTGATCTTTCAAGCCGTCCAGGGCCTCGCCGAATTTGCTATCACCAGCAAGTGCGCGAATGAATAGTCGGTTTTTTATGACCTTTAATCTACCTTCCTTTTCTCGCACTTCGTTACGAAGCTCGGTTAGAGCATCTACTGACAGACCAGAATAGGTGGTCAGAAGAAAATGCTCATGTTCACCGAGGATCTTCGCAATCTCGGATAATTTCTCTTCTTTTATTGGCGCAGGCATTTGGATCTCCTTTCCTTTGCAGAGGGTCTTACAGGGAACGCATATTTAAGCGTACGCCCGGGCCCATGGTCGGTGCGAGGAAGAAGCTACGTACGTATTCTCCCTTGGCATCCGACGGTTTGTCTCGCATAATGGATTGGTATACCGTCTTGATATTTTCCTGTAGCTGATCAGGGCTAAAGGATACCTTTCCCACGGGCAGATGAACTACGCCGCTCTTGTCGGCCTTGTATTCCATTTGTCCGCCTTTCAGACTCTTTACAGCCGCTGCTACGTCTTCAGTCACAGTTCCAGCCTTTGGCTTGGGCATGAGACCTTTTCGCCCCAGGATGGGACCCAGCTTCCCCAGGTCTTTCATCATATCAGGAGTAGCCACGCAGGCATCGAAATCAGTCCATTTTTCGGATTGGATCTTATCGATCATATCCTGGGCACCTACAAAGTCAGCACCAGCTTCCTTTGCTTCAGCATGCTTATCCTCTTTGGCGATTACCAGAACGCGTACTGCCTTTCCAGTGCCATGAGGAAGCTTCAGGTTGCCCCGAACATTCTGCAGAGATTTGTAGCCTATCTTGATGGCTGCCTCTACAGTTCCGTCAAATTTAGTATAACTTACTTCTTTCAGCAGATTGATTGCAGTCTCCAGGTCCTGTGCCTGAGACCGATCTACCTTATCTGCTACCGCTTTCCATTGCTTGCCGCGAAACATATTAGTCCTCCACCTCTACGCCCATAGAACGACAGGTTCCTGACAGAACGGCTATGGCAGCGTCCATGTCATGACAGTTCAGATCTTTCATTTTGATCTCAGCAATCTTTTCCAGCTGCGATCGCTTGATGGATCCTGCTTTGGTCTTACCCGCAGTGGCCGATCCACTCTTAATCCCCATTTCCTTCTTAATCAAAAGAGGAGCCGGAGGAGACTTGGTGATAAATGTAAAACTGCGATCCGCATATACGGTTATCACCACAGGCAGCTTGATTCCCACCTGATTCTTGGTCTTTTCATTGAACTGCTTGCAGAATTCCATGATGTTCAGGCCATGCTGACCCAGGGCTGGACCTACGGGAGGAGCCGGATTAGCTTTGCCTGCTTCTACCTGCAGCTTGATCTGTGTTACTACTTTCTTCTGTGCCATCTTTAGATGCCTTTGCCTTCTGGCTTACTTTATAATTCCCTGTCTGATCCCCGGAATCAATCCGGACCCAGCCCTCAACTTACAATCTCTATAGACAATAACTCTCTCTTTACTCTGCTTCTTTTCAGAGGCTCAACCTACGTTGGATGCCACCTGCAGATAATCCAGTTCCACCGGAGTGGCCTGGCCAAAAATCTCAACCTTCACTCGCAGTCGACCTTTGTCCGGCATAATCTCATCAACCGTGCCGGTGAAGTTCGCAAAAGGTCCGTCTACAATCTTAACAGTCTCACCGACCTGGAACAGCATCCGGGTCACCGAACTTTCCTCTTCTTCCGAGGATTGCTCAGTATTCATCAAACTACGGACTTCGTCCTCGGTCAAAGCCTGAGGTTCCGGTGAACCAACAAAGCCTGCAATAGAGGGCAGATTACCGATCAGGATTCGGAGGTCATCGTCCAGTTCAAGCTCAGCCACAATGTAGCCTGGCATAAACTTCTTCTCTACGACCCTTTTTTTACCCCCCTTCATCTCGGCAACTTTGATTGTGGGGATATTAATCTGCCCGATCTTATCGGCCATGCCTCTGGCCTGAACCATCTTCTCGATGTTCGTTTTGGCCTTCTTTTCGTGGCCTGAATATGTACGAATCACATACCACTTCATGGCTATTATGAGCCTATTTCCACAAGGGCATTGAAGACCATTTCAAACATGTGGTCTATGCCATACAGGAATAGCGAAGCCACAACTACAGCACCCAGCACTACAATAGTAGAATTCAGTACTTCTTCCCGGGTGGGCCACACTACATTCCGCAATTCTTCGCGGCTTTCTTTTATGAACTTAATCATGGTATTACCTACTTTGCAGGCCGGGAGAGAATCGAACTCTCATCAAGGGTTTTGGAGACCCCTATTCTAGCCATTGAACTACCGGCCTGGACACGGGTTCAGGCGCCTACGGCTCTGAGCCCTCTACCAGGCTTGAACTGGTGACCTCATCCTTACCATGGATGCGCTCTACCAACTGAGCTAAGAGGGCATTCTCCCGCCTACGACCCCTTCTCCGAGGAAAAGAGACGCAAGATGAACACATCTTTTGAAGTATAGCCCAGGGTCAAGGGGAATTCAGAAAATTGGCTGTACGGGATTCGGGGCCTTAAAAATCCGGGCCATTTCCCCGGCCAGAAACCCGGATTGGTCAGGAATTGGAGCCCTGATTCTTACTACCAGGACAATTTGATTAATTCCGGCGACCCGGGGCACTGATCCGGGCTATTGCTTGAGCCTATTTATTAGTTTTATTTACAAATGAACAGCGCAACGGAGGCTGGAAGGAATGACGATTCCACCTCGCAGCCCGTTTTCGGAATTCTTTAGTCATAGTGCGACCTGGACTGCGCTTTTCCTGCTAGCTCTTATTATTATGATTCCTGCCGGTGATTTGCATGCCAGGGACGAAGTGGACTTTTCGGTAAAGATATTCGGCGGGGCTGGAGTTCGAGATACATTAAGCGGTGCCCATCTATTTGAGGCAGCCCCGTACGTCCCCTTTTTAATAAATGAAGGACAATACGTTTTCAACGGAACTGGAAGCGCCTTCTTCCTGGAAGCCAGTCAGGAATCCAGACTTCGTACGGAGCAGGCGCATGCAAGAATGCTTCTGGAATGGATTGTGGATGATGGAAATCATCTTGGCCTGGAGTTGGGTTTCGGTTATCTGGAAACTAGTCACAAATGCGTACAATGGTGTGGGGAGGCGACACAGAAGGCCATAGAACTACAATTGCTTCAGCCGGGAGCTGACCAGAACCGTTTGCTGCAGGATTTCCTGGCCTTGCAGGCCCTGGATGCGAATCCCAGGTACCGTGCATTCTCAGCCCTTTTCGCTCAGATGGGATTCAATGTATATATGAACCCGGACGGTTTGCTTAACCCATACGCCGGATTGAGCCTGCAAGCCGGGCTTTGCGCAGACGGCTGCTTTGGCATGGCAAGAGCCAGTCCTGTTCTTGGACTTCAAATGCGAAACGGTCTAATTCTGGTGGATTTACGACTGGAGTACGGGTTTGAATCTTACAGCACAACGGCCGGCAGATCTCCCAGAGAATTACCCCTGCCTTCGGCCCTTCTGGGAGTTGGTTTAAGATTCTAGCCGTCCGACTCCGGGATTAGGATCCCTTGCCGCCTGGGCCCTATGCTCCTGTAATGCTGTTCTGGCATTTTGGAGGTATCCCGAATCTTTCGGAGATGCCAACCGCAGGGATTCTACCCTGGTCGGATTATTGTTGCAGATCCGCTGAAAGATTCTTCTATATAATATGTCCTTTCATTTCATCTCAGCCTGGTTCAAGAGAAACGCCGCGGGTAATTTCCGCCAAATTGTCCTTCTAACTTGTTTTTTCTGGATTGCCCCCTCCCTGATAGCGCAGAGCCTTCCATCGCCCTGGAGTTTACGTGCCTCCGTAGGCTATGGCCAGTTCACAGAAGAAAGTGCAGCGGATTCTGCAGGCCTCCAGCATCTGAACAATCCCTCATCGGACCCGGCCATCAATACCCTGGGTACCCTGGCCGCCACCGAATCTTTGAGCCGTAGAAAGGAAAAGGTTACAGAAAGCCATCTAAGATTTGGTGCGGAATACTTGATCGGGGACCTGAAACGATTCGGGCTTACCATGGGCCTCAATTATGAATCGGCCAGCACGGACTGCCTGGCAAACTGCGGAGAATTTAATACAGCCTATTCTCTGGCACTGGCTGGTTCGGGAGGAGGAAGTCAATTCACGGGGATCTCCAGTCTTGCATTTCAAACATTGCTTCCCGTTCTGGAGCAATTAAGAAGACCGGAGAGCTACAGCTACGTCATGATAGATTTTGGCTTCAACTGGCACATCTTGCCTGGCTCTGAATGGGACCCCTATTTAGGCATGGGACTTGGACTGGGAGCCTGCATCGGAGATTATCAGTGCGAAGCGCTAAAGATGGCTCCAAGACTGGGTACTCGCTGGAATGCAGAGGACGGATACTACGTATTCGCCGAGCTGGAATACCAGACCAAGGTATTTACCAATCGCGACGCTGGAATTCGCATTCTTAGCGCACCGGTGATTAGCCCGGCTCTGCATATTGGAATGGGCTGGAATCTCTAGACCGGCCCTTACATCTGGAATCTAATTAATGGGAATTCTAAAGAGCTATTCAGAGTATATGCTATGAGCCCGGTTCAATAGGCTTTCCAGAATTTCCTGTGTCTTTTTCTTTACTTCCGGATCTTGAATTCCCAGAAGTAAGAATTTCATCTGACTTCGCATGGATTCTGGCTGATCTACCTGGTTTAGCAGCAGGCGCACCTGACTCCAGATGGACTGAACAGCCTTCATAAGCGGAGCCGGTCCCTTTTTAACTCTCTGCACAAAGTCATTGAGCAATAGCTGAATCCGATCATAGCGAAGCATTGCACTTCTAAAACCAGCTAGCTTCTCCGCGGATACACCCAGCTGAGTGGACAAATGATAGATCTCATCCGATGCCTTAAGCGAAGGATTTTTTTGTAACTTGTTTTCCAGATTGCGAAGAGGGACAACCAGCTTTTCCTCTTCGCCTAGATCCTGAAGATACTGACGATAGCCCTGCTGATCCCCGGACTTCTGGAACCTGGCCAGCTGCCCGCGAATTTCCGTATAGCGTGCGAAAGAGATAGGAGCTGAAGGAGGCGCTTTGTCCAGTTCCGTTGCAGGAGTGGAAATCGCTGCAGTCTGCGATGCTGGTTCCGACGTTTGCTTTCGGGAAGCGGAGCCTGGTGTAGCCAGTCCGTCGGATGGCTCCAGTCGTCCGTGGACCGCCAGGTCATTGCCAAAGCTCTCCAGTATTTCCTGGATCAATCCTATGTCTTCATCCGGCCATTCAATTACCGGACCCGCGCTTTTGGGAACTGCATTTGTTTTTACCCCGGCCGGCGCCGGGCTCGGTGCTGAATCGCCGGAGCCAGCACTGTCATCGGAAGCAGCCGTTGATTCTTCAGACGATGATGGTTTGAAGTTCCTGGGAAAGGCTGCGGGCTCCAGCTTTTCATGCACATCCAGATGATTTCCGAATTTATTGAGTATCTCTTGAATCAGAGGCTCATCTTTTTGAGGCAGAATGCCAGGACCCTTTCCAGTGACTTTCTTCGCTGATGTTGCACTGGAAGGTCCACTCGTAGTAGATTCCTTTGACGGGCCCTGATCCGTTGCAGCGGGCTTGGAAGACCCGGCGGTTGCATCCTCGGATTCAGAGGACCCACCAGTGAGCGATGAAGGTAACTTCTCACCGTTGGGAGTCATCATCTTGATGGCCCCCATTTCTCCGGGAACAAACTTATTGGGGGCCTGCACAATAGGGCCAAATGTCTCCAGTAGTTCGCCGATCAAATCGTGATCACGGGCCGGATCCTTTGTGACTGCCTGGGCCGGGCCTTTAGATTCGCCGGACTCAGTACCGGATTTCTGAATATCCTGGCGGGCTATTTCCAGCGCCTTGAAGAAATTCTGTGATATGAAAGAAGATAGATTCTGCGGCGGAACCCCCATGGTCGAGGCCATCCGGGGTATTTCTTCGATTAGATCATCAACCGAATGGGCTTTTTCAATCAGATGCTTCTGAAGCTGTTGGTAGACCTGTCTTTTCTGCTCGGGCGTACCTGGCCGTTTACCCAGTACGGACTGGATGAGCTTGAAATAGGCAAGTAGATGTGCCTTAAGTTCTGGATCGGAAACTGTATCCAGCGGGGCCGGGGGCATCGATATAAGATTCCTTGCCTCCGCGCCTGGTCAACCAATTACAGACGGACTGTCAATTTCCGCTGAGGATCAGGACCGGGCATGGCTGCCTATCTTTGAAGTAGATCGGTCTGCAAAGTAGCGGCCTTTTTATCTTCTACAATTCGATACCGCAAATATGTATTGCAGGAGGCTTCGTTGGTATATCGCACCAGGTCGTAGTCCACCCTTGGAGAGACAAAGAAATCGGTATTCTTGAGCCTGTCCTGGAGCTCTCTCTTAATGTGAGCCCGGGCTTCCGATCGCCGATGATACACCGTAGGAACGATCATGTCGTTCTTATAGGTCAGTCTCTTTTGTTTATATACAGCTACCGTGAGCTGAATCCGAAAGCGATATCCATCCATGTCTGCCACCGAATGTACCTATCGACCGTGGCATGAATGGTTCTTCAATCACCCCTTTCTTTTTTCGACCAGGCGGCGCACTTTTTCCTGAAGCTGCCGGCCCATGGACTGATAATTTCTGGCCCACTGCGCCGAACCATCCGGTCCAACCTGATTGGTAACCGCCATCAGGGATGAGAATCCGATCTTATGTATCTCGCAAAAGCGGGCCATTCCAAAAACTTCTAGATTCTCCGTAACCGACAAACTCCCTATTTCCCTCGAGCCAATCCATGGTGTCATTTTTGCATCGGTTGATGAAAGACTTTCCAGACCTTCAATGGCTTGCTCCAGCAACGAGTAGGACATCCCATGGGCTTCCAGGGACAGAGACATAGTGGTATTAACAATGGCAGGCGTAAACTCTCCGGATTCCATGCAAAGGGTGGCGAATTCCCCCGGGCGGGGCATTGAGTACTTTCGCATGGCAGGCACCATTCGACTGCGACCCAGAATGCTGGCCGGATCCAGATAGGTGAAAAGCTGCCCTTGAATGAAATGACATTCCGGGCTCCCCCGGTACTGACCGCAGGAGCCCAGAAAAATTACCTCATCCGGCGCAAACTCGGTGACCAGAGCTTCCAATCCAAGTATGGCATCCACCGGACCAATTCCTGCGGATTGCACTACCAGACCCGGTCCTACCAGATCCTCAAGCAATTCGGTTTCCGGAGGAAAGGCGCCTACAATAAGAAGCATGAAGTCAATGGATGCATTGCAGTTTGGCTGACCAGGTTTTTTCGCTCGGAACTACCGGAGCCACAGGGCAGCTAGCTTACTCATAAGAAAATCATTGGATTCCAGGGATGCACTTTTAATTATCTAACTTCCAGGGAATTCGCCGATGGACCGAGCGTCCGGAGCGCAGATCTTATACCAAGAATGAACATTTTCAGAACACTAATTTGCTTTATGAGCCTGGAGCTCATCAGCCCTCTCTCAGTGCAGGCCAATCCGGAGAAGGGAGATCTATTCGGTCAATTCGGGCTTGGAGTGGGCCAACCCTCCGGGGAGCTGGTTCAGCAGATCACAGAGGACCCTCTGGGCAGTGGGCTGCAGGTGATTCGACTGAGCAATTCTGGAGATTCTGTAGATAGGGCCCTGGCCCTGGCCATTGCTGCTGATAGAAGTCGCCCCACTGAGTTTTCGGTAATGCTGGATTTTACTCTGGGCTATTATGTTCAAGACTGGCTCTTTCTGGGCGCAGGCATCAATAGCCTATCGGTCATACTGGAAAATGTGCGCACCACTCCACCGGATCCAGAATTCGAAATTCTAAATGCATCCGGATTCTTTGTAGATGATCCGACCGCATCCCAGACTTTGCAGGCTTACTTTCGCCTGTCGGACATTGCCTCCCTTCGCCGAGGCCGGAAGGAATTCGAGCGATTCAATACCCTGGACTTTAAAGCGGGGCTTAGATTTCCTTCCTGGGAAACAGGTTCCTTTGATCCCTACATAAACGGATCTGTGGGCATTGGAAACTATGGCGGAGGAGCCACCATTGCTCGCCTGGGGGCGGAATTAGGTACCCGCTATTACTTCACCGATACTTACCTGTTCGCTGAAGTGGATTTAACTCAGACGTTTCTAACCTATCCTGGATCGGCGGTGCCTGGAAATGGCAGCCCTGTGGTACGATCCCTTGGGATTCAATTCGGAACCGGAATGAATTTTTAGATCGGATTAATGCCCGGTCGGATTATTCCCCGGAAACCAGTTCTTTCTTTAGAAAACTACAGCCATGACCTGGTGGATAGTCCGGTAGTGTTGCGAATTCCAAATAGTCGTTCTTTAGATAAAAGTCCCTGGCCTGAAAGCCGAATGTATGTCCCCAGATTATGTTGCATCTTAATTCCCTGGATATGGTTTCGATTCTGGCCAGAAGCTGTTCTCCCAGGCCCTGACCACGTTCTTCCTGATGCACCCACAGACATTGTAAATTCATTCCGCCAAAATAGCAGATGGCAAGCAGCCCAGCCCGCAATTCCTGATTTCGGGTAACGCATATGGCCAGTGACTGTGTGGTTTGAGGATCCGAAGGACTCAACTTCTCAATGCTGGACTCATGGAGTCGCTTCCAGAGAGACTCCTGCAGTTCCGGGTTAGGGTCATGAATCAGCTCAAAGTGCAGTTCGGATTCCAGCATGCGACATTGCAAATCTGGACTGAACAGATGTCATCTCATTCTGGACGTCTCTGTTGAACTCCAGGCCAGCCGAATACTAACCGAGAATAATTAGCAATGCTGCCCTGGCTGCCCTGTTGGCGATAATCAAGGAGCGCCCTGCATTCGCTTCACTTCGGTGGAAAGAGATTCTATCATTTCCTGAATCTTCTGGGACTCTTCGGCCACAGAATCATGAATCTCAGCAAAGCTGCGAATACTGTTTTCGATACTCCGGGCCAGCTCCTGTTGCTTTTCGGTCCCGGAAGACATGGTATCGATGGATCGCTCAAGTTCGTTTAACGTACTGGCAAAATCCGCATCGGCCCGCCTTTGTTTTTCAATCAATTCTTCCAGGCGAATAAAATAGCTCTGAGTCTCCTCAAATACCTGGGACTGCCGTTCAGTCAGAGATACTGTTTCGGTAACAAGATTCACGGCTTGCTGCAACTGAGAACGAACCGCTTCCACCTGCGATGCAATATGATTTGCATTTTCCTGGCTGCTTCCGGCCAGCTTACCCACTTCCTGGGCCACTACTGCGAATCCCCTTCCCTGATCCCCCGCTCGCGCCGCTTCAATGGCAGCGTTAAGAGCAAGCAGGTTCGTCCTTTCAGACACTTCGGTGAGGATATCGGTGGCATCTCCTACAGAATCGAAAGAGGCCCGGATGGCATCGAATACCTGATTTAGATTCTCCACCTGTTGCACTACTTTTCCAGA
Source organism: Leptospiraceae bacterium (assembly GCA_040217195.1). Taxonomy (GTDB): domain Bacteria; phylum Spirochaetota; class Leptospiria; order Leptospirales; family Leptonemataceae; genus UBA3465. Next base: position 457,428 of record JAVJNR010000002.1, on the reverse strand, counting down.
CGCTTCAGATGTGCTTCGCATTCGATCACTCAGTTCACCGGTGGAAGTTGTGATTTCTTTAAGTAGAGAATCAAAATGCTCCCCTTTGGTATTCAGCTGGCCCAGTTGATCCTTCTGAAAGTTGGCGGTGGCCACCTGCTCGTGGCTCTTTTCTGACATAGAATCAATGGATTCTGTAATCGTGGCAAAGGAATCGGTCTGCTTTTCTATCAGGCCCGCGAATCGATTGTTAAAGTCCTGAAATCCCTGAACGGTACTTTCAGCTGTCTGTGCTGCATGCTCTAGCTGGGATTGCCTTTCTTCCAGCTCAGCCACTGACTGCTCGGCCACCTCCCGGGTTTCCGCCGAATAGGCATATAGTCGCAGAAGTACGGCCATGATCTGCGATACAATATAGCCGCAGGCAACTATGAATATTAGTTTGGTGATTTCATTGGAGAGAGCCAGTTCAAACTTATCATCCGCCGGCGGCTCCATGGTAAAGTTCATTCCACTCTGGGTGGCCAGTATGAATACGATTGCATAGGCAGTAAGGGCCACACCGGTTGTAACGTAAACGAACCTTCTGGAAAGATAGAATGCAGAATTAAAGATATAGATGATATAGATAAGATACAGCACATGGGACTGGCTGATATCGTAGGCCCCGTATTTATCTCGAATGACTCCCGGCACCATTGTAGAAAGCAGTACCAGAATATCCAACAAAAGCATTCCTCGGGAAAACCAGGCGGGCACCAATCCTTTCCGATTCCAGAACCAGAAAATCAAGGCATAGACCACCATTGCAGATATTCCAGTAAGATAGGCTACATTTTGAGCCGGTGAATTGGTTGCATAAGTGATTCCAACAGAAGCATAGAATAGGGCAATAAGTCCAAATCGAATGCGATTTACTACTACTGGTCCCCGACGCCGACTGATGATTTCTGTTTCATTCATCTGAATTCATAAAACAGAGAACGCTGTACGATACAACTAACTTTTGACAGAATCACATAGTGACCGTTGAAAGCGGGCTGGTTAGCTTACCAGTGGATCAGTCCAGAATGGATGGATCCATCCGAAGTTTAAGCAACTGAAAGACTATGATCCGGGCTCAGTAATCAAAAGGCAGTAAGCGCTGCCCGGACAAAAGAGGTTACTGGTGCCTGCTCCCGTGTATCTTCCAGACTTTCGCGAACTTCTCGCACAACAACCTGTGCTTCTGTAACCAGAGTGGTTGCATTGTTGTGCAATTCCTGGTCATTTATGAGCTTTCCAATGGTTCCATCACCACGATTTATTTTATCCGTGATTTCGGCCACATTTTGAACGGTTCTGCGAAGATCGGCGCGGTTTTCTGCTATAAGTTCTGAAAATCCAGCTATTGGATCTCCACTGCTTTCGCCTTTTAGATCCACATAGTTGTCACCGGAAGAACTGGTTAATTGATACTCCAGCGCCGACTGTCCTGTACTGGAAAGGACTGCACTGTCCACAGAGAAGACCGGGATTTGTTGCGGATTCTCCCCTTCTCCGGCGGCCGAAGAACCCGGATCCACAGAAACCACTTTACCGGACAGTAAACTTTCATTCTTAATTGCAATGCGGTAGTTCTCATAGAAGACCACCTGCTTCTTGAGCTCGATTGTAACGGCCACAATTTGGCGAATTCGATCCGGAGAGTCTGGTTCCACAACATCGCCCCGACCATTCACGGTAACCAGGTCGACTCCTGTCACCGAACCGGAAGGTACACCCAGTACTGTAACACGGGAGCCCTCTTTAATACCGTCTGCATGATCGAAATAAAATACCATTCGCTTTCCTGGACGGGCGAACGGACCGCTTTCGGACACAATAGTGAAATATCCTACCAGGAAGAGAGCTCCAAAAAAGAGAAATCCTACCAGTATGTTCTGTATCCAATTCATAGAGTATCCACCAGAGCCGAACATGAAAGTCGTCGGAGAAAGGGTCAACCTGTTTTGAATATTCGGACCTACCCGATTTGGCGGAAGGATATAATTCTTGTAGTGGGACGGCCAGCCCCGGTTGCCTGGCCTCTATTATCTTGCCGGGGCCGCCTGAAATCTCTGCGTGTACACAGGATAGCCAGGATCCACAGGCATCTGAACAATGAACAGTTCAGCGGGACCTGCGGTCTGTAGCCTCAGTGTTTGCGTGGGCTGAGTCTCCGGAGAATCGGCCGTATCAGCAGTTCCCGCCGGTTCCGGTTGCCATACAAAAGTATCTCCTTTGCCCAGCATGGCCTTCTGCCCATCCGGCGTCTGTACATCCTGGAACTCAAAGTTTCCATCCAGAGCATACATGGCCATTACCTGACCCACATTCAGGTCAAGCTCCAGCGACCCTCCATCGTATTTCCGTCGATAGACCTCCACCGGGCTCTGCATCTTAAACGGTGAGCCGGGCCCAATGATCGTGGTCTGCTCCACACCGTCGGAAGTATGCACCGGAAATTGATCCGCGCGATAATCGTCGTAGGTAGCCGGCTGAGTCACTGCTTGATCTACATGGGGATCAAACCAGATCTGAAACATTCGGCTTCCTGCGTTCAGCCGTTCGGCATGACTTATTCCGGAGCCTGAGCGAATAATCTGCACATCGCCGGCCTTCAGTTTCTGCCAGCCTTGCAGCTGATTGTCATAGTGCTCGATTTCTCCATCCAGTACGAAGGAAATGATTTCAAAAGCCTGGTGCGGATGTTCTGCGATCAGCCCACCTTCATCACTCCAGGCGCAGGCCCAGTAGAAAAGGCTGGAAATATAAGGTATTCCTCCGCCTTCCTGGGGAAAGCCCAGTGGCTTTTTTTCCAGAATCTTTCCGCCATCAAATTCGCCAGATACCTGATTGGCATAGGGTGCTATATACATTGCCATATGCGTAAATAAACAAAGCTGGCCTGAACAGACTTCAAAATTTAGGGAAACCGATGTAGGATCATGAGCGGCCATCCGCAACTAATGAAGCAGGACGGGGCGGACCGAAAATGGAACTCGCACCCGAACCCGGTGACTGTTGGCTCATGAGCTATTGGAACATCGCGCAGCCGCTCACAGCAATTCCGGGCCTCCCGAGAAGCCCGGAAAGAAACGATCAAGGAATGAGCCGCAGTGGATCCACTTCACTTTTCAGTTCATCCAGGTCCAGAATCTGAGGACGATACTGTCTCTTGAGAAATGTCTGGGCCTGGTCATCGTAATGGGGGTCCAGGACTACTCCGGAGTTTCCGGTTGGAGTAATTCCCAGGGAGTTGGCCGGATCAGCAAAGTCTATAATTCTTCGCGCCGATGGACCTTTCTTTACACGATGAAGACCGGATCCCTGACCGTGATTCATATTGAATACTGTTTCTATTGAGCCCACTGCTGGAAACGGACCAACATTGAACAGAAGATTGAATGGCCATTTGCGACCCACAGGATGGACATACTCTACGGTATGTAGCCGACGCCAGACCCAGTTTCCGGGATTAGAACCCAGCTCATCATCCAGTACGGAAAGCGTATTGGACCAGGCTTTGAGCAGGATGTCCTTTTGAGTTTCTCTGGCATCCGTGCTTCGATTATCCCAGTACGGAGAATCAGGATTGGCCAGAATGGCACCCATGGAATCGAAATAGAAGCGAGACCCGGTAAATGCTTTGAAGAACTCATCCTCAAACTCATCCGCTGTGGCTTCCCGGGCAATCTGATAGAGCAGCTCAGTAAAAATGGAAGCTCCCACAGATTCCGATCCATATTGCCCATCCCATCGAAGCAAGAATGCGAATGCAGTTCTAGATTGAGTTCTGGACGGAAGATCCTTTTCAATTACACTTCGAATGATGCGAATTTGTTCCAGGGCATAGGTAAAGCTTACATCGCCCTGCAATTCTTTCATTTCATCCGGAGATACGTATTCCTCTGAGGATAGAAATTTGTCCACTGTGTAGGCACGGTATGCAAAATTGTAATAACCCGGGTATTGTTCATTTCTTGGCTGCTCATTGGCTGTGATCAGGTATCCACTTTCCGGATTCTTTTTCTGCGGATTCTGCGCGAATGGTACATATCCGGTCCACTCCTGTCCGCCGGTACCTTCCAGAATAAAAGATGGATTGGCTGCGGCTTCCCGTCTGGGTAGTTTTGCTGCGGCCCACCATGAAATATTTCCCGCAGAATCCACGTACATAACGTTCAGGCCAGGAGCGCCAATTAGAGAAACACCCTTTTCGAATTCCTCCATGTTTGCCGATTGCATCATAAGATAGAATGCTTCTATCACACTGTTACTTTCATCATGGAAAGCCCATTTCAGACTGATCGGTGGCTTATCTTTTATGGAATCTACTACATCGTTTAATATAGGACCGTGACGAGTTCGTCGCACGGTGTATTTTACATCCGGCTCACCTTTAACTTTAATCGTCACCTCTTCTGTTTCTATGTCCTCAGGTTGACCGCGAAACAGAGTCTGACCGGGATTCTGCGGATTCAATGATTCTGCATAGAGATCCATGTCATCGTTCTGGAACATTGTGATGCTCCAGGCCTTGTTGCGATTGTGGCCCAGCAATGGCATGGGAATGCCTGCAAGATAGTGACCATAGATTTCAAAGCCCGGACTTGTGATATGAGCCTCGAACCAGACCTGGGGTTGTGAAAAGGAAATATGCGGATCGCCTGCCAGCATGGCCTGACCATTGGTGGACTTTTTAGGAGCCACTGCCCAGGCATTGGAGCCCTCGAAGATTCCAATTGAGTGACGAAACACATCGGCCCGACGGGCCAGACCCACGATTTCATTCAGAGCCACCATTCTTGCTTTCTCTTCAGGGTTCTGTGGGCCGCGGGCATTTGGATTGCCAGAATTTACTTTTTCATATTTGAAACGATTGGGACTTAGCTCTCCGCTGGGATGCAAATCGTATTTAAGATCTGCCAGATACTTTTCGCCCAGTTCTGATTGAACATAGGTTAGTAGCGGCTCTTGCTTCAATGCTGCAGCAAAAGTGTAAGCCATGTATCCAGCGATTGCAATGGAGTCTGAAAGTTCAAATGGCCGGGGTTCAATGCCCAGGATAGAAAATTCCAGAGGCATTTCACCGTTTTCGATATATGCATTAATTCCATCCAGGTAGGACTGGCTGAGTTTTACATACGGCTGATCTTTATCCAGGTTCGCAACATAGGTCTCTGCGAACTGATCCAGGCGAAGTGTGCGAAATAGTTTATCCACTTCCAGAAGGTCAGGCCCCAGGATTTCTGCCAATCGACCACGAGCAACACGACGGAGCATTTCCATCTGAAACAGACGATCCCTGGCATGAACGTATCCCAGAGCACGAAAAGCATCCTGCTGGTTGGTGGCTTCTATGTGAGGTATACCGTAGGAATCGTAATAGACCTGGACTTCGCTACTCAGACCAGTCAGTTTCTCCGTTCCGGACCGATCCGGAACAAAGGTGTAGAGATAGAGATATGCTCCCAGATAGAGCAACAATCCTACACCTACAATAGATAAAGCTATAATCCGTTTCTTCATCGAATCCCCCGTTCGCAACGGGACTCATGGCCGATGAATCTGTCAACCGTTCTGAGCCCTGCAGGGCCCGAGGCAATTGGAGGGCTCAGTATTTATCAGCTGCCTGATCCGGAGCCGGAAAGATTACACCTTCGGGCAGATCTGCTCCGAACTGGATTTCTTCTATGGTCAACCGGTGAAATGGCTCCCCATGCTCTTCCGGAGAGTCTACCACAGTCTGCTTTCGCGCAATCACCAGACCGTCCTGATTCCTGAAATCCGAATAATGCATGGTGCCGGTTACGAATCCGCCCATATCTCGTACTGTATAGGTTGCATACTCAATGTATCCAGTTTTCTTTTCTATCCAGAGCAGATACTGATCCACCATCTCCTGCGGCTCTGCACGGTTCCAGGAAACGAATACTAGCTCAAATACGCGACCGTCCAGTTCCTTTTCGCCGGCATAGGCCACCACATCTGCTTCTCCAATTCGAAACGGTAACTGGAGAAAGTAGTTCAATGTTGGGACCCAGAACTTTATATCATCGTTGCCTGGCTCCAGTTCCACCCGGGACGATAGCCCATCCTCGGACTGACCGGTGTAAGGAATCCAATTTTGCAGTCCCATGAATTGCCCGCTGGATTCACCTTTTTGCATTACAATCCTGGCATCGTCCTTTCCCGGGACTATGTACATTGATGCTTGCATGGGATTCTCTGGCCAGGGCATAAAAAGGGACCGATTGAGAAATCCCGGCCATTCATCGGAAAAACGGATAATAATGGGCCCGGATTGCTGCCAGCGCTCAACACCACCATGGGCCTCCACCGACCGATTCAGAATCCTCCTGCCTTTTTCGAACTGATCCGAAGTAATTTCCGTCTTTAGGGAGTCTGGCCGAATATCTGCCAGAGAACAGGAAGCCAGAACCCCGAGCAATGCCATCAGGCTAAGTGTGGCAATTCTGGTTTTCCGGTATGGTTGGTAGTGCTGCATAAGGTGATTTTCGATACTCATCGGCAGTGGTTACATTAGAATAATCCTGGAGGCAATAAGCTATGAATTCATCTATTGAGAAATCCCGGAGCAGGGCCTTAAAAAGGGTCAGCCTGATACTACTTGGACTCACCTTTTTTCTGGGTGGAACAGGGAATCTATGGGCCCTATCCGAGCAGCAGAAAATCAATTTACTCTATCAGGAAATTCGAACCACCCGAGCTATTTTTATTCGTAACGGAATTGAGTATGATGCGGAAAAGGCTGTTTCACATTTGAAGCGCAAACATGATTATGCCGGGGATAAAATCAAGACAGCCCGCCAGTTTATCAAGTATCTGGCCACGGAATCTTCTATGACAGGTATTGCCTATAAGATCAAGTTTCCGGACGGCAAGGTAGTGGAATCCGGTCCTTATCTGCTTCAGGTTCTGAAGCGCATAGAGTCCGAAAACAGCCAAGCCAGCCAGTAGGCGTTTTTTACCGGGCCAGGCAATGCCGGCCCGTACCCCTTTCCAGCCCCGTTTCCGACACTGATAATTTTCTCGCCTTCCTGTAGTGGATGTGCTCCAATGGGTGATATGAGCGGCGGCGCGGGAAAACATGGATCCGAGCAGGAACCAGCAAAGAAGGTCCAGGGCAAGCTACGAAGAGTGCGACTTATCCCGGCGGCCCATAGCTCTCTATTTCCCGATGATCGTCCCCTCACGGCCTATCTTAAGCCCACGGATGATCCACATATCTGGAAGATAATTGCTTCCAGAAAACGCAGCGATGCCCCGGCCAGCTCCCGGAGCGAAAGTGGCGTTTCAGGCAACGATGGGGATCCTCTAAGCCCCGCGGGGGAACTGGCAGATAGTGTACTGATGAGCATCATTGAGGCCACGGATTTACTGCTGGATGAAGCGCCCATACAGCTCAAAGAACAGGTATTCCGCACAAGCCATCATGCATTGCGACTGCTGCTCAAAGTGAAACAGGCCAGAAGCGTTAAGGAGCAAAAACAGACCCTGGATTTGCTCAAACAGGTCCTGGATGATCTGCAGAGGCTTCGAGGTATTGCAGAAGAAGAAGAGCGGTTTTTAAAGGAAGGGGAATCCCTGGATCTTTAGACCTCAGGATCATAGGCCTGCGAAACAGCTCTGGCCACATCTTCGCCAGCCGTCTTATCAAGAACAGAAGGGATAATATGATCTCTTCCTGGTTTACCCACATGATCTGCCAGAGCACGAGCCGCAGCAATCTTCATAGAAGAAGTAATCCGGGTGGCCTTCACATCAATGGCACCACGGAATATTCCCGGGAATGCAAGAACATTGTTTATCTGATTTGCGAAATCGCTGCGACCGGTGCCTACAACCAGTGCACCGGCTTCGTAAGCCTCTTCCGGAAGTATTTCTGGCACTGGATTGGCAAGAGCGAAAATGATGGGATCAGGATTCATCTTTCGCACCATGGCTGGAGTCAGAGCGCCTTCGACGCTAACGCCAATAAATACATCCGCCCCTTCGATAGCATCATCTAGTCCACCATCCCGTCCATGTCTGTTGGTAATTCTTGCAAGTTTCATCTTTGCAGGATAGGATTCTATGTCATTGCGGTTTCGAGAGATTATCCCTTTAGTATCGCACATCAAAACTTCAGCTACAGGCTCCGACACAGAAGGATCATGCCCCACACCAAGCAGAAGTTCGGCGATGGCAGTTCCTGCAGCGCCGGATCCATTGATCACCACCCTTAGCTCAGACAGACTCTTCCCTGCAAGCTTCGCAGCATTAAGCAAGCCAGCCAGTAAAACGATGGCCGTTCCATGCTGATCATCATGAAATACAGGTATTCCTATGTCCTGTAGCCCGGCTTCGATTTCAAAACATCGAGGGGCACTGATATCTTCTAGATTGATTCCAGCGAACACAGGAGCCAGGTTGCGAACAATGTTAATGATTTCCACGGTGTTCTGAGTATCCAGACAGATAGGAAATGCATTCAGACCAGCGTACTCTTTGAATAAAACACACTTCCCTTCCATCACAGGGAGGGCTGCCAGGGGACCAATATTGCCAAGTCCCAGCACTGCAGATCCATCGGTGATTACAGCCACGGTATCGGATTTAATAGTTAAGTTCCGGGCTTGCTCTGGATCTCGGTGGATTACTCTGCAGCTTTCTGCAACACCGGGCGTATAGAGCAAAGATAGGTCATGCCTGCTTTCGATGTGTGCTTTGGAACGGATGTCCAGTTTTCCTTTCAACTTTTCATGAAAGGCCAATGATTCAGAAAAAATATCCATAGTTGCCGGTGGATCCCCAGGCTCAAAAAGGCCGATTTTGTTACATTGCGAAAACTTCGAAACAATGGATCAGGTTGCAACCTTTCGAAGAGGTCTGTAATCTGCACTCAGCGGGAACTCCAGTCTCGCCGTAGTTTGACCCTCATTGTGATAGACCCGAAAGAATCCCGGATCAAAACCCATATCCTTGATAAGTAAAACAACCATGGCCAGACCAAGGCCGTTCCCTTCCGATTCATCTCCGTAATGAACGCTAAATTCAACCAGATCTTTCACACCCATGGCTGCGGCCAGATTTTTTCGGATTCTGACCTCTTCTTGCTGGATCATGATTGTATTATTCCTTACAAAAATCAGGAGCCTTTGATGATCCAGGTCCACATCCACCCGTACAGATAGCTGCATCTCCTTCAATGTCTTACGGTATTGCCTGGCATCAAGAGTTCTGAAAAAGGCCCGAAAATCCTGTAAACCCTTCTGATATTCCGCAGGATCCTCCAGGTTATAATGGTTCTGTTCGAAGAATACCCGTTTAACGTTAGCTTTCACGGCATTTGTGACCAGCTCCTGAACTACATTAAACAGGGCCGTACCCATGCCTTCCCGTCCCAGCTCCTTTTCCAGGGAACTGAAGTAGGATTTCAACTTATCTCTTGCGTTGTCATCCAGGATATGCACAACGAATTCTGTCTTCTTTTGCGCCGACATGGGATATCGATCTTGCGACCTGTCAAAAGCATCAGTCTATTAAATTTTCACCTGAGTACAGTTTTTTTCTGATTCGCTCGTCATATGAAACAGAATGAAGACACTATCCGCAAAGAACGGTGTTACCTACACTACAGGTAAATTGGCCCGGAGGGCAGGAGTGAACCTCCAGACCATTCGCTATTATGAGCGAAGTGGCCTGCTGCCTGCTCCCGAAAGGAACGAATCTGGATACAGACAATATACAGAAAATGCTCTGGTTCGAATTCGCTTTATCAAAAAAGCTCAAGCACTGGGCTTCAGTTTAAAAGAAATTCAAGAACTTCTTCGAATGAGAACGGATGAAAACCGTCAGTGCAAAGAAGTGGAAGAGCTTGTTGTTTCGAAGATTGAAGAACTCAATGAAAAGATCGTTGAACTAAAAGGCGCTCAATCAACTCTTCAAGGGCTCTTAAAGGATGCAGATGCTACAACACCAGCCTCTGAATGTCCTTTCTTGATAGAGCTAGAGAAGCAAGCTGCCCTCGCAGGCTGAACATTTCCACCCTCTCCCAGGGGCTCGAGCTAAATTCGAGCCCTTCTTGTGTACCCTGGACAGAACAGATATAACCCGGTAGATTTAAAGCCGGCTGTAACGTTCTACACAAGAACACTGCACCGTGCATTTCTTTCTCATGGCTCGGTCAAAGTTTGCGAAACCTGAGCCCTACCTTGCAGGTCCAGAATTTCCATTGTTACCGACCAGCGGGGTTTAGAATCATCGATTCGAATAAACCCAAAGTTAGAGTCTGCATATCTAGAACCCAGGCGAAGAGGATTTTTCTCCTCGCCAAAATCAAGAGGCTGATTCAAAGAACTGGCCGTTACATCATAGAAAGTTTTATTCTCAAACCTCAGAGCACTGATTTCCGCAAAGTGACGATCGCCGGAAAGAAAAACTGTAGTTCCCTGGCTACTGCGGGCCAGCTTCAGAATGCGTGTTCTTTCATGGGGAAAATTGCTCCAGGTCTCAAACCCATTGGCTGCAGAAAGTACCTGGATGCTGGATGCAACGATCCGCACATCGGCCTGGACTTGAAATTGATACTCCAGCCATTTCCATTGAGCGGGACCGAGCATTGTCTTATCTGGATCCGAGTCTGGAATGTATGGTCCATCCAGGTCTGTTCCAAAGAAATGCCACCAGGGTTTCGTATTCCAGGGACTTCGAAAGGAACGGGTATCGAGTAAGATGAATTGAATCTTGATTGGATTTGCTCCGCCGGTTCTGTAAAGAAAAGCTGCATAGATCCCTTCCCGATTCTCATAGGGCTTGCTGCCGGATAATCCCCAGAAGGATTTGAAAATCTTTTCCGATCCCAGACGAAATGGAAAAGAGGCACCGGCATCATTGGCTCCGTAATCATGATCGTCCCAGATTGCATGAATGCGAGATTGATTTCTTAGCTTTTGAAACTGAGGCCTTGTACCCAGCAATGAGTAGGCATCCTTCATTCTGCTGGCAGATTCAGTGTCTGCATAAACGTTATCTCCCAGAAAAATGAATACATCCGGTTTCTTGCTCAGAATCTGATCTAGCACCGGTGCCGGTCGATCCTGACGTAGACAGGAACCGAATGCAATAGATTGTATTGGACGATTTCTGGGAACCGGGTCCTCATAGGGAATGGGCTGTCCGGACAGGGAGCCTGCGCTAAAACAGAGGCACAGGACCAGAATCCAGGTCCCGATGCCGATAGGGTACAATGGCAAGGTCGGGGATCTCACATGGCAAGGTTGCAGCAATACAGTAGTAGAGACAACTATTATGTCATGCATGCATGGATGGTTCTGCTTCTGGTTTTTGGATCCATAACGCAATGTAGTCCGGCCCGGGACCGGAATGGCGAAGTGGGCACTGCCTCTATTCCATCTGCAGAAATCCACGGTCTGGCCGGCGAATGGCTATTCTTTCCAGAAGATTTGCCTCAGGAAGCTGTATTACATTCTGCCCCGGCCATTAGAAAAGCTCAGTCCATCCGAATTCCCTTGAGCTGGCACCAGGCTGGTCTGGATATCCAGGGAAGTGCCTGGTATCGCCTGAATGTAGATATTCAGAATCCTGCAGTTCAGCAATTGCAGCAGCAAAAGCAAGGGCTGGCTCTTTTACTTCCTCATACGGATGCAGCTGTGGAAGTATACTGGAATGGAAACCTGGTGGGGAAGAATGGTCTGATAGGCCCGGATGGCAATCTACTGGTTTCGGGCCATCGGACATCCGTTTATTCCATTCCTCTGGAATTAGTGCAACCCGGCCGTAACATAATAACCATTCGAAGTGCAAGCTATCATGGAGTGGGTGGCTTTGTTACTTCCGGTGTATTTCTGGGACCCCAGGATCAAATCGAATCTCTTTTTCTAAAAGATGTGATCTGGCACTCAGTACTTGGATTGATATTCCTTGCTGTTGGAGTGCAGCATATTGGACTATTCCTTCTATACAGGAGAGCTCTATCCTATTTATACTTTGGACTTTTCTCTGCCTCGTTCGGATTGATTGTACTTTCGCTATATACACTTATCTCTTTCTGGTATGAAAATTATCTTCTGGAGCATCAAATACTGTTCCAGTCGCTCATATGGATCGCAGTATTTCATCTACAGTACCTGAAGAAGTTCTATCGATTTCGGATTCGAATTCCCACCGTTGCTCCAATTATCTTCTGCGGCATAGCTTCGCTGTTTGGACTTTCGGCCCTGTTCTGGGAATCCGGCCTCTATTACACAGAGAAGTACATTGTTCCCGTATTCCTTGTTTCGCACACAATTGGAATTGTCTGGGGAACCCTGGTAAGCCTCAGAGCCTTGAGAAAAGGAATCCAGGAGGCCAGGATTATTGTAGCCGGTTACATTATTTTTGGGATAACAACTACACTGGATATACTCGGTTATTTCAATCTATTTACGATGGTAGGGCTTACCGAAGAAGGTTTCCTGGCCTTTGTGTTCTGCATGGGCATAGCCCTTTCCAATGCTTTTTCCACGGCACATCGGCAGAAGGAAAAGCTTGTGGGCAGACTCAGGGCCAATGTTTCCAAGCTTATGCAGGCGCAGCAAGGCCTGGCATTTAGCGAAGAGAAGTACCGCCAGCTTGTAGAAAACTCTGCAGAACTCATTTTTGCTATTTCGCCTACCGGTGAAGTTCTTACCATGAACCGACAGTCCCAGAACCATCTGGGGCGTTCGCCGCGAAAACTGATAGGAACCAATATTACTCAGTTAGCAGCCCATGAGCCGATTGGTTCGCTATTATTCCGGGATAAAATGGAAGAAGTAATTCGAAGCCGATCCATCGTTTCCTTTCCTTTTGATTTCAAGAACATCCTGGGCGAACCGAGGCAAATGAATGTATTGCTACAATACATTCCGGGGGCCCGAAGCAATACGGATGGCATGATCTACGGTCGCGCCTCTGCCTATATCGAAGATTCCCTGGGACAGTATCTCTTTTCAGAAAAGCAGACCTATTTTCTGGCAAACTATATTACCCTGGGAGATCAGATGAGCCAGAGACTTACCCAGCATTTGCATCATTTCTTAACAGGTGAACAGATCGCATCCATGCAAATGGGACTGCGGGAAATGATAATCAATGCAATGGAGCATGGCAATCTAAACATAACCTACGCAGAGAAAACCGCCGCTACCTCCAACGGTACCTACATTGAACTATTCAGGAACAGACAGGGGGATGCCCGATTTCGCGAGAAAAAGGTAAAGGTGGATTACATACTGACGCCATCATTCGTAGGTTTTCGCATTACGGATGAAGGTCCTGGATTCAACCATAAAGAGATGCTACAAAAAGGCGCCAGTCAGGCCAATGAGCAGAGACTGGGACACGGAAGAGGAATTCAGATCGCCCGAAGTGAATTCGATTCAGTGAGATACAATAGAAAAGGAAATCAGGTTACTCTGGTAAAAAAATTCGAGCTAATACGGTCCCAGGGTTACTGAAACACACTATCGGTTCCAGATGACTCATTGATCGGAAGATGAGGAGCTGTCCGTATGCTCTTCTTTTACTTCAAATTTTTGAACGTCGGATAGCATCGTTTCTGCAAGTCCGCTTAGATCTCCGGCCAGATTCGCCAGGTTACCGGCGCCCTCGGATACACTCTGAGAACTACGATTGATGTCTTCCATGGTCCGTTCCACTTCATCGGTGGCCCGCTTTTGCTCATCGGCTCCGGTATGGATTTCTCCGATTACCTTCTCCACGGTCTGCGCACTTTCCGTAATTCCAGTTACATTGTCTGAATGCTGCGTGGCACTGCCTTCGATGGATTTTACCTTTGCATCTATATTTTGAACTTCATTAAGGATGATGTTCATATTCTCGGAAACAGACTGCACCGTTTGCACTCCATTTGTAATGCTTCCCAGGGTTTCCTCAATTGATTGTTCCACCTCTCGGGCGCTCTGTTGCGTCTGGTCTGCCAGACGCGTTATCTCTCCAGCCACAACAGCAAATCCCCGTCCGGCATCCCCCGCACGAGCCGCTTCTATGGCTGCATTCAATGATAGAAGGTTGGTCCGTTCAGAAATTTCAGTAATGATTTCCACAAAGTCAGCTATCTTTCGGGTAGCCTGTTCGATCTGATTCATGGCCGCTGTAGCCTGTCCAATTTGCTTTTGATTGTATGTTGCTTTGTCCGCGGCCATCTGCGAGGAGTCGGAGAGTTCTGAAAGAGCCTGCATAACCAGCATATTGGATTCTACCAGATGATCCACATGGTTGCGAATCTTACGAACCGATTCCACTGCCTGCCTGGTTGCTTCGCTTACTTTGCCGGCTGTAGCACTCAGTTCCTCCGCCGTAGCAGAAACCTCTTCCACCGCCGCAGCCTGTTCTTCGGAAGTCGAACTGAACTCTTCCGATGTGGCCGCCAGATTCTGGCTGGATCGATTAATCTTCTCGGAATTGGATCGGATATGACCAATCAATTGACTCAGGTTATCAGCCATATCGTTCAGGCTGGTCATTAACTGGCCCAGCTCATCCTTTGCCTGAGTCTCGATACGGTCCGTTAGCCTTCCTGTGGCAATGGCCGCCGCCATACCCCTGGCTTCATGGATAGAGCGTCGAATCCCACGCACCATACTCAAAGAAAGGATGATAACAATAACTGTGATAAAAGCTGCAATAATGCTTGTGATAATAATTTCCTGCCATAGAGAACTCACTTCCCGGGCAAGTTCCCGTTCCAGCTCTTTTAGAATGGATTCCTGCAGGGATCGCTCCACTCCCACCAGTTTCTCAACCGTAGTAGTCAATCGTCCGGCTTCTTCAAAGGCATCCCCGGAGCGAATCAGAACTTTGAGATTTGCATAGGCCTTCTCATACATGGAGAGAGGTTCTTCCAGCCTGTTCTGTAAATGGCTGCTCTGGCGATTGATCTTTTCGATTTTCTCCTGCAGCCGCACACTGGCAGCGTCCAGCCGGGACTCGATTCCATTTAGCCTTCGTCTGGATGCTCCGTCCAGACCGTTGGACTCCAGCCCTACGGTCAGAATCTCCTGCATCTGAAGTGCCAGATCTGATTGCTCTGGAATGGTCTGGAAGGCTGCCAGGATGAGATATATGCGAACCCTGTCCTCGTCCAAAATGAGACCTGACTCATACAGGATTTCCTCCACCAGCATATAAAGCTGACGGTCCAGTTTTTCATAGTCTTCTCTAGACGGCGTACCCTGCTGCCGGATCTTCCTGAGATCCTCCGTTAATTGAAAATAGCGATCCTTGCTCTGTTCCAGACTGCTTCCATCCCAGGTTTGACGGGCGCCCTCAATCACTGCATCTGTGCCTGCGAAGTGTTCCTGCAATCTGGAACGGTACAGCCCATCTCCGGTTGCTCGATAAATCGCAGCAGCGCTTCTCTCATATTGTACGCTTCGCATTAACTTGCTCACAACGCGCATTACGCGAACACCATCTTCTTCGCGTTGGGCATGGGAGATCTCGCCATACACCATGTAAGCCAGGGAAAGATCCTGATAGATCAAGGAACCAACAAGTAGAGCAACCAGAAATAGCAGACGAGCCGCAGCAGAGGTGCTATTTAGCCATTTCAGAGGAGAAAGGAAGGGATTTGTCATAGTTCCACAGGCCAACAGGGCCTGTGGAACAAATCGTCATTTTTTGGCCACAAGTCCAATCAAAAAGAGTAGAATCACTGCTCCGAGAGTGGCAGTCACCAGGCTACCAAATAGTCCAGGGATGATCGCATGGACGTATTTTCCAAGTAGCCAGCCGCCCAGGACTGCACCAATAACACCAACTATTAGATTACCAAGCAATCCAAAGCTGCTACCTTTCATTAGCTGACCGGCCAGCCATCCGGCTACAAGTCCAATAACCAGAAATAGAATCAGAGAAATTAAATCGGGCATTCCATACTCCTTTGTTTTGATGCCCTGGTCTGGTGCTCTGAAGCGCCAGAGATCTTATGCCTGGGGCTCCAGAAAAAACCAGGGCTGACCTGAGTATTCGCCCGGACCTAACAGGATTCAATCATCTTTTTTCGCAAGTATGGAAAATCCGGTGGCATCTCGAATGGTATCAGCAATTACATTTAGTCCCAGTACCGGTGGCAGGATGCCCAGGATTGTTGTGGCAGCAAAGATCCACCATATTGGCGGGCTTCGCAACAGTTCCCGGTTGCTTTCAGCAAGTAAGATACCCCAGGAAGCTGTACCCGGCTCCACTCCAATTCCAATAAAAGTTAAGACGCTTTCTGCCAGGATTACCTGGGATGTAGTTAAAGCGAATGTGATTACAATAATGTAACTTACGTTAGGAAGAATTTGCCGGTACAGAACGGAAGCTGTGGAAAATCCAGCCGCCTGAGCGCTGCGAACGTAGGACAATCCTCGAATCTGCATTGTTTCTGCTCGTATCAATCGAGCCGGTTCCACCCAGGCAGTAAGGCCTATGGCCACTGCAATCCAGGTAAGATCGCGGCCAAAGACCATGATAAAAGAGATTACGAACAGAAACCAGGGAACACTGGCAACGGTGGTATAAATCCATTGAACGAGATCATCCACCCATCCACCCAGATAACCAGAAACCAGACCAAGGGTTGTTCCCAGCGCCAGAGCCAGAAGACTACTACCGGGTCCCAGAATCACAGCTGTGCGAGTGCCCGAAAGCACCAGGCCCATCACATCCTTGCCATTGATGTTGGTTCCGAGCAAATGCCAGCCTTTCAAAGCCTGCTCTTTAGAATCCTGTAGTGCCCAGGGCAATGAGTAGGAATTCTCCTCGGGGATAAGCGATATCAATGCTTGCAGGATTGTATCTCCGGGACCGGCACCAATATAGATAAAATCCAGCAATGCCACAAGTGCGTAGAATCCAAGAATATAGATACTCAGCCGGGCTCCCGGTTTGCTGAATCCAGTGGCCAGCTCCTGACGAAAGGCGCTCTTTTTGAATGTGCGATAAATGAGAAGAATTACGAAAGCGAATAGAATCAGCACCAGGAGGTTTTGAATCCAGATCATTTGAGTTCCATCCTCGGATCTACCAGAACGTATGCAATGTCCGTAAGCAAAGTTCCCACCATGAAGAGAAAGGCGCCCAGAACTACCAGGGTTTCTATTACATTGAAGTCCTGCGAAATAATAGCGCTGTACATCATATCGCCCATACCGGGAATTCCGAAATACTGCTCCAGAAGTAGAGAACCAGTAATAAGAAAAGGCAGACTCAAGACCAGTGTAGTTAGAACAGGAATGAGACCCGGCAAGAAAACATATCGGCTAATCACTCGGCCTTCCTTCAATCCTCTGAGGCGGGCTGCCTTTACGGAGAATGCACCTGTTCGATCAGCAAAAACCGTGCGATAGAATCGGATCTGTCCACCGAGACCGGCCAGAAAGGCCACAAATATGGCCGGCAGTACACTTCCATATACGGGCAGTATTGGAAAAAGCTTTCCAAAGAAGAATGTCGTGGCCATAAGCCATACCGGTAAAGCTATCGAAAGAGCCAGAATTGATAGTATTGAAGTTAACCGGTCAAATCGGTTGCCAGCTCCCACGGCAGCAAAGACAGAAATGCTCAGTGCTGCAAGCGCAGTAAGTACAAAGGAAGGACCCATCACTGCCAGAGATACCGGTATCCTGCGACCCAGCTCGCTGACGATGGGCCGACCATATCGATCAAAACCAAGGTCCAGAAGAATCAAATCATTCAGTCCAAGGAAGAAACGAGAATGAAATACGCTCTTTTCCGCCAGAAATGCATGTATCTGGCCATCGGCAGCCGGCCGGGTAGCATCGGACGGTAAATTTAAAAACGCAGGCAGGTGATAGCCATGGTTGTAGACCCATTGCTGCAATGCCGCTTCATCTCCCTGGGGTAGATGCACTCGAGCGATGGCCATAGGATCCCGCAAATGAAACAGGAAGAATGTTATCAGGTACACTCCCAGAGCCACAGGAATGGTGTACAACAGCCGTCGAATAATATAGGCCTTCATCGAGTAAAAGGACTCTGACAAATGTATCAGACAAAATCAAGGGAAATTCCCGCTGGAAGACTGCTTTGTTGATTCTGAGGGATGGACTGTAGAGAATCGAAATTCCCATAAATTAAAGACCGACGGCGACGGAACCATTTTTGTCTGAATTCCGTTCATTGAACAGATTCTACCCCTCAGGTCCGTCCAGCGGAAGTGGCCGTTGAAAGGCTCGATTCTCCACAGTAAGTATTCTTGTTGCAGAAGATGAGCCTATTGGTCAGAATTTAATACGATGCTATTTGCCGGAGACCGGGATTGGTAATCAGAACGCAACCACCGGGGAGGAAACAGTGGTGCCGGTTTCCTGCCATTCTTTTGATTTCTGTTTATGGGATATTCAGCTACCGGATATTGATGGATTTAGAAATTGCAGATAACTTTGAATAATACGAAGTAAATTGCCAGAAACGAACTCCATAGTGGCGTATTTCAGGAAATAACTAAAAGGAGGAATGCGAAGCAGCTACCGAAGCCAGGTTTGACGGTTGGCCAGAGCCTGCAGACCAGGAAACTGTAATTCGAGAGATAAAGAAATGGATGGAAGCAATAAAAAGGTTCAACTAGAGGGGATCTTCCTGGAACTGCAGTATTCCACAATGCAGGCCGGTGAGGAAAACCATTTGATCATATCCTTGCGAGATATAACAGAACGAAAGCATACAGAACAGGAGATTCGTAACCAGAATGAACTGCTTCGCCTATCCGTGGCCCAGGCAGAGCAGGCGAATCGCGCAAAAACACTATTTCTGGCCAATATGACCCATGAGTTGAAAACTCCGCTGAATTCCATGCTTGGCTACTCCCAGTACCTAAAAATGCCTCAACTGGGGACTCTAAACAAAGGACAATCAGAAGCTGTATCCTCCATCGAGTCCAGTGGCAGACATCTACTCAAACTGGTAGAACAAATACTGGAGTATTCAAGGATGGAGGCCGGTCGGATACCGCTGGACCGGTCCCAGTGCGACATCGCTGCTTTAATCCATGAATCGGTTCAGAGCTTCCATACTGCCTGCAGACAGAAAGGAATTGAGCTGTTGGAAGATCTACCGACCGGGCCTGTTCGCACTGAATGCGATCAAACTAGAATGCGACAGGTAATGGATAATCTGTTATCCAATGCTATACGCCATACAGACGCAGATGGTCAAATTCAGGTATCTCTCCTGGAAGGCTCCGAAAACATTCTAATTCGTGTCAAAGACAATGGAGCCGGAATACCACCTGAAGACCAGGATCGCATTTTCGAGCCTTTTGAGCAGAGTGTTTCTAGAAAATCCACAAAACGAGAAGGCACCGGACTGGGTCTTGCGATTGTGAAGAGAATAGTTGACATGCACCAGGGATTCATCACGCTACAGACCACAGAGGGATCGGGAACAACGTTTACAATTGGGCTTCCCTACCATTGATCGAAAGACGGCAGCAAAGGGCCGCAATTCCAGAACAAAAGGCCGGCAATGATGAGTTTTCGAGCGAGGATTATATGCATCTAAAAGATGAAGATAGAAGTATTCTGGTCGTGGAGGATGATGATCGCTCCAGCCAGCTGTTGAAAGACGTTCTGGAAGGTAATGGTTACAGAGTTGTCCTGGCTTCCAATGGAAAGGAAGCTCAGCAAATTCTAGAGAAGAGAAGTTTTCCGGTAATCCTCACCGACCTGGAAATGCCCGAGGTTAATGGGCAGGAACTAATTCGGCATGTTACAGAACAGGGAAGCGATGCTGAGATTATCGTGGAAACCTGTCACAACGAGTCTGAAGTTATTATCGATGTGATGAAACATGGTATCTATGACTATCTCATCAAGCCAATAGACCTGAACGAATTGCTGTTAAAAGTGCAGCGAGCCATTGAATCGGCCTATTTAAAGAAGATCAATAAAGCATCCGAAAAGGAACGAACCATCCGCCTGGAAAACCAGCTTGGCTGGCTGAAGTGGATGCATGAACAGAGCCAGAGCGGAGCCTTCGATAAGGTAGCTAAAGAAAAGGCCCTGTTCTACAATCTTCGCACTTCATTAACCCAGGGGTCTGGCTTTGGCCAGCTTATCTCTATATTGCTTTACGTTCTTGAGTCCGCTGAGCTGCAGGGAGATAAATATCTGATCGACAAAGGTATCATGGACATGGTCCGGGAAAACACCTACACAGCCAGTCGAATCATAGACTCTCTTCAGGAAATCGACATACTGCTTGGTCAGAAAATCCAGACCGAAGAGATGACAGCAGCAGATATTCGCGCCATCCTTTCCGAGACCATCAAGGAAGCGCAGCAGGCTCAAAAAGTACATGAAAATCACATAGTGCTTTCGGAACACAAAGATGGCATGCGTAACTTAAGAGTTAAGTGCAATGTAGAACAGCTTAAGCGAGCGGTACGAGAACTTCTAATCAATGCCATGAAGTTCTCTCCCAAAGGCACAACAATTTCAGTCCTGCTGCGTCAGAACGGAAACAAGCTCAATATAAATGTACTGAATGAAACTAGATCTACCAGAGACCTGGGAAATGGAAAAACTGTGGAGGGTGGCATTCCGCTGGAATATCAGAACCTTGTGTTCGAACCCTTCTTTCGCCTGGAGCACTCCGTCTTTGAGAATTTCGACACCCTGGACATCGGAATGGGACTGAACATTGTTAGAACCATCGTGGATAAGCTGGGTGGTAGCATAGCTGCATCCAACGTAAAAGATTACAGAGATTCGAAGATTCAGGAAGGACGGCTACTCGTGGATTTTGAAATACAACTTCCGCTTCTGGACACAAAGGATATTAGTCAGACATCGGACCTTCAGGCCAATATCGCATGAGTCAGAATGCCAGCATACTGATCCTGGAAGATTCTAGAATGAGTGCATTGCTGCTAGTGAAAACTTTGCAGCAAGAAGGTATAGTATTCCAACACAGAATTGTGGACAATGAGCCCGACCTGGATGCCGCACTGGAGGAAATGGAATTTGATCTGGTTCTTTCCGATTATTATATGCCTGACCTGGATTGCGCGCAGGCCCTGAAAAGAATTCGAGAAGCTCATCCGGATGTACCGTTTATCATAGTGTCTGGCAAGATCGGCGAAGAAATGGTTGTAGAAATGATGCGAACCGGGGCCACCGATTTTGTGATGAAGGACAGAATGGACCGGTTATTTCCGGTAGTTCAAAGAGAGCTTAAGAATTTCGACATCCTTCAGGAAAGACAGAGAACTCAGGATCGACTAAAGAAAACGGAAGAGAAGTACCGGACCTACATTTCAACGATTCTGGAAGTCATTCCAGATGGTCTGGTAGTGCTAAACGAAGATCGTGTCCCTTTCCTGATTAATCAGGCATTCAATGATATTGCTACCAAATACGCTGAAGAACTGGGCTATGATGTGGCGGAATTTCGAAATCATTTAATCGAAAAGTCTGTAGAAGAAATTGGTCGGGCAACGGATTCAGGCGTTATGGAAATTCATATTGCCAGAAGAGACCTCCGGGAATTTCGATAGAGAAATGCGAAACCGGGACCGCTGTGGCTGTCAAATCTGTTGAAAACATACCGTTAACTATTTCTCTTAATTCAAATCCTCCCTTGCGATTGTTTTGCAGTACCCGGACTTCCGTTGCTCCCAGGAATCTAAATTGGAGTGATGGCCGCTCCATTGATAAAGGGAAAAAACAATGCAGCTAAATCTACCGACTGAAGGAATATCCTCACCATAGAGAATTCTGCTCATCTTGAAAAGCGTCTCGTTTCTCGGAATTAACTCCTCTATACTGCAGCATGTTGTATCCCATGGGATGCGGTTCATACGCTGTCATCCAGGGTTGCGATATGCCATACTGGATCCTGTGGAACAGTAAAAGAACCGGAATACCCTCATGTAAGCGGCTATTCATTTGATTGATCAATTGCTGCCTTGTGCCTGGATCTTCGGTTTCTTCCAATCTGCGATAAGCAGCATCAAATACGGGATCCTGAAAATGGGCCTCATTATAGGGCGTACCAGCATTGGGACCATAGAACAATTGAAAGAAATTTTGAGGGTCCGGATAATCCGCCCCCCAGCCCCAGGTTGTGATCTGAAATTTGCCCTTCATCCTCTTTTCGAAATAAGTGGGCGCATCAAATAGATCCACCTGAAGACGAATTCCCAGCTTCGCAACCTGGTCTACTAGATAGCTATGAAAGCTGGCGCTGGCCGGTCGGGGCACATCGATCAGACGTAGGACCAGGGCCTTGCCGGTGGCTGGATCCACTCCTTCAGGATAGCCGGCCTCCCGGAGCCATCGCTTGATTCTATCTTCGCTGCAATTGCTTTCTCTGGAGGAAGGTTGGTATCCCTCCATGCCCGGTGGAATCAAACCATGCGCCACCATGGCACGACCTTCATAAAATCTTTGTATTAATTCCCCGCCATCGATAGCACATCTCAGGGCTTTACGCAAACCTATATGAGAGCCCACCACCGGGTCCTCCAGATTGAAAATCCAGCCGAAGGTGCTTAGCTCCGGAGCAGTACCCAGCACAATACCCCGCTTCTTATATTCATCTCTGAGCTCCCCTCCTTCCAGGACGCCTTCGTAAGAATCTTTCGTAAGTGCAACTCGATCCTGATAGCCCTGTTCAAATAGTGTCCAGACCGTTGAACCGGATTGTATCAAATAGAAAACGATGCGATTAGCCAGAGGCAGTGGCTTTCCAGCCAGGGACTGCATCTGTTTTCTTGATTCGGAATTATCCCGGAGAGCATCCGGCCACTCCCGGGACCGGGGGCTCAGCTCCGGAAAGCGAAAATCATAGAGAGGATTGCGTTCCAGAACTATACGATTTCCAGGCTCCCAGCTTATGAGATGAAATGCTCCGGATGAAATCATATGGCGCTCAAGAGCATGCTGATTCTTTTCCTTTGCGTTGTAGACTTCCCAGCAATTCCGGGGAATGGGCGCCGAGCTTACCATGGCAAAAAAGTACAGCAGTCTATCGCTGGAGGAGGTCAGATAGATCCTTAATTCATCGTCTCCAGAAATTTCCAGACCCTTCATGGGCTCGGCATAAATTTCTGAGAGTGCTGCCGCTTGCTTATGGGGCGCCAGCTCCCCTAACTTTCTGTTTTGCCGCTCCGTGCGGATATACTCATTGTATTGCGAAAATCCATAAATACTTTCTGCAAGCAGAGAGAACATGAATGCTTCGTTGGATGGATCAGCGTTACGTTTGATGCTCAGTGCCAGATCCTGAGCAAGTATTGGTCTACCCTTGCCATCGTAGTAATCGTCCTTCAGGCATTCCTCCACCGGTGCATAATAATGCCGGTTTAATTTCAGATCCATGTAAAACATGGGTTTGCCGTCATGCACTGCAGGCCGGATCTCTGGTATAGCTCTGGCAAGATAGGGTTCCAGGTTTATAGGTCTCTTTAAATAGGAATACTGGAAAGGGGTAAGTGCCAGGTTCGAAGCCACGGAAAAGGAAGGAGCATCGTTCATTCGCACCGGATCCATTGTTGATGGTTCCGAAGACATGGCGATAAGGTGCCAGTTCTTACCGCGAGTTTCCGGGTACGGGTGATTCAAGGGAGCATCGCAGTTGAGCAGAAGGGACAGGACGGACAGAATCAGTATCGGAGCTGATTTGAAGTGTGCATTGCAAAAATGTATCATACCCCTGGTTCCTCGGGCGAAAATTAAAATGCATGTTTGACACCCGAACAGGTAGCAGAAAATCTTTGCCCCAATGAAAGGATCTACTGCTCGATATCTAGTCCTGGTTGTCCTGGCCACCGTTTTTTCCCTTCACTGTGGAGAAGATTCCGAGGTACAACTTGAGCCTGTAAAGGACGTTCCTCTGGATGGGCTTCCTGTGGGCCATCCAGATCCCATGGCAGATCCGGCAGCGGTCAAAGGAGGAGTGAACAATGTCTGGGGCTCTTCCTACCCGAAATCATTGAATTACTGGCTGGATACCAATACACTTTCTGCAGAAATCACTTATATGCAATTCGAGCCTTTACTAACCATGCATCCGGTGAAGCAGGAACCGGTGGGCATCCTGGCCGAGTCTTATGAAGTAAGCGCGGATGGAATGGAATTCACTTTCAAACTCCGGAAGCAGGCTACCTGGAGCGATGGAAAACCAATCAAGGCAAGCGACATTGTATTCTATTACGATACAATGATGAATCCCAGGAACAATACAGCAGTCTTTCGAGTTTCACTCAGCAGATTTGAAAGGCCGGAAGCTCTGGATGATCGCACTTTGCGAATTCGCGCCAAAGTAAAGCACTGGCAAAATCTCTGGGATGCCGGCCAATTGGTGGCCCTGCCCGAGCATACGCTGAAAGGTAAAGACTTTAACGATGTAAACGAATTCGACGTAATTAGCGGCCCATACGAAGTAGTTCAAAACAAGGTAAACCGCTTTGTATTACTGAAACGCCGGGGAGACTGGTGGGGGCGAAAGCTAAAATTCAATAACGGAAAATACAACTTCGACTATATTCGCTATCGATTTGTAGAAGACAGAAATAAGGCGCTGGAAGCTTTCAAAAAAGGAGAGTTCGATTATTTTCCGGTGCATACAGCTTCTATCTGGGCCATCAAAACTCACCTGGAAGAGGTTCAAAAAGGCTGGATAGCCCGCCAGAAAATCTACAACAGAATACCCCGAGGATTCCAGGGGTTTGTAATCAATCTTCGCAAAGACAAATTTCAGGACATTCGAGTGCGAAAGGCTCTGTCCCTTCTTCTAAACAGATCGCTTATGAATAAAAAGCTGATGTACGAAGAATATGTACTGCTAAATTCCTATATGCCAGATCTGTATCCGAGCTATGTAAATCCTGCAGTTCCTGTGATTAAATATGATCCGGAGCAGGCCAGAAGACTTCTTACCGAGGCAGGCTATACGCCCAACGATCGCGGTCTTCTGGAAAAGGATGGAGAGGTACTGAGTATTCGATTCCTGCAGAGCGGTTCAGACCTGCGACATCTAAATATTTATCTGCAGGATCTTAAATCAGTAGGAATAGAAGCATCCATCGATCAGGTAAGTTTAAGTACTGCGCGAAAGAGACTGGATGAATTCGAATTTGACCTTTACTGGATTAACTGGGGCGCAGGTCGCCTGAAAGATCCAGAACCTATGTGGCATTCCAAAACTGCAGATGAAAAAGGCTCTATTAACCTGGCTGGCATCAAAGATGAAAGGATCGATGCATTGCTTGAGGCCTACAAAACGGCGCCAGGACCCCAGCAGCGAACCAATCTACTGAAGCAAATGGATCGACGCCTGTACGAACTGCATCCATATGTTCTGCTCTGGCAGGCCGATTCCCATCGGCTTCTTTACTGGAATCGCTACGGCATTCCGGACAACCCTCTGGCCAAGTATGGATCGGATGATGCAGTAAACACCTACTGGTGGGTGGATCCGGATCAAGAAGAGCTTTTAAAAAAGTCTCGCAAGAACAATGAAGCCATGAAAAAAGCTCCGGCCACAGTTGAGTACGCCGGGCCCTAGATTCTAATTCCGGGGAGCATTGTGCGTACCTACGTAATCCGAAGACTTCTATATATGATTCCCACAATCCTGGGAATCACTGTAGCCTGTTTTGTCTTAATTCAGTTCGTGCCTGGCGGACCAGTAGAGCAGATGATTGCTGAAATTCGCTCCGCCACGGCAGCCCAGGGCGCCAATCCAGCCGCTGCCATCAATCCGGCAGAAATTGAGAATCTAAGGCGAAACTTTGGATTTGATAAGCCAGCTCATATCAGGTACTTTACCTGGCTGGGAAATGCAATTACCGGAGATCTGGGTAAATCCTACACCTACAACAGACCGGTGCTGGAAGTCATTGTGGAGCGAATGCCAATTTCGCTTTTCTTTGGACTCACTTCATTTTTGCTTTCTTATGCAGTCTGCATTCCACTTGGGATGTGGAAGGCGCGAAAACATAGATCGCATTTCGACACAGCAAGCTCCATCGTCATTTTCGCCGGCTATGTAATTCCCGGATATGCTCTTGGTATTCTTCTGATCATTTTCTTTGCCGGAGGAACCTTCCTGGATCTTTTTCCTATTCGTGGTGTGGTATCGGACAACTTTGAGATGCTTTCCTTCGGAGCGAAGGTATTGGACTTCCTTCATCATATGATTCTACCCATGATTTGCTACATGGTGAGCGAATTCGCATTTCTAACCATGCTCATGAAGAATGGTATCCTGGAAGAGCTGAAAAAGGATTATATGAGAACAGCCATATTGAAAGGTATGCTACCAAAGACAGCATTATTCAGACATGCTCTTCGCAATGCACTAATTCCAATTGCCACTCGAATGAGCGAGATTTTCACACTTGTATTCGCCGGTGCATTACTTATTGAAAAGGTTTTCGACATCGATGGAATGGGCCTTCTGGTCTGGAACTCCATAGAAAGTAGAGATTACCCAGTAGTTCTCGGGATTATTCTAATTTCTTCTATTCTAACTTTGATGGGCCGACTTTTTTCTGATTTGCTGTACACTTACATAGATCCCAGGATTCGATTGCAGTGAGATTTTCAGACCTGACCATAGAGCGATGGCGAAGATTCAAGGGGATTCGGAGGGCCTACTATTCGCTCATCCTGCTGGGCTCTTTATTTGTGCTTTCTCTGTTCAGCGAATGCATCGCTGAGAGGAAGCCAATTGTGCTGAGTTACCAGAGTAGCCTGTACTTCCCGCTAATTTTCTTTTATTCTGGTAAAGAATTGGGCCAACCATACGGCACCGAGGCTGACTACAAATCACTGGTCAAGTCTGCAGGATTCGCAGAGAAAGGATGGGCTTTGTTTCCTCCAGTTCCTTTTGATCCGGAGGAAGCCGATCTACAGGACATGGAGCCACCGCCGCATCCGCCATCTCTTCGACACTGGCTGGGAACCGATAGTCTGGGTCGAGATGTATTCGCACGCTTGCTCTATGGCTTTCGCATATGTATGCTGTTTTCTCTAAGCCTTACCGTGCTGAGTGGATTTCTGGGAGTGATCATCGGCGGGATTCAGGGCTACCTGGGCGGTCGAACAGACATAGTCATGCAACGAATCATTGAAATCTGGTCCGCTCTGCCCTTTCTGTATGTTGTAATCCTGCTGGGCTCCATTTACGGACAAGACTTCTGGATGCTTCTGGTGGTAATGTCTCTGTTTAGCTGGGTTGGTCTTTCCTATTATATGCGCGGTGAATTCTTTAAACTAAGAGGACAGACCTATGTTCAGGCAGCCCGAGCAAGCGGCCTGGGAAGCCTGCGCATCTTCTGGGGACAAATTCTTCCCAATGCTCTAACTCCATTGATTACAATTCTTCCGTTCACCTTGATAGCAGGCATCAGCTCCCTTACGGCGCTAGATTTTCTGGGATTTGGACTGCCACCCCCCACTCCTTCCTGGGGAGAGCTTCTACAACAGGGACTGGACAACCTGGATTTCCCCTGGATAGCAGTTAGCACAGTAACGGCTCTTTTTCTGACTCTGCTCATGGCAACCTTCATAGGCGAAGGAGCCCGAGAAGCGTTCGATCCTAAATTCTATGACGAAGCTGAACAATAGCCCTATTAGGACCCGCCGAACCTTGTCCAATGGTCAGGGCGGCTCCATCTCCACCGGATGCTAACGGCCCAGGTTGCTCCTGGACCGAATATATAAGGCAATCAGGACATTCTATGGACTGTTCCGGGCCCATTCAGGAAGCCGGCCGAATCACATGGATTCGGCCGGCCGCGCTTCCCTTCGTCGAGTCCATAGTTCGAGGATCTCCAGAGGCTCCAGTTCACTGCCTTTTTTCTCTGCCTCCAGCTGAACCATGGAAGCAAAGTCCATCAAATCTCGTACCGGGATGGAGCGCAAGTCCAGGCCCTGGTCTTCCAGAACGTATGCTACTCCTCCCTTTCCGGATTGGCTGTTGATGCGAATGTACTTCTCATATCTGCGACCTATGTCTGCAGGATCTACCGGAAGATAAGGAATATCCCAGAGTTCCGCAGACGGATTTTCCTTTCGCACAGTAAGTGACTTTCGAATCGCATCCTGATGAGAGCCGGAGAAGGCAGTAAAGACAAGCTCCCCTGCATAGGGCTGCCTTGGAGGAACCGTCATGCCGGTGGTCTGTTCGTAAACCTGTCTTATTTCAGGCAGATTCGAAAAGTCGATTCCAGGATCCACACCCTGACTGAACAGGTTTAGACCGACGGTAACCAGATCCACATTTCCCGTTCTTTCTCCATTTCCGAACAGAGTACCTTCCAGGCGATCAGCTCCGGCCAGCAAAGACATCTCCGCAGCCGCGACAGCTGTGCCTCGATCATTGTGCGGATGCACGCTGAGTACTATATCCTTGCGGTTCTGCAGATTTCTCGAAAACCATTCAATTTGATCTGCAAACAGATTGGGAGTAGTTACTTCCACTGTCGAAGGGAGATTCAAAATAAGCGAATTCGCCTGGAAAGGGGCCCACTCCTCCATCACAGCATGACAGATCTCCAGCGCGAACTCCGGCTCGGTGGCTGAAAAGCTCTCCGGTGAGTATTCCAGTACCATTTCGCCGGAAAATCTGGAGCGGAGAGCTTTGATCTGTCTCACAGCCTGCACTGCAATATCAATCACCTCATTCCGGCTACGCTTGAATACATACTGACGCTGGGCCGGAGAAGTACTGTTATAAACGTGGAAGATTACTTTCTTCAGTCCATGAATAGACTCAAAGCTTCGCTCAATCAAATGGTCTCTGGCCTGACTCAGGATCTGAACATAGGTGTTTTCTGGAACGGCGCCGGACTCAGATAACCAGCGAATAAAATTGAAGTCTGGTACCGAGGCAGCCGGAAATCCAGCCTCAATTTCATTGAAACCCATATTCACAAGAGTGCGAAACATCTGAGCCTTTTTCTCTGGTTCCATAGGGATCACAAGAGCCTGATTTCCATCACGCAAATCTACACTACAAAACCGGGGGGCCTTCTCAATTCGTTTGGACGGCCACGTTCGATCCGGTAGCTCCACAGGAATTACCGGCTGGTATTTTGCTCCGGGATTCATTCCGGATTTCCTGGTATTTTCTATCATAACGCTTCTCCTTTCGAACAGTCGGCCCATCGCATCAGCCAATAGGTGCAGAGGCGATGAATCTGGGCCAAATTGAATCTGAGCCGAATTGCACGGATTACTCTGCGGCAGCACCAACAGAGACGCCGGAGCGGAAACCAGATTCAAAAAATAGACGTACGAATTATGTTAAACTTATGCCAGGCGAAGCCCGGCTAGGAAAGAAGCTAGTAGGAGGGAAGACACAACAACGGCGGCGTCTGATTGATTCAGACTTTTCCGACCAGAAGCAATTTGTGCCTCATACTTCACACTTTCAAGATCGGAATACCGGCCCATTGGTCAAGCGCAAAAGATGGAATTATTTAGCTCCATGGCCTTTTCATCACTCAATTCGGGAGCCCGAAATACTAGAAATTACCAGGCAATGCATCTGTTGAATAGACAGGCAATCGTAATCTGGATACACCAGGTAGCTCACAGGATATGATAGTTGCATTAGATCCGGGCCGGCATTAGTCCATGGCAGCCAATCTGCGGAAGCCCTGGAGTTGCTGGCAAATCAGTACATTCTGCACCCGGTTGGTAACTAGAAAAATACTGACACACATACAATGTCTGGTGGATGGCCCATAGAGGCTCTACCCAGTAACTTTTCGGCTTTTTTCTGATGCTAAATGAGAAAACGGATTGTCTGCCATTGGATTGAGGTTAAGATTCGCACCCGATGCTCTACTTCAATGAATGGGGAATTGCCACATTAGTGTGCACCCTCTACACGCTTGTTCTGCTACTTTATTTGATATCTCTGCGCGAAAAGCAACTATACACTAGAGATCTGGCCATCTTCTTTCTTGGAGCCCTTGGGCTGAATGTAGGCTATCTCTGGTCAGCCCTGCTCATTGGACCACTGGGAGGCGACCACCGATTCATAACTGTGGGCATCGTTTTTGTGCCGCTGGTGTATATGATTCAGTTTGCCTACCATTTTCCCAACAACGAAAAAACCAGAGCATCCAGGATCGCATTCTGGATAACAGCGACTATCTCAGTCTTGCTGGCCGGTCATTTTTACTACAACGCTTTCATCACTTCTCCGGATTTCGACTTCCAGGGAGAACTTTTCAACTATCCTCAGGAAATGGGAGCCTGGGTAGCCAGAGGAATGATTTTCATGATGCTCTGGTTTGCCATAGTTCTGTTTAAGCGAAGTATGAAGATGGAGAAAAAAGAGAAGCGAGCAGCCAGACAGCTCCTGGTAGCAATGCTAATCCCCACTCTACTACCTGGAATAGTCAACGTACTGTACAATGGCGGCCGTATCAGCCATTCAACCTTTCAGCAAGGATATGTAATACTCAGCCTTCTGGGATACACGGCAATCGTTCTTGTATTCATCAACAACACCGTTGAGCGTACAAGCTTCATGACAAAAATTGTGGGTATTTCTCTGGTAACGTTGCTTCTGGCAATTCAAGCTCTTTCTGCTTTTTCGGGACAACAAACCCATCGCAGTTACGATAGAATCCATGCATTACAGGCGAGAACGTATGTGCAGGAAGGTATGGATCCCATCACTCCCATTGCCTATGCACGAACGCTGGAAGAAATGAAGGAAGGCAAACTGGTAAAAAGAGGCGAAGAGAATAATTTCACGGCGCGCCACTTTCGTCAGATGGAACCTCATTCAGACGATATTTATTTAGCATATCATATTCCTGGACCATACATAGAAAACGGCGAGAGGAAAACTTATGAAGTGGGATACAGATACCGGGAATATAGAGAATTCATTCATAGATCCATGATGGGCACAGCCATCCTGACCATCGCTCTGGTACTTGCCGTTCTAATTCTTTATCCCATCTTCTTTTCTAGAAGTCTGGTGCGACCTCTGCATTCACTGCTGGATGGTGTGGGCCAGGTAGAAGAAGGGGATTTCGAAGTCAAGATACCGGTAATGGTGGAAGATGAAATTGGTTATTTGTCCAGATCATTCAATAACATGGTAAAGAGCATTCTGGATGCCAGGCAAAAACTCCAGGATTACGCAGAGAATCTCGAACTGAAGGTAGATGAGCGAACCCGCGAAGTTACCGAAAAAATGCAGCAAATTCATGAAATGAAAGTGCAGCAGGACGGAGATTATTATCTAACCTATCTGATTGGACGTCCTCTACAGACGAATCGAAATAAATCAGAAAAAGTCAGCACCGAATTCTATGTAGAACAGAAGAAGAAGTTTGTTTTTAAGGAACGCTCAGCAGACCTGGGAGGGGACATCTGCGTCACCGGTAACCTGAGACTGGGATCTGAAGCGAAGCGATATACCGTATTCATGAACGGAGATGCAATGGGAAAATCCATGCAGGGGGCCGGCGGTGCTATTGTCATGGGCACTGCCATGAATAATGTTCTGGCCCGATCGGCCGGAAACGATCGAGTACTGAACTCCACACCAGATGAATGGCTTACTGAAATCTTCGACGAATTACATAACCTTTTTCTGGCCTTTGATGGATTGATGATGCTCTCCGCGGTAATCGGTGTGATCGATGAAGAAACCGGAGAGATGGCTTATTTTAATGCCGAACACCCCTGGACCGTACTTTACAGGAACGGGCAGGCAAGCTTCATCGAAAAGGAACTGAATCTGCGAAAGCTGGGCTCTCCATCCGAATTTAAATTCAAAGTACAACACTTTCAGCTTCAGCCAGGAGACGTACTTATCGCAGGTTCCGATGGTCGAGATGACATTGATCTTGGCGGTGGTGGTGATATTCGGACCATTAATGAAGATGAGACTCTATTTCTGCGCCATGTAGAGGCTTCCGGTGGAGATCTGCTGGCAATTGTAGACCGAGTGCATGGCACAGGCACCATCACAGATGACCTGAGTTTATTGAGAGTGGGCTTTCAGGAAACCGCGGCCACTCGCCTGGAAGGTCCGGTGGCCGACGTAGAATCTCTAATGAGAATGGCCCGGGAAGGATTGCAGGGAAACGATGTGCCGGGGGCACTGCGAAAACTGGATCAGCTTCTGGCTATAGACCCGGACCATGGAAATGCTCTTCGTCTTAAGGGAAGAATTCTTATGATGGAAGGACGACATGAAGAAGCGGTACAACCATTAAGCCAGCTAACCGAGCTGGAACCGGAAAATATCGATGCTTGCTTCTCACTTTCCGTTTGTCATAAACATTTAAGACAGCATGACCAGGCCATCCAGGCAGGAGAGAAAGTGGCCCAGGCACAACCAGGCCGAATTGCAAATCTAATCAATCTGGCAGATAGCTATCGAGTTACGGGCCAGATGGACAGAGCCAGAGAGCTTACGCAAAAGGCATTAAAGCTGGAACCGGAAAATCCATCTGCAAGAAAACTATCTGAGCTCATTGGCTGATTAGACAGCCTGTGAGCTCGTAGAAATGGACTCCATGTATTGGAGAAAATCAGCTTCTGGTAGCGGTCTTGAAAAGTGAAACCCTTGCCAGCCTGAAACAGAAATCAGCGAACTAACGTCATTCATAGCCGATTCATCTTCGATTCCTTCTACAATCACCGATAGATCCAGTTGCTGGGCCATGCTTCCGATGGCAGAAATAACGGCCCTGCTGCTACCACTATGGCTCAGGTTCTGTACAAACACCCGGTCCACTTTAATTGTATCCAGCGGAAATCGATCCAGATAAGAAAGAGAGGAATACCCCGTACCGAAATCATCCAGCGCTATGGAGATACCCGAGCCGTGCAAAGTTTGCAGATTAGAAATCACGGAATCATTTTCGCCTGCAAAAGCAGATTCGGTTACTTCCACTTTAAGCGAAGAGGGTTCAAGCCCGGATTCGGTCCAGATATCTATCAATTTGTTTGCAAAGGAGCCCAGCTGTAGTTGCCTGGCGGCCACATTCAAAGAATAATAATCCAATCCCAGGCCCCTGGATATTGCATCCCTTGCGAATTGGGCCAGAAGACGGGCACAATAAAACCCTACTTCAATGATCAGATCATCTCGCTCCACAGTTTGTATGAATGCAGCGGGGCCCAGGATCCTATCCTCTGAAACTCTCCATCGAATGAGCGCTTCACATCCAATCACTCTTTTTCCATCCGAGGAGTGAATTGGCTGATAGTACAGTATTAGCCTTTTGGATTTTAGAGCATCCTGCACTTCATTTAAGATGCGAAACTCAGTTGTGTTTTCATCCCTTGACCCTTCCAGAATGGTCCAGCGTGCACTGCGATCATCTGATAGTAACTCCAGGGCGGCTCGGCAATGCTTGAAAGACTCTTCAAGATTGATTTTACCATCTTCGCTTGCCTCAAAAGGTACCGCTGCTGCTCTCACTCGAAAAGGAATATTGCCCTCACCCGCCGGCACCGGCTCTTCGCATAACTCGGTCAATCGGACCAAGAAATTGGCTACATCTGTATATGGAGATAACTGTGCATCTGGGTGCTGAATCTCAGAGTCAGGGAGACTGGAGTTGGGCCCGAAAACTATGAATGCCAGGTGAATGTCGTCGACTCGGGCGTAAAGTGCTCCTGAGGGAAGCTCTTCTTCGATTCTCTCTGTAAGACCCATGAGGGCCAGTTCGGTGATCGTATAACCTTCGGCACTCTCTATTCGGCGATAATTTTCCAGGGCCAGCAATACATAGTGCCCCTTTTCATGAATCATTCGCTGATTCAGCTCATTCGAAAGACCCGATCGATTCAGCCATTCCGTTGCATGGTCTGTTTGACTTAAATTACTGATCAATACCTCTGCTTCTCGGCGCCATTCCAGTTCCCTTCGTAGTGCACGGGTTCTACCTTCCACTCGGCGCGTTAGCATTTTCTTCCAGAGTCCCAGGGCCTTCCGGGATTGATCCTTCCTGGTAGATAGCAGGTTGATAATCGAAATGGAAAGTACCACGAAAATTAAATATGCATAAGTGACCAGAGCCGTTGTATTTTCATCTCCGGCTGCCAGAGGAGACAGCCCCCGGGCAGACAGAGACGTGATCATCCATCCATGGGCAATCAGTGCCAGCAGGACCCAGATCGCATTGAAATTAGCGGCCAGGATCAGCAACACCGGCATGGAAAGCATTAGAACCAATGTGTTAAAGAAACTGGGCACTCCTTCCTGGAGCCATACAATGCCAGGGACCAGACTGAATAACAATATGACTATAAGGGACCAGGGATTGTGTAGCTCCAGGTCACTCTGCCGTCCCATTAGCAATACACCGAAGAACCTTCCAGCCAGAAGAATCGATGTAGCGTGGCTCATTGAGTTCAAGATTGACCGATACACCCAGTACATACCGCCAGCCTGATGCGAAAACCACCAGTGCACAGGCAGGTTCGCTGCAAGATGCACGAACAAGAAAAAGAGAAAAACTCGCAACAGTATGGCTGGATCCTCAAAACCGCGGGGGCCCTTAAGCCTCCTCAGAAGCCGGGCCACAAAGACTGTGGGAATCAGCAAAACGATTAAGAAAGTGGATGCGATGGCCCAGGGATGATCGAACCCAAGATTCCAGAGTACAATTCCATGTCGCAGGATATGAATAGATGCCAGTACAGGAAGAATTCCCGGCCGACAGAGATAGGCACATGCGAAAAAGAATCCGGTAAAAGATGGTAGATAGAGCGAGCGACCCGGGTCGTAGTTTATTCCAATTAGATTGAGCTCAATAGTAATGATACCTAGAAAAGCCAGGATGAGCCAGCTCGCAGGTCCATCCAGATTTCGAATCCCGCGCAGGCTAATCATTGTATGTTTCCATCAAGAACTGCTTAGCTCTTTTAGATTACTAACCTGTTCGGAAATATCCTTTATGCCATTGACCAGATCTCTGGAAGCTTCGTTTATTTCAGTGACTTCTTTGTCCAGACTCTCCATGGTCTTGGCCAGTTCCTTCTGACCATCGATTTGTTCCCGGGAACCATTCAAGACGTCTGCCGCTTTACCTCGTTGGGTCTCCAACTCCTGGATGAAGCTTTCAAGGATAGAAGCCTGTTGCTGTAGTAATCCGGTAGTTTTTTCCACTTGCTGATTCGTAAGCCTGGTCCTCTCACGCTGACTTGTAGTCTGTTTAACTGCTTCGTCAGACTGCTTTCGCGCTGTGTTTATTGTATTTATCGATTCAGTTACGATGGTTGCGATTTGCCGTACATTTTGCCCTGTATAGTCCGCAAGCTTGCTGACCTCATCTGCCACAACTGCGAAACCACGACCGGAATCGCCAGCCCGAGCAGCTTCAATGGCAGCATTCAACGCCAGTAAGTTGGTTTTCTCCGCAATTTCGTTCATTATTCCAGTGATTTTGCTCACACTGGCGAAGGCCTCCTCCAGACTTCCCAGGGTCTGTGTTGTTCCTTCTACCGTGGACTTAACCGTATCCATACTGGACAGAGCATCGCCTGCACTTTCTATGAGACTTTCATTGGATTCAGTTATGGAGGAGATTACCTTCTTAAGTTCCGCACTCTGGCCGGCCATCTGTTCAATTCCACGAGACTGACTCTGAACCGTCTCGGCCGTCTGGGAGGAACTTGCAGTTAGCTCTTCTGTAACTGCATTGGCCTGTTCCAGGGCAGCCGCCTGGGTTTCAATCCTGCCTGTGGTTTCCTGTATAAAGCTCTGAAATTGATGTGTGGCTCGATCCAGTTCCACAGCATACGTGGCCATCTTTTCCTTTTTTTCCTGAAGGGAATCAACGAGGGTCTGGTTTTCAGCGGCTCCTGCCGCGGCTATGGCAGATAGTCTTTGCTGAATACGAATACCTGCTGAAACGATACCTCCCACAACGATAATGAAAGATGCGGCGGAAAGAAATGGGGAAAAACCTATTATGTGGTTATGCGCATCGTTTTGCTTGCCAAACTCGAAGCCAGATAGATGCACCAGAACAACAGACGTAGCAAACAAAATTGCTCCGTAAATGGAAAGCAGGAACGTCAAACGGGCAGAACCCACCAGAGCAGATGATACTAGAAAAATCAAATAGACAGCATATAGATTTCTTTCTATGGCCATGTCGTAGGCTGTCTGACCACCATCCTGAGCCCCGGCAATCATCACCAGTCCAACAATTGTCATATCTAAAACGGCAGCTACGCGAACGTATGCACCGGGGGTGCGATTCCCTCGCATCAGATAGATGCCAATCAATGCCAGGGCAATAAGAATTATTACAGCCAGAATCTCGCTCTTGATTAGATAGGTTTTAAGTGCTTCTTCGGTAAGGGAACCCAGTACTGCCAGGCTAAAAAGCAGGCCCAGACCCAATCGGACATAATTGGCCAGGCGGAAGCCACTGGCAACAACGGAATGATGATCCTTATTCGACAGAGTCATATTGGCGAAGATCATCAAACTATTTGAGTTTCGTCAACTGCAATGCGAAGTAGTCATAAAACTTTTATCACAAGATGCTTTCTCTGGCTACCGTTGTCCCGGATCAGTTCTGTCTGAGATGAATCTAGCTATTCAATCCGTTCAGAAATTCATTCACCCTGGCAAGTCCACAAAAATCATCCTCTTCAAAGCCACGGTTCATCCCTGCTTCGTAAATAGTTTTGAGTGATGAAGCCAGAGGAAGAGATACATTATGTTTTCGCGCCAGATTCATAGCATGGTTAACATCCTTGTTCATGTTCTTCAAAGCAAAATGCTCCTCGTAATCCTTATTGAAGATGCATTCAAGTTTGAAATCCGATATCCCTGACCGGGCCGCGGAATTGCGAATCACTTCGCCGTATACTTCGGTACTCACTCCAAGTTTTCTAGAAAGTATCCATCCTTCGGTAAGCGCTTGCATGATAGAAGCCTGGGTAAGATTCAATGCAATTTTTACCCTCTGGCCAGATCCGGTGGGACCACAGTGAATTACCTTTTTGCCGCAGGTTTCAAAAAAGAATGTCTGGGACTGTACCGTCTGGTCACTTCCCCCTGCCATAAACAATACTTCGCCGGCGGCCGCTGCATTCTTGCTGCCGGTCATTGGAGCATCCAGAAAACTGATCCCGTTAATTGCACAATCATTTGCCAGAGACTCAGTAAATTCCGGTGAGGTAGTCCCTGCATCGATAAGAGTCAATGATTCACCGTCCTGCACACGGTTGCTCAAGTCCCTGAAAAGGCCGGATTTATGAACCACCTGATCCAGCACTTCATCGGTGGTAAGACAAAGTACGATGGTGCGGGTTGCCCTGGAGGCCTCTACTGGATCGGAACTGGCATGAATGCCTTTTTCAATCAGTTCCCTGGCTCTGGTAAGATCCCTGACGTAAACCTGCACTTTTGCGCCGGCCTGCTTCAAGTTCAGGGCCAATCCTTTGCCCATTACTCCGGCCCCAATGATCGAAAAACTGTGCTGCTGAGACATGGGAACATTCTAGCATCTACCCGGACTGCGGGAAAGTACTTTGATTTCAGACACAGTCCAACAATCTGGGCCCGTGGAAGCGATGCATCGAGAGGATCTTCTGGAACGACTCAAGCGGTTTCTGGAGATTCATGCGAAAGCCAGAATACTCTCCGCAGAACCGGGTACTCTGACCATGTACGTACTGCATAGCAAGGCTCAGAATAAAAATACCAAGCAGAAAATGATTAACTACAAGCTCCTGAGGCTCAAGGAAATTCTGCTGGATAAGAAAGATCCCGGCGTTAAGGATCGCATTGTGTGTGAATTCTTGCTGGATGAACTCTATAAATATTATAACGAGCTAGAATAATGACTGCAGTTCTTAGCGTTGAAAACCTTGCCATCGGAATTGGCTCCGTAGGAATTACTGACAGTGTAAGCTTCTCCATCGAGGCCGGTCAGATTTATGGTATTGTAGGCGAGTCAGGGTGCGGCAAGACCATTACTGCACTGGCCTGCCTGGGGATGCTACCCGAGCCGGGAGGACGCCTTGATGATGGCAGAATCCTATTTAAGGATCAAGATATATATAAGCTGAGTCCAGAAAAACTAAGACAGGTTCGGGGTGCTCAAATCAGCATGATTTTTCAGGAGCCCACGAGTGCCCTGAATCCATTGCTCACGATTCGTAAGCAACTGGTTGAACTCTTTGAGTTTCATGATTTCGCAGGGAATCCTGAGCAGAGAATGGATCAAGTGCTTCGCAGAGTAGGATTTTCGGATCCAGAGAGAATCCTATCTTCCTATCCGCATCAGCTGTCTGGAGGAATGCTACAGAGAGTGGTCATTGCACTTTCACTGTTGCTCCATCCGTCCTTGATTATAGCAGACGAGCCCACTACAGCTCTGGATGTTACAGTGCAGGCGCAGATAATGGAGCTCTTGGTGGAACTCCAAAAGGAAGAGGGATGCGCTGTTTTATTGATTACTCATAACATTGGACTAATCGCGCAGTATGCAGATCGAGTGGGAGTCATGTACGCCGGTAACTTGATTGAGGAACGGGATGTTTCCTCATTTCTCCAGAATCCCTATCATCCTTATAGCCAGGGTCTCATGTCTGCGCTTCCGGATGTAGACGAAAGAAAAGAATTGAAGCCCATTGTAGGTCAGGTCCCCTCTCCCGGTAGTTTCCCCTCCGGATGCCGCTTTCGTCCCAGATGCGATAAAGCATTCGATCCCTGCGACAGGACTGTGCCTGTTTTTCAACCTGAACCGGGTCAGAACGTATGCTGCTATCTGTATGAGGAGGCCCGGGTATGAGTCTTCTGAAAGTCGAGAAGCTACAGACGCATTTTCCCATCACAGGGGGACTCTTTCGCAGAACCGTAGGCTGGGTCAAAGCAGTGGATGGAGTTTCCCTTTCCGTAGAAGAGGGAGAAGTGCTGGCTGTTGTAGGAGAATCTGGATGCGGAAAGAGCACCCTGGGAAATAGCATCCTGGGTCTTACATTACCCACATCCGGTCGATTGTTTCTGGAAGGAAAGGAAATCGACATAAAGGATCAAAAATCCTGGAAACCCTTTCGCAGTGATTTTCAGATCATTTTTCAGGACCCGTACTCTTCTTTGAATCCCAGGCATACTGTTTTCGAAATTTTGAGCGAGCCAATGCGAATTCACGGATTATGTGATAGAAGCAATGCGCGCAGCAAGGTGGCCGAACTTCTTGAAATGGTAGGTCTTTCCGAGAACGCCATGGATCGCTTTCCTCATGCATTTTCCGGAGGACAGAGACAGAGAATTGGCATTGCACGAGCTGTGGGATTACGACCCAGATTGATTGTTTGCGATGAAGTGACCAGCGCTCTGGATGTATCTGTGCAGGCTCAGATTATACAGCTATTACTCAAACTGAAAGAAGAACTGAAACTATCCCTGCTATTCATTACTCATGATCTATCGCTTGTACGAAATATGAGCGATCGAGTTTGCGTTATGTACGGAGGTCGGGTCATGGAGGTGGCACCCACGGAGCAGCTTTTTCAGAAGCCCGCCCATCCCTACACTGAAGCATTGATGGCAGCCATTCCTTCCATACATCCGAACCGAAGACCCAGATTACTGGGCGGTGAAGTGCCCTCTCCTTCCAATTTGCCGTCTGGATGCGTATTCCATCCCCGTTGTCCAAAAGTAAGAGACGATTGCTCCTCTAATGTTCCGGCCCTGGAAAGCGTGGGAACCGCCCAGGTGGCCTGTTTTTATCCAGAAAAAAACTGAACTGCAGGCTGCGGTTATCCCCGAACTACGGTGGGGCAGTCTTGCCCGGGCTGTATGAAAGGATTGAATTAGATAGCAAATCTGCAATGTTCCGGGGTATCAATATGCCAGCGAAAATGCCGATAATAAGCAATAGTGAAAAGGATCCAGAGATGAAGAAACGCCTTGCTAAAATAAGATTGCTAGTCCTTACCCTGGCCTTCGTAATTCCCGCTGCCGTTGTAATCGGATACAGCCCTGAAGAGCCTACAGAAGTGAATCATCGCAGAATCACGGTGTATGATGGTGGTGGAATTGTGCGCCTGGCAGAGCAATACCTGGGCGTTCCCTATCGACCGGGCGGTCAATCTCCTTCAGGCTTTGATTGCTCCGGACTGACCAGCTTCGTGTACCGCGAAGCCGGATACTCCATTCCCCGCTCTGCATCCACCCAGTACACTGCCCTGCGACCGGTGCGAATTCCCCAGGCCGGTGACCTGGTATTCTTTCGCACTGATGGAAGCTCTATATCCCACGTTGGAATCTACATTGGTAACTACCGGTTCATCCATGCACCCAGCAGCGGAAAAACAGTGAGCATAGCCGACCTTCGACTGAAATACTGGCAAAGAAGCTATGCAGGGGCCCGAACCATCTTCCAGCCCGGCGATTCACTTTACGAATGAGCTGACTGTGTTGGGCTACGCAGGCTGAAAGCCGCATTTCCAATCCGACAAAAAGGTTTGCCCGCTGAGCCCTGCCAGGCCATTCCGTAGCTATGATTCAAGAGAAGCTCAAGGAACTGGGCCTGGAATTGCCTGTGGTAAATCCGCCGGTAGCCTCTTACTTACCGGCCAAAAGATCGGGAAACCTGGTGTATGTCAGTGGCCAGCTTCCTGTACGTGATGGTAAGCTTGTACTCATGGGACAGCTGAAAACCGATGATGATGTGGAGGCAGCTCAGGCCGCTATGGCTCAGTGTTTTCTGAATGGGCTGGCTGCATTTACTACTGTTGCAGAACTAAACAGCATCAAACAGCTCATCCGCCTGGGGGCCTTTGTTTCATCCTCCCCGGAATTTCACGGGCATCATATTGTAGCCAACGGAGCTTCGAATCTGGCCCAGCAAATCCTGGGAGATGCAGGGATTCACAGTCGTGCCGCAGTAGGAGTCAGTGCTCTACCATTGAATGCCGCTGTTGAGCTCGAACTATTATTCGAAGTCCAATAG
The DNA here is from genome assembly GCA_040217195.1 of Leptospiraceae bacterium. Lineage (GTDB taxonomy): Bacteria > Spirochaetota > Leptospiria > Leptospirales > Leptonemataceae > UBA3465. The sequence goes on along the minus strand of JAVJNR010000002.1, from coordinate 416,435 downwards.
ACTCTAGTGTCCAACCAGTAATAATTAGCAAGCATGACTCAGGCCATACAAAGCATCATCACTCTTATCTGGAAGACTCCGGTTAACTTTGCCAAAGGCTGGTGGCAGATTCTAAAAGGGATTTCCCGACAGACTTTGCATTTCTGTAAATCCCTGGGAAGCGCCTGGTTACTGCTTATTGCATCTCTGGCTGTAATTCTGGTTGCTGGCTGGCCCTGGTTTAGCTACGAGATTCAGTTCGAACAGCTGGAGCTGTACGGAGTTCGATCCAGATTCTGGACCTTTTTTACTTTTGCCGGCTTTCTGGGACTAATTGTATCCTTAATTCAGTTTCCCTATCGCCGTTCCATTCTCTGGTTCTTCTCTGCTCTGGCCATCCTGGCCTGGGTTGCAGGGCTGATCTGGCCTTCGGCGGTGCATGTTACATTCCATCCAGATACAGATTACCAGATTCTTTACTCCTTCTGGATGTATCCAGGGACCCTTGCACTTTCATTCCTGACCTCATTTTTGCTTCCTTCCTCTGCAGGATGGGATATTGCCTCCGCTTACCAGAGCCTTAACCGGCACCCTGAACCCATGCCCTGATTTCCGCTACGCCAGGAGCCCATCCAGGGGCCGCAGAGTGACCGATCTGTCCTGGATTTTCCTTAGTGCTTGCAGGTTAGTCCGGAAAACAGGGATTAACCTTTGCGCATTACTTGCCTTTTTCAACCAGCTTTGCTAAAAAAGTATCGTGAGCGAGAATCAGAGCACTTCCCAGACGGATAGAGGGGAAGGAAGTGGCATTTTTGATGCAATGGCCCCGGATGTGGCGCTCAAGACACTCAGCAATCTTCAGCTGGATGATTCACGGATCATTGCACCGCTGAAGAGCCGATCCAGACTGGCCAACCAGGTCTATGATTTGCTGCAGAGTTTTCTTACCGGCGCTCGCTCCTCCAAAGAAACCTATTATCCTTCGGTGGAAGACATTTTCGCCGATCTACAGATGCATAAAAGGGCCATTTCGGACAAATCGCCCATGCCATCCGAGTCTGAGCTTTTGCGGACCGTCTGTCTTATGTCTGTCCAATCGCCACCGTTTCTGCATATTATTCGTGAATTAAAGCCCAATGCCACTGCACCGGATCAATTCATAACTCGTCTGGTTGCTCCTACCGAAAAGCATGCAGATAAGGTTGCCGTGGCCTATCGATCTACGACCAGAAACAATCTGGTATATATCAAAGGACTCATCCGTGACCTGGATCCTGCTCTTCCGGGCGGACCGGCCTTTCACAAAATCCAGGATGCAAATCCCAGGGCCGGCCGGGTTGAGACGATTCTGGGCAAAATGTACATCACATCCATGACCGGTGATGAAAAAGCAGAACAAGACGATGAGCAGGCAGATGCTCTTATCCTGAAGCGAGTCAATCAATCTCTTCGCATCAAACTTTTTCGCCCACTGATCATGGATTTACTGCGCGAAAAGATTATTTTCAGTCTGTCCTGCCAGGATCTGCGTAACGAGACAGGTCATAAAATACCGGACATCGTCCTATTTAACATCCTGGAAAACATAAAACATAGATACTCTCGCCTGGTTGAAATACTGACTCATGATGCAGTAAAAGAGATGGTAGACCCGAGCACTCAAAGTCAGATGAACCGGTTTCAACAATCCGGACATGTGGAAGATGCTGCTGAGGCCGCTGCGCACCATATCCTGGAGCATGCCAGAGGTCATGAAACCATGCCCGCCTATATTATTGAGATCGCTGCGGAGGCCGTTCGCTTACGCCAGTGGTATGATGAAAAAGCCCGGGAAAATAAAAAGGATGAACAGAAGCAGGAATTACAGATTATTCTTCAAAAACTCAAGAATCATAAGGGAATCTTTCGCGCAAAGAATGGTCGTAAAATCAATATCGAAGAGAACTACCTTGAGTTATTCTTGAACGAAAGTTCCAGCCCTGTGCTGGTAGCAGCCGACCCACCCCTGGCCTCCTCGGGTAGCCGAGAGCCCACCGATTACGATACAATATATTTGCTCTATAAAGACCGGGCAATTACCGGCCAGGCGATTCAAACAGCCCTGGAAGCGTACAAAAAGACCGGTGATACGTTTCTGATTCGCATTCTGGAAGAGATGCTACAGATGAAGAGCCGACCGGATTCTGAGCTAAAGCAATTTGTCCCTCCTGCCTACCTTGAGCAAATGAGAGAAGCCATCCGCGACTCGTATAAGGCCTATCTATCTCCTCTGGAAAAACTCTGGCTTACCCTGACAGGAAAAAGATTAACCGATGCGAAGATCGCGAAGATTCAGAGGCGTCTGGATATGGAACGAGGAGAACAGGAGAGAATCCAATCGGAACGCAAAAGCAAAGTAAAGACCAAACAGGCAAGAAAAGATGTTAAGGATTTAGCTCGCAGGCGAACCGCAGGCAGCTCATCGGCCCTGGCAGATCTGGCCTCCGAGAAAGAGGCTTCACCTGGCTTTGATCATGAAGCCCAGGAACTTCTGAATTATCTGCTCACTCAGGTGAATTTGATGTGGGATAAGAATTTCTACCCGGACCGAGACCAGGTAATGCGTCTGGCAAACAACAATCAGAAAGAAATTGCACAAAAGGTTCTAGGGCTCGTAGATGCAGGGGCACAGTCTACATCTACGATGATTCGAATTCCGGTGCCTGGAAAAGGGTATGTCTATGCCGGCCATGATTATGTGCACGGGCATAAGAAGGAACTCATCCAAAAATTTAAATCCAAACTGGACCAGGCCTCCGGCGTTCAAGTGAGTGGTGGCGCTACCATACAATTGGCTACGAAAGAAGAAGATAAGAATTTCTATCGAGCTATGCTACAGTATCTAAACCATCTGCCCGATTCCTGAGATTCGCCGTCCAGAATACCGAACATAGGTCTGATCAAATGCCCAATGTATGCCCCAGGTCATTCCAGAGATACATTTTGAAATGCGCATCATCCATTCTGCGCGCCAGATGACATAGACCAGTGTTGCCCATACTAATTCTCAATGAGAACTCAGCAGGCATGCCTGTCATGGCTGTTGCCAGGGCCCGAATAAAGTTTCCATGAGATACTACAATCACTCGATGAGACTCAGGCCCGGAATCCAGATTGTCTTTTTCTGAGTGATCGATTTGCTGCGCCCCTGGCTCCGTTGCTCCAGTTTTTGGCGGTGCAAAAATTCGATCCATCAGGCTTTTGCCTCGTTCGATTAAATCAGCCACGCTTTGCCCACCCGGAAATCTTTGATAGGGATCACGATGAAGGTTATTCAGTAGCCCGGAATCCAGATCAAACCGAATCTTACCCTCAGCTTCTCCGCAATCGATTTCTCTCAGATCATTTTCCACGGTTTCCTCCGGCAGATCGTTTCTCCGTAGATATTGACGAATAATGGCCGAAGATTGACGGGCCCTTCCCTGGGGAGATACGTACCAGCGATGAATCTTCATACCTGCCAGCCTTTTCTGGAGCCCCTGGCCCAGAAGTTCGCACTGCCGCTGCCCTTTTTCGGACAATGCAGAATCCAGAGTTCCCTGAATTCGATGCTCACTGTTATATATGGTCTCACCGTGACGAATGAGGTAAACATCCAGCATAGTGGCAGGATTACGTTGCAGGCCAAAGGGCATAGGATTTTTAGTTGCTGAGTAACCGGTTACAGGCTTCCTTGCGATTATGCCCTATTACGATTACAAATGCGATGACTGTCAGAGCGTTGTGGAAGTGAAGCTTTCTCTGGCTCAAAAGGAAAGTGGCCTTTCTGTGAAATGCACTGAATGCAATTCCGTGAATACTCATCAGCTATTTGCCGCTGTTGCAGTGGGTTCCTCGGACCGATTACCGGAGCGCTCTTTTAGCAGCGGAGGGCCCTGTGGCTCGGCCTGCGGCTGCTTTCCACAGAATTGATCCTGGTGCAACCGCTTCAAACAAGACTTGACACAATTCAGCCAGCTATGGAGCAGAGCGCTGAACTTCTACGAAATCTGCAGCATGGCGATCTACAGGTATCGTCCAAAAGCAATCCCCGGGATCTGGTGACCAGGGCTGACCGTGAAAGCGAAGAGATTCTAATCGAAACCATCAAAGCTCATTTTCCGAAAGACTCGATTCTTGCCGAAGAATCCGGTTCCACAGCTGCCAGCACAAACAATAATCCAGGTCCACATTCAGAATCTCAAAAGCCCAAACAATATCAGTGGGTTCTGGATCCACTGGACGGCACTGTAAACTATACTCATGGTAGTCCTCAATACGCCATATCAGCAGGAATCATGCAGGGCCAGGATTGTGTAGCTGGAGCTATTTTGCATCCGGCCACTGGAGATCTATACACAGCCATTCAAGGCCAGGGAGCATTCAAGAACGGAAAACCCATCCATGTCTCCATGCGAAATCCTCTTTCCGAATGTCTGGTAGTGACAGGCTTTCCATATTCCAGACAAGAATTTCTGGAGACTCTGCTAACTGGTATCAAGCTGACCTTGCAGAATGCTCGAGGCCTGCGTCGCACGGGTGCCTGCTGCGTGGATTTAACCTACCTGGCAGAAGGTATCTTCGATGCTCATTATGAATTCTTTCTACAGCCCTGGGATACGGCGGCAGCAACATGCATTGTGCGGGAAGCCGGAGGAACAGTGACCAATCTGTCAGGCGAACCGTATGTACCGGGAATGAAACTTCTGGTTGCCAGTAATGGGAACATACATGAGGAGCTCAGAGCTGTATTGCGGCCACTCCAGGAGTCCATGTCAGATACTATTCTTTGATTGTGCAACCAGGAGAATTAGCTTCAGAAATCGTCAACGAGGGGTCTCCTTATTGCCCGGGAAGCATTTCTAAACACAAATCTTACTACCCTGTCTGAATTACGATAACTCACTGCGATCCCCGAAAAAGGAGCCTGGTTTCATTTAGAATCTTGCCACAGAGGACGGCCAATGCTCCGTTGTTCTACAGGAACGCATTGTGAGTCAGTGGATCTTCAAATTAATTCAGCTAGTATTGCCGCAGTTTGCCGGCGCATCCAGAAACCTTATCTACAGTTCAGCCATTCTAATCGCATCCAACCTGCTGGTCATTGCAGGGACCATACTATTTCGATGGGACGCCTGGCAGCTGATGTACCTTTTCTGGTTCGAGAGCGTATGCATCGGATTGATTCATTTTAGTAGATTCTTGCTATCTGCATTTTCGCCGGAGCCGGAAATCAAGAACCCGATTCGTATGGCTTCTGTGCTTTTCATGGCTGTATTTTTCCTGGTCCATTTTAACGGATTCAATGCCGGGCACCTGGTATTTCTGGTTGTGCTTTCTACTCTGTTCGGTCAGGAATCTGGCTCAGGATTTACAGATACTCTGGCCCAATGGAATGGATTATCAGTGGATGGAATGGAGGCTAACGGCCCCATAGTGGCCGAGCCATTTCAGGTGATGATTCTCGCGATGATATTTCTGGGGCATTTGAACTCTCTATTTGTACATGACATACTCAAGAAAGAGTACCGAGGTATTCCGGACAATAAACTGATGATGCTTCCCTACCCGAGGATCATCGTAATGCATATTACCATTCTCTTTGGCGCGGCTGCTTATCTGGGAATCATGGCTGCCACCGGGAAGGAATTAGCTGGCATCGTTTTTCTATGTGTATTTATCACACTCAAATTGTTCGTGGATGTAAAAGCGCATATCAAGCAACACCGTGAACGCCAGGAAGCTCTGAGTGCGATGGAATTGGACCGGCTCAATCAAGATTAATGGGCCAGGAGATCTCACAAAATGAGGCGGTGGCCTGGTGCATAGAATCAGCACAGTTCTGTTTGGATCTTTCCTGATACTGCAGTAGGCATTAGACTGCAAAAACGATCGGAATTGAACGGAAAATCAGATCAATGCCTGGCCATTCCTATCCAGACATCTTCATCCGGATTCAGCCATATCAGTCAGAAGCAAAATTCCAGTTATAGAGAATAGCCAGGTGATCCACCGGACTGTCTGTGGGACCTTCCACATAGCATACCTGATAGTTTGCTCCGGTAGGACAGGAGGCTGTGCCACCAATATCGCATCCAGCTTTCTGGCATTTCTTTCGGTTTTCCCAGTCATCGTCGCCTCTGAATTTGCAGTAATGCTTACAGTTGGCTGAGCTACCAGGCTTGCAGATATAGCATCCGTCAGCCTGTACCGAGCCTGGAATCAAAAAGGCCCCAAGCAGTACAAAGATGGCCAGGGAGGCAAGTTTCAAAATGGATTCAGGAAAAGCCATGCACTAACTTAGACGCCGCATATCTAGAATCTCAATCGTTTTTTTTCAGCTCGGCCAGTACCTGATCATGACCGATGCTCTTTCTTTTCTCAGGATCCACAAACCAGAACCAGTACACAAGACCACTTAAAGTTAATGCAAATCCAAGTAGAGAGGGCACAAAAGCATCCATCAAAGTGTACACCAGAAAGGCAATCTGTAGTAGCATCACAACTCCCAGCACCGCTGAAAGATAGGGCACTCGAAACGGACGAGGTAGATCTGGCAGTTTGTATCTCAAAACAGCTACCGAGGCCAGAGTTAGAATGTTGAAGATGGTACTGGTAAAAGAGAAGAAATCGATGATTGTTTCATAGAGGTTATCCCTTTCCGGGTCAGAATGGAATACTTCCGCAAATACAGCCAGGGCGAGCAGGCAACTGGCCCAGAAACCCTGAAATAGAAGAGCTCGATTAGGAGTACGATAAGAGGGGCTTAGCTCACCCAGGAAGCGAAAGAAAAGTCCATCCCGGGCCATGGCATGCCAGGTTCTACTCTTGACCAGAACCTGCGAAGATACATTGCCAAAAGTCGAAACCATTATAGCCAGACCCACAAGGACGGCACCTACGATGCCTACTGCATTCGTCATAGATTGCACGGCCACTGCTTTGTTTTCCACCATTTCCTGAGGCGAAAGCTGAGTCAGATAGGCGGTATTTACCAGAAGATAAAGTACCATCACTGTTCCTATTCCCAGAAATAGCGAGCGCGGTAGATTTTTTTCTGGCTCTTTCACTTCTTCAGCCACATACGTTGCTCCTTCCCATCCGCTGTACGCGAAGAAGCTGTATCGCAGTGCAGCAAAGAGAGCTGCTATACTACCCGCTTCCGGTGCATCTGGATCCGGATTGGCTATAACATCCATGCCAAAGTGCGAGAAATCCGGGGAGGAACCAAAACATGCGGCTGCGATCATCAGGAGTGCAGCAATCTTGACTACGCTAAAAATATCCTGAATGATTCCACTGAGAAAAACACCAAAGCAATTGGCCAGAGTTAATAGCCAGATAAGCGTAAATGCAATGCTTCCTCGCAAAATTAATGCAGAGGATACGCCCAGGTCCGCCATCAGTTCCGGATCTATCTGGGCAACCAGACCCAGTCCATAAGCAGAAAACACCAGAGCTACGGCGACGATGGAGGCCGTTTCAGAAACAAAGAACATAGCCCAGCCTCGCAGAAATGCAACCAGAGGATGGTAGGCCAGGCGAAGATAAACATACGGACCTCCAGACCGAGGCACCATAGCAACCAGTTCCGCAAAAAGAAGAGCTGAAAGAATTGTAATGATTCCTCCAACAATCCAGGCGCCATAGAACATGGAAACCACGCCCACGCAGGCCATGATAGGAGCCGGTGTGCGAAATATGCCGGAGCCAATGATTCGGCCCACAACTATGGAAAGTGTTTCGGAAAGTCCGAGCTTTCGCTCATAGCCAGTGGCCATCAAGCATTAACCCGGGATTCGAATACAGGACGCACCCAGTGACGTGTTTCAGGATCTCTTCCAATCACGGACTGACGAAATCGATCCCTCAGTCGCTGAGTTATGGGACCGATCTTTCCGTCGGCTATAATGCGACGATCCACTTCTTCAATCCAGGCCACCTGCGCTCCTGTTCCACAAAAGAAGAGTTCATCTGCAATATAGAGTTCTGTTCGGGCCATATCCCTTTCCACAACCGTCATTCCTTCCAACCGGGCCAGCTCAATGATGCTACGCCGAGTGATTCCCTCAAGTATAGATGCAGCCACCGGAGGAGTGATCAATACTCCATCGCGTACCATGAAGATGTTTTCTGCACTTCCTTCACTTACGAATCCACGGGAATCCAGAAAAATTGCTTCATCAAAACCATGCTGAACAGCTTCTGACTTTGCAAGAGCCGAGTTCGCATATCCACCGGATACCTTGGCCCGGGTAGGAATAATGTTTTCATCGATTCGTCGCCAGCTGGAAACCACGGTACGCATGCCTCGACTGGTATCCAGATAGTCATCCAGCACCAGAGAGTACATGGCAAAATCATCGCTTACATCATGCAATCTGGGCGAAAGCTGCAATGCATCTTTATACACAAATGGGCGGTAGTACACATTGCATCGATAGTCATTTCTACGAGAAATTTCCAGTGCCACTTCTACCATCTCTGGCTCGCTCAAAGGCGGCACCATCTGCATTATATGGGCACTTCTATGCAGACGCTTCATGTGATCGTCCGGTCGAAACAGATAGACGTTGTCAGACTCCGCATCATAATAGCCGCGGAGTCCTCCAAAGACCATGGTTCCGTACTGCAATGCATGGGTCATGATATTCACATTGCAGTCTTTCAGGGGCTTATATTCGCCTTGATGATAGGCTATGGATTCAGGAGCGTAGCTCATAGCAATGCCTCCGAAAGTTATACCAATTCAGCCGGTGTCCAGCACTAAATCCGGGATCTATCTGCACTTCCCTTACTGTTTGCAAAAATGCCACTACTGCGATTTTTTTTCCGTGGGTCTGGATGAATTGCCGGGCGCCGATTTCTCTGAAAGACTAAGACTCTACGAAGAGTCCCTGAATCGCGAAATGGAAATCCGCGCTGCAGATCCGGACTTTGCATCCCAGCACTTCGATTCCATATACTTTGGTGGCGGTACCTCTTCTATGATGCCGCCGGAGATGATTGAACGCATACTTTTCAGGCTAAAGGAACTGTTTTCTGTGGATTCCCCGGCAGAAATAACCCTGGAAGGAAATCCAGAAAATCTGGTCCCGGAATATCTGGAAGCTCTGAGTAATCTGGGAATTAATCGAGTTAACTCCGGACTGCAAACTTACAATTCGAACTTCTTGAAGGATATGAATCGATTCTTCGATACACAGAGATATGCAGGACTTCTGGAAGCACTGACAGCCTGCTCTATTCCTTCCGTAGGCGTGGATCTAATCTACGGATTTCACGGACAGACCTACGAAGAGTTTGCCCGGGACCTGGAAAAGGTGCTCCGCTACAGGATTCAGCATCTGTCTGTGTACTCCCTAACTGTGGAGCCAGAAACCAGGTACGCAAGACACATCAACCGGGGCAGCCAGGGAGCTCCAAACGAAGGATTGCAGGAGAAAGTATTTTCGAATCTTCCCGGTCTACTGAAAGACAAAGGCTTTCATCAATATGAGATTTCGAATTATTCAGCAATAGGAGAAATCTGTAAACATAACTGGAAATACTGGGATTATCGCCCTTACCTGGGTCTGGGTCCAGGGGCGCATGGATTCAATGGACAGATTCGCTATGCGAATCCTCGAAACCTGAACGCCTGGACTTCCTCTCCAGGTCGCGCTCAATCAAGCGAAGAGCACAATCCAATTATCGATCTTTTTCTTAACATTTTTCGAATTACAGTACCCATTCGCCTGGATAGAATCACAGAGATCTGGGATCAACAGAGCTGGACAGAAAAGGATCGCAATAGTCGATGGTCGGCGCTGATAAATTCACTGGAAAAGATGGACCGGGAAAATCTGGGAATTCTGAAAAAGGAAACGTTTCAATGGTCCCTTGCCGGTTTACAATTGCTGGACACTCAAATAGAACGATTGGTGGAAGCGACTCTGCAACCAGAGCAATAAATTTGATGCTTGCTCGAAAACGGGAGCTTGCCTCACACCGGGTTCTGGCTCGGACGGTGGATGCCGTAATTCGCGATAGATCCGGCAGCAGAGTTCTGATACCTGGAAACGGGCTGAGTCTGGACTAACTTTCTTCTGGAGGAAAGCAGGCGAATCCTTCAGACTGAGTTGCCATTTCAATAGCCAGCTCTGCATCGAATAGCTTTCGTCGAATCACCTCAGACCAGAATTCCGCTCCTCCATCTGCCTGGGTGGGAATTACATAGCTTTCTTCTCTAGCATCGGTGAATACATAGATAGTATCGGAGCTCATCCAGTCCCCATTCTCAAAGCAGATTCTAATAATAGACTTCCAATCGAAGGATTGTTCCCAGCCTGGACGGTCCCGTGGATCCGCCTTCATATGAACTCGATTTTCATCGAATTTAACATGGAGCCAATCGCTCAGATTCATAGAACTCAGGTATTCTTTGCGAATTAGAAACGGTCAAGCAAGTCCTATCAGGTCCTCCGGGAATTGCCGGTTCGGGAAAACTGATTCTTTTGGGGCGAGACTAGAAATCACGAAAAGGACAAAGAATCCTGAACAGGGAATTCCTTGACGGACCCTAAAAAACTGACATCGTGTCAGAAAATGACGCCTGCCCATGCGGCAGTACCCAGGAGATATCATGGAAGCACTGGAATTACCCTCATTCATTATATTTGCAATACCGGCTTTCTTTCTGTTTATTCTGGCGGAATTGTCTTTCCAATGGATCACCGGGAAGCCATTGTACAACTTCAACGATAGCATCACTGATCTATCCACAGGTATCCTGAATCGGCTTTTTACTCTGTTCTATCTGAGCCTGACTGTATTAATCTATAGTTTCTTCTACAAGCATGCGCGGCTTATCGAATGGGATCCAGGCAACCCCATCTCGCTGGGGACTTCTGCGCTGGTTGGTTTTATCGCCTTCGACTTTTTCTACTACTGGGCCCATCGAATGAGTCATGAAATGAACTTTCTCTGGGCCGGACATGTGGTGCACCATCAAAGCGAAGAGTTCAATTTGACCGTAGCATTGCGACAACCAGCCTTTCATCAGCTATTCACCTGGATCTTTTTTCTGCCTCTGGCATTTCTGGGAATCCATCCTGCCCTTCTGGTGGCCATAGGAGAAATCAGTTTGATCTATCAATTCTGGATTCACACCCGGCTCATAGGCAACCTGGGAATCCTTGAATGGGTCTTAAATACACCTTCGCATCATAGAGTGCACCATGGCAGGAATCCGGAGTACATAGACAAAAACCACGGCGGTACTCTTATTCTATGGGATCGTCTATTTGGCACATTTCAAAAAGAGGAACAGGAACCGGTGTATGGAATCGTGAAGCCGTTTCGCAGCTACAATCCTCTCTGGTCCAATCTGCACTACTGGAAGGAAATTCTAGATCTGGCAAAGCGGGCCCCTACCCTGAAAGAGAAGCTATTAATCTGGTTTCGCCGACCGGGATATGATCCTCTCAATCCAGGGCAGCCAATCATAATACCAGAGGTTAATAAGGAATCCTATGAAAAGTTCCAGATTAATAGTACTACGCCCGCAATGATCTACGCTGGATTATGGTTTGGTCTGATCAATGGAATCGTATTTGTGGCATTACTTTTGGAAAAGGATCTAGGACTCCTGGGACTGGCAGGCATCACTGCATGGTCCACTCTTGGACTCATTTCCCTGGGATGGATACTTTCCAGCCGCAAAGGATGGTCCCAGATCGAGGCTCTTCGGCTGGCCGGTACCGCACTTCTCGTCTATCTGCTCCATATCCAGATTCCTCCCCGGGCCTCCTCCTTGCAGGATCCCTGGTTTACTTTTCTGCCTTATTTATGGCCTGCAATGTATTCCATTTGTGCTCTAAGCATGGGCTGGATACTTTCCACTGCCCCCGCAAAAAAGGACCGGCTGGAAAGCAGTTCCAGACCATCCGCTTGATTTCCATAAAAGGCTTGCAGATTCCTGGACTACAGGCTTCCCTTGGTGCGCGCGTTATCGAAATCGCAAAGCCCGGGGTACTGGTTTTTACTGCCATACGGTGCCGCCTGAATCAGGTACGGTATTTCGCTCTGCGACTAGAAAGGTGCTCCAAATGTGCAGGTGGCGAGTTCGATTCTCGCATGAAGCATTAGCTTCATTAGCTCAGCTGGTAGAGCAGTACACTCTTCAGGAAAAAGCTGATCCCTTGTAAAAAGGATCACCCGGGAAGAGGGGAAGCCTAGCCCGCCGTTCGCGGCAGTTCGAAGCGGGCCTTGTGGAATGGGGGATATCGTTAGATGAATTCCTGCGAAAGCGGCGGACGGTGGAGGCTACGGCTAACTTCGAAAGCCGGGCTCAAAGGGATGCAATCTTGCTAAACCTGTTCCCCGCCTGTTACGAATGGCGAAGCTACCCCTTTTCCTCTCTTGAATCTAAGTAGTTTGCAATCCGTAGCAACAGGATTGCAGTGAGGAGATTGCAATGCGAATTGCGAATCAAAACTGTGGACTGGTTTACAAGTATGGCTCTCCAGATAAGATCGTTGGCCCTGGATTCTATTTTTTCCCCGGGCTGATCGAAATTCACAAACGAAGGGGGCGTCTGGTGGGCGATTCGGATATTGCATTAATAGAAAAGCTAGCAAATGCAGAGGATTATCTGAAGTTTTTGGATGTCAGGGACGGACAGATTTGCCTGATCTTTGAAGATGGTGTGTTTCTGGAAACCCTGCAACCAGGTCGACACGCATACTGGAAGGGCCTGCATAAATATGAGTTTGTTTTTGCTGATCTTTCCCAACCGTTCATCGAAGAAGGAATTAAACGGGACTGGCTTCGCAGGCCAGGGGTCATTGAGCTGGTAAATGTATTCACTGTGCAGAGCTATGAAAAAGGAGCACTGTTCATAAACAGAGAATTTCGGGGACTACTGGAGCCCGGGGATTACGCTTACTGGAAGTGCCCGGATTCCGTCGAAGTAAGCTCCTGCGATCTCAGAGTGCAGCAATTGGATATTGCCGGACAGGAACTACTCTCTAAGGATAAAGTAACCCTAAGAATAAATTTTACCTGCCAGTTACAGGCAGCTGATCCTGAAAAAATTCTGCGAGAAGCTGTGAACCCAATGCAACAACTCTATACAGCATTGCAGCTATCTCTGCGCGAATACACCGGGGGATTCACTCTGGATGAATTGCTGGAGAATCGAGATAAAATTGGAAGCACGGTTCTGAATCATGTAAGAGAGGAGGCCCGTCGCATAGGCTACGAATTGATTTCTGCTGGAGCCAAAGATATTATTCTTCCTGGAGAGGTTCGTGAAATCATGAATCGAGTGCTACTGGCAGAAAAGCAGGCCCAGGCCAACCTGATTCAGCGTCGCGAGGAAACTGCATCCACGCGCAGCTTGATGAATACAGCCAAATTGATGGAAAATAACCCCACCCTTCTGCGACTCAAGGAGCTGGAATCCATGGAGAAGATTGTTGAGAAGGTAAAAGAGATCAAGCTTATGGGAGGTGGCTCCCTTCTGGAGCAGCTAGGATCTCTGCTGCCTGGATCCAGCAGCACAGACAGTTCCATTTAGGATGACGAATCTTCCTGGGCCAGGGTTTGTCCGGCCTTGCCGCGAAAGGGTTTCATGCTGGCTATTGCCAGTTATTGATAGGCAAAGGCCGTGTCCCCGATTTACTCTTTCAGACGAGAAGCGAAATGATAGCTGGTAATCTTAAGACCTTCTCGTTCGTAGAAGCGATGGGCATCCTTTCTGTGCAACCCTGAATCCAGGTGGAATTGATCACAATCCCGGGCCACGGCAAAGTCCTTTAACCATCGAATCATTGCCTGCCCACAACCCAGGCTGCGTGCCGATTCTGCAGTCACAAGGTCATCCACATAAAGAAATTTCCCCCAGGCCAGATTTAAGCCAAGACGAAAACCAGCTACCGAAAGGATACGATCACTTTCATCCATGAGATAGGCCAGGTTATAACCCTCCTTCTCCTGCTGCCGCACCCTCGAAACAAAATCAGACTGTATAAGGTGTGGCCTGAGTTCAGCTATTACCGAGTAGCATTTCTCGATCTCTGCATTTGTAATGGCCAGCTGGATTCTCAGTTCTTTTCGCACAGATTGTCCCCTCTGGTTTCCATGTACTCCTCTACGATATAGTACCGCTCCTCTTCTTTTGCTATAACCATATAATAGTTCTTATCGTAGTAGCAGCGGGACTCAGAGTAACGAACAGCTGAAATCCGGTATCCGTTTTCACTGCTTTCGATGGTTGCCTGGCTGAGATATTGTTTATCGCCGGCCTGCCTGGCCATGGCCATCATCATGGGCATCAAGTCGGACCATTGCTTTCCTGATACTTCCATGAAGCGCTTTTCTCCGGATGACTGAATCCTTGTGGTACGTATTCGAGCTTTCGGATGATAGTTGCGAGCGATTATCGGATTAAAATTGGAAGCCTTTCTCCAGTGCTCATGAAAGAATTCCAGGGCCGCCTGCTCTTCCAGGCTTAATTCCTGGTCTGATCTATCTTCGTCAGAAGCGTTCTGATTGATAGTATCCGGTTTGATCATGGACTCGGCGGACTCCGGCGAAGAATGCACCGGTTCGGAATCAAGGTCGCCGAATGCAGCTACAGACAGAAACAGTAACAAAAATACGAAACCGGGTATTGGACCTTTTGAATATCTCACATATTCCAGACTGTCTTTCTGCCCGGCTAAAACAGGCTTTGCTTTGTAGTCAGCTGCGGTTGGCATAGCAAGGAGACTCCGGGATCATCCCGCTCATTGCGGTAAATTCTCAATTAAAGTAGAGCATGCGGTGGGATTTCTGGTTTCTGTGATCTTTTCGAAATAGGTAGTGTATTCCTTCAATGTTCCTGTGTTTGCGCGATGGTACCTATCTCTACAGATGGTCTCAATGGAATACTCTGGCTGACCGTTAAAGGCAGACTGATTGGATACCCGATTCCGTTCATCCTGAGAATCATTCATTGCTGCTGGTTTAAGTCGTCTAAGCTGATACAATCCAATCTCATCAGTACCTGCAGCGTGATAGGCAAACAGTGCATGCCTTTCCGGTTCCACAGAAGCCGCCACATTTTCCAGTAGCTGATCGAACTGCTTTCTGGAAGTGTACAGTTCTTCAATAGCATTGCTGAGGTAGATAACCGGCATTCCGGAATGAGCAGGAAAATCGGCATCGTGTAATGCAGATAGATTCCAGGTTATGCCCTGCAGCAGGCTACGATTCTTCTGATACTGATTCAAATGCTCCAGGCATTGTTGCTGACTTAACCTGCAAAGCGTAGATGGACTTACCTGGTGGCGAGGCTGTACTGGAGTGGGCGAAAAGGCGATCCATCCCAGATGTAGATCTCGAATCGCCTGGATTGTGGATTCAGCTGTCTTGAATCGCTCATTGCGGTACATCTCTTCTAGCTGAAAATGGGCGTAGTGAATTCTCCAGTCCACATCCAGAAAATTCAGATCCTGACATTGAAGGATATTATGCATAATGTATGGCTGCATCAATCCCACGGAATAGCAATGTTTGGTAGCATCAGGATACAGGTTCCGAATCAAGAAGAAATCATCGAATGGACGAACATCGTTCATAATGTAAAAGTTCCAGCATCCAGAAATTAGATTATGGAAGCTTCCCCAGTATCGGTCTCGCCAGAACCTTGAAAGAAATTCTTCTGCAATTAGATTGAGAGCAACATCCTTGCGATAGGGCTTTCGATTATGGATGAATTCGCAATAACTATCGCTGGCAGTTCGAAGGCTATCGAATAGACCAGGCAATTCTTCATACGTGTATACTTTTTTTTCAACGGGCGAAAATGCCTGAAAATGAAAGTCAGATACTTTTAGCTTTTCGTTCTCAGTTTCCAGATTTCTTTCCCGGTTACCCAGCATTGAACCGCCATTGCAGGAAAGAAGGCTGAAAATAAATAACAGCACAATCAGATTAGCCAGAAACTTGAAACTTCCGGGCTGGCCGATATTTAGAATCGAAAATCGGCGGCCAGGAGCCCTGGCGCCCCCGGCAGTTGATGCGAAGCCAGTGCCACTGGCATTTCTGGCTTCAATAAGCGAATGGACATCCGATTGAAATAACAATGTTAAATCCTAAAAAGCGAAGTAGATGAAACTGCCGGATGCATCGCCATAGAGATACACCAGAAAACCAGTCAGGAAGGTTCCAGCAATGGTCAGTGCATATTGTAGTCGAGGCCGCTCCAGAAGCTTATCGTGCAGTCGTGGTCTGTATTGGAGGTAATTAAACACGAATGAAAGCAATATCAAAAAGAATACCGTTTCGAATCCGGTAATGGGCTCGGCTCTTTGAAATGTAAACATTCCAGTAAGAATGGATTGTGTTCTTTCAAGATCCGGAGAAGCAAAAAACAATGCACTCATTCCAAATACAAAAATTACGTATAGCCTGCGAATTGTATTTCCGAAAGCCCCTTCAGGCAATAGTCGGATGCCGGCCACTCGCATTTCTCGTTCGGTTACCAGGAAGAATCCAATGTAAATTCCCCAGAAAAGCATATTCCAGGTGGCCCCATGCCAGAGGCCTCCCAGACCCATGGTGATGAGCAAATTCATTACTGTGCGAAACTCTCCTAGCTTGGATCCACCCAGAGGGATGTAGATATAATCTCTAAGCCAGGTAGACAATGTAATATGCCATCGTGTCCAGAGCTCGGACATGGAAGTGGATAGAAAGGGCCCGCTAAAGTTTTCTGGAATCTCATAGCCCATCAGTTTGGCCATTCCTCTAGCCATGTCTGTGTAGCCAGAAAAATCGCAATAGATTTGAGCCATGAATGAAAAAGGAAGAGTATAGAGCACCAGGGCATCATAGCCTTCCGGATTCATCCAGACCGGTCCGGTAAACTTCCCCAGATTATCTGCAATGAGAACCTTTTTGATGGTTCCCTGAATGATGAGCATCAGTCCTCGCATCATTCGGTCCCAGTTTATGCTGGGTGTATCGATCTGCGGAATGAAATCCTGTGACCGGAGAATTGGTCCGGCCACGAACTGCGGAAAGAAAAGAATGAAGACAAAGAACCTTCGGGGGGCCAGAGGTTCGGTTATGACTCCCCGGTAAGTGTCAACTACGTAGGCTATTATCTGAAATGTATAGAAACTGATCGCAATGGGCAGAATGATAACAATATCATAATCGCTTTCCCAGTTCGCGCGTAGCTCCTGCACATAAGGTATTCCCAGGGCGTATCCAATGGAATGGGCCAGCAGATAGAAATACTTGAAGAATCCCAGAACAGACAGATCCAGAATAACGGTGAGTGCCAGAAGCCACCGCATTTTTCGCTGCAATAGTTTAAGCGAAACAAAGTAATTCCAGAGAATCAGGGCCAGGAATAATAGAAGGAAGGGAACACTGTACCAGGAATAGAATACAAGACTGGCTACAATGATTAGATAATGCTTTCCCCGTACCGAAAGAAACCAGTACAGACAATAGACTACCAAGAATAATAGAAGAAAGATTGCTGAGTTAAACAGCATAGAGCCAGAAATTGAATGGAAAAGGGCCTGTCAAGACCAGCCGTACCTGGACCACAACCCAATCTGACCAGGGTTTTTATTCACCCCTGGACGGGTCCAGCGGGAAAAATTCTTGCCATGGAGCGATTATCGGGCTTCCTTTCCGATAGTAATTCTATATTTAGAAAGATTATTGGTCCGGTAGAGGCCGTCAAAGGTTCGTCATAATGAATGGTAAATATGGATTGAATAAACGTGAAATCGCTGATTTGCTCCGCGAAAGGGAGATTAATCCCACAACCCAGCGTATTGAGATCGCTCATTTACTCTTTGAAAAGCCTCAACATCTGTCTGCAGAGGAAATTCGGCAACGGATGAACTCTGAATATGAAAAGTGCAGCCAGGCTACTGTCTACAACACTTTAAGACTATTCGTGGAAAGAGAAGTGGTGCGGGAATTGATTTTCTCCTCGGACCGGATTTATTACGACTCCAACATTGACCAGCATCACCATTTTGTGGATGTAGACTCAGGTCATATCTATGACCTACCTTCACATTTGATGCAGGGTCCTCCCCTGGAAGGATCTCCTCTGGAAGGAGCCGAGGTCCTGGAAACATCTATCATTGTTCGGGGCAGACTGAATGGTGATGGATCAGCCCTGGAGGCAATGCAGAATAACTGCTGTCGAAGCTCACAGCGAAGTACCCTCAAGTCCAGAAAGACCACAGAAAAGAAAACCGAACAATAGGTTTTCCCTCTATTTTCTAATCCGGTTGCATTTTCGGGCCGGATTGCTACCAAAAACAAATGGAATTAATAACCGGAACCAGTTCAGGACTCGGTTACGGACTGGGCAAGTATCTGCTGGAGCAAGGAGCCATTGTGAGCGGCCTCAGCCGACGTCCCAGTCCATTACTCGAGGAATTCCCCCAGAGGTACTTTCATTACGAATGCGATATCAGTGATCTGAAGGAGCTTCCAGCACGGTTACGACAGTACTATCATTTATTGCGCGAGTGGTATCTGGATTCGCACAAGGATGCTCCGCTAGCTTCCAATCGACAACTTCCAATAAACAGGGCCTGGCTAAATGCGGGCATGCTGGGTCGGATTGATGACCTCCAGAATACGACTCTGCATGAGCTTCGCACTGTTACCGATGTAAACCTCTGGGCCAATAAGCTGATCATCGATTCTCTAGCGTCGCCGGACTGCCCCCTCCTACCGGAGCATATTGTGGCCATCTCATCCGGAGCCTCTGTGAACGGAAATCGCGGCTGGTCTGGCTACAGCATTAGTAAAGCGGCATTAAATATGCTGATCAAACTGTATTCCGAGGAACTACCTGACATTCATCTCATATCTCTGGCACCGGGGCTCATCGACACGGATATGCAAGAGACGATATCAGGTATTGAAGACACAGAGACCTATCCGGCATTGAAAAGACTGCAACAGGCAAGAGGCACGGATAGTATGCCCATGCCCCTGGACGCAGCAGCTGCAATACTGAAGAAGTGGCCTCTGATCGCAAACAGTCCCAGTGGCTCTTTTCTGGATCTTCGCAAGCTTTAGAGTTCCACCATTCCTTCCAGTTTACCAGGATTGGTGAAAAATATTTCACGAAATCCTATCTTTCCGGGAAAGGACTTGAAACAGGCACCACTCCTTCGTCGAATCTATTAGTAAGGTCGGGAAAGGCAGCGTGAATATGAGCAAGGCAGTAAAATTGATCGTTGTATGCCTTGCCTGTGTTGCGATCGTAACAGGCATCGTCCTTTTACTGCAAATCGCAAAATTCTAAGAACCGGACCTGACATCAAGGAGCACTAAATGAAACTAAACATGGGTGTAATTGATCGAGTATTGCGCGTAGTAGTGGCACTGGCCATCGGTGTACTCTACTGGCAGGGAGTTATCACTGGAACCCTGGGTATTGTACTACTGGTTCTGGGCGGTGTATTCGTTCTAACCAGCCTGGTAGGATTTTGCCCTCTTTACCTGCCGTTAAAGCTTTCCACCAAGGGCGAATGATTTAGCCGCTACGTTTTCAAACTGAGTCCGGGCAGTAACCTTTGCCCGGATTCTGTTCTTTCGCATCTACTGGCTACATTTCTTGTATTTCGGAAAGCCTGGAGTTCAATTCACCGATGAAATAGTCGGGAAAGCTTAAGATCCAGGCCCAATGCCTGGAATCTCCAGTTCATCAAACGGCTGTTCAAAGATTTCTTTCAAGAATTCAATCGGATTCAAGAACGAACATGGGAGCAGCCACCTTGTCCCTTACTTCTTTGCCGCAAAGTTCTTCCACAATATTCAGCGCGAATTCAAATGCAGTTCCGGGACCCTTACTGGTAAATACATTCCCGGATCGCACAACTCTTGATTCCGGCTCATATTTTCCGACGTAGCTGTCTGGCTTTGTTCCTGGATGCAGTGTGAAGCTATCCTGTTCTCCCAGGATACCCTGCTGAAGTAAAACGTTCGGGGCCGCACAGATGGCACCTATTAGCTTATTCCTATTCTTCAGATCCTTCAAAATGTCTGCCAGATCACCGTTCGTAGCCAGGTTTCGGGCTCCTTCCGCACCACCGGGAAGTACCACAGCATCAAACGTTTCTTTTCTAACGGTATCGATTGTAGTATCTGCAATATGTCTGGTTTTTCGGGAGGCCAGGACCTCTCCGGGTTTCAGGGAGGCGGTTCGCACCTCCAGACCGGCCCGGCGAAGAACATCAATTATGATAATACCCTCCATTTCTTCAAATCCATCCGCAAGGGGTACCAGTACTTTCATGGCCTTAATTAGATCCGAATTCGCCTGATTGTCAACCAATGAGAGGATCAGGAATTCATAAACTGTTCGCCACGGGGCGTAAGTCGGGGTCCGGCCGGATCTCCTTCCTGAATCAATCCATTGCCCACCAGCATATGCCAGGCGTCACGGACCATTAGCTTACGCTGCTGGGGCCAGGACTTGATTTCATCCATCATTTGCTTCTTGTCCATTACATCGCCGGCCTTGATACCGTTGGATTTGAAGATCTGAAGGATGTCTTTTAATACCTGTTCGCGTTCGTCCATATAACCTCGTTTAGCACGGTTTGCCAGAGACCCGGTCTGCAGGTACGAAGTATCACAGAGCAAAACATCCGTACGCAGAGCCCGGTAGCAATCCTATGTTTGAGAAAACCTCAGAGAATTTCAGCGATTTGAACTGCATTGAGAGCAGCACCTTTCAGTAGCTGGTCCCCAACGCAAAATAGTTGAAGATTCTTATGTTCCGCGTCATCCAGATCCCATCGCAATCGACCTACAAAGACATCATCCTCACCGGAAACCTCAAGAGGCATGGGAAAATGATTGTTTTCTGTATCATCCTTTAGCTGAACACCAGGGAAGTTAGAAAGTGCTTTGCGAATTTCATCCATATCGCCTTTCTTTTCCAGCTCCAGATGAATGGACTCTGCATGAGCGCGAAATGTGCCTACACGAATACATGTAGGACTGATCTTCAGATCGTTGTTACTTAGAATTTTATGACTCTCTTTTACCATCTTCACTTCTTCCTGGTTAAATCCATTTTCAGGATAAAGAGAAGAGTTGTGACTGAATACATTGAAAGCCAGAGGGAATGGAAAAGACTCGGTAGGAGGCTCATCTCCAGCAAGCATAGCCTTTGCCTGATCTTCCAGCTCCTGCATGGCAGCCGCACCCGCCCCCGAGGCTGCCTGATAGGTGGACACCACCATTCGGCGAACTCCGTAGAGTTTATAGATGGGAAATACAGCCATTAGCATGATGATGGTAGAGCAGTTAGGATTGGCCAGTATCCCTTTATGCTTTTTTGCATCCTCCGGATTGATCTCCGGAACGATAAGAGGCACTTCAGGATCCATTCTATAGGCACTGGAGTTATCCACTACAATGGTCCCTGCCTTCACGGCAGCTGGTGCGAATTTTTTGGTAATGGAGCCGCCTGCACTGAAAAGCGCCAGGTCA
The DNA here is from genome assembly GCA_040217195.1 of Leptospiraceae bacterium. Lineage (GTDB taxonomy): Bacteria > Spirochaetota > Leptospiria > Leptospirales > Leptonemataceae > UBA3465. The sequence goes on along the minus strand of JAVJNR010000002.1, from coordinate 394,919 downwards.
ATCCCCTCAAAAGCATCTTCTGTTAGCTCTTGAATCGTATATTCCGTACCGCGAAAGGTGATCTTCTTTCCGGCGGATCTTGCCGATGCAAGTAATACGAGTTCATCGTAGGGGAAGTCTCGTTTCTCCAGAACTTTGAGCATCTCCTGCCCAACAGCTCCGGTGGCCCCAACGATGGCTAATTTTCTGGCTTTCATGGGTTTCCTCCAGTTACCAGGTTTGTGAGAAGCTCCGCACTGGCAATGGCAAAACAGGACAGATACAGAGCCGCCCTATTCTGGCGTATGACTCAGCACCTTCCGGCGCTCAGGCGTCTATTATCCAGTGAAGAAAAGGAAAGTCTAAACGACCACTACCAGGAGTATAAAAAGGAAGATTCCCGGATGCGAAAGGATGTCACCGGGAGACTGCAACAATTCCTGGATCAAAAGCGTCCGGTGTATCCCGCTCTGGCAGGCATTGGCGGAATGATTCTCTGGATGATACTCTTGATCTATCATGGCCTGGAGTATCCTGAAAAAAAGCTCCTTCGATTCTACATTTTCCAGCCCTTGCTCCTGGCAGCCCTGGCTCCTTTTTCAATCTACCTTCTGAGCAACCTGGAACGAAAACTCTATTTCCGTCTGGATCTAAGACCGAGCAGCCTTCTACATTCGATTCTAGCTTTCACAGCTTTGACCATGCTTCTGGCCAGCATCAACCAGGATGGACTTCCCAGGGGTCCGAGTATGGATGGATTTCATCTCACTCTATGGATATGCGGAATTGCTGTAGCTCCATTATTCGAGGAGATTGCTTTTCGACAATGGCTTCCCTCCCGGTTTGGCCAGGACCCTCACTGGCTGGGGCATGCAATTTCGGCCACTGTATTCACGGCAGCACACATTCCCACAACTCTGGATCCTGAACTGGCTCTTTATTATTGGCTCAGCGGAATTACTCTATCCGCACTGAGGATTCAAACGGACTCTTTGCTCTGGACTTTTCTGGTTCATGCTGTAGCGAACGTTGCCATAGCATTGGCGATGTGAGGTTAGGTATTCAGTCACTTATATTCGAAGAACCGGTTATCCGAACCCGGTCAGCATGCAGGTCTGGTTATCGCTCCCAGAAAAACCTGCAAAATCGCCTAGATCTTCCAGTGCTCGGGCAGCAGCTCATTCAGAGTTACCGTGCGATCCGGCGAAAGTATAATCTTCGCATCTTTGTTTCTTGCATCCAATTGATACATCATTTCGCGACAGCGACCGCAAGGAGGGACAATCCCATCAGCTTTGCTTGCAACGATTGTATCTATGACTGTTTCTCGCTTCTTGAGCATTTCAGCCATGGCTGCATGCTCGGCGCAGAATCCAATGCCGCAGGCGAGCTCAACACAAATGCCGGAATAGATCTGACCGCTGGCCGATAAGAGGGCTGCACCCACCGCTCCGGCTGTGAACGATGGTCTGGCAAGAGCATATTCTCCAGCCAGGCTACGTGCAGTTTCGATGAGTGACTTCATTTAATAGCCGGGCCCGCAGTAGCTGAAAGGAAAGCTACCTGGCCGCATAACGAGCGTCAAAAGAAAACTTGAGCAAAGGCTGATACTCTTCCAGGGCCTGTTCATTGCTCAAACTATAGGATATGAATTGGATGGGATCTTCAGTACCCAGATCCACCTCTGCCAGCGTTAGAGTCAAACAGCGGAAGTATCCATCCAGAAGAGCAGCGGGTTCTTTCATATCCTCCAGCTTTTCACCTTTGAATCGTTCTTTTAGTTCATAGCGCAGACTTTCTCCGTCTATGGATAGAACCAATCGTCCTTTTTCGATCCAGACTTTCTGTACGGATAGATTGAAAGCCGGATAGGGCATGGCGTAAACAAGCTTATGAAAGTTTCGGACTGATCCAGCCGAAGGGTTGGCCACTGTGGCTGCCAGTCTGTATACTCGATCTTCGGGAGTACCTTCCATCATCACTGGCTCTTCTGCTTGAATCAGTTTACCTGTTTCTCGCTCGATTGCATAGATGTTAACGGAATCCCTGGAGTCATAGGCTGGAAAGGGATACAGAGTTCCCGGAATCAACAGTCTGAGTGGATTTGCATCGGCAAGAATGGCTCCCCCCAGAAGGATGATTACCAGACTGGATACCGAAATCTTAAACCTCAGGTCCTTTTCCTCTTGAGTGCGCTTATAGAATTCTTTCCAACGATCCATCAGTTTCATAATAACACTTCTAATCAGGGTCTGGACTGGCCAGAAATCCCAAAATAGTAGCCCGGGCCAGCAGGACAATCGCTTTACTTTGCTTGACGCACCGGGGCCTTTCCGGGACCGTGCTTGCGAGCGCTGCCTTAGCTCAGTCTGGTAGAGCAGCTGACTTGTAATCAGCAGGTCGTGGGTTCGAGGCCTACAGGCAGCACCATCGGGTAGGTGGCCGAGTGGTTAATGGCAGCAGACTGTAAATCTGCCGACGCGAGTCTACGGAGGTTCGAATCCTCCCCTGCCCACATTTCAATAAAAGAGAATGCCCGGAGGCCCAAACGTCCGGCCCACTCAGAAAGCTGCAGAAATGCGGCTTTTTTTGTGACTCCCCTAGGGCGTCAAATTGCGACAATCGTCAGGCGCCGTGGGAACTACGTTTACATTCGAATTTCGTCGCTTGTATTCTTCAATCTCCGATTCTGGGATCCCATCTGTTACCACAAGCAATTTGAGTTGATCGGGCAGGCCTTCCAGGTTCTGTAATTGGCTATAAGATAGGATCAAATATTTGAGCTTCTTCAGGTTTCGGATCTCCAGCCGATCCACTCGGGAGCAGTAGAAATCCAGGCTTTCCAGATTCTCAAGGCTTTCCAGAAACTTTGTGTCCACAGGATTTCTCAATCCTCTGATCATTAATCTCCTGAGATTTTGGAGGTCACCCAACGCAGACATATCAGGAATTTCCTGAATAGCAAATGCCGGAGAATCATTTAGTTCGATTTCGAGCTTTCCACTGGACCTGTGGTCATAGATGTCATGGCCATGATCATGATCACCGTACCTGGATTCGAAGCTGGGCACAATCGTGCGTCGATCGTAGATAAAAAGCGACTGGCAGTCTCGGGCTACAAGCGTTGGGCCAATTCGAACCGGAGGAAACGAAGGGTCCGACTCAATGCTCGGATCCTGGTTTACGGGTCCCTGGCAACCCATAGCTACCAAGGAAAAAAGGATGGCAACTATTACAGATCTATTCATGAATTCCTTTCTTGATCCTGTATACGTTGATTCTATCCACTATGCAACCAAATAGTTTGCTGACCATTGTCCTGTTTGAACCGCCCGCCTGAATAGTGAGTTGACCGGTTCCCCACCGGATGCCAGAACTCGAATCAAATGAGTAGCTCGCATGTCCGCAGACTCGGATCCGCCATCCGCCTGTATTCGGGGCTGATCCTGATGGCCTATGTATTCACTCATCTTCTGAATGCATCACTGGGATTGATTTCCATTGAAGCAATGAATGTAGCCTTACGGCTGGTTCAACCCATCTGGCATCCACTGGGGTTCGGATGGCTGGTACCCACAGCAGCGTTCCTGCATATCCTAACCGCGCTCAATGAAATCATCCGAATGCCTGTACTTCGATTCAGCGTTGGTTATTGGGCCAGATTGCTACTTGGGCTTCTCATACCCTATGTTCTAATCGCCCATTACATGGGTTCCCACGTTACGCCGGACTCTCTTGGTTATGAACCCGAGTATGCCGGTGCGATCTATTCCATGTTCAATCCGTACGTTTTCCCTACCATGGTTCTTCTGGTGGTGGTTGCCTGGACCCATGGTTGCCTTGGCCTGCATTACTGGCTGAGATTCAAGTCATGGTATCCGGTTGCCTGGAAGATTGCCATTGTTCCTGCCATCGCTTTACCGGTATTCGCAATTGCCGGATTTATAAGTGGTGGAAAAGAAGTAATGATTCAAATTCAGGATCCGGAGCGCAAAGAGATATTACTGAAACAGCATGGTGCGAAAACGGAAAGGGAAATGCTGGAAGAGTCCCTTGCACTGGGTAATATAGCAGGCACTGGATACACCGGCTTACTGGCTCTTGCATTCGCAGGCCGATTCATTGCACAATGGAGCCGACGCCGCCGGCGTACAATTCGCATCCGATACAGCGATGGAACGGAGATTTTTGTTCCACCAGGAATTACAGTTTTAAACGCAAGCCTTCTGGCCAACGTCCGCCATCCATCCGTCTGCGGCGGAAGAGGCCGCTGCTCCACCTGCCGCATTCGCATAGAGGATGGCTCTGAAAGCTTGTCAGAACCGACCGAGGACGAAAGAAAGGTATTGAGCCGAATCAAGGCAGCGCCCAATGTTCGACTGGCCTGTGTCGCAAACGTTCAGGCAAATGTACAGGTGCATCCACTTCTAAGCCTACAGGAAGCGACGACGAAAACTCTAAACCTTTCAGATGAATTCAACTTTGGACAGGATACGGATATCGCTATTTTATTTGCCGATTTGCGAGGATTTACTGAGCTTTCCGAACACAAACTGCCCTATGACATCGTTTTCATGTTGAATCAGTACTTTCTGCAAATGGGACGTGCTATTGAAAAGGAAGGCGGTCATGTGGATAAGTTCATTGGCGATGGAATCATGGCTCTTTTTGGGCTGCATACCGGGTTGAAAGTAGGCTGTCTGGAAGCGTTACGCGCTGCTCAATCGATGGAACAGGAACTGGTATCGCTGAATCAACGTCTGGAACAGGACCTGTCTGAACCATTGAAGATGAGCATAGGGATTCATTCAGGGCATGTGATAGCCGGCCGCATGGGATACGGGGATGCAGTAGGACTTACTGCAGTGGGAGATCCAGTAAACACAGCCAGCCGCCTGGAAGGGATGACCCGACAGTACAATTGTAACCTTATTGTCTCGCAGGATGTTTTTGAGAATGCAGGGGTTGTGCCAGATGATCTAGCCAGTCATGAGGTGGCTGTCCGAGGTCGCACAGGGATGTTGCGTGTTTACTCTATGCAGTCCGCCGCAAAGTTAAGCCTCCCGGGACAGGACAGACGAAATCTTCCCTCCGGCGATTCAACATGACACCGGGCCAGTCAGCCCATATGGAACTTCGCGAATGAATCAACCGGAAAATCGGGACTTTTCGGGTTCGCGCATCGCAGATAGTTGGGTTCGGGTCGTTCCCAATGTGCGCCAGCGCTAGTCGTTTACGATACTAAAAGGGAGGCTTATTCGAAGGAATCCCGGGACAATTCTAACTTTTTCAGAAAATCCGGCTTGACCCGATTTCGGAGCAACAAGAGAAAATGAATGCTATGAGAACGTTCGCATTCATGATTCCAATAACTCTGTTTCTGAACTGCGTGACGTTCTATCCAGATCCGGACGTTTCGGGCTATAACGTACCGGACTATCAAGCAAATGCAAAGCAGGTGCCGGTGGCGGAAGCCTTGCTGCAGCAGGGACTCCAGCATGATCCGCGTTCTCTAATCACCATAGAAGGTCAAAAAAGTAAAACGAATTCCACTCGCTGCATTATTCCCGCTCTCTTCATGTTTATCATACCTTGCTGGGATAACGAAACGTATGACGTCACTTTTGAGGTGAAGGCTCCAGCATTGGATGCAAGCAAGTCAGAAATGGTGACAACGAAAATCGAGAATACCCAGATCTATTTCTTTCCGTTGATGTTCGTCGGGCCGTTTCTCGACGATTCGGACCCTTTCCTGGGCGGACTCGATGAAGCAGCGCTAAAGGCAGCACCGGACATTCAGAAGGCTGTTCAACGAATGCAGGCCTGGGTAGATGGTAAGAAAAGCAAGATCGCACAGATCAAGGCAAACCGAAGAAGGTATCCAATTATCATCAATGAGTTCATTTACAGCTACGATTACGGAGCTCCAAATAGAAAAAGCGTAAATCTGGACTTCTACAACAACACGGGAAAAGAAATCACAGCCATTACAATCAAATTCGCTCCTGCACCTTCGCTGTTCAGCATTACCCCTGTACAGCCGGTGGGACCCTTTGCCTATGTGGAGCGAACTCTGGAGATGCGAATTCCTCCCGGTACATTTGCTTCAGAGCGAAAGTATTCAGATGTGGGTAGCAGTTCCGAAGTTCGAGCTGTATTTCTGGAAGCCATTACCCTTCGCTTCGCGGATGGCACTAAAGCGGTCTACAATGCCTATCAGGTGAAGAATATGATTGAAGAGGCACCAAGGGAACTGTTTCAGTAGTAATTGCGGACAGTCATTGCTCTCGGGCCCACCATTAACCAGAAAGTGCCAGCCTGCTGAAGGTGTTTTCCCTGCAGTCGGCAGCGCAGCCGGTAATGCCGACTGTTACTCCATCGGCTAGCTGAAATCCCGGCGAAAAAGTCTGATTCAGCAGGAAAGGGATTTGGAAAATCATTGAATCCTTTTTCGGGCTGCCTATTTTTTTCTGATGAAAGACCAGCGCTGGCCGGCAACAACCAGGGAAGCTCTAACCGGGCCAGACAGAAAGCGGCGGCGTCCCTTGAGCAAAACCCCATTGATTGTTGTCTTGTGCGCCACTTCACTCGCCGCCACGGTTTGCGGAGATTCCCGGCGTCTCTGTCGCCCGGATGACCCGGGCTGCTCAGAATCCGGATTGATTTCCTTTCTAGTCCTGGCATCCCTGCGAGCCGTTTACTGGGGAGATATCACAAATAACCTTCTATACAAAATGGATGATGGTCTGGTGACTGCGAGTCCGCTTACAGGCGTACCGACCTTGCCCAGAGAATTATCTTTTTCCACCGATGGTCGAACTCTGTGGATGGCAAACGCAGGTCAGGTGTTTCGCGTATCCATGGTGAACGGGACAAGCACATTAATCAGTTCCTCTCTATCGGATGTAATGGATCTGGTAGCTGTGGAAGACCAGGGAACGATCTACTACTCCGATAACGGCAGCGGACAAATATATAGAACGGACCTTAGCGGTGGCAATTATTCGAACGTGTTCGCTCCTGGCTCTAACGAAGCTATGGACCTGGATGCCGGTAACAACCACCTGTATATGGTCGATAACAGTCAGCTCAAGCGGTTTAATCTTGATGGGACCGGAGAAATCGTGCTCGTCGCTTCGGTAGGTATCACCTTCGACCTGGAACTGGACCTGGCAGCTGGAAAAATTTACTGGGGCGATGCATCGGTAGGGGAAATCCACTCCGCCAACCTTGACGGAAGCAATGAACAGATTCTGCTTTCCGGCCTGGCCTCTCCCAGAGGCATCGCCCTGGATCCGGCCAGTCCGTACATCTATTTTTGCGACTGGGGTAACCAGTCCATTACTCGGATCCTGCGCGATGGTAGCGAGCCTACGATGATATCCAGCGGGTATCAGTGTCAGGACATAGATTTCGCTTCTCGTTAATAGTATCAGTCCTGTGTTTCAAATCCCGTCCAGTCCGGGCTCCGTTGTGGCGGATCTTAATGGGGATGGACTGGCAGATCTCTGTCCCGGACAGACGTCTCCAGAGGACAAAACGTATGTCTTCAATGGCAACAGAGCCGGTATATTAAATCGATCTTTGAGCAGTGAGTCCGCGGACTGCGAGTTTAATGATGGCGCCGGGGCAGAAATATCAGTTTCGCATTGAGGGCTCTGTTCCGGCTCGAAATCTATCGACCAAATATTTTGCTGTCGTCGCAATCATCTTTCGCCGCGGGAACTATATTCACTTTCGGGTTTCGTTTCTTGTAATCTTCTATGGCTTCACGAGGCATATCGGAACTCACAACCAGGAGACGAAGTGAATTCGGAACGCTACCAAGATCCCTAACTCCTGTATAAGAGATGATCAGGTACCGCAGATTAGTATGCCTGCTCAGATCCAGAGATTTAAGCTTCGCGCAGTGAAAATTGATAGATTCCAGGCCGGGCATGTAATCCAGGAACTCTGTATCAATGGGAGGACTGGAACCAATAATCTCCAGGCTCCGAAGGTCTTTCAATTGTCGCAGTTCCGTTAATTCGTCTACATCTTGTAGATAAAAGCCGGGAAAACAGGTAGGGGATTGCTCCCCGTGATAATGTCCTTTGTCGGCCTCTTCCGAATCTTGCCGCCAATGCAGATTGATAGATCGGGCTCCCACATAGACCTTCCTGCCGTTCAGAATGACTATTTCCTGGGAGGTATCTTCGGTGCAGCTAAGCTTTCTGGGTGTGGTGCAGTGGATCAGAAATCCGAAAAAAGGAAATGCAAGCCCGAAAAGACAGATGGCTTTAGCGCCACCCATCGACGGATGGCGGCCCTGGCCTTGAACTCTGCGATTTGAAATTCCCGGTTGGTCTCTTTTAGATGTATATCTTTCTGCGTTTGGCTTCGAGATCAGCTTATGCAATTGAATACCTGCCGGACTGGGACACGGTGAGTGGGGGCGGCCTCGCCGGTTTAAACCCCCGCTACTGCAGGACTCAGGTTCGCATGCGCATCGCGCAGCAGTCGCTCCGTAGTGGGGAAGTCTATGCAGGCATCCGTCACCGAAACGCCGTATTTTAGATCCTTGAGATCGTCCGGGATCTTCTGGTTACCTTCGAACAGATGGCTTTCCAGCATGATTCCCACCAGTTGATCGTTTCCATCTCGACGCTGGGCTACAATCTCCTGGAGCGCTATCTCCTGCTTTCCATGCTGTTTTCCTGAGTTTGCATGGGAACAATCCACTACAATTCGATTCTTTGTTCCCGATTTCTCCATGGCCTTCATTACTTCGACCACACTGTCTTCGTCGTAGTTGGGTTTACTTCTTCCTCCACGAAGAATAATATGACAGTGGGGATTTCCTGTGGTGCGAACAACGCTTACCGCTCCGTTTTCGTCCACACCGAGAAAGTTATGCGGATGAACTGCCGACTCCACCGCTTCAAGAGCTACCTGAGTATTTCCATCCGTATTGTTTTTGAAGCCCACAGGCATGGAAAGCCCGCTGGCCATTTCCCGGTGAGTCTGGGATTCGGTAGTACGAGCGCCGATGGCCGCCCAGCAAACCAGATCGCCGGTGTACTGAGGAACGAATGGGTCCAGAAACTCCGTAGCCGTGGGAAGCCCCATCTCTAAAATTCTAAGTAGAATGCGTCTGGCTTTTTGCAAGCCTTTGTTGATATCGTAGGACCCATCCATATGAGGATCATTTATCAAGCCCTTCCATCCCACGGTGGTTCGCGGCTTCTCAAAGTACACTCGCATCACTGGAAATATCTTATCGTCTATCTCTTTACTGAGTTTTGCGAAGCGCTCTGCATACTCGAACGCTGCTTTTTCATCGTGAATGGAGCAGGGGCCTGAAATAACCATAAACCGGGGGTCTTCACCGGAAAGGATTTGTGCAATAGTAGCCCTGCTCTCGCGTATTAGTTTGCTGATTTCGGCGGATGCGGGCAATTCACCGAGCAACTCGGTTGCGGGTCTTAGCTTCTCAAATGATCTTACGTGTAAATTCTTTGTGGCGTCCATCTCTGAACTAAATATGCTAAACTGGCCTCAGAAGGCAAGTGGAACCGAAGGGTCGGGCCAAGAATTAGGCTTCTCCAGATAATTGGGAGACGCTACAAAAGCAAGATCCAGAAGGGTTCGCAAAAGCGCGCGGGGGAATCTGGCATTTGCCAGGTCTCGGCATTGCCACTTCCGGAATCAATCTGGCCCGATACGAGGCTGGACCCAAAGAGCCGCTGATCCAATTCCAGAATCCAGGATTGTCTGAACAATGGCGCATCTGATTCCAGAATGCAATGCGTTCTATTGGCCTGGTCATTTCTGGCTGTCTCTAGCGGATAATGCATTAAGACCGGGCAGAGAAACGATTAGTTCAGTTCCTTTTTGCTCATCGGTCTTGAATGAAATGCTTCCTCCATGAGCCGTAGCAATCAGATGAGCGCTGTAGGTTCCCAGACCGGCTCCGCCGGAGGAAGGTCCCCTGGAATAACGATCAAAAAAAGATGAACGAACAGACTCCGGGATGACTCCCTTGTTATGAATGGAAATCAGAATGCTGGATTCTGCCTGGCCGGGTTCTTCCACATTAATCGAAACATCCGCCCCATCCGGTGAGGCCTCTATTGCGTTTTTGATCAGGTTTTCCAGCATAGTCTTAAGATATAGCGCATCCCCGGGAATCATGCACGGTGGGGACTGATCCAGCAGCCTTTCGCCCTGGGAACCAATGACAGTCACTTCTTTAGTACGCGCCATTCGGGAGAAGCCCGCAATTACCTCCTGCAACAGCTGATTCAAGTCCACCGGATCTCCAGACATCTTATGTTGACCGGACTCCATTTCAAAGATATCCATGGACCGTTTTACCATTTCCAGCATCTGGGCAGCGGACCGATTAATCCTTCTGTATACATCAACATGTGGCGAGTCTTCTGAGTCCGTAAGCAGCATTTCGCTGTAGCCGAGTATAATACCCAGAGGACTCTTTAGGTCATGCTGAATGATTCGTTCTGCCTGCCTTCGCATGCTTTCGCTTTTTCTCAAATCCAGGTTTAATCTATGTACTGTTAATGCAACCAGGGATACGACCAGAGCAATCAAGACGGTAATGGCAAGAGTTGCGTAAAACCATGTAAGATCCGTATCGGGGCTGGGATCATACATGAATCCATCCAGGTCATAGTCAGACCTCATCATGTTCAGCTCCGAATAAACACTGGCTATGTGTTCCCAGCGACCAGGATACATATGGCCAACCTCTACAATGTCAGGCATAAGCAGCTCCATCTGCCTGGCCTCAAAGCGAAGATGATCCAGGCTATGCCTCTGACTATACTTGTTGTAGATAAGCTGAATGATTTCCTCTTTGTTCTCCATCGCATAACGCCAGCCCCTGAGACTGGCTTCTCGAAACAGTCGAACGCGCTCCGGGTGGTTTTCAACCTCCTCCTGAGTTGTAAAAAGGTTATCGCCGTAGAAATCGATTCCCGCCGCTCGCGGAGAGAAAAGAAGATAGGGCACATTTCTGCTTCGCAGGGCAAAGGGCTCATCTGTAATATAAACGGACATTGCATCGGCCTTTCCCTGCACCAGAGCTTCCGTATTAAAGGTATGGGGAGGCTGAATCAATTTATGCAGAGATACACCTTCCCGGTTTAGATAGGCGAAGAGCTCGGCCGAATGAGGCTCAATCATTACCTTCTTTCCCTCTAGCCCATGAAGGGTTTGAATACCTGAATCCTTTCTAAGCAGTAGAGCCAGGGGCGAATGCTGAAAAATAACCGCTAGAACTACCACTGGTTCACCTTTCTGATGCATCAATACCAGATCTGTTGTACCTACTCCAAATTCAGCGTGTCCGTCCAGAACCCTCTCTATGGTTTCCTGACCTTCCTGTGCCTCCAGAATTTCCACATCCAGGCCGGCTTCGCGGTAGAAGCCCTTCTCCACTGCAGCATAATAGCCAGCAAATTGGAATTGATGCTTCCACTTCAGCTGTAGGCGAACCGGTTCCAGTACGGCCCCCGGTGCGATGCCAGGATTTTCTTCTGGAACATGATCGATGATTTCACCCTCAGAATTCACCCCGGGCCTGTCAGTCTGCACTGGCTGACTTTGGATGGAAAAAGGTATAAGAAGGGCCAGAAATACAAATCCAGGCAAGGTGGCGTTATGAAATCTGGACCGGGATGGACTCCTGTGCCCCGGTACTAAATCTATCAGGTCACGAGGTAACCGAGGCTGGAAGTAGTTGCGAATCAAGGATCTAATCATCAGGCGCCTGGTTTATGTTTCACGGGCTTTTCACCAATGTCTTCATTCCATAGATCCGGTTTTCGTTTAATGAAATCAGCCATCATTTCTTTGCACTCAGAGGAATCCATATCAACCACTATTACTCCGTTGTCTCGAAGCCACTCAATACCGCCCGAAAAGTTCTGAGACTCTCCGACGACTACGGTACCTATGTTGAATTGACGGATTAAACCGCTACAATACCAGCAAGGAGCCAGAGTGGTCACCATCACTTTATCTCTGTAATCCTTTTGTCGGCCTGCATTTCTGAATGCATCGGTTTCTCCATGCACTGATGGATCATCGTTCTGAACCCGACGGTTATGCCCACTGCCAAGAAGGTTGCCTTTAGAATCAAAAACTGCGGCCCCCACTGGAATCCCGCCTTCGGATAGCCCCTGGCGGGCCTCGTCAATGGCAACCTGTAGCATTCTTTCATGATCCATGGCGCATCTCTTTGCGGGCAAATAGAGCAATAAGCATTGCAACCCGAAGCTATAAGTGGTCGGAAGATGATCCATGAAGCCACCGAGTCAAGAGATACAGTAGTCTTCAATGTCAGAAATTTGCAGGGAGCAGGCAATCCAGGACCTGCATTGAACCCGGTGGTAAGTCTTAATCCGCAGGCAATAGAATCGGGTGGTTCAGTAATAGAATGTATGGTGTCTCAGACAGGAAAGCGGTCTATCCAGGGTCCTAATCTGCAAATTCCACTTTCATCATATCTTTGATGAAGTCACGAATACGGAGCATATCCATGGGAAGAGTAAGGGTCTGGCATTTGGCGCAACGGCCTTTGAATGGTTCGTTCTGGTAGCGAAGATACAGCATACGTGGAGGAATTCCAGGCACTGCACCCAGTTTTTCCTCCATAACACAGCCATCAATGTCCGGGCCTGCAATCACAAGGCAATGATCCGGACCGATGGGCGCTGAAGAATCAACAATCTGGAAGGCATGACCATCCTCTTCCAGTACTTCGCGCACCACGGATCGCAGACCATCGTCGTCTGTAATTAGCAAAATGTATGCATGCATGGCAAAAGCCGTCTACTCTTCGCTCTCCTGGCCGGTCCGGTAATTCTGAAAATCATTCAAGAATTGAATAATCTCTGCAGAAACCCTTTCCTTGTCGGTTCGCACGTATTTGCTGAGCAGGACATGGGCACCGTCTTCAATGGCCACCGACCGATTCAGGGGATGACCGCCGAACTGAGCAAAGCCTTCCAGCATGGCATTGACTTCCGCCGTTGGATCCTGCTCCTGCTCGTTCTTATAATAGTATAGCATTAGCGTAGGACATTGCACAGCCTCAAAAGTGGCAGGCCGAGCAATGAATTCCTTTAGTTCATAAAGAGGAATCAACGAGCTCATATATTGCCTGCCGTACCAGAACTCCTGGTAACCATCTACGGATCTGGGGTTTTTAGGATCTCTGGATGAATCCCGCACTTCCCCTCCATTGACCAGCTCTGCCAGCGTTAGACCGCCTGGATAGCCCAGAACATTGCCTGTTTTATTCTTAAACTCATAGAAAGGTGAAGCCAGAATCAGGGCATCCACTTTGTCCGGAAAATTGGCGGCCAGATACGTAGAAATTAGTCCGCCCATGCTAGTTCCCACAATTACAACCTTTTCGCCCAGCTGATCCATCATTTCCAGGGCATCGGCTGAATAGTCCAGGTAATCCGAAAGGTTCACCGATGCATGATCGTCCATGTCCGTGCCATGACCCGGTAATCTGAGGTAAAAGGTATTTGCCTTATATCTGGCAGCAATTTCATCCATGACCATTTCCCCTTCAGCACGAGATGCGCCAAATCCATGGATGTAGAGAAATGCTATTGGAGTCTTGTCTCCATAGCGAATGAGTCTTTCTTCATTTCCGGGACGAGCTCCTTTTTCAGCTCCCACTTCCAGCCGATGCTGAAGATAAGCATCAAAGCTCGCTTTCTGTGACTCCGTCAGGTCACTGTGATATTCGTAGCTCTGGCCGGGCAGAAGAGAATAGCCCAGAATGAGCAGTCCGAACAGAGATACATAGAGCTTCCAATTGCGGTACAGAGGTCTTTCTTTTTCCATATTTCCGATCCGATAATCAGTACGTCGGTCGAACCTACGACAGACAGGCCAAAGGAAAAGTTTTTTTCCAACAATACACCTATGTCCGAAACTCAGATTCGAAATAGTCACAGCGTAATGACCCAGTTATCCGGGAATACAGCCTTTCGATTCTGTATTTTTCCCGAGCCGGTACTCGATTTTCCCGTGGATCCGGAGCTATATCTGGACAGTTATCAGTCGGTACAGGTGCATCGCGATGCAGAAGGTAAAGCCGTTGCCAGAAAGAAGGATTTACGCTTTGTCTATGATCCTCCCACCGGCATATTCCGGCTGGATTCCGGTGAAGACGATCTTCTGGCAGGGCAGGTAAGCACCGGGGAATTTCCCCTGGGTCGCATCAAGATCCAGCTGGATAAAGATGAAAAGCTGTACGGTATGGGTGCAGCGGCTGCCAGCCCGGATCGAATCAATCAGCAATTCCTGCTGCGCAGTATAGACTCACAATTCTATTCCCTGGAAGGACAGACCTATTCCACATTTCCATTCTTTTTGATTCGTAAAGGAAAACGATTCCGGGCCATCTATTTACACACATCTTATCCGTTGAGTGTCACGACTACGAATGATAGTGGAAGCGAAGAGGGAGCATCCATACTGATTCAGCACTACAGACCGGAAGGGCCCCAGCCTCTGGACCTGTTCTGTTTCTACGGAAGTATTCAAGAAATCCTGGACTCATATACGGCGCTTACAGGTAGGCCGTTCCATCCACCTATCTGGGCCATGGGATTTCACCAGTCCAGATGGTCCTATAAGACAGCCCAGAGAGTTCGCGAAATAGCGACTGAGTTTAGAAAAAAGGACCTCCCCTGCGATGCCATCCACCTGGACATACACTATATGGATCGTTATCGAGTGTTCACCTGGAGCAATGAAAGATTTCCGGACCCTCCCGCGCTACACCAGGAGCTTGCAGAGATAGGAATTCGCACCGTTGCAATTGTAGATCCTGGTGTGTTTATAGGAGATGATTACTCCGTATACCAGGATGGTCTCAAGCAAGATCTGTACTGTAAACACTATGATTCGGACGATAACTACCGCGGTAAGGTCTGGCCGGGAGCAACGGTATTTCCAGATTTCATGGAAGAAAAGACCAGGATCTGGTGGGCCAGTCACCACAAGACTTTGTTCGATGCAGGCGTTTCTGGTATATGGAATGATATGAATGAGCCTGTACTTCAAATAGGTAAAACCGATGAACCGCTGGATCAACCCATCCGTCATCAAAGCGGTTCGCATGCGAAGTTTCGCAACCTTTACGGCAACTACGAAGCCAAAGCCACACGTGATGGATTTCAGAGATGGAAGAAGGGAATGCGATCCTTTGTGCTTACCAGATCGGCCCATTGCGGAATACAGAAATATGCTGCACTCTGGACAGGCGATAACCACAGCACCTGGGAACACCTTCGGTCCAACCTGCACATGGTTGTAAACCTGGGACTCACAGGAGTACCCATCAGCGGTGCCGATGTTGGAGGATTCTGTCGTGGCCCCGGAAACCTGGGGGCTTTTAAACCGTTCAAGAACAAAGAACTATTTGCGCGCTGGATGGAGCTTGGGTCCCTGATGCCTTTCTTCAGGGTGCACACTGTACTCTACAGTCATTCGCAAGAGCCCTGGAGCTTTGGAGATGAAGTGCTGGAGATTTCTCGAAAGCATATGAATCGTAGATACAGACTGATGCATTACATATCGGGTCTGATCAACCTGGCTCATGACTCGGGCCAGCCTCTTGTGCGACCGGTCTGGTACGAATTTCCGGAGATGGTTGATGCGGAACTGGATTCACAGTTCATGCTTGGTCCGCATTTGCTGGCCTGCCCCGTGCTCGAGCCCGGCTTAAAAAAAAGAAAGGCCATTCTTCCGCCGGGAGAATGGTTCGATTTCGAAACTGGCCGAAGATTTCTGGGTGGTCAGTCTCACTTTTTAGACACCAGACCTGGTTATTTCCCTCTTTTCATACGGGCAGGAGCTGTGCTTCCTACATGCCCGGCTCGTAGAAATGCGGAGGATAGTGTTCGCGCCGGTTTGCATATTGAAATTTACCCGGCAGAAACAATGCAGGGCACTGTCATTCTAGACGACGGAATTACAGAAGGCCAGCAACCCATGCGAATCCAGGTTAATGGAACCCAGAATCGCACAGGTCAGTTAACAATACAGATAGAGGTTGAGGCCGGGGATTACATTCCGCCCTTCAGGAAATTTTCGCTGCGATTACCAGGTGTATTTCGACATATGCTGGGTAACAACGCAGTACAGGGAAGCACCATGGATGCATCCAGAGAGGATCGCTCTGCAGATATGATTTCGTTTGAGCTTCCTATTGAAAGCGACACCTACCGGTTCGACTTCAGAAATATAATTCAGGGCACTAACGGAAACTCATGATCCCACTATTTCCTGGGTGCAATACTCTGAACTATTTCATTAGTACTGCATAGTTTTTTTTCATGAAGCAGCACATTGATCACATAGACCATCGCATTGCTCGATTGTTCAAAAGGTACGGACATTACACTCATCGTGTATCCCTGGGCCTATTGTTCGTCTGGTTTGGTTCGTTAAAAATAGTCGGAAGAAAGACAGCCACTTCCATCATCGCACATACGATTTACTGGGGTTCTCCGGAAGACATCATTCCCTTGCTTGGTTCCCTTGAGCTTTCTATCGGGCTCTGCCTATTAATTCGACCTCTTGCCAGGGCGGCCATTCTAATGCTACTGATTCGATTACCCGGCTCAGTTCTGGCCTTATTGGTTCTTCCGGATGTTTGCTGGCATGAATTTCCGTTTGCGCCCACAACGGAAGGTCAGTATCTAATCAAAGACATCACAATTTTCTTTGCAGCCATTGCAATTGCAGGTTCAGTTCGAGAAAAGAGCGATAGCGAAATCTTGCATTAGTGGAAGCCTTCCGTTTCTTCCCTGGCTGCCTTCCGTGTCTCTTCCGCACCTCTTCAATGTATGCGAATCGGCCCGGTATCTACTGGATTCTCGAATTCCTTCGTCCCAGCCAGAAGCTAAGAGGCACCGTCATGGTGACCCACAGAAGTCCATAAGTTAGAATGGCCATCATTGTGGCCGGCTCGGAAAAGACCTGTGCCCCCAGAAGCAGGGAAAGCGATAGGTTTCGAGTGGATGTGGTCATGGACAGGGATCGAATATGTTCCGCCGATTTTCCTGCCATGAAGCCAAATGCCAGGAGCAATCCCACAAAGAGAGCCATGGCCAGTGCTGGCTTCCAGCCGTTTTCAATCAGAATCTGTCCCTTTAGCCATAACAACAAAACGGTCAATGCTACCAGGCAAACGTTGGCGATTAATCGAAAGACCCTGGAAAGCTTATGGGATTTTCCTGGGCTCCAGTGATGACCTACCATTCCCAGAATCAGAGGTAGAATATGAAACAGACCAATTAGAGTCAGAATTCGAATAACAGGTATTTCCAGACCGTCCCCTGCCCCCAGGACTTCCAGGTACACAGGAATGGTAATTAATGAGGCAAAACTCAGGATGATGACCAGAGTCACCGAATAAGCGATGTTACCCTGTGCATTGGAGGACAGCAATGGGCCTGTATTTCCTCCTGGAGCAGCGGCACAAAGAATTAGACCAAGAGCAGCGGCTGCAGAGAATTCGAAACCCATGGCCAGAAGAAAAGCCGCAGCCGGGGCCAACACAAGATTGGCTACTAGACCGGCACTCAAACGACGGTACTCTTTGATGCTCTGGAAAACCTGGGATACGGGCAATGCCAGGCCCATAGCCAGCATGGCACTTCCATTCAATGCAATTACTAGCGCATCCTGCAGTATGTCCCAATTCATTCGGCGAAGGATATCCTATGCGATCAAAAAGTGAACCCTTTTTCCGTTTCCTGGAATGGATGGATCGGAGCCCGGGACTGTCTTCGGAGAATTAGGCCAGGCAGGAACCGGGCCTGACCCCTGGTCAGTTTTCGCTCAAAATGGTATAGAAAGAAGGGCAATTCAGTAAGTAGGATTATCGTGCCAGAGTTCTCAGCTCTAGCACAAGTCTTTCAAGGGAATGCATTCTTTCCCTTGCTCGCGCTGCCAGCATTGGATATCTGCTAATAACATCTCTGTAGAGTATCTGCACTTTGACAATTCCGGAGATATAGTCCCGGGCCCAGTATCGTTTGCTTCGATGCTTCTGACCTTCGAAACGACGGATGGTTTGCTCCAACTGTCCTTCAGCCCTTCGAAAAAATTCCATTCCCGGCACATCCTCGGAGGAAGTGGCTGATCTTCTCAAAACGGCGCCCAGGCCCGCAGCTTCTCCGCCTCCGCTGGCAGCTCGGAATAGCTCCTGGCCCACACGATAGCCCGGTGTAAACCCCCTCTGATCCGATTGAGTATGACCGGAGCGAGCATAGGCTGCAGGACGACCGCCCGTTGCAGGCTTTCGGTACACCCTGGCTCCTGTAGGAGTGGTTTCCATCACCGGAACACCGGTTTTCAGAGCGTCATACGCTTCGATGAGCAGTCTTGCTTGATCTTCATTTCCCTTGCGATCGGGATGACAGCCTTTAATCTTTTCACGGAAGGCCCTCTTCACTGCCTCGGCAGAGTCACCGGGTCGGACACCGAGCAATCGACAGTATTTATAGAGGGTTTCCACTTAATAGTCTCTCCGGTACTGATTATCGGTTGATCCGGTCAGGAACTTCTATGATCTTCCCGGTTTTTCCATTCCCGATAGTTCATGCCGCTGGCCAGGCCTGTGTAGCTCTTTTTTGAAATCATCAAGAACACAAAGCCCAGGAAGATACATACCCAGCTAACAATAAATGCGGAGAGAGTGACATTACCAGTTATATCTTTCAACAATTGATACAAAGTGAACATCAATGAAAAGGATGCTCCGATAAGAAAAAAGATCCCGAGCACCAGAAAAGCAGTACCCCCCATCCATTTTCCCGATCGATACTCCACCTGATAGGTCATATAAGCCTTCAGTGAGCGCAAATATGCAGATCGGTCGAATAAATAGGCTGCCAGATTCTGAGCCAGACTGCGAAACAGCGGAAGATTTCTGGCCAGCTCCGCATTCATCCGATCTCGATTTAGACCGGATGAATGCCTGTCGCTTCTTGAAGGCATTTTACTTGCGACCGATTAGAAGCCCCAGCAACAGTCCAAAACCGAGACCGGTTACGCCGGCGATGAGCGTGGACCGCTCGGGGTTTTCTTTAACATACTGCCCGGCAGCATCTACAAATTCCTGAGCGCCTTCACCGTAAACGGATGCACGAGCTCTGGCCTGTTCGTAGGTATCCTGTGCTCGAGCTCGGGCTTTTTGTGCCTGACCTTTCAGGTTTTCATACCCCTGCTTTAACTTCTCAGTATTAGCGCCGGTTGCGCCGCTGTCATTTGCTTGTTCTTCGCTCATATTGTTCTCCTGTATCTAATTAGAATACCATGATTGGTGGCCCATTGCAATTCATATATACCGGGCTTTTGCTTTCGGGAACCAAACTTCATCCAATTTCCCGGGAATCGGGCCGGTTTTGATGCCTGGGAGCTGAAGATTCAATCATCTATGATCGGTCACTCCTCGTTTGCTCTTTCCAAAGAAATCAATGATCATCTGAACCTCCGGAGGTTGCGTTCCCTGATCCTTTAGATGTTTCAGAGCCTGACTTGTGTTCATTTTCTGATGATAGAGTACGTCGTAGGCTGCTTTGATTTGCTTTCGAACATCTGGAGTGGTGCCAGCCCGCTTCATACCCACCACATTCTGTCCAATAATCGTGGCCGGATTGCCATCCGCTGTGGCAAAAGGAGGCACATCTTTTACAATCTTGGCGCAGCCAGCTAACATTGCATAGTCTCCAATGTTACAGTATTGATGTACCGCAACCAGGCCAGAAATGAGCACCCGGTTTCCAATGTGCACATGCCCGGCAAGAACACTTCCATGAACCATGATATTCTGATCGCCAATTGTACAGTCATGGCCCACATGGAAACCACCCATCAGGTAATTCTCATTTCCGATGGTTGTAGGATAATCCAGCTGAGTTGCTCTGTGAATATTGGTCTGCTCTCTGAATATATTATTGTCGCCTATGAGCAATCCTGTGGGGCTCGATGAATCAAAGCCCAGATCTTGTCCGTCAGCCCCAAGAATAGCATGAGCATCGATTCGATTATTTTTACCGATGGTTGTATGAGCATAGATGCGGACATGGGAACCAATTCTGCATCCTTCTCCAATCTTTACATTGCCATCAATAACAGTGTAAGGACCTATTTCCACCGATTCGTGGATATCGGCGCCTGAATCTATGATCGCGGTCGGGTGTATGGCCATACCTTCATTTTCCCGGTCCCTGCATGTCTGCAATTGAAATACTTGCCGGGTACTCCTTAAAATTGTTCCTGACAGTCTAAGAAGATGCTGCACCGTAGGGCCTTATCTTCCGTCCAATAGTTAGCGGATCCAAGCGGCCCCAATGCATCCTTCCCAGGGGCTAGGCGGGGGAACCGTCTTTCCCGAAGAATTTCTTTCTGTAGGTAATGAAATGGCAGAGTCAAACCACGAAGATCTGGTAAGAACTCGGATTCTAGACTGGGCATCGCCCAATTTCCCCCTGGAGATTCGAGACCAGGCGGCGCGTGTATACGTAGATTACAGGGCCGGTGTTCGAAATGATGAAACGGACGCTTTTTCCGGAAAGCTGGCCTTTGGAACCGGCGGAATGCGTGGTGTACTGGGCATTGGTCCTGGTCGCCTAAATCAATGGACAGTGGGCAGGGCTGCCCTGGGATTCGTCCGCTATATCAAAGAAACCTACCATAATCCATCCATCGTAATTGCCCATGATTCCAGGCGCATGAGTCCTGAATTTGCAAAAGTAGTGGCCGGCCTGGCCGCCGGCATGGGCGTGAAAGCTTTTCTATTTAAGGGGGTAACCCCCACTCCCATCCTTTCCTATGCAGTTCGCCATCTGGGAGCAGCAGGCGGAGCGGTACTCACAGCCAGTCATAACCCTCCAGAATACAATGGCTTCAAAGTCTATCTGGATGATGGATCCCAGTTTACCGGAGATGCCCAGGTTCGGCTGGAGCAATTAATCGATGAAATATCCGACTGGGATCTTCCGTTTCGAACCGAAGGATCCGAGGACTTCAAGAAATTCACTCAGTGGATCGGACCAGAGATTCAGGAAGCCTATTACAACGAGTTTCAAAAAAGGGGCCTGGCCAAGCATGTGGATGCTAAATTCAAGATCGTATTTTCGCCGCTACACGGAACAGCAGGGCCCTGGCTGCCGCCGTTGCTGGAGAAGTTCGGTTATCAGGTCATCGGTGTACCGGAACAGATGGAGCCGGATGGAGAATTTCCCACAGTCGAGCTACCCAATCCGGAAGAAGCGGATGCACTTCGACTGTGCGAAGAAACCGCCAGAAAACATGATGCTGAACTTTTTCTGGCCACCGACCCGGATGCGGACCGACTGGGGGCCGGCATCAAATCAGGAAATCGGTACATACTTCTCAACGGAAATCAGCTGGGAAGTATCATGTGTGCTTTCCTGTGTGAAAATGCACCGAAGAAAACAGACAAGAATTACTGGATATTCAAGACCATCGTTACTACAGATCTGCAGAAAGTAATCGCTGAAAAGAATGGGATTAAGATCAAAGATGTTTTGACTGGTTTTAAGTATATCGCGGAGCAAATGCGCGAACTGGATAACGGAACCAGCGGATTTCAAAAAGGGAAGGATGTTTTTTTATTCGGTGGAGAAGAATCCTACGGGTATTTACCGGTAGAGTTTGTACGAGATAAGGACTCCCTATCGTCCGCCCTGGTTCTCTGTCAGATTATTCAGCAAATGGGTAACCTGGAGACCTACCTGAATCAGATCTATCTCAAGTATGGTCTGTATCTTGAAGATTTGAAATCTGTTACCATGAAAGGAAGCGATGGGCAGCAAAGGATGAATCAAATCATCGATTCCCTTCGAGAAAACGATATGGTCGGTATGGAACTGGAAAACCGCACCGTGGTAGAAGTTCGCGATTTCAAAAAGCAGACCGTGAACAAGAAGCCGGCTCCAGAGTTCTTTGGCGACCTTCCACCTTCTAATGTAATCCAGCTTCTTCTGGAACCAGAAGGAAAGCTTACCATTCGCCCATCTGGAACAGAGCCCAAAGTAAAACTCTATGCCAGTTTAAAATACCCGGATCAGCCCCAGAGCCTGGAAGAATTGAACAAAGCCCGGGCCGAACTGGAAAATGAACTGGTAAGTATTTCAGGATTGTTTTTTGCTCGAACTGGTCTTACCCGGTAGACTGAAATCCAGACCCATATCTGCGAATTACTCTGGATTCCGAAGTATTTCAAGCCAATGGATTGATGGATGAATCCGGAGTTCAGAATTTGCCTTCTTCCAGGAATTTCAGCAATGCCACAGCTTGATTATGCCTTTCATCCCTGGCGCTATAAACCAGTGTTACCGGCCCTTTTCGAATCTGCTCCAGTAAGGATTGCAAAGCCTCTGTATTGGAATGTATCTCCCGGTGATAGCGCTTCTGAAACTCGGACCATTTTTCAGGATCATGACCGAACCATTTTCGCAGTTCCGTGCTGGGTGCAATTTCTTTGAGCCATAGATCAATTGCGGCAACCTGCCGACTGATTCCCCGGGGCCAAATCCTATCCACAAGAATGCGAATTCCATCCTCCTTCTGCGGCGGATCATAGACTCTCTTTAGGCGGAGCTTCACTGCAATACCATTTTCCGATTCGAAGTTTCTTCCATCAAAAAAACGGATTCCTTATCATTATTTGCATTACAGGGCCCGGGGCTCCAGAATCTAATTTTGAATACTGAGAATCGTTGACCTGCCGAAGGCCAGGCGAAAGTCAGTATGTAGCCTGAAAAGCCCATTGCTCCGGATCTGCACCCGATTTTTGGGCATGGAACCGCGGAGCAACTGTCAACGACAGAAAACGGTGGATGGCTGAGACAGCCGGGATGGCTGGCTAACCGGGAGAACATAATGAGCGCCGAACAAGAAGTAGAACAACAGGAATCGGATTTTACGAAGCCGTTGAGCCTGGAGGAAATCCAGGAGAAGTCCGACAAATATCTCCTCGGTACCTACAGGCGGGCACCGCTGGCATTCTATTTTGGTCAGGGCGAGTATCTGTATGACTCGGAAAACAATGCCTACCTTGATTTTCTATGCGGCATTTCGGTAACCAACCTGGGTCATGGGGAAGCGGATTTGATTGAAGCGGTACGCGATCAGTCCGATCGAATCATGCATTCCTCGAACCTTTTCTACAACCAGGAGCAGGCACTCCTGGCCGAAGCTCTGATTCAGCATAGCTTTCCAGGAAAAGTGTTCCTTTGCAATTCAGGTACAGAAGCCAATGAAGCAGCCTTGAAATTGGCCAGGCGTCATGGCGAAAGTATTAATGGCACCCCAATCGTTCTGGCTCTGGAAAATAGCTTCCATGGCCGCACCACGGGAGCCATGGCCATGACCGGTCAGGGAAAGATCCGAGAGGGGTTCGGCCCACTAATGGAAGGATTTGTGCATATCCCGGCAAACGACATTGAAGCTTTGGAAGGGGCCTTCGAACAGTACGATGGTCGAATCTGCGCTATGATCATGGAACTGGTTCAGGGAGAAGGCGGCATTCAACCAATGA
The DNA here is from genome assembly GCA_040217195.1 of Leptospiraceae bacterium. Classification (GTDB taxonomy): domain Bacteria; phylum Spirochaetota; class Leptospiria; order Leptospirales; family Leptonemataceae; genus UBA3465. The sequence goes on along the minus strand of JAVJNR010000002.1, from coordinate 371,332 downwards.
GCCAGGATTTTGTTTCCAGGGCCCGAGAACTGACTAAAGGACACAATGCTCTATTGATCCTGGATGAGATCCAGACCGGCATTGGTAGAACTGCAAAGCTATTCGCTTACGAACATTATAAGATTCAGCCTGATGCAATGACTCTGGCCAAAGCTCTGGGTGCAGGACTTCCCATCGGAGCAATGGTTGTGGCCGATGAGTTTACTCATCTACTGGAAGCAGGAATGCATGGCTCCACGTTCGGCGGAAACCATGTAGTGGCTCGTGCAGCCTATGAAAATCTGCGAATTATCATGGGCCGAGAGATCCTGAAGAATGCTGAAGGGCTGTCCGATTATTTCTTTCGCCGATTACGATTGCTACAGGAAACCTGCCCGCTGGTGAAAGATGTAAGAGGCATTGGGCTACACATTGGAGTGGAGCTGAATGAACATGGACCAGACGTAGTGAATCGCTGCCGGGAAGAAAAGCTGCTGGTGAATTGCACTGCAGGACAGGTAATTCGAATCATGCCTCCTTTGAATCTTAGTCTGGATTCAGCTGCAGAAGGTCTGGACATCTTCGAACGAGTGGTACGGGAATTCGCCTGATCGATTCTAGATTCCAAAAATCTTCAATACAGCCCGGCGGAGGGGCGATTCCAGCAATGAAACAATCCGGGAAAAACCGTTCGCTCTGGCTATAGTGGCAGCACTGTAGGTATTGGTGGCATCTGTGATGCTTTCATCCGCACCGAAGCTCAGCAAGAGCCGAACCAGTTCGTCGCTACCCATAGAAGCAGCCAGCATGAGCGGCGTTTCGCCAAATTCATTCAATGCATTGGGATTGGCCCCGGCTTCCAGGATCCTTGCAACCAGTGATAAATTCCGGGAACGAATGGCATAATAAAGCGAAGTCTCTCGGTGCACATCGGCCACCTGCACGCTTTTGTGGTTTATCAGAAGCTCAGCCACTTTTTCATGCCTGCCTCGAATGGAATGCATCAAAGCAGTTCGTCCATCATAGTCTCTCTTTGCCTGATCAGATCCCAGAGCCACCAGAACTCTGGTCTCCGGTATTCGTCCCAGCCCGGCTGCCACCATCAGCACCGAGTATCCATTATCCTGCTCTACCGCCTGAAAATCTGCGCCGGCCAGAAGCAACATGGAAGTGATCTCCGCATCCCCTTGATGCAGAGCATAATGTAGTGCAGTTTCCTTTCCATCCGTGCGAGTATTTACATGGGCCCCGGCTTCGATTAGCATGCGAACGCAGGGAGTGCGCTGGAACCAGACAGCATAGTTCAAGGCAGTCTCTCCGCCGGAAACCTGTGCATTCATGGTCTTCGTATCCGTTTGTTCAAGTAATAGCCGGAAAGACTCAGGTTCGCAGCGCCGCGCCGCATCTACCAGGTTTGAATCATTCAGCCTGAGCAACGGTTCCGGCGAATGGATTTTCTCCAGAGCATTGGCTGGAAGGGAGTCCGGACTATTTTCCCCTTCACAGCCCGGAGTACAAAAAAGAAAGAGCAGCAATAGCCACCCTGCCCAGCCAGGGTGGACGATTCCACGGGTGCGGATTGTATTGCCATGAATGGCCTGGTCGGGAGTTTTTATTCGGCCCATTTCAGAACCCCTATGGAGTGCGGAGGCAATTCAAGTTGCCACACCTCTTCGCCTCGTATTACTAGAACCTTTTGCCCGGAGAATTGAAATAGAACCATTAATCCGGTTCCTGATATAGTCCCATCGAGTTCAAGTTTAACTCTTCGCATATTTGGACCGGTGTTTACGCCAATCCAATGGTAGCGGTTTTCTTCCTTTAACAGAAGGGATGCCACCAGCCCATCTCCGGGATCAATGGGCCGAATCACTCTGGCATTCCGGGGCAGATGCTCCGACAGAAATCTCAATGTTTTAAAGGCAGGCCTGCATCCGCCGCCTCTTTCAGGGGATCGAATCAAGCCCCAGGAGGAGTCATCTCCATTCAGGTCAGACAATCTCCAGACGATTGTGACGGCAGCAGCCTGGTTGATATGAATCAGCGTATTTGCAGCCAAACGAAGGGCATATGGCTCTGTATCCGAAGCGGTAAAAAGGGCTCTTTTGGCCGGGGAATGGTATCCGCCGGGCCTTAGTCGCGAAACCTCCGAGGCATATTCCGTAACAAATACAGGCTTGCCGGGATTCAGCTTTTCCAGGGCCCGAGACGGATTCTTCCAGGCATTTCGCATTGAGTTCAAACCTGGATCCTCTGCCAGTACTTCGTCCCAGGCATGTAGAGAAAATCCCGCCAGAGAATGCTCCGCCTGAGCGCTCATTGATTGAATCCAGCGAAGAGGAATTTGCTCCAGATCCAGCGAAGAGAGTCCTGGCCCCAGAATACCTATGTGCTCCAGGCCTGCACTGTTAAAGGCCAGCCGAGCCCTTTGCACCATTTTGAAATAACGCTTAGCAGGTATGTGACCATTCCAGTTTCCCTCCGGCTCATTCGCAAGTTCCACGAATTGGACTTCCATTCCCTTTTTCTCAAAGAACTGAAGCAGGGCCACCCAGAAGGCCACAAGCCTGTCCTCGGCACCAGCCTTGAAAGTATGCATGTAGTCTGTTTCCAGCCAGTCATAGGGCTGCTGATAGATAACCAGAATGACCTGGATGTTGTGCTCTTTGAAGAATCGAAAGCTTTCCTGAAACTTCTTCATTCTATCCGGATCTTCGGAGTTGAAATGATTCTCGATGTAGGCAGGATATTCAGATGGGTTCCAGGGCGGAGGGGAGTCAAGACTGGCCCAGCTGGGTCCTGCCTCAAGACGAACAAATTGTGGGTCCAGCTCAGCCAGCCGGGAAAGCCATCGGGGTTGCTGGCCGTACAGGGCCAGCCCCAGCCCCTGAAATAGATGCGCCTGGTTGCGATTTTCATAGTGGAGTTCCAGAGGCGGAGCCCGGAAGTTCGGATCCAGGGTCGGGTCCAGGTCTGCGGGCTGGCAGCCGAGATAGAAGAAAACCAGAGCGATGGTGGCAGAACGCATCAAGACTCAGTTGCAATCTTTGGATGGAATCCAGCAATCCGAATTGAAGGAAAAATTAGCTCAGAGTTTTCCATCCTTCCGATAAATACAGAAGCTATGGTTGAGCTACAGAGCGTAGACTTCTCGCGAAAGATTAAAAGCCGTCCGGCCCCGGGTCCAATCAATGTACCTTCGGACCGTCCTGCTTCCTCGAATGCATCGGGAAGATCTGCATCAGGAAGGCTGATGGGCTATGGCCTGGCCGCTGCACTTTTAATTTTTGCTGCCGGACTCTATTCTGGAATCAAAATCGGCCAATTCAAAAGCTTTGAGCAATCTCTAGTAAAATATCCCGAAGAAAAGCCTGCCGGTGAGACTGCTGAAAAAAGTCAGCAGAGCCTGAATAGCTTTGCCAATCGACCGACCCAGACTACGGAAAAAGAGGGTTTCTTCATTATAAAAGTCGGAACCTTCAGCGAAGATCGTGCCCGTGAACTTCAGGGAATTCTGGAAAGCAGACCTGAAATGCAAAAGCTTCGTACTCTGAAATGTAAAAGCGTATCCAGCGATGGAGCACTTCATCAGTCCATCTTCCGCACGGAAGTTCAAGATGCCAGGTTGCAAAATCTATTTTTTGGATGCTTCTCCACAGTGGATACAGCAGGAGAAGCCCTGGAAGAATTGAGCAAACTGAATATTGCTGGCACCGGATCAGCACGAGTGTTCGAAATCGACGGTAAGTAGACGCTGACTGCCAGACCTCAGAATCTCAAAGATGAATTTGCCAGGCTCCGCCTCTTCCAATCCAGTCTAAAAAGGTCCCCGGCGGATCTTTACGTTCCATTCGTTCCCGCTATAGTAGAGTCTTACTGGAAATGAACCTGGAAATCGCTATCTAAGGTGCATTGAGATTGGCGCCAGTTGACAAAAAGGATTGAAAGCCGTTCAATATTGCATCAACGAAACAGGTTTCCTGCCCATAATTCAAATGAGCCGGCTCAGCGCTTTGTATAACCGGACTTTCAGCCTGAGCAATAAACTGGAACGCACCTGCCTTTGCACAGCTTTTAGCTTATCTGGATTTCTCACTGCATACACTTCCGCGATGCGTCCGGATGCCATGCGAAATTGAACCACAGAGCTGAGTTCATCGTTTCCATCGTATTGCAACACTGAGAATGTGCCTCCGATGCTCACAGGCACTGTGTACGTATTCGGAAACTTTTCTGCAAGGCCTGCAAAAAATCGACTGGCTCTGTCTGCTCCGAATACCGTACGCATGGCCGCAGTGACTTTTCCACCACCATCGGTATGCACCAGGATATCTTCTGTTAGCATCCCAAGTAATGAATTGAGATCCCCCTGGTTACAGGCCCTTTGAAATGAAATTAGAAATCGGCGCTTCCTGCCTTCATCCATATGGCCCGCAACGCTTGAAGTTGAGTTCTGTGCATATTCGGACAGTGTAGAACCTTCCTTTCGCTTTTCCTGTCGGATGCGCTTTCGAGCCCGTTCTGCGATTTTCCGGCAATGGTCCGTCTTTCGCTCCACAATACCTGAAATTTCTGAGTATTCATAATCGAATACATCCCGAAGCACAATAACAGCCCTTTCCACCGGAGAAAGCTGTTCTAGAAGAAATAGAAAAGCCGCACCGGCCGTTTCCGAGAGCACCATGCTTTCTTCGAATCCGTCCAGTATTGGCTCCGGTAACCAGGGGCCCGGATAGGTTCTTTTTTTTTCATAGGCAGATCGTTTCGCATCGATTGCCAGGCGGGTGATGATTGTGACCAGAAATCCGCGAGGATTGCGAATCTCTTCTAATTTCAGATCGGAAAACTTAATGTAAGTTTCCTGTAGCAAATCCTGGGCATCTTCATGCGAGCCCATCATTCGATAAGCCACAGAGAATAGCATCTGCCGGTGCTCCTGGAAGACCGGCAGATGAAATGAAGAATTTGTTTCTGCTTTCTTTTGCATTAGCTCACAGTCTGTAACTTCGATTCAGCAATTCTGGAATCAGACTTTCTGGAAGAGGCAACCAGACCGTCCGATTCAATGCTGAAAGTCAGCGCCAGGGTATTGTAGTAGGTTTCTGCCGCTATACACCATCCTATATCTGCGATTTGTCGCTGCGTAAAGTTCGATTGTAGCTTCTGGATGACAGCTTCAGATACATGTCCATTCATTCGATCCTGCACAAAACGAACCAGAGCTTTCTCCGACTCTGAGAAATCCTCACGATCATATTGGCCAGAAACCAGAGCTCCAAATCGGGCTCGACTGAGCTTCTTCTGAAATGCCTGAGCCAGTGCCATATCACCGCAGAAGGAGCATCCATTCTGCATGGAAACCAGCAAACGAATCATTATCTTTTCGGTGTCGCTGAGACTGATTTTTCTGGCGAAGGTGCTCTCAATTTTTAGAGCAAAAGAGAGGATAGCCGGATTCCTAGAATACAGGATCGGAATCGGAGACAGAACGCGGCCAAACATTCGTTTGGAGAAAAAAGAGGCCATCCTTGCCTTCCAGTTTCTGGGCTGGATTGGGTCAAGTAGAGGTATTTCCATTACATGGTTATGTTGTAGTTCCATACCATCATGACGAAGACCGGGTTCGATCTGTGACAGCCGGCAGACTTTTTTTTCAGTTGCACATCCCTGTGGGCTGGCTTCAGAAGCTTCAACCACCAGGCACCGTCAGGATTGACTTTACGGACAGCCTGGATCTTCCAGACTGGATCGACCATGGCTGAAGAAAACCGTTTTGATGTAATTGTAATAGGAAGCGGCCCCGGCGGATACTCCGCAGCAATCCGGGCCAGCCAGCTAGGATTCAAAAGCGCTGTTATCGAACGAGAATCCCTGGGTGGCATTTGTTTAAACTGGGGCTGCATACCAACCAAGGCATTGCTGGAAAGCGCCCACCTACTGGAGAAAATCAAGAAGGCCAGAGAGTTTGGTCTCACTGTAGGAGATTCCAGTGCTGAATTTGATAAGGTCATCGACCGCTCACGTCGGGTAGCCAATCGCATGTCCATGGGCGTGGACTATTTAATGAAAAAGAATGAAATTACTGTGATTTCTGGAGAAGCACGGATTTCAGCACCCGGGAAAGTTGAGGTCACTTCCAATGAAGCCGGGGAGCAGAAAAAAACTGAGTATCAAGCAACAGATATCATTGTTGCCACCGGTGCCAGAGCCAAATCACTGCCCGGCCTTGAGTTTGACGGAAAGACTGTTCTGGATTATCGCAGTGCCATGAGCTTAAAGGAAGCGCCTTCCAGCCTGGCAGTTATCGGAGCCGGCGCCATTGGAGTGGAGTTCGCCGATTTCTACAAAGCCATGGGAAGCGATGTAACTATTTTCGAGATGTTACCTCAATTGCTGCCCGTCGAAGATGAAGAAGCATCCAGGGCCCTAAAGAAAAGCTTCGATAAGCGAGGGATTAAAAGTGAGCTTTCCATTGCGGACAGCAAAGTAGAGAAAACGGACGATGGAATCCATATTGAATACAAGAACAAGAAAGGGGAAGCACAGTCCGCAGATTTCGATGCAGTGCTGGTTGCCATCGGTATTCAAGCCAACACGGAAAGCCTGGGTATAGATCTCAAAATGCAGAAAGATCGCATTGAGGTGGATGAGATGTATCGCACCAGCATTCCCGGTGTGTATGCCATCGGAGACTGTATCCCTGGCCCGGCACTGGCACATGTAGCATCCCATGAGGCCATTCGGGCCGCAGAGGCCATCTATATAAATCGCTCCGGAAAATCAGATCTTCAATATGAAGCCATAGATTATGACATCATACCATCCTGCACCTACTGTCATCCGGAAGTGGCTTCCATTGGCAAAACAGAACAACAACTGAAAGACCAGGGAATTGAGTTTAACAAAGGGCAATTTCCGTTTACTGCTTCTGGTCGGGGACGGGCAGCCGGCGATACGGACGGCTTTCTGAAGATTCTTTCTGGAAAGCAACACGGAAGAATTCTGGGCGTTCACATAGTGGGTCCGGGAGCAACGGAAATGATTGCAGAAATGCAACTTGGAATGGAAGCGGAGTTGGTAGTGGAGAACTTCGCCCGGACCATGCATCCGCATCCAACGTTATCCGAAGCAGTAATGGAAGCGGCGGCTCAAAGTCTGGGAGAGGCAATCAATATTTAGTGACTGTAGCCATTTGAGAATACAGTTGCTATACTGCAAAAGCCAGAAACCGTCTCTAACTCTGGTTGAGCTTTGATGGATTATTACAGATGGCCGGTTAGCTATTTCATTCAGTGAAGATGGCCGGCAGGAGCAAAAGTGGCGCGAGAATTTGACATACCTCTATTTTATAGATCGGAGATCATTTCTACTATTAAGAAGGCTCGCAAAGAGTCGGATCGCTATCGAAAAGATCTAAGTCCTTCCAGTCTGAACCTGGGCAACATCGAGATTCGTATTGCAAGACATTTTGGATTTTGCTTTGGAGTGGAGAATGCAATCGAGATCGCCTATCGCGCACTGGAAGAGAATCCAGATAAACGAATATTCTTGCTGAGCGAAATGATCCATAATCCTCATGTGAATGAGGACCTTATTTCCCGGGGAATTCGCTTTTTAATGCGCACGGATGGAACTACATTGATTCCGTTTTCCGAACTTAAAGCGGACGACATAGTTATCGTACCAGCCTTTGGCACTACAGTAGAAATGTTCAAAGACCTGGAATCCAGAGGGATTCAAACCCAGACCTACAATACTACATGTCCCTTTGTAGAAAAAGTATGGAATCGTTCTGAACAATTGGGCCAGAAAGGATATACAATTATTATCCATGGTCGAGCCAGGCATGAGGAAACCAGGGCAACTTTTTCCCATGCTCGTTCTTCCGCTCCCAGCCTGGTTATTCAGGACATGGAGGAAGCCCGAGAATTGGGCGAATTCATCGCAGGCAATCGACCGGCCCAGGAATTTCTGGAGCATTTCAATGGACGATATTCGCCAGGTTTCGAACCGGAAAAGGATTTGCAGCGAATCGGTGTTGTAAATCAAACCACAATGCTTGCCACAGAAACCCATGAAATTAGCGAATATTTAAAAGGGATCATGGCTTCCCGCTTTCAGTCTACCGAGCCGGGCGATCGATTCGCAGATACCAGGGATACACTTTGCTACGCAACGTCCGAAAATCAGCAAGCTTTGTACGCTTTACTGGAATCCGGAGGAGATGTTGCCATCATCGTGGGTGGTTATAACTCCTCGAACACTTCCCATCTGGTAGAACTATGCGAAAGACAGTTACCGACCTTCTATGTTAAAGATGAGGGAGAAATAAAGAGTCTGGAAGAAATTCAGCATCTAAATGCTCATAAGGGTACAGTCACAACAACAAAGGACTGGTTTCCGCAGGGCAGGATAGATGGACAGGAAGGTGCCATAAGAGTTCTGGTATCGGCAGGAGCCAGTTGTCCGGATGCTCTGGTAGATCGAGTGGTATCTCATCTGGCAGACCTCCTGGGACGCAAAGACAACCTGGAAGAGGCTCTGCTACCCTTTCGAGAAGTGCTTCAGGAACAGCAGAACTGAAACCTGGTTCCGCAAGAATCGGGGGAAATTCGATACTGAAAGGCGTTTCCAGAATGGTAGTTCCTTGCAGAATTTAGCGCCCGGATGGATTGGTCTTGTTAGAGTATGGCAGAAGACTATCGAACAGAGGACCAGAAGAAGCCCGGACAGGAAACCGAAGATTCCAGAGGCAAGGAAGAGACGGAATCCAGCCACGACCCTTCCGGAGAAACACTCAAAGATCACAGTTCCCACGAGCAAGATTCCCCTGATTCGAACAACCCATCGTCGGATTCAGAAAATGAACAGGACTCGGAATCTACAGAAGGTACCGGTCCAGTGGATGCTGAAGTCATTGGAGACTTTGCCCCGCATCCAATGGTACCGGCTGCTGAAGTTCTTCCCTCCAGACTGCCCATTTTACCGATCGCAGAAAGGCCGTTCTTCCCGGGCATTACACTTCCGATCCAGATTTCCAATCAAGATTTTGTCCCTATCATAGAGTACTCCCTGCAACATTCTAACCGATTCTTTGGTGCTGTACTGACCAGGGAACTAAATGAGGAAAAACCCATAGAGAGTGAGTACTACGATGTGGGAACCGCCATAAAGATCCTCAGGGCAGACCAGACAGAAGACAGCCTGCAACTTCTGGTTCAAACGGTTCGAAGATTTTCGCACAAAGAGTTAGTGCAATCTCCAGAAAAAGGCATGGCTATCTGGGAAGTGGAATACCATGAAGATCCTGCCCGAACGAACCAGGAGTTGAAGGCTTATACACTTGCTCTAATTACTTCCGTGCGAGATCTATTAAGGCTGAATCCACTTTTCCAGGAGCAGCTCAAGATGCTCCTGTCCAGTCTATCCTACGATAAACCCGGACTGATCATGGATTTAATATCATCCATGATGACTTCCGATGGCGAAAAATTGCAGGACATTCTGGAAACCTTTTCTCTCATCCCCAGGGCACGAAAATTACTTCGCCTGCTGCAAGAAGAGATTCAATTATTTGAACTTCAGCAAAAAATAAAGCAGAGCATTGAAGAAAAGATAACTCAGCAACAGAAGGAGTTTTTCTTACGCGAACAGCTTAAAGCAATCAAGAAAGAACTGGGACTGGAAAAGGACGACAAAGAGGCTGAATTAGAAAAGTTTGAGAAGCGCCTGGAAAAATTAAGCCTCAACGATGAAGTAAAGAAAGTCGTTGAGGATAACCTGGAAAAACTCAAACTAATTGAGCCGGCTTCCCCGGAATACAACGTCACGCATACTTATCTGGACTGGCTAACTCTATTGCCCTGGGGCCTTTACACCGAGGACAGATTTGACATAGACCAGGCCCGGGAAGCTCTGGATCGAGATCATTACGGACTGGACGATGTAAAAGAAAGGATCCTGGAATACATATCCACAGGAAAGAAGACCGGCAAGATCTCTGGCTCCATTCTTTGCTTTGTTGGTCCGCCCGGAGTGGGAAAAACATCCATCGGTAGATCGGTAGCGGAGGCATTGAATCGAGAGTTCTTTCGCTTCTCTCTGGGAGGAATGCGCGATGAAGCAGAAATTAAGGGTCATCGTAGAACGTATATTGGCGCCATGCCAGGTAAGTTTATTCAGAGCCTCAAAACCACGGAAAGCGCGAATCCTGTAGTAATGCTGGATGAAATAGACAAAATTGGAAGCAGTTTCCAGGGAGATCCGGCCAGCGCATTGCTGGAGGTTCTGGATCCGGAGCAGAACCATGCATTCCTGGATCATTATCTGGATGTCCGTTTTGATCTTTCCAGAGTGCTCTTCATTTGCACTGCCAATACACTGGACACGGTGCCTGCTCCTTTGCTGGATCGAATGGAAGTAATCAAACTTCCAGGGTACATACTGGAAGAAAAGGCTCAGATAGCGCGAAGATACTTGATTCCCCATGCCCTGGAAGAGCATGGCCTTAAACAGGAAGACCTGGATCTTTCCGATGATGTACTGAACTATCTAATTGATCAGTATTCCAGGGAAGCCGGTGTGCGAAACCTGGAATACAGAATTAAGAAGATCATGCGAAAGATTACGATGGCACATGCCACTGGGAACACTTCGCAAACCAGGCTCAGCCGGGAGAACCTGGGAGATTTTCTGGGGCCACCCATTCATACAGAAGAACCGCTGTACAGGAATCCTCCGGCCGGAGTAGTAACCGGTCTTGCCTGGACCAGTCTGGGAGGGGCAACGCTTTCCATTGAGTGTAGCGCTATTCTACAGAGCGAGGCCCATGGAGGATTCAAACTCACCGGACAGCTGGGCGATGTGATGAAAGAATCTGCTGAGATAGCCTACTCCTATATTCAATCCAATTGCAGCAAATTTGGAATCGACAGTACTTTCTTTGAGAAACACAGGATGCATCTTCACGTACCTGCAGGTGCAACGCCAAAAGATGGTCCTTCTGCTGGAATTACCATGGCTCTGGCCATATACAGTCTGGCTCGACAGCAGCCAGTCCCCCCCGCTTTTGCCATGACCGGGGAACTGAGCTTAACCGGGCGAGTGCTTCCAGTGGGTGGAATTAAAGAGAAGATTATCGCTGCCCGGCGCATGGGTATTCGAAAGATCATATTACCTCGCGAAAACCTGCGAGACTTTAAAGAGCTACCCGACTATCTGCGTTCAGGTCTTAAATGCTTTTTTGTCCGCGGATTTGAGGACGTGGCCCATTCCATCTATGGCTCTGGCTCGTAGAATTGCGACGATTCACATGGAGATTCCCATACAGGGCAGTGCCCGACAACGATTAATACTGAGGACCGGACGAATACTATTTGGTCTGTTTCTTCTCTGCACCCTCTGGATCTTTCCTGGTTGTCAGACCATAGAAGAGTATTTCTCTACAATCAATCTGGCCGGTGGCCTGGATAGCTCCAGCGTCACCTTTTATACACGAAAGTCCTCCCTGGAACGGCTCTACGGAAACGATTCTGCTGCAGAAGTTACCAGACGAATCCATTCAGAGTCCACAACAATTGAAAGGCCTTTCTATTCCATTAGCTCGGCACCCAATCCTTTACCTTTTTTCGAAAATGAAGGATTCTTTCGCTACATGCGAACTTCTGTAACATTTAACAGTCCGCGAACCTACCGCGGTACTCTAATCAATTATCCTGACGATGGAAGAGTGACATCAGATCCCAGGCTATCATTGTTCTACCAGCTTTATCCGCTTCCGGATCTTCTGGGGCGTCGGATGGAGTTCATTTATGAAGAATACCGTGCCTATATGACATTGTATTTTCCCTACTACAGCGCTGAAAACTGGTATCTGGCCTTTGGCCAGAGCTACGGACAATCCAGGTATAACTTTGATCTACTGGAGCAGAACCTTCGGCTGGCAAGCGTTGTACGGCAATGGACACCCGTGTATATGGTATCCCTGAACTATGGATACAGACTGGGAAAATTCTTTCCTAAAGGCTTGCTGGCCAACACCTACGTTTTTCTGGAAATTTCTGGAGATGCCAGAAGTATCCATCCAATCAATGTAAATATTCCTAGAAGCGACGCTCTTGAATCCAAGAGACTCTATGCCAGCATGAATTATGCTCGCATTGGAATTCGAAAGACCATATCCCTTACGGAACGAAGCGTAAGCGAAGTGGAGCGCGACCAGAGACCAGATGAAAATATAGACCGAAGGGAAGAAGAAGAAAGAACACTACCAGAACCAGATCCGAAGCTTCCAGAGAAAAAGGATTCAAAAGCAACGGAAAATGAAGACAGTCCGAAACCTGAGGAGCACAGGGACTCCAGAGACAGGAAGCCGGACGATGGATCAGATAAAAGGACTGATTCCAGAGAAAATTCGTCGGACTCTTATTTTCCCTATTGATTATTCCGCGGCGATCTCTACGCAATCGATTATTGTGGCGCTCTAAACAAATATACAAGTGCAACGTATCGCAATATTCGTAGCGGCCAAACTATGAAGTGAAACAGAACTGGATGAGTGCGAAGTCCACCTGCAGCCAGAGTGATCGGATCACCGATAACCGGAAGCCAGGAAAGTAGTAATGCCAGCGCCTCCTGTCTATGCACCATTCGATAGATTCGACGTCCTCTGCTCTTTCGAAGCATTCGAGTGAGAAATGGCTTACCCAGGAAATACCCTCCTGCATAATTTGCGCTGCAGGCCAGACAGTTGCCAGCAGATGCTACAATCAGACATAGAACAGGATCCAGGCCAGCAATTAAGGCACCGGAAAAGGCAACCTCGGAGCTAAAAGGAAGTATGGTAGCAGCCAAAAAGGCGGCCAAAAATAGGCCGCCGTAGGAGCTCACTTCCCACACAATTTAATGTGCTCCACCCGGAATAAGCTGAGTTCTGGAGCGGATGATTTCATCGCCTCGCTTGAACCGAATTTCATATTCCGTATTCAGTCGAGCCTCGTATAAAAAATCTGTCAGGTCACGAATATTCTCTATTTCTTTTCCCCCCAGAAATATGATTCGATCCCCTTTCTGAATTCCAGTTCTGGCCACAGGAGCATCATCTTTAACTCCAGAAACCAGCAATCCACCCTCGGTTTCTCCGTAGCCACCAGGAATAATGCCCAGGCGAACATCAAACTCCAGGTCCGATCTTTCAACCTCCGGGGCTTCTTTGAATTGCAGTGGCTCTTTCGCATTGGATAGTTTAACGATAAGCTGCCGTGCCATATAGGTTATATCGTAGAGTCCCTGGTAGTTTAACCGGTGAAAATCGTCGGTGGATTTGTGGTAATGAGGATGCTCACCGGTAAAGAAGAATCCAACGGGAACGCTTTTTCTATAGAAGGGACTGTGATCGCTGGGACCATTTCCGCCGGGAAAGAATCTAAGATCCATACCTTCCTGAAAGGAAGAATCATCAAAGGCCGTCTGGATCATTTTTTTCCAGGTATCGTCAGCGGTCTGAGCACCCTGAAACTGAAGACCTTTTCCGGCTCTGAGCATCCCCACCATGTCCAGGTTAAGCATTACCAGAGCGTTTTCAGCAGAGAAGAATTCTGAATCTACAAAATGCTCGGAGCCATAAAGCCCCCTCTCTTCAGCATCAAAATGAATAAAAACTACATCGTAGGGTTCAGGAATGATGGATGGATCGTTCTCATACATCTTTTGCAGAGCAAATGCAAGTTCCAGGACAGCCGCCGTTCCCGAAGCATTGTCATCCGCCCCATTGTGAATCTCTCCCATACCTTCCAGGCTTCCGAATTTTCCGGAGCCCAGGTGATCATAGTGAGCGCCCACCACGATCCACTTTCGATTCTTTTTTTTTCCTTCTGCGAAAGAGCCCTTGATGCTTGCTGCCACATTTTGTCCCATAAGCTGCTCTTTCTGATATTCCAGAGTTGCCTGAACCTGGCCCATAGATTGGCCCAGCCTGGGGGAGTAGGCATCCTGCTCATTTCGCAGTTCAGCATCGTGGCTGGCCAGCCATGGAAACCTATCGTACAATGGCTCCGGTTCAACAAAAAGAGCCGGAGGTCCCTCCTTCTGCGATCCACCGAATAGTTCTGCATATACAGGAGGTGTTCCAGGATGCCCAAGAAAGACCACACCTGCAGCCCCACGATCCTTCAGTGCATTGTATTTCGCACGAAAGGAAATTGCATCACCATAGGGACCGTGCTTTCCACCGGGACCATATCGCAAACAAAGAACTACTTTGCCTCTAACATTCATTCGCGCTAGCTCGTCGAAACCCTTTGCAGGCGAAGAAACACAGAATCCACCAAAGATCAAATCAGAAGTAACGCTGGAAGGCCTGGCAAATGCAACTGGAATAGCTGGTAGCGAATCTCTGGTATCATTGGCATCCGAATCGGCACTGCTAGCTTGCTCAGAGAAGAATCTAATCCTGGTGTTGCCTGATTTTATTCCACCATTGAAAAGGAAAGCCTGGTAATAGCGTCCATCGAAGTATCCTTTCAGGTTCGAACCTTCGTACTGATCTAATAAAAACCTGGTTGCTTTTTTTCCAGATTCGCGTCCGGATTCGCGGCCCTGCATATGGTAGCTGGACAGAACCTGCACGTAATATTCTAGATCCTTCTGGGACAGATCCCGGGACGGAAGACCCGTCAAACGATCCAGGGTCAGGGATTCTTCCTCTGGAAGTCCCAGGCGAGTCAGTACAATTCCCGCTGCAAAAATGGCGATAACGGCAAGAACGATGGGAGCCCAGCCACCAAGCCCGTGAGCGAAAATTAAATATGGTCTGAGTTTTCTTTCTGGCATTCCAGGTTCTTTCATAGTATCTCCTGATCTGAAACGATCAAGGACCGCTCAGATTCCTTTTAGTAAATAGGCATTAGTCAGACCTCTGTCATTCTAACTGCCAGTTTCTCGAGTTACCGCAGGCTCCTCGGACCTGGGATCCTGGAGTAACAATGCATAAAGAAACGTTACTATAAGCAATGCAGCAAAGACTCCGTAGGCAACCTGGATTCCCAGAACCCAGTAGAGGTAGGCTCCAGCCAGAGGGCCGATGGCTCGGGCCAGAGCACCTGCCGAGCGAAACACTCCCAGAGAAAAACCCTGACGCTCCGCTGGAGATAGCAAACTGGCAAGACCTGAAAGAGCAGGCTGCAATAGAGCCGATCCCAGAGAGATGGGCAGCAAACATAGAAGCGATAGCCATACTACCGGCGCACTGTTGGACAGTGCTATCAGAGCCGGGGGCAGAAGCAGCAATCCGGAAAGAGCAAGTTTCTTTTCAGTAACTCTCTTCGACAGTACTCGCACCAGACCTCCCTGTCCCAGGGCGATTATCAAGCCCAGATAAAGAAAGACCATACCGATCTGAAAAGGGGTAAAACCGAAGTCCAGTTTATAGAAAAAGGTCACGGAAAATTCAAATCCGGAAAACAACAGGATATAGAAGAAATTCACAATCAGTACTCTGCGAAGCCCCCCTATATGTAATCCCTCCCATATGGAACGAAAAGGGTTCCCGGGCTTCTTTTCAGTTTGCACTTCTGGAGCCAGGGTTTCTTCCAGAAAGAGCATATTGAGCAGAGCACTTATGGCAGAGAGCAAAAAAGATCCAATAGCGCAGGCTGTAAATGGATGCAGCAATGCAGATTCCGGCATCCAATGATCCAGGCGAATCCCGGCCAGGGAGCCTCCTACCACCGGCCCAACAATGAAGCCCACACCGAAGGCAGCACCAACAAGACCCATAGCACCGGTTCGTCCGGATCGGCTGCTCTGATCTGCCATGGCAGCACTGGCCACTCCGATATTTCCAGACATTATTCCACCGAAGACTCGCGACAGTAGAAATAGAGTAAAGCTCTGAGAAATAGCCCAGAGAAGATAGGAAATTGCAAGTCCGCTACTTGTTAGAAGCAACACAGGACGTCGACCAATGGAGTCGGATAGCTTTCCCCAGAGAGGAGAACATAAAAACTGCAAAAAGGAGTAAATAGAAGCCAGAACTCCGCCAAGAAGAATAATCAACTCCGGTTCCGATTGCCTCTCTACAGGCAACAGAGATCGAAGAAAATCCGTGATGGGCAAAAGCCAGGTATCCAGAGAATGTGCTGAGGCCCCATTTAAGTAAAACTCCAGAAGATCCGGAACCAGTGGAAAGATCAGCGAGAAGCCTATCAAATCCAGTAGCAGGATTAGTAACAGAAGCGAAATATTACGGCGGGACGGGGGCATCTTTCCTTATCCGGATACGGGATTCAACTGTCAAAAAAATGTTGCGCCTCTGTATGGAAAGCAGCATACGATGGAAAGTGGTAGAGAATGCAATTATCCCCGTTGAGGAACTGAAGACCAGAGATCAATTGATCTCCGTAGGAAAGGATTACATCCCTGGAAAGGAAGCCTTGCTGCGAAATACGGTTTTCAGCGTTTTCACACCCGATTCCAGAATCCAGGACTTTTCTTCTAGAGAACTTCTGGCCGAAGCGGTGTTCTGGTCCATAGGGGAACTGGTCAATAATGCCAACAAGGCGAACAATCGCTGGGCCATACTGCACAGTGCTCTATTTCAGAAAGCATCTCAGGATGTTCCTGATTCAGAAAAGGAACAACTCAGAGAAGATATTGATTACGCAATCCAGCACAATCAAACAGAGATGCTACAAAAGTATGGCCTGAATAACGTGGATTTAACCGCTTCGATTCTAAAGCTTATCGAAAAACATAAGACAAATTCATTTGCACTTTCCGAACAGTTTAAGAAGAAAATCGATGTAACTCTTAGAATCAAGAGCAGCTCCAAAGGCGATCAATTCATCCTACATGTGATCAATAATTCACCGATCACTGTAATCGACCGTGAGCGAGTGGAATACAACCTGAACAAAATTAAAGAAGACCTGATTGAAGCGGGAAAAAGTCCCTTTGAGGCGGCCGTTCAGCTCTACGAGAAATCCGAGGACCACCGGGGAGGCGGTTTCGGGGCTGGTTTACGGAGCATAGTATTGTTCTTAAAGGAAGGGTACGGACCTTTCCCTGTTGACATAGTTTATTCCCGTTTGATTCAGTACCGTTCAGCGGCCAATAGCACCATTTTTTCCATTGAGCTGCCCATACCGGTACAAAAATGAATGAATCCATTATTATAGGCATAGCGGCCGTCATCCTTCTGGGCACTGTAGCTCAGTGGATTGCCTGGCGGCTGAAAATGCCTTCCATCCTGATTCTGTTATTAACCGGCTTCGCGGCCGGCCCATTGGCTGGCTGGCTGAATCCCGACCAGTTACTGGGAGATGTACTGTTTCCATTCGTCTCCATGAGTACAGCCCTGATCCTTTACGAAGGAGGGCTGAGTCTCAAGCGTTCGGAGCTCTCTCATGTGGGCAAACCGGTGCGAAATCTACTTACCATCGGAGTATTCATTACCTGGGTGGCCTCTTCGCTAATGGCCTACTGGTTGCTTGGCTGGGACTGGAGATTAAGCGCACTTTTTGGTGCAATACTGACCGTTACCGGACCAACGGTTATTATTCCTTTACTTCGATTCATTCGTCCCTCCCCGCAGCTCAGTAGCATACTGAAATGGGAAGGGATTGTAATCGATCCTATTGGAGCATTACTGGCTGTACTGGTTTTTGAGGCATTACTGGTAAGCGATAAAGGGGACCCGGTTCAGGTTGCCATTCTTGGAATTCTAACCACGATTTTTGTAGGCGGTGGACTGGGATACATTGCTGCCAGGATTCTAGTTCTATTCTTTCGCAGATACTGGATTCCGGACTTTCTTCACAATCCATCCTCTCTAATGATGGTTTTTACTGTTTATGCGATATCCAATCATATACAGGAAGAATCTGGACTTCTGGCAGTAACGGTTATGGGTGCAGCCCTGGCGAATCAAAAGAGTGTACCCATTCGCCACATCATTGAGTTTAAAGAAATTCTTAGAGTTGTATTGATTTCCAGTTTATTCATACTTCTGGCTGCCCGTGTCACAGTAGAAGACATGGAATTGATTAATGTACCGGCCCTTTTGTTTCTGGCCGGTTTGATTCTGATCGTACGGCCGGCCACTGTATTTCTATCAACCATTGGAACTACATTAAATTGGAGAGATAAGCTTTTCCTTTCCTGGATGGCACCCAGGGGTATTGTGGCTGCAGCCGTTACTTCTATTTTCGCAATTCAGCTGGAGCAAAATAACATAGAGCAGGCCCGGGAAATGGTTCCCGTGATGTTTGCAGTAATCGTAGGGACAGTAGCACTGTACGGTATTAGCGCCGGATTCCTCGGGAGATTGCTGGGCGTTGCAGGCGACCAGGATCCTCAAGGAGTGATCATTGTTGGAGGACATTACTGGGCTCGAGTGCTGGCAAAAATTCTTCAGGAAAACAAGATTCGTGTTCAGATGATCGATACGAATCCTTACCATGTAACTGCATGCAGGATGCTGGATTTGCCTGCCTATCAGGGAAATATTCTGGACGAAGGAGTGCAGGAACAACTGGATCTATCCACCACCGGACGGATCATGGCCCTGACTTCCAACGATGAAGTCAATTCCCTGGCCGCGCTTCGTTTCACAGAATTGTTCGGACGTGGCGAAGTGTATCAGATATCTCCTTACAGCGATCAGGGGGTGACCAAGGATAAAAACCAGGTACCCAGAGAATTGCGAGGTCGCTGCCTGTTCGATCATTCATTGACCTACTCGGCCTTTTCGCGCAGATTTGCCGAGGGAGCAGACATTCGAAAGCTAATTGTAGGGACAGATATAAAACCAGCGGACATAAAAAAGACCGATGGGCTGACTCCACTCTTTCTGATTGATCGCGATAGTCGCAAAATGAGCATTTATACAGCAGAGATCCATGCCCAGGCCGATGAAGGCGATTTGCTGGTTGCATTACAGGATTGAGTTTTTCAGAAAAAACTGATCCCCATCAACCGGGTTGAAGTCCAAAGTGGACTATGAAAGTTAATCAATGGATTCTAGCAGCCACGTTCGCTGCTCTGGTTTTCCCGGTTTTCATTCAGGCTGAAATGCCCGATGAGCCCAAGATCAGCTGCACCTACAGCGGAAAATGGACCTATACGGATGCCTCCCAGGGCGGCGGTCCAATTCAATGGAACCTCACAGAACAGGATTTATGCTGCGGACTCTGGGCCATTCAACTTAAGGGATCAGGCTCAGACTCCTATGGCACATATAGCTTGAATGGAGAATGCGCCGAAGGACAATGTTCCGTGAACCAGTCCTACAACTCGGGACAATTGCAGGGTCGGCACTATCAGTATACCGGCGAAATCGAATGGGAAGTACCTATGCAGACTATGGCCGGAATCAAGGGCACCTGGGGCGAAAAAGGTAAAGGTACTCAAGGCAACTTCGAAATCGATTCTATTCAGTGCGGAAATTAATTGATGGGGCCTCTGCTGAATCTGTCGGAGGCCTTTCCTTATTCAGAAACTATCTAAACCACTGCTCCACAACTTGTAGTTGTAACAAAATGCGTCTGTATCCTGGATCGGCGCTGGAAGATTGAGTAGGGCCTGCTACCAGCTAGATCAGGGAAAGCAAATTGAACTCATCTTCTTAGTTCAATTGACGCTGAATAGAAGGATGCGCCACGCGATTCGTCATCGCAAAGAATACCAGAGAAGAAATACAAATTCTCAGGTTACCGTGCGATTTGTGGAATCGATTCTCGCTAATCAAGTGGCCTCAAGGAATGCAGCGTATGAAACAATTCCAGGCTAAACTACGCTTCTCAATCGTCCAGAATTCTTAGGAGTTCATCACGGCTAATGCCAGAACTGGAGGATGGACTTTCAGAAAACAAACTATTAAACAATGCTCTCTTCTTTTCCTGAAGTTCCAGAACCCTCTGCTCTACTGTGTCCTTTGCGAACAATTTGTAGACAAATAGATGCTTTTTCTGACCTATTCGATGGGCTCTGTCCGTGGCCTGACTCTCGGCTGCGGGATTCCACCAGGGGTCCAGATGAATTACCCGGTCCGCTCGGTGCAAAGTAAGAGCTGTGCCCCCGGCTTTAAGACTGATCAAGAAGAAAGATCTTTCCCCCTCCTGGAATCGCTGCACCTGACCGGCCCGATTCCTGGAAGATGTGCTACCATCTATGCGAAAAAATTCCAGGTCCATGGATTTCAACATTCGCCCGGCAACGTCCAGCACATCCGTAAACTGGCTAAAAATCAATGCAGCAGAATTTCCCTGATGAATCTCATATAATAGTTCCTTTAGATAAGCAAACTTCCCGGATTCCAGAGGATCACTCTTTACGTCGGCAACATGCGGATGGCAGGCTATTCGCCTCAATCGCATTAAATAAGGCAGCATTCGCACCAGATATTCGCTACCGGCTTCCTTAAGAAATTCTACAGCTTCCTGACGTACAGATTCATATATGGCAGCCTGCTTTCTTTCCATGGGCAAAAAGGATTGTATTTCCGTTTTTCCTGGAAGCTCTTGAATTACCTGATCTTTGGTTCTTCGCAATATGAATGGCGCAGTCAGCCTTCGCAGGTATTCGATTCGATCCGGATTGCTGTCGAACCGACGAGCAAAGGATTGTCTTGTGCCCAGAAGTCCGGGAACCGAAAGATCCAGAAGAGACCAGTAATCCATTAAATGGTTTTCCATAGGAGTGCCGGTGAGACAAAAAACGCTTCGAGTATTCAGTTTTCTTAGAGAGCGGGCTGCTTCAGTTCTGGCATTTCTTACATTCTGCGCCTCATCCACTATCGTTACTGAAAAAGAGGTTTCGGACATATGACTTATATCCTTTTGAATTGTGGCAAACGTACTGATCAACAGGCCGGAGTCAGGGATTGTCCTTTGCCTTCGCTGCGAACCATGCCAGATGGTAATTGGAATATCGGGACAGAATCGCCTGGCTTCCTGCTCCCATACCGACAGCGCAGACACAGGACATACTACAAGTATGAGACCCTTCTCTTGTTCCAGGACTGTGTAAAGGAATGCCAGCGCCTGAACCGTTTTACCCAGGCCCATTTCATCGGCCAGCAGACCTCCCGTTCCGCAGTTATATAGATTGATGAGATACTCAAGCCCCTCCCGCTGATACTTTCTCAATTTGCCTTTGAAGCCTTTTTCCAGCCTGCACTTCAATTGATGGGCGCTTCCTTGCTTGAGCTGATTCGATCTTGTCCTGGTCTGTAATTGCTCTGCCAGCTCGCTTTCCAGAGCCATCCAATGAGAACGGCGTAATGCAATACTGCCACCGGAATCTAATTCAATTCCAAGATCTCGTAAAGTTTCCGCCAATTCCTCTAATCCGGACTCTGCAATATTGATCCAATTTCCTTTGTTGATTTGCGCATACGGTCGATTCTCTTTGTAAGCTGTAAATATCTGTTCTTGCTCGGCCCGGCTCATACCTGGTAGATTGATCTTTCCAGAAAACCAATCGATTCCAGAAGGCTTTTCAATTCGGATTCTGGCTCTGGGAGCTGGTTTGAAAAGACGGGCAAGTTCTCGATTAAATTCTACGATTATTCCGGCTTCGATTAATTGAGGTAATATTACGGTCAGAAATTCATACAGGTACGGCCCACTCAAAGTGAACGACGCATCTTCTGGATAGAATTCCTCCAGGTCCACAGGCGAAAAGACTCTCTTAAGACTACTGTAAACTTCCAGTTCTTCTGCGGGTTGCCTCCAGATTAAATGGCCTTCTTCGCTGTGTGTATAGTGTGGCGGACGAACCGCTTCCACTTCTTCCAGACCCGGCAGTACGGAAGAGCCCCATACGCTTGCCAGTTTCACTTCAGATCTATACACCGGGCGTAGAATGTTTCCATGAGGCTGCTTTTCCATATAGTCCGGGTTGAAGTCCTCTTCGGACCTGGCATAGACCAGATCCAGTTCTCCATGTAACCAGAGGTCAGTGTCTATGCTATGATCCAGTGAGATGCGAAATCGTGGCCTGGAGGCATAGACGTTTTGAAAAACATCCAATCCAGAAACGCCGCCCTGGGCGAATGAACTGGCAGATTCTATGATCTGTTCTGGACTCAGCACAGAATGCATTCTCTGCTCCAGAGCCGGATTCAATTCTGAATAATCTATAAGCCAGAAGCTTCGTTGTCGCCTGGCACTACCTGGCTCAATCAGGCTGGTTTGCCCGGGTTTCAGCCAATTCTCAGAACCTTTAACTGTAACGAAAGGAACCAGCACTCGACGAGCATCGAGCCGGTTGCTAAAACCGCGAAGGGCCGGCCGAGCCTTCAATTCTCCCAGATAATCCAGGTCTCGGCCGTTTAAGTCCTTCAGGAGGATAGAAGCCTCCAGGTCCTGCCAGTTTCGAACCTCGGAAAGAGGAATTTGATAGGGAAACGGATATCTCTTCTTCAGATCAGTCCAGAATGTTGCATGCTCCGGAATCAGCCGATCTTCCAGGTTGCCCGCCACCATGGCCATTCCAGGATCCAGTCTTAACTTTTCCGTCTGCTCGTTTAGAACAAGACATAGTGGCAAGCTGCCTCTCTTACGGTTGCCCATTTGCGCTTCCGCCTGTTCGTAGCTGCCTGGCATCGCATCTGGGAATGCCTCACTTTTCCATGCTGATTTGCTTCCAGGCTTTTTGACCCCAATTTCAGCTTCGGAGCTTTTTCCGGAGGTGGTTTTGTTTTCCGGGGCGGATTTCGATTTGCTTCTTTTTCTTTGCGACAATGCGCTTTGAGGCGAATCTATTGCACCTGCCACGTCCGACGAGCCTGAACCTCGAGCCTCCGACTCCTCTGCTTTCGCACTAACCTGATTGTCCTCCAGAAATTCCCCGGGCAGTAATTCTGACTCTGTGGGAGTCGCGTATTCAGATTTTAGAAGTAGAGCAAATGCAACAAGGTGCTTGCAGGGTCTGGGAGCTGGACAGGTACAACTGGACTTTCCAGTATACAGATCGATTGTCAGCGCATACAGATCCTGGCCTCGTGCAAAACCCATCCAGGTATTTTGAATTCTTTCGGATATGCCAATCTGGCCCCGGACCAGGTAATCCCGGGCGCGGGTATGAACGGCAGGCGGCGCTCGATTTAAAATCCGCTCAAGGTGCCCATTTTGCTTTTTTTTACCGGCCATGTTCAAAGCATCACATTTGAACAGAGGAGCCTGGCAGTCAAATCATGACCTCAGCGAATCAATTGCCTTTGCTGACCAGAGTGGGATTGGAAATGAACAATCGGTTGAGCATTTTCTCCGTTGCCTTCACAGCTGCAATCATCTGGTCGCTGTCCACGCCTACAGTGCGAAAAGCGCTGGCTCCATCCTGACTTTTCCAGGTAATTACCGTTTCCACCAGTGCATCGGTTTTGCCGCCCGGGGGAATTCGAACCTCATAGTCTACCAGCTCTGGAAGCTGGAGTTCTATTCCTTCAGAGATCTTGCCCAGAGCATTCATAAATGCATCGTATCCTCCATCGCCGGTGGAGGATGCTCTATATTCCTTACCGTCCAGTTCCAGAGCAATCTCGGCGCTTGGAGATTGTTGTATCTCTGTCAGAATTCGGACATCGGTGATTCGCACAAACCTGGTTTGAATGCCACCAAATAAATCTTCGATCAAGAATGGCAGATCGTCTGCAGTAACCGTTTCCTTTCGCTCACCCAGTTCCTTGATTTTCTCCAGTAATGCCTTTTCCTGTTCCGGAGGAAGCTCAATTCCAAGAGAAGTCAGGTTGTTGGCCACGCTGGCTTTACCTGCCAGTTTTCCCAGAGCATAGACACGCTGCCGGCCAAATCGCTCCGGCAAAATAGGATTCGCATATAGATTATGCTTTTTATCTCCGTCTGCATGAATGCCAGCTGTCTGTGTAAATACATCCGTGCCTACAATGGGTCGATTCGAAGAGATTCGTTTTCGGCTGAACGTTTCTACCAGACGCGAAGCGTCGGTGATGGCTTCTTCTTTGATGGAAGTCTGAATTCCCAGTTTATCATGTAATGCTGTAACCACAGCCTCCAGAGGTGCGTTTCCTGCTCTCTCTCCCAGACCATTCACGGCCACATGAAGTCCTTTCACTCCGCATTGTGCAGCAGCCAGACAATTGGCCGTGGCAAGACCATAATCGTTGTGTCCATGGAAATCTATGGCCAGGTCAGGGTAAGCTTCAAGGGCATGATTGATTCCTGCCTTAACTTCATCTGGCGACATGATACCCAGAGTATCAGGAAATAGAAATCGATGAATAGGCATGGTACGAAGAGCTCTTAGCATTTCCAGGACGTAATCTGAAGAATGGAGAAATCCATTGGACCAGTCTTCCAGGTAAACGTTTACGATTACTCCCTGGTCTGCAGCATAGGTGACCGTTCTTTCAATGTCCGCGATATGCTCGGACAGTGTTTTTCCCAGCTGCAGTTCGCAATGCTTTTGAGAACCTTTCGTTAGTAGATTGATTACAGAACCACCGGCACCCTGAATCCAATCCACACTTGCTCGGTGATCCACAAAGCCCAGAATCTCGATTCTCTTATCCAGGTCTCTATTTCTGGCCCACTCGAAAATGGCTTTTACACTTTCCTGCTCGCCCGCAGAAACCCGGGCACTGGCCACTTCAATTCTATCAACATTTAGCTTTTCCAGAAGGTAGCGAGCAATCTGCAATTTCTCGAATGGAGAGAAAGACACACCATCGGTCTGTTCTCCATCCCGGAGAGTAGTATCCATGATTTCAATTCTTTGCGACATAAAGCGGTCCGCCTGTTGCGGCCTTTCCATTCTCAAGCCATACCCTGGCTAATGAAAGGTCCTTTCATTTAGAAAAACGGTCTTTTCCCAATGTTACATCACTTTTTTGACAACGGCAGGGAACGAAACAAGAAAAGAATTGCGCTTTGATTTTGATGAGTGCAGGAACCGATAATTCCCATGATGCGGAAACGTATTTTCATCTCATTGCCTGTTTTCCTGGTTTGCATTTCCAGCTGGCTACTTCTCTCGGGCAATCCTGCACTCTGGAAGAAGCTGGGCCAGGACCCGGAGGCGATCAGTGCCGGGCATCATCTGGTGCCTATTTTATGCTTCCATGATGTGAATGGTGCAGGCCCTTATTCGGTGAGTATTCAGGAGTTCAGGAATTATCTGGAAATCCTGAAAAAGGAAAATATTCGAGTCTGGCCTCTGCGCAAGGTCATGGAATATGCCCGGCAAAACCGACTGATGGAAGAGCCAACCATGGCCATCACCATCGATGATGATTTTGAGAATATAGCCCGAGTGGCCGCCCCCATCCTTCGTGAGTATGACTATCCGGCCACATTCTTCGTTTATACAAAGGACATAAATAACCATCCCCGGGGCGGTATGGCCTGGGAAGACCTGCACAGATTATTGGCCGAGGGGTTCGATGTTCAAAATCATTCCCATAGCCATACAGCATTCCATGAGCCCCGTCCCGGTGAATCCAGGGAACAGTTTGCGGCCCGTGTGACCCAGGAAGTAGTGACCTCCCGCAAAATCCTGGAAGAGAATCTGCCCGGTCATAAGATCTGGGCCTTCGCCTATCCCATGGGCTATTATAGCCCATATCTGGAATCCAGAGTTCGAAAAGCAGGATATGACTTGATTCTTACTGTGGATGCGGCCCCCGTTGATTTAACGTCAAAATTTTCGGGAATAATGGACAGATACACCATTCAAAAGGAATATGTAGATGATCCAATGGCCATGTTCTACAAGCAGATCGCCTATGCGCGGCAGAAGTACCAATCCGCTGAGGTGGCGCAAGTGGAAGAAGGGCCCGAGCATGGGCTGAAATGAGCGAAGAAATTAATCAACATATACCTGCAACCTTTGATCACTACACTGTAATGGGCGGAGGTCCTATGGGACTGATGCTTGCAGCCATCCTGGCCAAGAATGTGGAACGGGTTCTTCTCTGGTTACCGGAGTCTTCCATGGCCCATCAATGGTCCGGAAGAAAACACATACGACTGCTTAACCTGGACTTTGAAATTCCGTCCAATGTCCGAATCGTATCAGGTTACCGCCTCTTCCAGCAAGGGTCCCATTTTATAGCCTCCGTTGTTCCGGCCCGCCAATTCGAAGAAGTGCATGAGCATGTGGTAACCCACATGAATCGCACGAATCAACATGCAATTATTACATTTTCGAAGGGATTTCTGTCATCGGTCGGTCGCCGAAAATACCAGGTGGCAACATTCAGTGAATTTCTGGCCCGGGCCATGGAGGCCTATCAGCTACAGTCCCATGTTGCCGTGGCCACTGGTCCAAGTTTGCTTGCGGACCTCCATGCCGGAAGGCACTGCTTTTTCGCCGTAGGAAGCAAAGAACCCGAGATGCAAACCCTGGTCGAAAAACTCTTTGAGGCCCCCCATCTGCACTGGGAGCGAAGCAAGGACATGGTTGGAGTAGAGCTGGGAGGTATTCTAAAAAATCCAGTAGCAATCATAAGCGGTATGGCTGACTTTCTTCCCGATGCAGGATCCTCCTTCAAAGGCGAACTGGTAGGCAAAGGATTCAATGAAATCATGCGACTGGGCACAGCTCTGGGGGCGCGGCCAGAAACTTTGATGGGTCGATCGGGGCTTTCTGATCTGGCAGCCAATGCATTCAGTCCGGATAGTCGAAACAGAAGCTATGGTCGGCGATTCATGGAAAGAATTCAGTCCGGTGAGATCGAACCGGATTTTCTGGAACGAATCGAACTACTACTCTTCCCGGGCCGCTTCATTGAACGGGAAGTGCACCAGAGCCGGGAATTACATGAAGGCGGACTTACCATCAGCACCGTTCTCGACATAGCAAAAGAAAAGAGCGTCGAACTACCATTGTTTCAGACTCTATTTGATATTCTTTCAAGAAGGCAATCTCCCAACGCATTTGTGGACCAGCTCACAGGTTTGAATACAAACACGGCCATCCCTGTAACCAAGAAACGAGCCAGGCTGGATCTGATTACTTCGGGTAAAGCCCTGGGCCAGGCCTTGCAGGAGCGAATCCTGCGAGAGATTTCCAGTACTCGAGGAATGCAGGCAAGAATTAAGAAGCAATCCGGGCATGTTATATCTTCGCTGGAAAAGAGAGTTCAGAAAGCCGAGCGCAGACGACTGAAGAATGATGCTGCCAACTTTCGCAAAGAACTGGAACTATGGAGAGGACTTGCTGCATCGCCGGAAGAAAGCGAAACAATACATCTGGATCGAATTGTTGAATTCTATGTGTCCAATATTGCGGACAGCTATGTGCCGGTAATTCGCGGCACTCTAATGAATATAATCGCTCCCTTTAGATTCGTACTGGGCGGATTCCAGAGGGGGTCTGTGGCTCCTGTAATCGGCGGTCCGGTGGCAGAAGTACGCCGGTTGGCCAACTATTATCCGGTTTTTTATGCACCGACTCATAAGACTCATATCGATTCCGTAGAGCTGGCCTATGCATTGTACCTCAGCCGCCTTCCATTGCCCAGATTCGCCGCGGCCAGTATTCTGATGAGCAATCCTCTCTGGGGAAAATTCCTGAAGTCCATGGGTGCTTATTCCGTGGACCGCGAAAACACGCGAAACATACTTTATCTAGAAACATTGACTCAGTATTCCATTCTAATGCTGGAGGCCGGCATTCCTGCACTTGCCTATCCCGAGGGAACCAGAAGCAGAAATGGAAATTTCCAGGGAATTAAGACCGGACTACTTTCTACGGCTGTAGACGCCTTCAGAAGTTCCGGCCAGGAAATCATAGTAGTGCCCATGGCAATCAGCCATAAATGGATTCCGGAGGACCTGGAATTCAACAATCTGACTCCCAATACATCCTTCATGCGATTTGTAAGAAGAAGACGAAAGGTTTACCTGGATTTTGGCCGGCCCATTCTAATCAGCAATCACATTAAAAGTAGCGACCCCACAGCTGCGGTTTCCGATGCCATCCTCTCTTCCTGGAGACGAAATTTTCGCGTCCAACCACATTTCATTCTGGCTCGATTGCTTACAGAAAACGAAGGTTCCCTGGACCTTAAAGAAGCTGAAAAGCAGATCGCACAGTTCATCCAGAAAAATCGTTTAAACTATTCTACCACAGATCCAGGCAAGATCCTGAGGCGCGGCAGAAAGGATCTTCGTTCGCGAAAACTAATTCGCGATGACCGAAACAAGATACTGAGCGTTCAGCCTGATATGCTGGCCTACTATGGCCGAATGATTCCAGAAGCAGAAAAAAATTCCTGAGGTCCTTGCATCTCAGGGGTTTTTCTCAAGGATCGGCCTACAAGGAGCCATTATGATCCCCGATACCTACAAAGCCCTGGAACTTAGAGAGTACACAGAAGAGCTACCCACGTTTCATGTGGTCGAGAAACAAAAGCCAGAACTCAAGAAGGGAGAGGTTTTGATCAAAATCGCAGCTTCGCCGATCAATCCTTCGGATCTATCATTCCTTCGCGGACATTACGGAATCAAAAAGAAATTGCCCTGCATTCCCGGCTTTGAAGCGTCTGGAACGGTGGTCGCCAGCGGTGGCGGTTTCTATGCAAATTATCTGAAGGGCAAAAACGTCGCATGCACCTCTTCTCAGGACGGAGACGGTACCTGGGCCCAGTATATGAAGACCTCGGCCAAACTTTGCCTGCCTTTAAGGAAGGACATTGAGCTTGAGCAGGGCTCCATGACCATCGTTAACCCTCTTACAGCCTGGAGCCTTATTGAATGGGCTGAAAAATTGGGTAGCCGATCCATTATTCAGACCGCTGCTGCGGGGGCCCTGGGGCAAATGATCCATCGCCTGGCCAGAAAAAAGGGCCTGCAAGTAATCGATATTGTGCGAAGAGAAGATCAATGGGAATCTCTGAGTAATCAGGGCTTTGAGAATGTCCTGATCAGTAAAGATTCCAATTTTCAAAGAGAGTTAACAATTCGGGCCAAAAAACTCAATGCCCGAGTCGCCTTTGATGCTGTGGGAGGCGAAATGACCGGAACTATGGCCAGCTGTATGCCCACCGGATCTCATGTAATCGTATATGGTGGTCTGGCCGGTACAGCCTGCGAAGTACATCCGGGCAGTCTGATTTTTCAAGGCCAGACCATTCATGGTTACTGGCTTTCCAGCTATCTTGCCTCCAGAGGAGCTTTGAGCATCATCCGACTATCCCGAAAAGTACAGAAGATGCTCAAGACCGAACTGAAGTCTGATGTAAGGAAGCGATATTCCCTGGAAGAAGGCCAGCAGGCGGTGAGAGATTATACAGAAATAATGAGCGGCGGAAAGGTACTGATCACTCCTTGAGCCCGCGATATAAAGCCAGCAATAGCTGGCTCAATTGTGGCTGGTAGCTCGCGCTGGTCAACGTAGAATTCAGATACAGTCTACGTGCATGACCAGGCCTACGGAGCTGGAAGAGTAAGTCCGCGTCTGCCTGGAATTTCCAGAGTATTACTCGTCTTTTCAGAAATCATTGCTGCAATTTTATCGTGTCCCTGAGCCGTTGCCATGGCACGTGCATCCCAGCCTTCCAGTTTAACCGATGCATCGGCTCCCCGGCGCAGCAAATCCTTCACGATCTCTGAATGCCCGTAATAGGCTGCATACATAAGTGCAGTCCATCTCTGTTCGTATCGCGCATTGGGATCCGCACCCCGGGAAAGCAAATCCAGAGCCTCTTTAGTCTTTCCCTGGTAAATTGCCTGAAGTAAGGAAGTATTCAGGGTGGAATCTATAGCCACCTGAGTTTCATTGTCTGTTTCCGTCTCCGGATCCACGTTGGTGTCCACTTCCGGATTCAATTCTTCCGAATTCTCTTCTCGTAAGACAGCTTCTGGATCAATGAAAATTACATTGTACTCCACGGACGTAGTTTTGCCCTCTATGACAACATTGTTTATTACGACGCGAATCTCCACATCATTCGCAGGACGATTATAATCATTCTGGTGGGAGGCGCGCTGCAACCCTGTTGGATACCAAACAAGCAAATCCCGACGGCCTTCTTCCTGTCGCACAGGTACCTGTCTTCCATTCATGGTCAGCTGAACTTTCGCCTTGCTTAGATCTGAGTTCTCTGTAAAAACTGTATAGGACCAGGGATATTGAGAGTCCAGCCCAAGCCGATAGGGAACAAACCCCTCAGGCGGCCAGGCTACTTTTCTTATGTGTTGGACTTCCTCTTCCGGACGCCAATCTCCAAAGACGTAAAGAGCATTGGCTCGGGCACTACTACCGTTACCGAGAATCCTCTGTCTGGGATGCAGGGCCCACTGTCGATGACCAACACCGGTCACGCCAGAGTCCCGGACATAGGCATCTATCGCGCTCGGTCCAACGCAGCCCAGACACAAATTTGACGATCCAGCTCCCTCTTTGCCTTCCGGGCTATAGCAGGGCCAGTTCGTACCCGGACCATGACTGAGATCACCTTTTGCATCCATCATCAAGGCTGCCGCCCGGGCCTTTTGGTTGTATTTCTCTGCGAAACTGATATCGGTGGGCACTCCTGCCATGGCACGATAGAATTTCAAGTTCTGCAGCGTGGCTTCGTCGTAGGCATCACTGTTCTTTCCCACCTTACAGTTGGCTGTACTTCCAGACCATTGGTTCACTACCTTCCCATAGGGTACATAGTGATCCCGATAGAATTGAGCCACAGACTTTCTTCCCTGGAGGTCAACCTGCAGACCACGAGTGGAGAAAAACCAGGATGCAGAAGAGACTTCATCAGGAGATTGCGAGTCTGGCGCCTGCCCCGGACCGGAATTCAAGGTACGAGCCAGGGCAACCGTTGTACCCATGAGAATTACACCAACGAATAGGAGCATCGCGGTTGGAAATCTATGTGTCAAAAAGTCTCTCTTCAAGTATCTCATATCTATGCTTGGACGTTCTGGATGCGCCTGTAATGCAAAAAACCGGCAAAAATAGGCATTTTCCGCCCGCTCCGGGTATTTTTGCATGCAACCTTCTATTTTTACTGGACACATCAGATTATGTCGCATTAATCACCGATTATGGCAAAGAAAGCAGCGAAGAAATCTGCAAAGAAAACAACAAGAGGTGCTACGAAGGCATCCTCCAACGGAAAGTATTCATTCATAGACGATCTTCTGGAAGAGCTTCATGAAGTAATCCAGGTGGACAAGAAGGGCCAGGCGAAAATCAAAAAAACCGATTTGAAATCTGCTCTGGAATCCAGCTTTGAGCGTGCGGGCAAGGCAGCCGCCGGTGGTCAAAGAGTTCGCTTCCCCGCAATTGGCGCTCTGGTTCGAAGCGAAGTGAAGGCCAGAAAAGCAGGCAAGCAAATGAATCCTTTCACCGGAGAAGAAATGATGGTAGCGGCGCGGCCGGCCAGCAAGAAACCCCGATGGTCCTTTCCCAAGAGCTTGAAAGAAACATTCTCCAATAAAAAGAACTGGTAAGCCTTTCCACCGGATGAGAGGCCCCCGGGCCTCTCCTATCCTGTCCCCGGTGCAGTGACGGATTGAGCCACTGCCTCCGAAGTTCTGTTTGGATTCTACACTTCATCTTTCCCTCTCGCCCACTTCGTTTAAGCAGACCCTCCACTGGACTAATGATCATCGTGCTTTCTTTCCAGGCGATAGTACAGCGCTGGAACTACAAACAGGGTTAGAATAGTTGCTGTGATCAATCCTCCTACCACTACAGTAGCCAGAGGCCTTTGAACCTCGGCGCCGGTACCGGAGTTGAAAGCCATGGGAATGAAGCCCAGGCCCGCTACAAGTCCGGTCATCAGAACCGGACGCAATCGAATCAGGGTACCTCGAAATACAGAATCAAGCACCGAATGTCCGCTTCGCCTGAGATCGTTAAAGAAATTAACCAGTACCGTTCCGTTCAGGATTGCAATTCCGGAAAGTGCAATCATCCCCACAGATGCAGAAACGCTAAACGGTATGTCACGCAACCAGAGCAAAAGAATGCCTCCTGAAATTGCCATAGGAATACAACTGAGTACCAGCAAGGTCTGTTTTAAACTTTTCAGGCTTTGATACAGAAGCAGAAAGATAAGAATTAGAGTTAGCGGAATTATCATCAGTATTCGCAACCGGGCTCGCTGCAAGTTCTTGTACTGACCGGCCCACTCAATGGAGAAGTCCCCCTGCAGATCCAGCTTTTCGCGAATTCGCTTGTCAGCTTCTTCCACTACCGATTCCACATCCCTGTCCTGAATATAGATAGCCAGACTGGAGTACCTTCTGGAATTGATTCTTGATATTGTGGTAACCTGCTCCATTAGCTGCAAATTGGCAACATCCGAGAGAGGAACAACTCCTCCATCCGGTAAATCCACCGGCAATCTAGCCGCACGATTCATATCGTTTCTGTAATCATCGCGCATGCTCAATATGATCGGAAATCGCCGGTCAAGCTCGTAGAAGCTTGCGATCTCATGGCCTGCCATGGAGATTTCAAATGCCTGCCCAATACCCGACGAATCGATTCCCCAGTAAGTCATATCCTGGGGACGAGGTCTGAATTCCAGAACCGGGCTCTGACGAAGGGCTGTCAGTGCATCGGCACTAACCTCCACTACACCATCTATGTCTTTCAAGATATCTTCCGAAACCTGGATATATTTCATCAACATCTTCAGATCGGGACCAAAGATTCGTAACGATAGATCCGCTCTGGATCCTTCCAACATTTCGTTGAATCGCATAGCAATGGGCTGGGTTGGAGAATGCTCCTGCCCGGGAGAGGCCTTCTCGATGGCCTGACTCATGGCATCGAATAATTCATTTTTTGTGTATCGTTCTCCATCGTTTCGCAGGGGCCAATCATCGTAATCCTTCTTCAGGATGACAAATGTGTCGGATAGGTGGATTCCCATGGGATCGGTTGCAGATTCCGGTGTTCCGATCCGGGAAAACACCGTATCCACTTCTGGAAACTGCATTATGGCCTGCTCGCTTCTTTTCTGGTGCTCCAGAGTAGCATCCATGCTGATATCTGCGTTTCGCGTCAGCCCAATGACCATGTCCCTCTCATCGAATTCCGGCAGAAAGTTCGCTCCAAGAGTAAAGAACAGTAAAACCGACAGAACAAAAATTCCAACACTTCCCGACGTAATGCGATACGGATGCCGAATTGAATATTGCAATAAAGGCTCAAAGGCATTGCTGATGTACTGAAAAAGGGAGGCCTTATGCGGCCTGGGAGGCTTTAGAAATAGAAGTGCCAGAGAAGGCATGACCAGCAGAGCGATCACCAGGGAAGCTGCCAGGGCCAGTAGAACCGTGATGGCCATGGGTCGAAACATCTTTCCTTCTATTCCAGTGAGCAACAGAATAGGAACATAGACGATCATGATAATGCTCAAGCCGGTGAGCACCGGTCCGGTCACCTCTTTCATGGCCTCCATAATGACTGCGAATTTCCCTTTCTCCTCCAGAGCCTCTGGCTCATCTTCCATCTTCCGCAATATATTTTCAATGACCACAACGGAACCATCCACAATGAGACCAAAGTCAATGGCTCCCAGACTCATGAGATTCGCTGAAATTCCCATCTGCTCCATTCCCATCAGAGCGGCCAGCATGGATAGAGGGATGGCCAGAGAAACTATTAGCGCAGCCCGAAAGTTTCCGGCTATAAGAAGCAGAACGATGATTACAAGGACTCCGCCTTCGATAAGGTTTTTGGCAACAGTCTGAATGGTAGCATCAACTAGATAGCTCCGGGCATAGAGCACTTCCACCTTTACATCATCCGGCAAGGACAGAGTTTTGATCTTCTGGACCGATTCATGCGCCACAGTTCTACTATTGGCTCCGGTTCGCATGAGAATCGTCCCGAGCACCGTTTCAGCACCGTTATGAGTTGCAGAACCGACCCTGGGCCGATTCCCTTCGGACACACGGGCCAACTCGGATAATTTTTCCGGTGCTCCAATGGCATGGATTCGCACCGGAAAGTTCCTGATCTCTTCCAGACTCTTGAATCGTGCATTATTCTTCACTATAATTCTTCGATCATCGCGCTCGATATAGCCGCCTCCACGATTCATTCCGGATTCCTGAAGTAATTGTGCCAGAGCTACGGGGCCTATCCCCTGAGCTATTAACTGCGATGGATCGAATTGAATATAGATGGCTTTCTGGTAACCTCCGTTCGAATCAACCTCTGCAACTCCCGGAACTGTTTTCAGTACAGGTCTTACAACCCATTCCTGGATTGTGCGCAGATATCTGAGCCTCTCTTCCGGGGGCTTTCCGGCCAGCTCCGTGCCGGGTCTGGCCTCCACGGAATACATTACAACCTCGCCAAGTCCCGTGGTCACAGCTCCCATTTCTGGTTTCAGACCCTCGGGCAGAGTTGCAGCCACAGATTGCAATCTCTCAGCAATCAATTGCCTTGCAAAATACACATCCATGGCATCCGAAAAGATAACGTTAACCTGACTCAGTCCATATTTGGTAATACTGCGAATCTCTGTTACATTCTGAATTCCGGCCAGCTCCGCCTCTATGGGATAGGTTACTGTAGTTTCGATTTCTTCTGGATCCATGGCCCCGGTATGGGTTGCAACCATGACCTGCACTCCGGTAATATCTGGCACAGCATCCACGGGCAGGCGAACGGCACTGCGAAGCCCCAGTAGACCTAGCAAAGAAAGAAGAAATAATACCCAGACCGGGTTTCGCGTAGCAGCTTCAATCCATCTGATAATCATCTTAATTACTCCCTTCTGAATCCAGGACCCGGCCCGTTAATATTTCAATTTCGCTGAGAGACCTGGCTGCATTAAGCCTTACATCCAGTGTCTTCTGGAAGAGTGCATGGTATCGCTCATGTTCACCCCAGAATTCAAAGTAGCTGATTCTCCTTCCCATCAGTGCCTGATCCAGAGCTGGAAGAAACCGTTCCGCCTGAGTCAGAAAGAGATGCATCTGTATATATTGCTTCTTGAACGATTCGTAGTTCTGGTACGCTGCCTTGAGTCGGAGCGAAGCACGGGAAGTCTCAGTCTCCAGCTCCACCTGTGCCTTTTGAGCCTCAAGCCTTGCGATCCCGGGAGATTTGTTTTCAGGACCAAGAAAAGACAGAGGGAATTGAATACCGGCTCGCATATAGGATTCCCGACTTCCCGGATATACTGAGATAGTGTTGCCTGAGTTTACTGTCCTTTCTCCTCCAAAGAGAAAGATTGAAGGAGATGGCCAGAGCTTCCTTGATTCCAGATCCGCAGCTTTCATTCTCGCTTCCAGTTGAGCCCTTCGTTCCTTTAAAGTGGATCCCTGCTGTTCCATGGCAGTTTGTAATTCGGGAAGCGGCGGCAATGAGGGCATCTTAATAGATTCAATGTTTTCCAGAGCCAGGTCATCGGCGGGATTATGAACCAGAAGGGAAAGCTCACGTATAAGCTTTCGCTTAAGCACCGATACTTCATCGCGCTCGGATTTTAGCGTCTGAATACCCATGTTTAGTGCCACCAGGCTGTAGCTGCCCAATCGCCTATCGATGTAGCCTCCGCCAAATCTTGCTTTCAATCTGTAGAATCGACTGAGGTGCTCGTTGAGGTGCACTTCCCATTCCTGAAGAAGCGCTGCCTGGATATAGAGTTCCCTGGCTTTTGATCTGGCCTCCAATTGACTTGCGG
Source organism: Leptospiraceae bacterium (assembly GCA_040217195.1). Classification (GTDB taxonomy): domain Bacteria; phylum Spirochaetota; class Leptospiria; order Leptospirales; family Leptonemataceae; genus UBA3465. The sequence continues at coordinate 335,718 of JAVJNR010000002.1, read as the reverse complement.
AGAAGCGAGCCTGATAATACTTCTGTTCTGCATCCCTCTGGTCCTGCCGTAGCCCACGTTGACCGCCAAGTTCCACTTTTTGCGAAAGACCCAGCTCCCAACCTTTCACTGGCACTTCCTTACCGTTCACCTGGGCGCTATAATTGTAATCTAGAGCTTCAATGGAGTCTTTGCTGGTTCCTCGAGTAATGGAGGCCTCCAGGGAGGGCGCTTCAGAGACCAGGGAGTCAGCTTTTTCTGTCTCTTTTTCTGCAATTGCAAGATCGGCCCGGGCCAGCTTCACTTCCGGGGCATGCTCAAAGGCCAGGTTCAGTGCATCTACATAGCCAAGGGAAGGCTGATTCTCTGCAGATAGGAGAAATGGCCAGAGAATCAAGCCGATCAGTGCTGCCATCTTCCAGGGGAAGACCGAACTGACGGCTCCGACTTTGATATCCGGAATCAAAGTCGACCGTACCGGTACCCGCCTCCGGTTTTGGAGATGATGTAACGGGGTTTCCTGCTTAAACTGACTCATAGGTAGTATTAAATACTATATGAGGAGAAATCGCAATGGGTCATTTGTCCCGATGGATGCAATCTGACATCCAAATCACACTTCGCCGCATTGGATTGGTCATTGCTGCTATGCTTTTCCTTTTCACTGTATATGATATTGGACACCATCTACATGAAGAAGGGACGGTGACCATGCATTCCCTCCTGGAAGGCTTCTTCTTGCTGGGTCTGGCTTTTATCATTCTGGCCATACGCAATTCCGCGGATCAGGAATTCAGCCGCGCCGCTCAGGAGTTGAGTCAGATGCGTCTGGAACTGGAACGATTCCGAGAAAAAAACGAAGGATTGATGAGTGATTACAGACAGGCTGTGCAGGATCAATTTGAACGATGGGGCTTCTCCGCCGGGGAACGCCAGGTAGCGGAAAAATTAATCCAGGGATATGCATTCAAAGAAATCGCTGCACAATTGGATAAGAAAGAAAAGACCGTACGAAACCAGAGCCAGGCGCTTTATGACAAAGCTGGCATGACCGGCCGACACGATCTGGCAGCGTTCTTCTTACAGGACATCCTGAACCTGGAGGATACCTAAAGGTACGGCTATACGCTACCTACCCGGCACACCAGTAGGTCCTGAAGCGATAACGACCGTGCCGGTAGCAACGGCCGCTATCATCTATATCAGAAACGGTCAGTACCCTCTGCCCCTTTCCATTCCGCGGAAGTCATGGATCTAGAACGCCTATTTCATAGAGTTCACGCCAAAAACATTTCCTTCCGTGTCCTTACATAATACTACCCATCCAAACTCTCCGATGGAGAACCTGGACCTCAGTATCTGGCCCCCTGCCGCCACAACACGAGATTCTTCCCGAGTGCAGTCCTCTGAGTTGAAATATACGACTGTTCCCCCCACTCCTGGACCAACACCTTCCATCTTTACCAGGGCGCCCAGAGCACCGTACCGGTTCATTGACTCCTCCCCTCCGGGGAAACTCATCATCTGTGAGTTTCCAGTAGGATCCTCCATTTTCTCCAGAGTCTGTCCGAGCACGGATTCATAGAATGCAGCGGCCCTTTTCATATCGTCCACGTAGATATCGAACCATCCAATAGTATTTAGATTTGCCATTTTAAAGCTCCTTTCCTCTCAAATTCTACACCAATTGTAACCGAAGTAGAGGAAACTGTATTGTAGATGTCAGACATCGAACTTCCGGATGTACTTCTCCGGAGTATAGCCTGTGATCTTGCGAAAGGAATGAATATAGTGTGCCTGGTCGGCATAGAAATCCAGGTAGTGTTGTCTGAAGGATTGCTGCAATCGAAGCACTTTGAGCAAATCATGGGGAGTGAAATCGGTAGTCCGTTTAAGTATTCGCTGGAGTTGCCGCGAAGACATCCCTGCGATTTTGGCCATATCCCGAACATCATGAATTTCGTTGAGGTTTCTCAAAATTCTCTCGGTGACATTGTTCGGAACTACATGTTTGCTATCGGTGAGCTGCCGAACCAGCCTGGAAAGGACCGTTTGTTTACCCAAAAATTCCAATGGAACTAGTTCCCGGTTGGTTTCCAGCAAAGGCAAACGGCCCTGGTATGGAGTCCCAACATAACTATCGAATATCTCCTCTCGGTTTCCCTGCCATACGCCGGGCAGGAATTGAATACCCACATAGTGGAATTCCTTACCCAGATTTAGAACTTCGAATGTAGTTCGAAGCGCGGTCACACCTGCAATTTCAGGATCCAGTTCGTTGAACAGTATATTGACGCAGGCATCCGGAACTGCGTGGAGACTGAAATCTTCTTTCAGCTTGGACTCTGTTCTCAGTTCCCAGAAACAATGAACTAGATTGGAGAGTTCCTCTGGAGGCTGTGCCTCTGAATAGCGCACGGACCTGGCCTCTTTTTCAATGCCGTCTCTGATGGGCTTATAGTCGTTGGATGGGCAATATTCCATGGCTGAGACCTGAGAAAGATACGATTCACTATTTGCAGCAGAGCCAGATGATATCAAGCTACATTCGGATCTGCTGAGTCCCTGTCCGGGTCTGAGTCGCCGGGAGCCATTCAAACTCCGGAAGGAGAATTTCTGCTCCTGGAGCTGATTCGAATCTTGCGCAGATTCCAGAATAACCTCGGGGAATACCGGAGATTCAGCAAAAAAATCCCCGGCATTTTTTTACTCAGGAATGTCGAAATCAGTGGAGCGGCATTCGTCTAGTTGCAGAATTAATCAAAGGAGACTGAAAATGCAGTATCTGCTTCTACTTTACGATAACGAACAACGGGCCGAAGGCTACGGCGAAGAAGAAATGGAAAAGTGGTTCGCCGTTACGGATGAGATTGAGAAGTCCGGAAACATGATAGGTGGTGAGGCATTGAAGCCCACTACAACGGCCACCACCGTAAGAATGAATGGAAAGAAGATTGTGACAACGGATGGTCCCTTTGCCGAGACAAAAGAGCAGCTGGGCGGCTTCTATTTGATCGAAGCAAGAGACCTGGACGAAGCAGTGGCCTGGGCCAGCAAAATGCCACATGTGCCTCATGGAGGTTCCGTGGAGATCAGACCAATCATGAAATTTGATGGCTGAACACTCAAATGTAGGTTTTGATTTCCAACGCGCCTTTGACGGTCTCTTTCGCGAGTCGTACGGTCGAATTGCGGCCGCGCTCGCGAAGGAGTTTCGGGATCTGGAACTTGCTGAGGATTCACTTCAGGAGGCTCTGGAAGTCGCTGCAGGCAGATGGCCCCAGGAAGGGTTGCCTGAAAATGCAGCCGGCTGGCTCTATGTAGTGGCTCGCCGAAAAGCCATTGATCAACTAAGGAAGCAGGCCAGGCAGAGTAAACGAACTCAGTCTGCAGCAATGGAACCACCGCCTCCGGATTCCGGACTATCCGGGATGTATGGGGCCCCGGGACCCGCTGATGAGCGATTGAGTCTCATATTTGCCTGTTGCCACCCGGCCATAAGTGAGCCCGCACAAATAGCCCTGACATTGCACACTCTAACCGGAGTTAGCACAGCAGAAATCGCAGCGGGCTTCCTGCTCAAAGAAACAGCTGTTGCCCAGCGAATCGTGCGAGCCAAACGAAAGATCAAAGAGGCAGGCATCCCATTTTCCATTCCGGATATAGAAAGTGCACCGGAGCGATTAGATTCTGTTCTGTCAGTAATCTACCTAATATTCAATGCAGGCTACACCGCCCATAAGGGTTCCAAACTCATTAAAATCAATTTATGCGATGAGGCATTGTTTCTTTCCCGCATGCTTGCACAACTCCTACCGGGAAATTCAGAAATTCGAGGGCTACTTGCACTGTTATTATTTCAGCATTCCAGACGGCATGCCCGAGTAGCTGAGGATGGAAGCCCGGTCTTGCTGGGATTTCAGGATCGTTCTTTGTGGGACAAAGATCAGATCCGAGAAGCTATCAAAGTACTTGGATCCAATCCAGAATCCGACTCAGGGGCCTACTCTCTTCAGGCGCGAATCGCAGCAGTGCATGCTACCAGTCCAGATGCCCGGCAAACCAATTGGATGGAAATCCTGCAGCTTTATGATCAGCTGCAGACGATTCATCCCACGGCTGTTGTAATACTGAACCGTTCCGTGGCAATCAGCAAGGCAATTGGTCCGCTGGAAGCCCTTGAATCTCTGGAAGATTTAGATCTGGCCCGTGAACTGGACAACTATCGCTATTATCACTCCACCCGTGCGGAATTCCTTCTGGAGCTTGCGCGAAAATCAGAGGCTATTAAATCGTTTCAACGTGCATTGGAGCTCACGGAAAATGAGCAAGAAAGAGTACATTTGAAAAGGCGAATTGAATCTGCAAACTGACTACCAATATTCTTGAGCTGTACCAGTACAGCTTTAGCGCCTGCATGGAACGCAGGATGGACCTGGAACAGGGCTGTGTCTGTTCCCCGCTCTCGGCGCTATCAGAAATTCAATCCATCGGAGGGAGGGGAGGCCCGACATATTCTGTTAGTTATACCACTTGACATTTTTTCGGGAACGGACGCTGAATTGTACGATGACCCATTCACGCAAAGTTAAGGCGAATCATCCACTTATTGTTAAACTGCACGAGAAGTGCCTGCTATTTCCTGAGACGTATCAGAAGGAGGCATGGGGAGAAGCAACCTATCGAGTAAACAAAGGAACCATGTTTGCCATGACGGATTGCAACCATCATGGAAGCGGACATATCGCAGTATGGGTGAAGGCGGCGCCGCTGGTACAGCCAGAGCTGGTTGAAAGGGATCCCAATGCTTACTTCGTTCCGCCTTATATGGGACCAAAGGGATGGGTGGGTGTAAAACTAAATACCAGGACTCGCTGGAAAGAGCTGGAGCGGTTGCTGCAAGATGCGTATTTGATGTCGGCTCCAATCAGGCTACGAAAAGCACTGGAAGAATCGCAAACGAGGGAATCAAGCAATGCATAATCGATTTTCATTTGTTTGATCTGGCCGGTTTGCCCGTAGCCCAATTCATACAAGTTTGCCCAGCAAACAGCCAGAAAGGTTGGCGCCTGTTAGGGCGCCCCAGGCGGATTGGTTTATTTTTTGACTGGCACCTTTTTCGCCGCGATGGCAGCCTCTTTCACTGCATCCTTCGCGGCCGTTCTGGATTCTTTTTGAGTATCCTGTTTACGTTTCGATTTTGGATTTTTATCGCCCATTTGTCTCTCCTGAGTCCGGGCTGAGCCCTGCGGTTACCCGGCTCAGGCAGGCTGGACACATTCTTCGGGCCTGCATATGCAAAATAGGCCCTGGTAAGGAATTTTAGACAGATAAAGTCTAATGTAGCTGGCGGGTACCGCACTCTTTTGTGTAACTTTCTTACGACTCTGCAATACGATTATCTACCCTTCATACTGAGCAAGCAGTGCCTGCCGGTTAAGTCTTTATCTGGAAGGAGCCAGAAACCGCTCCGCGGGTCTTTGCGCTAGCCCCGGTACAGAGCAAATCCAGACCCCAATCACAGTAACAATTCCGCTGCCGGAACTCCCCTCCGTTGTTTCCAGGCTTCCCGTTTTCCTGTGGACTGATGGCCGTCAGTCAGGCTCAGTGTTACATGCCCGATGAACAGATTGCAAGTCTCAACCAGATTGTGGCCATGATAGATGAAAAAGCGGCCAAATACAAAGATGAAATCGCTGGAATGCCTGAAGTAAGAGCTAAGTCCGAAAAGAAACTTATTATAGATCTTATTGACGATGGCATGAATCTGGCTGATAAAGTTAACCCGAAGCCGTTAGATCTAATCAGCGATCTAGATCGGCTAAAGTCACAACTTCAAAATATGCGATAAACGCATTATCCGGAACCCATGGCAGTGAGTAAACGCATAGCAGTAATCGGAGCTGGCCCGGCGGGCTGCACAGCTGCTTTTGAGGCGGCCAGAACGGGCCGCGAGGTAGTGCTATTTGAGAAGGAAAAATCTGTAGGTGGGCGCACTAGAAGCCATCGCTCTGGCGGCCATGTCCTGGACACCGGAGCAGGATTCTTTACTAACTTTTATCCGCGACTAAAGTCCTACAATAAAGAACTCGCTCTTGAAAACGATGTGGTTCGCCCCTCTCGCCAGAATGTCTTGATTGCCGGCGATATCTCTGCTCCCCTGGCCCTTGGTTCTCCAATTTCCTTTATGCGTTTTCCTCTCATTGACGGAGCAGACAAGCTAAGAATGATCTGGCGCACCATTGGTCGGACTTTGCGGTACCGCAGAATGGATCTGGCCAATCCGGCGGCGCTTGCAGATCTGGATACACAGTCCATTGCAGAGGATGCACGCCGAACCCTGGGCGAACAGGCCTATCAGTATCTGGTGCGGCCTGGCATTGAACCTTTCTGGTATTTTTCCTGCGAGAAGGTTTCGCAGGCACTCTATATCGGTTTGCAGGCCAAAGCCGCAGATGCAGTCTTCTATACGTACCGTTCCGGGATGGATGTGTTTTGTCAAACACTGGCCAATAAAGTGGAGTTGCGCACCGGACTAGGGGTGAGCTCCATCCATCCGGAAAAGAATAGATTCCGGATCACCTATCCCGGTGGCAAAGATGTCTTCGACGAAGTCCTTATTGCAACTACAGCAAACGTTGCTGAAAAACTGGTAAGCGAAATGCCGGACACCCTGGTTACTCCAGAACAGAGGAATTTTTTGCAAAGCCAGGAGTATACTTCCAATGTACTCACCTCCTTTCGCTTACCGAGCGGCCTACTGCCTGACAGCGATACAAGAATCCCTTGCGGGCCCGGCGAAAACTCAGTGGCGGCGATCACGGTTAACAGCGACAAGAGATCCGGATCTGCAGAAGATCTGCTAACTATCTATTTCCGTGGAGAGATTGCGAAAGAATTGTTAAGAACAAACAAAAAGACAACCTTTGACCGGGCACTCAGCCTGGCTCGAAAAGTAGACCGACGGCTGGAAAACCTTCCGCTACAGCCCTTTCATCTGGTACAGCGAGAACGTGCCATTCCGGTGCACTCCGTAGGTCGCTATCGCACATCGGCGAATTTTCTGGACATGCAAAAAGGACCAATTGTCTTCGCCGGCGATTATCTATCAACAGCTACGGTGGAAGGCGCCATACAAACCGGGCAGCAGGCAGTGGCTGCACTGGGCAGAGCCTCCTGAAGCTCCAGGGTACCGCCGGTTTTTTCCCCTTTTCGGCCAGAAAAAGGACCTCAGAGAAAACAAACGGTATGGAAAGATCGTCCGATACTGTAGTATGGTTTGCAGGAATAAAGTTAAGACTAGCTACCATATCCCGGCATCCAGACCAGTGACGCTGAAACATTCCCTAATTTCTCGAATTAGCAAACTGCTGCTTCTAGCCACAATAGCTGCCCTGACCCAAAATGGCCTGAAAGCAGAGTCACCGCGATTTCCTGATCTATTAATTCCCGAAGATGGCAGTCCCATGCCAGGAGTGTCCACACCCGAGGGCACTTTCATCCGAACCAAACAGGACTTTATTCTGTGCACCGGCAAGGATTTCCAGGGACCGGGACCAGCAGGGACTACTCCCGTTGAATGGCAGGGAAATACAGAAAACAACATAGCGCGCTTCAATAATGAAACAGTGGATGAGCTCCTAAGAGACATCTCGGACAGAAAGAACAGGCAGCTTGCCCTGGAGCGATTCGAAGCCGGACTGAAATCAGATCCCCAGTTCTATCCATTCTTGTATAATGCGGCCAGATTGCAGCTATTGCTCCGCAATTTTGAGCAATCCATCAGCCTTTTTCAGAGATTATCTGGACTGATCCCAAATGATCCCGGACCGTATTTGAACATTGCGAAGGCTTGCGAAGAGCTCCAGGACCATCGTTGTGTGATGCATTATTATCGCAAAGCCCATACAAAAGCTCCATTGCGACCGGATGCTTTGTATGCACTTGGAATCTATTCCCTGGAAACTGGACGAAGACCCCAGGCGGAAATCTATCTAAAAAAGGGTCTGAAGAGTTTTCCGGACAACTCAAAGATGAAGATTGGAATGGCCCGACTGATGCTTGCTTCTGGAGATAGATTGAGAGCTCAGGTACTGCTGGAAAGTGTTCCCACAGAAACTCTGGGCGGGGACCGTCGCAAGGATTATGATCTTTCGCTCCACTACTATCTGGCCGATATCTACAGAGAATCCCGCGATTATGTGCGAGCCCTGGAACAAATCAATATCTTGCTGGCCAACCCCGATGATCCATTCTTTCTGGAAAACAATAAGAGCAAGCTACAAAAAGAAAAGGAGGTACTGGAGCGCCTGGCAAAAGCCCAGACTCTATCAGATCAGTAACTCCACTCCCCTGTTATGAAGAAAATATTTACCATTAACCTGAACCTTCTTACAGGATGGATCCTGGTCCTTTTTCTACTACCTGCAGGTCTATTCGCAGATACAGTTCTGCTTCGGGATGGCAGCTCCATCAATGGCCGCATTATCCAGCAAAATCAGGCCAATGTAGTGATTGTATCTGGAAACAAGCGTCGCGTTATTTCGAAAAGACAAATCGCTCGAATTCTATACAATAATAATTATGGAAACGATGATGCAGAGGAAGATAAAAAACGCGAAGAGGAACTAAGACGACAACAGGAAGAGCGCAGGCAGGCTGAAGCAGAGCGAAAACGCCTGGAAGAACAAAGACGCAAGCAACAAGAAGAGCAGAGAAAGCAGGAAGAGCAGAAACGACAGCAAGAAATCCTCGATCGTATTGAGCAAGAGAAAGCCGAGCAAGCAGAAGAAACTCGGGAGCAGGAAACTACCGACCCTGTGGAGGAGAAGACTCCAGAAGAACTGGCAAGAGAAGAACGGGAACGCAGGGAACAACAAAGAAAGGATAGTAGTTTCTGGGAAAGCGATCTATGGAGGACCCTCATCGGAGAAGAAGTGAATCGTCATGAAATTCGCTTTCGCCTGGAAGGGGGTGCCGGTCGTATCAGGCCAGTTTTTATTCCATTCTCTGAGGAGTTCAATCAGATCCGCGGACCATTGAGCCAGAAATCTATTACCTCTTCGCCGGCCAGCTATGTAGATGGAGCTTCGTATGGCGGTGAGATAGAATACCTATATGACAGATTTTTGGTTAAACTTTCTTCCAGAAGATTGGAGGCGGCCCATAGCCAGGCCACATTTGAGCTGGGTACAACTACAGATGTATTAACCGGTCTGCCCACAGATTCCTTTCTGATGGATCTGGATTATGCCCGGGATCTGAACCGGGTGGAACATGCAGTGGGCCTGGGATTCACAGCATACTCCAATGAGTTTCTGGAAGTGAGACCCGTAGCGGAATACATAGGACAATTCACTTCTTCAAATAATGACGGTAGCGCTTTTGGTTTTCAAACATCTGCATTGAGCTACTTTGGATTACAGAGCGCAACAAATCGAATGTGGCTACGAGGAGTAAGAGGTAGCCTGGAGGTTCTTTACTCTTTTCAGCTGATGGGCCAATCCTTTCAGTGGAAATTACGGGGCGGTGCTGTTCAGCTCCAGGGATCCGCAGTATCTGAGTCCAGAGGACAATTCTTCGATTCAGGGGGTGCCTACACAGGAGAGCGCACCTTTCGCCTGGATCCAAAGATATTCTATGAAGGCACTTCTCTGGAATCAACGCTTTACTATAATTTGCTTCCGGAAGTAAGACTTTATGTAGGTCTGGCAGGCCAGACCGGAAAGGCCACTGTAACGGAACCGAACATCGCTCAAAATTTCAGTAACCTGGCCCCGCTGGATGCATACTATACCATCCAGTCATATAACGAGAACCTCAAATTTGGAGGTCTCCGCGACCATCATTCCCGAATAAGCTTTGGCGCGGAATACCGGCTGGGCCTCTAACTCAGCCCACTCACTGATCCGATTCGGGATCCAGCAGCCGCGCAATCTCCTTTGTAAGCGGCCGCTCTCCGATGGCTGATTTCAAGGTTCTGGAAATCTCCCTGCATTTCTCCGCTTTTTGTGGATCTCCGTAGGTATCATAGTTACTGGCCTTTTCCCGAAACAGAATGGCGCCCATGGCCAGTTGATCCGGATTTCCACCATCAGCTGCAGATAACACGGAAAGGGCGCCCTTAGGCCCCAGGCTTTCCAGTAACGGAGAGTCGTAGCCAATAAATTGCCGAAAAGACCTTTCTAGCTCCAGAAAAATGACTTCCGGATCGTTGCGGTCCTTCAAACCAGTAAGTCGGGCCAGAAAGACTGCAAATTCCTGTATCAATCGTAGGATGAAATCCCGGTGAAACATGTCCGGCAATTGTAAAGTCCAGCAAACTCGGGTAAAGTGCTTAATCCAAAGGATTTGACTCAGAAAGCCGACACCGGAAGCTGTCCAGGCCCCGGATCTTGGGGGCACTTACCTTACCGGTAAGCATGAGGCCTGCGGGCCAGGTATTATTATCATGCGCTGGTCTGCCAATGATTCAGCGCCAGGAGAAAGAGAAACGCTATGAAGGATTTTAAGACAGTAACGGTTCTGGGTGCCAACGGAACCATGGGTGCTAATAGCGCGGCCATTGTAGCTGCCTTCGGAGGCGCCAAGGTGTATATGCTGGCCCGAACGCTGGATAAAGCGAAAGAGGGAGTTCAGACGGCTATTGCATCGGTACGCTCCGGAGTATTCGCCGAAAATCTCATTCCGGGCACCTATGATGATGACCTGGAAAAGGCCGTTTCCGAATCGGACTGGGTATTCGAGTTAGTAGCGGAAAGCTATGAAGTCAAAGAGCCTCTAATGAAGCGCATTTCTGCGGCTCGAAAGCCTGGAACTCTGGTTTCTACGGTTAGCTCCGGACTTTCCATCGAAAGACTGGCTTCCCACCTGGACGAAGATGGACAGAAATATTACTACGGCACGCACTTTTTCAATCCACCGTACAAGCTGGTGCTCTGCGAATTGATTGTTCATCCTAAGAATGACGCTGCCTATACGAAAGAGCTTTCCGATTACCTGGAAAACAAGCTTCATCGTCATGTAATCATCGCAAATGATCGACCTGGATTTGCCGGCAATCGCATCGGATTCCAGTTCATGAATGAAGCAGCCATCTATGCTGAAAAATTGGCGGACAAAGGCGGAATCCATCTAGTAGATCAGCTTCTTTCTGGTTATACCGGCCGGGCCATGGCTCCTCTGGCCACTGCTGACCTCGTTGGACTGGATGTTCACAAGGCAATTGTGGATAACATCTACGAAAATACCAAAGATTTGGCCCACGACACGTTTAAGATGCCGGATTACATGCAGAAGCTTGTAGATCAGGGAGCTCTGGGAAATAAGAAGGGCAAGGGTCTCTATATGCGCGAAAAGACCCCTGAAGGCAAAAGCGTTAAAAAGGTCTACAATATCAAGACCGGAAACTACGAAGAATTACCCAAACTGGATCTTTCCTTCAAGAAGAAGGCAGCCACTTTGATCCATGAGTCCCAGTATTTTCACTTTGCTGATCTACTGAAAACGGAAAAAGGCGAAGAAGCAGATCTGGTTCGCAGGTTCATCGCACGCTACATCTCTTACTCCTACTCGCTAATTCCAGATGTAACCGATCAGGACGGCGTTGATGGAGCAATGGGATTCGGATTCAACTGGGTACCACCATCTGCATGGGTAGATCTATTGGGCGGAGTAGATGAAACCAAAAAATTCATAGAGCAGGCTGGAATTCCAGTGCCTGAATATTTGGGAAAGATCTCCGGCAAATCTGTATATAACCTGCAAAGCAAACTGGACTATCGGCAACTGTTCCGCGGGTCCTGATATCTACTGCGAAATATAGATTTCGACATTCGATTTAGAGCAGAGAACTGAAATCTCTGTGCTCAACGAGCCCGGCTCAGGCCGGGCTTTTTTGTTGACGAAACTTGCGGTGCATTACTTACTATGATCAGGTCTCCGGACCTCTCTATGCGTAGCTAAACTTGATACTTCCATGCTCCATCCAGGAGCGTTATCAATTCGGGGAAACCCGGAGGTTTAGTATGCATTTTACCAACTTGAATTCTATCGATGTAGATGCGCCCGCGCATTTGTTTTCCAACCTGGAGATTACTCTATCTTGTTCCGCAATGGCTCTGACAGGGCCAAATGGAGGAGGTAAATCCACTCTGTTGAAATTGATCTATCATCGATGCCAGCAGGCCGGGGTGGACGTAGTCTATGGAGCACAACATCCCGATCCGGCAGCATTAAGCGAAGGACAGAATCAGATTTATCGATGGCTGGATTGGATGGAAAGGGGCCTAACTGCGAACTCGGTGTTGCTTCTGGATGAACCCTTCCGGCACCTGGACATGGACTTTCGCAGTCGGGCTATGGATTTCCTGAAACAGATTCAGGGCTACGCATTGATCGTTAGTCATGACCTGGACTTCCTGGGCGAAGTGGAGACTATTTATCATCTTCAAAGTGGTGTTCTTCAGTTCTATGGAGGAGGATATCAAACCTATGCCAGTGTGCGAAAGCAACAGGCAGAGGCCCGGGAAAAGAGAATTTCCAGTCTCCAGTCCACAATACAGAAAGTGCAGAAGGCCGGTCAAAAGATTCAGCATCGACAGGAGCACCGGACTCGAAAGGCGCAAAAGGACAACCTGAAACAAAATATTCCCAGGTCACTTATTAACAAACAAAAAGGCCGAGCCCAGAAAACAGCCGCAAAACTGGAAAAACAGACAAGAAGAAAAGCGCAAGCGAATGATGAGCGCCTGAATCAGACAACAGATGAGCTGCTGTCGGTTCAAAGAGATACAGGGGGCATAGTTCACATCCCGGCAGGAAATGTGCGAAAATCGGCACTGGATACGGTAGGTTTCGCACCGACCTTTAGAGGCAGACAGGATTCTTCGAACCATTCCATTTCCCTTGGTAGGACGGAGCGTATATGGATACAGGGTCCCAATGGTGCGGGCAAATCCTCCTTCATTCGGGCCATTCTGGGTCTTCATCCGTTCAGGGGGTCTGCTAGATTGGGAGGCACGGTATTCTATTTGAGTCAGAGCTTGAATGCATTCGAACGGAGCGGCTCCCTTGAGTCTGCATTCTCGGACCTCTGGACACTCTGCTGTCCTGCAGAACCGGTGCCGAATCAGAATATTCTGTCTCAATGGAGGACTCTTCTGGGATACTCTGGCATTCGGGGGGACGATTTCCACAGATCCCTGTCCAGTTTCAGTGGAGGCGAACGAATGCGTATACTTCTATGTCTGGCTGCAGTGGCTGAGCCTGCTCTGCTACTACTGGACGAACCGGAACAGAACCTGGACCTGGTGGCCCGGGAGGAGCTACTGGCAAGTTTGAATGATTATTCTGGAGCTATAATGTTTGTGAGCCATGATCCCATTTTCGCACAGAGTCTTAATCCAGATTCTATTCTGGAGATACGACGATGAAAGAATAATAGAGATCCCTGCATTTTCGATTCCGGGTTTCGCATCGGCCAGATAGGTTTAGTTTCTCTGGCTGCGAAGCCTGCCAGATATTTTTCTGAGGAAGTTTTTTTCAGTGGGCTTAGCTTGGCCTATCCCTGTAGGTTTCAATCCATACCTCAGCCAGGTTTCAGTTATTGATTCAACAGTGAACCCGCGCTGCCTGGATTTTCTATCTAATACATTCTCACGATGCACCTGGTCTGCTGACAACCTGGACCGACTGGATTATATATCTTATGTTCTGGCTCGAATCACCCGGCCTGCTGACAACCTGGACCGACTGGATTATTTATCTTATGCTCCGGCTCGAATCACCTGGCCTGCGGACAACCCTGGGGCTGCCTGGCCTGATTTCAAGACAGTCTGCCCATTAATGAATACCTGCTCAATTCCTGCTGGCCGATTATCTGTCACTTCCCTGGTGTTTCGATCCATGACATTCGCCCAATCGAATACAGTAACATCAGCGAAGTGTCCTTCTTTTAAAAAGCCTCGCTGCGGTAACTGAAACCGGCGAGCCACAGCTCCAGTCATCTTGGCGACGCATTCCTCTAGCGAAATCAATTGAAAGTCTCTGGCAAATTGCAGAAACCTCGGATAGCAACCAAAAGAAGCCGGATTTTGCGCTCCTTCATCATAGACCAGAGCATCAGTCATGAACAGAGAGGCTGGATGCATCATTAATTTCTTTATGTTTTCCTGACTGCTGTACCGGTGATTGAGGACTACCGCCCGCCCTTCGCTTTTTTCGGTTACATCCAGAAAATTATCGAACTGACTCATACCTCTATCTTCTGCGATGTCTTTCAGAAACATACCATTGTATTTCTTCAATGAAGGATGCTTTGTATTCAATACCTGAACGTTTTCATAGCCAAAGCCCAGCAAAGCAACGATCAGCTCCAGTTCTGCGCGTAGGCGGAGAAGGGCCCAACTATCTCGATATACCTCCGGTACCCTGGCCAGAAACCATTCTGGATAGAGTACATTAATGACCGAAAAGCCACAGTGGTACGAATAAGTATCGAACATCAAATCCAATCCGGATTGGATACCTTCCTCAATCAACGCCAGTGCCTCACCGCAGGTATCCCAGGAAGATGAACCAACAAATATCAAATGCGAAAGCTGCATTCGCACATTTGTCTCTCTGGCGATTCTGAGCATGTCCTCTATGGCGAGCAGATTGTGTGGACGGCCAAAAATCCTCAACGGATAGGTTCCAGAAATACTGGAGTAAGCCTTCATATGGCTGCTAACGATTCTGTCTCTGGCAGCCACAGTCCCGGCCACTTTGCTCAATTCTTCCAACGGAGTAAACACTCCTGGCTCGTACTGCAACCCAAATGAAACTCCAAGAGCTCCGTGCTCCATTGCCTGATCTAGCAGATAGAGCAGACGCTTCCGGGAATCTGAGCTCAATGGGGTCGAGTTGAATCCATGAATACTGGTTCTGGTCGTTCCATGTCCGGCCATGGCAGCCACATTGTGGGTCAGGCGGGATCGAGAAAGATGTTCAAAATACTGATCGTACGTGGACCAGGAATTGGCACCTTTTCCAGCCAGGCCCTTGCGCAATAGATCTTCGTGACCGCCGTCCGGATCAATGCCTGCAATTCCATGACCACAGTTTCCTACAACTATCGTAGTAATTCCTTGCTCTGTAAATGGTAGCTTAAGATTCTCCCGACCATCCTCTGCGATGATCTGATCCATATGCGAATGCGGATCAATAAATCCTGGAGCTACCACAAGTCCGGAACAATCTACGGTTTTTCCTGTAAACTCAATGTCATCGTCGGTAACTAATTCAATTCGATCGCCTTTCACAACCAGGTCGCCTACGAATCCTTTTTTACCCGTTCCGTCGACTATATATCCGTTCTTTAATAGAGTCCTGGCCGGCGAATAAGCGACTTTTACTTTGTTGCGGTTGATTCCAGGGCGAAACATCGCAGGATCCACTTTCTTTTTCTGTGGTATTGACCCCAGTCCGGAATCCTCGCTTTTCAATAATTGGTAGGATACTCCGGCTGCAGCCATGCCTCCGATCCCGGCCAGTAGCTTCTTTCTGCTTATTAGCCCTTTCGTTTTTTCGCCCATATTGAAGATCAGAATGGTACTGGATCGCAGATCCTGTCAACAAATCACGCACGAGAATTCTACATAGGACCTCCGCGAAAGCCTTGCAAGTTTTTCATACCCGAAATATTCTGCATGTATGAAAATAGCGTTCTTCAGCACTCGATCCTACGACAGGCAGTTCTTTAATCGAATGAATGCTGACTATGAATTTGAAATCACTTATTTCGATGCCCCCCTATCGCCATTAACGGCCCGGCTGGCTGAAGGGTTTGATGCAATTTGCGTTTTTGTAAACGATCATGTGGATCGAGAAACCGTCCAGATTCTAAAAACACTTGGAGTAAAGGCGGTGGCCTTGCGATGTGCGGGTTTCAACAATGTGGACCTGAAGGCAACATCCGAACTGGGCCTGACCGTAGTGCGAGTGCCAGCCTACTCTCCCCATGCAGTAGCTGAACATGCAGTGGCATTAATTCTCACCCTCAATAGAAAGACTCATAAGGCCTATAACCGGGTTCGAGAAGGAAACTTTGCACTTGATGGACTCGTAGGATTTGACCTGAACCAGAAAACGGTGGGCGTGGTTGGCATGGGCAGGATTGGCTCTGTATTCGCAAACATTATGGTTGGATTCGGCTGCAAGGTGCTCGCTTACGATCCGTTTCAAAGTCAGGAAAAAATCATTGGCGCGGTACCAGATTCGAGGATTGAGTTTTGCGATCTAAATCGCATTTACTCTGATTCTGACATCATCAGCCTCCATTGCCCGCTCACCGAAAGCAGCCGGCATATGATCAATGAATCCGCAATAATGAAAATGAAGCCAGGTGTGATGATCATCAATACGAGCCGAGGCCCAATTATCGATACTCCGGCGGTCATTCGAGGACTGAAACAGGGAATTATTGGAGCTCTGGGAATCGATGTATATGAACAGGAAGAAGATCTATTCTTTGCAGATCATTCCAGCGATGTACTTCTAGATGACGATATTGCCAGGTTACTAACTTTTTCAAATGTGCTGATCACCGGTCATCAAGCTTTCTTCACTGAAAATGCGCTGAGAGAAATCGCGCATATAACTCTGGAGAATCTAAAAGATTATTCTACCGGGCAACCGCTGGCGAATGAAGTGAAACCCGGTTGATTTTCGCATTTTCCTTTCGAAAGCTCCGCCATTTATGATTATCTCAAAGATAATAAACGGTGGCCGTCTCATGGCCCTGGAACAATCTGGAGCTAGCTGAAACCCGGTCTTTTTCGGTACACTGCTTAGAGCCATGGGGCATCCCCAGAAACCAAACATAATCTCGAGGGAAGGTCGTATCTTCCTGATCCGCCACGGTAAACCAGAGTTCCCTTATACAAATGAACCTGGACGCTGGATCTGGGGACGGGAATTCAATCGTCTGACTCGTCTGTATGATGAATCCTCTTTGAACCCGGAATGGAATAATGACAAACTGGATGTACATGATCCAGACCTTCTTGGCCGGATCCGCGCCAGCCAGGCCATTAGCTCGGATATCCGCAGAGCCAGACAGACGGCCTCTCTATTGCTGGGCGACGATAGTCCAGTAGACACCAACGAATTATTCCGTGAAGTTCCATTGCCCCGGGTTCCGACGTTTCTGAAGTTACCGGCCTACTGGCATTTAATCCTGGCGCGTCTGCTCTGGTATGCAGGCAAGAAATCCCATGAACCCCGGAAAGCTGCTAGAAGAAGAGCAAAAAAGGCTGCGGATCTAATTGAATCCTACGAATCCCGCAATCCAGTGAGCTTATTCTCTCATGGATTCTTTCTCTTCCTGCTGACTCGAGAATTGATGAATCGGGGCTGGCACTGTGAAGAGACCAGACCGATGCGCTATCTTGAAATCCGTTGTCTTCTTCGTAAGTCCGTTTTACCGGGAAGTCATGTTTGACAGACAGTCAGCGAATTCGCATGGTGCGTGCCGGCTCGATCGCCGCGTTGTACCGACAGTTAGCTGCGAAGAATGCCCGGAACCGCACCCCGGGATTCTGTTAGAAAAGTTCTTGAAGTACACTTCCGTATCACTATGTTGCTGAAAATGCCTTCATGGCATGCCAAAACGAACATCAGGATAGAAAATGCAGATTGCTAAAGATAAAGTCGCCAGCATCGACTATAAATTAACCGACGATACAGGTAGCGTATTGGATTCTTCCGAGGGTAGAGACCCGCTCTTTTACCTGCATGGAAATGGAAATCTAATCGCTGGTCTTGAAGAAGCTCTGGAAGGCAAGGGCTCCGGCGAAAATATTCAGGTATCTGTTCCGCCAGAGAAGGGTTATGGCCTGCGAAATGACGCTCTAATTCAGGACGTGCAAAAAAGCATGTTCCAGGGTGTGGATAAGATTGAATCCGGCATGCAATTTCAAGCACAGACTGAGTCCGGTGCTCAGATTTTCACCGTGGTCGCCGTAGAAGGTGAATCAGTGAAGATCGATGGAAATCATCCCCTGGCTGGAGAAACTTTGCATTTCGACGTGACGGTACGCGATGTAAGAGAAGCTACGGAAGAAGAATTATCCCATGGTCATGTGCATGGCCCGGGTGGTCACCAACACTAAATCATTCGCACAGGGAGACAATGGACGTTCCGGAAGAGCTGGAGATTTCATTAATTCATAAAGACAACGGCAGCGAGTACACTGTGCTGCCGGTTGTTTCCACCTATTTGTCCGATTCATTCGTATCACGGTTCATGCAAATCGTGAACGAAGCGGACATACTGCGACTTCTGGAAGATGCTGGAATCAGCATCCAGGGTCGGTACACACAGCGAGATGCCCGTAACTTTCTGTCCCAGGGAGTGGAAGATTGGATTCATAACCGGTCCCGAACTTTCCTGATTACCAGGGGAGGAGTCCCGGCCGGTTGCTTTGCCTTCAAATCCTGCAAAGACGATGCAGAAATCGGATACTGGATTGGCGGTAAACACCGTGGACTGGGCACCCAGCTTCTGGGAGCAATGCTCAAGATCGCTACGAATTTAGGGTATTCGCAGTTGCAGGCCATTACCCGGGAAGACTATACTGCATCCCGAAAGATTCTGGCAAGAAATGGATTTCTGGAAGTGGACAGATTCAGAAAGCACGGAAATAGATATATCCAGCACCGCTGGTTTGCAACACCTGTTGAATCCAGATCAGAAAAATCCAGTCGATTGGAAAAGATAAAGAAATTAGGGAACCTGCAACGCATTCGATGATGGGCCTGTGGATTCCGGGTCCAGGATTCCCCGAAAATACACGGCGCGAAATGCAACAAAGTTGCCAGAAGTAAGCAGAATAGGAACCACACAAAGAGCTGTAGATTCAGAAGCAATGGAATCAGTTCGCACCTCAATCGTGTAGACCGTACCCAGAACAGGTGTCTGCAATAGAGTGCCACAATCGATCCCACTTGTGGAATCGGCATTTCGAACGGCATCCTCGCTGGCAGCTTCGAACAGTCTATAGCCCTGGAAACCAGGTTCATAGTTCTGTGCAGCAATTCGGATCTTATGCCCGTTTCCATAGGTTTGAATCGCCTGGATATTGGCTGATGTACTTCCGTCCGGACTAAGGCCCAGAAGGACTGGAGTCGAGGGTGGATAGGGATCGCTGGAATAATTCGTACAATTCGAACCGATAAAGGTCGGAAAAATGGCCATTGAGATTTGCATCAGGACTGCTGCAATTTTTCGTCCATGCCGGCCACTTAAGCCAGTTCGCACAGATACATCGATCTGGAACTGCGATCTATTCGGAGTTTGATTTATAGGACTCATATTTGCTTTCCGTCATTCACTGCAATCAGGCGCTCCCGAGATTTCTTTAGAATTTCTAAACCAGGGCCTAACCTCATTTAAGAAGGGGCTTCACTGGATAAAGACCCAGAATCTGCCTGAACATCAACCATACTTTGCCTGCCTTTCCACGAAAGTCACTGGCAGGATACAGAAATTCCCATCCCTTTTTCCTGGCTTCCTCAATGTAGTTACTCGATTCAGGATTGACTACGGCGGCAAATTCCGTAAGCCGAAGCAGCGGCAGATCTGCCGGTGAATCCGAGTAGCTGTAACTTCCGTGCAGCAGAATTTCTGGCGGGTATTCTGGTTTCTTCCAGTCCAGCCCCTCCAGGCCGGAGGCCACTTTTTCCGGTAATATTTCCGTCATTCTATGGATCTTCTCCAGGTTCTTATTATTCTTTCCAATGACGGCCGGAAGCAGAGGCATGCGATTTCTGGATACAATTCTTGTTGCGTAGCAGTGCTGGATCCCCAGGGCCTCGGCGATGTACGGTGCATAAATGTCTGGTGCAGCTGTATTCAGAACGACCACTCTTTCTGCCCGCTGATGACTCTTTAGAATCTCAAGCATTTCGGGATACATTCTGGGTAGCACCGATCTCTGAACAAAGTCCCGTGCCAGATATTTTAATTTGTCAGCCGGTATACCCCACAGAAAGGCAAGAAAGAATCGTTTTAGAGTTCCTGACGAAACCCAGCCCGGTGCTGCAAGGAAGGCAACAGGTACAAAGAAAAGCAGGTACAGGATTCGAAGCGGATTCTTCTTTAGAATGTAATTGCAGAAAAGAAGAAGTGTATCGTGGCCTATTAGAGTATAATCCAGATCAAACAATGCATAGCGGGAATCCTGAGCAGAGTTCATCGGGTCAGGTTACGATCGGCCAGAAACAGGGCAAGGTTTTCCCGTAGAAGTCTATTCTTCGGGAACTAGTGGAATCCTGTATTCTTCCACTGGCTCTCCTTGCTTCAGATGGCTCTGAATAATCTTCTCCAGAACATCCGGGCTGCAGCTATGGTACCAGACTGCTTCGGGATAAACCACTGCAATGGGTCCCTGTTTGCAGACCCGGAGACAATTCGCCTTGGTCCGAAAGACTTCGCCGGTACCGGAGTCCGCCAATCCTTCCTCTTTCAATCGGCTCTTCAGGTAATCCCAGGATTCCAGGCTTTCTTTTCTACTGCAGCACTTATCCTTTGTCTGATCGCAGCATAAGAAGATGTGCCTTTTTACATTCTGAATCTTCAAACTATTCGCGATCTTTTGCAGCTTTTCTTCCTGTTCTTTCATCGTTTTTCTATATTCTACCGAATCCCTTTCTTGAAAACTGCCAGGAGCACTGTATGGCTCTGAAATAGTGGACTGTCCGATCTGCGAAAGTGAAGTCCATTCCTGCCTGGACCCAGAGTTCTTCTTGTCCTTCTTCTTGTCCTTCTTCTTGCTCATTTCTGACGATTTAGTTCCTTGCGATTTCCTGATGGGTCTGCGAAACTAATTAATTCCGGACCGACTGGTTTTTCTCAGCATAGAGGTTTTTCAGTGCCAGGTCCAGATCAGGATATTCAAATTCGAAGCCAGATTTCTGGATCTTTTCGCTGGAGATTCTAGCCCCTCCCAGAATCATTTCGGACATTTCACCCAGCATCAGTTTCAATGCAAATCCTGGAACATTGGGAAGGTAAACTGGTCTACCTACGGATTTTCCCAGGGATTTCATAAACGATTGCATGGTCCTGGGATCAGGGGAGACTGCATTGTAGATTCCGCGAATGGATTCATTTTCCGCGGCAAACTGTATCATACTGGCCAGATCCTTGTAATGTATCCAGCTCAGGTACTGATCACCGCTACCGGGTACTGCGCCTGCGAATAGTTTTAGCGGCTTTTCCATCTCACGTAGTGCTCCGCCCTTCCGCGACAGAACCACTCCTATGCGAAGACGGACCTCGCGCAGAGCACTAGAAAATTCGCCAGCCTTTTCCCATTCCAGGGTTGTTTCCGAAAGAAAGCCAACCCCTGGATCGGAATCCTCATGAAGCAACTCATCCCCTCGATTTCCATAATATCCTATGGCGCTTGCCAGAACCACAGACCGGGGTACAGAATTTCCGCTGGTCTCCTGCCTTCTTAGGGCATTGGCCAGTAGATTACAGGAACGGGTGCGACTATCGATTATTTCTCTCTTCCTTTTTTCAGTCCAGCGACCATCCGCTATGCTTTCGCCGGCCAGATGGATTACCGTGGTTGCTCCTTCCAGAGCCGATTCATCCATTACACTCTGATCCGGATCCCAGTGAAAGCCGCGGATGGGAGATTTCAATTTCTCGGGACTTCTGGAAAGGCCTCGAACTTCGTACCCTGATGCCTGAAGCATCCTGGACAATTCTCCGCCTACCAGACCACTCACTCCGGTTATGACCGCGATTTTCATGAATCAAAGATAAGGATTACTGGGAGTCTCAGCAATTAGAATTGAATGGAGCAGACGGTAGCGAACTCTTGAAATCAGCAATGAACGGATGGGACGATTCCCCGGAGCGGCCGGCCCAGGACGGAGGGCCAGCTTTCCTCCAGCGTACTTAATGGAATTCGCGCTGCGGTCCACCCATGGCCGAAGCCTTGTAATGTCGCATATAGAAATCCAGGTTAGAGGCCAGAAGTTTGCGGCTTTCACCGGGCATCATCACTCTGGAAATGGAGCCAAGGGATAGCGCTTCCTTGGGATTCATTAAATCTGCCTCGTAACGATCGGTAAGATCTTTGTTTATCTGATCCATCAAGGCTCGGGCCTCTTCGGTTTTGCCCTGCTTTTCCAGGTCCCTGGCCTGCTTCCTTGCTTCCTGCATATCTTTCTTGTATACGAATTCCTTGCCCGCAGGGCCCATTACCGCTACTCGAGCCGTGGGCAGTGTAAATACCATATCTGCACCCACATGGTAGGAATTCCAGGTGGCATAGGCACCACCAAATGCATTTCGCACGATTACTAAGAAACGAGGAACTCGAAGATCAATAATTGAATCAAGCAATGCACGGCCGGCCTGAACAATACCGCCGGACTCCTGCTCTTTTCCCGGCAGAAATCCTGTAGTATCTTCGAAGAAAATTACCGGAATATTATATAGATTGCAGAATCTGGTGAATCGAGCACCCTTGAATGCTGCATTAATATCGATCTGCCCGCTGGCCACAGCCGAGTTGTTTGCCAGAATTCCTACAACATGACCGCCCAGGCGTCCAAAACAGGTAACCAGGTTTCGCGCTCTTTGAGGCTGGACTTCAAAATATTCACCATGGTCAAAAATGTTTTGAATCATCAAAGTAATGTCGAATGGAGTATTGAAGCCCGCAGGGGAATTAAAAGTCCGGCGAAGCAAAATATCCTCTTCATAGATGAAACGATCCGTAGGGTCGCTGGTTTCATGAAAAGGTGCAACGCTGTGATTGTTATCTGGAATATAGCTAAGTAGCCTAAGAGCCTTTCGCAGAGCTCCCAGTTCATCGTTTGCCACAATGTCCACGACTCCACTTTTGCCATGCACGCCGGGGCCACCCAGCTCATCCGGAGTAACCTCTTCTCCCAGTACATCTTTTACAACCTGGGGACCGGTGAGACCAAAGAAAGTATCATGATGCTGAATCATGAAGCTTCCCTGACGAGGTAGATAGGATCCACCCCCGGCATTGAAGCCAAACATCAACATAATAGAAGGAACCACACCGGATACTCTGCGAAGTGCTGCGAAAGCTTCCGAATATCCATCCAGTCCGCCAACACCTGCAGGAACGAATGCACCTGCGGAATCATTCATTCCTATCAACGGAATCCCTTTTTCACCAGCCATGTAAATCAAACGGGCAAGCTTGGCACCGTTGGTGGCATCCATGGAACCGGCCCGATTAGTGAAATCGTGACCATAAATGGCAACATCCCGGTTCCCAATCTTTAGTATTCCGGTTACTATGCTGGCCCCATCTAGCTGATTACCCCAGTTCTGGAAGGTAAGATTCGGTTCCTCCTGAGTTAGTACCTTGATCCGTTCGAAAACGGTCATTCGGTCCTTGGAGTGCTGAATCGTAATTCGTCTGGTTCCGCCCCCTCGATAGGGTCGTTCCACCAGATCCTGGCCCATTTTAAGCGCTTTTTCGTAGGGAGAATCCGGGTGGCTGTTCTTGGCCTGAGCGGTAACGGGGGTTTTGGATGCTCCGTTATCCTGGCTTTCGGTTTTTTTGGTTTTTTTCAGCGGGTTTTCCAGAATCAGTGGCATGATTAGCTCCTCGGAGGAAAGGATTTGTTCCAAGCCTGCCGGGTCGAGTAAAAATGATCATGCTAAAGTCCATCTGGAATTACCTCACCTATGTTTTTCGGCCGGTGCCTGGAGACATAGCACCTCTTAATGCGCCCAGGGCTATAGGTGTCTTTGCAGTCATCACGACGCACCTTTCCCAGACCCTGGAGCAGCATGATCGGATTTTGAACTTCTCACCTTACTGGAAGAATTTCTACGACAGCGCCTCCCAGTTCATGGATATGTTCTTTGTACTTAGTGGCTTTCTAATTGCAGGTCCCCTGATAGCGCGTATGGAAGCCGGAAAGGGCTTGAAGTTCGGGGAGTACTTCCTCAAGCGAACTCTGCGAATTTTCCCGGCCTACTACATATTCATAACTCTTTACGCTTTTGTACTCATGCCAGCCACTCTAGGCAAAAATGCAACACCGGATACGGCGCAGCACATTGAGCAAACCCAGCAAAATGCAATCGTTGAGTATCTGTATCTTTCCAACTACATGGAAGGAATTCAGTATCACACCTGGTCTCTTGCTCTGGAAGAACAGTTCTATTTGCTTATCCCATTCTTCCTGGCTTTTATCTATATTCGCACTCCGGAACGCCTGCGAAATCGTTTGCTAATCTCTCTGTACTTGATGCCATTCTTGTACAGACTCTGGGCCCACTTCACATTCATGGCCGAACTTCCGCCAAGCGGACCGGAGATGGAGCATGCGTACCACAAGTACATTTATCATCCATTTCATGGTCATGCTGACTCGCTTCTTATGGGAGTCATAATTGGCCGATTACACGTTACCGGGCCGCAAAAGCTCCAGGAGTTTTTCAATCGAAAGAAATTGAATATTGTAATTCTAAGCGTGGCCGCCATCATTGTTGGATTAAATTCACTGCTTGTTAATGAATTCACGTATGGATTTTTCAGTCAGGTAATTCGCTTCAACGTATTTAACATGTTCTATGGCTACTTCCTTCTATTTCTGGCCTATCGACCGGACTTCTGGATTAGCAAGATCTTTGCCTGGAACATTTTCTCAGCACCGGCTAAACTAACGTATACAACCTACATTCTTCATGTAGTGGGCAGTCTTCCGGCTACAGCACTGCTCATTGGCCTGGATGGATACGTAGAACATAAATTCGTACTATTTTACGGCGTTGCCACCGGCGCATTTGTGATGCTATTGGCTTATTTCTATTACCTGGTTACGGAACGACCATTCATGATATTGCGAGATGTAATCATTTCAAAGATGAAGGGCAAGCCATTGCCTCCAATGCCTGCGCCTCCGTAGAGTTGAGCTCTGGCTTATATCAAAGAGGTTGCGGCGATTCTCAGGCGGATCATTTCTATGATTTCAGAAAAAGCAAAACCATGGCTGGCTTTCGCCCTGTTAGGCTTTATTGTTCTGGGCATCTCTGCTTATGCTCGTCCGAACTTTTCTTTTTCCTGGGATTCACATAACAAACTTGTACAGTCCTTCTCTCTCTGGGAACAGGGATTCAGCTCGGATGAGCTATTCTATCATTTCTCTACAGAAGATCCGAACTATCGCTTCTTCCCCCACGGAGCAAATGCATTCGGAAAGATTGATGGGCGATATGTAAGCGCTTTCCCGGTAGCTCTGGCGGCCCTATTCGCACCCGTCTGGTCTTTTCTGGGACCTGCAGGCGTAGTGCTTTTGTCTGCCTCATTTCTGATTGGATGTTGCTGGCTACTGTACCGTTTCTGGAATTTTCGCGGATTCTGGCTTTTTGTGCCGGTGCTACTAACGTTCTTGATGAGCTTTACACTTGAGTTCAGCGAACACCTTATCGTTGCTTTTCTTTCTTTTGCAGGGCTATCCCTCTGGCTCAAGGCCAAGCGGCCAATGCTGGGAGGAACCGTTATAGCACTGGCACTATTCTTTCGCCATGAAACTCTACCTCTCTTACTGGCTGTGGGAATGGCATCTATCGCTTCTTCGCTTTTTGAAACTTATGCGCAAAAGACGATTGATTCAGAAAAAGTGGTTCCCGAACAATCTGAAGCCGCAACCTCCAATAATTTCTTCCAGCGAATTAAAGAAAGTGGGTTGTTGCAATTCACTCTGGCAGCTAGTATCCTGGTGTTCTCTTTTTCTGGTTTTAATCTATTTCTCTATGGCCATCCCCTGGGTCCTCGCTTCTTGATCAATGCTTCCGGCCTGAGCGTTTCTCCTGCTTTACGCGCAGAATGGGCCTTCGATCTACTATTCTGGCATAACGTAAAGCCTGGATTGTTCGGCTATATGCCTGGGCTGGCCTTTGTTCTTCTCATAGCTATCTTTTTTCATCGCAGGCTAGAAACCGTTGGCCGAATCCTTTTGGGCACGGTACTGATCTACATTCCCGTGGTGCTCTTAATCGTTCCAAACAATGGAATCATGGACTGGGGACCTCGCTATTTTGGGCCCATCTTGCTCCCTTCAGTGGTTCTGGCACGGGAAATCTGGCATCTGAAGCAGGTTCCAGCCAGACGGATTCTCCAGGCTTTCCTCATCGCTCTTTCGCTGGTTACGATTACTCTTAATTATGCTGGCCTGAAATTCTTGCGAAATGCGCGTAAGACTACAGCTACGGCTATTCAGCAAATGAAGGATCGAAATGCAGATGTCTGGGTTTTTGCTGGAATCGATATCTTTTACTACAGTGGCGTTGAATATACTCGCAGGCCCATTCTTTCCATTAATGATCACAAAGAATTGCCCGAGCTACTCGGTTTGCTGCAGTCCTCGGCCCCCGGAAAGAAGATCCTGTTCATCGCATTGCCAGCTCCTATGCAAGAGTCCCACTCCAATAGACCAGATGGCGCCGGGACTGAGGCATCCACAGAGAATGAAGTTCTGGAAATGCAGGTTAGAAATAGTTTGAGTCCAGAGGAAAAAAGCTCCATCCGGGAATTTCTGATGAATCCAGAAAACGGGATCATAAATCCCGGACTAATCTATATAGAAGGGATCGTAAAAGGGCCATCGGATCGGAATTGATGCGAACATTACTCAAGGCATCCCGGTGCACTGGACCGGATTAGATGCCCGCCAATTAGTTCTCAGGCTTCAGCGCTTTTCACTTTCTCAAAGCTAATCTGCTTACCTGCGTACTTTTCTTTTAGAATCATGAATGGTCTCTCTGCCACAAGATGATACAAATACGCTACAGTCAGGATTATGAATCCCATGAGAATGGAGTAAGGAATCACTTCCCATTGCTCAATAAATCGAGTCATTGGGATACCTTCCTCGGTGCGAGTAACAAAGAATTTACGTATCAGAGGAGTCATAACAGCAATATGAATCAGATAGGCACAATAGGACAACTTCGCAATGGGGCTGTAAATTTTAAAAGACAGCAGTCGATTGATGATCGTCCCTTCTTTCATACTGGTTATCATTACCAATGCCCATAAAGTACTGAATAATGGAAATCGAATTACCATGCTGGCAACGCTGGTATCAAACTCGAACACCAGAAAGGAATAGGCGATGATTCCGCCCCAGGCACCAGTTTGCACGGAATAGAAAAGCACTTTGTTCGAGAACAGCCGATTCATAAAATCCCGGTAATTGTCATAGATGAATGCCAGGATAATTCCAATAAAAATCGAATCGTAATGCCCATGGAACGGATAATAGATTCCCTTGTTATAGAGATTGATCTGCTCCACACCAGATGCGGGAAGGATGACTGCGTACAGATATACCGCTCTGAAAACCAGAGGGATCGCCGTAAATACGATCAGGAACCAGAGGCGTCCCCTTTTTCCCAGCTTAGGAAATACCATCAAAAGAAGAAATGGAAAAAGCAAATAGAACTGCTCCTCCAGAGAAAGAGACCACCCGTGAAAGATGGTACCATGCCAGTAGTTGCTCACATACAGTAGGTCAAAAATGATTCGCCAGCTATTTTCTGCATAGGCTGGATTCCACCTGGCAGCGCTGGGAATAAAAATGAAGAATTGAATGGCGCAGAAAATGAAGTAAGGAGGAAAAATTCGAAGCGATCGCTTTATATAGAAGTTTTTCAGATCCAGCGTACCTTTGCGATCCAGCTGACGCATGAGCGGACCTGAAATGAGAAATCCGCTGAGCACGAAAAACATATCGATACTCTGGGAGCCATTATCCAGAAAGTTTCGCAGCCAACCCAGGCTCTGGTCCACTCCCTGGTTCGGGTCATCCACACCGAGGAACCGAAACAGATGCACATAAAAGAGCATAAAGATTGCCAGGCTTCGAATTCCATTCAGGCTGCCGATTTCTCTGGGATCTGTATAGAATACGCCAAAGAAATAATCCTTCCACTTCTGCATTGAGCTATTCATTCCTGCTTTGAAGATCTCAATCGAAGAATGCAGATGGATTCTATGGGTCGAGCAAAAAAGCTTCCGCAAAGCCAGGCTACGATGGAGCCCAGAAAGATTGGATGCAAGGGCCGGACCGAACACATAGGACCTTTCATGATATTCAGGACATGGACTTGAAAGACAAACATCAAAGTAAAAGCAATACTCGGATCCTGTATCGTCTGCTGGCGGGTATCCTGACATTAACCTGGGCACTGTATGAGTCCTTTCGCCTCCGATGGTTAAGCGATGATGCTTTTATTTCCTTTCGCTATGCCTGGAATCTGGTTCGGGGCTATGGTCTGGTATTTAACCAGGGCGAATATGTGGAAGGATTCACTAACTTTCTGTGGACCATTCTAATCTCCCTTGGTCTTTCCGTAGACTTTCCGGCTGAATCATTTAGCATGGTGCTCTCCATCGGCTCTCTGGCTACATTACTTATACTGTTGCTGGCAGGCGCCATCCCCTGGCGCAGATACAGAATTAATCTGTCCAATCATGCCTCCGAAACGGAAGCCCCTGTGAACCCGGAGACTACTACGCTCTTATTCTACACATTGCTGATTCTGGGTGGCATACATCATATGCATGTCTTTGCTACTTCCGGCCTGGAAACAATGTCCTTTACTCTGTCCATTTCCCTGGGGACATACTTTCTCTGGATCGCACAAAAGAGAAAGCCTGGCCGGGCACTACTGTTTCTCACTCTGGCCTGCCTGTTACGACCCGATGGACTCATTGTATTGATCATCGCTTACGCCTACCTTGCGACAGTTGCATTAAGATCAATAGTAACAGACAAACAAAGCCATAATTCAGCACAGGGGATACTTGAGACGAATAGTTCCGCAGGATTCAGCGGTGGCCGGGGCCAGTACCAATCCCTGGTAACTGCAATACGGCCCATCCTGGCAACTGGACTGTTTCTTCTTCTGTACCAGAGCTGGCGGCTCTATTACTACGATTCTTTTTTTCCCAACACGTTTTATGCGAAATCCGCTTATGATCCGTACCCCGGCCAGGGACTATTCTATCTGATATTGTTTTACAAGTCGTACTGGTATCTTCCCCTGCTTCTGGCTGTCTCCATTGCACTGCAGGCTCGTCATTCCAGGTCCAGCTCCTGGTGGATGCTTCTTCTGGTGGTAATAGCCTGGCATCTCTATGTCATCTGGGTGGGTGGGGATTTCATGTTTGCTCGGTTCTTGATTCCCATCCTTCCAGCTCAGTGTGCTCTTATCGCATGGGCACTGGCAGGATGGATTGACAGATTCAACCGAGGCCAGAATCCCCCGGAAAATTCTGAAAAGGCCCTCTCTCTTGAAAGAACCGGTAAGCAAGGTACTTACCTGGGGCTGGTACTTCCGATACTGTTGCTACTGTTGCCAGCATTTCGTCTGGATCCGTACAAAATCCTGCGCCAGCAGAATCTAATTCCTGAGATTCAGGGTGTTGTAGAAGAAAGATATTATTATCCACGACAGGAAATGGAAAAGCTGGGCCGACTGGCTCGGTCCTATCGGCCCCTGGTTCAGGGCACTGGTCTTAGATTAGCTTTCCATGGTGGAGCTGCTTTTTTGATCTATAATCTGGATCCGGACTATGCTCTGGAGGCTTCCACAGGTTTGACAGATCGAACCCTGGCCCGCAAAATACTGAAGGATCGAGGAAGGATAGGTCATGAAAAAGAAGCCACCCTGGAGTATATGAGGGAAAGGAATGTTCACATATACATGTGGCCGCCGGAATACCATCGATTGGAACAGACCATACGTTTTGAAGGCTTCTGGCAAGACTGGCAGATTGTTTACCATGAGGATACTGTGATTCAGTCCCTGCTGGCACATCCGTCTGTTAGCCAACCCTATTCCAATCCTTGAGGATTTGTATCTTCCAATGATTTTCCGTTTACCGTATTGCCCAGGCATTTCAGAAATGTCCCTGTGCGGGACGAATTGGCAGGACCAGGAAGAATGATACGACCTACCGGCCAACTGTGGCTGCTAATTGCGGTAATAACACTGATGCTACCTCCGGCCCTGGAAGCCCGGATGCCGGTGCAAACAGAGGGCGAAGGATACCGGGACTATTATCAATTTCTATTTCTCTATGACCATACCCTCACTCCAGGACAGAGCGAGTATAACTTTCATCCGTTCTACACTACCTACGAATCTTCGGAAAAGGCCTACGATTTTAATACCATTCTCTATCCTGTATTCTATGAGCATGGCACCAATTACTGGCGAAAATGGACTTTTCTATATCTGTTCACAGGCGAAGATCGTTACCGGGAAAAAGAAAAGCAGGATTCAGATATTTTCCTGGCTCCGTTATTCTATTGGGGCTACGGAAATACAGAGCGAGAACAGTATTTCAGCATCTTCCCAATATACGGTCGAATTCGAAATAAACTGGGCTGGTCGGAGATTGGTTTTGTAGCCTTTCCTCTCTATACAAACTGGTCCCATCGGAAATACCAGGCCCATTCGATTTTATGGCCATTGATCATGTGGGGAGGCGATGGACGGGTAAGATCCGATTTTCGCATTCTTCCCTTCTACTCTCATAAGCTCCATAGGGGCTCCTACGATTACAAATCCGTTTTATGGCCTTTCTTTCAATGGGGCAGCACTGATTTGAATAAGAGAGATCCACGTCATCATTTCATGTTCTTCCCTTTTTATGCCCGTAAATGGTCCGATTCAGGGGATCTTTCATCCCATTCCATTCTCTATCCATTTTCTCTTGTTGCCTGGGGCTATGACAGACAGCGAGAGGCCACTGAATTTCGGGCCCTCTGGTTTCTATACCAGGACATTGAAGGTAAGAATCCCCATATCTCCAAGTATGTGATCTTTCCTTTCTATGCATCCTATCGGTTCGGCAATCCGGAGCTACCCTATCAAAAGTCTATGGATTTCTACCTGCTTCTGGCCGGGCAACTAAGCACCAATTCGAATAGTATTCAATCCGAGTATGACTTTTTGATTCCATTCTATTACAACCATAACCGTTATTATACAAGAGAGAACCTGCAGGCTCATTCGCTGAAGATCTGGCCACTGTTCCATTACTACGATGATCCGCATCGAGGCACAGGCTGGCAGACCATTTCGCTGTGGCCTTTTCCCGACGACACCATGGATCGAGTCTGGGGCCCGCTTTATTCTATTGCCGAATGGCGTACAGAAAGCAATGGAGACCGCTATTTTGGCATGTTATTCAGGCTCTATTCGCAACGATGGAATGAAAAAGAGAATCATGTATTCTTTGCCGGGTTCGATTATCACAATGCTCCCAGACGAACTGAGTTTTTATTGCTTGGCGGCCTGCTTGGCTACAGCCATATCCCGGACGATGAGGGAACCATGCGACATTATGTAAATCTACTCTGGTTTAAACTATGATCTGGCTATTACGCACCTACATTTACGATCCCATTATCGGTGCAGGCAGCACCCTTCTATTGCTGTTTCGCACAATGCTTCAGCTACCGCATCTATGGTTTAAGAAACGCGAAACACTGAGGCAGATGTACGTTGCAGGATTGAAATCCCTCTTTGTAGTAAGTGTTGTGGCTACATTCACTGGTATGATCCTTTCGCTTCAAACAGGTCTGGCTCTGAAGGACTTTGGCCAGGAAGAGCAAATCGGAAATGTGATCGTGGTTGCACTGACCAGGGAAATGGCTCCCTTCATGACAGCACTGATCCTTTCTGCTGCGGTGGGTTCTGCCATGGCTGCAGAGATTGGCACCATGACTGTCTCAGAGGAAATTGATGCACTGGAAGTGATGTCCATCAATCCGGTGCGTTACCTTGTTCTGCCGCGAGTGATTGGCTTTACAATCATGACGCCGGTGCTTTCGAACTACGCAAGCCTTCTAGGAGTTCTGGGCGGATCCCTGGTAGCCAAAACCCAGCTGGGTGTGGATAGTTCTACCTATTTCAATCTGGTGATGGAAGTTCTTCTGGGTAACACAGGACTCAAAGACATATGGGTAGGCAACTTGAAGGCATTGCTATTTGGACTTACCATTTCGGCCATTTCCTGTCAGCAGGGGTTAACTGCTACTGGAGGTGCCATTGGAGTGGGTGTTGCTGTGCGACAATCGGTGGTACTGTCCTATCTATTTGTAATTATTTTCGGATATTTCACAACAGCGTTGTTCTACAGGTGAGAATCAAAGGCCACAGATTTTCAGGCAATGAGGCTGTGCTTTCCATCGCTGCACTCTTCTGGAGGAATGAGCAGACCAGACAATGATATCTAAATGGTTACATAAATCTGCCGTAATCATCATCGGCACTGTTTTCTGGGCGGCTATCATAGTAGTGATGAGTCTTACCGTTCTGCTTCCTGCAGAGCGAAACCGCGATCTACAATATTATTTTCCGGTGGTGCTGAGGTCGGCTGAAGGGATTAAGATTGGGTCCCGAGTCCAGGTACTTGGAGTGGACCAGGGTTATGTTAATTATCTACAGTACACTCCCCTGGATGCGAAAGGACATATCATACTTTCCAATGACCCGGCTACCGCTACTCCCAGCGCAAGCCAGGTAGTTATTGCTGTGTTGAACATGCGGACTCTACCATTACTCTACTCGGATTATCGTATCTATACAAGATATCCGGCTGTAATTTCAGATAAGATTATTGATATACGCCCGGGAAGCGAAAATAGCGGCGCAATCATTGATCCGGTGCTCTGGAATTCAAAAGAAATGCTATTCTTTCGCAAAACCGGCAGTCTGCCTGGTGGTAATCGGCCTGTACAATCTCTGGTTCAGGCATCGAACTATGACGATCCTCTTACCATCGTCGCCGATGTAGTGAACGAAAACCGGGGCGATATTCGCAGAATCATCCGAAACATCGCACAGACCACAGACAAAATCAATACTCCCGGTACTGGCACAGCAAGTCTGCTACTTCATGATCCTGTGCTTCTGGACCGAACCAATGCTTCCCTTCGAGACCTTCTGGTAGTTCTCCGAGAGGGTCGCCTGCTTGCAGAAGACCTACGCGAAAGCCAGGCTCCCATTTCATTTCTTGAAGCGTATTTAATTACCATGCTCCGGCTGGCCGCGGGGGCCCCACTTTGACTTTTTGTAGTATCGTTTCTTTCTAACCCGAGTAACACTATGGACCCTTACGAAAATAAATCCCAAACACAGCCTGGCCCTTTTGGCGAAGTGGTCATAGAAATGAAAGGAATACACAAGTCCTTTGGCGAAAGAGAAATTCTGAAGGGCGTGGACATACAGGTCCGCAGAGGAGAAGTGATGGTTCTTCTGGGAGGTTCGGGCACCGGAAAGTCAGTAAGTATTCGTCATATCATTGGCCTTTTAAGTCCGGATAAGGGAGATGTTCTGGTTGAAGGCGAATCCATGGTTCACGCTTCCAAGAAGCGAATGGAAAAACTCAGAGGTCGAATGGGAGTTCTGTTTCAAAGTGGTGCACTCATTAACTGGTTAAGTGTATATGACAATGTGGCTTTACCTCTTCGAGAGCATCGCCTGGTAAAGGAAGAAGATATCGATGGAATTGTAAAAGAGAAGCTAAAGTACATGGGCTTGATGCCTGCCATGAATCTGCTGCCATCCAATATCTCTGGAGGAATGAAAAAAAGGGCAGGAATTGCGCGTGCACTGACCACCAATCCTGAAATACTATTGTACGATGAGCCTACATCCGGGCTGGATCCTGTCTTGAGTCAGGTATTTAATGAACTTGTGCGAAAGCTCCAGCGCGAGCTTGCCGTAACGCAGATAGTTGTGACCCATGATATGGCATCAGCCTACTATATTGCCGACCGGATTACATTCCTTTATCAGGGTCAGGTTGAAATGGTAGGTACTCCAGATGAAATTAGAAACTCCGACAACCCGGTGGTCCAACAGTTTATTCATGGAAGGACAAAAGGTCCTTTGATTCTGGATGCAGGCGATCCTACAACTCAGAAGAAAAAATAGGCCTAATCCAGAAGCGATTCAAGTCGCGCTGAAAACTTACCTGGATTCAATCGCCTCAATCAAGGCTTTCCCTGTCTCAAAGATCTCAATACTCATGACTTTTCTGTTTTCCAGGCGAATTAATGTCAACTGACCGGCTTTCGCAGGAAATCTTTCCCCAGGTCCGGCTTCCCGGATTAGATGCAATGCGTAGGAGTAATCACGCATGGCTGGAAGAGCAAACATGACGCTTACCAGATAGGGCATCTCATGTATGTCTGCAACGACCACAGCCTTGTGATTGTCCAGCCAGGGTTGTCCTGCATCCTGTAAGAACTGATGCAGACTGTCCTTGGCATCCATATCGGCCAGAAAGATTACATATTGAACGGAAGCATCCAGGATTCTCAATTTTCCATGTTGGTCCTCATAGCGAATGGCATCGAAGGTCTGACCCGTGCTCCATTGGCCTTCTGCCTGAAGCGAAACATTAGCCAGAAAAAATCCCGCTACAATCAGAATCAACAGAGTCAGCTTCCTGACGGGGTTTTGCCTTTGCTTTCTCATAGACTTACTTTCTATCAGACTGCATCGTCTAAGGCCAGCAAGAATTCAATTAGATGTTGGCAATCCTTCACCTCTTTGGTCCAGGGCCTCTGGACTGCAGCGTGAAAAATGCTACGGCCATAGGTTCGCATTACTTCCGGCACCGAATCACAGAAAAGTCCGGCCAGGCATTCTGGATTTTCCAGGGCTTTTAGGCCTGCCTCTAATCCTCTACTTCCGGACCACGAAATATCTTTAACAGTACCATTCGCCTGAAGGAAAAAATCTGCTCCAGACGTGGACGAATCAGGAAAGGATGCAGCGCCCGTCCGGCCAAACCACCCGGTAATGCATAGTGAACTAGGTCCCGGCAATGCAATCCACTTTCGGTTTCTTCGAAGAAATGCTTATGATGCCAAAGCCGATACGGACCAAAACGTTGTTCATCCACAAAGAAATAGGGCTCCCGGACATGGGTAATCTCAGTGACCCATCCAATAGGAATCCCGCCAAAAGGCCGAAGGCGATAACCAATCATCATCCCCGGATACATAGATTTTCCATCCTGCTGAGTAATCTCAAAGCCCATGGATGCCGGTGTAATAGTGCTTAGATTTCCAGGATCAGAAAAGAATTCCCAGGCCTCCTTCACCGAAGCGTTCAGAGTAACCTGAGTCTCAAGGGTATAGATTTTCATCGCTCAAGATCTCCCGGTTTATTAATGCTCTTTGATAAAATTGAAGGGTTTTTCCCAGGGACTCATCCGGGTATTCCATTTCTCCAGCCAGGACAATTGCTTCGCTGAGCATTCGAAGACGATGTTCCGGCCAGAAGGGATAATCAAAGACTACCTCATTTTCATTTCGCATTTGCCAGAGATTTCTGGTAGCCATTAAAAGAGCTCCTAGAACAGCCGAAAGATGAATCGTAACCTGGTGGGCACGTCTGGAAGCCAGAAAGGCCATAGGTACAATATCCTGGTTTTTGCCGTTCGTAGGAATACTGTAGGTGCTATGCATTTGGCTCAAACTTCTCATTTCAGCCACCAGAGCTGTAGTAGTCAGTTGCAGTCCTGCAAGCCCGCTGCTATGGCCTGGTTTTCTCGCCAGCATCAATGCCTCTTCGCCATTTAAGTCTGGATCCAGAATCAAGGCCAGCTGGCGCTCGGCCAGCACTCCAGACTGACAGGCGGCCATTGTAAGCTCATCGCTGCCGAATGCAGTGGACTGCCCAAAGAAATTTCCTCCATGAGCTACAAAACCTGTTTCCGGATCGATCAATGGATTGTCATCGATGGTTTCAAGATCCTGAAAAATAGAGCTTCTGGCAGAATTCAATAGCCCCAGGCAGGCACTTATGGTCTGTGGAGCGCATCTAAGACTGTAAGGGGCCTGAAGTGCGTAGCCATGACGCGGGCTTTCGCCTTCTGCGCTGTGTTGCAGATCTTTCGCGCCTGAATGACCGGAGTTTCCCTGGCTCGCTCGCTTATTTATTGAGTTTAGATAATTGAGCATTCGACCGGCTGTATTGGAAGGATTCGCAGACTGAAAAAGAGTAGGGCTGAGATGATCCGGGTTGGCATCCAGAAGATAGTATAGAATGGCTGTCAGTATTTCATGTATCCGAAGTAGGCGATTCAGCTTGCAGTAAGTCAGAGAAGCGCCGGCCTTACTAAAACTGATTCCATTGATACAGGCCAGGGCTTCGCGTCTATCCATGGAATGACCTTTTACTAGATTTGCAACTCTGGTCTTACCGGAGTGCCCTTTCCATGAGCCCCTGCCAAGAATTGCATTCAATAGATGAGCCAGAGGTATAAGATCACCGCTGGCACCCAGAGATCCGATGGATGGAATTTCCGGATACATTCCTGTCTGACAAATACCAAGTGCATCCAGATAAGCCTGAATTACCGGGATTCGCACTCCAGACCTTCCCTGGGCCATGGTCCAGGCCCTCAAATAAAGGGCCGGGGAGATTAGATCTGGAGGCAATGCTTCGCCGCTTCCAACAAGCAAATGCTCAATTAAATCAGTTCCTCCATCTTCCCGGGCCTGAAAGCCTACAAATGGACCGTAGCCGGTGGTCGTTCCGTATATAGACTGTCCGGCCGCAACGGCACGGTCAAAATGCTGCCTGCTGACGATAGCGACCTGCTGGACTTCAGTAGAGATCTGAACAGAATCGGTCAGTGCCTCCAGTTGCTCTGGTTCAGGAGGACTGCTTGTTAGAATCATCGTCTAAACTGCTCTTTCTATAGATCATCACCTTTCGCTTTCCTTCAATAATCACTTGATCTCCCTCGATAACCACGTACGGCCCGCCTTCCAGACTTGATGCCTGGTTTGCCAGGGCATCATTGATTAGATGCAGTCTACCTGCCTCCAATCCTTCTTCCAGCATACCCAGGAATCCACTGAGAATGGAGGATTGGTAGAGTAATTCAGGATCTGGCTGAACCAGCTGGCGGTTGCAGTCCTGTATTCGAGCATTCAAGATAATCCAGCGAGCCTTCAGTTCGGTGAAGCGCAGGGCAATGTAGGATTGCAGCTGCCTGGTTTGCGCAAATATGGAAGACTGATCTAGCAAGTCCTGCTTCCAGGTATTCGCCTCTTCTGTTAAGTGTTGCTTTTGTTCCTCAGAAAGCGGAGCGTCGGAGAGTAAGTATTCCAGAAGATGCTCTACTTTACTGTTGGAAATTAGCCCTTCCATTTCCGTTGAATTGTTAGTCATATTATGATCCTCCGGCCTTTGGATTGGATAGTGCGGACCGATTCACATCGCCCTTGGAGCTGCGAGGTATATCCCGGGCCTGCAGGAACTCCATCCCTCGAATGTATTCGCCTAGTTTTCCCAGAGACTGTCTGGCTTGTAATTTTATCGTAGGGAATGATTGTTTACCGGATTCATGGTCCGGGGCTGCGAAGTAGACTTTGAAACCACCATCAAATGAAACGATATAGCAATGATACCCGGTGGATTCTTCCAGGGCTTTCTCCCAGGCAATGGCATCCAGAAAACGTCCATTGGAGAGTTTGAAATTATCATTGGCACGGCCCAGATATCTGAAACCGCCCTCCACTTCCTGGACTATATCGCCGGTGTCCTGCCAGTTACCCGAATCTCTTTTTTGAATCCCTATAGTTAACGAATGCATTGCATCTTCTAGCGCTACTCTGGTCGATTCAGAGAATTGAATACCTGGCGATTCGGTGAAATTAACCATGGCAGTGCAAACGTTGGGACCACGATAATGCAATGTTCCCTGTGAGATATCTACTTCACATCCCAGTACGTTGCCAATAAATCCCTGTTTGAAATCTCCGGCATTTCCAAGAGTGATTCCGGGTGATGCCTCGGTTTGCCCGTATCCAACTCGAAAGCTACTACCGCGAAGTGCATTGGCCAGTTGAGAATTTACGGAAGCTCCTCCGAGCAGACCACCTGTAAAGCTTCCGATTACATCTTTAACGGAGTCATCCTTTAGCCAACGATCGAATACTGCGGGGACTGCACTTACATAATCAATCCCAAATCGTTTCTGAACAGCGAGAAATCGGGAAGCGTCCCCTGGAATGTCTCTGACAATAGTGCGAGCCCGGAGGAGTGCAGGAATTAGATCCAGTATTAATCCAAAGGCATGATTCCAGGGAAGTACGCTCAGAACCGTAGCGCCTTTCATTTGTAGTCTGGGTAGATGAGTGCGCAATACGCTAAATAGATTGTAGTCTGAAAGGATAGCCCATTTTCGCTGACCACCTGTGGTTCCAGACGTGGAAAGAATGATTCTTCGCTCAGATGAGTGGAATTGCCGCAGAGGGTGCTTTTCCTGCAAATCTTCGTAACCATGGATCCGGCCTAACAGTAAGGCATTACGATGTTCGTTGACTTCATCGCATATCCTATATCCGGGAATTGTAAAGGATGAATGCCTATCCAGAACCACAAAGTCTGGTTGCCACTGCAGGATTTCAGTCCTGAGATGTTCGAATCCCTGTTCCGGATGACCGGCAACAAAAGTACCTCCTCGCACCAGCGTAGCCACCAATACCTCCAGGTATTCGGGACCTGCTCCGATGGCTGCAAACACAACCGGATCTTCTCTTTGCCAGCGCTGCAACCAGAGCCTTACTCCCATCCACAGAGCCGCAGCTGACACGGCTTGCTCCGGGAATAGAAATAAAGGCTCCGACTTTCCTTTCAGCCGCCGGTAAAGTAGATTCTTCCAGACATCTACCACTTGATGAAGACCCAGTTATCCCTGGTTCCCTCCTTGCGATACAGATGAACCTTTACCGGAGCGGGTTTCATCTTATAGGTAAATGTGTAAGGAAAAATCAAATCCATATGCCCTTCCGACACACCCTTTTGGAATGCTCCCAGAAAGATTGCATTGTTTGTGCAGGGAGCCACCTGGCTGAAAAACAGCTTACCTTCCGCTTCTGCAACGGGGACACCGGACTTCTGGGATTCATATCGGCTGAACAATAGGACCTTCCCTTCATCATCCAGCTTAATGACTCCATGGGGCAGCTCATCGATTTTCGAACGATCATAGCCAGCAATCTCCTCAACTACGGTGTCTTCCACAAACCTGGCACTGCTCTGGGCCCAGTAGGCGGCTTGCTCCTGGATTTTCTTCATTATTGCTTCACTCATTGTATTCTCCTTTTCCTTTCGCGGAATTATTTACTCTTTCGGACAAAGATCTTCTTTGGGCCCGAAATCGTTATCCGATTTCCATCTATTATAATGGCATTCTCCCTATCAGCGTAGAGGTCTGCCAGTTGCGCTTCCATGCTCTTAATCAGTGCGATCAATTCTTGAGCGTTGCATACACCCAATTCCTCCAGCAGCAATTCCCGCTCTCCATAGAGAGTGATCAGCTGGGATTCCATGCTCTTCATAAGCATGTCTTCTGTTTCTTCCGACATAGATACCTCCGTTGTTCTAAGACTCTTTAACCGTCTGGCAATTCTGTATTCTGAGACCTGGAAAACACTATGTGAACATCATTGATGTATCGACTGGCAAAACCTACTTCGCAGTATGCCAGGTAGTAATTCCAGAGTCGAATGAACGTATCATCAAAACCCAGTTCTCTGACCCGTTCCAAATTGGCATTGAATCTTTCATACCACGCATTCAGAGTCCTGGCATAGCTCAGACCCAGGCTTTCAATGCTATAGATGTTGAGATCCGTTACTCTTTTAAGCGACTTCATTACTTCAAACTGGGAAAGCAACAGAGAACCTGGAAAAATGTGTTTCGCAATCCAATCTATGCTTTGAACGTATCGATCATAAGAGCTCTCCGGGAACGTTATACACTGTATTAGCATGATTCCCTGAGTTTTAAGTAGCTGATTCATTTTCTTGAAGAATGTATCGTGGTATTCAAGACCCAGAGCTTCCACCATTTCAATACTAACGATTCGGTCATAGGTTCCTTCAATATCCCTGTAATCCTGAAGCAAAACCTTAACACGATCCTCCATACCCTCACTCTCTATCAATTCCCGGGTATAGTCAAACTGCTGCTGCGAAATTGTAACAGTAGTAACTTTGCATCCATAGTGCTTTGCTGCATATATGGCAAAGCCGCCCCAGCCGGAGCCCACTTCAAGCAGCTCCAGATCCGGTTTCAGGGCAAGCTTACGACAGATAGTCTCGTATTTCTTTTCCTGAGCCTTCTGCAGATCATTGACTCCTTCGGAGTATTTGCCAGAAGAATAGGCCATTGTTGGATCCAGCATCAGCCTGTACAGATCGTTGGAGATATCATAGTGATAGCTAATATTTCTAAGACTGCCTTGCCGGGTATTCCGACGAAAGGCATGACCGACTTTGTCCAGAAAATTCAGCCCGCCCACGACCAGGCTTTTGGCTGCCCCCTGAGCGAAAGTAGGATTGGAATCTCCGTTCTGCAGAAACCAGCTCAGCACTCCATGAAGATCATCTGTGTCCCATAGACCTTCTACAAAACCTTCACCGAATCCAATATCTCCGTGCAGCACGGCGTGCTTGAAAAATCTGTCATCCAGTACTCGTAGACTTACCGCCTCCGCTGAGCCGGATTCACCATATATATGAGTTCCATCTCCTATTTCTAGATTCAGTTGCCCGCTGGTAGCCCGGGACATGACACGGTGGAACACTGATTGATAAAATCCTCGGGGATAATCCTGGATCTCTTTTTGGGGAAGTCGATTTCCTTTGAGGAAATGTTGGGGAGTTTGTTTAGACCGCAGCATGGGTAACCTCATTTCTTTTGTTTTCATCTTTCCTGATTAGTTTGTCCGTTGATTCCTTGCTAAAAAATGGAACTTTCTTCAGATATAAACGTAAAGCATGCCAGTGAATCAGTGCTATTACCTTGATCGTTACAAACGGAAAGCGAAGCATATTCATAAGCATACTTGTTCGGGTAATGGCCATTCGTCGCCCGGAGTAAGCCGCTCTCAAGACTGGCTGCTCCGATTCGTATGTATCTATTCCGAGACTGAGCTTCTCTCCTGGTCTCTTCATGCGAAAAACGAATTCTCGGTCCCGGTCGATGAAGGGAGAAACATAGAAATTCTTCCAGGCCCGGGCATGGATTCGCTTATCTTCAGAATCCTCCACCGGCTTATCCAGCAGTATCAAGTACGGCTTCTGTTCTCCAAATGTGTTGTTTACTTCCGCTAGAATTGCATAGAGTCGGTCTTTCCGATCCAGAGCAAAATAGAAGCTCACCGGATTGAAACCATAACCTAGATATCTCAGATTCGTAAGCAACAAAACACGATGGGGCTCTGGCTGGTCCTTTTCGCGGAAATACTGATTCACCCAGGAGCGCACCTGACTGGCGCCAGTAGCTGCAGCAGAAATTCCCGACTTCTTTGAATTCGCGTTTGAGTTTTCCTTCCTTCGCATCTTTCCCGGAATTGCAGGATTGATGCTCGCATTTTCCTTTCTTTCTGCGTTCCAGAATCGGAAGTGATCCGAATCCCTGTAAGAGTAAATTCCCGAACGATTCACTCCAATAAGAATTGGATGCTTCTCGCTCAATGAATCGAGCTCATCCAGATCCAGATACCAGGTATACATACTGGTGCGAAACTCATGTATGGCCACCTGCATTCTTCTGTGATACACAGTGGCATTGTACATTACGCTGTTTAGAATCTGATCCTGCATTGACAATACTCGACTCGGGACTACTTTCCGCGTCCTGCAAGAGCCTCCGAACCTACCAACCGCTCATTCAGAGATCTGGCCGCCTGGAGCCCGGACCACAGTCCATCTTTATGAAAGCCGTATCGAAAATAGGCACCGCAGTAATGGACCGGTCCTTCCTGATTGATTCGAAGAAGTTCTTTCTGGTTTTTCACTGCCTGAACATCAAACAGTGGATGCTCATAGTTGATAACCCGATGGATTTTGGATTCGTCGATGTTCTGGAATTCATTGATGGATACGAAGTATTCTCTTTGCGCCCCCTGCTTGTGCAGATTCTGCAACTTATTCATCCAGTAAACTGTGCAAGTCCGCTCATCTTCAGTGACTTTGAAGTTCCAGGCAGCCCAGGCCTTCTTTCTTGGTGGCATCGCACGCTCGTCGCTATGCAAAATGGCCTGGTTTTTCTGGTACTTGAAATGCTTCAGAATGTTTCGATGCTCTTCCGGCATACCCGGAAACAGGCCGATTGCCTGATTCGAATGGCAGGCCATGAGCACTGCGTCGAACTGGTGTTCTCCGGAATCAGTAACAATCATCGCCCCACCCTCGTTTTTTCTCACTTCTCGGGTGGGCTGATTCAGATGAATTTTCAGATCCGCTCTTTGCTGAATCGCTTTAACGTAGGTCCAGGAACCGCCCAAAAGCGTTCGCCAGATCACAGTCTTCTCAATATCTAGCATTCCATGATTCTTGAAGAAGCGCAGCAAAGATCCGGCGGGAAAACCCAGCATCTCTTTCATAGGAGTGGACCAAACGGCGGAGGCCATGGGGATTACAAAATTATCGCAGAAATATTTAGAATACCCTCTGTCCCCGAGATACTGCCCAATCGACAGATCAGGGTCCAGGTTTGTATCTTCCGCACCTTCACTAAAAAAGCGCTTCGCGGATGAAAGCATTCGCAGATAATGGGGATTCATTAGATTTCGCTTCTGAGCAAAGAGACCTGAGAAACCGTTTCCACTCCATTGCAGATTATTCCGCAAATTCCAGACGCTAAAGGACATATCCCCTGGCTGGGACTCCACATCCAATTCTGCGAATAGTTTGATCAGTTCTGGATAGGTCCGTTCATTAAAGACTATGAAACCTGTATCCACTGCCACCGGATGACCATCCTCTTCCAGTGGTATGGTATTGGTATGGCCGCCTGCATAACTGTTCTTTTCAAAGATTTCAACGTCATGACCGTATCTTGTCTTTAAATGATACGCGGCCCCGAGACCGGAGATACCGCTTCCAACAATTCCTACCCTCATCCAATTTACCTCTAATTGCTATTGATTAAGTATTTCGCAATTTCCTCTAGTCCTGCTTCGAGCTCTCTATTGATCTATTTATGTTTTCCAGGAGGATTTTCCGGCGCTTATTAATCACTGGCGGCTCACAGTACTGAAGACCATCACCGTCCTCTCCAGACGAATAAGATGACCTGTAGCCTCTTCCTCCAATCAGAACCTTTCGCAGTCCGGTCCTTTCCTTTATGCGACTGCGAATGCTTTCTATCTTTTCTGGTGATTGAGGCATGATCATCGACAGACTTAGATTTCTGTATCCGTTCCTCTTAATTTCATCGATAATATGATCTATGGACAGAGTCCCTGCGTACTTCGCCGGAACCCTTTTCGAAACCAGAAGCGCATAATGCATCAACGCACCCAGTTCATGGGGATCTCCAGGAAAGACACAAACCAGCCATACAGGATCAGATGGAATGCCCAGTGCACCTGTCTTTCCATAGATGTAAGTAAATAGCCAGCGAGAGAATGAATGCTCTTCGGCTACGGACAATAGGCCCGCTTCCCAGGCACTCCCCGTTAGTACTGCAGCGTCCCGGATAGGACCACGAACAAACTGACCAAAAGGCATCTGCGAATAGAGTTCATTAAAGTCCTCTTCGATACTGGAGAATTCATTGGAGGAGATTCTTTGAATGAGTGACATTTCATGCTCGGAGAAATCATCCGCACCCATCATACCAATCA
The DNA here is from genome assembly GCA_040217195.1 of Leptospiraceae bacterium. Lineage (GTDB taxonomy): Bacteria > Spirochaetota > Leptospiria > Leptospirales > Leptonemataceae > UBA3465. Next base: position 292,000 of record JAVJNR010000002.1, on the reverse strand, counting down.
GATGATCACGACCCAGTGAAATCACAGATTGCAGCTTTTCGCCCTTCTGCAGAAGCCGCTTCATATTCTGCAACACTATGTAATCTTCATTTCCGTAGTACCAATAGCCATTAGCCCCTCGTTCTGGACGCAGAATGCCATACCTTTCCTGCCATTTTCGAATCCTGGCACCGTCAAAGCCTGTTAATTTACTGAGATCCTTAATCAGATACTTCATATTCTACCTCATACCCGGTACACCTTGTCCGGAATCCAGCTCATGGACTCCGGCAAATCCACCTCCTGTGGTCTCAATCCCTCCCTGCGAAGCTCCTCCCTTACAAGGGAACTTTCCAGAGCAGATCCGGTGAATGCGATTTGCCCGGCGCCTGCAAATGCCTGAAGCTTGGCACTCAGGTTCACAGTGTTTCCAAAGTAATCGATGCCTGTATCCAGGTTCACAGCCAGACAGGGGCCTGTATGCAATGATATGCGAATCTGAACTGCGGCATCGGTGCTTGCGAATCTCTTTCGCAATTCCAGAGCTGCGCGATACGCATCGACCTGGTTTCCAAAGACAGCAAAGACAGCATCGCCTACTGTTTTTATTATCGCTCCCTTGCCAGATTCTATGACTTCACCGATGGAGGCAAAATGGTCCCTTACTCGTTTAAAGGCCCCGGTATCTCCCAGCTCATTATACATTTTTGAAGAGCCGACAATATCAGTGAACAGGATGGTCTGTACACCGATGTCTATTTTCAGATCTCCCGGGAGCCTTTCATCCGGATACAGTAATCGATAGTCTGGCAGAGCAAACAAATCCCCCGGTCGCAGGACTTCATTGTCTGCATCGCTGCGATCGACAACGAAGGTTAATGCTTTAGAATCCGAGTTCTTTAATTCCAGGACCGGCCTTGTGATAACACTTACCGGTTCTCCGGTCGACGTTGCACCTGCCTCCCACCGATATCTTTGAATTCCGCTCAGGTCATCGGACTGGAGCCAGAAAAATGACTGACTTCCCTGGAGCCTTGCTCTGTATCTGCCAGAATCCAGTTGCAGGTTTACGTTCCGCTCTTCTCCAGAAAGTAGGTGGTCTTGCAGAATGATGTGCGGCTTTCGAGCCGGTTCTGCACTACAGAAGAACTGTTTCTTAACGTCCCGAACCGATGGGCTGACATGAAAGGTAATTTCCAGACTGTCTTCGCCGGTTGCATCGAAATCTATATCGCATACGTCGCAGCTGCCTCTGGCGTCCAATTTCATCAGGCTGCCCTTTTCCTCTCTAACTCCGCGACAATGAGGACAGATAACGTCCCAGGTAAGATTAAATAGCCCTGTCTGACACCCGTAAAGGAAGGCTCGAATCACCTCCCTGCTGTCCAGACCTAGCTGATCGGCCAGAGACAATGGACGAATTCGATACAGGTCTACATCGTCCCATCGAGTAACAATTCGAACCAGGGCCTCGGACACTTCCGCTGGAATTGCCTGCTTATCCCAGGTCTTTCGCGTCTGATCCACGATGGCTCTGGCCTTATCTTCCAGGTCAATCACTGGCTTCTCAATTGTTGTCAACGCAGCCGGCTTTTTAGTCTTTGAACTCTGGATTTCTTTTTCGTATTGCTTGAGTACGTTTGCGAATCCGGATTTAATTCTTCCGGTTCCGATTTTCAGAAATAGAGCGCCAAATAGACCACTGGCAACCCATCCAAAATAGATATGTACATTTGTCCGGTTTTCACCGGATTCTTCCAGATAGAAAATTCCGCGAACCATGCTGCCCAATCCCTTTGAGTACAGACGCACGGAAATCAGCTCTTCCGGTCGACGCCATTGCCAGGGCACCTCTTCCCATTCATGCTGAATGCCTGCATACCGGGTCTTTCCGAAAAGCTTTCCATTCTTCTCTTCGAAAATCATTTCTGGAAGTCCCAGCAAGCTATTGGTTCTGGATGTATCTGCTATGTAGGGCCAGAAATCTTCTCGACTAACTTCCAGTGGGAAAATCCAGAGATTTTCCACGATTCTTTCTTTTTCTGGATCCACGTTCCATCTGGACCAGGGATAACGTTGCAAAAAATCATTCAAGTTCATACCGTTCCTCCTGTTTGCACAGAGGATTGGAAGTGGGCTGAACCAGAACGCAAGCGGTTTCGAAGCTCTCTCTTTCGCACCAGAAGATTCTGAACCCTGTGGTGGATGGCCCGGCTGTAGGGAAGAAATAGAAAGATAATGGCTCCCAGTAGAAAGAATGCGCCAACGCCCGGGCCAAAGAGTACTGCAATACGATTGCTCACTTCTTCGGTCTGAATCTGATTTGCCTGGAATCCTATGGCAGCCAGGAGAGTTCCGGTAAATGCCATGGACACTCCCCGGGATGCCTTGATAGCCATTTTCCAGAATCCAAAATACAGTCCTTCCCGGTGTTCACCTGTCTTCAGCTCATCGTAATCTACAATGTCAGCTACCAGACTATCCAGAAGTACAATGGCCCCTACGAGGAAACCTCCGAGCACAGACATGATTAGCGGATACAGGATTTCGCCAGGAGGAAAGAATGGATACGTAATGCAGGTTGCAAGTCCGAGAAGGAATACTCCGGCAAATCCTGGATACTTCTTGCCAGCCTTTCGTGAAAGCCAGGTCCAGAATACCAGCGATGCAGACCATACAATGATAAAAACTACCAGAATGATGCCCACCGAGCCGCTATCCAGTCTGAGCCTGTATTCATAGTAATAGAGAGCCAGAGTAGAATTGATGGAAACACCAACATAGGCGATGAAGTACGCACCCAGAAGAACGACAAAGATAGGGTTTCGCAGAACCTGGAATAGCCGGCCGATTTCATTCAGAATGGCCTTTCCGCGCAACGGAGGCCTCTTTTCGGCCGGTCGGTCTCTACCCGCGGTTGCCATGTAACTGACCCAGCCAGTCAGCAGAATTAGCCCGGCGATTACGGCCGCTCCATAGAAATAGGCCTGGGTGGCTGCCTCCGGATCTCTTACACCGGGAGTATCTCCGGTTCCCATTGCAGGCGCGATGGTATCCAAAAATACAATGGGTAGAATCGTACCAGCCAGTAAGCCCATATTACCAAAGAACAGCCGGAAGGCGAAAACTGAGGTTCTGACGTTTGAATCAAAAGAAAGCTCTCCGCCCAGGGCCGAATGAGGGACGGCCAACACGGTCATGGCCGTATTCAGAATTATATAGCTTATGAGAAGAAAAATGAAACGACCGGATTCTGTATCCAGCATGGGAGGTCTAAAAGTGGCCAGAAAAGCCAGGGCCATGACAAAACTCCCCAGCAATAGGTACGGTCTCCTCTTACCCATTCTCATAGTGGTTCGGTCGGATAGAATTCCCATCACAGGATCGGTAAAGGCATCCCAGAACATAGCGACCGCAATGGCCATCCCGGCCAATCCAGCGCTTAAGCCGGCCACATCGGTGTAGAACTTCATCAGATGCAGACGCACCATCATCTCCACCGCAAAAATGCCCATTTCTGCGGCTCCGTAACCCATACGGGTTCGAATTGGTAATATTTCAGGGCTGGAGTTGCTCATAACCTTCTACATCGAGTCTAAAACCTGAGACGAATGAAAGAGCAAAACCAGGAAACGTCCAATCTTTTTTAGTAACCCTGGACTTTTATTTTGACAACCCGCGACAACCTGGGTATATTTGGGTCAGGTTGGCTGTATCTGGTTTCCGGATCTGCCCCTGGATCCGGAGCAACCCCCGGGCAGTCTGCCTCATACAGATAAAGGAGAATGGAAAAGATGAATTCTGAACAATCCTCGGCGGGATTTCTAGATCGGATGTTGGCCCGTGGCATTGTGCCTGATTTTTTGATTCGAACGGGAATCCGTAGTCTAAACCGCACCCGACTGAAGCAGGAATGGAAAGGAAGCGCCGAAGCGCAACAGGCCCATTTTCAGGCCTTCCGGGAGGAGCTGGAGCGATCTCCCATCGCTGTCCGAACGGATGCAGCCAATGAGCAGCATTATGAAGTTCCAGCTCGATTCTATGACTATGTACTGGGGTCTCGCAAAAAATACAGCGCCTGCCTCTGGGAAGGTGGCATACGAGATCTGGATGGCGCAGAAGAGGCGATGCTCGCCCGATACCTCAGAAGTGCAGAGCTGAGGAACGGACAGTCCATTCTGGAACTGGGCTGTGGCTGGGGTAGCTTGACTCTGTATATGGCAGAAAAGTTACCAAAGGCAAGAATTACGGCTGTTTCCAATTCTGCCAGCCAGAAGCAGTACATCGAAAACCGAGCCAGGCATAAGGGATTAAAAAACATTAAAGTGATCACCGCAGACATGAATGATTTCAAGATTCGATCCAGCTTCGATCGTGTGATTTCTATTGAAATGTTTGAACATATGCGCAATTATCGGGAGCTCTTTTCCCGAGTGCGTGGCTGGCTCAAGAAGAATGGAAAGCTGTTCATTCACGTATTTGCACATCGCGAATATAGCTACTTTTTTGAGGAAGAGGGTGAATCCAATTGGATGGGCCGGTATTTCTTCAGCGGCGGCATTATGCCTTCCAATGATCTTTATTTGTATTTCGCGGACGGATTCCAACTGGAAGACCATCAAGTGGTCAACGGTCAAAATTATGAAAAAACCGCTCGAGCCTGGCTGGATAACATGGACCGATACAAAAAGGAAATCAAGGATCTGTTCAACGGAGTCTATGGCTCCGACCAGGCAGCCCCCTGGGTGGAATACTGGAGGATCTTCTTTATGGCCTGCGAGGAACTATTTGGCACCAGAAATGGAAACGAATGGTTCGTAAGCCACTACCGATTCCGTAAAATTTGATAGCCCTGCAGGGCTCCCATGAGATCCAGGAAGCTCCATGATTCGGCGCTTCCTGGTTTTTTCTTTGAGCCTGCTGGGCCTGTTTATTGCGGCTTCTTATCTACAGCAGAAATTGCCGGAGCCATTCAGAGTCTTTCCCACGACGGAAAGCTACATTCCGCCAAATCCGTTAAGACCTTTTATTCAGGCATATAACGATTTCTCCCAGTTCTCCTCGGCCAGCGATTCCAGGCCTCAGCAACCTCAAAGCGACAAGGCGAATGATGAACTAACGAATACAGAAGCAAAGGATCAAGAACCGAAATCAGTAGAGTCTCGACCAATACTGATCTCAGGTCCTGATTTTGATCGCTTGCAAACTTTCTTTGAAGCACTGAAAGGGCTGGAAAAGGTAGATCCTAAAGGTACGGAAACTCGTACAGTCCGGATTCTGCATTTCGGAGATTCCATAATGTGGGGCGATAACCTTTCGCTCAAAATGAAGCAACTGTTCCAGAAGGATTTTATGGATGGCGGTCGGGGTCTGGTAAACATCATTGACTCTCCCAGTTCTGAGCTCAAGGAACACGATAATGAAACTCGCCGGGGATTTCGCATAGCCACCATTCCTTTCGAAAGCTTTACCATGCCGCTAATGCCCGTTCTGGGTTTCTCCGGCGGATCAGCAACTCCTACGTATGCAAAATCTGTGACCTCGCATACTCTTCCGGATGCCAGCATGGCTCCCTGGCAAAGAGTGCGAATCATCATCGGCCACCCCGAGCGTTTAAAGAATGGAGATGTTACCAGGCCTCTGACCTATTTAGTTCAAGCCAATGTAGTGAAGGTGGATGGCAGCAAATCTACCATTGAACGAAACGTAACCGTTCAGGGAAACTGTTCGGTGGCTGAAATTGACATCCCGGAATCGCGAAAACTGGAATTATCTGTGATTCCACAGAAGGAAACAATTCCATTTCCAATTATAGATGGTCTGTTTCTGGAAAACACCAGAGGAGTCTCTTATAGCGCCATTGTAAAGATGGGTATTCACCTGGCCTGGATGTCCATGATTCCGGAGGATGTGCTGATTTGTGGCCTGAAAGCCGCGAATCCGGATCTATTGATTTACCAGTATGGAGTCAATGAGTCCGCATCCCTTTCTTCGAATTACAGGGGATTTACGAAGGAAAAATATGAATCGCAGCTAAGAGAGTACTTTCGTCGAGTGCGCAAGGCATTACCCGAAACACCTGTGTTAATCGTAGGCCCCTTTGAGCGGCTGTTACCTTCAGCGGCAGGCCCCAAACCATCCGAAGCACAGTTAATTGTCCGGGAAGTGCAGATGCAATTGGCCTCGGAGTTTAAATTCGCCTACTTCGATTCTTATGAATACCTGGGTGGCGAAGGCCAGATGCAGACCATGTTCAAGAATGGTGAAGCGATTAGCGATTACACCCATCTAACCCGAAGTGGCGGAGATCGATTGGCCCAGGGAATTTACGATGCTCTGATTACCCATTATCTCATCTACTCCGGCAATCTAGACAGCAAAAATGATTTCTCCATTAGCGCAGACTTCAAAGACCACGAGGATCTGTATAGTTATCAGCCCAGGTCCATTACCGACCGAGATGCAAGCCCGGGGGCCATCGCATTCCATTCCATGGACTTCGCCTATTTTCTGTTTATTGTGGTGCTGGGCGCAACTATACTACTTCGATATCCCGCTCTTCGCCTGATATTTCTAATACTTGCTTCTTATTACTTCTATGCCTCCTGGAAACTCTGGCCAGTAAGCCTGATGCTCTTTTCAACCGTTCTGGATTATTATTGCGGTATGGCCATTGCACGAGCCAGAGAGCGATCTGGAACGGCTTACGGAACAGGAGGCATTGGAGGTACCTATCTACTGATTTCTCTGGCCGGTAACCTGGGGCTACTGTTCTTCTTTAAGTACTTTGATTTCGTTGCGCATCTATTGAACCAGGGCTTTCAGGCCAGCGGATGGGAAATAACCGTTCCAGCCCTTGGACTTCTCCTACCGGTAGGGATTTCCTTCTATACTTTTCAAACCCTCAGTTATACAATCGATGTCTATCGCGGTACTTTGCCTGTGGAGAAGAACTTTCTGCGTTTTTCTCTATACGTAACTTTCTTCCCTCAGCTTGTGGCCGGACCTATCGTTCGAGCCAGCGAGTTCATCCCTGACATAAAAAAGGGAATCTATCATTTTCTACCGAACCATACAGATTTTAACCTGGGAGTGTTTCAATTCCTGGGAGGTTTAATCAAAAAGATGACCGCCGACTGGCTGGCTTATGGATTGATCGATAGAGTTTATCAAAATCCTGAGATGTTCACTTCGGCAGAGACCTTGATTGTGTTCTATGCCTATGGTCTGCAGATTTATGGAGATTTTTCTGGTTACACTGATATGGCCCTGGGAGCGGCCAGGCTTCTGGGATTTCGATTAACTGACAATTTCAATCGACCCTATCAAAGCGCATCCATCTCAGAGTTCTGGCGACGCTGGCACATATCCCTGGGTAGCTGGTTTCGCGACTATGTATATATATCTCTTGGTGGAAACAGATTTTATATGTACCGCAATCTGTTTATAACAATGTTTCTGGCCGGTCTATGGCATGGAGCGGGAATAATGTTTGTTGCCTGGGGCATCTATCATGGTCTCTTCTTGATGCTTGAAAGAATACCAGATGCAATTCGCAGGCGAAGATCCGGCTCCACCGGGAAAGACACGGCTCTGGGTAACCGGGAGAACTCTGAAGAGTTGGGGACTATTTCTCTGAAGCGCAATCGGGATTCCGCAGCAAATCTCTGGTTACGCCGGGCTATTACATTGCATCTAGTATTAATCGGATGGGTGCTATTTCGCTCCCACGATGTAGACCAATTTCTGGATTTCTTCGGATCGTTATTTCCTGCAGAGTTCTTTTCCTCAGGACAATGGAGTATTCCCAACACCGGATGGACCTATCTACTGGTAGTCATACTGGCCTATATGTACCATCTAACACCTGTAAGGTTTCGGCAGAAAGCTGCTGATCTATGGGATCGCACTCCACTGCCGGTTCAGTTGGTCAGTGCTTTTCTTCTACTTACTGGTCTGTTCCAGATTTCCGTTCGGGATGTTCAGCCCTTTATTTACTTCCAGTTCTAAGGGCTTATCACAATCCTTGTCCTGAGATGGTTGATTTCGAAACATTCGATAGGTGCGTCGAATGAAGCGACTGCTTTCACTCATTCCGTTCCGGATACTATTTCCGGTGCTCTTCTTTTCTTTCACTTTCGTGTCTGTAGGCGTGATGATTCAGACCCAGGTGGAAAATGTTACCCACAACCTGATTCAGGATCGAAAGTCTCTGGTGGCTCAAAACATGAGTCTCACTCGATCCTACCTGGAAGAAAGACAGGCCTCCAATGAACCGGTGGAGGAAGGCTTCCTGCGACTACTAAATGCAGATCCTCAGATTCGACTTCTGGTGGTCCTGGATAGTGTCGGTGAAATCATGCATTCTCCTTCCCCGGGTCTTCAGGGTAATTCTTTTGAAGATGCCTTGCGCGTCCCGGCTCTGGAGGATAGGGAGCGCGAAGCCGTGCGAAGCATAATGGCTGACTGGCGGACTCGCCCTGGCCGACCGGAACTTAAGTACATCGAATCGACCCAGGATATTCTCGCACTCTATCCATTTCGTTTGAATCCAGAAGCTGAAACAGAAAACGGAATTATCGTGCAGCTCTACTCCCTGGAAAATCTAATAGAACGAAGGCGAGCAGCCGTAACAGGTAACATTCTTACTACCAATCTATTGATCGCAGGGATCCTTGCAGCCCTGGCACTGGCTTACTATTTGTTTTTGATGCGCAGGCTGCAGCACCTGTTGGATACAACCACCGCATTCGGCCAGGGAAACCTTGACTCCCGGGCATCTGTAGACGGGAAGGATGAAATCGCTCATTTGAGCACTACGTTCAACATGATGGCGGATCGAATTCGAAACCTGGCCTACAGGGATGCTGTTACTGGAATTCCTAATCGACTGGCATTCGAAACCAGTGCCAATCGAATCCTCCGTTTCACCAAATCGCAAGCTGCATTACTCTATCTGGATCTGGATGGCTTCAAGGATATCAATGATAGTCTGGGCCACAGCACCGGAGACACTATGCTGGATGAGGTGGCCAACCGTCTGGAAAGTGTAGTCCACGGATATGCCGGTGAGGAGTCTTTGCTGGCCAGAATCGGTGGTGATGAATTCGCCATCCTGGTGCCCGGACGATCCGATAGAAAGAACATCGAAAAACTCTGTAAAACTCTACTACAGGAAGTATCCCGAGATTACCTGGTGCTGGGAAATGTACTGCATGTCACCGCCAGTATTGGACTGGCCCTCTATCCAGAGGATGGAAAAGATTTCGAAGAGCTACTGAAGAATGCAGATGCGGCAATGTATTCCGGCAAGAGAAGTGGAAAGAATACATACATATTCTTTAATCAAGAAATCCAGCAAAGAAACCATAGACGTGTCCAGCTCTCCGGTGCTCTTCGCAAGGCCCTGGAGCGGGAAGAACTGAGAATTCATTTCCAGCCTATTGTTGATCTAAAAACCGGAAAGTTTACTCATGGCGAAGCGTTGCTACGATGGACCAGTCCAGAGTTTGGTGTAGTTACTCCATCCGAGTTCATTCCAATTCTAGAAGAGTCAGGCTTTATTCGTGATGTTGGACAATGGGTGTTAAAAGAATCCTGCAAGGCAGCCGCCAGATGGAGAGCCAATGGATACATGGATACCGGGATCTCAGTAAACGTGGCTGTGCAGCAATTAAGTCAAAAGAATTTCGCTCTCCAGGTAGAGCAAACACTGAAAGAAACCGGTCTGGATCCGGCGGGCCTGATTCTGGAGATCACGGAATCCGAGTTAATGCGAAGACCTGCAACTACAATTAAGATACTGGAAACCCTGGACCAGATGGGCGTGGAGCTTGCGGTGGATGATTTTGGCACAGGTTACTCCTCGCTGAATTATCTGAAGTATTTCCCGGTCCATTATTTGAAGTTGGATGGAGCATTTGTCAAAAACCTGGACACAGACGATGACAACGCTGCCATCTCCCAGGCTGTAGTAGAACTGGCACATGCATTAAAGCTTCGCATGATAGCGGAGGGAGTGGAATCCAGAACAATTGCAGAGTTTTTGCGCCAGGAGTCCTGCGATATGGTTCAAGGATACTTCACCGGTGCAGCCATGCCCGAAGAAGATTTTCTCAGAGCTCTTTCAAATCAGGGTCCACTGTTCACGGATGCTTCAGTGTAATAATGAACGGGTTATGACTTAGGGTCTGTGATAGCAATTCCCTTCCTGGCATCTTCAATCAACCAGATCCGGTTTTCGCATAAGAATCTTTTCCAGTCGGGACAGATAATAGACCACAGCACCATCGTCGGGGGCTGCTCTGAGAACAGCCTGGAAGGACTTTCGAGCTCCCAGGAAATCCTTCTCATGAAGCTGCATCACTCCTCGCTCAAAGTCCTCCCGGGTTACTACCTTGATTGTCCTGGCTTCCTTTTCATCCAGGTCGAAAAACTCAAAAATGCTTACCGGCTCATCTTTTCCCTTCACGCGCACTTTGCCCAGAAACCTATAGCTATAGCGAGTCGGATCGTCCAGATGGAACAGAGTATCCTGACTTACAATCATGCTAACCCCATAAATTCGAGTTAAGCCTTCTGTTCGAGCGGCCAGATTCACTGCATCGGATATCACAGTTCCATCCATTCGCTCCGCTTCGCCCACAGTTCCCAGCATCAGCAATCCTGTATGAATTCCGATGCCAATTCGAATAGGAGCCAGATTCTGCTGCATTAGTTCCTGATTGAATGTCTGAACAGCTCGTTGTATTGCCAGACCTGCTTCCACCGCATCCCGGGGCTTTCCGGGAAAAAGTGCCATCAGTCCGTCGCCCAGGTATTTATCTATGAATCCATCATGATCTCGAATCAACGGACCCACTCGACCCAGGTATTCATTGATAAACCCAAACGTTTCTGCTGGAGACATCCTTTCGGATCTCTGAGTGAAGTCCCGAATGTCCAGAAACAGAATACTCATGGTTTCCTGCACCTGATCGCCCAGGCGAATATCCAGGATGCTTTCTTTGTGCAGGTACTTCAAAAACTCTTCTGGAACAAATCGGCTATAAGCCTGATTGTATTGCTGCAAATTATCCTTCATGCTTTCGATAGTGGAGAAAGCCCTGGAGAATCGAATGGAGAGAATGAATGCCTGAATAAAGATAAAAACAAATAGTCCCACTGCAACGAGCTGAGCTGTACGTATCAATTGCTGGTTGTATGCAAGATCATTTACGACCGTGGCACAAAGAACCAGAGATGCAACGCTCACAAATATGGCTCCTTCTCGCTTCCTGTAAATTGCCAATCCAAATACTCCCACCGCATAGGCGATGGCCGTCAGAAGCACAAACTGAAAATAATCCACAGAAGGAGTAAACAGCAACGTAGGTGTAACCAGTACAAAGCATGCGAATCCAGCGCTGATAGCCAGTAGCACCTGAAGAAATCGACGACTGGTTTCTCCAGGGTATAGACTGTGCACAAAGGCAATAAAAGTAGTCACACCGCCATAGACACTAAGGTATTCCAGTCTGAGCAGAGTTTCCCACCAGCCCAGAGGTATGATTCCATGAAGCAATCGCTCCCCGATTAATACCAGGCGAAGAACAATAATTAAACAGAATAGACCGAACCAGAGTGTTGATAGATCTTTCCTTCGCAGATAAAATAATCCCAGGTGATAGAAGCCCATGATTACCAGCGTTCCAGCGATAAAGCTTTCAAAGACTATCCTTCCTTCCCGGTACTGACGAATCTTATCCTGGGGCCCAATTCTAATTCGCTCCCACAGTCCACCCTTTCGATGTCCGAAATTAGCAACATGTAAAACTAGATCCAGAACCTGACCCTTCTCCTGTAGTTCAAAGAGTCGAGTGCGATAGCTGGGTATGTAGTTTTCTTCGGTTCGGGAAACCTGCCCATTTTCGCCGTACAGTTTGCCGTTTACGTATAAGGCGTAGGCGCTGGACTCATCCAGAAGCTTGAGCGATAGAGGAGGATGCTCCTCGGGCAAAAGAATTCGCAGGTAATATGTTGCAATCCCGGTTCCTTCCAGGGTATGATTGCCCAGTTTCAATCCGTTCCAATCGTCAGGAACTTCTGCAAATGTATCCGGCTTTTCCGATGCAGGAGCTGTGGCCGCAATCTGGACGGACTCCGGGCTACGCAATTCCAGCGGGTTTACAAGGCGATTCCAATAAAAGGCCCATTCACCGTCCAGGAAGTGAATAGTCTCCAGGTCTGCGTTGCGAAGATCCAGAACACCTCTAGAAACACTCTGTGCCTGGAGACCGGAGCCAGAAATGAGCAGAAATAGAATAATTTGAATGATTTTCATCAGGGAGAACCGTGCCAACTTTCGCATATTCCTTCGATCTGCGGCCGGTCCCTTTTGTGCAGACAGTCCGCCAGGCCCCTTGCCTTGATCATTCCAGAGTTTTCGCTATGCATATCCATCAGGGACTGAGCCGGATACGACGCCAGGTCTCTCCCTTTTTTTCGTACATCAACCGATCATGCAACCGGCCGGCCCGGCCCTGCCAGAATTCAATTCTGGCAGGATCCAGAACGTAACCGCCCCAGGATTCCGGTCTGGGCGGATTTTCCCCGTATTGAGATTTCACTTCCTTCATCTTCTTTTCCAGAACGCCTCTGGAATCCACTGGTTCGCTCTGCCTGGATGCTATGGCACCATATCTGCTTTCCAGGGGCCTACTGTTAAAATACTCCTCGGATTCTTGCACCGGCACACGCTGCACTGTTCCCTGAACCCGTACCTGTCTTTCCAGGCTTCTCCAGAAGAAACAAAGTCCGGCTCGATTATTCGCCACCAGATCCATACCCTTCTTAGAATCATAGTTGGTGAAAAATACAAATCCCTCGGCTCTTAGATCTTTAAGAAGGACAATTCTTACATCTGGCTGACCCACTCCATCCACAGTTGCCAGACTCATGGCATTGGCATCCTCTTCGCTGATCTGGGCCTCTTCAAACCAGGTGTGAAAAAGTTCCAGGGGATCCATTCCTGTGGTTTCTTCTTCCAGTGTTTTCTTGATGTACTCTTTTCTTAGTTCTTTCATTCTATTGCCTTGCCTGACAACACACCTTCCTCCCGGGAATCGCAGAGGCAATCAATTACCGCTAATGGCGGAGCAATGCCTGCCAGAGCTCACTAATCCTCAATCGCGCCTCCGCCCGACCGGCCTCGAAAATCTGATCATGCCGGCCAAAGTCAAAAATGTCAAAAGCACTGATTTCCGGATTCAAAATGAAATCAAAATCCTGCAATCGAAACCTCAGAAGCTCCCGACCCTCCACAGCAATGGAACGAGTGATGATAGATAGCACCGGAGGACGGCTAAAATACTCCATGACTCCTTGCACACCTTCCGAAAAATCCACTCTTGTCTGGCTGGACCGATCATCTTCCATGGGCGTTACATTCACTCCCACGACTCGGCTGAATCCTCTTGTTCTGAGCACATCTCCAGGCAGGTTATTTAATATTCCCCCATCTACCAGGGTATAGGGAGGCATTTGTACGGGCGGAAAAACTCCAGGAATACTAACGCTGGCCCTTAAAGCCATGGAGACATAGCCGCTCTCAAAGATCAGGCTTTCGCCGGTATTTAGATCGGTACTGTTACAGAAAAATGGAATCTGCATATCCTCGAACTGCAGACCCGAGAAAACATCCATCAAAACCTGGTTAAGCTTATCCCCCTTAAAGAAGCTTACAATTGGAAGCCCTTTGTCTAGAATTGCATCCGAGTCCGGCAAACTCTTTCGCAGCAGATGCTGAATTTCTCTTGCTGAAATACCGGCTGCATGGGCAGCACCCACTACCGCGCCCATGGATGTACCGGAGATTCCATCGAACTCTATTCCTTCCTGTTCCAGCACCTCCAGAACTCCTGCATGTGCATACGCCCTGGCTCCTCCGCCCCCGAGACACAGGCCTCGCAAAGTGCCACTTAGCTTTCGCGCCAGTCGATGCATTCCCGGAGAATTTGCATTTAGCCGGCGATTCTCATGCAGAAACAAACGAATACGGTTCTGCTTCAAAGGAATAGATCTGTCCGGATTTCGCTCTTTTTCCCGGCTGTAGCTGTGATTTTCTTCCGATATCGATACGAGTTTATCGAAAAAATCGGGCAACAGTCTGGAAAGGCGGCGGCGATACTCCATCCAGCGAGGACCTGCAGCCGTTCCAGAATCTCTGGCGCAACCGATCAAATCACAGCTTCTGTAAATTTCGCCCAGCATCGGATCCGGCTTACCTGTATAATGACCTGCATGAACCAGAACAAGAGAATAGAATTTTCGCATGAGGCCAAGAAGTGCAGGAATGGAATGAGCTGCTTTCGCCCGGGCTTCCGGGGCCAGATTCATGAGAGGACTGGCATCTATGTGATCATATCCTCTGGGACTTGGATGGGAAAGTGATCGCAGCCATTCGAATAGTTCCACCGGACGATCCAGTAGCTGCATTCGATCCGCCAGAGATGCATTCGATGAGCCCTTCTTGTTTAAGTCGAAATACAGTGCCAGCTCTTCCGGAAGTGGAGAGAATTCCGTATCCAGTTCATTGGGGGAGCCCAGTTCTAGAAGCAATACCGGCCCATGATTTTCGCTTACCAGAACTTCAGATAATACATGAGCCAGCAAATGCCCCCTGGCCGGATCATCTGGATAGGCTAGAACATGAAGCCGGGCCGGTTCTAACTGCTCCGCCGGATCCATGGTACGGTGAAACCGACGGGATAGAATCCTGACCAGGCCGGACAATGCTTCTGGCTCCTGCTCAATAAGTGTAGCCCAGGCTTCCTGATCGATCTTTACTAGTTGAGAATCCAGCACCGCCTGAGCTCGAGCACCATGTCTTTCTCCGGCCAGAAAGCTCACCTCGCCCAGAACACTGCCCCGGCCATGAATACCGATCAAGCGAGAACTTCCATCCGCCTCTCTGTGATAGCGATGAACCTCCCCATGCCGCACAATGTAGAAACAATCAGCAACTTCACCCTCTTCATAGACCGCCTCTCCTCGGCGGAAGTCCAATAATCGAACCGAATCCAGAAATTGCCTGACAGCCGGAGCATCCGGTACCAGAGACCTGAGAAGAGGATTCTGCAGCAAGAATCGCTGCATGTTTCGTCTCTGCTGTTTTTCCTTGTCCGGCTGCATTTTTTAGTTCCAATTCTATCTGCTTTTACCTTTCTGGAAACATGAAATTTGAGACATCCTCCTCCGAGCATCGGCCGAAGGAGGAATGCGGCATATACGGAATCTATGGCTGTCCGGAGGCCTCGAATTTCACTTACCTCGGCCTCTACTCACTTCAACACCGCGGCCAGGAAAGTGCTGGTATTGTCACAACCGATGGAGAACGACTCTACCGATACGCCGGCATGGGGCAGGTTGCCCAGGTCTTTGAAAAGGACAAACTTTCTCAGCTGGCTGGCAGTGCTGCCATAGGCCATAATCGATACTCAACTACAGGAGCTTCCTTTCTTAGAAATGCACAGCCCATTCGTGTAGAATCCAACCTGGGTGCATTTTCCCTGGCCCATAATGGAAATCTGGTTAATTCCTGGTCTTTAAGAGCAGAGCTGGAAAAGAAAGGCTCCATATTCCAAACTACAATCGATTCAGAAGTTATCGTTCATTTGATGGCTCGTAGCGGTCATACGGATTTTCTGGATGCACTTTGTGATGCACTCAGAACAATTTCCGGTGCTTATAGCCTTATAATTCTTACCAGGGATGCGCTCTATGCTATTAGAGATCCGAATGGATTTCGCCCTCTGGTAATGGGACATCGCCCGGATGGTTCCATTGTTTTCGCATCCGAAACCTGCGCCTTTGATATTACAGATGCAAAATATGACAGAGATGTGGAGCCAGGAGAAGTGATTCGCGTTGATCAAACAGGCGTAACCTCCTTCTTTCCTTTTGAGCAAAAAAAGGAATCACTCTGCATCTTCGAAAATATCTATTTCGCACGGCCGGATTCAACAATATTCAATCAAAGCGTTTATGAAGTTCGCAAAAACCTGGGCAAGATCCTGGCCCTGGAGTATCCAGTGGATGCAGACTGTGTTGTAAGTGTTCCGGATTCCTCCACCGTGGCAGCCCTGGGATATGCTGAGGAAAGCGGACTTCCTTTTACCATGGGGCTGATTCGCTCGCATTACATTGGACGTACTTTCATAGAACCGGAACAGAAGATCCGGGATTTTGGCGCAAGAATCAAGTACAATGTAGTGGAATCAGCCATTCGGGGAAAACGAGTGGTTCTAATTGATGATTCCATTATGCGAGGAACTACTGCGCGAAAGCTCATAAAGATGCTGCGCAAAGCACAGGCCAAGGAAATCCATCTACGAATTTCGGCCCCGCCCACTCAGTTTCCCTGCTTTTATGGGATAGACATTCCTACAAGAACGGAATTGATAGCGTCATCCCACTCAGTAGAAGAGATCAAAAAGTATCTGGGCGTGGATTCCCTGGGTTACCTGACCCTTGAAGGAGCTCACAAAGCAATGAAGATCACCAGGCCGGACCAGAACTGGTGCGATGCCTGCTTTTCAGGTAACTACCCACTTGCGCTTCAGGACAGCCAGGAGAAAGGAAATCAAAAGGATTTGTTTACCGAATACATGCTTGAAGAGAGCCGCTAATCGTAGATCAGTAACGTTAAGTCTAATCGTATCAATTCCTGGCAGCTAGATCTGATCGTCCGCTCCCGCGATGTAACGGTTGGCCCCTTTACCGAGAGTAAATTAGAGGGCTACTGAACTACAAAGTACTGATCCGCAAAACTATGGCTTTCTGCATCCCCGGACTCATTGCCAGTGCTGGGATCCATTTGCAGTGCATGTTTCCCATCGCATTCCAGCATAAAAAATCGATCCTTGCGTTGAATCTTATTAATCTCTTCGCTGACTTTCGTCGCGCTGCAGTTAGGAAATTTGGCTGTGGAAACCCGACTGATTTGCCGGCGAAATTGAACAATCAATTCGCCATTCACTGAATCATAGGAACCAACAAATACCTCTTCATAAGTGCTTCCGCAAGCCTCTCCGGGCATCCCGTATTCCAGAAGCCCCGAATCCGTCATTGTTACCTCGTCTTCCGAAAAACTCAGGGAAACAGAATACTCCGAATGAGTACTTCCTGTGCAGCCCAGGCCCAGGGAAAACTCCTCACCGGAAGGGTCAAAGTTAGCAGGTTTCAGTCGCTTTGGCTGAAGAGAAAGTTCTCCATCCGTTTCCGAATCATCCCCGGCATCCTCTTCTATCTCTTCCTCAGTCTCGGAGGCACTTGTGCGAAATTCAACTTTGGAAGGATCCAGAAGCATGAATCCTTGCTTCCCTTTCCAGACTATCTCATACCATTTCTTTTCGGTGCCCTCTTCCGAGGGACCTTCGCCCAGGATCTCAACAAGCTGACCCGCAGGAACACGACCCAGGCGATCCGAGGATGTGGATGGCTCCGAAAACAGACTGGTATCGCTGTCCATGCGAACCAGTCTTAGATCATCGTCCGAGCAACCGCTGCAATGGAAAACTAGCAGAGAAAAGGTGACCAGAGCCAATAAGACGGTGGGACGGGAAGGCCATTTCTTTGCTCCGGACGTTCGCATAGCATGATTTATCCCTGAATTCAGTTCCCTCGTTTCGCGGTTTTTCACTTTACCCATAGTTGAATGAATGACTCCCTGTATCTGATGTACACTCAAGTTATTCGGCATACTCGGCAAGTCATTTCCAGAGGATTGATTCCAGCACTCGTATCTCTAATTCTGGTCTCATCCTGCTCTGTCTCTTTTTTTGACATAAATTTACCTACTCCACTACAGGATTATCAAGAGCGGACTCTGCAGGGCACCGGACCGGAGAAGATATTGATTATTCCGATTGATGGAGTCATCTCCAGTGAGGGCTCTTCTGAATTCCTGGGCCCGAATAAAGACAGCACGGTGGCAGAAGTGGCAGGTCAGCTCAAACGAGCAATGGACGATCCGAGAATCACTGCCATCATACTTAAGATCAATAGTCCCGGAGGAGGAGCCACAGCCAGCGATTTGATTTATCGTGAAATCAAGAAGTTCAAAGAGCGGAGAAATATTCCGATTGTTGCAGTCTTCATGGATCTTGCAGCCAGCGGTGGTTATTACATTGCCATGGCCGCAGATCGAGTGTACGCACATCCTACAACGGTTACCGGATCTATAGGCGTGATTTTCGCCGTATTGAATATAAAAGAGGGGCTGGATAAGATTGGTGTTAAGGAATACTCCATCACATCAGGCAAGAATAAGGCCATTGGCAGACCCACTGCGGAGATGACGGAAGAGCAAAGGCAGATTCTACAAACCGTCGTTGATGATATGTATCAAAGGTTTGTAACCGTGGTAGAGGCAGGTCGCCCGGATCTGAATCGAGAGAAAATATTGAAGCTGGCCGATGGAAGAATCTATACTGCGAATCAAGCGAAGGAATTTGGCTTGATCGATGACATCGGGTATTTCGATGAATTTGTAATCAAGACCCAGAAGCTCAAGAATTATAAAGGCACGGATCCAGATCCAATGCTCGTGGTTTATACCAGGTCTGCCCGACCAATCAAGAGTATTCATGAAACCTCAACTGCGAACGTATCCGAGCTCAATCAGATACTGAGACAACTGGCCTTTCCGGGATCCAGCGCCAAGTTCTATTTTCTCTGGAATCCATGAATCCGGCCAGCAATAAGTCTGATAAACAGGAGCCCAAACAGGACTTTAGCTCCTGTTTATTTTTCACAACAAGCGCACTTAATCGAAAATTAACAGAGTTTGCCGAGGAAGAATTCGGGAAGATTGGAATGGCACCCTCTCATGGATTTGTATTGCTTGTTGCTTTGAAAAATCCTGGCATTCAGCCTTCTGATATTGCCCGGCAGCTGAGTTTCAAGCCATCTACCATCACCCGGTTTCTGGACCGTCTGGAACAATTGGCCTTGATTGAAAGGAAACTGGAGGGCCGCACCGCTCAGGTATATGCCACCGCAAAAGCCAGACGAATGGAAGACTCCATTCGCGGGGCCTGGAAGGCACTTTATGCAAGGTATGCAAGGACCCTGGGCAAGGATCTGGAACAGAAACTGACGGAGCAAATAGGTGTGGCACGACAGGCTCTGGATTCAATTTAGCCAGCCGGGAAGTTAAGACATCATCCGTAAAAAAACAGGCCCCTGCAATGCAGGGACCCTTTAACGAATCTGATGCTTCTTCGATCCTGAGTGCTTTTAGCATCACATGTATTTGGATTATCTGGAGGAGGATTCCAGCTCCCTGGCTTCGCTTAAGAAGCCTTCCCATAGAGTCTCTTCGTCCGGAGTAATATATGATATCCAGAAGAAAGGCAACATTAGCCATCCACCGAGGATGTTCTGTGAGATTGAATAGCTTCTTCGCGGAGGGTCGTTGAAGTCTGTGTTCTCGGAGAACACTTCCAGATGGTACTTTCTGGGTCCTCTAATATAGAGAGGAATCCAGAAGATTGACAGTCCGGAGAGAAATGAAAGCG
This sequence comes from Leptospiraceae bacterium, assembly GCA_040217195.1. Taxonomy (GTDB): domain Bacteria; phylum Spirochaetota; class Leptospiria; order Leptospirales; family Leptonemataceae; genus UBA3465. The sequence continues at coordinate 272,462 of JAVJNR010000002.1, read as the reverse complement.
GAAGAACCCAGATTGGACTGGGAGAGTTGGCTACATCATGGCCCACAGTTACCCTCAGACAGAGAACCTCACCGGGATTCTTTTCTCTTTGCCTGGGGCATTCAGTCTCAATCGTTTCACGGAGCAAGGCCACATCCGTGGATGCAGGACCGACCAGGACCAGTTCTCGATATTTATCGCTTTCCCGGACCATTTCCACCAGTTCCTCGGCATCTGTATTCACGGCCCCGGTCATGGTTATGTCCACCGAGCGAATCTCCATTACTAGAATGGGTGGTTCGCTTCTCTGTATGGGTGGTCCCGCATCTGGAATTCCAGCCATCCAGGTGACGCATCCGTTGAAAAAAAGGACCGAACAGAGAGCCGTACTAATAATGCGAAGTTTCATCCTGTATCCTACCTGCCTATTGCGCCTCGGGATTACCCCGGGCTATGAGGAACAGATTGAATCACATTTCATGGATCTATTTCAATGGCCCATGGTTTCAAATTATTGGCCAATTGCTTCAGAGAAAAAGTTGCGTCAGGAGCAACTCTGGTTAGGATTTAAAAGGTAATGTTAGCCTTGCGTATTAAGGAGCAGAACTGATGGCCACCACTCCCAGTGTATCTGCAGTACAGATGTATGACGTATTCGATGCTCTGATGCAGCATGGGATGGAAGCATCCGAGGTGGCCAGCAGGACCGGCCTGGACCCGGCTATTTTTCGGCAGGTGGATGGTCGAATACCTGCAGAGACCAGTATCAAGCTCTGGGATTTGCTGTGGGAAACCAGCAATGATCCGCTATGTGCTCTAAAAATTGGTCAGATTGTTCGCAAGCAATCCATGGGTGTGGTAGGAAACCTTTTTCTTGCCTGTAATACTCTGGGCGAAGCCCTGGATCAATCTATTCGCTTTCATTCCCTGACAAATGAGTCTGGCAAGATTGAATGTTTTCGTCAGGGAAGGAACTGTCTATTTCGATATTCTATTACTGATCCACGTTTCGATTCGCATCTGGTCATAGAAAGAAGTCTGTCATCCGGATTAACCTGGGCAAACTTCTTCACAGGAAAGAAGATTGAGCCTCTGGGAGTGTTCTTTGAGCAGCCGGAACCAGAATATGCATCAGAGGTTTCAAAGTTTTTTGGATGCCCTGTGCATTACGGACAGGACAACAATGAGATCTCCTTCAAGTCTTCGATACTGGAATGGGAAGGCGTACATAAGAACGACTACATTAAAGAAATCCTGGTTGGTCGAGCCTCGGAACTGAGTTCCAGACAGGATGAGTCTACCAGCCAGATTATTTCGGATTTTCTTCGTAAGAACCTGGCATTTGGAGAGGTGAGCATTGAATGGCTTTGCCAGAAGCTGGCTTTGTCCAGAACCACATTGTACCGGGAACTAAAACGGGAAGGACTTAGCTATCAGGATATTCTGGACAATGTTCGTAAAGAGCTGGTCCAGGTCTATCTGCTGGACCGGAACTATTCCCTTACTGAAACAGCTTACTTGCTGGGATATTCCGAATCCAGCACCTTCCACCGTGCATTTAGAAAATGGTTCGGCATGCCACCAGGACAATGGAAGGCCGAATCCCTTTCTGGAACAGAGACATAGAAGTCTTACTTCGAATGCGCCATACCAATCGAATCGTGCTCCCCGAAAACATCCAGATCGGTCCCAAAAAATTTTCGGGATGAATATTTCCAGGAAAACTGGCATCTAATTTACCCGGCTCCCAGTGCTACTTCAATTGGAGCCAATGAGTCCTCACTGCTCTCGACTAGATCAGCCGGAAAGCAGCCATTCAGCTCGGGGAAATCGCAGGACAACCTAGCCGGGAGCCATAGATGACCCACATTGTTAATCGATTGGGACACCTGGTATTGATGGAAAGGAACGTCAGCTGTGGCGGTTTGCGGATTAAACCTGCACGGGGGGCATGGATATGGGGGATCCCTAACGATACGACTGGATGCTCAGCGCGGAAAGCACCGCAAGGACAAACTAATACTTGTGGCTGAAAAAAGTCTGGAAAAGCGTTAGCTCCGGAATCGCATAACGAAGACTCGCCTACCGTAACCAGGCCTGCAACCGTTGGGAATCTTCCCTGCTACCTGAACCGTTGGCACCACCCAGTACGACCCTGGACCTTGTTCACCAGCCAGCATTAATGACATTGTAACGTAGTGTTCGCCAGTTCAGCGCGAATCGATCCGCGAGGAATCCGAAGAATCCAGTCTATACCCTTCCGAGATGATTCCCCACCACAGATCATCATCATCGGGGAGAAGGAATCCGACCCAGGAAAAGGGCAGTACCAGCCAGCTACCGAGGATGCTTTTGGACACTTTGTAACTCTGGGTCCGGGGAGCCTGCCAACCTCTGACCTCATTAAACACTTCCAAATGATAAATTCGCGGCTGTTCGAGGTATACTGGCAACACAAAAATGGACAACCCGGAAACCATGCCAGAAACAAACATCAGGGTCCCGACACCAACGCCCGTTTCATTCGGTTCTACGGTAATACGCATGCAGAGTACGCTGCCCAATTGCCTGGCCTTTTGAATCGCGCATTCCGCTTCAAGGGTCTGGTCCATGAGGCTATTTTCGAATGCATATGGCCCCAGAAGATATAGTTCCGGGAAGTCCTCTTCTGTCTTGCTCATCCGTTTAAGGACTGCTGAATCATTTACGAGGACTCCGGCCAGGTCTGGGTCCTTGGAGCGGAGATCGATCACGACCACAGGCGAAGCCCCGGTATTCTTATCAGAATTGACCTCAGGCGCTCCATTAATCCAGGTCACGCATTGACTGAGAAATGCAAGTAACACAGGTAGAAGAATAGTTCGGCGGATTGGCATTTCAGTCTCCTTCGCTTGCCCTGAACCACTGAAGGATTGTGGGCGAGATCTAGAGAAGCTTACTATGTTCCCGGACAATTATCAATGGCCGTTCGTTTCAATTTATTGTCCGAATGCCTCATGCGAAAGAATTCTAGTAGGCCAGTCGATCAAACCTCCTCCGTAATGATTTACAACTGCACAATCCACCATATCCGCACTCAAATGTATGAATAGTTCGTTCAGTTCCTTAAGGTCTGGAGAAAATCTCTCCAATCGACTGCGATGCCGAATCGAATCCACCTTCGTTGCAACAACGAGGAAATAGACACCCCACTTCGCATACTCCATTCAGAGAAAATCCCGCTCCGTAAGAGGATCCAGAATTTGTCAGAGATGACCACCCGCGAGGATTTCCTATTCCTGAATACAAATCCCCAATAAAGGGACAGGCGAGACCTATATTCGAGGTAGGCAGCCACTGTATTTGCAGGCGATACTTGGATTGTTTGACTTAAAGACCTCGAATTATGAGTTCGGTCATTTGTAGATCGCAATTCAACTATGAACCCAGGTAAGCGCAAATAATGTTATCGTCTGAACTATTCCTCCTGGAACCGGGAATGCCTCTACCGGCTGCAGAAAGCCCTAAAACTCCGTCAGCGGCTGAGTTCATGCTGGAAGAGGAAGCTCCACCCGTTCCGAACTTTGGCCAGGGAAACCGTCCGGATCTATACTGCCCGGAAATCTACATGCGCGAAGCTCTGAATTTCAGTGCATTCTGGCAGTATGCCGGAACACTGGACGAAGCGTATCGAAACGAAATTCCTTACTGGTGTATTGTCTGGCCAGGATCCAGAATGCTGGCTCGCTATGCCCTGGATACAGACCTACCACTAAAAGAGAAAAGAGTTCTGGAGCTTGGTTGCGGATCAGGATTGGCTGCAGTGGCATTTGCGAAAAGAGGATGTGAGGTTACTGCAACGGACCATGACAATCAGGCCCTGGATGTTACCGCTGCCATGGCACGACGAAATGGAGTGGAGCTAGATACTGATGGCCTGGAACTTTTCGAAGATCCAGAATTTTTCCTTCCCCGAATCAAACCGGACATAGTAATCCTGGGAGATTTGTTCTACGAAGCTTCCGTGGCAGATAGAGCCAGGATCTGGTGTCTCGCCGCACAGGAACTGGGCGCAAAGTGTATTGTGGCAGATCCCTGCAGAACCTATGGCCCAGGTAAGAATTCGCAAAGCTGGGGATTGGAGATTATTTCAGAGGCAGCGGTTCCCGTCCATGCAGCGATTGAAAATGTAAAAACAAGACATACTCTTCTTCTGGCCTCCGCTACCCAGGGATAGCCCGTAGCATAATTCGGTTAAGCGATAGAATGTTGCATGTAATGTGTACCGCCAGGGAGACGGTTCCAGATAAACTCTTTGACTATATTCCAAAAAAGAAAGGCCCGCGATTGCGAGCCCTTCTGCTTATTCCCTTTGCTACCAGGGGATTCTTATTTCCTGGATTAGCCTTCCAGATTCTTGGATGCAAAATCCCAGTTAACCAGCTTTTCAACGAATGTTGAAATGTAGTCCGGCCGCTTATTCTGGTAGTCCAGATAATAAGCATGCTCCCAAACATCAATGGTTAGAATCGGCTTTTGACCGGTAACCAGAGGGTTTTCTGCATTCGGTGTTTTCACCACTTTAAGTTTTCCGCCATCCAGAACCAGCCAGGCCCATCCGCTTCCGAATTGGGTAGCCGCAGCTGTCTTGAATTCTTCTACAAATTTGTCCAGTCCGCCAAAATCTGACTGGATCTTGTCTGCAATAGGACCAGTAGGCTCTCCGCCACCATTAGGCTTCATGGAATTCCAGTAGAAAGTATGGTTCCAAACCTGAGCAGCATTGTTGAAAATGCCAACTTTGGAGGAATCTTTTGCGGTTTCCTTGATAATGGTTTCAATGTCTGCTTTCTCAAAGGGAGTCCCTTCGATGAGCTTATTTCCATTGGTTACATAAGCATTGTGATGCTTTCCATAGTGAAACTCGAGTGTGTTTGCAGAGATATGAGGCTCGAGTCCATTCTTGGGATAGGGTAAATCAGGCAAAGTTAGTGCCATATTTCCTCCTTGTTTCTTTGTCTTTTAACGAAGGAATAGATTGGACATTAGTCAACTATTTCCCAGGGATGAGATAGGGATTACGAGAAAAAGAGATTAGAATGCGAAGAATGTCCCGACTTCCACTGAGCTGGTCTGTGAATGATTCATTTTCTTCCTTCGATGGGTCCGGCTTTGCCCCTCAGTCGCTGTGGCTACCCAGGATACGCAGAAACTGGATTTATGGCGCTCTAATGAACAGCGATGCGGATCTCGCCTCTGCATTGCTGCAGGAGGCAGAGAATATTGATGTAATAATCCGAGGTTGTCTGCCGGATCATAAAATGCAACTTGGCCGGGAGGGTTGGTTTAGCCGCCAGAGCGGAATTGAAGCCCTATTAATTCCAGGACATCCCCAGCACTGGCAGCCCCATGCCAGTCTTCGAGAGCTTCGCCGGAGGGCTCTGCGAAAAGGCGAAATAGAGATCATAGATGGACTTTCGCAAGGGGATATCAATCGATTAAGCCTGGAACTTCGAGACCTGCGAAACAGATCCCATTACAGATTGAGACCGGCACTGAATCATCTTTTTCAGAATCATCCTGGTGGATGGGAACAGGCACTGATTTACAGCAGGGATGGAAAGACCGAGGCGATGGTAGGATGGTCCCGAAATGGAAAGGAAGCCAGACACCTGGAAGTGTTGCTGAGATCTACAGTGGCTCCTGTGGGCACCATGGAGGCTCTGATTCTGGAATCCGTGGACGTTGCCAGAAGCCAGGGCATTTCAATGATGAGCCTGGGCGAAGTTCCCTTTTTGCGTTTGCCGAAGGAGCCTCGCCTTCCAAATCAATTTGAAAGGAATCTGGATACTCCACTCCAGTCCCCATCGCGGCCACCGTCAAAATTCCCCAGTTATTACTTGATGCGACCGGCATTCAGTAGCATGGGACTTTTTAAGTTCAAAAACAAATTTCGCCCCGTCTGGGCTCCGCTCTATTTGATGAGCAACAAGGGAATTGGAGTCGTTGCTCTGGCCGATCTATTCTTTCAGTCCGGATGCCACCGATTGCTGGGCTATTGCCTCACCCATCCCAGGCATTCGTAGGCCTGATCGGCTTTCTGTTCAGCACTCTCTATGGTAGAACCAAGGGCTGTGATATGGCCCATCTTACGTCCCTGCCTGGAATCATTTTTTCCATACCAGTGAAAACGCAGTCCGGGAATTTTAAGTGCCTGCTCCAATCCCGAAAGCTCACTTTCATCTTCACCAATTAAATTGATCATTACAGCTTCGCATATGGAATCGGTATCACCGGAGGGCAGTCCACAAATAGCACGAACATGTTGCTCGAACTGAGAACTATAATTCGCATCCAGGGTTAAATGTCCTGAATTGTGCGGACGTGGAGCCATTTCATTAAATACTGGTTCATCATTGGAAAGGAAGAATTCCACCGCAAAGGTACCGGTATAAGAGAAATGATTGCAGAGTCGCCGGGCATATTCTTCAGCCAGTGTCTGAGCCTTTTGATTCATTTTGCAGATGGAGTAGCTCTTATGTAATATTCCGTTTCGGTGCTGATTCTCAATGGCTGAAAAACTGTGAAAGCTCCCATCGTTAAAACCAGTTCCGACGATGCTAAATTCCAGAGTGAAGTCCACCATTCCTTCCAGCACAAAGGTAGCATCCAGTCCATGCCCGTATTCGACGGATTGATCTGTTTTGGCCGTGGCGGAATCCCTGGATTCGGACGATGCAGTTCTTTCTTTTATGGTGGCGGAATCTTTCGTTGGAATCTTATTTCCTGTGGTAAGCGTATCTTCCCGGGAACGAAAAGCACTGACCAGAGCGGAGTCCAGAAGATGAACAAATTCCTGGTCGCTGATTCTAGAATCCAGGGCAGCCTGCAGTTCCTTTAGACCCAGTCTCCATTGTCCCTTTCCATCGTATCCACCTTCGCAGGTTTTCAATATTGCTCCGGCACATTTCTGGATCTCTGTATTCCGGAGCGCCTGTCTTAGTTCTGTAGCGCTGTCTACCGGAATGAATGGAGCCGTAGGAATTCGCAGATTCTGGGCCAGACTCTTTTCCCTCAAACGATTACGGCTAATGAACAACGGTTCCAGGGCCGGATAGGATGTGAGGCCCTGCATTACCGATGGTTCCACATTTTCGAATTCAAAGGTGAGCACATCGCACTTCTGTGACAGAGCCTGTACAGCTTTTGCATCGGAAAAATCGGCCTGCATATGCTCATCGGCCAAATGAGAGGCAGGGCAATCGGTTCCGGGATCCAGAACAATGATTCCATAGCCCATTCTTCTGGCTTCCTGGGCAATCATTCGGCCCAGCTGACCGCCTCCAAGGATTCCAATGGTGCTTGGTGGCAGAATGGGTTTCCGGGATTGAGACATGCAGCCAGAAAAAATCTCAGGGATTAGTCTTCCAGCTTCATTTGATCCACCATATCTTTCAAGGACTGACGATAGGTTTCCAGCCTGGTCGCCAGAGCCGGATCCTGGAGACTCAAGATCTGGGCTGCCAGAATACCTGCATTCTTGGCCCCGGAGCTTCCGATGGCTGTAGTAGCCACCGGAATACCGCCAGGCATCTGAACAATAGAAAGCAGAGAGTCCAGACCGCTCAGTGCCCTGGTCTGAACGGGAACACCAATAACCGGTAAAGTGGTGAGCGAAGCGGTCATTCCAGGCAAATGTGCCGCACCTCCTGCCCCTGCTATGATTACACGAATCCCTCTCTGCCGGGCGCTAGTTGCATATTCGTACATCTTTTCCGGTGTGCGATGGGCCGAAACCACCAGGGCTTCGCAGGGCACGGCAAATTCATCTAAAATATCCCTTGCGGCCTTCATGGTTTCCCAGTCCGAATTGCTGCCCATGATGATACCAACCAGAGGACTCCTTTCGTCGGTTTTATTCTTTTCCGAGCGGGTCATACGCTTCGTGCCAGTCCCCCATCCACCTGGATCGATTCACCATTTACATAGGATGCAGCCGGCGAAAGTAGAAATGCACCTACACGACCAAACTCTGCCGGATCTCCGTAGCGACCCATAGGTATGCCGGACTGCATCTCCTTGCGTACTTCGTTTGAATTTCTTCCTGTGGCCTCTGCATTAGCCTTTTCAATATTTTCCAGTCGGTCCGTAGATATCAGTCCCGGCGCAATGCAGTTTGTTCTGATACCATCCGGCATCAGTTCTCTGGACAGTGTTTTCATCAGTGCATTGACACCACTGCGAAATACATTCGAAAGAATTAAGTTGTCCACCGGCTCCCGAACGGAGAGGGACGTTACAATCAGTACATTACCTTTGCTTCCCCGAAGGGCAGGTAGAGATTCCCGGATCATACGCACTGCACTCATCAAAGTGAGCTGATAGGCAGCATCAAAATCAGAATCATCAAAGTCTTTGAACTTTCCGGCCGGAGGTCCACCAGCATTAACCAGTGATCCATCCATTCTTCCAAAGGTATGCAGGCCCTCTTCGATCCATTTTTCAATACTGTCCGCAGAAGAAGCGTCCAGAACCGAGCCATGCACTTTTCTATCTTGATCGGCGCCCATGTCCTTTAGTGTTTTGAGCAGGGTATCTTCGTTGCGGCCGCCCAGAAAAACGGATGCTCCACACTCCTTGAGCTCCTGGGCTATGGCCCGGCCCAGTCCACGACTGGATGCGGCCAGGAAGTATACTTTATCTGTGACTCCAAGATCCATGACAAACCTTTGAGGTATGCACTCAGTAAATCAACCGAATTGTACCCTGGCTCGAACCCTTTGCCAGGGTTCCGTCCAAAAAAATCTCAGCCTTCCGGGCCAGGAGCTTCCGCTACTGGATTCTCTGGATTTCCGGAAGGAGCCATTCCTGGTGCGGTCCATCCTTTTCTCATTCTGCCATCGGATGTAATTCGCTCCACATCCAGCTGGCGAACTCTATCATGCATTTCTGCAAGGATTCCTCGTGTAATCTCTTTCATGATGCTTCCGGCCACTTCAGCTTCCAGCACTTCACTTATGATTTTACTTACATCTACACCAATACGATTTATGAATCCATCCATGAAGGGAACTCGACTCAATTCTCCCATCATGCTCTTGGTATGTAGCGATTCCTTGACCAGGGCATCCAATTCCTCCTGGTGATTCCGAAACGCCTTCCGGGCAAGCTCTGCATAATCCAGGCGACTCATTACTTCTTCCACTCTACCCAGGGATTGGAGAAAGACCGCATCTGCGATGGTATCTACAATAATGTCTCTGAATCGAAAGGTTATTTCACGAGTTAATGACTGACTGACATTTTCCGTGGACTTTCCCAGCTTATAGAATGCAATACCTAACTTTAGCCCTCGCAATAGCAGAAAAGGACGAAGCATTACCACAGGAATCAGTCCAACCACTTCATACCAATTTCTGGTGATAAATCTCCATCGATCTTCTTCCTTCCAGAGTTTGCGCAGGAAATCAAAGCCCCACAGCGTCAGAACAAAAAAGTCAAAGCCTATGAGGCCCAGAGACACACGACGATCCAGGAATACATCATAGGAGCCGCGCAGTAGCAACAGAAGCGTATCAACAGCCACCAGAGAAAGAAGAACATAATCCCATTTTCGCCCTGGTAGCAATGCCAGGGTTTGTCGAAGCGTTCTTCGTGGGCCCGGATCACCTGGTCTAGTTGCGCCGGCCCCTTCCCGGCCAGGAGGCGGCGTTGCATCGGATTCTACTCCTGCATTTTGACTGTTCGCCTGATTTTCGTCCCGGTTATTTTCAGCCATGGTACCAGATTTCGAAAAAGCGCTTAAAAGATCCAGTAAAGGAAGATTTGAATAGCTATCAATAAGACGGCCCAGATTCGCAGATCTTTCCATCCTTTCAGCGAATCTTTATAGTGAAGCGGGCCCGGCAGATAAAAGCAAAGAGCCAGAATAGCCAGCATGAATGCAATAGCAAGTAGTCGCGGCCAGTTTAGCTCAAGCATCAGATACCGCTCCAGAAGTGGAATCTGAAGGAATTACAGATCGCAAAGTCAGTCCCTGAATATGGTCTGGCTCAGGAGGTTCTGTGAATAGGCGGGCAAGGAACAGGAATAGTCCACTAAATACAAAACTTGCGAAAGCAACGTAGAACATATTCCAGTCCAGTCCCAGCCTTAAAAGAGCAGCCACCAGTAGTCCCAGTAAGAGCGAAAGGAATCCACCTGTGGGTGTAGGGCGACGACTCAAAATACCAAGCACCAGTATTGCAAGTATGGGGCCCTGAAACAGCGCCAGGGATTCCTGAATAAAAGTGTAGATGCCGCCGAACTCTCCCGTCACTGGAGCAAAGAGCATACCAAAAACAAGACCTGTGAAGGTGACCCATCGTCCCATTTTCAATTCTCTTCTTTCCCGAACCTCAGTTTGTTCTTCGCTTTCAGGATGGAGCCTTCTGCGAAACTGCTCCTTCCATACGCCGTAGATGTCTCGTGTAAACATGGTCGATGCGGAGTTCAGAGTTGAGTCCACCGACGATTGCAGAGCCGCAATAAAGGCCACAAACAGAATACCGGACAACCCGGGAGGAAGCACATTCTTTATGATCCAGGGCAAAGCTTGATCCTTGTCCGCCAGCGGTTCGGCGCTCAAGACCAGAACCAGAAAGCCAGGAAGAATAATTAGAAGCGGAATAAAAGTCTTCGCGAAGGCCGCAAACAACATGGATGCCTGGCTATCCCACTGGGAGCGAGCCGCCAGAGTTCTCTGCAACACAGCCTGATTGGCGCACCAGTAAGCCGGCGAAAGCACAAATGCCAGCCCCAGCAGCACCCCGGGCCAGGGAAAGTCCGGATGATCTGCCGGTAGAAAAACACGAAGCTTATCCGGATGTTCCGTCTGAAGACGCGAGAAGAATGTTTCCAGGCCACCTGCCTGCTCAATACCAAAGTAGGCCACCCCCAGAGAGCCACCAAACATAATGACCAGCTGTATTGTGTCCGAGTAGGTTACTGCCTTTAGACCGCCGGTTACTGTGTAGAAACCGACCACAACGCCTGTAACCAGTATGCCCACCCAGTGAGGCCAGCCCAGGTAGGTATGCAACATAAGGGTGGTGGCCCAGAGAAAGACTCCCACGATAACAAAAGAGAATGCGGTGAAAATAATAGCACTCAGGAACCTGGTGCGCTCATCGTATCTTTTTCCCAGGTATTCAGGAATGGAATAAACTCCGGCTCTCCAGTAGTAAGGAAGGAACAAAAAGGCCCCCAGTACCATGGCCGGTATAGCACCTATCCATTCAAAATTTGCCTGGGCCAGTCCAATACTGTACGCATTACCGGCAGAACCGACATAGTCATTGGAGCCAATATTTGTTCCAATGATGGACATCCCAATGACCCAGAATGGAAGACTCTTTCCCGCTAGAAAGTAGTCGGTTCCGGTCTTGACACCACGGGAAATATACAACCCGAAAATAATTAGACCCAGCAAGTAGGCGATTATAAGCGAAAGATCCAGCCAATGCACATCTGTCATGTGCGAAGTGCCTTTTTCATTCTGGCTGTAAGAAGCTTCACTCGATTGGAGTAGGCCTCCTGACGAATTCCTGGAATGGTAGAAAGGTACCTATATAGCTCCAATTCGAACTCCAGGCTTCTGGTAAGATGACCCGGGCCATCTTCTCTCAGGGCAGACCTGGAGATAACCATATGTCTTGTGTTGATTGTATCCGGTGCAATGCGATTTACCAGGGTTTCAATGATTCCTGGATGAATAGCTCCGCCGACGCTGGTTCTAAGTTCATATTCCTGGCATCGGGCCACAATCAATGCGCATGCTTCCAGGACTTCAGGATCATCGGGAGATCGCTCCATGCTGCCAGACAGATCAGTTCGGGCAGCTGTAACCTGGTTTAGCTCCTTTCGCGTAGAGGAGGTAAGAATTGAATCCATGTTTCGAAAAGCCGTGATGGTTTCCAGATTGATCCCTTTTTCCACCGATCCATATTGTTCGGAAGTGCACAGATCTTTCAAGGTCTGAATGAAATTACCCAGGGCATAGGCAGATTCGATCATTGGAGCAATAATTCCATCTACCCCAATCTGCAGCAGGTTTCGAATATCATTTCGAGCTTCGGGTCCGCCAATCTTAACATGGAGAGGTAGCAATCCATTTGTTATGCGCCGCAACATGGCTATTTCAGAAAAGGACATGTCCTCTACTTCTGTACCCGTTTTAAGGGCCACCAGACCATGTTGCTCTTTCAAATCATGTAAATAGGACCGGAGTCTGGCTTCTGAATCTTTGTGCTTCGCATCCATAGACATAGGGCTGGCTTTCCTCCTATTTTCTTATCGGCCCGGTTGCAGGTAACTGAACTCGTGATTATGTCCTGATACCGAAAAGCGCAAACAAAAATGCCTCTGCTTTCATTTTTTTATGGGCATGGAGGGCACCGGAAGAATTCTGATCGCATGGCCCTCATCAGTCTGGAAAAGAAGAACCAATATGCACTGCTAACCATAAATCGTCCGGATGCGCTAAATGCTCTGAACGAAGACATACTTTCAGAGATCCATGAACATCTGGAAAGTCTAAATACCAGCAAGGATGTCCGTGGATTGATTATTACCGGCACCGGGGAAAAGGCATTCTGCGCAGGCGCTGATATTGGGCAGATGGCCAGCTTCAATCCGGAACAGGCCGAAGCATTCGCCAGGAAAGGGCATAAAACTATGAATGCAATATCTGGGTCTGATCTGGTAACGATTGCAGCCATTAATGGATTTGCGCTGGGAGGCGGACTTGAGCTGGCACTTTCCTGCGATATGCGAATCGCTTCAGAAAATGCGAAAATGGGCCTTCCTGAAACTGGCCTGGGTATTATCCCTGGATTCGGCGGAACTCAAAGGCTTTCTCGTCTTGTGGGCCCAGCGCTGGCACTTGAAATTATTCTAACAGGCACTCAGGTAAAAGCAGATCGTGCCTTGCAAATTGGCCTGGTAAACCAGGTGGTCAGTCTGGGTGATCTATTGCCTACTGCAGAAAAGATGATGGCCATCATCACCGGCAAGAAGGGGCCTGAGGCTCAGAAGATCGCCAGATGGCTGGTGCATAGCGGATCGGAACAACCACTTTCAGCGGCCCTGGAACGGGAGATCAATGAATTCAGTCAGATGTTCTCTCGAGAGGAGCCAAAGATTGGTCTCACTGCATTCAAAGAAAAAAAGGAACCTGATTTTTCGGCGGGCTGAGAAGCCGAAAATAGGGATGAGCCTGGCCGCTATCGGACCAGCGAATGGGATCGATTCCCGGGCTCAGTAAGGCATTCCGCATTCAATAGGATTCGATTTATGAGGATCGCTTTGAATTGCGAAATGCAAAAGGAAGCCCGATCAAGATTTAGAACACAGCCCGGAAGCTCTGGATGGCAGGGAGGCTACCCAGAGTTAAAGAAAAGAAATAGAATTCGCGGGCAAAAAAAATATAGGCTTCTCCCCAGACCCTGGCGCATGACTTGGAAACGATTAAGAAAGAATTATTCTGTAGATGAAATACTAAGTCTTATTCCCGGAGCGGTTATTATTCATCGCAACTGGGAGGTACTGTATGCCAATGAATCGGCGGCTGAACTATATGGTGTAGAGAGCCTGGATCAGCTGATTGGCGTAAATCTGTCCGATTATATGGACGGTCAGATGCCAGGAGTGGTAGAAAAAACCATTCCCACCCTTCCCTTCGGACAGATCTTTTCGCTTAACTTTCGCCTCCAGCGAAAAAACGGCACCAGTGTGGCCGTAGAATCCCATAGTACAGCATTTCCCACCGAGGAAGGGCCTGCCATCATGGCCTATATGCGAGCGAGAAATCGAGGTCAGACGGATCGTTCGCTTTCACTGGTTACCGAAATTGCATCTCGCACAGGCAACGAATATTTCTCGGAGCTTACCAGATCCCTCTGTCGACACCTGGGAGTTACGGGTGCTATCCTGGGCGACTTCTCCGGTGTACAGGATCCGGCAAAGATGGAGTCCTTCCACACTGCATCCATCTTTCATGAAGGCAAGCCTGGGCAGAATTCAGAAATTCAAATTGATGGTTCGGTGGCTGCGCCGGTTATTCGGGACGGTTACTGTTTAATTGCCGATGCCAGCCGACAACCTGCGGTGTATACCTGCCTTGAGAAAAACGGTCTGCGATCTGCTGCCGGTGTTTTGTTACATGACACCTCTGGAAAGCCAAATGGGCTGTTGATTGTGTACTCCACGGAGCCGCTGGAAGATCCTGAATTTGTGTTTTCCATATTGAAGCTTATTTCCGTTCGGGCAGCAGCGGAACTGGAAAGACAGGAGGCGCGCCGTAATCTGGAAGAAAGCGAAAAGAATTCCAGGCTACTTAGAGAGAAAGCAGCCGATGGAATCTTTGTACTGGATGACCGAGCACACATTCAAGAGCTGAACCCGGCAGCATTACGAGTGCTGGGAAAGCCAGAATCGGTGGTAATCGATCGGCCCATCCAGGACTTTGTTCAGGATTCTGAATTCCTGTTCGAAAAGGGGGACATCTCCCTTCAAAGGGTTCGATTCCGCAGTGCCGATCAACCAAGAATATGCGAAGTGTCTTCGGTAAGAATGCCGGATGGACGAATTCAGCTTATTGCCAGAGATATTACCGATCGTTTATTAACGGAAGCCAAGTATGGCGTTATTTTTGAAGGTGCCAACGATGCAATCTTTCTGGCAGAGCTTCGCTCCGGATCCGTTCTGGAAGCCAACCTGCAATGCGAAGAAATTCTGGGCCTGCCTCGCGATCAATTCCTGGGAAGGCCATATACCAGCATTTTTCCTGAAGGCGAACAGAAACGGGTAAAAAGGCTCTTCGATTACTTTCTGCAGCAGAGAGGATATAAACGGGGCCGTCTTCGCATGAACTTTCATCGGAGAAATGGCACAACCCTGCCTGTGGAGATATCCACTCGGCTGGTGGAAGATGCAGACCAGTCCCTGGTAGTTGGAGTGGTCCGAGATATTACAGATACAGTTCGAGCTGATCAAGAAAGAAAGTCCCATCTCACAACTCTGGCTCTTCTGGAGGAAGCTGTTATAGAAATGGATGAAGGCTTCAACGTAATAAATGCCAATGAACCATTTAGAAAATTTTTTGGAGAGTTACCGGAAAGCGGAAGCCCCACATCCTTTCCTTCTCTAATCCACAAAGACTTTCGCGAGATGATGGCTGCTTCCCTGGGATCGTTACTAAAAGGTCGCAATCGAGTGAGGTTGCGTTTTCCGGTTCTATCTCCAGATACAGGAATGAGCTGGTTCGAAGGGAAATTCATCGCATACAGCGAGCATCATAGAACTGCAATTCGAGGCCTAATTCGAGACACAACTTTAGATTATATATCTGAAAAACAAAGGCATTTCGCTGCCTATCATGACAACCTCACAGGATTGCCCAACCGCACTAGAATGGAAGAGGATGTGCAGAAAGCACTGCTTCAGGCCGAGGCACAGGGACATGCTGTAGCCGTGGGCCTTATAGATCTGGATCACTTTTTCAACATAAACGAAATCCTGGGCCATAAGATGGGAGATCGGGTTCTGGCTCTTTTCGCAGAGAAATTACGAGCCATTCCGGAGCTGAAGAATGGACTCTATCGCTGGGGCGGGGATCAATTCGTATTTCTCATGGACCGGATAATTGATCCGGAAAAGGTTCGAGGACTTGCCACTTTGCTCATGGAACTGATTCGGCTGCCCATGGAAGTGGAAGGCGAAAAGGTACACGTGACATGCAGCGCCGGTATAGCAATGTTTCCGGCAGATAGCAGTAACCTGGATGAAATTATTGGTCAGGCGGACCGGGCCTTGAACTATGCGAAGAAACAGGGTCGATTTAATTACAAGTTCGCATCTGATTTACCTAAGAAAGCCTTCTATCAGCATCAATTAAGCATACGAAATCACCTGGTGGAAGCCATTGAAAACCAGCTCATTGAGCCTTACTTTCAACCCATCGTAGAATCTGGCAGTCATCGAATCGTGGGTATGGAAGCTCTGGCTCGGTGGCCAAGCACCAATGGACTGGGAAAGGTAGGACCGGATTCTTTCATCCCTCTGGCAGAGAGCATGGGATTGATTGCAGATCTGGGTCGCACAGTCATGGAGAAAGCACTGAAGTATCATGCAGATCTGAAGTCCCGGGGATTCGATCTGGAGCTTTCGGTAAATATTTCCAGACGTCAGCTCTTCAGTCGCGACCTGGCGACCACGCTCAGGCAAATGGTGGAGCAAGTTGGTCTCAAGCCATCTGATGTGGTTCTTGAGATCACAGAATCCATCGCCATGCTTGAGGTAGAAAATGCCACAGCCCATTTACTGGAACTGCACCAGGCAGGATTTCGCTTGGCCATCGACGATTTTGGCACCGGTTATTCCACTCTGGCTCAGTTGCATGAAATGCCTGTGGATGAGATCAAGATTGATCGAGCTTTTGTTCAGAGAATCAACACCGGCGAAGGATACCGCATACTCCAGGCGATTACCGGAATGGCATCGGCACTGGGACTGACCATGGTGGCCGAGGGCGTGGAAGATATTCAATCCCTGGGCAAATTGGAAGACCTGGGAGTGCACTCAATACAGGGCTTCTATTTCAGTCCGGCTCTAAACGCCGATGGATTCAATGCACTGCTGGAAAAGAATAAATCGTGAGACCTGCTTGAGGCCATTTCAGACCGGCATTCTGGCATTCTGGCATTCTGGCATTCTGGCATTCTGGCATTCTGGCATTCGTAAAAATAAATCCTGGCCGCTAGAGCAAACGACTCGAAGAAAAAACTCAAAGCATTTGACAGAGAGGAATAAACTTTCAATTATTACTGAAAGTTCCGAAAGAACTTCTGAGGAGGAGTCTCCATGAGCGGAAAAGCTACAGCTACCATCTTCTTTTTCCTGTTCACAGGCCTGAGTCTACAGGCCGAGCCCACAGCCCGCCAGGTTGTGGATCAAATGGACCAGAAGACCCGGGGAAATACCTCGGAAGGCCTGATGGAACTACAGATTGATCGGGACCGGGTTCATCGAAGCCTACTAATGCAGATCTGGGATGAGTCCAGCACGGACCGCGGTTTCATTCGCGTTCTGAAACCCGAGCGTGACCGGGGTACCGCTTTTCTAAAAGTAAAGGACAATATGTGGCAGTATGTGCCCAGCATTAACAAAGAGATCAAGATAGAGGGGTCCCTGCTCCAGGATAGCTGGATGGGGTCAGATTTTACCAATGACGATCTGCTCAGGGCAACAAATGTCGTGGATGATTACACGCATAAATTCCTGAGCAAAGACGGAGAGACCTACACTATAGAGATGATACCGAAACCCAGCGCCGCTGTGGTCTGGTCCAGGATTGTGCTCAAGGTTCGCAAATCGGATTCTTTACCAGTGCAGCAAGAATTCTACGATCATAAGGGCCGTTTAAAGAAGAAGATGCTCTATGATCGAATTCAGACTATGGGCGGTCGTACCATCCCCACCAGGTACCAGATGATTTCCCTGGAACAGGGTCGGGAGGTCTCACGCACAACATTGATTTTCCACCAACTGAAGTTCAATACCGGTATTCCGCCGTATATCTTCAGCAAATCCAACCTGCGAAAATAGAGGCCAGATGTGAGTATATTTCGCCTGGCATCCCGCAATCTATTCAGGAACAAACGAAGGACCTACATTACCATGGTCTCCATCGCTCTTTCTGTGGCCCTTACATCCTTTATGCGATTTCTAACTTACGGAACGCATCAGGAAAACATAGATCAGATGGTTGAGCTTACAACCGGCTATTTACAGGTGGCGGCCTATGGCTGGGTAGAAAGCCGACGAAGACTGGACCGGGCCGTGGATTATACCGAAGAACTGGAAAAGAAACTCCAGCACCCGGACATTGAAGCGATAAGTCCACGAATTTCGTCCGGGGGTCTGGTGGCACGAAAAGAGCATAGCGCCTTTGTCCAGGTTCAGGGAGGCGCGCCAGAGCAGGAAATGCAGGTCAGTAACCTTCACAAAAAAATCATCTCTGGTCAGTACCTTCAACAGGATTTCCAGATAGAAGAAAACGATGAAGGAGTGCGAATCTATCAGGCAATCATCGGAACCAGACTGGCCGACAATCTGGAGGCAGAAGTAGGATCCATCGTTTCTATCGTGGGATCGCGCTTTGATGGTTCCACCGGGGCAGCTCTAGTGAAGATCCAGGGAATTGTAAAAACCGGCAATCCGGAGCTGGATGGAAATATGCTCTGGACCGATCTTCGAACAGCCAGAGAGCTTTTCGCACCGGGCAATCCAGAAGAGGGCATTGTTCGCTACACTTCCATAGTGCTGGGGGCTAAAAATCCGCTGGTGGCCGAAGATATATACGATGATCTGAAGAAACGTTTTCCTGTACCGGAGACGGAACTACCTCCGGAGTATGCGCGAAATTACGATCCTGTGGTGCTCTACTGGGATGATCTAAATCAAGATCTGGTTCAGTATCTTTTACTCGATCAGATTGGAAATGAAATCACCCTCACCTTTCTTATTTTGATTATGGCCTCCGGAGTAATGACGACTGTGGAGATGTCATTGCATGAAAGAAAGCGAGAGTTTGGAATCCTGATGGCCATTGGCACCAGAGGGAGTCATTTGATCCGAGTAGTGATGCTGGAGATTTTTTTGCTTCTGCTCTTTGGCATTATTCCAGGGCTCGCTCTGGGAATGGGTTTTGGCTACTACCTGGAATTAAATCCCATAGAACTGGGAGGCGAAATGGGGAAGGCTATTCAAGAAATGGGTAGCGTGGTAACTATCCGGGCAATCGTCAATCTTCAGGAGACTTATATAGCTCTATTAACTCTGATGCTACCGTCTCTTGGACTCTCCTATCTTGCCATCCGCAAGATCCCCAGGCTCAATCCGGTGGAGGTAATAGGTACCCTATGAGACTACTGGACCGCTTGAGTTTTTTGATTATCTTCGCCTGGCGAAGTGCATTAAGACACCGCAGAAGATCGCTCCTTGTGATCAGTACGGCAACCGTGGGAATGACTGGCGTATTATTCAGCATGGGTTTTTCCAACGGCATGGTCGATTCCATGATTCGTGGCGGAGTGCAGTCCGGTCTGGGCCATGTACAGATTCGCCCTTCTGGATTTGAAAGTGAACGTAAGATTAACCGAACACTGGAAAACGGATCCGTCCTGCTTGAGCGATTGGATCAACTGGACATTCCCGCCGAGCTGCAACCAGCACATCTGGCTCCTCGATTTGAACGGGAGGGCCTGCTAAGGATCGGCTCTTACCAGGAAGGGGTTGTCATTACCGGTGTGGATCCGCTGCGAGAAAAACATGTTAGCTCCTTTGATGATTGGATCGTTGAAGGCGCCTATTTATCGCAAGATCTGGAGCTGGACGCCACCGGTATTATTCCCTGCCTACTTGGAAGAGTTAATGCCCGGCGAATGGAACTGGAACTGGGCGACTACGTCATCCTCACCATGGGTAACCATGACTCGCAATCTGTATCTGTCCGGGCCAGAATCGTTGGCATTTTCGAATCCCCTATGACCGGCATTGATCGACACACAGTTCTGGTTCACCGAAGCGCTCTAAGTAATCTCTACGAGAAGGAGTCCAGTCAGATCAGTAACATAACCTTTCTGAGTAGCGATCTTCATAAATCATCTGCCCTGGACCGGTACCTGGAGGATTCACTTCTACCGGCTTCCGGCACCGAAGAAGAAATGAAGTTCGAGGTTCTTTCCTTTTTCCAGCTGCAACCTCAGATCGAGACCATGCTTAATTATATAGAAGACATTAAAGGAATCATCTATGGAGTACTGATGTCTGGCTTTGCGCTTACGCTCCTTAATTCAGTGCTGATGAGCGTCTTTGAACGCACAAGAGAAATTGGAATCCAGATGGCCATAGGTACGCGAAAGAGCTTCATAGTGGCCTCCATCATCGTAGAGTCGGTAATGCTTGCTATGGCAGGTGCAATCACCGGGCTGCTGCTGGGAGGCGGACTTGTGCTCGCTCTTGCCTATTCAGGGATACCGCTGGGAAGTTTCGCAGGTGGCGTAGAAATGATAGGCTCCATGAGCACAGTTGTATATCCACGAATCACGGCAGATGATATTTCCCTTGGATTCTATGTAGCCATTGGAATGAGTATAGTGGCTTCCATTTATCCAGCTTTCAAAGCAACATCTATCCAGCCAGTGGAAGCCATTGGAGGACGACATTGAATTGTTTCGATTCTTTCAGTCACTATGGCCGCCTGGTATTCCGTCAGATCGAGTTCGCCGCACCACAGATGCGCCGGCCAGGGAATAAAGAGGAAACCCAATGAATGCAATTTCTACAAACTACATAGAAGTGGATGGCCTTAGCAGAGACTACATTCAGGGCGAAACCCTGGTCCATGCTCTTTCGGACGTAAACCTTACATTTGGTCGAGGTGAGTTTGGAGCTCTGGTGGGCCCTTCTGGTTCAGGAAAGAGTACTCTGCTCAATTGTATGGGTGCCCTGGATAAACCAACCAGCGGTGTTGTGAACATTGAAGGTCAGGATATCACAGCTCTGTCCGGCAATGCCCTGAGTGATTTTCGTCTTCAGAATATTGGATTCGTTTTCCAGGCTTACAATCTGGTTCCGGTACTCACTGCTTTTGAGAATGTGGAATACATCCTTCTACTTCAAGGTGTGGATGCAAAGCAGCGAAAAGACAGAATTCTAAAGCTGGCGGACCGTATGGATATGCAGGATCTTATGGATCGCTTTCCAGATCAGCTTTCCGGTGGTCAGCAGCAAAGGGTTGCTGTGGCACGAGCTCTCATTGGAGAACCGGAAGTTGTTCTGGCAGATGAGCCTACTGCCAATCTGGATACGCACAATGCAGAGAAATTAATAGAACTAATGCTTCAGATGTGTAAGGAAACCGGCACAACCTTTCTATTCAGTACCCACGATGAACGAGTCATCAAAAGTGCCCGACGCCTGATTCATCTGCGGGACGGCAAAATCGAAAAAGATGAAACTAAATCCTGAACTCTCGGACAGACTTCAGGACTCACGGTATCCTGGCCTTCGCAGTTAAGCAGAGAGAGGCAAATGCAAGCTTCACCAGAATGGAATCTAAAGGCAGGTATTGCCGCAAGTACCTGGCGAAGGATTGAATGTAAATCCGGGGCCAATTCTATTACTATTCTGTTTGTTCTTGGCTTTCTATGTATTGCTGGCCCACTGCCTGTTGAGGCGCAGACACCGCCGGAGGAATCGGAGTTCACATCTGAGCAGTCCAGTCAGAATCCGGCATCGCTCGAGCAGGATTCAGAAGAAAAATCCAACGAACCTTCCGGTAGCGAATCCGAATATTCAGATTTTGACCTGAGCGAATTTGACAGTCCCTACCACTTTGGAGGCTTCTTTCGCCAGGGTATTCAGGGACTGAAGCCATATTATCCCATTGACAAAAAGTACACGGACGTCATCTCAGAAAGTCGCCTTAGATTGAAACTGGAATACTCAAGCGGCCCCATTCAGGCGGAATTGAGCGGAAACGGAGATTTCCTATTCACCAACCATCCCAACTCCCCTGCATTTAAGCCTCTTTTTGTTTCAGAGATTCGTAACCGAATGCTATCCATGGAAACCATACAGGACCACGGAGACTACGTCATTCGTGGGGACATCCATCGCCTTAATGCGGCTTACAAGAGTGCTGACTTTCACATCACTGTTGGTCGTCAGGCCATTTCCTGGGGAGAAGGCCGCCTACTGAATCCCATGGATCTGATTACACCTGTGGGCCCATTGATCCAGGATCTGGAGGATGTACCCGGTGCAGATGCAATTAATACTAGCTACTTCTTCAATTCATATGATTCGCTGCAACTGGTTGTGGTTCCCTACACCAGAGAGGATGAACGAGATCTTGGCCGCCTTCGCTCGGAGGATGCCACGGCCATAGGACGGTTCAAGGGCACCTACGGAAATCTGGATCTGGTATTTCTGGCGGGCAGGCAGCACAGAAGCTATGTCTGGGGAACGGAGCTCAATCTAACAGTCTGGGATGCCGGCTTTCGCTTCGCTTACCTGGGACGCCAGGAAGATGAAGAATTTCATACAGACTATCTAGCTCAGAACGATACGCATCAATTCGTTCTGGGGGCCAGCTACGCCTTCTGGGGAGAGCTACGGACCAATTTCGAAGTGTTTTACAATTCCCGTCCCTATGGAGAGGACCCTTATATTCCAGAGCAGCAAGGCCAGGAACTGGAAGTGGCATCGAATCAGAGTGAGCCAGAACTCCGTGACGAAAGCTTCTTTCGCACAAGAGGCCGTATTCTCACCAGGAATCCTTACCTGGTGCAGGCCTCCCTGGGCTACAATATCACCGAACTAATTACAGGCGATGTATTTGCTATCTGGGATCCGGAAGGCGGCAGCGTTCTCTACGGTCCTCAGTTTTCTTTCAATGCAAGCAATGAAATTCTAATCGTCGCAGGAGCACGTCTCTATCAGACAGGCGATCATCCACAAGAGTCTGAATTCCAGGGCGCGCCACCTCAGGCCTTTATTTATATGCGATGGCACTTCTAGTTTGCCAGGATCAAAATGACGCGAAAAAAGAAAACAGGCAGAACAACAGATGAAGAGAACGGGATCTCTGCTAAGAAAGGCCGTCGCCTGGAATTGACAGAGGCCAGGCTGGATTATCTGGAGCGAATGGGAATCTTCTTTGAAAGAAGTGGGCTTCCAAGAATGGCAGGCAGAATCTTTGGTTTGCTACTAACAGATACCAGAGAAGTGGTATCTACATCGGAAATTCTAGATCTTCTCCATGCTTCCCGGGGTTCTGTTTCTACTATGACTCGGTTCTTGATGGAGCGCGGAATCATAGAAAAAACCGGCAAACGTGGCGAAAGGCAGGACTATTTCAGAGTAAAATATGATGCACTGAATTCCATGTTTTCTAAAAGGCTGGAGATGATTCAGGATTTTAAGCTGATTGTTCGAGATGGTATCAATTTCACTGAACCAGAGTCCAATAGTAGAAGGATGGTGCAGGAGCTTTTAGAGTTTTATGAATGGTTTGAACGTAGATTGCCGTCTCTATGGAAGGAATGGGAGGAACAAAGAAAGAATCGATAGTTCTTTTATCGTTCCCGGGGAACCTGAGCTATCACTGATTCTCCGTAGAACTGATTACCTCCAACTGCACTTTCGCTTGTACATGCTCCAGAACTAACACTGCAATATCGTCTTCTGGCTCCGAATGCCAGGAATGAACAAAATCCATCAATGAATCGGAAAGCTCATCGGAGGTCAGATTACCATTCTTCTCCAGGAATTCCAGGATCCGCTCTTCACCCAGAAATTCGCCGCCAGAATTCCTGAGTTCCGTCACTCCATCGGTAAATAGAACAAGTCGATCCCCTGGCTGAAAAGGGTACTCCAATGGTGCCAGGTTTAGATCTCTAAGCCAGCCCATGACTCGGCCTCTGGGAAAGAGCACTTCCAGACTTCCATCCGCCCTAAGCAATGCAGCCGGTAGATGTCCGGCTCTGGCCAGGTGAAGCGTATTGGTACTTAGATCTACAAAAGCACATACAGCGGTTACCAGTTGAGAGCTGCCTACATCCAGAAGTATTCGATTCACTCCATACAGAACCTGGTCCGGTCTCTGCCAGTGTTCTCTCTGCAGTAAGAAAGCCACCCGAATCATGGCAGCTCCCAGTGCAGCAGCAATTCCATGACCGGTAACATCTGCAAGAATGGCTACGGCCCCGCTATCCACGAGCTGAACATCATAATAATCGCCACCCAGATCACCCCGTGGAAGATAACGTACTTTTGTGCATAGCTGGTCCAGCACGGGTAGTTCCGAAGGCAGAAGTTCCATGTGGATTTTTCGGGCGATCTGTAATTCCTGGCGGTAGCTAAGTAATTCGGTTTTCTCTCTGGTTGAAAATCGCAGATCCACAAGTGTACGAACGCGCGCCAGAAGCTCCACCGGATCCACGGGCTTCTCCAGATAATCGTTGGCACCAGCTGCAAAACCCTCTACCATTCGATCATTGTCCCCATGGGCGGTCAGAATGAGTACAGGCAAATCCACGGATGAATAGGATTCTCGAATCCAGAGACATAGATCCAGGCCTGACATGCCACCCAGCATCAAATCAAGAATGGCAAGATCCACGCGGCCACCAGTCTGAAAATAATAGATAGCGTCCCGGGCATTTCTAAACATTATGATATCAAAGCCAGCCGGTTCCAGAATTCCTCTTAAGACTGCAGCATTGATTCTCTCATCATCCACGATCACCACAGCCGGGCGCTTTTCCTCTTTCTTAAATGTGGATGCACTCTCCCTGGTGACTTCCTCCAGTAATCGAAATTGCTTCAACGCTCGACCGCTTGGAGCGCTCTGCTCCACCATCGGCCTTCCGGCAAAATCATACAATGGTAGCCTGAAGCTAAAACGAGAGCCCCGACCGGGGCGACTTTCCAGGTCAAGAGTCCCTTCATGGAGTTCAACAAGTCTTCGCACAATGTAGAGTCCCAGTCCGGTACCCCCGTAGGTCCGAGCGATGGCCGCATTGGCCTGGTTAAAGGGCTTGAATACTTCTTCCAGTTTGTCGGCCGGAATGCCAATGCCTGTATCTGAAACTGCAATCTCAACGGTACCCTTATTCAACGTGGCACTAACACGCACGGTTCCTTCCCGGGTAAACTTAATGGCATTGCTTAGCAAATTGATGAGTATTTGCTGGAGTCGCAATTCATCAGCATACAGAGGAGGGATTTCTTCTTCTACGGAGTTTATTAATTCCAGGGGCTGATTCAGCTGATTTCCTACGGATGCAATGCAGTACTCCACCACAGGATGTAATCTGACTGCGCTGCGATTGATCTTCAGCTGGCCTTCTTTTAAGCGGCTATGGTCTACAAAATCGTCCACAAGACGACTGAGACGTACTGCGCTTTCACGTATTAGCTCCAGAGAATGCCTCAGGGATGGGCTGAGACCCTCACCTCCCGGCTGATTTTCCATCAGAAGGATTCTTGAAATTCCCAGGATTCCATGTACCGGAGTTCTGATTTCATGGGAAGCCGCAGCCACAAAGGTATCGCGCATGCGCGCTGCTTCTTCCAGTTCCACTCGAGCCGCTTCCAGCTTTTCATTCAATTGCTCGGACTCTCTAAGAGAGACCAGGAATCGATTGCCCATAATGGTGACCAGCAGCAGTGCATAACCAAAAAAGCCCCATCGAAAGGTGGGCTCCATGGAAATTAGATGATAAATACTATTTATTAAATCAAACACCGCCGCTGACAGAAGCAGAACCAGGGCGGCCATGAATCGGCCTGCATCCCGGTCCTTTCTGCGTATGCTGAGGACGTGGAAAATGGGAAGCCATACCATGAGAGGAATCTGAAGCAACCTCCAGATCTCCACGAGAAAGGAAACCAGGGAAAACGGCACAGTTAGTGCAAGCAATGAAAACAGAGCATTCACTCCACCGACTATCCAACCCCATACAGGAATCTTTTCCCGGTATCTCAGATATGTAATCAGAAAAAGCATTAACACTCCCGGAAGCAGGAATATGGATGCGTTTTCCCATCGGGTCAGATTCTCAGTATCATCAATTAGGTCATAGGCGATGCGAGTGCGAAAGAAATAGAAGCCGAATGTGCCCAATGTAAATAAGAAAAAGTAGAGCCCGTAAAGCTCCCTGGGCCGGCGAAAAAATACCAGTAGATAGTAAATACCAAAAGCTAAATAGAGAGAAACCAGAATCAGATTAAACGTATCTGTGCCGCTATTTCGCACATCCCATTGTTCGCCCAGAAAATAACCGCCATCGTAGAACATTCCTGGAACAGGCGCTGCATCACCACCGGGCGGCGAATGTCCCAGTAAACGAATGACCAGAAGGTTATCTCCAGCCTGGAGAAGTTCTCGCTTGATGGGCACAGACAAAGAGAGTTCCGTTCTTCTTTTTTGAATTTCACCTCCCTGTATATGAAGCTCGCTGGCGATCTCCTCACCATTCATATAGATCACATAGTTTTCCCCTAGACCTGGAAAGAAAATTGCAGGTGATACCAGACGCTCACGTTCAGCATCCGACAGAGTAAATGGAATAAAAAAAGTAAACTCAATGAGCTTTCCTGGATGTTCCACCGGAAAATGATCCAGAGGAGCAATGGGAAAGGAGGCATAGATTCTGCCCCGGTCTGTCGGGGCGAAATTTGTAAGAAGGGAGTCCCTGAATCCGGGTTCTACATAGATCGGCGAAGAGCCGAAGTCAACCCTGGCAGGCTCAGCTGCAGGCTTGCAGGCAATTTGAGTAGTAAGGGCCAGACAGAACAGAAATAGTATGCCTCTGACTCGGCTCTCTGGCATTGTTTAATCCCCGGCCGGATCGTCCACATTGGTTGATTCTTCGATCTTCTCTCGAATTAGATTCGATAACTGATCAGGACTGAGGTTCGCATACCGCTCGGGTGGAATCGGATCATGCACCGTGACCTGGATATGGCCTCGATTTAAACGCTGCAACTTCTTGTCTCTTTGCGGAGGCATGATCTCATGCGCGCCCCAGATGGTAACAGGCTGCAGAGTTACATTAGCTTTCTTGGCCAGAATGAATCCACCTTTCTTGAATTGAAGCAACTTGCCTTCCGGAGTACCTCTCGTTCCTTCTGGAAAAATGATCACACTCTTCCCCTGCCGTATCTGATCCGCTGCATCAAACATGGACTGCAATGCCTTTCTGCGATCTCCTCTTTCAACCGGAATGTATCCACCAGCTTTCATGGCCCAGCCCATAATGGGAATCTTGAACAAAGAAGCTTTGGCCATCCAGCGAAACTGAACTGCAACATCCAGGAAGTGGTAGAACACTCCAATATCAAACATGCTTTGATGGTTACTAAGAAAGATTACCGGACCTTCTCGATAAATCTTTTCCTTTCCGGTTACAGTAACTCTAGAAAAGGAAAGCTTTAACAGAGTCCGCCCCCACATGGTTGCAAACCAGTGAATGATGTGAGATGCGCGAAACAAAACAAAGGGCATCACCAGGATTCCGTAAAACAAGGTAATTAGAACAACGGATACCCAAACGAATAGAGAGAAAAATAGTCCGCCTTTTTTGACTTTAGCCACGCTATAACGTGAGTCCAAGCCTCTGAACTGTCAAGCTCAATGTCCCTTATAGAAAGGAAGCCACTGCAAAGCAGGATTGGAATTAGCCCCAGGTTACTTTCAGTGCACCGGTGGGACAATGCTCAACACAAAGACCGCATCCTGTACATTGCTCCTGAATATCTGGTAAGCCCCTGGTATCGTAGATTATCGCATTCTCCACCGGGCATTGTTCATAGCATTCTTTGCACTTCTTTTGACCCTTCTTACGATGCTCATTCAGGCAGGCATCCTGGTGTAGCTCGGCCAGTCCAAATCCAGGAAGGGAACCTTCCTCCAGTGGTAGCAAAGCAGAATCGGGGCAGGCCTCAATGCAAGGGTAGTCCTCACATAGATGGCATGCTAGATGGTTGGGATCCAGTACCGGACCGTATACGTCCGGAATTGTAAAAATAGCTCCGTAAGGGCATGCTACAATACAGTCACCGCAGGCAGTACATGCCTTATTGAATTCTGCAGGATCCGGCAGTGCTCCGGGAGGTCGGGGCAATCCTCGATTGCGGGAGAATGGTTGCGGTTCCGGGGCAGAGCTTTTCTCTTCGGAGATCCCAAAGCCCCAGGCAGGACTGAGCAAATTGGACATGGCCTGCAAGTTTTTGTCCAGCCATTGACCGGGAGGAGTCCGATAAGCCTTCCGCGTCAGATCCTTTATCCCCCGACTGAAAAAGTCCTTTCGGTCCATTCTGTGGTGACGATGAATATATCAATCGTGCAGGCAATTCAAAAACAACAGCTGGAAAGACCGGACTCAGAGCTCTGTGATTTGTGCTCAATAGATGATTTTCGTTTCCTATTTTCTAAACCGTCCGCCAGTGGGAAGCGCTTCGAAATCCATAAATGCAAAGGATGCGGCCTGGTGCAGACTCTACCCAGACCAAACGATGAAGAGCTGGAGCAATGCTACGGTGCTCATTATTTTGAGAATCGCACGGACCGCGGTTACAATGACTACTTTTCAGAAAATATGCGAAAGCAGCTGGAAATTGTGTGGAACATGAATCTCAGGGATGTGGGTTTCTTTGAATTCGAGAATTCCCCTGGCACCAGTAAAGTTGCTCTGGATGTGGGCTGTGCCGCCGGCTTTTTTGTGGATTATCTAAATCGCCGGGGCTGGCAATCAGAGGGCATTGAGTTGAGCGAAAGTGCTGCGAAAGCTGGCATTGAAAAAATGGGACTGAAAATTCACATCCAGGATTTTTTGCAGTTTCAGCCGTCGCAACCCTATGAGCTTATTACCCTCTGGGCTTCCATTGAGCACCTGAGAAGCCCTGCCGAAGCGCTCCGAAAGATCAGCAGTATGCTCCGTCCCGGGGGCCGGCTCATCCTTTCTACCTGCCGCTGGGGTTTGCTTTCCAGAATTCTGGGACCCAGATGGAGATTTCTAAACGTTCCGGAGCATCTATTCTATTTCTCGCCTTCTACACTGGAGAAAATGGCCTCCCGCTACGGATTGAAATCCAACGGAAAAGTCACCTATGGCTCCGGCTTCACTTCCTATAAAGGGATGGGATCCATGTATCGAATGGCCAAAAAAATAGCGGATGCCACGGTAAAAACTATCAACCAGGGCGATATGATGGTTTATTCCTTTGAGAAAACCAATGTTCGAACTCTCGGAAACGGGGCATCAAGTCGCACATAGCCTGGCTGGAATCTTCCCGTAAATCGTTGTGGCCCGGGACTAATTTCACAATCTCCAGTATCGTTCTGATAGAAGTCTCTGCAATTGACTGAAAAAAGCTTTATCCACAGATTCCCCAGATGGAAGCTGGGAAAGAATGGAATCCTACAGAGAACTCTTAGAAGGTAATCTCCGCTGGCTGGGTGATGTAAAGAAGGCGGATCCTTCTTTTTTTGAAAAGCTGGCCGAAGGCCAGAGCCCGCGCTTCCTCTGGATAGGCTGCTCGGACAGTCGCGTTCCTGCCACTGAAATCACAGGTTCCATGCCTGGCTCGATATTCGTTCACAGAAACATCGCCAACCTGGTAATCCATTCCGATATAAATCTATTAAGCGTAATCTACTATGCAGTTGAATACCTGAAGGTACGTCACATTATTGTTTGCGGTCATTCTTCCTGTGGCGGCATTCAGGCAGCCATGTCCCAGGACAATTTCGGATTTCTGGATAACTGGCTCAACCATATCAAGGATGTGTATCAATTCCACAAAGAGGAACTGGAAAAAATCCCGGACCCAAATCAAAGAAGCGATGCAATGGCCATGGTAAACGTCAGGCAGCAGGTCTACAATCTATCCAAGGTCTCCTTCATCCGACAGAAGTGGGCCGCAGGTGACTTTCCAGCGCTACACGGATGGTTCTACCAGATTCGCGATGGTATGCTGAAGGATCTAAATGTTACGGTCAACTCTGTAAAGAAGAGCGAAGAGCTTTCACTAATCGTGTGATCTTACAGGGAACCATAGTCAATACACTTGCCGTCCTGATCGGAGCTTCCCTGGGAGCATTCATTGGCAGGCGGCTCCCGGATCGAATTACTAAGACCACTTTTGTCGGCATTGGCCTTTTTACTCTGTTTCTGGGAATGAAGCTTTCTCTGGAAACGGAGAATCCATTGCTTGTGCTCATATCTCTTTTGCTCGGTGGCGCTCTTGGTTCAGCTCTAAGCCTGGATCAAAGATTGCGAATTCTGCTAAACCGCATCCCTGGAAATAAACCTTCATTGGAATCCTCGGACCGGCAAACAGGGGATGGCAGCAATTCCGCCCAGCGATTACAGAGTAGCAACTCTAACCTGGATGGATCCGGAAAGCCACAACCCATGCATGGTGTGCTAAATGCTTTTCTGCTATTCTGTGTGGGAAGCATGACAGTGCTCGGCTGCATCCAGGAAGGTTTGGGCAAGGGCTCTGATTTGCTTTTCGCAAAATCCGTACTGGATGGAATCTCTTCCATCGCCCTGGCCTCCGCCTTTGGTGGCGTCATCCTGGTGGTGGCCTTACCGCTTTTTCTATTTCAAAGCACACTAACACTGGCTGCGGTCCATATCGCACCCTTTCTGGAGCCAGAGGCACTGGCGAATCTAAATGGAGTCGGGGGGCTTCTACTACTGGGACTGGCTCTGGAAATCCTGGAACTAAAAGCAATCAAGATTCTAAACCTATTACCAGCGCTGGTACTGGCTCCTGCACTTACCAATCTTTATGGACTCATATTATCCGCAGGCTGGATTTGAACCGCTCCTCCGAGGGCTAGCCTTTCATTCTGCAGCAAACTTCCCTGGCGAAATCCGGATTGACATCGCAGGGGCCATCGGCTTGATGCGGGCCAGATGACCATTGCATTAATTATTCCCGGGGTGCTATTCCTACTAGCCGGCGCAGAATCGCTTGTTCGAGGAGCATCCGGTATTGCCCGACGTTTCAACGTATCCGAACTGGTTATAGGGCTAACCATCGTAGCTTTCGGCACCAGTTCTCCCGAGCTGATAGTCAATATCGTTTCCGCTCTGGAAGGTAGGACCGCTCTTGCGGCTGGAAATATCCTGGGCTCCAATATCTTTAATCTATTGCTGATTTTGGGGCTGGCCGCATTGATTCATCCACTACAGGTGCATGTAAACACCGTAAGGAAGGAACTGCCCTTCGCATTGCTCGCAGCACTGATGATACTTGCAGCTTCCTTGAATTTTTCCGAGGGCCCTCTGTTGTCATCCATTACCAGATCGGAAGGTATCTTCTTACTTGGTTTCTTTGCCATCTTTCTGTACTATAGTTACGAAACCGCATATGTGGAACCAACCCTGGCAGCCCCCACGGATGTGGACCAATCGAAAATCTCCGCCGTTACCGTCGATGAGCCGTCCACAGAAATGCCCTTCTGGTTATCCTGTGTTCTAAGTGTACTTGGCCTGGTAGGTCTGGGTGTTGGCGGTGCCTGGATTGTGGAAGGTGCTGTTGCTCTGGCCCGCACTTTTTATCTATCCGAGGGACTGATTGGATTAACGATTGTGGCCGCCGGAACTTCATTGCCGGAACTGGCCACAAGTGCTGTAGCATCCTTTCGCGGAAAATCGGATCTGGCGGTGGGTAACGTAGTTGGATCCAATATATTCAATACATTCTTCATTCTGGGAATAACAGCCTGCATATCGGATATTCCAATGCATGAACCACAGATCGAAGATGCATCGGTGAATGTTGGAGCCCATGTGCTTATTCTGGCCCTACTATTGTTTGGCAAAAAATGGCGCCTGAATCGTATTCATGGAGTTCTGCTGCTTGCTATGTTCGCCGCCTTTCTGAGTTATCTCATCGTTCGCGGCTAAAAGCCAGAGTTTTTGGCTTTTTACGTGCAGCCCTGGAGTAATTATTTGCAGAACTTGCCAGAGATCCGAAGAAGTAAAAACTGACTCATGGCTCATGCATGGATACAAAAGTCTGCTGGAAATCTGGAAAAGCTAAGGCTGCGAGAAATTCCGCTTCCCGATCCGGAGCCAGGACAGGCCAGGGTTCGCGTCAATTACTGCGGCCTCAATCTGGCCGACGTATTCGCAGTTCTGGGACTTTATAGCGCCACTCCGAAGGGCAGCTTCATTCCAGGTCTGGAATACTCAGGTACCATCGAATCGGTTCCAGGTGGTGCAAGGAGCGGATTCAAAAAGGGCGATCGAGTCATGGGGCTCATTCGGTTTGGCGGGTACTCCACTCACATTAATGCAGACGTGCGATACCTGCGCAAAGTTCCAGGCAAGTGGAGCCAGGCCCAGGCAGCCGCCTTTCCGGTGCAGGCACTCACTGCCTACTATGGCCTGGAAGACCAGGGAGCCATTTCTCGTCTCAAGTCAGGCACAGTGTTCATTCATTCGGGTGCCGGTGGAGTGGGCCTGCATGCATTGCAAGTTTGCAATCATTTTGGGGCTCTACCTATCGTTTCTGTGGGAAGCGATAGGAAGATGGAATTCCTGGAGAAAGAGATTGGGCTTTCCAGAGATCAAATTATTGTACGCACCAGCAAAGGGTTTGCGCTGGAGCTGGACCATAAGCTGAGGAGGTTCAATCGGTCCGGATTCGATCTGGTTTTCGATGCCATCGGAGCTCCATTCTTTAAACCACTGTATAAACGACTGAACCCGGCAGGCAGATTCATATATTATGGTTCGGCCAATTTCATGCCTCAGGGCAATCGACCCAACTATGCAAAACTGGCAGTGCAGTATCTCAGGCGAGACCGCATTGATCCGCTGGAAATGATCAGCTCCAACAAATCGGTGATGGGTTTCAATTTGATCTGGCTCTATTCTCAGGTGGATCTACTGAAGGATTTATACGAGGATATGATGAGCATTAAATGGAAGCCGCCGGTAATTGACCGAGTCTTTCCCTATGAAAAGGCACCAGAAGCGCTGGAGTATTTTAAACAGGGTCAGAATCGGGGTAAGGTGCTTCTGGAGCTTCCCTGAAAAGGCTTGCATGGATTGATTTTTCAGTCAATCTGCCTGGATGGATGCACCCGCTAATATCTTCAGAAAAGACTTATTGAAAGGCAAAGTAGCCATTGTTACCGGAGGATCCTCCGGAATTGGTAATGGAATTGCCCGAAGGCTGGCCATGGCCGGAGCCGATGTTGTAATTGCCTCTCGCAGAAAAGAACGATGCGAGGAGGAAGCCAAAAAGCTCACCGATGAATTTGGAATCAAATCCATTGGTCTGCCTCTAAACGTTGTAGAGTCTTCCGATGTAAACCGAATGTTTGCAGAGGCCGCCGATCAAATGGGCAAGATAGACATTCTGATCAACAATGCTGCCGGTAACTTCTATTTTCCAGCCCATAAGCTCCGGGATAAACTGTGGCATGCTGTCATCGATATTGACCTGAATGGCACTTTCTATTGTGCCCGGGCCGCACATAAATACATGAAAGATAACGGTGGAGTGATCATCAGCATCTCCATGACATTGCATCATAATGGCTGGGTTGGAATGGCTCCTGCCACTGCAGCCAAATCCGGTATCGATGCACTTACCAAAACTCTGGCTCTGGAATGGGCTCATAAAGGCATTCGAGTCAATGCTATTGCTCCAGGACCGATCATAACAGAGGGAGTTTCCAAAGCTTTCGAAATGGGGGGAAGCTTCGATCAATTCCAGTCCACCATTCCCCTGGGTCGTTCCGGTCATCCAGAGGAGATTGGAAATCTGGCTGTCTTTATGGCTTCTGATGCAGGGAATTGGATGACCGGCTCAATCTACATCATGGATGGTGGCGAAGCACTCAGTCCCCATCGCGGAGCTGTGGACCCAACCAAAATCGATGATCTTCTGAAGCAAAGGGTTAAAAAAGGAAAGGAATGATGAAAAGGCCGGCTCCAACGGAACTGGCCTGACTCTACCTCCGAGTCTCAGTAATCGTCCTGGGAGTCGGATTCCTCATTCTCTTCCGACTCCAGATCTGGAGGTACAGGGGAATCGGCCACAGAATCTGGTAATGTGGCGCCGGCAACATCATCGCCGGAGGCCACTGCATCTAGATCTGGGAGGCTTTCTACGGAATAGTCCGATGGGGAATCATCGGAGGAGCCAGCCGGGTCAGAAGGCGAAGCAAAATCCGACGGTGGACTAACAGGCATGGATGGACTACTGGCAGCCACCGAAGGCCTTGCTGGCCTATCGTGCAGTTCAGAATCTGCCATACCTGCCTGTTGTCTTGCCAGGGTTATCTGATTTAGTTTGATCTGTGCCAGTCGACGCAATTCCGTCATATCATTCTGGTAGTACTGCAACATTGGATCTTCAAAGGTTCGATCCTCCATCTTTCGCACAGAATCCCGAACATACTTCAAATCATCGTAACGTGCAATTTTCTTTTGCTTGATTAGCTTTCGCACTCTATCGAATTCATATTTTCTCAGATGAATTCGTAGAAGAAAGTTTACTCCGTATTTGTTAACAGCTTTTCCCCAGGAGCCAGAAAGATCCATCTTCTCCAGGTTGCGATAGGCCTCCGAATCCACAGCACGATGGCTCTCCACATCGGGTGCCACAAACGTATCGTCTGCAGCAATCGGTGCAGCTGCCGCAGCTCCAGGATCCTGATTTAGCCCGGGTACAAGTTCTGCGAGCCTGGAAGACTTCCATTGATCCGAAAACTCCCCCTGATGACTTTCGATCACTGAATCATACTGCTGCAACATAAGAGCTGCATTCAGAGTCTTTCCAAGAGGAGTGTTATTGTATCGCTTAACATCCGTCATCATTTCGCGGATGATCAGTGTGGCCTGCTTTCGTCTGTAAAACTGGGCTTCGTAGGTTTGCTCCAGCAGTCTGTAGGCGTAGTTTTTTACTTCTTCTACAATGCCGGGTTCGGCCACAACATAGCCGTTCACGCCGCTAATCATAAGGCGCTCATCGGCTTCCACAAAATGAATGGTAATTATGTAATGCGCATCGGAGAGGACTCGCAGGTAATAACGAATCACATCCTTTTCCAGAGCGTATTCTGCAGCCAGTCTCCGTACCATATCGTCGGAGGTGGGGATTTTCTCTCCATCTTTGGCTTTGTTGGCATTTCGAATATGCTCAACAATGTCTTGCAGGATTTCCCGTACCGTCAATGCAACATGCCTTTCTGCTTGAAGATACCTGTAATGTTGGCCAGGTCCTCTGCAGTATCTACTCCAGGCAGGGAACCGTCCACAAGGAATACACCCATGCTATAATCATTTTCCAGGACCCGAAGTTGTTCCAGAGACTCAGTGTCCTCCAGCAAAGACAGGGGAAGTGTATGAAATCGAAGTAAAAAATCTCTCTGATAAGCATAGATACCCAGGTGCAAGTACACCGTCTGTGCAGTCTTATTTCTGGGAAAAGGAATCAGAGAACGGGAAAAATACAGAGCTTTTTGCTTCCTGGTAAGGGCCACTTTTACACGGTTTGGCTGCAACGGATCTTCATTGGATTGAAATGGCCTGGCAGCGGTGGCCACTTCCCACTCAGGATGATCCTTCTTTAGTTGCACCACGCCATTAATGAGTTCTGGTTCGATTCCAGGTTCGTCGCCTTGAATGTTTACCAGAATGTCGTAATCTTTGTAGTAATCTGCAACTTCGGCAAGACGATCTGTGCCGCTCTTATGTGTGTCCTGAGTCATTAGACATTCGGCCCCGAATTCATGAACCGCATCCCTTACTCTTTCATCATCGGTGGCAATGACTAGATGATCCAGGGTTGTGCACTGTCTGGCTGCCTCATAAACATAGCGGATCATGGGCCAGCTTCCAATCTTTGCCAGGACCTTTCCTGGAAATCGAGTACTACCGAAGCGTGCGGGTATAACACCAAGAACAGAGGACATACGTTCAATGAGCGATGATTGAAAATGCTGTCAAGCTGTAAGGGGGTCTTTCAATCCAGCAACGGAAAATCCCTGGGCCCTAAGCAAACAACTATCGCAACGACCGCAGGGCTTGCCAGCCTCGGATGGCTGATAGCAACTTGAAGTCAGGCTGTAATCTACGCCCAGCTTCGTACCCATAGAAATGATCTCAGCTTTCGTCATTTCAATGAGCGGGGCCTCTATCCTGATGGGCCTTCCTTCATCTCCAGCCCTGGTTCCGATGGTAGCCATATCTTGAAATGCCTTTATGAAGTCAGGTCTGCAGTCCGGATACCCTGAATAGTCTACTGCATTTGCACCAATAAATATAGCATCCAGTCCATGACTTTCGCAGTAAGACAAACCAAAGCTAAGAAATAGGATGTTTCGACCGGGAACATAGGTTACCGGAATACTGGAAGACATGGACTGCTCACTTCGGTCCTGCGGTATTTCGATGCTGACATCGGTCAGTGCGCTTGTCTGAAAAATTCCTGTATCTACAGAGATAGTAGAATGAGCAGAAACCTCTGCAGCTCTGGCCAGCTTGTTTGCGCTGCGAAGTTCTATACTATGTCTCTGGCCATAATCAAAGGAAAGTGCATGTACATCGTAGTTAAGGGACTTCGCATAGTAGAGAGTTGTGGCCGAATCGAGACCGCCACTTAGTAGCACCACACATTTCCCACCGGACTCCGATCTTCTAACTGGCTCGGATGCCATTTACTGATTTCCTGGACCTCGATAGACGCAACGAGCGGTGCAGGTTTCATGAACTACAATTTCTGCCAGAGCATTCAAATGGGGTTTGATTCGATTCCAGAGCCAGATAGAAACCTGTTCGCTGGTCGGATTCTCCAGACCTTCAACGTCATTCAGTAGGTAGTGATCCAGGTGATCTTCAATCAGTGGTTTTACAACCTTGCTAATGTCCCCAAAATCGATTAGCCATCCAGTAATCGGATCTACAGGACCTCGAAGAACTAGCTCAAAGCGAAAGGAATGGCCGTGCATTCTACGACATTTATGACCTTCCGGAACATTGGGAAGAAAATGGGCCGCTTCGAATCGGTACTTTTTTACAATTTCCACTTCCTGGTTCATTTACTACACCTTGCGGGCCTTCGGACCCCAGATGTACTTGTGCAGCTGCAGCTGAAGTCTCATTGTCAATTTTGAGTCCAGCATCCATTGCGCAAGCTTCTTAAGATCCAGACCTGCCACCGGCGAAATCAATAGACGGAAACGGTTGCTCAAATCGAAACGATGAATCCATTCCAGAGCTGTCTGAAAATCCGATTCGCTGGCCACCACAAATTTGATTTCATCTTCACTCTTGAGATAGGGGAAGTTCTCCTGAAAAGGGTGTTCACTCTCTCCAGAATCCGGCAACTTGATATCCATAATTATATGCACATAGGAAGGCACTGAATGTAGAGTCCGATGACCTCCGGTTTCCAGAAGGATCTTCTTGTGCATTGAATGCAATTTTTCAAATAGAATGCCCAGTCGCTTAATCTGTAGTAACGGCTCTCCTCCGGTAATCTGGATTAGTTCAATGTGATCCGGAACGTCTGTCAGGATTTCTTCCAGGGACATCCAATCCCCTCCCGTCCAGGAATCCGGAGTATCGCACCAGGTACATCGAATATCGCAAACAGCCAGCCGAATGAAATAGCAGGGAAGCCCGGAATGAGAGCCTTCCCCCTGAAGAGTCGTATAGGTTTCCGAGATTTTCAGAAATTTCTCAGCATCCATTTCCGGTTTTGGAAAATCCGGATGTATCGGCTGATTTTTAGATTTCATCATAAAAAATTGCTTGTACCTGAATGAATTTCCTGAATGGTGCGACTGGAATGTCTTCCATCTGGCTCAAAAATACTACGGGCGCCCGGGCCGGTCATCTGGTACGGGTCGAAATGGGTGAGGATCTGTTTGGCTTTCTGTTCTATGATGTATATAGCGGAAGAAAGCACAATGTCCGAAAACTGAAAACCCGTATTTTCTCAGACCCGGCCGCCTTCATTCGTTCCCTGGACGTGGAACTCTACAATAAAGAAAATCGGGATTATATCCCTCTGGCAAGCAGCCAATAATTAATATCGAATCCAGGACTGTAAGCGGCTTTTCTGGAAAGGATTCAGTTCTCCAGAACCCCACGGCACCACCGGGCACTACCAGGACTTTTCCGTACTATTTACCGTAGCTCGTGCTTTGCCTTCTGCGAACAGTAGTTCCACATCCTGTCCCCTGGCCAGATCTGCAGCTTTCCGAACAACCTTTCCTGTAGAATCTCGAACCACGGAGAATCCTCGTTTAAGAGTACCCAGGGGACTGAAGTTGTCCAATCTCTCTGCCAGCAAGGAATACTTTCTAGAATGACGATCCATCTCCCTTTGATAGAGAACCGGTAAATGAGAATAGCGCTCCAGCCCTCTCAATGACTCCACATACAGACTCTGCATGCTGGATTGCATCTCCCGTAGTTGCCATTGTAATTTTTCTGCCGGATGATTGAGTATGGCCATTGGATTCTGATAAACATTGGATCCAGCCACTCGCACAACTCGATCTTTCACATTTCTCAGTCTCTGGCCCAGGGCAGTGGCCATGCGATAATCTGCATCGTCCAGCATCTGTTCCAGATCCTCGCGAACCGGTACTACCTTTTCGGCCGCGGCGCTGGGTGTAGGCGCAAAGGCATCAGCAGCCAGATCGGAAAGTGGAGAATCAATCTCATGGCCAACAGCAGAAACGATGGGTACTTCTGATTTCGCATAGGCTCGAACCACTTCCTCTTCATTGAAAGCCATCAAATCCTCAAAGGAACCGCCACCACGACCGGCAATAATTACATCCACCTCCAGAGATGGATCGTTTAAAGCTTCGATGGCAGAAACAATACTGCGAATCGCTCCCTCTCCCTGAACTACGCAAGGGGCCAACAAGATATTAACCTCTGGAAACCGATATCGGCAGACGCGGATGATATCCTGTATGGCTGCTCCAGTGGGTGCTGTTGCCACTCCTACCGTAATGGGCAAGAAAGGCAGTGGCCTTTTATTTTCAGGGTTGAACAACCCTTCTTCATGAAGCTTTTTCTTCAATTGCTCGATCCGAAGTCTCAGCTCTCCTTCGCCGGCAAGTGTAACTCTCTGTACGTTGAACTGGTAATTGCCCCGGGGCTGATAAACACTTACACCGCCAAAGGCCATGATCTGCATGCCTACCTGAAGTTTCAGACCCTTCAGTTTCTGATTTGCACCTCGAAAAAAGGTGCAATTGACGGTGGACCGCTCATCTTTCAATGAGAAGTAAATGTGGCCGCTACTATGATAGGTAAGATTAAATATTTCTCCTTCCAGCCAGATCCCCTGAATTGCGGATTCGCTTTGAAGGACTGATGAAATTGTCTGATTCAGCCGGCTGACTGTCCATACATCCATACCGCTGTTTTGTACTGTATCGATTCTTGCCAGGTTATCCATCTTTGGCCTCTTCCAGGCTGGCTGCCTCTTCTTTCGCTGGATCCTTTCCAACTTCTTCCAGCTTGCGTTCCTCGTCTTCGGTAGTATCCCAGATATGATAGATCTTCCAGAGAGTTACGAATAAAGCCACAAATAGTGGACCAAGAAAGATACCTGTAATTCCGAATTCCTTCAGTCCGCCAATAATAGAAAAGAAAAGAAACATTGGATGAATGCCCAGCCTGCGATCCAGAATCTTGGGCTTCAAAATATTCTCCAGAAACAGAAACATACCCAGCCCGTATAGAGCCAGAAAAATCGCCAGGCCGTAGCTTTCTTCAATAAATGCAAGGTAGAGCGACGCTGGCAACCATACCGGCGAAGTGCCTATGACCGGAATTATAGAAAATACGATGGCTATGCTACCATAGAGCAATGCATTGGGCACTCCACAGATCGCAAATCCGATACCGAGAGCGAATCCCTGCAATATAGAGATAAATACATTTCCAACCAGTACAGCGCTGATGGTAGCCTTCATTCGATCTACGAAACTGCGAAGCATGGAAGGCGGGAATGGAAGAGCGGATTCAAGGCCGCGAGAAAAGAGCGGAGCATCCTTGAATAAAAAGAACAAAAGAATAAATCCGAAGACCAGGTTAACCGCGAATCCAAGTGTAAAAGACATTCCACCCAGAACAAAGGAGTACGCTCCTCCTACCAGATTGCCAATGCGGTCTGGATCCAGATAGGTACTGTATTCATCCAGGATTTGAATATAGGTAGCTTCCAGCTCTACCCAGAAGAATGGATCTTCGGTAATCCAGGATACAATGCCCGGAAAGCGATACGCCAGCTCCAGGGCCCAGTCCGAAATCAGAAATGCCTTTATTCCATTCAGTAAATCGATGGCCTGAACGATCAGGAGTCTGGTCAGTATAGACACCGGACCTACCAGCACGGCCATTACGACCAGGGTAGAGATACTGGCCCCAAGTGTCCTGCGCTGGCCAACCTTCTGAAGAACCCAGTGATGCGGTTTATGGAAACCTGCATAGAATAGAAGTGCTAGAAAGCCTGACCAGGCATAGGAGCGATAAACTATCAAAACGAGAAGGGCCGACCCTACGATAATCAGACCTCCCAGATAGGGCATAATCACCGATCTGGGAACGGTGCGAATCTGCCTTTCTTTGGTTGGGTCTTGCATCGTTTTGCGCAGCCTGTGGCCCGCACGGCCGGGACCGAATCAGAAACAATCAAACTATTCTATTCAGCACCGCTTTGCTTGAGATACAGTTTCACAAGCGTTGGTCCTGGAGTCTCGCTGGCCAGCTCATCTGGAGCCGGGGAGTCTTCCGGATTCGGACTTTCCTGGCTGCTGGACTCATCATTGCCTGACAGTTCGGGTCTAATGATGATTGTCAGCAGGTTCTTATAACCGGATTCAGCCATATAGAGAACAGCGTCAGAGTTCCTTCGACTCTGAATGATAGTCCATCCACTCTGTTCGATAGATGCTTGATAGTAGTTTGCTACAGCATTTAGCGAATCAGCACTTCGAAGACTTGCTGTGGTTTCAGGTCTGGTCCAAAAGCTACTGCCTTCGAAGCTGGAAGAGAAAACCATTTCAGCTCCAGGATACTTGAATTCAGGCGGAATCTCTAGAGGAAACCTCTGACCGCCTTCAACGATTCGTACATTTCCAGTGCGAATCTCATTGCTACTCTGATCGCAAGAGGAAATCGCAGACAGGACAACGGAAATACAAAACAGAGAAATGAACCCAACCAGTGACCTTTTCAGGAATCCTTTTCTCATGTTTTTATTCATACTGGTACCGTCAGTGTTGCTCCAGCCAGTTCAAGGCAGTTTCTAGCGAATGAGCTTCACGATTAGATTCAATTTCTCCGAGTAACTGATGGTTTCGTAAATCTTTTCCGGGTCAATTAGAATGGTGGTCGGGCTGATCTTCTGCAGCACAATTTTCTTTCCACTAATCTGGCCCAGGAGAAGCTCCATATGGTTGGGGTCTTCGGTTTGCACCACAACACATTCATCTGTGATAGTGACTAGAGGTAGATTGCTGGACCAGTCTTCGATGGAGAACAGCAGGTTCTGCGGTAGATCGTTCTGAGAGGCTCGGTTGAGAAAATCCAGAAAGTCTTCTTTCCTGGCCCGAAGCAATAGTCCTTCCTGAAAGGATTCCCGAGTGATCTGAAAAGTATACACATTGTCGAAGGTCTTCAGTTCGGCGAACATCTTGAGCAGGGATAGACTCTCAAGGGTCATATGCTCTGGAATGGCAATCAAGCTCAGGTCCGGGTTAATGATAACACCGCCTGCATCATCTTCCTGCTTGAGCGGCTCAGCGTTAAAATAATAGCTTCCCAGGGCAGAGATTTCAATCCAACGATCCGGATATTCCACGCGGATAAGACCCAGCAATTGAAGGAAAAATAGCGCAGAAGTGAGCTCTTTTCGCAGTTCAGCCAGGTCCTGCTGGAAATCTTTGATCTTGAACTTCTTGGACAGAACCAGCTTTTCGCGAATGAGAGAAGCCATGACAACAGTGTACATCACTTTGTTTCGCTTCTTGACAAACTCCACACATTCATCAAAGACTGGTTTCAGGAAAAAGGGAACGTACAGGGATTCGAATACATCTTCGTATCGTACCACCCGGTTCCTGGATTGGCCGATTTCCTGAATAACCTGCTTCATCAATTCGAACAGGTCTTTCTTTAGAACTTCTTCGTAGTTATTTCTTAGAACTGCATCGTCTTTCTTAACCCGGACGATGTCCAGGAGGCGCATTACAGGAAGCAGTAATTCGATTTGATAGATCTGACTTTTTTCCAGAAAGAGTGAAATGTCCGGACGCAGAAGCCTGTTTTCGGTTTCTTTTAAATCCACCTGCTTGATCTTGCCAGACTTGGCCAGGTTCAGACCTTTTCGACTTATGTACACAATCATCTTCTTAATGTTTGTGTAAAAGTCCAGATCGTTGCTAACTACCTTTTCCTGCCTCTTACGAGTACCGCGCTTGGTTTGAGGAACCAGAGGATAATCCTGAAGATACTCAAACACTTCCAGAGGGCAAACCAGAAGACGAACAAATCGCTCATCTATATAGTAGTCATCGATTAGTAGACCCAGTTCATGGAGGCTGGCCACAACCTGCTCCCATTTACCTTTCTTCTCTGCGATAAACTCACGAGCCCGGGAGATTTCCAGAATTCCGCCCTGAAGGAAGCACTCGAGCAATACATTTCTATCGAGCTCGGAAAGCTGATCTATAATCTCATCCAGGTTCTCTTTTTCCGTGGTTCGGGTAACGGACTGGTTACCGAGTACCTTTTTCCAGGTAGGCGATAGTACATCACGGCTTTGCAGGATCTGCGGCAAAGAAGGCTTAAATTTGAGACCCTTTTCATTGGTCTCCATTAGAACCCGATCACCGCTTTCTGGATAATAGTAATATCGGTCCAGGTTGTTGGTCAAACGCTCGCGATTCTTTCTTTGATAAACCAGGAAGTATCGCTTTAATACACCCAGCTCCATTTCCGCATTTACAGGAGGCATGGAGATTTTTCGCGAAATCTCTCCAAGAGTCAGGACTTTGGTCTTGCTCTTGAGCAGGGATGTGTATATTGTTACCTGGGTGGCGCTGAGCTTTTCCAGTACGCCTTTCAGGTAGAAATCATCCTGCATTGTCTGGATGATATTCTTGATGACCGTCTTTTTATCTTTGCCCAGTTTGGGTACATTCCAGACTTGAGCGACTCGCTTGAGTGCGCCAAGTTCCAGTCTGGATAATTCAGATTCTAGTACGTTTTCTTCGGATGACATGAACCGTTTGGATCGGGAAAAACAAGTGGATCGGGGCAAGGTGTGGCCTGTCGGTTTCTCTGTAAAACCATTTTCATTCCTTCCTATATATCTCTACGCAGCATTGTTTACGGCCAACGAGATAATTCAGTTATTGGGCTCGGATCCTGAAACAGTCAGATCGGGAGGCTGTCCTGGCCTTATCGTGCTCAGCAGCGTAATAATCTGTGCTGGAATTGGTCTTTGTTTTCTCTTTCATCCAATAAGGCCTTCTGCTGACAGGCTGATCCACTTTCCAGGCCGGACAATCATCCTCGGGGCATTAATCCTGGGAACCCTGGCATTGCACGTTCGCTCCTTGTTTCTGGAGAGAGTCAGTGTGGCTGGACCCAGCATGCAGCCCACTTTGACAGAAAATGACTCTTTCTGGATTCGAAAAGCCGGAGTCCTGGATCTCTCCTTTCCTCTTTCCATTCGAATTCCTATCCTTTCTCCCGAAATCGAGCGAGGACAGATCGTTGTGTACCGGTATCCGGTCGAAGGAAGCTGTAATAATCCACTCTGGATCAAGCGAATTGTGGCGTTACCTGGTGACCGCTATGTATTTGAAAAAGGAAGTCTGCTTGTAAATGGCAAACCCGAATCCTATGATCAATCCGGGAACTTCGTCTTTCAACCTCCGGGCACGGAACCCTATCCGGAGGGCTATCAGCCACCGCTTCTGGCAGTGAGCCCGGAAGTTCGAAAACTGGGCGTTGAGGCTCTGTATGCTGCGATGAACGGTCTTCCCCGGACCGGCATTGTGCCCGAAAATAGTATTTTGGTCCTGGGCGATAACCGATCCCATTCCAGGGACTCCAGAATCGTAGGTTTCATCCCTGTGTCTTACATTGTTGGTTTCGCCATCAATAACGATTCCCGCTGAGCGAACTGGAAATTTTGTACCCAAATTTCAGCCGGATGTCAGCCTGGACCTATGGAACGGGCTCAGTTCAGGATTACCCTGTTTGCTGTTTTTGTCAGTCTGGCTCTGGGCATCGTTCTTGGTCGAGTAGCCTTTCTAGTCTGGGAAGGCCGGGGCTGGCGGGAAAGCTCCAGCCTGGAAACGGTCCGGGGCCCCATACTGGATCGCCGGGGCATTACCCTGGCATTAACGGAAGAGGCCAGCACCATAGGCATAGCGCCT
The DNA here is from genome assembly GCA_040217195.1 of Leptospiraceae bacterium. GTDB lineage: Bacteria > Spirochaetota > Leptospiria > Leptospirales > Leptonemataceae > UBA3465. The sequence goes on along the minus strand of JAVJNR010000002.1, from coordinate 228,442 downwards.
GAAGAGGTGGTGGATCCAGAGTTTACGGCAACCCAGGTAGCTCGATTCATTGACATGGAAGAGGCAGAGATCCTGCGGCGCTTCTATCTTTATCGCGACCGTAAATATTTCCTTCTGGAAAGACAGGTGGATAACTTTGCAGCCGAACGACTTATGGAGCTGCAGATTCCTGGAGTCCATCGAGACTTTGAATACCGTCGCGTATATCCTTCTGCAGATCTGGCCGCAAACCTCCTGGGCTTTGTAGGCCAGGATGCATCCAGTGCACTGGAAGGCATAGAAAGAGATTACAACGATGTACTTCTGGAGTCTTATGGAGAACCCAGAGGACCGTCGCTTTATCTTACAATAGACAGCCTGATTCAATTTCGCCTGGAAAAAGCACTGGAGGAAGGATTCGAAAAGTCGGATGCGAAAAGAGCCGTAGGTCTGTTCATGCATATACCTACAGGTGAGATTCTGGCAATGGCCAATCTACCAGACTTTGATCCCAATCGCTACAATCGATACTCTGCAAACGAAAGAGGAAACTGGGCCATCCGACTGAACTATGAGCCAGGATCCACAGTAAAGGTTCTAATGACTGCCATTCTCCTTAGCAGCAAAGGATATGAACCTGGAAAACGCTACCAGTGCAACGGTAAATATGATTTCGAAACTGGAAGCGTTCGCTGTCTTCGAAGAGGGCATACCTTTGCCCACGGTTCATTAACGCTGGAAGAAATCATCCGGGAATCCTGCAACGTCGGAATGATCAAGGCGATGAAGGACGTGCCACGGGAAGAACTATACCGCAAGATGAAAGCCCTGGGCCTGGGAGAACGCACCGGTATTCTCCCGGAAGGCTCGGGCGAAACAGAAGGCTATCTGCCTGCACCAGAAAACTGGGTTGATAGTACGCGCTTCTATTATCCCATCGGACAGGGATTTAGCGTCACTCCAATACAGCTACTTCGAGCAGCCAGTGTAATCGGTAGCGATGGCAGCCTGGTGCATCCCAGAATTGTAAAACGAATCGTCACCGAAGATGGCCGTTCTGTTGAAGAAAGCAAAACTGCAGTGGACATTACACCGTTTCAGCCAGAGCAACTTGCCCGCGTCCGGGCCATGATGAGACTTGTGGTTAAATCGGGCACCGGTCGAGCCGCCGATATGCAGGAGCTAGACATCATAGGCAAAACAGGAACCGGTCAGAAATCTTCCGCTTCCGGTTACTCCGACCGATATGCAGTTTCCTTCATCGGAATGTTTCCGGCGGAGAATCCGGAATACATTGGGCTAATTCTTTATGACGATGTTTCCGGCCGCTGGGCTGGTGGCTCGCTGGCGGCACCGGTATTCAAAAAATTTGTGGAAAGCATTCTGCCAATCATCCGAGCTCCGCGAAAAACCTACAAGGCTCATCGATTTGAAACCAGTCCCGGTCATCCCAGGTCCACCTCACCTGATAAACTGGCTGACTTTCGTGGAATGAGCGCCATACAGGCTCTGGAGTTAATTGGAAAGGATTACAAAAAGTCAGTGCAGTTTAGCGGAAGCGGTACAGTATTCAAACAGGAGCCTCCGCCCGGGACTCCCATCGAAAGAGTGAATAAGATTATTCTATATCTGGATTCACAGTCACTTTAAGATCTCCGCCGCTGGCAACACCCTTCAGATAGGATTTTACCATGTCTTCCAGCTCGCCGTTCATTATGGAATCCGGATCCGAAGTCTCGAAGCCGGTTCGCAGATCTTTAACCATTTTGTATGGATGAAATACGTAGCTGCGAATCTGATTTCCCCAGGAAACATCTCTTTTTTCCCCGGATCTACTTTCAGCATCTTCTTCCCTCTTTTCTCTTTCCAGCTCGTATAACCGGGAGCGAAGCATCTTCATTGCTTTGTCTCGGTTCTTATGTTGTGAGCGCTCCTGCTGGCACTGAACCACCACTCCGGTAGGAATATGAGTAATCCGAATCGCTGAGTCCGTTTTATTGATATGCTGACCGCCGGCCCCACTGGCGCGGTACGTATCCACCCTTAAATCCTTTTCTTCAACGTTTACTTCGATCTCATCGTCGATTTCTGGAGCCACATGAACCGAAGCAAAAGATGTATGTCTTCTTTTGTTTGAGTCAAAGGGGGAGATTCGAACCAATCGGTGGACGCCGTTTTCAGATTTCAAATATCCAAAGGCAGACTCTCCTTTTACCAGAAGGGATGCACTTTTAATGCCGGCCTCTTCTCCATCCTGCAGATCCAGGGTTTCGTATCCAAAGCCTTTTCGATCAAACCAGCGAGTGTACATACGAAGCAGCATCTGTGCCCAGTCCTGGCTTTCCGTTCCACCGGCACCGGATGAAATGGTTACAATTGCATTTAGTTGATCATCTTTTCCCAGCAGTGCTTCCGCAAGTTGCACATCTTCGAATCGTTCTTCTATGCCAGCGTACTCTCTGGAGAGCTGCTGCAGGGCCGCCTCCTGGTCATCCATCTCTTCCATGGTCAGTTCTACCAGATCAGGGAAGTCCTCCAGGTCGCGATTCAGATCTTTCCAGGGAATTAGCTTTTTTTCCAGGGCAGATTTTCGCTGCGACATTTCACGGGCCTTATCCGGATCATCCCAGAAATCCGGCTGAGTCATAAGGTCTTCCATGTCCTGCATTTCTGCAAGCTGACCCTCGATTCCATTTTTTTGCCATCGCTGTTGGAAGTCTTCTTTCAGCTCCCGGGCGCTTTTGAGCAATTCTTCCCGGTTTCTAAATTCATATATGTCGTTGCTGGTGGACATCTCCTCCAGGAAAGCAAGGCCTCTCTTGAAAGCAAGACAGAAACAAACGGATTTTCAGGGTTCCACTGAACCGGAATTGTCCTAGAGCCCATCGTCCGGATAATAGAATGCTGGCTGGGGCTGCAGGCTTTGCTCCAGACTATCCAGAATGGAACGGTCTTCTTTTTGCACCGTGGCGGCGAATAGATGCATAAGACCGGCCGTATTTTCCCATCGAATCAATCGAATTAGAGGCACACCATCCTCAACGGATTCGCACCGAACAGACCCATTTTGTTTTTTGAAATCCGGTAGTTCGGCGCAACCGGGAGGTTTCAGGAATTGTCCGGAAGGCACTTCCTCGGTAAGTCTCAAAGTACGCGATACAATTACCAGTGTCTGGGCAGAATCCCAGGCCTGGAGCAATTTAGAGTTTCCATAGGGCGAAATTCTATACTGCAAGGTCATTGGAGCTTCAAACTGAAAATAGAACCGATAGTGAGAAAACTTCTGACCTTCTGAAATTAGCTCTACTTCAGCATACAGACGATTGGGCCAGAGCAAGGCAAAAACAAGCAGAGCCAACCCCAGGCAAGAGGCCTGGAACTGTTGCCCCGGCACGGAAAGTGGCTGAAACGTGAAATGCAAATGTTCCGTTTTGCTCAAGCAACAAGGCATATCCACCCCTAGTACAGGATTTGCTCGGTTCGCAGAGGCTCCGCCGATTCAAAATCAAACCAGAGATAGAATTCCTCAATGCTACGATCTTGAAGCGCTTCCATGAATCTTTGATCTGTTACCGGTATGCTCTTTTCATCAAGTACCAGACCTCGAAGGGGGCCTTTCACCAGGTAGGCTGCACCAGGAATCAGGAATCGAACCTTCTTTAACTCCTTCATTTCCCAGCGGTCCCGTCTATACTGGAAGCGAACTTCCTGGCCTTCCATATCGTAGAAGACCAGATGTAAAGATTCCCTCCGGGAAAAGAATAGCTTATACTCTCCAGGAGGCTGCTCGTTTTGACGAATTTTTTGAATCAGCTCACGAATTCTTAAATCCTGCTCAGTTATATCTCCGGTATACGGTGGAATTTCCCGGGCCAGGCGAAGTTCCCAGACCTCTGCCGGAGTTGCTCTAACTATGAGCAGACCACGATCTGTTTGATGCTCAAAACTAATGCCAAGCTCATAGACCAGATTGTATCGAAAGGGGGCCAGTTCGTTGCCGCTTCGCACTTGATCCAGAGCAAGTTGATGATTCCAGTCCAGCTTGATATAGAAAGTAACTCCATCCCTGCTGCTAAACAAGAAGCGATCTTCAATGGCTTTACCAGTATCCACGGTTTTAATTCCGCGAAATCGAAGATTCATTGTCACGGACCGGCCGCTACCCATGAGGGCCCGATACTCGGCCATGGTCTGAGGAATGCGAGCGTCCAGGCCAGCCAGGCTCATGGCAGAGGAAACTAAAAATAGGATAATCCTGTATCGCATTCAAATGGCCCGGTGAAAGAGTTTTCGGTAGAATCCTGTATCAGATTTCACGGAACAAGCAGATAGCCCGGTGTTGGCTGCTACTCAGCGGGAGCCGGCTTCTCCTCTTCGCTGCTTACTTCCGGAGAATCCTCGTCGCCCTCCGCTTCTTTTTTACCATCCATGATATCCAGAGCTTCCTGAGCGGCCTTTTTCACCGATCGACTGGGCTCATGCTTGGCCTTGTATTCCAGCATATCCCGAAATTCTGTAATCTTCAGCTGCCCGATTTGCTTCACAGCCCGAAGTCTTACAGATGCATCGTCATCCAGAGCGGCCGCTTTAAGCTCTGGAAGGATGGATTTGTCATCCAGGCGAATCAAAGCCAGAATGGCCTGTTGCTTCAATGAATTGTGTCTGGCTCGTTCTCTGCTACTTCGCAAATCTCGAATCTCTTTGAGTACCCCTTTCAAGGGTTCAATGGATTCTGTGGATTTGATTTTACCCAGCGCATTTGCTGCATAGGACCTGGACACAATATCTTCGTTTTTATCTGTTAGAATATCTGTGAGCCATTTCTTTTTAGCTTCAATTTCTGCATTTCCGTAGTAAAGCAGGATGGCTCGCTGAATCTCAAGATTTGTATCATCTCTGGCATAGACCTCGGCAAGAAAATCCGCTGCAATCTGACTTTCCAGTTCTGCCAGGGTGCGAATCATTCCCACGGTGACGTTATCGTTCTCTTTGAATTCTTCCTTCTTTAGTAATTCAAAAATCCTGGTATCTGCTGTCTTGAGCTCAATTCGACCAATCCCTCTCAGGGCTTCACGCATGACAGGACGCATATCATCTTCCAGGGCTTTCAGAAAAGTGGGCCCCGAACCACTGTCTTTAATATCTGCCAGTAGTCGAACGGATGCTTCGCGCACCAGAGGATCCATGTCTTCCAGAGCCAGCTTTCGCAAGGTATCCAGGAAATATTTCTGTTCCGATTCTTCTTCCAGGCGCTCCACCTGGTGGATGGCCTGTCTTCGTTCAGTGGAGGGCGCATAGAGCATCTGCTGCTTCAGAAGTTGTAGCTCCTCTTCCCGCCTGGCCTGCTTTTTCGGATCCTTTTTGGTCTCTTTCTCCGATGGTTTCTTTTTGGATTCTTCGGTAGTCGTGGCTGGCTTTTCGCTCTTTTCAGATTCCTCCGTAGCCGGCTTCGCCCGATCAGGCTTTTCCTCCGCCATTAGCGGAGATATTAGTCCCGGCAAAAATACTAGCGAAAGCAGTAGCAAGCTGCATTTTCGCAATAGAACTGCACCAGTGAAATGAGGGCCGATGGCTTCAGCCCCCTTCTTTAAGAGATCGATTTTCATCTTCCAGGGCAGTGATTCTGGATTCCAGCTGAGCGATAAGCCGCTGATTCTCCACCTGTTGCTGGTACTTTTCGATGAGTTCCTTGATATCTTTCTGGAGCTCCTCCATGTTCCAGGGCTTTTCCACATATCGGTTTAGTCCTCCCCGATTGATGGCATGGATGGCATTATCCAGCCCGGCCTGGCCGGTTAGCAGGATCTTAATTGTGTCCGGAAAATCCCTGTGTATGGTTTCCAGAAACTGATCCCCTTTCATGCCGGGCATCACTTGATCGGTAATTATCACCTCGACCAATCCGCCGGATTCTTTAATATCTTCGATGAGTTCCAGGGCCTCTTCAGCACTGGCGGCTACCTCAATTTCATGGGTCTGATCGAAATACTGCCTCAATTGCTCCCGGAGCGTTTCCAGAACCGAGATTTCATCGTCAACACAGACTATGTAGCCTTTATTCATTAATGAGTCCCCCAGGTCCGGACTGTAAGATGGCCGGGGGACCACGCAAGAAAAGAATTCTCAAAAGGAAGCAGAATGGAAAAGAAATATCTAAAGACCGAGCAGATTGTTCCCGGAAAAGGGATGAGCTATACCATGTATGAAATCCAGGGCGAAGATGAAATTCTGAGAATGCTCACTGCCATCCCTGATACAGGGGAAGTGTCCACATATCCCAAACCACCGGTAAAAAAGCTGTTCGCGCCGGAACGATGCGCTGCTTCTTCTGAGGAGGAATTCGAAGAGTTCTGGATTCAGGGAGCGAAATAGGGGGTAGATGTGTGCCCAGGGGCGGGATCGAACCACCGACACGTGGATTTTCAGTCCACTGCTCTACCGACTGAGCTACCTGGGCAACAAGGTCAGATCCCCCCAATAACACAGCCTGTCAATTCACTTCCAGGTTTTCTGGTAGCTTTCTTCTGAGAACCCCACCGTAGCCTTCTTTCCGTCGGTAACCACCGGTCGCTTGATCAATTTTCCGTTCGAAGCAAGCATCTTAATTATTTCTCCATCTTTCAGATCAGGAAGTTTGTCCTTTATTCCCAGCTCTCTGTACTGCTGTCCGCTGGTATTGAACATCTTTTTGGTAGGGAGATCGGAAAGTTCGATGACCTGCTTCAAGGTGGACTGATTTGGCGGATTTTCCGTAATATCTACAAAGTCATATTTGATTCCTCGTTCGGAGAGGAACTTCTCCGCCTTGCGCGATGTAGAACATTTCTTGTAGCCATAGAACTTAATCATAGCCCGAAAAGTCCTTTCCACTGCCTCTGCATCAACCTTTTTTGAATACATGGCATTACTGGAATCGGATCAAATGGAAAAAGGCACTCCCCTGCCGGCCTTCAAGTTGAAGGATGTGGATGGAAAATTCGTAGATTCTGCGGAGCTGGTTTCCAGACCCCACCTGCTTATCGTCTTCACCTGCAACCATTGTCCTTATGCCATCGCTTCCTGGCCGGTGCTCAAAGATTTGCATCAGCGATACAGCGAACAGGGATTAGAAATCGTGGCCATCAATCCAAATAACAATCCTTCTTATCCGGAGGATGGATTCGATCGGATGAAACCCTTCGCAGAAGAAAATGACATTCGCTTTCCATACCTGTTCGACGAAGATCAGTCGGTGGCAAAAACATACGGAGCGGTTTGCACTCCGGACCCCTATCTATTCCATCAAGGAAAGCTAAGTTACCACGGTCGAATCAACGATAACTGGCAGGATCCATCAGCTGTAAAAGAAAACAGTCTTGAGCTGGCATTGCTTCGAGATATGGGCAAGGGCCCGGGCCCCGAGAAGGTTTTTCCCAGCATGGGTTGTTCCATTAAATGGGTGAAGTAGTCCGTTAAATTAATTCGTAGTGGTCCGCTAAATGGATTCGTATCTGAAACGGGGCGGTGTTGCTGTCGCAAAGCAAAGTAGTGGATTCCAGAATTTAGCAGACGATGCCGTGCGAATGCCTCATCTTTTCGGCCCTGGGCAGACTGGCTGAACAACTTCATGGGAGAGCTAGAGTAAAGTCGCCTAGGTACGGAACCCCGCAGGACCTACGTAGCCGGTTAAGGACCGGATGAAATCTAGATTATTCGATTATCTCAAATGTAATGGTGTCTGCACTCCATCCCTCTTCTTCTTTAAGGACAGTGACAATACCAGAAAAGGTCTCCTGATTATGACCTCTGGTGCTGACTTGAACAAATCCATCTTCCATACGATCGGTGGCTCTAAATGGATCCACAGGTTGTGTAGTAACAAATGCCTGAATGGTTTCTGTGCCAGTGGGAGGCACCAGTTTCCACTCGAATGGATCTTCCTGCGAAGGGAATGAGTACTTCTGCCCCACCACTACAGGTTTGATTCCGCTGAATCGATTGGGATAGATCATTGTCATAACACCGCTGGAATCGATAGCGTAAAGCTGGATGTAAACCTGAGACGGAGCGGAATTTCTATGACGCTTGATTTCAAAGCTGACTTCCACTCGCTGGCCCAGCCGATATGTATGATCTTCCTGATTTAGCTGCAAGAGGATGGAATAAGGACTTTCTGGATTATCCAGACTCTGATAGATCGCAAGCTGACGCGCCAGACTTTCCCCGAAGCGATGAAGTATTTCCTCCTCCGACCCTATGGCAATGCCAGATCCAATGAGCCTTCCGGTTTCAGCCACGACCAGACGATAGGATGCCTTGCCCTGATTGTTCAGTGTAGGCGACCATTCTCCCAGAACCAGATACCTGGCACCCGTAAGCCTTCCAATCTTCGCAGCACTATCACTATCCACCAGTCCTGACTGTCCAACCAGAAGCTCGCTTTGAATGCTTTCCAGATCCAATCGTTCTACTATCTGAAATTGATTCTTGCCCTGAAGGGTGGCCATCAAGCGCGACGATAGCCCTGTGCCCTTCTCAGATCCCCGGGCAACTTGAAAAGGAAGTACGGCAACAGCTCCGCGGCGGGAACGGATTATTTCGTGGCCATTGCTTTGTTCTTCTGCTTCAGACCCTGGTCTGGGATCTGGCTGTACTTCTTCCACCTTTTCGATTGTCTCGGCACCGCCTCCAGAGTCAGGTTTCTGGTTTCGGCTGGATGGTAATGTACAGAACCCTGAAAATGAGATTAGAAGAATGAAAATTCCGGCGGCGTTCCCGGAAATCAGTAAGGAACGAGCAATCATCAGTTATCCCGGGAATCCACAATGACCGATGTATTATCGTTTACTTGGTACTGCAATAATGCATAGAGTCTGGTGCGAATTGGTGTAAAGTCCTTCCAGAGCTTCTTCTCTTTGTAATGCATGGTGTTGCAGCGAAAAGAAAACAGATAGGTCCTTCGCTCCTTTTCTTCAACAATTACTATTCCGTAGTCATAGACAGGCAGGCAGCGAGCCCGATACTCAGGAGTATAGTCCGCCTCTTCCGCAAGTAGAGATTCGATCTCTGCGGCCAGATTATCATCGAACACTCGCCGCTTGCTCAAATAGTTTTTATATGGATCTTCAAGCTGCAGAGTTTCCGGGTAGTGGTATACATAGATACCGGTTCTCTCCACCACTTCTACGCCTCGATCATCACTGGGTTCAACGGATCGGTTTTCCGGTGCGGACTCCATCTCCGAAGAATTCTCTACGGAATCTGCAGCGGGCGATGACGCAGGATCCGCCGGTGCAGAGCTCTGGCATCCAGAGAAGGCGGTGAGCATGGTCAGAATTACGAGGGCAGAGAAACTTGTACGGACAATTGAAAACATATTAGACCTTTTCTGTGGGATTAGATGGAGTTTCTGCCCAAGTAGTTCATGGCTTCACCGGTTTTCAAGATGATTTGAGGCCGAACCTGGAGTGATTTCTGCCAGAAACGAAAAAAGGGGACCGAAGCCCCCTTTCCTCTAAGTTCAAGCTGAGAATTTCAGCCTAGAACATATGATTAAATCCAAAATTGAAGTTGGATTCATACTGAGATCGGCCGTAGGAAATGTTGATCACAACGTTTTCCTGCCATAGTAATCGAACGCCACCACCGTAGGCTCGGTGCAGGCCCTTCAAAGTCATTTCCCGGTTAGTGGGAGCCACTCGTCCCACGTCATAGTAGCCCAGGAAAATGAAGTCAATGCCGCCCAGCGCATCGACGCTAAACGTTGTCAGACGCATTTCAAAGTTTGCCATACCCATGACTCGATCCACAAACTGGTTGGCCGGATACCCTCTCAGGCCTCCATTTCCACCCAGACCCTCTGCGTTCTCTCGGGAAGTGTAGATTCGGCCCATCTCATAAAACGGAACATCTCCGGTGGTTTTCTGTCCAAGAACACGATATGCGAAAACTAGCTCTCGGTCCTGAGGATTGAAGAAACCGGGTAGCACTTCAATGTACTGTCTCCAGGCGGCCGTATATCTCATGAAGGAATAGTTACTTCCCGTGCCTTTGCCCACTCCTTCGATATGAATATCGGCGAAGATACCTGAATTAGGATTGATCTCCCGCTTTCTGGGTCTTGAATCATAGATCAATGCACCCCGAAGTCCATTTACGAACTTGTTATCTTCGGTGGCATCATAGCCCAGGGGCTTTTCAATATCGATTAGAGTTCGACCGTTAGGAAGCTTGTCCCCTCCTTCAAAGTCGCCGGCGTAGGATTGAATCTTATAGCTCTGACCGCGAATACCCACAAACCACTTGAAGTTTGTATCTCCCATCCATTGCTCAGTAGACATCATGACAAATGGACGAATCCGGTCATAATAGAAGTATTTTCCCTGAGTTTGCTTTAGCAGCTTTCGGCCGGGATTAAGAAAATCGCCTGCTCCGGGACCCAGCAACGCTCTTGTGTTCAATGAATAAACCGAGTCGCTATACTCTTCAAAAGTGTAGAGATCACGAATTGGCTGACCGGTAGTTGGATCTACCTGCACGTTTTCATTGATCGGGATCTCGCCATTCTTGATCTTCTTTTGTCTCTGAATATCCTGAAAGTTTCCCGTTCCGTACCACTGAGCATTGAGAGTTCTTTCTACACCCAGACGAGTAATGATTCGAAAAGATGAATCAAGAAAATCCACTGCATCAACGGATAATTCATGAAATTCGTACCCTCGGGTAGTGGCATAGTATTGTCCGTAGATCTGGTACTTATAAGGTTCAGCTTTCGCATCCTTATACGTTCCGTAAACCCGCAGACCATAGCCAAATCCATCATCGGAACTTGCGCTTACCAGAGGAAGGGGTTGCAGTGCCCAACCGGTAGGATCAGCTTCGCCGAATACAGGCGCGCTCAGACAAAAAGTAAGAAGGATTGCCAGTACCTTTGTTTTTCGCATGTTTTTCATTCCTTGTTCCCCCTTCATCAGTACTGCCTGTCCAGAGAGAAGTTATATTCAACGTCATAGGTTGGATTGCTGCCGCTGGCTCTCAGAAATCGCACTACGATGGTGCCATCTACCGAATTCTCCGTTTGCTGAGCTGTAAAACTCACCATTTGAATCTGCACTGAAGAACTTGCGGCAGTGGTGGCTGTAGCCGCAGTCAGTGTTAGCACCCGACTCACTCCGTTTCCGGTCTCATACCCCCCGGAAAGATCTCCACTCACTGCAATATCGAATGTATTGAGCGAAGAATTGTCCGGGTGCGGAATCAAAAGACTGACAGTTCCCGCCGGCGGATTTCCGGATGGCAAATAAAGGTTCAGGTTATTTTCATTTCCGGAAAGATAAGTATTTTCCAGAGTCGTTTGAGTAAAGCATACGGTTGCTGTGGTGGATGCATCCCCCGCATTGCAGCTATTCTGACTGGTCTTGCCCACCCAGAATATCCCATTAGCCACATTTACATCCAGAAGATTCAATAGCTCTTGATCATCGGATGGCTCTTCGTCACCGGACTTGCAGTAAGTCGCCGAACAAATGGCCAGAATGGCAACCACCGCAAGGAATCTATGTTTTCGCATGAAGCGGAATCTAATTGTATCACCCTTTCGGTCAAATAGATTCCTTGAGCTGGCTTTCTTTTCATCCAGTTAATGGTTCTGGCCCTACCGGTCCGTTCAGGATCCATCGATTTTCCATCCAATGGGCCCATCAACTCCGGACCAGGCCAAATTATTGAGAGAATGGCGAATTGACGAAAGAATGAGGCAGGGAATAGAAACCGGGAAACCCACATCTGCCAGGGGAATTTCTCCTCGAGAAGGAAGGGACTTTTCTCCGGGCAGTAATTCTGACCATTTATTGTGCTTGGCTTACAATAAAGCCATGTAGCAAAGGATGGCAGCTATATTTTGTGCACCCCCCGGGGATCCGGCGTAAAGCTACACCGAGTGGGCAGCCGCAGGACCAGACTTCTAGACGTAAAGTGCCCCTGCGAATGGCTGTACCATGCGTGGATGCGGAAAATCAGCAAAAAGGCACTTTTTTTTCTCTGCCACAGGTCTTGATGAGCATTTTTTTCCGGTCCGAGCCCTCCCTGGTACGCCGCCTGCAATAGTATAGTCGGATTCTTTTAAGGGGGAGATTAAAAGGTATCCTTTCACTCATTACTCGCTTCGAGCGAGTATCCGCGCCGATGAAAAGTCGGCGACAGATCGGGAAAGAGTGTGTTCAGATGCAGCCCGGCCCTTCGAATGAGGAGGCCGGGTTTTTTCTTTTTCCAGCACTTTTTGTAAGAATTGCACAGACCGCCGCTTCTCAGTGGTTGGCACTATGGGCTTTCAATTAAAAGGTCAGAGTATTGCCCGGTCCATGCTGGATCATTACATAGGACATCCGGCGCCGCCACTGCTTATACTTCATGGCCCGGCTGGGGTGGGGAAATTCAGCGCTGCCGAATGGTTTATTCAATGCGCTTTATGCGAAACCGGTAACGGATGCGGTCAATGCCCATCCTGTCGACTGTTCAGCCGCCAGGAACATCCCGATTACATTCTATTTCCTGAAGAGAAAATCCTGATTGGGGATGAAAAACAGCCGGCTCCTTTCACCGTCCGATGGCTAATACGCACTCGATTAATGTATCCACCTTTCAAGGCAGCCCAGCGATATATACTCATTCCACGGGCCGACTTGATCCAAAATGAGGCAGAAACGGCCCTTCTAAAGACCCTGGAGGAACCACCGGAGCATAGCCGCTTTGTGCTGCTCGTTGAAGATCTGGAATTACTAAAAGAAACGATCATCAGCCGAGGGGTCTGCATTCCCTTCCATTTAATTCCTGGCAATACTATGTCAGAGATTACCGGCCAATCAGATCAGTTCATTCTGGATCTGATGGGAGGTAGCCTGGAGCTTTCAAGCGTTATTCTGGACGATAGCTTCATACGATTGAAAGAGAAAATTGAAGATGGTCTGGGACATCCAATGGGCCTTCATGAACTGGAAATCTATGCATCTCTGGAAAAGAATTTTCAGGACTGGAAAACACAGTTGGATCGCAGCTATGAGGAAATTCTGGATTTGATTGGTTTGATGATTCTAAAATCGAGTGAGCGATTACCGGATTTTCCGGCAGTGGCAGAAGCAGTATTCGAATTCAAAGCCGGATTACATAAGAGAATGGCCGGAATGACCCATTATTATCTTTCGCGATTTTTTTCCAGATTGAACCGAGTTCTCTTCGGACATTAGAGATCCGCCTCCAGAGAAATGGTGGGAGGCCCCAGCTAAACGAGGATACTGGTAAAGCTAACCAGGAAGCGGATCCATGGATTCAGTTAATTCGCCTAGGCATTTAGAACAACGGTCTTGAGTATCTCCCGATCTTCTTCATCCGGGGCCACTCTCCAGCTAATGCCAGATGGCGTTACTGCCAGCGAACGTCCTTGCAATCGTCTGCCAAATATTGTTCCGGTGGAGCAGCATTTAATAATGGTCAGCCCCTGTTCTCGGGCCGGACCGCAGTAAAGCTTTTCATCTCTGGCATGCTTCTCATCGCTGGATTCTTCTTTATAGGGCGAATTCATGACTGTAAAAATCAATCGAACATCCTGTTGCGCCAGCTCTGTTACGTACTCAGGCTTCAGCACATCGGCGCAAATCAGTACTCCAAACCGATGTCCGCCCAGGATAAAAATGCCTGGATCCTGACCCTGAGTCAGCACTGGCGATTCATTCTCTGTGAGAAATCGTTTATGATACCAGTCCACCAGCTGCCCCTCGAAGAAAACCGGCATTGCATTGAAATACTGGCCTTCCACCTCACGAATAACCGTTCCACCTATAACTACGCCTTTATAGGCCTCACTGAGCTTACCGAGCCAGTCCAGAGCAAACTTTGTCCGATCCGCCAGGGACTTATGATCTTTTATGGAGCCATCAACAGCAAAGTATTCCGGAAAAACCAGAAAGTCAGATTTGAGAGCCGCAAGCTTCTTATGCAGGGATAGATTCAGGCCTTCGGTGAGATTCTTTTGAAAAATGCTTACCTTCAGAATCGCCATGATTCTTCCTGTTCGTCTCGGAGCGATCATGAGTCAATCCATTTACCATCGGCGACAACTCTACGGTATTCTACTTAATGCATTCAGCGCTCTGAGTTTTTACTTTGCTACCTTCTTTGTGCGTCTGGGAGCGCTATACGATGAAGCACTGGCTTCTGAGTTATTCGCCTTTGTCCGCTATTTGCTTGGATTTTTTTTCTCAATCTACTTGTTTCGCAGAGCAGGTCTACCCTTTCGATGGAAAGTTCCAGTACCTGTCTATCTAAGAGCCATCTTCAATACTCTTGCATTGCTATTTTTCTATGAGGCAGTAGCAACGGGCCCAGCTGGCACAGCTAATGTTTTAAATATGACCTATCCGGCCTTTGTGGCTCTGTTTGCGATTCCCATCTTCCGGGAAATTCCTGATCGGCGAATGCTGGTGGTACTTGCCTTCAGCTTAGGAGGGATTGGTCTGTATGTATTCTATCCTTTATACGAAACGGGCAATATTTCAAAACCGGATCTCTGGGGCATTGGTTCAGGCTTACTTGCAGCCATAGCCATTCTTTCGCTACGAGGCGCCGCCATGCAGGCCAGGTCTGAGGAAATTCTCTTATGGATGTTTGCTCTTGGCACCGTTGCCAGCCTCCCTCTGGCCTATTCATCCCTGGAGCAAATGTTGCATCCAGGAGGTCTATTTGTGCTCGCATCGGCCTGCCTGGGAGTGGCAGGCCAATGGTCTTTAACCAGATCCTACGCCTATTTGTCAGCTACAGCAGGCAGCATAGTTTCCAGTCTACGTATACCAATTGCCCTTGTGGCCGGTTTCTTTCTATTACAGGAGATTCCAGGACTATCCGGAGCAATTGGTGCGAGCTTGATATTCGTCGGAAATCTTTTTCTTGCCCTTTTCCGACACTCTGAGAAAAAAGAGTAGAATGACGAATCCGGCAGTAATCAGTGCATTACGTGAATTGATTCAATCTGGTTGCTGGGGAAATCATAAGGATTTCAGATCCTGGCTTCGCTTCGAATACAATATCGACTCCACTGAAGAAGAAACTCTTTCCGCTCTGCAAACTCTTACATCAGAAGGTCTACTGAAAAATCATGACAGTATATCCGAAGAGTTCGTGCTTGCATCCATAACCGAAGCGACTCCGATTACCAGGTATCGCGTTTCCGGGTTTCTGAAAGATTCGCCCATTCAAATGGTGCGAGCCAGACTTGAGACTTTCTTTCGCATCAAAGAGCTACCTGAAGAACTTATTGTCGATATGTCCATCGCCACAACGGAAGCGATGGAGAATGCAGTTAAATACAATGATCAGAATCCTATAGAAATCAACTACTCAATTGAAGATGGCGAGTTTCGCATAGAAATACGCAATGGCCTGAAAGAGGTTCAAATCGAACGCGATATTGAAGCCGGAAAATATAACAGCTCCTTAACTCTTATGCGGGGCATGATGGTAATGTCCAAGCTGTTTGATGAACTGGATATAGATATAAAAGATTCCGAGAACCTGGCCATTTTTACAGCACGCAAAAAGGTAAGCTAATGTCTGAGAATCGCAGGTTCCGCCTGGTATCCGATTATGAAGCGGCAGGCGATCAGCCCCGGGCCATCCGTGAGCTCTCCGGAGCGGCCAATAGCGGAGAAGAACAATTATGTCTGGTTGGAGTAACCGGATCCGGTAAAACATACACCATGGCTGGCTTCGTAGAGAACATGCAGAAGCCAACGCTGGTACTGACTCATAATAAGACTCTGGCTGCACAACTATACCGGGAGTTTCGTGAATTCTTTCCAGAAAATGCTGTAG
The DNA here is from genome assembly GCA_040217195.1 of Leptospiraceae bacterium. GTDB lineage: Bacteria > Spirochaetota > Leptospiria > Leptospirales > Leptonemataceae > UBA3465. The sequence goes on along the minus strand of JAVJNR010000002.1, from coordinate 212,623 downwards.
AGTATTTTGTTTCCTACTACGATTACTATCAGCCAGAAGCCTACGTTCCCTCCTCAGATACATATATTGAAAAAGATTCTTCGATTAACGATGAAATTGATCGGCTTAGACTGAGGGCCACGTCCTCTCTTTTAGAGCGCCAGGATGTAATTATCGTATCTTCCGTATCCTGCATCTATGGTCTGGGCTCGCCAGAGGAATATCGCCATAGCCTGGTAATGCTGGATCGAGGGCTTACCATTGAACGAAACGATGTAATTCGACAGTTATTACACATTCAATACCAGAGAAATGATCTGGATTTTAGTCGCGGAAATTTTCGTGTAAGAGGCGATACAGTAGAAATATTTCCAGCCTATAGAAATGAAGGAATTCGCATAGAATGGTTTGGCGATGAAATTGACAACCTGAGCTATTTCGACCCGCTTACAGGCAAAATACTGGATAGCCTTGAAAGAGCCGTAGTCTATCCAGCCAAGCACTTCATTACCTCCCCGCCAAAGTTAAAGGAAGCGCTGGAGAAGATTGAAAAGGAACTGGAAGAGCAGGTAGCCAGGTTCCAGAAAGAAGGGAAGCCTCTGGAAGCAGAGCGAATTCAGCAACGTACTCGCTATGATATGGAAATGCTCAGAGAACTGGGTTACTGCAACGGAATTGAGAACTACTCCCGTCATCTTACCGGTCGCGAAGCGGGTGAACCTCCTGCCTGCCTGCTGGACTATTTTCCAGATGATTTCTGGATTATTATGGATGAAAGCCATGTAACCATGCCCCAGGTCCGCGGCATGTACGAAGGGGACCGGTCAAGGAAACAGACTCTGGTGGACTTTGGCTTTCGGCTTCCATCGGCACTGGATAATAGACCCTTGAACTTTAAGGAGTTTGAATCTATTGCAAGTAAAGTCATGTACGTTTCCGCCACTCCGGCAGACTATGAGCTGGGCAGAAGTAGTAAGCGAGTGGAGCAGCTTATCCGGCCCACAGGGCTTCTGGATCCTACCATCGATGTTCGGCCTGTAAAGGGTCAGATTGAAGACCTGGTTCAGGAGATCAGAAAGCGCATAGAAAATGATCAAAGAACCCTGGTTACCACACTGACCAAGAAGATGGCGGAAGACCTATCCGATTACATCCGAGAGGTTGGGATTGATGTGGCTTATCTTCACTCGGAAATCCATACAATAGAAAGAGTGGAAATCATTCGAGACCTTCGAAAAGGCAAATACCAGGTTCTGGTAGGAGTTAACCTGCTGAGGGAAGGACTGGATATGCCTGAAGTATCTCTTGTGGCTATTCTGGATGCGGACCGAGAAGGCTTTCTAAGAAATACACGATCCTTGATTCAGACCATGGGGCGAGCCGCGCGAAACGTTGAAGGAAAGGCAATTCTATATGCAGATTCTATCACTCCTTCCATGAAAGCAGCCATGGATGAAACCCTTCGTCGCCGGGCCATTCAGGAAGAATACAATACCAGAATGGGGATTACGCCTCAGACAATTCGAAAAGAAATCCAGGATATTATCAAAAGAAGCCATGAAGAAGACACCACAGAAGATGACGTTCTGGCCACGTTAAAAGAAACAATCGTTCTGGATCCGCAGATGCCCCGCCGCGAAAAGGTGGCCCATCTAAAAGAAGAGATGCTTTCAGCTGCCCGGAATATGGAATTCGAAAAAGCGGCTATGCTACGCGATGCGATGCAATTACTGGAATCCGGGGCTGCTCTGGAGAAATTCGAAACCAGGGTATTGCCTTTTAGCACCGCTGGACAGAGCCGCTCTTCAGGAAAAGGAAGTGGGAATTCAACCGGAGCCAAAAGCGGTAAGAAGAGTGCTTCCAGGAAACAAACCTCAGCGAAAAAGAAATCCGGCACCAAAAAGAAAGCTACGAAGAGGCCTGCCGAGGAATAAATCTAGCCTCTGGAGGACCTTTTTGCAAAAGATTTGAGCCGATGGGCCTAGACAAGTCCGGTCTTTCTGGATTGGTTGATAAGAAAAAATGGCATTTCCACCGGAGGCTTCCTGGTAAGAGCCTTTGAACTAGCCCATCTTTTTTAGATAACCAGCCCAGTGCGGTAAAATGTATTCCCGAATCTTTTCAAATCTCTCGGCAAGCTTTCCTTCTGGATCCAGTAGAATGACCCCATCCCTGGCTATTTCCACCTGAAGTGCGAAACCATCTTCCCAGCGGCTTTCATTCCATAGAAACAAATCCCAGTCCGCAGAAATCTCAAACTCCGGCTCCTCTGCATCATTCGCATAGACGATACCAATGTCCCAGTCTGCGCCCGGCGCTGCCTCATTCCGGGCTCTGGAACCAAAGAGTACTACTCCACAGACCGTATCCCATCCTGAACTGCAGGCATTATTCAGGTCTTCCAGAGTGAGGCTTTCTTGCTGCACCATGAATGCCATCCGTTGAGACAAAGGGATTCCAGCCACTTTTTTTTGATTGATTGGTACATTGATTCCACAGGTATAAGAGCCATGGATGAAATGGAGTTCGATAGAACTCGCAAAGCCATTGGTGCTCAGAACCTGGGCTCTCAAGATCGGAAGAAGATGCTGGATCAATTGAAAGGATCCGGTGGTCAGGTTCTGGGAGAGCGAGCGGTAAAAAAGGAAGAGCCCGAGCGGGAAAGATCTCGAGGGCGTTCTGGAGGCTCCGGCGAGGGTTCTCGATTACCATCCGAAATCGCTCGCGAAAACCGGCGAAAGGAAATGGAAGCCCAGGCCAGACTGCGAAAGGAGCTGGAATCTGAAGAAAAGGCAGCCACGAGTTTTTTTGCCCGCATGGGCATCAAGCTCAGATGCATGTTTATGGGGCTCACTCCCTATGGCCAGGACATGGTTAAACCATCCTTCTTTTCGCTCATAAACCTTGAGGGCAAACGAGCCTTAATGGAATGTAATATCCTGGGAAATGAATTGCTGTTTTCCGAGCCAGCTGTGTCCAAAGAAGTGCGAAAAGACCTTTCGCGCAGCGGCCCATTGTATGTGGAAGTTCTGGAACGTGCCTCCAAGTTATATGATCGAAAAGAGCTTTCAGAAATGCTTTCGGATTATCAGGACTATCCGGATCGAAGCGTACCCCTGGATGCTATTCGCCCCTCCCTGTTCGCACTATTGCGAAAGCTATATTATTTGCGACCTTACAGTGAAGCATTTCAGGTGGCCACCGAATTGGCCATTGGTACACAACAAAGAGTACAGAATAAACCTTCCTCTTTATATGATGCAAAAAGGAAAAAGATTCGATCCGATTGGCGTACTTTGATGGAGCAGATATACCCGGCTCTTGTGGCACTGGCCCAGCGTGCAGAGATGAAGAAGGCAGAACCGGGCACTCGGCTATTTGAAACCATGATTGGAGTTGTGGAATCCGAAAAGATGGGCAAAGTTACTGGAACAGGCACGGCTGCTTCCCAGACTCAGGACGGCCAATCGAAAAAGAGTAGCGAAGCGCAGATTTCGTCAGAGGAAGATAAACCGGATGAGGAAAAAGCAACCTCGGAGGTAGCCGATGATGCGCGGGAAAATGAAGTTGAAGAAACCGCAGATGAGGTGACCCTGGAAGCTGATTCAGGCGCTGAAGAAGGCGGGGACCAGGCACAGAAAGAATTGCATTATGGAATGCAAGTAATGAACTCTTTTCCGCTCGAGGATTTACGCAAGCGTTATGATCCAAAGGGAGAATGGAAAACTGTTCCCTATCAGGATAAAGTGGTTATCGCCTATCTTTTCCTTCGACTATTCGAAGATGAATTCAGTGTTGTACTGACCACACCGCAGATCAAGCTTCATACAGCCTATCGCGGCGGCGTAAAGATCGATTATCGTGAAAGAATGTCTGATTGTCTGGAAAAAATTCGTCAGCCTTATGACTATTTCAAGGCCTACATTCATGAATGTCTGGAGTTCCACAAATCAGCCCAGGAAACGGCCCAGGCTGGTAATTACGTTGAACATGCCAAAAAGGTATCCTTTCACGATTCAAGACGAGGCCAGAGCGGACGGCAAACCAGAATCCAGATAAAGGATTTTATGGATGAAATTCACACTATCCTTACCGAAATTATTGAGGATTTTCGTGCCGGAGGTTCCACTCTATCCAATCCGGAAGAAGACCTGCATTTCGATTTGAAGCCCAATGAAGGAATGCGTCTGGATGGCAAGAAAGTGAAAGAAGCGCTCATGGAAACCAGTTGCTTTGCAAAAGCTCTTGCGCATAGGTTAGAGTCAGGAGATCTGTATGGTGGTGTCATTGAGATGAATGCCGAGGATTATGAAAAATCCTTCGGAGCCCTGCCCTCTTGAGTTCTTCGTACCACGAAATACATTTACATCTAAGCCAGGATGCAGCCCAGGATTTAACTGCATTGCTGGATCAGAACTTGATTCCGGATCTTTCCGGGTATTATGAGATTCTCTATGAAGAGAATCGCCCGGCCAGCGATGAAACCACTCTGGTTCTTTATTTCCCGGGAGATTTCGAGGAAGGTAGATGGGAGCTGGAACTCATTCTTCTTGCATACGGAATCGAAAACTATCATCTGGAAGAAAACACAATTGAACAGTCGGACTACCAGGAAGCTTACAAGCAGCATTATCGTCCTTTTGTAGTCGGCGAAAACTTTGCAGTAGTTCCATCCTGGTTCAAAGATTCCGAAGATGATGCCCGCTTTGGAGAGCGAAAAAGAATTTATCTTGATCCGGGCCTGGCTTTTGGCACAGGTTTGCATGCAACCAGTCGCATGATGGTCCGATGGATGGAAGAGAATCCTCTGGAAGGCCTTAAAGTACTGGATGCTGGATGCGGCTCCGGCATCTTAACTATCGCTGCTCTTCGCGTAGGAGCCGGGCAAGTACTTGCCTTTGATGTGGATGGAAATGCCGTTCATGCCACAAAATCGAATCTGGCACTAAACTTCCCGGATCAAGGTGCAGTGTCGGTGCAAAAGGCAGGATTCGAACTGAAAGAGATCTTTGATTTTAATGCAGACATTACCCTGGCCAATATTACCCTGAATGTTTTTCTATCTGCCCGGGATGTAGTTTCCCGGTTACCTGGTAATCGTCTGGTAGTATCTGGAATCATTGAAGAACAGAAACAGGACTTTCTGGATGCATTTCCGACCTGGAAACTGAAAAGCGAATTAAGCGATGATGGCTGGCTTGTAATGGAGTTTCACAGAGAGAAATGAGAATCCTGGTGATGGGTGCCGGCGCCGTAGGAAGTGCCATAGGTGGATTTCTATCGCAGCATCATGAGGTTCTCCTGGTTGGCAGAGGTAGCCACATTGATGCCATTCAAACCCGGGGGCTGCGGATAGAAGGAATTCTTGGCAACAGCTTCCATAAGCCACAGGCCTGTCACGATTTTGAATTAGAATCCCGGGAATTCATAAAGCATCCGCTGGACTGGGTACTGATTACGGTAAAGTCAACGGCCACTGAAGACGCGATTCGCCAGCTTGTAAAGACTCTGCCAGATCCCTCTTTGCCCCGGTACGTGCATATTCAAAATGGTCTGGGTAATTTTGAATGCATTAAGGACGTAATTTCCAGGCAAGCTTCCGGAAAAAGACCAATAATACTGAGCGGAATGACCATAACAGGCTATGACGTCGTAGAGGATGGACGGGTGGCGATCACAGTTTACGGCGGACCGGGCAAGATTGGATCGCTTGCGGACAAAGGGCCTTCCAGCGAATCGGAATCCGCCGCCAGGGAGCTGGTAGACTTGCTTTCCGAGACACCACTAGTATTCGAATACACAGAGACCATGCTTTCCTTTCTCTGGGCGAAGTTTCTTTATAACTGCTGCTTGAATCCTCTGGGGGCGCTGTTGAAGGTCGCTTACGGCAAACTGCGATTGGAGCCAACCCTGCAAATTATGCGACAAATCCTGATAGAAGCATTTGCACTGGCCAGGGCAGAGAACGTATCCTTATTCTGGTCTTCGCCAGACGAATATTTTCAGCATCTATTAAACACATTGATTCCTGCTACAGCCGAGCATGAACCCAGTATGCTGGCTGATTTAAATCGAGGACGGAAGACGGAAATTCAAGCTTTGAATGGATATCTGGTGCAGCGAAGCAAGATGCATGGTCTGGATGCTCCTGTAAATGAAACCCTGGTTCGGTTGATTGCAGCCTCTTCTGTTCCAGGGATGAATGGAGCAAGAAATGAATCCTGAAGCCGAAATAGATTCGAAGTTCCCTCAAAAGGCAATGCAAACAGCGGATCTGGCTATGCGAAAAACACTTGATACTGGCCGGCAGCCCTGCAATCTGCGGGGCTCATGAAAGCCCTTAAGATTACCGGATTTACCCTCGCTGGACTGCTCGGAATACTTTTTCTCACAGTGAATCTAATTACTTACCACCCAGGTCCAGTTGAAGAGATGGAAATCCAATGTCCCGCCGACGCTCCGGAACTACAGCCGGGCCAGGAGATCAAGGTGATGAACTGGAACATCCAGTATCTGGCCGGCAAAAGTTATGTATTCTGGTACGACGTTTCCGATGGCTCTGGAATGGACCTGGAGCCCGCAGCTGAAGAAGTCAAAAAAACACTCGGCGAATTCCTCAAGGTCGTTCGAGAGGAAAGGCCAGACATCCTGCTGCTACAAGAAGTTCATGTGGATGCGAAGGCCACGGACTATATGGACCAGGTGACCGAGATCGTAAAGGGTCTTGGCCCGGAGTACCCATGCTATACAAGTGCCTATTACTGGAAGGCCGACTTTGTGCCCGATCCTAACGTCATGGGATCAGTAGGCATGAAATTGCTTACCATCAGCCGATATAAGATGGAAACCGCGCGAAGACATCAATTGTCTTTGGTTCCCATGGACATTGTCTCGCAGCAGTTCTATTTAAAGCGAGCCATACTGGAAGTGTCACTACCGGTGACGGACCGCCAACCTCTGGTTGTAATGAATACCCACCTGGATGCATTTGCCCAGGGAACGGACACAATGGAAAGGCAGGTCAATGAAGTAAGAGATCTATTGCTTTCACTGAACGCAGAAGGTAATGATTGGCTAATTTCTGGAGACTTCAATCTGCTACCCCCCGAATGGCAACGGTCTCAGTTAGACCCCCGGGATCAGGTTTTTTATCAGGAAGAAAGCGAGATTCAGACCTTGTTCTCTGAATTTAACTCAAGCGTGGATGTGGACACCTTAAACGGGCCGAATCAGGCAAAGTATTATACTCATTTTCCCAATAGCCATACTATTAAAGGTCCCGATCGAACCATTGACTATATCTTCTACTCCAGCGATCTTTCCCAGTCCAGTTACTCAGTGCGACAGACTGATACTCAGCATATCAGCGATCATCTCCCTATGATTGGTAAATACAGACTTCCGGAATAAGCCAGGCCGTGGACCGCTGGTGAATTAGAAAACCCGGCCTATCTGATAGTTACTCGGATGTATTCGCCATTGCACCCTGGTCTGTGTGTGGCCTGGAGCCGCTCGAAATCCCATTTCTAGATACAACGTGAAACGCATACAGGGCTTCCGGGCAGCCGGCATCCTGAATCATTGTTTGTCTATCTGCGATCATTGCCAATGCTTTCCAGCCCTGGCCCAATCTGGCCGTTTGTCTGGTGGTTGGCTTACCACCTTCCATAGAAACCTTGCAGGATCTAAAGCAAAAAGCAGATCAGTCTCCACAGGTGCTGTTTCGCCACAGATTTCAGATGCGATTATCTCTGCGCAAAGAAACGTTGAGGTTATTCCGCGACTGCCATGGCAGGCATTAACGTATAGACCTGGATTTCGAATCAGCTCCCGACTCCACTGATGCAAATGATTTTTTCTTGTGCTTACTGGCAAAGTATAGTGCCGATCATGCCTTTTCAAGAATTCACCCGGATCTGGTAGAGAGCCACAGACCGGGACATAGTCTCGGGCCTGACAGCGAAATCCAACCCGCCCTTCTGAGTGTCCGGCCAATAAACTTCTTTTGGACTCTTCGCTTAGACTATTCCAGATTTCGCCCAGACGTTGCTGCATCTCTTTCAGCAAATAATCATCTCTCTGCGGCAACCGTTGCGAATCCGAAAGATGCATGTCGAAAGTAGCGCCGAGCACACCGGTGGCCGCATTCAAGGGATTGGGAACCACATAGATCTGATTGGTCACCGGAAACCTGAGTCCTGTGCCGGTCAGAGGTATATGGAGGACCTGTCCCCTTACCGGAGAATGGACAATGAACCGTGTCTGAGGAAATTCACTTAATTCGTTGGCATTACATAGAATCCAAACAGTGCCCTGGTCTTTGTCCGGATTTGAAGCATCCTGTTGAATCTGTTGCGCATCGATTCTCACTGCGTTGTGCAATTCAAATAGTCCGGAGTTAAGGCATTTCTGCAGATAGAATTGACAGAGTTTTTCAGGGTTAACGGCGGCGGCCCATCCCACCAATGCTTCCCTTCGCCGGGAACTTTGATATACATTCATCAGCTTATGAGTTTCCCGAGCTCTGCTGTAGCGACTCACATCGTCTCGTTTTCGCACAAGACCCAATCGCTTCCAATCACCTTGCTGATCCATTAACCATGAAATAAACAGGCTCTGAGCTCGAATACCAAGCAGACTTAAGTTGGTGGGCTCCGCTGTAAGTCCAGCCGTCGCCATTCCAGCCATATTTCCCGATGCACCGCTGGCTATATCATTGGCCTCATAGAGAGTTACATGGACTCCTCTTCGCGTAAGAGCATATGCTGTGGCCAGACCGGCCAATCCACCACCAACAATGGAGACTCCGGGATGAGATGCCTCAGGCTGCAAGTGGCGCGAAAAGAGTTGACCACGAATCATATGCTTCTTGCGACCAAAGCCGGGTATTCTCTCTACTTCAAAGCCACTTTCTTTTAGCGATTGTCTTACACCACCGGCAGCTGAAAAACTTGAAAATGTAGCCCCCGGATGACTCCGATTCGCAAGCTCCCGAAATATTGAAACCTGCCACATCTGGGGATTCTTTGAAGGCGCGAAACCATCCAGATACCAGGCATGGCAGTTTCCCTGCATTCGGAAGATTTCTGTTCGAACATCCCCAAGAAACAGAGTTAATTTAATTCTGCCTGAATCGAAAAGGATTGTATGAGTTCCGGTATTTCGCTGGAGTACTCCGCGTAGCTTTCGACGTAGCAAGATAGCGTCATTCTTGAGTGAGGGAAAAAGAGAGTTACTTTTTCGGCACAACGGTGGCGAAGGCAAATCGATCTCAAAAGAAATGTACTCCAATCTGGTGGATGGATGAGCTTCCTTGAGAAACAGTCTCCTGGTTAACAGAAAATTCAAGCCAGTGCCAAAGCCCAGTTCTCCCACCGAAAAACTTTCGTAGCTCTGCAAGGCCTGGAAGCGTTGCTCCAGATGGTTACCTTTTAGAAAGACATAATCCGATTCAGACTCCCCATCTTCCTGACTAAAATAGATATCCTGGAATTCAGAATTGAAGACCTTTCCGTTTTGGATATGTATCATGGTTTTGCCGATAATCGGTACGTGGCTGGCAAGAGATTCCTATTAATGGTGGCCATCGGCCTTGCATTGACCCTCTTCTGGGATTCCAGCCTGTTACGCCCGGTCAAGCTACTTGTTGTACTGGTTCATGAAATGTGGCATGGATTTCTTTCTCTGGCCGCAGGGGTCAGGCTGGATTCCATTGAGGTGCATTGGAACGAATCGGGCAAAACCCTGGTAACTGGAGACTTTTCAAATCTCGGGTTTGTGCTGGCAGTTTCAGCAGGCTACATCGGTTGCGCCCTTACCGGAGCGTTGCTGTTGAGACAATCCCTGGTCGGGCGATTGGAGCGGGTCACTCTGATTGTTTTTTCGGTCCTGCTAATCTATTTCTCCTGGCTTTTCACATCGCCTCTGGAAACCGCTTTCTATACTGGAACCGGTTATGGCCTGGCGTTTCTGGTCATTTCTGCCCTGGGTCAAAGGCCAGCCCGAGGTGCATTAACAGCGATCGGGGTCTTCTTTCTATTCTATAGCCTGTTCGACCTGTTTGATTTTACCCGGGATGTGGATAGCACCGATGCTGCAATTCTGGCTTCCTACCTGGGCTCCGGAGCATTGGAGCATGGATCTGTGGGAATTACCGCTGTGGGCATCTCCCTTGCCTGGACTACTGCCATCCTATTCGGGGCCTACCTGGTACTGGCACCTGCAGTCAGAGAATCCATTCATTACTGGGAACCGGACCCTGCTGAAGATCCAGACGCTATGGGATCCGAATTTCAAGGCTCGGAGTCTTCCAGCCCCGGTTCCGATAGCGTTGGAAATCCGATCCCTTCTGCCCCCGGCTCCAGCGAAGATTTCTCCCAATCTTTTTCCAGCGCTGCGGAATCGGAGAGCCAGCAGCCGGTTTCCCCGGGATTTGAGAATCCATTCGATCATTCATCGGAAATCGCAAGAACCGGTATTCGCTGACCAGGAATTTCCCGGCCCCTCAGCTATTAGGGGTGACTTTGCTGGGCCCTATCGGGAATTCCTGTTTGAATTCTGGTTGCTTGTGCTGGCCCTGGAACATCCCTGTATTGGATGGCTCATACAGCACTTGTAACCGGTGGCGCCGGCTTTATTGGATCTCACCTCTGCGAAAAGCTTCTAGAGCAGGGAGATTATGTAATCTGTCTGGACAATTTTTTTACCGGCAGACGAAGGAATATCCAGCATCTGCTCGGCAATAAGAACTTCGAACTAATCAGACACGATATAACGGAACCGATTCGCATTGAGGTAGACCGAATTTACAATATGGCCTGTCCGGCCAGTCCTGTACACTATCAGGCCAATCCAGTAAAAACAATGAAGACTTCTGTCCTGGGCACCATGAATCTTCTGGGCCTTGCCAAACGCACCGGAGCGCGAATTCTTCAGGCCAGTACGTCCGAAGTATACGGAGATCCGGAAGTGCATCCGCAGCCGGAATCCTACAGAGGAAGCGTGAACCCAATAGGCATTAGAGCTTGCTACGATGAGGGCAAAAGAGCAGCAGAAACATTGTGCTTTGACTATAACAGAATGCATGGTGTGGATATTCGTGTAATCCGAATCTTCAATACCTACGGCCCCAGAATGGATCCGGCGGATGGAAGAGTGGTCTCCAACTTTATTGTCCAGGCGTTAAAGGGTGAAGATATAACCATTTACGGAGATGGAACCCAGACTCGATCCTTCTGCTATGTCGATGACCTGGTAAACGGCATCGTTCGATTCATGAAGACGGAAGGACATACCGGCCCGGTGAATCTGGGTAATGATGGAGAATTCACAGTTCAAGAGCTGGCAAAGGAAGTAATTCGACTTACGGAAAGCCAGTCCAGGGTGGTAAATCAGCCCTTGCCACAGGATGACCCTACAAGACGACGACCGGATCTCGGTCTGGCACGAAAATTGTTTGGTTATGAAATCACTGCTCCTCTGGAGGCAGGACTGAAGCGAACCATTGACTACTTTCGTCATCTTTGACGAGACTTCTCAATCAGAATAATTCTACTGATTTGAGGTTAGCTATATTTTAGACGTACTGATTATTGGCGGCGGAATTGTTGGAAGCTGGGTGGCCCTTCGGGCGGCCAGGGCAGGATTATCCGTGGCCTTATGCGATCTTTCGCATCAGCCCGGGGATGCAACCTCGGGTAGAAATTCCGGCGTCCTGCATGCAGGTATCTACTATGCCCCTGACTCCCTCAAAGCGTTTCATTGCATACGAGGATATGCTCTTACCCTGGAGTATCTAAAATCCAAAAAGCTTCCCCATGAAATCTGTGGCAAACTCATAACCACAGGACGCAATGCCAGTAAAGATTCTATTGAAAAACTAGAAGCACTGAAGGCGAATGCAGAACGAATCGGAGCCCGGGATCTCAGTATCTTATCCAGCCCGGGAAAGAGGTTCGCCGGTGTTCAGGGAAATGCAGCCATCCTGAGTCCCAATACGGGTGTATGCGATGCCGCCGCCTACCTCCATTCCATTCAAGCGGAAGCTCAAGCAGAAGGTGTATCCTGGCTTAATGGCAGGAAGGCAACGTCCGCCCGGACAAACCACGAAGGTTGCGAAATACTACTGCAGGACTCAGCTGGAAACGAAGAGTCCGTTGAAGCTTCTATAGTTGTAAATGCAGCGGGCTTGTATTCAGATCAGATAGCTGCCCTGGCCGGACTGGACGGTATGGAAATTGTACCGGTAAGGGGTGAGTATTATCGCCTGAAAAATACCCATTCAGTAGGAAAACTGGTCTATCCCCTGCCAGACCCTGATTCTACGGCTCTGGGAGTGCATTATACATTTCATCCAGGGGGTGATGCTTATGCAGGCCCAAATGCCATTGGTGCAGACACGAAAGAGGATTATCGCATTACTCAGTCGGCCGCAGAGTTTGCTGAATCTCTGAGCAATATACTGGATGGTTATGGTCCTGACGATCTAACTGCTGGCTATGCAGGGATTCGCCCCCGATTACGCATCAACGGAAAGGATCACAGAGACTTTTATATGAAACAGGATGGGCCCTGGATTCATTTGCTGGGCATCGAGAGTCCAGGACTTACATCCGCCGCTTCGATTTCTATTTCTGTAATCGAACTGTTAGGGCTATAAAGCCCAGAACAAGAAGAGAGAGCAACACCTGGATTCTCCAGGCCCAGGGCCCCAGGCTGGCGTACAATGTCTGCACCGAGCCCTGCAGAGGTACCTTTTCCACAAGAGTTCCCCTTTGATTAACCTCCGTGGGCTCCACGTAATCTCTACCCGCCGGATCCATGATTCCAGATATCCCGGTTAACGTGGTGCGTAACAGAAATCGACCGGTTTCAATAGCCCGAAATCGTGCTGCTCCGTAATGCTGCTGCATGGCTCGTTTATCGCTCAGCCAGGAATCATTGCTGATGTTCACTATGAAATCCGGTGACTCGTCCAGAAATGCACTTACGGATAACTCCGGAATTAGATCTTCATAGCAAATCAGAAGGGCAAATTTTAGATTCTTTGCATTTCTCCTATAACTGAATTCGACTGACTCAGATGGGGATTCGCCCAGAGATTTAGAATACATCATTGAACCGGCTCGCAATGAATCTCCTGGATTGGCCCATAGACTGGCTGGATCCTGGAGACCAGCCTGTTGCGCGGTCAATAATTGCACTCTCGGACGATCCGGATAATAGGTCATATCCATGGTGAGATTCTGATCGCGATTCTCAGGCGAATATCTTCCTGCTCCCGGAAAGATACTCCTTAGCCAGGGAAATACAGTCTCAAGGGGTAGATATTCGCCATAGGGAATTAGCACTCTTTTTCGATAATGCTGCTGCGTCCTGTGGCCCGGATCCATGAGTGAGGCTGTATTATATGTAAGAGACTCATCCTGCTTATTATGCTGAAGCTGGTTAAACAAAAGCGGAGTCTGGGCGGTTCCATAGATAAAGGAAAGAAGGGAATGCATGGTTACGGAATAACCTTTCTGACCCGGTGAAATTCCGTGATAGGGAATAGCAGACTCGGGTAGAATGATTAAATCCAGGGCAGCACCACTCTTTTGAATCACTTCCAGAGACTGGTTCACAACTCGATTCATGGAAGATGCGGCATGATCGTAATCGCTAAGACTTCCAAGCATCTTGCGCGATGTTCCAGTCTGAAGCATGGCCACGTTTAAACTACCACGATCTTTCCCCACTGCAATAGCCTTCTCCACCCTGTACACATTCCAGAAGCCATGGATTAGAATTAGCAGCAGCAATACAGCAGTGGAAAGGCTGCACTTCCACCGAACAGAACTAGATAAAGTCGATTCATTCTGCGCTGACTGCGAAGATGAGTCCCCCGCCACTGGCTGGTCCCGGGATGAGCTCCCGGGTTCTTTCAAATACGATTGAATCAGGTTTAGAATTCCAGGACCCTTATTCCGAAGAGATAAAACCTCAGCCAGAAGATCATAGAGTAAGCGCACCAGTACAGGTAATAAGGCACCTGGAAGAAAAACACCGCCAAGAGCTGCCAGCTGGCTCCAGAGTTCCCAGCCTTCGGTCATATTCCCCCAGTACCAGTTGAATACCTGTGGAGCCAGTCCATCTCCCAGAAGGGCGGCCAGAGCAACGATTGCCAGGCTAGTTTTTGTAAAGCGAAAGGAAAGCCAGAATCCAGCAAATAGAATCAATACCCGAAGCTGGTAAACCAGGGAGTACAACAGCGCATAAACTGTAGCCGCCTCCCGGCTGGTTCCGGCATAGAATTGAATGGTTCCGGGTATCCAGTAGAAGGCGAATAGCTGAAAGCTCAAGGAGAGTAACCAGGCAGTGAAAAGCATGAGCCAGGGGCTGCCGCGGTAGATGTACCGGGCAAGGGCCATAAAAATTAGCATGCTTCCCAGACCGGCCCAACCGCTGCTTACCGGGGCCAGGGATAAGGAGAATAGATAGCCTGCCAGGGGAATGCCAAGCAGATAGAATGAATAACCGGTATAATTGTGATTCAGGAAGCTACTTCCGAGATCAGAAGAGCCCCCCGATTTCTTTTTCTTTTTTTTGGCCACTCGGACTATTCTTTTAACTGATCCATTTCCTGCCGCATCTTTTCGCGCCTTGCCATGGCCTCCGCTTCTTCAGCGCTAAAGTATTCTTTTCTCAGTTGAGCTAGCATGGATTCGCGCTCTGCAGGACTTGCGGATGGGTTGGCCTCCAGAAGCTTGGCTTTGGCATCCTGGTATGCATCCTTCCGTTCCTGGTCTTCTTGAATCTCTTGATCCACAGCCTCCATTCTCCTGGCGGCTTCTTCACCGAAATAAGAGACTCTCATTTCCCGAACCTTTGCATCTCGCTCCGAAGAATTCATCCCTGAAAGTTGCTCTTCGCGCAGGGTCATTTCCACATCGTAAGTATTGAATTTGGGCTCCCGCTCCTTTATCGTTTCGTAGTAATTGCCGTAATGATCTCTTCTAAACTGCTCGTATTTCTTGATTCGCTCATCGGCTGACAGTCCTTTCGTGTCATCCATGAACTCCTGGAATTTTCCACGGAAATCAACACGAGCCTCTTCGTAGCCATAGATCAGACTTGCAGCCTCTTCGCCCATTACCTTCCGGCGCTGGCCTTTAATCCATTCGTATTGCTCCTCAGGACTCAGACCCTCGGGCGGCTTTTCGGAGCGCATATGGCCTTCATATCGCACATAGTAGGCAAACAATCGAGCCAGCTTTTCTCCACCAGGTTGAAATTTTTCTCGAAGGAAGATCTTAATTCGCAGATTACATTCTTCCGGGCTTAATTCAGGAGGACAACGTCGACGGAGCTTCCATAGCTCACTTACAAGCTTCACTTTACCATTCCTGGCTCCGGCCATAATTTCTTCAAATGTTAGATATCCGGGTTGATCAAACATTAGCAGTGCTTCATCCTTAAGGCGAGAACGTTCCTCATCGGACATGTTGTTCAATAGAGCTTGCTCTTCCTGGTCTATAGCTTCCAGGTCCGGGGCTTCTGAGTAATCGCCTCCTGGCTGCATGACATAAAAAAGCACAACCACAAGAACGAATAGAATGCCACCAATCAAAAATAACGGGGTCTTGTTTTTCATAATTAATCTTACTTCAAATGGAATCGGTCAGATCTGTGAGCAGAATCTGTTTGGACCTTTCTTAAAGAGCGGAGCGGAATCGGGCAACAAAAAAGCCGAGCCGCAACGATAGCGACCCGGCTTTGGCTCTGCTTACTGGCTGTTTTTGGCGTTTTTTGCCATCTTCAGATAATAAGCCTCAACATCATACCACAGCTCTCCGCTGTACAGAGTGTTGGAAGCCTGAAGGTGGTCTACACCAGTTACATACCAGGAATAGCTTGGTCCACCTTTCCAGGTTCCCCATTTTTGAGAAGAATCTGGAACCAGACCATCATTCTTGAAGCCCTGTCCGTTGAAAGTTCCGCCCAGACCACAAATAGGATGTAGAATTCCCATCAGTGGGTGCTGCACTATATCAGTAATTGTGATGTTGGAACCATAAGAGAAATAATCAACTCCGGAACGGTTAGGTGTGTTTTGATTGAACACTGCCAGTCCGCTTTTGGTCAGAGAATCCAGAGCAGCCAGAGCATCTTGCTCGCCGCCACCATATACGATGTCAGTGATAACGCCTAGAACAGCTCCAACGCTTGGCTTAAGCCAATCAGGAATTACAGAATTTGTAATGTCTGCGATGGGACTTCCGCGATGCGGAGTATTCAAGGTAGTTAGTGAAGAGATCTTGGAGGCCATACCAAGGTTGGACACCATGTATCGGCTATCCAGACCGCCCTGGGAGTGGCCCAGGATATGAACCTTGGAATAGCCATTAGCAGCCATCCAGTAGTTAATCTTATTCTTTAGCTCTTGTGCGCGATACTCATTGGATTGAGTAGCAGTTTTAGTGGGCGCATAAACGGCCACACCTTCTCCGCGCAGGTAGTCATCCATACCACCCCAGTATTCCACAATGCTGATTACACCGGGAGAATCAGAATCCCCCCATCCGAATAGTCCGTGCGATAGCACGATAGGATAGCTTCCTGCAAGTGGCTTCTCTGAAGATCCTCCACCAGCCATCAGGCCAGCAGGAACCAGAGAGAGCACAGCAAAACAGGCTAGCTTGAACGCCAGCTTCTTCATATAAACACTCCTCCTGGGTTTTCACCCATTCTTTTGGTGACTAATCCCTTGGGCTTAGCCACCGTTCTTTTTTATTACGTCCGAAGACGTACTCCATTATTGACGGTCGGGCCAATGCAGATCAACATTTTTTCGAACATAGCGTCAGGTTCCGGGCAAAAAATTTTCCACAGGTTACTAACTTACAATGAATAGTACCTGGGTACGCTCATGGCCTCTGTGGACTTTTGATCTTTTTGAAGTTGTTCCTTTAGATCATTCACCGATCCAAAGGTTAGCTCATCTCTCAATCTGTGCAGAAAGTACATTCTCAACGTCTCTCCGTAGAGATCTCCATTGAAACCTAGTAAATGGGCTTCAATTGACATTTGCTGATTCTTAAACGTTGGGTTCCGACCGATGTTGACCATGGCTCGGTAATGTTGTCCGCCCCATTCACAGACAACGCCATAAACACCTTCCGCCGGGATAAGTTTTGTTTCAGCCACTTCCAGATTCGCTGTAGGAAAGCCGATGGTCTGTCCGCGCTGAAATCCACGAACCACAGTACCGGTGAGAAAGTAATCATGACCCAGAAGCCGGTTGGCTTCCACCACGGAGCCCTTCTGAATCTCTCCTCGTATCCTTGAAGTTGAGATTATCTCCCCTTTGCTCTTAACAGCTTCTATACGATCTACCTGGAAATCATATTTACGACTCATTAACTTCAGGAATTCATAGTCCCCTTTTCGACCGCGTCCGAAGCATTGGTCATAGCCAATGACAATACTCTTGGCCCTGAGTTTTCCCAGCAGGATTTCGCGCAAATAGCGCAAAGCGGTCATCCGAGCCAGCTCAGGAGTAAATGGAAGAAATACTACTACATCCAGAGAAAACTTCTGAAACAACGCCAGCTTTTCCTCATAGGTGAACAGCTCAGCCCCTCGGACGGACTCCCGTTTTCCCAGGACAATGTCAGGATGAGGATGATAGGTTACCAGAACCCGGGCATGCCGGGCACCTTTGCTTCTTTTCTGCACTCTCTGAATGATTTTCTGATGACCTCGATGCATCCCATCGAATACACCCAGGGTTAGACTGGCCCGATCCCAGAACGGAAGAAAGTCTTCCAGTTCCCGTACAATGTGCATTAAACCTTTCCTTCTTTCTTCAAATGTTCCAGCACATCTTTCAGTTCCTCAGCACTACGTTTGAAGAGTGCCACACTTTCGATGTGTGAATATAGAATTTTGTTATCCGAAGCCACCAGGACGACTCCACGCTTCATTCCGCCCATAAATGATTTGGCTCCGTACTGCTCGGCAACCTGGCATTCTGCATCAGTGAGTAATGCGAATGGGAGCTTATGCTTTTCTTTAAAGGCCTGATGCGAATTCTGATCATCCTTGCTTATGCCCACAACTTTGATCCCCAGCCCCTGGAAAGCTGAAATGTTGTCCCGATAGTCGCAAAGTTGCGCTGTACAGACTGGAGTATTGTCTCCCGGATAAAAGACTAGAAGCACCGGCTCATTGCATGTATGTAGACTGAAATTCGAGCCATCGTCCGACGGTAGAGTGAAATCCGGTGCGATTGAGTTTTCGGTTAATGCCATGTTGGATGGGAGCTTCTTTCTCATCATCCGTTCAAGCTTTTTCCAGGAAAGCCTCGATCATGAAAGGGGCCGGCATTTGAGTTAACCCTGGTTCAATAGCTGTGAATGGAAATCCGGGCCGCTCAACGGTGGCCCTGTTAAGGAACCCTGGTAGGCATCACAATCCAGCTCCTCGAGCAATGAAAGCATAGCTCCAGAATGCACTCCTTCAGCTACCAGCGGCACCTTCAGAGTATGGGCCATACCGGCTGTGATTTGAAACACAGACCTTTCCAGCGGATTTTCATCCATACGATGCACTCTCTCCGCTCCAGCTTTTAGCATGGATAGGGGCAACCGATTCAATTCCTGCAGACTTAAATAGCCTGTGCCCGGATCGCGAACTGCAACCGTCATGCTTCTTTGTTCCAGTAACTGTAGGTAATCTGGATGTGTATCTGTCATTTCTCGAAGCTCCCGTTCCTCCATTTCCAGGGCAACATGTTGCATATTCCGGGGCTGAAGCGCGGAGCTTTCGAGAAGCTCCATCATGGCTTCCGGATGTATGCAGGCCGAACTGGATGACACTAATAAAAGGGGATATGCTTCGGATTCCAGATCCCACTGCTCAACATCGATAAGCATTTTTTCAATTGTATACCGATTGAAGTTTCCAGCTATGGATGAGTCCTCAATAACCTTTTGAAACCGACTGGATGAAAGAAGGCCCAGCTCAGGATGGTTCCAGTAAAGACCCACCTGGGCGGCAATACAACGCTTTTCAGATACACTAAGGATTGGATTGTACCGAACGATGAATTGCCCGGCTTCCAGGCCATGCTCCAGGCCTGAATACAACAACTCCCTTTCTAGAGAACGAAGATTGAGCTTCTTGCTTGCGAAGCGATAACTATCTCCGCCATCTCCTTTGGCTCTGTACATGCTTCGATCCGCGGACCGCAGTAGCTCTTCTGCGGTAAGTCCATCCTCTGGATATATGGAAATTCCAATACTCGGAGATATTCGATGATGTTTGCCTTCGAAAGCCATGGGCTCTTCCAGTGATTTTATCACCTTTTCCGCTACAACGCTCACATCCTCTAGCTCTCGGATATCTTCTACCAGAATATTGAATTCATCTCCTCCGAACCTTGAAACCGTATCACCTTTTCGCAGAGTTCTTCGAAGTCGATCCGCAGTTTCGCACAGTAGTCGATCCCCGGCCTCATGACCATAGGTGTCATTGATCCGCTTGAATTTGTCCAGATCCAGAAAAAACAGAGCAAATCGCTGCCCCGATCTTTGAGCCTGGTTCAACGCTCGATCCAGCCTTTGAGCAAACAATGATCGATTGGGTAGATCTGTTAAAGAATCATGATGAGCCAGATAATACAGTCTATCCTCATACCGCTTTCGCTCCGTAAGATCGATGAAGATTCCTACAAAGTGAGAAATCTGCCCGTTATCATCTCGGATCGCAGAAAGAGAGGCCCACTGCTCCTCCTCTTCGCCGCTTTTCTTTCGAATGATCAGTTCACCTTCCCATTTACCCTGATGCTCCAGGTCCCTCCAGAGATTACTATAGAATGATCGGGAATGCTGTTCGGAGCGAAATACGGAAACGTTTTTTCCCTGAAGTTCGGACAGTTCATAGCCGCTGATTGCCATAAAGGCACGGTTTCCAGTTATAAGATTCCTATCTCGATCCGAAACAAAAACACCTTCCACTATGCTATCAAAGACTCGAGCCAGAAGTTGCATCTGCTCCTGGCCTTTCTTTTGATTTCTCAAATCCCGAACCAGTACTTGAATCATTCTTCCAGGCAGTACGGAGATGGATAACTCTACAGGTGTGGGAGCTCCCCGGGCTGGCCGATGTACGGTTTCCACGAATCGTACTTTTCCTCGATCCACTGCCAGAGATTCAGTATCCACTTCAAAAGGCTCCCAGAAGAACTTACCCAGCAATTCGGTTTTAGGCAGGCCTGTAAGATCGGAAATTCGGCCATTGGCTCGTTTCACCACGCCGGTTTGGTCCGCGATCAAGATTCCATCCGATGCCAGTTCAAATAAGAGTCGATTTCTGAATTCGCTGGCTGAAAGATCCTGTTCCAGGTGATGCCGATTCAGAGCAATCCGAATCACTGTATCCAGTTCCCGGGCCTCAAAGGGCTTGAGCAAGAAACCAAATGGATGACTACTCTGAATGCGATCTAATGTACCAGGATCCGACTGGCCGGTAACATAAACAACGGGGACGCTGTAATCTTTTTGAACTATGAGCGCTGTATCAATGCCATCCATATCACCTCGGAGGCGCACATCCATGACCACAAGATCTGGAATGGCTCGATCCATACTCTCCAGGGCTGAAGGACCGGTTTCACTGATCCCTGCGATGGAGTAACCCAGCGACTCAAGCTTCTTTTTGATGTCCAGTGCCACCACCGGATCATCTTCAACTACCAGAATCCGGGGGGACGGCCTCGTAGCACTGTACCTAACCATTGGTTCCATGACACTCTTGCGCTGCGTTCAGAATACTGCAGATTCACATAGTAATCTTATGATGAATAGACGGCCAATGATTTTGAAACGTACCAGGGTTTTTAATAAAGGGCCAACTCCGGCCTCTACTTCTATGACCGGTATCTCTTGCAATTCCAGGTATTGCTTTGCTTTCTTAACCCTGTATCCAGCTACGCATCGGACAAATCCAGAGCAACCACCGGTTCATGCAGGGCTCCGTCTGGAGTCAGCCGACTGGTAAACAGCACCAGTTCCTGGCAGAAAAAATCTTCTGTATTGAATAGATGATGGAGCTCCAGATATTCCTGTAACCTCCTGGGGTTCGATCGCCGGAGTCGACCAAGAGTGATATGAGGACGATAGTTTCGTTTCTCTTTAGCAAACCCCAGCTTGCCGGTACTGCTTTCGATAACTCTATGTATCTCTTGAATTGGATCTTCCGGTTCCAGGCCTGCCCATAGGACCGGAGGAGATTTTCTCTGCGCAAAGTACCCCAGGCCTGCAATGCGAATCCCGGGGGCGGTGAAACGCATTTCTTCAAGAAGCGAAGATAAATCCTCCAAGGAGTCATCGCTAACTTCGCCCAGAAATTTCAAGGTGATATGCATTTGATCCGGAGGTGTCCATCTTACATCCGGAAGGCCCGTCTGCAATCCACCAAGTCTCTGGATTACATGATCCGGAATTGTAAGCGCTATAAAAGTTCGCTGCTCTGGCATGGACTGAACCTATTATAGACCTTTCCTTTCGTCCGGCGAAAGCAAGGATTCCATCAAAGTCAAATCTCCGGGCCGGGTTAGCTTAATATTCTTTTCTGAGGCAGGAACCAGGACAGAAGCTAGCTTCTGAGACAGTGACCAGGATATTAGATCTGTATAATGATCTTCCTTCGATTTTAGAAATGATTCGATTAAATTCCCTCGCATAGCCTGTGGAGTTTTGATGGCAAATAGCCTGGACCTATCCGGCACCTCGGAAATGGGCTCTTTCATGGAGTTTGCCATTGCATAGGTTTCTGTGGCCGGAGCAGCCAGGGTAGCGCACATGGCTGCCGGGTCTTCCTGTAGGCGAAAGAACAAGGATTCAATCTCCTGGGACGTGAGCATAGGCCGTGCTCCATCGTGAATCATAATGATGTCTTCAGCAGAAACCCGGGATTTAAGAGCAGCGATTCCCTTTCGAGTGGATGCATGTCGCGTGGAACCTCCCTCTGTGATTTCAAGAAATCCAAGGTTGCCTTTGTGTTTTTGAGCAATGGCCAGAGCCTGCTTTTGATAGTCTTTATGTGAAACAAGCACCATCCCTCCGCGTAGCCCTTCATCAATGCTGCAGAAGGCGCGAATGCTGTGTTCCATCACTGGAATGCCTCCCAGGATGAGAAACTGCTTTGGCCGGTCGGAGTTCATTCGACTACCGGTGCCGCCGGTTAGGAGAATGAAATGTATCAAAAATCGTCTCCCACCGGGTAGAATGTTTTTCCTGCAAAATTTTCAAACTCCGGCGACTGAAAACTGGATCCCTTAAAATAGGAGCTATCCACCGGCACCTTGCCTCCGCCGCCAGGAAGATCGATCACATACAAAGGAAGAGCCGGTCCAGGGATGCGACCTCGGATTGCTTTTTGAATTTCAATGCCCCGAGCCAGGTTTACTCGAAAATGAGAAACTCCCTGAACCTCATCGCATTGATGAATATAGTATGGCTTAACTCCAACCCTGAGTAGATTTAGATTCAAAGCCTTCTGGATTTCTGGATCATCATTTATTCCCTTTAGAAGCACCGATTGGTTCAAGATCAAACTACCGGACTTTCGGATCTTTTTCAAAGCTTCGATGGCCCGGGCACTAATTTCATCCGGATGATTAAAATGAGTAATCACTGTAATCGGACCATGGGACTCCAGCATGTCGCAGAAACTGCCAGTGATTCTCTGCGGACAGGTAACTGGCATTCTGGTATGAATTCTAAGGGATGCAATATGCGATATATCTCTCAACTGTTCCAGGCACCAGGCAATAATTTCATCGGATTGGCTTAGGGGATCTCCACCGGAAAGTATGACTTCCTGAATTTCAGGATGGTTTCGAATGTATTCAATTGCCCCTTTCCTTTGATTCAATCCTGGCGCAGATTCTGAGCGACTTACTTTTCTCTTTCGCATGCAAAATCTACAATATACTGCGCAATTATGGGACAGATACCATAGGGCCCGGTCCGGATATCTATGAGTCAAACCCGGCACAGGCATATGCTTTTCTTCGGATAAAGGATCCGGATCTGAGAAAAGAGCATCGCTGGCCTCCCTTTCATCGGGCAAGATTTGCTGCCACACAGGACATAGATGCTGCGCTGAAGCCAGGGATAGATAATAGGGAGTAACGGCAAATCGAAAGGCTTTGGAAGCCGATGCAAATGCCTGAGCACGGTTACGAATCTCCATTTCCAGAGGCGTACCTAGCAGTTCCGGGCGCAACCTGAAGATATCTTCCATGGTCCTGGCACGGTTCTGCATTTGCCACAGCCAATCACTGGCCTCCAATTTTTGTTGGACGGTAAGGGGTTGATCGAAAACTGTACCCGGCATGATCGACCCTATAAATCTCAAAAAGGGCACCGTGGTCAAGCTTGATAACGAGCTGTACACGGTTACATTTTCGCAGTTTGTCAATCCGGGAAAGGGCAGCGCCTTTGTACGAACCAAGCTGAAGAGCATCAGTACAGCACGTGTGCTGGAACGTACCTTCAAGTCCTCGGAGTCCATTGAAGATGTGGATCTTGAGAAGCGTTACATGCAGTATCTCTATGCCGATGGCGACCAGATTGTTTTCATGGATCAAGATGATTTCGAGCAGGTGAACATCGCCAAGGATATGCTGGAGGACATTCTGGACTTCATCAAGGAAGAGATGTCCTTCGAGGTGAACTTCTATGAAGGAAATCCTGTTTCCGTATCACCTCCTAACTTCGTAGAACTGGAAGTTACCTATGCAGAAGAAGGTCTGAAAGGGGATACTCAGGGCACTGCAAAGAAACGAGTCACCGTGGAAACCGGCGGTGAAGTAAATGTTCCTATCCATATTAAGCAGGGTGATATCGTTAAGATTGACCTTCGCGACCTATCCTTTGTGGAGCGCGTAAACAAATAACCGGATTACCGGAGCACAGGACAGATCAATGGCAAAACCACAATTACTTCAACAAGCACTGGAGAAACCAGGCTTATTTGTGCAGTTTGGAGGTCAGGGAGCCCCCTGGTACAAGGAATTAAAGAAATATTACGATGCAGGGGAAATGAAACCTTTTTTCGACGCGGCAATTAGTGCTCTGGAAGAAGAGGCATCAATTGTGAACGGGACTCCGGGTCTTCCTCATGGACTGGATCCGCGAAAGTGGCTCGAAGATGAAAGCACTATTCCCAGTGAAGACTACCTGGGATGTGCAGCAGTTTCCATCCCTATGATTCAGATGACCCAGCTTGCACACTTTGAAGCTTTGACTCAAGCCGGCTATGATCGACCGTCTCTGGTCAAGGCCACAGTGGGCGGTAGCGGACACAGCCAGGGTTTGATTCCATCCACACTTATTTCTCTGGGACTGGAAGGGGACTCCTATCTGGAAGCGGTTAAGAAATACACCAAATATGTTCTGTACATTGGTGTTCGCAGCCAGGAAGTTTTTCCTTTCTTCGATCCAACACCTGAAGAGGCAAAAAAAGCTGAAGAACTGGGCGCCGCGAATCCCGCACCCATGGTTGCCGTTCTGGGCGAAGAGCATGCATACATAGAAGATCTGGTTAAGAAGGAAAATGAAAAGCTTCCGGAAGACAAGAAGATCTATATTAGTCTGTACAACTCACCAAATAATAGAATCCTTTCTTCACACCGAGGTAGCCTCATTCAGTTTCACGAATCCAATAAGGATGCCTTCGAAGAAAAGAAGATCAAGTTCGTTTACCTGCGAACTACCTGTCCTTTTCACAGCCCACTTATGGAGCCCATGATGCCTCTTTTTAAGAAGGATCTGGAACGCATTGGATTCGACTATCAGGGAAGCCAATTGAATTTTCCTATCTATTCCTTCTTTGATCAGCGCAATTATCAGCAAGAAGCCGATATGCCTCTGGGTCTGGCCACAGACATGGTGCTTAAAACTCTGTACTGGGAAAAGCCCATGGCAGCCGCTGCCAGCCATAATCCGGCCGTATCCCATATAGTGGATTTTGGACCGGGCAAGACCTCTCAGCGATTGAGCATGGATTCTTTGAAAGGTATAGGTCAGGAGCTTCCTGTACTTGCGACTGCCTTTGCGAAGGATTTTAAGACCCTGACCGAGTGATTTTAACTGGAGCAAAGCTCACTGATTTTTTGAAAAGAGGCCGCCTGCAGGGGGCCTCTTTTTTCGCCATTGCGAAATCCTGATTTGTTGTTCTAGAGTATTGCAAGAAACGGAAATACCATGACTGAACTAAAGAACCTGAACTCTCTTTGTATCTTCTGCGGATCCAACCATGGAGTGGACCCTTTATTCGCTCAAAAGGCCGGAGAACTGGCTCGTTTGCTGGCCGAAAATGGCATCAAGATTATCTACGGCGGAGGCAGTGTAGGTCTGATGGGTATTGTTGCCGCCGAGGCAATGGCCGCGGGCGGAGAAGTGGTTGGCGTAATCCCCGAATCCCTGGCAGCGCGAGAACTGGCCCAGGAAAAGATTACTGAACTCCGGGTGGTAAAATCCATGCATGAGCGAAAGGCCATGATGGCTGAGCTGAGCCAGGGCTTCATTGTACTGCCAGGTGGAATCGGAACAATGGAGGAATTCTTTGAAGTATTTACATGGCTGCAGCTGGGCATTCATGATAAGCCGGTGGCCCTCTATAACTCCTCCGAATACTACGATGGTCTAAAGCGCTTTCTGCTGCAAATGGTGAAGCAGCAATTCCTGAAGCGGGAAACCTTTGATCAGCTCATTATTGAGACGGTTCCGGAAAACCTTCTCATCCGGCTGGACGAAGGAGCAGGTCAGTCCACAGATTATATGAAGAAAGACCTGAGCTAATCAAGCTCCTGCAGCCAGAAGATTTCGAATCGTTTTTCTGCTTTCCGGTCTCTGGTATCTAAAGGCCATCCCTGCTCCATTATCATCAATTCTTACAATACCAGCCTTTAATAGCATTCCATCGATTTCCACTTCCACTTCCTGACCCACTTCAAGGTTGCAATTGGGCCAATCGATGTAGAATCCGCGAGTGCTTATATCTCTGGTTTCAAAATCCTGACCATTTAGCCGAATCTTTTGGTGAACCGGGATTCTCTTTTCGAATCTCCAGCCCCGGGGATACATCTTCATAAAGGGAGTAGAAATGTCCGGCCGCAGAAAGTACACCGCCGCACCGAGGCCCAGCACGCTATAGAGCAAATAGAGCATATTCAACCAGTAGTCCGGTAAAGAAAATACAGCCCAGACGTTGTAGCCCAGAAGCAGTGCCGCAAAAACAAAAAACAGTCTCCAGCCCCATCGCTTTACCAGTAGAAGTCCTACGCCCACCGCAAAAGAAAGTATCATCAATAGAGCAACAACCGGATCCATTTTGCTGAATACATAGAGCGGACGCTGGTAGGGATATCCGGACATGATGCAGATGGAAAAATAGTTCCACACAGGAAATAGTAGGAACAACAAACCAATCAGGATCAATGAAAGTGGACGCTTATATCTTTTTCTACGTTCCATGGGAGACTCCAGTAAATTCAATGGCGATGCTCTAATGCCAGAGCAGCATATAAAGCAACCACTATATTCTTAGATACATAGACGAGAATTTTCTCAGATTTACTTTCAACCGGCCCAATTCTTCGCCTACCATTGTCCTCAGATCCCCCGAACCAGATCAGGCTCCACCGCAGCAGAATCAGGGCTTTCCGCCAGGAGAGTCCACTGATCCATTGCATTTAGCCGATCCGCCCCCTGGTTCTGTGCCAGAATAGCCACGGCCATACCCCTTCCGAAAAGCAGAGATTAGAAGGAAATCCGCTCTCAACAGGCTATTCAGAGGCAGTTCCCAGGTCTGAAGTCCGTAGCTGGTTCCGTTTTTGCTATTTTTTGGTATTTTTTGTTGACTGACTGACCGGCCAGCCAGTATATTTCGATCGATGACAGAGAAAGATCAAAAGCAGACTCCAGAAAGCACCGGACGGTCGGCGGAAGCTGCAGAAACCATAGAACGGATTCTTCAGGCAACCATCGATACCATTTCCAGGCTTGGCTACGAAGGGGCTTCCATGAAGGAAATTGCCAGCTCCGCGGGCGTAAGCAAGGCATTGCTGCACTATCATTTTCATTCAAAAGAAGAACTGATGCTGCAATCGTTGCGACTGCTCTCCAATGAGGTGGCACAGGAAGTAAAGGACAACCTCACCGGAGGAACTCCTTCCCTGACCATGGCACTGGATGCAGCCCAGGGGCTGTTTGACCGACTGCTTACAAATGAAGTGAGGGTTGCCTTTCTCACAGAGATGTACGCAACGGCAACGCACAATGAAACGCTGCAACGAACAATGCAGGAATACGTGGAGCTTGAAAAGGATCTTATTCTTCAGGTCGTCGAATCGGCTCTGGGACCTTTCAAGGACCAGCTAATCATGCCTCTTGAGCGATTGGCAATGCTTGTACACACAAGCATTGTGGGGCTTTCCATCGAAAGTGTAGTCAATCGGGATGAAGAGAAACTAAAAGAACGCTTCCAGGATATTTTGCAGATTCTGGCAAGCGCTCTGTTTCTGCCTGCTCTTCAAAGAGAAAGAGATTCAGATTTGAACCAGTCTCTGGAAGGAGCACAGGAAAAGAGCGAAAAAGCTGAGAAAGACAGCTAAAGGAAGAGAACTGCGTAAGGAGAAAAAGGATGTTGAAGTATATAAAACAGTTTATGACCCCGATTATGCTATCGGGAGTCTTTATCGGAACGATCATGGGCGGGCCTTATATGTGGCTCGGCGTTGGAATCATCTGCCTGGTAATGATCGGCGGTGACGGTCTATTCAAGGATGATCTTTCGGAACCCACCTACAATCATAAGTGGATTCTGAACCTCGTGCTATTTCTGGCATTACCATTTCTACTGGTAACCCTGTGGGGACTGGCCTGGGCCACTCAGAGCGGAATTTCCGATTTTCTGGGTCTGGGCAGCATGATTCAAAGCCTAACTGGATATGATGTATTCGAAGCACGACAGTCCAGCACCTGGTATCACCTTCTGGGAGCTATTCTGGGCACCGGGTTTACCGTGGCTGGATATGGCACCAACATCGCACATGAACTAACCCATAGAACCACCGATCCTCTTTCTATGACCTGGGGACGATGGATGCTGGCCATGAGCAACAATGCAGATTTTAGTATCGAGCATGTTTATGGACATCATGAAACGATTGCAACCGAGCATGATCCTGCAAGTGCGCAGCGCGGCGACAATCTGTATGTATTCTTGGTTAAGTCCACTGTGCTGGGGCATCTGAGCGCCTGGAGACTGGAAAGCGGTCGATTGAAGAAAAAAGGGTACTGGGTCTTTGGTCCCCGAAACCGCATGCTTACCGGTTATTTGATGAGTCTGACTTATGCCGCCGCTTTTTATGCAGCAGCCGGATGGCTCGGAGTGGGTATCTATATGGCACAGGCCACCTGGGCCAAAATCGTATTCGAGGTTGTGAACTACATTGAACACTACGGCCTGGTGCGGGTTCCCGGACAGCCAGTCATGCCACGACATTCCTGGAATACAAACAAGGTAGTTTCCAGTATGGTGTTGTTCTCTCTCACGCGACACAGTGCGCACCATGAGAAAGGAGACCTGCCTTTCTGGAATCTCAAACCATATCCAGAAGCTCCCGAAATGCCTTATGGATATCTGACAACAATCTTCGCAGCTATGGTTCCACCGGTATGGAAGGCCAGCATCAACCCAAAACTCAAAGAATGGGATGAGAAGCATGCATCACGCGAAGAACTTGAAGTTCTTTCTCGCAGGAATCAAATCCTGGGAAACGTAAATATAGAAAAGGCGGCTGCCTGATAGAAGCAGCATCCTGCCAGTACGCTGTTCGAAGCTGGTGGCGCCATTCGGCGCTGCCGGTCTTCAGAGTAGGGGGAAACCATGGGACTATTTTCAAAGAAACCTGAGAGCTACACAGTGAAGATTCAAAGCACTGGCGATGAACTCCAGGTGGGCAATAAAACGACTATTCTTCAGGCTGCCCTGGACCAGGGGCTGAGCTATCCGCATCGCTGCCGCGTTGGATCCTGTACCAGCTGCAAAACCAAACTACTGGATGGTAAGATCAAGGAGCTGACTGACACTGCGTATGTGCTCAGTATGGAAGATATTCAGAACGGATCCATCCTGGCCTGTCAGTCCATTCCGAAATGTGATTTAACCATCGATGTAGAACTGGGTGAAGCCGCAGCTGAAGAGTTTACCGGCACAATTACCAGGATAGATGATCTTACTCATGATATTCTGGGAATCACTGTAGCCCTGGACCGAAGCATATATTATACAGCCGGACAATACGCTGACATTTCCTTTGCAGAGCTGGATAGACCTCGGAATTACTCCTTCGCTGCCAGGGCACTGCCTCAGGGGAATCGAGAAGTTCGATTCCATATTAGAAAGGTACCGGGCGGCCAATTTACGGAATGGCTATTCGCAAAGGATCGGGTAGGTGCTTCCCTGGTGCTGGGCGGCCCCTTTGGAGAATTCCAGCTCAAGCCGGCCAGGCAACCTCTTCTTTTCATAGCGGGTGGCAGCGGTATGGCACCGATTCTCTCCATCCTGGAATCCGCCGGAGGGGATGATTTGAAAAGAAATGCAACGTATCTATTTGGTGCAAGGACCCAGGCGGATCTGTACGCCACAGAAGAGATTCAAAATGCCACTCGAAAATGGCAGGGTAAATTCGATTTCATACCAGTACTAAGCCATGAACCAGAAGGAAGTGATTGGTCCGGACGCAGAGGCCTGGTCACCGACCTGATCCAGGAAATACCTGATCTGTCTGACCATCATGCATATCTTTGCGGCCCCCCTGGGATGATCGATTCAGCCCTGGAGCACCTGAAGGCCGCCGGGATACAACAAGAGAGCATTCATTTCGATCGATTTACGGACTCCAGCCATTTGCTGGCCGGAGCCACCAGCTAGAGCACCGATAAACAGGATCAGTTTAGTCCAACTTTCTGATCCTCGGTTTCCACCCAAAATAAATCCAGTTGCGACTCCTCTAATGTCGAATCAGGACAGCTAAGGACCGGGGATACTCCCGGTCTTATTTTTTATTCCTGCTTCCACCGTCTCAAGCTATAGGCCGGAAACACCCATTCCGGGGTTTGCGTTCTGGTTGCTGGCTTTAGATCATACCATACAGGCCCGGAGGATTCTTTTCCTGGCACTGGTTCTCCTCTACCTGGATTCTTCAATACATGAAACTGCTGAGCGGGCAAGTAGCTTTGCCCGAGAAGATACAATCTGTGACCTTCCTTATTTTCCACCGAATCGAGGATCATAACTGCATGACCTGGAGAGCCGCTCTCCAGAAAGAAATCTCCCGCTACAGGTGTTCCGGTCACTTTGGTGGAATCCAGAGCCAGCGAAATCGTACCAGCATAGGTGAATAGATTCTCCAGATATCGCATAAAGGCAGCCCTGGAATGCGCCGGCGTAGCGACTTTGCGAAATTTTACCTGATTTCCATTAATGCGGGGTCTGTAGCCCCGGCTCCATTGCAAATAGCTGGATGGATCACCGCTGGTAAAGCGAAAGCGAATCTCCTTAAAGCGATCAACCGACCACAGGTACTCGGCACGTAGTCGGATCAGTGCATCCGCACATTGCTGCAAATCTTTATCACCGACAGAAAGATCTATGACTCGATATTGCGCGGTCTGATTACGTTTATTTTGTCCGTTAAATAGAAGAACCGTATTATTCGGGAGTAATGCAAGATTTCTCAAATATAGGGCAAAGCCATCTACAGGTTCCAGGCGAAAATATCCTTCCGGTGCAGCAATGGTTCCTATGGTTTTCTCGGCAACTGGATGAAGTCTCTGGTCTCGTTGGACTGGCATGGCCTGGCCAGGATCGCTGCATTGTGCAATTAACAATAGCGCAGACAACAGTAAGAAAGCAAAGTAACCAGCATCCCCTGGCCCGAAACGATTCAAAGACCGAAGGGCGCTTCCGGCCCGGTCAAATATATATCTGAGAATCTTAGTTACGTTTAGGGTTCCAGCCACAGATTTTAGACGACCAGGATTGTCAGAAGTCTGCCTTTTTGCATATCCGTGGTGAATTGAAATGGCCCGGGATTTATCCGTCGTTGCTCCAGGAGATTATCCAGGTTTCGGTGATGGCCATAGCCCAGGGCAGATGGAGTGAAAAAACCGGAGCCCGTTGCTGGTCTCCGGCCAGGTCAGAAAGAAGTTATCAGTCCTCCAGCAGAAGGGAGATCATGGGCTTCATCGGATCGGAGCCGCCCGTAGAGCGGTTCTGCACAATGTATTCCATGGATGTTTCTGCCCGAGCCCTTAACATGGGCTCCAGATCCGAAAGGTAAGGCTTGATATTCGCTCGTACCTCTTCCGATTCTGTCTGAGCAAATCCGCGAGCATAACTCTGCAGAGCCCAGCCCCTGAAGGTTGGATGGGCGGATTCATTCCTGACTACGGAAAGAAGGTAGCTTTTCACTTCCTTTCCAGGATATTCCGAAAGAAGGGCCAGAGACAGAATTCTAACCCTTGCAAGATTTGTAGGATCGTCCGCCAGCTCCATCAAAGCCAGAGAAGGACTCTTGCAGCAGACATTTAAAGCATCCTTGAGGTCGGATAGTTCTCCCTCAGGCGGATCCAGCAGCAGCTGGCGAATCTCGTTGGATTCTTCCTGTATAGCTACTGGCCCTTTCTGGTAAACCTCGGCATCGAGCATTCCCATACTGGCAAACAATAGCGTCAGTGTGACGGGAAAAGTCCGCATACACACCTCCACGGTTTAAGTGGCCCGAAGGCCCTGAAGGAACTGAGCACAGCCCCCTCGTACCGCCAGAGTAGCAAAAACCGCCCCGGCATCCTCCAAAAAATCGGGCATTCGATGAAAAAAATTAGCCTTCCTGGGCAAAAAATGTGCCTTAAAATATCTCATTGAAGGCGGTTTTAACCACGGAGCCTGCCCCGGGGCGGTCCGGGGCGGTCAAGAACCGGCATCTCTTTGAGCTCCCCGGTCAAAGAATTCCAATCGGGCCTACGATGCATCCACCAGAATTGGTAGATGCATGCTCGCCTGGCGCCAATTAGAGAATTCTGTAGATCTTTCCAGATGCGAAATCCGCTACGTAGACTTCGCCGGCGGAGTCTCGGGCAAAGGTAGAAATCAACAGAGGCCACTTGCCCAACGCATAAGCTTCCACAGGTTGGTTGTCCGCGGGTAGATCGATGGCCCAGATCCGGCCTTTAACAAAATCACCGAAAATGTACTTTCCTTTCAGTTCAGTGCGACTACCAAGATAGACGTATCCTCCAGTGATGGACTGTCCTTCTTCACGGCCGTACTCAAATATCGCAGTCTTCAGACCGCTTCGATTGCAGCCTTCCTCTGGATCAAAGCAATGATTGGCCTCCATGGTGTTCCAGCCCAGGTTATCTCCTTTTTCAATGATTGATACCTCTTCGTAAGCATCCTGCCCCACGTCAGCAACGATCAATTGTCCTGAAGGACCGAAACTATATTTCCAGGGGTTTCGCAAACCAATGGCCCATATCTCTCTGGCCCAGTTCTTGTGAGTGGTGAAATACGGATTGTCTTTTGGAATCGCATAAGGCTTACCGTTTTCCTGCTGGTCTACATCGATGCGAAGCATGGCACCCAGAAGGGTTCGCGGATTCTGACCGTTTTCATCCGGATCATCTTTCCAGCCCCCATCGCCCCAACCAATGTACAGCATTCCGTCAGGCCCGAAATCCAGACGGCCTGCATTGTGGTTCTGATAGGGCTGATCCACTTCCATAAAGACTGTCTCCCCGGTGAGACGGCCAGGGGAAAAAACATCTCCGGGATTATCCAGTTTCCATCTAGAAACTCGGCTAAAGCGACGGTCGCCGTCTTCCACAGAATAATTCAGGAATATATATCCATTGGTGAGAAAGCGAGGATGCAATGCGATGCCCAACAGCCCCTGCTCAGAGACCACGGGAACCTGAATCTTTAGCAATTCCTGAGCTTCTCCGGTCTTCAAATCCAGCAATGAAAGCTTACCGTTTTTTTGAACCAGAAATAGATGGCGATCCGATGCAGGATGAAAGGCCAGCTCTGTAAGCTGTGGAAAGCCGGAAGCCATTTCAGCCAGCTGAATCTGTATCTGAACTCTTCGGCTGTCCGGTCCGGAGAACTCCGGTTTGAGATCGGTTATTTTTCCCTCAGGAGTATACTCCGGGGAAAACCATCCAATCAAAGTCGCTCTCAGGCCCTCGCAACTTGCGGTGAAAGGTAATATTGCGAGCAGTAGAACAATACTGAGTCTGGATACCATATTGAAACCTCGAATGCCCATGGATTGGGTTCAGTCAATCTATCGGACGCTTCGCTAAATTCAAGCGATTCAGATAAATTCGAAAAGGCCGGCGGCGATGGGACAAATGGATCAAATCAGCCAGGGACCACTTTTTTATGATGCCTCTCAGAGCCGTTATAGAAGAAATGTAACCCATGAACCGGATCCTATCAAATCCAGTTTCCAGAAAACAGATAAACGAAGGAGGCCTCTGCCTGGCCCGACCGAGTCCTGGAAAGCCTGCTTCAGCCCGAACAGTGACTCTTACTGGTAAGCCGATTCTGATTCTGATTTTTCTGGTTCTACCCTGGACAGTGCACGCTGAGTCGAAACCCACAGTCATTGAACCTTGCAACATCGCATTTTATATTCCGGCAGAATTTAAAATTGTAGAAGAAACGAAAACCTCACTTCTTGCGCGAAATGGAGCTGGTCTGGAATTGGCCGTGTTCTGCACATTTAACGAAAGTAGAACCAACCAGACCTCACGAATTGTAGTTCGCCCAGGTGTTCAGGAGATTAAACGACTTCACCTGGAGGGAGAGATTCAGGGAGTCTTGTATTCCAATACCAGATTCTCCCAGGGAAAAAAGCTTCAAAGCTATGAGGCCTACTTTGCCAGCAGGAATCTTGAGTATCGAGTGATCGTCATTCCGGCCAGTGGTGAGTTCCAGAACAATGAATCCCGGGCCCGATCGCTGGTGGAAGATGTGCTGGCCGGGTTGTCCTGGATAGCACCGCCAGAAAGCACCATCTCAGAAGAACAATATCAAATAAGGTTGTGGATCGCCTCCCTTATTGTAATCCTCCTGCTGGCCGGGGGGGCCTATCTCTGGAAGAGAAAAAGAAGCTGACCGGCTTGCCGGGCCCGGAATTCCGTACTTATGTCCTTTGATTTTCGAATGACTCCGGGCCGGGCGCTGACTTCCTTTCTTTCTGCCTCAGTAATTTCTATTTTATTATCTGCTCTGGTTTTTACTGGCTGTGATCTACCAGGAGCAGAGAGCAGAGATTCGTTGGTACACACGCAGGCTGAAGACAATACCCGACAGGGTTTGGCGCCGTCTCAGCCCGATCCGCTAGTCCCCGGAAGGAAACCTGAGATTCTGATCATTGGCGATTCCATGATGCAATTTGGCATTGGACCGGCTCTAAAAAAAGGTCTGGAAAACAAGGGGTATCAGGTTACATACTTTGTTAAAAAATCCACCGGACTTACCTGGACTCACTTCTTCGACTGGCAGTACAAGAGTCAGGAGCTTTTGTCTTCGGGAGACTTTAATGCAATTATAGTTATGCTGGGTTCCAATGACGGTCGATGGCTCAAACATGAGGGCAAGAGGCTGCCTTTCGGACCTGATGTGGCTCTCTGGTGGCAACAATACTCATTAAGATTCGATGAGTTTTTTGGAAGACTCTGCAATGAAACCGGCAAAGTATTCTGGGTTGGAATGCCTCCCATGAAGCCAAAAGCCTATCACGATAAAACCAGGCTATTCAATCGCTTCTATAATCAGAAAATTCAGAACTCCGGCTGTGGCCGATATATCCACACAGATTACTTGAGCACAGAGAGACCCACTCGCTGGAAAGATGGAATTCATGTTTCCAACAGCGGAGGACAGATGGTGGCCCAACGAATCTTGAAAGATACAGGCCTTTAACTGTCTCTATAGCCAGCGCTTTTTTCGGAAGAAGAAGATCATGCTGCCGGAAATGAGAGCCATGACCCCAATCACCACCGGGAATCCCAGACTACTCTGAAGTAAAGGCATTCGATGGAAGTTCATTCCATAGATGCCCGTGATCAATGTCATGGGCATGAAGATTGTAGTAATCAAAGTCAAAAGCTTCATCACTTGATTCAAACGAGTGCTGATTGAGGACAGGTGGACGTCCAGCAAACCGGAAAGCATATCCCGAAAGGATTCGATTGTATCCACTATATGAATGCAGTGATCGTAGATGTCCCGGAAAAACACGGAAAGATCTTCATCGATCAGTGCAGAATGTTGACGGTCCAGAAAAACCAGTGCCTCTCTTAATGGCCAAACACTCTTACGTAGTGCAATCAATTCTCGTTTCAATTTATGAATCGCAGGTAGTAAATCATCTTCTCCAGAGAACACTTCGTCTTCCAGTGCCTCAATCTGATCGGATACACCCTCCAGTACGGCGAAATAATGATCCACCACAGAATCCAGCAAAGTGTATGCAAGATAATCCGCACCTTCCTGAAGCAGGCGGCCTCGCCCATCCAGAAGTCGGCGAATGACTCCGTCAAAACTATGCTCTTCGCTGGATTCTTCGAATGAAAGAACATAGTCTTTTCCGAGCACCAGAGAAATCTGTTTTTGCTGCAGGCCTTTCTCTACAGTAAAATCCAGGGCACGCAGAACGATGAATAAATGATCCCCGTAATCTTCCACCTTGGGGCGCTGATCCGTATTCATTACATCTTCCAGCAGTAGCGGATGCAGACCGAACTTCCGACCAATATTTTCGATCATGGTGGCATCCGTTACCCCCTGCACCTGTAACCAGAGGACTTTGCCAGAATGAGGGCCAGGTATCCGGGTTCCAGTTCCAGAAGGGTGGGCTTCGAAGGACAGATTCCGGGCGCCTCCGTGGTCGTACTCCATACCCTGAATTACAGTGCCTCCCTTACCCTGTCCGATATGAACCAGACTTCCAGGGGGCAGGCCGGCTTTCTGGGACCGTCGATTCACTGTGCGTCTCATCCTCCCCGGATGCATCTTCCAGCCCTGGAGGCGAGGAAAATTTATTTTACCGTAACCCTGTGACCTTCAGGCTCGTCTGACTACAGTGCGTCTGATTCAAGGGCGCAACAAAATCAGGAGAAATCTATGAAAGTTTACCGGTTACTGCCCATCCTCGCACTACTGGCATTCGGTACCAATGGACTGTCTGCGGAAACCAGGTTCGACATGCAGCTGGTGAAATCAGAAGCAGAGGACACCAATGTAATCTGGCTGTATCCAAGAAAGGAGACTGTACCAGGTCTTCTCTGGGGAACCAATGAGGAGTATACTCCCGGTATGCAGGCGGTGGTTTTGTCCTGTGGCGTAAACTCTGAAGTAGAGTACGAGGATGAACGAGTGGAACCCGCGGATCTGTATCGCGTTGAGCACTACATGCTAAATGAGGATGAAGACTGGGAGCTCAAAGGCTGGTTCAGACTACAGCAAATGTCCAATAAATCTCTCTGTGATAAGATGATGCAACTGGCACGTCTGGCCACTCCAGGCAGGCCATTAATCGTTAGCCTGAGCATTCAGGAAGGCGGCCTGGGCGTTCGAAACAAAGTGGAAAAGTGGGAACTTGCGCCCTGAGAAGTTTAATGATAAACCGGGCCCCGGTCCGATAATATAGTGTGGAGCATTTTCGTTTAACAACCCTGACATTCTCTCTGGTTATTTTTCTAGGAGCCGGCTGTTCTGAAGCGCCGGCTCCAGAGCCAGAGCCTGCAGGACCGGCAACCGTTCAAATTTTCATGTCTGCCAGCGGAGGCGCGGATTGTGCCGCTGTGGAACCACTACAACGGGAAGTAGCAACTAAAACTCCAGAAGCCGTACTGACGGAATTATTAAAAGGGCCAACCAGCCGGGAAACCCTGGAAGGTGCTTATAGCGCCATCGACCGGGGCACAAAGCTACTTTCCGTAAAGGAAGAAGGTAACGTAATTGTGGCTGACTTTTCAAACATCCCGGATGCGGATTCTTGCCGAGCAAAATCCATCCATGCTCAAATTGAAAAGTCCATTACAACAAACTTTCCGGACAAAACCGTTCGTATCCTTTCTCAGGGATCAGAAGTCAAATAGACCGGCCGGGTCCTCCCGGGGCAATCCAGGGCCTGCTCAATCTAGCCCGGCCCTTCCTGAGATAGAGAAAAGAGCAATTGCGGACCAGCCGCCCATGGCTGGCTATCGTACCGGCGCGATCAGATTCCAGTACCAGAGCAGTTGAAAGAATGCCACTCCCGCCGCTGCCACAAGAGTGTAGAATATTCTGGTACCCGCACCCCAGCTGTATGCATTCCAGACTTTCGGTATTCGAATAGCCAGCAGTATTGTCAGAAGGAGCAGTCCGTAAGGAAGGTATAATAGAGCCTCCAGGCTCCGGGGCACACCTTCTACAATCTGCTGCTGCAACACTCCCATATGGATTTGTGTTCCCAGTAAGAACAATACATGGGCCCAGGCGGTTGCAATTAGAAGCCTGAAAGCTTTTCTCTCCTCTGCCTCTGCTTCCTGGCTCAGATCCGGAGCTTCTTTCCTGAAGAATTTTGCATAAACTTTACGAGCCACTGGAAGGAAAAGACAGGCAAGCATGGAAAGAACTGCAAAGGCTGTCAGAGGCACAACGGTTTGCATTCCTTCCAATGGGCTAATTCTCTCAAGATAAAACGGTATCAAATATGTGCCCGATACTCCCACAGATTTTCCGTCTTCTATGCGAAAGGCAATCTTGACTACCGGATCGCTGGATGCAAAAACATGGCCCCCCACCGGAAGTAATTTAATAGGTTCGCGAAA
This sequence comes from Leptospiraceae bacterium, assembly GCA_040217195.1. Taxonomy (GTDB): domain Bacteria; phylum Spirochaetota; class Leptospiria; order Leptospirales; family Leptonemataceae; genus UBA3465. The sequence goes on along the minus strand of JAVJNR010000002.1, from coordinate 174,701 downwards.
CTCCGCCGGAAAAGTGGCCAGCAGATGATCTTGCTCTACGGAAACATCAACCTGCATGGGAAGGCCGGCTACCTTCAGTAGCCCAAAATGTTCATATCGAGCGTATCGATAGGAACCGGTGTAGTTCTCCAGGGGTAACTCGGGCTGAGTCACTGAGATTTCTGCATCAGATTCCAGACCCAGAAAATCAGCAAATGACTGCATTAATTTTCCCCTGAGCATGGGATCTGCGGAACCGTTAGTAGAGAAAAATATCCCAGTTTTGTTCTCCGGCGAGAACGATATCAGAGAAGAAAAAGCCTCCCAGTCACCGCCGTGTTCCAACATTCGCAGGCCGCGCAGATCTCTTTCGTAGAAAGTAAAGGCAGTGCCGTTTAGTTCAGGATTGGGCCGGAACTGATTTTCCGTTAGCAGAGAAAAGCTGGCCGAATCGATAATGGCACTCCGGGAAAAACCATTTGTTAGAGCCTGTAGATAGCGAGCCATATCCTGTCCCGTTCCATAAACCGACCCCACCGGAAAGTAACGTAGCCTCATTGGCTGCATTTCCACCCTCTGATCATCCATACCTGTGAAGTAACTGGCCGATAGAGAATCCTGATCGATTTCTTCTGGCAGGAACGCCGCTTCCATACCCAGGGGCCCCAGAACTTTTTCATTCTGATAGGAAGCGAATGGCTGTTGGGAAACTACTTCCAGCACAGCAGCCAGTACCAGATATCCGTAGTTCGAATAATTATAATAAGTTCCGGGAATGGCAATCTGGCCGGGGTACTGCTCCGTAACAATGTCTTTGAGAGGCGGCAACTTTTCCTCCGGCGCGGCGCCCAGCCCAATGAGCTTTTCATCAAAGCCTGCGGTGTGAGTAACAAGGTTTCTAATTGTCACCGGATGCTCGAATTTCACTGCCAGTTCGGGCAGAATTTCACCCACATCCTGATCCAGGTTCAACTCCCCTTTTTGAATCATCTGCAGGATGCCCAGACCCACGAAGGTTTTGGATATACTTCCTACTCGAAAGATCGTAGTAGCTGGATCCACTTTCTTCCCATCGGCCAGACGAGCATCTCCGTAGCCCTTGAGCAGAATAATCTCCCCGTTTTGCACTATGGCCACAATCGCTCCGGGTACCTTCGCCTCCCTTGCCGATTCTGCCATGAAGCGATCCATGAAGCGTTCTGCTTCTGGACTCCGATTTACCTCGGTTACCCCGGAATAGTCCTCCGTCTCTGCCAGCAATGATAGATTCGGATGGAACGTTGTAGTGAGGAAGAGCGTTGAGAGCAGCCACAGGTTACGCATGACGGTATGGACCCGGGTAAAACCAACAGGGTCAAGCCCATCTTGACAGCCGGCCGGATACAGTGCAGGTTGGCCTGTCCATGAAAACACATAGCATCGACGGAATCACTCTACATCTGGGAGCCCCGGATCAGGACGAGCATCCCTGGGTGGGAAATATGGATGTTCTACAGCAGCTAATGGCCTGCTGGATGACGGTCCATGAGGATGACATCCCTCTGAATCCCAGACTAATTGGTCGCCCCGGCGTAGGCAAAACTACGCTAGCGGCCGCAGCAGCCCGAGCCCTGGCAAAGCCTGTTTATATTTTTCAGGCCACCATGGATACAAGACCGGAAGATCTCCTAATTACCCCTGTCATCGCCGAATCCGGTAAAATCAAATACGTGGCCAGTGCCATCGTCACGGCAATGATTGAAGGGGGAGTAGCCATTTTAGATGAAGGCAATCGCATGGGTGAAAAGTCCTGGGCTTCTCTGGCACCCTTGCTGGACCATAGAAGATATATTGAATCGATTATTGCAGGTATCAAGGTCAAAGCCCATCCCGAGTTTCGCTTCTGTGCCACCATGAATGAGGATGCCTCTACATTTGAAATTCCGGAATACATTCAGAGCCGGCTACAACCTCAGATTTACATCGATTTTGCAGATGCTGATGAGGAAGCGGAAATCCTGAAAGCCAACCTTCCCTTTGCGCCGGATGAAATCATCAGCTATGTAGTAAGATTTCTGCAAGCGGCCCACCAGGCAGATGAACCCTATTCTGTGCGAGATGGAATCAATATCACAAGAATGGTGCTCAAACTGGGGCTATCCAGGGAATTCTTCAAGAAGGAGGGTGGTCAAATCGTAACGGATGAAGCTCGCTTTCGCGAATTGCTTCACGATTCAGTCATGGGCATTCTGGGCGATGATGCACTTCGTTATCTTGTGACCTGAGTCCCATTGGTATCTTTGAGAAACATTCCCAATAAACAGAGATTGAGCTAAAGCATGTCTGCGAACAACTATCCAGCCCGGAGCAAGCTACACTCTGATTCCGAAATAGCCATTGATCTGGCTGCCGGAATACGGGCCCTGCCCATCGTTCATGGTTCGGCTGAATGCACACTACTTGTCCGACGGCTTTTTCTGGAAAGACCACCCTCTCAGCTTGTTCTGGAACTGCCCGATGTATTCAGCAATGCATTGCATCGGGCTCTGCCTTATGCTGAATCCATACCTGTACTGACTCTAGAGCCTCCTACCTATCCACCCATCCATTTTATCATGGAGCCACTGGAGCCTATCGTAGAGGCCGCACGATCTGCTTTTGAGGCTGGCATACCTATTCATGCAGCGGATCGACTGATAGAAGGCATCTACGCCTGGACGGATGAACGCTTTCCGGATACCTATTCCCTGAATGAGCTTAGCATAGGCGATCTGTATGAAATGTATCGCAAGGAGTTGCCGGGCCCTGCAAAGGCAGGCGATCTTAGACTGCAATTTGTAGACTTTGTAGATTACATTCGAGAGATCAGCCTGGCCGAAAGGATGCGACAGCTGGCCAACTTTCAGAATCCAGATGAGGACTGGACACTTCTTGTCTGCGGTATGAAGCATTTGCCTTCCATCCAGAGATTGATGGGACTCTCCAACGAAGAGTTCGCGGCGGAAAAGGAAAAGGCAGAGGTGGCCATGAGCACGGCGGGTCTTCCCGCTCTGGAATACAGCGACCAGGGAAAGGAAACGATTCAGAACACTGAGCCTTCCAATTCCGCTCCGCCCCTGGATGAAAAGGAACCTCTGGAAGAACTCCTGGACTGGAATGATCGAGTCAATCAGTCCCGGGATGAAGTGGAAATTACAATCCTTTCTAGAAAGCATCCAGAAGTACTGACTCAGCCTGGATATTATAACACTGCCTGGAATTTAGCGCGAAAGTATCACCGAGCTTTGCCTGGCTTTGATCGAATCAGGCTTCAAAGACAGGTATTTAGAGAAACAAGACATCGATATGAGCGAGAATCCGGCGAAATATTTCCTCCTCAAAGGGAAAAGATTTTCTTCCAGTTTGCTCGCAACTGGAGCTTCCTGAATCAGAAGCTTCTACCGGACACCTACCAACTTGTACTGAGCGCACGGGCCTTTGGAAACGATAACTTCGCTCGAATCTTTCATGATATTTTAATGTTTCTTCGAGAACCGGGGCCCAGTCCATTCCAGGAAAAAGAAATCACTCTGGATGATCTGTTCCGGCACCATAAACTGATTCGATTTCGCCTGAAGCGTCGAATCAAACGCAGAGTTCCTCCACCTAGAATCACCAGAAATATTCAAAGAGAAAAGTATCCAGGCCAATGGCGAGATCTCTGGGATGGAAGTGGTATTTGCTCCTATCCTCCGGAAGATGTGGTGCTGGAAGATTTTGGTCGCTATCTTCAGAACCGTGCGAAATCCATAATGAAGGCCAGCGAAGAAAAAACTCTGGAATTCAGTTCTTCTCTTTTAGATGGAATCGATTATCGAGAAACAATTCGAAATTATCATTCTGGAAAAATCTATGTTCGGGATCAGCACAAGAAGGCCATCGATGCCGGTAGTGTAGTTATCATTTTTGACGAAGATGAAGACAAACATCCCTGGCAAGTGGTCTGGTGGGGTGAACACCATCAGGAAAGCGATATGGCCTTTTATTCTACATTTCCAGGCGATCAGGTTGTGGGTCCGGGAATTTGCCGCTGCACCTACGGTGGATTGATGCTAACCTTTCCACCAGGACGAATTCATGATGTCTGGAATGACCCTGGTTACGACCGCTTTGATAAACCGGCAGACAGATTATTGCTGGCCGGTCTGGAATATAATACACGAAATGCAGTGGTCCATCTGGCTCATAAGCCGCCGGCTCCATACATGACTCAACTGGCCAGCCGACTGGGGCAGAAAATCGTTCATATACCGATCAGCACAGTCAATCCTGTAATCCTGGGTCGCGTGCGTCGTTTTCATGTACTTAGCGGAAAAGAAAAAAGAGACGATGCAGATGGCTTCATCTGGTAAACTCTGATTTCCAATTCATCGGACCTCCCATTCACTTTCGCGCCAGAACCTTAATTCCAGTTTGCAGTCCCACTCAAATCTACTTCCGCGAATGGGTACAATTCTAAGGCGAACATGGATTTGCATCTGAAGGAGCACTTGAAATCTCAATCGGATCAGAGATCTCTTGCGAATCTGCAGCAAATGGCGATATCCGACTTGAATTTGACTGCAGACTTTACCTTACATTCGAATGAGCGATAAAAAAGGAAATGCTGGCCTGAGGTTTCAGGCGAACCTGATGACAAATTCCGTATCTGACCTCAACTTGAGCCTACACTGAACGGAAGGATCAGAATTGGCCGGAAACTAAAATTCTAATTCCAGAAGCATTCTGAATTGGCAGGCAGACTCCCGGGCACCGCAGCCGAAGAAACTCAAAGACGATTAACTATCTGTTGAAAGGGATTCCATTAGATGGAAGGTAACTACCGCATAGCCAGAAGTGCATTAGATCCGGCATGCTGCGGGGCGCTAATTTTTCAATCGACCAATTGCAAAGCCCAGAACGGCACAAACAATGATGACTCCAAGTCCTAGCAAAGCCAGAACTGCATCCAATAAGAGGGCATCATGGTGACCCGGAAGAATCTCCTGGTTCGAATAACCCATGTCTTTCAGCACAATATACACTTGCATGAAGCGAATAAACATAGACGCTGCAAACAGAAAAGCTACCAATGCAACGACAGTTAGCATCAAACGGATGGCAACGATCCAGCTATTTCGCATCCCATCGTTCATAACTACTGATCGCCTTTTCTTTTGCCTTTAAACATTTCCATCCAGTAGGCCATATCCCTGGCGGTCATCTTTGGATCTTCCTTTCGCGCCTCTGGATTCTTTCCAGGTGCAGTGAGAACTTCTTGCACCCATTTGGCAAAGTCTTCTGAAGATTGTACCTGGCTTCTAGACTGTTTGGCGAAATGCTGCACCTGTTTATCTGAGCTCACCGTACGTACTTCTCCCGGAGACTGGCAGGAAATGAGAAACTGCTTAATCAAGTAGTCCGCGCTTCGATCATGACTATAGTAGCATTTCAGACCACCTACATTTTCGCGGTCCGTATCATCTCCCTGCTTCTTTTTTCCATCAAAGAAAATGTGTATATCCAGAGGCTTTTTCCAGCCTTCCCTCAATCTGCCCATCCGCTGGATGAATCCCTGCATCGCAGACTCCAGCTGGCCACGATGCATATGCTCCTCCAGATCATCGAATTTGTAAATGGCATTGAATGCGTCGATTACGAGGACCATTCAGAAACGATTCCAGGTAGCCCTCATTGATCCAGTTTTTTTAGTTATATCTGGAAAAAAGCTAATCCATGGTCATTCAGGGTTTTTCCCGCTTCCGGGGCAAAGACTGGAATTGATTTTTTGATGCCAATTGGGGGACAATTTGATTCCTGGAACTATGTATCTTTGGTTTAAGGCCATTCATTTGATCTTCATGGTCGCCTGGTTTGCCGGAATGTTCTACATCTGGAGACTATTTGTGTACCACGTGGAGACTGAACATCAATCCGTTCGTGATCAGCTGGCAATTATGGAAAGAAAGCTCTACCAGATTATCATGACACCGGCGATGGTAATTACCTGGGTATTTGGACTGGCCATGGTGTATCTACAATGGACTGCATTTGCAAAAGCGGGGTGGCTGCATGCTAAAATCACTCTGGTTCTGTTTCTGGTTTTCTGGCATTTTCTCGCCGGCTACTACCGAAAGCAGCTTCTGGCCGGGCGTAATTATCCTTCCAGGCGATTTCGCTTGATGAATGAAGTGCCCACCCTGGTATTGATTGCAGTGATTATTCTGGCTGTCATTCGGCCATTCTAAAAGGTCTGATTGGCGCTGATCATGAATTCCAGTGCCTCATCGCCGTACTCAACATCTCTTAGAATCTTATAGCCATCCCCGGCATCGAAATAGGCGACGTAGGCAGTAACGGTTAGATCGCTAAATGGTCTCCAGTTCACCCTCCAGTTCACTTCCTGACCGAAATAGGATGAAGGGCCCTTGCCACCGGGAAATTCAGTAAAGTACTGATTGTAATCGATGGTGGGCGTCCGGTAGCTATGCAATGAATAGTAACCGATTTCGGTGTCCACGGATTCGTATATTTGAGCTTCAAATCGTGCCCCCCGAACAACCAGACCGGTGAGATCCCCCAATGTAAATAGACTGTACCCCCCGGAGGAATCCACGGAAATCTCACTAAATTGATAGGCCTGACCTGCATAGTGAAATTGATCCCTTCGGTAATCCACCGATCGACCGTCAGGTTCCACTCCCCGGCGACCACTGGCTCCGGCTACAGCCAGAGAAAACTTAAAACGATCCGTGATCTGATAGCCTACTTCTGCTTCACCAGCCCCTGCATCGATCTTTCGCTTCTCTCTTTGATCTGGAAGATAGTTCTCAGCCTCCTCAGCAAGTGCCAGCACTGACGTTCCCGCCAGCAAATCTTCGCGGGGCAGGTCGCGGCTGGTAGTATACACGTTACCCCAGTTACCGATTACATGGAGCATGAAATTGAATTTTCCCCATCGATATCTCTGATAAAACCCGGCCCAGTACAATCTGGAGGTGTCCCTTACATTGCCACTTGCATCTTCTGTGCGATTATCTCCACGATAAAGAGCATATAACTCCGAGCGATAACCGGGTAAGCCTGAATACTTCCAGTTCCCCAGCAATACATCCACATCCTTGTAATTGTCGTCATTAAATCCGTTGGAGTCTCGATCCACCCGTGACTGGTCTTCCTTTTTTATATAGTATAATTCAAACTCAGAAAACCATTCCGCCTTAGAATAGTTCAAATTGAATCCCGCTCCGCTTGTAGCAGCCACGAATCCGTTGGGAGTTCCGTAAGGAAAGACTCCTGCATTGAAGCTTATTGTCTTTTTCTCATTGTGAATATTTAGTCTTAACTCACGAGTCTCCAGATTAGCGCTACCTGAACCGGTGCCGCCGGAGCCTGGCCCTGTGTTTCCGGTAGTGGTATCTCCGAATTCAAGCTCCCCTACTTCCAGTCCGTATATGATATCTACAAAATTTGAAGGGCGAAAGGCGAGATTCAATCGAAACCTTGCTGTGTAAAAATCCCGCTCCTCCCTGCATTTGCTATTACCCGAGGTGCTACTGCTGGAGCCAGATGAGCTGGAATTCGTGTAAGGGTTAGGACACAAAGTAGCTGTTTGCTTTTCCAGAGGAAGGTCCCTGCTTGTATAGAAACCCCGGACCAGCATACTGCCATTGTAGTCGAAACGCTCCATCACGGCAGCGGTCTGTGCAGAGATAGGTACAGAAAAGAAAAGGGGAGCAATCAGGAATCCGGCAATCAGGAATAGAAATTGTGGCTTTTGTCTGGAAGAATTGATAGTTACTTCTCCGGTTAAATCACTCTACAATCGTATCTTTCGCCCATTCTGAGTTCGAATAATAGCGATCGTATATTTTTTTCATCTCTCCCGTGCGATGCATTTCCTTCAGAAGGAAATTCATATAGAGCCAGTACTCGGAGTGGCCAGGAGGCAGGACCAGTGACAGATGTTCTTCTCTATACACTGAATGGAGCGGAACAAATCGAGATAGCAGACCTTTTCGCATTATGGTCTGAGCTTTGATGAAGATTCCATCCGCGACAAAGGCATCTATATCGCCGTTTTCCAGAGCTTCCATTCCAGATTTATTATCTGGAAACGGCTGAATACTGTGCACAGAGAATTCCGGATCCTGGTTCAATATCTCTTCATTGGTGGTCCCTTCTTTGACTCCAATCTTCAGTGCACCGGCGTACCGCAAATCCAGCAAAGATTCAAACTTCTTCTTGGGAAAGTCAACGGAACCAGTTTCCGGAGGAAGAGCCTTTCGGTTTAGCAGGGCGGCCGGTGTAGTCTTTAAGTATGGATCACTAAAGTTAACAGTGAGCCCTCGCTTAAGATCGCTGGAAACACCACCAAGAGCAATGTCGATCTCACCCCGCGCTGCCATACTGATCAGCTCATCCAGATTTCCAAATTTGAACTCCGGTTTCAGGCCCATATGGGAGGCTATGGATAGTCCAATTTCAACGTCCAGGCCAGGAAATTCGGAGTTTCCGGGAATATGAAACGGCGCCACATTCTTTTGCAATCCGATCCTCAGAGTACCCCGATCGGCCAGCTTTCTAAGATAGGATCCTTCCGGACGACTTTTCAGTCCCGGCGCGGAAATCAAGGGTTGGACAAAGATGAAAATGAGCAGGAAGGCGGCACCGTATCGAAATTTTCGACCGGTGTCTGAGATGATCATAATAGACCATAACCTCTAATTTGAGGCTGGTCAACGAATTTTCCCTCCGGCAGTCGGAATTGACAGGCTGCCGGCATTTGCTCAGGTGGCAGAGAATGCGATTTGAAGATTTAGCAGTCCACAAGGACTTAAAACAGGCTCTGGCAGACCAGGGGCTGGAAACATTAACGCAGATCCAGGAAGATACCATTCAGCCAGCCCAGGAAGGGCGAGACATTGTAGGCATCAGTCAAACAGGAACCGGAAAGACTATCGCATTTCTGCTCCCAGTGATTGATCATATAATCCAGGCCAGGGAAGAAGGAAAGAGCCCCGCAGCACTGATCCTCACCCCCACCCGCGAAATCTGTCTCCAGATAGCTGAAGAAGTTGAGAAATTACTGACCCATCATTCTCTGAATCTGGCCACCATCTATGGAGGCGACAGCTATGACAAACAGGAGAAGCAGCTCGCTGCGAAACCATCGGTCATTGTAGCAACACCAGGTCGTCTCATTGATTACATCAAACAAAACAAATTTCCCACGGACAGCATCCATCATCTGATACTTGATGAAGCCGATCGGATGTTCGATATGGGATTCATTCGGGACATTCGTTACATAATGAAGAAGCTCCCGGAAAAATCTCAAACCATGTTGTTCTCAGCAACCATGAGTTACTACGTCATGCGATTGGCCTGGGACTTCATGCACGATCCAGTGGAGGTTCGAACCAAAGCTGAAACGATTGAAGTAGATAAAATTGATCAGCATCTGTTTCATCTGGGACGCGAAGAGAAGATGCCCTATCTGATCAATTTGATTCTTGGAGCAGAGAAACCCAGGGCCATTATCTTCACGAACTACAAAAGAAAGGTACTGGATATCACGAAAAAGCTGCATCGCTACGGAGTGGCAGCCACGGGATTGTCTTCACTTCTGGACCAGAAGAAACGAGTACGATTACTCAAACAGTTCAAACTGGGGAAATATAGCGTACTGGTAGCCACGGATGTTGCCAGCCGCGGACTGGATGTGGATGACATCACTCATGTCTTCAACTATGATCTACCGCAGGATTCGGAATCCTATGTGCACCGGATTGGGCGGACGGCCAGAGCAGGCAAGACAGGCATTAGCTATTCTTTCTGCTCCGAGGACGATTTCGAATGCCTTCCGCGAATTGAGCAGCTGTTGAAGCATAAGATTCCAGTGGGTCAGGTGGACCCCTCCTTCGTAAAATTTCCTGAAGGCAACTTTGAACCTTTCCGGGATTCGCATGAAGGCTCCAGCGAAAAGGAGCAATCCGGACCCGAAGGAGATCGCAACAATCGTCGCAGGAATCGCAAAGGTGGCCGAGGCCCTTCGGATGGCCAGGGTCGTCGCGAAGGATCCAGGCCGCCAAAAGCCGCCACAGAAACACCTGAATCGGATCGTTCTTCAGATCAGCGAAGAAAAAGAAAGCGAAGACCCGCCGGATCCAGAAAACCCGCAGATGCAAATGTGGCTACTGCCGATAGCAATGATGCTAATACAGTCCGCGAACAGGACCGGGCAAGACTGCTGGGGCGGGATAAGGCACCTGCTCCTGCACGAGCAAAGAAAGCGGGCAACCGGAATCGAAAGCGCCGGCCCTCCTCCCAGGGTTCGGAAGCCCGCAGCGAAAACCGCAATGACGGTAGAAATCAGAATCGCAACCAGCAGGGTTCGCGAAATCGGGGCAAGAGTCAGCGCCGAGAAGAACCTGCAAAGAAGCAGGGTATTCTGGGCAAGATTTTCGGTGTATTCAAAAAGAAAAGTTAAGAATTTGGCCGGCTCCCATGATCAGGGAGCCGGTATTAATTCCAGTTCTACCGGATACAGAATGTGATACTGTCCGGCTCGGCGCGTATTTGACCGACTATAGATCTCCAGCTTCACAATTCCAGATTCTATCTCCACAGAAGCGACACGATAGCTGATTCCGTTTCGATCCAGGCTCAAAGGAACATATCCTTCGCTGGTTTTCTGCATCAAAATCCAGCGCCCGGAGCCGTCTTTGATCCGATTCCACACAGCTAGCGGATCTTTCAATTCTATAACAACTGCACCGGGAGGAACATTCACGGAAATGGAGGATTGATAATCCAGGGGATTTGAAAGTTTTACAAGATAGATTTGATCGGTTCCTACTTCAAACGCTGGATTTGCCGTGAATCTCTGCTCGGATTCTCTGGTCCAGAACGTCTGCGACTGAGGATATACGGAACCCAGGCGAGCATCCCTTCGCACTACCAATGCTTCTATTCGAAAGGCTTTGCGAGCCATTTCAAATTCTCGTTGCCGATTGGCAAAGGCTTCTGCCTGATACGTTGCCTCGTTTTTTAGTCTTTTTAGTTCGGCTTCCTTCTTTCGTCGTTCTTCCTCTTTTCTGCGAGCTTCCTCTTTTTCCTTTCTTTCTTTTTCGAGCTGAGCCAAACGCTCTTCTTCTGCTTTTCGTTCCGCTTCGGATAACCCTTCGGGCTTTCCTTTCTCATCTTCCGTAAGTGGCTTCGTGTGCTCCTGTTGCTGGTCTTCCGTATCAGGGTCCGATTCGCTGGACTCTGTTATTACGAAGGCTTCTCCGTCTGAATCATTGGTTCGATCAATTCTTACTGGAACGTCTTTCAAATCCTGATTACTTTGATCTTCTTTTTGTTTTTCTAAATACTCATCGGCCACCGGATCCGAGGTTTGCTCCGTACCTGAATTATCATTCCTTTTCTCTGCTGATGCGCATTGCATCAGGCAGCCTGCCAGCACCAGGCAAATGGGAATTAAATTCAGTAGCTTCATATTAGAAATCGTTTACCGGATTCGAATCATTCGACGAGCCTCAATTTAGCAGACTCAAAGCCTTCTTCTCCAGAAAACCCGCCTGTCCCAATCGGACTCTCTCCCGGATTTCCTTTTCCATGGACCTCAAACGACGAAGAGCATTCTGATTGGAGGCCGCATCCACAGCCACAACCAGAAAATACAGTCGCATCCTATCTTCATCTGGCTCCGGGAACTGGTCAATTAGTTCGTATGCAGCTTCTTTCTTTCCATTTCGATACAGCCGGTAGGAGGCGAGGGCAAGCATCCTGCGGGATTCTGAATCCGAAGCGTACCCGGCAGCCAGACGATAGAATCGTATGGCCTCTGTTTCGTTGTTCTGCTTTAGTCGGATTTTACCCAGTAAGTATAAAAGCCTGGAGCGAGCCGCCGAGTTCAGGTCATCGGATTTGGCTTTCTTCCATAGGAGATTCTCTGCGCCCTTGAGATCTCCCTGGCTGTAATAATATTCTGCCTGCTCCAGATCTGGATCATTGCCAGTTTTGCTATTTGGCTTTCGCACAATAACCCTACTGGCCAGATCCCCCTTGCCTTCCAGCTCCAGGGCCCTTCTCAGATCGGCCGCAAGTACCGGTGCTTTGCGACTTCTCTGGCCTATTATTTTGTTGGCTACGTCTGGAAATCCGCTGCCCGAAGACCAGGCCTGAACCAGGGTATTGAAATCAGAACTGGTAATTCCCCAGCGATGCAGTGCATTTCGCATAATCTCTGATTGATGGGAGCCTCCGGCCCCGATGGTATTTCCGTATCGATAGGCCTGAATGTAATAATGATTTCTCTTATACAGAAAGTATACCTTCCAGACGGCTGCTCGGCGAAGATTGGCTGGCAGCCCGCTGGATAGGGCCGCTCTGTAATTTCGAATGGCCGCTTCCGGATCGGATGTTTCCAGAGCATAGGCCCTCCTGAATAACCCTGCCCCGTTCGCCTGAATCGTGGTTGGAAACAAGTTGAGCAGCAGGCCGCATAACAATAGAAAAGCCAGCGCATTCCGACAAAGAAATGCCTTTCTATCCGCATAAAGATTTGTCAAATCTGAGCAATTCGGCGGTGGAAATCCCCGGCGGGCCAACGGAGAGTTACGGCAGGACATTAGAGAGTTCCAGTGCATCAGCACCGACATCCATTTTGAATTCGGATTAATCAAAGTCTGAATCCTCCGGTTCCGGAGCCACTGGTTCGGCTTCAGGCTTTTTATGGATTTCACATACATGACCTGGCACAGCCGACGCTGGCATTATTTCAGTTCTGGTTGCAGGACAATAAGGACCGGGCAAATCGCCGGATTCAGAGCAGACTCTCTTTGTAACAGGTGCTGGCGAAAACAGATAATTGCCATTCTTAAGATCGGCGGGAGCCGCTTTGAGGATTCGTCCGAATAAAGGACCGGCCAGAGAGGAGCCTGTTCCCCGACGTGTAGAATACTTTGGTTGATCAAAGCCTACCCAGACAGCTGCTGAAATCCTGGGTATAAATCCGATGAACCAGGCATCTCTGTATTCATTGGTTGTACCAGTTTTGCCGGCAAGATCCGGGGAACTGAAACCGCCACGATTCACTCCGCCATACTTGGCTGCGTCTTTCATCATACTGGTCAGTACTGCTGCCACATCCCCGGGAAGAACCTTACTTTCCACCGGTACATTTAGATCAAATTCATCTTCGCCGGCGCCGTTATACAGAATCTTCCCGTCCGGATCCTTGATTGTCTTGATCAGATAAGGACGTCTCATTACTCCATTGTTAGCCACAGCGGCAAATGCAACGGCCATTTCCAGCGGACTCATTTCAGTAGAACCAATAGCAACAGTTAAATTCTCTTTGAATCTACTCTTAAACTGAGCATCGGAATGAAAAAAGAACTTTCTGAATTGCTCTCCCAACCTGGGCACTCCTACCATTCTGGCTACACGAATGGCCGGGATGTTTCTGGACTTTGCCAGCGCTACCCGGGCCGGAATCAAACCTTCATAACTGACACTTATGTTATCCGGAAGCCAGTAGTTCTCACCGTTCGCGCCCCTGGCCCCATCAAAGAAGATCGGGGAGTCGTCCAGAGCTGTGGCGGGATTGATTTCCCCGGTCTCCAGCCCTGCAGAATAGATAATTGGCTTAATCGCACTTCCAGTTTGACGGTACATCATCACCGAACGATTGAGCTGATTTCCGGAATGGAACCTGGTGCCTCCATTCATGAACAGCACGGCGCCGGTTTCAGGATGGATCCCTACGCTGGCAGTTTGAAGCCTGGGCTCCTGAACTGCGCTTGCCGGTGCACCCAGAAGTACAGGGCCAAGACCCATGCGTTCGTATTCTCTTCGAATCAGGACTGCTTTATCCGTTTCAGGAACAACCTTACCATCCTTTCGAATAGTGGGCTTATGATATTTGGATACTTCTTCCATCCAGGCTTCGCTCTGTTCCGTGGCGGCCACCTGCAATGATCGATCTATAGTGGTTTCAATCAGAAGTCCTTTGCCGTACATGAACTCACCACCCAGGAGTTCTTTTATCTGTAATCGAATATGTTCCGAAACAAATGGGGCTTCATTGACTCTGGTTCCAAATACAGTGGCTGAAGGGCTACGATTGATTGAAGAAAACACCTGTTCTTTGAGTAAATCGTATTCATTTTGCGAGGGCGATTCAAAGCCTTCTTTTTGCATCTCCGAATAGACTACGTCCATCTTCGTAACTAATTCATCCGGATGACGTATGGGGGAAAACCGACTGGGGGCCGAAGGAAGACATGCCAGAATCAGATTCTCTACGAAATTGGTTTCGCTTAGACCTTTGCGAAAATAAAATTTGGATGCTTCCTGCATACCGTAAGCTCCATGTCCCAGGTACACCTGGTTCATGTACGCGGCCAGAATCGCATCTTTACTCATGGAACTTTCCAGCTGCAGGGCAAGGGAGGCCTCACGCACCTTTCTGGCTAAAGACTTTTCAAAGTCTTCCATCAATACCCGTGCCAGCTGTTGCGTAATCGTGGAGCCACCCTGGGCATAACCAAGCCTCAGTACGTTTGCGAAGAAGGCCCGTGCAATGGAAGGAAGATGGATGCCACCGTGATCATAAAAACTGCGATCCTCCACGAAAAGAAGAATGTCTCTTAGTTTAGGAGGCACTTCTTCGGCTTTCATGGTTCCAGTCTTCCGTGAGAACAGCTCGCCAATCAGAGCACCGTTGCGATCCACGATTCGATTGGCAGTAATCCCCTGGGCCCGGTGAATGAATTCATCCCCATCAACGGAAAATGCAACGATAAGAAAATAGAAACCGATGAGCAAACCCAGAATCCCTATTCCGGCAATACCCAGAGCCACAGGAGAACGGCCATTTGCCAGGCCAGAAATCCATTCCCCAAGACCTGAGAAAAAATCGCCTATCGTTCCAATCAAGTTCAGCCCGGATGATCCTGAGGAACCAGAATTGCCGGTGCTACGAGAGCCAGGTTTTCGGCCGGAGAAGTCCCGGGACTGAACCGCCAGGCCATTACCCGCGCCGGCCGGGCCGGAAACAGATTTTCGTCCAGGACCAGAAAGGGACGATCCACCAGGGGAGCCGGAACCGGCAAGACTCCTGGAACCCAGGGCATTGGCCGCACCGCTGCCATCCAATCGGCCATCCCGGTTATCGAAGCGGCTGCTATGAGCACAATAAGGACATTTACTGCGATGTATGGTGCGCTTTGTTGGGTCCAGCACCACCAGATAGTACTGTCCGCAGGAGCGGCATTTGTATTTGAAACGTTTGGTGGTGGCCATGAAAAAAATCGCTTGTACAATCTCCCGGTGGGCTATTCACTGGGCGCCGAGGGGCCGGGGCTTATGGGAATGAGGGGCCCCTTTTTCTTTTTCCCTCTTTTCCCGACCAATCTTGATCGTCCTTCCGTCACCAGGCCCTATTGCTCTACATATCGGAAGAATTCTTTCTCAGAAATGTTCAAAAGTTTCAGAGCGTTTCCATAATATAGTTTCTTCAGTACAGGATCTGGCAAGTTCAATCCATGGATTTTCCACAGTCCCTTGCGTGGTTTATGGTCCGGATAATAGTCAAAATAGTCATCGTCTGTCTCGAAGAATCGCCAGTAGATTTCAATTTTGGATCTGTCCGGTAAACCGTCGGTTCCATACAGGATTCGGTCCTGAAAATCAACGAAGAACCGGGCCACCGCCCGAGGATGCCGGCCAAGCTCATCGATTCGCTGCGCTGTATCCAGCCAGACATTGGGATTTTTCTGGAGTAGCTTTCGGGCTTTTCCCAGGTCATGGGCCAGTTCACCAAAATGGAGAGCCACAAATCGTACGTCTCGCCGGCGCTGAAACAATCGATCTCTTTGTGCCAGTAATTCATCAAAGGATGGAAACCCCTCTCCGAAGAAAGACCATTCCGGTCGTCTGGCCAATTCCTGGAACCGTTCATTGTGCTCATCCGTTGGATCAAAAAATGCCGGGGGATCCGCAGTGTGAATTCCTACCACCAGGTTATACCGGGCGCAAACATCCCAGACCGGATCCAGCCGAGGATCATCGATGGGAATGATTTCATCTTTGTATTTTCTAAACAGGCCCAGGTCCTTCCAGAGCTTGATTCCTTTTACGCCTCGGTCCCTGGCAAGAGCCTCCAGATCCCGGGCCATCTTCTGGAACGGATCTCCTTCTTCCTCCAGGCGATCATAGTTCAATCCAGGAAAAATGAGTATTCGTTCATCCGGGTATTTCGTTCGCAACTCATCGAATTTCTCTACCGTTGTTGTTCGCAAAGCTAGATCCACAAACATGGCGGTGTCAAGATCCGACATTTCTTCGATGAGGTTGCCTTCGTATCCTGGAAAAATATGACCATGAAATTCAAACAATGGATAGGCAGGTTTCTCCGGCTTATTGGGAGACTCGGGCACCAGCTGCGATCGCGGCAAAAACTCATGGAGAGCGATCGCTTCGCTGGTTTGTTCCGGCACCGTACCTGAATGCCAACCCAGATACTGGGCAATTTTCACCCTTGCAAAGACTCTTGCATCCTGAAAGGCCCAGACAAAGAGCAATGCCCAGGATATACCCAAAATGATTAGAAGTGCTTTTTTGATTTTATTCATTCCATGGATTCCAAATTCTCAAGGACTATTCCTGCAAAGCCTGATTCACTTCCGGCTCTGCTTCCAGTATTGCCTGTTTAAATTCCTGAAACTGGTCCGGTCGAATTGTGACACCTTTTGCAGTGGGGCGATACTCCCCGCTTTCTTTGTCCTGGTACCATATCCGAATATTGAACAATTTCCGTCCTTTGAATTCTGAAAGCTCCAGCCTGAGCACCTCACCTGAGCCTCTTTCCAGATCCTTTTGATACGACATAATTCCTCCCCTTCTGGTATTCCAGAGATCAGATTGCTGATTTCACATGTATTTATGAGGAAAAAAAGCAGCAAACGCTTCTGCTGTGTTGCTTTCGCTTGACCCTCGGGGCAATCGAAAAATTCTCGACTATGGCTCGTAGATGTCAGGTTTCCGGAAAGCAAACTGGGTCAGGAAATACCGTTTCCCACTCACATAGAAAATCCAGAAGAAAATTCAAGGTCAACCTTGTGACCAAGAAAGTGTACATTGCCGATGAGAATCGTTATGTAACTCTTCGGATCTCCGCACGCATGCTCAAGACCCTGAATCGCATCGGAGTTAAATCTCTGATGAAGAAATACGGTCAGGATCTTAAGGTTCTGGCTCGCTGAGTTCGGTTCCTAAGAGCTTCATTCAGAAAACATATAGCCGGCTCCAAAAGAAATTCGGGCCGGTTTCATGCCCCCTTCATTATTCCAGGCCACACGAACTCTGTATCGCCGTCATTTTGAGTGCTCAATGCACGGATGAAATGGTGAACAAAACCACGCCCGCACTTTTTTCAGCCTTTCCAGATCTGGAAGATTACGTAGCCGCTCCATTATCCAGGATTGAAAAACTAATTCATTCCACAGGATTTTACAGAAACAAAGCCAGGAATATTCAGGGCTTTGCTCGGCAGGTTCTGGAAAATCATGGCGGTAAGATACCGCAAACTCTGGCTGAGCTTACAGCTCTTCCGGGTGTGGGCCGAAAGACGGCCAATGTAGTGCTTCAGGAACTCTACAACATTCCTTCAGGTGTGGTGGTAGATACCCATGTAGCCCGGATCAGTAAACTTTTAGGACTGACAAAGAGCAAGAATCCGGTGATCATTGAAAGAGATCTCATGGAGACGCTACCTCAAAAGTACTGGATCGATTGGTCCCTGTATATGATTTTTCTGGGACGATCAAGTTGCACGGCAAGAAAGAGATTTTGCAGCGAATGTGTACTAAAGGATATTTGTCCCAGCAGTGAAACCAGCCTCCAAAAAGAAAGCTAGCAAGAAGAAGGCTACACGGTCCAGAGCCGTCGAGGATTCCGTTTCCGAAAAGGCACAGAATGACTCTGACCTGAAGTCGAATAAGCCCTCCAGGCGCTCCGCCAAAGATTCGCAGCCCGGTCATGAAGCTACACTGGAAGCTCCATCGCTGCTGGATACAGCCCTGGACACGCTAAAAGGAGTCGGCCCGGCCCGGCAATCGGCACTGGATCGAGCTGGATTGTTCTGCTACAGAGATTTACTCTATTATTTGCCGCGACGCTATGTAGACCGCAGTATTCTGAAAGATGCGCTGCTTTCCGAAGGGGAAGCTACCATTGTAGTTCGGATTCAGAATTTCTTTGTTACTCATGGTCGCAAGTCTCGGCTGATGGTTCAAACCAGAACTGAGAATGGTCAGCCTGTTAATCTGGTTTTCTTTCGCGGAATTCCTTACTTTCGACATGCATTCAAAAAGGATAATCTGTACGTAGTTTCTGGAAAGCTCGAGGCATTCGGGGGGCTGCAGATGGTGCATCCGGATTTTGAGGCTCTGGAAGAGGATGATTCATTAATACATGTGGGCAGAATCGTGCCTATCTATCCTGGATCAGACAATCTTAAAAAGGCCGGACTGGATTCCCGGGGATTGAGGCGGATGGTAAGAGAGGCGCTAGATCTTCTCAAGCAGAGGGCGTCTGAACTTCAAACTCTACCAGAATCCATTCGTAGCGGGGAAAACCTGGTGGATCGACTACGGGCCCTGGAACAGATCCATTTTCCAACGTCCGATCAGGAGCTGAATCAGGCCAGAGAGTATATCAAGTTCGAGGAGCTTTATCTATTCGGCGTGCTTATGGCACGAAAACGGGAGAAGAGGCAATCCTATCCAAGAGAACTGTGGCCTTTACCGTTTGGAAAAAGCGGTTTGGTGGATCGACTTTTTTCACATCTTCCGTTCAAGCCCACTGCAGGTCAGATCAGTGCACTGGATCGAATGATCCGTGATTGCCAGGGCGATGCTTCCAGGGCCTATCTTCTACAGGGAGATGTGGGTTCTGGAAAGACTTTGATCGCATTTGCGGCCGCTCTGCATTACATCGAGAATGGTATCCAGGTGGCTATCATGGCCCCTACGGAAATTCTGGCCCGGCAGCATTTTGCAACACTGAGCTCATATATTAACGCCGCCAGTATGATTACAGATGTAAGACTGGAATTGCTCACCGGAGCGGATCCGAAAAAGGCCAGAGATCGCATTCTTTCCCAGACCGAAAATGGAGAAGTGGATCTGCTAATCGGCACCCACAGCCTTATCGAAGATCGTGTGAATTTTGGCAATCTGGGACTTGTAGTTATTGATGAACAACATCGATTTGGTGTGGAGCAAAGGGAGAAGCTTCGCAGGAAAGGAAAGAACCCGGACCTGATAGCCATGACAGCAACGCCAATCCCCAGGTCCCTCTGCCTCACAGCATTTGCAGATCTGGAATTGGTACTGCTCAAAGAAAAGCCAGCCGAAAGGCAGCCCGTTGAAACTATGTGGCTCACTGAGGATCGACGCCAGGGTCTGAACAAAAGCATTCGAAATCATCTGAAAGCCGGCGAGCAAGGGTTCATTGTTTATCCAATGATCGATGAATCGGAAAAGGTGGATATCAGGGCCGCGACCGATGCATTCGAAGAAATGAAAGCCACGTTTCCAGAATTTCGCATCGAACTACTCCACGGCCGGCTCAAATCCGATGAAAAGCAATCTGTTATGAAGGAGTTTCGGGCTGGCAGAATCCAGCTTCTGGTAACAACCACTGTAATTGAAGTAGGCGTGGATGTGCCAAATGCAACAATGATGATCATCGAACATGCGGAGCGATTTGGAATCTCTCAGCTACATCAGCTTAGAGGTCGCATTGGTCGAGGAAACAAAAAAGGTTTCTGCGTGTTAATGTCTGAAAGCCAGAGCGAAGAGACCGGCACTCGACTGCAGGCCCTGGTGGACTCCCATGATGGTTTCTATCTTTCTGAAGTGGACCTTCGCCTCCGAGGCCCCGGAGAACTGCTGGGACTGAAGCAGCACGGATTGCCTGATTTCAGACTCAGCGATCTGGTGCAGGATCAGGAATTGGTTCAGAAGACCTATGCCCTGGCTGTGGCTCATCCTGAGTTGCCCGAAGAGGGCATTCGACAAATACGCAGACAATTCGAAGATGGGGTTGTGGTTTTTCCCGCATAAGACAATGATAAATGCCTGGTCCTATCTTGCTGTTGCACTTGGTGGTGCCCTGGGGGCCATTCTAAGGTTTTCCGTGGCGCGATGGATGCAACCATTTGCATACGCCGGTTTTCCCGCGCCCACCCTTCTGGTCAATTTACTGGGATCATTCTTGCTGGGATTGGTTTATGCTCTGGGCAAAGCCAACTGGTTGCAGGGTGATTACAGGCTTTTCTGGGCCACGGGCTTTCTGGGAGCATTGACTACCTTTTCTACGTTTGCAGTGGAAGGAATCTTGCTTGTGGAGGCCGGTCGCTGGAAACTGGCTCTGGTCTACTGGTTCATAAGCCTTATATGCGGCGCAGCGCTCGCTTTTCTGGGAATGTACCTGGGCTCACGATTGGCCGGAAATTGATCCTGCCAGGGCCAGACCTTGGAGCCTACCATGCCATATCAGCCTTTTTCAATAGAAGTCAATTTATCCCTTCCGGAAATAGGGAAGGGAGACACACTCATCATTCCAATCTATGCAACGGACAATGGGGATTCGCAGTTCCAATCGGAAATTGAATTACCGGATCGATTCCTTCAGCTAATTGGAGAGAGCAGAGCTCTGTTCCAGGAGGAATTGCAGAGTCTGGGATTCAAACCCGCATACAAAAAGTCTGCGGTCTTTACACACTGGCCCATCAACTTCGCAAGAGTCATTCTTGTGGGACTGGGAAATCGAAAGGCAATCAATCCATCCAGGTTTATGGAGGCTCTGCGATCCGGACTATCCAATCTGTCCGGAAATGCTGGCAGATTGATCCTGGATGCTTCGAACTGGATCGGCGAAGAGGCCAGTGCAGTCATCGCTGCATCCGCAGCGGTCAGTTATCATCTGTACCGGTCCAGGGAATATGAAAAGGATAGGCCGGAATTTGAAAGTCTGTATATCGCAGGCATTGAACCGGGAAACAAGAAGCCATCGGCAGTGACGCTGGCCACAGCCATGAATGCAGCTGCCGCCAGAGCCAAGGATCTGGTGAACATGCCTCCCAACACAAAGCGTACCGAAACCCTGGCGGCCGAAGCTCGCTCTCTGGCAGAAAGGAGCGATCTGGAAATTTCCATAGTTGAGGATAGGTCCTGGATCGAGGAGAATATGCCCTGCTTTTTCACCGTTGCCAGAGGATCTGTGGACTTCGATCCACCTCGCTGGATTCATTTAAAGCTACCGAACCAGGGGGCAAAGAAGCGGATCGCTCTGGTAGGCAAGAGTGTTATTTTCGATACCGGAGGAATTCAGGTTAAGCCGGGTAATTACATGAATACAATGAAGGCGGACATGACCGGTGGAGCTACAGTGCTGGGAGTCATTGATACAATCAAAAGCCTGAACCTACAGAATCTTGAAATTCATACCTTTCTGGCCGCAACTCCTAATCTGGTAAACGAAGCCGCCATGCTGCCGGATTCCATAGTGAACACTACTTGCGGTAAAAAAGTGGAAATTCGCCATACCGATGCAGAGGGTCGCCTCACACTTATTGATGCGGTAGCCATGGCTGAGCGCACTGAACCGGATCTGATGATTACTGTTGCAACTCTGACCGGTTCGGCCTCACGGGCAGTGGGTCCCAATACAGCTCTCATGTCCTTGCACCATGAATATCGAGACCGTCTGGCAGCAGCGGGCTATCGCGCCGCCGATTATTGCCAGACTCTGGATATACTGGAAGAAGATTTTGAAGACATTGCCAGTAAACTGGATGGGGCCGATATTAACAATACTGGGAGCGAAAGCTACAGGGGGGCTCAAACGGCCGCCGCATTTGTGATGAGTGGAGTTTCTCGAGATTTACCGGTTCTTCATCTGGATATTGCGGGCGGTGATATGAGCAAGGATGACAAGGCCACCGGAATCGCTTGCCGATCCATACTGCAATTTCTGTCGGATCTAAATGAGAGTCTCACTTGATGCAGGGACGCATCAAGCTACTTCCTTCCCGTTCCAGCACTCTGGGTGGTCCGGTAATGTTTCTGGCCGGTCTATGTTTTCTGAGCATAGGGCTGTTCTATCAATATACCGGCAGTAAGACATTATCCGCCTCATTGTTAATTTCCCTGGGCTTTCTGGCAACCGGACTGGGCTCCACGATTCTAATCTACATGCGACGGGTTTCTGTACGAACTATCCTGGAAAAGCTGGATACCCATGGACAGAATCGATTTCGCATCGTCCTTTCAGATCCCGGCGGACAGATTTTACTTACCGGAGATTTTACTCAGAATAAAGAACTTAGAATTTCTCCCCGTAGCGGAGCTGTTCTTTTTTTGCGACTACCCGGAAACATATATCTCGAAGTTCATAAATTCAGCTCAAGACGAGAGGCCGCGCGCAAGTTCGCTAGGATTGAAAAACTTCAGGAGGATTGCATTCTTCCCGCTCAAAGTGAACCTCCCGTGCCGTATCTCCATCGCGGATCATTTAACCGACTGCGCATCGTTTTTTCTGAGAGGACTGTTATCTGGAGTGATCCCATTGCGCTGGAAACTGCGTTGCCTCTGGCAGTCTTTTTTTCCGGGGTTGTATTTCTGGTGCTGCATGGCCTGGAAATGGATATTCATGTGTTACTTCGAGGGATCATCGTGGGTGCGCTTGGACTGGCAACGTTTACGGGAGGACTGGTTAGTTCCTCTATAAGATACATTCGAATGAGCCCCGGGGAACTGGAGCACGGTAGATTTCTGTTTCGATTTCGACTAAAGGGAAAACAGTCTCTGCAAGACTTCGCATCGGTCCTGCATCAAAAACAACGGATTACGGATCGGGGGGCCTGGCAACTCTGGCGAGAAGAAGTTCTACCAACTTGTGAACTGAGATTATACCATGAAAGCGGGAATATAAAGAAACCGCTGAAGCGAATACGGCTGCACAGCAGTCTGGCAACGTCGGTTGCTATTTTTCAGAATCTACAAAGTCTGTACGGACCACAGCCTCCTAGACTCATCAAAAATAAGGAATGATCCAATTAAAGTTCGCCCAGCTCCACCAGTACATCTTCTGGATCTATGGTTTCACTCTCTTCAAGATTAACTCTCTGCATTGAATTCTGCACCAGCTCCACAATGTTTTGCGAAAGATAACTATCGCCTTCAAACTCTGAAATCAATGCCTTCAGGTATGCTGCATTGTCTCCGTGGACTACACCATCCAGATAGAGCTGGCATAGTGTCTGCAATCCCACTGCCTCGGACGCATCACTGGAGGATCGAACAAGTTCTTTGGCCGGGCCTATCATGATATGCCCGTATAGAGGCAAGATGTTGCCCAGCAAATCCACCGGGCCAAACGGATAATCTTCAGGTAAAGAACGAGCAAATCCGAGCAACAACATCATTGAACGAGAATTTCCCACACGAACGATGGTATGAAACAGTGTGCTGCCCCATCGAGCTCCTGTCCGCCAGAAATCCGGGTCCTTGCATTCCTTGAGTAACGAATCCAGAGATTCCATCATCTCCGGATTTGAACGCGCCTCCGCTGCCACTTCCTGTATTACACTTCCCAATCGGAAGGACTGTCCCGGTTCCTCCAGTCTCTCTTTCAGTTGGTTTGGCTTCATTTTTAAGCTTGCGGGCTCATCCGGAGATGGGCCCTTTCCCCTATGGGCCAATTCAACTTCTTTGAAATTGAAAAACAATCAGAAAATCGAACCGCCACTGTATATCTTAACGGTCCCGATGCCAGAAATTCCATGGTCTGGGATTTCTGGAAGGAGCTGCCAGAACTGGTGGATTACCTGGAAAGGGATTCCAATATTAAATGCGTGGTCATTGCTTCCAGAAAGAAATCCTTTTCCATTGGTCTGGAGCTAAATGAGTTCGGAGAGAAGTTTGGCGACATAATCCAGGGTGCCACAGCCGATAAGAGAATGGAATTTCTGGCACTCATTCAACAAATGCAAAGCGGATTCATCAAGATGATGAATAGCAGGATCGTTTTTATAGGTGCAGTACATAAACACTGCATAGGTGGGGCGCTGGATCTCATCTGCGCCTGCGATCTACGTCTGGCGGCTCAGGATGCCTCGGTAAGCCTCCGAGAAACGAAGGTGGCCATTGTTGCAGATATGTGCAGCTTAAACAGGCTTCCAAGCATTATTGGTCAGGGAAATACACGTCTTATGGCATTTACTGGTTCGGACTACAGTGCAACCAAATGTCAGGACATGGGGCTTTTCAGCGAGCTTTACCCGGATCAAGAATCTCTTCACCAGGCCGCTCAGAATATGGCCACCGAAGTAGCCGCCAATCCTGGTATTGTATTAAGAGGCGTGAAAGAGCAGCTAAACTACATGGAAAGGCACACTCCGGAAGAAGGACTTAACTATGTAGCTGTATGGAATGCGGCCTTCCTGGACAGCGAGGATTTCCGGGAACTGCAATCAGCTTTCAAAGAACGGCGTCGACCGCAGTATAAATCCTGATTAACCCGTGCCGATTTCGAATTAGCTCTGGGTCGGGGTGGACTGAAATCATACCTTCAGCGTAGAACTCAATCGGAGCCGGGCGCAGGATTGTCCGGCACAGGCGGCCGTTCGGTTTCGCTCCGGGATTCGCCGGAGTCCTGCATTGGCTGACTATCCTGGGGCTGTACTTTTTCAATGGTTACTGTTCCTGGCCTGTAAGTACCCAGACCAAACATGATTACTATAATTGTAAGCTGGAGCAGTTTGAATAGTTGCAACTTCTTTGCAGTCGAATTTTGAAGATCCGCATCGTTTCCGCCTGCATCTAGAGCATATAATCTCTTCTTCAACGGAATGCTTCCCAGTGCACCCATGATGCCGGTTAGAGCAAGAAAGAGAAACACTTTTATATAGGCCCAGGTGAATGCGGTGAAAGGAATTGGCGTGTTCTCTATGGCGCTCAAAAGAAATGAAAGTAAATAAACTCCGGTTAGCAAAGTTACTATTGTAACGTACTGCATGACCTTTACCGTGAGCGCATATTGTTTATGGGCCTTCCGCGTGGCATCAGAGATAGGCTTATCCTTGCTCAGCCTGGAATCTAACCAGAGACATAGAAAAGCATAAGCTACCAGAACAAAGGCAAGGAGATAGTGAATATGATAAGCCGCAATGCGCATAGAGGTCCTCTCTGGGGGCTCTCTCCAGTTCCAGATACCGGTCTTAGTTCATCCGTTCCGGAAAAGGCTGATTGTTTTCTATTTCTCTCTTAAGCGCCACAATAAGGGACGGTTCAGTTTCCTGAAATCGAAATAGATATCGATGGGAGCCCTGTGGTAGCGGAGAGAAAATGCCCCGGCTCATGAAATCGGTGCCATCAAAGAGGGTCAAGCGGAACTCCCATAGATGATGGAACCTTGTATAGCTCATTATATCATGTTCTGCCACAAACGCTGCAGCCCGGTCAGAAATTTTCTCCACTGTGATAGGAAATTCAATAGTCTCCCTTTCCACATCAGCCGGATCCGCAGCTCTGGAATCAGAAGAACTTGGATTGGCGGTTGGCATGGGCGGCCGGGCTGCACTACCCGCTACGTCCAGGTCCATAGCCTTGCGAACACTACTGGCTGATGTCTTCTTTTTAGAGGTAGGGTCTGTTCGACTAGCAGGCCGTTTATCCTGAAGCTCCAGGCCAGTTTCGGGAATGTAGGCCCGAATCTTACCTTCTAATTCCATGAAAGACATACGGTGACGGTCTTCCGCCTCTTCCACTGCAGTAATATCTCCAAGGTAATGACCGCCGGTTAGAGTTCTGTCGATGGAGATTGCCACATTGTACCCTCCGGACTGAGGCCTATACATATAGCCTCGAATGGATTTCTGTTCTATACGGGGAGCGGAATGCGGTACAACAAATTCCAGCTGTTCTCCGATGTCAGTGATCAGAAAAATGCATTTTCGACCAGCAATTTCAGTCAGGCCTATTTCTCCTCGATGGACATCTGCATCCCCATCCATGGTGCTACCCAGACCATCCACTGCAATTTTCTGATACAACCGCACCGAGTCTTTATCCGGATGTTCTCTCACAAACAATAGCAGGGGTTTTCGCATATTTCCAAAGCTCTTCCGAAAGGCCTCCAGATCCTTATCCGCACTGCCTTCCAGAAAATTCTTTAGTCTTTGAATTTCCTTTCCGGCCACATGTCTGCCGTATGCATGGTGCATTACAATGTCCATGTTTTCCAGCCTTCTTGTCTTGCGATACGAGGCCACGCGGAAAAGCACAAAGGTTACAACCAACGCTCCAACAAAAAGAAACAGCCCTATAAACGAAGTTGTACCCGCCTCCGGCCAGACAAGAATATCCAGAATAGCAATTGGAAATAGTAGAATCATTTCTCTAACTGAATAATAAGTTCTATGTCCTGCTCCTCGGATACCACGGAACTCATAAAAGGATAATCAACCAGATAGCTATTTCCCAGTTTAACTATCTCTACCGATTTCTCTTCCGAGCCAATAGCAGTGGCCTTCACAGGAATTTTACCTGTAATAAAAACCTGATATCGAGCAGAGGAAAGGATCATCTTCGCAAGCTCCTTTCCCATTTCATCACCAGACTGCTGAGGGTTAGAATTTTCATTTCCTTGCTCCGAGTTTTCCGGTGTTTCAGCGCTTTCAGCAGTTGTATCGTTTTTTGGTGCCTCGGCCTTTTCTTCCTGTTCAAATTTGATTCGGAGTGTATTGGTTTTCGGATCGTATAGTGGGAATGAAGGTAACTTATCGTCCCCCACTTTCTGAGCCAGGTCCGGCATCTTCTTTACATCCGGGACCTTGAAACGAATTATCATTCCTGCATCGTATTCGGTGCTAATGACATCTACTTTCAAATCATCGACCCGGTCCTTTAGCTGGTTTTCCAGTTCCTTACGACCGTTTGCCATTTCGGTTTCAAAATCTTTGCCATCCCCTTCTCCGGACTTCTCCGAAGCATTGGCCAGGGATTTTGATACAGTAAATCTCCAGGTAACATCAAGACTGCCATCCGGATTGAATTGTAAATAATTCATTATTTGAAAGCAACTGCCGCTGGACACTGCCAGGACACCTACCAAAAGAATTGTAAATAGACGCTTCATAGTTGCCCAAATTCTTACATAGTTCTGGTGTCATGCAAGCACAAAGCGGGTCCGGATTCGCATTCCCCACCTTGTTCCTTTTGGTTGCGGTGATTTCTGCAGATATGAAAATGTAGTCCGAGCCTTTATGAATGACTCAATGAAAAGTATGATTCAGGATCAGATCATTGATCGAGGAATTACCGATTCCCGAGTTCTAAAGGCCATGGCTGCGGTGGACCGGGCCCACTTTGTCCCGGAGGAGTATCAGGCACGCGCTTACGAGGACGGGCCGCTTCCCATCGGTCATAACCAGACCATTAGCCAGCCTTACATTGTTGCATTCATGACCCGTGCCATTCTACCTCCATCCGATGTAGAAGTAGGCACAGTGCTGGAATTGGGGTCGGGCTGCGGATACCAGAGCGCCGTTTTGGCTCAGATATTTCCCCGAGTCATCGGGTTCGAGCTAGTGCCGGAGCTGGTCCACCGGGCCAGAAGGAACCTTGAGACTCTGGGTATTGAAAATGTAGAAATTCAATCAGGGGATGGCTCCGGTGGCATTCCCGGACAGGCATTCCAGGCAATACTGGCGGCGGCCTCTTTTACAGATTATCCGACTCACCTGGAAGGCCAGTTGCTACCGGGGGGAAAAATGGTTTTGCCAGCAGGGCAACAATCCCAGTATCTTTACCTTGTAGAGAATACCCCACAGGGCATTTATAGAAAGCGGATTCTGGCTGTAAGGTTTGTTCCCATGATTTCTGAGTGAATCCCCTGGCAGAACATAGAATGATTTTTCAAAAAGTAAAAAAGGGTTCAGGAGGGCCGCCCCTGAAACGGCATGAAAACTGAGATGTCCATCGAATTCAGAGAGGAATTACTGCCCTACGAGGCCTATCAAAACTGGCAACAGGAACTACGAAGTCAGCGCCGGGAGCTATTGTTATTCTGTCAGCATCCGCCTACGATTACCGGTGGCATTCAATGGAAAGAGAGTCATCTATTGAAAAGCAATGAAGCGCTTCAGAAAGTGGGAGTTCCATTGATACCCATTAAGCGCGGGGGTGATCTAACGGCTCATGAGCCCGGCCAGCTGGTGATTTATCCTCACATAGATCTGAAGATTCGTAAAGTTTCGCTTTCTGATTTTTTCAAGGCACTGCTTTCCATCTCCGCTGAGTCCGTGAAAGAAGAAACTGGCGTAACTCTGGTCGTGCGATCCGATTATCCGGGACTTTACTACCGGAACAAAAAGGTTTGCTCCATTGGAATTGAAGCAGGTCGTTTTTTTACGTCCTCCGGAGTCGCAATCAACGTGAATAACGACCTGAGCACATTCCAGAACATCGTGGCCTGCGGCCTCAATCAATTTGAGCCTGGTAGCATTCGAGACATTCTGGGCTCAGAGGTTAATCTACGCAATCTCGCCAAATCCTGGTCCGGCAGGTTTCAGAGCTTTCTGGACACGGTTGAGCCAAAAGAGTCACCACCATTGGCCACTCTTTGAAGCAGTCCGCTTCCTGGCAGATCATTCACCCGGGACACTCCACTTAAATGCATGGTGTCTCTAAGTTCTCGAGCATAGGATTGTATCAGGAATCTCAGCGCCGCCTGGCCTCCACCGGCAAGCGCAATCACCGATGGACGGCCCACCAGAACGGCCTGGGCCCCAAGGACCATGTATTTAAAAGCGTCGGCGCCGGATCGCACACCGCCATCGGCCAGAAGACCTTCCGGGCTTCCACCATGTTCCAGCCAGGCCTGCCTTACTTCCGATAGAACCCTGGCAGCCCCGGGAGCTTCATCCAGTACCCTACCGCCATGATTCGAAACTACAATTGCATCCACTCCAGCCTTGGCCGCAGCCATAGCATCCGATGCATTCAAAATACCTTTTAGAATGAACGGAGCCTTTACGCTGTTTCGAATACGTTCGATATCCTCGGAAGGCCGGGCCAGGCCTCGCTGACCCCTGAGATGAAGGGTCTTAAATGCCAGAGCATCGATATCCATGCCTACAGCAAGTACGCCTCGATCAATGGCAGCCTGCATTCGATTAACAATTTCCCGGGTATCCTCCCTGGGTTTGCATATTAGAACTCCAAACCCCTCCTCCTGTTCCAGAGCATCCAGAATTGTGGGAAACTTTCCCAGAGATGCACCATCGCCAAGGAAGGCCAGACTGCCAGTTTCTCGGTAAGCTCGAAGCATGCCCTGAGCCAACTCTGCTTCACTCAAAGCCTCCTTCAGATTGGTTCCTGCACCGGTCATGGGTGCTCCCAGTATTGGATGCTCCAGATGCTTTCCAAACAGCTCAATACCGGTATCCGGGCTGACAGAAGGTCGAACATAATTAGGAACGATTCGCCATTCGCTGAGCGCCAGAGAATTGTCCTGAAAACTTCGCTGGGTACCGGTACCACCCATTCCAGGAACACCGCTGGCACAATTCTGACCATCGCAGGCCTTGCAAACCCAGCACACACTTTCGGAAAATCGTTCTCGGGCCCTCTCTTCCACAGTAGCCCAGTTTATTCCAGCGGTCTCGTCCACTTCCAGCTCAAACAGATCCCTTGCCTGTTCGGCCGCCTTCTCTGCTTCTGCAAGAGTCTGACCCGATGCTATGATGTGGCCCACCTTTTCGATATTGCTGGTCAACTCCTGCATGATGGATCCGGCTTTCCGAGTGAGTATTACCTCCTCCACGCCGGGAACGGAAATCATTGCTTCCCGACCGCCCAGAGATACGATCCGACCGGCCGGCGAAAACAGACCTCTTTCGATTACAATCCGACTTCTTTGAGGACTCAAGCTTCCAGGCTCTTCGCCCAGGGCAATTCGGATGGCCGCCTGATAAAGATTTACTCCGCTGTGCAGAGGAAAGGTATGCGAAGACATCCAGCCGCCCGATAGACGCGCCGCCAGCTCACCTATCTTCACCCCTTCTGAGGTGACTTTGATATCCCCTTTTCCTGCACCTGTATGGATGCCCAGGGCTTTCATACCGGCAATCATCACCCGTTCCACTTCTTGAAGCACGGATTCAGACATGGCCGAAGGCATGTTATGCCCTCGCTCTATGAAGAATGGCTCTTTATCTATGATACGATCCGCTATTCCTGTCATCCAGTATTGCCCATTGAAAGCCAGGGCATCCACGGACAACTCGGGGCCATCCATATATTCCTCCAGAATCATTTCACCAGTAGTGGAATGTCTTTTAGAATGTCTGTATGCAGCAGCCAGTTCTGACCGGTTGCGGATTTTGATTACTCCCCGGGCACCCATATTCTCTGCAGGCTTCAGCACAGCGGGACAACCAAGTTCATCCAGACCCTCGCGAGCTTCCTTCAGGTTCCAGACAGAGAAGAAATTCGGAATGGGAACTCCAGCCTGTCTGAGCCGCTTTCGCATCAGCACCTTGTTGGATGCAGCTTC
Organism: Leptospiraceae bacterium; assembly: GCA_040217195.1. Lineage (GTDB taxonomy): Bacteria > Spirochaetota > Leptospiria > Leptospirales > Leptonemataceae > UBA3465. The sequence goes on along the minus strand of JAVJNR010000002.1, from coordinate 144,086 downwards.
TGCATCGTTGTAGCGAATACCCGGAAGCTCCAGAGCAGCCGCAATGGCAGACACAGCCCGGGAGGCATCGGTGCCGGCAGTGATTACACCATGGATAGACAACTCCTGGCTCAATCGTTTGGCTTCACGGACGCAGCCATCGATGTCCCGGGTACTCATCTGTATAAACCGTGAGGCTAGAGCTTTGCCAGGTGCTTCACTGTCCATATCAAAGACAATTGGATTTAGCTCCATACTGCGGGCAGCCTCAATGACTGGAACCTGCAGGGCCCCACCGCCTATGATAATTAAATTTCGATGCATGTTATTCTGAGTGTCGGTCATTGCTTATTTGAATTGATACAGAAGATTACTGGTTTCCAGGCTGATTCGAACAGTTCCCGGGCCTTTTCAATCTGTCAATCCGTCTTATGTCTCTAGACCGCAACGTTGTCGAAACCGCAGGCTGCAACCCACAGGAATGGGGCTGAAATCCTGGTTCCATAGATGCTTGTTCCCTCACTGGCTGTCCAAATCCTGCCACTGTATCTATATTATATGAAACGCCTGTGCTAATGCGATTCAGGCGAATCTCTAGCCCTTTTGCAGACTTTGGCCAAACCAATGGAAAAAGAGACCAACTCCATCCCCAACCAGTATGACGTTATCGTAGTAGGAGCGGGGCATGCCGGCACAGAGGCGGCGGCCATCACGGCCCGATCCGGATTAAAGACACTGCTTTTGACCATGAACCTGGATACTATCGGTCAGATGTCCTGCAATCCTGCCATTGGAGGAATTGCCAAGGGACACATGGTACGGGAAATCGATGCGCTGGGTGGGCTGATGGGTCGTATCATCGATCAGACCGGAATTCATTTTAAAATGCTCAATCGGTCCCGAGGGCCTGCCGTATGGGCGCCTCGGGCCCAGGCTGAAAAGAAAGCGTATCAGAATCTGGTTAAATGGACTCTTGAGGAAATACCCGGATTAACGTTCCGCCAGGATACATGCGAGTCTTTGATCCTGGACGGTAATCGAATCACAGGAGTCATCACCGGTCGCGGACTTGAACTGTATGCTTCTGACATCGTTTTAACAACCGGTACCTTTCTGGGAGGGAAGATCCACATAGGAGAATACCAGGCTCGATCCGGCCGAATCGCAGAACAGTCTGCCATGGGGCTTTCCGAATGTCTGCATACATTCGATTTTCAGATGGGTCGCTTGAAAACGGGCACTCCACCACGAATTCTAAAAAACACGGTTGATTTTGACAAACTGGAAGTACAGCCACCAGACGATGAGCCCTCTGCCTTTTCCTATTCTACCCGAAGTCTGCCCATGCCGCAGATCGATTGTTATATCACCTATACAAACCAGCGAGTGCACCAGATTATTCAGAATAACCTGGCTCGATCCCCTATGTACTCTGGCCAAATCGAATCCACGGGTCCGCGGTATTGCCCCAGTATAGAAGACAAAGTGGTGCGATTCGCAGAGCGAGAAAGACATCATATCTTTATAGAACCAGAAGGAATACATACAGGAGAGCTGTATCTCAACGGAATATCCACCAGTCTGCCAGAAGATGTACAATGGCAGATTGTTCGCAGCTGCGCTGGCCTGGAAGAAGCTGAGATCATTCGGCCCGGATACGCTGTTGAGTACGATTATATAGATCCCCGGGAGCTGGGACCTGACCTGCAAACCAGAAAGATCCAATCCCTTTACCTTGCTGGTCAGATTAATGGTACCACTGGCTACGAAGAGGCTGCAGCCCAGGGGCTGATGGCAGGCTACAATATTGTGCGAAAGCGCAGGAATGAGCCAATGCTTATTCTGGGGCGCGAAGAAGCCTATATAGGTGTGCTAATTGATGATCTGACGCTTAAAGGTGTGGATGATCCATACAGAATGTTTACCAGTCGGGCGGAACATCGTCTATTATTGCGTCAGGACAATGCAGATCATAGATTGATGAAATATGGTCGGGATCTTGGAGTCATTGAAGAGGGCCAGTATAATGCTATGCTGCAGCGATATGAAAGTATCGCAGAGCTGAAACAGAAAATTGAAACCACAGGCTTGAAGCCTGGACCGGCTCTGGATACAGCGCTGGAACGCAGGAAGATTCAGATGCCGCGAGCTGGATTCGGAAAGAGCGTGGGTGCTTTCCTGCGGCGTCCAGAAGTTAAGGTTCAGGACTGCATAGGAATGATTGATGGACTGGAACAACTGGATGCTGATCATCTGGAAATTCTGGAGATGGAAATTAAATACGAAGGCTATATCAAACGGGAACTGGAAAACATTCAGCGAAGAGAGAAAGCTCGTTGTGTTATTATTCCGGATGATTTTGATTATGACACTGTGCCCAACTTGAAGAAAGAGGCACTGGAAAAACTTAAGAAATTACGTCCGCACGATCTGGATACTGCATCTCGTATTTCTGGAGTGGATCCTCCCGACATAGATTTGATTCATATGAAGCTACTGGCATCCGCCAGGAATGTAGATCAAAACACCTGAAAGTATTACAGTGTCTTGCATATGCCCCTATCGCAGTGCGTCTGTCTTCTCAAGTCTCTGCTGCTGAGTCCCTATCACAGGACGTGTTTCAGTTTTCTTCTGCTGAGTTTTTATCACAGTGCATGTTTCAGTTTTCTTCGGCTGAATTCTTATCGCAGGTCGTGTTGCAGTTCTCTTCAACTGAGTCCCTACAGCAGAGCCGGATTCTTCACAGGTTTCTCCGGATGGTCCGTTTCGCATAGCCCGTGTCTTTTTTGTTCACTACCACAGAGTCCATGTCGCATAGCCTGTGTTTTGCTAGCTCTATTCGGCAGAGGTCTTCTCGCAAAGCATGGCTCCGCAATCTATTCGAAACGACCGAAGTCTTCTATCGACCACCGGCCGGTACAGCCTCTTCCCCCAGACGGGACAGAAATCTCCTGAGCAACAGGGAGCTGGCCTGCTTTACTGGAATCTCAGTATCTACCACACCTGTGCAGGAGGGACAGCCTGCTTCGCATTCGCAGCGTTCGATAATCTCCAGGGCTCCTCGCGCAATGCTGGCGAGATTATCAAGGGCCACGTAGCTCAGCTCCATCCCACCAGGGAAGCCATCGTAGAAATACACGGCTGGCTTTTCGAATACTGTAGATCGAACATCTGACCTGAATGCTATATCAGAGCGATCGCAAAGAATGTATACTGGTGTGATGATTCCAAAGCTATGAGCGATGGCTGCCAGCATGGCTCCTGAATGACCCGAGGGCAAGCCTCCGTCTACAACCTGCCGGGCCACATCATCAAGGAGTTCCTGGTCGAATAGAATCCAGCCTGCCTGAGTATGCATTTCCAGCTCTGGTAAATGGATTTCCCCCCATCCTGTATTCTCATGGGTTTCCAATTTAATCTTTTTAAACAGCACCGCCTTCCTGCGTAGAAGGACTTCTCCTGAGCGAACAGAAAGATTATCCACAGTTCTTTCTTCGTTATCATCTAGAATCGAGACCTCTACTTTCTCATGGGCATCGGTATAATAGTCCACATTGATCTTTCGAACTCGGGCCTGACGATCATCCCAGAGCAATTCCTCTACATAGTACTGTTGTCCTTGATGAATATAGATCGCATGCTGATGAATCAACAATGGCGCTGAAAAATGGTCTACCTCACCGATCACCTTTTCATTGCCTGTATCGGTTACATCGATAATTACAAAGTTTTCTTTTGGCCCCGATCGAAGGCTAACATCAGAGGCAGGATATGTGTCGCTTTCCCAGTGGTACTTATCTCTGTTTACATGCAGAACCCGGGCATTCACCAGATGATCCAGGATCTCTTTCGTAGCGGGAAAATCTCCGAAATTCTCATCAACTTTGAAAGGAAGTTCAAAGGCTGCACATTTGATATGATCGGCCAGGATAACCAGATTATCCTGATTGATTTGAGCTGTTTCCGGGTTTCGCTCCAGAATATATTCAGGATGGCTAACCAGGAATTGATCGGTACCATCCGACGTTGCGATAAAGAAGCTCAGAGCCGTTTGTTGCTTTCGACCGGCCCTTCCGCTTTGCTGCAAAATGGAGGCTATAGACCCTGGATACCCCAGGCTTACGCTGGCTTCCAGACTTCCAATGTCAATGCCAAGTTCCAGAGCATTTGTACTTACAACAGCCAGCAAATTTCCCTCTCTTAAATCCTTTTCAATCTGACGCCTTTCATTGGGTAGATAGCCGCCCCGGTAGGATTTAATCTTTTCTTTGAACTGCGGGCATCTTTCTTTTAGATAGGTGCTCAGTAGCTCCACTCTTACACGGGACCTGCAAAAGAAAATCGTTCTTACTCCGTTGGATAGCAAGGATGCACCCAGGCGAGCTGCCTCCTTCAAAGAGGAAGCACGAACCCCCAATTCTTTCTGAATCAAGGGCGGGTTATAGAACACAAAATACTTATCCCCGAAAGGCGAGCCAGATTCATTAATGAGGGTAAATGGCCGACCGGTCAATTTCTCAGCCAGTTCTCGCGGATTTCCGATCGTAGCGGATGCGCACAGGATCTGTGGTCTGGAGCCATAGAATTCACAGATCCGAAACAATCGACGTAGAACATTTGCCAGGTGCGAACCGAAGACTCCTCTGTACGTATGTAGTTCATCAATGACTATGAAGTCTAGATTTTCAAACAGTTTGATCCAGGATGTATGATGAGGCATGATTCCGGAGTGTAGCATATCTGGATTCGTAACTACAATATCGCCTGCCTCTCGCACCCGGCTGCGCACAGTTGCCGGAGTATCTCCATCGAAAGTAAAGATCTTCATTCCAGCGCGCAAACCATCCGATAGAGCCTGCACGGAACTCATTTGATCCTGACTCAACGCCTTTGTGGGAAAGAGAAACAGGCTTCTGGACAGCGGGTTCTTTCTCTTTTTCTGAAGGACGGGAAGTATATAGGTCAACGATTTGCCCGAGGCGGTAGGAGTTACCACCACCGTATTTTCGCCGTCCAGAGCGGCTTCCACAGCCCGGGCCTGATGGCTATACAGCTCTGAGATGCCCAGGGACTGCACTCCCTGAACCAGATCAACATCCAGTCCCTTTGGAAAATCCCCGAACTGGGCGGATTTTCCGGGCACATGGCTCACCGATTGAATTCTATTCTCGAATTGAGGATCACTCTGAATGTAATCGATTAGCTGCTCTGTATTCATTTGCTATTTTCCGTTGAGACCTTACTTTCTGTGTCTCTCTGTTGCTTTTCCATCCGTGTTCGCAATCTTGTCGTTCGACGCTTTAGATCCTGAAAATATCGATTGGACTCATCCACTCCACGAAATTCCAGAAGCTCCAGACCTTCTTGAGCCACCTCCAGCGCCGAATCCAGTTCCTTTAATCGGAACTCTCTATAACGGCTCATTTCGATGCAGCTTTGCATGCAACGATACTTTCTGAACAGACCTTCAAAGACTTCATCTGCCTCTACGTACCGCTTGTTCCGTTTTAGAACATTGCCAAGCAGAATCCTATCGCCGTATAGTAGACTGTCCTGATAATCCCTGTCCGTAACCTGGCTCAATTCCCGAAGAATTCTAGCAGACTCCTGGGACTTTCCATGTCGCAAAAACATTCTTGCGATTCCCGAGCGATACAGAGCAACCTGGTCTCTTTCATTGTTAACCAGAGATATGGCCTTCAAAAAGAGGAGCGCCAGCCCCTGCAGATCCCATTCATTATGACGCAGTACTTCGCTCATTCGCTCCCCTCTGCCGTACTTTCTAAAATCGAAATAGACCTGCGGGACCTCGGCCCCTGGTAAATCATTCTGCCTGAAAAAGCCCAGTACCTCTTCTTCCATATTCTTTTGTTTAAACCCTTTCATGGAAAGTCTGGCTTTTTTCTTTGCTTCCACGGGACCGGATGCGGCCTTTCGCATACCTCCACCAATGGATCTCCAGAAATGAAACAGATCTAAATGAACTGGCGGCGCTTTGAATCTCTCGCCCAGAAGAACAAATCGATTTCTGATAAGCGGTACATCGAATGATTTGCCATTGTAGCTGCATATGGCCGCGAAATGGGAGACTTTCTCTCGTAGAATAGCCTGGAACTCTGCCTCCGCACCCGGACCGTTGAGAAAATACTGTTCGAAGACCAAACCATTTTCGCGTATGTAGGCCAGGCCGTATAGAAAGGGAAAGTTGCCCGGACCTCTACCCAGACCTGTGGTTTCTGTATCTATAAAAAGGACTTCGTTGCGATGAACCATTTCAGGCGCACCTTCCAGGGTCCGGGAAGGCAGTAGATCATCCAGGTATTGCATGGGCTGTACCAATAATTCAGCCAGGGAAGTCTGGCCCAGCAGCAAATCCGGATAATCGATTCTACGAAAATAGAGATCTGGACAAAGGCGTTCTAATTGAATGTCCTGGAATTGCAGTAGCGGTTGATTCCCCTGATTCGCCTCCGATGGAGATTCCGTTTCTGACTGTACCTGCGGCTGCCGGCATGGCTCCGTTTGCACCAGAGATTCCGATTCCGACTGCGATTGTCCTGGAGATAGGCAATGCGATGCAGCCTTCGGAGACTCCCCTATTGGTGAGCCAGTACGACTGGATTCTCCGGGGATTGAACCGTCTCGCCGATTCTCAGACTTTTCATCAAGATTTGCCCGGGACTTCGCTTGACTGGGCTTTTTATCGTAGAGGCCTAATTTTGAACCCAGGTCCATGAAAACCCAATCTATTGCATTATGTCAGTTTTGCATTTCCTTTTTTCAGTGCTCCGAGGCCTTCGTTCGCCTGGAATACTCCCAGACTTTAATATATTTCAAGAAGTTATAGTAGGAGCCCAGCACAGCGATGACCAGACCGGCCCGTCCATCCAGAAAACCCAACCGCCATACATACATTGTCAGAAATTTTATCAGGCCTTTACCCAGACTGAATAGCACTCCATTTCTTTTGCCCAGACTCAGCCTTTCCCGGGCGAATAGCTCACTATATCGATTGATCACATCCAGATGCTGGCGAATACTACGGTAGCTAAAATGAAGAATCGGATTATGCAGCTTTCCAGCCCGGCCTCGAATTTTTACGGTTTCATGAAACGTTCTACCCTCAAACTGCCCGGATCCCTTGCGAAACAATCTGATGGAATAGTCTGGATACCAACCGCTGTGACGAATCCACCGACCCAGATAGAAAGTCCTTCGAGGCACCTTATACCCCGCTGTAGACGGTCGGACCTCTGGTTTAACGGGAGAACTTCCCCTGCTAATATCTGAACCGGGCGATGCGCTAAAGAGTTTTCTAATTTCAGCATTCAACCTGACATCAATCCGCTCATCTGCATCCAGAAATAGAATCCAGGGTCCCCGGGCTTTCTGAATGGCAAAATTCTTCTGATCAATGTAGTTATCGAACTCTCGCTTAAAGAGCCGGGCCCCGGCTGCTCTGGCTATCTTTTGAGTATTGTCCCGGGAACCACTGTCTACAATGACTATTTCGCTTACGAAATCCAGGGACCGCAGGCAATCCGGCAGATTATCCTGCTCGTTTAAGGTAATGATACAGGCAGAAAGCCCGGGAATCGATTTCATTCAGGGTCGGAAGAGAGGTATCAAGCGACGTCTCGTTTGCTTATGAACTTCTCGGAAAAAGGTATTTCCAGCCGTGCGATGGTACGGTCTTCGCGGATCATGATTCGGAAAAGCTTCGGATCGATACCCTCACCTTTTAATAGAATGATCACCAGCGCCAGGCCCAGACCTGCACCTTCGGATTCGCCCATCATAGCCTGATCCATATAGAACTCGGCGATGTCATTGTATCCCATAGCCTTCTTCAGCTTTTCCCGCATAGCTTCTTCTTCCTGCGGTGCAATGGGAGTGTTGTTCACAACTTCTATTGTCAATCCATCTGTATCGAAATGAAAATCAATCAATACAAAATATCCTTTTCGCCGGGCTTTCATGCCATACTCAAGTGACATCTTTTCGCTAAAGGTTGCTCGATATTTGGCGATTCCTTCATCGTACTGGACGGCATCCTTAATATTCAGCCCTACTTCATCGAAGAAAATCCGTTTCTGGTTCGCTTTACAGCCATTGATAACCAGCTCCTTGAGGATTGTATAAAGAGTATGGATAAGTGGGCCTTTTTGCGTCTTATCCAGTATCGATTCCAGAGCATGCTGAATATGCTTTTCAACCATCTCGGTCATCCGATGTGTCTTAAGCGTCAGGTATCGTCCGTTCTTAACGGCCACCTGTATGTTATCGTTGATATCATGAAGAGAGGGCTGGCTCACGGTTCAAAAGTTCCTTATTTTGCAGATACGTCAAGAAATGCTTGTTTCCCTGTGCTCTAAAAATCGGTTAGCAGGTACCCTAAACTTATGAAGATTGCACTGATTCGACACGGAGAGGCAGAAAATACTCATCCAGATGAACAAAGAGAGCTATCTACCGAGGGAAAACAAGACATAATGTCCCTTGGCACCTTTTTGAAGAATACCGGATGGAAATTTCAGAAGGTATTTCATAGCCCCCTGGTTCGCACCCATCAGACAGCTTCTATTCTAAGCCAATCCCTTGCCTGTGAAACAGAGCCCTGGACCGTGCTTCGGCCCGGCGCCAGTCCGGAGGGAGTGGCCGGTGATTTGCTTTCACTAAAGCCCACGGAAGCAGCCGCGCTGGTTTTTCATATGCCAGACGTTGCCAGAATCGCTGCCTATTTCCTGGGAAGTTCAGATTCAGTGTTCTATATTCCCCCGGGGACGGTGCTCGGAATTAATTTACCTGCGCGACCTGCACCGGGCTCGGGGCTGCTGCTTTTTTCTCTACAACCTGAATTCTGGCACCCGGATTCCTATTAAATCTTACTACCGTCAGTGAGAGATCCATTCCTACTTTTATTCTTTCTTGCGAGGCAAGGGCTCACCCAGGCTCATACCTGCTTTGAGGCTTTCCTTAATTTTTTCAGGCGAGTAGGATAGCGCGTACTTCATCCCTTTGTCTAGAGTATTCGAATCCAGGCCGGAAATCGCACGGTCCAGGCATTGCATAAACTGAGCGGAGTCTTCATAACTGAGGGCGCATTCCGATCGTATGGCATGGCCTTTGAGTACCGGATTATTGCCGTTGACGATTACCGGTGTTCTGCGTGCCAGACTTTCCAGAGTAACAATACTAAAGCTTTCCATGGGCGAGGGAACCAGCACAGCCGTTGCCGATCGGATCAACTGCGCCTTTACTTCCTCCGATACAAAACCAAGTGCTTCTGCGAATCCCGGGATTTTTACGTCCTTGCCACTGCCCAGAATCGTCAATCGAATGGGACGGACGCTATTGTATTGCCTGAGCATGGCCATCATCACATCGGTACCTTTTCCAGAGCCCCAGCGACCAATGTATAGAAATGTAGGTAGAGCCTCCGCTGAATCAAAGCCTGGGTACCCTTCCTTCCGGCTTGCAAGCTCCTCTGAGATCGCCAGAGCCCCGGCATCAGATTCATTCGCTCTCTTATCTTTTTGCGAAAACTGATCCAGAGAAGTAAGATCCAGAGGTGCACCCACCACGGTGCCTCCCTTTACATTCCATAATTTCCCTGCCAATTCCCCTTCTTCTACAGTATTCCAGATCAAATTGCGAAATCGAAGAGGTAATCGCTTCATGGGTTTGAATAAAGCTGGTCTTTCCTCATGTAATGTTGGAACTAGAAAGTTCCTTTCGCAATTAGTTAACATGGAACCCATCAGAACTGGAAAGTAGAGATACGTCATAAACAGATAATGATCGTATTGCCCATTCAATTCCAGTATCAGCTCCGGCTGATAGGGCCCCTGGGCTCGAATCCATTCCAGCCCCAGAGCGTATCCTCCGGTTTGCATCCAATCCAGAACCTCGGAGGCATCGATCAATGCATCCAGCTTATGCCAGTAGTCGGTCCTTTCCTGCAGCACCGGAAATCTTAGGATTCGAAGCTTGCCGGGTTGAGATGATGAAACTTTCTTTTCCCCGGTTGTCTGATTCGTTGTCTGATTCGTTGTTTGCCTGGATTCAGGCCCGGAGATGACAGATCCAAAGCCTACCTTTTCTTCCAGTGGCAACACAGATATTCCAGGCGAATACTCGTTCTTCCAGCTTTCAGAACTGCGCGCACAACTGGTAAGCACATCCACGTCATAGCCATCCAATCGCAACAGGTTTGCGTAATCAAAGGCCTCCTTTTCCGAGCCTCCGGCAAATTCCTCGCCAAAACGGGCCACAATGAGAGCAATCCTTTTTCCTCGACGACTCTCCACGATCCGGGAGTGGGTCTGACTGAAACCGACGGAGGTCCCGCTTTTGCTTACGTTTTCGCTTTCGCTTTCCTTTTTGCTTTCGCCTAGAGCCGCATTCTTCTTTTCTTCATTTGCCAGGAATCCTGAATCTATTTGATTTTCGATTAGCCGATGCAGGAGCCGGGACAATACCTGTGGATGAAAATTTCGATAATACCTGTGAATTCCATCTTCGATTTTTCCATCGATCTTTACTTCATCGAATAGCAGTGACTGCAAAGAATCTTCTAGCTCCTTCTCGTTTTCTGCAAAAAAGCCGCATCCACCCAGGGTATTTCGCACAGCTTCCGATTGCATAGCCAGCACGGGCAGCCCCAGCGCTAGAGCTTCCACCACGGGAACGCAGAATCCCTCATGCTCGGAAAAGGTTATGAGTGCATGGGCCAGCAAAAACTCCCTTTTCAGAGCCTCCTGACTGAGCTTCCCACAAAATTCCACGACTAGATTTCTGGCTGTTCGGGCTGCCTCTTGAATCTCTTTCACGTGTTCGCTTAGAGCCGGATCAGAGTCGCCCACGATTCGCAGACTCGCGAAAACGGGTTCCTCTGATGCTGCCAGGGCATTATCCAGTGTTCGAATCGTCCGGGGCAGAGACTTGTTAGGGACCAGGCGACCCACAAATAGAAGTCTGAGATCAGATTTAGGCTTTGACTGAGTCCGGTTGCGGAGTTGTTTACCCAGCGCAGACACATTTATGGGAAGCTGAGCCATTTCCTCAATTCTGTGAAACGGTGGTAGAATCTCCGTAAGTCCAATCCATCCCAGATCTTTGAGCACCCTGGCGTTATAATCACTGACACACCAGGCTTCATCGGCTTTTAGCAGGGAGACTCTACGCAGCCCTTCCCGACAGGCGTTGGCGATGCCTGAATGATAAGGTTCATAGAATTCGGCAGGGGTAACATTATGGAAACGCAACACCTTTCGTCCCGGAAACGAAGAGAAAAGAGCATCTCCCTTTTCCCAGGCAATACCATAATGATAGATCAGCAAATCCGCCACCGATGCGTTCTTCCAGATTCCTTTTCCTGGTTTCCTGAACTCCTTTTTCAGAGCGCCACCGGCGGCCACTATGGTAAGCTGTAAACCGAAAGCACGCAATGAACTGGCCATGCCCAGTACATCGTTTGCAATTGCATCGAAAGCGTCGAGCCTGGGTAGAAGTAGGAATACCCGAGTCATTATTTGCGAAAGGCCGGATCCAGAGAGCGTTTGAATGTGGGTGGATAGGCAAGATCAAGGATCCACTTTCTGTCCCTGAGACCCAGTTCCCGAGTCTGAATCTTGGTCTGGAAGTTACAGCGGTAGTTTCCCTGTCGGATGAATCCCTCTATACTCTCTCCGGAATTTGGTACCAGGTCCGACTCCAGAGACACCACCACTCGATTGTTTGTTTCGTAAAGAATGCGGCCTTCACATTCCACTCCTCGGATCTGCAGAGTAATGACCTGATTTTCGTGGAAGAGAGGCACGGCGCATGATCCACTGTGCTCAGTTCTGGTCAAGAATACATTGATTTGCTGGGCCCCTCAGGAACTTTGTAATATGCCCAGGATACTTAAATCATTACCGGAACCGGAAACCAGAATTGCCATCGCCTATTCCGGAGGATTGGATACTCGCACAGCCGTTGCATGGATGAATGAAAAGGGGCTAAAGGTCCATTGCTATACCGCAGACCTGGCTCAACCAGATGAGACTGACCTGGATACCATTCCAGAAGGCGCACTGGCTCATGGGGCCCACCGAGCACGGCTGCTGGATTGTAGAGACGCTCTGGCCAGGGAAGGCATTACCGCTCTACAATGCGGCGCCTTTCACATTCAATCTGGTGGTCAAAAGTATTTTAATACAACTCCCCTCGGGCGGGCCGTGACTACGCTTAGCATTGTTCGAGCTATGAAGGGCGATAAAGTGAATATATTCGGCGACGGCTCAACGCATCGCGGCAATGATATACAGCGCTTCTTTCGCTATGGAATTTTGATGAATCCAGATCTACAGATCTACAAACCATGGCTGGACAATGCTTTCGTGCAGGAATTTGGCGGTCGTAAGGAGATGTCCGAGTATCTGCAGAAGATAGGCAAGCCCTACAAAGCCTCCACCGAAAAAGCTTACAGCACCGATAGCAACATGCTGGGAGCCACCCATGAAGCCAAAGATCTGGAATATCTGGATCGCTCCATGTATATTGTGGATCCTATCATGGGCGTTCCTTTCTGGAAAGCAGAAACATCCATCGACACTGAAACAGTGGAGATTGAGTTCCATCGAGGAACTCCGGTAAAGATCAATGGTGAAAGCCTGAACCCTGCGGAGCTCATTCTCAAAGCCAATGAAGTGGGCGGCCGGCATGGACTGGGAATGACAGATCAGATAGAAAACCGGGTGATAGAAGCCAAGAGTCGGGGTATTTATGAAGCTCCAGGCATGGCTTTAATACACATTGCCTATGAAAGACTTCTGTCTGCGGTACACAATGAAAACACCCTGGACCTATATTTCAATCTTGGAAGAAAGCTGGGCCGAATTCTATACGAAGGCCGATGGTATGACAATGAAGCTATGTTGCTCAAGAGTTCATTAAGCGGATGGATTGCCTCCACCGTAAGCGGCACGGTCACTCTGGAAATGCGTAGAGGCAATGACTACAGCATCGTTCGCACAGATCCGGAATTTGCCACATACAATCCGGAAAGCCTCAGTATGGAGAAAACGGAATCTCAATTTACTCCGGAAGATAGAATCGGACAACTGGAAGTACAATCCTTGAGCGTAATGGATAGCCGGGCTCTATTGATGCATCTCTTTGCTACTCTACCGGAGAATCAGAAACAACTGTTACTTGAGTCCAATCAGTTCGCTAGAGAATTAAGTGACGATTAAGGATTCTGTGCAGGCTGATATCGGATTTCAGCTCTAACAGGGATGGTCTTGTCCGGCAGGATTGGATCTTCTGTCCGCCCATAGGTCGGCCCCGGGAATAGATGCAATAGCTAAAATTTCCGGGTCCGGATTACGGCCCGGTTGGAAAGAAATCCAGCTCAGAGCCGGAAGATCCGGATCAGTCATTTCCCTACCTGTCTCTACGTCTGTCTTTACACCCGAATCGCGTGCGGCTTCCCTGGCTGGGTCCGAAGCTGTTTCAGAAAATGGATGGCTCTGAAGATACAAAAAAAGCCGCATTGCGGCTTCTTCTGCACGGACGACGGCATCCCATAGAACTGAGCTTAATTCTTGCTCAAAAATTTCATCATCTTTCGCAGACGAGCACCCACTTCTTCTATTTGGTGCTTTTTGCCCGTTTCGCGTAGTTTATGGAACTCAGGGTATCCCTTGTTGGTTTCTTCAACCCATTCTTTTGCGAATTTACCGCCTTTGTCTTTCTGTATCTCGGAAAGCACTTCTTTCATTTTCGCTTTTGCATGGTCATCCACAACCCTGGGGCCGCGGGTCAGGTCACCGTATTCAGCCGTATCAGAAATGGAATCCCTCATATTTGCAATACCGCCTTCATAGATTAGGTCGGTAATCAGTTTCACTTCATGCAAGCATTCAAAATAGGCAATGTCCGGGTCATATCCGGCTTCTACCAGAGTCTCGAAACCTTTCATAATTAGCGATGTCAGTCCTCCACAGAGAACTACCTGCTCACCAAACAAGTCGGTTTCAGTCTCATCACGGAAAGTGGTCTCCAGGATACCGGCTCGGCCTCCGCCAACTCCTGATGCATGGGCCAGAGCTCTTTTCTTCGCATCTCCGGTTGCATCTTGGTGGATTGCAATGAGCGCAGGAACACCACCGCCTTCGCGGTAGACTCTTCGAACCAGATGACCAGGACCCTTCGGAGCAACCATGTAAACATCGACGTTAGCCGGAGGCTGGATCAGGTCATAATGAATATTGAATCCGTGGGAAAAAACCAGAGCATCCCCATCTTTCAGGTTGGGCTCAATGGCTTCATCGTAGATTTTTCTCTGAATGGTATCGGGTGCAAGCACCTGAATTATGTCCGCTTTCTTGCTAGCTTCTGCGGGATCCAGTACTTCGAATCCATCCTCTTTGGCCACTTTTACGGATTTTGAATCGGAGCGCAGTCCGATAACCACATCCAGACCGCTATCGCGCATGTTTTGGGCCTGAGCATGACCCTGGCTGCCATATCCGATTACAGCAATGGTCTTTCCTTTTAGAACGCTCAGGTCGCAGGAATCATCGTAATAAATTTGTGCCATGTGCCCTTTTTTACCGCGTAAGCCTACTGACAACTAAATATAGCCGGGCTCACGATGCTCGATCCGAAGGAGGCTCCAAAAAGGGGGCGCTGCGGCATATGCAAACTGACTCATTCGGGGGGTTGGATTCCAATGACCCGTTTGTTTTCCAGGCGAATTCCTTAGGCAAGACTCACTTCAATAGGCGGCGATCAAGATGGTTTCAATTTCATTCTGATCCAGCTCACGAGGTGTATTCTTGATCAAAGGAAAGGCCGAGGCCATTCCGGCGATCTCCGGTAGAAGGCTTTTGTCGACTTCGAAATCCGAAAGTCTCTGAGGCACTTTCAAATCCAGATAGAGTTTTCTTACACCTTCCACAGCCTTGATCGCAGCTTCAATCACAGTTATGTCATGGATATCCTCTTCCAGGGCCCGGGCAATTTGCACGTATTTGCCTGCGGAAGTGGTTAGATTGTATTCCATTACGTGGGGCAGCAAGATAGCCATGGCCATCATGAAATCCATGCCTGTGATCAGATTGGTAGCGGTGGCAATACTATAACAAAGTCCCAGCCAACTATTGGAATGAGACACACCGCAAAGCAAATTGGCCACGCTGATGTTGTTTCTAGCATTCTGATTGCTGGTATCCTTCACCAGGCTCTGAAGGCTCCGCATAATCAATTCGATGGCTCTCAGGGCCATGGAATTGCTCAAATCATTGGCTCGCTTGGATAGAATGGCCTCCACTGCCGCTGCTAGAATGGCCACACCGGTACGGGTAATCTCCGCTTCAGACATGGACATGGTGATGGCCGGGTCCATAAATACTGCAGCAGGAAATAGTCTCGGATCATTTCCATGATAGAGCTCACCGGATGCATGATCATACATTACGAATGTGGGCGAGCTTTCTTCGCCCATCGTAAAGGTTCCTGGTACTGTGATCACAGGCATGGGAGGTCGTTTCAGTGGTTCTCTACGCTCCGGAAGTTCTTTGGCAAAGACTTCGTTCGTCGCCAGGAGAGCCACAGCCCGGGCTGTATGAAATGTGTCCCGACCTCCATAGGCTAGAATCAAATCTGCCCGGCTCTGTTTTATGAAATGAGCAGCCGTATCCAACTCGTCAAATCCGGGCCTTTTTTCAAGGTCGTCATAAATGATGCAGCCGCTGGTATAGCGTTCCAGGCTTGTCTTGATAATAGCAAGCTCATCTGGATTGTACTGCTCATTTTGCAGAACCAGCAAGAGAACCCTGGATCCCAGATCTTTCACCACCGAACCAATCTTATGGGTGGAGCCTTTTTCCAGGAATATGCGGGCGGGATATTGAAAATGGACCCAATCGAACATTTAAATATTTCTGAATATCTTCAGGAAGCCTCAATACAGGTATCGGCGGATAAGCTGGAAAAGCTGCAGCGCTTTCATATAATGTTGAGAAAGGAAAATGAAAGAATCAATGTTACCAGGCTTTATGGAGCTTCGGCCATGGGCCGGAAACACTATGTAGATAGTTTGTTACCAGAAAAGCTCCTTCGGCAAGCGCAGCTTGATCTGCGCAGCCCCTGCATGGACCTGGGCAGCGGAGGCGGATTCCCGGGAATCCCTCTGGCCATCGTTCGACCTGATATCCATTTCCGGCTTGTGGAAGGCCGAAAGAAACGCACCGAGTTTCTAAGCTCTGTGGTGGCCGAGCTGAAGTTGCCCAATGTGGAGGTTATCTCTAGAAAGCTCAATCCGGCAGATCGAATTGAATGTAATAGTGCCATAAGTCGCGCTTTCATGACTATTCCAGACACTCTCCGGCTCAGTACTGCCAGTGTGAATCCCGACGGACTATTTGTTTTCTGGAAAGGTCCGGATTGCGATGATGAGATCCTGGAGGCCGGCTCTGTGGAGGGTTGGTCCCATCTCAAAACATTGGATTATACTCTTCCGGGCACCCAGGATAGACGTCGGCTTGTGCTTTTTCAAAGATTCAGTGCCGGTATAGGATCGCCGGTCTCAGGCAACGAGGTCCGGATTGCCGGGCCCGGACAGTCTACGCAGGACGAAGGGTCGGGTTCGGATACTAAAGCTGAGATTGGATTATCGGACAAACATGGAATTCCGGCCTGGCTGCAAGGAAGGGTTCGGGTTCTGGAATCGGAATCCAACCCCAGGTTCAAGGATTGGTCCCGATTGGACCAGAGTAAATGGATCCGAAAAACCGGGCTAACTCTGGTAGCCGGCAGAAAGATTGTACCGGAGCTGCTGCAGGAAATGTCCGGTGGAGCGGACCCTCGTCCAGAATTTGCCCGGCCCCGGACAACCAATGTTGAATCAGAATCCAGCCAGAGAATGACCCAGGCGCATTACAATGGTCAACCTGAAGCATTGATATTCCACGATACACTGCCCGAAGAGTTTTTTTCTATACTAGGCGCATGGCCGGATCTACCTCTCTACCGACTCAGAGGTGAGCTGTTTCGCAAACTGGATTTTTCCGGCACCAGGTATCCGCTTTTACTCTGGAACCTCGAGGACTCCGCTGATTTCGCAGATTTGCCTGAATGGGATAGTTACCAGAATCCGCAGGAAGTGGGCAGACCATCGTCCATCCTGGTCCTTCCTCTTTCTCTGCCGGAAAACATGGGAAGCGCCATTCGCACGGCCCGAGGTTTTGGCGTGGATTCTGTATTGATTACTGCTGAGTCAGTTTTTCCGTTTCATCCATTGGCCATTCGCAGCAGCTCCGGTGCCTGCCTCAGAACGAAATTCTTTCAAACCGGTCCCCTGAATGAATTATCCAGGAAACTTAAAGCGGCCCATTATCCTGAAAGGAACATCGTTGTTCTGGACCACAGGAGTAACGTTTCCCTGCAGGCGCTGAGGCCGTCGATTGCAGATGTTTCGCAGCCAGTTCTTTTCGTTGTGGGCCAGGAAGGTCAGGGCCTGCCGGAGAACCTGCAGGGACAGCGATTTCGAATACCTATTTCCGGATTAGAATCACTTAATGCTGTAATCAGTCTTACAGCTCTTCTCTATGAGTGGCGTAGATCCGATTAAAAGCATACAGCTTCGCCTTAGCGATTCATCGGTCCCGGGTTTCTATTTTCTCAAAACGTAATCTTCCCCATGTCCTGGATCCGATTTTCGAATGAATAGTCTCTTTTCCACGTGTACACCCAGAAAGAGTTGAAACAGGTCCGTAAGTATGGCCCGACTTGAATAGTATCCATGCCCCAGGCCGCCCACTCCAAGAACAGGATCATCCACTTCATTTACGTTTATGACATCTGTTCCGGGTACTCTCTTACACATTCCCAGTCTGTAATTTCCATTCACTCTTTGAGACACGGCCAGAGCGTTGTCCCCCGGGCTGCAATACATGGTGGTGCGATAGGCGGAATTTTGAATCGTTGTAGAGTATTTTCCGTACTCTCCGGCCGGGAAGTCCGGCGCAAAGAAAACAATTTCACCGAACTTTAGACCCGGCCGTTGTTCCAGGGCCCTTTTAAGTCCCGGGATTACAACCTGATGACCCATGGAATGGACAATCAAATGCATCGTATCCACCCGATCATCCAGGTCAGTTATGAATCTTGCAAAGTCATTCACTGAGGCGGCTGCATTCGCCTGATTTTCACGATAGGTACGGGTCAGTGACAGAGATTCAATCAGCACATCGTCGGATGGACCGGCTGGCCAGGAAAACAATACAACCGGGTAGGGAAATTTGAGATCATACTGAATCTGTGCAGCCCGAAGTACAGCCTCCTCGAATTTTACATTGAATCCATGCACAAAAACTACAATCTCTCTGGAATCCACTCGATCCATTCCTGTATCCAGTCTCTCTCCGGCCAAAATGGAAAATCGATTTTGTCTGTCCGCACCTGGACTGCCTGCCTGATCCAGAGCTCCTATCTCATGGTTCCGGGGCACCTGGACCCGACATAGACCGGAGTGAACTTCCGTGTGCTTTTTTACTGATATGTTCTGATCAGAGCAAACCCCGGAACTGGAATTCGACTTGCGATTTGTAAAATATAGCAGATCTATGACTTCCGTTTCTGCATAACTGCTTTTCATCCTTTTTTCCAGGAGCTCCCCGATACCGGGTGGATATCCACTTTTGCATTGTGGCAAATAGGATAGAATTAGAGTGAGAACAACTAGAAGCTGGGGTAGCCGAGTATTATGTCGTATAAAGAAGCGGATATCCATGGGAATCGGTTTCGGATTTTTCTTTTCAGGTTACAAGCTTTTCTCGATACTAATTAATGTAAACGTAGCCTTTTTCGATAATAGAGGCAGGAGCATGACGCATGTCTATTCGTTGGATTCGCTATATTTCTTTCGCTGTACTTTTCGCAGGTCCGCTCTTTGCCGGCCTGCTCTGGAGTGAAGATCCAAACATTACCGAAAACCCAGGCGGGAATGAGGTGGCTGTTAATGACGGCAATCGTCCGGATCAAATCACTCTGGATAATTACAACCCAATTGCCATCGATGATCCCACCATTGAGGTGGAGGATTTAACGGTAGATCGTCGCTATGCCTCGGATGGACGGGGAGAAATCCTCGATGTAATGTTCACCATCCGAAACATTACTAACGATCCAATGGATCTGTACATCTGGGTGCTGGCCTACCGGGAAACCAATTCCGTAGATGAAAACGACCGGAAATGGATTCCGTATCCAGTATGGAGAGTCCATGACCCGGCCAAACGGGAAAGGGTGGTTCATTTCATGAAAATCACCCCTAAGGACATTCCTCCTGAAAAGATCTGGAGCCCCAAAGCTAACCCGGATGCTCCGGATGGTCCGTACGAAGAACAAAAAGAAATCATTTCTAGAATGAGAGATTCCGTGGCGGCTGTGCGGCCAATTCCGGAGCTCTTGCCTCCAGCCTGGATGTACATCGCCTATATTAATCGTTACCCAACACAGGGACTGAGAATGACTCTGCACGGTGATACCACTCCTCCGCCAGACAAGTTAACTCTCAGCGATTATGTTCCTCCTACTCCAGAGGAGAACCGAACAAAGGTTTTCAAGAACATTGATAAACATAGCTACACAGTGGAGCAGCTAAGACGTAAATCCATCTTTCGATCGCATCATTATCTGCGATACAAAGTGGACTATGAATTCTACAACACTGTAGCGATTGTTGTATTCGATGCCGAGGCGGCTCAAAAGTATGAAGGGCAGGCTGGTGATGGAGTAGCTGAAGGCGAAGAAGTAGTAAATCCAATGCTTCATTATCAGATTTACAAGATCAAACGAAATCTGAAAATCCGATAACAGCAATTTGTCCCACGTTTCTGTGGGACCTTTCCTGTTGACTCAGAAGGTGGGCGCGCATTTCTTTCAAATGGGCGCCTTCTTTGTGCCCAGAGGAATTCCCATGGAAAATCAGGAGAGTCAGCAAACAGCCCGCCACAATAAGAAAGAACCCATCCTGGATGACCGACGGAGCATGACGCATCCGGCCCGTACCAGTGACCCTCCTTTTAGTCTGGTACAGAGGGCTCAGGAAATCGAAAAAGCAGATGAAATTGTTCAAAGTCATGTCCATGGCAAATTAGATGTTATTGCGCGACAGATTCGAACCCTGCAAGAAGAAGCCAAAGATATCATAGGCCGGGCAGAACGTGACATGGAACTTCACCGAATTAAATGCAATTTCGAAAAGAAACCCGGCATGGCATTGTATCTGTACAAGAAGAAGAATGGAGATAAGCACTTTTCCATCCTCTCCCCGCAGGAATGGGGGGCTTCCCTGCCCCATGAATTTCTGGGGGCCTTCCGCCTGGCTGCGGATGGCAGTTTTGAAGACCTGGAAGAATGAGTAAACTCAGGTCTTAGCAGATAGAAATCGCCGATTGGATATACTGCTCCCGGGTACAGGATACTAAGTGATACAACGGCCGGACTCAACTCCGAAAGTTTAATCTAATGCACCGCCCTTTGATTCTGTTGCGGGTCTCTGGACCAGGCTGCCTTCATTCAGGAACTGCGAAATTTGTTGCCGGCAAGGGTGCTTCAAGCATATAAGTTTCTGTGCTTCCCTTTGATACGCACAAAGAGCGGGGAGATGCCCTCAGGGCTGTTCTCTCTGGAGAACTGCTCACCATCACATTTCCCGGTCTGGTCGATCGGGAAGTTAATGAGCTTTCTGATTTTATATACAGGCTTCTTTCCGAGTTGGATCTAGCCTTTCTATCCGAGCCTACCTTTGTCATTACAAAAGAGTTGTTATCCAATGCCTCCAAAGCAAATGCAAAGCGAATCTATTTGCACTTTGAAAATGTAGATTTGAGTACTGAAACGGACTATACCCGTGCAATGAAAGGATTCGCGAATCGAGTTCTGGAGCACTGGGAAGATTTCAGAAAACAGCACAAACAAAATGAGTATTACACAAGGCTTTACTTCCAGTTAAAAGAAAAGCATCTCCATATTGAAGTTCGAAACAACGCCCCTCTACTTCCCAGAGAGGTAGAAAGAATTCAGTCCCGGTTGGAGCTTTTCAAAGAGCATCAAGAACTGGACGCCGTATTTGCAACAGTACGCGACGAATCGGAAGGCGCAGGCCTGGGACTGGTGTTGACTCTGGTACTGCTTCAGAATGCCGGAGTTCCGGGAAATCATTTTCGCATCGATACCACAAAAGAAGAAACAATTGCACGAGTGGCCCTACCGCGAGATCAGGAAGAAGCAAAGAATCGTAATCAGTATATCAAAAGTGTTCTGGATGAACTGGATGCACTTCCATCGTTTCCGGAGAACATTCAGGAACTGTGGAACCTCTGCAACAGTGAATCCTCCTCCATACAGATTATTACTGCCAGAGTTGAAAAGGATCCTGCATTAACGGCGCAGGTCCTGAAACTGGCGAACTCTGCAGGTTTCATGACTCGCACCAGGAGCCCAGGTCTAACGGATGCAATCAAAATCATCGGATTAAAAGGATTGGGTAACCTTTTGATGGTGGCCGGTGCCCGCAAAATAATGTCCTCCAGGTATCGCAAAAAGGATCTGGAGTCCATCTGGGATAACTCAAACCGGGTCTCTTTTTTTGCGGGCAAGCTTGCACGACAGGATTCTTTTGCCAGGGATTTTGCCAGTGTCAGTGGATTGCTGTACGAGCTGGGAAAAATTGTGCTGATCTCCATGAAGCCAGAGTTGATCCAGAAAATCCAGGATATGCTCGAACGAGGCCGAATCCGAAACACAGCCATGATGGAAGAGGTAGCTCTGGGTATCGGCCATCCGGAAGTGGGAGCAATGCTTGCCGAGCGATGGCAATTTCCGGAAGCAATCGTTCAGGCTATCAGGTATCAACAGAAACCTCTTCAAGCCGAGGAGCCTTACAGACGATTGATTCATTGTGTATATCTTGCTGTGCGAATTCAACAGGCTGCCGGCGGCACTGTGGATTATTTTTCCATTGAAGAGGACATTCGCAAGGATTTTGGTATTGAAAGCCCTATCCAGTTTCAGGGATTGGTGGAGCGAATGGAAAAGGAATACGAAATGTCTGGCGGGGGCTAATCGCCATTCATGACAACTCTGGTAGAACTCAATCAGGTCTCTGTTATTCGCAATGAAGCGACACTGCTGGATTCAGTAACTCTGAAACTTGGAGACGGTGAACACTGGGTCCTGCTTGGTCCCAACGGCAGCGGAAAGAGTACCCTTTTAAATGTAATAGCATTACGATTATGGCCTACCCGGGGTAGCATCCGCTTATTCGAAACTAAATTGCCGGGCGTTCCGGTATTTCCATTGAAGCAAAGACTGGGTATTTTCGAATCCAGGGAGGCTGAGGGACTGATTCAGAACTATCCCACACTTACAATTCTAGATCTGGTTCTGTATGGATTAACTGGAAAACTGCCTATTTATGCAAGGCCCACTGAAACAGATTATTCCACAGCCAGGGAACTGGTGCATACGCATTTAAAACTGAATATTTCGGAGAGATCACGGTTAACGACTCTTAGTTCTGGAGAGAGAAGACGGGCATTGCTACTTTACTGTATTGCAGCCAGACCAGAGTTGCTTCTATTGGATGAACCGTATGAAAGTCTGGATATCGCCGCACAATTGTCTATCCAGGATCTATTTCATGAACTGTTGCCGGGTATTCGATCATCATTGATGGTTTTACATCGTATCCAGGAGATACCAATTTACGCTACGCATGCAGCACTGATGCAGGCCGGCAGGGTGCTCCATAGCGGCCAGATTGATCAGATATTAACATCTGCGAACATTTCCGATACCTACGGTACACCTCTGGAAGTCCGGAGAATTGAGGGCCAATATCAATGGTATCGCAAGACGTAGAATCTTCGGGCAACACGGCACCATCAGCTATCGTATCCTGGAAACAGTCCAGATCCGGCCGAGACATTCCATGCATCAACAATAGGGCGCAATCTAGCGTTTATGATCCAGAAAAAGAAGCCCAACGACTGGTTCTCTCGCTACAGAAGGAGCTAAAAGAACAACCGGAACTAAAGTCTATTCTAATCGTTGGTTGTGGTGGAGCTCCATTTTTTGAGGCTTTAAAACAGGCAGATTTTCTCCAGGACATCACATGGGCTGTGGTTGAGCCTTTGGAAGAAATACGCAATGCATTGCATGAGCAGACCAGTCCAGGGTCGCAGGCCTCGCATGGCCCCGGCCGCTCTGAACACAGGCAAAAATTGCAGGAGGCAAAGGGCCATCGAACTCCTTTCAGCAAAATAATTAGTCCAGAGCAAGCCAGGGCCTTTCTGGATCAGAAGTCCTGCCTTCTGTTTCCGCATCGTGGGGCTTTGCAAAGTCATGTCATCTATCGCAATCTTTTTTCGGAGCTCAACAGTCGCGCTCAGAGAAAACAAATCAACCGCAATACTCTGGCAAGGTTCGGCTCTCTCTGGATGCGCAATCTCTATGCGAATGCACTCAACCTTATTGAAAACCAGAGCATTGATTCACTCAAAAATCTCTACTCGAATCAATCTGCCATCGTCCTGGGTGCCGGCCCATCGCTGGCTGATCATATAGCCCGGATTGCAGAGCTGAAGAAGCAGCAAGATTCAATATTGATTATCGCAGTCGATACTGCTTTATCCGTGTGCAGGCTTCATTCCCTGACACCGGATTTTGTACTTACAGTGGACCCACAACCAATCAACTTTTATCATCTGGCCGGCGAGTCCATGACAAACAGTGCAAAAGACAATGCTGCGACTGCCTCCTCTCCAATTCTAATTATTGATCCTTCCTGTAGCCCATTAGCTCTGCGACGTTGGGAGGGTAAAATGTTCTGCACCGGCAACCCATTTCCTCTAGCATCGACCATTTTGGCCTTCAGTGGGAAACCGGAACCCTCGCAACTATCTTATGGCGGCTCCGTCAGTACTAACGCCTACGATCTGGCTTTCTTTTTGGGATGCAGACGCATTCTTCTGGTAGGACAGGATCTTTCTTTTACCAGGACTAGAGTGCATGCTTCAGGTTCTGCATTGGAAGAGTTATGGAGTTTTAGGGAAGACAGATTTCAATCCAGGGAGACTGGCAATTATAGACAGAGATTCGCCATTCCAGTTGTTTCCTTACCCGGAGAATCCAGACCGACGGTTCACTCCAACGACAAATTACAGGTCTTCTATCAGTGGTTTTCCGATCGATTTGCGAAGGATAAGGACCGAGCCTCTATTGCAGTTTTGAGTTCCGGTGGAGTCAGTTTTCCTGGCATTGAATGCTATGAATCAGTGACACACTGGTGGAATCAATCGTCTGGTCCCGCAGCAACAAATCCTACACCAGACAAGTCAGCTCAGATCCCGGTTATCCGGCCGGATGCTTTGCCAGTACCAGCTCAGACGTTTTCAGGCTCCAGGCAGCCGGCAAGAATTCGAATGGATGAAATACAGACGCTTCAGAAGCAGCTCAAAGGTTTAGCTGAACTGCTCCGCGGACCCCGGTTTCTCGATAATTGGCAAAAGTTCAGTTCGCTAATACGCATCGTGGGCGCTCCACTTCAGCAGCAAATTGTTACCATGGAAGAAACCGGCAAACTACCAGTGGATTTCGTGAAAGACCTACTGAAAGAGGTGCGAAAGCATCAAATCCTTATGCGAAAACTGGAAGAACGGCTATATCGATGAGCTGCAAAAATTTTTGGAGGTTTCCGGCTGCTAAGCGCCTATACCTACATTGATCCCCGATTATCGATTACAAATTAGAACGAAGCCATCGTACTTTTGACCAAGATAGATTCGATTCCCATCCTGAAGAGCTACTGTGGCGCCGCTTATCTCTGAACCAGAATCCTGGTAGATAACCTTGCTTTGTCCCCGGGTAGCATCCACTTCCAGAAGTCGGCTGGGCGCATTGGCCGATCGATCTGTGGCATGACTGCTCCAATCCCATTCACTTTCTATGCTTGCCAGTAGCATCGAATCGCTACCTGAAAAAGTCAATCTGAGCGGATATCCCGAAACCGGTATGCGCGCCAGCTCGGTCAGATTTGTTCCGCTACCCCTTTCCAGAGCAAGTAGCTCTCCAGAACCGCCAAGGCTAATCCACAGCCTGGTTTGATCCGGACTCATTGCCAGTCCTTCCGGTTCATTCAGGTTGCTTCGCAGTCGATAGTAGGTTTGATTATTGTAATAGATCAATGACCCTGATCCAGTGAATACTGTGGATAGGCCGTAGTGCTGCAATCCACTGGAAGAGCGCTTGTTGATTAAATAGAATTCATCCAGGCCCAGACCAACTATGTCGGAAGGGTATTCAATGAATCGATGCCTA
Organism: Leptospiraceae bacterium; assembly: GCA_040217195.1. Lineage (GTDB taxonomy): Bacteria > Spirochaetota > Leptospiria > Leptospirales > Leptonemataceae > UBA3465. The sequence goes on along the minus strand of JAVJNR010000002.1, from coordinate 118,733 downwards.
AATCGGCCCATAAACACAAGGCTTGTCTTTTCAATTCTAAATATCTCAACTGCATGCTGCGTGGTTCTGGCATGATTGATGACAAACAGGTACTTGCTACCGCCATGAACTAGAATATCGATGGCCTCGGGATGAAACGGATATTCATCCCTTCCGCTAAAGGAAAACTCAATTACTTGATTTCGATTTCCACCGCTCAGGGGAATAAATTTGATAGAACCGGAATCCAGATATTCCCCTTCCGGATCTCTATCCCGGCGCTCCTGGGAGGCTACGATCAATCGGTCCCCACCAAAAGCGGAGCGATTCTCCATTGCCAGATCAGAGGGACCAGCAAGCCCATTCACAGCTTCGCAGCGGGAGAAAGGTATCCGCTTCATAGGACTGCAGGATGCACCGAGCATGAGCATCAGCACGGACATAGCAATTATCCTGCGAAAGAGTTTCGGTTCCTGTTGTTTGCTCGATCGGATTGCCCGGCCCCGATACGCACCTAAACTGAATGCGAATTTATTTTTTTTTATAGGGGATTTCATTTTATATCGGATTGCCATTTTCGCACTAAGATCTTCGCAGAGGCTCAGGGCTGCCAGCCGGGTGCTTCGAGAATTTCCCAGTGTGGATTACCACCTCTGGATAGAAATCGCGCATATTTCCAGGCCTCATAGTATGCATCCCAGAATAGATGATCCTCATGCAATAACTCTGCTCCATCGCGCAGATGTAACCAGAGTCTATGAAAGTATCCTAGAACGTGCTCAAGTTCCTTCAGATGAAACACATTCCAATTTACGGTTCCGTGGTCGATCACAAATGGATTGAACAGTCGGCCGGGCTTCCAGGGAAGACTTGAAACGGATTCTCGAATGGACTTCTCCAGATCGCTAAAATCCATTTCATCAAATAGCATAACGTTCCATCGAGCGGTCTGATGAGTCTCTCCTACAGTATTCTGCATTCCACTGGCTGGCCGATAGTGCTCTGGCTCAAAATCCACAATCGCCCCTTCTTCTTTCCTTACAGAATGAACCGGAAACAATCGGCATTGAAAGTAGATTCTATCGCTCAAGAATCCAGGGTTCCTGTCCTGCACCTGACCATCGTCCAGCTCCTGTCCCTGGGCGCCGCCCATATAGGTCATCAAAATCTTGATTTTTAGCAGATAGATTTGCCCGGCGGTTTCGAACTCTTTCACAAGATGAAGATTGGGTTCATCCCTTCGGGGTCGAGCTTCGGGCAGTACATGAGTCCCCTGAATTAACCAGGGTGATCTGCGCATAATTTCTTCGAGGATGGGCTGAGCCGAGGAAGCTTCAGCGTGCAGTACCGAAAGCGAAGGCCACTGTAAGGTCTCTTTCCACTGAATGTAGGGCGTTCGAAAGGTATCTACGCATATTCTATCGGATTCAGATTCAACACCTGGCTCCGCCAGTATACGATTGAGAGTCTGAACCTCGGAAAGATGCATTCTATTCCCCGGTGTAAACGTCGGATTGTACTCTAGAACTATGCGAATTCCTGGCTTCTTTCAGTGCCAGCATCTTACGATAGATTCTTCGCTGATCGATCAATACGTAGGTCAAATATCCGGCGAAAAGCAACAGAGTCAGTCCAAGGACCCAGATCAGGCTCTCCAGTCGTTTCTGTGCTGCCTCTGTAGCCCGTAGTGTCTGGATGTGCTCTGCCAGATAAAAGACCTGGGGGCCGATGCCTCTGTCAGAAGCTTCGCTCACCAGAAGATCATAGATACCGATTGCGTCCCGTTCAGGCAGGCCTCGAATGAACTCCTTCGCTTGCCGCGGATCCAGAGATTGTAATTCATCCGCCCGGGCCTCCAGACGAACCCTTTCTCCAGGCACCGGTTGCTCAGAGTATTTCGTCCCGGGTACCAGCAAAATCCCGAGGGCCAGGCTAGTGGCCGCTACAAATTGGATAAAAGTAGCTCTCTTGGTTTTAATTCTGTTGGTAATCATTTTCAGGCTCCCGGTAATCTCATTTCGCAAACTCTCGTTCTTCCATTTCTCTGGACTTCTCATGTTGAAGCCCGAGCACAAGCAACACCCAGAAAAGCAGATGATAGGCCAGTACGTTCCACCAGAAAGCATTGGCGATTCGCTCATCCATATTATTGAGAACTGGCCCTGGATGTAGATCGGTTTCAATGATTCGAATTGCCAGCCATGTGAAAACGGAGGCGGCCGCTGCAATAATGGCCCAAAGAGCGCTATAGATTCCCCGGCGCTCTACATCATCCGTAAATAGCCGCACCAGGAAATATCCCCCCAGGCAGAGCAATAGAATGAAAAAGCTCATCAACCGTGGATCGGAGAAATTCCAGAATGTTCCCCATGCAGTATAGGCCCAGATTGGTCCTGAAATGACTACTCCGAGGCTGAACAGAACTGCAATCCTTGCATTGGCTACATTCCATCTATCGAATACCTGACGTCGGGTAACCAGGTAAAGTATACCAGACACTGAGGAAATCAGAGGAGCGTATAATGCAACCCAGGCTACCGGGACGTGTATGTAGAAAATGCGATGAGCCTGTCCTTGCTCCAGTAGCACTGGAGGCACGATCAGAGCATAGATAGTAGTAATGGGAAGAACGGGAATAAACAATAATAGCAGCCAGTATAATCGATTCATGGTCAGGCACCTTCGGTGGGCGATATCCGCATGGTAAAGAGCCCACCCACAAGAATATAGAACAAGGTCATAAGTGAGACTACACTGACAAGGCGATTATACTGAGCAACTTCCACCAATCCTGCATCCGAGAAAGCACCGGAGATTACCATGAACAATGGAAGAGCGGCCGGAAAAAAAAGTACAGGAACAATCATCTCCCGGAAGCGATTCCCGGAAGCAAGCATCACAACCATGGTTCCCAGGGAGCTCAAGGCTATGCAGCCAAGCAACATCAATAGTAGCATTCTGGGCAACACTCCAGATTCGAATAATAAAGGTCGACCAGTGATCAGTAATCCGGTGATGGGCCAGCTAGTCAGTAGCACGACCAGCAGGACCCCGCTTCGTGCCAGTACCCGTCCCAAATAAAGGCCTATGCGATCCACCGGTGATGCCAGCAAGACCTTTAGAGCTCCTCCCTCACGGTCCCGGCTATGACCCCGGCTCAGAATAACTACGGATACAAAGAATAGCGATAGAACCAGGCCACCACCGGAGTGCCTCTCCAGAGCTTCTCGACCAAAGGCATAATAGTAAATAACATTTAGGGTTATTGCAAACGATAAAAAGAAAAGTACACTACCCGGATGCTTCCCTTCCTGGCGCAGCTCCCATGCAATGGTTCGCAAAGTGCTTCGAATCAATCCGGGCATAGCAGACACTGCAAAGTCCATCTCTGTTGTAAATACAGTTCTACTTGACCCGGGATCACCTGACGAGCCCCTACCATATGCGCTGGCTCGAAAAGCACCTGGGAAAATTCGCCGTACCCCACCTAACTCTGGCAATGATCATACTCACCGCGGTGGTCACGGGAGCCGATCTGGCATTTCAATTGGGCATCGGTCGGGTTAGCTTGAACTCCATCCTGTCTGATCAGTGGTGGCACATCTTCTTTTATCCGTTCCGACTTTCATTCGCGGACATGAGTGGCTTCAGTGCCTGGCTCTTCTTGTTCTTCTTCCTGTATCTGGTCTGGATTTTCGGTTCTCAACTCGAAGCATTGATGGGGGACTTCAGATTCAACCTCTATATCCTTCTGGGCGTACTGTTTACATTACTGGCCAGCCCTTTCGGCATCCCTCCCGAGTACATTTACCTGGGAGTCTTTCTAGGCGTAGCTACCCTGAATCCAGATATGAGGATGTTGCTCATGTTTATCATTCCAGTGAAAATCAAATGGGTGGCTATACTGATCGTCATCGTCATCGTTGCGAACCCTCTCATGACTCTGTTTTTGCAAGGACAGGTTTTTCCTCTACTGGGACCAGCACTTGCTCTTTTGAATTATTTGATCTTCTTTGGTCGAGCTCTCTGGCAGAAGCGAGGAATCCAGCCAGTGCGCAGAGCGCGGTTTCAGGCCAAGGCGACACAGCCTGCAATTCAGATTATCCATCGCTGTACTGTGTGCGGTCGCACGGAACAAGATGATCCAGCACTGGAGTTTCGCTACTGCGTGGATTGCGAAGACCATGAATACTGCCAGGATCATCTGTTCAGTCACGAGCATATTTAGACCAGAGTCGGATGCTTGTTATTGATTCTAATTAGCTCCCGGAGTTTCAACTTCAGGGCAAAGTCCGGGAGCCTTGATTGAACCTATTTAGCTTCAATTCACAATCCATGATTTTCCCGGGAGCTGAACTGCTCCGACTTCCGTTTTCTATTTCTTAATTCCTAACATTTCCAGAAGACGATCCAGATCGTCCAGGTTTGCGTAGTGCAGAGTGACCTGACCGGAACCATTCTTTTTATGCTTCACTTCTGCTTTTGCAGTAAAGCGAGCCCTGAGTCGCTCTTCCAGTTTTCTTGTGGAGGCATCCTTCTGGCCGCCAGCAGATTTTCCACTGCCTGCCACCGGCTCCATCATTCGAGCTACTTCTTCTTCAACCTTTCTGGCTGACCAACCTTCCTGAACAATCTTCCGAGCCAGTTTAAGGATAGCTTTCTTATCGCCCAGAGAGAGCAAAGGTCGCGCGGCTCCCCCGCTTAGCTTCCGATCCTCAATCAGATTTAGCACCTCTTCGGGTAGTTTTAGCAATCGGATGAGGTTGGTGATTGTAGCTCTATCCTTTCCGACTTTCTTCGCCACATCTGCAGCCCTGGAACCACTGAGATTCATGAGCGCTTCGTAGGCTCTGGCCTCTTCAATCACCGTTAGATCCTCGCGCTGAACATTTTCAATGATGGCCATCTCCAGTGCCTGGCTCTCATTGACCTGCTTGATTACGGCCGGTATCTTTCGAAATCCGGCCTGGGATGCTGCCCTCCATCGGCGTTCACCGGAAATGATTTCAAATCCATCATTCTTGCGTCGAACTACAATAGGCTCAATTAGACCCACGGATAAAAGCGTGGCGGCCAGCTCTTCTATCTCTTGATCGCGGAACTTCTTTCTAGGCTGATCGGGATTGGGTGTTATTAAATCGATCGCTATTTCCTGGTAATCAGGATGTCCTTCTGTGGCGGCCGGAGCCGCGGCGCCAGATGCGCCGGGAATCAAATTGGATAGGCCCCGACCCAGGCCACTTTTCTTAGCCATTCTTCATTACCTCATTCGCCAGTTGTTCATACGCTCGAGCTCCGGCGCTGTCCGGTGCATAATCCAGAATACTTTTTCCGAACGATGGCGCCTCGGATAGTTTTACATTCCTTGGAACCACAGCAGAGAACACCTTATCTCCGAAGTGTTGTTTTACATCGTCTACAACCTGGTGAGCTAAAGACGTTCTTTGATCGTACATGGTGAGGACCACACCCTTTAATTCCAGGGAGGGGTTCAGAGATTGCTGCACCAGACCAATGACTCGCATAAGTTGAGTCAGACCTTCCAGAGCATAGTACTCGGTTTGCAACGGAATCATTACTCCATCCGCAGCGCAAAGAGCATTCAATGTCAGAATGCCCAGGTTGGGAGGACAATCGATGAATACCCAGTCGTAATTCAGGGCAACTTGCTTCAGGGAAGCCTGAAGTTTGTATTCCCTGGCCTCCATCTGCAGAAGGTCCATTTCAATTCCAGAAAGATTCACATTGGCTGGAACTACGGATACATTCTTGGTCTCCGTTCGCAGCACTGCCTCTGCCAGCGATACTTCTTCCAGAAAGACTTCATAGGTTGTTTTCTCAATTTTATGGATGTCCAGCCCCAGCCCGGAGCTTGCATTTCCCTGGGGATCCACATCCACTATAAGCACCTGTTGTCCCATCTTTCCCAGGAAAGCGGCAAGATTGATTGTGGTGGTGGTTTTGCCGACCCCACCTTTCTGATTTGCTACTGCTATGATTTCTGCCATTGGCTCATCTCGGCGCGTATGAATTTCCATGCAAACGGTTTTCCCTGTCTGACCACTTTCTCTTTCCGAAAGTATGTGATCTGCCTTTCGATGGATTCGGTGGCTGTCATGAATGTTTCCCGCCCTGATACGGAATAGCCGCAATCTCGAATGACCGTAGCGAACGGTTCCATATCCATTGGACTGAAGAATCCCGCATACACTGATCCGGGTTTTTGAAGATGAGCTATGAGTCGTAAAACAGAAGGGAAAGGAATCAAGGCTCGACTTACAATCAGGCCGAAGCTTCCTTTCAGCTCCTCCAACCTGGAATAGTCGAAGCGGACAGAAGGGAAATCCAGTGGGCTCTCGGAAAGCTCATCCGCCAGTAATCCTAGTCTCCTTCGACTGGAGTCATTCAGCGTTAATCGGGGAGCTTCGGTTAGACAGGCAAAAAGAAATCCCGGTAAGCCTGGACCGGAGCCAGCATCCAGCACTGTTGTTTCACGTGAAACAGAGACATAATTCCTGACTCGTTCCACAAACATTGCACTTTCCAGCAGATGTCTGTCAAAGATTCTTTCCCCATCCTTTCTAGAAAAGAATCCTCCCCGTTCGTTGTAGTTTACCAGAAAATCCAAATACCATTTCACTCGCGCAGATTCGAATCCACTGCCGGGCAATTTCTCCTTCAACTCCTCTTCAGTCATATCCAGCTGATTACCATCCTTCGATTTTTCATTTTGCCATTAACCCGATTCCGATTCCGCCGATATATAACTTAATCAACGAGGCATCAATGAAACGGACCCTATTCGCATTAACAATCGGAGCAATGCTCCTTACTCTACACGGAATTCCTGCAGGAGCCAACACGGAGGCCAGTGCCTCCTATAACCCGGCCCGGTGGTCACCGCTGGCACCTTACATCATGCAAGATGGACTCACCGGCCCATCCACCATCACCGCTATAGACGAGAAAGGTGCGGAAACAGAAAAAGCGGTACTGAAATACGACCAGCGAGGGCGACTGGTGGAAGAGATTTTTTATGATGCTTCCGGCTCCAATAAAGGGAAGTCCGTCTACGAATATGAGGCAGGCCGACCAATCACGCAAAAGCTCTACAACAACAAGGGAGAACTAATTTCCTCCGAAGTTCGTGAGTATTACCAGGATCGATTGAAGTCCATAGCCTACATGGATGAAAAAGGTGAACGAGCGCTGCTGCATTCATTCAAATACAGTCCAGGCCAAATTACCGGAGTGGAGGTCAGCTCCGACACTCGTGATGCCATAGCCATTGAATTAAACGGTCGAAATATTACACAGGTAATGTTCACGGCATCCACCGGTGAAACTCTGGCAAACATCAGCTTCAAATATGATAAGACTGGCAAACTGGTAGAGAGACTTCGTTCCACTCCCTCGGGTACAGAAAGATGCCGTCATATATACAACGCTAAAGGTCAGCTGTCCGAATACATTTATGAGATAAAGTCCGGAGACTCCTGGATTCTGAGCCGAAAGCTTAAACTGTCGTATCCGGAATCTGCCTGATATCATTGCCGGACAGTGCTCTGACAGTTCCGCGCCATCCTAAGACCGGCCTGCTCGCACAGGCCGTTTCTTTCATTGTCACAGTATCCGTTTCTCTCGATAACACTGAACCGGGCCTGGACTGAGAACTCCCTTCAGGTTCACCGGAACCATCGGCTGCGGCTATAGTCATAGCCCGAGTTTTCATTTCCGCTACCGGTATCGTTATCGTAATCGCTTGTCTCAATAATTTCGCTTTCCCCTTTCAGTTCCCTGAAGGCTACGGATTCAATTTGGGTTCCCATTCGATTTTCAGTTCAACTTCCGCCCCCGTGTAGGCAGGGGCTTTCATTTCAGTATCGCATTCAATTTCTTTGAAATGCTAGATAGGTCAGTACGGCCCTTTCTGAGTAGCGCTCGTACTCGGCGAAGCTTTCTGCAATCTCTTGAAACAGTCGACCCGGTTCTCCCTCTTACCGGGCACCTCAGAGCTCCGCCCTTCCTCGATTGCTTCTGCGATCTCTCGGGCAATACATTGCATCCTACGATGAGAATCGTCCATGGTATCAGGTGCCCTATTTTGATCTTCTGAATGCACTACAGCTCTAGAGATCCATAGTGCCATAGTACACCTGGAATGATCGAGCTACGGGAACTCAGAGATCTTTGCGTTGCAGACCGTCCGAGCCACATCCGCCATCCATTTTAGATGTTTCGTTCTTCTTCGCCAGAGAAACTCCAGGTGCCGTTTTGATTCTGGTTTGTAATGGATTCCTCTGCAAATCCAAATCTTGGCCGACCCGGTCCTCTTCGATTCTCGGATCTCGAACCAGCATACTGGTCTGCTCGCTCAGCGCCTTTACCCGGTTGGTCTGCTTCTCTAATCCGGAAAGAACATCGCCCGGCAACTGCATTTGCATTCCGGGCCATCTACACAATTCTCAATGCAAAAAAAAAGGCGAGCCCTGCAGCCCGCCTTCTTCCTGAAGAATATGATGAATCAGGAAATGTTTGCTTTGATTTCAGCAATCAACTTGGAGATTGCTTCTTTTGCATCTCCGAAATACATCAGACAATTATCGTAGCCGTACAGCTCATTGTCGATGCCTGCATAGCCGGAACGCATGGATCGCTTGATCACAACGACGGTCTGAGCCTTATCTACATTCAAAATGGGCATGCCATATATGGGGCTGGCTTCGTTGTGTCTGGCTGCGGGATTGGTTACATCGTTAGCACCAATAACCAGCGCCAGATCCGTATTGGAAAAATCATCGTTGATCTGATCCATTTCCAGAAGCTTCTCATATGGAACATTGGCTTCTGCCAGCAGGACGTTCATATGTCCAGGCATCCGACCTGCTACAGGATGGATTGCAAAACGAACTTTCGATCCATGCTTCTCCAACAGCTCGGATAGCTCACGAACTACGTGTTGAGCCTGAGCCACGGCCATACCATATCCAGGCACGATAACTACGTTTCGTGCTGATTCAAAAACCATGGCTGCTTCTTCCACACCAATCTCTTTGATCGTAATCTCTTTGGCTTCGCCGGCCGCAGCTGTTGGAGTCTGGCCGAATCCTCCCAGCAATACGTTGATCAACGAGCGGTTCATACTCTTACACATGATTTGCGTTAGAATAATTCCCGAAGCGCCAACCAGAGAACCGGTAATGATGAGCACTGTATTACCCAGAACGAATCCTGTGGTAGCCGCTGCGATACCAGAATAAGAGTTAAGCAGTGAAATCACTACTGGCATATCCGCTCCACCAATCGGGATTACCAGAAGTATGCCCAGAAAGAGTGCGATACCTGCAATGGTATAGGCCAGAACGTCCAGGTCAAAGAAGCCCAGGCCGATGGACTGAAGAACGCTTACTCCATCGTTGCCCATGGCCATAAAAATGCCCAGAGTGAAAGCGATTAGAATCAGCAGAGCATTCAAAGCATGCTGCAGCGGAAACATTACCGATTTCTCTGTAACCAGCCCCTGGAGCTTTCCAAAAGCGATCAGTGATCCAGTGAAGGTCACCCCTCCAATCAGCACTGAAAGCACAATGCTCACCGCGGTAGCGATGGCCGGATCGTAGTTGGCCGGCCCCTGTCTGTGCATTTCATGGAAGAATTCGGCGTTGGCTACCAGCAAAGATGCGGCGCCTCCAAATCCATTCAATAGAGCTACCATTTGAGGCATTCCGGTCATGGCGACTTTCACAGCCATTACAGCGCCTATCAATGAGCCCAGGATCACCCCTGCGATGATCAATTCAAACCCGATGATCTTCTGATCCCACAGGGTTACAACAACAGCTAGAAGCATGCCCAGGGCCGCCAGGAGATTCCCGCGACGGGCCGTCTTCACGGCTGAAAGATTCTTGATACCGACAATAAATAATACAGACGATATCAGATATGCTATTATGAGTATGTCCTCTCGATGCATTCCGTGTACGTCCCCTTATTTCCTTTTGTTGAACATCCGGTGCATCCGGTCCGTAACCAGAAACCCACCGATGACGTTAATGGTGGCAAAAACCACTGCCATAAATCCGAGTAATGAAGTGATACTCACCTCCACGGATCCAATTTGAAATAGCACAGAGCCGGTGGCATCTGCGCCTGCACTCAGCATTGCTCCTACCAGAGTGATCCCGGAAATGGCATTACTTCCGGACATCAAAGGAGTGTGCAGAGTAGGGGGTACTCTTGATATTAATTCAAATCCCAGAAACACGGCCAGTACGAACACCGTGATCAGCATAATAAGCTCATGTGCTTCCATGTAGTCTCCCTTTGCTGCTATTCGCCCAGCAGCTTCTTTGTATTCTCGTGAATTACCTGGCCCTCCCTGGTTATCAGGGCGCCTTTTACAATTTCATCTTCCAGATCCAGAACCACCTGATTCTCTTTGGTCAGTGATTGAAGCAAAGCCAGTACGTTTCTGGAGTAAAGCTGGCTGGCATTGAAAGCCACAAGTGAGATGATGTTGGTTTCGCCTATAATGGTAACCTCATGTTTCCTCACCTCTTTGCCTGCCTCTGTAATGGCGCAGTTACCGCCCGTGCCGGCCGCCATATCCACAATCACCGAACCGGGCCTCATGGATTTTACCGTTTCTTCAGAGATCAATACCGGCGCTTTCTTTCCAGGAACCTGGGCTGTGGTAATGACAACGTCCGCTTCAGCAATATGCTTCTTCAGCAATTCCTGTTGCTTCTGTAGATATTCCTCGGATGCTTCCTTGGCATAACCGCCTTCGCCCTCCAGGGTTTCATCCTGAGGAGGTTCGATGTACTTTCCACCCAGGGATTCAACCTGCTCCTTCACAGCAGGCCGGACATCACTAACTTCAACAACAGCTCCCAATCGACGAGCAGTAGCAATTGCCTGCAAACCGGCTACACCGGCCCCCAGAATAACAACTCTTGCCGGACTAATGGTTCCGGCAGCTGTCATCAATAGAGGAAAGATCTTACGCAGAGCATTCGCTCCCATGAGCACCGCTTTATACCCGGCCAGATTCGTCTGAGAACTCAAAGCATCCATTCTCTGTGCACGAGTTATCCTCGGAATGTCATTCATGGACAGCACGTCCACTCCTGCCTGAGCAGCTTTCCTGGAGAGCTCCGGATAGTTCAAAGGAGCCATAAAGCATACAAGCACAGCTCCCTTTTTCATGAGTTCAAGTTCATGTTTGCCAGCCTCCGGATGTTGTTCCGGGCGTTCGACTTTTACAATCACATCTGCTGAAGAGTAGAGCTCCTGCGCTCCTGAAACGATCTTCGCACCATGCGCTTCATAATCCGAATCGAGAAAGCCAGCTTCCTTACCTGCATCTTTCTCCACGCGAATTTCGAATCCAAGGGAGGAAAGCTTAGCAAGACTTTCGGGTACAATACCTACCCGCTTCTCCCCTTCAATGATCTCTTTAGGTACTCCTAGTATCAAGTTCACCACCTGCCTTTGTAGAGTCTTGCTGAGAGACTTCAGTCCCAGCTCCGATTCGCATACCTTTTCCTGGGTATGCCGGGTTAAGCAGGCAATGCCTGCCAACCCTGATCCGGAAGTGCTACCACCGAATCTGATAATTCATTTCTTGACTGAATACGGCCTGCGGCTACAGACCTCTGGATCGCAAACTTAGCGATGCGAAATGCTTTTTGGTTCGAATCTAAGTGACTTAAGTTCTAACTCTGTCGCATTAACCGTATTCGAGTGCGTCAGAGTCGCTACTTCAGTTCGTACGTCAAGTCTACCATGCTACATAGCCTTGCGTAGCCAGGCGGCTAAACCATTGTCTGTGGAGACTGAAGCGGCCATTATGTCCCCAGGATTCACCGGCACTGTTTTGAAAGATCCAGACATCCTCGGTACGATCAAATCCGATCAAAGCCACGGTATGCCTGCCCACAGGTAAACCTTCCGGTTTTTGCCATTCCATTTCGTCCAGAGACAGAAAATTTTCGCTTACCTGTAACGTTACGATCACCGGCCGACCTTCAAGCAAGTTAGCCATAATATGTGTGGGACGAGCCAGATCTACCCGTGCAAATCCCTCAATACGATGCGGATGGGCAGCCGCGATAACTTCCTGCCCTGGGCGAATGAATGCATCCACCGTGGAGAAATCCTTTCGGTCTGCGCAGCCTACACCTTTTAGAAATTCCATGACTTCTAAAATCTCCAGACCCACATTCTTTCCACCATTGAGACTATTGTAGATGAATTCAGGGGAACAGATGTAATCTGGATCCTCTTTCCTTTCTCGCATAGTCATTAATAGATAGCCTGCCGCATAAGCAGTGCCTGCAGCCAGGCGACCCTGATCGGCAGGCTGGGGAACCTTTTCCAGGATATAACGCTGGGGAAGATCGGATGGCAAGCCTACAACCAGGAAGGGTATTTTCTTATCTTCGTCGGACCAGAAAGGACCTTCCGGTAGTTTCTGAAGATTCCAGTAGGCATTCTTGTTGCGCTCTTCTAAAGGATTTCCCTCCTCATCCACTGTGATGCAAACAGCCCCGGGAAACAGAGCGGTGGCACCAAGAAGAAGAGTAAGGCAGAGTCCGGCAGAGCGTTTGAGAATAGGTTTTTTGAAGAACGCCTTCGGAAGGCTGAATTTTTTGGAGCCCATCCCTTTATGTATCGGACGGTGGGGCCAGATTCAAACCTGGAAATCCTTGCTGGCGTAACGCTTCATATAGCACTATGGCCACCGAATTTGCCAGGTTCAGTGACCGACACTCTGCATGAACCGGTATACGGAGCCAATGATCCTGAAATTCCGAGAATTCTGCGCGCACGGAATCCGGAAGACCTGAGGTCTCTTTGCCAAATAAAAGGATTTGATCTGGCTCATAAGCAAAGTCCGTAAAACTACTTTTTGCAAATCTGGTCGTAAGTACGAATCTGCGTCGCACTTGATCGCGGCTCTGACTGTCCCGCTGCTGCAAGAAATCCAGAAAGTGTTCCAGAGATTCATGGCTGGTAAGTCTGGACAGATTCCAGTAATCCAGTCCTGCCCTGCGCAACATAGAGTCTTCCAGCGAAAAGGATGGCTTCCCTACAATATGCAGGGTGCTGCCCGTACAGACGGACAATCGGATAATATTACCGGTATTCGGAGGTATTTCGGGCTCAAACAGGGCAATTTCCATAATAGTTCTTACATCACCAATTATCCGTATTTTCAGACAAATCAGTTGAAGTTGGTATTCCGTTTTTGAGACACATTTTTTTTAATCCTCCCTTTTTTATTTGCAGTGCCAGGGGCTCCCACGGATTGAGAAAGGGATATGAAATTCTCGGCACATAGACTGGATTCAGTAGAGCCTTCACCTACTCTGGCAATTACTGCTCGCGCAAAAGAACTCCGAGCTCAGGGAAAAGATGTAATTGGGTTCGGGGCAGGCGAGCCTGACTTTGATACTCCAGAGCACATCAAGCAAGCTGCCGTGAAAGCCCTGGAAGCTGGCCAGACCAAATACACACCTGTGGGCGGAACCCCCGGTCTTAAAAAGGCAATCATACAGAAATTTGAAAGGGATAATAACCTTAGCTTCTCTCCTTCTGAAGTCGTAGTGTCCGTAGGCGGAAAGCAGGTACTCTATAATCTATTCCAGGCAACTCTTAATCCAGACGATGAAGTTATCATACCGGCCCCCTACTGGGTGTCCTATGCGGACATTGCTCGACTGGCTCAGGCCAAGCCAGTGATTGTTTCTGCCGGATTCGAACAGGGATATATTCCCAGCATCCAGCAAATTCGAGAGGCGCTCAGTCCACGAACAAGAATGATCCTGATTAACTCTCCGAGTAATCCCACGGGAGCCGTGTATCCAGATTCAGAGCTTAAGGAGCTAGCGGAGCTATTAAAGGAACGAGAGGATATGCTTCTGGTCACAGACGATATCTATGAGCACATTCTATTCGATGATAGAAAATTTCTGAACGTTCCAATGCTGGTTCCTGAACTGAAAGATCGCTGGTTTATAGTTAATGGAGTAAGTAAAGCCTATTCCATGACTGGCTGGCGGATTGGCTATGGAGCCGGACCGGATTACATCATTAAGAATATAGAAAAGATACAGGGTCAGAGCACTTCTGGAGCCACATCTATCGCCCAGGCGGCTGCCCAGGTAGCCCTCACATCCAGTCAGGACTGCGTGGTGGAAATGAGAAAGGCGTTTCAGGAAAGACGAGACCTGGTAACGCGTATGCTTTCCAGCATTCCTGGAGTTCGCACATTCGCTCCCGGGGGTGCTTTTTATATTTTTCCCGATCTGCGAGAGATCTATGCAAAGCCAAAATTTCAGGCCATCATGAAAGACAAAAATGATGAGTCTGCATCCAGGGTATTCTGCGCCCATCTTCTCGATCATTATGAGGTTGCAGCGGTTCCCGGAGTGGCCTTCGGGGATGACACAGGCATTCGGATTTCTTATGCGCTTTCAGAGGAACATATTCGCAAAGGCATTGAGCGTCTGGGCAACATGATTCATGACCTTGATTGATCCATCTTCTGAGCCAGTTATTCGTTTTCTAGAAGCGAATAATTTCGGCAAGGAGCTCCAGGCGCTCAGGCTGGAAGGATCCGCTCGTAAATACTTTAGAGTCACAAATCAAGATTCTGTCTCAGCCGTGCTCTGCATAGAAGAGCCTTTCATTGCTGAAAACCATGATTTTCTCACTGTTCGGGATCAGCTGGCCGGTGCGAATGTTCCGGTGCCATCCATCCTGGCACTCTCTGCCAGAGATGGTCTTATTTTACAGTCAGATGCTGGCTCTTCGGATCTGGAATCCTGGAAATCAGCATCCCATCGCACAGAATCAGAAATAGAGTCCCAGTATATTACTCTTGTAGATTCCATTCTTGCCATGCAATCCCTGGAGTTGAACGATCCTGTGGCCAGTCGAGCTTTTGATCGCGAGAAACTGTACTGGGAAATGGAATTTCTATTTGAAAGGCTGGAAAGACTAAGGAACGAAAAAGGAATCGATGTAGTTCCCAGCTTTGAGCTGAAGATGTTTCTACTGGAGGCCTGCGAAGCCCTGGGGCAGTACAGCGCAGATTGCTTTGTTCATCGCGATTTACACAGCCGCAACGTAATGATGAAGGATGATTCTCACACCATCATAGATTTTCAGGATGCTCGGTCTGGCAATCGATACTACGATCTTGCAAGTCTTCTATTCGATCCATACACAGAAATATCCCGGCAATTGAGGAAAGCCTGTGTGGATCACTACTTTGAAAAGGCCGGTCTGGAAAAAGGACGAGGTCTATTCTATTTACAGGGCCTGCAGCGAGTCCTCAAGGCGCTGGGTAGTTATCTGTATCTTGGTCTTGAATTAAACAAGACCACTTACCTGGAATGTGTTGAAGGAGCACTAACTCAGCTTGAAGCGGCACTGCATCTGGGACGGTTTCCCGATAGTGTATTTCTTTTTATTCTGGATTGCAAACGAAAGCTGGTGCCTGCCCTGAAATGAAAGCGATGATCCTGGCAGCCGGACTGGGAACTCGGATGCAGGAACTTACCCGCACCAGACCCAAACCAATGTTACCGGTGCTGAATATTCCCTTAATAGCCCATACTCTCTATCTGCTGCACCGTAATGGATGTGAATTTGCGGCAATCAACACTCATTACCTGGGCGATCAGATCATTTCCTATCTAGAAGATTTTCCCTATTTCACTCTGCAATTCACACGAGAAAGCACCATTCTGGGTACTGGAGGCGGCATTTCTGGCGCACTACGACAAACAGATCTATCAGGCTATTTCTGGGTGCTTAATCCGGATTGTATCTATCTTCCAGAATTCTCGCTAGCTGCAATCGCAACTAACTCCCATTCCCAGAAAGGCTCACCAACTTCGGCAGCGGCAGTGGAATCCACAGACAATTCGCCTCCAGGCATTCCTTCTGCAGACTCCCTGGAGCCCTATAGACCATTATTGATGCTAACAGACAGATCCCACGATAGCTCAGAGACCGGTTTTCAGGAAATTGCAGAGGGCACCAGGATATCTTCGATGCAATCCACCGCAGTGCGATTTTCATCTTCCGGTAATCTCATGTACTGCGGAATGGCCCTGTTGCATGAAGATCAGTTCCAGGACATTTCCTTTCAGCAGGAGTCCAATGTTGTAGATGAATGGAAAAAAAGAGCCGAATCCCACAATCTATTGGGATGTCTATACACTGGAAGTATCCTTGATGCAGGCAGAAAGGAGGATTACCTGGCTGTTTATAAAGACCGAAATGCATTTCCGTTGACATACATCCAGGGCCTGACGGAATTCATGGAACAATGGAAAGGTTCCACCAGTTCTATTCAATGAGTCCTGGAGGCTGCATGCGAAAATCTCACCAGGTAGTTTGTACTTCAATTATTGCTCTACTTTCAGTTTGGACCTGGACCTACCCGGCTACTGAGCTAGGTGCAGAATCTGAATCCAGCGAAATGGACCCGGTAGCGAATCTAAAGAAGCCGGACGATGTCTTTAACGTAGAGGGACTGGATAAAGCCTCATTGCGGATCCAGATGAGGTCTCTTTACAATCATGCAGTCCTGCTAAACTACTCCAACCAGTATGGCCAGATTCGGCCCCTACTGCATCAAATGCAACGGCTCTCTCCGGATGCGCCGGAAACGAACTATCTGCGAGGTATGGATTTCTTTCATCGGAATCAAATGGCTCAGGCAATTGTGCACACAAGAAAGGCAGTAGAGCAAAGTCCAGCTCTGGACCCGGCCTGGAATTTCCTGGGGTTCTTGCATTCCCAGGCAGGAAACGATGAACGAGCACTGAATGCATTTCTTTCGGCCATTGAGGCCAATCCCTATCATTCAGTATATAGATTCAATGCAGCCAATGTATATTCCAGGATGGAAAAACCGGAACTGGCACTGGAACAAATCGAACAGGCAATCCGTATTCGCCCCAACTATTCAGATGCTTATTATCTGCGTGCTCTGATCCATCGAGAGAAGCAGAACTATGAGGCCGCCTTTGAAAGTATGCTTCTGGCAGAAAAGACAGGAAGCAGCGATGTACCTTTTTTCATGAACTTCATCGACCTGGCTAGAAAGGCAGACAAACCAGAAAAGCTTCTAGAGCTCCTGGATACAACTCAGCGTATGAGGGATTTCCGCCTGTACCGAATGCGAGCCATCGTTTTCAGCGAATACGGAGAATGCAACCGGGCCGTGCCGCTACTGAAAATCATTCCTCAAAATGAGATGAACCTGGAGGCCTACCGGGCGTACGGCAAATGCCTGTTAATACAAAACCAGCCCACGGATCCTTATATCAAGTCCTGGCAACTGGATGAAGAAGAAAAAAAAGATCTTCTGAGCTATCTGGAGAATCTGGAAATAACGAATAAGAAGTGGCCAGAGATCAAGGATCCAATTGTAGACCCTCCGAAATAATCATTGATCAAGGGGGCGCCTGTTGACCCCACCGGCCCGAAAGGCTTAGTCCAGAGGCTGAGGAAACACAATCATGGCTCGCATATCGTCTGAAAATGCAATATTGGAGCGGCTTCCCAGTGCGCGGGACTGAACGAAGATTTCTTCCCAGACAGCATGGGCTTCCGTACCGCTGAGTACCCGAATTCGATGTCCGTTCTCCCGGTAGATCCCGTGTAGTGCATACACTTCGGATCGCTTCACTGACTTCTTTTCTTTATCGATAACCAGGCGAACTATTAGATTGTGGTTTTGTTTAAAGTTGACGCTCCCAAATAGGAAATTGCCTACAGAATAGAAGACTGGCTTTCCATCTATGATCTCAACCCCCTGAGGAATATGCGGATGATGACCGATGATCGCATCAGCCCCGGATTTTATTAATGTCTCCGCTGTAGATCGCTGGGACGGCAGTGGATGAGGCGAATACTCCATGCCCCAGTGCAGATTAACAATGCACATATCCAGTCGGCCACACCAGCTACGCAGAGAGGATTGCAACATGGCTATGCCCGCCGTACCAGAACGCTGGTTGGTTGCATAATTGGAACCTGGACCCACTTCATTTCCTGAAAAGAAGCCTATCTTTAGTCCCTTTATTTCCACCACGGCTGGAGCCGCAGCTTCCTGGAGATTACTACCAGCCCCTGGTGCAAAGATGCCATTCCGGCGAGCAAATTGAAGAGTATCAAGAATTCCTTCATCGCCCATATCCATAGAATGATTGTTGCCCAGCACAATCATGTCCACACCAACGTCGGCCAGAACTCTGGCCAACAATGGATTGGAATTGAATACATAGTTCTTTTCGTTTATTGGAGTTCCCCTGGTCGTTACAGCGGTTTCCAGGTTCACCGATGTTAGATCCGCTGATTCCAGCATCTCCATCACTTCTTCCAGAGGATACAACATGCCCCGAGTTTTCTGTAAATCCTCAACACCCCAGATGAAGTTCGTATCTCCTGCAAAGACTAATGTAATATCATTCTCTTCCAGGCCAATGGGTGAGGGAGCCACCGGTAGTGGCTTTTTTTCTTCTACTTCGTTCCGGGCAGAGCCGCATTGTAGAAGAGTCATAGAAAGCAAAAGGGCTGACCAGAGGCCAGCCCATCGAAAGCTACATGCAATCATTCTTGAAGTATTAGCTGAATTACTTGAAATCCTTCTTAGCAGGAATCTTCAGAGGATCTCCCTCGGTATCCCGACGAATTACATTCTCTTCAGCTCGTTGAGCTTTCACAACTCGGTCTGCCGGTCGGTTCGCCTGGTTGTCCAGATTGTCCATCCTTTCATCCACAGACGCTTCCACCTGCAAGTTAGTCATCCATTCGGAACCTTCCAGCTCTTCCAGGAAGGTATTATATTCCAGAATCCGATTCTTTTCAAAAACGGCCATGTCCTTCATGCGGGCCAGAGCATCTTCGCTCAGTGGCTGAATATCGGATCCGTCAATTCCTTCGCCGCTTCGAACGGTGACTTCACCCTTCTTGTCCATCACAATGCTCTTTCCATCGCGATCAGACACTTCAATGGCTCCGTCAAAAAGTGCAATCCTGGATTGATCTTCGCTGTCCACAGTAACTAGAAAAGCTGTTCCCCGAACCGCCGCAACAGAGGTCGGTGTATGAACACTGAACTCGTCGTCAGCCCGAATCTTTTTCAGAAACATACCGGCATTACCTGATTTAAGACCCAGGTTTACCTCATTCGCAGCCACAGAATCTACGCTGATAACTGAATCTGCTCCTACACGGACAATGCCCATATCTTTGAAGAACAGCTCCGCACTGGCTCCTGGGCCTGTTGTAATCTCAGATCCAGATTTCAGAATCTGACCCTTTTCGGCAGTTGACATAGCATCGCCCACTTTCACCTGAACGTCACCGCTCATAAAAGTAATGCGTGCCACCGGGCGGGCATCTTCCCCACCTTTGACGTTCTCTTCGCCTTTGCTACAGGCAGCCCCAATTAGAAGCCCGATCAGTACGGGCAGGGCTAGTTTTTTAATGGATAATCTCATAAGAATTCCCTCCGGATAGAATAGTGCAGAAACCCCTGCCTTAAACAACAGTTTTCCGAATTTTTTTTGCATTTTAAAACGTCCGGTAAACCATAAGAACATGCAGGCCACCACCAATACAGAGCTGGACCGAATTGGGGATTTCAAGGGTGGCCTGATGCCCATTCTGGAAAGACAGCAGACTCATGTCCGCATTTTGCGCCAGGTCCTTTCCTCGTCTATCATTACACCGGAAGAACGACTGGCTCTGCAGGACGTATCGGTGAATGTGGACCGTTCCTTAACGGAGCTGCAGGGGGTTATTCGAGAGGGCATTTTGCACCTCAGTCCCAGTCACACCGATCAAGAAGCAAAAAAGAACTTTCACAATTTCTTTTCAGCGGATCCGACCGAGCATCGCCTGGCCTATGTGAGATTCTTGCTCACTGCAGTGCATCTAAAACGATTTGCCATGGAATCTTCGGGCCTGTGGGGCAAGATTCGCTCCCTCCTTGAAAAAGCCCGGCTGGCACCAACGTCACAACTCAGGGAACAGGCCATCAAGTATCGCATCGATCCTGCAATTTACGACACAGAATCCATGCGCATCCTCTCGGAGCGGATGGGTCGGGTAGTTCAGTTCAAACAGGATCCGCTAAATACCAGAAATCTGGCCGGCATAGGCACTTACAGTCCCGGCCTCGTGTATCAGTTTTCGGTAGCATTCAGAGAAGATCTGGATCGACATATACAGGAAAATAGCCAGCAGAAGGATAATTCGGCTCTGGAAATAATGGATGATCTGAGCATCAGACACCCGGAGAAAAAATCACTAAATGAACTACCACCGGAAGCACCCAATGTGCTCAGGGCTACCGGAAAGCAGAAATGGAATAGTACCGTCTACTATGTGCTGGTTTTTGACCCGGCTCTTCTGGCAGAGGAACGCAAGAAGTTCGGCGAAGTAATCTATATCGATACTCATCTTGGCGCGGTTCAGGATGTTATCCGTACGGACTTTGTACTTCAGTATTCCAGACGAAAGCGCTTCATGCCCCCGGAAAAGGTAGAAAGCGATTACCGAACCTTCCTTCATATATTCTTCAGTCTGGCCGCTGATATATCACTCCTGAACGCTGGAATAAAGCAAGACTACCGCAACTCCTTTCTTTTTCATCTGGGGCCCCAGACCTTTTTCCAGCTGAGCAAGAAATATCTGAAAGAGCTGAGCACGGGTAGTATGCACAGAATCAAGGGTTCACAGAGCCGCGTTGTGGAACGTTTCGTTCCTCTGGAATTTTTGAAGGCTGTAATAATCGAGTGGTGGAAAGAGCAAGTTCTGCCGGCATGCAACGAGGAAGATAAAGAGGACCCGGGTCTGCTTCGAGCCATGGTCAAAGTGATGCGACAGAGGATGGATACTTTGACTCAAGATGCGAAAAAGGAATTTGAGGCTTTGCCGCCATCAGAAATGAAACAAAGCAATAAGGAACAACTACTGAAAGAACTGATACAGCGAAAGATCGGACCTACAAACATGGTGGTCTTTAAGCGCTTTCTGGCCCCTTCCTGATCCTCAGCTTATGGGCTGAACATTCTCTAGAACCACTTCACAGTCCAGGCCAGTTCAATTTGGGCCAGTACAACGAATGACAAATGGCCGCACCGGTCCCTGGAAATGATACTAAAGCACTATTCAATTCGAAAGAGCTGCAGACAAATACCGGACTGATCAAAGTAGGTATTGCCAACAATCAGTTCTACGTCTCGTCTGGACTCTACCTGCCTCTCCACAGAGTCGATGATGCCGGTTTTGCAGTCGTAAGAAATATAGGCGAATGAATTGAAATCATTCCAGTTATCCATCCGATAGTTAGATTCATTTCTGGCCCGTGCTCCCGTTCTATACCTGATCAGCAGGTCGATTTCAGAAGCCAGTAAACGGCCCGGAGCAGGCGAATCCAGTTCATGGAAACGATTCCAGACTACGATCTTGCTATTCTCCGGTATCTGGGATGCCACTCGTCTGGCCGGAGCCACGGGCTTCGAATCTGTGCCAGAAAAGCATAGATAATCTCGGGCCGGATTCGCTCCCATGCTTCCTGGAATTACTACGAACAATCCTGCAATCAGTATACAGGCCAGCAATCCACCTGCTTCTCCCACGGCTCCCCGGGCAGAAACGATTCCAGGTCTGGAATGTCCCGGTCTGTATCGCTTAAAGAGTACCAGAAAAGCAAATAACACAAAGGCAGGCACCAGATGATAGATATGACGAAACTGTTTGTTCGCCGTCAGAACTTCAAGAAGCAATAGATTCCCTGTGATAACCAGAACCACTGCATTCATAGGATCGCGCACCCAGGTCCGCCAGTTTCGTCGACCCCGAGAGATGACTATTAGACCGATGGCAAGTAGCAAGGCCACGAATGGCATCAAGACCGGAGCCTCTAGAGTATCCACCAGAAGACTCCAGGCGAATACTCGACCCTGTTCTTGCACATGCAGACCGGCGCCCAGAAATGCACCGAATCGATCCGGACTGGATAGAAACCAGATAGCGATGGGCAGAATACCCCATGCATACAGTCTCATTTGATGGGCCAGAAGAGTCTTGCGAATCACGGAGCGATGTCTGAACCAATGGATATTCAGATCCACAAAGGCAAGAAGCAACGTTCCATAAAGAACCTGTTTGTATACTTTACCTTCCGCCGGTAATCCTAGCTTGGTACGAAATACGAAGACAACCAGTGCTGCCAGCACCAGTACAGGAAAGACCAGGTTCCAGCGAATCCAATAGTGAGGCAGCACATTCTGACGAAATAGCTCAATAAATCGCCTGGTGTAAGAAATGCCTTCAACCAGCAGAATGGCGATAATCAGCAAAATCCCATACGGATACTTGGTCATGTATAGACCAAAGAATCCAACAAAGATTACCCACCGGATATGCTTCTTGCCTCGACCACTGGAAAAGCCTGCATCGCGATTTAGATAATAGGCCGTACAGGCCATAAGAAAAAAGAACATTCCCTGAGTTTCCAGCATGGCTGCGAAGCTATAGATGGGAAATTCATTCATCGTCAGAACAATTAGTCCGGCCACGGCACCGGCCCAGAGTCCTTCTTCTTTTCGAAGAATAATCCAACCCGCCAGGGGCAATGCAAGAAGTAGCATCAGGCTGAATGCTGTGCTTATATGCGTGTCAACAACAGGGCTGGGTTCAGGGCTAAAAAATGAGAGTAGAAGAGAAATAGCCTTTCGCAGTGGAGGCCAGGTCGGGGACTTCAAAAGCTCCATTATGGGAGGCAGCGGATTTCCATCTCGAATATCCCGGTTGAATTCCAGAACGGATGTAAATCTCAGGTTGCCATCCCAGTTCAACAGGTCTCGATTTACGCATTCCGTCTGGTAGCGCTGCTCCCAGACAATGAAGGAATGAAAGGAATGGTAGGTAAGAATGCCCAGTAGTATAGCTGCAATTGCAATTGCTACATACCGGTTACGGGATCCTTCCATCAGATTCATGTTCAGGCAGCCGGGATTACAGGAAAGTCTTTTTGCATGATGGAGTAGTTTCGAGCAGAAATCCCCGCACCCACCTGGTCATGGCGGCCATTAAGAATCTGACCATGAGTTAGCTGAGCGCAAAGCCCAGAAAATAGAAGGCTTATGAACCTGAGGGAGTCAGAGTAGTTGAAGAAAGTACCAGGAACCGTCCCTTTGAATAAGCACAGCATTGTTTATACGGAAACTCTCTTCCGGTGTGCTGCCAAGATAGAATCTTACTTCGATTTGAGAGGCACCGGGCTCCAGGTAGTACTCGGCAAATACTCTAGAATTCTTGTTTAGCAACTCATGCAAAGACATCTGAGACGGATCCCCGGTAGTTTCCTTTAACAGGTCCGAATCCAGATAGAATTTCTGAAAGTACCCGTCCGGATCGGCCAGCTCTTTCTGGAGCTCTTCCACAGTACGATGCGCTTTAAGGTCCACATGTACTCCCTCGCCGGGATAGACCATTTTCTCAAGACCGCTTAAATCCTGCTCATCAATCATCCTGAACAGTGATTTCAGGCGCCGATCCACAGCATCCAGCTGGGGCAGTTTCTTCATATCCAGTTTCTGCCGGGAAGTGTCAAACGCTGCTCTTCGTTCCAGAACCAGACTCTGATTCTCTTCCTTTCGATCCACCACTGGATCCGGCCCCTGGCGCTCGGTCTTGCCGTCGCAGTTACCTGAAGACAACAGAAGTACAGGAATCAAACAAACAGATCGAATAATCTCACTTCTCAAGATCCACCTCATATAAATTGGACGTTTGGATTAAAGAATGGTGCGCCGTCTCTCAGTCTGGTTTCATAATATTTACCAGAACGGCTCCCAGATCGTCGCCATTGATCACCTGGATCTTCTTCAAGTTCTGAAGCGCAGATTCTGCACCTGTGGTAAGTCTGGCTCCAGCAACCACAAAGCCACGCCCAACCTTAAGTTCATTCAGGGTATTCTGCATATTTCTTAGAAAGATATCTGATATTGGCTGATTTCTCCATTTTCGGAACTGGAACAGAGCCCGGTCCTTCTTATCTTCAACATTGAAGGCCACCAGATCGAGCCCATCCGGATTTCGATTGGGCAGATTCTTATCTACTTTGAATCCCATGCTGGCAATAATACTGTTACATGTAGACTCGAATTGAGCCGAAGGCAATTCGTTGAACTTCTCGATCAGCTCATCTGAGTCAAAGGCTGGGCCACTGGCTGCACTCTGACGTCTGGCCGGACGCGCTCCTTCATTTCCCGCTCCAATTGCAAAAACTTCATCCATCTGTAGCCCGCTGACCCGGAAAATAATCTCTGGATGAATTCTATTTCGCACCCATTCTTTGAGCTGGTTCTGAAAATCAAACCCTCGTGGACTGGTTTCCTGGATGTTGGCCACACCTTCTTCCATGTCCATGCGAAAGTCCGATACTCGCATTACGGTTTGATCGGTAGGGTTTCTAATCTCCAGCTCCAGCAGGTTTTCATTGGCTTTTTCCAGATCCCCCATCAGCATACTCAGATAGGCAACTCCCAGTCTTGCGTCGTATTCTTCTCTATCCCAGGTTTCTTCCAGGGCCAGATGAAGACAATTCTCGGCCGAGGAAAGGGATTGTTCGTTATTTCCCACCATATAGTACGAGGCAGCTGCCATCTTAAAGATCAGATATCGAATTGCAGAATCATCAATGTTATCCTTGAGTTTTTCCAGTTGCTCCAGGACTTTTTTATGCTCTCCCTGGCGATACGCTTCAATGGCCAAAAGGAATCTTGCAGTGTCATTGGATCGATCCAGGTCCAGACCTTCTTCCAGTTCCTTCAATGCCTCTTTTTTCTTGAGCATGGAAAGCCCCACGCCTCTTGCTATCCGATACTCTGCCGATTGGGGAGCCAGCTCAACGAGCTTCTTGAAATGCTTCTCCGCTATTTCAAATTCACTCTGTCCAATGGCCATAAATGCCAGATGTGCCAGAGCTTCTTCATTTCTGGGTGCTGCTGTAAGGGATTCTCCATAAACGTCGTAGGCGGATTCAAAATCTTCCTGGCGATAATAGATCTCTCCTATGCGATTTAGCAATCTGGGTCTTGGATATTCGGCCAGGGGCCGACCCAGTCGGCGCAATTCCTGGAGATGCTCCAGTTCGTTGTGCTCATCGCCTTCCATGGCATAGATCTGAGCCATGGCAAAATGACCTCGCGGATTATCCGGTTCCCTTTCAATTCTGGAACGAATCAAACCGCGGGCATCTGTATAGGCTCCTTCTCTCGCAAGAGTCAGGGCGCGATCGAAAACACTACTTCGGTCAAACACCAGAAAGTAGTACATTGCTCCAGCAAACGCCCCACCCAACAAGATTACGATGATCCAGATCATATCAGCGATGCGGAATAAAAACCGATTTCAATCCAGGTGGAATGGATTGCTCCTTTGCAATTTTGAAGGCAAGTAGTTCCATTTCTTTGACCAGAGAAGCCAGAGCTTTGCGCTTATGGCGGATTAATCGAATGCAAGCTCTGGGGCCCGCAGGAAACTTCATAGCAGTCATCATTTTCTGCCAGACACTTTTCTTATCCCAGCCCCAGGTATGATTTTCATATTCGTACAGAGAGGAGTCTTCCGGTCGATCACCTGCAATTTTCAGAAGTACAATATACGTTTTTTGTGCCAGAGCCGGCAGCGCTCCTACCATATCCAGAAGTATGGCTGATTCCATATCGCAGGCTCTGGCTTTATATTCGTTGGCCAGATCCAGTTTATCTAATATATCGTGCACAGGTCGATTCACGGTAATCAATCGATCCCGTCCAGGACCACCGGGATAAGTCACCCGGTTGGACTGACGGATGACCTCACCGATTCGCAGCACCTGTCCAGTTTCGATAGAATCCTTTTCATCCAGAATCCCGGCTATTCCAGCACTGATCACTACATCCGGAGCAATGTCTTCCAGGACCTTCTGGATTTCCTTGCGCTTCGTAACCCCTGGTCCGGTAGTTCTTACATAAAACTCTCGATATTTTCTGGATCTATAGATTCTGAGCTCTTTTTCGAATTCAAACGGATGGCGGTCCAGAAGACCCTGAAGTTCTTCCTTTATGCCCGTCAGAAGCAAAATCGTCAGGGACATTTTCCCTCCTGCTATCTAACTGTACTATCGGAAAGAGTCTGAATCCGTAGAATCAAATAATCCAGCAGGTTCTGGGCCAGCAGGTCCTTGGAACAGGGGCCCACCGTCTCTTCCCGGCCATCCCGATCGATCACAAATAGGGTGTTGTCGTGAGAACCAAAACCCACTTCTTCCCGGTAGACCCGGTTGGCACAAACAAAGTGTAGTTTCTTGCGTTGCATTTTCTCCAGTGCATGTTCCTGCAGGTCTGTTGTTTCTGCAGCAAAACCCACTCGAAAAAAATTCGGATGATCCAATTCAGATACGCTTATGAGCACGTCTGTTGTGGGCTTTAATTCCAGAGTCATTCCTTCTGAGGCAGATTTTTTGATCTTCTGGGCACCTGGATTGGATGGAGTGAAATCGGCGGGAGCCGCAGCCATTATTAGCAAACAGCGGCTATCCACTTCAGTCTGAACCGCCTGTGCCAGTTCCTCGGTAGTTATCACAGAAATATTTCTGGCTCCCGGTACCTGCAGGTATTCCCGGTGCGCCGGTCCGCAAATGTAGACCACTTCTTTGAAGCGGGCAATTCCATGCCTGGCCAGCTCCCATCCTGTCTGACCCGTGGATGGATTGGATATGAATCGAACCGGATCAATCCACTCACGTGTGGGTCCGGACGTTACGATTAGCTTGAAATCCTTCAAGTTCATGAGATTATTTCGTTATATTTCTCCAGTAGTTTCGCTTCAATCTTCTGGATTTCTTCCATTTTTCCCTGACCCACATCTCCGCAGATCACCTCTCCGGAGGCCGGATCCAGAATTGTAACACCATCATCCTGCAGCACCTTCAAGTTTCTCTGCACCGCTGAATGACTGTACATATTGGGATTCATGGCAGGAGCAACAAAAGCCGGGCATTGAAGAGCTAAATAGGTACTGGTCACTGCATCGTCTGCAATTCCGGAAGCCATCTTTCCGATTATATTGGCCGTAGCCGGAATGACCGCAAATAGGGCTGCTTCATTTTTAAGGTCTATGTGAAGCATACCATGATCCCATTCATCGACTATAACGTCCTGACCGCTAAGAGTCTGAAAAGTTACAGGTCCCACAAACCGAGTGGCATTTCGAGTCATACAGACTCTCACCGGAATTTTCTTTCGACTGAGATTTCGCACCAGATCACAGGTCTTGTAGGCTGCAATACTGCCGGATACAGCAATAACTATGGTTTCTGGTTTCATTCCTTATTCCAGTAGATAAATGGCGGGCATAAGTTCCATGAAAAAAAGTTACGTACGATGAAACATTCGATCCAGTTCATTGCGAGTTAAGCGTAGCATTGTGGGCCTTCCATGGGGGCAACGAGACGGGTCTTCACATTGACTGAGCTGTTTTACAATTTCTGCAAGTACACTTCCATGCACAACATCGTTCTTCTTGATCGAAGCTTTGCAGGCTTTCATGGCTGCATATTCATCGTATACGCGAACCATGGATTCCCCCTCGGAAAGTCGTTGTATAACGTGCATTATTGTATCCACTTCCGAGCCTGGATCCAGGAAATCCGGCACCATTCTCAATGCCAGTTGACCTTCACCGATGGAGTCCAGTTGAAACCCGGCATCCTGTAATTCCTGACTATGTTCCAGAATTGCTTCCGCTTCCTGTCTGGAGTAATCCAGAACCAGAGGTGTGAGCAAATTCTGAGTACCAAAGCTTCGATCTTCTAAAGCCTTCCTCCTAATCTCATAATTAATGCGTTCATGGGCTGTATGTTGATCAATTATATAGAATCCATCCTCCGCCTCTGCAAGAATGTAGGTTCCAAATATAACGCCGAAATGTCTTAAGGGAAGAAAACCAGATTGAACATTGGTGCTTTCGGAACCAGCGGATTCCGAATCAGAATCGTTGAAATGATTCGCTTCATTTGCATGAGTCGATGGTTGCGAAGAATAATCCGTGGAAAGAGAGTATTCCGATTCTGTTTCGCCTGCCTGCCATCCGCCGCTGCGAATCTCATAGGCACGGCTCTGACTCAGACTCAGACTGGATTGAGCTGAAAACAAAAGAGAATCTACCGATTCCCGAAACCGGGGCATATCGGAACTCCCTGATGTGGCATCCAAATTCGAAGAGTCGATTGTCCCGGAACCAGCAAATTTGTCCGGTCCGCCTGAAAACATACCGCTTTGCCAGCTTCCTTTTTTAAACGGAAGAGGCTCATCCGGAAATATAACCGGCACCACTGCTCGCTGCACCAGCCCATAAAGCAAAGATTCATCCAGTAACCTGACTTCCCTCTTGGCCGGATGGACGTTTACATCCACACGGTCAGGCTCCACTTCCAGAAATAGAAAAAAAGCCGGATGCGATCCATGGGGAATGATCTCTCCATATCCTTTTTTCACCAGAAAGGACAGATTTTTTAGCTCCACCGGTCGTCCGTTAATCCAGCTAAACTGACGGTCTCTGGTAGCTCTAAAAAAGTCATGGTCTGAAATGAATCCGCTGATGGAAATTCCCGTTCCATGGGAACTTACAGGCAACAGATGCCTGGCCAGATTCTCGGTAAAGATTGAGCCCACGCGAGCCTCAAAGGACTGGCCTGCCGGTAGATCCAGAATCGTCTTATCATCTCTAACCAGTTTCCAGCTCACCTGTAATCGGGCCATGGCCAGACGAACAAATTCTCGGTGAATCTTTTGATTCTCGGATTTCTCAGATTTCAGAAACTTCTTTCTGGCCGGTGTGGAATAGAACAGATCCTCTACATAAATTCTAGTCCCTCTGGTGCGAGGAGCCGGCTCCACCGGTCCCGGTTCTCCGCCACGACTGATGATTCGAGCGCCCCGGGACTCCTCCGAGGATTTAGTGAGAATTTCAAGATAACTTATGGATGCAATGGAGGAAAGGGCCTCTCCACGAAATCCATAACTCAGCACTTCATTGATATCGTCCAGAGTCTCCACTTTCGAAGTGGCATGTTTTTGAATAGCCAGAGGCAAATCTTCTGCTTGAATTCCGTTACCATCGTCTTCAACAGCTATCCAGTTGATTCCTCCACCGCTGGTTTCCACCTGGACACTGGTGGCTCCGGCATCCAGGGCATTTTCCATCAGTTCCTTGACCACCGAGGCAGGGCCATCGATTACTTCTCCAGCAGCGATGCGATCTACGAGCAACGGGGACAGCGGACGGATTCTACTTTTCTTCAGGGCGGATTCCATAATACTGGTGCCGTCAGCGTAGAAGTCCGCCGGTGGGACGTAAAGCGGAAAGAAAATGCGATCCAACTCTAACTATAAACTGGCCTTCTGGATAGGATTTGCGGTGCACGTAATCTTTGTATGGACCCGTTCACGTATCCTGGACATGGATTGTATTAATGCCAGCTGCACTTCGCATATTCTGGCAGACATGCCACTCAGTATTTTATATCTGGCCATGCCCCATCCAATGGTCATAATCGCATCGTTTACTCTGGGATCCCTTCTCTGGGGATTCTATTTCATTGGAATTCTCTGGCTGCTGGAAAAGATCATCAAGTGAAGCGTCGGGCCATCTTAATAGGACTTGGACGCATTGCCTGGTCTCTGGAAAACGACAAACTTAGATATCACCCATGTACCCATGCCGGAACTATCCTGGCTCTCAGAAATAAATTTCAACTGGTAGCCGTGTGCGACATAGATCCGGAACAAATTAAGAAATTCCTGAAATGGTGGCCCGAACCAGTTCGAGCATTTCAGAATCCAGATGAAATGTTTTCCTGGATAGAATCCGAAGCATCCGGCAAAACTATAAATACCGCGAAGCGATCAAACAGAAGGACCGGTTCAGCCAGCAGTAACACAGGACACATAGATCTAGCCATAGTTGCAACGCCCCAGGAAGTGCATACCTCACAGGCCCTGCGATTGATGCATCTGGGCATTTCAGATGTTCTAATTGAAAAGCCACCCGGCGAAAACAACCGCGATATCAAAGAGCTACAGAAGGGAATGGATTCCACGAACAGTCGACTCTGGATCAATTTTGAACGTAGGTACCATTCCGGCTACAGAAAGGTCCAGCAATACATCCAGAAGGAAAGCCTGGGATCCCTACGTACGATTCGAGGCAGAGTGTACTCTGGCGCATCTCCCATTCATGCTGGATCCGGTCCACTGCTTCACGATGCAGTGCACTGGCTGGATCTATTGTTCTGGTACTGCGGATTGCCCGAAACGATGACCGGCAGAATAATGCGAGATAAAAAAGGCCTGGAACACTCTTCGCATCTACAATTTCATTATTCCAATTTCGTCGCCAGCCTGGATACAGGAGCTCGCAATCGCTACTTTGAATTTGAGATGGAACTGGATTTCAGTCGGGGTAGAATCCATTGCGGAAACAACGGATTTGAAATCTGGAAAACCGGCCCCTCTTCCAGATATGGCGGCTTTCAAGAGTTAAAGGAGATTCGCTTTCCGCTCACCGGGAGTAAAAAGAATCCCTGGATCAATATGTACTCGCAGATAGCAACGAGCTCCGAGCAACGGCATCTATATAATCGCACGCAGACTGTTCAGGGGCTACAAACTGTGCAATACATAGATCGAGCCTACGGCAAGCTCTGAAATTTCTTAGCTTTCGAATTGCACTCCAATGAATTTACAAACATCGGGAGTGGGATCTGTTACTGACCAGTCCGTGCAGCTGGTATCCAGGATGGCAGCAGCGCAGGCTTCCACGTTAGCCCTGTCAGCGGGAAAGAATAATATAGAAGTGAATGTATGACTGGTCCCGCATTCTCCATCCTTGGCCGCATAGGCCGCAGCTATCATGACATTGGCCTCTCCGGAATCATACTGATTGGCCGACGACCTGGAACAGCCAGGCGTAAATACAAGCCCCAGAAAAGGCAGAAGCAGACAGGCAAAAGTCTTCCGGCAACACGCTTTATCAGCACCACGAAGCAGGCAATGTAGCGATTTCAACCAACTCTGAGAATGCAGCGATCTTTGTGGCCGGTCATCTGGCCCCGGCTGCGGATGGAATTTCATATTGTCCAAAAGCACTTCGAATGCATTGACGGTTGCAATAGCATCTGGTTTCAAGTGGTTTTCATGGCAAAATCGCCCCTACCCGTTCTGTTCGATGCCCGCATGCTGGGATTTTCTGGCATTGGCACCCAGGTCTATAGCGTTCTGAATCTCCTCATCCATAGACCGGAGGTCCGATTGACCCTTGCTGGAGATCAAGATACTATCCAGAAGTATTTACCAGATTTTTCCGGTGAGATTCGTCCTTTTACCGCAGGTATTTATTCCATCCGTGAGCACTTCCAGTTTCCTGCCCCTCGAAAAGGGGAGGTAATCCATAGCCCGCATTACAATGCAGCCCTTAAGTACCTGCGTCGAAGCGTTGTAGTGGTACATGATTTGATACATCTGGACAGTCAGGAATTCTCCAATCCTGTTTATCGCTTCTATGCTTCCTTCTTTTTGAAACAGGTAGCATCCCGGGCCGGTGCCATAGCCACCGTATCCAATCATTCTAAAAACAGGATGATAGAAAACTTCCCTGCATCTGCTGACAGGATTAGCACCATTTATAACGGCATCGATCATCAATTATTCAAAGTGCGCCCTGCCAAAGAAATTGCTGCTTTTCGCAAGAAGTATAAATTGAAGAATCCTTTCGCACTTTGCGTAGGAATCGGAAAAAAGCATAAGAACGTGGACTTTGTAGTTCGATCTTTAAAGAACCTATGGGATGGAGATTTAAAGCTGGATCTATGCATTGCCGGCACCGGAGGAAAGCTTCCTGGTTACCTGGCGGATGCCTTGAATGGCTTTGAATATTCAGATCGAATTCGTATCCTACCTTTCTTCGAAAACCATGAGCTACCATTGCTGTACGGTGCGGCCGATGTATTCATCATGCCATCCCTGTTGGAGGGCTTTGGATTTCCCCTGGCAGAAGCAATGGCCTGCGGAACACCGGTTATTTCTTCCAGTCGAAGCAGTCTACCAGAAGTAGGCGGTGATGTGCCACTGTATTTTGACCCCGAGGCAGAGTCCGAACTAAGAGAAGTAGTATTGAGAGTTCTGGAGAATAAGTCCATTCGCATGCGAATGAGGAAGGAAGGACCAGCCCAGGCCAGGAATTTCACATGGGATGCCCATGTGGATGCGCTAATTCCACTGTATCAATCCGTGGCATCCAGACTATAAGCGTACGGTCTGCTTCAGAAAGTATCAGTCTGGATTACCAGTTACTTGAACGGAAATTCGATTCAGGCTTTGAATTCAAGAAAGCGAACTACTTTATTGCTCACCCGATCCAGCCAGAAATCCGGCGTCGGGTTGTCCTTCGATTCGGCAAGGATCAGTTTTCCGCTAAGTCCAACGTAGGCCAGGATGGCGGCCAGTTGCAGAAAGAAAAAGACCAGCTGTCGAAAGTACCGGAGCTCAACAGACTGAGTCCAGATGTAGAAATGAAACAGATAGATTAGAAATACAACCCCCAGAAATAACAAACCCAGACAAAACGATCTGAGCGCAGCCTTTTGCGCCCGTCCTGAATCAATGAGCAGGCCGGGTAAGAAAAAAACGAACGATGGAATCAGGTACACTATGGAGCGAACCCTATCTGGTCTGGAAAGCCAGTACTCTTTTAGCTGCTTTAGATATTTCATCTAGTCCTGATCGTTCTTTCGCTCGGGAAATAGATCCCAGAAAAAATCCACAATATCTTGCAGGAAGGGTATCTCCCATTCTTCGTCCATGAAAGCTCTGTAAGCCGCCATCAGGGAAAGTCCCAGATAACCGAATAGTGCAATGATTTTGATGGAAGAGGAAATCGGATTCAGCAAGGAACCGGTGCCAAAAACCCAGGCTGTAAGCCAGAAATTTTCCAGCAACCACAGAACCATGTAAAGCCCTACCAGCACGGCGTTGAGCTTCTGGCCCTGTTTGCCATGATATTGACAGAGTTTATCCTCCTTTTTGAAATACAGGGGATAAATCCAACCAATTAGTGGGAAGTAGGCAATGGCAGCACTTAGCTGATCACCATCCTGTATATTCTTCAGGAGCCTGTCCTGGATCTCTCGGACCTTATCTGCCATGTGACACCAATGCGGAGAGGGAGGGATTCGAACCCTCGGTAGGCGTACACCTACGACAGTTTAGCAAACTGCTCCCTTCGGCCTCTCGGGCACCTCTCCTGTTCGTTCGGAGGGAGTGGGATTCGAACCCACGGTAGCGTAAACTACAACGGTTTTCAAGACCGCCTCCTTAAACCGCTCGGACATCCCTCCACTGGCAATGCAGGTGCATCCATGAACCGTGTCAAGTAGATTGACCGCTCTGGCTGCCCTCCAGGGCTTCCAGACGCTTCTGCAGCGACTTCATTTCTTTTCGCATTTTGTCCAGATTCTTTATGTGAACGCTGTTTTTCTGATAATCGGCGATGGGTTGTAAGGGAGAGCCAGCATAGACTCCGGATTTCTTTACGTTATCACTGAGCACGGCGGCACGGCCCACAAGAACTGTGTCATCGGGAATGGTAATATGATCCAGAATTCCGGTCTGGCCGCTGCATATGACTCGCTTTCCAAGTTTCGTGGATCCAGCAATACCGGTCATGGCCACCAGAATGGATTTTTCCCCGATATCAACATTGTGGGCCAGGTGACATAAATTATCGCTGATCACATTATCATGAATTAGAGTCTCTCCGTAGGTGGCCCGATCGATACAGTTATTGGAACCCAGAACTACATCGTTTCCAAGCCGAACGATACCAGTCTGTGGTATTCTATGATGGGATCTACTTTCATCCTGGGCAAAACCAAAGCCTTCGGATCCGATAATGGTACCGCTACGAATAATGCAACGATGACCCAGAATGCATCCCCATCCCAGAACTACACCAGGATGTAGAACGCAATCATCGCCCAGCACTGCATCCCTTTCTACAACAACACCGGCCATAACTACACATCGCTCGCCAAATTTGACTCTGGGTCCAATAATAGCTCCAGGGCCAATTACAACACTTTCCGGAACCTGCACCGAATCATGGATTACAGCGGATGAATGGATTCGTCCCCAGTCTTCTGTAGAGGCAAAGTCAACGTCACCCAGGGCTTTGCGAATCCAGGAGTGAGCCAGGCCAACATTCTTTACCAGAATCACTGTAAACGGCTCTTTACCGTCCAACTTATCTTTAAGGCTGGCATTAAGAACAAGGCAGGCTGGCTTTCGCTCCCGCGCCTTGATCAGGAATTTTTCTTTATCTGCAAATGCAAGATCCCCTGGACCGCAATCGTCAATAGGTCCAATGTTCTGGATCTGGACAGAATCTCCCACTGACTCCTCAACTATTCCGGAGGATTTGAGAGTTTTCAGGATATCATCTGAATTGAAAGGCTTAATGGAAAAGGCGGTGGAATTCATTCCAGCAATGTCCCTGCTGCCTGCACATGCTCAAGCTTTTTCCAGGTCCAGGATGACTCTGAATTGGGGATCAAATCAGCGTCTTTTTGTTCTGAATGAAATCCACCAGAACCATGCGATCCATATGCTTTGGATGCGGATAAAAAATGCGCCCCTGACTGTGCTTGGCAAATTGCTGGATAAATGATTCATCTCCAAAGTAGCTGAATTCCCAGTCAGATGTGAGCAGAAAGGTATTGATTACAATTCCATCGTCTGTGGCACCCCGGGTTTCCCTCAAAGCAAAATCAAAATCCCCGGGCGATGGAGGATAGTTTATACGTAGAGTGTTTCCTTCGAAATGAGCCGTAGGAACTCCATCAGTAATTAGAATAATCTGTCTGTTCTTTGTTTCTCCGCTACCCAGTAGCTTGCGCGATAGGGACAGGCCGCGCTGCAGATTGGTAAAATACTCAGGCGCAAATGCCATGCTGTCTTCGTTGGTGGCATCCAGTCGTAACCGGATATGGGGATCAAACATGGTCACCGGAAATGGCTGTAGCGATGGTATATCAGCCGGGGTGTAGGATCGGGCAAATGTTCCGAATCCCACAACCATCAGGCGATCATCCTTGTAATCTTCGCGAATCAATGCATCCAGAGCCAGAACCATTCGTTTGGCATAATAGAATCTCTCCGCGCGCATCATACTTCCGGACATATCCAGAAGAACCACTGTGGCCGAGCGAGCCTGTCCCCGACTTTTAAAGATCTCAATATCCTGGAATCCGGGTCGGCTGGATCCAGTTCGAATGTAGCTGTTTATTAAAGTGGCACTAATATCCAGGGCATGAATACTATCTCCGAACTCCATGGGTCTGGATTCTGTGGATACCTGTTCGCCCTCTCCTTCTTCTGCTGTGATATTCGCTCCGGTATCATCTGATTTCAACGCAGAAAATATCTCTTCCAGAGCTCGCCTGCCAATTCTGCGAACGGAAGCCGGCGATAATTTCATTTCTCCGGAATCTTCATCCCGGACCACCTGACCCTGATCCTCCATGAGTTTGCGGAGGTTTTTCATGATCCTTTCCCTGCGCTCAAGAAACTCCTGATAGGACTCCGGACCAAGGTAACGGGCAAGCTTTTCCAGGTCGAAATTAAACAGATCGCCATTGGCTTGAGCCTGCTTCATGGACTGCTTGAGCTCATCCATATCCTGCATTTGCTTCAGGAGCTCCAGAGCCTCTTTCCGGCTCAGCCCTTCCTCGCCGCGAAAAGCAAATCGCTTCTGGCCTTCCTGTAATGTATTTAAATCTTCCAGATCCTTCTGCAGTCGTGACAGGGACTTTCCCAGCTCTTTTTCGCCGGACTCCTTGACCAGGTCCCACTTCAATCGAAAAAGTTCATCGCTAGATTCTCGCTCTACAGCTGACCCCAGTTGATCTTTTAGTTCTGGATGTTTCTTTAGATGGTCTTCAGACTGCTTTCTGCTTCTATCCAGAGATTGTCTGGTACTATCGATGGCATCTTGAAGATGAAATTTTTCCAGGACTGCCTTTAACTGTTCATCCAGCTGATTGATAAACTGATCTACCAGATCATCCATTCCTCCTTCCTGTAAAAATAGATTTACCGGCAGGCCGCGATTGATTAATTCTCTCAGAGCATCGTCCAGCTGCATGTCATATCGCATTACCATTTCGGATAATACTGACATCAGCCGGTCCATGTCCCAGGGGCCGTCGCGATCTGGTTCGTAGGGTCCGTATCTATAAGTAATCATGGAAATTTCGGTCCTAACCTACAATATACATAAAGCCATAGGGAATGACCGCTCCTACCAGCCGCAGCGCATTCAGGAAATTCTCCAGGAGTCTTCCGCAGACATTCTATGTCTTCAGGAAGTAGATTTTCAGGTACCCAGGTCCCATAACGATGACCTGGCCCGGAAGCTGGCTGAATCTCTGCAGATGCAATATGAACTGGGATTGAATGTCCAACTGAAAAAAGGAGCCTATGGCAATGCTACCCTTTCTCGGTTTCCCATCGTTCATTCTGAGAACTTGAATATCACCTGGGGCATAAAGAAACCACGGGGATGCCTCATGTCCAGAATTGATACTCCAGCTGGTGAAATCGCAGTATTAAATTTTCATCTGGGGCTCGCCGGATTCGAACGAATCTCTCAAATGAGAATGATCCTTGAATCATCCTTTTTAGAAATGGTAAGAGATAGGCCGGTCATCATGCTGGGCGATACAAATGACCGCGTTGGAAAACTAAACCCATTACTTGCAGAAGGTGGATTCTACGATACCTACAAAGGCAATCGCATGCATTCATTTCCTTCCTACACTCCATCACCGCTAATTCGAATCGACAAATTGTTTTTGAACCGACGAGTAGAACTCATAGAGCACAAGGTTCTATTGAATAAGAGAACCAGAGTAGCATCAGATCATTTGCCGGTCATGGCACGATTAAAAATCAAATAGCTGCGAAGGACAAACCACCTGCCGGTAAGCTCTAGCGCAGTTTGATTTCTGATACCGTCCCTGCGCAGATGGCACGTTTACTAAATCTTCGTCAGTTCATCCCTGATAAGCTGTTCAACATAGGACTGCACTGCTTTAATGTGATCCTGATAATCTGGATGCACATCATCCATAACTTTGGTCTTCAACGCCTCTTTGAAGGCCTGCATTTTCTCTATCACCGTATTCTTCTGTATTTGATGGTCCTTTGGAAAGTCCCTGCGAAGCACGGCCATTACATTCGGCGGATAAATGTCCCTCGCCAGCATACGAACATTGTCCTGGTAATGCTCCGGCGATATTTTGATTATTTCTTCTCTGGAAGACTGCTTGTATTTGGGATAGATGAATGGAATAGAAAACAGATTTTCCCGGGCTTCATTGACTCGTCTGTCGAAGTCACCACCAGTTCGAATTAACTCCCACTGTTCCCGGGGAGTCATTTCAGCCACGGTTTTCTGTGAGTCCACCGCACTGCGCAGTCCGGTGCTTCCCGAAGACGTAGGTGGGGCCACTGCTTTTTCACCCGTTATTCCCAGATGCATACTGTAAAAAACATATTTGTTCTTTCGTTCCGTGCGAAGTAATTCCCTGTCTTGAACTGTAATTAAAAACAGGGCTACGGTATCTGCCTTTTGAGTATTCTGCTCTCCGTCCAGCAGCCGCCTTCCAGGAAATTCTCGCATCTCAGCGACTCGCATAACTGCGAATGGATTTTCTACATCCCGTCGATTTCCCAGAAATAACTGCTGCGAATGCCCCAGATCAATAAAAATTACTTCTACATCGCCACGTTCAGGATGAGCCAGAGCCTGATGAATCATCTCTTCATCTGGAATTAATTTTGCATCGCGTCGTGAAGATTTCTTGGTTTCCAGGTTAAGGAGCAAATCCTTGAGAAGCTCCTTTGCCTTCCTGGAATTAGATGGGTCCAGTTCATTATAGCTTTTCATATATGTATGCCTTCAGAAATCCTTTCTGTTTGTCATCCGGGAGATATCGGAATATTTGACGATTGAGTGATGATCGCAAGTGAAATCTGGATAATGCTTGTTGTAGCCATCGGAATTTCTCTTATCTCCGGGGCTTTTGGAATCGGAGGCGGCACGCTTACGGTTCCATTTCTCATTTTCATGGGCAGTTTGCATTGGCCTGCCACTGATGGTTCTGGCCTGGCGCACACTGCTGTAGCAATTTCACTGCTAACGGCTCTTTTTTTATCTGTTTCGGCATCTGCCTCCAACATCCTCAGTAAGCGAATCCATTTCATCCCAGGTCTCATTGTTAGCCTATTCAGTCTACCAGGTTCCTATCTGGGAGTGGAAGTTAGTGGATTACTAAGCTTTCGCGCCCTTTCACTGATCTTTGCTGCCATAGTTACTATAACAGGTATCATTGGCTTTTTTCGCAAATCCTCATCTGCTGGAAAGGAAGACGATATATCCAGGTACAATCCCGAGAGGCCCTTTCCGGAAAAGATGCAGATACTATTCTATTGTCTGGCCGGGTTCTTTGTGGGTATGCTTTCGGCCCTTACCGGTCTGGGGGGCGGGGTTGTACTGGTGCCATTGTTTCTCTGGACACTGCCAGGTAGAAAACCAGCTGAAGCAGTTGCAACATCCAGTTTCTGCATTATCTTCAGCGCCTTCTATGGCTCCGTTCTATACGCCTTCCAGGATAACTTTGTTCCAGTACCGGAACCGAGTCTGGGCCACTATTATCTGCCCTATGCCATTCCTTTCGGAGTCGGTGCGCTAATCGGTGGATTTTCGGGAGCTGCACTAAAGAATCGAGTGAAGGGTTTACATCTGAAACGAGGCTTCTCAGTCGTGCAGGTTCTGGCTGGTCTGGCCGTAGCAATCCGAGCGATCTAAACCTGGTTCGATCAAGGTTCAATCTCTGCTATGGATTTCTTGTTCCGAACAACGCCATCCTGATCCAGACAATAGCCACAGCCGTAGATGTGCGCCTGCCGTTTACGCTCGGTCTTAGGTTCCGGTTCCAGGGCTGCATAAAGATAATCCGTTTGGCCCAATAAGGTCCCGCAAACCGGACAAATCCTGGGTCTTTCAGGCCCTGGTGCCATATTGAGAACCTTCTTCGCATCCAGACGAGGTGGATCCTGATCGGAACCATTCTTTCTTTTTTGCATGGTACCGCTGGCCGGCTGCAAAGCACTCGGAGAAAGCATATTCAAAAATACGATTACCGCCAGACATAGGCCGGCTACTGCTACCAGGGTCAACATGACTATCTTCTATTTTCGGAATCCAGTCCTCCTAATCTGTATCCCTTTGAGCCTAAAGCCAAATGTTTTTTCTATAGATTTAAGGATCTTGCGACTATGCAGCTGCAGTTCCTGGGCATATACACTTTCCGGAACCATAATAACCAGACGCTCATCCTTTATTTCCACGGGTTCACTATGATCTGCCAGTAGCCCTGCCAGGCTTTCCCAGTTCTGTTGAATGGAATGAATCTGACTTTCTACTTCTGTGATTCCAAGTAGATGTTCCATCCGTTTTCTAAACTCTCCCTGAAGAACCTGAATGGATTCAGGACCTCGAAAGGGTAATGCTCTACCGTCTAATTCTTTCCAGGGGTTCCAGTTTACCTGCCTGTTCGGGGCGTTTTCCGATGGAAGCCTGGAATCATTTGATTCAGATACCCTGGCTGGATCATTCTTTTTGCTGCTTTTCGATTTCTGGCTCTTATCCATTGTATCTTTCTCCAGTTCCCGGCTGAATACATAAAGCCGGTCATTCCACGAAAAAGCTCAGTGCAATTCTGGCACAGAAATGATTCGCGCCGATGTTTGAGAAACTGCTTCTTCCAGCCCATCCAGGTCCGGAGTAGTGAAGAAAGCCTGTCCGCATCGATGCAACAAATCTACAAAGTAATCCCTTCGCTTATAATCCAGCTCTCGAATTACATCGTCAATAAGCAATATAGGAGATCGTCCAATATACTCCTTTAAATAATAGAATTGGCCTACCCGCAGAGCCAGAACCAGACTTCTCTTCTGTCCCTGACTGAAGCGAAATTGAACATCTTTATTACTTCCGTCCTGACAAAGAAATAACAGTCGATCCCTGTGAGGACCAAATGTGGTGGATCCAGTGGCCACATCTCTCATCCGCCTTTCTTGCAACGCCTGCCTGTAAGCTTCAGCAGAAGCTTCCCCGGGAAAAAGAGATACCTTGATTATATCCTTTCCGCCAGATATTTGATCCAGGGACTGATTCAAGATTGGTTCGTATTCGGAAAGAAATCTTAATCTCTGAGCAGTGATTCTGGATCCAAGATCAATCAAGCTGCGATCCCAGGGTTCCAGCATCTGTAACCTGCTTCGATTTGCTCGAATCTCTTTAAGGGTAGTGTTTCTCTGGCGAACTGCACGGTTATATTGGATGAGGTTTTCCAGGTAGGCGGAGTCTCTATGCGAAAGCAAAGCATCCAGGAATCGGCGCCTGGAAGTGGGCCCTCCCTGAATGATTTCCAGATCATCTGGACTGAAAACAACGCTTACAAGGTTTCCGATCAATGCGGCCCGGGAAGGTAATACTTTTCCATCTTTCTTAATTCTTCTCTGTAAACGGGGCTCTGCCTGAAGGCCCATTTCCAGAGAATGCATCGCATTGTTCCATTCATAACTACAGCTAACAAAGAAACCAGGATGTCCTTCCTGAATCAATTCAGGATCCGGCACACCCCTGAAGGATTTTCCCGACGTTAGAACGGAAATGGCTTCCAGAATATTTGTCTTACCAGAACCGTTTTCACCTACAAGAAAAGTTAGCCGGTCCGGAAATTCCAGTTTAAGCGCTCCGTAATTTCGGAAATGCTGCAGCTGTAAGTTTCGCAGATACACGGACCCGGGGTCCTAAATCTTCATTGGCATCACAACAGCCACGAATTCTGGATCGTCTGGATCCTTTACCACCGTCGGAGCGCTGGCCGTAGAAAATCCAAGAGTTATATCTTCGCTGTTAAGTACTCCGATAACATCCAGAAGATAGTTGGAATTAAATGCAATGGTTACTTCTTCGCCCTGATATTCACAGCTCATGGGATCATTCACGTTACCAAGGTCCGGAGTCGATGAACTGACCACCAGAGTTCCAGGACTGAATTCCAGGCGAATCTGCCTTGAAGGCTCCGCTGCCAGTACCGCTGCCTGACGCAAAGAAAGTCTGAGAGCTTCTCGATTCAATCTTACTTCATGATCCAGTTTGCGAGGAATTACCTGTCGGTAGTCTGGAAAATTACCATCGATCAATCGGGTAATCAATTCCACATCGCCCAGTTTAAAATATAGTCTGCTTTCTTCGGTGTCAAACCCAACGAAACCTTCTTCCACGTTGCCTATCATTCGCGTCAATTCTCGGATCGCTTTTACAGGTACAACTACACCTTTGTCAACAGGAAGAGACTCAGGAAAGTTTCTGGCGATTCGTGCCAGTCGTCGTCCATCAGTACCTACGAAGACTGCCTGGTCGCCTTCGCTTTCCATATACAGTCCGTTGAATACGTATCTGGCATCTTCTTCTGCTATCGCATAGGAAGTTCGACGAATCATTTCATTAACCAGAGCAGGAGGGAACTGTTTGAAATGACTGTCTTTAATCGGGCTTGGAAGCATGAATTCGTCGGAGGGCGCTCCCATTAGATGAATTTCTGTTTTCGCTTTTCCAGCTCCATCCCGAATGGATATCTTGTTCTCTGCATCGCTATCGAATTCGACGCTTTCAAAACGAAACTCTTTAATAATCTGGCTTAGCTTTTTGGCCGGTGCAGTAATGGCTCCAGCCTTCTCTATTCTGGCAGCCAGAGTGGTTTTCATGCTGATATCCAGATCGGTGGCAGTGAGCGTTATGGAATCCTTGTCTGATTCAATCAAGATGCTCGAAATTACGGAACGGATCTCTCTTGCAGAGATAATTCCTTCGATTCTGGAAATTGCTTTCTGGAAGCCTGCTTTTTCTACTACGAACTTCATATCAGTACTCTCTTTATTGGTGTGTGTTTGTACTGCTGTACTTTATTGGGCCTGTGGATATGTGAAAAAAACCATTCCTTCCCGATCACAGAGCCTCTCCGGGACATAATCCGTAGGAATTTCTGTGAAAGGAAGCACGAAATGCAATTGAAAAACACGTAAAACCAGAAAAAACCAGGCACCCGATAAAGGTCCTGCAACGCCATCTTCCAGGGAATTCACATTTTCGCGCCTGTACTCACAGGGAGTGACGAATTATCCACGGTTTATCCCCAGACGTTCGCTCACCTGACGAAACAGATGTTGAAAAGATGGCTCCTTCTGTAATTTCATCGCAATCTTTCTTTCTGCATGGATCACTGTGGAGTGGTCCGTGCGTTGAAAGAATCTTGCTACTGCCGACTTATTTAGATCAGAAAAATGCACAGCCAGATACATGGCCAGATGTCGTGGTAATGCGATTTCCATCTTTCTGGAGTTTCCCAGGATTTCAGATCT
Source organism: Leptospiraceae bacterium (assembly GCA_040217195.1). Taxonomy (GTDB): domain Bacteria; phylum Spirochaetota; class Leptospiria; order Leptospirales; family Leptonemataceae; genus UBA3465. The sequence goes on along the minus strand of JAVJNR010000002.1, from coordinate 76,119 downwards.
GGGCACTCCGCAGATTTCCGAAATGGTTTCCAGGATGATTTGTGGACTTAAAGGGCCCTGCATTCTGGGGGATAAAAACTCCTCCAGTTGCTCTTCTAACAATTCATCGGTAAGCTCAATTCCGCCGGATTGCAGGAAGTAGAGTCTGTTGACCGCAGATTCAATGTCTCTTGCATTTCCTCTGAGGCGATCCAGGATCCTGGCGATGCTTTCATTTCCCAGGCTCAGACCGGTATCCTGAATTTTTTGCATCAATATTCGCTTTCGTAATTCGGAATCAGGATTCTCCATGCGAACCTGGAGACCGGATAGAAATCGGCTCAGCCAGCGACTTGAAATGGATAATTCTTTGATGGGAACATCGGAGGTGACCACGATCTGGCGGCCATTTTCGTAATAACTATTGAATATAAAATATAGCTCATCGAGGATATTGGGAGATGCGCCTCGGATCGCCTGGAAATCTTCAATGAACAGCACATCGCCTCGGCGAAAACGGTTCTTCAAAGCCAGATTTCTGCCTTTGAGAATTTGTTCTCCGAAATGGGCTGGAAATTCATCCATGCGAATGAGTGTACATCGAGTGTCCGGTCTTTTTCGCACAATCTCGCATGCAATAGCATTCAGTAAATGGGACTTTCCAGTACCAGTATCTCCTGAAATCAATAGAGGGTTCACCTTTCCGGGCTGCTCAACAATGTTTCGGGCTGCCATAAGTGGTATACGATTCGCCTGTCCTTCGCAGAACCGACTGAGATCCATTTTCTGCCGAATCCAGCTGGTATCTCTGGCCTTGCTCTGTCCGGCTAAACGGAATTCAACACTTACAGCTCGATCCGTAATTGTGGAAAGTCGGGTCTGAATGGGCCCTTTGAGCTGCGCTGCGATCTTCAAAAGGGATGCATTATCCACTTCCAGAACAAAGTGCTCCCGGGAGGAGCCTTTCTTCAGGGGAACGGGCCTGAGATTCTGCAAACAGCTGCGAACGTTACTGTCCTTAGCTGATTTTTGTAGCTCTTTTTTGGTTTGCGACCAGGCATCTTCCAAGGCTGACTCCAGGTGAAATAGAATTGCGCCCCGGAAGTCTCAAACCCGCCCTATCTGGATCAAGTGAAAAAAGATCCTGGCTCGGGAAAATACTGTGGGACATGAACCGATGTTCTGTCACTTGCCGAAGCCGGCTATTTCTGGACTCTGGAAATGGATTTTCCGCTTCGCCCGGAGAGAAAATTCAGCCGGATGCTCATCCCTGGAAAGCCTGTTGACGTACCATAGACCGGGCGGAGTCTGGTAGATTCGCAATATTTTTTTTCGGGAGTAATTCATGAAAAGGACCTATCAACCGAGCAAAATCAAGAAAGTTCGTACTCACGGATTTCGCGCTCGTATGGCCACCAAGAACGGCCGCAAGGTATTGTCCCGACGTCGTAACAAAGGCCGTGCCGTTCTCAGTGTTTCAGACCGGGTGCATCGCAAATAATTAACAGGAAGAGAACCACACTCAGAGGCACCACGGCCTTCGGAGAGCTTTTCCAGTCTGGACGCAGATTTCATGGAAAGAATACCGCAATCATGGTCCTGCCTCGGGCCAACACGGAAAGCAAGATTGCCTTCTGTGTTTCCAAAAGGACAGGCAACGCGGTGGTTCGCAACCGAATCCGTAGAAAATGCAGAGCTTCGCTGGAACCGCTGATGGACAGATTACCCACCGGATGGCACATAGCCATACTGCCGGGAAGGGCCTGGACCACCATGCCTCTGGAAAATGGGAGCCAGGAAATCATCAGAATTCTTCAGAAGGCAGGAATCCAGTTGCTGGATCCTCCGGAAAAGCAGCCCGGGCCTTTATTAAATTCTACAAATTAGCCATCTCTCCCTGGTTGCCGGGAAGGTGCAGATTTTATCCAAGTTGTTCCGAGTATGCAATGGAATGTTACCAGTATCTTCCATTCTGGAAGGCCACCGGTAAGAGTCTCTGGCGCATAGCAAGATGTAATCCAATGTCCAGTGGTTACTTTGACCCTGTGTTTCCCGAAAATCATCCGGAAAACCATGAGGATTGCAAGCATTCATAAATTCAGGTAGGTAAAATGAGCGAGGAAAAGAAAAATCCAGGATCCCTGACGTCACTGATTCCAGTATTGCTACTGGGGGCTGCGACGTTCTTTATGTTCCAGTTTATGGGCGAAGATGAGCCCGCCGGTCCAGAGAATGTTCCTCTTGTTCCAGCAGAGAAACGGAATGATTTTGATTTCAACACAGGAAATGGCCGGGAAACCATAATCGAAACGGATCGGGCTGTGTATGTTGTTACTACTGAAGGTGGTCGCATAGCCCGCCTCTATCTAAAGAAGAGCAATCTGCTGCATGTTCCGGAAGCACTGATTGAAGAGTCCGAGGATCCACTGGTTAAGAAATACCAGGCTCTGGAAGTGACCCGAGGCTTCGGAATGGATTTTCAGCCTCATCTTTATTACAGTCCTCCACTGGAAGAGCGATTGGGAAATCCATTGCTGAACTCAGGACGATTCAATATGGAAGGCCCGATTACTCAGGGCAAGGTTACGGAAGTTCGTTTCAAACTTCCATTGAAATTCCTGGGTCATAGACTGGAGCTGGTAAAGGTATTTCGATTCTTTCAGGGGGAACGATTCTTTCGTCAGATCACGGTACTGCGAAACCTTGAAAACAAGCCTTTCATCCTCGGTGGAGATCTATTCTTTCGCACTTTTGGAGACCTGGGTCCTCCGCCGGTTTCAGAGAATAGTCGTGTTCTTCAGGCCTACGGTCGTTTCTTCTATTACAATGATTCCCTGACACAGACTCAGGGAGCCGGTGGATCTGGCGGAAGTTTCTTTTCTTGCAGTAGCGCTCCGGAAGGACCCTATCAGGCCTATACGGAGAAAAGGGATTCGCTGCAGTTTATGGGATCCACAAGCCGTTTTCTGGTTGCCTATTCCCATTTCCTGAATCCGGAGAACCCGCGGCATAGACCGGATGGTGTGGTTCAGAAAGCCAGAGTATCTCCGGATGGGAGATCTACGTTCACCGCAGTTTTTGAAAAGTTTCGTCTGGATGAAAACCGGGGCGATGGTCCAGTAAAACTTCCAGGATTGGAAACAGAGGTTCAGGGAACCGGCGAAACGGCAGCTCCACGGGATACTCGGCAGCTGATGCTTACCGAGCAGAAAAGAAGGGATGCACTTATCCTGGATAACCAGATCTACGTTGGTGCTCGAAGCGATGAAGCTCATCAGTTCAACGACTCGGCGCTCATGCAGGCAGAATTCGGTATGTCTGAGCCCGACGAGGAAGCAAGGGATGTTATCTATACTTCTTCTTTTCTGGCAATCTTCTCCAAGATTCGAGATGGTATTGTCTGGCTCATGCGCCACATCTACGATCTAATCGGAAACTACGGTTGGGCTATTATCATTATAGCTGTTGGGTTTAAACTACTCACATGGCCGTTGAACCAGATGCAGGTCAAGTCCATGAAGAAGATGAGTGCGCTCAAACCTGAGATGGACAAAATTAACGAGAAGTTCAAAGACAATCCTCAGGAAAAACAAAAGAAAATTATGGCTCTATATAAAGAGCATAATGTGAATCCTGCGAAGGGCTGCCTTCCCATGGTGATTCAGATTCCTGTGTTTATTGCTCTTTACAGCGCTTTCTCGGAATCCATGGAATTGTGGCGAAGTCCCTTTATCCTCTGGATGAACGATTTGTCCCAGCCAGATACGGTCTATATTATCAAAGATCTGTTCTTTGTTCAGAATTTTCACATAAACATTCTTCCACTATTGATGATTGGATCTCAGATTCTGCAGCAGCGGTTCACCACGGTTGTATCCGATCCTCAACAAAAGATGCTTATGTATTTTATGCCTGTGATCATGGTCTTCTTTTTCTGGTCCATGCCAAGCGGGGTGACTCTGTACTGGACAGTTCAGAATATTGTCTCGGTCATCTGGCAGGTAGCAGCCAACAAGATGGGCGATGAGCCTGAAACAGCAAAAGCCTGAAATATTTTATATAGGGTAAACAAATGAATTACATTCTAGAGATTGAATCCAAGAATAAGTCGGATGCTCAGAAGCGAGCCTCCGAGATTCTGGGGATTCCGGAAGATGAACTGGAATTTGAAACGGAAGGGGCTGGCTTATTTGGCATGATGGCTCGAAAGCCTGTTGTAGTCCGGGTTAGTGCCAGAAATGAGCCTGGAGATGAAGCACTCATTAAAGGGGTGCTTCTGACTCTGGTCCATAAAATGGGCATCGATGCTGATATCGAGGATTTCGAAGACACAGATGAAAACTACATTGTGCACATTGAATCCGAAGACTCCGGCATTCTAATCGGTCGACAGGGAAAGACTCTGGATGCTCTTCAATTTTTGCTGAACCTTCTGGTCACTCCAGAGCTGCAAAAGAGAAAGAGAATTCTTGTAGATGTAGCTCGCTATAGGGAAAGAAGAAAAAAGAAACTGACTAAACTGGCGCGATCTGTGGGGGATCGGGTGGCAAAGTCTGGCCGTTCGGTACTGCTAGAAAGCATGAATCCTTATGAGCGCAGAATCGTGCATTTGACCCTGGAAGAGGATGACCGGGTAACTACACGTTCTGAAGGCAATGGTCTTTATAAAAGAGTCCGAGTAGTCATTCTTCGCACCGATGGCGACGATGTAGAAGAGGAGTACTACGAAGAAGAGTATTACGAGGAAGAAGGAGAAGAGTAATCGAAGACACTATTGTAGCATTATCCAGCGCTCCCGGTCGCGGAGCCATTGCTCTGATTCGATTCTCCGGGCCTCTTTGCCGCAAGGTAATAGAGGCCTTTTTTCTTAACGGAAGCAAAAAGCCTTATTTTTCCCGGGAGCAGCCCGGGCTCTGGAAATCCGGTACGGCTTATCGTTGTTACGTACTGGAAAATCCAGAAACAGGCTTTGAAGACTCTCCCGGAATTCTGGACGATGGATTATTCACTTTCTTTCAAGGACCTGGTTCTTATACAGGAGAAGATACCCTCGAGGTGACTTTGCATGGTAACCCTGTAATTGCACGGCACTTCATTCTGTCAGCCTGCGATTTTCTGGGCATTAGACCGGCTGATCCAGGGGAATTTACCAGACGAGCCTTCCAGAATGGTAAACTGGATCTACTGGAAGCCGAGGGAGTGAGAAGTATCATTGATGCAAGGTCTGTCTTTGAACTTCATGCCAGCCGTAAACTCTATGATGGCGAATTGACTCGAATGATTTCTCGTTTTCGCTCCGCTTTAATTCATCTTAAAGCAGAGACCGAGGCCGAGGTGGATTTCTCCACAGAAGATCTGACTTTCGAATCCAGAGAGCAAACCATCGGACGAGTTAATGATCTTCGATCGCGAATTACGGACATCCTGGAGCGTTCCAGAAGCGCTGCCCGTCTTAGCGATGGAATGCAAATCGCTTTGTCCGGAGTCCCGAATGCAGGCAAGTCATCGCTGCTCAATCAGATTCTAGGCTGGGAAAGAAGTATTGTAAGCGAAATTGCAGGTACAACGCGGGACTTTGTAAGCGAAGAAATTGAGTTGGCCGGTCTTCCTGTGCGATTTGTGGATACCGCTGGACTAAGAGAATCCGAAGATCATGTGGAGCAGGAAGGAGTGCGTCGCTCCAAACAACAGATGGAGCGCAGCCTGTTGATATTCCATGTCTGTGATTTAAGCAGAGACCCTTACCCGGAACCGGCATTTCCGGACCGCCCGGTCTGGCATATTCTCAACAAGTCAGATCTAATCGATAGTACCAGGTTGGATTCCTGGAAAGAACAACTATCCATTCGCTCGTCTGATCGAATCTATAAAATCTCCTGCAAATCCGGTGAAGGAATGGAGGATTTACGAAGGGAGCTTTCTGAATATCTTAAAGAAGAAACGGAATCCGTGGATCCTTTTTTTCTGGAAGAACGTCACAGATATCATTTTCAAAGAATGGATGAGGCACTGGAAAAGCTACTTGGTCTATGGAATCAGGATGCTCCCGCAGAAATCTGTGCCCTGGAAATCGATTCCGCACTGCATCATTGCGGTGAGCTCACAGGCCGAATCTCAACTGAAGAAGTCCTGGGAAGGATCTTCTCTGTGTTTTGCGTAGGTAAATAGTAAAATCAAAGCAGAAAATGCAGCAGCCAGTGAGGCACCTACGATGAAAAAATACAGCATCAATACTGTGCCCGTCAATGGAGTCCAGTGGTAGATAGCAAAGGCCCAGCAAATTACCGAAAGAAATCCTCCATACCAGAAGGACAGACAGCGAAAGCAACGACCCCACTTGAGAAAAAGCCTGAGCAGAATCCTGCGTTCAGCGTGAAGAACCAGAGTGGTCTGATCCATCTCCAGGTATCTTCGCATCATTCCGTCCCAGATGCGATTTCTGGCATGCCGTATACCCAGATAGGCTGAAGCAGATATTAGAAGAATCCAGATTAGAATAACCGGAGCCTGGCGAACCAAAAAAAATAGAAGGTCTTGAGAATCTCTTAGTCCTTGCGAAATAATGACCACAAAGGGCAGGGCCAGGATAAACAATCCGGAAATCAGATGCCGCAGAAAGATAATATGCAGGCGTTCCATCCAGTACAGGAGGCAGCAATGTACCAAAAAGGCAAGACATTTGAAGAAATTCAAATCGGAGACAGAGCATCTTTTACCAAGACTATATCAGAGACAGATATCTATTTATATGCTGGGATTAGTGGTGATTTCAATCCGGTGCATATCGATGAGCAGTACGCGAAAACCACTGAGTTCAAATCTAGAATCGCCCATGGCGGACTGGCTGGATCCTTGCTTGCACCGGTGCTTGGGATGAAATTGCCCGGTCTGGGCACCGTAGCCCTGGAGGTTACTCAAAAATACAGGGCTGCTGTCTATCCTGGAGACACAATTACCTGCGAAGTGGAGGTTACACGAAAGGTGGATCGACTGAAGGCTGTGGATATGAAGGTGACCTGGAAAAATCAAAAGGAGAAAATTATTTCCAAAGGCACCTGCAGAGTATTGCCTCCAAAATAGTCCCTACTGTTAGATACTGCTTCTTTTCGAACCAGGCTTCTTTTCAGAAATTGAATTCCGAAATTGGGGACAACTCTACCGTCTCCGTGCCAAAACTGGGATTCTGGGCTTTCCAACTGCGATTTTCGAATTGCGGCTTTGGCTTCTGTTTTCCGATTTCCGAGTTAGGCGGAAGATCCGTGCAAACGAGTGTAACCTACTGGAACTCTTCCAGGGAATCTCCCAGGATCTACTGAATTTCAGCTACAAGAACCAGTACATCATCCCGGAACCGTAAAAAATCGGGCCGGTTTCGAACCTGTTGCACCATATCTTCCAGCAGCTGATTGGAATCCGAAGTATTGAGCGGACCTAAAATCTCTTCCAGATCTTCTACAAAGGATATGGTTCCCTGATTCGTTTCATATTCTAGAAGCCCATCCGTATAGAGAATGTACCGATCTCCTGGATTCATGGAGATCTGAACCTCTTCTGCAGTGGGCTCCCTGATGCCCATTCCCATTAAGCTACCCGAGGTTTCGATTTCTTTGAAGGGTTCGCCGGTCTTTGCCATTAGGACCGGTGGATGGCCTGCATTTGCCAGTAGAACATTGGATTTTAGGAAATCGAAGAAGATATAAACTCCGGTGGCATGATGGCTTTCGTAGGACTCTGCCATGGTTTTATCCAGGGATGTGAGTAATGCGGATGGGGATAAACGATTTCTGTAAGGGATGCGACTCAACACTACTTTCATGGCGGTCGACATCATAGCACTGGAAATCCCATGCCCGCTTATATCGCTCAGGAAAATTCCAAGATTTCCTTCTCGCAAGAAAACCAGATCGTAGAAATCGCCTCCTATTTGATTTTCGGGTAGGTGGTATTTGTAGATCCGAATTCTTTCGTTGCCGGAGAATGCAGGAAAGAGACTTTCATGCACTCGTCGCGCCAGATCCAGTTCATTGCCTTCGCGAATCCTGTGCTGCTCCAGTTCTACAAAGCGAAGAATGAGATAGTTAACAAAAATATGAAGAAGGAATACAACAGCAGAAAGAAATAACAGTAATACAGCCTGCTCTGCATTTATGAGTATGGGCGCTACTATTATGGAATAGAGCGAAATTAATACAATACTACCGGTAACTGATAGAGCTTTAAATCGACCAGGACGAATGATTTGGAAAAGTAGAAGCAAGCAGAACAGTAGCACCGGCCCAGAAGCTGAATCATCCTGAAAATTGAAGAGGTAAAAAGCGCCCAGAAGCAGCAGCAAGGTTATACCGTGACCGCCATTGTAGTACCAGGATTGAAATCGGTGGGGCACACGAAGAAAGAACATTGACCAGGACGGAAGCGTTATTATCGAACTAATGACCAGAGCTGGCAGTAGAGGCTGACCAGCATTCAATGCAAAATACAGGGTGCACAGAAACAATAGAGGACCGTTTAGAATGGCGACCAGCCGCTCTAGATTTTTTTCAAATCTTCGAAACAGTGGTTCGTACTGAATTGCCACCGGTCGAACAAGGTATCGCAACGTTGTAAGAAATTGATCTGTTCTGGTAATCGACGTCATTCTGGATTTAAAAACTCCAATCTTGTTATTCGGGAACCCTGGAGGCGTAGTCCCAGATTGTAGCCGCTTCTAAGATGTCTGTCAATTCTCCGGGAGAGCTGCAAGCATTGTGCGGTCGCTCCGCAGAAAAAATGAATGGAGTGCGGTACATCCTTGTAAGCGTTATAGTTAGGTCCATGAGATAGAAGAAGAGTAATGGCCTTTCGATTTCCAATAACTTCGAACAAAATATGTGAAACGAAACGACGATTGGTGATACGGAGGTCAAATTCACTGAGAACTGGAGGATAGGGAGCAGCCCTTAAACCGGGGAAGGGCATCAGCAAGATTGCCAGAGTGAAGGTCAAAGCAAGAGAGTTAGATCTATCAGTCATGCCTGCTTTGCTGGATCAGGATGATTTATCTTCATCTGTCTTTTTGTCTTTACCCAGGAGTTTCTGTAGGTCTCTGAGTTTATCCGGTGATACAGATTGAGCCGCTTCCTTGTTCTGGTTCTGGATTTCCTGATAAATCTCCGTTCTATGGATGGCCACATTCTTGGGTGCGCGAATCCCCAGCTTCACCTGATCGCCTTTTATATCCACAACGACGATTTCAATGTCATCGCCTATCATGATAGATTCATTTATTTTTCTGGCAAGTACGAGCAAATCAGGCCTCCAGTAGCTCCAGAATGGGAACCCTGACCAGATGACTATCATTCATGGATATTACTTGCCTGGCCATTCTAGACTGTCGATTCACCAGAATCGGTCCTTGAAGATTCGCAGTCATTTTCTCTGGATGTTCGCCAGGAATGGTAACGATTAAATAGACCTCACACTCACTTACAGTCTGAACTTTTAAGGTATTCAGTTCTTGATCCAGAATGACTGGCTCATAGTCTTTCAAGATCAGTTCCGGACGAAGGATTATGAAAGCCAGCCCGGACTCATCGGCACTTTGCAGCCAGTGGAAAGGACCTTCTTTTTCTTCAAGAATGGCAAAGTGGCGATAATCCTCAAACCCCAGAATTCCATCAGGAAATTCCAGGATACTTTCTTCGCTTACTTCTATGGAGCCAAAGGGCTTTGTTTCTAACTGCGGCATATGGTTATCGGATAAAGTCGACCAGAGTTGGCTTGATTACACGAGCACCCACGTTCAGTGCATACTGGTGAACTGATTCCAGCCATTTCAAATTCATGATAGACTCTGCCACGTCAATACCTTCCGACTCTGCCAGAAGCTCCGTCATGTAGGTTTTATCCCAGGCCACTCGCTTAGTGTGTTCTTCCATGCGATTTTGCTTGGCGCCTACCTCGGCTCGAAACCTTAAAAGGTTTTCCAATGCTGAGTCCAGGTTTCCCAGGTCCCGACCAGAGATTTCCAGCTGATCTCCTGCGATCAAATCGTCTCTGAATTTGATCAGAACATCGAATACAGATCGGCCATTAACTCGAGCAGTTTCTGCGAAGTTGTTCGGTGGCTCGGAATTGTCCGAGCTGATCAAACCAATATCTCGTAGCACTGTGCTACCTTCCATATCCTCAAGCCAGATTTGATGCGGCTCTGTACTACTGAGACTGATGTAATCCTGACCGATTTTCGAAGCCTTAACTTCTATGCCCGCTTGATTGATCTTATCGATTATATCGTCAATGGTATCTCCTGCAGCCACTCGAACTTCTACGCCATCAACGCGAAATGCCTGATCCGTGGTGCTTACATATCCGGAATTGTCCGTGGCGCCGGTTACGGTCATATTGGTTCCCCAGAAAGCCTGGTTTCCGGGAATGTTCACATCAATGTACTGACTGCGCTCTACTTCCATCAGTCGTTTTCCGTTATCGCCCCTGTACTCCACACCAACGATCTGGTTATCCAGTTCAATTCCCTGGAGTCCTCGGATACTACTCAGTATGGGTTCAAATGGAGGACGATCCACTTCATGGCCCCCAAAGAGAGGTCGGCCGGTGGCATCTCTGCCGTTGGCAATATCAATCAAGGCGCGTAAATGCTGATCAATTTCTTTAGCGATTGCATTCTTTAGTTCGAAGCCGCTGTCCCCCTGGTAAATACCATTGGAGGCCTGAACCGCTAGCTGCCTGACTCGATGAATGATTTCGGTAACCCGACTCATCTCTCCATCCATATGATTCAATCTGGACATTCCAGCTTCAATGTTTTGCTCGAATTGATCCAGTTCGTTCACACGGCTGCGATAATACATCTGGTTTGTAGCCGCGGATGGATCGTCTCCCGGACGGCTTATACGCTGTCCGGTGGCCAGTTGATTCTGGACTTTATCCATTTCGTACTTATGTCTTTCCAGATTTCGAACAAGCGAGTTGTTCTGCATAATTCCTGTTGTTCGCATCATAGTTTAGTTCTCCAATCCCGGGCTATTCATAGCCTTTTCTATAGCCAAATCATAGTCCCGATACTTCCGCAATTAAGCACCCATTCGGTTGATAATGACATCCAGCATCTGGTCCATGCTGTTCAGTATCTTCGCAGCCGCATTGTAAGAGTGCTGAAATTGAACCATGTTGGACATTTCCTCATCGAGACTGACACCCATTACGCTCTGGCGAAGATTTCGCAAAGAAAGCAGGTTGTCTTCATGCCTTTGAATTGCATCTTCTGCGGTGCGACTCTCTGTTCCCAATTTGGATATCACTGCATTGTAGAATTCTTCAGAATTCTCTGCATGCCCTATCATGTTCTTTCCCTGTTTCAGAGATTCAGCAATTAGAAGAGCATTGCTTCCATCCGCAGAGCCGTTGGACTGATTATAGTCTCCAGTGCCCCCTACATCCTTGCCACGGGCTCCCGCCAGGGATGCTGGATCTCTAAGAATCTCATCCGAGACCTTTACGTATGCAGATGGATGATAGATGGGCGTTAAGGTAATATCCTGTAATGGAGCACGCAGCTTTGAGATTTCATCGATTCTTCGAAAATCGAAAGCACCCTGGGGACCGGAAGCGTTAAGTATTCCGGTGTACCCTGCCAGTAATTCCCCGGAATCCTCCAGGTGACGAATCATGAAATTGGTCCGCCGATCGTCTTCAGCCGTTGTTCCCTTCAGGGCCAGCTGATTATCATGATTCATATAAGCTACGACTCCGGCATCCTGGTCGTTGATTCGCTTGATAATAGAATCCAGAGTATCGTCCGCAGAATAATCCACCAAAACAGGCGTATTCTTTCCATCGTTCCTGTAAAAAGTAAGGGTTCCGTCCACACCAACTGGCTTGGAAGGATCCACAGTATTGGCACCACTTACCCGGAAAATTGCTGTTACTTCTGCAGTTCCATCCTGGTTTAGATCATAGTTTGCTGCCTGGGGGCCCAGATCATAAATACCACGGGAATTGCCGCTTAGATTTCGAACGTCGAAAAAGTTCTTATTGGTTTCGCCGTTCAGTCCAAATCCATCTTTGTGGATTTCATTGACCACATCTGCGATGTTCAATGCGAACTCATCCACATTATTGATTCTTTCAACAATGGCTTCATCGCGCATTTGCTTGAGACCGAATAAGTGTCCGCCGCTGAGAATCAGTTCTTTATCATTATGCTCCCAGAGGATCTTGGCCATTCCATCGTTCTTCGCATCTGGTTCGGTCTTTAGTTTCCTGTGGATTTCGCCCTGGACCAGGGCTTGCTCACCAATAAAAACGATCAGCTCATCTTTATCTCCGCGGCCAATTCGGATGTTGGCAATTCCAGAAAGCTTTTCAATGGCAGCATCTCTGCGGTCCATTAAATCGTTTGGTTGATCACCCAGAGCCTGAAGTTTGAGTATCCTTTCGTTCAGATCACGAATGTCAGATGCCAGGGAATTGATTGTTCGAACATCGGCGATCACTTCGCGATTTGCACGATGCCTCAGATCTGTAAGCTTATTATAGATATCTGACATCCGAGTAGTCAGTGCATTTCCTCGTTCAAGTACAACCTCTCGGTGAGCTCTATCTGAAGGATAGGTGGAGAGTTCTTGCCAGCTCTGCCAGAACTTATCGCCCAGGGTACGAAGCGAATTGTCAGATGGTTCATTAAAAATCCGCTCTATTTGTTGCAGATAATCGGAAGAGGCACCCCAGTAATTTTTAACATTGTTTGCATCTGCTATTTGATCATCGTAGAATGTATTTCTAATCCGTTCAATGGATGCTACCTGTACTCCCTGGCCTTGCTGACCTTTGACGTTAGCACGGTTTAAGGCAGGCGCATATAGCGGATCCATACTCTCCAGGTTCACTCTCTGTCTGGAATAGTTTTCATTATCTGCATTGGCAATGTTGTGGCCTGTAGTCTGAATTGCAGTTTGATGCACATTCAGTCCTCTTTTTGCTATTTCGAATCCGCCAAATGTTGAGCTCATAGAAGCCTCCCTTTATCTTCTCGGAAGCTGCAACAAAAGGATGAGTAAAAACCGGAAATGCTCTCAAGGAAAGGGAAGGTTCGATCGAAATGCGAGAGTTCCAGGGGAATAGGGAAGTTCGGGGAACAATAAAGAGACATAAGGCGAATGGTTCGGAAGCTGATCAATTTCAGCAAAGTTAATTTCGGAAAGTTCTAACTTTCAGGTGCCAGGGGAATGCCGGGATTTGCCCGAAAAGCTACGGCGTGAATGAAATTAAGCCCGGTCCTGTGCGATGGAAATCCGGGCGCATGAGTTAACGGAACAGTTTGTAGATTCAGCGGACACTGCAAAATTTTTGAGCCAGACTCTGGCGCTCTTCTGGATGCGAATGCTTTGATTCGTTCTAACTGGATTTGATTCGCATAAAGGTACTGTCCGGAATGAATCGCCAGAGCAATTGGAATTCCAGGAAAAAAAGGACCGACCGGAAGATTCCGGCGGGGTAAGGTAAGGGGCCTTTTTTGTTAAACGGTGGCGTTCAGGATTAGAGAGGGGCTATCCGTTTTTCGTTTTTCGGAGCCTGCAGGACGGTACATCTTGTCCTTGCCTGAAGCCTGTTCCAGAACAGTATTTAGGTTGGTACTGGCACGTTCCAGGGAGTTCTGGTTTTCCTGGTTTAGAGTCTGTAGCTTACGAAGATCCAGCAATAGCAATGAAAGTAGATCCCTTTCCTGCTCCACTGGCACTCCCTGTTCTTCCAGGAGATCCAGGGCATGCATTAGATCATGTGCTCGTAGCTCACTTTTTGTATCGAATAGGTCTGGGCGCTGTAGCTGCAATCTGCGACAGCTCTCTATCCGCTCATTCTCCGCCTTTTCCATTGCCGCAACTATGGGTTCCAGGCGGCCGCTCAGCTCGGTGAGCTTCTTTCCATTAGCTTCTGCAATTGCCCGTCCCTTATCCTTTTCCAGACAAAGGGCTTCTTTTACAAGTCGGGACTGCTCTCGCAGAGTCTTTTCTAAAGCCGGGAAGATCATCGATTCATCCATCGGATTTAGAGCCCAAAGCATAAGAAAAAATTGTATCTACTTGACCCGGAATGCGGTTTTCGCCTCTAATAGGTATGGCAAAGAGCTTTTTTCTACGGAGCCCCAGGGCTCATTTCGTTTCAGTTTCAAGAACTCTGGCAGCGACCTTTCTGATCTCTGGAGTGCTGGTAGCATGCTCCGGACCATCCAGTCGAAACGACGATTCCGGGCTTTCCGGGGATTTCAGGGATGCCTGTATGCGCGGTGAAATCACAGTCTATGGAGAGGCCCCAATCTATACAAGTGTGGCTGCGGCCACGGATAAGGCCAAAGAGGATGCCTGCAGGAAGGCCATAGAAAAGTGTATCGGAGAGGAAGTGGCTACGAGCAGCGGCGTGGGCGATGGTCAATCTATTGGCTTTGAAGTGTATACGCAAGCCAGGGGCATTTGCCGCAACGACAGTATTATTGAGCAGCAAACATACAATCTGGATACCATCAAAATGCTCCGGGCCTTTGTTCGATTTGAAGTAAGTCCGGCTGATGTAAACAATCAGATCAATCTAATGCAGAAGCTGGTGGGCAATCCCAGGATTCTTGTGCTGATTCGTGAAGAGTACAATTTGGCCGGTCAGCCAAGACGTGTGGAAGGTTTTAACTCGCGCAATTCTCAGGCAGCAAGCGCACTCAGGGATGCCCTGGTACAAAAGGGATATAATATAGTGGATCCATCGAGGGTGGATACTCGAGGAATCAATGAGGCCCTGGTTTCCTCCAATCCCGGCGACGTGCCTCCCGTTCTTCTGGACCGAGCTGTGGCCGCGGATGCAGATGTTTTGATCGTAGGAAATGTTGAGGCGAATCCGCAGAACATAGCAACCCTGGGGCAGCACTTTAAATCCTATAAAGCCACCGGAAACATTGCTATTGTTACACTCTGGGGCCGAGGCGAAGTTCTGGGAGAATTTAGCAAAGTGGAAAATGGGGCCCAGACCACTGATCTTGCAGCAGCCCGTGCCGCCATGGAACGTTTTGCTGTGGGAGCAGAGCCTGATCGAAGGCTTTCTGGGCTGGCTCAATTTACTCATAGCAGATTGCAAAGTCGATGGGGAGCCATCACCCGAAACAACGTTATTCTCATGAAAATTCAGGGATTGAGTTTTGATGAAGCCGGAATCTTTCGCGACGATCTCCAATTGAAGACCGCTGTAAAGGGAATTAATGAAGTTCGATCTTCGCAAGGCGAAACTGTATGGGAAGTTACTTATCCGGGAAGAGTTTTTGCTTTGCGAGATACAATGGCTTTTTATGCAACCAATCCGAAGATCTTTCAAATTGTAGCCAAAAAGAAGCTAATTGTTACTGAAGCGAAACGAGGTGAGATTTCCATTCGCTTTCAGTGATTTAGATTAAACCTTCCAGGGTAAAAGGTCGGCCTCCTAGCCGGCCTGATTGCCAGTATTCTCTGACGATGCCTGATACAAATAAACTCCAAATCACTTTCTTAATTCTATTCTTAAGCGGTCTTTTTGCACAATGCGATCGAAATCTACCGGGTACTTTGCCTACAATGGAGATTCGCATCGGGAATCAGCCTCTTACTGTGGAAGTGGCGGATGATCCGGACAGCAGAACAGCTGGCTTAAAAGGACGAGAGAGCATGGCTGCAGATCATGGAATGCTCTTTGCCTTTCCGGCGCCTCAGAAAGTAGGCTTCTATATGAAAGACACTCCACTTCCGCTGGATGTTGCCTTTTTTGATGAGCAGGGTTTCTTGATCGAGTACTTCAGTATGCATCCGGACGACGGAAAAGAGATCTACACTTCGCCTGAACCGGCCATCTATGCGATTGAAACCAATCGAGGTTGGTTTCGCGAAAAAGAAATTCAGAAATATGCGCAGCTTGAACTTCCTGAACCTGTGAGAGGGCGATAGATAGCATTGCCATAGCATCGCCCAATGCGCTCCCTTCCCCCCTGGTGAAAACGAGTCAGGGGGGAAACGAGCGCTGGCACCCTCTATTTCGTAGTCATTACAAAGGAGCCATCCCAGTTTTCAGGAGGTGGACTTGCCTTGTACTGTTTACATCGCTCAATCATCAATGTGGTTGGATGATCGGGACCGGGCCGGGTAGGGTTTTCGGCGGCATCCGAAAGGAAGCTTTCATACATTGAAATTGCATCGTCCCATCGACGATTTCTGTAATGATCAAAAGCTTCATTGAACCTGGCAGCATAGACTGAGTTATTCACGGATTTCATTCTCTGGCCACCCTCTGCAGGAAGAGGTTCGTAGACTGCAATGGGAATGGATTTACCTTTAACTGCTACAAGATCAATGAGTCGACAGGGAAGAGTATCGCTTTCTTCCGAAACCATAGCTTTCTGGGTGGCTTCGCTGATCAGCATATCCACTCCATAGGTTTTAGTGATTCCTTCCAGACGTGAACCCAGATTTACATTATCCCCGATTACAGTATAGTCCAGCCGCTGATTGGATCCGATATTTCCGACGATCATTTCTCCTGTATGAATTCCAATGCCCATTCGAAGTAGCGGGGCTCCTTCCTGCTTCCAGCGCTCATGAAGTAGATGCAGCTCATAAAGCATTCCCAGTCCAGTGCGCACGGCTCGGGTTGCATGGTCTGTTTGATTCAAGGGAGCATTCC
Source organism: Leptospiraceae bacterium (assembly GCA_040217195.1). Classification (GTDB taxonomy): domain Bacteria; phylum Spirochaetota; class Leptospiria; order Leptospirales; family Leptonemataceae; genus UBA3465. The sequence continues at coordinate 59,451 of JAVJNR010000002.1, read as the reverse complement.
AGAAAGCCATTATTGCATCGCCGATATACTTATCCAGGGTGCCTTCTTCTTCGAACACCACATGCACCATTCGGTCCAGGTATTCATTCAGAATATGCACAACTGTGGCAGGATCCATACCTTCAGCCATGGTGGTGAAGGAACGAATATCGGTAAACATCACAGTCATGTTCTTTCGTTCACCGATTTCGGCCTGCAATTGGCCGCGCTTCATCACATCTTCCAGCACTGCAGGAGATAGATACTTGGACATGGCTGATTTAAACTTTCGTTTCTCCAGTCCTTCTGTGAAACTCAGATAGGCCACGGAACCGCCAAAAGCTAAAGGGAATCCAATCAAAAACCCTGCCAGCGGAATCAGAGTATCAAAGAATTGAAAGGCCACCATAGAAATGGCAGCGATGAGGATTAGCATCAAAGCTGGAAAAATGACTCGGCCAGCAAGACCGTGAGTATAGATGACCAGATAGTTCGCAACGGGCACTAGAAGAATCAGTGCAATCAGAGCAAACCAGGGACTCATGACTGTTAGAAAGTGGTTCTGCAGAATATTCGAGGCCAGTATAGCATGGAGAAATACCCCGGGCATGCTTCCATATGGAGTGGTTTTCACATCATGGGTGGCTGCTGCTGTGGCACCAATAATGACAGTCTTGCCCTGAAGCTCTAGAGGATTGAATTTTAGATCCTCCAGCGATGTGAACTCTCCTTTGTCGATTGCAATCTTGGTTTCGATAAGCGATGTGATGGAGTATCGCTTCATATTGCTGTAGAGCTCGGATTCCGGATAATAATGAAATCTTACCGCTCCATCCTCTACAGGGATGTTTCTGGGCCCTTCAGCCGTCTGAAGAACTAGCTTCTGTCCCTCCATGGATACGGACTGCAGACCAATAAGCGGTGCTACAGCTGCCAGAGACAGGGAGGGATAGTATCGATCGCCGTACTTGAACAGGTGTCTTGCTCTTCGAGCAACGCCATCTGAATCTGGATGAAAAGTTACTGAGTGCGCACCAGGAAGTGTTTCCAGGATTTCTCGGGCAGGATAGATTACTTTGTTGTAAGATTGGGAAACGGTTTCCGGGCCTTCATAGGGGATGGCCTGGGCCTGAACAATTCCCGGTAATGGGCGAGCTTCTTGATCTATGTCCTCATTTCTAAAGTTCAGGGCATGAGATATAACAGGGATGGCTTCGCCTACAGCGGCCAGTGCTTCATCTTCCGGACTTTCTTCGAAAAAGGTAACGTCGAATAGGATTTTTTGAGCTCCAAACTGAGCTACAAATTCCAGCAGAGGAACGTAGGCATTTCTCTTCCATGGCCAGCGCCCATAGATGGGATCCTGACCGAGCTTCTGCAGGGACTGTTCATCAATTTCCAGGACCAGAATATCTTCGCTGAATTTATGGCCTGGATTGAAGAATACGTACCTTAAATCGGTGATGTTGTTTTCAACACGGGCCAGTGCTCCAAATGCATGGAGCACCAGTACAAATACGATTGGAACGATGGTCAGGAGTCCAAACCAGACCTTCTTGTTTTTGAACATATTACAGACCCCGTGTACTGGCCTGGAATCTGGCCGTATTGGTCTGCTGTCCGGAAAGGCCGTTTTGTTCAATTACAGTCTTTATTTTTCCCTGACGCTGTGCGCCCGGAGCATTCTTCTGCGGAGTGCCCAGGTCCACTACACGGACCAGAACTGCAGGATCGTATCCCAGGGTAGCCAGATAGAAGGCAGCCGCAGCGTCCGCTTCGTATACCTGTTCGGCCGGGCGAGTGCCGTCTTGAATAGTCTGGAACAGCTCTTCTGAGCCAGATTCCGACGTTTCTATTAGCGATCCATCGGTGAGCACCGAGTCATCGTGGTGGGCCATGGCAATATGTGCCACTTCTCGTGCCAGCACGGCTGCCAGTTCCGCCTCAGAGGAGAGACTCTTTATATACCCCTTGCTGATCAGCACATAGCCACCAGGGCCAGCTACAGCAATTGGTTTATCTGAATCCAGAATGGCAAAATGAAAGTCTTTATCACCCTGCCCGGATGCTTCTACTACTGCCTGACCTACCAGAGAAATGTAGGATGTTGCAGCTGTGTTTTTTACGATGCCTTCGCTTTTGGCAAAGCGGGCTGTGAGGGCTCGACCCACCGCAACCTCTCGGAGGCTGCGTTCTTTGGGGCTGAGAGAGGTACACTGGGCTGTCATCAGGACAAAACCCAGCGCAAAAAGGGAAGCAGTAGCTCTCTGGACTACGGCTTTGTGTTGATTATAGAACTTACTATGAAACCTCATGATCCAAACTTATGGAGCTTTCCCTGGCGGAGGAAAATGTCCACTTGTTTTTGGTTCGGTTTCTGTTTCTCGATCCAATCTACCTCAGAAAAATCGAAGGCTTCTGGATTATCGAATCTTTCTTCGGTTCCCTGAGAAAAGCCACGGGCCGCAGCGGTTTCACTGTAGGCAGATGCTTTATCCCGGGTGGCCACTTGCTGGTTCAGTTTAATCTTGGTAGTGTCCACTTTTCCGGTGGGAGCGTACTTGGATACGAACAGTTTGGAGACATATCCAGAACCAAGCGGGCTCTGTACTTGAACAAACATACCCTGTTGGCCGCTACTGTTTACCTGGGTGCCTGGTTTCAGTGCAGGTCCTGTGGAATTCATTTTGGGCTCTTTCAGCAATTTGGCTGCTGGACTGACTACGTACAGGGTTTCTGCGAATACAGCGCCTGTAAGCAGCAGTGAGGCAGATATTGCCAGTGATAGTATTAGATTGATCTTTTTCATGGTTTTCTCCGGAGCTATAGCTTCTCTTTTAATAGTTGGACGTCTATTCAACCAGTTCTGTTCCCCTTTTTGCATTTCCCTTTCCAATTCATCAAGGAATTTGAGCACTATAGCTGGCTACGCTCCGGAAAAATGAATACAGCGATTGAGTATGGATTTCCGGTGTTTTTCCTGAACTGTGCGGATATCTGATATTTTCCGGAAAATGTCTGGATCAGATTTCTGAGATGTAAAAGGTCCGGATCTGCTTACTGTCTCCGAATCAGTTGTCCTGCTCAGAATCCTCTTCTTTCTTGATGGCTCGCCGTCCCGCTGCCGTAACTCGCAATAGATGCTGAAATAACCTCTTTCTGCGGCTATCTCCAAGTATTCCTACAATAGAATCCTGGGCTTCCTGCCAGAGAGGGACCGCTTCTTTAAGCACCTGTTCGCCACTGTCAGATAATGCATAGTTGCGCATTCTGTGATTGGGGCTATCCACACGCAGTACCCAGCCATGTTTTTCCAGTGGTTTCAGATTTCTTGTAAGCGTTGTACGGTCCATGGCCAGTGATTGGGCCAGGTCAGTTAATGAGCGATTTCCGATTCTGGAAATGGCAGCCAGGATTGTAAGCTGGGTGCATCGTATTCCGGCCGGTTCCAGGATTTGATCATAATACTGAGTAATTAGCCTGGATGCCTTGCGCAGGTTGAGGCACAGACATTCTGCCGCTATCCGATAGGTTAGGGGTTCTAGCTCCGCATGAGGTAAAACCCGGGTTCGGGATCGACTGGTTTTCTTTTCCGTAGGGGACATGATTTTCGCACCGTCGGTTTTCGCCGAACGCCCCTGAACAAAGATGCCGGATGTGGAGGCGCGGCAGCAATGAAGGGTATGGGCCGGACATCCTTCGGATTAACCGATAGATGCCCGGCTCTAAGGAATTAAACTCGTTCGATTACGGTAGCGATACCCATACCGCCACCAATACATAAAGTAGCCAGACCGTACTTCTTCTCCTGACGCTCCAGTTCATCTACCAGAGTTCCCAGAATAATAGCGCCGGTTCCGCCCAGAGGATGCCCCAGAGCAATAGCTCCACCGTTTACATTCACCTTATCTCTGGGAATGTTCAGCTCTTTCATTACGAACAGAACTACGGCTGCGAAGGCTTCGTTGATCTCCCACAGATCAATGTCTTCAGGTTTCAGGCCTGCTTTATCCAGAGCTTTTTTGGCTGCAGGGACGGGTCCGGTGAGCATAATAGTAGGCTCGGATCCGTAAGATGCCATGGAAACGATTCGTGCACGAGGCTTCAGACCGAATTCTTTGGCTTTTTCGCTACCCAGCATTACAACTCCAGCTCCGTCCACAACGCCAGAAGAGTTACCCAGAGTGTGCACGTGATTGATGGAATCGAATTCCTTGTAAGTTTTCAGGGCAATTGGATCGAATTGCTTTTCACCAATGGTCTTGAATACAGCCGGAAGATTGGAAAGGAAGTCAAAGTCGCTTTCAATTCTGGGGTGCTCGTCCAGTTCTACCGGAGTTCCATCTTTTCCTTCTACAGGAACGATGGAGTTCTTGAATCTTCCATCTTTGATGGCGGCATCGGCTCTTTGCTGGGATTCTACTGCGAAATTGTCCACATCCTTTCGGCTGAACTTTTCTTTAGTCGCAATAAGGTCCGCTGAAATTCCCTGAGGCACTAGATTGTAATGCTCTGCAATAACCGGGTTTCCAATGCTCATATCCAGGTCGCCCATGTCGGCGCCCATTTTAACAGCGCTCATGGATTCCACACCGCCGGCCACAATCAGGTCAGACATTCCGGAGGCAATGGCACCCACGCCATTATTTATAGCCTGCAGGCCAGAGCCGCAGAATCGGTTTACTGTGTATCCTGGAACACTGTCAGGCCACTGAGCTGCCATTACTGAGTAACGGGCAATACAGCTGGATTGTTCATTTACCTGGGATACACAACCCAGGATTACATCCTCCACCAGAGAAGGATCCATTTTGTTTCTGCTTTCCAGGGCTTTCAGAGTTGCCCCGGCCAGGTTTTGCGGATGCACATGAGCCAGCGATCCACGCTTCTTTCCTTTCCCACGAGGGGTCCGGACATGATCATAAATATAGACATCAGTCATAAGTCGCTCCTTTGATACGTGTATATGCACCAAAAAAAATCCGGCTTCTGACGTCAAGCAAAAAGGGTGTATATGCACGGATTGCCGCTGGCCTGCTATGGCGGCCAGTGTCGTTGGATTGGCGGAAGAGTGAAGACCAAAGTCATCTGGCGTTCCTGACCTCCCCCAATCATTCCCGGGAGAAAACCGCATCTTGTAGTTCGATTCGATGAACGTACTCATCTGAATCCAGAGAAGGGCTGTCTTGAATGGAAATCTGAAAGGGAATCCGTATGCCCTCGATGGACACATAATTGGAATAGTGAATCCAGCCGGAATAGGAATCTGCCAGTTCCCGAAGTGTAAACTGGATGAACCGAATTCTCAGGTTATCTGTGCTTAGATACAGGCGATACTGATCGCCCTTCCGATCGGCCGGACTACTGGAAGACAGGAAAAATGTGAAGTATTCCTCACCCTGGAGAGTCTGCTTTCCGTGGTAAATGAGGTGCTTTTCGAAAGGCATACGCAGAGGCCAGGTTATATAATCTCGCATGGGCTCAACATACAATCGATCCAGGTTTGACCCGCCCTGGAAATGGTCCTCATCCAGAAAAGAATAGGGTAACACAGAGACCGACAGTGAGGATACCAGGCGGAGCGGACCGAATAGAAGACATAAGTTAGAAAGGCAGGTTTCGAAGGAAAAGTCAACCCGGTGGGCAGATTATTTCCTGAGAGTCCGGAACGCAGAAAAGATGAGCGTTAGAACGGTAATTCGGAACACTGAAACCGAGCTTTCGCATGCCCAATACATGGATGTAAAAAATTCTACTGTAGAGGATAGTAACTCAAAAAGCCCGGTGGCGGATTGCCAATGAGCGAAAAGGATCTAAGACTGGAAATAGGTCGAGTTGATGCCGCCGCTGTATTGTTGGGTTGGTTCGCATGAATTCACAGAAATGAGACTAACTTTCGGCTTTAGCTGTTACAGTCCAATCGGGTTTAGAACACAAACGGGCCCCTTAACAAGAATCAGACCCTGGCTTATTTGGGCACCGATTAGCGGTGTAAGGCGCTCTCGTCGGGCCGAGTCCTTCAGGCTTGCATTCTGTGTGGACCCCAGCAAGTACGGGGCTGTCATTTCAATTTTAGCTGAATAGTTCCTGAATCAGGGATTCAAACTGTTCTTTCTGGATGGGTTTTGTCAAAAAGCCGACCATGCCCACTTCCTGAGCGGCTAGTCGATCCCGTTCCATAGTAGAGGCGCTCAGGGCTGCCACCGGCGGGGCCTCCTTGCCCAAAGACTTTTGAATCTCTTGCGTGGTCTGAAAGCCATCCATGTCGGGCAAATGCAGATCCATAAGAACCAGGTCAGGCCTATCATTTTTGAGAATTTCCAATCCTTCTGCAGCCGATGAGGCAATGTGAACCCTGTAACCTCGCTTTTCCAGAATTCGTTTCATCAATACTGCATTGTCTGCATTGTCCTCAAAAACCAGGAGGTTGAGAGGCAGCTCAGCCCCCATTTTACGGGCGGATTGGTGGGCTTCGATTTCCACCGGAAAAGAAACCGACATGCTCAATGCAGAATCAGTGGTTTCAGATATCTCCAGATGACCTCCCAGGGTTTTGATCAAACCGCGGGCCACTGCCAGGCTAAGTTCACGACCGGTGCGAGGCCTGTAACCGTAGGGGCTGCCTGCTATCCTTTGAATTAGCTTTGGATCCGCTCCCACCAGGGCCCGTCCATCCAGGCTGACTTCAAAGTGCAGTCGCCTGTCCGGGGTCAGGTAACTATTTACGCGGATTGTACCATCCCTGCGACTGCTGAGCAGGGAAAATGCAAATCGTTCCAGAATCTGTCTCATACGTGCCGCGTCGCCCCGCAAAACTTCATCACCATTTCCGGAGTGAACGTACTCCAGCTTGAGGTTGGCTCGGCTTAACAATGGCTCCAGTTTGTCGATACTGGATTGAGCAAAATCATGAAGAGAAAATCTGTGGGGATCCGGATCCATTCGGCCGGCCTGAATGCGAGCAAAGTCCAGTATGTCATTTAACAAATGCAAAAGTCTCAGTGCGTTTCGCTGCAGTACCTGTAAAACGGATGGACCGGAAATTTTTCCAGAAGAACCTGCAGGAGCTTCCGCGATCAGGTTGGACTCTTGAAGAAGATCGGCGGCAGAGAGTATACCGGACATTGGCGTGCGAATTTCATGACTCATGGCCGCTATGAAATCATCCCTTTGCTGTGTAGTTTTTTGCAGCTCATCCACCGCTTCCTGCAATGCTAATTGCTCTCGTTCCAGTCCCCTTCGGGTTTGAAGTTCGGCGGTGCGATCCACATGTAAATGTAGAAAAGCAGCCTGGCCCTCAAACTTGATCCTTCGCACAGAGATAGCTGTCTCCAGAGTCCGTCCGGCCTGATTATTTACAGTAACCAGTCTTCGATCCAGGTCTCCTCCTTCGATTTCCCGGTTTAATGGTTCTGCTACATCGGCGGAAAGATGGCTGGCCAGTGACCAGGAAGAGTTCAGTTCATACTGATTTTGCGCCGCTTGATTCCAGAAGATGGGCTCTGAAAAGGGCTTACGAAGTACCATCACCGGAAATGGAGAGGCTTCCAGAAGATTCTTCAAGAATTCGGCTCGGTTGCGTCCGGTCAGAGCTTCCAGGCGAATGGATCGAATCCTGAGTCCAAGGCCAACGGAAAAAAGCAGCAAGGTCCCCAGGGCTCCCAGCGGAAGGATCAGCTGTGTTGTAGAGTTGCGAATTGCCTGCCATTCAATCCATTGATGCGCGGTACCGGACACAAGGGCGATGAGCAGACCAAGGAATACTGCTGCAGCTGTTTTTGAACCCAGTCTTGCCCGGTCGGCTGAAATATATCCAAACAGTACTACTGGAATCAGACCCAGGGCATAAACGTAAGGTCCCACGGTCTGCCGGAACATTGAGACAAATACCATCAATATGGCAAAGGCCAACATGGAAGCCCGGGCCAATCGATCGGCACCGGACGCTGGATCCAGGGCCAGCAATTGACGAAGGAAGTGAGTACCCAGGACACCGGTGGCCAGAAGGATCGTCAGTACCACCAGGAGCTGATGCCATGCCCGGGACTGAAATCCGAGAGACGTTCCATGAAAGAGCAAAAGCTGGTAGAACAGTACTGAAATAGAAAGTGCAGAGTAGTTTAGATAGATCGAATCTCTTGTAGAGATGGCAAGAAAAACATTATAGAGAAACAGTATCAGTGTGGCGCCATAGATCAGGCCCTGAATCATCGCCTGGTTCTGGATTTCAGCGAATGCCACGGTTACGATAACCTTCCTCGGGCCTGAAGCAATTCTCGAATCGAGTCTTCCAGGTCCTTCGTGGAACAGGGAGGAGTGACAATTGGTCCTGAAAAATTTCCTGAGTGCTCTGCCGTTGCATTCCAGAGTATTGCAGGTATTGCGATATTGCTACTGGATTCTTCAACGATCATAAAATCCATTTCCTGCCGACTGTGACTGGTATCGGTTCCATCCAGTCTTACAACCTGTATTCCCAGCAGTTTTAGTTGGCTTTCGAGCATTTCGGTTGAATCATCCGTAGCGATGGTTAAACCACATACTATTCCTTTCAGGGACGTCTGAGTCTCTTTCTTGCTGGCTCCACCGGAACGAGAGACAATGGAAGCGGGCACTTTGAACCAGAACAGGCTTCCTCTTTCCGGTAGATTTTCGCAGCCAATCTGGCCGCCCATGGATTCCACCATCCCTCTGCTAATGGCAAGTCCCAGGCCCGTACCTCCAAAGCGGCGATAGGTTCCTGGATCCAGTTGTTCAAACCGGCGAAACAATCGATGCATTTTCTCTTCCGGAATGCCCGGTCCCTGGTCGGCCACTGAAATCTGAAGTTGCCCGGATGGCCCGGATCCATCCACGCCCTGGCCGGAACCGCCCTGGTTCAAATATTTGGCACGAATCTGAATGGCTCCTTGATCGGTGAACTTGACTCCGTTGCTAACCAGGTTGCTCAATACCTGTTGTACCCGGGCGGCATCCAGCATCAATTCACCGGGAAGCCCCTCTGCGATCACTTCCAGACTCAGTCCTTTGCTCTGGGCTGCCGTCCGAAAGAGCTCCGCGGTGTCATTCACTGCCTGCCGAGGATTACAGGGCATGGGATTGATAGCGATTCGACCGCTCTCCAGCCTGGATAGATCGGCCAGGTCGTTTAACAGGGAAATGAGCGTACTTGCACTTCTTAACAGGATGCCTGCCAGCTCCTTCTGGTCCGGATTCAGATTCAGTTGATTTAAGACGTCCGCAGCCTGATACACGGCAGACATAGGTTTACGAATTTCTGTAGTCATGGATTGCAGAAATTCATCCTGGGATTGGCGGTTTTCCTCGGACTGATCCCTGGCCTCCATTGTAGAAGTGTGCTTTTCTTCCAGGGCTAATTTGCTTTCCATTTCCTCTGTAATCTCTGAATGGAATTGTAGTCTGGCCGGTTTGCCTTCTATCTCGATTTGTGCTACATGCACGGCAATCCAGCGATCCTTTTGCATATGTCGAAAGGCATGAATACCGGAATCCTGCCAGTCTGGAAGATTCCGGTCTCTGTACAGATCGTGGGCTGCTCGGTTGGCAAAGATCAGCGATTTATCCTGGCGAAGCAAGATGGCATAAGGAAGTCCCTGCAGCAAACCAGTGAGAGACTGATTTTTCCTTCCGGTGTTTGCAGTTTCATCTTCCAGTTTTCGGAGTCTGTAACCCAGGCCAAAGGAGAGTAGTAATAGCTCGGCAACATTTCCGAAAGCCACACCGTACATTGTGATGTCGTTGTAAGGAACAATGCCCAGGCTTCGTAAGGAGGACCCGATTCCGGATACCCACAATATCAGGAATGCAAAGATAGAAAAGATGGCCGGCTGGAAACCCTGGCGATAGCGGATAATAGATATGGCTGCGATGAGCAAAATAGCACAGATGGCATAAATTGGATATACAACAATAACTCGGGCCGGTGGAATAGTGAAGCTTGCTATCAGTAAGCCAATACTGAAGATTTGAATGAAGCGCAGGGATCGATACTGCCACGGATGTCTTTCATCGATAGAGAGAAATAGGCGAAAGAACTCGGCTCCAAAAACCCCTATTTGAATTGCCATTACAATGGGCACCGCCCGTTGCTCAAACCAGGGCCAGTGTCCCCAGACAAATTGAGCCCCATGCCCGTAGTAGGATAGAAAGTAGAATAGAAAAGCAAGGCTGTAGAGTGCATACAGCAGATACGTCCGGTCCTTAAGGGAAAGCCAGATCAAACCGTTGTATAGTGCCATCAGTAACACAGATCCATACAAAATTCCGAATAATAGAAGCCTGCTTTTCGCATCTTCTTTAAGTCCTTCCGGGCTCCAGAATTGAAGTGCAGCGATCATATCCATGTCAGACTGAAGCCTTACATAGATGGTGGACTTACCGGGAGGAAGCTCAATGGGAAGCACAGGATTGGCAAAGTGCACTGCCCTCTCATTAAACTCTTTAGTGCGATCCAGAAAGGACTGATTACGGGAGCCATTCGCGGCGATGACTGTGGCTTGAATGTTTCGAATTAGAGTGAAATCTTCTTCCAGAAATACGGCCAGGATCTCATCGGATTCATTGATTGCCTGGATCCTGATCCAGAGAATTGAGCTTGTGTATCCCTTATTAATGTCTTTGCTGCTAACGCTGTTCCAGCTTTCAATCGGTAGATCCTGTATATCACTTAGAGAAAGGGATTTTTTATCCAGATAATAATGAAAAGCAGCAGGGTACTGCTCACCGGATGCTGATCGATGGTTTTCAATGGCAACCGGAAACGGAATTGGGTTTTTCTCTGCCTGAATAGAAAGAGGGAAAATAAATAGAGAAATCAGCGACAGTAGACAGGTGCGGGCACCCGCGATATATTTAGCTGTAAACCGGATCATTGGAATTTGCCAGGATTTCCGATGGGTCAATTCCAGGTCTCAAATTGTGCCACCGGAGAGGCGAGAAATGCATCCCCGAAGAATTCCCATCCTCTGAGTTAACGTCAAGTCCACTTCTTGCAGGATCGGCGATTGACCAGGTTTAATGGGGCACTGTCTAAATAATGAAAAATCGGCGTCCGTCCACTTCTTTGGACGAATCAAAACCTACGTTTATCACTTCAGAGAGAAACAAAAAAGGCGCCACAAATGCGGCGCCTTCCCAGAATTGGAGTCTTCTACGGACTACAGATAGTGTCTGCCGTACCGCTTATCTACTTCCGTTTTATCAAAGATAATGTAGAAGTCTATGGTTCCAAATTCTCTATCCAGAGCAGGTTCGCTACAGAATCGAGCTCCGGCTCTAACATACCCTTTGAGTAATGCAGGCATTCTCTTGTAGGTGGCCTTAATATCCGTAATCTCAAAGTGAGGATTAAACCCTTCCAGAGTATGAGTTTTTAGAGGCTCCACCTGGTATCTGGGATCTGCCAGCATTTCTTTAGATTTCATGCAGGCATACATTTCGGAAGCTTCCACTGGATCGGTGGTGTGCAAGGAGGCGCAGCCAGAAAGGTATCTGACATTGAACTGGTTCATGTAGTTTCCCAGCCCAATCCAGAGCATGGAAATAACCGAACCATCACGATACTCTTTATGGACACAACTTCTACCGATTTCAGCTACTTCTCCCGGAAGGTTGTTCAGAGCAGCCAGGTTGAATTCGTTTTCTGAGTAGAATCCGATATTTTTTCGCGCAATAGAAGAGCGCAGCAATCGATAGGTACCAACGATTTTCTCATCTCTGGTTCTATCCAGAACAATCAGATGATCGCAATACAAATCATATTCGTCCCGATCCTTGCCCGTAGCTACAGACTCGGCCAGACCTTCATTCATTTCAAGATTGAATACTTCATAGCGCAGGGCCAGAGCCTTCTCAATCTCCAGTTGATTCTCTGCCAGACGGACCTCCAGTTTTCGGTCCGTCGAAATAATTCCTGGATTCGGCATCATGCACCTCTTCCTTATTAATCTGACGCCTGGGCGCCGCAATACTGATTCACTGACTTGCAAATCAGCTTTGTTTCTGACTCCGTATATGCAACTCACTATGTTTCGAATCAATGACAAAAACGTTACTCGAAAAGTTTAAGAATTGTAACGATTATTCGGGGCCTGGGAGGTTCTTTGCAGACTTTTCGGAATGGCTCGATTGCTTAAAGACTCTTCCTGGCCGAATGAAGCATTGAGAGGTCCGATCCACCATTGTATTTCGGCTTCCGGAAATCCTACAAAAAAAGCCTCGGGGAAGGACATGTATTGTTATCGGAATTGCCACACAATCGTCACATGCAAGGACGACCAAATAGGCAGTTCACCATGAAGCTATTTGCCCACCGCGGAATGCACCGCCATCATACCGAGAATACGGAGGCTGCCTTCGATGAGGCCCTTCGCCTGGGTTTTCAGGCCCTGGAATTGGATCTGGTCCGTCTGAAAGATGGGCACATTGTTCTATTCCATGATGACACTCTGTTTAGAATGTTTCACATAGATGAGAGAGTGGTGGATCTTACGTTGCCGGAGTTTCAGAGAATTCTTCCGAACCTGATGACCTTTGACCGTTTTTGCGAAAAATATAAGTCAGCCCAGATTACCGTAAACTTTGAAATAAAAGATGATGCAGAGACACTTCATCGAGTTCTGCCGGCCCTGAAGGAGTTTACGGATCCGGTAATATCCTCGTTCAACTGGAGTATAGTGGATGATGCACTTTTTCTTGGATTAAAGGCCGGTTACCTGTTTTTGGAAATGAACCAGCCGGAGGCTTCTCTATTTTCATTTCAATCCCGCCGATTGCACTTGCCCTATAATGGTGAAACTTATACAGAGTTGAGCGAATCCATGGAATCCTTCCGGGATTTCGAATTGTATTTCTATACAGTGAATAAGCGAGCCCATTTGAATACACTGAAGGAGCTAACCAATTTTCATGGTATATTTACCGATGAACCCAGTTTGCGACGTGCTCCTTTGCTTTCTGCGTAGTTAATGACTCCAGAAATCGGAACCATCGGGGGAAACGGTCTCGTGCCATGGATGCCCCCGAAGCTCCGCCTGGATCAGAACTCTAAATCCTTCCTGAGCCCCAAGAACACCCGGGTTTTGGCCGCTTTATCCTTCTATCCGGGCAACAAAATGGTTGCATTAAAGAAACCAGGACGTTAGCCTGAGCGAGTCGGATTACGGAGGGACTGTATTTCAATAAGGGAAGCTTCAGGTTGTCCCTGTTCCGATTTTGGAATCCGACCGAGACCAGGGTTCCCTTTGAAAACGATGAAATACGGTGTCTGGAAAAAGAGTATTCTTGCAACAGTTGCTGCCTCTCTGGTCTTCTTGTCAGGCTGTGAGCCTTCCGGTTCCTGCCAGCCTGAAGATCCGGGATGTTCCGCATTACCTCAGGCATTCCTTCTTACAAAGGTTCCGGGTCGCTGCAAATATCTTAACTTTTCCTTTGAGGTAAACCCGGCCACGGCTACCCAGGGCTGGAATGCGGTTCAGTTTGGTATCGATCGGTTTGTCGCCGTTTCCTCAACCGGTACTCCTGATCGTAGTATGACGGCAATCGATGGGAAAACGTGGGTAGATGGCGGCCTCGGAGTTGGCGGAGCATTTATCGATCTGGCTGAAGGAAATGGAAGAATTGTTATTCTGGGAAATGGTGGAGCCAACCAGCTCTACACTTCCATTGATGCACTCACCTGGACTGCCAGGTCACCTACTGCTGCGAATCAATGGCAATCCATAGCCTTCGGAAATGGTCGTTTTGTTGCTGTATCCAGAGATGGAACGAATCGGGCCATGAGCTCCAGTGATGGAATTAGCTGGTCTGCGTCTGCCCCTCCCGCTTTTGAATATCGTTCCATTACATTTGGGAACGGAATGTTTGTGGCCGTCGACAGTACCGCGGGCGTAGTGATTAGGTCATTCGACGGTGTAAATTGGGAACAGTATTCCGCTCCCGAAGTCAATTATTGGAAAGCAATAGCATTCGGGGATGGGATATTCGTCGCGGTGGCCAGAGACGGAGTATCCAGAATAATGGTCTCAAGAAACGGAAAGGATTGGTTTGCAAGAACCAGTCCGGAGCAAAACGAGTGGCAGGACATCGTATTTGCAAATGGAAAATTCGTTGCAGTGGCACGAACTGGTACGAATCCGATAATGACTTCGTCAGACGCCAATACCTGGATTGGCCAGGGTGCTCCCGAGGCCAATAGCTGGAATGGGATGGGATTCCACAATGACAGGATCGTTGCAGTGGCCAGCGCAGGAACCAATCTCACCATGACGGGAACCTGCCAGTAACCTCACAGACTCAGCTCACGGGAGGCAGCTATCAGAAAAAGGATTGCCGACCTGCCTTCCTCTGGCTATATCTATAGATAAGTGCGTAAATTGGTATACAATAGCACGGGGCCGTTGATTGCGGCTGCTGTAGTTTTCCGGTTGGTGTTCTGCCCGGCTGGATTGTGCGCAAACACCGTGGCTCAATCCTGGACCGAGGATTCCAGCACACATACGAGCGCTCCCTGTCATGACACGCAGGACAATTCATCCGATACTAAAGCCGATGCACTGATTGGCTCGCCCAATTTGTTGGATGCACCCCTGTTTGACCCATCCAAATCAAAGGATTCGGATTCCAGGGCCAGTTGCTGCAACGACGAAACCGTTTCCGAGGCTCCTTTTACGCCGGCACTGGCCAGCCCTGTACTGATATTCCAGAGATTGGCCGTACCGGAGATTCATCTCACATCAGGGCTCTCTGGCCTTCTTGAAGAACCAATCCTCTCGGACTCGAGTCCGGGCATTCCATTACACATCCAGAATCAACAGTTCCTGAATTAAGATCCCTGCAAGAAATTCATTCTTAGCAGGAGTCTTACTATGTATTTAAATAAATCTGAATCCGAAAAATTTCGGATTCCCCACCGAAGCAGATTTGCATCGGTAAAAAGATTCAATCACGGATGGTCAGGTCTTTGTCTTGTCCTTATCACATTCATGGCCGGGCCCGGAGTCCTGGCCGAGAATTCGAACTCATCCGGTAGCTCGGAAGAGCAGTCAGGACAGAGCATTTCGGAGTTCGAAAAAACTCTCTGGAGGCAGGTCCAGGGTCATCCTGGCATTGTAAAAGAAAAGCTCCGTCATTCGGCGCAAGAGTCCAGGGCAACCTATTCTGATTTCGTTTATCCGGATCCAGAAGTGCGAATCAGCCGCGGTTCCGGAAGCCAGGAAGAGCGTGCTGCTTACCCCACCGGCTATAATCGGAAAGATGCTAGCAGCTATGAAGTTCAAATCACTCAGCCCATACCTTTTCCCGGAAAACTAACGGCAAAATCCAACGTAGAGGAATATCGGGCCAATCAAAAGGGATTCGAATTTCTAATGAATCGAAACAGAACTCTGGGTGAGCTTTTGGGGCTTCTCGCTCGCTACCATCGAGTAGAAGAAAGCTTGCGACTTACCAGAGAACTGGCCGGTGCTGCGGGAGCTCTGGAAGGGATTGCTCGTGCCCGTTACGGAGCAGGTCGGGGTAGTCTTTCGGATGTGTCCCTTGCACGGGTACAGGCAGATACATTTCGGGAACGAGCGGAAATGCTACTTGGTGAATTGGAATCCATCAAGGATGAGCTGCAGTATTTTCGCATGGAAGGCTCCAATTCAGACCCCACAAAAGAAAATGATGACCAATCATCTTTGCATCCACTTCTACTAAAAAAGGAGCCCTTTCAACAATACCTCAGAGAGTTGCAGGGCCGTAGGTTTCAAATCGAAAATCTTCCTGCTCTGGCTAGAGTAAGATCCATGCAAAAGCAGGCCGAGTCCATGAATACTCTGGCCAGGCTGGATTATGCGCCAGACCTGGGAGTCTTCGCAGCTTATGGCAAGGAGGATCGAAATCTCATATATCCTTCCGGTACCGGCAAGCAAACAACCTATAAGCTGGGAATTCAGATTCGAGTTCCTATCTGGTCCGGGCTTTCCAATCACAACAATCTGGAAGCGGCCAACCAGGATCGAAAGGCGGCTCAGCTGGAGCAGCTGGACGTAAAAAAACAGTTACTGTCCCGGATCGAAAGTCTGGATGAGCGCATTCGAAAAGGTCGGTCAAGACAGCAGATTTTTTCTGCACGCCTGGTACCTAACGCCTGGACGGCTCGTCGTTCATCTGTTCTGTCCTATCAGGGTGGATCGGCAGACTTTACCAGCGTTATCCAGTCCTGGAATGCCTATTACAATGTTAATCTACAGAAGCTGGCTCTGGAAGAGCAAATGGCCATGTGGATTATTGCCCGCAGCGAACTGACCAACACTTTGCTGGCTTCTTCACAGGAGAGAATCGATGAGCAGTAAGCAACTATTCCCGTCGGCTGGCCATGGGGCTGCCATTGAAAAATATCAGGCCCAAAAGCTATGCGATCCAGCCTTCCCTATGTTGCGCCAAATTTATCAGGGCTTCTCAAAAAGAGCGATGCGCATTCGATTTCTGACCATATTCTCAGGTTTGCTTCTTCTGGGCGGGCCAATCCTGTTTTCAGGTTGTGGAAAGACAGATCAAGAGAAATTAGCAGAGCAGGGCATTTCACATTATACATGTCCCATGCATCCTCAGATCAAAGAAAGTCGTCCCGGACAGTGTCCTATTTGCAATATGGATCTTGTGCCGGTAATGCTGGAAGGGCATGATCATTCAGAACATGAATCCGGCCCTGAGTCAGGAGGGGAAAACTCTGACGAAGAAGACTCAATGAGCGCAGGTCCCACAGTGTCGGTAAGTGCCGACCGGCAACAGCTCATAGGGGTTTCCTACAGTCCGGTTCGAAGAATCGATGCAAGCTTCCATCTGGAGACCACCGGTCGTGGCGCTTTTGACCCCGAACTGGGTGTGGCCGTAAAAGAATACCTGATGGTGTACCGGGATCCTTCTCTGCGAGAGGCGGCCGTTTCCAGACTCAAATTGCTGGGTATGGGAGGTCGCGAAATAGCTAATATTACTCGTTACAGGGCTGCGTACGAAAGTCTGTACAATCCCATAGATGGAGGGCCCGTCTGGGTTTATGCCACTCTATATGAGTCCGACGTAGGGTCCGTAAAGCCAGGTTACATTGCACGAGTTCATATTCCCGGTACCCGAAGCGAAGGATTTCGCGGAGAAGTGATTTCCCTTTCGCCGGTGGTAGGTTCCACTACTCGCACCATCGATGCCCGAATTCTGGTCAAGAATGCTGGCGGTGAAATACGTCCCGATTCTTTCGTTCATGTGGATATTTCAATTCCTCTGGGAGATTCACTGATCGTACCGAGATCAGCTATTGTGGATAATGGGGAAATGCGATACGTCTTTGTTCAAAGAGGCGAAGGACGTCTCCAGGTCAGAAAAGTGGAAATCGGACCAGAGCTGGATGAAGGGGTAGTTATTCTGGAAGGCCTGGAAGAAGGAGAAATGGTCGTAGACCATGGAACGTTTCTAATCGACTCCGAAGCGCAATTAAAAACGTCTCTGCGTCAGTTTGGCAAACAAAATGAAAAAAACACAGGTTCCGGCAATGGGCATGGTAATTCGAATGCGGATCCTCGGGGCAACCAGAGTAACGATGATGGAAGAGAGGAAATGGAGGATTCGCAATGATAGCCAGAATCATTGAATTCTCTGCCCGGCAAAAATATGCCATGCTGGCCGGAGTGCTTCTTCTCATGGGAGCATCCTACTGGGCTATTAAGCAAATCCCGGTGGATGCATTGCCGGACTTGAGCGATACTCAGGTAATTGTATACGCGAAATGGAATCAAAGTCCGGGAATCATTGAAGACCAGGTCACCTATCCCATCGTTTCAGCGATGCTGGGTGCGCCAAAGGTAAAGACCATTCGTGGCGTTTCAGACTATGGAAATTCGTTCATCTATGTAATCTTCGAAGACGGAACCGACCTGTACTGGGCTCGCAGCAGAGTTCTGGAATATCTATCGCAAGTGCAGCCGAATTTGCCGGACGGGGTTTCAGTGGAGCTGGGACCGGATGCCAGCGCTCTTGGCTGGGTCTATCAATATGCACTTACGGATGAATCTGGAAAGAACAGTCTTGCCGATCTTCGCAGCTACCAGGACTGGAATCTTAAATATCAAATCCAGGCTGTGGATGGCGTTTCCGAGGTCGCAGCTGTAGGTGGAGTTGAAAAGCAATACCAGGTAATGATTGATCCTACAAAGCTTCAGTCGTTGAACATCTCCCTGGATCGAGTGGTAGAAGCGATCCGGCAATCCAATATGGAATCTGGCGGACGAATTATGGAATTTGCCGGCCGGGAGTACATGGTGCGGGGTCGGGGCTATATCCGGGATTTGAAAGATCTGGAATCTGTGGTGCTAAAGGTAGATCCGAAGACCGGCGATCCAGTTCTGCTGCGAAACGTTGCTCATATTCAGTTTGGTCCGGACATTCGGCGCGGTGTGGCCGATCTGGACGGAAAGGGAGATACGGTCGGAGCCATTGTCGTGATGCGCGACGGCGAAAATGCCCTGGATGTGATTGATCGAGTCAAAGAACGAATCGATTCTTTAAAGGATTCCCTGCCAGAAGGAATGAAGATTGTTCCTACTTACGATCGTTCCGAATTGATTAATGAGGCCATATCCACGATAACAGGCACCTTGATCGAAGAGATGATCATCGTCAGCCTTGTGATCATTATTTTCCTGTTGCATATTCCTTCTGCCAGTAGCGCCGCAGTTACAATTCCCATCTCTGTTTTTCTCTCTTTTCTGCCTCTGTATTTCACCGGGGTAACCACCAATCTTATGAGTCTGGGCGGAATTGCCATATCCATAGGCGTTCTGGTGGATGGGGCAATTATTCAGGTGGAGAACATTTATACTCGAATCCAGCAGTGGCAGGAAGCGGGCAATGGAGGAAGCTCGGATGAGCGGGATCCGGAAGTAATCAAGAAAGATTTCATGCGCGTAAGAATTGAAGCCTTGAAAGAAGTGGGGCCATCGATATTCTTTTCGCTTCTGGTAATCGCGGTATCCTTCATGCCAATCTTTGCCCTGGTGGGCCAGGAAGGTCGATTATTCAAGCCCCTGGCGTATTCCAAGAATCTGGCCATGGCTATTGCGGCTCTTCTTGCCATAACACTGAACCCTGCCGTTCAGATGCTCTTTAACCGTTATCGTCCGTACGATTTTCAGCCTGCCTGGCTTGCGAAATTGGCAACGACCCTATTTGTAGGAAAATATCATAAGGAAGATGATCATCCCATTAGCCGGTTTCTTTTCCGAATCTATGAGCCTGCCTGTCTGTTTGTTTTGAAATTCAGAAAGCAGGTCCTGGTAACCGCCGGTGCCTTGCTGCTAGGTACGGTTCCATTGTTTATGGGGCTGGGTTCTGAATTTATGCCTCCGCTGAATGAAGGAACGATTCTGTATATGCCTACCACGGTACCCGGTCTTTCCGCATCGGAAGCTCAGCGAATGCTCCAGGTCCAGGATCGAGTTTTAAAACAATTTCCAGAAGTAGAGCGAGTCTTTGGCAAGGCTGGTCGGGCCAACACCTCTACAGATCCGGCCCCGTTATCAATGGTCGAAACTACGGTCATGCTCAAGCCAGAATCTGAATGGAGAAAGAAGGAGCGATGGTACAGTTTTCTTCCGAATTTCATGCATGGTCTATTTAGCTGGATCTGGTCCGATCGAATATCGTATAAAGAGCTTACTGAGGAAATGAACAAAGCCATGCAGTTTCCCGGATGGACCAATGCCTGGACCATGCCCATAAGAGGTCGAATTGACATGCTAACCACTGGAATTCGTACACCCATTGGTGTGAAATTCTTTGGCCGTGATCTGAAAGAAATCGAAAGACTCGCCGTTAGAACAGAAGAAATACTTCAGAAGCTGGAAGGAAGCCGCAGCGTCTATGCAGAGAGAGTTCGCGGAGGAACCTACATCGACATTGTGCCTCATCGCGAATTGATGGCCAGGTACGGACTGACTGTCGGTGATTTGCATAAGTCTATTCGCATTGGTGTGGGAGGCCAGGATGTAAGTACTACTGTGGAAGGAAGGGAACGATATAGCATTCAGGTTCGCTATCAGCGAAAATCCCGGGAATCTATTCGAGACCTGGGTAGAACTCTGGTCACTACTCCCGGTGGGGCCCAGATTCCAATTTCACAGGTGGCCCACATTGAAATTGTTTCAGGGCCAGGTATGATCCGTAACGAAGATGGCCTACTTTCAGGCTATGTGTTTGTGGACATCGAAAATGTGGATATTGGCACTTACGTAATGAAAGCGAAGCAAGCCCTGCAGGCGAATCTGGATTTGCCCCCTGGATATTCCTATCGATTTAGCGGTCAGTACGAGAATATGCAGCGTGCTTCGCAGCGAATGATGGTTGTGATTCCAATCACATTGTTGATCATCCTGACTCTCATGTATATGAACACCAGACACTGGTTCAAAACAGCCATCATAATGATGGGATTACCATTCAGTATTATGGGCGCGGTCTGGCTTCTATTTGCTCTGGATTATAATATGTCCATTGCAGTCTGGGTAGGGATGATAGCTTTGATGGGCCTGGATGCAGAAACCGGAGCTTTCATGCTTCTCTTTCTGGACATTTCTGTGGATGATCGAAAGAAGAATGGGCTGTTGAATGATCGAAATGACTTAATGCAGGCTGTTCTTCACGGTGCCGTTCGCCGGGTTCGCCCCAAGATAATGACAGTGGGCACAGGCTTCGTAGCCTTGCTTCCCATACTCTGGAGCGATGGCACAGGTTCAGATCTAATGCGAAGAATTGCAGCTCCCATGATTGGAGGGTTGGTTACCAGCTTTGCTCTGGAACTTCTGGTCTATCCGGTTCTCTACACAATGTGGAAAGAGAAGACTCTAATTAAATCCGGCGAAATCCAGGCCTGACCATTTCGGGCGGTTTTTTCCGCCCATTACTGTAACCAGGAAGCGCACATTGCGTTTTCCCGGTAAAGGCAGCCCATTGGAGGCTGAATTTCAGGAGGTTCTATGTCACAACAATACAAACCCGGCCACGAAGATCATACTGCTCGCGGAGATCATTCCGGTCACGGAGATCATTCCGGCCACGAAGATCATTCCGGCCACGGAGATCATTCCGGTCACGGAGATCATTCCGGTCACGGAGATCATTCCGGTCACGGAGATCATTCCGGTCACGGAGATCATTCCGGTCACGGAGATCATCATGCACATATGATCGAAGATTTTAAGAAACGATTCTATGTTTCTTTGATTCTAACTGTACCAATCCTGGCACTTTCGAAGATGATCCAGGGTTTTCTGGGATTTGAACTGACGATTCCCTTTCAGGGATACATTGTCTTCGGTCTGGCAACCATTCTGTTCTTCTACGGCGGCTGGCCCTTCCTTACCGGTCTGTTCTCTGAGCTAAAGAAAAAGCAACCAGGAATGATGACATTGATTGGTCTGGCCATCACTGTTGCCTATGTGTACAGTTCAGCCATTGTATTTGGTCTGCCGGGTATGGACTTCTTCTGGGAGCTTGCAACTCTGATTGTTGTAATGCTTCTGGGGCACTGGATTGAGATGAAATCCGTTATGGGTGCTTCCAATGCTCTCCAATTGCTGGTGGAACTTCTACCAGCAGAAGCCCATAAGAAGGAAGGAGATGATTGGGTCGATGTATCCATTGATTCGCTTCAAACGGGAGACATTATTCTTATTCGAGCCAACGAAAAGATTCCGGCGGATGGTACCGTAATCGAAGGCGAAAGTTATGTGGATGAATCTCTGGTTACCGGCGAAAGCGTTCCGATCAAAAGAAAAGCGGAAGATCAGGTAATTGGCGGATCCTTGAACGGTAATTCATCCATTCAGATCCGAGTCGAAAAGACCGGAAAAGACAGCTATCTCCAGCAGGTGATTACCCTTGTGGAGGAGGCTCAATCTGCGAAATCCAGAACTCAAAACCTTGCCAACAAAGCAGCGGCCTGGTTGGCCTTTGTTGCAATTGGTGCAGGTATAATCACTTCCGTGGGCTGGGCTCTTCTTGGTGAGGATGTGAGCTATATTCTGGAAAGGACGGTAACAGTAATGGTGATTTCCTGTCCCCATGCTCTGGGACTGGCCATTCCTCTCGTGGTGGCCATATCCACAGCCATGTCTGCCCGGAATGGTCTGCTTATTCGGAATCGAACGGCCTTTGAGAATGCTCGTAAAATTACAGCCCTGGTATTCGACAAGACCGGTACTCTAACCAGGGGAGTTTTCCGCCTGGCTCGGACAGAACTCTTTGCCGACTCTACAGAGGATGACGTTCTAAGGATTGCAGCCGGTCTGGAACAGCATTCCGAGCATCCAATAGCCACTGGTTTATTGGAAGGAGCTCGCTTCCGCTCTTTAACTCTGCCGGAGGTTTCTGAATTTGAAACGATTACCGGAAGAGGAATACAGGGTAAGGTGGATGGCCAGTTCTATTCCGTGGTGAGCTCCAAATCTGTGGAAGAAAAAGGACTGCAATTACCGGACGGAGGAATGCCTGGCGCCACCGAGGTGTACTTGCTTCGAGGAGATGTACTTCTGGCCAGACTCAGTCTTGCGGATGAAATCCGACCAGAAAGCAAGGAAGCAGTGAAAACTCTGCGAAAACGAGGGATTAAACTCTATATGGCCACCGGTGATGGAGAATCCACCGCCCGGGCCGTGAGCGATGAACTGGGACTGGATGGTTATTACAGTCGAGTGATGCCTGAAAAGAAAGTGGAAATCATCAAGGAGCTGCAGAACCAGGGACACTTTGTAGCCATGACAGGCGACGGAGTGAACGACGCTCCCGCACTGGCCACAGCCAACATTGGCATTGCTGTGGGGTCCGGAACGGATGTTGCCGCCAGTACAGCAGATATCATTCTCGTGCGAAGCAATCCAGCAGACATCGCTCAGCTAATTCTCTTCGGCCGAGCCACTTACTCCAAGATGATCCAGAACCTGATCTGGGCCACTGGATACAATGCCATCGCACTTCCCCTGGCCACAGGATTTATTCCTGGAATTGTCATTAGTCCGGCAGTGGGAGCTGTGTTCATGAGTCTGAGCACGATTATTGTGGCAATCAACGCTCAACTTCTTAAGCGTAAGGCCCACAGGGCAGGTTGAGGAGACTTTTGCTCTGAGTCCCTCGCACGCAGCTCTCGAGTAGAAGCGAAAAAATACTGAGAACAAGATTATAGATAATTAGGAGTATGAATATGAACAAGACAATACCGGGAACAATTTCGTTGCTTATCGGAGCTGCGATTTGGATCTCCACCTGCGGAAATGGTTCTCAAGATCATTCCATGCATCAGAAGGAAATGGATAGCTCCATGCATCATGAGACAATGAATCGAGAAACTCGAAATCTGGAATTGGCGGGCGCGAAAGTAACCGTCGACTGGATGAGCATGGGGCAGCACCATAAGATGATGGATATGATGAAAATGAAAGGCCATGATGAGCATATGAAAGACTCTGATCGACATCTGATGCTCACTGTTCTGGATAAAGAGAGCAATGAATTACTTCGTGAGGCAGAGGTATCCATAAAGGTATTCGGACCCGAAGGGCATGAATTACAGGTAAGTCATGCTCAGATGAGCAATGAGAAAATGCATCATGATGGGTTTTCGTTCGCAACTTCGGGTAAGGGACAATATCGAGCTGAGATCACTGTAAAAAACGGTGACCGGAAAGGCTCCGAGGAAGTGAGTTTCGAACTTGAATGAGGTATATTCTGCGGCTCGCTGCTTCGGGCCGCAGTAGTTTTCGAATCTACACCAATGGCTATACTCGAGGCACTCTTCTTCCTTTCCGAGAACCGGCCAAATCAGGCAGTGTTTTCAGCATCAGAGCCATATTTCGAAAGGACTCCACATCTCCCGATAATCTCCAGTAATGGATCGCTCCCTGGTATTGCATGCTGGCAATCTGGGCAATCCAGTGACATTGTTTTTTCCGCTCCAGATCCGGTCGTAGCCTGCTGATTAACTTCTCCAGACGAAGTATCTGCAATTCATGAATGTCCTGAATCAGATCATGGAATTCCGGAGCCTGGGCCCTGGCATTGGCGAATGGGCAGCCATTGTAATCAGACCTGGAAGCAATTCGCATCATACTGCGAGCCCATAAGCTGCAGAAATGGTCATAGTCTCTAGATTTGCTATCCAGCCAATCTATGAATCGAATCAAATCTCTGGTTTGTCCTTTCAGATACGCTTCGCCCAGCTTTTGCTTGCTCGGAAAATAGCGATAAAAGCTCTTCTTCGACGTATTGGACCGAGAGATAATGTCATTGATACCCGCAAGTGCGTACCCTTGCTCGTAAAAGAGACTTCGGGCGGCAGCCAATAAACGGGCCGCCGGGTTTCCGGCGGTGCGAGAACCAGCCAGCGCTTCCAGGTGTTGCCTATTTTTTTCCAGAGGCATAGCAGGTAGACGGTAGCTCATAGCCCTTTTGCTGGCCAGAAAAAAAAGTAGACAACCCTGTCTCCATTGGGTGCAATGGGGAGACCAACTTGTCTCATGCTTGGCTTGGAGAGTTGCAGGAAATTGAAGCATCTATTATTGGAGCTGTTAAATAAGTGAGTCGGCAATCAGAGGCTTGCGGGCTTGCGGGCTTGCGGGCTTGCGGGCTTGCGGGCTTGCGGGCTTGCGGGCTTGCGGGCTTGCGGGCTTGCGGGCTTGCGGGCTTGCGGGCTAGAGGAGCGATCTATGGATTTGGAATTTATCGAATCAATCATACCCAGAGAACATTTTACCTTCAAGCAAGACGGAACCCCTCTTGAAAAGGCCCAGGCTTTGGTAGATCAGTGTCATCCGGGTCATACGCATATGAAATTGCAGATGGTAACCGGTGAAGAAGCAGAAGCGGAAATGCCTCTGGTAAAGGATACTATGGCACTACACGGGCTGATGCATGGAGGAGTCTATTTCACTGTGGGAGATACTATAACCGCATTGATGTGCGGCTTTCACTTAACCAGCAAGAATCAGAGGATGGTTACTGCCAGCGCTTCCATTCGCTATTTGCGAGCAGTGGATTCTGGAGTCGTAAAGACCCGGGCACGTCTAAAGCGAAAGGAATCCGACCGGCTTTACTTTATATGCGACTATCTAAACGAACAGGGTAAGCGTGTGGCTCAGGCAAAGTATACCTACTTTCTTGTGGATCTTCCGGAATAAGGTGCATCAATCCGCCCCGTGTTCGTGCGATGCTGATGCCCGTTTTCTTACTCCTGTGCGAATAGTAAAACCAGAAGGAGTCTGGCTAGCAGGCGCCAGAATTCTTGTGGATTGAGACTATGTGACATCTCCTGACCTGGTAGTCCGGGCCTTTCCCGGATGGAGTGCGGAATTCCTATTTCTGGTAGTATTACCCGGGTCCTTTTGAGTTTCTCGCTGACATCGTTTTTGCTTGCACCAGGGACCATTGACATAGCCTAAAGAGGCCATGATTGTCACCATTACCTTGAACCCATCCATCGACAAAAGCGTTGTTGTGGATGCAGTAGTGCCAGATGCAAAGCTTCGCTGCAGCTCCGTAGTCGAAGAAGCGGGTGGTGGAGGAATCAATGTGGCCCGCGGGCTTAGAAAACTGGGAGTTGATGCCCTGGCGATCTGCACAGCCGGCGGGTTCAATGGTCAATTACTTCAGGAACTGATGCGAAAGCAGGACATTGCATTTAGAGCCCTATCTGTCGATTCGGAAACCAGAGAAAACCTGACTGTATTCGATCGAGGTTCGAACAAACAATACCGATTCGTCTTACCCTATGCGGATGGCTCCCCACTATCTGCAGCTCAGATTAAGAAGATGCTGTTAGATCTGGATCCTGGACCGGATTACATTGTGGCCAGTGGCAGTCTGCCGGCCACCATGCCTTCAAATACTTATGGAGAAATAGCATTGATCGCCAGGGAACTGGGAGCGCGATTCATTCTGGATACCCATGGGCAACCCATGGTTGAGGCACTGCAGCAGCCCATTTTTCTGATTAAGCCGAATCTTACTGAACTGGGCGGACTAGTAGGCCGAGATGAGCTGGAAGGAGATCAGGTAGAACGGGCGATTCGTGAGGTAGTGGAGCGATATGCCTGCGAAGCAGTGGTAGTTTCTCTGGGTCCTGCAGGGGCCTATTTGTATTTTGATTCGCAACTTAAACATGTTCCTGCGCCCATTGTTAAGCCTCGTAGTACAGTCGGGGCCGGAGACAGCATGGTAGCCGGAATCGTCTATGGACTATTTCATGAAAAAGAGCTGGAAGATTCAGTGCGGCTTGGGGTTGCATGCGGAAGCGCTGCTGCGTTGACTCCCGGAAGCGAACTATTTGAAAAGGAAGTGGCCTTGCGCCTGTATGAAGGGCTCCATTCCTGATCCAGGTACCAAATGAATTTTTCGGAATTGGGCGGACTTTTTCTGATCCAATCAAAGGTATTTGCACCTTCTGTGTCGATTGCCCGGCTATCTGGAGGAAATGTTTCGGTAACTCAGAGTCCTGCGGAATGAATTCCGGTTAATCCTGCTTGTGTGCAGGCGTATCGGCCTAAAAGCCCGGAGCACCATACTGCAAAGTGTTTACGAATCTAGTTACAACCTGCTGCGCGATTTCATCGTATTTGGTGCTATCAATCAATAGATCTTCTCGGTCCCAGATCATAGTTAAGGGAACAGCCCACATCAACCGGTAGGTCCAGTCCCAGGCAATGCCCGGCTCTTTTCGAATAATAGCATAGTGGGACGCGGTTTCCACATCGATGATCTTAATGGTGCAGGTATCGATCATATTGTCATGGTAGTTTCCGATAGTGTCCTGGTATTTTAAAGGTATGGCCTCTCCAGTAACAATAAATCGAGCCCCCAGGATTTTTCCAATCTTCGCGCCAGTGGATGGGTCAATGAGACCGGTCTGATGCAGGCTTTGCTCTCTTAGAACTCGCTCGAGATAGCTTCGCTCAAGTACGTCGAATCGCCTGGTTTTCATCAAATGAAGTGCAATGGCATCCGAGAATTGGCCGCCCCATTGTTCGCCACGGACTTCGATGGGCATTACAACCACACGAATTCGATTGGTTGGTGTAGCCGGCTCTTCTTCTCCTTCGATCAGAAATCCGGATGGCTTCTGTTCAGGAAAAGTTCGGTTCACTACTTCTGAATCGTGCTGAATAGCTACATCAATTGCAGAGCAATACCAACCTGCGAAACTCAATACCAGAATGGGAAGTAATAGTCGGATCATGGGGTCTGCCTATTGTTTGCTGGACAGTATCCAGAAAGCAACCGAATTTAGACTCAATGAGGAGTTCCGAAGTTCGTATTCTTACTATGCTGGGAGCCATCCTGGCAGGACTGTCCGTGGCAGCCGGAGCATTTGGGGCCCATGCCCTGGACGACATTCTTTCGGATCGTTACAAAGCCATATATGAAACTGCATGCAGGTACATGATGTACCATGCTCTGGGAATTCTGATGTGCGGTCTTTCTACAGGTATGGGCGGGCCAGATCTGCGCAAGCCCGGCTGGCTCTTTGTGGCAGGCATTGCTTTTTTCAGTGGAAGCCTATTCATTCTTGTACTAACTGGAATTTCAGTGCTCGGGGCCATTACGCCCATCGGCGGAGTGCTTTTCTTACTGGGATGGAGCTGGGCAGCCTATTCCATCTTCGTCACCGGAAGGCCCGGTAAATCCGGCTAAAACCAAACCGGATCTTTGGCAGTGTAATTCGCGGTTTCTGGATTTCGCTGTTTGTGGGGGTGCGAATTTCCAGATTTTTGAATGCCGCGGCGAAAGCCGGAAATTCCAGGTCAGAGCATTGCCATGGTACCTATTCCTATTTGTCCTATTTGGGAGGCTGCCTTGAAAACCGGATCCGGGTAAAGGGATGGTCAAACTCCAGAGAGTTCTACGTTCCGGAATGGATATAGTCTTGCTCAAGCCCCATTAGCTGAACGTTCGCTGCCAGGCTCGCTTTCTGTGGTTGCTCAGGTTGCCGAGAGTCTAGAAGAGAGATGGACTGGATTCGCCGGTTCTGTTTTCTATCGAATCTCTTTCACCCACCGCTTTCAGAGCAGCCAGGGAAGGACCTTTTTCCCGGGTCTTTACGATCGTATACTTTAGGGGTTCTCCAAAGCCCGTAATCTCTCCGTAGCTGATTACATCGCCATAAAGAAAAGCCTGTAGTACCGGCTTAACAGAGGACTGGCCCTCTTTATCCATTCGGGCATCCAGATCATCCAGGGATCTATAGAAAGGAAGAATGTCCCGATAGAACCAGTGCATGGGAGAATCGGATTCATCCCTCAGGACTGCTTTCAGATCTTTGCCGGACAATTCCCGAGCGGTTTCGGAGCCAGCCTCGGAGCGAGAGGCTCGGACTAGAAGAAGATATCTGTACAGCTCCTGTGCATTGGAGGGTTTTCGAGGCAGATCATGTACTCTGGAAAGCCAGGTGGACCAGGCTTTGATTTCCCGGGAGGTGAGCCTGGAAATAAAGGCAAACAGATATCCATCCTTCAGGAACCGGTCATCCCTTTTCAATGCCTCCAGTGCTTCTCCGGCAATACTGCAGCAATGGGAGTTAGGCCATACCGTAAATGGATTGGAGGCCAGCTCAGACTTTTCTGTCTCGGACATCTCCTCTGTGCATAACAGTCCACCCGCTATAAGAAGCTTCTGGAACGACCCCTGGCTCAGGCCGGGGGCATTCTGTAGATTATTATACAGGGAAAGCAGGGTGCCTTTCAGTCGATCGGGTTTATTCTCATGGCGTAGAATCACCTTGAGTGATTTTTGAAGCCTTAAGACCTCATTGTTGGATAGCTGTCCTAGTGACTGCGATAGGTAAAAATGCATAGGAATACCTGCCCACTTACACTGTCGGCAGAAGCTCCCTGAAGAGGGAGAATAATCCGGACGATGTTATGTCCCCCGGGTTGTGTCAAGAGGTTTAATGGAGATTTTGGGATGGCGGATTTCTTTTTCTTTGAGTCCCGGATCCTGGCCGGGCCTTTATCCGGGAAAGGGGCTCCTTCTGGATGGCGAAAATGATTCTTTGAGCTACGAGCCGGAATCAATTCCGGGTACCGGCCCGGTTGTGGAGGAAAGTATTGACACTGTTGTCGGATTGGCCTTCTAATGGCGGTCGTTTGTAGCACATGTCAGGTTTCCGGGAAGCCTCCTGTGTTGTAGCTTGTTGCAAAATGAAGAAGCTCTCTTTCGTTAGTGTCATCCTTTCTTTCTGCGGATTGCTGGCTTTCTGGCTGGTGATGAGCGGTCATTATGATCCCATCCATATCGGAATGGGAGTCCTGAGCGTAATCATCGTCATGTATGTGAACCATTCACTGCGTCGTCATAGCTTTTATCCGGATGAGATGGATGACCTTATTAATATCCGATACGGATATCTGATTTATTACATCCTGTGGCTTGTATGGCAGATTATCGCCTCCGGGTTTCATGTGGCCGGAGTCATCCTTAGGAAATCTCTTCCGATCTCTACTTATATAGTGCGCTTCAAGGCGGATCTGCCCAGTGCTCATGCAAGGATGATCCTGGGAAACTCCATAACCCTTACACCGGGAACTCTGACCATAGATATCCAGGGAAATGAATTCACAGTCCATGCGCTCACTACTAAATCAGTGAGTTCAGTAGTGGATGATAGCATGGCCTCCAGAGTGGCTCGGCTGTTCTCGAAAGAAAAGAAAGCGATTGTATATGATGTTAGATTCTATTCCTCGCCGGAGGAGCTGGCATGAATGAGTTTTTTCTCTACGCCGCTGTTCTGTTAACGGTGATTATTGCAGTACCTTTGATTCGAGTGGTCCGTGGACCCACTGTGTACGATCGTCTGGTGGGTGCCAATGCCATTGCTACCAAAACCATTGTTCTTATCTGTCTGATTGGATTTCTTTATGGCAGAATCGACATGTTTATCGATATCACCCTGGCATATGCTATTCTGGGATTCGTGGGATCTCTCATCATAGCCAAATATTTTACATCCGGAAAGGCAGACTTAGATGATTGATATTCAGTCCGGAATCAGTATAGCCTTTGTTGTGGCCGGCATATTCTTTATGCTGGTGGGTAGTGTGGGAATCGTTCGATTGCCGGATTTTTTTTCCCGTACTCATGCAGTAAGTAAATCCGATACCCTGGGAATGTTGCTTGCGATTATTGGTTTAATCGTATTCGAAGGCTTTACTTTGAGCAGCCTGAAGCTTGCCCTGGTAGTAATTTTCATAGCTCTTGCCAATCCGATTGGCACCCATGCCCTGGGCCGGGCCGCATTTCGCAAAGGAGTAAAACCAATTCTCACCGGGAAGAAAGTGAAATGAATCTAGAACTGCAAAGAGTGAATGTAATCGCTTCTGCAACGTCATGGATCGGGCCGAAGAGTATCAGGACAATTCAATGATCTGGGAACTGGAACTCATACTCTACGTATTTATCATTCTCATGGGAATTGTGGCCCTGGAGTCCAGAAACCTGCTTGTGGCCGTTGTGATGCTCACGGTATTTTCTTTTTCCATAGCCCTGCTATTCATTACCATGGGAGCTGTGGATGTGGGATTCACGGAAGCCGTTGTAGGTGCCGGAGTTACAGGTATACTCTTTATCGTGGCAATCTATCAAACAACTAGCAGGAGTATAGATTGAAGGCATTACAGATTACAGTGATCGCTGCTTTTTTCGCACTGATGATGTACGGTGCTTCTGATCTTCCATTACGAGGGCAAACAGAAGAACGCAGAGAACAAACCAGAAATCTGGATACTGATGCAGAGCACATAGATCCAGGTGAATACTACGTAGCCAATGCGTACAAAGATGCGAAAACCACAAACATGGTTACTGTCGTTCTGGGCGACTATCGAAGTCTGGATACTCTGGGAGAGCAGATCGTAATCTATACAGCCGGATTGATCACTATCTTACTGCTGCGAAGAAGGCGAAAATGAAAAATCAGATGGACAGCCCAATAATCCTGCTGGGCGCAAGGTTGCTCAGTCCCTACATAATGCTTTTTGGTCTCTATGTGATTTTTCATGGTCATTACAGCCCGGGTGGTGGTTTCCAGGGTGGAGCCTTGCTGGCCTCCTCAATACTTCTGGTTCGCATAGCAGGCGGAAATGTAGTGGGTCGATTGCAGATTCAAAAAGTATTCACCACTCCCATGGCAGCTACCGGCGTTATCATCTATTTCGCCACCGGTCTTACGGCTCTGTTTTTGGGCGGCCATTTTCTGGACTATTCTTACCTGCCCAACCCGGGAATTGAACCGGTGATGCTTCGTTACTGGGGTATGCTGATCATTGAAGTGGGCATTGGGATTGCCGTGATGGCCATCTTGATTATGATCTATGATAACCTCACCTATGGAGAGGATCATGTTTGAGTTTTTCGTAGGTCATTTCTCTTACTGGCTGACGATTCTGTTGCTTTGCATTGGACTTTATGGAATCCTGATCAAGCGAAGCCTGGTAAAAAAGCTCATCGGGCTTACAATATTGCAATCTGCAATCGTCATCTTCTGGGTGTCCCTGGCCAATAAACCCGGCGCCACTGTGCCTGTGAAAGATCCGGTGATTTCTGTGGCTGAGACTGCAAACTACCTCAATCCATTGCCCCATACATTGATGCTTACGGCCATTGTCGTGGGCGTGGCAACTCTGGGTGTAGCTTTTTCTCTATTGATCGCAATCTGGAATCGATATCGCACATTGGATGAACAGGAGCTCCTTAAGAAACTGCAATGATCGAAGCTCATCTTCCCATTCTGATAGCGCTGGTATTTCTTTCCTTTGCTCTCATCATCCCGCTAAGTGCACTGATCAAAGAGGAGATGAGTTACCTTGCCGCCGTGATTGCCGGGGTACTGGCTACATCTCTTTCCGTAATTGGACTGATTCATATAGCCGGCGGCGATTCCATTCGATATGCTATGGCTGGCTGGCCTCCTCCCATCGGCATTGAATTCGTCTATGATAAACTGAGCGCCTTGATGCTGGCTGTGGTCAACACCATGGCCACTGTAGTGCTAATACATTCCCGGAAGATCTATCCATCGGAATTTCCGCATAAGCAAATGCCTTTTTATACCGTCTGCATGTTGCTTTTGTTGGGCTTTAATGGGATGGTACTGACTGGAGATCTTTTTACTTTATTTGTATTTCTGGAAATCGCTTCTCTATCCGGTTACGCATTGATTGCCATCGGTGGAAGAGCAGCGCCTTTCGCAGCATTTCGTTATCTAATCATAGGTACGGTGGGCGGTTCCTTTTATTTGCTCGGACTGGGCTTTCTATATAACGTAACCGGCACATTGAACATGATGGATATGGCCGGTCTCCTGCCCGCGGTGGCTACACAACCAGCCATAGTTACCGGGTTGCTTCTGATTATCGTTGGAATGGGTCTTAAAGCAGCGATCTTCCCCATGCATGGATGGCTTCCAGATTCCTATACCTTTGCATCGTCCACCTCCACAGCACTGATTGCACCGATAGGCACCAAGGTGGCCGTCTATGTATTGATTCGAATTCTCCTCTACGTTTTTGGGCTGGAAAGCATGAATGCTGTGGTGCCTGTGAGCATCATATTATCTCTTCTGGCGGCCGCTGGAATCATTTACGGTTCCATCATGGCCATCGGTCAGTTCGAAATCAAGCGAATGCTCGCTTACAGTTCGGTTTCGCAGATTGGTTACATAGTCCTGGGTCTTGCAATGGCCAGCCCCATGGCATTTGTGGGAGCCATCCTGCATATAGTAAACCATGCAGTAATGAAGGGAACTCTCTTCCTGGTAGCTGGAAATCTGCGAGTAAGAGAAGGTCATACTGATTTGCGCAAACTGGATCATACTTATGCGAAGAAGTATCCCTGGAGTATGGCCGCTTTTACACTGGGAGCCATCTCCATGATTGGCCTTCCGCCTCTGGCCGGCTTCTTCAGCAAATGGTACCTGGTGCTCGGAACCATTGAGACGGAAAATTGGTTCTTCTTGATTATTCTGCTGATTAGTTCGCTTCTAAATGCTGTGTACTTTTTTCGCATTCTGGAAAGGGTCTACTTGAAAAACCCCAGGCAAACCGAGGATCAACAGGTTCAGGCCAATCAAACCGTTTCTCTACGAGAGCACAGTCCCTACCTGATCATTCCAACAATGGTGCTTGGACTTTCGCTTCTGGCCCTTGGTCTTGGTAATGTATTTCTGGTGGATTATATTTCTGATTTTATTCCTGCTGAAATTCAGGGGGTAGTGCGATGATCGAATCCTATCTACCCCTGCTGGCCGTGTGTATTGGTGCTCTGGCCATGCCCTTTATTCTGCTCAGTGGAAGGAAGCCCAACTTGCGGGAGTTCTGGACCATTCTGGCAGCCTTTTTGAAATTCGGGCTGGTGCTTCTGATTTTGCACCGCAGTCAGAGCGGAGACGTCTTACAGACTACATTGTTCGAAATTGCGGCTGGTATCTCCATAGTTCTTCGCGCAGATACCTTTGGCCTTTATTTTGCCATTATTGCATCTGGGCTGTGGATTTTTACATCGTTCTATTCCATTGGCTATGTTCGCGGAGCGGGAGAAAAGCATCAAACCAGGTACTTTGCCAGTTTTGCTCTTTGCCTTACGGCTACTCTGGGAATCGCATTTTCAGGTAACCTGTTTACTTTTCTATTATTCTATGAATTACTCACTCTGGCCACCTACCCGCTTGTAGTTCATAAAGAAACTCCCAAAGCCATTGCAGCCGGACGAAAATATCTGTCCTACACCCTTGTGGCCGGACTTATGCTGGTAGTGGCCACCGGACTGGTCTACGCCTATACTGGGTCCCTGGACTTTCGCGCTGGTGGAATTCTAAATGAAGCGAATCTGCCAGCTGGCGTAGTTGTATTTATTTTTCTGCTCTTTCTTGGAGCCGTAGGAGTTAAAGCGGGCATTATGCCTCTGCACTCCTGGCTGCCCGCTGCCATGGCTGCACCCACTCCGGTGAGCTCTCTTTTGCATGCGGTAGCTGTGGTTAAGTCCGGCGTCTTTGGAGTCATTCGAGTAGTGGGCTTTGTCATGGGTCCCGAAATGATGGAGCAATTCGCTCTAAATCAAATCCTGATGGTGATGGCCGGAACCACCGTCATTATCGCTTCCTTGCTTGCTTTCCAGCAAGACAATCTAAAACGAAGGCTGGCCTATTCCACTGTAGGTCATCTATCGTATATTGTGCTGGGCGCTTCATTGCTCACTCAATTGGGAATGCAGGGTGCGATTATGCACATAGCCGCCCATGCTACAATGAAGATTACTCTGTTTTTTAGCGCCGGAGCCATCTACGTAAATCTGCATCGAGACAATATCAGTCAGCTGGATGGAATTGCAAAGGTTATGCCCTGGACCATGGCTGCTTTTACCATCGGTGCTCTGGGATTGGCCGGAGTTCCTCCCATTAACGGTTTTCTGAGTAAATGGTACCTGGCTCTGGGTTCATTGCAGGGAGAGCATTACATTCCGCTGGTTGTTCTGGTCATAAGTGGCCTATTGAATCTTGGATACTTTTATCCTATCGTTCGTCGCGCTTACTTTGGAGATCCGGACGGACTGGATGGATATGGCGAAGCCTCGCCTTTAATGGTGGTTCCTATTGTAAGTGCAGCTACATTGTCCCTGCTTTTCGGACTATTCCCGGATCTATTCTTTGGTTTTTTCAGCATGGCCCAGTCTGTGGCAGCTGATCTAATGGCAGGAGGAACTCAATGAAATGGATGTTCTGGATAGTTGCCGGGCTCATTCTGTTAGCCAGTATCCTGGCGGAGTTCACCATGCTGGGCGAACATGGATCCCACTGGTGGAATCATATCCCGGTTTTCTATGGTTTGTGGGGAGCTGCATCGGCCTTTCTGTTAATCGTTGTGGCAGCTGCCCTGGGTCGCATACTCAAAAAGGATGTGGACTACTACGATGATTGAGTTTTTCCAGATACCCGCTGTACCGCTCTTGCTTGGGGCCCTGGTTGTGGCCATTCTGCCCTCAAAAGCCAGAGGCATCGCATTTTTGTTTTTTCCCGCGGCTGCTCTAATCTCTCTCTGGAGTTATCCGGAAGGCCATACCATTCGAATGGCTTTTGCCACCTACGAATTGATTCCACTTAAAGTGGATGCCCTGAGTCGAGTATTCGTAACGATTTTTACACTCGTTGGAGTTGTGGGCGGGGTCTATGCGCTGCATATCCAGGATCGCATCCAGCAGATCAATGCATTGCTTTATACAGCCGGCGCAGTGGGAGTTACCCTGGCCGGGGACTATTTTTCCTTGTTCATTTTCTGGGAACTGATGGCGGTTAGCTCCACTTATTTGATCTGGGCCAATCGTACCGAGGATTCGGATCGTGCGGGCATGCGATATCTGATGATGCATTTTCTGGGTGGAGGCTTGCTGTTCACAGGAATCCTCTTTCATCTGGAAAATACAGGTAGTATTGCCCTGGAGTCATTTCCTTACAAAGCAGGCATTTCTTCGATTCTGATTCTGCTGGGCGTATCTTTGAATGCGGCTGTCCCTCCATTGCATGCCTGGCTTTCCGATGCCTACCCCCGGGCTACAGTAACCGGAGCCGTATTCATGAGCGCACTGACCACCAAGTCGGCCATGTATGTTCTTATTCGGTTGTACCCTGGATGGGAAATTCTGATCTGGGTAGGAGTGATTATGGCCCTGTACGGTGCCATCTTCGCCTTGATGGCCGATGACATCCGTGAGATCCTGGCTTTCAGTATCATCAGTCAGCTCGGCTACATGGTTACTGCAGTGGGCATCGGTACAGAAATGTCCATCAACGGTGCTGCCACCCATGCATTCAGTCATATTCTGTACAAGTCCTTGTTATTCATGGCTGCAGGTGCGGTGATCTATGCCACCGGAAGAAGCAGGCTTTCGGAACTGGGTGGCCTGGCTTCTCGGATGAAATTGGTTTTTATTCTATATATGGTGGGAGGGGCCTCCATTTCCGGTATTCCTCTATTCAACGGCTTCATCAGTAAATCCATGATTATCAGTGCTGCTGGAGAGGCTCATTACGAATGGTCTATGCTGCTTCTAATGGTGGCTTCCATTGGTTCTTTTTTGCATACCGGTCTAAAGCTTCCATATTTTACCTGGATTGCACCGCCCATGGAGGTGCAGGATGTAACCGTTTCCGATCGCGACAGAAGAAACAGTGCGAACGTGGAAGTGAAACGAATACCGGCCAATATGATGGTGGCCATGTTTATTGGTGCTGGACTTTGTATTTTCTTCGGAGTCTATCCTTTTGCCCTATACGATCAATTGCCTTTCGCTTCCAGTTATAATCCCTTTACTCTCTATCATTTTGTAGAAACGGCTCAGCTTCTGGTATTGTCTCTGGCTATTTTCTGGGTGCTGAAGAGCTGGCTTTCGGAGCGATCATCCATTACCCTTGATGCGGACTGGTTTTATCGCAAACCACTGCTCTGGTTGGCCAACTCGGTATTGTTCGTTATAGGCGGCATTTATGGTTGGTTTGCCGATGCAGTAGCGGATCTGGCTGCTGCATTGAGTCGAGGATTCGTAAATCCGATGAAATGGCTGAATCCATTCGCATCGGATGATCATAATTCCTCCACTTATAGCCCGGCAATGGGTACCGCTATGGGCTTCATCTTGTTTGTATTTGTAGTTCTGGGCCTATTCTTATTTCTTCAATAAGCAAGTTCTCAGGGCAGAGATCCAATGTCTGTGCGATAGAATGTGTTATTGATGGGATGGTCTTTCAGATAACTGTAGGCCTCTTTCCTGGCATCCTCAATAGTAATCCCGGAGCTGACGATTCCAGCAATTCGACCGCCGGTGCTACTGATTCTGTCGCCATCCATTTCAGTGCCAGCATGAAATAATAGAGTTTCTGGATTCTGAGGAGCCAGTCCAAGAAGATCTGTCATATCGATGCCTTTCGCATAGCTTCCCGGATAACCTTCGGCGGCGACTACCACTATGATGCTGGCCAGCTCTCTAAACCGCAAAAAATCCGTTCTTAGATCGCCCTGGGCGCATTGCATCATTAACTGAGTCAGGTCTTCGTCCAGCATTGGTAGCAGTGCCTGAGTTTCCGGGTCCCCGAATCGGCAGTTAAATTCTACAACATTAACTTTGTCGCCATCTATCATTAGTCCTGCATAGAGCAGTCCGCGATAGGGGCTTCCTTCCGCTGCAAATCCTTGAATGGCCCGATCCAGTACTTCGCTCTGGATCTTGTTCAACAGATTCGCATCGATGTATTCCACAGGAGTTACCGCTCCCATACCTCCGGTATTCGAACCCTCATCTCCGTCCCGGGCCCGTTTATGATCCCTGGCCGGCTGAAATGGCACAGCTTTTTTGCCATCGCAAAGTGCAAAGACTGAAGCTTCCTTTCCTTTCAGAAACTGTTCGATGATCACAGTAGATCCCGAATCACCGAATACCTTTTTCTCCAGGCAATCCTGTACTGCATGCCTGGCTTCCTTGATGCTCTCGGTAA
This sequence comes from Leptospiraceae bacterium, assembly GCA_040217195.1. Taxonomy (GTDB): domain Bacteria; phylum Spirochaetota; class Leptospiria; order Leptospirales; family Leptonemataceae; genus UBA3465. The sequence continues at coordinate 21,902 of JAVJNR010000002.1, read as the reverse complement.
CGGTTACTCCTTTCCCGGCGGCCAGGCCATCTGCTTTCACTACATAAGGAGCCGGCATTTGATCCAGGGCTTCATAGGCTTCTTCCACAGAATTGCAGCTGAATGATCTGGCAGTAGGAATTCTATATTTCTCCATGAAGGATTTGGCCCATTCCTTGGAACCTTCTATGCGAGCTGCCTGTTTATCTGGACCAAACACAGGGATAGAATCTGACAATGCATCGCTAATTCCATCCACAAGCGGTTGTTCGGGACCCACCACAACCAGGTCATAAGAGTGATCCAGCAGATACTTTCGCAGTGCAGAAAAATCGCTTCCTTTATAAGCATCTTTTATTCGGTGTTCTTGCGGAATGCCCGCATTTCCAGGCAGAACATGGACTTCCGTATCCGGGCTTTGAATCAGTTTCCAATAGATGGCATGTTCGCGTCCGCCAGATCCGATTAGTGCAATCTTCATACTGTGCAGCAATAGATGGACCAGGCCACCGGTCAACCGGAAGCGATGCTTCGCTGCAGCGAACCGGCCCGGATTCAGCTCTTCATTTTTTAACGACTGAGGGCTTAATCCAGCATACTTAGCTCCCTGGACAAAAATGGATTGCTCTCAATGGTAGGCTTCTTTGTTTCTATATTTCTTGCTCCAGGCTGCGCTGGTACCCGGAACCGCAGCTGAAATGGCCGGAGGCTAGTATTTCCGATTTTGTCAAAATCCCTGCATCCGCTGACCCGGGCCTGATTGTAATCGAAGCACCGGGTTCTATAGTGCATGTCAATGCCCGGGCGGCTCAAATTCTCGGTCAATCCGTTACGGAGCTATTCGGTCCCATACCCAGAGGTGCTGATCTTCGGATCACCGATACCCGAGGAAATTTCCTGGAATGGAAGATGTTGCCAGGAATTCGAGCTATGGAATCGGGCCTTGCAGTAGGCGATGAGATACTTGGATTTCACCAGGCCGATGGTACCGTCAACTGGTTTTCAGCTTCTGCAGAGCCCCTGATTAGACAGAGCCAGAGTCACCCTTCAGGTGCCATTGTAATTCTGAGGCCTGTAAATCGTATGTCGCCAGGCGAGGATCCGCTCAGCAAGTACAGAGAATGGCTTCGATGGGCCACTCGAATCAGACAGGTTTTCGAATTCGAAAATGACTTTGAGCGCAGCCTGCGAAGCTGCATGGAGTTGATGGCTCATGCTTCCGAAGCTTCCTCAGTGCTGTATCTGGGATTTCGGGGCGGCTATCGGTCTGCCGTGATAACTCTGCGTCAGCGCTGGTCGAATCGGAAAGGATTCGATAAACCGTCCGGTGCCGTGCGAATGAATCTTCTGGAGACGCCTGTTCGAGACTGGCTGGCTATCCTTCGTGCCGCCGAGGTTCTGGAGATTGGAGGAGAAGAAGTTCCGGAGTTTCTGCGAAAGCAGCTGGATATGAATCCCGAGGATCGAATCGTTTTGGGCTTTTTGCTAGCATCGGGTTCAGCATCGGACTCCCAGGGAATGATTGCACTTATTCGACGGGGCGACCGAGGAGCTTTTAACCCCTTTGAGCTGGATGTCTTTCGACTTATTCTGTCTTCCATAGCCAATGAACTGAGCCGGCAACTGGCAGAAAAAGCCCGGGAAAGACAGATGACTCGATTCCGGCGGCTGTTTCGGGTTACTCCATTACTCATAGCGGTGATGGAACTCAAAGGAACCACTTTGAGTATTGTAGAAGTAAGCAATTCCAGTGGAGTCGATCGGTTGGAAGATCAAATGGTGGGTCGGACCGACTCGGAATTGGGCTACTCGGTTGAGAATTCAGAAATGCGAAGATCTGCAGCCAGATTGAGTATGAAAGAGGCTCGACCCGTGCGAATCGAATATCCCAGGGAATCAGAAGAAACAACTATCTGGGAAGAAGCCACGTTTAGTTACCTGGACTCTCATAGCCGTTCGCACTTCTTTAGTGTTGCAGTAAGGGATATCACAAGCGACAGACTGGAACGACGGCAGAAAGCACAAAAACAAAAACTGGAAGCCATGGGCCGATTCACAGGTTCCATCGCTCATGATCTAAACAATCTGTTGCAACCTCCGCTTACATACGTGGCCGAGTCCAGGGATTTGATCCGCACTACTGGCGATCCAGAGGCAATTCTGGAAAAGCTGGAAATAGCGATGAGCGGTCTCAGTCGATCCAGAGAGCTTGTTCGAAGGCTACTTACATTCACTCGTCAGGCCAGGCCGGCCAAAGGCTCAACATTGATTCATAAAACCCTGGCTGCGGTCATCGAATCCTATCGAGCAGCACTGCCTGCAAATACTCGACTGGAATGGACCCGAACCGGAGAAGACGGTTACGTGGCGCTGGAGCCAAGTGCTCTGGAGCAAGTTGCCGTGAATTTAATCCGAAACTCTGTTCGCGCTCTTTCACCCGGAGGCGGCAAGATAGAGGTTAAGCTATGCGATACAGAAACAGAGCCGCGAGCGTTCTTTCTGATTGTTCAGGATGATGGACCGGGCATACCGGCCAATCAGGTGGCGCGGATATTCGAACCCTTCTACTCAGGGAATCCCAGATCTGGCAACACTGGATTGGGACTGTCAATCGTCGAAAATCTAGTAAATGAGGCAGGCGGCAGTATCGAAGTAGATACGGTAGTAGAGTCCGGCACCTCCATGCGTATCCTGTTGCCCGAGGTGTTCAATCCTACTGATACCATGGAAAGAGATTCTATCGAGAAACTTCCAGCGGGGGTTTTGCATTTTTGTATCGTGGACGATGATCCCATGGTTGCTCGGGCCCTTCAATCCGGCCTGGAAAGTATGGGCCAGCAGGTGCACCATTTCTCAGATCCGGATGAGGCTTTGATCGCAATTCGAACCGGGTTGAAACCCGACATTGTGGTACTGGACCAAATCCTTGGCGAAAAGCGCGGAACTGATTTTGCGCCTCTATTTCGCAAAAACTTCCACGGAAACCTGATCATGGTAAGCGGAAATCCTGAAGTGTCAGCGGAAGAAGCGTTGCAACTGGGTATCGATTCCATTCTAACAAAACCCGTATTCCCGGATGAATTAATGGCTGCCATCCTGTCTTTGAGATCAGATGAGAAATAATTATTGCTTTTTGCGTGCTTCGGTTGCCTGAACCAGGGCGCGGATCAATCCTTCTTCACTTCCTGCATGACCGGCATCCGGTACAATTATCAGACTGGATTCAGGCCAGGCTTTATGCAAATCGTAGGCATTTTTTACCGGACATACCATATCGTAGCGACCATGAATTAAAACGGAAGGTATGCTTCTGAAGCGATGGACATTTTCCAGGATGTAATCGTCTGAATCAAAGAAGCATTTATTGTAAAAGTAATGGTTTTCAATTCTGGCCAAAGAAAGTGCGATTTCTCCAAATTCCTCCATAGTTTCCGGATCGGGCAAAAGACGTAATGCACTACCTTCCCAGAGACTCCAGGCCTGTGCTGCCTTCATCTGAACATCTGGATCTGGATCGTTTAGCCTTCTATGAAATGCAGCAATCATATCCGATCTTTCTTCTTCAGGAATGGCACTGCGATAGCTCTCAAATGCTTCCGGAAAAATGCGATCTGCACCTTCTTGATAGAACCAGCGAATCTCTTCCTGGCGACATAGAAAGATTCCCCTCAAAACCATATCAGTAATTCGTTCTGGATGTTTCGTTGCATAAGCCAGGGAAAGGGTAGAGCCCCAGGAGCCTCCAAAAAGCATCCAGCGATCAACGGAAAGAGTCTTTCTGATTGTTTCCATGTCAGAAACCAGGTCCCAGGTTGTGTTTTCTTCCAGCGAAGCATAGGGAGTGCTCTGACCGGATCCTCTTTGATCAAACAGAATGATTCGATATGCTTCTGGATCAAAGTAGCGACGATGTTTTTCCGTAATTCCTCCTCCGGGACCGCCATGGACAAATAGTACCGGTTTGCCCTCAGGATTGCCTACTTCTTCAATATAAATCTCATGTAGCGAAGAAACGGAAAATCGGAAGCTATTGTATGGCTCGATATCAGGAAATAGCATAGAGGAGGTGTCAGAAGTCATAATCCCAGAATGTGGACCGGTGATTCAGTGAAAAGTATATTAGATCTGGACCATGGATTCAAGTAATCTGAAAAACTCTGGCCTCCCAGTATGGCAGGGCAATGCTGTCTTATGGATTCAAGTTCTGTCCTGGAACGCCTGTTTTCGCTGAAGGCGAAAGGAAGCGATGTTCGAACGGAAATTCTCTCTGGCATCACTACCTTTTTGACCATGGGGTACATTCTTGCTGTGAATCCTCTGATTCTTTCGGCTGCGGGTATGGAGAAAGAAGCGGTGTTTTTTGCCACTGCTGTTTCTGCAGGGATTACCTCCATACTGATGGGATTATCCGTAAACATTCCTGTGGCTCTGGCTCCTGGAATGGGACTGAATGCTTATTTCGTATCTGTGGTTCTGGGCAGCGAAGGCAACATAGACTATCGCATGGCTCTGGGCGCAGTATTTCTCTCGGGAATTATCTTCCTTATTCTTACGTTAACACATATTCGCCCCCTGCTTGTGGATGCTTTTCCGGAATCTTTAAAGATCGGCATCGGGGCTGGAATAGGACTATTTCTGATTCTAATCGGTTTTAAATCATCCGGCCTAATGGCCGTGGTGGCTCAGAACGGGACTGAATCCAATGTTATTCTGGAGCAATGGGTAGTGCAGGCCGGTGCATTTACAAATGTATCTGTAATTCTGGGACTGATCGGTCTATTGATGCTGGGCCTGGGAGCTGTGCTTCGTTGGAATATTTCCATCCTTCTAACCATTGGAATCTTGACCTTGCTTTCTTTCATAATGGGGGAGTCTTCTCTGCCAGGGGATGGCCGGATCTGGCAGCCAAAAATAAGCGCAACACATGCAGGCGACCTGGATTTGCTGGGTGCCCTGGAGCTGGGTATCCTTTCTGTAATTTTCACTTTTACCTTCGTAGAGCTGTTTGATTCTTTTGGAACTCTGGTTGCGACTTTGCGAAAAGCAGGAATTTCCGGCCCGGAGGAAAAAAAATTGGTGGGCCGGGCCATGATTGTAGATGCCACAGGAATCAGTCTGGGCGCCGTTCTAGGAACCAGCACGGTTACTGCTTATATTGAAAGTGCATCTGGAATAGCGTCCGGTGGTCGAACGGGTCTGAGTGCAGTTGTCACCGGTATCTTATTTCTTCTATCGTTACTTGCGTCTGGATTGATTTTACTGGTACCCGCCAGCGCTACGGCTCCAGTGCTAATTTTTGTTGGAATGCTTATGTTTTCAGCTGTGGCCAGGCTGGATTTTTCCAGTCCCGGGCACTGGATTCCTGCAATGCTTACGATTCTTGTAATGCCATTTACCTACAATATAGCCAACGGGATTTCTGCTGGTGTAGTGGCTTACGTTTTGTTATCCATTCCAACCGGTGAAGTGAAAAGGCTGCACTGGCTTCTCTGGATTGTTTTCGCATTCATTGTGCTTCGCTATTCCGTAGGAGGTTTCCATTGAAATCAGCTCTCTTCTCGAATACTTATGCCTCGGCGATATTTTGCATCCTGCTGTTCTGGACTATTAATGGATGTAAGACCGTACCTCCGGATCGCTATTTAACGCAGAGCAGTCAACTGTACATAGGTTCTTTCGAAATCAAAAGGGTACCCAATAGTCCCACAGTGGAATTCCTCGCCGGTGGCGTGGGCTGGCAGGGGTTTCAGTCCAATCATTTCAGGCTTCAGCTGGAAATCCTTCAGGGTACTGCAAGTGCATCCAGGGAGCTAGAACTGGACCCTCTGGAGCAGCCTTTTCTGCTCAAGGACCGGGCCATTTTTTTATTTCCTGTTAGAGAGGTGACCTGGGGTCGTCGCGGTAGCCCGGAAGAGAGAATGAATCTGAATCGAGATTTTGAAGCCTGCTTTAATTTATTGGAGGCTACCACCGATGCATTGCTTGCCCGGCAATGTTATCGAGTCTCCGGAGATTCCATTTCGGTTCTAGAAGGGCAGAGGGTGACGCTCAGCTCCTTTCCAGAGCAGAAACAGAATGATCCAGAAACCGGCACTTCGGATTCGGAAGAGGGCTTGCCTTCCGGTATTCCAGGAAAGTACCTGAGCACATCGGAATTACCGGGTCTGGGAATGGGCTTGCTTGCTCTGGATTCCAGCGGAGCTTTATGGACTCCGGCAGATTCGGGCAATCCCATCAAGGGCACATGGGAAATTCAGGGAGAATTGATTTTGGTCCGATGGTCCGGAAAGGAAGGATTATTTCTACTGAAACGTGACGACCAGGGCCTGGTCGAAATGAATTCCAGTATTCGGCTGCGTATTGTGGACTAATTCAGAGAGTAGAGATTAATAACCGCTGTCTGCTATCGGCTAATCTCCTGGTCTGCTGGTCTGCTGGTCTGCTGGTCATTGTAAAACGGGCCCGGTTATTTGCGATCGATTCGCATTGTAAGCCAGGATTCCGTTTTCATCTAGATTCTTTAAAAAAGTGATAGAATATAACATTCCCGATGGTATCAATATCCATTAAACGGAGGGGATGATGTACCAATTTAGGATCGGAAAACCAGGAGCGTTTGGATTGGCTGCATTCTTCTTTTTAGCAGCCGCTGGATGCGAGAGTCATGATTCCCATGGCCACTGGTCTTACAAAGAAGCAACCGGGCCAGAAAACTGGGGCGATCTTTCAGCTGAATTTCAAGCCTGCAAACTGGGCAAGAATCAGAGTCCCATCGACATTACCGATGTGCGGGATGCCGACCTTCCTCCGTTGAACTTGAACTATAAAGATACCTCTTTTGAAATTGTTAATAATGGACATACCATTCAAATAAATCTGGAAAATGCTGGAGAACTGGTAATCGAAGAGGATACCTATAAGTTACTTCAGTTTCATTTTCACAATCCCAGTGAAGAGGCAGTGGAAGGTCAGAGATTTCCCCTGGTCGCTCATTTCGTGCATAAATCCGATGCAGGTGAGCTGGCAGTAATCGCTCTTTTCTTTGTTACCGGCCAAAAAAATGGACTTCTTGAGCCAGTGTTTAGCAACATGCCCGGTTCACCGGAGGAAACGAAACCCGGAAATGGCACTATTAATCCGTCAGAAATTCTGGGATCCAAAGGCTACTATGCATACAATGGTTCTCTGACGACTCCTCCATGCAGCGAAGGTGTGCGATGGATTGTCCTGAAGACTCCCAGCAAATTGAGCCTGGAGCAGCTCTCATCCTTCAAAGAACTGTACTCTGGAAATGCAAGACCTTTGCAGCCGTTGAATGCCAGGGAAATCATGTCTTCTCACTAGATTTCGCGCCCAGTCGTTTGGTCTGCAGGTATCTAGTTGTTCGGGGCCTGCGAGGGTTGCGGCCCCATGCCCTGAATAAGCAGATCACTTAAATTATTCCAGAGTAATCGGGCTGTTTCACTGGCGCTCAGTTCTGTTTGCGGCGGCTTTTTTAGAGCTATTAGCCAATCCAGTTTTTGATCCACAAGAAGGTGAGCCAGGCCATGGACGTAGGACCAGTTCGCGGCCGCCAATCTGTATGGATCCCCGGCTTCGAATTGTCCGGCTTTCTGGCATTCAATAACCAGCTCCACCAGAAGCTGAAAACTATTTTCACCGGTTTCCTTTAACTCAGGATAATCCTCCGGGTTGAGTTCCGTCTGACCAAACATGATGCGGAAATTTGTCGGATTTTCCGCCGCATATTCTACGTAAGCAAATCCATAGGCAGTCAGGCGCTCTCCTGCATCGCTGAGAGCGGCAATGTACCGTCGGCCTCTGGCTGCCAGTTCCGCAAAGCCCATCCGAGAGATTTCTGCGATCAACGCTTCCTTGCTCGGAAAGTGACGATACGGTGCGCTGTGGCTTACCCCGGCTCGGGCCGCAGTCTTTCGCAATGTAAGCCCATGCAGACCTTCTTCCTGAAGTATGGCAAGTGCAGACTCAATCAATGCATTGCGCAGGTCTCCATGGTGATAGGGTTTGGCTTCATTTTCAATGGTTCGTTTCATGAGGTTCCGGCGAGCCGATTTGGCTGCCCTTTCCAGTGTGCGAAATTCTGGCACAGAATCAACATTTTTATGTTGACATTGTAAACAAGTGGAGCCTTTATGTTGTCAGTGTCTACATGGAGGCGGCTATGAATGCGCAAACCCTATTTTCCATCTCAAATTCTCTGGCCATGCTGGGCTGGCTATTGCTGGTGCTTTACTATCCCATGCGGCAGAGACTTTCCTTTCTCAGAAAGCCTGTAGAGCAGGCATGGGTACCAGTGCTGCTATCGGTAACCTATACGGCGGTAATGATTTCCAGTTTGCTGGGTTGGCTGCCGGGAGGTTCAGGAAATTTCTCTTCAATTGCCGGGGTACGATCCCTTTTTGAAGCCGATTACACATTGCTGGCTGGCTGGGTTCATTACCTGGCTTTCGATCTATTTGTTGGAATTCAAATCGCTCGTGCAGCGAGACCGCACAATGTTTCTATCTTAATTCTTCTGCCCATATGGTTTTTTACATTTATGTTCGGACCGGTGGGCTATTTACTATGGCGGTTGCTGCGACCCTGGATAATTAAAGACCATTCCGAGGTGTCCGCATGATTGCCGCCGAGTTGACACAGGTGAAAAGCGGGAACGTGTGGACAATTCTAAAGTCCAATGGCTGGGCAACCTGGACTGGTATTTTTCATGCGGTTCTATTTCTGGTGTTTCTCATCCTTGCCAATATCGATCATCGCACAGTGGATGGGCTGGACAACTGGTTCAAACCAATGAAGTTTGCGATTTCTATTTCCATTTTTGCGCTCACTCTACCTTTTCTGACGAATCCGTTACAGAAATTGAATTACATTCCCGGCTGGCGCTCCCCTGTGCTACTGTCGCGAATCGTATGTTTAATGCTCTGGGGAGAAATCATGTTGATTTCCTTTCAGGCGGCAAGGGGAGAGCGCTCACACTTCAATATTGAGTCTCCCCTGGGTGGAGCCATTTACGGGCTCATGGGCCTGATGATACTTACCTCTTCTATCGCTACATTGCTTCTGATATTACCTTACTTCACAAGAAAGCAGCAGGAGCTAAACCTTTCGCGAAATGTAATCCAGGGCATTCGCTTTGGCTCAGTTTTGTTCATGCTCGGTAGTGTTGCAGGCGGACTCATGTCTTCCATACTCAGTCACAGTGTGGGTCAGCCCGGTGCTAACCAGATTCCCTTTCTGGGATGGAGCACAACTGCTGGCGATATTCGGGCTGTTCATTTTCTTGGATTGCATGCGATTCAGATTCTTCCACTAATTGGCTGGCTTGGAGAATCAAACAACTGGTCAAGGTCGCTCATTTCTGCTACTAACTGGCTCTATACAACGGTCTTTGGAATGACCACGGGGCTGACGGCCCTGGGGCTTTCTGTAGTATTCTGGATCTGATGCCAGGTATTCCAGGATACTAAACTCAAACCGGATCCCATTTCGTTTATCTGACTGAATCCAGTACAAGGCTCTCGGAGACGGAAGCCTTTGCCTTCCTTGCGGGAAAATCCTGGAAAAAAAATTGCCCTTTTAGAACTTCTGATGGGACCTATAGATATGCAAGATAGTCCGGATTCCGTGGAAAAGAAGCTCCGTTCTCTGAGGCCGCAGATGTTTCATCTGGCTCGAAGAATACTTCGAGATGACCATCTGGCCGAGGATGCAACCCAGGAAGCTCTTCTGGAACTAAGTGCCTATTTTCCTAGAATTCGAGACCAGGCAGCAGCACCATCTATAGCCCGGCGGATGGTTATCAAGTCAGTGGATCGTATTTTGCGAAAAGAAAAGGATACGGTAGGAGTTCAGGAAATTGGCAGAGTTGAATCGGATTTTCTGGAATTGGAGAGAAGTCTTAGAGAGATTCGGGAAAATCTGAATCCATCGGAACGTCGACTGTTTCAACTCCGGTTTGAGGAGAGTCTTACCATGGATGCCATATCCCGGGAGTTAGATGCAAGCATTATGCAGACCCGATATCAAGTGCGGCAGCTCCAGAAAAAACTTCAGCACCAAATACGACAGCAAGGCTTCAAACCAGGCGATCTGGAGATGTGCGCATGATGGATTCAAATAGATCCGGCGGACGCTCTGCTCTGGCTTCGGAGCACGGAAAAGGGGACAATCCGAACACGGTAAGACCGGCCAGGCAAATTAGCGCCTGGGCCCTGGAAGCCCGTCGTCTCTATCTCTGGGGAGCGGTGGACGATACCAGTGCTCAAAGAATCGTAGAAGGGATGCATTTTCTTTCTGCCCAGTCAGATCAGGACATTCAGTTTTATATCCACAGCCCGGGAGGTGCTACTCATTCAGGGATGGCCATTTTGGATACAATGCAAACTTTGAACTGTGATGTGAGAACCATTTGTCTGGGTCTGGCAGCCAGTTTTGGAGCGCTGCTTCTGATGTCAGGAACGCCCGGCAAGAGGCACTGCCTGAAAAACAGTAAGATAATGATCCATCAGCCTCATGTTACCGGTCAGTACCAATCAGTGGCTACCGATCTGCGAATTTTTGCAGATTCTGTGACCCGTGAAAGGGATGAAATAGACCGAATGATTGCCCGGTGTACCGGTCAGAGCCTGGAAGCTGTGCAGAAAGATACCGATCGCGATCGTTGGATCTATGCAGATGAAGCTGTGGAATATGGAATTGTAGATTCTGTTCTGGAAGCGAATACCGGTTCCGATGCGGCCGTAGAGGCCGCTCAGTTGGATCGATCCGGAGCAATGGTAATATAGAATACCATAAACTCGCCGGTTTCCACGATTTCATCTAGATCAGAGTCTCGAAAAAATAGCATGGCAAAGGTGGTCTTATCTTCACCCAGGTATTTCAACGAGTCATCTGTTGTACGGGCCACTGCAAAGATATCCCATCGCATCTGATAAAAGCCGGGCCCAAGGACCCTCTGAATGGAAAGTCGCTGTTCTATGGGTTCGCCCTGTACATTTAGAATCAAATAATGCATGCCACCTTCCGTAAGGAACAATGTGTCGTATCTCATGGAAAGATCGGTAGCCATGCTCCAGCCGGCCCCCAGGTAGGATGTGTCTTTGATCTGAAAAGGAGGAGTTACAATACCTTCGATGAAATCTGCATTCTGGGAAGCCATCACCCGAGCCGCTGTGAATCTATCGCAAAATAAATCATATTCAGCCATGTTAAACAATAATGCAAATCTTGGATGGGATATGGTGATATGACTTCCGGGCCGTACAGGAATGACTCTGTTTCCATGCACAAGTGTTAGCTGCAGCTTACCCTGAATCTGCGAGGCCAGAGCTGGATCTTTGCAATCCTTAGATTCCGAAGTGATGAGTCTACCTGGCCCTTCCGCTGGCTGTGCTTCAGTGGTAGTGGGGAGAACATAAGGCATGCTGCACCGAGTAAGAGCCAGTACCAGGCCAATGGACAAAAGCGACCCCATGTATCGAAGACGCCTGAAACGAGGGTTCCGGACTGCGATTTGAAGGCTGGCTCTCTTTATGAAATGCATATTTATTTCAGGCTCTCCAGTCGTTTCCTGGCCGCTTCCAGTACCTTGATTCTATCACCGGCCTCTTCCAGTTTGGCTTTTTCCTTTTCTACGACCTCTGGAGGTGCATTGTCGAGAAAACCGCTGGAACCGAGCTTCTTTTCCAGTCCCTGAGCTGCCTTTAATTGTTTGTCCAGGTCTTTACCGATCCGGCCAAGCTCCTTTTCAATGTCCAGGAGTCCTTCCAGAGGAACATAGACAGATCCTTCGCTGAAAGCTTCAAAGGCATCCGCTTTACCGGCAGAATAGGACTTCTTTGCATCCACCGACTCAGCGGAGGCCAGCCTGCAGATGGATGCCTGTTTGGCTTCTATTAGCTTCTTCAAACCGGCTGATTCAGTAGATACAATGATCTGGATTTTCTTATCCGGTGCAATACCCGTATCGGCTCGAATGGCTCTTGCTGCACCGATGATTTCCTGCACCTGGGATAGAAGGGCTGCCTGTTGCTGATCCTTCTTTTTGAGTTTGATGGCTTCCGGCCAGGGCTCCCACATCAAGAAACGCGGCATATCCGGGGAGTCCGCAGCCCGGGCATTCTCCATTTTGGCGCCGCTTGAAGCTTTCTTACTACTGGCCTTTTTGGTGGATTTGCCGGATTCCTTCCTGGCAGATTTCTTACTGGCTCTGGCTGGTTGAGAATTCTGGCCTTCTGCAGAGGGCTCAAATGTGCGAAGGTAGGAAAAAATCTCTTCGGAAATAGCTGGCATGAATGGATGCACCAGTCCCAGGATTCCTTTCAGCACAAAGTATACGCATTGGCGAGCCGACTCCGCCGACTCTTCTCCCAGCTTGCCAAAAATTCTTGGCTTAATCAGTTCAATGTACCAATCACAGAAATGATTCCAAACCAGAGAATAGACTTCCTCTGTAGCAATATGAAATTTGAATTCTTCCAGGGTCCGTTTCATAGATTCTGAAGCTTCATTCAATCGCTCCAGAATCCATAAATCTTCTGCCTCCAGTTTCAGATCCCCTGGAAATGTAGAAGCCACTGGTTCAAAATTTTCCGGCAGATTCATGAGCACAAATCGGGAGGAATTCCAGATTTTATTGGTGAAGTTCTGATAACCTTTCAGTCTGCTTTCGGAATACTTGGAATCCTTGCCTTCCGTCAGGGTGGCCATTAAAAAGAAACGATAGGCATCGGCGCCGTACTCTTCGATCACTTCAGCCGGATCAATATTATTGCCCAGGCTCTTGGAGATCTTGCGACCCTGATCATCGCGCATCAATCCATGGATGTAGACTTTCTGAAAAGGCTCCTTTTTATTGAAGTGAAGGCCCAGCATGATCATACGGGCCACCCAGAAAAAAATGATGTCGTAAGCGGTTACCAGAACGGAGGTTGGATAGAATCTTCTAAGATCCTCTGCATCTTCCGGCCATCCCATTGTGGAAAATGGCCACAGACCGGAGGAAAACCAGGTATCCAGCACATCTTCATCTCGGCTGATATCGTCGCTTTCGCAGCTTTCACACCTGTCCGGATCTTCCGTAGAAACCGTTGTATGACCGCAATTGGAGCAATGCCAGGCAGGTATTTGGTGGCCCCACCAGAGTTGTCTGGAAATACACCAATCTCTAATTTCTCGCATCCAGGAGAAATACAGGTTGGCCCATTGAGCCGGATAAAATTTGATCTGATCATCTTCTACTGCTTTGATGGCTACCTCTGCCAGAGGTTTCGTTTTAACAAACCATTGAGTAGAAATCATCGGTTCTACAATGGCTCCGGATCGCTGGGATCGTCCCAGAGACATGGTATGTTCTCTGGTTTCTCTTTCCAGACCGAGCTCTGATAACTTTTCCTTGATCTTTTTTCTAGCTTCAAATCGGTCCAGGCCCTGGAAATCGCCGCCTTCCAGATTTACACAGGCAGATTCATCGAAGATAGTAATGGATTCCAGCTCATGTCGTTTGCCCACTTCAAAGTCATTGAAATCATGGGCAGGAGTGATCTTAACGGCACCGGTTCCAAACTCCATATCCACGAGCTCGGCATCGCCCACAACAGGTATCTTTCTATCCAAAAATGGATGGTCTACCGTCTTCCCAATTAGTGATTTATGGCGAGGATCCTCCGGATGAACGGCAATCGCTGTATCTCCCAGCATGGTTTCCGGTCTAGTAGTGGCCACAACCACCTCACCGGAACCATCACTGAGTTTGTAGGCGAAATGGTATAGCTCTCCCTTGATCCCTTCTTCATGCTCAACTTCCAGGTCCGAAAGTACTGTATGAGCCACAGGATCCCAGTTAATCATCCTGGTATCGCGATAGATAAGCCCTTCTCTATAAAGATCCACAAAGACCTTTCGAACAGCTCGGGAAAGCCCATCGTCCATGGTGAATCGTTCCCGGCTCCAATCCAGGGAGAACAGCATGGTCCGTTGCTGTTTTAGTATGACCCCACCGTAATGCTCCTTCCAGTCCCAGACCCGCTTAATAAACTCTTCCCGGCCCAGGTCATGCCTGCTCAAACCTTCTTCTTCCTGAATGTTTTTCTCCACCCGGCTCTGTGTAGCGATGCCAGCATGGTCCATTCCTGGAAGCCAGAGAGTGGGTCGGCCCAGCTTTCTGGCGGTACGGGTGAGCACATCCTGAATGGTCTGATCCAGAGCATGACCCACATGCAAAGAGCCGGTGACATTGGGAGGAGGAATGACGATGGAAAATGGTTCCGCTTTAGGATCTGTCACACCCAGAGCTTCACCGTATTCAGGTCGAAAAGCTCCATGGGATTCGTAGGATTCGTACCAGCGGGTCTCGATTCCTCGAGGATTATATTTGGGATCAAGCTCCAGGGCCATGATCCAGCGTCTCGGTTTTGTCTGTGCGGAAAACCCTATTTCAAATCTGCGTCTGGAAATTTGATTTCATCGTCACCGCGGGCTGGCGTCGTTTCGGAATGTGTATGAGACGGATCCCTGGACTTTCTCAGGATTTCTTCTGGATCGGCGCAGCGACCGTGCCCTGGTTTCATAGCATCCAGCATTTTGTGTCGGTCCAGCGTACCATCTTCCTGGACATAATCGCGGCTGATATAATGCCGATCCCCTTCATAGTAATTGTGGGCCGGATCGCAGGGATCCATGGTAGGTTCTCCAAAAATCCAATGACAGGAGGTCATGGAGAGAACGGATCCTGCAACCACGATGAGGCCTGCCAGGCGTCTCAGAATGAGTGAATAGTAATCTGAATTCTCGTGGAAGGAGCTGGATGGCTGCACAGTAATAGAATCGTCCCTGTAATCAGGCCAGACGATCAATTTTCTGACCCGAAGCCAGGGTCTTGAGCTCATTTCGGATTCCAGAGGGGCTGTACAGATCCAGAGCTTCCTCTGGATAGATGGACCGGTATCTCGGTTCTCTGGCAGAAATGGCTTCCACTGGCTGCACAGGATCTCTACTGCCCGATTGCTTGAGGTAGGCAAATTCCCCGGGAATCTGCGAAATATTCTGAAGCCCTGAGACCATCATTTCGTCTTTATTATCGGTCGAAACTGGATCAAAAGTTACTGGCTTTCGCACAAAATCGAAATTTGAATTTTGTCTGGAAAATCAGTCGAATGCAAAGAAAGTCCTACTATGCCCGAATTGCCTGATTTAGAGTATATCCGTCCCATCCTGGCCAAAAAACTGATCGGTCAGACTTTGATAGGTCTGGAAGTCTTCGAGCCTGTAATCCTTCGAAATATGCTGGGAGCCCCCCTGGACAATCTTCAATCTCAAGTGCTGGATGTGCGCCGGCATGGACCATTTATCTGGATTCTACTGGATGAATTGGAAACCAGAAACGCTTCAGCGGATTCAAATCATTCAAAGATTGAGTTAGATTCCAGGGAAAGTCAGGCGGCCATAGTAATCCACCCAATGCTTGCCGGGCGTTTTCGGCTGAATGGAAAAAGGCAAAGCAGCACCGCCATTCGATTCAGATTTTTCGATTATCATCTGGACTATCTGGATGATCGAAAAATGGGCAAAGTATTTGTCTGCCGGTCGGATGGATTGGATCAAATACCGGGTTTTAGAAAGCAGGGCATGGATGTTCTCTCAGCCGATTTTAGCCTGGACCTATTTCAGAAGCTGGCTGCAAAAAGTCGCAAACAGGTGCGTGTGTTTATCATGGATCAATCCTTAATTAGCTCCATAGGTAATGCCTATGCAGATGAAATCCTTTTTGAGGCAGGACTGCATCCTAAAACTAGAATGAATCAGCTGTCGCAGCAGAATCGGGAAAAACTATATGAGTCCATTCAGACCGTGCTTAGAGCCGGTATGCATACGATTCAGGAGGCGAAACCAGACCTGGAGCTGAAGTACAGAGATCATATGAAAGTGAGAAATAAGAAGGATCAACCCTGTCCCCGTTGCGGCAATCGAATCAGGAGAGCCAATGTCCTGGGCTACGATTCATTCTTTTGTCCTGTCTGTCAGCCGGACGGTGGACGGGGATTCATCGACTGGAACTCTCTTGCTGAGAACAAGCCATGAGGTCCGTAATATATAGTGCTAGTTCTATTTCTGGCTGCCGTGTTCGGAAATGGAAAGGTAGCCCTTGATGCTTAAGAGAATAACAGAAAGGCCAAGCATCAAGTCTACATAAAGGCAAAATTCCGGGTACCAAACCGGCACTGCATTTCCAGGTAATATCCGAGGATGCAGGAAGTCGAACAGTCCATGAAGAATCAGAAACAATCCGGTGATGATGTGACTGATCTTTCCGCCAAATATGGCTGCAATGATAAATACTGAAGCGATCAGGGATTCCGTAACAATGCGATGGACCGATCCTTCCATGAATCCAAAAAGAACATAGATTAATGCGATTACAATTAGGATGGTGGTGTAGTAGCTCCGGTCCCGGTTGTAGCCCAGGATGAACCCCGCTGCCAGGATAGAAATTACAACGAAGATTGCGGCAACAAGTTCCATGGAATGGGTCTAGCTCGTCACGGAAAGGCTTAGCTGGCAAGAAAGGAAAACAATAAAGATTCAAAAAACTCGTGTAGACTGAAAAGCCACAGGATCCCCGATTGCTGCAGAAAACTACGAAACTCGAAAAGACCGGGGTAGCTGGAAAAACTCCGGAAAATCTAGACGCGCGAGAAACCCGGAGGATCCTGAAGATTTCGCAACTCGAGATGCTTCATGGGTCCGAGAAGATTAAGAAGCCCGGGATAACTGATAGAAGACAGAAAACCGAGAAAATCGAGAAAACCGAGAAAATCGAGAAAATCGAGAAAATCGAGAGAACCGAGAGAACCGAGAGAACCGAAAGATCCTGAGGATCCGCATTATAGCGTACAGCAAATGGGAAGTTTCTATTGAAGTCTCGGAGCCGGAACCGCATCCTTTCCGTTGGCCTGAGTCATGTAGCTTCGGTCGTACTCTACGAATCCTCGAAAGTCCACTTTCCACTCTCCATCGAAAGTGAGGTGAATCCAGCGATTCCTTCCTTCCGGTTTGCACAGAGCCCGATTTTCAATCATCTTGCACTCCATGATTCTGGACAGTTCATGAGCGCTGCGAACCAATTCTTCTCTTTGCTGTTCGGATTGAACCTTATAACCTTCCCGGGAAAGCTTTAATACTCTGCCCAGGCTGTCCGAGGTGCTTATCTTTTGCAGGGTACCTTCATCTCTGTTTGCAATTGCAATGAGCCAGAGTCCAGCCACCTTTTCCGGAGACAGTGTGACTTTCGGCTCTGTTCTGGCCTCATCCGAAGTGTTTTTGGTTTTGGCCTGGATCTCAGGTGGATGCTGCAGCTTCCACTCTCCATGGATCCTGTGAACCACAAGATAGGATCTCATTCCATCTGTTTTGCAGTAAGCTATTGAGTATCCGGTGATGCATTTCAAGGTAGACTGATAATCCTTCCCAATCAGGCGATTCTGTTGCACTGAGCCACGGCCTGTTGTATCATTGGAAGAGAGATCCGGGCCATTTACATTGGTGGTCAAATCCATCAGGTTCACTGGATTTGTGATTTCACCCCGAGAATAGGACTGGAACCAGAGCCGGGCCACTGCTTCCGGAGAATTATTCTGAGCAAACAGGCTGCCTGAGAATACCGGAAGAGCCAGAATGCAGAAGAGATACTTTGATTTGAAATGAATCATATTTATTGGGCTTGAAGATTTCCTGGAAGACATATGGCTCTCAATGATTGCAGATTTCGCGGAGAAATTATAAGCTGACCTTTCCTGGCTCCCTACCGGGTGCACAGGATTCGATTCGAATATATGAAGCGAAAATCGACCAGAATTCTAATCCTCATGCTGATTTTTTCCCCCGGCTGCACGGCCGCCCCATCCATTCCCGGACCGGTGGACCGAGGGGATGTTCCACTGAAAATCCAGAAGCTAACAAAGCACATTCGGTTAGTCCAGGATGGCAACTACTGGGGGGCTAACAGTCTATACTATGTATCGGAAGATTCGATCTTTTTCTTAGATGGAACCTATCTTCCCGGAACGGCCGGCCGAATAATATGGAAATCCATGACCGAAGGATATGGTGATTTCAAAGGAGTGGTGATTACCAGCTATCATATTCACCGTACCGGCGGGCTCAGCGCTTTCCATTCCAAAAATATTCCTGTGATCGCATCAATTGAAACGGAAAGACAGATTCGCAGGCGCTGGCATGTAATGGATCAGCAGATGAGTTTATTTTCCTCCTGGTCCCATCCGCCCATGCCTCTGATCAGCGAAACAATCAAAAGGGATGGCACTCTATTTGATGGAAAGGTGGAAGTGATTGCATTGCCTCCAGGATATTCGCCCGGAAACACCGCATATTTCTTTCCGGAGGGTCGGGTACTTTATGCAGGTAGTTTGCTTTCTATTCCGCTTTATTTTGATGGAGATGTGAATGAAGAATCCATGCTCAAGGCACTATCCATTCTACGGCATAAAAAACCATCCATAGTCATAGCCGGGCATGGTGAGCCAATTCATGGACCTGAATTTCTTGATTCCATGGAAAGTTACGTTAGAGCTCGAATGAAGAACCGTTGAAGGCAGGGCCTATAAAGAAATTCCTTTCTCTTAGATTCATCCCCGAGTCGTTTATCCCTGCGTAAGGATTCATCCCTCTGCTCGATAGTGAGTAACAATGTCACCGCAAATCGGCGGCTGGCCATTCTATTCCTGAAAGCTGTGCTCCTGGTGACCGTCAACTGGCTGCCATCCCCTCGGTCCCGGGAACCTGTAATGCCAGTGCCGGCCAACAGATGGCTGGCAATTCTATCCCTGAAAGCTGTGATGCCGGTTCCGGCAATCATTGCAGAAAAGCCGGAGTGAAGCATAAAAGGAAGCCCTTACTGCTTCAGTCTAAGATGCAACGCCTTCATAGCCATGGTAGCATACGTCCCTCGGGGTAACGTGAATTCCACTGTATATTTAAGCTTGCCATCGTTTAGTTCATCTTTTTCAAAATCGGACCAGGTCATTTCTTCTGGAACACACCAGATTGGTCTGGAATAGCTCTTTAGAAAGGCCCGTTCCAGGTAAGATCTCTGAAAGGATTCTTCGGGTATTTCCAGTATGTTTAGAACCTGGTTTTCACTGGAATAATAGATTTCCTGGATGGCCAGGCTTAAATCTGCTTCGCTGGAATTCTCTGTCAATGTGCTGGCAAGGATTTCTCCGGAAGGTCTCTTACTATCGACTCTTGATTGCTCTTTTCGACCAGGGCCCAGCAATTGCAGTTCCATGGTATTCAAGACCTTACCCAGGCTTTCCGGAATGCTGAATGGGAAGCATTGGTCCCCGGTTTTGGTTTTTATTTCCACTGCTTTGAAATTCTTTCCTGAAAAGGGACGTTGTACTTCGCGGCCGGGATTTTGAATAAAGCGAAACAGTCTGGATACACTTTCATTGAATATCCAGCTTTGAAGTGCAGAGAAGCCCATGCTCAGCTCCTCCCTGGGAAGACGATCCAGAAGCCTGGTAAATGCCTTTCTGGATTCGCTGGAGAGGTCGCCCGAATTGCAATTCTGTTTCTTGAGCTGCTGTAATATTGCTTCTTCGGTTTTTGTATGGGCCAGTTTTAGACATCGATCCCATTGGCCCCAGACATCGTTTATGGCCTTCTTTCGCTTTTTCGCATGAGGCTTATCCCCACCAAAGGCTGATAGCAATGTATATCTCAGTGCGGATTCTGGATCTCCTCGAAACAGACATAAAAATGGAAATCCTACCAATGGATGAAAAGAACCAAACCTCTGGTCATCAAAATAGTTGGGGAAGCCCAGTTGCTTTAGTCGCCGGGCCCCGGCTTCCACCTGAGTCGTTTCCCGCTCCAGAATATTTCGCACTGTAAGTGTGAATCGATTCCCGGCTATGTTTTCTGGTCCCATGGGTTTGCTGGAGGTTCCAACATACTCCAGGCTATAGGCATCCGTACTGTGGGTTAAATCCGGGGATGGAGGAGCAGTAATCCATTGTTGAGTCCGAGCGTGCCTGTCTTTTTTGCCACCGTAAAGTATATCCCGGATTGGGATCTTGAAGCGAGCCGCAGTCTTCAATAATACGTCAACAGTGTTCCATCCATCCTTCTGCAACGAATAGACCGAGTAATGATCCGTTGCTCTCTGGTTTCGTTTGGCTCCTCGCTTTCCGGGGCTGGCGGAAGCTCCGGTGGATGGTTTCTGCCCGTCACCGGTTGAATCCTTGTTCGACGAAAGCAGCGGCAGATCTGAAATCTCGGAAACGCAGAAATCGGCTGATTCCATCTTCAAACGATAGGCTAGAAAACCGGCATAGGATTTCATCTTGGTACCGGCCTGGCCAGAATGGGGCCCCTGGGTCTCAGAGTCACTAACGGAGATACTTCGGGACTTTTTGTTTCCAGATCGAAGTGCCAGTGGCGCAGAATTTGTGCCAGTGCCATCGTTCCTTCCATCCAGGCAAATGGTTCACCTATGCAAATTCGCGGGCCACCTCCGAAAGGAAAGTATCTAAACTTTGGTGGAGCGAGAACCTGGGCCTCATTGAGCCAGCGTTCTGGTCTGAATTGATCGGCCGCTTCCCAGAATCTGGGATCTCTATGGCTGACATAGGGGCTCATCAAAAAGGTTGTTCCTGCAGAAAAAGTATAATTGCCAATCTGCACCTCTTCCACCGCTTCCCGGCCAATGGCCCATACCGGAGGATACAATCTCATGGATTCAGCAAATAGGGCCCTGGTTAACGGAAGTGGCGTATCTGGCTGAATCGTTTCTGGAGCAGCATCCAGTTCAATCTGTAATTTCGCAGCAAAGTCAGGATGGGAGCTTACCAGAAATAATGACCAGGTCAGAGCGTTGGCCGTGGTCTCATGTCCGGCCAGAAAAATAGTCATGGCCTCATCTCGGATTTGCTTTCGGCCCATGGTGCCCTGTTCATCTGCAGCGGCAAATAGCATGGAAAGGAAATCTCCTCGATCGCCAGGATCGATTCTTCGCTCTTCCATAATTCTGTATATAATTCCATCCAGTTTCTTTCGCGCCGCTCTGAATCGCATTCCTACAGGCGTCGGTAGATGCACCATCAGCCGCCCCAGAGGATTACTCACCACCCGATTGAAGTCTTTCATGGCATCGTCCAGAGCACGGCCCACCTCCGGAGCATCCTTTTCCACATCTGCATTGAACAGAGATCGAGTGGCTACATTGAGAGCCAGACGCATCATCTGGGAATGTAGATCGATGGATTCTTGTGTTTTCCATTGATCCATTATTTGCTGTGTGGATTGACGAATGTCTGGAGCGTAGGCATCGATTCTTCGCTTCTGAAATGCAGGCTGGATTAGCTTTCTATTTCTTCTGTGCTCGGCCCCTTCAGCGGTGAGCAGACCATTTCCCAGAATTAGATTCGTGAGTCGAACGCCACGGCTTTTAATGAAAGACTTATGCTTTTCAACCAGGATTTGCCGGACTTGATCCGGATGAAAAATAAGGACAATGGGAATCCAGCCAACATGCACTTTGCAGATATCTCCGTACTGACGTTGCATACGGAGTAGAAATTCCAGAGGATCCCGGCGAAGTTCCAGAGAGTTCCCGAGTAATGGAGGGGATTTGGGTCCGGGGATGGAAGGAGGCATAGATCAGTACCCGGCCTTCCAGCAGGAACGTAAAGTTCATTTGAGTGCAGAATTTTTGATGCTGCAATTGGCAACCGGCAGATGCTTTATTAGCAGAGCAGAGCAGAGCAGAGCAGAGCAGAGCAGAGCAGAGCAGAGCAGAGCAGAGCAGAGCAGAGCAGAGCAGAGCAGAGCAGAGCAGAGCAGAGCAGAGCAGAGCAGAGCAGAGCAGAGCAGAGCAGAGCAGA
>JAVJNR010000004.1:432500-1050357 GCA_040217195.1 Leptospiraceae bacterium | reverse complement strand
CTGGTCGAGTTTCGCTCGATATGCCTATGAACCCTTCGGCCGGGTGGTTAAAGAACTGTCCGATATGGATGCAGACGGCGATGGAATAGCGTATGCCGGAACGTTTCAATTCACAGGCCAAGAGTACGAAGAAGAGACGGGACTGTACAACTACAAAGCCAGACTTTATGATCCGGACACAGGTCGCTTCCTGCAGCCAGACCCAGTGCATACGGCGCAGCCCGGCCAGGACAACTGGGACAGGTATGCATATGTATGGAATAATCCCGTGAATTTTACGGACTCAACGGGAATGAGTCCGGAAAACGCTAGCCCGAGCAAAAAGACCCTTGAAGTCTCTCTGCTCTTCTCATTTGCGTTGGGGGGCGGGGTACAGGGAAAGGACCTCCGGATAGCGCTAGTAATGCTCATTATGGGGATGGGCTATAACGCAGAGCCGGCCGTAATGGGTTGGGGACACAACTATAGTGGGAGCGGCAATTATGACCCTTTTGGTGATTTTAATGATCGGGACGGTTGGAAGAACTTTGTAACGATGGCTTTGGTCTTGCAAAAGGAAGGGTCGGGTGATCATGACAGTATGGTGGCCGCCGTGCTATTAATGATGTACCTGGCAAAGCGCCTCAGCCCGGGGCCGGGTACTCCGGGTGATCGCGCCGGAATTGTCCACGATCGAGCCGTCCCAGGCTCAAATGGCGATGTATATTGGGCTGGTCCAAAAACGGACAAAGCACACATGAGAGCTTCTGAGGACCGGTTCAAAGTTACATGGCACAATTTGTTTCATCCAAACTCTATGAAAGATCGATATGAAATGGCCTATCAGAATAGTGCCTGGGTTGAAGAGATGGGACTCGGTGCTACCGGTAGATCATTTTTCGCTGTGTATAACTATGTCTATTCAAACATCAGCGATCTTGTTGTTTATGGGCTTGGAGCCATGATCTTCGGGTTGGACTATATGACGCGAGGGGTACGAAATATGGGTCGGCGACTCTCTAATTGGGTCAATGATCGATTTTGAGGTTAAGCAACTGAGATGGAAGAAGAGTATGAGTGAAGGAACGGGTACCAGGGCCCTAGTTTGGGCCGGATTCATTCTCGGTTCGTTGGGCGTATTGAGCGCCCCAGGCTGTAACCATGGCTACTCAAAGCAGGAATGTAATGAACGGGCGCAACGCAGCCTTGTTGGATACGCTGGGCTTGCCGAATCACTTATTGCAGACGACCGAGCCGGAGGGAATGTTGATCCAGTCCGTGAAATGGAAACAAGATCGTATTTTACAGCCCTTTCGGTGCTGGAGTGGTACTCCTGTGTAGAAAGTGCAGAAACAGACCATGTCAATCCAGCAATCCCATTTGCTCCCGTTTGGGAACAAGCGGAGTTCAAGCTATGAATATTCTACGATGGGATAAGTCGATACGTTGCATCCTAATCGCAATGCTTGCAGTTCTCTCGTCTGGCTGCGAGAGTGATTTCATGGACGAGCAGACCGAAGCAGATGCCTCCGCCCATGAGTTCATGGCTTTGATGCAGGTACTGGGTCCACTGGTTGGCAACAAACAATATGCGAATGTTGTTCCTCCGCAGTACACGGATATGGGAGACGGTACTATCCAGAGAGAGCATTTTCTTGAGACGTGCGATAGAAGTGGCAACTGCACGTATTCCAATGCCTACCCTGTAATCTACATCAAGAAGTGCCTGTATGGCCAGGTTTATAGACCGGTAGAGAATGATTGCCAGGGCACAGGAAACTCAGGAAACTTCTATGGTGCTCTTAAGGTTCAGTTCTGTGCTACAGATGATACAACCTGCGAAGGTTCAAAGGGCTATGCCACTTCAGCCAGTCCAGCATACCAGGTATGCGATGCAGATACAACGGCGGGCCGCGACTGGACATTGCCAATTATATCTGCAGAGTATCATCCGGATAAGGTATGGAATCCCAACCAGAGCAATTCCTATCCGGAGAAATTGGTAAGCAAGAATTTCCTGGGCCTTGCCACTGAGATACCCGCAGGGTTCCATACCAATTCCATGTGGCACAACGTGCAGCTCGATGGAAATGGAACGGCCATGTACATCTCAGGCGATGCAGACTCGGTTACCCCTGGAGTGCACGTTCGTGAAAGGACTTTCTATTCCTTCGTATTGTGCACAAGTGTGGAGGACTAACCCACATCTCCATGACATCGCTCCTTAGTGCGGCCTGGGACCCTCCCTTGCCCGCCGCGCAATCCATCCGTGGATTGAGCGGCGGGAACGCGACATCGTGTCGCTAGCTCGGGAGGGCCCCAGGCCGCTCAAAAGATTTGCCCTGTTCGATGTGGAAACATAGGTGGACAACCTCCGGTTGTCTTTGAACGAAGGGCCGCCCCGGGAAGAGAAAGGTCATGTTCGATATGGCGGGGTTGGCGGGAAGGTACCTGCGTTGATTTTTTTGCTTGAACTCCTTTCAGAAATACGATTAACTAAACACATGGATAGCGCGCTTCTGATTTCCATGATCGCCGGCTTTGCTACTACCATCGTCGGGATGCTGGGGCTATTCTATGCTACTTTGCGTACTGCAGCAATGACTCGACGGGAATCTCGTGCCGATTTCGAAAGACTGGACTCCAAAATCGAAGAACAGGGCAACCGTCTCCATACCAAAATCGATACCCACGTTGCCAGACTTGAGACCAGAATGAATGAACGGGCTGCCAGGTTCGACTCCAAAATCGATGATCTCCGAACAGAGCTGCGCGCAGAAATGAAATCGGGTTTTGCCCAGGTGCACTCAGACTATCGGGATGTGCGACACCGTTTGGACCGCCTTACCGACAGTCTGGCTCTGCGGGGCCTTCAATTACTGGAGCCAGAAGAGGGCTAAGTAGGAGAGGCGCTAAGGCCGGCGCTTTTTCGACGCCGACCCTGTTGGCGCTACTGCAAACAGGCCTCCAGCTTGTCGAAAGCCTCGGTCCATCCTTGATGCACTTCGGCTCGCAAATTTACAAAGGCCTGGATCTCCTCCGGCGATGCTTCGCCATAAGGTTCCCAGGTCACAGTGGCCCGGCTACCCTCTGCTTCCGAAGTAAACTGAACTCGGGTCAGAATTGTATCCGGCCAGAGCGGTACCTCCGGATGTTTGGTGAGCTTTCCTTCTTCATCGCAGAACCATTGTGTATACTCCATTAAATGGGGGGCCTGGATCCTGGAATAATTGAATTTTCCATGCATTAGCGGGCCGCTGGCCTGGGACATCCGATAGAAGATCGTCTTGCCTTCGCCCACATCATCTTCAATGGTCATACTGGAATCTGCGGGTCCCAGCCATCGGGAAAATTCTGCAGAATCGTGCCACATCTGAAATAATCGTTCGACGGAGGTAGAAAAACTGCGGTTGATCACAAAGACTTGCCGGTGCGATTGCTCCTGCTTCAGGTATTCCGCAAGACGATCCCAGGTAGCCGTGCCACCTGCTTCTTTGATGAATCGGCGGGACCGGGCTGCCTCTTCAGGTGTGGGAAAGGCCATGGTCATTTCCATTCCGGTGCGATCTCCCAGATCTTCAAAGAGCACAGTGACTCGAAAGAGAGGTTTTCGTTCATCTGTTGCGCCATGGTCATACATTAGCTTTCTATGCTCCACCACCTCATGATAGAGCGCTTTGTTCGGATAGTCAGTACCGTCCGGACCATGCATTGTATAGTCCCAGATTCCTCCGGGGCGTAGTTCTTTGCTATGCGTGGTCAGAGTGAACCCCCGGGGGCCCCACCACTGCGCTGCCTGTGCTGGATCGGTCCATGCATCCCAGACTACATGGACAGGCGCGTCGTAAACGCGACTCAAGTGAATTTCATTTTCTCTGGCTTTTCTGGACATTCTATTGCCTCCTTCGTTGTTTTCCTTTTTTCGCAGCCGCCTTGCTGGCCTTTTTCGTCTGAGGCGATACGGTCTTCAGGTAAGCATCCAACCGATCCAGACTCTCTTCCCAGAAAATCCTGTACTGCTCCATCCATTCGGCAACTTCCTGGAATGCCTCTTGATTGATCTCGCATCGGCGGTATTGAGCATCCACCGATTTGGTGATGAAACCGGCCTTCTCCAGTACTTTTAGATGCTTGGTAATGGCTGGCAGACTCATCCTATTGCGGAAGGGCTGGGCCAGGTCACCCACACTGGCCTTACCCAGAGAGAGACGTTCTAGCATGGCCCGGCGCGTAGGATCAGCCAGGGCGGCAAAGGTTTGAGTTAAAGTATCTTCCATACTACCGTTAGGTTAATTAACCACTAGGTTAATTACGGAGAGGAAAAGGGAGACTGCAAGTTTTTTTTTAGGTAGATCCAGAAATTCCATTCGCTGCTATTTCGGGAGGCTACCAGGGTTCTCCGTTTGTAGCCGTTAGATTTGCCAGGCCTGGATATTGGGCGGCCGGACCGCTTCAGAAGAGCTTCGAAGTCAGTGCAATTCTGCTTTGATTTCCCGGCCGGATCAATCTGGATAGTCTTTGGAGGCCTGAAGATTCGGCTGCGGCAAAGTTATGACGGGATTTCTAATTACTCTGGATCGAATCTGTATGGGACTGGCCCTTTTTACGGGAGCCTTTTCGGCTTTGCAGGCGGTTGGTCAGCTCCTGATTCGTCCGTTCAAACCGGTGAATGGAATCGGCTTTCTTTTGCTTCTCTGGCTGGCGGTGATCATGACAAACCTGGGCCTGGGCCGAGAATTGGTCTTTAGACACGTTCCCTATCTTTATGCTCTGCACGTTCCTTTCTATTATCTTGTTGGGCCGCTGCTTTCATCGTATCTGTTGGGGCTTTTGAAAGACCAGGATTCCAATAAAGAAGTATCCCATAGCAATGAAGAATTTGATTTGTTCTTTCCCGGAATGGCCGCTCTCATCCCGTTCTTTCTGGCGGCCGTTGTTTATGCGCCTTTTTTTCTCATGGGAGCAGAAGGAAAGCGAGCGGTACTCGATCCCTCGGATCAGGAACCCTGGATTCAAGCCTATGATCAATTGCTGCGATGGATTGTTTATCTGGGCCTGGCTCATGTCATCTATTCCATGGTGCGCACTCTCTTGCGAATCAATGTATTCGCCTTGTTGCATGCAGACAGCCCGGTTCCGGGTATCTGGCATCTAAGGGCCCTGCCGATCTGGTTCGCATTGATCAACGCTCTTGCCATACCCATCCAGTTTCTTGATACAGAACCGCTGAAGCGTCTAGGTATTGCCGGCATTGCTGTGGGTGTACTCTGGCTCTATCTACTGGATTTCAGATACCCTGGATTTTTTGGTCGACTGGATCGTGAGATCCGGTTGCGCCAGAAGCTGGAGAAATACAGTCGATCCAGCCTACAGAGCCTGGATGTGGTTGAGCTCAAAGATCGGCTTCAGAGATTAATGGAAGAGGACCGGGTTTACGTAGATGAGGATCTGTCTCTGGATCGCCTGGCGGATCTGACCGGGGTTTCGTCCGGGCAGCTTTCGGAGCTTCTTAACAACGTCATGGGTGTAGATTTTCGCTCCTACGTGAGTCGCTTTCGCGTGCAGGAGGCCTACCGTATGCTCATGGATGAACCGGATCGCAGGGTGGATAGCATCGCTGAAGCGGTGGGATTCAATTCCCGGGCTTCCTTCTACAGGAACTTTCGTCAGATAACTGGCAAGACAGCAGCCATGGTGAGAGCTGAAGCAAGTATTTCGGTGGATCCATCAGAGTTAACGAAAGGCTGATCATCTGTAGCCGGTTCCTGAACGACTCGGTCAATTTCCCTCCTGAGTTCAGTGACTGAGAGGCTTCCTGCAATCCATGAAAGCCTTGATTGGGACTTTCGCATCCCCGTATTCCGGGCTTACACGGGATGAGGCCGCTTCGAGAACGGTCGTGCTTTAAACTAGTATTCCAGGAAGATGGAAATTCACTTTGAGCTTTGCTCTTCCCATTGAAGCATCAATTCCACTTGACTGGTTCCCCCTTTTCAGCCCATCATTGGCCGGCTATCAACCGGAGAATGAATTGCGAACTCTGGTTTGTTAAGCTAGCGATTACCAGCGGCGCCTGCATCATCCTTGCAGGGCTGGCACGTTATGCAAATGGGGGAAGGTATGGATCCGTTCAAAGTATCTGGAATACTGTACCTCTGGAATACCAGAATTCTATTTGCGACCGATCGAATGCAGACTGAATTCCATGAGCATTATGCAGCCACTGTTGCCATCGGCCTGAAAGAGAATCTTACAATCGAAACTGGAAATGGAATTGGTGAGTATCGGGCCGCTCTGGTTACTCCCAATACCAATCATCGCACATTATCTGCCGGTGTTAAAATGATCGCATTCATTCTGGATCCGGAGGTGTTGGACTTTCAATCCATTGTGCATCATTCCGTGCAGAATCAGATTATTCCCCTGGATTTCGAAATCTTCCGAAGCCTGTTACCGGAACTATGGGATCTGTACTACGGTCAAATCGATAGCGACCAGGCCCATGCCATTCAACTGAAAATCCTGAAATGTTTGAATCCAGGCTCCGCCCCGGAAGAGAAATTGGATTCCAGGGTACAGAAAGTAGCCCGCAGGATTCGAAATGAATTACCGGATCGGATTCGATTGGATGACCTTGCCCAGGAGTTTTCCATTTCAGAGGATCGCCTCATGCGTCTTTTTAAAGAAAGCCTGGGTCTGCCCATGCGAAGGTATCTTTTATGGGTTCGCCTCACCGAGGCTGCACGATTTCTGATGGAGGGTATGAATCTCACCGATGCAGCTCATGCAGCCGGTTTTGCAGATTCGGCGCATTTTTCGCGGACGTTTAAGGAAAACTTTGGATTTGTGCCATCGCAATTCTTTGGTCAGTGGAGATCCGTTAACCTCATGGTATGTAAGTCAGAGGATACTTTTACCTGATTCTTCCTGGAATAATGTTTTCAGATGATCTCTCAATTTCCTGAATCCGTTAATACTGTCCTGCCATTTCGGTAGGTTTTTTTTCTCTCGCACCGGTTACATTCAAGCGCACTGGACGGCTCTATGCTATCCTTATTGGGTTCATGCGGAGGAGTTATGCCAGTTGCAAATAGAGGATTCCTTGGACGTCTGGCTTCCAGATTTTCCAGGATGGGTTCCCGGTCCATTCAAGTGCCGGAAGCCAGAGACAAAGAAGGATTTTTAAAAGCTCAGCGAATGGGCTACGACTGTGTCCTTGCGGTAGAAAAAGAACTACGCGAAGGA
This sequence comes from Leptospiraceae bacterium, assembly GCA_040217195.1. Taxonomy (GTDB): domain Bacteria; phylum Spirochaetota; class Leptospiria; order Leptospirales; family Leptonemataceae; genus UBA3465. Next base: position 1,043,133 of record JAVJNR010000004.1, on the reverse strand, counting down.
ATGACGGAAAAGCAAGCCGCCCGATTGCTCGATACCTATCTGAAGGATCATGGAGTGCCAGTCTATTTGCATCGTCCATTCGCCTGGTTCGGCGATCATTCTAGATTTGACGGATACAGACGATTTACTCAGTTTCATCCTTCCAATCGCGTATTGAAGGCGGATGAGCCGTTCATTCTGGATGTTTCACCGGTGGTAGAAGGGTATTCGGGAGATATTGGTTACTCAACCTGCCTGAATCCCAACGAAGATCTGAATCGAGGGATGAACTATCTACTGAAGTTAAGAGCGGAATTGCCAGGCTATTTTGCCTCTGACATGTCTGCTTCCGAAATCTGGTGGAAGGTAGATGCAGATGCCAGGGAACACGGCTTTGATAACGTTCATTCCAAATATCCCATGGCTGTTCTTGGTCACAGGGTCTATCGATTTAAGTTAGCCAATCTCAGATTACCGCGGATTCCTGTGAGTGCAGCCAGCTGGTTCAGCCTTCAAGGACAGTACGAATTCTTAACTCATAAAATCATACCGGACCTTCTGGTTCCAGAGCATGAAGGCCCCAAACTCGGGTTCTGGGCCATTGAGCCCCACCTGGGTCGGGGAAAGATAGGATTTAAATTTGAAGAGATACTTGTAGTAGAAGAAGATCGCGCCTACTGGCTGGACGATGACGTGCCCCACGTTCGCCGAGCGCAAGGGAAGGGAGTTCAATGAAAAAATGGCTCATAGGGATTTCAGTGCTACCGGCTCTGATTCTGATTACATACATTTATGGATCTCTGGACGAAACACAGATAGGTCCGTCGTACCAATTGGCCGATGTGCCCGAAGCTGTTCTACAGGCGAAAATGCAGGATCCGTTTGAGAATCTGCGAATTGAGATGCAGGAGCTTCCTGGCCACGATGACATAGTCTTTCTGAATGATTCTACAGCTTTCGCATCCGGAATGGATGGCTGGATCTGGAAGCTGGATTTTGCCACTGGAAAAGCCTCTCAGTGGGTAAAGCTACCGGTGAATCCTGCCGGACTTCAATTCGCGGGCCCGGAAAGAGACACTTTGCTGGCCTGCGCTTCCCGTCTGGGAGGCGAAGACTATCCGGAGGATGCGCGGGTAGGACTGTACGAGATCGAATTAAAAACCAGAGAAGTGCGTCCTTTGTTATTGCAACTTCCCCGTTTATCGGACTCAGCGCCGGATTCGGTTTCACCTGACCCGGACTCCAGCCTCAAGCTTTCTGAAATGAATGCCAGCAATTCGCGGCCCTTTGCTCTGTGTAATGACCTGGCCGTATCGCAGAGCGGAAAGGAAATCTATCTAACCGAACCATTTAATCGTCAGAAGGCAGCCATGGGCTCCGGTGCTGTGCCCGAGGCCATTGGCCTGTATCCCCATGGAAAAATCTGGCTATATGATCGCGAAGCGAACTCTGTAAGACCAGTGGTCTCTGGATTCACTTTTGCGGATGGTATTTTGCTGGATGAACAGGATGGAAAGGTAGATTCCATCGTATTTACTGAGACTACAAAATTCAGAATGATCCGAGCCTATATTCGCGGCGAAAAGGCAGGTCAGTTCGAAGTACTCCAGGAAAACCTTCCAGGCCTGGCAGACGGATTGGAGCGGGACAGCCAGGGCCGGATATGGACTGGTCTGATTAAGAAGCGTTCCGGGCTAATGAAACTGGTTCATTCGAACCCCTGGATAAAGCCTTTATTGCTGGGCCTTCCTCAATGGCTACTACCCATGAGCAAGGACACAGGTATTATGGTCTTTGATTCTTCGGGCAAAAAAGTTCTGCATTATTCCATGCATGATGGCTCCAGGATCAGAGATATCTCGGTAGCGGTGCCTCACGGTGACCGAGTCTATTTCCCTTCTTTTGAGAAGGACTCCAGGGGACTCTTTTCTCTGGATTTGGCGGGCATACCGTTTCGCTGAAGGGGATTGCCTTATGATCGTATCTTCCATGCAGTCTTCGATGAACGTTCAAAAGTAGCGTTTGATTCCAGATGAATTTACATCATGAATTGCATCAAGAATTCGTTTTTGAACCACATTCTGACTTTGTCCACTGATCGCACGATGAGGCAGGACTTCCGGATCTTCTAATTCGCATCTAAGAAATTCTTTTGGATTCTTACTATGAAAAAACTAATAATTGCACTAACTTCCATCGTACTTCTGATTTCGCTTTTTATCTGGGCCAGGCTTCCGGAGCAGCGATTTCTACAGCAGATCCAGGGTCCCATTGAGTTCCCTGGGAATCTGGAGATTTCGCAGATGGCCGCGTCGCAGGACATGGCGGATCTGGATCTAAGGTTACTTGCAGCCAATGTTCCGGCTCAGGATGAAGTACTGGTTCAAGAGCAGCAGAATCGAGCCTTCACCGCCTCCATGGATGGACAAATCTGGCAGGTGGATCTAAAAACCGGAAACTCGAAACCCATTATCCAACTGTCTTTGTTACCGGCGGGTATGGTTCAGCATCCCCGGAATCTGGATCGGATTTTTCTGTGTCTTTCCAGGGCCTATCCAGAGCAAGAAGGCCACGATGGTCCCGGGATTTATGAGTTACAGATTTCCACCGGCCGTTTGAGTCCAGTGGCGACTAGAGTACCGAAACTACATAAAAGCCCGGATGTGATCTTTCGTAATAGTGCCAATGATCCCGATGAGAGGCCCGAAGGAAACTCTGATAGTAAGAAGCCGGATTCAGGTGCGCGAAAGGAAATTCGGTCTGACCTGGGAATTTTATATCAGAAGAAGGATCGCCCCACTTTGTTTCTAAACGCTCTTACAGGAGAAAACAGCCAGCCGGTAGTTAAAGCCGATGATCTGGCAATCAGCAAAGATGGAAAAAGGATCTACTTCACGGAACCATACGATCATCCGGGGGCCATCCTGGGCGTCACCGAGCAATCCAGAAATGAAGCCATCACCCTGGGAAAGAATGGAAATGTATGGATGGTGGACAGGGAAAACCGAACAGTCAGTCTGGTGGCTCAGAATTACAGTTATATCGATGGAATCTTAATGGAGTATTCGGGGAATTCTGATGTGGAAACATCGATCATTGCAAGCGAAATCTCTACCTTTCGCCTGGTGCGGCTCTTTCTGTCCGGCGAAAGAGAAGGAGAGGATGAGATTGTAATCGAAGGCTTACCTGGATTTCCGGATGGCATCGACCGGGATGCAAACGGCCGTATCTGGGTTTCTTTTCCATTGATGCGTTCGGGCCTGGTGAACTGGCTACATTCCAATCCTTCCTGGAAAAAGATTGTCCTTACCATACCTCAAAGAATTCAACCGGTTTCCCGCAAGACGGCCCTGCTGGCTCTTTCTCCAGATGGATCGAAACCTTTATTCTATTCCATACACGATGGATCCCAGTTTGCTTCTCTAATTGTAGCTACTCCAGGCGGGGAACGAATCTATCTATCAATCTACTCCGAAGGCCACCTCGGATTGTACACGATTGCAAATCCTCTGAAATAGTGCTCGGCGTGCCGGTGCCTATGATTGGTTGCCAGGAAATTCCATCGTACTCGCTATAGAAACTCTGCAGGACACAGATGGGCGACTCAACGAATTGCTGCTTTATTATTCAGATTGAAATATTATCCTGGCCGGTAGGCTCTCAGAAGGATTGTAATTCCCTTCGAGATCAACTAGCGGATCCCTGGATCCACCTTCGAACCACCTGTCGGCCATCCAGACAAACACTTGACCAGGACATATCTCTTAATTGCGATTTATGGAGGGTTAACCGTGGCTTCAATTGTGAATCCTGCGGGAAGAGAAGTCTGGGCCTCAACAGTTATCACGTAGCATCCTGGCGCAAATGGAAGATTCACGAAAGACTCATTTCCCAGGGCTTCATATGCATTTGTATAGGACTCATTGCATTCTCCAATCAATAAATCAGGGTTTCCGCTACTGGCAGTGAGGTCCATGCCCAGGGTGATACTCTCTGTGAAAGTCATTATGTAATGCTTTTGCTCCCCCAGGTTTAGAGCCGGGCCGTTTTCCGGGCTCATGGAATCGCCCACACCAAAGCTACCCAGGTCATAAGGTCCTGCATCACAGATGGTGGAACCACTGGAGTTATCACAGTTAAATCCGATCTGGAAGCGGCAGTCACTGCAGCCATCCCAGTCCCCGGCATTTCCATCATCGCATTGCTCCGGAAACTCAATAATATTGTTGGTACATATTGTTTGGGGTAAGTAAACATTGGCCTCGGTACTCAGGTCGCTCTCATCCCCCGACTCTGTAGCTGCAACGGCAAAGTAGTATGTGGAATCATCCGTAAATCCATCAGTGAGCAAGATGCTGAGATCTGAAGTATCGACCATTGTGTCAGATGTGTTCACAGGTGAAGTCGTACTGTAATAGATTCTGTATCCGTCGGAGACGCCTGCAGGATCCCAGGTGAGTTCAATACCATCCTGCAGCAAAGTCGCCTGCAGGTTGCCAGGAGGAGTCAGGTCCGAGATTTCAATGGAAACAGTATCCACATCGGTTCTATTGTCCCCGGCGCAGCTCCCTGCATCATCCGTAAAGGAAAACTGGAGAGCGTAGGTGCCGCTGACGTCTGGAACAAACTGAGAATTAAGAGTGTTGCTGTTGATCAAATCAGCATTGCTCAATCCTGAGGTGGGTGGTAATGACAGGAAAGTCCAGTTATATGAATATAGCCCTGAAGATGCCCCGCAATGCGCAGCATCTGGATCGCTGGATTGCGAAGCATCCAGGTGAACGGTTTGACCGGTTTGGGCTGTTCCATCCTGTCCCGCATCGGCGATGGGTGGATTGTTTCCGTATGGCGTTTTCGCGGATACAATTCCGGTCCAGGAGCTGCGATTGTTTACTTCATCGAATGCGCGGACGCAGAAATAATAAGCGCTGCCATCTGTCAGATTGGATACCGTCCATACGACAGGGGTTCCGGTGGGCTCGGAAGCCAGGCTGTTAGGAACCAGATTGGCATTGCTACACTCAACGTCGTTCGAAATGGGAGATAAAGATTTGCGTATCTCATAGGCGCTGGCTGCACCGGTGTTTCCGTCATCGCCGACCGTCGTCCAGGTGAGATCTACAGTACTGGGACTGCTGGCTGTGGCTACAAGGTCCGATATGGCAGAGGGTGCAGTAAGATCAGGTACTGGCTGCGTTCTGGCCGAGAGACTACCCTGGACCCATTCGTTGAAATTGCCTGCCAGGTCATAAGCCAGCACGCAGAAAAAGTAATCCTGGTTGGGACTCAGGCCGTTGACTTCCAGTCTTTCTTGAATGCCAGCGGTTGATGGTATAAGAGAATGACTCACAGCCATCGCAGAGGTGCATTCAGCGGTACTTGTGATCGGAGCATTGGACATTCGCACCTGATAGCCGGAAGCAGCCCCATGACTTTCATCGTTTCCCGGTGCAGTCCACTCCAGGTGAATAGCAGTATGCGAATAGCTGTTAGCAGCAAGGTCAGTAATATTCTCAGGACTCAGGGTATCCAGCACCCTGATAGATGCAGTCGCAGTGAAGCTGTTTATTCTGGCTTCCACGCCGGCCACACCGGGATAATCCGCTTCGAACTGATTTCCGGTCATGGCTCCAACGGGGCTGCCATTGAGGGCATTTCCGGTTAAGGAAATTGTAGGGTGCACAAAACGAGGCTCTCCAGAAAATGAGGCACGTATGCCCACAGCAATGATCTCTCCTATTGCCAGCAACGCTTCTTCTGGATAGACTTCCAGTGTATCAATAGCCGGGTTTGTCTCTCCGTTGGGAGTGTGATCGGATACATCTGGAATGCTATCGCCATCAGTGTCAGTATTCCCTACGGCATCAGCTGGATTCTGGTCGTTCAATCCTTGATCCACTTCCCAGGCGCAAAGTAGGCCGTCATCGTCACTGTCCGCATCGAATTCAGAGTCATAGATTGGATTGGCTGCATCGTCCGGATATAAGAATGTTCCGTGGTCCGGGCGAAAGGTAGCCGCACCCTCATCGTCCACAGCCATTACCTGAATCTGAATTCCATTGGAATCCATAGATTCGTAGAAAAGGTCAGCGCTAAACCAGTCCGTTGCACCCTCCCTGGACATAGAAATAATATTCGTACTGCTTGAAGCAGGTCCATTGTTCAGATAGACGTTGACATTATCACCATCGGGCTCTATAACTCGAGCCCTGACTCGGTACGGAAGATAAGCGCACCCTGGTTTGAAATAATAGAAGGCTCCTGTTATCACCGGAGCTTGATTGCCCGGCACTGGCGAGCCGGCACCAAATAATGAGAATGTCCGGGTTTCAAAGCGTACTTGTTGGGAACCTACTTCCGATTCAATTGCCTCCCATCCGGAAAGTCTTCCTGCATTTTCCTCAGCCGAGGAGGTACTGTATGAGAATCCTCTTGTGCCCATTGTTTCCAGGTTATTGGCAGAAACTTCAGACTCATCGAAGGCCATTGTTACCCTAACTTTCTTCTGAAAAGCATAAGAAGGTGTAACTTGATAAATGTGGCTTACCGGTAAGAATCCGGTTGGTAATGACTCGGAGCTCAGGTTGTAGCGAGTAATCGAAAAATTGGTGGTGTCACCGTCTTGCATTGCACCTGGGGGGATGGTCACGGAGAATAGGCCGTCGTTTGAGCGGAGCACTGTTCCTTCAGGGCCGGCTTCCCCGCCTCCCTGGGGTGTTCCATACTCGAAGCCTCCTGCTCCTGCAGCAATAAAGATAAGTAATTCCGGTGTTATGGGTGTTTCCCGAACGGCATCGGGATCTTCTAGAAGGGCTATGCAACTCAAATTATGGGCGATAGTAAATCCTGCAAGCAATAAGAGAATAAGTCCTTTATAAATAGATGAGTGCTTTTGCATGAGTAACCCCCGGAAGAGTTTCTGGCTTCAGTTTTTTCGGGGCAACTAAAAAATTCGAAAGTCTCCGCGATTTCACATGTCCGACGTTGTCTAGATAGTGCTACGAAACCCTTATTATCGCTAGATTAGTCACTTATCCTGGCTTTATATATCGTTTCTTAGCCAGCTGTTCCGATTGTTGTATAGTATTGATTCCTGGTTTCGCGTTAGAGTTCTTCATTCCATCTCTACTTGCCATGCAGCTCTGTTCTGGCTGGTAACTTGCGAAAGCCGATTGGTCAGGGACGGATCTGTCCTTTTCGCCTCCTACAGGGCATAACGAATTCCACACTCAAGATAGCCCGTTTCAGGCGCCGAATGTCAGTCTTTGCAAATGCTACTGTCTATCGTTTCAGTGCCGTGGGTAATGCCCGGATGTCTGATATCGGTGTTCTGATTCCTTTGTTATCCGTGAGGCCGCCACTGCTGCTTCCTGATATTGCTAGAATCGAAGAGCGAAGATTCAACCTGGGATCGGGCGTACGGATATATTGGTAGTGTTTAAACCGTAATCACTACATTTCCTCTTTTGCGCCCGCTTTCTACGTAGCGATGAGCTTCCGCGATCTCTTCTATAGGATAGGCGCGGTCTACCACCGCGGAAAGCCTGCCTGCCGAAATCATTGCGTTGAATCGTTCCAGATCTTCCGGTTTCCAATGAAAGTTAGAAGCACCAATGACGATTCGTTTTGATCCGAAGATAGAATGCCAGAGCACCCTTAGCATCGTAGAAAATCCGAATTCTGTTAAGAGTAGCCGCCCGCCTGGATTAAGCATATCAATGCATTTAGAATGATTTGTCGCGCCAATGGTATCGAAGATGATGTCATACTTTTCGCCGGACTTTTGAAAATCCTCTTTTGTATAATCAATGACCCTGTCCGCTCCCAGAGAACGAACCAGTTCTACATTTCTTGTGCTGGAGACTGCGGTAACGGTGGCTCCCGCGGCTTTGGCTAATTGTACGGCGGCAGTTCCTACGGAACCGGATGCCCCAAAGATCAGAATGTTATCGCTTTGCCTCAATTTCCCTTTCTTTTCTAAGAAAACATTCGCAGAAAGAGCACCGTTTGTAATTCCGACGATCTTTTCGTATGATACAGAATCAGGGATGGGTGCATACAGACCCTCTTCGGGAATGGCTTTGTATTCGGCGTAGGCACCGAAAGACAGCCCAGTGTAGCCGTAAATTCGATCTCCTACTTTCCACCGGCTGACTTCGGAACCTATTTCTTCTATTCTTCCTGCGAATTCCATTCCCAGAATCTTGTTTTTGGGGCGAAAGAATCCAAACATCAAGCGATAGGGCAATCGAATGAGGAATGGAAAATTTAGAGATCTCTGCTTGGGATCTTCCGCAGTTACCGTTGTTGCAAAAACCCGAACCAGCACTTCCTTCTCTTTGATAGCAGGCTTTGGTATTGTCTGAATACTGAGCACATCCGGCGATCCGTACTCTTCGTAGATTACAGCTTTCATATTTTTCATTTTGTTGGTGCCCGTCTCTGGAAGTTTGATATTACGCAGATGTTTCTAAACGATAAGTATTGATGAAGTATCAACATGTTTAGAATAAACCACAAAACAGGCTAGATAGTCTAAGTCAACAGTAAAGCAATGATGGGTATTTGGAATATCTCTAAGGCAACAACGCCTCAATACTGCCCTGCATATTTGCGATCGCATTTGCGGTATTTATTTGGAGCGAACCTGCAAACTGGTAGAGACCAGGTTGATGATGAATCGTGCATATTGTTCCACGGATACCTTTCGACTGGAAAATTTATACCGCTTAAGGTACCAATCCTGTAAAAGAGCCTTCAACGCTCCTGCCATCATCTGATGACTTTCCAGTGCAAACGCACCTTGCTTTATACCACCCAGGAGGATCTTTTCGAAGAAGCTCTCCGAGGATTGCTCCATGGTAATTACATTCTTTTGATTCCTGGGAGAAAGGTTCTTCGCTTCCATAAAAAAGAAAGAGAACATCTTTGGCAGAGATTCACTTGAATATAGATGAGCACAAATAGCTTGCTTGAGTCTGATGGTTGGATCTTCATCCCTGGCATGGGTTTCCAGAATCTGTAGGATTGTTAGCTTGCCTTCATTGTATATCATTTCAAACAGCTCTTCTTTGCTACTGAAATAGTTATACAGGGCCCCCATGCTCAGACCTGTGTCCTGGCTCAGATCCCGGAGGCTCATCCCTCGAAATCCCTTTTTCTGGCTCAGTGCGATGACTGATTGAACAATCCGAACCATGTTTTGCACAGCTCGGTCTTGCTTCTTAATTTGAATCTTTTCCCGATTGTGTTCTACGAGACTCTGGCAAATTGATTCCAGAGAGGCCGCCTCCCGAGAGGAAAACTCCTTGTAAGTCAATACCAGATCACTCATCGTAATGGCTGCAGATGCCCTTTTTTTGCCTTACTCTTCTGATGATTTCTTAATACTCTCTTTCCCAGGGATGCTTTATGCACTTCATCTGCTCCGTCGTAGATTCTGGCTGCTCTTTCATGTCGATAGAAATAGGCGAGAATCGTATCATCGCTCATTCCCAGGCCTCCGTGGACCTGCAGAGCCCGGTCAATCACTCGAAGCATTGTATTGGCCACCACAAACTTGATCATGGAAATCTTTTCCCGGGATTTCTTCATTCCCAGGTTGTCGATGGACCAGGCTGCGGACAAAGTCATTAGCCGGGCCGCTTCTATCTCTGCAGTGGACTCGGCCACCCAGTGCTGGATGATCTCCTTGTCCGCCAGGGTGCGACCATCTGTGTCGATCACTCGATTGTTTGCTCTTTCGCATAGTAGATCCAGGGTTCTCTGGCAAATGCCCAGCCATCGCATACAGTGGTGAATTCGTCCCGGGCCCAGTCTTTCCTGGGCAATCAAGAATCCCTGACCCTCTTTCCCCAGCAGATTGGACTGCGGGACCCGACAGGATTGAAACAAAACCTCACCATGGCTATTGTAATCGCTGCCCTTTTCGCCCATGACTGAGATGTTATCTACCAGGTTAAAGCCCGGATTGTCTGTTGGGACAATGATCATGCTGGATCGCATAGCAGGACTGGCCTCTGGATTGGTAACAGCCATTACGATTGAAAATGCGGAGCCTTCCGCGCCTGTGGTGTACCATTTATGTCCGTTTATTACGTAGTCATCGCCGTCCTTTTCTGCAGTGGCCTCCATGAGTAGAGGATTGGACCCTGCAGTGTTCACTTCGGTCATGGCGAAGCAGCTGCGAATCTCCCCATTTGCCAGTGGCTTCAGGTAAACCTCTTTTTGCTCGGTTGTTCCGAAAATATGCAGGATCTCAATATTGCCTGCATCCGGTGCCTGGGTTCCAAAGATATAATGCCCCAGGGGTGAGCGACCCAGGGATTCAGAGATCAGTCCATGTTCCAGAAGACCCAATCCCATTCCTCCCAGTTCTTTCGGAAGGTTGGGCCCCCAAAGTCCCATCTGCTTTACTTTGGCGCGTTTCTCTTCGAGCATGGGAAGTAAGTCCCTGAAGGGTGTTCTAAAGAATTCCGGTTCGGCGGGAAACACCTCTTTGTGCATGAAATCTTCTATCAGGTCTAGAGTCGTTTGTATTTGATCCGAAATTGTGAAATCCATGGAGCCTTCCTGTAGATATTTGCCGGTTTAACGTCTTCGTCTTCGTCTTCGTCTTCGTCTTCGTCTTCGTCTTCGTCTTCGTCTTCGTCTTCGTCTTCGTCTTCGTCTTCGTCTTCGTCTTCGTCTTCGTCTTCGTCTTCGTCTTCGTCGAATTTGATATGCGATGTTTGTTGTCTATGGTTTCTGATTTGTTTTCATTCCTAACTACACTTTAAGAACGCATTCCTCCATCCACTCGAAACACAGAACCGGTTATGAAGGATGCTTCCGGCGAGGCCAGAAAGCCGATGAGCGATGCCACTTCCCCGGGGGTGCCAAATCGACCCAGAGGCACCTGCTTTCGCATCTCAGCCTGTGCGCTGTTTCCTGCGAAATCCAGAATACTGGTTTCCACCCAGCCTGGACAGATAGCATTGACTCGAACATTCTTTTGAGCCATTTCCAGGGCCGCTGTTAATGATAACTCTATGACGCCTGCTTTGGCCACGGCGTAGGGTCCCAGGCCCGGGGAGCCTGCCAGTCCGGCAATGGAGGCAACGTTAATGATAGATCCTGTACGGCCTTTCTTTCCCATATGAGCCACAGCATATTTATGGCTCCAGAATACACTGGTCAGATCTACCAGCATCATATGGTTCCACTCATCTGTGCTTACCTTGTGCAGCTTCCTGGGAGTTCCGCCAATACCGGCATTGCTGACCCATACATCAATACCGCCATCGTGTTCGGCAGCCTTCTTCGCCAGATTCTGTATTTCGTCTTCTTTACTGACATCAGCTCGCACAAACTTTGCATCGCCACCGGCGGACTGGATTAATTCTGCTGATTGTTCGCCATTGCTGGCATCCATGTCCGAAACTATGACCCGGGCTCCCATTTGGGCCAGCTTCAAAGCCGTTTCACGCCCGATACCTGCCCCGGCCCCTGTAACTACAGCGATGGCATTTTCTAGAGAGTTATTCATCCCGGCCCCACATACCTTTCCTTTGATTGTCCGCTAGGCCAACGGGCTCTCTTTTGATGTCAAGAAAATAGCGAACGCCCGCTCGTTTTTTGTTGATGGGTCGTCCGTAGATTGGATATTTGACTCTCGTTGAAGCAAGAGACACTAAGGATTGATTTGTATTATTGTGGATCCGGGCCAAGGGAATGCGAGTTGGGAAAGCGTGGATTGCGCCTTTTGCACTCCCCGGATTGGGCTTGAATCATATCCTGTAGAGCATTATACAAAGCGAATAGGGGGCAAGATCTATGGATTTATTTTCGGTTAAGGATAAGACAGTTCTAATTACTGGTGCGTCTCGGGGAATCGGCCGGGCTCTGGCCGAGGGATTCTCTGAGGCCGGTGCCATCGTCTACGGTACAGGTTCGAAGCCTGAATCCGTGGCATGGACGGAAGGCACAAAGATTAAAGGAGTAGCTGCGGATCTTCGTTCCGAAACAGATATGAAAGATCTTATCAATGAAATAGGAAAGGAGCATGGTCAGCTGGACTGCCTGATCAACAACGGTGCCACTACTCTGGATATTCCTGCTTCTGCGATAAAAGAAAAGGACCTGGAGAATGTGGTGGATACAAACTTTAAAGGAGTATTTCGTTCCTGCCAGGCGTATTATAAGATGCAGCGAAAGAAAGGCGGAAACATAATTAACATAGCTTCCATTGCTGGACTTAATGGAGCCTTTCTGATGTCCGTTTATGCTGGAACCAAGGGAGCACTAATTCAAATGGGAAACTCCCTGGCAGTGGAATGGGCCTCCAGCGGATTCAGGGTCAATGCCATTTGTCCTGGATTCACTGAAACGGATATGACGGCCAGCATTCGCAAGAATGATGAATACGCTGAAAAGCTAAAACAGGCCATACCAATGCGTCGAATTGCTCGGCCGGATGAAATGCTTGGTGCAGCGATTTTTCTCGCCTCCGAGGCATCCACATATGTGACCGGCTCTACTATTGTAGTAGATGGTGGATTAGCTCGACACTAACTTTCGTGGTACAATGAGAAAAGGATGGGCTCATCATTGATGGGCCAACTCTTTATGCAATTTCCGGGCTTTTTCATGCTGGCCGGGCTCCGTCAGTACGGTTTCCAGCAGTTCCAGGGCCCTAGTGTCAATTCAGGCCGGCTCCGAGGCTTATTTTCGCATCGCGTTAATCCTCTCTGGTTAACGTTGGATCCCTTCTATCAATCCCACAGCCCAACGTCTGGGGTCTTCAATCATAGGATAATGGCCCAGGCCTTCCAGAATTCGTAGCTGGCTTCCTGGCATCTCCTCATGATGAATCCTGGCAATGTGGCCTCCGGTGATCGGATCTTCATTTCCCCATAAGATATTGCTCTTGATATCGGTCTTTTTCAAGGCTCCCACCCAGCGATGCCAGAACCGTTCTCTCTCGCGTAAATACTGAGTGATTCGCGGCAGCGCTTTTTTGCCCTCGTTCATTGTTAGTAGCTCCCACATGGAATCTATTTCTTCTTCTGGAAGCAACGATGGATCATGCCATAGCTTTCGCATATTCTTTCGGAAAATTCTCTTACTACTGAGCTTCGCAACCAGAGGTCCCACGGTCTGATTGCGCAGTAGCTTCTGAATGATTCTAAGTTTTGCCAGCTCAATGTGCACGGAGCCGTTGCATAGAGTCAGGGATTCTAGCTTGATTGGTTCAAATCCCATGTTTCTTCTGGCGATTAGTTCTGTGGCAATGCTGGTTCCATAGTCATGAGCTACCAGATGAGCCCGTTCGACTCCCAGAGATTTCCAGAGAAGCAGTGCCCGATCTGCCTGTTCCATTAAGGAGTAAGAGTAATCCTCGGGTTTGTCTGAAAGACCAAATCCCAGGTGATCATGAATGATTACTCGATATCTTTCAGACAGATGCGGAAGAACATCCTTATAATCAAAGGATGACGTGGGATAGCCGTGCAGGATTACGATGACCTCTTTGTCTGCTCCGGCACCGAAGTCTATGGCGAAAATCTTATGACCTTCGATTTCAATTCTCTGTCCGGCCTCAGTCCACTCTAATATGTTCATAGTTGCGCCTCAAAATTGCGTTGCTCGCTTCCTTTCTATAGAAAGGCCTTACGGAGTGCCTGAGAAGTAATCCTATTTAAATAATTGGCGGGAAAAAGTCTAATACTCCGTGGCGAAACCCACGCCAATTTCAGCGATTCGAACTCTAAAGGCAGCTCCAGCTAAGCTTTTGTAGATATGATTCGCCTGGAACAACGAAAACTACTCGTTTTAGAAGGCAAAGGGCAAGCACCGCTTATCTATTGACCTCCATCGCTCAGCCGGCGTTTCTCGATTCTCCAGGATCTCTTTCTGGCAAGCTAATTAGCTTATTGGTGCATGCCAAAAGCCGGGTTTCATCAATCAAGGTAGCGAAATCTGTGCTCTGTATCTCCACCAGAATAATTGTTGAACATCCAGGGAACCAGAATGCGCCCCAGGGGATCATTCGGCAGTTCTTTGCAATTCTGCAGAGAGACGTCTGAATTGCTGCTTTGATCGAAGTCCTCCTGTACGACTCCCCATTTTGTGTCGGGGAAGTAACGCTGCATTCGCAGGTCCTTATCGTAGCTAGGCGGATTCTGGACTATGTATGCCGCTACTCCATGGCCTCCTGGAGCCGCGGCAATACAGATTTCACGACACAATGCGATATGCTCTGGAGCCTCTACCCCGCCGGTAATCGAAAATTGAGAAAACTCGCAAAAGCTTTGAGCCCCGTCGGTACCAAGCTTTTGCCATGAAGCGAATCCTGTACCGTTCGCAAAAGAAAGAGACAAATAGTGCCGTCCGTACTCGGCCCCAGTGCTGTCGATAAGCAAATCTTTGGTCCAGATTTTGGCTCCTGCATCGTAGTAGGAGAGTCGAACCGTACCTTCCCATTGGGGGTACTCCCCGGTCGTATACGCCCAGAAGATTGCAATATTTCCTTCAGAATCTATGCGGGCCTCCACGTCTCTTAAAGCACCGTCACGAGTGCCCACCGATTCGGATGCCTCCCAGCTCCCGTTGTGGAGCCGTTTAACAAGCAGGTCAGAGTTTCCTACATAGTATACGGCCACCGCAGTCTCATTTACTGGATCCCCTTTAAAGTCCATTATCTCCATGTACTGAGTTGAGTCCTCAAGGATTACTGGACTTTGCCATCCATTGCCCGGTTCATACTCCTTTTCTCTAATCTCATACGTGGCATCCGGCTCGGCTGATCTTTCCAAATAGACCATTCGCACCGAACCATTCCTGGAGCCCTGAACGTAAACACTCCTGAGTTGAGTCCCATCGGGAACAGGATGTTCCAGGGCGGGTTGCCATCCAGCGCCCGGAATGAATTCTCGTGTATAGAGAGTATCGTTGTCCATGCTGGATTCAATTTGCGCCAGAATCAGATGATCCGAGCCAGCAATGGTAAGATCTACTATATAAGGAAGTCCGAAAGGAAGCGATTCCAACAAGGTCCATCCAGTTTCGGGATTATATCTACCAAGAACAGTCGTGTTTGCGTTGCTAAGATTCCAGAGAAGGTATTGCCCCCCTGCCGCATTGTTTTCCCAGAAGTACCGTCCAAATTGATAACTGCTTACGTATCCAGACTCTGAATTGCGAAATTCATAGCCCGCCCAGCTGACGGTGATGGTTACCGAATCAGTGTCTTCCATAGCGATGCCTTCGCACAGGCCGGCATCATCGGTGACATGGAGCGATAAGGTGTACTCCCCGATTGTATCAGGTTCAAAACTGGCGTTCAGGCTATTGCGGCCAACTATGTCTCCGTTGATCAAGTTTGACTCTGGGGGTACAGAATCAAAAGTCCAGAAGTATGAATAGTTAGATACATTGGCATTACACCGTCCTGCATCAGGGTCTGTTATTTCTCCTGAAAGGGAAACAGTGTCCCCCGGAGCCCAGGTAGAATCTTCGCCTGCTTCTGCGATTGGCGGGTCGTTAGCGTTCTCAGTGAATGCGGAAAGAGTCGAGTTCCACGGGGATTTATTGCCGGCCTCATCCAGAGCACGAATACAAAAGAAATACGTAGTGTCTTCCGAAAGATCAGAGATGTTCAGGCTCTCCAGAGCTCCGGGTGTCGCCGGCATAATTGAGTTCGCAACGGGGATTGCCGAATTGCAAACTGCGTCGGAGGCGATAGTGGACGTCGATTTTTTGATTTCGTAGCCAGTAGCAAATCCGTCCACACCATCGTCGCCCACTGCGTTCCAGCGCAGCAAAATGGAGTTGGTACCTGAAGACTGTGCAGTAGCGTCTGTAATCTCCGCAGGCGGAGTTAAATCGGGTGCGGGAGTCGTCATTACATCCACCTGGTCGGTCCAAACGGAGCGATTCCCTTCCGAGTCTATAGCTCGAATGCAGAAGTAGTATCGTGTCTCCGGAATCAGGCTAGTCACAAGGAGGGTCTCTGGCGAGCCGGCGCTTTTCGGGGTTAAGCCATGAGAGTAGCCGGAGCCATTGTCACAACTTTCCTCGTCTCCAATTTCCGAGGTTGAGTACCGGATCTCATAGTTCTGGGCCTGGCCTTGGTTCCCATTGTTGCCGGGCGCTGTCCAGGAGAGCTCGACGCTGTTATGATCCACCGCTATGGCGGCGAGGTCTATTACATTCGCTGGAGCAATTGTATCCAATACGATGATCGATGCGTTATCGCTATAACTACCGGATGTGCTGGTTATTGATCCCGAGCCGGGTGTTGTGGCCGTGAATCTACTACCATCGAGTTCTCCAATGTTGGCCGACGCACTGTAATCCGGGACTACGACCTGCGGTATCCCTGAGTCCAGTGCAAGAGTTCCAAAAGTCACGACTTCGCCGGGTTCCATGGTTATCGTTTCAGGAAGGATTCGATATTCTGTCAGGACCGGTGTAGATTCACCGTTGGGCGTGCTGTCATGAGAGTCCGGAACCCCATCGCCATCCGTATCCGTGGGGTCTCCCCCGGGGTGGTCCTTGACCCAGGCACAATTCAATTCGATATTGTCGTCAATAGGGTCGTAAGTGGAATCCTGCGGGTGGCTTCCGTTATCTGGAAAAACGAACGTTTGGGACAGGGGAAGTGTTGTGTTTGCTCCGGTATCATCGAATGCAAGTATTTGGATTTGAAGACCCGTTGTACCCATCACTTCGTAGGGTAGATCGCCCGCGTACCAATCTCCGGACTCGTGATCCATAGGAATCAAGATGGTTCCGTTATCTTTTTCCCCGGTGACTAGGTAGACCTCCATGGGGTCCCCGTCCGGTTCTATTATCCTTGCCCGGACTTTATATGGCAATCGCTGGCAGCCCGGTTTAAAATAGTAGTACCCTGCGCCAATTCTTGGGGGCCTGTTGGGACCGGTCGCGGTAGCTCCCCCGAAAATCGAGAAGCTTTTAGTTGTGGCACGCAATTTGTCGCCCAGGACCTCGGTGCTCAGGGCGGACCAACCGGGCAAACGTCGGGACACCCCAATTTCGCTACTTGGATCCCCTTCATGCAACCCTGTCTCCGAATGTGAATAAACGATGGAATCTTCACTCGAGAGCCCCAGATGGGCCATGGTATTGGTATCCAGAGTCATTTCTACAATTACATTTTTTCGAAATCTATAGGATGGACTCAACTCGTAAGCCTTTGTTGTGGGCAGTCCGGACGGAAAGGAATCCATCGATGCATTATGACGCTCAATGGTAAACGTTTCTGTTTCATCCATAGCACCTTCTGGAATAATAATTCGAAATAAACCATCATCGCTCTGAAAGGTTCCGCCATTACGATCGACAGTGAAGGTACCATTGGACCGGGAATCTGTTAGGCCCAGTAACGCCAGAGCTGCCAACCGGTCCTCCTTTTTATCTTCGAACAATGCTGTGCAGCGGACCAATCCCTGGAGAATGCAAATCACAATGACTGTGTGGCCAACCACCTGTAGTATTCCGGATCGAAGATAACAAGAGTCCATCCAGCCAGCTTCTTTGGGTAAGTGATAATAATCAATATATAATATTACGAGAAGGGATGGTTATGTATCGGTCGTTATGCTGTTGACTAGGAAGCAGGGGAAACATTTCGGTTTGCCGCAACCATAAAATGGCCGTATTTCGCTCCGAATACTGCTATTCTCAAGAAACATAATTCAGTCCCTCTTTCGTTCTTATTCTGGGGCGGATCTAACCGATTAAGTAATTGCCTGTATGGAGGTTTCGCTGCGACTTTTTCTAAATTCACCCGGTGTCATTCCTGTTTGCTTCTTGAACTCTGAATTGAACGTTGATTTGGAATTAAAACCAGAAGCCAGAGCGACAGAAAGAATAGAACGCTCTGGTTCAGAGATCAGAAGATCCCGGGCACAGGCAACTCGATTGGAATTGATATAGGCATAGAAGTTGGTACCGTAAACGACCCGCAGAAGTTCGCTCAGCTGGTGACGCTTGATGTCCAGCAGGCCAGCCAATCGTTCCTGGCTGAGATCCTCATCGCAGAAGAGCTGCTCCTCTTTCATCAAGGAGTCCATTTTTCGAGATAGTTCAGCTATATTCAATCGACTCAGACGGCTGGGAGCCTCCGGACCGGCATTTTCCGGTTCTGCTTCTTTCTCCTTTTCTGTCCGGGCATCGCCATTATTCACGGGCATGGCATTGGTTATCTGGATGTTTCGCAGAAAATGGATTCGCATTCCAACGGAGATTAGAAACATTGCGAACTCGAACAAATAGCCAGAATAGAGCGGGTTTCTGGTCCAATCGCTACCGGGAATCCAGCCCATGCCGGCGTAGAAAAAGAAGGGAATGCATGCCAGAAATCCGGCGAAGCCAATAAGCGTAAATAGGGCCGGCCTAAAGCCTATGCGAATTGCATAGATACCGGAATAGATAGCCAGGGGAATGAATAGAGCTGGCAGGATGTAGATTGCCACATCAACAAATCGAAGGTCCGCACCAGGTATCAGGCTGTAGACGGCTGTAACAATATATCCGGCTCCAATCCACTGCATGATTCGATTGATAACGGGTGCGTGAACAGACAGAATGAGTAACTCTCTCCATAATGCGATGACGGCCCATCCAGCCAGAGCGCCGGAGCTGGATAAAACGGCAACGGTCCACACGCCATGTTCTGGAAATAGCATTTGCCTGGCGTAGCCTTCCCAGCTGAACATATAAACAATCATGGAGGCAACATAGATGCAATAGAGCAGACCTATTCTCTCCTTGAGAGAAATGAGAATAAATAAACTCAGCACGAAAGCGGTAATGCCGCCGGTCAAAAAGGTTGGGAATAGATAGCCTGGATAGGATTCGCGGGTGGCCAGAGTTCCAGGTGCTTCCAATTTGAGCGACAGCAACTTTCCGGACCGGGCCTGTAATTTGAGAAAGTAATAGTTAGTTCCTGGATGGATATGAAGTCTAAATGCAGGCAGTCTGTAGTCGATATGTTTATCATCCCAGGGTCGGATCAGCCCCTGTTCGTCCTGTTGTAGTTTCTGGCCGTCTACCCAGAAGAGCTTCAGAGAATCGGAAAAAGCGAATTCATTAATGAGAATCCATTCTCGTACATCCTCCTGGTCATTTCGTATCTTGAATCGTAACCAGAGTACATCCGTATGTCCCGGAAACCTCCACTGGCTTCCTTCCCGTCCTTCCCAGCCTTTCTCTAAAAGCATAGATTGAAATTCATTCAGGTCATCGGGGCCACTGAATTCGGACGGGTAGAACTTAAATTCAGTGCATGCCAGCAAGGAGCTTGATTTGGACTTGTCCAGAATGCATGGCTCTTCTGAAAGTAAAACCCCGGGAATAAAAAGTATCACCAGGGAAACGGCCAATCCAGCCAATCTAAGTCTAGGTTGGGATGCAAACATGGACGACACACATTAGCGGAGGCTTCCAATCCTCTGCCAGCAATTCTTTTCATCAAATCTGACGTCAGTCCTTGCTCCTGCCTGTTAAAAAGATCTGTCAGTATCCGTACAAATGGGCCCAATCGGTCGATCTATCCCAGAAAGCCCTGTATCATGCATCTATCAGCTCCCAATTCGGAGTGCGAGGATTACATGAAACGGATACAACTGGTACTTGCTGTTTTGATTTTTGGCTCTTTGACTGCCACTCAAGCCGAGGAGTCTCCCAATTCCTGGTTCGGATTACGAATAAGCCAGGCTTCCTGGGAGCCGGCTGCTTTCAATGAGCTTGATAAATTAAGACAGACTGGCCTGCAGAATTCCTCACTGTTCAGTGGCTCATTGCTGGCCGTTCCAGCAGACTACTTCGACTACGGACAGGCCAGGCAATCCATGCCCATGGTTGAACTGATTATCAGCATCGGAGGAGCGAATAACCGGGGAAACATCAATCTGGGATATGCCGGAACAGGATCTGCTAAGCTGGATGCGAAAGGTCTTTCCTATCTTTACTCGCAAACTTTCAATATCATATCACAGACCAACTCCAATCAATTCAGTATCTTTCAGAAAAGCGAACTGAAGCATTTCGAATTAGGGTATGATCATGAGTTGTACCTTTTTCGAGACCAGAGCAGTGTGCTAAAAGATGTGGGATTTATTCTGGGACTACAGCTGGCCCGGGATGAATTCTTCGCCGATCAGTACAATACCGGGTTCACTCAAGTAGATTCTGGCACATCCGGTAGCATTACCAGCTCCAGCATCAGTCAGATCAATTCAACAGGAAGCACCGAACATAACATTACCACCGCTGATTTGCACTTTGGCCTGATCTATAGAAAGCAATTCGCCGAAAAACTGGAATTTGAGGCCGGCGCTTCTTTCGGTGCGGGCAAAGGGCAGAGCACAGCTATAATCTCGAGTCTATCGCTTTTAACCCTGGGCAGTAGTACATTTCCCCTGGAGACAAGTTCGGAATACACTTCGGACGGGGATCTTCGCACCAGCCGATTTCACCTGGGTCTGGGCTACTTAATCAACGAAAGCGTTTCCATAAAACTCCACTACGGAACTGAAAATCGGTACTACACGCCTACTAGCGGAAGCATCAAAGCCGGGGGATTGGTTACTATCGAAAATCCCGTTAGCGGCCCCTTTTACACACAGAAAGACAAATTAAGCACCATTGGCCTGGAGTTTCAGGCTCGCTTCTGAATGCACCTTCTCCTCCTGAGTTAGTGTTTTACCAGGAAGATGGGCAAAATGTTATCATCAGGAAGCACTCCGGGGGGCCAGGCCCCCTTCTTTTTTGGCATCCGGGTCGAGAATACTCTATCCTATTGCTTTCGCGCTTCGAGTGATTCTTTACCTTGCATCGCCGCAATCAGATACATTTTGTTAACCGGTCATCCGGGCAAAAATTGCCCCAAAATCACCGAGAAAGGTGAGCGAGACGAATCCTACAAAAAGCAGAACCCCAAAAGCCAGTGCCAACCAGACGAAGATCCCGGGCAGGCCGAGTTCGATAACGGCTCTCTCTGGATCGTCAGGATCGTAATAAACAGTTACCTTCTCACCTGGCTGGAACTGTTTGGCCGCAGTGACCGGATCTCCACTAATGCTAAAGAAGTTTAGCCTGTTGGAAGAGTAGGTTTCCTGGTCTACCGAGTATTCGTAAAAGAAATACCCGATTGTTTTCTCGCTTGTCGTGCCACCGGTAGTGCGATATTGTTCTATTCTGGCTTCAACCACTGTGCCCTGAGTCGATGGCCAGGATTGACTCAGGATTCCATCCCGGACTGTGAATACCGATTTATAAAGGAAGAATCCGGAGCCGGCCAGAAGCAACGCGCCACCCTGAACGAAGTTCATTCCAATTTTCTTCAGCTTGTCCATGCAAGAATTGGGCGGCTCGGAAATCTGGAGTCAAGAAAAAGGCTATCTTCAGAAACCTGCCTTTCGTCCAAATTTAAGATGTTCATCCTCCACGGGTCCCTTTCGAAGTAACTTCACGTCTTCTGCGTAATCCCAGGACATAACCCAGGGAAAATCCAGTCCCCGGCGGGGCAACTCTTGAAGGGATCGCTGAACGTAGCCGGCACCGAAATCCAGCAACGGTCTGGTTTCCATTTCGGGGTCTGCCTCTGGTACTGCAGTATCATAATCGCGGGCATCCATGTGATCCAGTAGTCTGCAAAAGTGTTCGCAAAGTAGACCGACCTTGAGCGTCCAGGAAGAAGTGGTATAACCCACGGCGAAGGCCAGGTTAGGGACTCCGCTCAGCATCATTCCCTTGAAAGCTACATGGTCCGGTAGATGGAGCTTTTTTCCATCGACCTTAATTTGAATACCTCCAAATGGAAGAAGATTCAGTCCTGTGGCCGTAACGATGATGTCCGCCTCTAGCTCTTTACCTGATTCCAGCTGTATTCCATTTCTAGTAAATGTTTTGATTCGATCGGTGACTATGGATGCTTTGCCTTCCTTTAGAACCTGGAAGAGATCACTGTCTGGAACAGCACAGAGTCTTTGATCCCAGGGATTGTAAGGAGGATTGAAGTGTACATCCACAGGGTATCCTTCGGGCAATCGCTTCGCACTCTCTTTCTGAATGTACTTTTTTGCCCGATCCGGGAATTTCTGACAGAAAAGATAGAACCATCTCTGTCTGAGAATGTTCTTTTTTCTCGTAATCTTGAATGCCAGGGTTTTGCCCAGTACGGGCTTCAGGATTTTAGATAGTATTTCTACTTCCGGGAGCGGCATGATATAGCTTGGAGTACGTTGCAGCATAGTGACATGAGCGGCCCGATCTGTTAGTGCAGGTAACAATGTCACAGCAGTGGCTCCGCTTCCAATGATTATTATCCTTTTGTCATCGTAATCCAGGCGTTCAGGCCAGTGTTGGGGATGAACGATTAGTCCTTTGAATCTGTTTCTTCCTTTGAATTCCGGAGTGTACCCTTCATCGTATCTATAATACCCGGTTCCGGAGAAGATCCAGCGAGCGCGATACTCTATCTTCTTTTTTGTGTCGCTTCGTTTTGTAACTATGTGCCAGAGGCATTCCTGGGAATTCCAATTTACAGAAAGAACTTTATGTTTGTAGATTAGTCTTCGGTCAATACCAGACTCCCGGGCAGTCTGTGCGATGTAGCTCTTAATGGATGGGCCATCGGCAATACCTTTGCTGCTTTCCCACGGGCGAAAATCATATCCAAAAGTAAATAGGTCAGAGTCCGAGCGTATTCCAGGATATCGAAAAAGATCCCAGGTCCCTCCAAGATCATCTCGTCCCTCTAGAATGATATACGATTTTTCGGGTAGTTTGTCCTGAAGATGATAGGCAGCCCCGATTCCTGAAAGACCTGCACCTATAATAATCACATCATAAGTCGCAATATCAGCGGACTTGTCCTTAACTGAGCCGGAATTTCGCTTCGCTCGGGTTCCGGTTGAATTACCGGATCTGCTTACTGATTTCGTTTTAGGAGTTGCCTGGTTTCTTTTTGCATTGGTTTTCTTTGCAGTCTTGCTCTTCGCCATCGATTCGATCCATCTATATGATTTAGATTATTTGTCCCAGACTGTCATTAAACCTGATTCTGTCAATTCCGCCCGGGCATCCACATCCATTCGATCAGATTTCTATTGCTGTGCCCGACGATGAAGAAACCTTTTTCAACTTTTTTCGGCTGACAAAGTGACTTTAATCCATTGGTATTAAGCGGATGAAAAAGTTCCTTATCTACTTTGCCGTAATTCTTATTACTCTGGGTCTGCTCTATCTGGCGACTCATATCTGGATTCTGGAACAGGTGCATGCATTGCCAGAGAACAATCCCGCAAACTGCAAAAGCCTGGAGGGGAAGAAGCGTATCCTGCTCGTAGGTGATAGTATCACCCATGGAACAGTAAGCTTCAACTATGCGGACCTACTTCAGAAGCGATTGGGTGACGATTTTGAAGTGATCAATGCTGGTATAAATAGCAATCTGAGTCATAATGTTCGCAGAAGAATGCCTGAGCTACTGAATTGCAATGCAGATGTAATCACTATTCTAATAGGGACCAATGATGTTAATTCAACTCTGCATCCGGAATTTCTGGAGAATTATCAGGAAAACATGGGTATTCATGGTACGCCGAATTTGGCCCAGTACAGGGAAAATGTAAATCAGATAGTTGATGAATTTCAATCCAGGGATGGTCATACTCGCATAGCGCTAATCTCTCTTCCAGTCATTGGCGAGAATCTAGATTCTGAGGCGAATACAAAGATCCAGAAATACTCTCAGGCATTGAAGGAGATTTCCAATGCCAGGGGCGTAGTGTATTTGCCGCTCAATGAAATGCTTCGCGAATACCTGGAAGGCCGGGCAACCTCTGAAAATCAATGCGATGAACCCCATACTCTTATCGAAGAATCGGTGGCTGCACATTATTTATTCGGTAAAGATTACAATAACATTTCCAGATCCAACGGCTTCTTTCTTGTAACGGATTGTCTGCATTTGAATGAAACTGCCGGTAAGATTCTGGCTGACCTTATAGTAGAATTCATTGAGTCGGATCACGGTTAAGCTTACTGCGAATTAGCCTTGCATTGATGAGCCCTGGCTGGAATTCCTAACCTGGAGTCGGTTACTGATCGGCAATCCGAGGCTTTGCGAATAGAATGCATGATCTAATTTCAGAAGCTCTATGGTTTGGAACTCTATTCTCCGGTGTGCTGGTTTTTTATTATTTGCTCAGTCCGCGGCCTTCCGTTGCTACGCGAATGCTTGCCCTCTTATACTTAAGTGCTGCGTTCTGCCTTTTCTTCGCTTACTGGAATTTCCAGCAAAGGTATTTTCATCTAACTCTTTTAAACCACCTGTACCTACCGTTTGTGTATTTCATAGGTCCATGTATTTTCTTCTCATTTTTAGATGCGTTGAATGAGAATTTCAAAATCAGGCCTATTCGCTATCTGGCTTTTGCGCCGGGGTTGCTAATTCTACTGATTCTTCCCTTCGTCTGGCTTTTATCGCCGGAGCAATTCGCCTATCCGCAGCTGAGCTTCTTTCAGGGCAGGCAATGGAGTTGGATCGATATTCTAAACGTAGCCGGATTGTATTCAGCTGTATTGTATTGCATTTTCATAGCGGCCAGTGTGCCAGAACTGTTTTCTATAGATACTCTTCGAAAGGAGAAGGCGGCCAGGACCCTTGTATTGATCCTCATTTGCTCTACTGTTCTAACTTTTATTGCAGCTTCCGGACTGACCATGCGCTCGGAGCTTGTCTACTTTGCGGTTTCAGTTGCCGGGTCTCTTTTTCTACCGGTGAATTTCATTCTCAAGGCTCGGACCCCGGAGCTTTTTGCAGATCTGGAGCTTGTCCTGGAGGAAGCTCGTTTTCAACCAGAAGGTGAGCTCTACAAAGTTTCCAGGCTTGAGGGAGTGGATCTAAAGGAGCTTCAAAAATCTCTGGATTGGCTCATGCGAGACCAGAAGGTTTTTACCAGCGAAGATTTGACGCTGAAGATACTGGCGGGAATGGTAAATGTGAAATCGTATCAGCTTACAGAGTTTCTGAATACAAAGTTAAAGATGAATTTTGCCCGATACGTGAATCATTTTCGGGTGGAAGAAGCGATTCGCATCCTAAGAGAAGAGCCAGAGGCAAATGTACTGTCGGTGGCCTTTCAGGTGGGCTTCAATTCCAAGGCAAATTTCAACCTGGCCTTTAAGGCAATCAAAGGTCTGTCTCCTAGAAAGTACCTGGAAAGGCCCGGCCAGAGTTAGCCTTCGCAAGATCCGAAATCATTGAGCGAATTCCATTGTGATAATCGTGATAAGGAATCTACGCTTTTAGGGCGAACATCAATGTATAGACTGATCCATGGAGGCTAATCTCTCTAGATTCATGGTTTGTAACGTACGATAATTATAGATTTGCGATCCTGGAACTCCATCGCCAGGCCAATACCAGGTAAAAGATTTAGATTCTGGACCCCTGAATTTGTCCAGGATCCGTATCCAGGTCGATTTCTTAGTCTATCTGGTGTAATCTCTTCGCATAGAACTGGTTCTTGCTGTATGCATATCGAATGCGATGCGAATAAGCTCGAGCCGGTAAAAAGGGAGAGTACCATGTTGAAGCGAATTATTATTTTGGCTGCGCTACTGGCATTTGCCGGTCCGGCCTGGGCTGGAGGCGGTCAGCAAAAGCCTCTGGAAGGAACCTATCCTATAGTGCTGGCTCACGGCCTGCTGGGATGGGGAGAGGAGTCCACAGGGCTTACCTCTATCATTAATTATTGGGGCGGAATGGATGATTATCTCCGATCCGAAGGTGTAGATGTATATGCACCGGCGCAACCTCCTGGGAGCTCCAATGCTCATCGCGGCGAAGTTCTGAATGAAAAGATCCGATACTGGATGGCTGCCAATGGTTATGACAAGGTTCATACTCTGGGTCATTCCCAGGGCCCTCTGGGACTCCGGTATGCAGTATCTAATCTGGGTCTGTCTTCAAAAGTAGTTTCCGTAACATCTCTTAACGGGGTGAATCGCGGAACAGGTCTGGCTGATGGACTGGCTCCATTGATTGCCAACGGAACGGTAAGTGGAATCATTGAAACCTTTGTAAACTTGATTTACGCAGTAAATGACGGTGATGCTCAGGCAGTGATCGATTCACTTTCCACAGATGGTATGGCCGTGTTTAATACTTATACTCCAAACGTCTCCGGAGTGCGATACTACTCTTACGGTTCAGTAATCAACGGTGTGAACTTGATTCAGCATCCCGTGGGTAGTTTGCTCTATCATTTCACAGGAAAGGAATCCAGAGATGTTCATGGGTATGCGAATGATGGATTCGTTCCTCTGTCTTCCATGAAATGGGGCGAATGGAAGGGCGGTCCCGATACTCCCTGGTATTCCACCGGTGTGGATCATCTGCAATGTGCCAACACATTGTACCTGGGAGAGGCCTGGTTCGACGTTGAAGGCTACTTCTTAAAGATGGCCAAGAACATGAAGGCCGGTCAATAAGCTGATTCTGTCTCGGGCCGTCGGCTGCGAGAGTGGCCGGCGGCTCTTCGGGCACCCGAAACCAGGGCAATGCATGGATTGGAGCGCCGCATTTTTCAAGACCCAGGACTAATGTTCAGTCCTGATTCATTTACCCAGATCAATTTAAGCAGATTACGTTTCGCAGATAAGCCAGAGATTTTCCAGCGGCATCGTGAAAACTCCACCGGTTGGATTTGGATCGCTTTGATTAATGAACCGGAATCTGGATTTCGGTAATGTATTTTGCCGGGTTGCCTTTAAAGATCATTCCTGGCCCCTTATGATAAATCTCCCTCGTGGGTGTTTGCCAGTTCATAGAATGCTGACTGATATAGGAAAACCCCCGTTCATAGCTTGTTCCAATCGAAGAATAGGGACCCTGATGGATTACGGAAACGCAGCGAATGCCCGGAAGCTTTCGGCAAAGACTCTTGATCTGTACTTCCTTTCGCAGCGGAAAGGCCGCTTCATAATTCGCTTCGTCCCTGTATTCCCCCGTCCATGCACAGGCTCATGGGAGAACCACCAATGTAGCGCCCCACGGTTCGACCCAGAGACTTATACAACTGCCCGATTTCGGACCAGCTGCCTTTGCCTTCCAGGCCGGCAATCCAAATGGCTGGAATTTCTTTGACCTGGACTGCGGCGCTGCCCGGAATGCTCTGTCGATCGCGGACCTGGTTTATGACCAGTTCCAGGCCGGATTGAATGTCCTGTATTCTCTTGAGCTCGCTGGAGACGGAGCCCTTTTGCCGCAACAAATGGTCCAGCATGTCATCATCTTCGCTACAGTTCTGAAGGATTGATTGAATATCCTTCAATGAGAAATCCAGGCTTCGTAATCCAGTGATTACTTGCGCTCGTTCAATAGATTGTTCGCGATAGTACCTGTACCCGGTTTCTTCATCTGTATAATCTGGAATGAGCAATCCGTTTTCATGGTATTTCCTTAAAGTCCGTACAGCAAGCCGCGTCATCAAAGAGAATTGTCCAATGGAATACATGGGCTACCTCCTCAGGTATCACCGTCTATGAATTTCTGTTCTTATTGATCCGACAGAATGGCTCCGCGTCGCATCATAGCCACACCCATAAAATACCCGGACAATGGAATATGAAGATATCGCAGGCCCGTCGAGAATAAATATTCCTGGATGGTCATATCGTTTAATGGAAGTAGTATCAGATAATCCAGGGCCCAATTCAAAACCATCCAGGTGGCTCCTATTTGCATTCCGTATTGGGCAGATTGTATAGCTGGTAAGACCGCCGACAGAATCCACAGGCCCACAAAAGAAGACACCAGAATCATTATAGTCTTGAATGCGAATATGTCTATTTGTAGCTGACCGGTCTTGCTAAAGAAAGGAAGTGAAACCAAAAATGGCACTGCCCAGACTGCCAGCCCTCCAAGTAGAAAATGAAATATGAATCGTTGTCTTCTTGTTTTCATGAATACAGGCTACAGTCTCTCCCGGGGGGAGACTCCAGCACAATTCTGTTTTGAACCTGGGATACTTATCCGAAATTGGGATAGTTAGCTATTTACCGTATTTCAAGGATTCGCAGGCCGGGAAAGAACGGAAAGTGGATACTTCGCTCGCTCGTAATAGGGTGCTGACCGGACTGCATCATCGCTGTAAAAGAATGGCTCCCAGCGGGCCTGAACTATGAGTGTATGGCCCTCTGATCGAAGCAAAAAATCATATCGCATCTTTTGCGTTGCCGTGGTTCGGCGAATCTGAAAAGTATGGATGGGACGATTCCGGACAAATACTCGAAAATGGTTTATACCGTCTCTCTCGGGCAGGTTCCTTGAATATAAACCATTTCGCATGAGCCATACGATTTCGTCTTTCTGAAACCACTGAATCTGAATGTCAGTGGATGGAATCTCCGGTATTTCAGATACCACATATATTTCGTTTTCATAGGCATTGTCGATTACACTGTCCCAGAGACCACCTATCCATAGCACAGCGCTTAAGAAGGCCCATATTACCAGACCTACCGCAGCCAGAGTGAGGATTGTCTGTAGAGCATCCTTCATCATGGTTCGCTCCAGACTTTAAAGAGTCTGCGCCTAAGTGCAAGTCAAATGGTCATCCCAGTGTGGATTGCGCAACAGAGTCCAGTCCTCAGTTGAGCCATTTCGTCTGGCAACATTCCAGTTTCTGCTCGTAAAAGGATGTTGACATCTGAGTCAACTTTCATCCACTCATGGAATGGCCACAAGTTCCGGATCCAGAAACACCACTCGTAGTGCAGGGGCACGTCTGAAAAATCGCAACTCCAGCAATGTTCGAAAACCGGGCGCTTCCAGCAAAGCAGCCCCCGGTAGAAAAGTGGTCTCAGAAGCCATCTCAATGATTGAAAATGAAAGAGCTGAGGCTAAAGAGGCTCTTCGCGTTTTTGATGCACTTCCCGTGGCCGGGTTGGAGCTAATGTGGGGCAAATGGAAAGGATCCGGAATCAATACCGATCATCCTATGGATGGACTCCTGGAGAATTATTCCTGGTATGGCAAAGAGTTTATCGACGAAGATAACGTGCATCCTCTAGTATTCGAAACCGGTAGCGGAAAGCATTTTATTGTGAATCCTGCACTTATGCCCATGGGATTGACTCTGACCCAGCAATGGCTTAAAAAGCCTTTCATGCGCTATCTTTTTCGCTCCTTTCGCTTTCTGGTTTCTACAAAGAAGACAAAAGCCAGGCTTCGCATGACTGAACTCCGTGGAAAAGTATCCGCAACCATGTGCTACGATGCATTGCCAATCCATGACGTATTTCGCAAAGTGGATAACAATACTGTGATGGGCTACATGGACTTTAAACATATGGATAGACCGTTCTTTTTCGCTCTGCGCCGGGTCAGCTAAATCTGATATTGGCCCATCTTTTTCCATCTCTCTGGCAAGCATTCAAGTATATCCCTTGACCGGTCTAATGCAGGCTTTTCTATCCTGGAATGCTTCGACTGCCATTGACTCTGGTGCTTCTTTGTATTTCTAGCGTACTGCCCTATTGTGGTTCTGATTCGGCTCCGGATCTAGTTTTCTATAATGGAACAATTATAACCATGGCCGAATCCCGGCAATTGCAGAATCCAGAAGCCGTTCTCGTACAGGATGGGAAAATTAAATTTCTGGGTTCATCCGAACAGGTTTTTGAGAAGGCAGGTCCTGATTTTCGCAAAGTTGATCTAAAAGGAGCCACACTTCTACCAGGTTTTGTGGCCCCCCATACGCATCCGGAACTGTCTGCTTATCTGCATACCTTCGTGGATCTTAGCGGTTTTAGTCATTCAAGCCCCGAGTCTGTAATGAATGCTCTGCGAAAAGCGGTATCGGAAGCAAAACCTGGCCAGTGGATATACTGCAAGGGCTTTGATCCAATTCTTGTTGCCGGTCTAAGAAAGCCTCATATCTCCGAACTGGATGCCATCGCGCCAAATAATCCCGTTGTCATACTTGCACAAAGCATGCATTCGGCCTGGGCCAATTCACTGGCTTTCGAAGAGCTAGGTATTACCGCAGACACAGAGGCTCCGGAAAAAGGCTCCTATTATGAAGTGGATGATCAGGGAAATTTGACCGGCTTCATTGCTGAAGTGGCTGCCATGCAGCCTTTTGTTAAAGCGGCCCTTCCTACAATAGATATAAAAGATAACTTTCAGGGCGTTCTGGATGGATACGCCGCGAACGGCATAACTTCAATCGGCACAGCCGGATTGTTTGGCGAAGATGATAAACCATTGATGCTTATGCGATGGCTTTCTGCAGAGGAACCGGGATTGTTGCTCAGAATTCTGGGCGCCCTGGGCATCCTACCAGAAAGAAAACCTTCGGTCCGTAATTTCGTATATCTGAAGGCAAACAGTCCTTTCGAACTGCCTGCTGCTCCAGACCGAACTGATCCATCCTTTCAGATCGTAGGAATTAAGTTATGGTATGATGGTTCGCCGTACACCGGATCAATGTATTTGAGCGAACCCTACATAGACAGTTCACTAATGCAGGACGGACTGGGTTTGCAACCTGGAACCACCGGGTCTCCTGTTCAGACCAGAGAAGAGTTTCAAAGCCAGGTGCGAAAGTTCCATGACCAGGGTTGGCAGATAGCGGTTCACAGTCAGGGAGATCAGTCCAGCCTGGATGTGATGGAGGTTCTGGAGAGCGTCTTAAAAGAAAGTCCAAGGTCCGATCACAGGCATAGAATCGAACATGCTTTGCTATTACCTACAGAACTGCTGCCGGAACTTTCAATTGAAGGAGTGACGGTCAGTTTTCATATTAATCATCTTTATTACTATGGCGTTGCACTAAAACAGGATATTATCGGAGATCGGGCCGATAGTATGTTGCCTGCCCGAAGTACCGCCGCCAACGGTATTCGATTCACGCTTCATGCAGATCAGCCCATGTATCCAGCGGAGCCACTTTCCCTGATCCAAACTGCTGTGGACCGGACGACACGGGAAGGAACTGTCCTGGGCGAATCTGAATCTATTACGGTAGAAAGAGCGCTAAAGGCATTGACCATCGATGGGGCCTGGCAACTGGGAATGGAAGATTCTCTGGGTAGTATTGAGCCAGGAAAGTACGCAGACCTGGTAATTCTTGATAGAAATCCAAAGAGCACACCCATTTCTGAAATTCGAAGTATTAAAGTGCTGGGTAGCTTTGTTTCCGGTACCCAGATTTCTGGCCAACCCTACTTTGAGTAAATAGCTCCAGAATTGAACCTACGCGGATTCCTCCATTGTCTGTAGACACGGTTTTGGCTGCTGCAACGGAAGGTTTCCTTCTACATCGATGGACTATTCCCTGCACGGTCTGGCAGGGCGGATAACAGTAACTCAACCAATTAGTTGACTAATAGGGAAGACTATTTATACTCAACCATATGGTTGATAATCAAGGTTCAGGCCTGGACCAAATATTTCATGCTCTATCCGATGGAACCCGGAGATCTATCCTGGAGCGTGTGCTGGTCAGTCCAGTTACTGTAGGAGAATTGGCGGAGCCGTTTCAGATGTCTCTGGCTGCTGTATCCAAGCATGTGGTGGTACTGGAAGAAGCCCATCTTGTGGATCGTACACGGAAAGGCAGACAGATGATTGTCAGTGCACGTCCCAATGAGCTTAAACCAGCCATGGATCTACTCCAATACTACTCTACATTCTGGAAAAGAAGTCTGGATTCTCTCGAGCAGTTTCTCTTACAGGAAGACGGTGCAAAACAAAGGGCACCTGAAGAGACTTCCAGAGATGCATCCGGGCATCCACCAGAACGTAAAAAAATCTCCGAAGCCCGGGCGAAGAAGCGTGGGCCTGCCTACAGTTCTAGAAACTCGAAAAAGACCGCCAGAAAAAGGAGGAAAGAACAATGAATGAAAACGACGTTGTAGTAAGCAAAAGCATCCAGCTGGACAAGAAGCGCGTATTCGAAGCCTGGTTAGATGCTGCAAGTATGGCTCGGTGGTTCTGTCCTATACCCGGTGGACACAGTGATGTTCAATGCGATCCCAGTGTAGGCGGTGAGTTCAAAATAGATATGATTTCCCCGGACGGTAAAACGGTTCCTCATTGGGGGGTTTACAAAACCATCGATCGTCATGAAGTGCTGGAATTTACATGGAATAGTCCTCATGCAAGCGATACTCTGGTACGAGTGGAGTTTGAGTCCATAGATCAGGGCACTCAGATTACACTTATTCATTCCGGACTGCCAACGGAAGGTGCCAGAGACGGGCACCGAGAGGGCTGGACGGCCATCGTGAATAAATTCTGCGACACCCTGGCAGTGCAGGAATAGTCTAAAATAGATTAGCGGGGATTCGGCCCCTTCCATTAGAGCGGCGGCCGTGTCCCGCAAAATTTTGGGCGCTTCCATTCTCGGTGAATCCTGCCGCATACCCATAATTCTTGACCGTGCCGACCGAGGCCGGTTCTCTGGTGGGACCTGAACGCAGTTCGGCGTTCCTCCAGGAGATATCATGTCAAACGAAGCTAAGATTGTATGGACCAAAATTGACGAGGCCCCGGCTCTTGCTACCTACTCATTCCTTCCTATTTTGCAGGCCTTTGTAAAGGGAACAGGCATCGAATTCGAAACAAGGGACATTTCACTGGCCGGTCGTATACTTGCGAATTTCCCTGAGAAGCTAAAAGAAGATCAGAAGCAAAGCGATGATCTAGCATTCCTGGGAGACCTGGTAAAGAAGTCCGAGGCAAACATTATCAAATTACCCAACATCAGTGCTTCGATTCCGCAACTACAGGCAGCCATTCGAGAACTACAAGCCCAGGGCTACGATCTGCCGGATTATCCGGAGGAAGTGAAGACCGATGAAGATAAGGCCCTGAAAGAAAGATATGCAAAAGTGCTGGGCAGCGCCGTGAACCCGGTGTTGAGAGAAGGTAATTCAGATCGAAGGGCACCGGTAAGTGTAAAGAAGCACAGTCAAAAGTATCCGCATAAGATGATGAAGCCCTGGCCAGATTCATCCAAATGCCGTGTGGCCCATATGTCTTCGGACGATTTCTTTGGAACAGAAACATCTCTGACCATGGAGAAGGCAACAGCAGCGAAAATAGAATTTGTAGATTCCTCCGGCAAATCAGAAGCGCTGAAAGAAGGAATTAAGCTTCAAAAGGATGAAGTGATTGATAGCGCCTGTATGAAAGCGTCTGCATTGCAGGAATTTTTTGCCCGGGAAATTGAATCTGCAAAGAAAGATGGAATCCTGTATTCGCTGCATCTGAAGGCCACAATGATGAAGGTTTCGGATCCGATCATATTCGGCCATGCAGTAAAGGTCTATTACCGCGAAGTATTTGAGAAACATGCAGATACCTTCAAAGAAATAGGCGTAAATGTAAATAATGGCCTGGCTGATGTCTATTATCGCATTGATAAGCTGGATGCATCAAAACAAGAAGAGATTAAAAAGGATATCCAGGCTATTTACGAAAAGAGTGCTGATCTGGCCATGGTGGATTCTAGAAAAGGAATCACCAACCTTCATGTACCTAACAATGTAATTATTGATGCATCCATGCCAAATGTGGTAAGGGATGGCGGCAAGATGTGGAATAAGGATGATGCACTTCAAGAGTGCCTGGCCGTAATTCCCGATCGTGCCTATGCCACTATGTACCAGGCAGTCATTGAGGATTGCCAGGCGAATGGTCAATTTGATCCGGCGACCATGGGCAGTGTGGCCAACGTTGGGCTAATGGCACAAAAAGCTGAAGAGTATGGCTCTCATGATAAAACCTTCGAGGCAAAAGGCGAAGGCTCCATTCGAGTGGTGGATGAAGGCGGAAAGGTTCTTCTGGAGCAAAAAGTCTCTGCTGGAGACATCTTCCGGATGTGTCAGGTAAAGGATGAGCCAATTAAAGACTGGGTGAAGCTGGCTGTAAATCGAGCTCGTGCCACCGGTACTGCAGCCGTTTTCTGGCTGGATAAAAATCGAGCCCATGATGCGCAGTTGATTACAAAGGTGAATGAATACCTCAAAGAACACGATACCAATGGACTGGAAATTCTAATCAAGAGCCCGGCCGAGGCTATGAAGTTCACATGCGAGAGAGTGAGAAAAGGTCAGGATGTAATTTCGGTAACCGGAAATGTGCTTAGAGACTATCTCACGGACCTTTTTCCTATCCTGGAACTTGGAACCAGCGCCAGGATGCTTTCTGTGGTACCACTTCTAAATGGAGGCGGCCTATTCGAAACCGGCGCTGGCGGTTCGGCCCCCAAACATGTGGAGCAATTCCTCAGTGAAGGCCATCTTCGCTGGGATTCCCTGGGTGAATTCTGTGCCATGTCGGCCTCTTTTGAACATGTTGCGGCTAACTATAAAAATAAGCAGGCACAGATCTTTGCAGACACCCTGGACCAGGCCATTGGTCAGTATCTGGAAAATGGTAGAACTCCCTCTCGAAAGGTAAACGAAATAGATAACCGAGGCGGTCATTTCTACCTCGCACTTTACTGGGCCCAGGCTCTGGCAAACCAGAACGCTGATTCCAGTCTGAAAGATCGTTTCGGGAAGGTAGCCAGTGAACTTTCTGAAAACGAAGGAAAGATCATCGAGGAATTGAACGGAGCTCAGGGCGCAAAGGTGGACATCGGAGGATATTTTCATCCGGATGCGAAAAGAGCAGAAGCGGCTATGCGCCCCAGTAAGACTCTGAACGCAATTATTGATGGAATTGGTTAGAGCGTGATACCGGGCCAGCGGGTTCTGGCAGTAGCAATGGCTCAAATTTCCGGGCTGGAGTAATTCCGAGCAAATGGGAATACAATTCAGTTAATTCCGGGTCCGATAACCGGCCCGGTTAACTTACATTTTTTTTGCTGTCCTGTTTTTGCAATCTACCTCTGCGAACCTGGTTTAGATGCAGTCGAATGGCAGCGCCCACTTCGGAGGCGCTCATACTGCAGAACTGCTGTAATACCAGCGTTGTGTTTTCTGCCGGTACTTCAATACGTACATTTTCCTGTCCGGTACTCTCATCTGGATGTGCATCCAGAAGCAAATCCACCGGTTCTTCACCCAGCAAGCCATTCTGTAACTGCTCGGCGGTTTCCCTTCTTGAACCATGAAAGCCATGCCATTGTGAAAGCATCCCGTACCTCCAGGATTTCAGTAAACAGTACAGATTAAAACAGAGTATAATAAAAAAAATAAAGTAAATAGGGCACAGGCCATACAGCCATAATATTAATTGGAAGTTCTAATCCGGAATCAGTAATCCTTTTAGCAGGAATTAGAATTCAGCATCAGACACCAACTGCAATGGTGCCGTGGTTTCGCAAATTATCAATGCGGACCTCAAAATACATTCCTGGAATTTTAAGTTTTCTGTACTGAAATCATGGTAAACTTAGCACTTCGCCCGGGAAGATGTTATTGGGATCCTTGATCTTGTCATGGTTAGCATCGTAGATTTCTTTCCATCGTCCGGTGGTGCCATAAATTCGCTTACTGATTTCTGTCAGAGTATCTCCTTTCTGCACATAATAGGATCCACCGGGTCTATGGTCCGATGTTTGAGCGGTGGATGGATCGCTTTGCCTGGAATCCGGAATGCTATTATTATTTGAGTTCTGTGAAGCGTCACCTGATTCCAGGGTAGGATCGGAATCTGCATTTTCTGAATCATCTGCAGGATTCTCCTCCTGGTCAGAGACGGCCTGTTCTGTTGCTTCTGGCTCATCGGAATTTTTCGTTTCCAGGGCTGGATTGCCCGATCCCGAAAAGCAAATAGGAGCAAAATAGGCCAGAAGTAGCAGTGCAAGCACCGTTAGTATTAGGGCGATAAGCGGAGCCCACCAGCGGCGATCGGATGAGGGCACAGGCTCCATTGCATTTTTCTTAGGTCGTATAGGAGCGCTTAAATCCTTGTAGGCCTCACCACAGATTTCCTGCGCGAATCGTGCAAACTTTAGGCCAGCCAGATCTTTAACGGAACGAATTCGAAATGCCTCCTCCAGACGAATGGCATCATCTTCGCTCAGTCCCTGCAATACGTGAACCGGAGATTTCATCAATGTTCGAATGGGGGTTTGCTCATAGGCTTTATTCAGTTTATCCTGAAAGCCATACATATCGATCTTTTCCTGGGGTACATCTCGCAAAGCACAGATTTCCTGAGCCCAGTGTACGAATCGTAGATCTGCCAGATCCCGAATGGATTTAACCCAGAAAGAATCATAGAGCAATTCCGCATCATGTTCGCTGAGGCCCTTAATTGCATGCACCGGTGCATCCGGCAGTTCCAGAGGGGGGATATGCCTGAATGCTTTTACAATACGCTGCGAGAGAAACTTATCATCCATTGTCTTTATCCAGGAGCTCCGATAGTGCGAGTTTGCTCTCGCAAAAAGCCAGTGGTCTACTACATTTTCGGCTCAGAAACAGTGGAACTGCAGGCTCTTGCAACCCGGTCATTCACCGTCCATCTTATCTAGATGCCTTCGAGCTGTTTCACCAATCAGCCCTCTTTCTCTGTCCGAAACCATCTCCAGAAAAGTCCGAGCTTCCATCATTGCCAGGGCCCCCACCGCAACCATTCTTACCCCGCGGGAGGAATCGTTTAGAGCCAGATGCTGAACAGCTTTGAACTGCTTTTGGCGCGCCAGTGCAACTGCACAGTTGCATCGAACGGAAGGGGATCGGTGCTGAGCTAGCCAGTGTAATTCCTCCACATCCAATGGCTCAAGTGGTTCCCTGACGGCCGATTCCAGATCTTCGTATGGACGAATCGAATTGTAATCGTCACTCGAGGGATCGATAGTAGAATCTCCTGGAAAGATATCAAGCCAGTAGTGTTCGGCCCCGTTTTCTTCGCCGAAGCTAACTGTGTCCAGGTCTGAGTAAGAGATTCGCAAGGAGTAGAGTCCCTTTCTGAGAGGGAAATCCAGGCCAGGGTGACCTTCGGTGTTTTTCTCTCCCAGGATGCGAAGGATGCCTGTTGAAATCTGAATAGACGCTTCCAGGACTTTACAATATCGATTCCCTCTAACTTCTGGTTTCCGGGAATGCACTTCAAGAAAAACAGCAGCCGGTCCTGCCTGCCGCGGACATTGTACCGCAACAATTCCCGATGACAATCCCAGACCTTCTTCCCCTGGATTGTTAGAGAATTTTCCTGGCCAGCTATTCAGCGCTGCGCCATCGGCTACCAGAAAGCGATGGTTGGCAACGTATGCAATTGTTTCCAGAGGCTTCAAGAGTTTCCCGGGTCCTCGAGCATAGCTCTGTGCTGAAAATAAATTCTAACTATCTAATGGCAACCGGCTTCCTGAGTCTCCTTCTAGAATCCGGCCTATGTAATAGATTTCCAACTCAACAGGGACACGGTCTACATGGAGCTACGAAGGACCGGGATGTGCGCTCTAATTGGTTGGCTTCAGTTTGATCGGTCAGGCACACCGGTAAGGTACGTTATTTTGACTCCAGATGGGCCGGTCAATATTCCACAGTCCCAGTGCCAATCCGGTCCCTCGGTGGACCGGGCCAGCCTCAATAGTTCATCGGGTTTATATGCCCTTAAAGAGGAAACTATGCCATCCCAGACTATTGCGAAGGTAATCACTGGAATTATGTAGGTAAAGAATAATCGTGAGAATCTCCGGGGCCGTATGAATGGAGTAAAAACTAGAACCATACATGGTAAAATCAGAACCATGCTCAGTATTGAGGCAATACCTCGATGTACTGGTTCAAAGATAGCCAGTCCCGAGTTGCTGTTTCGGGCATCTTGAATTACATTCTTCAGCACTTCCGGGCGAAAATGATG
This sequence comes from Leptospiraceae bacterium, assembly GCA_040217195.1. Taxonomy (GTDB): domain Bacteria; phylum Spirochaetota; class Leptospiria; order Leptospirales; family Leptonemataceae; genus UBA3465. The sequence continues at coordinate 1,005,308 of JAVJNR010000004.1, read as the reverse complement.
AGCCACAGTAAACATGGTACGAAAGCCAGGCATATTCCGAGGTATTGATCGGGCATCCACGGAGCCATTCACGTATTCAATCCCTTCCTCCGTGAATTCTGGTGGTGGAACGATCGGATTCAAGTCTGACAATTGAATAGTCAGGCCGGGGTTGCTCTTAATCAGGGGCTTCCAGGCATGTTGCATTCCGCTACCGGCTCCGGAGCCCAGGTCCAGTATCTCGCTTGCCCGGGAACCTTTCAAAGCCTTATCGAGCAAAGGCATTGCAACTTGAAAGATCTGAAATCGCTCCGAAACATAATCCAGGTATTCTTGAATGGATGATTTAATGAAAGCCGGGCATTGAACCAGGTCCGTGAACTCGAATAAATGGAATCTCATTATGCACCTCCGAGGCTCATGATGCCTGCACTCACTATTATTCTAGCCCTCGCCAGCGAAAAGTCGTCCGGATTCCGGATTTCGAACTGGCAATCAGAAAAATAAAGTTCAGTCGACTTTCATCTATGGTCCGATGGGCCATTTCCCGCCGTTTGACAAGGGCCGAGAGCGGTATGGCGCTTTGCGAATTTCTGAAGGGTTACAGCAGGAGCGATCACGTGGAAGAACTACAGAATAGCCTCCGCTGGTGAAGCGATACCTCATTGAATTATCGATTTCTATTTCGATACTCGGATGGTGTTATGCCCTTTTCGCGACGAAATGCCTGGTAGAAGACAGACTTTGAGTTAAATCCGCAGGCATAAGTAATATCCAGAATCGAGCGGTGGGAGCTTTCAGTGCTTTGGAGCATTCGACAGGCATCGGCTACGCGATAACGATTAATGTAATGGGTGAAGCCAGACTCAGGTCTGTGATTCAAGATCTGCGAAATCTCTCTTTCGGAAATTCCGGTAAGCTCAGAGAGCTTCCATCGGTTTAAATCCTCATCCAGGTAAGGACGTTCGGATTCCATAAATGCATCCAGTTTTTGGCGAAGCTGGATAATTCTACTCAAATCGTCATCCGATGGGGCCGAGGCCCGACCAATTCCCAGGAGTGTTGGCCGGCGCTGAATCCAGTAGCCGTACAGCAACACCAGAAGGATCATTCCAAGGTTTCCGACTATCGCCAGGGAGTGTAATCCCAGGAGGCCGGAAAGAACTAGAAGCAGATTAAATGACAGGATACTCAAAAAGTAAAACACGAGTTCTGGCACACCCCCGAATAAATGGCGGAGGGCAAGAGAACGGCCAAGTGCAAGAATGACAGTAAAGAGAATCCAGGCAGGTGGTACGGAAGATAGATAGGGTAGCGCGTTCTCTTCCAGGGAATTATTCACCGGAAAGACAGAATCAAATGCAGTGAAAAACAATAGAATCGTTGGAATACCATAGAGAAGCCAGATCAGGATTCTTTGATCGAGAATCGAAAGCGCAAGTCTGAACCAGCGATCCCGGTCTTCTGGATCATTCGAAATCCCTCCTGGATTCACTGGCAAAAGCAAAGCGAAGTGATGCCATAGAAGTGTTCCAATGTAGCACTGGGAATAAATTAGGAGCCGCATCCAGGATGAATTGTCAAAAAAAGACTGCGGAGCCTTCAAAATCAGGAAGGGAGGCAGCATTCCTACTGCTGCAAGAAGGAGCAATAGGACCATAGGCCATTGGGCTTTATGTTTTCGTTTAATGCCAAGAATTCCAAGGGCAGCATACAAGAAGGCTCCGGTACCGGCCAGGAATATAAAGGCTACGGGAGTGAGCATCCTCTATCAAGGAATCCCGGCGACATCGCTCCTCAGAAAAAGGGGCGGGGTCATTCGCACCAGGCTGACTTCCCTCCGGTGGATTCAAAAGATGACAGAATACTGCGCACTTTCTGAATTGCCTCTCCGGCATCTGGCGTGGGATGCTCCAGGTTCTTCGCCTCCCGCAGTTTCTCTTCCAATGACTCTTTTTGAATGGATCTGGCTGTCACTGATTTGTACAGTGCTCGTATCATAGAGCCATCCATATAGTAGTAGCGATTTTGCGTGGCCTGGTCTACAGTATGCGACTCGCCGCTGTCAGACGGAGGTACTTCCGGGTCAAAGTTCCAGGTTCGTTCCTCTTTCATTATGAAAACTATCTCTTCATTCGATAACAACGCTTCATGGGATTGGACTCCATGGTCATATCCAGCGGAGTAGCGAATCCAGACTACCTTCCCATCTTTCCACCGCACATCTACGGTGGTAACCAGGGCCCCATCGTCACAGTTGCGTTCATAAGATTTTAAAGGCAGTGCCATGGCCGCTTTGTAGTCATTGCGAATGGATTGAATATGTAGTTCCGTACTGTCCGGGGAGTCTGTGGAATCACGATTTGCATTATCCAGGCTTTGTTCTGTTTGCCCGGGAGCCCCGGGTTCTGGCTGTTTTTCGCAGGACAGACAGAACAATAGAAGAAAGGTCAGCGAGAGTCGGAATAGATTCATGAATTCCTCCAGAATTCTAACGCTATTCGCATCGCATCATGATTATGTCGACTCGAAAACATCACCGTTGTCGTTCTCTCCTTACAATGGATCATCGCATCCTCGGGCCAAACTGCTTTTCAATCCCCGGGCCCAGTTTTTTTTGAGTGCCTAATCAGTTTCGTTTTCCAGTGTTCCATATTGGTCATGGCATGCCTGTAACCAATCTCAATCAATGCAGGGGCAGAATCCCAGTCCAGAAGTCCGTACTGCTCTACCGGTAGCTCAGTCCATATTGTAGCTGACTTTTTTGAAATACGTTCATGATCATCGCCGCCCAGAATTGCCGAGCGAAGCACAAGTTGCCCAAACCCCGGATACTTAATTCGATTTTTCTTATGACGTAAACGGTTTCTCAGAACTCGATTAAGGGCCGGGGATTCTCCCTGCTCAGCTACTAATTCCGAAAGGGCACTGTCGCCCATGACCTCACCAGCCTGACCCACTCGAACCGCCAGGATTCGCCCTCCGCTTCGTTCCTGCATTACATCGGCCGGCACGTTATTTACGATGCCTCCATCGACCAGAAGATGATCGTTCACCAGAATTGGAGGTGCCAGCCCGGGAATGGAACTACTGGCCCTGGTAGCCGTCCAGAGTGGACCTCGGTCAAAGACCATTGGCGCTCCTGCAGTGAGATCCGCGGCCATGGCAAAATAAGGAATGGGAAGATCCTCAATATTTGCATCGCCGCATACACCCTTAATCGCATTGGTGTAGCGCCTTCCTCGGATTAAAGATACAAAAGGAATGGAATACTCACTCATGGGGTCAGCATCAATTAAGAATTCCTGAACCAATTCAAGGATTTCACCCGGTTGTTTTCCAAGAGCAATTACGGCGCCAATGATAGCACCGAAACTTGTGCCTCCTACAGAATCGATTGGCACTTCGCATTCGAGTAGCGCTTTGTACAGTCCTATGTGGGCCAGACCTCTAGCGCCTCCGCCTCCCAGAACAAGATTTACAGAAGTGCCTGTAAGCGATCGGGCCAGCCGCTGGTAATCTGAGATTTCTGTTTTGCGAATATGCCTGTGCGGCACCTTTCGGATGGAGAGAAAATTTGCTGTGTTCTTGAATGAATTGGAATCTGAATGTAGCAGAATCAGTTCTCTGGGGTCTGTAGCATGGGAGCTACCACCGCTAAGCCGCTTCAATTCCACGGGACTAAATTGCGTGGTTTCGCCCGCATCTGCCAGTAGAATGACATAGTCACTATGCCGCAGACATTTACGAGACCAGGCATTGTCTTCATAGGATGCGCCAAGAATGGTATAATCATGGCGATGCTCCAGAGATATCAGACGACTGTTTAGCTCCAGGCTTTCGGCAGATTCTTCAATTTCTGCCCCTGCTGGTATGTCAGTCGAAGTCATGACCCCGGCACTTCCAGGAAGACTTTGGGCCAGCTTATGCGCAAAATCGTAGGTGTTGATCCTGGGATGTAAAGGAAGAATGCAGAAGATTCGAGCCGGATTCTTTTGCTCCTGTTTCGGAACGGTAAGGCGGGTTGCCAGGGTTCTGGACAATGCGAGCAATAGTCGGGGTTCGGTATGAATCAGTCGTTCGAAGCTCTTACCTGACAGGCGAATCAGCTCGCAATCTCGAATGGTTGTGACAGTGGCGGATCGTGGTTCGCCCGTTAAGACTGATAGTTCACCGAAAACGTCACCAGGTCGAAAGATTCCTTCTCGTAAGATCTCTCCATCAGTATCCCTGGTTATCCATCGTAAGCGGCCGTTGTACACCAGATACATGCCGTCTCCCGGGCTACCCTGTTCAACTACCAGCTCCTGATCCGGAATGTCTTCCCATTGAACAATTGGTTCCAGCTTGCGCAGAAGCGGGGAGGGAATGTTCTTAAAAATCGGTAACTGCGAAAGAAAGGATACAATTTCAGTGGATGGAGGCCGGTAGCGGACCTGTTTGATCGACTGCATTCGGCGGGTAATAATAGACGCTACACCCTGCATTTGTTCCGGATGCTTATTGAGAACTTTTTGAAACAAATCCTTGGAAATACGAATTAGGTCGCAACTGGTCACAGTCTGTACCGTGGCCTGTCTTTTTTCATCGGTAAGCAAAGCCGCTTCGCCAAAGAATTCACCGGCGTTGATTTCTCCCACAGCATTGCCGGACCGTCTGGCTCGCAGTTTTCCGTTCAGAACAACGTACATAGCATCCCCGGGCTCGCCCTGCATCATTACCACTTGATCCGGGCCAAAGGACTCGGAATCAGCTTCTCGAAGAATATCCTTGATGGTCTCGGTTGAGGTTTGTTCGAATAGCGGGGTTTGCTGGAGTACTGCCACCAGCGATATTCCCTGGCTCTTTAATTCCCTGATGTCCATGTTCTTTCTTCATGTCTGAGCTGCTCCATCTGGAGAACAAGAATATCTTGATCCCAGGGTTCGAGGGGGCCCAATAAATGCATTGCTTCGTTCGGGGATAAAATGGTTGGATGGCAGCGCAACGAAGGACGGGTTAACTATCCCGGGAGAAAGTCTAAATGAAGCCAGGAGCGCAAAGTTTACTGCTTGTTCATCTATCGGCAATCCTGCTTGGTTTTCTTGGGCCCACCTTAAAGGTCATTCCTGCTTCCTCTGCCTCCATTGTATTTGGTCGTTCCTTAATTCAGTGTCTGGGTCTGGCGCTCATGGTCTGGATCGCGGGTCGTTCCCTTCGCCTGAGATCATGGAGTGATTTTCGCATTGTTTTTTTGCTGGGCATACTTCAGGCTTTTCAATGGTGGACTTTCATTTTTGCAATCCAGGTGTCCACAGTAGCCATTGCGCTGATCTCAACCTTTTCCTTTCCGGTATGGCTGGCCCTTTTTGAGCCTGTTTTCTTCCGGGAGAGGTTTCGGATTCGCAATCTATTGACCGGGGCTACGGTGATTCTCGGACTCTTCCTGATCGCGCCTGGCGAATTGGGATTCGGCCTTCCGGCGGAAAGATGGTATGGACTACTCTCAGGGACTGCATCGGGTATTCTTGTGGCGATCGTTATGTTAGTAACCCGTAAAGCGGTTCGTGAGATTTCAAGTGTTACCATTAACTTCTACGAATCTCTTATCACAGCTTTGCTTTTTTCAGTGTTTGCTGTTTCGATGAGTCTTGGGGCTATGGATTGGGCCAGGCTTGGGTACATCGCCCTATTTTTTTCCGGGCTTCCGTATTTACTAATAACGTTCAGTATGAGGCATCTGGAGGCTCGCCGGGTGGGAATGATAGTCAGCCTGGAGCCTATGTACGGAATCCTTCTGGCTGCGGCATTGCTGAGTGAAATCCCGGATTTACTAACGATCATTGGCGGAACCTTAATTCTCGCCATTAGCATACTGGAAACCGTTACCCGTAAGGACATCGCAGATATGGAATCTTCCTTTCTGAAGCATCCTCAATAGTCTCCTGCACAAAGTGTATTCAGAGCCAAAAACCTCTTGCCTCTCCTAATTTGAGGGGTAAAAAGTCTGCATTTCATAGTTGTCCAAAACTCAGGTCAGATCCGAGGCTAGCTCCGGAGTGCAGAAAATGAATGAATTGTTAAAAAGCATTAGAGAGTATCTGGATATTGAATTTCTGGGGAATGACATCTGGCAAATACTGTACTTTCTTGGTATCGTTGTTGCTGCAGTGGTTGTGTCCGCTCTCATTCGCTGGATACTGAACTCTCTGGTACGCCGACTGGCGAATAAAACAGAGTCTGAAGTTGACGACATATTGATTAACGTTGTGGCCCGACCAGCGATCGCAGCCATTTTTGTCTTAATTACATACCTGGGTCTGGACGTGCTCACACTATCAGATGGAGTCCAGGAAGCGACCAACAGTGTATTTACAGTTGTAATGACTCTAATTGTTACAATCGCCCTGGCCAATCTGTACGAAAAGCTCCTGGATCACTGGCTAACACCTATTGCTGAGCGATCCGAGACCAAATTGGATGACCAGGTTTTCCCTATCATTATTCGAGGCGGGAAATATACGATCATTGTACTGGGAGCTATCATTGCACTCTCGAACGCAGGATACAATATCTATTCCCTGCTGGCCGGTCTGGGTGTAGGTGGATTCGCACTGGCCATGGCCGCCCGCGAAACCCTGGCCCATGCGTTTGGAGGTGTCACAATCTTCACTGATCGTCCCTTTCGGATGGGAGACTATATTGTCATCGATGGCGATAAGGAATATGAAGGGGTTGTGGATACAATTGGTCTGAGAAGTACGCGAATTCGAACCAGATTCGATACTATGTTATTTCTTCCCAATGCCATTGTAACAAATCAGCCATTAGTAAATATCAGTGCTTTTGGAGAAAGGCGAAGACATTCCACAAGCTTGCACCTTTCCCATAAATGCACTGCAGACGAAGTTAAAAAAGCCCAGGAGCTAATCGAAAGCATTTGCGAGGAGCATCCGGAAATCGATAAATGGAAAGTATATCTGAAAGAGATTTTGCCTTACGGACTTCGAATTAAGTACCGTTTCTGGGTTACCCATTATAAAGATTTTCATCGTGTAGTGGGCGAAGTGAACCTGGCCATTCTGGATTCATATGAGAAATCGAACATAGAGCTTGCTGATCTACCGCCCATTGGCGTAGGTGGGCCAGATCATGACTGAGGCCGGAAAACTATATAGCCTCGGACACTTGTCACAATAACTATAAAACCTTAGGTTAAAACTAATGAAAGCAATTCAGTATTCAAAATTCGGCGATGCAGACATGCTCCAATGGACAGAGGTTTCCGCGCCATCCCCCGGACCGGAGCAAGTGTGCATCGAAGTGAAGGCTGCAGGCGTGAATCCCGTGGACTGGAAGCTCCGAAGCGGTTCCATTCCGTTTTCTTTTCTTTTTCGCCTTAAACTACCTTTTGTTCCGGGAGCGGAAGTGGCCGGTCTGGTAACGGAGATTGGAGAACAGGTGAAGGACCTGAAGGTAGGCGATGAAGTGATTGGCTTTCACAGTGCCCTGGAAGGGGGATGTTATGCCCAGAAAGTTATTATGAAAGAAGCTAATTGTCAGATCAAGCCCGGCAATATCAGTTTTGAAGAAGGGGCCGGTGCTCCGCTGGCTTCTCTCACAGCGTATCAGTTGATGAAAGGCTTACCGCTGGATGGCTCACAGGTGCTAGTCCTGGGCGGTTCTGGTGGAGTGGGTCATTTTGGTATTCAGATTGCGAAGGCCCTGGGAGCTCGAGTAACAGCAGTAGCCAGTTCCAGAAACCTTGAGTTTATGAGTGAAATAGGTGCCCATGAGTGTTTTGCATACGATGATTCCGATTATCCCAATCAACTCAAGAGTTATGACATAGTTCTGGATGCAGTGGCTCGAAGCACACCCGCAGGATTATCAACTCACATAAATCGTCGGGGTGCTTTTTTGAGTACACTTCCCAACCCAGTGCATTTCGCAGAGGCAGCACTCAGGGGAATTCACTATCGCGGCGCCATGGTGGATTCAAAACCGGAGGACATGCGACTTCTGATGCGCTGGCTGGAATCCGGTGAAGTTAAGACTCATGTAGATACTACGTTCGAAATACAGAACGCTGCGGCCGCCCACCGAGAGTCCGAGAAAGGTCGTACCAGGGGAAAAATCGTACTCACTGCCTGAGCTCTGCGAAATCTCTACTCCTGAGGATTAAGCTCAATTAATTCATAGCCTGTTCGCCTCATTGGTGAACCATCCGACTCCATTGGATAGGACATGGGTTGTGCCGGATCCACTTTCGGGGTTCTGTCTACGAATCTGGTTCGTATGCGAATTTTCTGATTTTTTAGCTTTATTAGAGCATTTCGGGAAAACTCTTTTCCTGGATAAATGGCTACTTCTTCACCGTCTTCTTGCTGCAGAAAGAATTCCTGCCCCAGATAGGCTTCTACACTTTTTCGTCCTTCTTCGTAGGGTCTGTGTACAAGCTTTCCTTCCAGAATACTAGCATCGGAATCAGAGGCCTCAGGCTTTTGCCTGCTGGCAGGAAGCAAGTCCACCCCAGGCGCATTGCTTAATGATGTGATTGAATCCACTTCCGAGTAGGTCCTGCACAATAGCTTACCTTTCTGGCCTGGTTTTAGCGTCTTTTTTAGATGAGCCTGGAAGGCAGGGTCTTTTATCGTGTCTTCGCAGGGGCGATTGATCAAAAACTTTGGCCCTCGGGAATAATTATGCCAGGCTTCCAGGTGCACCTGATCCAGATTGTTTCCGGAAAAAACCAGAAATACTAAATAGATTATTTCCATCACCAATGTTATCTCCTGCGAGAATTAGACGTAACTACCCTCTTTTCCGTTCCTAAAAAGAGTTCTAGGTGCCAAAATACAATTCTCGGTGCTTGAATAATGAGTCCCCGGGTTTTTGCCGCATGCATTTATTATTTGATCTAAAATCTTTTTCGATTCTTAGTTTTACTTTGCTTTCGGAGTAGTGGCGAATTCTGACCATTCTTATATTGCATCATTTTGATGCACCGCCGTAGAAGCGACCACCTCGAATGCCTGATTTTAACTTTCGAACGTCTACGGCATAGATCGCTAAATCCACCTTTTGATCCACTACACGAACTCCTTCAGAGATAAGACGTTTTTCCTGTTCCTTATCCCCTGCCTTTCGATCCCGATTCAACCAGCCTCCGGCAGAAACTACCCTTTGCCACGGAATTCGCCTGGACTCTTCTTTGCTCATTCCAGCCAGAGCAAAGGCCACATTTCGAGGCGAGATTGTAAGAAATCGAGCAATATCTCCGTAAGTGCAAACCTTCCCCTCCGGTATGGAAGAGACTACCTTGAGTATGTCTTGCTTCATCTGGCTCATTTTGAGGAAAGGATCGGAATTGTTGAATGGAAAAATTGCTGACTTCCAGACCGGTTGAGCACCATAAAGGACCGTGAGCATGGACCGTCAAATCAAGATGATCGATACCGGGGCTCGTGCCATGCAGGCCAAGCTTGCAATGGACCGGGATGATGCCCTGGAGGTAATAACCAAAGCGCTTGTTGCAGAACTGGATGATCGGAGTACCAAACTGGATTCCGTACTTCGCTCCAGCAAAGCGGAGCAAACGGTTTTTCTCAGAGGAGTGCTCAGCAAAGTTGAGAAAATACTACGAAAAAAGGATGAGTTTGATGAAGAGATGGTCCGTCGAGGGATTCAGGATGTGATGCAGGTCTGGCATGAGTCCTGGTCTTTATGATCTACTCTATAATGCGAATATTGAATGTTTCCATTGAGCGGTTTCATCGCCCGTCTTGAATTCCATAAATCATTCCCATCTATGACTATCAGAGCTGGATGAAGCTTCTGTACCCAGGTAGAGAGTGCCCCCTTGCATTGGATTGTCTGAAACCAGGATCGCTAATTCCAACAATTAGCTATTCGTTTCAGGAGTGGGCCACCGGCCGATCAGGGCTAACTGCATTATTGTTTTCCCATCTAAGCCAATTTCTGGTTGCGAACCTGCAAGCGTATCTTCCTCTACGAAACTCATGAGTAGTCCCAGGTTCCGGTATTCATTCCTGCTGTTGCTAACTTTCCTTGTTTCTCTGATTGCATGTTCACGACCTGCGGATCTGGAAAAGCAGGGTGGGCTGCAGCCCGAAGCAACCCGGATTCAGCTTTCTGGATCCTGGAAACTGTATGAGAATCAGTTTTGCAAAGGGGATGATTGTACCGGAGAAGCCCGAGAAGACGCTCCACTGCTACTGACAGAAGCCAATCCTCCCAGGTATGGAACTTACGTTATACATCTACAGTTTCCTCAAAGCTGGCAGAATCAATCGCTAAGTCTTTACATGTTTGACGTTGGCTCTGCGTTTTCCCTGTATCTTAATGGTGATTACTCTGGTGGCCGGGGACTGCCTGCTGAGGAAGAAGCCAGGGAAAATCCAGATTCGATACCAACAGTGTTTCCGTTTAGATCCGGAGAAGAAGTTACCATCGCTGTTGCCTTCTCGAACTATTCTCATCCAAGAGGGGGACTGCGAAAAGCTCCATTGATCGGGAAGTCACAGATAATCCAGAATCATCGAGAACGTTCCATATTGCGAAATGTGATTTCCATGGGAGTTATCCTGGGAATGGCATTCTATCACATTGGCCTGTTTCTAAATCGGCGCAGCGATCGAGCATCGCTTCTATTTGGTCTGGTCTGTTTATCCTGGTCAATTCGCATGCTGTTTACCGATGAGGTGATGATTCGCAACCTCTGGGACCTGAATTATTCTATTCAGATAGCAATCGAATACATATCGTTTATTCTGGCCGGTCCGTTGTTTGTAGCTTTTCTGGCCGCCACCTTCCCGGTTAAGGGAGGCAAGTGGCTCAGCAGAATCAATTTGAGCCTGGGGGCCATTGCGACTATATTTATTGGTCTGACCTCTATGTTTATCTATGCAGATTTACTCTGGGTCTTCCATATTCTTATCCTCTTTTCTGTGATGTGTACGATCTACATCTGGATAGTTGCTGTGGTTCTTGGCAAAACCGGAGCCATCCCTTCCTTGCTGGGTGGTGTGGTTGCCTGCTTAATGGCTGTTAATGATGTGCTTTTCTATCGCGGAGTAAGTCCTGTGGGGCCTCTGTTTCATTACGGCTTGCTTATTTTTATCCTGGCCCAATCGTATCTTCTGGCGCGCATGTTTGCGCTGGCCTATGAAGGAGTAAGAAAGCTCTCTGAGAGTTTAAAGAATACGAATACTTCGTTGGCCAGATTCGTACCCAGTGAGCTCTTGCGAATGCTGGGTAGATCGGATATTACCCAGGTGAATCTGGGTGATCAAGTGCAGGAATCAATGACGGTCATGTTTACGGATATTCGTTCTTTTACGACTCTATCCGAAAGAATGAGTCCCGAAGAAAATTTCAATTTCTTGAATTCTTACCTGCGAAGGATGACTCCGCTTGTAAATAATCAAGGGGGCTTTGTAGATAAGTATATTGGCGATGCAGTTATGGCACTATTCCCAGACAAAGTGGACGATGGCTTGAGAGCAGCAATTGAGATGCAAAGAGAAATCCGGGTCTATAATCGGCACCGTGGCTTAAAAGGATACCAACCAATCTCCATAGGCGTTGGAATCCATTCAGGGGATATCATGCTTGGAATAATAGGTCATGAAAACCGAATGGAAGGTACCGTCATTTCGGATACAGTTAATACAGCGTCCAGAGTGGAAAGGCTGACGCGAAAGTATGGAGTAATGACAATCATCACGGATGCAGCTGTGGCTTCTTTGAAACATCCGGAAGATTATACACTTCGATTGCTGGGACGAGTAAAAGTAAAGGGAAGAAGCACAGCGTTAAAGATATATCATGTACTGGACGGGTATTCCGATGATGTGCGATACCTCTATCTGAATACTAAAAATGCTTTCGAGGACGCGGTGTCTCAGGCTCTCGCCGGGCAATACGCAGAGGCCGCCCGGGCCTTTGAAGAAATCTTAAAAGAGAATCCCATGGATTCGGCTGCGCATTTCTATCTGGAAAGAATGAAACGAGCCGGTGTTGCGGAGCTGGCAGGATAAATCTCTGGAAAGCGGTTATGATTTCGCATCTAATCGGACTCACAATTTCATTTGCGGCGATTTTTACACTACTTGCAACAATTCGTGGTCTCGTTGAGCGAGCATTCACACCGGTGGTCCTGTGGATTGCTATTCTAAGGTTCGCCGGCGCGGTAATATTTCTATTCGTATATTTGAATCATGAAGGCCTCTATTCCTCCACTGGCTGGCTTAATCATCTTTATGTTCCCATGAGCTGGTTTCTGGCACCTACAATGTACTGGCTTGCCGTTTGCTACATTGAACCGGAACGAGAGTTTTCCTGGTGGCAATCTATACCATTCCTGCCAGGTATTCTTCTCTGGATTGTCTATGCTGCACTGGCAGCTTGCTTTCCAGGGGAATTGGAACACTATCCAGTACTGTATTTTCAGACCGGAGCGCTGCACTGGCTGGACTCTTCGATGATCGCAGGTTTAATGTATGGGCTTCTAATGTACGGGATAATCTGGCATTTTATAGGTCATAACCTGGATTTTCAGAAGCTAAAAGAGCAGGGAGCTCTACGTGTCCTTCTGGGGATCGTAATAGGCGGTTTTGTAGGTACTGTATTTTTTCTTCTGGCCTATCTATTTCGATATCTGGACGGAATATATGGGGCGGCTAGCGCCCTGGCTGTGTACACCATGTTTATCTGGGTCTTTTCGGCCCGGCATCCTCACCTTGGAGAAAGGTACGAAAAAGCAATTCAGCAGGCCAGAGCCACCCGGCTGGAAGGAGTGGATCTGCAGCAGCTCAAGGACCGGCTGGATAAGCTCATGGAGGAGAAAGTATATCTGGATGAAGATCTGTCCGTTGCAGAACTGGCCGACCAGGCCGGAATCAAGCATTACCAGCTATCTGAATATTTGAATCGAGTGATGGGTTCCAATTTCGCCCGGTATGTAAACTCGCACCGTGTGGAGGAAGCGCGAAGACTGCTCGAGTTGGAATCCGATGCCAGCATACTATCCATCGCCTACCAATGTGGATTCAACAGTAAGGCAAATTTTAACCTGGCATTTAAGACCGAAACCGGTTTATCTCCCCGCGAATACCTAAAGAGCCTGAAGAAGTAATCAGTGCAACATTTCTTAATCGGCATAATCCCGGGCCTTTCGGACAGTCACCTGGCGGCCTATGGATGCATTCCATCAAATCCATGGATGGTATGGATAACAGCCCTGAGACTTTATACTTCTGCTCTGGTGACCAGGATAATCAAAATTAACAGTGTTCAAGAACGACTGTGCAAGCTGCCAGAAATACATTTTGATTATTAATTCGGCGATAGGGCTCAAAGCGATTGATGTCTTTGGCGGTTCATCCACCGAAAGCATCCACGACCGAGAGGATCCACCACCGAATGGAGCAACTCCCCGGCGAACACTCCAACAGGTCTTCCGAGTTTCCTGATCTACGACTCTATTACAGCTGTTACACAAACTTTGATCCACTCCAGCTAGTACGCCGATGGGAGCATGGACTTTGGTACTGCCGGCGACGTCCTGGCAGCGCATCTTTTAACAAGCAAATCTGAGCAAATAGAAAAGGCCACTTGACCCGTTATCCGGAGGCTCAATAATTCAGGCCAATGGATTCATTCTTTCTGACCTATTATTCCGTAAGCTCGATTATCGGCCTTACCATGGGCCTAACCATGGGTCTGTACTTTCTATTTGTTCGGGGTGGCTCCACCACCATGCGATACATGGCAGGCCTTTTGATTTGCGCAGGCATGTTGAACGTGGCCTATTTCGTTTCCTCTTCCTTTCTGGTACCTCTGGCTGCCTATCATAGATGGATAACGGTTCCATTCGGTCTGGCCATGTCTGTATTTCCTTCGCATCTATATCTGCGGTATCCCACAAATCGCTGGCCTCGTTTTACGTCTGTGTTGCTTGCTATTCAATTACTGCTAATAACGTTCGCAGCTGGCTTCTTTTTCTATTCTTCCATCGGTGCTCCTGTAACCTATCATTTTGATGGTCATTACTGGGACTTCGTAATTAAAGATGGAACTGCAGTTGTGGCCGTTGTGATCTTGTTGAACTCCGCCATACAGCTGGTCGTAGGAATTGCAAAGTTAATCGTTACCAGCGGACGTGAACGATGGGCTCTTCTTGGCCTTGTAGTAGTTCTGTTCTTCTGTGGGCTTGCCCAGGGGGTGACCAACTCCATGAGCCGGGAGGGAGCCATAGGCAGAGATGTTTTTCAGACCACATTTTCGCTTACTGTTGTAATAGGCCTGTTTGCCGCCACTGTCATCTACATGAACAATACCAGGGATCGCACCACGTTTCTGGCGAAAATAATTGGTATTAGCATGGTCACCATGCTTCTGGTAATGCAGGCAATTAGCTTTTCTGTACTGGGTGAAAGAACCAGAGCATTCGATCAGCTTCGTGAAAAAGAGGCAAGAGCAGCTTACCATGGTCGGTTGAAAGAACCACTGGTGGCACCTATGTTTCTTCGATCTTCAAACGGTGAAATCAACTATTTCTCAGGGGGGGATAGAATCAGGCAGGCCAGTTTACCTTCCCTTTCTTTTTTAAAGGACTATGAAGCGCCGGCGGATGGGCATTCTACTACACCACAGCAGAGTCAATCAGATCTACAGTCTGGTTCGTTTCAGATGGCCCTGCCGGCTGACGGCGGCGATACCGGGCAGGTGCGATATGTGAGTTACGTTCTTCAGGAACAAACCGAAACGAATACACTGGAGAGTTTTGAAGTTGGTTTTTCGTATCTGGCCTATCGAAGGTACGTTCACGATGGAGCTTCAACCCTGGCTCTTCTGTTGTTAAGCGTCATTATTGTAATCCTGGCTGGTTTTCCGATTTTCTTTTCCGGCGCATTAATTCGACCCCTTCTTGAACTTCTGGGTGCTGTAAAAAAAGTAGATGAAGGGGATTTAAGCGCCAATGTGCGTGTCAGAGTTGAAGACGAAATCGGGCAGCTTGGTCACTATTTTAATGGTATGGTTATTTCGATTCGAGATGCTCAGGCCAAGCTCAAAGATTACGCCGATCGATTGGAAGAAAAAGTCCAGGAAAGAACAGCCGAGCTTCAAAAGACTCTTAGTCGTGTTCAGGAGCTGAAGGACCAGCAGGATGGTGACTACTTTCTTACCTCCCTGCTGCTTAGGCCGCTCCAGGCGAATCGTTCCAGAAGCGAAACGGTAAACGTGGATTTCGTAATCCGTCAAAAGAAAAACTTTCAGTTCCGAAAATGGGCCGATGAAATCGGAGGCGATCTATGTATGGCAGAGTCCATAAAACTTAAAGGCCGCCCGCATACCCTGTTCATGAATGCAGATGCAATGGGTAAATCCATGCAGGGAGCTGGCGGAGCTCTGGTTCTGGGAGCTGTTCTGGAAGCCATTGTTGACCGTACAATGCTTTCTGGCGAAGCGTCCGGCCATCATCCGGAGCGATGGCTGAAGAATGCTTTCATTGAGCTGCATAAAGTGTTCGAAACATTTGATGGAAGCATGCTCATTTCTCTGGTATTCGGCCTCGTGGACGATGATAGCGGCCTGGTATACATGATCAATGCAGAGCACCCCTGGTCTGTGCTCTTTCGGGATAAGAAAGCAGACTTCATAGAATCTGATCTGGATTTTCGAAAGCTGGGAACCCTGGGAGTGGACAGTACAATTTTCGTTAAGACTATCCAGCTGGAGCCCGGTGATGTACTGATTGCAGGTTCGGATGGTCGGGATGACCTACTTCTTAAAAATACAGATGGAAGCGAATCTCTGCAACACGATGAAAATGTATTCTTAAGGCATGTTGAGCAGGCCAATGGCAATCTGGAAGCGATAGTGGAATCTCTTCTGTCTGAAGGAGATTTAACCGATGATCTGTCTCTTCTGCGCATTGGCTATCGGGAAGACCTGGTGAATCCCGGGCCGGATGTTTCCAGTAAGTTCTCCGCTCTGCATGATCAGGCAATGCAGTCCTATCGAGCCGGGGATTTTGTTAAGGTCTCCAATCTTCTGGAAGATGCTGAAATTGAAGAAACCAGAGAGACCTCTTTGATTCGGTTGCTTGCCCAGTCCTACCTTCGCAGAAAGGAATACTCCAGGGCATTGAGTGTTGCCGAGGATTACTCTTTTCTAAAGCCAGCGGACACCGAGATGCTATATGCTGTAAGCTATGCGGCTTCCAGAGTGGGTCAGCTAGAAAAGGCTGCAGATTATGGTGAACGGATTCGATTGAGGGAGCCCCATAATACTAGATATCTATTGAATCTTGCACGAATCTATGCAGCTCTTGGAAACCATTCCAGAGCCATGAGCTTTCTGGAACAGGTGCTGGAATCGGAACCGGAGAACGAAAAGGCCGTAAAGCTCAAAGAACAGATCCATAAAGTTAGATCTGCCTGAATGGAGATTCGAAGAATAGAAATTAAGAGGTGCGGCGAATATCTAATGAGGGCCTAGCTGGCTCGATTCTTCTTGTCCTGCCAGAGAAAAAGAAATGCGACGGGCCACAGAAATAATAAAAGAATGCCGGCCATGGTCATAGTCATGAGTCCATTGTCCGGTTCTTCCCTGGTCAATACGGCCAGGCCCGGATCTTCCGGATCAAAAAAGACCTGAAGTTCTTTACCTACGGGGAACCTGGCAAGGGCATCCATTGCATCCTGCTTTTCCTCGTACATAATGTTGGCCATGCCGATCTTGCGGCCTATAAAGTCCCGCTCATCTACGGTGTATCGATATTCAAGATCCAGATGGTAAGTGGTGCTCTCTCCATGTCCCTGGGAGTAGACTTCCGATTTTCGCACTTCGCCGACGGTACTGTCCATTCGTGCCAGAATGTTGCTTTCTCGATGATGCAGATAGTACCCCAGGATCATTAATAGCGGTGGTACCACCAGGAGAATGTAAGGCCATCGTGCCCGGCTTCCGGAATTATTCATAGGTCTGGTTCCCTGATTTTTTGGATCGCATTTGATCTCGATTGATTCGCATTCATAGAGATGATAAAAAGTAGCACAATCGATTTGAATCCTACAGTTTCGGGGCCCGGTCCATCCAGCCAAAGCAGTCCAATGGAATCGCTACGGCTTCCCGTTCAGGGCCATGCCATCGCGGCCTTCCGGTGACCTGGATTCCCACCGATTTGCAGCTCTGGAATTCCAATGGCTCTGGCATCCGGTAGTTAAGCGACCGGGTCAGGCGGCAACTGCAGATCAATCAATTCCCGGGCCAGGTAGTTCCCGCGGCTTTGCAGAGACCGGTCAAAGGCAATCCTGAGGCCAGTCTCTGGCGAAAGAAATCATTTTTTTCGAATACTTTTATGAGCGATGGCAGTCCCGGATCGGTAGATGGTTACCTGTTTGCCGGTATCAAATGCATAGGTATCCTGTAGTTCGCTCACAGAATCCAGAGGCTCCGGATAAGTCCAGGCGATATTTTCCACAGATCCTGAGTTCGATTTCAGGTCTACATAGGATGCTTTTCCCTTTATGGGGCAGCTTGTATGATGTTGATTACTCGAGAAATGTTCCATGTTCAAAGAATCTGAAGGAAGGTAATAGACTGGCTGGAATTCGTAGTTAGGATGATACTCCTGCAATTCCATTGCATAATCCGATTCGGCCAGGACATTGCCCTGAAACTCCACACGGAAAGGGCCTTCTACTTTGTTTACTTCTGCATAGTGTTCTGCTGACATTCAATTCGCCTCTGAGTAAAGAGTTCGGCCCGAGTCATTCAGAGTTACATTCCTTAATATTACCTTTGCAGGCCGTCCTACCCCTATGCCCCCCTGCGTCCCGGTGGCCACCAGCGGGACGTGCAATTATCTAGAATCCCAATTCCTTCTTGAACCGTTCTGGCTCCTTCGTTGCATAATCCGGGATCGGCTTCATTTGTATTTGATCAGTGCCCGGCTTTGTCTATTCTCCCGGGCCCTGTTTTGAGTTCGAAGATATGCCTATCTGTGAAATAGAATCATATCAAGCGGAACCGGCGCCCCTGTTAACCTGCGCATCATACTGGAAACCTGTCCGCGATGATGAGTTCCATGATTTACCAGGTGCAGAGCAATCTGCCAGATGGGCTGCTGGAAACTCTGTCCTTTTGTATTCCTGTACTCGACAATTCTGCCCGGGTTGCCCTGAACTTCGCTTCGCAGGCGGGCCAGGTTTTTATCGCGATTGGAGTCCCAGGATTCAAAAAATGGAATGGGAGAGGAATGGTCCGCCAGAGGGACATCCGCTCCGGGGTTTTCTCCCTGGATTCGGCGAATCCAGATTTCTTCTGCCCAGTGAAGATGCTTTAGTTTTTCCTTGATAGATCCAACCCCATCGCCCAGGTCCCGGTTGAATTGTTCATCATCCAATCTAACTGCATGTTCCTTCAGCCGCCCATGGGCCCAGGTGTCATAATCTAATAGAGATTCGGTCATTGTTGATACTTCCCATTCAGTAGGATACTGGCACAGAGTTACATGGCCGGATAACTTTGTCGTGCAATATTTTCGGTGCCGTTACAGCGAAGAAAGTCCGTTCCCGGGTACTAAGTGCGCACCAGGGACCGTGAATCGGCTATGGAACAACCGGAACGTCTTGCTCTCTGGTCCCGAAATTATCTAAATCGCACCGTACGGTAGAACGGACAGTACGGAGGCTTTCAATGCAGACATCTCTGGCATTGCAATATGGAATCTATCGGAGCCCCGGATCACAGACTAAGGTCATGGTGATTCAGTGAGTTCTGAAAAGGGCAGTGGAATCTGATTTCTTTCTTTAATCCGTCGCAGTAAAATACGCGAAAGATAGATGGCATGAACATCGCCAATGCAGGCACCGCATTGACTACCGGCCCCGGTTCGACTGAGAACGGTTTCGAAGGAAGGTGGAGTTGCCCCGGAGCTCACAGCATCTCCTATTTCTTGCACTCCAATTCGAAAGCAGCTACATACTGGTCTTGCCTGATGCTCCTCCATGGGCCCAGATTAAGGGCTTACAGTTCGGCAAGCAAGGAGTCTGTGTAGGCTTTGCGCCTTTTTTCCGCTTCTTCCAGGGTTTCGATCTTTCGCTCTTCATCGGGCTTTACTCGGAATATGGGCTGCCCTTTCTTTACTACCACGCCATCCTCTGGCACCAGGCATTCTTCGATAGTTCCAGAGAACTCAGCCATGACTTTGTTGAACATTTTCATAACTTCAATGATATAGAGTGGTTCACCTACATTGAAGTGTGCGCCTGGAGTTACATAGGGATCCGTGGTGGGCATCTCACGGCTGTAAAACATTCCTCCGCTGGCTGCCACAATCAGGTCGGCGCTAGCCACCGGTGGGGGTGCCAGGTTTCGAATGGAAGTCTTCTGGTAGTCCGGATCATTGAATTTCTCTGGAAAGACTACCTTCAGATCATCATCGTGATGAAAATCCAGACAGCCAGCTTTCTTTCCCAGAGAAAAGGGGATGCCAAGCAAGCTCATGCCAGCCTGCCACGCGATATGGGCCGACTTGCATTTCTCAAATAGCTCAGCATCCATGTCCGAGAAACCGGAGCCAGACCTCAGTTGCTTATCGAGCTCGGCGAAATCAGATCTGGGATCCTTACCTGTAAACCGGGCCAGGTCTTGATAGAATTGTACCGCTGTATCCAGTAAGGTTTCATCGTGGTCCCAGATCTTTTGCGAAGGAGGGGCCTCTCTGCCTTCCAGGCGAACATAGTTATACAGATCTTTCAAAACGAAGATGGGATTCTGGAGCCAGGAAATCTTAGCTCCTTCAAAGGTGAAGGTAACATCACGATTTCTAAAAATCCATCCGTTCAGTACATGAGGGTTTTCGAATAGCATGCGAATAGGTCGCAGTATGAGAGTATGCTTTTCGCTCAGAACCTGGGATTCTTCCTCGCCCAGGGCTCCTGCAATCTTCTTAAAGGCATACTCTACATCCACGCCTTCCATTTCTCCAGCCAGAGTGCCAACCAGAGACAAATAAGGAACGGTAAATCTTGTATCTGGCTTGAGCATAGGATGCATGCCAATCAGGAAGTTCAAAATTCCATAATGAAATTCTTTGTTAGTGCTGAGCTCATTTCCTCGAATTTCCATCTGGCGGAGTATATCTGCCAGACGAGCCAGCATTTCCATTCGGCTTTCCGCATAGGTAACAACCAGAGCAATGTTGGAATCATAGGCTCCGGCCAGATGATAGTGAATAAAAGAGTTTGTGTCCGGGTTTCGTATTCCAATTCCCTGATCATCTCGAATTTCATGCTCCGCAGGGGGAGTCCAGGATTCAATGAGGCTTCCTGCATGAGGGGCCAGGGCATCGTTCATTGCGTTCAGTCGAATTTCCCCGCCTGCATTGTGCCTTACGATCCTTTCTGGCCTTGGAAGTTTATCTGCATGGGCACCGCACAAAACCATACATTCAACCAGGGATTCTACATCGAAGAATTCATCTTTGTTGTCTGGATTTCTGAAGCGTAGCTTGTAAGCCATCTCCGTAACCCGGTGTTCCACCTGGATTCGAGTGTTCATTTCCATGAAGTAATGCGATTCGTCGGAAACGATACATTCGAATGTAGAAGCAGAATTCAGACCTACAGCTTCAGCGAATCGCTCTGCCTGATCTTCCATCTCCTTCAGGGTTTCCCGATCCTTTTCCAGGCGAGAGGCTATCTTATCCTTGCCGTCTTTCTTTGCTTTGTTGATTTCTTCTGCGAACAGTTCATCTGTAATGGAGATCTCTACCAGCTTCTGTTCATGCATTTGCAATGAACAGTCTCGTCCGCCAAGAGCGATCGCCCAGGAACCATTACCAATCAGCTGAATCTCATTGTGACGAGTGCTTTCAATGTTCATCTCAATGAGGAAGTTCTTGTTATCCAGAGGCCCCAGAGCTTTGGATTCAGAAAGCACTTCCATGACTGCATCCGGTACCTGGTCAGGACTGGAAACAATTCGCTGACCTTTACCGCCGCCGCCGCCAATGTATTTCAATCGAATTCGTTTTCCGGGATTATCTTTTAGGATTGAATCCACTTCCTTTTTTGCAGCAGTCTGTAGATCCTCCACCGAAATAAGCGATACGCCCTTTTTGTAGCTCTGGTAGAGTATGGATTCAGCGTAATCTTCATCATCCAGCGAAGAGTCCACCGTGAAACCGTGCTCGCTGGTTAGACTTTCCAGTCCTTTGCGGCCGCCTACTTTTTCGATCAGTGCTACCGAAGTAATATTATCCAGACCAGGGGTTACGGTAACTCCAATCTTGCGAGAAAGCTTCTTTGCCTGATCTTTTGCACCTGCGAAACGGTGAACGTTACTTCGGGGACCGATGAAACCTATCCCGGCACCCTCGATGGCTTCTACAAAATCCGCATCTTCAGCCATGAAACCATATCCAGCAAAAATATGGCTGTAGTTGTAAGTATTACAAATTTCAATAATGTCTGCGATTCTTTCCTGTCTCTCCTCCCGGTTGGCTCCTGTGTAGTCCGGGATCCGATGTACCCGGTCCGGGTCCGTTAAATGTCGCAGCTCAGGGGCCAGGGTATGAGGATAGGTAACAGAATCTTTCTCCGAAAGCAGGATTCCGTAACCAGCACCCAGAGATTCAAAGATCTCCATGGCTTCCATCCGGATCGGGCCTCTGCAAACGATCAGAATGTTAAGATGATCGCAGCGGAAGGATTTCGCAAATGCCGAAGTTTCTGTGATATAGCGTTTTTGCATGTTTCTATTCCTTATCTGGCCCAAAAAAAGAGGACACAAATGGATTTCTATGGGCCGCCTTACTGTCAATTAAAGTTGTTTTGGCTGCATGGCCCGGAAGCGGCCACCTGGAGGGCCGCAAAGAGCTAAAATGCAAAAGGCCCGGATTTCACCGGGCCTGAGCTGTGTTTTCCCTTCTTTGGACTTCTGTCCAGGGCTAATCTGGTAACCTGAGAATCTGCCTTAAAGCGAAGGAGCGTCTTCATCCAATTGATCTGAATGCACAAGGTTGGGTGAATTCCGAATGGCCCGATAAACCATCTCGTAGGTATTTCCGGCATTCCACATCATCCAGCCTATCCCGCCTCCAGAATGGTTGCCCCGGATCTGTTGAATAATATAGTCCTCGTTATAGTTGGTTACCCGCCAGGCAAAGGCCTGTAGCCAGGGGCGCACAACAGTGCCTCGTGGCGACAGGGTCAGAACTCGTTCCACTCCTTCTTTATAGAAATGGTAAGGCTCATCTGCCGGATTATCGTAGCCAGCGTATCCACGGGAAAAGTGGGAAGGATAGAGCATGGGAGACATTATGTCCACAAAAAGCGATAATTCATTGAGACGCTGGCCAGTGGTACGAATATCTACTTCTTCGCCCCAGGCAACAACGCCAAATACATCGATGGCAATGTGCACACCGGTGCCGCGACTCATAGTAAAAGCTGCGGCTAGAAATCGTTTCAAATGCTGCGTCTTATCATGTACGTTTTGAACGTCATGAAAGTGCACTCCGGAAAGATCGCCTTCGGCCGGGTAACGTACATAATCGAACTGAATCTCATCCACACCGGTGCTCAGTAGCTCATGCACGATTTTCAAGTTATAGGTCTGAACTTCATCCCGGCCTGGATCCACCCAGAGATTCCTACCTTTGACTTTTAGAATACCATCTGCGGAGTTTCGATCCCGAATGGCAAGTTCTGGCTTTACTTCAGAGAGATTCTGGTCCTGAAATAGGGCCATTCGAGCAATTACATAGATGTTGTTATCATGCAGATAGCGGATTACTTTGGATAAATCCCGGATAGGTGGACGATGGCGGCGGTACTGCTCAACTTCAGGAACGCGCGAAGGATAGTTAACGACTCCCAGAATATCCTTAACATCAAATACAATTGCATTGGCTCCTGATTCACGAATATACTTCACTTCTCGCATCAGTCGACCAGGTACAGTGTTGTCCCCTCGCATATAGATGGCGCGAACCGGTCTTTCCTTCTCCCAGCCCAGAGGTTGGTTCTGTAATGGTCTGGTTAGCGGCTCTGGAATGGCCACAATGCTATCTGGTTTGCAGTATTTTTTACCAAATGCATCCGGGTTTTCCCGAATCATTGCCTCTTCTAGATCGCCTCTGTGAAACACTCCGCTAAAAGAGTAGTATTCTCTGGCTAGATAGGCTGCACTTAGCGGTCGATCGCAACGATGGAGGATCTTGTCGCCTTCGATGATGCCCTGTTCTGGTAGTCCATTCTGGAAATGCAGTAGTACCGGATCCTGAATTTCCTGCTTTTCCTCCACAGGCTCCAGAAAACGGGCCAGGTCCAAATCCACAGGTTTCCATTCTCTCAGAAGCAGAAAAGAGCCAGACACCAGAAAAAGGACACCGAGAGTGCCCAGAACCCGGGTAGGGGGCTTCAGGGAGAAAAGTACCAGTCTGTCCAGAAGAAAGCTCCAGACTCTAATGATGCTCTGCACAATAACCACGTTGCAGGAATTGGAGGACCCCCTTCCGTGTCAATTCCGATTCAAAGCTGCTTGACCCTGCACCTAAGTCCGACGGAACGTCAGTCATGCAAGCATCTGTCATCTCCGGCTCCCCCCGAAAGGACAGTAATTCTTTACGCGTAGCCCGGGCGCTGACCCGCGGATTGCAGGAAAAAGGTCATCAATGTCCTTCTCCCGTGGATTTTCATTATGCGGACCTTCCGATGGTAGGTCGAGGATCACTGGACTCCCAGAATCTCACTTCTTTTCAAGAGAACTTCATCCAGGCAATGCGGGATAGCTCACTGATATTATTTGCTGTGCCCGAGTATAACTGGATTACCAGCGGCGAAATAATCAATGCCATTCATCAAATCGGAAACAAGGAACTGTCTGACGTTTTTCATAACCGAGTTTTTGCCATGGTTGGAGTCTCTGCTGGCCGTGGCGGCCGAAGACCCGCCCTGGAAATGCAAACCCTTATTAATAAGATGATTAGCTTTCTGGATAAACGAAGCGTAGTTTCCCCTCGATTACTGGAATCCCATGAAACTGATAAGAACCTGGGCCCGGATGGAGAATCTCTTGGTAATGAAATCTACGATAAAACCTTGAGCTCATTTCTGGACTATTCCCTGGATATGGCGGAACTCTGGTTCCAGGGTCGCTAGATTCTCACTAGCATCGTATCTATATTGGGACCAGGGTATACCGATCCCATATTACATTTCGGTAATGATTCATACTCCGGCCCCTGAAGCGGGTTTCCATGAAGCCCCGGGCCTATTAATCTTTTCCAGAAGGTGAAAGGCCGGAGTCCCATTTCCACTATTTAGCGCCCGAAACCGGACCGTTATAGTCTTTCGCGCACCAGAGCGCTGGGCCCCCGTATAGAGGTTCTGTATTATAATTCGCTATTTCCAATCCCCGCTGATTCCGGGAATTCCATTGACCCCTGCCTTTTTAGAAGGATGTTCCGGCAATGGATTCGTATAAGTTGTCGAGTATTAATTTCGGGCGAAGGCCTCGGATTCGTTGGATCCTAATTGCAGCTATCTTATCAATGGGTTGCTATCTTGATGTCTGCACCTGCAAGCGTTGTCCGGATCCGGATAATCCTGCATTCTCAATCTGGCTAATATTGGCCGCTCCCGAATATACATCCATTCGGTACAGGGCCCCATCTGATCGCGGCACTCTGACCCTGACCCTCGGGGGCCGTACATTTGATCTGGAGCCAATGGAAATCTCTGACTATTACTACCCATCGATAGAAGGCACCGTTTACAGAATAGAATCCGCTTCAGAAGGCCTGCTGTTGGATGAGTCCAGCTTCAAATATTCGCAGAGCGCACGCGACGATGTTTTCGTGCAACAGGATCAGGGACTGGAATCAGGCAGTTGCTATTTGATGGATGGGGAGCAGGGCGTGGTAATTGAGGATGTTTGCGAATGGTAGAATGTATCCGAAATTGGTTCTCCAGGAGAATTCTCTTGGACCCGGCTTCCTTCCAGATCGCCGCACCTTGAAGTCAATTGCATTGCAGCACCTGTTCATCCTTGAGAAGTGTTCTATCTGAAAAAAAACCCGACTACAAACATAGCCGGGTTTCTTCGGGGCAACCTGGCGTGCTTTCTTACATGCCTGGTGCCAGTTACTCGAAATTAGTATCAGCCTTGAGCAACCCACAGGTTACACCAACCAGCAGGGTTGATGGGGCCTTTAACAGCCTGGCATCCACCGCAAGCAGAACCACCAGTAGGTTGTGTGTACAGCGCACAGTTGCTGCAGCTCTGTCCCGGCTTATTGCTGATATCTATGTATCCATTCTGAGTTCTTGTTGCCACATCTGCTTCGGATAGACCGGCGGTGTCTGTGCAGCTAACTGCTCCCTGGTCAGCCCCTTCATCAGCTGGTTTACGACAATACGACAGAAAGGTTCCAGCGCCTGCGATAGCAGCGCCCGCGACTAGTCCTCTTTTCAAAAAGTCCTTGCGTGAATACTTATCCATGCGTCAAAAATCAACTCTCGAAAGCAAAGTGTAAAGCCCTATCTATTAAAAAAACACTAACATTCAACTGAGACTCAGTCTCACGATTCCAGGCGAATGACCATTCCTACTAAGGTAGTATGAGCTCCGCCCTTTCGATGGGTCCATGAAAGCTTCTATAGATTAAAGCTTTGCGAGATTCAACCGTAGGCGAAAAGGAACAAAGAAACGCTCCTTTCTCCGGAATGGAAATCGAATGAAAGGGATTCCCGGAGTAAAGTCCAATCAAAGGATCGTCACGTCGGGTATTCCAGCGTGAGACCAGGAGATTCCATAGAGGTATATCCCCTTCTTCCAGTTCAACCAGCCAGGGTCCGGCCCACTTCTTGTCGTATATGCGAAAAAGCCAGGTATGACCGGTGCGATAAAAAACAAGCTGGCTTTCTGGAATTCCCATCTCCAGAGCTTGCTTTCTTGCTGCCGCCGTTCTATAGAACAGGTACGCGGATTTTAGTTGCTCTTTGTTCAGGCCCGAGTATTCCTTTCTCAGTGCAACAATGCTTTTTCTCGATACGGTTCGATTTAGATTGCCGGGGTAATCTTTTTGGATCTGTATTCGTTGCTCGCTTTTGATCTTTGCCTGCTGGTCCAGATACTGATTTAATGTCTTGTCCTGGTTGGCCAGCGCGTATCGTGGCGAACCGTGCTTTCTGAAAGCCCCGGTGCGCAACTTCCAGTAAATCTGTCTTCTTACGGACTCATCGATTCTCTGTTTTGAAATTCTGCCATCCTTTACAGCTTTGATTAAGCTTTCAAACATGCGACGAGTGTTTGGACCCTCGGCAGTAAGCAGCAGCACATCCACCCCTGCCTCAATAGCAAGGATTGCTGATTCGCCGGTTTCATACCGATCGGCGATGGCTTTCATTTCCATCGCATCCGTAAAGATGAGTCCGTTAAAGTTAAGTTCCTTGCGAAGTAGATCCTGTAAAATTCGAGAGCTCAACGTTGCAGGGTATTTCTGATCCAGGGCAGGAAACAGAATATGGGCTGTCATTAGAGCCGGCGCATTCTTATTTATGGCTTCCTGGAAAGGGATCAATTCCTTGCTCTTTAGTTGATCCAGGGTCCTGGAAATTGTGGGCAAATCATGGTGACTATCTACCGTAGTATCTCCGTGACCAGGAAAATGCTTTATTACTGGAATGGAGCCTGCCATCTGCACCCCTTCCATATATGCCAGACCCATTTCAGTAACAGTGGATGTATTACTTCCGTAGGATCTGGTATTGATCACTGGATTTTGGGGGTTGTTGTTAATATCCAGAACCGGAGCAAGGACCAGATTAAATCCAAAGTCTTTTAATTCGCTGGCGGTAATGAATCCTACCGCCCTTGCAAGACCTGGCTGTCCGGTCTGACCCATGGCCATAGCTCCCGGGAACTGAGTTATATGCGTTAGTCGAACAACTCGACCTCCCTCCTGGTCAATGCTTATCAAGAGCGGAATCCCGGTTTCTTTCAAAGAGGACTTCTGTAATTTGTTGTTTAATTCCTTAACCTGATTGGCTGTGCCCAGGTTTATTCCAAAGAGTATGACACCACCGGGATGATACTTCTGAATTTCAGATTCAATTCCCGATCGCATGGTTTTTCCACTAATTCCAATATGAATTAGCTGACCGACTTTTTCTTCCAGTGACATGGAAGAAACAATCTGGTTGGTTACCTTCTGAAGAGATTCTTCCGCTTCTGCATCCGCATCCACACAGCCTGAGATGGCCACTATCAGTGAGGCGATAAATAAAAAGGCACGTTTCATTTTGTTTTTATGCATGTAATCTTAATCCGAATGTTCTTTTTTTTGAAATAGCTCAGAGGGCCATCCGGCCGTAAACTGCTTAAATCCAGTTCTAGAATTTGTCCTTCACTCAATCCACCTTCCAGATCAAGTCTAACTGTTCGGCTGGCCTTGTATGAGCCCTTTCCATTGCAGGCATGGCAATCGGTATCAGAGCCATGACAGTCAGGGCAAAGGATGCGTGCCACCACAGGTACGTAGATTCGCAGCGGACCTGGCATTTCTCGTTCCAGCAGGGGAAGTTCCAGGTCATAATCGATTCTAAGGTATTTTCTGCGATCCCGGCTTCTAAATTTCTTTCTTAGCAATCCTCGTCGCGCAAGGGATGCCACCGAAGTGGGGTAAACAAATCGTTCCGCTCCTACGCGAAATACCCGGGGCATTACTTGCTTTGTCTGGTTCAGTCCAGCCTGTTTCAGTCGATGCCTGAAGAATACTTCATCGAATCGTCTTCTTGAACTATCGTGTGAAAGGATGCGGTAGGCTGTATAAATTGAATGGAACCTGAGAGGATCTCCGCCTTTCTTATCCGGATGATGGATTTTGGCAAGTCTACGAAAGGCCCGCTGAATTTCGTCGGTGGAGGCTACCGGGCTTATTCCCAGTAGCCTGTAATGATCCACAAATACCGTCGGCATATCATTTAATGCTTTTGGTCCTTTCGTAGCGGTAGTGGTCTGCTTTGATTTTATTTCGAATCAGATATCTGATAATTCGCTCTGTGTCTCGCATGGCCTGTAGATATCTTCTGAGAATATCCAGCCGGTCCTCCACCTGTCGAAGGTAGACCGTGCTCACTTCCATTTTTCCTTTTCCAGACTCCACAAGCTCATTGTGATCTTTAATACTGTCCTGGTCTGGTCCGGGTAGCTTGAATTGAGTGACTATGCCACGACCGGAGTCCAGGGTTTCCTGTACCAGAATGGCAATTGGAACCTGCAAGGTTCCGCTTTCTGCGGCCTGAGCCATGGAATCTGCAGTCATGGTCTTTTTTATAATATAAATGCCCCGGACTCTGGCCTGCCGACGGAAGAATTCGAATTTACCGATTTGATTTCCGTTCCAATGGATGGTGGCTATCTCGTTAATGAAGAAACGGTGCTCGATATTCCCGGGATTGCCCATGTAGGTAGCGGCCACATTGATGCGGGTCTGTCCATCGTTAACCTTTCCCAGCACATCCAGGTCATTTTTCATGGCAGCAATGGAGGATTCCACCTCTGCAATCTGTTGAATTAAGTCACGGATCTGTTTTGTCTGAGCCTCGTTGGGTACTTCCAGCTCTGTGAGCGAGGGCGCCCCATTGTCTGCATTCTGCTCTGCACGATAATCATACTGCGGCGCAAAGAGAAAGGCCGTCAGTACGGCCGCCGGAATCCATTTCCTCTGTCCCATCATAGCTACCTTAATTGCGAAAGTCACCCTGTCTTTTAATATCGGTCTTTTTTCCAATTTTTCATTGAATTCTTTGTGGCCCTCTGTAGGCTGTTGCCCTGGACTCTGTATATGGAAATCAGTGTAAAGAAAAACGATAATCAGATTCTATTCGAACTTGAGGGCAGCCTGGACATCTATACCTCCCTGGATCTCAAATCATCCCTGGAAGAAAACGTTAAGGATAACAATCCCGACGTTGTTATCGACCTGGATAAGCTGACATACATTGATTCCAGCGGAATTGGTATACTGATCAAAGCCCTGAATTACATCCAGGGATTGAACGGAAAGCTATGTGTGGCCAACCTGAAACCGGCCATCGAAAAGGTATTCAAAGTCAGCGGACTAACTTCTTATTTTGAAATACTTTCCGGTGATGAATTCAAGTCCCGCTACTCCTTCTAATTTAGAAGCCTTCCATTGAAAGCGGGTCCGGAAGCGGAACCGCTCATCTCTCGGGAGGGATTTCGCTCAGAAAAGCATCCCATAGGGCCAGCAATTGGTTTCCCGGTCCCGGTCTTAGTTCAATCTGAAGTCTTCGATCAGGCATCATTTCCCGAGTAATTGGCACAATTAATGGCGATGCTGGTTGAGAACCGGCGCCGAATACCTGGGTACTGACTCGGCTACCGTTTACATAGATTTCCAGAAATTGCACCGGAAGATCTGTGTTTTCCAGTAGCCTGATTTCACTTTGAGCCGGGTAACAATGTGGCTCCAGAGGCCTGTTACGGGTTCCCTGCTTACGGAAAGATACAAAGTCCAGGTACAGATACACTCTTCCCTGACCGGGAGCGAAGAGCTCGAAGCTTGAGCCTCTGGAAGAGATAATCTCCGCTTCTGAATCCGCCAGGTCTCTTAGCGGACAATCAGGAGTTATCTCCAGCCCTCTCTGGGCGGCCCAGATTTCCAGTTCTCGTCCTGTAATGAATTGGCCCATTCGCTTTTCATATCCGAAGTCAATTTCTCGGGGAAAAGCCGATGGAGCTTCCGACAGAGCAGGAGCAAGTGCCATGAGAATAAGTATACCGTAGGCCAATGGAATGGTCCGTCCGGAAGGCCTGGAGGGTGCAGCACCGGATTTCCTGGGGCCACTGGCAGGGAAGGGAGGGCTCATCTTAATTCTATCGGCAATTGAGCCCGGCTGTGTAGGAATTCGCATGCAGCCGCCTTAGAAATCCGAGGTTGGGGCTCCAGGAACAGTATCTGGAACGTCCTTTCGTAGGTTGATTTGAGAAATACCTTCGAAACTTAAAAGAAAGGATTGGTGGATTTTTCTTCGAAGATTCTGGTGAATCCTCCATGGCCGGGTATCACGGCCGTCCCATCGTCCAGGGAAAAGAGCCGACCCCGGATGCTTTTCATAATTAGTTCTGAATCGCCGCCAGGTAAGTCCGTTCGACCAATCCCCCCTGCAAACAGTGTATCTCCGGAAAAGACCAGACCTTCCACGCTAAAGCAGCATGACCCCGGGGTATGCCCTGGAGTGTGCAATACTTCCAGCTCCTGTTGTCCAAAGGAAATTCGCATTCCATCTTCCAGATCCAGGTTGATGGGTTCCCTGGATTCCATAGGCGGAAGTCCGAACCAACCACATTGCATGGCCAGATTTCGATAAAGAAAACTATCTCCTTTATGCAGTCCTACTAGAACCTCTCTGTTCGGATCCTCCTGCCGCAGTGCATCGGCCACACCATGGGTTCCCAGGCAGTGATCAAAGTGGGCATGGGTGTGAATGATCCGGGAAACCTGAAGTCCTCTCTCTCTTAGAACTCCCAGAATTTTTTCTTCTTCGCCTCCTGGATCCACCACAATGGCCTCCTGGCTTCCTTTACATTCAATTATGGAACAATTACAACCCAGGGGCCATACCGGAAAGGAGGTTACGGTAGCATTCTCCAGTTCAATTACATTTGCCTGCACGCTTCAAGAATTGATCAAAAACGATACACGACAACCATTTTCGGGTTTACGGCTTCCTGGTGCCGGGCAGAGTCCTGAGCATGGATCTACTCAAAAAAAGCATTAGATTGGCAGCAATATCTGCGTTCCTTATCAGCCTGGGCGCACTTCCAGGATGTTATAACAACGTTCGTAGCCCGGGGCCCACAAATGGATTTACCACATTTCAACTGGATTCCGATGACTACCAGATACTTGGCACTGTCGAAGCGGAGGGAACCATCTACAGCATTCTTGGACTTTTCAATTATGGCGGGCAGGGATTCTCAGCCTTAAGGCAGAAGGCTCTGGAAAAGGGCGGCGATGATGTCATTAACGTACAGACTGATCTGGAAGTTTTTGGAGTTCTGTTTTTCGTCTACAATGAATTTCGCTGGAAGGCTACTGGAACAGTGATTCGGTATCGCTCCGGCGTTCGTGCGGCGGAATAGGGGAAGGCATAATCGGTGGCGAGAACCGCGGGCTATCTGTGTTCAGTCAGATGCAGAAGCCGGCTCCATGATCTAGCCCGGGAAGGTTGAGCTGTTACTCATCGCATTACTTCTGATGAGATTGTCTGTTCCCGGTCCGCATTGTGGAAGCCCGGCCCGGATTTTCGATGAACCTTTGTTCTGGTTGGCTCTTGCGGATTTACAGGTTCGCGCGCAAATCTTAAACAATAGCGGATCTGCGGTAGCCTACACACTGCATCCAACGGCCGGCTGTGCTGATGCGGCCATGCTAACCTTTTCGGTGGCCAATGGAGAAACCAGCGAATATCAGTCAGTGACCACCACGCATACCGCCGCGATAGGACGAAATGGTAGAACCTGTTCAGCCAGGGCAACCTTTCCGCGTGGCAGTCAGATCACTGTTACAGATACCGGAAGTGGCTATACCTTTTCGCAACCTTTGAGCACCTCATCGGATTCCACGCAGGGGTTGATGGTGGAACCCGCGCCCGGTAGGTTTGCTTATTAACCGACGACTCTGGCCTGCCTGCGGGAGATTCAATCTGCGGGCGGGTCATTTAAGGCCATTGTCCCGTCGTTTATTCTGGCGGCCTGGCATCCTTTGAAGTCACCTGCGGGTGTTTATTGCCTGCCAGGGTACATCTCGCTAATTTGAGCCCGCCTGTGACCCCAGCATCGTGCTGACGAAGTACAGGTCAGGCATGCGCAGAGCTATCCGTGACTTTGACGAATACGTCTGACCTTTCCCGATGATTCGCACACCAATTCATCGCTTATTCGGCGGCTGCAGATGCGGTAACCACTCCTCTGGTATTGTCGTGCATGAAGGAAGACAATGGCTGTTGGTTTCTGGAATTCTCCAGGTCCGGCCCCCTTCGACTACCGGTCCAGAGTGATTGATCCATAAGTTCATCGCGGTGGATGTTTCCCAGAGCTGCCAGCAGAGAATTCTTGATCTGAGGACTTGTTTTTTCCAGATCTGCCAGCAAATGTTGCATTTGCTTTCGGCGGGCTCCTTCCTGGGAGCCGCAAAGGTTGCAGGGTAGCACTGTCCAACCTTTAAGCGAAACGAATTCTTTGATATCGTCTTCTGATACAGAGGCCAGTGGTCGTATTACCTGGAGATCTCCTTCTTCGATTCTGTACACCGGTGGCATGCTTCCCAGTTTACCATTGAAGAATGCATTCATTAGAAATGTGCTCAAAAGATCTTCCCTGTGATGCCCCAGAGCAATCCGGTTGCAGTTAGTCTCCCTCGCCAACCTGTAGAGAATACCTCTGCGCAATCGACTGCATACGGCACAGTAGGTCTTGCCCTCCGGGGTTAGTTCCAGGACGGTAGAATAGGTGTCCTGATATTCAATATGCAGATCAAATCCCATGGATTGAACCAGTTCGATTAATGGCTCGGCTGTGTGGCCGGGCTGACCCTGGTCCAGATGGACCGGAACCAGCTCAAATGAAATGGGTGCTTTCTTCTGGAATTCCTTGAGTATATATAATAGAAAGAGGCTATCCTTTCCTCCGCTCATGGCCACAAGTATGCGATCGCCATCTTCGATCAGATCATACTGATGGATGGTACGCCCCA
Organism: Leptospiraceae bacterium; assembly: GCA_040217195.1. GTDB lineage: Bacteria > Spirochaetota > Leptospiria > Leptospirales > Leptonemataceae > UBA3465. Next base: position 972,526 of record JAVJNR010000004.1, on the reverse strand, counting down.
CCTGTCTGTTCATGGCATTAAATAGGCTGTCTTCGGACTTCCGGCTCATATGGCCAGTGGTTGTAAGACAGATACAGAGACCATTTTTTTCTCCAGATGGCAGCTAAAATGGTACGGCCGACCGGGATTGACTTGCAGGATAGCTCCGGACCTGCTGAAATGGGAATCATGTCTGTGCTGGACCAGCTGAAGCGGGTTACTCTGGAGAAATATCCCCAGAATCATATCATTTTCCAGGAAGGGGAAACGGCCGGGGACTGCATGTACTTTGTGTTTGAAGGAATTATTGGCATTTTTAGAGGTGATGGAAGCGAGGAGCGCCAGATCAACTCCATTGGTCCTGGAAAGTTTTTTGGCGAAATGGCTTTGATTCGAGCCCAGCCCCGGATGGCCACGGCCCGTGTAATCAGTCCGGAAGCCAAGTTAGGTGTAATCAATAAATCCATCCTCTACAAGCTATCCGGTTCCAGTCCTCAGTTTCTATTCTATCTGCTAAGGCATGCTGTGGACCGACTGATCAAGTCCGAGGATACTCTGCAAAAGCTTACCGAAGAGCTGGATCAGGAAAAAGCCAGAAGGGGTATTAGCTAATGTCCCTGAATATCTTTGAATACGTAAATAATCTCGCCACGGCTTACTACAAACAGGGTGAGGTGATTTTCGAGCAGGGCCAGGATTCAGACGGACGTATGTACTTTGTATCGGAAGGGGAGATGAGCGTATCTCGCCAGATTGATGGAGCTGATTACACAATTGCCACACTTGGTCCGGGAGCTTTCTTCGGCGAAATGGCAATCTTGAATCGAAACCCTCGCTCAGCCACAATTCGAGTGCAGACCAAGCATGCCAAACTGGGTTATATCGACGAACCCATGTTTCTTCGAATCTCTAGAAATGATCCTGTTTTTCCTTTTTCTCTTCTGAAGCTAATTCTGGAAAGAACAGCTGAAGTGGAGGATGCAATCGCAGAAACTCGGCATAAACTTCATGAAATGAAGGCCGGTGGCGGCGGTGGTGATCCCTATTCCATGGGCTGACTTACCTGCGAAACAATAGCACACAGGCAAATTAACAAATGAGCGATAACTCGCCTCCTTTCGAAAGTCCATTTCTGAGCGCTCCCAGAGTTGCAGAAAATGAGCTGAGTTTTGCCTGCAGGGATCGTTTTCCGGTAACTCCGGGCCACACCCTGGTCATCAGCCGACGGGTTGTATCGCGCTACGATGAACTAAGTGGCGAAGAGAAGCAGAGTTTGTGGAGCCTGGTGGATGAAGTTCTGTTAGAACTCAAAGAGGAGTTCGGAGCCACTGATTTCAACATTGGCATAAATATGGGGCCTGCCGCGGGTCAGACTGTATGGCATGTGCATATCCATGTAATTCCGCGTAACTCCGGCGACTCCAGAGATCCACGAGGTGGCGTTCGCGGGGTTATCTCAGAAAAGCAGAAATATTAAATTGGTCATTCGTCAGGTCCGGCTCGCTCGACTAGGCCGGTAGGTAGATCCAGTCTGTTGCATAGCCCTGCTGCTCTGCGGACTCCCAGAGCCTAACTATGTTCTCCTCCAATAACCTCTGGGCCCTTTTGCTGTTTTCCCGGGAAATCCGCAGCAGATTTAGCTGCGGAGAGATATCGTACTGAAACTCGTATTTTGATTTCCAGGACTGTCGTTTTGACCAGGTGTCTGTTAAGAGCGGAGTGGATTTCAATGCTTCCAGTTGCAATATGAGAAATCTATCCAAATACAGGGACAGGGAAGGCAGACGATCGGATTTACTTCGATTGGCATTCGGCAGACAGGGATGAATATTCCAGAGCTTATCATGCAGCAGGTAAGACCAGGGGATGAAATGATCCAGGTCAAAAGACCTGTCTAGCTTCGCTCCTGAGTAGATGCAGCGGATATCGTCACCGACATTGATTCTATGGTTCCAGACAATTCGCTGAAGTGTAAGCTCTCTTTTTTCGGGCTTTTCAATCTTATTTATGATCCCCGGGCACAGTGGATTTCGGTCCTGAACGTATCTGGCAAAATTCCATCGCCACCAATCGTATACCAGAGTGGAATTGGATCGCAAATACTCCGAGAATTGTTTCTGCAAGGCAATATGAATTTCTCCGTCCATTTCCATGAAATGGTAAGGTAATCGTTGCTTCTGCGGTTTGCTTTTCGCATCGGCCGCTGCGATTCTTTCAATGGCTGCATTCTTTTTGGAGTCTGGCAGGCCCCTCAATTCATCCTCTATCCAGGGAGTCAAGAAGCGAAAGCGTACATATTGATCCAGCTGTTTGAATATTCTGTTTTGCTCTTCATTGCTGGATTGGCCGGAAAATTCGGATATTAAGCGGTCCGGGGAAGGAATTTCTATGGTATCGATCCCTGGCGATTCCTTGATAGTACCAATGAATTGCTCGATGCGATCCTGGCTGCCAAGGGAAAGATGAAAAGTAACTACCGGATACCAGGCAGTAACAATGGATCGAACATAGATTTCTTTGAGAGGAATGGAATCTCGTTTTTCTACAGCCGATGTGATTCCTGCCGCATCCAGTAAGCCTTTCAAGAACAGGAACTTATAGCTGGTTGTAGTATGATTCAGCGCTCGAGCAAGAGGCCCGGCTGGAGATTGAGAACTCATGTACGCTGTCTATGCTGTGTTCCCAGGCCGGATGTAATAAACAGTACGGTACAACTTTCGGTCACATCTGCAGTATGCCATACCCCCGGTTCGTTGATGGCGTATTCGCCGGACCTGAGCTTAATCCTTCTAGTAGTTCCTGGAACCTCTTGAATCAGATCAATTTCGCCGCGAATGCAGTAGACTAATTCGCTGCCTTCAGGATGCATTTCCCAGCTGTCCCAGGGTTCGCTGAATGTATGTTCCGCGACGAGACGACCTTCATTGCCGTCCGTTTTATGACGTTCTATGTAACCTGCATACCATTCCATTCCCGTGATTGCTGGCTCTACTTCGGCTGTGGCTCCAAGTCCAAGATGTACAGGATTCTTTGCAAGCTGATGAGTCATATCATCCATAGAAAACCTCCCCGTTGGTGCAAATGCGAATTGCCTCGCATTTATCCAAGCCTGGAAGTTAGCCCGGCCTATGTATCAGTCAATAACAGAGCAAAGCCAATTAGAATTTTTTTAGGGTAAGAACTAGATAGCAGCGACCCATGTACTTTCGACCTCTCCGGTCTTGAAGAAAGAAAATCAGTATATATTGCCTGTTTGTATTTAGATCAATAGATACCAGTTTATGATTCAGGTTTTCCGGAGGTTCCAGAGTGAGATTGTACCCTGCATCGCGAAGCTCCTGAATAATGGAACTTGCTATCTGATTGGAGAATTCCAGCAAAACGGAATCTGCCATGCCTTTTTCGCCCAGGTTTACTCCGAACTTTTCGAATATTACCGGCAGCATCTTAAGCTTGGTGTATCCATCCATACAAAGATACAATTTTCCTTCTATGTCACCGCCAAATCCGATGCAAGACGTAGCCTCATAGCAAAGACCTTCATTCCTGGAAGGGCCGTAGGCCTCTCGAACAGCATGAATTTGTAAACTCTCTTGAATGAATTCAGTGAATCCCCGCGCCAGTGTAATGACGATTTTTTCGTCCAGCAATGGATCCATGGATTAAAAGAAGGGCAGGAATTGCTCGAGGGGGGACTTGAACCCCCACAGGATTACTCCCACAAGCACCTCAAGCTTGCGTGTCTACCAATTCCACCACCCGAGCCTGAGCATAGAATTTTTCCAGCTACTGTGCGGTCGAGTAAAATTGACCGCGGCCTCACAGACACCACTGAACGGAGCAATTCCAGATGATGGCCGCGTTGCAATCCAGGGAACAATGCTTCGGTAACGGCTGGACATACAGAATGGCAATGCAGGCATGCAATATGGCTGCATCCAAAAAGAACATTGCTCTACCTGCTACGGTTCAAAAGGCCGTGGACTCCGGAGAACTAATGGTCTCTGTGTCCGGAATTCGGGGAACTCTTCCCGGTGGGTTTCGCCCGGATTATCTGGCTCGTTTCATTCAGTCCTTTGCCGCTATGACGGATCGAGTCATTGTTCTGGGCAACGATGCTCGGCCTTCTGGCCCGGCCATCCGCGAACTAATTCAGGGTATTCTGGCTCTGTCCGGAAAGAAGGTCCTGGATACAGGTCTGGCGCCCACTCCTACAGTAAAAGCGGTGGTTAATCAGAAGAAAGCATCGGCGGGAATAATTGTAACAGCGTCGCATAATCCTATTCAATGGAATGGCCTTAAGTTTCTAAAAAAGGGTGGATTCTTCTTCGGTTCTCGGGAACTGCAGGCCTGGAAAGAGGCTCTGGCCCAGCAACTGGATACTACGGTGGGTCCAGGAAAACTGGGAGAGACCGAAATAGTCGATGGAGTTTCACTCCATATCAATTCCATCCTGAAGCGAATTCCCAATGTGAATCAGATTCGTAAAAAGAAATATAGAGTTGTGGTGGATGCGGTGAACGGGGCGGGTCGAGAGGCCATGCCGGCTCTTCTGGCTGCCCTGGGATGCAAAGTAATTCGGTTGAACTGCGAAGATCGGGTGGGCTTTGCTCGTCCTCCGGAGCCCACGCCCGCTGCCCTGAAAGAATTTGGGAAGTTATGCCAGAAAGATAAAGTGGCAGCAGGATTTGCCCTGGATCCGGATGCAGATCGCCTGGTGCCAGGCACTGCAATAGCCGGAGCAATCAATGAAGAATACACGTTGCCGCTTGCCTTGATGGGATATGTACAAACGTTGAAATCTGGCCGTACAGGAAAGGTAGGTCCTGCCAGAGGAAAACGAAATGGTGTGGTTGTAAATCTGTCCTCATCTTTGCTTACATCCATTGTTGCCCAGGAAGCAGGCTTACCTTTCGCTCGCTCACCGGTGGGCGAAGCAAATGTAGTGGAAAGCATGCTCAGCTCCAGGGCTGTTTTTGGAGGTGAAGGAAATGGAGGGGTCATTGATCCTGCATTACCCTCCTATGGCCGGGACTCTCTGGCCGGTGCTGCCTGGATACTATCTGCCATGGCTCAGTTCAATATATCGAGTCTGGATGGTATGCTTCAGAACCTGCCAGCAATTCACATGCGAAAAGAAAAGATTGAAATGAAGCGAACTAAAATTCCGGAAGCATTTCGCAAATTGAAAAAGGCAATGGGCCATGGAGCCAGCGTGGATGAAAGGGATGGTCTATGGCTGGGCTTTCCGGAAGGCTGGGTTCATTTGAGGGCCAGCAATACCGAGCCCATTGTGCGACTGATTGTGGAAGGTAGAAATGCTGCAGATCTGCAAACTCTACATGAAGCAGCGCGAAAGGCCCTGGGCAAAAAATAACCGTTCTCTCTGCGGATTTCAGTTTACAGGTTTCTTAATGACTGCAGCCTCCTAATGATTGGTGCAAGGCACCTCAAATCTGGAACCAGGTCAGAAAATTGGCCAGGAGAGGCGGATGAAAATAAATCCCTATTTAAATTTTCCCGGCACGACCGAGGAGGCCTTTCAATTCTATCGGTCAGTATTTGGAGGCGAATTCTCGGATCTAATCAGATTCAGAGATATTCCTTCAGCAGATGGCGATGCTCCGGTGCCCACCGAAGATCTGGATAAGATCATGCATATTTCTCTTCCTGTAGATTCATTTATTCTAATGGGTACTGATAATCTGGAATCCATGGGACAGAAATGTGAGCAGGGAAATAATCAGCATATTTGCATTTCATTGAGCGATGTAGAGCAAGCCAGAAGAATCTATGGAACACTTTCCGAGGGAGGGCAAATCGAAATGGAGCTTCAGGAAATGTTCTGGGGTAGTCTCTTTGGAAACTTTCGCGATCGGTATGGAATCAATTGGATGATAGATTGCGAGCTGAAAAATCACACGTCGGAGTGATCCTTGTGGATTCGATAGGAAAACCCATAGTTACTGCAGAACTGTTAAGGTTGAAAAATAATTGACCTGCCTGCGAAATGTACAGTAAATCTGAGACTCTGGAAATTACTATGGGCGAGAACAACGAATTGAAAGAAGAACCAGTGTATCAAGAACCTGAAAAATCCACGGCCGGAACGGTGCTCTGGATTATTGGAGCTCTGATCATTCTATTTCTGGCAGGGTTTCTTTCATTTGCAGCCAATTCCTCTGACTACACCGGGAATCGGGCATCCACCATCGGATATTATTCGGGCCTATTTCTGGCACCGTTTATTTTCGCTGGTATAGTGACTCTATTATTCATGATTGGAAAACGATTTCGCAACCTCAGATCCGCCGCGAAGATTGCATTCTTTACCGGTTTGATTATGCTGATTTCCAGTTTGGCAAACCTGGGCAATCGGGCCAATGCGAACCGTCCGGGTAGCTTCATCGATTTGAGCATTTCAAAAGCTGTCTGAAAGCACTGTATCCAAAACGCTACACTGTACCAGTTCGCTTACACAAATAATGTTAAGCCAAATCGGGCCGGATTTCCGGCCCTTTCCTACTTGCTTCGAAATCTGGTAGTCAAAATCTGCCAGGCATGTGTGGAATCGTGGCTTATGCTGGCCCAAAATCAGTACATTCAGTGCTTCTAGTGGGACTTACCCGACTTGAGTATAGAGGCTATGATTCAGCTGGCATTGCTGCCATTGATAAGGGTGAACTGGAAGTTCGCAAAGAGAAAGGAAAGATCAAAGAGCTGGAAGATCTACTGAAGCTCTATCCCATTGAGGGACCGGCCGGAATAGGTCATACTCGTTGGGCCACTCATGGTCAACCAAGCAAGGTAAATGCCCATCCCCACACAGATTGCAAGAACCGGATGGCTCTGGTTCACAACGGCATTATCGAAAATCATCATATTCTACGAAATGAGCTTATCGCAAAGGGGCATCTCTTTCATACGGATACGGACACCGAGGTCATTCCTCATTTGATAGAGGAAGAATGGAAAAAGACAGGAGATTTGAAAGAAGCCATTCGAACCTCAGTTGTCCGCCTGGAAGGTCGGTATTCCTTCTGCCTGGTTCATGATGAATTCCCGGACACAGTTTTCTTTGCTCGGGATGGATCGCCGTTAGTATTTGGCCAGGGCGCTGGAGAGACCTTTCTGGCCAGCGATATCCTGGCAGTAATCCCTCAGGCAAAAGAGCAGTATATAATCGAAAATGGCCAGTGGGGCTGGATCGATAAAGATGGAATGCATTTATACGATGCAGACGGTGCAGAAGTAACCTTCGAAACCACCACCATTACCATGCAGGTTAGTGAGCTTGATAAAGGTGGCTATGATCACTTCATGCTCAAAGAAATCTACGAGCAGCCAGATATGCTTCGCCGAATCATTGAGCGAAGAATGGATGAAAAGGGCAAAATTCGATTTGATGAAATGCAAATGCCCAATGATTTTTTTGGGCGGGTAGGTCGTATCCTGGTAACCAGCGCCGGCACTTCCTGGCATGCAGGCATGGTGGGTAAGATCTATCTGGAGCGATTTGCAAGAATTGCCACAGAAGTAGACATCTCATCCGAATTTCGATACAGGAACCCTATCGCGGAAGGGGATACCCTGGTTATGGCCATTTCTCAAAGCGGGGAGACTGCAGATACACTGGCCGGAGTCCATGAGGCAAAGGCGAAATTTTGCAAGGTACTGTCTCTTGTGAATCGTACGGAATCTACAATTGCGCATGAATCCGATGCACATATTGATCTCATGGGTGGTCCTGAGATAGGAGTGGCTTCTACCAAGGCCTACACTGCTCAATTGATGCACCTGTTATTCTTCTCACTGATGATGTCAGGAATCCGATGGCTAACCGAAAAGGAAGATCGCCAGGAGATGTTCCAGGAAATTCGGATGATTCCTTCAAAGATTGAGGCCATTCTCGCAAAAGCAGATGAGATCAAGGAGATGGCCCGTCAGTTCAGAACTACCAAGGACTTTGTATTTCTGGGTCGTCATTTTAATCATCCGACAGCGCTGGAAGGAGCATTAAAGCTGAAAGAAGTTTCTTATATTCATGCTTCCGGATATGCCGGTGGCGAATTCAAGCATGGCCCCATTGCTCTTATTACCGATGAAGTGCCGGTGGTCTGTCTGGCTCCTAAAACAGAGATTTATGAGAAGATGGTTTCCAATATCGAAGAGGTCCGTACTCGCAAAGGCAAGATACTATCTATTGTTACCGAGGGGGATGAGACAGTTCCAGCCATGTCGGATTTCTGCTTTACCATACCGGACAGTCCGGATTACCTTACTCCCATCCTCTCGGTTATTCCGTTGCAGTTACTGGCCTACTATGTGGCCCTGGAAAGGGGATGCGAACCGGATCAGCCCAGAAACCTGGCAAAGTCCGTCACAGTGGAGTAACCGGGATCATTTGATTCCGTATGCCATCCCAGAATCCGGACATACTAATAATTGAGCGGGGCCTCCTGGAGCACCGTCCGCTCAGCCGTTTCCAGAGTATTTTTCGATTTCGCACCGGACTTCTCACTGAATTGGAGAGGATTCGGCTGGGATATCCTTCCAGCGAACTGTTCTACTATCATCCAGATCCTGAATTGGAAAGTGTCTTCGCTCGCACCCTTGGGGCCCGAGCTCTGCAGAGTCTACCGCCGGAGCATTCCCTTTATCTGGGAGCGCAGGACCGAGGGCGTCCGGAAAAAGAAATTCAGATACTTTCGCAGAAGTCGGGTATTGAAATTCGCACCTCTTCCAGCCTTTCTCTGTTTCGCATTCTTGATGACATGGCCGGCTCGCTACAGAGGGACCTGGATTTGCTTCGGAGTTCTGGAGCCAGCAATGTAAGCTCCGACCCGGGAAAAATGTGGCAATGGATATCCGGGCCTTACTATCATCTCAATGAGGTATCTGTACTGGGAAATCCAGGGAACCTACTGATTCATCCATCCTGCGAAATTGGCCCCGGAGTCGTTCTGGATGCAAGAGAAGGTCCGATCATCTTAAATGAAGATGTGAAAATCAGTGCATTTTCATTTCTGGAAGGCCCTGTGTACGCCGGCCCCGGCTGCAGACTGGACAATTTGCGGCTAACCGGTGGTAATCTAATCGGTTCCGGCTGCCGCCTGGGCGGGGAAATAGAAAACTCAATACTGGGTGATTTTACAAACAAGCACCATGAAGGATTTGTGGGACACAGCATTATTGGTAGCTGGGTTAATCTGGGTGCACTTACCACAACGTCGGATCTAAAGAATAACTACGGTGAAATTCGACTGAAGCTACCTGTGGATCAATTCCCGGATTATGAAAGCGAAGTAGTCGAAGTGTCCACCGGACGGATCAAGTTCGGCTCCATCCTGGGAGATTGTGTAAAGACTGCCATCGGCACGATGATAAATACAGGAACCGTTCTGGATGCAGGCAGCAATGTATTCGGAGGCCACCCGCCCAAGTATCTGTATCCTCTATCCTGGGGACTCACCGGTCGCCGTTATGAAACGGATCGATTCCTGGGGGACTGCGAAAAAATCTTCGCCCGCCGTAAACAGAAGCCAGAGCCTGAATTGGCTGGCCTGGTGCATCGTCTGGTTTCCGGAAATCATCCGGAGTATATGGAATTTCTGGGAGACGGTATTTAGACCCGACAATTTCGGAGAGAAACCCAATGGCAAAAAAGAAAGAAAGCATATCCTTTGAGGAGGCTCTACAGCAACTGGAGGAGATTACGCGAAACCTCGAAAGCGGCGAATTAACTCTGGATGACTCTATCAAAGCCTACGAAAAAGGAATGGAATTGAAGAAGATCTGTACCTCCATTCTGGAAACAGCTGAAAAGAAATTGGAAACGATAAAGAAGCAGGAAGATGGTTCTGTAACCGTTGAGCCCATCCCGGAAAAGGAGCAGGATGCTCTGTTCTAATTGAACCTTCCATCTTGATCCAGTAGTCTCACCTATTATTATTCTATCATTTCCATCGATCCAGCTAACCCTGGCGTTGTCGGTGCAATAAACCGGATAAAGAAAAACAAATGAAATCAACCGACGAAGCAGCCACTGATGGACTGGTGGAATTGAAAATCGATAAATGGGTCCAGAATGGACTGACTCTGTCACATCATAACGGCAACACCATATTTGTGCATGGAGCACTTCCAGGGGAGACGGTACAGGCCGAGATCGTCAAGATGAGGGCGCAGCATTCTTTTGCGGTAGTGCGAAAGGTCTTATTGCCTGCCTCCAATCGAGTGGAATCGGACTGTTTAGTGTTTCCGGCCTGCGGAGGATGCAGTTTTCGCCATATATCCTACGAAGAAGAGCTTGGTCTTAAACTTTCCTTGCTGCAGGAACATAAGTTTCTGGCACCTTATCTTTCTGATTTAAAGGTACATTCCGGGCCCAGAAATGAATACCGGAACCAGGTTCGCCTACATGAACAGAATGGCAGACGAGGCTTTTTTGCATTACATACAAATGATGTGGTGTCCCTTCCGGCAGGTGGATGCAGAAACCTATCGCCTGCTTTAAATAAGATGATCGGCTCCCGGCCAGATCTGGTATTTAATGATCGGCTCACCGCTGACTCGGATGCAAACAAAGATGCACGATCTATCTCTCTACCAGATGTGGATTTTTCCTGGAGAATGCCAGCCCAGGGGTTCGCTCAGTCGAACAGGTTTCTGTTTTCTTCATGGCTGAAAACTCTGAGCGATATGGCTCTTCGTGTCCGAAATGATTTGCCCGGTTCGGATCTGGATGCAGTGTATGAATTCTTTTGCGGAACCGGACTTATCGGCGCAGCAATATTGCTGCGAAGAGCCCAGAAGACCGGAATAAAAGAGGCAATATTCTATGGTGCTGAATCTCATGGTCCGGCCATTGAAAAAGGAAAATCCAACTTCCGGGCCGCCGGTTTAAAAGCCCGATTTCGATCCACAGATCTGTATCGAGCTAACGTAGCTGAATACCTTTCGCAACAGTTTCCTGCACCGGGGAAAGATTCCCTTCTAATTGCCAATCCACCCAGAGCGGGCCTCAAGGATAAGCTCTGTCAGTGGATTCAGCGCAGCGCCTCTCAGTTTCTCATCTATTCTTCTTGCAATCCGCAAACTTTGAATCGTGACCTGGGTATATTGCAGCAAGGTGGTTTCCAAATAGCTGAGCTGCACTGCTTCGATTTCTTTCCTGGGACTCCTCATAGTGAACTGGTCACACTCTTAAGGCGTGCATAATTCGCTTGCTTCCCAGCGGTAGGGTTGCAGCCTTTCCGGGTGCGCAAGTCCAGAAATGGAATGAAAATCGGGCAATGGGCCAGCCGAGAGAAAGCTGAATCAAGTCTCTTGCAGACAGGGGTATGGAACCCGTCCAGGACCTGGTTCAAATATAAATTGTCTCATCTGATGCTACTGCTGGCATTGGCCGGTTCTGGCTGTCAATTCTGGGAACCCTCGGATGTACTCTATAAACGGTACGCTCTCTACAATCTGGAAGAGGAAGGGTACCTCGCTTCCGATATTGTACAGACACTGGGAAAATCGCAATCCACTGCAGATGCAGGCAAGGTGCAGCGAGATAGGATCTGTGCACAAAAAGCTCTGGAAAAAGCGCAGTTCAGAATGGCGCGGATATTTCTGCACACTCGACTTAGTATCCCGCCTGTGCCGGTTACCGGCAACCGGGCAAGCTTTGATCAGGATTATCCGGTACAATTTTCGGACCGGGACCTCTTTCTAGCCACCATTGACTTTGCACCAATTCTACAGAAGGGCTACATTGCTTTACAGGATACCAGCGACGGTAATGTTTGCACCGTAGTCTTTCGAATTCGTGATGCGGATCTGATCGAAGAGATTGAATCTATTGAATTGAGCTTTCGCCCGGAAAGCTATGAGCGTACCTGGCAGAAGCGAACCGATAAAACCAACACCGGGAATGAGGCGATTCATTCCCCATTATTCCCATGAAGTCCTTAAGAACATCCCTCCTGCTTGTCTGCTTTCTGGCTGGCTCTTGCACCTCCACTGAAGATACTCTACGTGAACTTCAGGAAATGCCACCTGAGTTCAAGCGATCTGGAATGATCTCCAGCAATACCTATCAGGTGTACATGCAAATCTTTGCCGGTACTCGCCAGGAGGCGCAGGTCAACGGTCTGAAAAAAGGCCGCATCCGTGCCATGGAATTGATTACCCGAGAACCATTTCTGCCTCGCTACCCCACTTACAACGGTAAGGTGAAGCTGGAAGCGATCATTAACAATTACGGTCGAGTAGTTCGTGTTGATCCCATTAATGAGGAATACTGGGGAGTGGTCTTTCAGGTGCATAAGATTGGACTACGCGAAGAATTTAAACGAATCTGGTAGGTTTACATGTCTGAAGTTAGAACTAGGTTTGCCCCGTCTCCCAGTGGCTTTTTGCACATTGGTGGCGCCCGAACTGCCCTTTTTAATTACCTCTATGCGAAGGCCTGCGGCGGCTCCTTTGTACTGCGAGTAGAAGATACAGATCAGGAGCGCTCTACAAGAGAATCGGAAGACATTATTCTGGATTCTCTTGCCTGGCTGGGAATTGAAGCTGATGAAGGTGTACGCGAAGGAGGTTCATATGGTCCCTATAGACAATCGGACCGGCTGGATAGATACAGCGGCTACACAGATGATTTGATACAAAAAGGCCTGGCATATCCCTGCTTCTGCACAAGCGAAGAACTGGAGCAGAAGCAAAGTCGTTCCAAAATGCTGGGAGTGCCGCACGTCTATGACGGTAAGTGTAGCAACCTTTCGCCCGAAGAAGTGCAGGCCAAGAAGGATTCAGGGGAACCGTATGCCATTCGATTCAAAATAGATCCATCTGAAGTTGTGGTCGATGATGCTGTACAGGGCCGGGTGAAGTTTGATGCAAGGCTCATTGGAGATTTCATTATAGTGAAGTCCGATGGCTTTCCATCGTATAACTATGCGGTTGTAATCGATGATCATGAAATGAAGATCAGTCATGTGATTCGCGGAGTGGGGCATCTATCCAATACCCCTCGTCAAATTCTGATACATCGCGCTCTGGGATTTGATCTACCGGTATATGCGCACATTTCTGAAATTGTAGGTACGGATCGCAAGAAACTGTCCAAAAGAAGGGGTGCAACGTCTGTACTTTTGTTTCGAGATCTGGGATATCTTTCCGAAGGTCTGGTAAACTATATGGCTTTGCTTGGTTGGTACCCGGAAGATGCAGTGGAGTTTTTACCGGACGGTGGACTTACACAGAAATTTGATATTGCCAGGTGCTCCAAAAGCCCGGCCATGTTTGACTTCTTCGAAACCGATAAGTCCGAAGCCGAGTTTGATCCGCTTTCCATGGATAGATCAGAACTCAACAAATGGATTAATCAGAAAAGTAAGCTAAACTGGCTAAACCAGAAGTACATACGCCATTATGAATTGCCCGAACTCTATCGGCTGGCCAGACCATTCCTGGAAAAGAATGCCGAAGTTTCCGGACTGATCAAAGACGACGAGGAGCTTCTTGTTAAGGCGCTTGGATCCATTCGAGAGTACATGACTACCCTGGATGATGCAGTTCCCTATATTCTGGAAATCTTTCGCAAATCTGTGGAGCCAGAGAATGAAGAGGCTGCCGCCGTACTTGCAGGCGATGGAGCATCAGACGTGGTGGAGGCCTTTCGTGCAGAGCTGGAAGCTGGACAGCCAGAAAATCCTGATGACTTTGGAGCACTGATGAAAGCAGCCGGAAAAACGGCTGGCGCCAAAGGCCGGGGACTGTTCATGCCCATTCGCGTGGCTACAACCGGAAAAATGCATGGACTGGAATTACCTATTTTGTTCTCACTTCTTGGAAAGGAAACGTTGCTAAAGCGAATCGAATCAGTAATGGGCAGTGTAAAGTGAGCCAGTTCCTGCGCCAGTTCCACTGCTTTAATGCGCAATACGAGACAATAACATACAGGACGAGAAAATGAGCGGAGCAATCATCAAAGAGCATGGCGAAATTGTTGAGCTGTGTATGGATTTTAACGAGCAGAATGCCTTTAACGGAGAGGCTTTTCTGGACTTCGCAAAGGCTCTGGAAGAAATAAAGAAAAATAAATCGTATAGCGCCATGCTATTGACCAGCGCTTCTAAAAGCTTTTTCTGTAATGGATTGGATCCGGCCATTATGGTGGATAAGTCGCACCAGGAGATACATCGTATTGTAGATATTTTAATTCGCTCTACGCAGGTTCTGTTTCATGTTCCCATTCCAGTGATCTCAGTTATCAACGGAAACTGTGTGGGTGCTGGTGCCATTTTCGCTCTTTTCTCCGATTATCGCTTCATGAACGGTGAGAAAGGGCGAATTGGTTTTCCGGAAGCGAATATAGGAATGAATTTTCCGGCCACAGGTGCTCGAATGCTGGTTGAAACTGTAGGAATGAATGAAGCCAGAGACCTTTTGATGCAGGGAAAGCTCATTAAGCCAGACCAGGCGAAGGAAATTGGTCTAATCGATGAAGTATTTAATGCAAAAGAACTATTCGATCAATCAATGTCCTTTGCGAAAAAACTGATTAAAACTCCCCGGCCAGCCCTGGTGGGACTCAAAAAAGCACTTCGATTACCATTTGATGAAATGTTTTCTAAAATGGAATTGACGGATCGGGATTGGACCATACGAACAATCGAAACAAAAGAAGCGCAGGAAGGTTTTCGATCTGTTATGGAAGGTCGGCGACCGGACTTTCAGCAATTTAAACAGGGCTGACCAGAATTCTCTTACTACAACGTCCCAATTTGTAGCATTAGTCGGTAGCCCGGAGGTTCATGTGATCGCGGGTATACCAATTCAAGACTTAATCGTATATATCTCTATTCCTATCACCACAGGTATCATAGGCTGGTTCACTAACTGGCTGGCCGTTAAGATGATATTCTCTCCTCAGGAGTTTAAAGGGATATGGAAACTTGGCTGGCAGGGCATTATTCCACATCATTCTGTGAAAATGAGCGGGTTGATCACTCGCATCCTGACTGAGCGGCTAATCAAACCAGAAGAACTATATAAGAGAATCGATCCAGAGCAAATCAATGACCTGATTGCAGGATTGGTTGAGTTCAAGTCCAGGGAACTGGTGGAAAAGCTTATTAAAGCACAGAATCCGCTACTATGGAACGTTATTCCGGATTTTGTAAAAAGCAACATCATCAATGAAGTGCGAAAGCAAATTCCGCAGCAGATCAAGGAAATCTATCAAGAATTTGGAAAGGATCTGGACAAAGCCTTTGATTTCGAAGCCATCGTTTCTGCATCCCTGAGTGGAAAGAATACTACGTACCTGATTGAAATGTTCAGACGATGTGGAGGGCCGGAGTTCGATTTTATTGTGAAATCTGGCCTCTGGTTTGGTCTGGGCATAGGCGTTTTGCAACTGGCTTTTATTCACTGGCTGAATCAGTGGTGGGTAATGCCAATTATGGGACTGATCGTTGGCTATGTGACAAACTGGCTGGCGCTTCAGATGATTTTTCGTCCTCTGGAGCCCAGAAAATTCTTTGGCTTTATTTACTACCAGGGCCTCTTTTTGAAGCGGCAGCCCGAAGTATCCTATGAGTTTGCCGATGTATTGCAGAATCGAGTATTCCATTCGGAGAATCTTGTGCGAATGATTTTCGAGGGAAAGGGAGGAGATCTGCTCATTCAACTAGTTCGGGACAAAGCTGCTGAAGGTGTGGAGCAGGCAGTCAAGGATACGCCAGTCATCCCTATGATGATAAACGACGAACAAAAGAGGCTAATGAAAGAGCAGACCGCCAACATGCTGGTGGGTGCCGTGCCGCATGTTGCCGAACGGGTAGAATCCTATATCACAGAAGCTCTGGATATCAAGCAGACCCTGGCGCGAAGGCTCTCTTTTTTACCGCCCGCTGAGTTTGAAGAGCTGCTGCATTCAGTATTCAAAGAGGACGAACTGACCCTGATTGGCCTGGGAGCATTTCTGGGAGGTATGGTAGGGCTTCTTCAGGCATTTCTAGTGTTTTTTACGTAAAACCAATTTAACTGGACAGTTCGTTTGCGTTCCGATTGTAAGAACCATGGCATTTGAAGACATTATCGAGAAAATGAAATCCGCTGGCCGGTTCGATCCCAGGCCCACCTTCACGGACCGGGATCTGGACCAGTGGGAAAAGGATCATGACCTGAAACTATCGGCGGGATTTCGCCAGATACTCACAGCCGGGACTTATGAAATTGCAAATTTCTATTTCCATCCGCTGAAAGAAATTCCAGAGCATCCTGGATTTTCCGTATTTGCCCGCTGGAACGATGATGAGTTCGGATTCAAGTCAGATGGTTCCGATCCGGGTGTATTCGTGCTTCTGAAAGGTGAACCTCCCTACCGCAAATTCGATGATTTCGAAAGCTGGTTTCGCAGTGTGGCTGAATTAACGGCTCGCACAAATAATCCGGATTAGTTCAGGACTCCATGCTTTGGCACGGACTATCTACATCGTTTTGCTTCTGCTTTCTCTGGGATTGAATGTTTTTCTAGGGATTCGCACTGCATTATTTGAGCAAACCCTGAATTCCAGGGCTATTAATGCAGCACTGGCGGACCTGGAGCGTAACCGAGAAAAGAAATCTCCCACTTCAGAATCTGGAAAACCAAATTCCGGATCTCAGACTGCAAGTCTTCCCCCGGCCGGATTCGCACGTTTGTTCTTAAGAGGAGTTCGCTTCTACTGGACAGATTCAATCTATGTGGATATCGAAAAGGCCAACGTTCTTCTGAAATCACTGACTTCCGACGGTCTGGTGGATTTTGATGCGCCGGACAACCTGGAAATTCACATGCAGCAAGCCTCCGTGCAGGTAAATTACTCGGTGCTCGAACATATTCTAAATGAGAATGTCTTTGGTCATCCAGACTCTCATGTTCGCAACATGGTAATCGATTCCGTGAACTCGTCCCGGGGGCCGTCGTTGCGAATCAGGGGAGAACTGGAGCTGGTAACCTTTCTTGATTTCGAAATGGAAGCTCGCATTGGACTGGCAGATGATCCTGGAATCCTGGAAGTAGAGGCCGTAAAGATTACATCCCTGGGCCTGCCTTTTGTTCAGGGATTGATGGGTACTGTTGGGATGGATCTGGAATCGTTGATCGTACCTGCTGATGGTTCTGGCGTTACTGTTCAGGGAAACAGAATTTTGATTCGACTTTCCGGTTTGTTTCCATCGCCAGCCGTATTCGCGCATATAGACTCATTGGAGCTGAATCATTCCGGGCTGGCACTGAAAATGAAAGGAAATCCATTGCCGGCTTCCCTGCCATATCTGCTTCCGGAGCCCTCCGCCATCCATTATCTATATGCAGCTGGTAGATTTGTTAAATTTGGACCACTTAGATTAATCGCTACTTCCCTGCAAATGATAGATCAATCAGCAGAGGATATGCTGCATTTTCATATGCGAAAGTATTTCACTCAATTGGATCGTAGTCCGGCTCGAGTCATGCTGGATGGAAGAGTGCAGGTCTTTCTTGTGGATTACGGAAAATGAAGTCTGTTGGCTTCTCTGGACAACCAATTTACCAGCGAGCCTTATGATCCTCGGCCCATCCGCTTGCTCCCGAAATACGAATTGTTTCGCCGCCTACATGAACGGTGCCGGAGAATTTTCCAATGAGTTGATGAACTTCTGAATTAACCAGGAGAAGATTGGATTTGGCCACTCTTTCGTACTCAGTGGTTAAGGTCAGATTGATGGCATCGCTGTTTTGAGTATAAATTCTCCAGGGACGTCTGAAATTAGTGGAATCAAATTCGAAACGAACATCTTCGCCGATCTTATGAAGCACTCCATCCACAAGGACTCCGTTTTCCGTGGACGGGGTGCCGTCGGTCCAGCCAGCACCCAGATTGAAGGATATATTTCGATTCCCTTTTCGCATGGTGCCGCAGGCCCAGTTCCAGACGCTGCTATAGGGCCAGACTCCCCGACCAAAGTCCAGAACAGCTACACTGGTGTCTGGATCAAAGGTATGCGTCCCGGCCGAGCATTCTATGGTACCCGATGCTCGAAGGCCTATTCGTTTTGAGGTAAATTGAAACTCAGACAGGTTCCATGGAACAACTACATTCAGGCTATCCATTGAATCTGGATTTTCTATCCGGAGATCGGTGGAAACAATGGGATTGCCCTTCTTTTTTACCTGGCCTTGAAGCTGCCAATCGCTGGCACCCGGCTCCTGCTGGAAGATTAGCTCCATGCCTGAAGATTTGAATCCGGCCGGGTCTTCTACCAGGTCCCCCTGCTGGATACCATTTCCAAGTAGTGCAATATCAGTGTACTCTTCAAAGCGATCCCTTGATCTCTCCAACCAGTAAACGAAGCAAACACCGGCATAATCCAGATTGGAAACAGTGAGGCTGATCAAAAATTTGGAATCATAAATGCACCAGTAGTTCCAGCGCTTCTTTCGAGGCCAATGTCCAGGAATCTTGCAATTCTGAAGTGGGCTGCGACTGAAGCCCACGGCATCCTGGTTTAGCTTACCGTTATCCAGGCAGAGGTCCACTGGCTGAACGATCTCTCTTTCTATTCTAGGTCCATCCATGGAGTTTGAGCACAGTCCAGGGCCAAGGTGAGCCCTTACCTATTCAGCCTGCGACAAAAAATCGACCAGGCCCAGTCTTCTCCGGATAAAAAATTATTGACTGGCCGGCCAGTTAGCGGTAGGCTTCGATTGTATCGGAACCAGAAGAACAAAGGTCCAGGGTTGTACTTTATTGACAAAGTCAATTCAGGAGCCGACTTTTCTTTAATAAAGCTGTGGCACCAAATCAATTTGCGGATTTGGAACAATAAATATAGAAGCCGCAGCCTCCCCCGATCGGAGCAGGTTCATGCGATTTTATTTACTGGGGCACATCCTTTTATCGTGCCTATTACTGACATGGTGTAAGAAAAACACAGACGGTGAGTCTGTACCCATCCTTCCTTTTGCCAGCGATTCCTCTGCGAACAATGTGCAAACGCCGGTGGTGCCCAATGAACCGGAACCTCAGGTAACTCTACCTGGAGATTTCGGTTCCGATGGGCCGGAAGCCTTCCTGATGACAGATCCCGCTTCTGTGAATCGGTACGCGAATCTGGAGTTCAGTTTCTCGGAGCGTATGGACCTTTCCTCGGTTGAGTCCTCCATGCAGGTAGTAGACAGCGGGGGAGTTCCCATTCCTGGCCCGGGGGCCGGAGGCACGTTCAGATGGGTGTCTCCCCGAAAGGTCATTTTTGATCCCTACAAGGAACTGGAAGAAGATGAGGGGTATCAAATTCTCTTTGGTACCGGAGCCACTACCGAGCAGGGAGATTCTCTGGTGGTAGATTCAAGAACGTTTACCATTCAAACGGAGCCTACCTTTTCCATGACACATGCGGTGAATGGAATTCCCCTGGGTGGACAGGGTGTCTCTCTAAGTCAGGGAAGTCATCCCACTGTAACTCTGGTTTCTGTACTGGCCAATCATGATAAGGTAGAAAGTCTGAAACTTTCCAGTCTGGACGGTAATAGCATTACTCTCTGCTCCGGTGGTTGTTCTACGGACACCTTTTCAACGACTCTATCGTCTGGAGCGCTGGCTCCATCCAATGGCGGAAATCCGTATTATTATGAGTTAGAACTTCCCAACGGTAAGAAATATTACAAGCAGCTCACGTTTAACTACGGCATTTTTTCTGCTAATCCGGGTGGCATCCAATCGGAGGTTGGCGCGGCTATCCTGGATAATGCTCATATGATGGAAGTTCTTTCCCGAATCTTTGAGCGCTTCGCTCTGGCCGATTTCAAAGTAACGAATAAAACGTTTAATGACTTTGCCAGCGAGCGAACCAGCACTACCAGGCGTCCAGACTGTATTGATACCACAAACATAGACTCCGGCGAAAATCCTTCTTCCTATCATGCATTCGAATATATTCGCAGTTATGGGAATGGCACCGGAGCTTACTCCGAAGGCTACGGTTACTGCGGATTCTTTATTAATAACTATGGAACGGGCCTGGGCTCTGCGGACTTTACCATCGATGTTTATGTGAAGTCTATGACTGTAAATCCGACGGTAGGAAGTAGTGTGCCCAACGTGGATGCCAACCTGGCTGCCTATGACAATGGTAATCCAGGACTGGGAGCCGATATTAATGGCCACCAGGTGGCCCTGGATCTGGTACTGGTATCCAAACTCTCGGACGTTTGTGGTTTTTGTCTTCTTGCCGTTGTCCTCGGAGATGACGATAAGATTGTATTCACAGCGCAGGCCGTTATGGATTACGATGGTAGCCCCGGAAATCGCAAGCTTTCCCGTGCCAGAGTAATACCGACCACAGATACCAATGGTCAAATGGCATTTTCGATAAAGACTCCCTTCGAAACCGATGATCCATTCTTCAGCCTTTCAGATCCGGATGAGGTAGCCGGAGACCCCAGACGTTTTCACATGTCACCCTGGACCAATGATATTTCTGTCATCAATCTGGATGCGAAAGCCAGTACTGCAGGTATTTTTAGCTGGGGATTTATCGGAGACTTGATCGCATCCATCGCGACTGGAATTGCAAATAATATTACTCCAATTATTCAGCCTCAAATTGTACAATCCATTTTGCAGGATGTAATCGAGCAAATTGCACCCAATGTAATCAATGCCATTCTGGATAATCTACAGGATCCAGGTTTGCCTATCCCTCTGCCATCTCATTTGCCGGCACCTTTGAGTAATACAGAGCTACGTATGAAATTGAAGGTGGAGCAGGGATTGCAGGCCAGAGTTAGCGGGGCCAATAAGGGGCTGGTGGCCGACGCCGGTACAGGAATAACCGCAACCATGTCTCCGGCCAATCCAAATGCTCCTTCCGCGATGCTGGGAACAAATAGCTTTAATGTATATCGCAGTGCTGCACCTTCCTGGAGTTACCCTTTCTCCCAGAGTGCTGCCAAACCCGGATTGCTTCTGGCTTTGCATAGCGATGCATTGAACCAGGCTATGTTTTCTCTCTGGCAGGTAGGCGCGCTGAGTCTTTCCATTGATGCAGCTTTCATCAATCAAATCAATACCTATGCAGGAACCGACCCTCTGCGTCAGCTTACCGACGATTTACTAAAGGTAGGAACTCTGGTTACTGTTCTGGCACCCGGAAAAGATACGATCACCGGATTGGATGGTAGTAACAATCCTTTCATTATAGATTCGGATGATGATGTAATAATCCAGGTCAATCCAGTGCTGGCTCCTGTAGTGCGATTTGCTCCACTTTCAGGAGGGCCCGGTACGGAGAAGCCCGGACTGACTCTGGATTTTGGTGATATGGAGCTCATTATCAAAGGAAAGAAAAGCAACGGCACCACTTACACTATTACCAGGCTTCGCACAAGCCTTACTGCCAGTGGATCTGCAGATTTGCTGGCCTTTTCCAATCCTACCGGAAACCCGACGTTTGCCAATACAACGGCCTTACAGATCCAAATAGATCCCAATAACATGTACTACATTGTAGAAGTTCTGGAAGGCCCGGCCAACAATCCCTATGGACTGGATCCTGAAAAGATCTACCGGGTGGTGGATCCCCTGGTGAAAAGCCTGGTTGTACCGCTTCTGAACAACATCCTATACGAAGTGCCCCTGGCAAAACAGATCCCTCTTTCCACGTCTCTGGCCAACGGACTGCGAACTGCAAGCGGAGCATGCTGGCTCAATCTTGATCGAAATGTAATTCGGGTGGAAACACTTCCCATTCCATCCAATGAGACTAATCCCTATCTGTTTGCACGGCTGGAAGCTATGACATCAGATAAGGGCGATGTGATTGGTTGTCCATGATGCAGCCTTACCGAAATAAAACGGGGGGCCTGATGGGCCATCGCAATCAAAGAAATGGCAGTTCTCCTTTCAGATACGACCTGCCGGTGGGAATCGCCGGATTCTATTCGATGTTTCAACGAAGTTTGATCCTGGGAATTCTATGCATTGTTGCCAGTTGTTCGAATACCTCCAAAGATTGGCAGGGAACACTTTTCCAGGATGGACTGGCCAGTCCTGACGTAACTCTGTTTACGTTGCTGGACGATTACCCGGCCCTGAAGAGTGTCTTTCTTGAGGCTGATCCCGGCGAATTTAATGTTATGCTGGATGCCTCACTGTCCTTTCATAACAACGCTGCCATTGGTGGACTGCGCACCGTGGAGAAGATGGCACTAAATTCCAATTCCGCTCTTAGACCTGTGCTCCTTAGATTCTCCACATTGATTAATCGATTGAGAACCCAGGATTCCACGGCCTATGAATCTTCCCTTGCCTTGATGGAGCGAATACGCCAGGGGGATGCACCATTTCTTTCAGTAGCCATTCCATTGAGTCATGCAGGATTGAACAAACTCTACGGAGAAAAAAGCGATGACGAACTAAGAAATGAGTTTAATGAACTGGCCGACGATTTGGAGAGTGCGGAGACAATTGACCTTTTACATGATGTAGAAGACTTTCTCTATAAAAGCACGATACAGAATCTTAACGCCAGGGACGGACTGGAAAAGGTCGTAGAAGCTCTAGGTGATTCGACATTGAATGGTGATCGCTACTTAAAGCGAAAGCTGGTTTCCATGCTCGGAGGTCTGGGCGATATGCTCGGGCAGAGGGCAGGATTTTCGGATTACAGAAGTCCGGACTATGCGGTGAAACAGCTGATCGTAAATCTGGAAGAATACAACACCGCTGCCACCGGGATGGAAAGCTCCAATGTATTTGATTCCCAGTGGGCCTATTCGCAAACAACACTTGGTGCTGGCAAGAATGCAGAATTAAAGAATATCCTGGTTCATCTTTATCAGCGTGCCCGGGATCTATTGCAGCCTCCTTCATCGTATGTTTTGGATTCCAGCACTCCCATCCTTGAGACCATGTCCATTCGATTGAATGAGCTGGGATTCGCCAACGACATAGATGGAGTGGATGAGTCCCTGGGTAAGATGATGGAACTGGATCTGAATGGTCTGGACAGAGACAGCGATGGCTCCAGCTACAGTGTATCTGCGCTGGAAAGCTTACTTTTCATGCTTGTTCTGGGCGACACTTACGGATATCAATGGGCCAATACACCTCCATTTTCGTCCAGCACACCTACCATTACCGGACAAAGTAATTCCGGGGAAGGTGGAGTCATTACTCTGGGCGATAGTGTATTCGCACTACAGTCCAAGATTCGCGGTGATGATACTCTCAGTCTAATCCGTTTCCTGTATGACAGTCGCGCAGACAGTAAGGTTTACAAGAATGGATCTGTCTATCTTTTCGATATCAACGCGCCGGCATTGATGTTTCTCCAGGGCCAGAGTCGAGGGGAAATGAATAACGTAAATAATCAATCCGGTGCAGATCCAATCTATTCTCAAACCCTGCCACTGGTTCTGAACTGGGTGAAACGAGTCATATACGAAGGTTACGGACCTTACTATTCCAGCGATATGGGTCCCGGTGGGAACTATCTTTCTTCCTGGAATACAGATGAGTATCGTATCACCGTGGACCGATTGGGCTCCAGCTCCGGAACCCACCAGATTGGACTTGGTGGGGTGGAAGATCCAGGAGGAAATGGTACCTCCTATACAATAAATGAAATTGCAATTTCAGGCCGGGAAGTGGACAGCCGGGAAGAAGCGTTCTATAAGAACTTCCAATGGCTTCTCTATGAAAAAAGATTCGTTCTGGTGATTCCTGTGCATGCCAGGCTGGGGGCCAGCCAGATCCAGCATGCAACCTACATTACTATCATCGCAAATGGTTTAATGGGCCTGATGAATGCAAAACCGTACTGTGACTATGGCCTGAATACCTGCGATCGCGATGACAATGGCCGCTGGCTAAAATCCGGCTTCTTTATAAAGCCGGACGTTAAGCAGATAGCGGATACTAATCTAGTGCTTTCAAATACTCCAGGCGATTCCGTGGTGTATGTGGAGGCCTGGGGCTACGGACTGGACGGTCAGCAAAACTTCGCATTTGCTGACGAGGTGCTCTACGGTGCGCTTTACGATTCCATTCTATACCCTCAGCCACCCACATTGTTTTCCGGCCTAATACCGCCAGCGCTTAGTAAGAATGCTCCAGCTCTTGAGCGAATGGGATTCTTAAACGCAATCAGTGTTTCTTCCTCTCAGACTGAAACATATTGGTCTGACAGAAATCGACTACTCCCGCTTATCGTAGCACTGGCTGCAGCCCTGGATGACCAGACCGATTCAGGTACCAATAAGAACGCGTACAAGTTGCTTACAAATCTGGCCCGGGTACTGGTTCGCCCCTACCTCAGTCGGGGTAACGATCCCGTTTCCGGGGTCTCCAATGTCTATAATCTGCAAATCTATGGAAGCGGGGTCAGCTTCGGGGTGCGTAGCCCTTCTATGGATCCTTCGGACTATTACCCGGATTCGGATCTTCGCAGCATTGTCAGTCTTCTGGTTGAGGATCAACGACGATATCAGGATGGTTTATTGAACCTGATGAGCAAGACCAATCTTCTTTCCGATGTAACCGGGATGCTTTCTGAATTTGGAGGAAGCGAAAGAGCGGCCGGACGGGACAAGTTACTCAACGGATTTCTGCAAATCCTGGACGAAGTTAAGGTGGATTCCGAGGCACCTACTCCGGCTCAGTTTAATATCGAGACTGTGATTACAGATCTGCGAGATGAAGTGGCCGATTATCCGGACAATCGACCTTCGGATCTGGAATCCGCGGAATGGGACGGTGTTAGCGATGCAGTTTCATTTCTGTTTGATATACTTTCGAATGAATCCGCCTACAGCATAATTCCTAATGTGGATGGATTGCTGGAGGTGCTAATTGAATCTCAACCGACTCAGGCAGAGGTTTCCTCTTTGTTGGACCTGGTTGGTGTAATGTTAACTGAATCCGACGGAGTGACACAGAGCTACTTGATTTCAGATGTTCTTTCTAGCGATGTACCCAATCTTTTGAGGTCGGCAGCTCCCCATGCCCGGGGACTGGTTGGTGTTATGGCAGGCATTGCGGCTCCGGATACGTTTGGTGACTACTTCCTTCTACGCATGCGCAGTAGCTATGGTATTGATGAAATACTGATTGAGTTAGAGGAATTCCTGGCCTCGCCGACCATACAGTCCACAGGCGTTGATCCGAACAATATTCTGTACTCCGCAGGTACACTTTCCAGAGCAATAGCTGATATAAAGGCTCAAGGTAGAAAGACTGGAGTAGGTGGCTACTGGTTTGAGGACCACTGGAATGTTACCGAAGAAGGTAATACTGTATTCGATTCGTTGAACTATATCTTTAGCAGGAAGGTCAGATGACCGCAAAGATTCGGGCCGTGCCATTTCTGGGCACTCTGTTGTTATGCTCTAATATCTACGCAGGGAACTTTGCCGATGTATATGGTGCTCATCCATTTGCCACCGGTATGGGCAATGCCGTATCATCCTTCATAAACGACAGTTCGGCTACCTACTACAATCCCGCAGGTCTGGGGCTCCCTTCTCGCGGCAATCTTCTGTACCATTATATGGAAAACCGAAATTTGGATAATCCGGCTCAAGCGCAACAATCCGACCGCTTCGGAAATATCTGGAACGATACTAAAAGCATTTTTTCTGACAGCCTGAACAATGTACCCAAAAAGCGATCGGAAGCAAACCGTCATGAGGTATCCTTTCAATACAATTATGCAAAACCTGCCATTGGTACCAACGCTCCGAACAATGGAGATATCAACGGTATTCAGGATCACTATGCCGGTCTTGGAATGACCCTGGACCTGAATAACGTTTACGATCTGAATAGAGGCTTTCGTTTTGGGCTGAATCTCATTCTTCCTGGATCCGGTAACCTGGCTACAGTCAATGATTTGAATCCAACGGTGCATCGTTATTTGCAGAGAGGAGTTTCCAACGACCGACCATTGATCTTCGGTGGCCTGGGAGTGGAGCTCTGGAAGGATCATCTGTACCTGGGGTTGGGCTTTACTGCTTTGATCAAAGGTCAGGGTGCGATATTGCTAAAGGACGTGCCGATTTCTCCAGAGCCTGTTACTCCAAACCAGCAGGTAATTCTGGAACTGAAGCCCCAGGCAAACGAAACGCTGGGCCTCATGTTCCACTGGGGTAAGATCCGTCTTGGTTTTTCCTTTCGCAGAGAAACGTTTCTATTTGTCGATCCACTCACTGCCAGGGCCCAAACAACATTACTGGGGATTCAATTTGACTTCGATCTGGCCGTTCTGGATCTCTATCATCCAAGGACTTTTACCTATGCACTTTCCTATCAGGCCACCGAGAACCTTTTATTCAGTGTGGATGTCTCCCGGGAATTATGGAGCAAGTATGGACTGAGCCGAACCAAAGAGAGATTCTTCACTCCTTACTATCTAGAAGATATTTCCGTACCCAAAGTAGGCATTCACTATCGCTGGAACCAGGCCTGGTCCTTTCGTCTGGGCTATATGCGAAGACCGAGTCCCTTGCCAGTGGATATGCCCGAAGAAGTAAACTGGATGGATTCAAGTACGGTGAGCTACACGGCCGGGGTAAGCTATGCCTTTATTCCTGATACTGGCTCAAATCTGAAATCGCCCATTCTTCTGGATTTATCCCTCCAAAGCCAGAGAATCAAATCCAGAACTGAGCTCAAAGCCAACCCCACCGCCCAGAACCCCATCTATGATTATGGTGGATCCGCCTTCCATGCTGGTTTATCCGTCACTCTGTTTCTGTAGAGTTGCTCTTCAGGTTTCTCAGCCCAGGCCAGAGAGTTCGAGTAGCTATAGATCCTGGGGGTATCCATCCTTTTCGTTCGTCATTCAGCTGAGCCTGGTGACTTCGGTCTGACCTAAAACAGTTACTAGTCGTCTGTTTAGTTATTGGCAAATCATTACATCAGGAAAACTGTGTCTTATGGCCCGAAGGATTCTGCATGCTGACATGGATGCTTTCTATGCTGCGGTGGAGGAGCTGGACCATCCGGAATGGAAAGATGTTCCTCTGGTCGTGGGTGCTGATCCCCGAAAAGGTCAGGGTAGAGGCGTAGTATCCACATGTAATTATATAGCTCGAAAATTTGGCATCCGGTCGGCCATGCCTGTTTCCAGAGCCTATTCCCTGTGTCCTGAAGCCGTATTCGTCCCGCCTAGAATGGATCGATACATTGAATTCTCTGAACAGATCATGGAGATATTTAGTCGATATTCGCCGGCTATTGAGCCCTTGAGTCTGGATGAAGCATTCCTGGATTGTTCAGGTACCGAACGACTTTTTGGTAATGATGAGTCCCTGGGAAAACAGATAAAAGCAGATGTTCGCCGTGAAACCAGATTAACTGTATCCATTGGCATTTCTGCTATCAAATTCGTGGCCAAGATCGCATCCGACTTACGCAAACCAGACGGTCTCGTAGTCGTAGCCCCGGGTACCGAGAAGGATTTTCTGGCTCCCTTGCCTGTGGAACGACTCTGGGGAGCCGGTCCCAGAACCTGCAAGCAATTGAAAGACAGTGGCATCTTTACAATTGGGGATATCGCCATGCGAGAGCCCTCCAGACTTCCAGGCGCTGGACGGGGCAAGCACTGGCAGCATTTGATGGCACTGGCAAGGGCCGAAGATCCGCGAGGAGTTCAGCCCCATCGCGAAAGGAAGTCCATTGGAGAAGAAAGGACCTTTGGCAAGGATCTATTCGAGTCCGAAGCCCTTCGGCTGGCCCTATTGAAGCTTTGCCGGGAACTATCCTACCGTGTTAGAAAGACTGGATTTCGAGGAAGAACGATTACTTTAAAATTCCGATATACTGGATTCGAAACCCATACCCGAAGTCGCACCGTTGCCATGCCGGTGATTACAGAAACTGGTCTGCGTGCTCTGGCTCTGCAGCTCTGGGAAGAAATTGATAAAACCAGAGATGGACGAAGCATTCGACTTCTGGGAGTCCAAATCTCTCATGCTGAGTCCGAATCCCAGCCGGACCTTTTTTCCACTGAATTTCTGGAACCTGAGCCTGTAGCCAATGCCGGATCAAAGAAAACGGACCGGGCCAACTATTCCAGTGCAAACTCCTCAGCGGATTCGCAGGCTTCGCGCAACAGAGGAGGGAAAAAGAATCAAAACGATGGCTACTCCAGATCGGACTCCATCCTTGAGGAAGGAAAGAACCTGGCCAGGGATCAAAAACTGGAATATACCATGGACCAGATCAACGAAAAGTATGGTCAGAAGCTCCAGCGAGGCATTCAGTGAATGCCACCCGGAAGGAAGATTGTTTCATAGTTATTCTGAATCGCTCTGCCAGGAAATTCGCAGAAGCTTCCGATACCCTGGCTAATTATTTCCCATAAAGCCCAGGGTAATTCCAACACTTAGATAGTCATTATTCAAAGTACGATTACTGAATTGATCGGCGGAAATGCTGCGGCCGATGGACGTGAATTCTAACGTTAAAGCAGAATACTGGTTCAGATAAACATTAACACCCAGGGAGGCTCCATAGATGGATCCTCTGCCATTATTTATATCTGTTTCAAATGTATAGGGATCCGGAATTGTGTATTGATGGGAATAGCCGTGAACGAATGTGATTCCGGCTCTGAGCTTTATGTAGGGATCGAATCTACTTTCGGAAATGGGATGATAGCTGAGAAATCCCAGCAGGGCCCCTTCCGAGTACAGAACCCGGTCTTCAGGATAATTCATGATGTATCGATCGCTGGAATCCTTCCAGGGAAGAACATCCTGCCGCCGGGTGGATACACTGGAGAATAGAAAGGAGACTCCGCCGCCAAAGTTTCGGGCGAATGCAGCCTCCAGATCGGAAATAAACATGGCACCGGAATCATAGGAAGGGTTGTAGTACCGTGCCTGCTGGCCCAGAAGATCTGTAGCTATCTGCCCTCCCTCAATCTGATAAAGCAGATAATTATCGTAGCTCTTTTCATGGCTGATAAAGCTTCCGGACGGAGCAGAAATGGGAGCTCCAAAAAGCAGACTGATGCTCATTCGATCTTTATGAAAACCCATGGGAGCAGGAGCCTGCACCGGCAGAACTGTATCGGTGTTCCGATGATCTTCTTCTGGCTGCGAATTGTCCGGCCTATCCTGGACAGATTCTTCCTCTTCAGTTGGGGATTGACGTTCTGAATTTTCGGTCTGCTCGGCCTGGAGCGAGGAAACCTGAACAAAGCACAGGAAAAGGGCCCACAGGGCAACCTTCGTTTTTGAGCCCAATTTATAAGAGTACAGCATAACGCAAATTAGACGACTCCCTTTCTCCGGATGTTCATTCCACTCCCGGGATTTCTATAGTAGTAACTCCCAGGTCAGATCTCAATTTTTTCCATGGCTTTTTCGATTTCCTCTGCAATCTTTTTTCCATGGACGGAGCCCTGAGTTCCGTAGAGTGCACAGGCATCCTTGATTACTTTCAAGTCCTTGAAGGAGAGATCCGCAATCCCAAAGTTCTTTCCGTCTTTCATTTTTACTATGCGCATGGTCAGAGATTGTCGCCATCCCCTGATGAGTCAAGCGTCCGGGAATCCTTCGGTTTTTCCTGAGCCCATTGTTTTACAGCCACAGCCTCTTTGAGATTTTCCACCACTTCCACGGCCACTTCTCTGTATAAAGCATCCGCTTTCTGACCTGTTGTAGGATGATTCATTTCCTCCAGAGCAAAATCAATCGCCTCGGAAATGAGCTGAGCTCCCACTTCGTTCTGCCAGGCCTCCACCATACTTTCATTCATGGCATCAAATACAGCCAGGCCAATTTCCCTGGTGAGCCTGGATTTGATGAAATCTGGAACAAAGCGTAATGAGGGAACGTTTAGCGCGGCGCGATCCAGACTTTTCTCAAGCAGTCGCCTGGTTTCATCCAGGGCAGGGGAATCCGCACTGAAGTTTTGCAGAGTTTCAATTACAATTTCTTTGAGGGGCTCTTTGTTTTCTCGCAATGCCTGCACAATGATATCCAGGGAGGCTCCTCCGCGGATTTCTGACTGAATTTCTGTAAGCAATCGCACCGCCACCCGATCAGAAAGCTCTTCGGTGAGAATATTCGAGTATCTCTTAAATGTTCGACTGAAAATATCCTGACCTACTGTCGTTAGCTCGCTTCTATGCAGTCGAATATAAATAGAAAGAATCCTTACAAGTCGAAAGATGCGAAAGTAGGCAAAAGGGATCAAGCCCAGGATATCGTACCAGTTGTAGATGGGAA
Source organism: Leptospiraceae bacterium (assembly GCA_040217195.1). Classification (GTDB taxonomy): domain Bacteria; phylum Spirochaetota; class Leptospiria; order Leptospirales; family Leptonemataceae; genus UBA3465. The sequence goes on along the minus strand of JAVJNR010000004.1, from coordinate 942,288 downwards.
AAAGCCACCAGCGTTCAATATACCGTTTTCGAATTGTATAAATCCACCTACCCAGAAATTCCAGAAGAAATAGGAGCAAGAATGGAGCATCGAGCAGAATGAATCGGTCTACGAAACTACCATCTAATTGACGATTTCGGTAGAATAGATTCTGAAGCGTTGGCTCGATTACATTCTGGAATACTTCTTGTTGTTTTTGTTGATCCAGCTCTGTCCAGAAAACGGGGCCCACATCCTGGAGGCGATATTGTCTTGTTGAGATAAGTTGTTTGGACTGCGGCAGAGAAGCATGCATCGTTGCAGTCATTTCGCGAACCATCTGCCATTGGCCGGTTTGCTGAAAGAAATCTCGGTAAGTAGTGCCCAGTTCTTCAGAAAGCAGGGAAAGTTCCTTCTGTAGTGAGTCCCGGACGGCTGCATCCGATTCTTGAAAATAGCGAATGGCGGATGAGCGGTAAGCCTCAAACTCAGGATTGGATTCCACTCCTTTTAAAGGGTCATACAACTGCACAAGCTCCGGGGCCATTGCATTGTACCGGGGTCGAAATACAAAATAGGTCAGGTCAAATAGAATCATCAGCAGGTTGATTACCGCGATGAATATCATGAATAGATCCCAGGTCAGACGAAATGACCAGCCTCGTTCCTTGATCCTTCGAAAATCCAGTACCATTCAGTCAATATGATGAACGGAAGGTCTATCGTAAACCGGTTCCCGGGCGGTAGCATTGCGGCGGAAGCTTGAAATGTGATGCAGGTGCTAAAACGTTCTGCCAAAAATCGGCTGACTCAGTTTGAGTTGACAGCATGTGCGTTCCGTTCGCTTTGCGCGAAGAATGACCGTAGAATTTCCACCCATGGATGAATTGCTGAGACTGCAAATTCAGCAGCAGCCAGATGACTACAGCTGTGGGCCAACCTGCCTGCAGGCGGTGTATAGATACTTTGGACTGGAAAAGGATCTGCAGGAATTGATTTCAGAAGTTGCCTACCTTCGAGAAGGGGGCACTCTTGCTGTACAGCTTGGCTGCCATGCATTGCGAAGCGGATTTTCCGCTACCATTTACACCTACAATCTTCAGGTATTCGATCCCACCTGGTTTGGTCTCGATTCAGATGAATTCAGGCTAAAACTCCAGGCTCAGACAGAGGCCAAGGAAAATGCCAAACTGGAATTTGCCACTCAGGCTTACCTGGAATTTCTGGATGGTGGAGGCCGTCTCTTTCTCGAGGATTTGAGCCCTTCTCTAATTCGAGGATTTCTCAAAAAGAAGATTCCCATACTGACCGGATTGAGTTCTACATATCTGTATCGGTCGCCCAGGGAATATGGCGACGCAGAGGACTACGACTATGATGATGTGCGTGGTGTTCCTTCAGGTCACTTTGTAGTTCTTTGTGGTTATAATAAAGAAGATCGGAAAGTTCTGGTGGCCGATCCTTACAAGCCTTCGCCTCTCTCACCTGGACATCTATATCCAGTCAATATGGATAGGCTAATCAATTCCATTCTTCTAGGCATTCTAACGTATGATGCAAATTTACTGATTCTTGAGAAAAAGGGAGCTCGCAAGTAGATGCAGGCCATCGCTGTAGTAAGCCAGAAGCTAGATTGGCTTCAGAAGATTCCAGGGATTGAAGTGGTGGATGCCCGTTCTTATTTAACGGATAATCGCTACAGTGAGCTAAGAGGGATTCGAGTCTTCAATCTGTGTCGTTCCTATAAATACCAGAGCACCGGGTATTATGTTTCTTTGCTGGCTGCAGCCCGGGGACAAAAGCCGTTACCGGCCGTTTCTACAATTCAGGATCTAAAAAATCAGTCCATAATTCGAAACTATACCGAGGAGCTGGATGAGATTATACAGAGCAGTCTTAAGCCATTGCAATCCGATGAATTTACTCTCAGCGTATACTTCGGTCACAATCTGGCTGCAAGGTATGAAAAGCTCTGTGGTCGTCTCTTTCGGCTATTTCCATCGCCCTTTCTACGAGTACAGTTCTGGCGAAAGAACCAGCGATGGATGATTCGAGGAATCAATGCAATTCCGGCCGGAGAAGTGCCGGAGGACCACCAGGAGTTCGCAAGAACTCAGGCAATAGAATTCTTTTCGCGCAAGAGATTTCAGGGCCGGCGAGCGGTGCCCAGGTACGATATGGCCATACTTTCCAATCCGGAGGAAGAGCAGCCCCCTTCAGACAGTACTGCATTGCATCGTTTTCAAAAAGCGGCAGAGGAGCGAGGCTTCTATGTGGAATTCTTGACCCGGGAGGACTATGGAAGGCTTTCGGAGTTTGACGCATTATTTATCCGAGAAACTACTGCTGTAAATCATCATACCTATCGGTTCGCTCGAAAAGGATTGGGCGAAGGTCTGGTGGTCATCGATGATCCATTGAGCATTCTTAGATGTACAAATAAAGTATATCTCGCTGAACTACTTTCCCGCTATAAAATCAGAACACCTAGAACGATGATTGCTCATCGCGGAAACCTGAACGAACTGGAAAATGGACTGGGATTTCCATTGATTTTGAAGCAACCGGACAGTTCCTTTTCCCAGGGAGTTGTGAAGGCTCGGGACGCTGAAAGCTTGAGAGAGCAATCCGAACGAATACTGGGAAAATCAGATCTGTTCATTGCCCAGGAATTTTTGCCTACTGAATTTGACTGGAGAGTAGGGATTCTGAACCGCAAGGCATTGTACGTCTGCAAATATTATATGGCCAGTGGCCACTGGCAGGTCATGAACAAGGATGAGTCCGGTAATTCTGCTTATGGAGACGTGGAATGTATGTCAGTGGAAGATGCTCCTTCCGATGTAGTTAAAACAGCTCTTCGAGCAGCGAACCTGATTGGCGATGGGCTCTATGGTGTGGATTTGAAGTATACGGATGGCAAGGCCTATATTATTGAAATAAACGATAACCCAAGTATTGATGGAGATTGCGAGGACGAAATCCTGGGTCAGGACTTATATCGTATTATCATGGATGACTTTCTACGGCGCGTACAGCAAAGAACTGAAGGTAAGCGATCTTATGAAATTGAGCCCTGGTAAAAGGAAGCGAACAATCGAATCCTTCAAATTGTAATGCTGGCAGAGGAAAATCCCCCGGCTGGTTACCGGGGGGAGGGTAACTATAGTCGGTCAATCTCTTCCAGAAGCTTTTCTGCTTCTTGCTCTGCATTTTCCGGAGTAATCTTTACTTCTTCCGGTTTGGGCTGCTCCTCCGGGCAGTGCAGCCAGATGGGCGCCAGGCTTAATAGCATCAAAAATGTAAGTTTCTTGTACATGATCCTCTCCTGATTTACACTATTTGTTTTTGGGTCCAGCATGATCAGGTTTACCTTTACCATCCGGTGGACCGGCCTGATCAGGCTTTCCCTTTCCATCCGGCGGTCCGGCATGGTCTGGTTTTCCCTTTCCATCTGGTGGTCCAGCATCATCGGGTTTTCCCTTATCACCAGGCTTGCCTTTCTCTTTATCCTTTTTGGCTTTCTTCTCTTTGAGCATTTCGCGCCTTTTTTCAATGCGCTCTTTCTTTTCTGCCAGTTTGGTCTCTGCCTGTTTGATTTTCTCTCTTAACCGGGCTGCCTGCTCTGTCTTGCCTTTCGCTTCCAGTTTATCCGCAATTTCGTTTAGTCGTTGAATCTTCCGTTCCAGGCCGGTGGCTTTTTCTAGCTTCTCTTCCGCTTCCTCCAGCTCCTCTTCCACTTCTTCCACTTCTTCAACTTCTTCTGTTTCTTCTTCTGACTCTGCTATCAGCGGACTTGCAACCATTACAGTGCCCAGCCCCAGCAGGAGAGTTAGTAACCATTTGTTCATTATTTCCTCCCTCATCCGGATTTAGTCTGCAAGGTTTAAAGCCGCTCCTGAATTCGGTCAAGCGGTTGCCTTTTTTCGGCGGAGATTGAAATAACTTTTGGACTTGGCAATGTGCAGCCGGGACCAAGATGAGGCCATGCAGCCGTATGGTTTATTTGAAGTTTTGGGCATAGAACTGGAATACATGCTTGTGGATCTTGCCGGCAGATCCATCCGCTCTGACGTTGCTACCATTCTGCAGAAGGATGGAAAATCGGTCGATGAATTGCATTTCGACGGAACAGCGTGGTCCAATGAACTGGTGTCCCACGTCCTTGAAATAAAATCTGAACCTCCGGCGAAGACTGTGGCCGATGCGTATCCACTCTTTCGTCGAGATCTTGAAGGTCTGATCAAGGATCTGAACCAGAGAGGATACACTTTGATGGGTACTGGAATGCATCCATTCATGAATCCCCGGGAGATGGAACTGTGGCCGGGGGAGAATGGGCCCATTTACCAGACGTTCCATCGTATCTTCGATTGCACCGGTCATGGATGGTCCAATCTGCAAAGTATGCATCTCAACTATCCTTTCAAGAATGATGAAGAGTTTGGAAGATTAATGGCAGCGATTCGAGTTCTGTTGCCTCTATTGCCCGCTTTATCTGCCAGCTCGCCGATCTGCGAAAACAAATGGACCGGATTTGCAGATTATCGTCTTGAAGTGTATCGCAATAATGCAGCTAGAATTCCTTCCATCTCGGGAGATGTTATTCCAGAGCCAGTCTTTGAAATGGAACGCTATCAAGAGGAAGTTCTAGGGCGAATCTATGAGGATCTGGAGCCCTACGATGCAGAAGGGATTCTTCGGGAGGAATGGGTAAATGCACGGGGCGCCATTGCACGATTCGATAGAAATGCAATTGAAATTCGAATACTGGATACTCAGGAGAGTCTCTGTATGGATATGGCCATTGCTCTAGTAGTAACAGAGACCTTGCGCGCCCTGGTAGAAGAGCGATGGTGCAGTTATGAATCTCAAAGGAAATGTTCACAGGAGATTCTGATTCATCATTTTAATCAGTCTATTCGCTACTCCGGAAAGGCAGACCTGGAGGGCTCTTACAGTGCTCTCTTTGGCGGTCTAAAGAAGGGCTCCATGCACTCTCTGTGGCAGAATATCTGCGAAGAGCTGTACTTTTCATCGCACCATGGACTGGACAATTCAGTGGAATTTCTTCTGGCAAGAGGCTCCTTTTCTCGAAGAATCAAGAGTTTTCTTGAGAAGCAGTCCGGATATCCACTAATGGATATCCCTGTGAATCTGGGCCCGGAGGTATTGAAACTTTATTCAGGCATGACTTCTCCTTTGATGGAACCATTCGATGCATAGAGCGAAATCAATGGAGCGCCATCCATGCGAACAGTAATAACCTGTGAGCATGCAAGCTCCGATATTCCTGCGCGACTACTGCCGGAGGCCAGGAAGTGCTTTGGCTCCGATGCTCTACAAAGTCATGTTGCCTATGACCTGTTTGCCGGACAGGCAGCTATGCATCTGTCCCAAAAGCTGGGAGCGCGCTGTTTTATGGGAAACTGGAGCCGGCTGTGCATTGACTTAAACCGCTCGTTACGAAATCCAGCAGTCTGGTCAAAGCTTTCGCATAGCATGACAGAAACGGAAAAGGAAAACTGGAGAAACTACCATCGAACCTACAGGCAGGAAGTTCAGACCTCAATAAAAACGCATTTTAACAGAGGTTGCATACTTCATATTTCTGTTCATAGCTTCACTCCGTTATGGAACGGCGAAAGAAGATCATGTGATGTGGGATTATTATATGATCCTCGCAAGGCGAAGGAGAAGAATCTTGCGCTGAAGCTACAGAAATATCTTCAAGATGGCGGATGGAAGGTTCGTCGAAATTATCCGTACCGGGGGGATGCGGATGGATTTACAACGGCCCTTAGAAAAATCTATCCAGATGATCGATATCTGGGGCTGGAGCTGGAACTCAATCAATCTCTGGGTCCAGGAATGCTAAAAGTTGTAGACCTGCTGGTCGGAGAGCTGAAAAACCTGTAAGCATTGGTGTCATCTATGAAATTTAGAATCCTGATTGTTCTTATCCCACTCTGGTTTGCTGCCTGTGATTTTCAGGCAACTATCGAATTACCATTTTCGCATGTTATTCGAGTGCTGCAATCAAGAGGGGAAGGAATTCCGGCTACTGCTGAAATTCGAATGGAAATGGCCGGGCTGGATGCATGCAATGAGAAGAAGGGTAAGGCCCTGGAAATCTTATCCAGGTATTATGGTGAATCAGAGTCCTCCAGGTGTATTCAGGAGGGTGTGAGCACCTTTCTCATCGCAAGGGTCCCGCTGGCAGTAAGCCGTAAGGGGCTTGTTCGTGATAAGAAAATCACATCGATTTTAATTGAGCAGAATGAACAGGGTATCCAGCTAAGAGTGGCCATGGATCCGGGAAGCTTTCAGAGAATGCAGCAGGAAATGATGGATGCATTCTTTCAAAAGCCAGAAATCGAGGATCTTATGGTACTGCTCCGGTTCCACAATGATGGGAAATCTTCTCTGATTAGCAAGGCCAGGTTTGTCTATGTAGACGATAAGCCTATGCCCATGGACAGCAAGGTAATCCTGGATCCTGGTCGCACTATTGAAGTACGACTATCGGATGTGGCCAGGGATTATATTTACAGCAATGGTTCTCTGGCAGTTCTTTCCATTGAAAAGACGGTGGATGGCAAAGCTTTTACTGAAATAGAATTCATGCAGGCTGATAAAGCCAATCCAGAGCCAGAAAGCAGGCCCACCGATCTAGAAGACAAGGGAAAGGATGAAACAGCTGAAACCAGGGTGGATCCCAGATTGAAAGAGAAAGACTTTCCAGAGCTGGAACAGAAAATCCAGGAGATTATCAAGAAGGATGCGCTGGGTACTCCGGATTCAAAAGACCTGGGTGGAATGTAGAATCTTCTATAAATAGGGTCATGAACAATCACTGTTCATAGAGACACTGAATAGAAAATATGTCGGCGAAAATCCTGGGCTCTCTTTTTATACTGTTAGCGCTATATCCTGGTCCTTCTGTGGCCCGGCCTCTACTCAATATACTGTATGATTCATCCCTTAAAAAACGTATCCATTGATTCCCGGGATGCGTCTGGAGAAGGGATCATGGAGGTCTGTAGCTCCGTCTCCGTCATTGTTTCCTGGATTCGTAATCGAATCGCTGAAAAATCCATTCAAAGCTCTACTTCATTTGCCTGTCTAAGAGCATGTACAGGCTATTCATTTACGCTTACAGTTTGCCTGTTGTTTTCTGTATCCTCCGTTCAGGCGGAAAAAGCAGTACCACTTACCTTGAATGAAATCTATTTGAAGGTACTGGAAAGAAATGAGCAGGATAAATTACAGAATACGGACCTGGCTGTTGCAGAAGCTCGGTACAAGCAAAGCCTGAGCTCCTATTATCCAGAAATCTTTTTATTCGGACGAAAGACTTACAATGATCGATACGATGATCAGGATGATGATCAACTGCAGGCTTTGATCCGACAGCAACAGAATCAAAGCAGTTCAAGCACGAGCACGAGCACAGGTACTACCAGTTCTACAAGAATTAACGACCCCTATCAGGTAGGCGCCGGATTTCGCTGGCCAATCTTTAGTGGTTTTCAGACCTACTACGAATCGGAAGCTCGGGATGCAGAGAGGATTTCCACCCGATACAATCGTCAAAGGTTTCGGGAGCTGCTGTTTCGCGATGTAGGGGAGGTCTATTTTCAGCTTCTGGAGTATAAGAAGACAGTGAAAATCCTTCTGGAAGAGCAGGGGGCCTTACGTGCTCGCATTGGAGAGCTTGCCAGAAGAGTGAACATAGGACGGTCTTCGCAAGGCGAATTACTGGCAGCCCAGAGCGAATATAGTAATTCAAGGGTTGAGCTGGAGCGAATTCGAGGCCTGGAGGCAACGGCCACCGAACTGCTGGCCTTCCTGATGGCCGTTCCTGCCAGTGAAATAGCACTGGCAGAGCCCAGCGAACTGCCTTCCCAGGAATCACTGGCCACGTATATGGAAAAAGTAGAAGATAGAAAGGATCTGAGAGCTGCCATGAAGGACATGGAGGCCCAGCGAGCTAGATTGAGTGTTGAAAAAGGCGGCCATTATCCTCAGGCCAGCGTAGAAGGAAGTTATTATACAAGTCAGAAACCAGACTATGGCCGAGACTGGGGCATTACATTGAGCATCGAAGTTCCGATCTTTCAAGGGGGCAATACGTACTATTCAGTGAAAGAATCTCAGGCACTTCTGCGACGGAGCAAACTTGAATTAAGTGCTCTGAAGCGCTCGGCCTCCTATGAAGTGAAATCTGCCTATGTGGACTATGTGAATTCTCTGAGCCGGCTTGCATTATTGCGTGAATCCGTTCAAATCAGTCGTGCCGCCTATTACGTCCAGGTTCGGGACTATCGTCTTGGCATAGTTACCAACCTGGAGGTTCTGAATGCACTTCGCGGATTTCATGCAGCTCGCAGGGAGCTCACACGGATGGAGATGCTTGTTCGAATGAACGAAATTCGCCTTCACGTAGCCGCTGGAATGGAACAGAAGATCCCGGATGCTCCCGAAAAACTGGATGCAGATGACAGTCCAGAGGAAGAAATACCCGAGGGAACCCTGGAACCCGAAACCTCAAACTCCGATACCAGCCAGAGCTTTCTAATTGATTCGAATTCAAGGTACTTTGCTGCGGACAAGACCCCTCTCCTTTTGCACAACGGAGCAATGGCTTGAAGCTCTCTGATATATCCATCAGACGCCCGGTACTGGCATGGATGATCATGTTCGGTCTAATCATCTTCGGAACCGTTTCTGTGGGCAGGCTGGGAATCAGCTATATGCCCGATGTAGACTTTCCGCTGCTGAGTATTCGAGTTAGCTGGGAAGGTGTAGCTCCGGAGTACATGGAAACGGAAATCGTAGACCGGGTTGAAAAAGAGATCATTGCCGTTGAAGGGCTCAAAGAGGTTATCTCATCTATTCGCCAGGGCAGCGCCAATATTCAGCTGGAATTTGATATTGACCGAGATATCAACGTGGCCGTGCAGGAAGTACAAACTGCGTTGAGTCAGCTCAGGCTGCCCACCGGTGTAGATCCTCCCGTACTTCGAAAGAATAATCCGGATGAAAGCCCCATACTCTGGCTGGGTTTGAGCGGCGATCGTACCCAATTTGAACTGTTTCGCATAGCGGATCAGCTGGTTCTGGACCGTATTCAGCTAGTGGATGGAGTGGGCGAAGTATTTGTTGGTGGGTCCGCCGAGCGAAATTTGCGGATTTACGTAGATAACAATAAGCTTAATGAATATGAGCTTACAATTCTGGATGTTCGCAATGCGATCCGGCAGGACCATGCAGAGGGAGCCAGCGGGTATCTGGAAAACCAGGACAATAGCTACAATTTACGCACCATGGGGGAAGCTCAGTCCATAGAGCAAATGGAGCGAATTCGCATAACGCGTAGAGGTGGCGGACCAATCTATCTTTCTAAAATCACCCTGGATGATGTGGCCAGAGTTGAAAATGGTCTAAATGATGCGCAGCGAATCAATCGAGTCAATGGTATAGAAGCCATCACAATTGGTATAAAGAAGCAGACCGGAGCCAATGAAGTCCAGGTAGCAGAGAATATCCGGGAAGAAATTGCAAAAATCAATAAGAACCTGCCCGATGGAGTGAAGGTAAACATTAACTTTGATGGCACCAGGTTTACCAAGGAAGCGATTGAAGAGACTCAGTTCACTCTTATTCTTTCAGCTATCCTGACCGCAATGGTATGCTGGCTTTTTCTGGGTAACTGGAGCTCCACTTTAAATGTAATCCTGTCCATTCCTACGTCCATTATTGGAACCTTTATCATAATCTATTTTATGGGTTTCACTTTGAACCTGTTTACCCTGCTAGCACTTTCTCTGGCAATAGGCATTGTGGTGGATGATAACATCATGATCCTGGAAAATATCATTCGCCACTTTGAAATGGGAAAGGACAGGGTTCGCGCTGCAAGAGATGGAGCGAGAGAGATTACCTTTGCTGCGGTGGCTGCCAGCATTGCAATTGTTGCCATTTTCTTACCGGTGGCTTTCATGGAAGGTGTCATTGGTAAGTTCTTCTTCCAGTTTGGAGTGACGCTTTCTGGAGCAGTTGCACTTTCGTTACTGGATGCCGTGACTCTGACTCCCATGAGAGCCTCTCTTACCCTTGTGCACCAGGACAGAGAACCTCGGCTTGTAAAGGCGGTGCGACTTATTCTTGAAAAGGTATCAAGAGTATATCGAGCCATTCTAATTCGCACCCTGAAACATCCCTATTTTACTGTTCTGGCCGCAGCAATACTGTTTTTCCTATCTCTTGGTATCTTGCTCTTGATTGATAGAGAGTTTGTTCCTCCGCAGGATCAAAGTCAATTTGGAGTTCGCTTTGAAACACCCATGGGCTCTTCCATCCATCATACGGATGAGAAAGGACAACAAATTGAAAAGTTCCTGAAGAGTCGAAGCGAAGTAACCAGCTTTTTATCTATAGTAGGCGGATTCGGCGGAGGCCAGGCAAATACTGGTGTGTACTTTGTAAGCTTGCAAGGGAAGTCCGAAAGGGAACTGGGTCAGTACGAATTTATGGATCTTCTGCGAAAAGAGATTGGTAAGATTGAGGGAATGCGCGGTTTTCTATTTGACTTTTCCAGCAGGGGACTGTCCGCCCGCAGAAGTCAGCCAGTGGAGTTCAGTATTCGAGGCGGAAACTGGGATGAGTTGCGTGCCACTGCTGATCGAATACTCAAAGATATGGAATCCACCGGGCTTTATGAAGACGCTCAAATGGATTACCGGGAAGGTATGCCAGAAGTGCGGGTCATACCGAATCGACAGGAGGCCGCTCTTAGAGCAGTAACCATGGAAAATCTGGTGGATACCATCGGTATTGCAATGGGAGGAGTTCGGGAAGGGCGATTTACCGGCGACGGTCGCAGATATGATATTCGGCTTCGCTTACTGGAAGAGCAGTGGAGCCATCCAGACGATATAGGAAAGTTGCATGTTCGAAACGGCTACGGTGAACTGGTATCTGTACCGGAGGTTGCCAGAATTGAAACCGAGCCCACGGTGCTGAATCTCACCAGAATCGATCGTCAGCGAGCTATTCAGATTTCGGCCAATTTAAAGGAAGGAGTGGGGCAAGCGGATGCTGCTTCCAGAGCGGAGGACATTGCGCGAAAGCATCTAAAAGAAAACTATGGATACTATCCAGGTGGTGGCAGCCGGGATTTTGAAGAAGCATTTACCAGTCTCAGTATTGCTCTGTGGCTGGGCATCCTCGTGGCCTATATGGTACTGGGTGCTCAGTTCAATAGCTTTCTGCATCCTATTTCAGTTTTGATGGCTCTACCATTTTCTGCCACCGGAGCATTCCTGGCTTTGTTTTTGACCGGCCAGAGTCTGAACCTTTACAGCATGATTGGCCTGATTCTACTAATGGGTATCTCAAAGAAGAATTCCATTCTTCTAGTGGAATTCGCAAACGAGCTCAGGAGAAAGGAGTCCATGAGTGTTCCTGATGCTCTGGTAGAGGCGGGCATGGTTCGATTGCGGCCTATCTTAATGACTTCCCTATCTGCTATTGCGGCGGCCATACCGCCAGCTTTGGCCATCGGCCCCGGGGCTGAGTCCAGGATCCCCATGTCCATTGCAGTCATCGGAGGAATGACTGTCTCTACATTGTTAACGCTTGTGGTGGTTCCAGCAGTGTATTCAATCCTTTCCAGATTCGAAAGTAGACGAGGATCGTAAATCCTGGCCATCATCGCTGATGGGATTTCTTGGATAGCGAGTGATCAGTGCCAGCAAGACAGCCACAGCGACGTACATGTAGGTTGTATTTCCACTGATAAAGAAGAATACCAGATTAACCAGCGTACCTCCCTCGGCCATCGCGTACCCAACGATATGATTTCGCACCCATTCTTGAGGATTTTCAGTCTTCTTCAATGTAAAGAAGTAGGCCCCGAAAATGCCCGCCAGAGCAGTGGCCGCTCCAGCATACAGGTAGACCTCATTGTCCTGCAGACTTCTGGTATCCTGAGTCATCAGGGATACCACTCCGAACATCAGGCAGCCCCCGATAAGAGCTAAAAAAATGATTCGCACAATGTTGACTGATTGATCCGGTAGATTTCCTCTTTCCATGCTCAATTTTATTCGAGGCACATGATCTCGGTCAATGAAAGAATACAGTTACTGTGAATAATGAGAACGGAGTTTGAAGATGTTCGATTTTGAAGTCATTCTAGCAGATATTACCGGGCTCAAGGTTGATGCAATTGTAAATGCAGCCAACGAAGCACTTGCTGGTGGCGGTGGGGTGGATGGGGCTATTCATCGTGCAGCCGGTCCTGAATTGCATCAGGCCTGCCGAAAAATTGGCGGATGCCCCACCGGTGAAGCGGTCATTACTCCGGGATTCAAGTTAAAGGCCTCCTATGTGATCCATACTGTGGGTCCAATCTGGAAGGGTGGGGCCTCCGGGGAGCCTGAATCTCTGGCAAAGTGTTATCGGAATTCGTTAAGGATAGCAAGGGAACATAACCTGGAATCCATAGCCTTTCCATCCATTTCCACTGGAGTGTACGGGTATCCCCTGGACAAGGCGGCCGCCATTGCCATCCGGTCTGTCATGGCAGACCTCCATTCCCATGGATCTCCCAGGAAAATAATATTTTGTTGTTACGATGAGCGGGCACAAAACGTCTACAATGATATCATCCAGTCCACTGAATCTCCGTGATTTTGAATTATTGATTTTGACGAGGTATGCATTTATTTCAGACGGGACCAATTGTTGAATCCTCCGGGCGAAGCCCTGGCTGGAATGGCTAGGATGAGGCTTTCATAAAAGTCATTTGCATTTGATATCTGAATGAAAGGCTACTTTAATCATAACTCCTCCGTGCCCCTGGATTCCAGGATGAAGCAGACCATCATAGATTGGATCCAGGCCGATCCCAATCTATTGTCTCATTCTACGACTGGAACCTCACCTGCCTGGATGGAGAGTGCTCGTACTACGATTTGTGGCTCCCCTGGGTTTGAGGATTTTCAAATCGCTTTCACTTCCGGCGCAACCGAGGCCAACCGTCTGGCTCTGGAGTTTCTATATCATCGCTATATGGGATCGGGACTAACCGATGCTTCATTTCTACGCAATAAGGTGCTGATTTTTGCTCTGGAGCATAGCAGCATATACGAACAGGCGAAGTACCTGAGAAACCTGGGATACGATGTGCTACTTATTCCTTCCACCCGGACCGGCCTGGCGGATGTAGACTTTGTTCGCGATAATGCAGGCCCGGATACAGTGCTTGTCAGTATGATGTACGCAAGCGGGGATACCGGAGTGCTGCAGCCAGTGGAAGTTGTGGGCCAGATATGCGAAGAGTACGGAATCCATTTCCATTGTGATGCCAGCCAGGTTCCCGGGAAGCACGCTCCATCCTGGTATGGAAGCCGAGCAAACACCATTTCACTTTCAGGTCATAAGTTTGGCAGCCTGGCAGGCGTGGGGGCTTTGCTGTATCGGAGAAAGCCGCCAGTGGCATTGCTATTTGGAGAAAGCAAATCCGTTCGCCCCGGTATGCCGAATCGCCTGGGAATCCAGAGTATGTCCCATGCCTGGTCACTGGCTCATGAAAGTCTGGCTCATAGGCTGGCTTCCATTCGCACCTTCAGGGATCTTTTCGAAACAGAATTGAGCCGCAAGATACCCGGGATTACCTTTCTGGGCCGCGAAGAGAACCGGCTGGCAAACACATCTGCCATAATTTTACCGGGAATATCCCCCCATAGACTTTTACAGGAGCTCACTCAGAGAGGGCAGGAGCTGAGCATAATGCACGGATCCGGTGGTTTGCATACACCTTCCCGGGTGCTCCTTGAGCTTGGTACTCAAGGAACGGATCATACCGGAATCACAGTTTCCCTGGGGCCGGCCACAACCTCGGCCGAAATATCCGGATTGATTGACACTATCTCTTTGGTGGCGGCCTCAAGGAATTAATAGTGAATCACCGGAATACTAGCGGAATGCGCCCGGCAGTCTTGTTCAATGCCAGGCCAGGCGATTTGTTGATGGGAAGGGACGAGGGCCGGATCACAGGAAAATTGCTTGCTTGCATTTGAGTTTATTGCTCGGCTCTCGGTAGTTATGTTGGATCCGGTAGCTCCGGTCTGGAAAGAAAAAAGGCAGAGAGAACTCCGCCTTAATGTCAATCCATAAGCTCCCGGAATGGGAGTATCCGGAGGAATTCAATCTACGGTGAACTCCCCTTCCAGTTTGAATCGCGCTCGAATGAATATCTGTTGATCCCGGGCCCTCTGTCCCGCATAGTCCTGTACGCGAAATCCGCTGGAACTATTATATCCCAGGTTTTGATAGAAGGCGGGTATCTGGGAAAACGTGGAAGAGTCTGCAAGTGTCTCCGAAAGAGTATCGCCACCCGGTAGAGTAAATGCATCCAGTGCCGAACTTTTTGCCGGTCCTCCTCTTGAATCGGTGGCCGTTACCTGCGACCAGCCAACGCTGATCTGAAAATTGTCATTCACGTGCCAGGTCAGACCTGCAATCCATTCTCGAAATGTGGCTCGACCAAAATCAACCGCCAGGGCTTCGGAGTAAGTCAGGTTACCAATGGTATTATCGACTGCATCAAGAGCCAGGATCTGTCTCCAGTAATCCCGGTTATCGTAAGTTGAGAGGTTATTTGAAGTTCCTCCGTTGCCATTTCCTGTAGCAAATCGTACAAATGCGCCCAGGAATCGATACCGTCCATGCCAGAAGATATAGACCATATCTCCTCTTTGATCGGCTTGAGTAATGTAGTTGTTTGCCAGGTCCGTAAATGATCCATTCAAAGTCACGTCCGGACGAATGCGATAGGCCGTGCTTCGTCTATCTACTTTCTGGATGAAACCGGCACCAAGAGTAGATTCGAATTCCGGAGTTTCGATTTGATAATCCACTTCCACTCCAGTATAGTAGTCCCGAGCAGCCCTTGCATTTCCTTTGTAGATGGCCGGTCGCAGTGTTGTTACGATGTTTGCACAGGTAGCTGTCGGAGTGGGGCCGGAATTTACCATAGTGACTGTATCAGTACAGGCATCAATGGCCGGCAGACTGGAATCCTGACCGGATAGACCCACAACGTTTTGCACTCTGAACGGAGTATTGATATGGATTCTATGGGTTCCTTTTTTTCCCAGGGGGCTGAAGCTAAGCATACCGGTTACATCCAATCCATAGTTGGAAGTGACTCCATTACTCATGGATTGCAGGACGTTTGAAGGCGTGGTCATGCTTTTCAGTCGTGCCTGAGCATTGTTTGCATCGCTACCTTCACCGTTGGAAAGTAGAAGGTGCATGGAAAAATAATCAAAAGAAATCAAAGCACTGAGGCCTCTTTCAGTCGAAGGGGATACGCCAAAATCATCCCAGGGAGCTTTGGCAACGTAACGATAGCCCCATAACTTCTGTAGCGAAACCCCTGCCTGACCATCCACAACGGGAGTATGCTGCTGCCCAAATCGAAAGGACATCCAGTCAGTTACAGGCAGATCTACGAAAGCATACTTGACTTTCATATAATATGCATTGTCGCTGGAACAGTTGTATCCTGAGCAGGAATCCGGTGGATTATGTTCTTGTTCTACGGTGAAGCGAAAGCCCACTCCTTTTTCATTTCCGTTATAATGTCGGCCGCGAAAGTCCAGTCTGGCTCGACCCAGTCCAAAACCTGTCTTTTCACTATCTGATCCAGCTGAGTCAGGCCCCGTAGGTTGACGATCCAGCATCTCAAAACCGGGCCAAATTTCAGCCCCCATTCGCATTTTTAGTTTTCCGTCTTCTGCTCGAGCTTCCGTACTAAACAACAGGCTGCCAATGCAGGCCACGGTAAGCGCAGAGATGGGTAGCAATCCTAACGACTTCATAAGTTTCTCCAAAATGTCTCCAATATGAAAAACGAGCGTAATCATTTCGTATTCCATTGGCAATATGTCTATGCTAATATTGTAGATATGCTTATTTTTATGTTACAAATGTGTGTCGCAAGAATGTCGAGTGAGTGTCCGTTGTGTAACAGTCTTTAGGAGGATCAGACCATCCGGCATGGGACAAAGTTGTTCTAGCGATCAGAGAGGAGGGTTGTTCTGCGGTACAACCGGGTAGGCTCAGGAAGAAAAAAGCCTGAAGCGAAATCCGCCTCAGGCTTTCTAGAACGAAATCCAGCTAGTTTTTATTGGATTTTAACTAACGGCCTCTTCGGCGTCCTCCGCCTCCGGCAGCTTCTCGGTCACGGCCACCTCGTCGGCCGCCGCCCCGATCGTTTCTGTCATTGCCGCCCCGGTCATTTCGATCGTTCTTGTCGTTGCGGTCTCCACCTTGCTTTCCGCCACGGTCATCCCCACCCTGAGTGGGCTCGCCGCTTCCGTTGGCTCTGGTGAATATCATCTTTCCGGCAGCAGTCTGGATAATGGAAGTAACGTTTACCTGAACCGTTTTCCCCAGGAGGTTGCGGCCATTTTCAACCACTACCATGGTGCCATCTTCCAGATAACCAATGCCCTGGTTTTCATCCTTTCCTTCTTTTATCACATCAATTACAATATCTTCCCCTGGAAGAACAATTGGCTTCAATGCGTTGGTCAGATTATTCAGGTTCAGGACTTCAACGCCCTGTAGCTCGGCTACTTTGTTGAGGTTAAAGTCATTGGTAATTAGCTTTCCGCCCGTTTCGAGGGAGAGCTTTACCAGCTTGGCATCCACTTCCCGAGTATCGGTGTAATCGATGTAACTAATTTTTACCCGAACTGTTCCCAGCTGCTGCAACTTATTGAGCATTTCCAGGCCACGACGTCCTCGATTCCTCTTAATTGGATCCGGTGAGTCGCTAATGAGCTGGATTTCTCGCAGCACAAAGTTCGGTATAATAAAAGGACCTTCAATGAAGTTTGTCTGGGCAATATCAAGGATCCGCCCATCAATAATAACTGAAGTATCCAGGATTTTTTCTGTGGAAGCTCCTCCCTGCTCATCCTTACGGAAACCACCCCCGCCAAATATGCGGAGCCCAGGTCTCTGTGCGAATATATAGCCGCCGTAGCCAAGAATGGTTGCTGGCAGCACATACAGGTATGGACCGATTGACTGTAGCAATGAGGATTCAATGCCCAGAGACGTAAGCAGCCATCCGGCCAGGCCGGATATCAGAAGGCCGGAAAAAATACCGGCGCTAATACAGAAAAACAATTCACCGCTTATTCCCTTGAATAGACGGTCTACGAAGAAGAATGCCAGTGAAATGGCAAATACCACCCCACCAGCCAGAGCTGCAGCAGATAGCTCCATTCCGGCGGTTGTGGACAAGAAATAGCCACAGGCCCCACCGGCCAATGCTGCCAGTAATCGATAAAGGATGTTCATAACTCAAACCCTTCCAAATGAAATTCACACCCATCAGTGGATGCTTTCTTGCGGCCATGCCGCCCGGATATACCGGTGTCGACCAGTTGGCCGATTTGAGCTATGGACGAATCAGGAGAGTACTTCGGATATGAGGTTGCTAGCCTCTTCCGTAGAAATGGACCTGGCTAGGGCGAGTTCGCTTGTAATCAATGAGTAAGCCAGCTCATAAAGCCGGCGCTCCATGAGCGAAAGTTCTTTATCCCGGGCACGTTTGTAGAGGTTTCTGCACACCTCCGCCACCGAATAGATAGAACCAGATCGAATCTTATTCTGGTTATTCTGATAGCGGATCTTCCAGTCCTCTTCTGTGTCCACTTCATCCTTCTTTAATAAATCCAGAACCTTCTTTACGTCCTTTTTCTGAATGATAGGCCTGATGCCGCGCTCCTTGGCGCTTTCTACAGGGATCATAACCTTCATCTTGCTATTTTCTATCTCAAGGATGTAACAGAGGGTTCGCTTTCCAAGGATGTTCTGATTTTGCACGGCGGAAATCTCTCCCACTCCGTGCATGGGATAAACAACATAATCTCCTACAGTAAAGTCCGTGTCCGCCTTCTTAGCGGAAGTGCTGCTTTTCTTCTTTGCTTTAGGGGCCGCGGTCTTTTTAGCGCTGACCTTCTTCTTTGCAGCTTTCTTTGCTGTCTTCTTTTTGGCGGTTTTACTCTTTGCCTGGGGCATAATTCGTCCAGAATAGCTCTTAAACGTCTATGGTAGCACGTTCTACTCCATGGTCAAGTGAATTTCCCGAGAATGTGAGTCGGTGCTGTCCTGCATTGAGCCGAATCGGTGTTTTAGCTGCTGAATAGCGTTTGAATCATCTGCCGAAGGGTTCTGGAGCTGATGGGCTTGGACAGATACGCCTGGAAGCCCGAAGCAAGAATCCGATTTTTATCTTCCGCGGCCGCATACGCTGTGATAGCAGCAATAGGGCAATCGGCCGGGAGCAGATCCTGGGCGCGAATGCGCTGAAGTAATTCGAATCCATCCATTTCTGGCATTTGAATATCCAGGATTACCAGATCAAACCAGTCCTCCGTGATTAGATGCAGGGCTTCATCCCCTCGAGTGGTGGCGATTGTCTTATGCCCTTGCTTCTGCAGCAATCGTTCCAGGAGATAAAGATTGTCCGGATTGTCATCTACGGCCAGAATTTTCAGTTCTCGGATTTCGCCATCGTTTTGTGGAACACTTACTTCCTCCAGGCCAGGAGATGCTTCAGGCATGGGGATTTGTACCCTGAACAGACTTCCATTACCTTTCGAGCTTTCCAGCTCAATCTTTCCTGCCATTCGCTGAACTAGAGAATGACAGATGCTCAGGCCCAGGCCAGTTCCCGAAACAGTGGACTTCTGTCCTTCCCTGATCTGAAAAAATCGCTGAAATAGCCGGGTCTGCTTCTCTTCTGCTATTCCAATTCCAGTATCCTGGACTTCCAGAACAAAGATCCCGGCATCTGTATATCGTGCCCGCACCTCTACCCAGCCATGGTCAGTGAACTTCAATGCATTGGATACCAGGTTGCCCGCTATTTGAAACAGACGATGAGGATCTCCCAGCAACCTGGGCGGTAGGGCCTGGCCCCTGAACCGGAGCTCCACCGGATGTCCCTTTGGCGGCGCATATGTGAGCTCCAGTGTACTCAGTAGCTCTGTGGGAGAAAATGCTTCCGTTTCGATCTCAATTCTTTCGGATTCGATGCGCGAAATATCCAGAATATCGTTAAGAATATTTAACAGGGTTCTCCCTGCTTTCTGAAATACCTGTAAGTGTCTTCGCTGCTCTTCGGTTAAATCAGTGAATGCAAGTAATTCTGCAGTTCCAAGCAATGCATTCATGGGTGTGCGAATCTCATGGCTCATATTTGCCAGAAATTCGGATTTACTTTGAGATGCATGTTCAGCCTTTCGCTGTGCTTCAACTTTCTCTTCCACCATTCGCTGAAGATTGATTGTTCGATCTGCTACCATCTGTTCCAGACCGGCCTCGCGATTTTCATTGCGAAAGCGGATCTTATCGGCAATGGCCAGTGAAAGAAAGGCCACCTGGTAAAGTATACCAATGTCCAGAAAATGCAAAACGATCAAAGCCGGCACATTTTCGCTACTATCCTGAACCAGATAGCCCAGAAGTGCGGCCAGAGGATAACCGAGATTCGCCACAAAAAAGAACCTGGCTGGCTGGAATCCCTTGCCCAGGGCTGCAAAACTCAATACGGAGACTAGCAAGGTGGCCGGAATCATTACAACGTAGACCAGCTGGTTTATGCGATATGGAATGAACCAGCTGGCCAGCAGTACTACAAGGAATGCGCTGGCTGCTATGGGAGAGATTTTTGCCCAGATTGTGTTCTGTATCGCATCTTTTGCAAAGGAGCTAAGCCAGAAAAACAGGAACATGTACAGACCGCAAATTGCTGAAAGTGCGATTTCCAGCCTGTATTCCAGAATTTCCAGTGGCATTACTTCATTTGCAAGTCCTTGAAAAAAAGAGCGATGCAGCAAAAAGAGCATGAGCAGGACAGAGTAAAAGATATAATCAATCTCTCTGGAAAAAAGCCAGATGCTCAGACTGTACAGGGTGATAATAAAGACTGCGCCCAGAACGATGCCATCCATGAAGCGAAGCTGCGAAAGATTTACTTTGCCCGCCTGAATGACCATAGGTAAACGAGCCGGAAGCTTTTCACTGAATCGAATCAAGTAATTGGTAGTGGATTGCTTCTGTACTGCAATATTCATAGACAGAAAACGATTCTGCTCCAATGTCTCCTGCTTCCATTCATTGTTGTTTCCAGTGTAGATTTCCAGGGATTCAAGAAATGCATTCATGATCAGGAATTCTCCGAACCAGGCATCGGAAGAAGTATTCTGAAGACAGAAGTGTACCCAGAAGGGTGAGCTGAATCCGCGATGAAAGTTTTCCAGGCTACTACCAGTCCATTCGGCCAATGGAGGTAAAGAATCCACATCCAGAGGCCGCTCTTCTGCAAAATAATGACCTCGTAGGTCAGATACCATTACCTCCCCCGTAGAAAGATCTGGCAGTGGTGTACAGTGCGAATCGCTTGTCTCGGAGCGAAGTGAATGGGCGGGTAGAATCAATGATACTAGAAGAGCAAAGGGCAGGAGAACTTGCAACTGCCGAGCAAACCTGAATTCTGGAAGCATCGTTCCATTTATCTCCCGGGCAGTTGTCCCCGGCTTCTTGCCAGTTCAAAAATATTAGACGAGTGATCATTCCACATCTGTGGTCCACGTTCATCTACGATTTCTTTTACCACGGCTTCCGGAAGATCGCTCATGGATGCAAATTCCGCTTTGTATTGATCTATGGGCATTTTGCCGCAGAAAATATTACTCTGATACTGATAGATCTGATGCTCCATCAAGAATTGTAGAGTATCAAAATCTTCCACGGCTTCTGCAGTAATCATCGCTTCCCGGTTATCGGCCAGGCGTTTGCAATAGTCGATGAAAGCCAGGTTGTCCAGGAATTTGATTTGATCTTCATTTGCTTTAAACCGAAAGCTAATAGGGTCCAGCTTGAATTCCTTGATCATGATTCCCAGTTCAAGCACCACCTGATGACTCTGGCTTTTTACGCCAAAGTCATCGGCGGCAAAGCTGACTCCGCATTTCCAGAAATGTTCGCATACATCTTTCAATGAATACTGATGTTCCTCGTAGGGCTTTTCGACCAGCTCGAAGCGAATATTTCTGGATTCCAGACTCATATTGCCCCAGAGTTTCTGCAGACGTTGCACTTTATCTGGCTGGGAAAAAGTATCAATCAAGGACTGAGGAGAGATGTTAAACTTTAGCAATCCCGGTGCTTTCTCGCATGCAACTATCAGTTTTTCCAGAATCAGAAGTTCAATTCGGTTCAGATCTTGATCGTCCGGGATGTCCTGAATCAATTCTCTGTAACTTTGATAGAGGCCGCCGCCAACGAATACCTCGCCACCCTTAACCGTGAAAGTTTTTTTATGAGGATCATAGGAAACTGTGGGCTGTATCATCGCTTCATTGGCGGCGCCTGCGATGTAGGTATTGGCCCGATTGAAATAGGTCCAGCTCCAGCGAGTGAGGTTATCTTTTAAATTCTTCTGGGATGCCTGGAGCAATTCCTGCAATATCTCCTGCGAATCGGAAATATAATTGCACTGTGTCCGGGCCACTCCAAAGTCAAATAGGCAAACTCGATTGCTGGCACACTCATCATGGAAGCGGCCTACTGCACTATCGATGTTGGGAAAATCTCGCCCACGCCAGCTGGAGTAGGGAGTAATTCCCATCAGCAAAGTACTGTGGTCCATTAGATGAAAACAGAACTCTACGTCGGTGAGGTTCAGGATGCTATGAACTTCATTTCGAAGGTACGTGAGGAAGCCTTCCACATCCATACCCTGCACATTCTGAAAGCGTATTAAGAAAAGGGGCTTTCCCCGGTTTGCCTCTATGAACCTTTCTTCGAAGGTTTCCAGATCCAGTAGCGGTTCCTGAAAATTCATTGGTCAGCCAGAGATCTCCGGTTTCATGGGCCCTGTCAAGAATTCCGGCTACTTGCCCTTCTTTTTCCTTTTCTTCTTATTCTCCGTGACATCGCCTTGTTCTTCCCTGTGCAGCCATTGGTCTCGGTCATCAATCTCTAGCGATCTTAATTTTTCCAGAAATGCCTCTTCCGAATGGATTAGTCTCATGACCAATGTGCGAATTAGAGTAGAAGCGAATTCTGGATTGGCTTCAATCAGGGACTCCAGGTGGTCAGAGAGAGCCGAAGAAAGGATCGTATCAGTCATACAGATAGCCGTTGCACTCCTGGCCTCCCCATGTACCAGGGCCATCTCTCCAAAGATTTCCCCTTCTTCCACAGTGGAAAGCGCCACCGGCCCGGTCCTGGTATCCCTCAGAATCTGGACTTTACCTTTTTCAACCAGGTAAAACCTTCGCGCCGGATCTCCTTCAAGAAAAACAACATCACCTGCCTCATAACTTCTACGTGTCTGAGTAATGGTCCTGGGCTTAATAAACAGTTTGCGAAACCCTTCCGAGCCAGGAAAATGAAAGAAATAGAACAGCCCCCATAAAAGCCTGCGTATGCGATATCGACGTTGAAATGCACGAAATCCTGGAACGTCCCGGTCAAGGCGAATGAGTTGTCCATCGGCAGAGCTAGTCTCGTCTGACAGTTCTACGGTTTCGTAGCCCACCGAGGGACTGGCGATTCGGTCAAAGCGAAACTGAACCTGCCTTTCATCTCCAGACTCTACATTTCCACGAAGATAAAGCGATGCACCGCTGAGCTCATATGAAATTCCTGAGTGCACCGGGGCCGGAATTCCTTCTTCGAATACTTCCCAGTCCAGTACAATCGGGATGCGAATCAAGCGACCTTTAAAGAACTCCGGATTGACAGAGCCAATGGTCAGAATTGAAATTCCAACAGAAGCTGGCAGCAACACGAACAGTGCCATGTACATTGAATAGCTGATAGTTACTTTCAGCGGGATTAGCTCTGGTTCAATGAATACAAGTGCCGGCAGGACCAAAACGCAAATTGCCAGTACATTTTTTAAAGCACCTGGCGGTAAGCGAAAGAAGGAAGCCGAGCTCTTTATCTGGTCCGTGGAGGCCAGAATCCATTTTTCATAGCCTTTTTGACGATCCAGCAAGGCCCATTCTTCAAACCAAATTCCATCTTTTTCCAGCTCACCTTTTTGTGGCAAGGTTTGCGCCCGGGAGATGGCCGCTTCCACAAAGAATACAGGCAACAGAATATGAAGCGGAATGGTGTAATTCCAGGAACCTCCAGAAAGGATGCTGTAATCAAAGATTCCGTGGAGCAAGAACGGAATGAAAAAGGCAACCAGAAAGAATATCCAGCTCTTTCGCTCCCGTATATATCCCAGACCCAGGAAAAATCCCATGATGCCCATACTGGTTAAATGCATGGAAACCGAGCTAAACAATCTAAGATACACGATCTGGCTTCCGTAGATCCAGGAATAGGCGATGTTCTCTACAAAGGAAAATCCAGCGCCTATCAGGATCGCATAGCCGATTGTATTTTTTACCGACATCTCGCTGCGATCGCGAATCATCATGTAGACCAGAGCCAGTAAGCCCAGAAATTTCTCCGGCAGAGCCGCCAATAAGAAGCCCTGGGTGAATGGAGTGAGCATCTCCATTCGCTGCGATGTATACGGGGAAAGTAGAAGTAGGGCCAGAGCAATTACGGCCCCGGCCAGAAATGCCTCGGCCACAGCCACAAATGACCGGACTCGACCCAGCCGATTGTAGTAGACTGCGTAGAAAATCAAACATGTGATCAGAGCGGCTGGTAATTCCAGAGAGGGCATAACTCTTCTATAGAGTATCGACCCCCTGGATATGCAGGATTCAGCCACTCCTGGCGGAAAGGTGGGGATTTTTTCGATCATCTGGCCGGTAGTCACCCCGAATATTTGGAGAAATTACTGCTCCGGATATGGATTTTAAGGGCTGGCAGAAACTGAGTCTTGCGGAAGGCCACATTGTATACTCTGCAGGGCGTAGATTCCGGACCTGTAATCTGTTGCAGGTGTACCCGGGAAATTTTATTGTTTCTCCCTCTACAGCCAGGAGAACTGACAGCATGAGCGATTCCAATCTCGTCATTCCTCCACTACCTCAGGTAGTTATGGAGATCATGAAATATGATACAGATTCTCCGGATTCCAGTGCCGGGGAAGTGGAGAAGTTGATTGCCCCGGACCGGGGAATTTGCAGCGAGATTTTGCGGGTGGCCAATTCAGCTTACTACGGCCGCTCCGGTCGAGTAAAGGTAATGCGTGATGCAATCACTTTGCTAGGACTGAAAGCACTTAAGAACCTGATTATCTTTATCAGTACCAGGCAAATTGCCACAGATCTAAAAAGCCCTGTATTCAAGAAATATCTTACCGAGTATCCCGTACTCTCGGCCCTTATTGCTGAAGAGGTGGCCAAGCGTTTCAAGCATCCTGAACTGGCCGAAGAAGCCTTTCTGTCGGGACTGCTCTATAACATTGGAATGAGTATTCTGGCTCTAAACAAAGGCGATCACTATTCCTTCCTGATTGAACAAGCTGAGCAAAATGGATTTGATCTCAGGGATCTGGAGCAGTCCTCCTACGGAACCAACCATTCCGAAGCCGGTCAGGAAGCGGCTCGAAAGTGGAACCTTCCAGAGTCATTGTTGCACAGCATGCAATTGACTGTCACGGATCTGAGTGGATCCGACGACCTGGGTAAGATTACTGTACTTTCTGCAGCTCTGGGCCAGGCCGGGGCCGGCATTCCTCTGGACACAAAAGCTCGAAGTGCCGTTCAAGAAGTGTATGCGAGCTCCGGTGATCAGGCAGATCCTTTTGAAAAAATCATTAGCGAACAACAGCTTCAGCGATATAGATCGCATCCATATTTCCAGTTAGCAGCTGGCTAATTTTTATGGCCCAATCCAAAATTCTAATTGTAGAAGACGACCCGGATCAGTCCGCATTGCTGGACCGCTTCCTGAGTCAATGGGGCTATGAAACAAAGGTTGCTCCGGATGGCCCAGAAGCCCTGGAAGAAATGGAAAAGTTTGATCCGGACCTGGTATTGCTGGATATTTTTTTACCGAAGCTTCCAGGCCTGGAAGTCTTAAAACGAATTCGGGCCCACGACAAATCTGTATCGGTGCCAGTGTTTATAATGAGCGCTGACGATTCTGATGAAATTCGAATTGTTGGTATGTCCACCGGTGCCAGCGACTTCATCAAGAAACCTATTCAGCTTGCTGATCTTAGCATGCGAATTCAGCAAGCTCTGGAACTTCTGAGTTATCGTCGTAAAATTCATGAACTGAATCAGCGATTGGAACATGATAAACAGCGTCTCCTCCGATATTTTTCCCGTGACATTGTAGATAAGATTTTGAGCGAAGAGATCTCGTCTGAACTGGGCGGAAAGACTCTGGAAGCCAGCGTAATGTTCTACGATGTGCGAGGATCCACAACCATCGCTGAGCGGATTGGCCCTCAGAAGTATGCTGAATTCATAAGCGATCTATTTGGTCGGATCATGGATCTGATTTTCGAAAACCACGGCTCTGTGAATGAGCTTCTCGGGGATGGTATTCTGGCTACTTTTGGATGTCCGGATCCTACTGGTCGGGATGCTGCCAATGCCGTGGATGCAGCCAGAGCTATTCGCAAGCTGATGCGCAAGTACAATGAAAAGTATCTGCCTCCCGAGCTTCAGGAAGATGGAGTTCACTATGGTATGGGAATAGCCACCGGAAAGATCTTCGCTGGAAACATTGGCTCCTATCAAAGGCTGAAATACGCAGTCATGGGCGATCCGGTTAACACGGCTGCAAGAATCCAGGATCTTACAAAAGAAAAGCATGTAGATCTACTGATAGATGAAAACACGGCCCGAGGCCTGGAAGAGTCCAATTCTCTTCGTATGGCTGGCGATTATATGCTTCGCGGCAAGAAAGGTTCTGTAAAAGTTTTTGAAGTGGATCAACTAACCGAAGCAGTAAACAATCAGGCTTCACCGATTAGCTAGACTTTCTGTCGCCGGAACCGCCGGCAATTCGAAGTATCCCTGGAATTCAAAGAAGTGACCTGTATTTGACCGGGCAAGATGATAGATCGAATGATCAGCATAAATTATCGAATGATCAGCATGAATTCTTGCACTACCTTTCAATAGAGCTGACCGAAATCAGTCTTAGTTTACCGATTCCATCCCGGTGTCTGTCCCCGGATTTCAATTGAACGGGCTCACCGCAGCCTATCTCTGGTTTCCATCAAACTTGAAAATACTCTTCCATATTCGCATACTGGCCCCGAATTAAACGCAAATCCGAAGGTCGGATATCTCTTGGATCCAGGTGGCCTGTTATTCTTGTAATATCCATCATATCCTGGTGAAATCCAGTTAAGAAATGGTAAACCCTGGTGGATTTTTCCGGAATATCCAGACCTCTAACTCTCCATGGCTGATTCGTTGCAATTCCTGTGGGGCAGTGATTTGTATGGCACTTCAGAGATTGAATGCAACCCAGGGCCAGCATGGGTCCTCTGGCACTATCAATGATTTCTGCCCCGGAAGCAAATGCCAGGGCTGCATGTATTGGAGTGAAGATTCGCCCGGAAACGCTGATTACAACTTGATCGCGGATCTTAAGTTGAGTTAACCTGCGATGCAATAGAGCGCAGCTTTCGATGGCACTTCCATAGCCCACGTAGTTCATAAATAGATTGGGGCCTGCACCGGTACCTCCATCCGAGCCATCCAGCTGAATGGCATCGGGCCCTTTGCCGGTCTTTTTCATGGCCTGGCATAATAGTTCCACTTCTTCCGGATTACCCAGGCACATTTTGAGGCCCACAGGCAATTCCGTAGCTTTCCGTATGGAGTCTATGAAATCCATCAGCTTTGCCACTGTCTCCCGGGAACTGGCGGATTGAATCTCTGCATGCTGGGAGGGGCTAATGGATGTCTTATGGGCCGGAATTCTACGCACCGCTGCAATCTCCGGTGTTACCTTGTCTCCCGGTAGGTGGCCTCCCAGGCCGGGCTTGGCTCCCTGGGAAATCTTTAGCTGTATCATTCCAATGTTTGCATGGTTTGAAATCAGCTCTTTAAGAACCTGATAGTTCAGTACTCTAGTAACCTGGCCATTGTTCTGCTGTATAGCATCTCCCACTCCGTATTTTGCTGTCCCAATCTGAAACACTACATCATTGCCCGCAACTCCATGGGGGCCGTATCCGCCTTCGCCGGTATTTACATACGCTACCCCCCGGGAGCCCACGCTAAGCGATTCGGCTGCCTTGTAGTTAATGGAACCATAGCTCATGGCCGAAACATTGACAACGTTACGCACATGAAAGGGTTTTACTCCCTTTCGCTTTTCGCCTACAATCACTTCGTATCCGGGCTGACCAATGGATCCAGGAAAGTTTCTGTGCAACACCCGGCAGCCTGTAGTGGTTTCCTCATCGTATGGATCCAGTTCTGTACCAAAGCTGGACATGGGTTTAATCCCTTTGGATTTTTGATACACATAATCCCTGACAATCCGGGGAATGGGCCGGCCACTTGTATTGGTCTCGTTGAAATACTGTAGATATTTGTCTCGAAGCTCCCTTTCGAACAAATATCTTAACCGGCCCAGCGGACCATAGATGCGAACAATGGCATGGTCATCCTGAATAAAAATTTCGCGAATTCCAAAGAGAAAGGCGGCGGATGCAATCATCGCCGGGGTAATCCACCAATGAGTGAAATACCCGACCACAGGGCTGGTCAGAAGCGCCAGTATGGATATTAATCGGAACGGATAGTCCAGATTGGGAGTATATCCTGGAGGGGTTAGCGCCGCCTTTCTACCTTTGAGTTCTATGATTCCCAGGATTTTCCTGGATGAGCTGGATGTATTGTATGCCATAAAATTTAATCCTGATTCTTATTCGCAGAGTTTCGAACCGACCAGTAGGAAATCAGTGCATGTAGTGCAATCAAGAATAATCCTCCGCTTTCTCTGATAACCTCATCGTTGTACCACTGTGGCTTAAGACCTGGAAATTGACTCAGTCCATAGAACAGAGTTGCAAGGCAAATTACTGGCCAGATAACACTTCGAAATCGAAGAAAAATCCTTTCATTTAACCACCGGTAGGCTTCGCCGGCGGAAAGTGCTGCTGGGATGAGATACATGGACATCCAGAAAAATGGGTCTGGATCATTCCACTGCAATACAGCGGCCACCGTTAATAGCAGGGAAAGTAAAGTATGGTAAATGCGCACCGGAATATGGAAACACCCTCTGGCTCAAGGTCCAGCGTTTCTATAGAATTCATGGATCCATTACCAGACGAATCCCCGCCTTTGCGTCTGATGAGGGGGATGGGTATCCTGCTGGATGTCGTGCATCGGTGCGTGCCATCTCCGAGGGCAGGTAATAGGCACCTCCACGAATTACATGAAATAGATGCCCGCTGTAGTCTCTGGAGTTACCCTTCTGGAATCGATGTCCAGGATACGGTTCATAGTAGCTGGAGGTCCATTCCGGTGCATTGCCGCACATTCCGATGATTCCGTACGGGCTGGCATCCTGCAAGGATTCGGCCGGAAGCAGTCTCGGAGAACCGGACCATCGCTCTTTGGTATTGCATTTGTCCTGATCATAGGGGCCCATAGGATAGTCTCTGGGACGATTATTCAAGCTGGAAGGTCCACTATCATCGATTAGCACGCTGAGACCTCCTCGAGCTGCCAGTTCCCATTCCAACTCCGTGGGCAGACGTTTGCCGGCCCATCTTGCATAGGCCCGAGCATCGGAATAGCTGGCTTCGCTGAAGGCCAGGTCAGCCGTTCCTGGCGGATAGCTGCCCCTTTCTTTCCAGGAAGCCGGCAGTGGATGGCCTGCTTTCTGGCAAAATCGGAAGTACTCTGCATTGGTTACTTCCGTTCGGTCCATATAGAAACCATGGATTCGAGGCATTCTGGCCTCCGATCTGTGGAAAAAGAATGGATTGTAGTTGGACCTGGATGAGTCGTAGCCCTGGCCATACACAAGCAGGTCCTCCGGGATGTAGTGCATGGACTTTCCATCCACCGGATGTTTTAGAGATGTTTTGATATCAGGCTGGGGAAGCCTATAGTCCACCGGCGGCCTGTAGGGCTGATAGCTCACTTCCTCACCTAGTTGAATACCCATGTAAAGCGGACCAGGACTTAATCCCGTGCTTCTATGCAGTCCAAATAATCGATAGCCGCCGCCGGTTACCAGCACCCTGGTACAAAGAAATCGTCCGATCTCCGCTCCATTGCCGTTACGCAGGGACCATTCCTTATTCAAGAAATACTGTTCCACCTGACTATCTGTAGTTGAGGCCAGGTCTTCTCTGGCTTTGCCTCTCACTTCAACGACGGCAGATTCCGGTCCCACGGAAATCACATGGGCCCGAACAATAAAAGCCTTTCGAGGGCTTCCGGATGGCTCACCGGTTTCCTCGGACTTCAGGGCAGGCAGGCTGGCAAGAAATAGGGCCAGGCAGAGAATCCAGACTTTTTTCATCTCATGTATATCTTCGGCTTTAAAGAAGAAACCCTCCAATCCTATCCTCAGGAGCGCCCAGGAATTGACGCTCTTTTCACAGGAGCGGTTTGCGAATCGGTAGAAAATGGGGAGAAAACCGAGCTCTAGAAAAAATGTAAAAAATGAGGCAACATCCAGAAATATGTCACGGTCCGGTATTATAGTGATTACAGAATGAAGGTTGCACTGAAGGCGAAAGGCTCAGTTGAAGGACATCCGGGTTGCGGGGATCGAAAACAGCTTGACTTTTGTTCAGTATTGACTAAATTTCAAAGAGACAATAACATGGTATTATGACCGGGTTTTTTGTGCTATGCACCATAATGGGACATAAACTATTTGGCATAAAATCCGTCAAATGATAGGAGAGAGAGGAGGCTGAAAATGATTGTAAGAAAACTAGAAAGCCCACTGTATCAGAAAAAGAAGAGAGAGCCACTTGCCGGGCAAGGTGTTGATGCACCTTCCACAGCGAATTCGGAAAAGAGCTTCGATCAATACCTGCTGGAGGCCTTCCAGGGCGAGGTTGTGAGAGAAGATAGTAAATTCCAGGGCCAGGTAAGCGAGCTGCAGCGAGAGAATATAATTCGTCTGAGTCAGCAATAAGAGCCCCCTACCGCAACCGGGGGGCTCCTTCTGTGTAGAATATGGGACATATTCGCAGCCAGAGGTGCTTTGCTCCAGACCATCCCCGCTAACTCTCGCTGAAACGGCTCAGCGGATAATGCCTTTGTATTAGATTGTATACTCCTTTTATATCAGAAAGAAATTGCGTTTCTGGGCTGCTTCCTCACAATACCCGGAATCAGTAAGGACTTTCAAGAATATGTACGAACAGAATATCAAACTTATTCGGGATCTAATAGCCCGTCAGGAACCAGTGTATGGAATTCTTTCTTTTATTGAAGATACCATCGGAGCCATTCGTTCGGACCTCCGTTCAGAGAGCTCAGCCACTTCTTATCAGCATCTAGAGCAAATTGCGGCAGCGCTGGAGGGAATTTCTCAGGAACTAGTAGAGTCCTGAGTCTGAAATTCAGATCGGAGGCTTCATACGGCTCTGGATCTATTGACTATTCCGAGATTGATCCAGAACCCCCTGGTGGTTGAGGAGACGAAACCCTTAGTCCCGGGAATTCAGAATGCCCGAATCCGGTATCGAATTCAGGAAGCTTGCCACCGCCTCCCGCAGTTCCACTGGCTGAAATGGTTTTGCCAGGAAGAAATCCGCCAGGTCAGATTCTGTTCCAGTATCATTTTCTATATCCAGCCGCGCTGAAAGCAAGGCGCAGGGGATGTGCTTTAAACTCTGGTCGGATTTAATCTCTGCAATCATAGCCGGCCCGTCCAGTACTGGCATCATAATATCGCTTAGAAGCAGATCCGGCTTATGCATTCTCGTCATTTCCAGACCCTGCTGCCCGTTCTCTGCAAGAATGATTCTGTATTTGGCTCCCAGAACATGGGAAATGAAGTTTCGCATGTCCTCGCTGTCTTCAACTACCAGGATCGTGGCTTTGGGCTCTTCAGGTTCTGCTCCCGTATCCCGGGTTGATTTTTCGGCCACTTCCCGTTCTAGATATTCGAACTCTTGATCCCCACGATACAGACTGAGCCTGTAGCTGGATTCCTTCAGCTCTGAATCCGGGATGAGGCTCTGCATTGATACAGTAAATTTGGATCCCCTGTCCGGGTTGGATTCAAGATCCAGGGAGCCTCCATGTAGCTCCACGAACTCTTTAACAATGGACAGTCCTATACCGGTGCCTTCCTGAAATTGGATTCGCGGACCCTGCACCTGAAAGAATCTTTGAAAAATTCTTTCCCGATCCAGATCATTGATACCCGGTCCCGAATCGGAAATAGAGATAATGAGTCTATCCTGGTCCTGATACAAATCCACATTAACCTCTCCATGCGAAGGAGTGAACTTCATTGCATTGGACATGAGATTATAGAATACCTTTTCCAGCTTTTCCGGATCTGCAGAGGCGAATAGATCCGGGGCAATACTGGTCTTTAGATCTATAGATTTTCTACGGGCTGTTTCATAGTAGGAATCGGTCATTTCCTGAAGCAGTCGACTCACATTTACTGCTTCCAGGTTCAGTCTTACCTGCCCGGCTTCGATGCGAGAAAGGTCCAGTAACTGGTTGATTAAACGCAACAACTGCCTTGCATTCTTCTGCATAGATGCAACCGGTCGTTTTAACTGTTCCGAAATAGATCCGTACTCACCCTGGGAAACACTTTCAAGAAGACCGAAAATCAATGTCAACGGGGTGCGAAGCTCATGCGAAATATTCTGAAAGAATAGAGTGCGTTGTCTTGTGATTTCTGCCAGCTTCTGATTCTGACCTTCCAGCTCACTTGTTTGATGAGCCACTTCCCTCTGCAGATGCTCGGACAGATGCTCCGCAGTATGATAGGCATGGGTGAACCTGCGAACCAGTATGTAGCTCTGAGCAATTACAAAGAAGATAAATGCATAGGGCAGTAGATAGGTGCTGGATATTAATCCGTCTGCAAGAAGGGCATCGTTAATCCCGCCCCCCAGTAAAGCGAGAAGACCTGCAAAACTTGCGCTGGCTCCCATCTCTCGGTTGCGCACCGCAAGAAGGATGGCCACCATCATCCAGATACACAAAAATAATGCCCATACGAAATAGTAAGTAGAGTAGGGTCCGTACACTCTTTGAGGAAACGATAGAGATAACAGAAATAGAGATGCTACAATCCAGACTGGCTTTTGCAGGTATACAGATGGTCTCCAGAAAAATACACTCTGCAGAAAGGCAAAGAAAACCGGCACCGCGATAAATGCAGTCCCATAATCGAACTTCATCATCCATTCGAAAGCCTGTTCGTCGGGTTCCGGAAACCAACCCTGGATGTATTTTTCAGTCAGAAGCATTCGTAGAGTGATTGTGGCGTTGAAAATGGCAAACCAGAGACTGGCCCGGTCTTCCTGCCTCTGTGCGAAGAGTGCAAAATGATACAGGGACATAACAAGCAGTACACCCAGAACAAGAAAATCCCGGGACCTCTTGTTTTCTCTTTGCTTCAGAAGATCCTTTTCTGTACCCAGAATTAGCGGATAGATGGGGCCACCTATTCCGTCATGGAAATTGGAAATCTGCCACACAATCCATCCACTGGAAAGCTCGGATGGTAATGGAGAAACAAGTGGTAGGTGCTGCGGAACGGAGCTTTCTACGGAAGTGCCTACTACTCCATTGCTCATTACGGGCCCATGCTCCTGTCCATCTTCCACAATGTAAACTTTGTAAGCGGTAAGCGCATCCTTCATGCGAAAGGCCAACCTTTCCATATCGCTGGAACTCAGTCCTTCGAATCGCAGTAAATAAGTGGCGAAGCCAGTTGCCGATGCTCTGGATTCTCCGGTGGACTGCCCATTCCATCGTCCCGGGAGCTCCATATAGGTAACTGTGCCTGGCGTCTGGTCGGAACCTCGGGCAAAATGTCTGAGAAAGTCCGGCAGCGAACCTACGTCTGGTAATTCATTCCATACGAAAATCCATTCGCCACGTAGCTCTACCGGCCCCGAGTCCGAAAAAGAGTACCCGGAAAAATCGATACTACCTTGACTGGCCCTGGGTCGGTGCGATGGATTTCGATCGCAGGTGAGGAACAATGAAAAGAGGCCCAGTGCAAAAATGAGCAAGCTTGAGCGCCTGAGAGCCATATTGTATTAGGACTCCAGATTAGGTCATGGGCGGCAAAAAGAAATTTAATTTCTGCCTGTTCTTTTCATCAGTGCTTTCCGGTGAGTTCCCGGATCACTTTGTAAAGACTGGTTTGCCACACAGGTTTGACCAGGTAAAGGGTCATTCCGGCTGCGTGCAGCTTTTCTTCGCTAGGGTCTTCGGCAGCTGCAGAAAGTGCAATAATGGGTACATCTGAGTTGGCGCTCCGGATTACTCTTGCAGCCTCGAAACCGTTAAGCCCCGGCATATTTATATCCAGAATGATTAAATCATAGTGTTCCGAGGTGGCCTGCTTGCAGGCCGTATCTCCATCGGGTACAATTCTAACCGAGCAATTCATATCTGCCAGCATTCGCTCCATTAGAATCTGATTGGATGGATTTTCCTCTGCTACTAGAATCCTTGGTATTTCTTCGAATCTGGGTTCCTCGGGCGCCGACTCATCGTCAATGTCAGGACCTTCAGCAGATTTTCTTAACTCCAGCTCCAGAATGAAATCGGTTCCCACGCATTCAGGATATTCTTCTCTGAGAAACCTGGAAGGTGAAACCACGTTTACCGATCCGTCCATTTTTCCGGTGAGCTGGTGTACAATATATAGCCCCAGGCCTACGCCCGGAACCACATCGTCCCCCGGGCGTCTGACTCTTGAGAATATCCGGAATATATTTTCCTGCTCGTTGGCCGGAACACCTGGCCCTGTGTCTGAAATACACATTCTTAAACGAATATGATCATTTCGCCTGGATGGTACAGGCTCAACACCAACCAGTATGTAGCCTCCTTCAGCGTATTTGATGGCATTGGAGACCAGGTTGGTAACCATTTGTTTGATTCTACCTGCATCCCCTATGGCCCGGGCTGGTAGTTCTTCGGAGATTTCAAATTCGAACTTGCAATTATATCTAAGGGCATTGTATTGATAGGCTAGAAGTGTATGCTCCAGCGTATCTTTCAGTCGCAGCGGTTCCATGCGAAGATTTAGCTCTTCGGTTTCAAGTTGGGTAGCCTCGAGTAAATCATTGAGCAATCGCAACAATGTGTCGCCGGATGAATGTATTACCTTCAACAATTGCTCATGCTCTGCATCCATATTTTCTCGCAGAAGCAGATCTGTAAGTCCCAGAATGGCATTTAGAGGCGTGCGAATTTCATGACTCAGCTTGGCCATGAACCGGTTTTTGGCAGCTGATTCACTTTGCAGGTTGGCCACTGTTCGCAACAGGGAGGTCTGATAGTATTCCAGTTCTGTGATATCTTTGGCATTGACTACAATCATAGGTTCCTCTGCCATATCATAGTCTATGCGAAAGGTCCCTTCCAGGATTCGGTAGGTGCCGTCTTTATGCTGGTACCGGTATCTGATATCCGGAGGTATTGGATCACCACTGATTAATTGTTCAAGAAACCTTTCCACCCGCGGCCTGTCATCGGGATGGACTAATTGCGATGCATCCAGGCCCACCAGGTCATCATGGCTGAACCCCAGCAATGCCTGTTGTGCCGGAGTCGAATACTGCAACCGGTTATTCATATCGAAAACACCGATCAGGTCTCGTGCATTTTCCACCAGAGAGCGAAATCGCCTTTCCTGTGCTATCAACTCATTTCTGGATTCCAGGGATTTGCGACGGTCCTGTCGACCGGCATAATTCCGGCCATTGCCTCAGTCAACGCTTTCATGTCATGCAGTAGATCCTCTGAGTAGGGATGACTGCTATTCGCTGCAGCGGCTATGGCTATGGTACGACCCTGGTAGGTCAAAGGCACTCCGATAAATCGTTCAATTGGGTTATGCCCCTCTGGCAGAAGGCCACTGGAGCGATGATCCGCGATTCCCTCGTTTGCGATCACAGGTTGGCCGGTTCGGATGGCCGTTCCGTACAGGCTTTCCATTCTTTCAAACATGGAATTTCCATTTTCAACTCCCTGCAGCCATTCTTTGGACCAATCATCCCAGGAGATGTCCGTGATGGCTCGAATGGACAACTTATCTTTGGTCGTGACCAGTTCTCCTATGAAGCCCATTGGACTATTCGAGTACCGAAGAAACGTAGATAGCATTCTGTAATATATTTCGTTCGAATCCGGATCCTTGAGGTGGAGAAGCATCAGCTCGCGAATCTCATTTAGCAAGTTTCGGTCTCTTTCGCTTTTTCGTTCTGCCTCAATCCGTTTTGTTACATTGCTTACGGATGCGATGGCCTCGATGTCGTTTCCATGCCTGCGAAAGGAAAGGCCAATATTAAGGTATAGTTCAGTTCCATCTCTGTGTTTTCCGGTGAGTACTCGTCCATTTTCCATGAGTTTGCTGGTGGGATGCTCAAAAAAGCTATCTACCAGCCTTTCATGCATATTTCGGATGGAGTCTGCAAGGAGCATGGACAGTGGCTGGCCTTTCAGCTCTTCGGCGGAGTACCCAAAAATATGACTTATTACGGAATTGCTCTCGCGAATCCGGCCGTCCCGGCCGCAAATTAGAATGCCTACAGGAAGACCTTCAAAGAAATTCTTATCCAGCGTCGGTTGTTGATAGTGGTTCATTTTGCGTTGGTTCGCATGCAATTCATGCGGAGAATAAGAAACCTTCACCAGCGTCCTTGCTGGCCCGCAATTTTCAAGCAGTTAACCAAGGACAAAAAATGAACAAAAACAGAGCCATGGGTCATTCCTATCGGATCGATATGTAATTGCGAACCGGCTCTAACTCAGGTTTCCTAAAGTTAGTGCTCCGAATCAATCTGCGACTGTTCCAGTACGAAGTGTACAATCCTGTCCTGATCCCCTGGACGGATTCTTTCAAAAGCGAAATGCTGGCCCAGGGCTGAACTTTCAAGATACCGAACACTGCATTCTATGATTCTACCTACCAGGTCAATCTTGCATACAAGCACTGAAGGCCCTTCGGATAAAGAGTCTAAATCCGAAACATCAGCATCTGTGCTCATAAATCCGCCTCCACCAATATTTCGAATTCGAATCCTTTTTCCCTGCAACGTACCGGCAAGATCGCAGGAAGCGCGAATGAATTTGCGGCGATGAAGCTTTTTTACTTCATCGGAATGCTGAAGATGCAAAATGGCCGGTGTGGTAGCAGATCGGGTATGATGGGACTCCGTTTTCATTCTGCATTTGCTTTCATGTAGAATTCCTTTTCTTTCCCATTGAATGGTTACAGAACTAATTGTTGAATTGATATCAGACTGGCTGAGGTCCTGGCACTGAACCCGGAGGGATTTTGCATCGTTCGCAAGGACCTGGGCCCGGGCGGTCCATGTATCTTTCAGAATTAAAGTAATCCACTGACCGGCAGGAATTTCCTCGGTGGAAAGAACACTTTGACCGCTGAATCCATGTCCCAATCCGAGAATGGGTTTTAGTAGTCGAAGTGGTCTGCGCAGATCTGCATCATCTTCTATGAGCCAGTTTGCATATCTATCGAAGACGGACGGCTCGCGAAACAATCGGTGGATTTCGAATCCCCGGTCAGCATTTTCCATTGCATGAGCCAGATCTTCCATAAGTTGAACGGCAGAAGGTGGCAGCATCCGTTCTTCCAATTCTCTTTCGAACAGTTCTCTGCTATGTTCCCATGCTTTTTTCTTTTTGAACGAATCAGACCGTCGCTGTAACCAGACTATGACAAAGATGACCAGAAACAATCCTGCAATAAATCCCAGGAATTCCTCCAGAGTGGCGCCCTGCACCCCCTCGCCGAGTCCGCTTACGAATTCCTGGACTCTCTTTTCGTTCCAGAATGGCACCTGAAACTATTTAATCCTGCGGGACTGGTCGCCCTGAATTTTACGAAATAAGGCCAACTGTCCCAGGTGGTAGGCGTTGTGATCCACCAGCAGGATGGCCTGTCGCGCCAGGCTCTGGCCGCTGCCATGCGCAAGTGGCTCAAACAGATCCTGGCGTGGGTCCTGAATCAACAGCACCATCTCTTCTCGATCGAACAGGAATGCCCGGACGGACTTTTCCCAGGAATCCTCGGAAGGTGGCGAGACCTCCCGGGGCCAGTAGTCTGCAGGCCAGGCCAGCTTTTTATATTGCGGGTTGCGGCTGAAATCCAGAATATCTTCCTGAGCTATGCGCATATGCTCCAGCAATTGATAGGGGCTGTAATCCTGCCCGGGGATCACCTGACCCTGGAGATTCGCAGGATAACCTGTTAAGACTTCTTCAGCACTGACATGTGCATCTGCCCAGGAAAGTGCCCTGGAAAATAGCTGTCGGAGTTCTTCCATAAATCAATTGTATGGATAACTCGTAATCCGAGGCAAGAGAATCCTTTAAAATCAATCAAACCGCCTGATCAGATGGAATCTTCTGTAGAATTCCCTGCAAAAGTCTATCCAGCTGTTTCTGAGTGTGGCAGCTATGGACCGTGATTCGCAGCCGGCTGGATCCCTCGGCCACTGTCGGTGGACGAATAGCCCTTACATCCATGCCCATGGACTTCAGGCTCTCAGACGTTTCCAGGCAAGTTTCGGCCTGGCCCAGAACTACAGGCACAATAGCGGATTGGGAATTCAGTCCAAGACCTAGCTGCTCTACTCTTTCCCGGAAATAACTAGCATTGGATCTTAGTTTAGAGATTCTTTCATCGTATTTATGAGTTCTGAAATTTTCCAGGATCCGGGAGATCATCGCTGCAAGCAAGGGAGGTTGAGCCGTGGAGAACACAAAAGACCGAGCTCGATTCACAAGAAATTCCTTTAGTAGTGCATCACCGGCTACAAAAGCTCCCATAATTCCGGGGGCCTTGCCCAGGGGCGCACTGATCACCAGGTAAGAAAACAAATCCGAATCCAGCTTCTCCCTAAGCGAAGCAACCAGTCCGGCGCCTGGCGATCTTTCTGATCCATAGTAACCCAGACTATGGGCCTCATCCAGATAAAGCGTTGCATCGTATCGTTTACATAACTGAAGTAATCCGTCTAGATCTGGAGTATCGCCATCCATGCTGAATACTCCTTCGCAAAGTATCCATCGTCTTCTTTTGCAGGGTTTTTTCCTTAACAGACTTTCCAGATGATCCAGGTCATTGTGATCATAATACTGTTTCTGAGCCCCGGATAACCTGATGCCATCCAGCAGACTGGCATGGCAGAGGCGATCGCAAAAGGCCACATCTCCAGGACCGGTGAGAGCAGATAGAGCTCCAACGTTGGCACTGTAGCCGCTTTGAAATAACAGCGAGGAGGGAACCTCGGTCCACTGATTGAACTGGCTTTCCGCTTCTTCAAAAGATGGCCAGTGGCCGCGAATGAGCCTGGATCCTGTGCTTCCGACTGTAACGTTAGTTCCGCTGCCGGAATTGGCAAAAGCTCCGGTGGCATCTGTTAAACTCTGAAGTAAAGCTCCGTGGCTACCATCTTTGTTCAGACAGAGATAATCATTCGAGGAAAAATCGATAAGGTCCGGCTCATATCTTAGGGTGCGAAGCAGGCTTTTTTCTTTCCAGTTGCCAACTTCCTTTTTGATAAATTCAAGATAGGACACAAATCCAGTGCTTGCGCCTGGCCTGGACGATCAACGGATTTTAAGGAGCACTTTTCATTTTTGGTCGACACAGACCTCTGTCCTTTATTAAGCTCTGGAGGTGTCCCGTTGTGCCCTGTTCACCCATGAATTATTTCAAAAGCATGATACCGGTATGATGCATCCGGAATCGGCCCGTAGACTGGAAGCGATAGTGAATAGAATGGAAAAAACCGGCTCCATGGGACGATTTGCCAGCCTGGAACCACGTTATGCTACCAGAGAGGAGATTGGTCTGGTACATGCTACGGATTACGTAGATGTGGTGGAGCTCTATTCGAAAAGCGAACGATCCCTGGACGGAGATACAGTAACCAGCAAGGAATCCTTCAATGCTGCAAGCATGGCTGCCGGTGCTGGCCTGTCGGCTGCGGATGCAGTCCATTCCGGAGAGGTAGACCGTGCCCTTCTGCTGGTTCGGCCTCCTGGCCATCATAGTTTGCCCAGTCGGGCCATGGGATTTTGTCTATTTAATAATATTGCCATTACCGCGCGATATTTGCAGAGTCTGGGTTATAAAAGGCCGGCCATTCTGGACTGGGATGTACACCACGGAAATGGGACCCAGGATATGTTCTATTCAGATCCGAATGTTCTATTTGTCAGTCTTCATCAGTTTCCCTTCTATCCTGGAACTGGCTCGGCCTCCGAGCAGGGGGCTGGTGCAGGCCAAGGATTCACATTAAACCTTCCGTTGCAGGCAGGAACCGAAGAGGGAACTTACAAGGAAGCTCTGGAGGGGATCGTTCAGAGGAAGCTGGAAGATTTTGAACCTGACATCTTATTGATTAGCGCTGGCTTTGATGCCCATGAAAAAGACCCTCTGGCTTCAATGGAGTTACGAACTAGTAGCTTTGAATGGATGAGCGCCTGGGCCATGGACTTTGCCAGGACTCATTGTCAGGGAAAGATCATTTCCTTTCTTGAGGGTGGCTATCATCTGGATGCTCTGGCCGAATCTGTGGAAGTGCATGCAACTACTCTACTTGGTTAACTCCGATTTTCCAGATCCGGGATGATGCCGCTTCGGATATTCGCGGGATTGATCGCTCATCCCATACATTGATCTCAGTCAGTTCCTTCTTATCACCTATCGCTGTTTCTGGAATCAGAGGCTCGGTCATTCTTCAGTTGCATTCAAGATCTTCAGATTGCTCGATTGATTGCAGCCAGATTTAAGATTATCGGGAAAAACAGGGTACCCTCGCATGGTCCAGCAATGAATAGTGGAAAAGCTATCTGAGCCCGGCTTTCTCTTATGCGCAATTAGCTGTATATCTGCTCGTGCAAGCCCAACTGCATCGGGGCAACCTCGATTCATGGCCCGCTGCAATCCCGAAAAATCTGGTACGCGATTCGCAGTATCTTCAACTGTGCATGAATAGAGTATGATTGGCGAGTGCCAGGTATAAGATCCTGTCGGAATCTCCTTTCGAATTTGCATGCCAGTTACATCCAAAGAGCAACTTCCAAGCAACATTAATTGGAGCGCTATGGTTGGTCTGAGTAGATGTAGAAGCATGAATGCATAGCCTGAAATGGTTCGGGATCAAACCCGGAACCGGTCACAATTATTATTTGGGAATGGTCTTTTCCTGACTCTGAGAATTCTTCTGTAAAATCAAGGTGCAGGTTTTTCTTCAGGCCGGGTTCATCAAGTATCTTGCATCGCTCGACAACGATTGCTTCGCGCGGGCGACTTTCGGAGGGATCAGCAAATTGGATGTAGGGTATGTTCTGGTTCGAAGGCGGAGGGGCGCTTTCTACTATCTCATAAGAACTAAAAGCTGTAGAAACAGATAATGTGAGCTGTAGACACCCTACAACTAAATCCAATGCATTCAATAGTATACCGCCTCGAAATAATGCAACGAATTGATGAATAAAATATACTGTTGCTTTTGGTTAATAAAGTTTGAATGCAGGTTTGGATCAATGATTTCGTTACTATTCATTTTTCGAAAAAACCTGAATGCACATACGATAGCAATACAATATAACGCTGGCCACGGACCTCTCGGTGAATGCTCCATTGTCCGGGGCACAATTCCTCCAGGCGACTGCGAATGTATCGTGTACCAGTGCCTATCCTGAGCTCATTGCCATTGCGTTGCTCTTCTTTACCAGCCCTGGTTGCCACCGAGCCCTCTCCATTGTTCTCGACTGCTATGAATACTTCGTTTCTGTATTTTCTTACATTGATGCGAAAATAGCCTTCCTGCCTGTTTTTAAACCCATGGGTAATACCGTTCTCGATCATGGTCAGCAAAACCAGGGGAGGAATTTCTGCATTTAGATCGCCCAGAACTTCCAGTTGAATATCCTTTTCCATTCGCAGGCTCATGACCTGAACATGGTTTCTGCATAGCTGTATTTCTGTCTCCAGAGGGCAGAGTTTTTGATCGGAGAGCTCGATGGTACTTCGCAGTTCATCAATTAATGCCAGCAGAAGCTTTTCCGCTCTTTGGGGATCCTCATGTACCAATTCCACAGCAGAATTCAAACTGTTTGCCAGGAAATGGGGATGAATATTCTTTTTCAGCATTTCCAGATTTAATCGTGTGGCATGGGACAGCAATCGTTCGCTTCTGTTTGTGGCCTGAACCAGTTGATCTCCCAGAAGTATTACCAGTCCAAGTACCAGGAATGCAAGAGAGTAGCTTGAGATTCGCATGGAATGTAGTACGCTCAGCGAAACCAGAATATCATGTATGGCACTGACCAATAGAAGCAATACGGCACCTGTCATCAGCTTTGCATAGGGAAAGGGGCGAAGCAGTTGCCTGTAGGCCAGATAGGCAAGATAAGGACTGAGCATCAAAAAGCCGAATTGCCAGATCCATCCGCATAGCCGGACGATGGCAATGTCCGAAGGTAAAGAAACCGCGGTCAAAACGGAAGCTACTACCAGAGCAGCGTAGCTGATCCGTTCCCCTCTGTGAGAACCAAACCTGGATAGAAAAAGCAAAAATAAAGGCACGATGAAGAAAAGAAGTATGTACTCCGTTTTCCGATGCCAGAGCACATGTTCGCCAAAGATCATATCCCGGGTCATTGTCTCTGCAACAAACCAGTAAGCAGAAACCACCAGTAGAAAACCGGAAAAGGCCAGATGATACTTCTCCTGCTTTCTACGTAATCCCAGCCAGAGATGCTGCACTGATGCCATAAGATAGAATGCGAGAAAAACAAAAGCTATCACTTCGCGCAGTGTTCTTTGTTGCCAGATAGCTTCG
Source organism: Leptospiraceae bacterium (assembly GCA_040217195.1). GTDB lineage: Bacteria > Spirochaetota > Leptospiria > Leptospirales > Leptonemataceae > UBA3465. The sequence goes on along the minus strand of JAVJNR010000004.1, from coordinate 900,248 downwards.
TCGGGTCCAATTCGCACCGGATCCATGGCCTGGACCGGGTAGTAATCTCGGTAGCTACATAAATGAATTCGTATCTGATTGAGGCCGGGTCTGGTAATCTCTCGCGGTATGGCTGCCATCTGAGGTCTGAATGCTCCGGAGCGGTACGGATTCAATGCACCCCTCTGGCTAATCAAAACATCATTGAAATAGATATTCGAAACATCTGACAGCCGACCTGCATCAATTGCGTAACTTTCCTGCAACGTATCGGGAGGTAATTCGATCTGACTGCGTAGTTGCACACAGATCTGGTCCCCGTTTAGATTCAGAGCCGAACTTATATTATTGGGTATAACCAGGTTTTGCTCTTTCTTTCCTGGTTGCAATTGAGCCGTTTCATCTGGTTGGTTCGAGTCCGGCACCGTGTCGGTGGGCCATGAGTGTACCTGGATTCGATGGAGGGTGACGATTGAATCGCTGCATCCAGTGCATAGCAGCAGTAGCATGCCAGCAAGCAATCCCCGGGTTTTGCCAGTCCAGCTCAAGAATCGTCTCTTATACTCCCAGAAACGCTGAATCGGACTCGAAATGCTCGCAAACCCCGGGCTCCCGAAAACTCCTGGTCTTTGCCTTTTCATTCCTGCCGAGCCTGGATGGTTGAATCTGAATCGAAGAAAAAATTTCAACTTTTGATCTGAGATTTCTACCATTCATCCCACCAGGTTTGACCTGCCCATTTCTTCATGTAATCATTCGAACATCCTAAAACGGATGTCCGGCATTGCAGGTCCCCATCTGCAAGTCGGTCAAGTAAAGAAAGATCAAATGTTCATGCGAGGTTCAAAATGAATTTAACAAAAGTTACGGCTGCACTGGTAGTGGGCTGTCTACTATACTGTGCTCCACAGAATGAAAATTCTGAAGCACTTAATGCTCTGGTCCTAAAGGCTCATGCGGCCAGCTCAGATCATATTCAGGGTCAGGGCACTTACAACGGAGTAGCTCTAAGTTACGATGCTACGACTCAGGGGGACGATTTTCAGGCTGAAGTAATCATCGATGGAAAGTCCTTTACTGCTTCTCTGGGGGCCGATGGCTCTATTCAGCTGGACGGAGGAAACGCCGTTTTAACCGAGTCTCAGAAGTCTGCGCTGAATGCACTGGCTGAAGAGTTCGCTTCGCATCTAGAAGCCACCGGAAATACATCTGGAAACCGAATTCAAACGGCTTTTCTGGCAGTGATTTCCTACTGGGCTGAAGCACCGGAAGGATATTCTTACAGCTCACGCGACATCAGTGGCCCATCCAAGAGCTACTATGCAGCTTCCAGAAACGAAGGTGTAACCTGCATTTCAAAAAATACCTATGTAACAGCGGAATATGACGATTCCAGAGGTTCGCATTACGAATCCGTCCGAGTAGGTTCCAAGCCCCGCTCTGGATATGGCTGCATGGGACGATGTGGTGGCGATTGCGGCCGTTGGTGGCTAGCCTCCTCCTGGACAAAAGACTGCATGGATCATGATCAGTGCAGCCATAAGAATTACAGTTCCGGCGGTTCCAGCGACCCTGAGTGCGGGGATGAATTCGATGAAGCGGCCGATGACTGGCTTCAAGGAGTCTGGAGAGGCTGCCGTGGTTAATCCTTCCAGGATACGTAGCCAGAATCAGATACATGTAATGGTACAGACTAAGTAACGCTACTCCCGTGAAATGCCGCTTCGTAGATCTTCTCGAACAGATCTGCTTAGCGGCACTCTTTTTTCGCTCTTTAGCTCTGCCTGAAACGTATTGTTCGCAGCACTCAGAATCCTGCGAATATCGTCTTTTCTCACAATGCAGCTTTTATGGGTTCGAATAAACTTCGCCCCAAGTTCAGATTCCAGAGAGGACAGGGTCTTTCGTATCTTTCTTTCTGTACCGTCGTATTGCGTAATTCTACAATAGTTTCCATCGCTTCGGATACATTCTACTGAATCCAGATCTATGATTTCTACTCCTTCTTCTCCGGGAAGACTGAGACTGGTTCGTTCCACTCCGCGATTCTTTTGCGCCCTTCGAAGCCTTTCCAGAGCCTGAATGAATCGTTCCGGACGAACTGGCTTGGTAACAAAGTCCACTACTTCATGGTCGAATGCCTGAATAGCGCCTTCCGGGTGGCCGCTTACTATAATTGTTTGAAAGCTGCCGCTGGCAGCTCGCTTTAGAAGATCAAATCCACTATCGGATGCGATTTCCAGGTCCAGAAAGACCAGGTCCACAGGATGGTCTTGGAGATAATAAACAGCTGGCTCCACCCCATGCAGAATCTTCATGGATTGTATGGGCCCTTCCATATGCTCCTGAAGTAATCGTTGCACACGCCTGGCCGCTGGAGGCTCATCATCAACAATAAGAATATGCATGCCAGTCGTATCCTGCCCGGTTGAACCGGACAATGCCAAGCAAATTGTTGGCCCGGTGGATTAATGCGAAGGTTTTTAATTGTATGCAAAGGATGGAAAACATCCATGGAGAATCATGCCAGCCAGGAAAAAGACCGGTGGTAAATCCGGAAAACAAGGGCCACTAATTAGTCCGGTCCATCCATCGGAGGCTCGAGAATACCTGGATGGTAATATCCTGTTTCCGGAGCCCGAAGATCTGGAGCATAGAGGTAAATGGTGGGCGGCTCAGTTATTGTGGCTTCGTAGAATCTGGATAGGTCGCAAGATTCAATCCCTGGGCATGCGAAGCGATTTGCTTCTGTATGAAGGCCAGAAGCTCCGACTGTATTCGGGTGGCGAAGGTGAGCAGGAACTTTTGCTGCTTCATGGTTTTCTGGATACATCGCATGTCTTTCGGCGAATCCTACCGGAGCTACTGAAGCGATTCAGAGTTTATATGCTGGACCTGCCGGGACATGGAGAGAGCACCATGCCCTACATTCGCAGCCTCTGGCATTTGCCGGATATCTCAGCCACCATATTTAGACTAATTCATCATCGTTTGAATCTGCGGCAGCCTGTATTGCTCAGTCATAGTATGGGTGGGCTGGTAGCTTTGCAGGCCAGCTCTTTCGCACAAAAGTACCATGGACTGAATCTGTTTAGCAGTATGCACCTGGTGGCTCCAGGGGCCTTATTGTTATCTCCGGAAGAGCGAGAAGTGCTAAGACGTAGATTCTTTCCCGGAAACCGCGAAGAGGTAAGGGATCTATTCAGTCATTTATTCTATTCTCAGATTCCAGAGTTGCCGGACTGGGCCATCTCTGGATTGCTGTATGAATGGTCCGCCCCGGGCTTTCAATATCTGGCTGCCAATACACTGGAAAGAGAAAACGAAGTATTCTATCGTCCTGCTGAACTCAAGGATTTGAAAGTGCCGGTGGATCTTTACTGGGGCACAGAGGATTCCATTACTCCAATTGAGCTTGGCAAGAAACTGAATAGAGCCATTCGAAAATCAAAACTGCATCAATTTTCGCATGCAGGACATGGACTGCTACAGGATAAGCCGGAAGAATTCCTGGAACGATTTCTGGCAAACTGTCCCAAACCCAATCGTTAGCTTTTGCTCATTTCTATAAATTCAATTTTGACTATTTCGAATACCTGGAATCAAGGATTCTGTCTAATGGGAATTCCGGCCAGGCGATGGATGCCTATGCATTAGTTTCCCCATTCAGCAGATATGCGCGAACGTAATCAGAAATGGATTCCTGAAGTGTGCCAATATGATCCTTGAAGCCTGCCTCTCTTAATCTCTGGATGGGGGCGCAGGTATAATACTGGTACCTGGCTCGCATTTCTTCAGGCATGTCTATGAATTCAATATTTGGTTCCTTTTCCATTGCCTGGAATATGCCATTGGCCAGATCCACCCAGGTATTGGCCGTTCCGCTGCCCACGTTAAATAGTCCGCAAGTTTCGGTTGCATCCATAAGAAAGAATACCGTAATCCTGGCCGCATCCTTTACGTAGAGAAAATCCCTCTTTTGTTCACCGTGGCCATAGTCATCTCGGTAACTTTTGAATAATCCGATCTTTCCTGTGTCTCGGATTTGACGAAAGCCTTTTAGAACCACCGATTGCATGTAACCTTTGTGGTACTCATTGGGACCGTATACATTGAAGTATTTCAAGCCAGCGAAGAGATTATCAAAACCGGTGTTGGAGGCTATCCATTGATCAAACATTTGTTTCGAATATCCATAGGGGTTTAATGGTCTCAATGAATCGATTTCGGCCAGATTGTCTTCGAATCCATTTTCGCCATCGCCGTAGGTGGCGGCGCTGGATGCATAAACCATGCGAATATTTCTACTGCTGGCGAAACGTGCCAGGTCAATAGAATATTGATAGTTATTGTCTATCAAATAGGAGGCATCGTATTGCGTTGTGGAGGAACAAGCGCCCAGGTGAATAATCCCTGTAAGTCCTTCCAGAATTTCCCTTTCTGGTCCCATAGGACTTTCCTGAAAGTCCTGAAGGATTGCCCGGAATAAATCCTTCTCCAGATATTGGGAATACTTGAGCGAGCGGAGATTCTTCCATTTCTCAGAATCCCCCAGATGGTCCACAAGCACCAGGTTTTCCAGACCGCGCCCGTTAAGTTCTCGAACTACGGCGCTTCCAATGAGACCCGCCGCGCCGGTTACCAGTATCTTATTCTCTTTCATAACTTACTCTGACAATAGTTGAAACCTGGATCTGGATGCAAGCCATTCATATTCAAGGTTGATTTCTATCTGCGGCGCCATAAAACCATTCAATGAGGGTTTGGAAAATTCTACATTACGCTGTAGGTCTGGTATTTCTGGTCCTATTCCTACTCACCGGTCAATATATGGATCTGGAGCATGATCATCTATCCGGAATGGCAGACGGTCCAAGAATGATCTATCGCTCAGGTCATATCTATTTGCTTTTTACTTCCATCGCAAATTTGCTGCTGGGAGTTTATCTCAGGAGACTATCCGGTTTTCGCCGTCATATTCAAATTCCTGTATGCATTGTATTGCTCATCATTCCCTGGATTCTGCTCTATGGATTTTTTGCTGAGCCGCACCTGGAAGGCCTGGCACGCCCCTACAGTCAAATTGCTCTTTACGGAACTTTCGGAGTTGGTCTGATGCTGGCTTTGCTGGGGCCGGGCTCAAAAGAGAGTACCTGACCGGGATTTCGGAGGCTACCTATCATGAGGACAGGAATCGTGCTGCAAAGTGTGGGCCGTTCTGCCGATAGTTGGAGAAACTGGCAGTCTACATGGCAAATCAGGCAAAAGTAATATCAGTTATCAATTACAAGGGCGGAGTGGGAAAGACCACTATCTCGCTGCAACTGGGGCTGGGCCTCAATCAACTCAAAGGCAGCAAGGTACTTCTGGTAGATCTGGATCCTCAGTGCAGTCTTTCCGTTTCCACAGTTGAGGAGCACTTCTGGATAGACTGGATTGAGAAGCGAGGCTCCATTCGGTCCGTAGTTCAAAATTTCTATCAGGAAGACCCGGCCCGCATAGAGCAGGAATGGATCATTGAAAAGGCACTGAATCGAACCTGGGAAAACATGCCCGGTGAAGTGGAAGGACTGGATTTACTGCCTTCGCATCTGGACTTGCCGGACTATGAAATGAGGCTGGTTGCGAAAAAGCCTAAATGGGCCAGAACCATAGAAGAATTTAACAAAGAGCGATATCTATTGCTGCAAAAGGCCCTGGAGCCACTTAAATCGCATTACGATTATATCATTTTTGACTGCCCTCCTAACATATATTTGATCTCCAGAAATGCAATTGTTGCCAGCGACTATTATCTGGTGCCAACAATCCCGGACTTCATCAGCTGTTACGGCATCCCTTTCATTCTGGAGCATATCAAGAATATGCAGGAAGATGTGCGCGAAAAAGGAGCTCAGTGTAACGCGAAGCTACTTGGCATCATTCGAAACCGTGTTCGCTTTTTTGGCGGCCACATGGCTCATGAACATCAGGAGCAGAGCGAAAAGCTTAAAGAAAGATACGGGGATGCGTTAATGGATGATTGCATCAACGATCGAATGGGCGTGGCCGAGTTACTGGGATCCAGAAAGAATATCTTCAAGGATGAGACCAAGAAAAATGAAGAGGTTCGGCGAGAGTTCACAGAAATGGTGGAATCGGTTCTTAAGAGAATGGACTGAATCAGTGTAACCTTGAGCCCAGATGCATCGATCTGGATTCACCGCTTTCGACTATCGAATCTCTTCTTCGCTTATTATTTCATCTATTTCGTTATGCTTTCTCAGTACATCCATGCGACCGTCTCCATCTAAATCCAGTCTGGATTCCAGCATCTGGAAAGAATCGTAGGAAATAGTCTTAATCGGCATTCGGGTTTGTGGATGGAAATAGGTTCCTTCTGTAATGCCGTTGGGCCGAATATGCTCCTGGTATTCAAAGAACCCGTCATCATCCATATCCTGGCGATAGCTGCTCAAATTCCCATCCTCATAACGGTACTCGGTTTCAAACGTTCCATTAAGATCGTCATCCGATTGCACAAATTCCAGTAGCTCCTGGTGGTCGTAGTGGCTAATTTCGTCCACTTTTCCATCTCTGTTGGAATCGAAGTCTACGCGGGAAATTCGATCATCCACATAGATCCAGGTTTCGTCCAGTCTGCCATCTCCATCAAAGTCGATCCCATTTTCCTCTACGGGACTGTTGTAGGCCCAGAACATCCCCCCGGCTCCAAGCATGATACCTACGATTGCGCCCATGAATACGCCGACCCAATCCGTTTCGCGTGCACTCGTATGATTGAGGCCCTCGGAAACGGTGCTGGAACTAATTTCGGGAACAATGGTCATGGAATCCACTGTGCGAGCCCGACCAAACCTTTCATTTTGCAGTTTATCTTGTTCTAGCGAGTCAGCACTACCTTCTGCAATGATTCGGCTGGCCTGTTCGTAGTCTTCTTCTGCAACGAATATCTGGATAGGTTGCGGCGATGCTCCAAATCCCTGGATTTGATCACCGGAAATGTGGGCTTCAATGCCGGCCTGCTCCAGCAAGTTGCAGTACATTTGCGCTTCGAATTCATTGGCGGATCGATACACTTGTTTCATGCGATAGTTCCTTTTTTGGATCTATCCAGAGACATGAAACAGGCGAATATGTGCAAGATCTTCTTTAGAGTTCTAGCCAGAACCTATTGCAGCTACAAATATTACAAAATCTATGAATCGTTCGTCGCTCCAGGTCTGTTTCTGGAAACGCAATGCATCTCCAATGGGAGCGTCCCGATATCATCCATTCTCCTGGGAAGGGATTTAATTATCTTTAATTAATCGTTTTCCCATCGATATTGCCGGATCCTGGTTATAACCCATGCGTTCATAGAAAGCACGCATTTCTTGATTGTCTTCGCGAATCTGCAGGTTGATTTTAGGACATCCCCTTTCTAATAGTTGTGCCTCCAGGTGCTCCAGTAGTTTGCGTGCTATTCCACGGTTGCGATAGTCTGGATCCGTGGCCAAATAATTGATCCATCCGCGGTGCCCCTCATAACCGCCCATCACAGTACCTACCAGTTTTTCATTCAGGACAGCTACAAGAAAAAGCTCCGGGTTCACTTTGACCTTTCGATCAATATCTGCATCCGGATCATTCCAGGGGCGCAGCAGTTCAGACTTTTCCCAGAGTTTCCGGACCGCGTATCGGTCAGAGTGGCGAAATGGTCTGATACTGGCTTCGTTCGCGGTCATAGAAGATTCTCAGTACTCCGCTGATGCGCATCCCAGGCAAGTGTTTGTATCCAGCAAATAGAGAATTCGCGCCATGGGAATCTCCTGGCCGCAGTTGATGCAACTTTGAAAGTCTGGCGAATCTAACTTCTGGAGTCTGGACTCAATTCTTTTTAGTCTGCTACGAGCTGCATTCAAATTCGCTTCTGCCACGCTTTTGTTCTGGATGGCATCCATTCGAGTGAGCCGTCCCAGAGAAACATCCGGAGAAATTGGCTGGGTATCATTTTCCAGGTGCTTGATATCGTCCGCCAGGCGCGCAATCTCTTCTGTGGCTTTTTCTTTGAACTCATCTTTTTCGTCCTGGTTCATATCGCTCCTGGCTTCCCTGGTCCGGGATTTGCTTGTAATTCTCGCCAGAATACGAAAAGCTCGGCCTGTGCTTCGTTACTGGCTTCCAATACTCATTTTTAGTACAACCCTATCTTCAGCATGCCAGGAGCCAAGGACGATTCAACAGTCTCAATCGTTTTCGGATGGATGGAGCTATGCACCGGTAACCGGCACTTCTTATTCGAAAGACAATAAGTATTCTGACTTCGCTGTTCCGGCGGACTCCGAATTTAAGGCCATTTCCGATGGAAGACCTCAAATCTCTCTTCCTCGAGGACCCTACATGCTGGGCTGGGAGGCAAAATCTGTATGGTTTCGCTCCCCCGAGCTTCCGGCAGTTGACTACCGCGATCCTGTTTTGTATTCGCCTCTTGTAAATCAGAGCATTCGGCTTTTTGTTCTTCGCGAATCCGGCCTCCAGGAGTTCTACAGCTTCGGTAAGCCAGAACTGGGGCAAAAGGGATTCAATGGCTGGCCCAATCACATAGTTTCTCTTCCGCCTGACCTTCAGGGAAAAAGAATCTATGCTCTGGTATTTTCTGAAACTCTATCTATTGCTGTAAGTTCCCCGGCCAATTCTCTTGCACTGGGGGAGCGCGGTTATTTCGTAAATAGAATTATTAGAAAGGACCTGGCAAGAATCTGCCTGGGCTTTCTATTCTGTGTCGCTTCTGTGTTTGCACTGATTCTTTACTTCAGGAATCGTTCCCAGCGATTGCCTGGAGCCTTTGGTTTTTTCGCTTTGCCATGCGGCATCTACGTAATAAGCAATCGCACAGTGGAGCTTCAGCATCTTCTGGCGGATGCTCCGGTGTTCTGGATGTATCTGGAACATATTTCTCTGGGTCTATCACCCCTGGCCTTTGGAGCATTCATGTGGCAGGCTCTTCCTTCTTCGCGAACGGTAAAATGGATCACATTAACACTCGGTGCCTATCTGGTCCTGGCTGTATTTCTGCACCTGTCTGGTCTGCCTCTTTACAAATTGCTCTATCCATTTTTTTATATAACGCTGCTTTCCTCCCTGGGGATTTCAGCAGTCATTGTTGTTCAGGCATTTCAAAAGAACCGGGAAGCGCGCCTAATTCTGCTGGGACTGACTACTTTGATGATTTGCGCCATATACGATATGCTTGGTGCTCTGGGATTGATCGCCTGGCCTTTTCAAGCGGTGACCTGGGGATTCCTTGGGTTTCAGGTTTCCCTTGGAAGCATCCTGTATCTGCGATACACGGATACGCATCGCCAACTGCAGGAGTATTCCCACAGCCTGGAGGAAAAGGTTCAAAAGAGAACTGCCAGCCTGGATCGAACATTGCGGGAAGTGCGAATTCTCAAGGAAAAGCAGGATGGTGACTATTTTCTGATCTCATTATTGATGCATCCATTGCGACCACAGGAACTTGAATCAGGAAGAATTCGAATAGCAATGGACGTGCAGCAAAAGAAGAATTTCGAGTACCGGGGAAAACAGGCTTCCATCGGAGGTGATGTTTGTCTGGCGCGTGAAGTGGAACTGCAGGGACGCCAGTACGTTGCCTTTGTGAACGGAGATGCCATGGGTAAATCCATGCAGGGAGCCGGCGGGGCGGTGGTTCTGGGCACATCATTTGGTTCTGCTGTGGAGCGCACCAGGCTCACATCTTCGGACGCAAATCGTAGACCGGAAACCTGGTTGCGGGAGGCCTTCAGGGAGATGAATCGTGTATTTCTTTCCTTTGAAGGCAGCATGATGACTACCATGCTTCTGGGGTTAATTGAAGAGAAATCAGGCAAAGTCTTCTATATTAATTGCGAGCATCCATACCTTGCACTATTGCGAAAAGGGGAGGCCAGTTTTCCAGAGCAAAAACTGACTACCAAGCTGGGCCTGGCCTTACCTGAAATTGAACCGGAAGTGAATCTCATAGAGCTTTCGGCTGGAGATGCGCTTTGCATGGGCTCCGACGGAAAGGACGATTTAATTTTCACTGACACAGATGGAAAAGAAAATCGTAATTCGGATGAAGGATTGTTCCTGAGACTTCTGGCTGAATACGATGGTGATCCGGTGCGGATTCGCAAAGCGATTCAGAAGATGGGAGAGGTTACCGATGACCTTTCCTTGCTCACAATTTATTACGGATAATTGTTCGATCCTGCCCTGTGAATGTCAGATATCTTCGGCTATTTGGATCGTTTGATTCTGGAGGTACAATAAGGACACCGCGTAGCCTCCAGAGAGATGGATTGACGGCATTCAGGACAGGGTGCTGCACTGGCCGTGGCTGGCTCTTCTTCTCGGCGCAGACCATTCATAGTACGTATTACAAAAAAAAGTACGATGGCCACAATTAAGAAACTCAGAGCTGAATTGATAAAGACTCCATAGTTTATTGTTACGGCGCCTTCCTTCTGGGCCAGGGCCAGGGTTGCATAAGGACCCGGGTTTTTTCCCTGGCTCAATACCCAGTAAAGATTTGAAAAGTCCACACCTCCAAGCATCAATCCCAGCGGTGGCATGAGTATGTCGCTTACAAGGCTTTTGACCACCGATGTGAAGGCAGCTCCAAGCATTATCCCGATGGCCATTTCCACCGCATTGCCTTTCACGGCGAATTCTTTGAACTCTCTGAATATTCGCATATGGTTTCCCTGGAAGAAGCTGGATTTCATAGCATATCTGTAAAACAGAACTTGCATTGGCAACCCTGGACGGCTTTGCTTTTTTGACTCAGTGCTACGTCTTCTGCAATACCTCAAATCCTATTCCGGTCGTCTGAGCTTTTCCATTAGCTCCAGCATTTCCAATAAAGTCCTGGATCTAATGCCACCGTTGCTTGTAGGCTGGGTCATTGATTCTTTGCAGGGCAATCCTCCGGACTGGATGCCTCCAGGCGATCCGTTTGAGCGTGCATCCTTTCTGGCATTGCTGGCTGTACTCATCTTCTTTTTTGAAAGTCTGTTCCAGTGGATGTATCAATATGGTTTCCTGACGCTGGCTCAAAATCTACAGCATTCCCTGCGAATCGATGCATATGATAGACTGCAGCGAAGGGAGATTGCATTTTTCGAAAATCACAGGGTGGGAGAGACCATGGCCATCCTGAACGATGATGTAAATCAGCTGGAGCGATTTCTGAACAACGGCTTCAATGATCTCATTCAGCTGGCCACATTGTTTATCTTTGCCGGATCTGTGCTTTTCTCCATTTCATGGGAGCTGGCTCTTGTGGGGCTTGCGCCATTGCCGGTGATCATTGCTGGCAGTTTGATCTATCAGAGACTGATCTCTCCCAGGTATCGTAAGGTTCGTGAAGCTGTGGCCCGTCTTAGCAGTCGGCTGGAAAACAACCTGAGCGGAATTCTTGTAATAAAGAGTTTTACCGCCGAAGAGTTTGAATCAGAGAGATTGCATGGAGTCTCCAATGAATATCGCAAAGCGAATTTCAATGCCATTAAACTGAGCGCACTGTATGTACCTGTAATTCGCATGGCTGTGGCCGTGGGCTTCGGAGGGGTTTTGCTTCTGGGAAGTTACTGGATTCTGGATGGTTCGGGGATACTCACAGTGGGTGAGCTGGTACTATTTTCCATGATGGTTCAAAGATTGCTATGGCCCCTGACTCAGATGGGTCGCACTTTTGATGAGTATGAAAGGGCTTCTGTTTCCGCCCAGCGAGTATTCGGCCTGGTGGATAGCCAGTCCGGAATTCAGAATCCTGCAGATCCAATAAAAGTAGATTCTGCTCAGGGTGCCATCGCTTTACAGAACGTACATTTCAAATATGATCGTGGAATTGAGGTTCTTCGAGGGCTTTCTTTTTCGGTTCGTCCCGGGGAGACCATAGGCATAGCGGGACCCACCGGCTCCGGTAAGTCTACTCTAATCAAATTGCTACTCCGGTTATACGATCCAACGGCCGGTTCTGTCACTCTGGATGGCCACGATTTACGAAGCTGGGATATTCGCACTTTGAGGCGTAACATTGCCCTGGTCAGCCAGGATGTATATTTGTTCCACGGATCGATTCTGGAAAACATTCTCTACGGCTCTGTCAGTCATGGGGATCTGGAAAAGAATCGTGCCATGTACCTGGAAAAGGTTCAAAGTGCATCCGGTATGGCCAGTTTTCATGATTTTGTAGAAACTCTTCCAGACGGCTACGATACCATAGTAGGAGAAAGGGGCATCAAATTGTCTGGAGGCCAACGGCAGAGATTGAGTATTGCACGGGCCATCGTAAAGGATGCGCCGATTCTCATTCTGGATGAGGCCACAAGCTCGGTGGATACGGAAACCGAGCGAGCCATCCAGGCCAATCTGGATCGACTGACCCGGGGCCGAACTTCATTGATCATTGCCCACAGACTATCTACAATTCGGGCAGCCCATCGTATTCTTCTAATCAAGAATGGTCAGCTAACGGAAGAGGGCAGTCATGAGCAGCTAGTAGCCCGGAATGGTGATTACGCAGATCTCTGGAGTGTGCAGGCCGGGGAAGCTGTGAGTAAACCTGAATAATGGAAATGAGCTGGATTGAATGGCTGGCTGTGGTTTCTGGCCTGCTCTGTGTATGGCTCACCGTTCGAGAGAACATCTGGTGCTGGCCTCTGGGGCTGATACAGGTTTCTCTCTATGTCTGGATCTTCTATCAGGCAAAACTCTATTCGGATTTTGTACTTCATATTATCTATATTTTTCTGCAGTTCTACGGATGGTACAGCTGGATGTTCGGAGGGCCCATGCATGAAAATCTCTCAGTATCGCGATTATCTGGCGTCGGTTCCGGGCTCGCCGTGGTTATGACTTTCCTGGCTACCTTTTTCTGGGGACTGGGTATGGAGCACTACACAGATGCCGCTTTGCCCTACTGGGATGCATTTACTACCATGGCCAGTTTGATGGCTCAATGGCTATTAACCAGAAAGAAGCTGGAAAGCTGGTTATTCTGGATCGCAGTGGATGTGGTGGCTATTGGAGTCTATTATTACAAAGGACTGTATCCCACAGCCGGGCTTTACGCTGTATTTTTATTTCTTGCTACCGCCGGATTCTGGAATTGGAGTCGGAATAGCTTGAATCTTAGAACCATGACTTCAGATTAGTGGTCAGGATGGCAGAAATCATCTATTCCAGCTCTTGCAATTCCCATCATTATGCCGTGGAAATTTCCCTCTGGTTTACCGGGGTATGTGGGTGAGACGTTTCCGGGCTATTCCTCTCATTTTTTGCTTCGCTTTGATTGTGCTTTCCAATCATCTGCAGGCTGAGGGATCCAGGATTCGCGTAGGAATCTATAGCAATCCACCTAAAGTGTTTGTTAATGATGCCGGGCAGGCCGCCGGGTTCTGGCCCGATCTGACTCGATCCATTGCCAGAGATGGAGATTATACTATTGAATGGATTCACGGAACCTGGGAAGAAACCCTGGAACGTCTGGAGAAAGGCGAAATCGATTTGATGGTAGATGTGGCTGTTACTCCGGACAGAAAGAAAAGGATCCTATTGGGGGATGAAACGGTTCACGTCAGCTGGTCCAGGATTTATGCAGCGCCGGGTCAGAGAATTCAATCCATTCCCGATTTGCAGGGTAAACGCATCGCTGCACTTTCCGGTAGTATTAACCTGGAAGGACCGGAAGGTTTGCGAATGCTTCTAAAGAATTTTGCTGTAGAAGCTGAGATAGTTCCTATGTCGGACTATGCATCTGTGTTTCGCGCACTGGAGGATGGTTCCGTGGATGCAGCCGTGACCAATCGCGACTTTGGAAACAGGATGGAAGAAAAGTTTCATATTCTCCGGACTCCAATTCTATTTCAGCCAGCTGACCTTCGCTTCGCTTTCGCACCAAACTCCCGATTCTCTCGAGAATTAAAGGCTCATTTCGACGCATCACTGAAAATACGTAAACAGGACCTCAACTCAAATTTCTACATTCTCCAGGGTAAATGGCTGGGTGTTCCTGGAAATGACAGCCCGGAACTACCACCCTGGCTCAAATGGGTTATCGGTGGATTGCTCGCAGCTACTGTGATATTGATTGGCGGTTTGATGCTTGTTGAGATGCGAGTTAGAGCGCGCACCAGAAAGATTCGAGATCAACAGGAAGCGTTGCGAATTCAGGATGAAGATCTTAAAAGATCAAATGAAAACCTCTCTCATCTGCTAGCCTCTCGCAGGTCTATTATTAACTCACTTCCAGCTCATATTGCATTGCTGGACGATGCAGGCCAGATTCTGGAAACGAATGAGCAATGGCAGCAGTTCTCAAAAGGGAAGGGATACTCGGGCGTGGAATTTCCGGTGGGTAGAAACTACCCTGCATTATGTGCTACTACCCGAAACGATGCTCCGGCGGAAGCTGAGGCGCTGGTAAAAGGGCTTCGCTCTGTGCTCACCGGGCAACAGCGCAGTTTTTCTATGGAGTATCCAGCTCATTCCAGGCAGGAACTGCAGTGGTTTAAGATGACAGTCGGAAAACTGCTTCCTGGAGATCCGAATGGAAGCCACGGCGCAGTAGTAATGCATATCGACATAACCAAGCGAAAAATGGCAGAGTTGGAACTCAGCCGGCTTGCTTTTCAGGATCCGGCCACCGGACTTCCGTCTCGTATTGGTTTCGTCCGGAGTATGAAATTTCGCATGGATCGTATTGGATGGATTCGGCATGCACTGGTCATTGTAATGGATATCATGGCCATGCGAGATATCAATGATGTCCATGGATATGATGTGGGGGATGCATTCTTATTTTCACTGGGGCATCGTCTAAGGGAGCAGGCAGGGGATCGAGGACTGGCCGGAAGGACTGGTGGCGATGAATTTGTGCTCTATCTGGTCCTGGATGAATCCGAAACTCCGGAAGAAGCAGTGAAGGATCTGGCCATGGCTCTTTCTGCCCCTTTTGTTCTGGATGATCTTGAGATTTCGGTGAACGTTCGTTTTGGATATACGGTTCTGGGGCGAAGAGTGCGTTCCATGGAGGAAATGCTCCGGGAGGCTGAACTTGCTTTGTTTCGAGTGCGCGAAGAAACTGGGCGCACACTAAAAGGGTATACGGACGAGCTTAGCGAACTGACCAGGCAGCGAATTGAACTTACCCGGGAAATCAGAAAGGCGCTGACCCTGGATGAGTTTGAAATGTATTATCAGCCCAAGGTTGATCTGAATTCTGGAAAAATCTTCAGCGCAGAAGCGTTGATTCGATGGAATCATCCAGAGAGAGGAATGCAATCCCCGGCAGTCTTTATTCCAGTGGCAGAGAAGAGTCAGCTTATTTCTCAGCTGGGAGATTGGATCCTGGAAAACATCGTAGCCCAGGTAGCCAGATGGCAGGCCAGCGCTCTTGAAATAGTCCCGGTTGCAATTAACATTTCACTTGTACAGTTTCGCAGCGGCGATTTCCCAGAAAGATTAAATGATCTTCTAAAGATATACGATGTATCGCCTGAATTCATTTCCCTGGAGATTACAGAGAGCGTTTTTGAGCAGGAGTCTCCCCTTCTGCGAGAGCAGCTAAGTGCATTGCAGGCAATGGGAATCCGCCTTTCCCTGGATGACTTTGGCACAGGATACTCATCCTTGCAGTATCTGCAGAAGTATCCCTTTCATGAAATAAAGATTGATCAGGCCTTTGTGCGACATGTTCTCAATCCTTCAAGCATGGAAATTGTGCGAACGGTTCTGGGGCTGGCCCGGGCCCTTAATGCTGACGTAGTCGCTGAAGGAATTGAAACGGAGGAGATCCGAGAAGCCCTGGTAGAAATGGGCTGCCAGCTGGGACAGGGGTACCTTTTCAGTCGTCCTGTTCCTGCGCCCGATTTTCAAAGGCTCCTTGAAGGTTCGATTCTACTTCCAGAAAGGAGCTGAGCCAACTCCATTCCTCAGGCCAATTGGCTTACCATAGATTCTGTCACACCTCCGATGTAGAATGCATCTTTGCGGATGCAGGCCGGCTCCGGCGTCGGTAATCAGAGGAGGAGAAATGGACATAGCAGAATTGTTCCCTGGAGTTTTACTGGGAGCCCTGATAGGCTTGATGATGGGATGGATACTCTCACTGAAGAAGCATTCCGGTCTAAAAGCAGAACTTTACAAGCGCGAAGTGGATCTCTCCGAATTGAATCGAAGGATCAAAAGCGAGGAAGACCTACGCCTCAGCGTTGAAAAACGATTTGCAGACGCTTTTCAAAATCTGTCCCGGGATATGCTGAATCGACATGGACAGCAGCTATTGCAGCAAAATCAGCAAAACATAGACAACGCTCTGAATCCGCTCAAGGAACGGATCAAGGATTTTCAAGATAAGGTTGAAAGATCTCACCGTGAGGCAGGGGAACGTACGGTCAGTTTGACTGAAAAACTAAAATCCCTGGAAAATCTGGGATTGCAAATGTCCGGCGAAGCGCAGCGACTCACCAGGGCTCTGAAAGGGGAAAACAAAGTACAGGGAAATTGGGGGGAGGTTGTTCTGGAGCGTATCCTGGAGGATTCTGGCTTAAGGAAGGGCCGGGAATACTACACCCAGGGTAGCACACTGGCCGTTTCTGACGAAGATGGAAAGCGCATCCGACCGGATGTCATTATTCAGCTCCCCGAGAACAAACATCTAATCGTGGATTCCAAGGTTTCATTAAAGTCCTATGAAGCCTATGTTTCGGCAGAAAGCGATGAGGATCGTAAATCAAGTCTGAAGAATCTGCTTCGGTCCATTCGAGGCCATATTGATGGATTAAGTGCAAGACATTACCAGGGAAGTGCCAGCTTAAACAGCCCGGACTTTGTGATACTTTTCATGCCCGTTGAGGCAACCTTCTCTCTTGCACTCTCCGAGGATGGTTCAATTTTTCAGTATGCCTGGAATAAACAAATCATGATAGTTACTCCTACCACATTGATGGCCACTCTCTGGACCATTTCATCCATGTGGAAACAGGAAAAGCAGGCCCGCTTTGCCCTGGAAATCGCTGCGGAAGGCGGCCGGCTTTACGACAAATTCGCAGGCTTTGTGAGTACCTTCGAAGAGGTGGGACGCTCCATCGATCGTAGCCGAGAGCACTATGATCGCGCCTTGAATCAATTGAAACATGGAAAAGGAAATCTGATTTCCAGAGCGGAAAAGATTCGCAAGATGGGAGTCAGTACATCTCGCAAGATTCCGGACTCAATGCAGGAAACGGAACAAAGCGAACAATGGAAAGCCCCAAACAATCCCGGAAAGCGAAATTCAGCATGATGTACTGAAATTCGTTTCCGGGCTTTCCCGGCTCAATCGCCCGGTCTATTTATCTTTCCACAGATTGAATGTGGCATGGGCCTGACCCTGATGATGGGCCTCATGAAACGGTAGTATTTTCAGGATCGTTGCAAAATCGAAGGGAGCCTCGTCGGATGGCTTTTCATTTAAGCGGTTCATATCGAAATCATCAATGGCCGCCAGCAATGCGCTACGTGAATCGTCCATATATCTGCGAATTTGTCCGGGGCTTGGTATATTTCGCGTCGCCTGCTTGCCGCTGCTGTAACGATTTGCCAGTTCTTCGGAAACAAGCGGGCCGGGGCGAAGCATTTGTGCGAATCTATCTTCGGTGGAAGCAATATGCATGAAATGCCAGCCTATGGGAGCATGGTCGGGGCCAGCAGCCCAGGCCAGAATCTGCCTTGCCTTTCCGGATTTTTCAATTTCATCCAATAGCTTATACGTCACTGTGCGATTGAATTCTATTTGTTCGCGCAGACCAATGGATCGAGTTTCGGTGAGACTGGATATCTGACAGGACAGGAACGTCAGGGAGAGTGGGATTAAAATTAACCATCGAATCATGAACCATGAAAAACGGACAGATCTCTGATTGTCCATGCAATATTAATCCGGGAAATGCACTGAATTGGCAGGGCCATGTAAAAAGCTTGGCTGCTGGTGGTTCATTTTCCATACCGGAATTGGTAGTTGTCGCGATGCAGAATAATAGAAAAGAAGACTCGAGCATCGACCGATCCATCCAGGAAATCGACGATGCAGTCCAATCACATCTGCACTGGACCAGGCATCTATTGCGACTATACCTGCTGGGAGATTCTCCAAGGGCAGATATGGTGGATCCAGATGGGCATTCGGTATGTCATTTCGGAAAATGGCTTCTGGCCAACAGATTGATGCTGGAAGATTACGATTCTGACAAAGCAGAGCGCCTTATTCTGGCCCATGAAGACCTGCACGGTGCTATTCGAGAATTATTGCTGAATAGCTGTGACATTGATCAAAAGCGCCGTTTAATGACTCGATTTGAGACGAACCAGACTGCACTGATTGATTTGCTCTCCCTTTTCAGAACTCGTCTTGCAGAAAGCCGCAGTCACTATGATCCTCTCACCGGGCTACCATTGAGACATTTTCTGGAGAATTCCTTTCTGGAATTTCAGCGAAGAACACGCAGGAATCGAAGTCTTTTTTACATCGCAGTCATCGACGTGGATCATTTTAAATCCATAAATGATCGTTTTGGTCACAATACCGGCGATGATGCACTTGCACATCTGGCCAATTTACTTCTCAAAGCCTTTCGTGAGAATGAGCCCCTGTACCGGCTTGGTGGCGAAGAATTTCTACATTTCCTGGAGGTACAGGATGAGTCTCACGCTCTTTCTGCCATTCATCGTGCCATGAATCTGTTGCGTGTGTCTCCAATAATTACAGCTGAAGGCGAACTCCCTCTCACAGTTACCGTGGGCCTGGCCAGGGTTGGGTCCGCCGAGGTAATCCGAGAGGCCATGGAACGGGCGGATACAGCTATGTATCAGGGAAAAAAACAGGGACGAGATCGGTGTATCATTGCTGGCCCGAATGTGACAGACGCAAAAATGAAAGCCAGCGAATCGCACTAATTCGTCTCGGGGAAATCATGATTCTTCAGGGATCTTCTATGTGCCGACTAAAGGATTGCAGTCTATAAGATATAGAAGCGCTGGTCCGGGCCCGGGCAGACGGGTTAATAATTTGCCACGCCAATACATCCACAATATCCTGGCTGATTGTGGAGAGCTTTGAATTCTGGACTTTGCTGGCTGGACTGGGAGTTTTTCTCTTTGGAATGTACACGATGGAGGAAAGCATTCGCCTCCTGGCCGGTCCTTCCTTCAAACATATGATACGACGCTACACCGGAAGTCGGATAAAAGGTCTGATTACCGGAATAGTAAGCACCGCAGTATTGCAGAGTAGCTCCGCTGTATCGTTGATGGTCCTTGCTTTCGTGGGAGCCGGACTAATGACTCTGGCCAATGCAATTGCAGTTATGGTGGGCTCCAATATTGGAACTACTCTGACGGTCTGGATCGTTGCCATCTTTGGATTCAAAATTAAGATCGATGCCTTCGCTCTGCCGCTTATTGGAATTGGTGGGCTGGGGATGATCTTTCTAGTGCGTGCCATTCGTTACTATAACTTGAGTCGTTTGCTGGTAGCTCTGGGGTTACTGTTTCACGGCCTGGAAATGATGAAATCCAGCGTTAGCGGTCTTTCCTCCACGGTAGATCTGGCAGCCCTGCCGTTTACGGGATTGTGGTTTTACTTATTACTTGGAATTCTGCTCACTGCGGCCATGCAGGCAAGTGCAGCTACCATTGCTCTGGTTCTGGCCGGATTTCATTCCGGTATCATTGGCTTTGATGATGGGGCAGCCATGGTGATCGGAGCGAATATTGGAACTACGATTACAATTCTTCTGGGAGCCATAGGAGGCGCTACTTCCAAGAAGCAGGCAGCATTCAGTCACGTAGCTTTTAACGCTCTAAGCGCTGTTCTTGCCTTTGCGCTGTTTCCTCTATTGATCTGGTTCATACTGGATGTGGCCAATCTTTCAGAAAACGGAGTTCTGGGAATTGCACTGTTTCACACTCTATTTAACTGTCTGGGAGCAGCACTATTTCTTCCGTTTTTGCAGCGATTCACCGGAATGCTTAACAAGATCTACCCGGAATCTACTAACGTACTCAGCCGGTTCATCAATAATACAGTACCGGACGTTCTGGAAGCTGCCATGGTTGCCTTTCGTAATGAAGTATTGAATCAACTCTTCCTTTCCGTTTACTATATCTGTCATAAATACTCTGTGGAGCCAACCCCTGACGATCTGGAAGAGGATTATCCGGGTCATCTGGTCACCTATGGCGGCCTGGGAGAGTTACATGCTGAAATATTTAGATTCTACTCCAGCATTCCGGTGGAGCGAAGCGAAACAGAATCATTGAATCTGGATGGTATCCTGCGTGCCAGCCGAAGTATTATGAATTCTACCCGCAATTTGCGAGAGCTTCTGGGAGATATTCTGGAAATGAAAGCGGAAGATTCTGGTTTTGTTCTTCATGCAGTTCAGGATTTCTATGGTCGTCTTGGCCGGCTAAAAGCGATGGCTACTACAGTCTATCTGCATCCGGAGCAGAGGGTCACAGAAGAGCTGGATGATTTTTTTCGCGAAGTAGAGCGCAATGACCGTGTGTTTATTGCCTCCCTGTCCCGGGCTGTGCGGGCGGAGAACTTACCAGAAGAAGAGGTAACCAGACTACTCATGGTAAATCGGCTATTTACACAATCCTGCCGTATGCTAACCTTGAGTATGAAAGGTCTGGTTCATTCATTTGGCGATAGACCCTTGGCCCTGGAGGGCCTGGAGACTACGTAACTGAATAAGAAAGTGCACTGAATCTAAAGGCAAGAATCCTGTTACAGAATCTCAAATTGATCCCGGGTCTGGCATAGTTGCTGCGGACCCTGCGAAGCCAGGTCTGGTAACATTTAGCTCTGGATATAACCTGATTTTCCGGTCTGACCGTTGCCTCAACGGGTCCGGGAATGGCCAGCATTTCGTCTGGTAAACATGACCCGGTAGGCAATTAAAAGAATCAGTCCCACCAGGCCTATCTCCAGTGAATAGACGATCCAGAATAGAATGACAGGCACCCGATTGTCGAAGCCTGCTTCCACCACATACGCCAGCAGAAAAAACATTGGGAAAGAAATTACAGTGCCAAGTATCAAATAAACCGTTCCATGCCACCAGGGCGGCGGATTTAACTCCGACCAGCGACAGAACAGGACCAGCGATAGCTGCGCAACGATCAGCAATACAGGGATGGCAGCCAGAAGTACCCAGTAGGAATCACCTGCAAGCGCGAAGAGTGCCACGATCATCACAAAAGCGGAAATGTTGGCGCTAATGTATCCGGCGATAAAAGGAATGGTCCATTGTTTCATATTCATTGTTCGAATGGGTATAGCTAATAGACGTAATTCTACCAGAATCTATAGCTATAGGTAAACCCGAAGAGTAAAGCAGTGGATCGGCCATTATGTTCGGCTCCGCTGTAAGTCAGCACCAGGTCCTGTAGAAGCTGGGCCGAAGTAGGCGGAGTGCTATTTCCCAGGATTGGAATCACTTCCCTGGTTCGAAGGGACAATCTGTAACTACGTAGGCTTGCGAAAAAGGTCCAGTCTTCATCAATCTTTTGGCGGTACGTAATATCCAGCTCTATTCCTGTAAGCTCTGTACTGCCTATTTCCTTTCTGTATTCAAAGGAGTTATTCAGGCCATAGAGCAGGTCCGTTTCTTCCCAATCACCAGTTCCAGATTCCAATCCAAGTCTGAATTGAAGTGCATAAGGACCTTCGAATTGGTAGGTAAAATCCATCCCGAGATAGAGATTTCCACTGGTAGTGAGGGTGCTATTTATCGGTGATGCTCCGCCAACAATTACACTGGTTCCTGAGCTAGACAGTCCAGTCAGTACAGTTCGCTCATTCAGGAATTCTTCGCGCATGGAGCGAACGCCTGCCAGAAAATACAGATTATGGCGACTACTACCATGCAGTGCATCCCAGCCAGCCAGCAAGGAGGTTCGATTCTGGCTATACTCGCCTGTATGACTGCTGCTTCGATTTATGACAGTGCCATTGAATGTCGCCTGAATATAGGATGAATATTCTATATTGGCCTGCTCCGATCTTTGATCCAGCTCGAATAGCCATTCATTGCGCAGATAGGCCAGGCGAAAGACTTCTCCCCATTGGGAGTCATAGGTCCAATCAGGCATCTGGCCGTAACCTCCAAAGAATGCACCACCAAACCTATACTCATTTTGAATTCTGGGTTCCAGATGGGTTTGCACCGATGCTGGACCAAGGCCCAGTCCTATCTGAAGTTCATTGGGGCCTACCTCATCATTTGCCAGAGCTGGTCCGGCTATCAGAATTGCAGCAAGCAGGACACTGATGCGGATTCTCCGACTGAGATAGAATAGATCAGGTTTTGATTTTTCCATTGAGCTATTTCCTTTCAAACTCTGGTTCAAGGGTCTGTACATTGACTCACTCTCAATGCCGGTTCTCTGATTGCCTGGAATCCCTTTATTCAAGTTTAGCCCGACCTGCAGAGTTTTATTCTCTGAACCTTAGAGCATTTATGCGAGATTTGTGCAAGGAAAAGAAGTAATGAAAAGTAAGGATCCAGCTGCAGGAAGTGCACTTCCGATCCGGATACATCCCATTTCCCAGAGTAGGTAGTAAGTCGGGCCGTCTGGACGGCCCCGCAAATGGCTTACTCTAGGGCAGGTGGACTTTATAAAACCATGCCATATTACTGGCCGGCGAAAGGCTATGTATTACCAGGCATTCATTTCCCTTGATGTTACCCAGAGGGATTCGCTGATTATGTTTGAATGCTGTTGGATAACCTTCCCAGACGGTTCGGGTGCTGACCACACGTCCTCCCTGGTGGATGACTGCAATGGCTTTCCATCTTCCATCGCGCACCCAGTTTCCGTCTGCCATTCCCTGAAAATATACATCCATTGGAATGTTAATGTTCTCAATATAGGCTGGTCCTGTACCGGAAGCGCAGAGGTTTCCCTGATTGGTCCCTACCAGGACCTTCACATCCCTTGCGAAGAGGGCCGCTGGCAGACCAACCAGTACTAAAACCATTAGCATTGTTCTTGCTCGTTTCATTATTATTTCTCCTGAAGCTGATATTGGAATTCCTGGGGTAGCCCCGAAAACACCACCTCCCCCTGGGAGGATACTATATGGGACGAAACCGGTAAGGGGTATGCGGGGCAAAAAGCTGTTTTTCGATGCGAATGAGATACGTTAGCAAAAAGAATGGGCCTGTCTGGCAAAAAATGAAAACTCAATGCGACGAAAAGACTCTGGCAATGAATGCTCGGACGACTTCCGAGTGGAATAATACTTGAGAAAATGTAGCAAAGTCCATAGGGCGGATACATGGATTGTGAAGTAGAGG
The DNA here is from genome assembly GCA_040217195.1 of Leptospiraceae bacterium. Lineage (GTDB taxonomy): Bacteria > Spirochaetota > Leptospiria > Leptospirales > Leptonemataceae > UBA3465. Next base: position 876,891 of record JAVJNR010000004.1, on the reverse strand, counting down.
AAATGCATCAGCCGGTAAATGTACCTGTGGACCAGGATCTGTATCGATTGGTAAAAGATTATGAGTACATCTGGGTACGGAACCTGAGTTCTGTTGACGTAAGCGATCTGGCAGAAGAGTTATATATGCCAGATCAAACCATAAAGAAGAAGATTCGCAGCAGATTGGACCGGTCTGGCTCTAAAGGGACTGGAATCGAATTTGCTGAGAAATCCCGGATTTGTCTTTTCAATCGTGTTCTGGTACCAGCCGGTTTTACCTATGACGGAGCAAGTGTTCCTCGATTGGCCTGGACGATTACAGGTATTCGGCCGGATGGTCTACTTCGTGCCGCGGCTGCAGTACATGACTGGTTTTATCGCAACAGGGGTAATCTGCCAGAGGGATGCCATACCTTTCGAATCAATGAAATGGAATGGCAGAGTGTAATAGGTCGCTGGAATAGAAAGGATTGCGATAGGCTCTTCGGTCGCATGATGCGTGAAGCAGGGGTATCTCCTTTCAAGCGAAAGCTTGCCTACCTGGCCGTTCGAGCACTGGGAGGCTGGAGCTGGTAGAACGGCTGGCAGACGGTCACGGGAAGCTATCAGTCTCCGTCCCAGGTCTGGATCGACACTATCTGGCGCCAGGACTTGAACTATTTCGATTGAATCAGACCGGCCTCTTTCATCTGGTCAACGTGGTCGCACAGTGTGTCAGCAATAGAACGATAGGCTATGCCAAGATCCTGAATGCTACGCGAATTATCCAGTTTATAGCGCACCCCCAGGTTCTTTTTTAAGAATCCCCAGGACAGTCCAAAGAAAGGCCCGATTAGATATACCATGAAGCCCGGTAATTGGCCCCCGGGCAATGGTAAGGTTTTCCCGTATCTCTGTCTCAGTATATCAGCCAATTCTACAAACGTTTTTGTATCTGCACAAAGAAGATGGCGGCCGGAGGATTTTTCGTTCATGGCTGCCAGAACATGGGCCCGGGCAACATCGCGTACATCAACAATTCCAAAGGTAAGGTCGGGCACTCCTGATTTTAAGGGACCTCCCACCAGGTCATGGACGAATTGAACACTGGTTCCATCCATTCGTCGGGATAGTGAAGGCCCCATGACGAATGCAGGATTGATAACAACTAGCTTCCATTGATTCTGACTTTCTGCTATCTTCCAGGCTTCTTTTTCTGCCACGGTCTTGGAGTAAGAATAGGGCTGATGCTTCAGACTGCTGGATGTGTTCCAATCGCTTTCGTCCATGGTTTTGCTTTCTCTGGAAAGTGCATCCACATTGTCTCCCATGATGGCCGCTACGCTTGATGTTAGAACCACTCGCTTTACAGAAGCCTGCCGATTCGCGGACTCCAGGACATTGCGAGTTCCCTGAAGAGCTGGATCCACCAGTTGCTTCTGTGCATCCTTGAGACCTTTAATAAAGAATGGCGAGGCAGTATGGATTACGATTTCGCATCCCTTCATCGCTGCATCGAAGGATCCTTCTTCCAGAAGGTCCGCTTCAAATAATTCCAGTTTGCCGTTGAAACTCTCTGCCAGGTCCTGGAGATGCGAGACCTTTTCTGCAGACTTTAGATTTCGAACGGTGGCATGTACTTTATTCCCATCTTCCAGAAGATATTTCACTACCCAGGATGCGATGTATCCGGATCCGCCGGTGACCAGTACTGTTTTACTCATTTTAGCAGAGTAACGATTCTGGCCGGTGACTGACCAGAGTTATTCCACTCCTATTGCCGGGCTCGGTAAATCTTACTCTAGCTCAAATTCGCGAGGTATTCCAGGCCCCGGTATTGTAGTTACGGTTTTTACATCTGGATAGTGCTCAATGGCCTCACTCAGGGTGATGCTATTTTCTTTAAAATGGGTCCAACCTCCATTGTGGATGGGCACGGCCGCATCTGGATTTAACAGTTGAACCATCTTTATATAATCCGCGCTGTCCATAGTATACTTTCCCCAGCCTGTTAGATAGGGAAAGCTGGCTCTACCTACATGCAATAAAGCCAGACCTACCGAGAAATCCTGAGCAATCTTCTTCAGCGGCGAAAAGAATACCGTATCTCCTGAAATATAAAGATACTTCTTTGTTACCGGCCATTTCAGCAAGAAACCAGTAACCGGGCCGGACAGGAATCCGGGCACCAGAGCCGGGTGATGTCTGCATGGAGTTCCGGTGATCTGTACGTTACCCTGCGGACCGGAATGCTCGATAGTTTCAAACGGAGCAAGACCAGTGCAATTGTCCAGCGTTGCAGCGGCAGCTCTGGTAGAATATATTCTGGAGGCTCGACCCAGGACCTGAATCCCGGTGTTATCCAGATTGTCTTTATGCTGATGATGGCTCAGCAGTATGAGATCCAATGAGCCCAGGGATTCAGGCTCCATGGCGGGCGTGGACGTCTTGCGGGAAAAAGCGCCCCATCCATGATGATAGATTTTCCCGGGCGGATCAAATACAGGGTCGGTAAGAATCCGAAATCCATCCGCTTCTATGAGGCAGCAGGCCGTATCAATATGTGTAATGGTTACCTTCAAAGCACTTTTCCAAGAGGCCTATAATTTCATCAAAATCTTTTAAAAAAGGTTGAACAGAGTCAATTTCGATGGCATCTATTATATGCCATGATACGAATTCGCCTGGGTGTAATGCTATCCATTTTTGCACTGGTTTTTACTCAGTGTATGTCTCCTCAACCGACTCAGTATGAAAACACAACTGAGAAGATTGATTTACCTCGTGCTCCCATCGGCACGGAAAAAGTAAAGGTAGCCCTGGTTCCATTCCGGGATGCCACCGGAAAATCCTTTCTTGTGAAACCTGCCACGGCGCAGCTAACAACGATGCTAATCCAGACAGGTTACTTTGAAGTAATAGAGCCTGGCTTCGTGGAAAACGTGATTGGCAGTCAAAGCGAGCTGACTCCTGAGAACTTGAAAATCCTTAAAGAGAAATTCGGCGCAGATATAGTGCTCACCGGAACACTGACCAACTTTGAAGTGAGAAAGAATGAATCTGGATTCTGTCTATTGTTTGGACTTCTGGGTTCCTACCAGAAAGAAGAATATATAGTAGAGACGGGCATCGATTATCGTGTTACAGACATTGATACCGCGGCCATCCTGGATGCAGGAGCTGTGGAAAACAGAAGAACCGATACTTCCAAGGCCGCCGGAGTGCTCTTCTCCTACAGTGGAGCCAGTACTGATATATTGCAGTCCAGCGGAGGCAAGCTTCTACGATATGCAATGGCGGATCTCATCCTGAGAATTGTCCAGAATGGTAAGTATCGGAACTAAGCTACTGCGCCAATCTGTGGCGCTACTTCTAATTGGAAGTATAGCAAGTTGCAGTACGTTTCGATCCTTTGAAGCGCTGGAAGGACCAGAGGTTAATGAGCTTCCGCTCAATACTCGAAAGATACGGATATTGCCTGTAACGTTCAAGAATTCTGCAGATATGCAGCGCCTGAATTTTATTTCAGACGAACAGCATAAAGGACTGATTCGCACAGCTCCCAGAAAGCAAAAGGATCCTTTTGCCCAGGAATCCCCGCAGCCGGCGGCCGAGTCGAGCTTTGATCTGTATTCGGATGAAAGTAATGACTCAGATTCAGAAGATGCCGTATCTGCAGCTGGAAATAAGGGCCATACGAAACCGAACAAATCAAGCGGCGATTCGGAGGATGACAAGCCTGAAGAAAAGCCAGAAAATCAGAGTCATTTCGATTCTGAAGAAAAGGTAGCTGCCGGTCGTATGATCCCCGGGGCCACAGTGGATGGCCTGGAACAGAGCGCTGTTACTATCATCGATAGCGAAAATGTACCTACTATGGATGGTGGGGAAATCCTCAAAGAGGTGCTCATATCCAATATGGTGCAAACCAACCGGTTTGAGATACTTAGCCCTGCGGCTTTTTCTACCACCGGTCCGGCAGGTCTTCCGCAGAAAGAAGAACTTAGAAAGCAAAAGGTAGACTATCTACTTTTTGCAGAGATTACAGATTTCGAAGTCAAGAAGGATGTGGAATACTGGAAGGTTCCTCTCTGGGCTTTGCTCTTAATCGCAGCCTTTGTGGTGAAAGACGATGATACCCGTGCTTTTATTCTGCATACACTTCTTCGCCTGGCCATCTATTTACCGTCGGATTCAAAGTTCTGGGACCTGGGGTTGGGTACAGAAGACCTGGAACTTCGAGTCAGCGCCTCGGTAAATCTTCGGTTGGTGGACCCTTACACCGGTTCTGTGGTCTATGCAGATCAGCAATCCCTGGATCGGGTGGAAGCTGTGAACAACATGGATCTAATTGTCTGGCGTAGCGAAAACTCACTTCAAATCAAAGAATCCACCGCCGGTCGTCAGTTGCGCTTTCTCACAGCTAACATGGTAAATGAACTGGTGAGACGAATGACGCCAGCCTCAGCCTTGCCCGAAAAACTACCGGAAAAACAGCCAGAAAAATCAGAAAAACCGGAAGAATAAATCATTCTTGCACCACCTGGCCCCTGTGGGAGCCATTTTTCGCGTCCTATGAAAGACAGCGGAGGCGAACATGCGGAAAAAGGAAATCGGATTCTTCACAAGCGTTTTAATACTGACTCTGATAGCGTTGGGGTTTGCCCATGCTCCCATCCAGGCTCAGTCCGTTTCCATCCCGTCGCCGCTGAAAAATGGAAAACCAGGTGAATATGACCTCACCGTGAATTTTAGTGGATACTCGCAGGCCCCCGGATCTGTAAAAGTAATGGTTTTTATTCCTGTGGGTGTTGCAGGAAAAGATAGGCCCGTTCTTGTGTTCTTTCATGGAAATACCAGGGACCGTGGCTACTATCGAGACTCAGTCGATTACATGAAGAACAGAGCCCAGAAGTTTGGATTTATTCTAATCAGTGCACAGAATTGGTGGTCCCTGGGAAATGGAGATGTTCGCGGCGCAAACGATTCCAGGATGGCAGTGAATCTCATTCTAAATAATCTGAAAGACGATGATATATTCGATCCAGACCGGGTTTATCCAATTGGTTTCTCTGCCGGAGGCTATGTTGCCGTTCTGGCATTTGTGAACAGTCTCAATCAGTTTGATGATCAGTCAATCGCACTCTATGCAGAGCAAATGGATGGAGTGGACGAAGATGAAGTTGTGAAGCACTATTACAGCCAAACCGGCGGAGTCGAAATGAACCTCTTTGACTATGCGGGCTTCGCAAGCTTTAAAGGAAACTACTATGAAGGCTACGTGGATATGAATCCGTTTGTAGAGGAGTATCAGGAAGGATGGAATCGACTGGTTCGCGATAAAGTTTTGTTCATCGCAGTTGGGGAAAAAGATGTTCCCAGAGTCAGGCAACAGGCGCCCATTGCTGCAGATTTCTTTAGAATGTATGCGAAAGTGGAACCTGTATTCAAGATTTATCCGGGCGAAGGTCACAACCTGACAGAAGCCAACTGGAACGATTTCTGGACCCTGGTTGATCCTCCGAAATAACTAATTTCTGGAGCCAGGAATCCACCGGACCGGCTGTAAATGCATTTTCCGTACATCCCCTGGCGGGCATCATCCCCGCTGGAAAAAAGCCCAGGCCAGGCACTGATCAAATGCGATTGTTTCGGCCTCTATGGATGTTCCCCGGGCATTTTCTGCGTATCTATGGCCTGGGAGAATAGCCTTTCTGTAATTTTGAAGAAGTCACTTTTCTGCTGCTGATTGAGAACCCGTCCCACTTCTCGTTGCAAGGCTGCATACCGCAAAGCAAGCTTCCTGGCCAGCACTCGTCCTGAGTCGGTGAGATTTACAATTCTGGATCGACCGTCCGAAGGGTTCTTTTCTATTTCAATTAGCTTCAGTAGAGCCAGTTTCCGGACCAGAGTAGAAACAGTGGATTTGTCTCGATGAATGGCCCTGGCCAGTTCTCCCTGAGTTTTGGCCCCTTTTCGTTTCAAGAATGTTAGAATTTCGCAATGGGATAGCACAAGCTCTGGATAATTCAGGGCAATCAACTCACGACGTATATAATCCTCTATCCACTCTGAAATCCTCATGGCATATTTCAGAGTGTACTGCCTGATTTTAGTTGGACGTCCCACTATATTATCTTGTAATCTGACATCAAAGAGTCAAACTTTTTTGGAGGGACAGATCGTGGGAAGTATTCAATTTGAAAAAGTAGAACAAAATGCAGGTGCTGTGTATCTTGACATAAGCGAGAATAATGCATTCACAGCAGCCGCTCTGGATGAGCTTTCAGAGGCACTGATGGAAGCGAACAAAGAGGCAAATGCAGGAGGCATCAAGAGCTTGCTGCTTCTTAGTAAACGCGAAGGTTTCTTTTCGGCCGGTCTGGATCTGACTGGACTGGGAGAAGGTGCTGACATTAAATCCGTGCTCAATTCATTCTATAAAAACCTGAATCTAATCTACAATATGCCAGTGCCTGTGATCTCGGGCATCCGCGGGCATGCTCTGGGCTACGGCTGCATGCTGGCACTGATGGGGGACTACCGATTGATGACCGATAGCGGAGCAAGGGTAGGGTTGCCAGAGGTGAAGCTGGCTGTAAGGATTCCTTCTATAATAATCTATGAAATGCAAAAGGTTGTTGGATATGCTGAAGCAAACCGTCAGGTCCTGGAGGGAAGCGCATTAAAATCCCAGGAAGCGCTTGCCTGTGGATACGCAGATTCATTGCATCCCGAATTAGAAATCGAAAAGAAATGTCTTAGCATTGCATCCAGGTTCAAGAAATCCTCCAGTGCCGGTCTGGCCAGCATCCGGGAGGCCAGTCGAATGGAGCCCGCAGCATTTCAGGAAATGCTAAAAAGAGACCTGGCAGAAAATCTGAAATCCCTGGACCATCCGGAAGCGAAGGAAGGACTGGCTGCAGCACGGGAAGGGCGAAGGCCCAGGTTTCCATCGCCGTCCTGAATCAATGAGTGCCGACTTATCAAAGTTTCTGTACAATAAGGGAGTCCATTTTCTTCTGGAGGTCCTATGAATGAGTATTTGATCTGGAGGCTGATTAAGCTTCTAGCTGTTTCGCTGCTAGTTTCCGGTGTTATTGGCGGGGCGACTGCAACGCGTAGAAATAGAATTCGTGGCCTGCAATGGTCCTCCATAGGATTTGCATTAACCTGGATTGCCGGCTATGCTATGCTGGCTTCGCCCAGAGAGCAACTCTCCCAGGATTGGATTTTCTGGGCCATTGGATGGAGTTTAATGGCTCTTTTTCTACATGCTCTATATGCTCATGGATCCACTGACCGTGCATGGCTTGGCGCTCTGGCCTTAGCCTCGGTGGCCGGAGCCATCATTTCCATGGTGTTGCGCGATGAGTCTATTCTGGTCTGGATAGTGATTCAGATAATTCTGTTCGTTCTATCTCTGGCCCTATTCTATGTTCCGTATGCGGCGCGAAAAAAAGAAACCGAACGGTCCGACCGCTCCTCTGCTGAAGGCACGGAGAGAGCAAACCTCAATATCCATACCGGTCTGGATGCAAAGCAGTCCTGGATCTGGTTTCAATGGATAGCTCGATTTGAGGGGCTTTCAATCATCCTTCTGATGCTTATTTACATGCCTCTCAAATATGCGGCGGAGATTGTACTGGATAATGGCACGGGGTTGGTGGGCTGGATCCATGGAGTGATGTTTGTGCTCTATGTTGGTTCTCTGTTGTTCACCGGAATATTTCTTGGTTGGAGCTGGAAGAGGATGGTAATGGGCTTTGTTGCGGCACAGTTTCCCTTTGGCAGCTTTATCTTTGAATGGAACTGCCACCAGAAGGCAAACTTGAGTAAAACCGATAAATAATCCGCTCACGATGGTTTGTCCATGGGCGGCAATTCTTTGAGTCTATAGCCCACACCCGGCTCAGTAATTATTATGGCTGGCCGGGTTTTTGGGTGAATGCAATACTGATTTTTCGAGATAATCTGGCTCGCGCAGGTCGAGCCCGGCTAGCTGTATTGGAAAGCCGGTTCCTACATGGCCTCCACAACCATGGCAATGCCCTGACCACCACCAATGCATAGAGAGGCCACTCCAATGCTTTTCTTTCTGCGCTGCAGTTCTCGAATCAAAGTTAAAAGCACACGGTTGCCCGAAGCTCCCAGAGGATGACCAAGAGCAATGGCACCACCGTTTACATTGGTGCGTTCCTTATCCAGGTCCAGTTCTTCCTGAACCGCCAGGAACTGGGCCGCGAAAGCTTCATTGATTTCGTACAGATCCACATCCTCTGCAGCAATACCGGCTCGTTCCAGAGCCAGAGGAATGGCAAATGCAGGCCCCAGACCCATACGATCGGGCCTGCAGCCGGCGGTGGCCCAGGAGCGAATTCGAGCCAGAGGTTTGAGGCCGTTCTCTTTTGCGTAATCTTCAGATGTTACAACCATGGCCGAGGCTCCATCGTTTATCCCGGATGAATTTCCAGGCGTTACTGTGCCTTCCTTTTGAAAGGCAGGCTTTAGACGAGGAAGCTTGTCTTTAACTGCAGCCCCTTTGATAAATTCATCATCCGTGAAATCGATCATTTCCCGACCATCGGAAACTTCCAGAGGAGCAATCTCCTCTGCCAGGTAGCCAGCTTCCCGTGCTTGCTCAGCTCTGGTCTGTGAGATTAGAGCCCACTCATCCTGTTTTTCCCTGCTAATCTGGTAGTCCAGAGCCAGATTCTCGGCTGTGCCTCCCATGGCCACACCGGCCATGCCATCGAACAAACCGTTGGTTAGCATATCTTCTAGCTCCAGATTACCCATCTTTACGCCACGGCGAATTGCCTGGGTTGTATGCGGCACCTGGCTCATTACTTCTACGCCACCGGCCACGGCAGTCCTGGTATGCCCCAGTAAGATGTTGGCTGCGGCGATGGCCACGGATTCCATACCGGAGCCGCACAGTCGGTTCACAGTCAACGCAGGCACTCGGATGTCCATGCCGGCTTTAAGTCCAGCATGCCGGGCCACATAGGCGCTCTGTCCATTTGTCTGTAGCACGTTGCCCATGATGATTTCTCTTATTTCTTTTGCAGGTAGGCCGGCTCTCTGAATGGCCCCCTGTACCACATGGGCCCCCAGGTCCGCGGGACTTATGTCCCTTAAAAAGCCTCCAAAATTCCCAAAAGGAGACCTCATTCCGTCGATGATAACTGCCGATGTCATGAACTGTGTATGAAAACTGGGTGGCAGAAAACGATTGCTTTTTTCTTTTTTAGACCGAAAAATCCCGGGCATATGCCAGGTTTGCTTTCAATTCCACCGATAAAAGAAAGGACCAGTATTAGGAGCACTTATATGAAAACACGGATGTTTTTACTCCTCGCTATTTATCTAACTTCTCATGCGATATTCGCAGAGGATCCGGCGCAGCAGCCTTCCAACCAGAGTCCGCTGCAGCTAATGGACCTGGAGACCTTCGAAGAAGCAGAGGATTGGATTGCGGACTCAACGTCTCCGCTTGGCGAGACTAAAACATTGAAAATCGTCCAGCGCGGTGAAATCCGGGCCACGGACGATGAGAATGCAAGGCCTCCGGAAGAAGAAGCATTAAGCCTTCAGCAAAATCCGGATAATCCAAATCACATTCTTGGAGTGAAAACTTTTTTCGATGATCGAGGCTTTGATCGAGTAGAGATCATGCCACCACATGAATATGTGATTAAGGGAAAGGCAAGACAGTTCTCAGTATGGGTTCTGGGCCGAAACTTTCGTCATACTCTGAGTCTTAAGGTGCGCGACTATCGCGGCAAGCTTCATAAGCTGGAGATGGGACGGCTGGATTTCTTCGGATGGAGAAAGCTGACCGTAACTGTTCCTGGTTGGCTACCGCAGAGCACACGTTATTCATTACTGGATAAGAATTTGCACTTCGTAAGTTTATTCGTTACGCACGATGTGCATGAAGTCCCCGGAACTTTTTACTTCTATGTAGATGGATTGAAAGTTCTGGTGGATCAAAGCGAGCAGCAATACCCGGGATCCGAGATCAAGGACAACTGGTAAGATTGGGATCGAATTGGGGATAGATCTATGAAAGCAAACTGGAAAACTTATACTACTGTGGCAGGCGCTCTGTCTGTCGCTGCCCTCCTGGGAGGGTTTGCCGTAACCGGTCAGGCCGGCGTTGAAACCGCCGTAGGTAGCGATGTTAGTTCTGCAGAGCTTCGCGCCATTACCGTGGAGAGCTGGGATCGAGACTACTCGGGCGGAGGATACGGCTGGGAAGTGCTAACCGATAAGGATGTGAAAGCCAAAGGGCCCTATCAGCCAAAAGCTTCCAACCTGCAGTCTGAAAGAGAAGTTAAACTGATCAAGGGCACCCCCCGGGACATCAAAGAGAATGAAGGCTATGAGCAGGCCCGAGTGCTTGGTATTAAGTATGCATTCACTTTTCCCGGATACAATACAGTAACTGTGCGACCACCATCTGTGGATCAGTACACTGTGGAGCGTCCTCGACCTTATCTAAATGAGCTGGCTCTGGCTGAAGGATATCAGAAGAGAAGTTGCTATGACAATGAAGCGCTGTCCGGCGGCAAGGACACCAATCGCGCTCAAATGGTAGACTGTGTTACTGGAGTGGAATTGCCCGGACAGGTTAAGCAGGTTTCGGTATGGGTGCTGGGCCGTGGAAACGAATACAAGCTGGAAGGCTGGATTGAGGACTGGAAAGGAGATACTCATATTTACGATTTCGGTTCCGTGGATTTCGTAGGATGGAGACCTCTAAGTGTGGAAATTCCACGTCAGGTTCCTCAGGATGTAAGCTCATTTCCACAAACCAAGAACCTGGTGTTCCGACAGTTCAAGCTGCGATCAACTCCTGAAACTTCACTGGAAACGGTATACATATTCTTTGATGAACTTAGAATTCTTACCAACGTATTCGAAGTGCACTTTGATGGTGCCGGTCTGGACTTCGATGAAGCAGACTGTCAGCGAAAGAATAAATTGCTGAACATGATTCGAAAGCATGCCAGAAATCCGGATTCCATTGAACTGAAGGATTGCAGCCAGGCTCCTGGGCCGGCCAAGCCATTGAACGATCAGCCAAATTAAGGCTTATTGAATTTTCGGATGCCCGGGGGGGCATCCGGTTGAACTCGGCGTCCTTCAGGGCGCCGTTTTACGTTGTACCAGTGTGCGGATTTTTGCAATTGATTTGAAGGCTGCCAGGACATGGCCAATCTGTCTTAGGATCCGGGTGGAAGCTTATAGTGCAGTGCAAAAAAGGGTTGCCTGCAGGCCCGGGGGTACCTTTAACTGTCGCAAGACTGTTAAAAGGTCTTTTACTAGAAAAATCTTTATTAGAATCCGAACCTGCATCCCGGATGGATGTAAGCTCTGGAGGACTTCATGCTAGCACGTTATATTCCCCGTTTGTTTTACAAAGGGGGCCGAACACCTCTCTATTTAACTTTCTTTGTCACCAATCGTTGCAACCTGAAATGCGAACATTGCTTCTATTCAGCTGAATTGAATCTGCCCACTCAGGAAATGACCGTAGATGAAATAGATCAAATGGCTTCTACAATGGATCCCTTTCCGGTCTTGAATTACAGCGGTGGAGAGCCTTTTCTCAGGGATGATCTGGATGACGTTACCCATGCTTTTTACAAACATAATCAGACCAACTATCTGACCATTCCCACAAACGGAACCTATCTGAAGAAAACTCAGGAGATACTTCCAAGGTTGCTGGAGAAGTGCCCGGATATGCTGGTAACTCTCAACTTCTCAGTGGATGGCCTGGAAGATGAGCACAACCGAATTCGCTCAGGTGGAAAAGGCGGATCAGGGTTGTTTCGAACAACCATGAAGACTTTCGATGAATTGAAGCCAATGAAGAAGGAGTACAAGAACCTTCGAATGGGATTCATCACCACATTTACTGCTACCAACCAGGACCAGATTGATGATGTTTACGATCATCTGAAAGATCAAGGCCCGGATAACGTCACCATTAACCTGATCCGAGGTACCCCGAAAGACCCGGCCGTTAAAAACATCGATATCAATAAGTTCCGAAAGGTGACTCAGAGAATTAAAAGCGATTTGATGGATGCCAAGCTTCCCGGCTTTGATCCCTTCCTGGCTGCTATGTCCACTCGCAGGTATGATCTAATTCTAAAGACATACGAAGAGAAGAAGTTTCAGACTCTATGCTATGCATCTCGCATTTTCGGAGTGCTCTATCCCAACGGAGATGTGTACCCCTGCGAAATGTTTGGACCAGAAAAGTTTATTGGAAATATTCGAGATTTCGACATGGATTTTCGCAAACTCTGGTTCAGCAAAAGGAATAAAGAGATCGCGGACTGGGTAGTAGACACCAAGTGTTTCTGTACCCATGAATGCAATGCAAGCTGCAACATTAGCTTCAATGCAGGTGAGTTTACTAAAGCAGGCACCAGAGCTGCTGGCCTGGTAGCTAAAAAAATCCTCGCCTGAGGTTGCATTTTCTACAGGAATGGCCCATGTCTCAGGCATCGGGCCTTACTGTAATCATTCCTCATCGAAAAGAAGAGTCTCTGGAAGAGGCCGTATTTCATCTAAAGCAGATGGATCGTACTGGCATTGACCTGGAGCTCTTCACCGTTTCGGGAAATCATCCATCGGTACAGAGGAATGCATGCATCCGGGAGAGCAACAGTCCGTTCATATATTTTCTGGACAACGATTCCGAGCCGGAGCCACAGAACTTTCAAAGGGCATTGAGTCTATTTGAAGATCCAAAGGTGGCCGTTGTTGGAGGCCCCAATCTGCCCCGGGAAGGGCAGGAAGGGCTGCAGCGAGAATTCTCAGCAATTCTCGCTTCGCCTATGGCAGTTGGCCCGGTTGCTGATCGGTATCGTTCCTCTGGCTCCGTGCGAGAGGCCAGCGACAGGGAGCTGATTCTATGCAACCTTTTCATTCGCAAATCTATTCTTGATGAACTCGGTCAATTTCGTGAGGATCTCTATCCCAACGAAGAGAATGAATTCATGAATCGAATCCAGAGCGCCGGCTATCGACTGATGTATGATCCTGAGATTCGAGTTCATCGCAGTCCCAGACCCAATCTGAAATCGTTCATTCGCATGCTAATGGGCTATGGCCGCGGCCGTTTCAAGCAAATGACCGTAGATTTCAGGGCTGCCAACCTGGTATTCTTTCTTCCTGCATTGTTCAGTCTCTTTCTAATGGCCCTGCCTGCATGTATTGCAGGCCTGCTAAACTCTGGCGAGCTCACTTCCGGTCCCATCCAGCTAAGATCTGCCTCGGATCTTCTTGCCTGGCCCTGGACTCTATGGGCCACTTCCTATGCTTTGAGTCTGCCTGCCTACATTTCTCTTCTTATGTTTGCCGGCGCCCAGACATTTGCAAAGATGCGCCCTCCGCGGCCGGCTCTGGCCATGTTTCGACTGCCCTTTCTTTTCTTCTGTGTGCATTTCTTCTATGGTCTGGGCGTCTGGTGGGGCATTCTGGGACTGTTCTACGGACATAAAAAAGTTGTGGAGTACGAATTTAGCAGTATGAAAATATAATCATGTCACTGCAATCTGCAGAGTCCGCATTTTCAGCCAGTGTGCCGAAAGCTGGCCCGGGGATTCGGAAGGGTCTGCGGATGCTTTTGCTTCCAGTTTCCTGTCTTCTTTTCTGGGTCCCGGGATCCGCCTTTGCCTATATCGAATCTCCTTACGCGGCTACCTTTCAGTCCATTCGATTGCCACACTTGCCTAGAGGCGATGAACCCTGGGTGCAGGGGGACTGGCAAATTGTAATTGCAGCGAACTGGATGAATGTATGGTCCATCCAATCGGATCGGTTTATTCTGGATGGAGAAGAGGTTTCTCTGAACGCAGGTCTGGCCTATGGACTTTCGGATCGCATCCGAATTGGAGTGGTGGCCCCTTACGTGATCCAGGGGGGCGGTATACTGGATGAATCCATTGAACGATTTCATTCCTCCATAGGAGTCACCCAGGGGCAGAGGGACCGATTTCCCAGGGATCAAATGAACATTAGTTATGAGCCTCTGGGTCCTTTCTATCCGTTGCTTATGCGAATGGAGCGGTTGCTTGAGGATAACTATTTGCCCAGAAAGTATCCTCGCACGCCGCTGGATCCGCCCCTTTCGCTTTCTGTTGACCCGGAAACCCTGTACATGGCAGGTTTTGAGCCCCGTTGGTTTCCGGAGGATTCATTGTCGGCCGGCAACCGTTCCGGGCCAGGGGACGTTCGCTTCTATATGGACTACCAGTTTCCACTGGCTCTAGGCGATGGATTCTTCTCTGCAAAAAGTGCTGTGATTTCGCTTCAGGCTTCTCTGGAAGGTTCATCCAGCCTGGTTGCCGGAAATACCGGCAGAGTGGCATCCCTTTCCTTTTTGCTTCGCTCCGAGAGAGAACCTTATGAGATGTACTGGTTGATGGGCTTTTCTTACACAGCCTTCGAGGATCGAACATTCAGAATCCTGGAATTACCGGCCCAGCAATGGGCCTTTCGTCCCAGGTTGGGTTACGATCTGGAGGGCACAGATCTTTTTCTTGAATACGTTTACTTCAGCTCTCCTGTGAAGGACTTTGGTCGACTGTCCGCCGATGGACATCAGCTCGGCATTGGCTTTAGCACGGATGCCGGTCCCTATCGCCTGGAATTGGCGTTAATAGAAAACTTTCTGACTTACTCTACCACTCCAGATGTGGGAGTCTACCTGGCTTTGCGTCGTACCCTTTAAGCCCGGGACTGCAGTTTCTCTACAGATTCGTCTGATTCATACAGATCATTCAGGGGGATCTCGACGCACCCAACGTCTCTAGCTCGCCTTAAGGATACCAAGGTATGCAAGCAACTTGAATTACTTCCAGGTTGCTTCTAAAGTCGATTGGAATTCTATTGTTTCGAAGACAAGGATTGGTGACAAAAAGAATCGTATTAACGCCAGGGATTACATCAGAGATCGAGAATTCATAGGCAAATGATCGAGACTATTGATTTGTAAGGCCTTCCAGCGGGAGGATACATCGATAATGGAATAGGAAGTGTTGGCCAGATGCCTGAGCCAGTGGAAGATTGATTCCGGTCGATCTTCGCCCAGGGCCCGGGCCAGCAGGATGGCTATTGGAGTGCCAGAGCTAACTACCAGTGCCGGTCCTGGCCTGGTAGAAGCAATGCTGTTTATTGAATCCACAACGGCCTCCCTGAATTCCAGAAATTCCCGGGTCTGTCCCCGAATCCAGAAGTCCAGAACTCTTCCGGTCACTGCAGCCAGCCGGCGCCTTCGTCCCGATCCCTGGCTTGTTTTCAGATGCTGTAGCATACTGGAAAAGGCTGCATCCGATTTTGCAATATCCTGAGCCAGTGATTTCCAGGAGTCCAGATCTATTTCATTCAATCCGGCCTCTTCGATTATCTGTGGACTCTTACTTTCACCTGATGTTCCAGTACTAACTTTATCTTCGCCTGCTGGTTCGATCCCGGAATTCTTTTCTTTTTCAGATTGCGTTTCGGATGATTTGGCCAGTGCTATGCCATCAAGAATTCCTTCCAGCGTTTGCACATGTCGCACCAGGGAGCCACGAGCATAAGTGCAGAATTGAACACCATTTTGCTGGAGCCTGCGACCCAGAAGGCGCGCCTGTTCATAGCCCTGATCCGTTAGCTTATCGTAGTTAAGACCGGCTGCATTGGCCTGACCATGTCGAATTAGATGAATCTGCATGCCCCTACCCGGCAAAGAGTTTCAAGATTCTGTCTGGAATCTGGGATTGGATATGCTCAAATTCTCCACCAGAGTCTGTCGAACATGGGCCCAGATCTGATGCGATGGTTCTGATATTCCGTCGTTTTTGATCTTTTCAGCCAGCTTCGTATTCAGCTCTCGAATTCGATTTTTTACATCTGCCAGGGTTTCCAGTTCTTCGAGGCCCGGCTCATCCAGGATTTGATGTAGACGTCCCACCTCATTTCGAAGCAGTTCTTCTTCATCGCGAAGTTCTCTGGAAACAACTCCCAGCATATTCCAGCTAACCAGAGCTTTGTAGGCTAGCTCATCAGATTCTTTTACGGCCGGCATCACTTCTTTTAGAAGGTAATCTGCGATGGCATCGCATAAATCGGCGGCTTCCGGTCTGTATTGCATGGTTACTCCTTATTTTTCTGGCCAATCTGTTTTAACGCATTCTCTGGTAAGGGCATTCCAGATTTTTGAATCGGATTGGCTGCATTCTACCTGGATACACTATTATCACTAATATCACTAATTGGGTCTGTTTCTCTCAAGCAGCCTTCTCAATAAGGCGAAGCATTTCAAACTCCATTTCTGCAACTCTCCGTCCAATGGATGCCAGTTCTATGCCACGTGTCTTTCCGCTTAAGTGTCTTTCTGCCTGGGCTGCGGCGCCACCGGCCCAGCGAAGGTTTCCCATCACTTCCCAGTAGCGTACCTTTTCCGGGTCTACTTTTACGCCCGAGAATTTTTCGTAGGCTTTGTAGAAGTCCTCTCTGGCCGAAATTCCTCCAGCTTCCAGGTTTAGCTTTCCAAATCTCCAGTCTCGCATGCAGAGCCAGCTAATGTCTTCATGCCGGTCTCCGTAATGAGCGAATTCCCAGTCCAGAATGCCGTGTAGTCCTTCCGGGCTGACCATGAAATTACCTGTGCGAAAGTCGCCGTGCACCAGCACCAGCTCATCGGTTCCGTACGAGTTCTTCTCCAGCCAGTTGAGAGCCAGTTCCATGGCCGGATGGGCTTCCAGAAGCTGATTGATCTCTTTGCGCATCTCTTTGCATCCTTCCCTGGCCGGACTTTCTTCCGGCGTATTCAGGAAGGTCAGGTCTGAATGACCGGCTCGTACCGAATGGATGTGGGCCAGGTGTTCGGCCAGGTTGGCAGGCAATGTTTTACGAACTTCCTTGAGTGAATTGTCTTTTACAATGTATCTTCCGGTGGCTTTCCCGGGAATCCATTGCAATAGGGAGAAAGGTTTTCCCAGAATGGATTCGTTCATCTCGTAGAAGAAAGGCTCCGGTGTAAGGGTTCCTGCTTCAAAGGCGGCGCGTGCTACCTGGAACTCCTGCTTGCGATCCAGACTTGAGAATAGAGAACTACCCCGATCCGATCTTAAAACCAGACGGTGATTTCCTTTCCGCGGACCATCCTGTACTTCCAGTTCCAGTAGGCTGTTTTCCTGGCAGGCACCACCGCTTAGAGGAATTACATCGAATATCTTCACCGCGGACTTAAACTGCTCTTTTAGCCAGGGTTCCAGGGTACTCTTCAATTCTTCTACTGTCATTCTTGTATGCCTCCAGACGCAACGGGAGATTGCTGTTAATCGGTCGGTTTGTCAAGTGATCCTTTCGCTTGTATTGGTAGTCTACTCCATCGCATCTGGTTTCTATGAGGTCCGGCCTGGTTTATATTCTGGCAACGTTAATTCTAGTTCTGCAATGCAACCACAATTCCAGTTCAAAGGAAAACTCCTTCCATCGTTGCCTGAGTCCTCATACTGCAGAATCCAAAAAGGATTTCAATCTTACCAGGACGACTTTAGCTTCCCGGGGAGCTTTCTATTTCTGGCAGGTCAGGGCACCTTTACCCGGAAAACAGGAACTAAGAAACTTTGGAGTTGATACACTTTATGTGCGCTACTTTGATGTTACTGCAGGCAAGAGCGGTCCCCGACCAGTAGGAATAAGAAAAACTGTGAAGACCGATGCAGTGGTCATACCTGTAGTTTACATTACTGTATCTGCGCTCAAGGGACTGAACGAGAAAGAAACCGAAGAGCTTGCCAGAAACATCTGGAAACTGATTCAGAAAATCGGTTTTACAGGACCCGAAATTCAGATCGATTGTGACTGGACTCCATCCACTCGAAGAACCTATTTCGCCCTCCTGGAGAATATTCGCAAGGCGATGCATTCCAGTCCAGATCTTACATTGAGCGCCACCATTCGATTACATCAACTTAAATATTACCGGCGTACAGGTATACCTCCTGTGGATCGGGGGGCAGTGATGATTTACAACATGGGAGACTTGAGTAATCCCGAGGAATCCAATTCCATCTTTCGTGCGGATCTGGCCAAACAATACCTGGATGGCAAATGGCTTTCCGAGTATCCTCTTCCGCTGGATATTGCCATGCCGGATTTTCAGTGGGGAGTGGCCTTTCTTAATGGCTCCTTTCATTCGCTGGTGCATGGAATTACCGAGGCCCAGCTTCAAAAGAATTCCAGGAAATCGGGCTCAAACAATTACAGTCTTGAAGAGGAATTTATGTGGGATGGACAGAATTTGCCTGCCGGCACCCGGATTCGCATGGAAAAAGTGGATGTCTGTGAAAGATGGCAGGTGCTGGAGCTCATCGCAGGTAGATTGGCCGATGATCCGGTTAAGGAAAGAAGGATTATCGTTTTTGATTACAACAGTAAAAAGACTGAGTCGGAGATCCAAGAGCTGGTTGACCTGTTTCGCATATCCGGTGTCCATTGTAATCATGAATCCTGTATTGATGGCTGGAAATAGCCTCAAGTCTCTCCTGTCTCCCCGGAGTCTATTAGGCGTTTTTACTTGCTCTGTTCTGGCATTTCTCCTTTCTCCTTCGTCGATCTGGCCCTGTGGGTCGGGGGAGCCAGACCCATTGCGCATTTTTCGTCCTCTGCAAATCACGGCAGCTCTATACCCGGATCAGGAAAAGAATGAGTATTACGCCGTTCTGGATCGCCTGGCCGGAACCTGCGATGCTCCAGAAGGGGATGCCTATTTGGACAAGAATGTAGACGATTGGTCCAGATATCTAAAAGCCAGGGCCGGATTTGAGCCAGACAGGAAATCCCTTGATTCATTGATCTATAAAACTTCGCCAGAGGAGATTCAAAAAGCTCTGAACGGTAACGGCAATTCCTTGCAGGCCAAACTGGCATCTAAAGGTCAAAAGGATGTTCTACAGTATCTGCTATATGCGAAAACCCTGGAACCACTGGTGCTTCCTCCAGAAAGCTACTGGGACAATGAAGGCCCTCCTGCCAGAGAAAAAGTGGAGCCATTTATTCAGAAGGGAATTAAAGAGGCTGGCAGCCAGAAGGATCGAGATCTAAAGATTAGATATACTTATCAGGCCGTTCGCCTGGCTCATTATTCGGGTCAGTTCAGTAGAGCACTAAGTATTCTGGAAAAGGCTTCTTTAAAACCCACGGATCCGCTCTATGATCGGCTCGAGCATCTAAAGGCAGGAGCACTGCTCAAGAATGAAAATACATCGCAAGGGCTAAAGGTGCTGGCTCGCATGTCTGCACGAAGTCCAGAATTGATGCTTCGAGTATCCCTGGATTTTGATCGCTACTGGGCCAGCGAAGGTGCCTACGATGCTGCCTTTGCCAGCGCTTCTAGAGAAGAGAAAAAAGCTCTCATTTTACTGCGATTCTTTTCCAGTCCGGAACCCAACCTTGGGCTGCTGAAGCAGATGGTTGAAGCATATCCGAAGGATCCAGCTCTGGATTACATGCTAATACGTGAGATGGACCGATTGGAGGATCGTCTGGAACGGGTGCTCTATTATAGCTCAGGATATGATGCGCAGACTTCTGCCAGGGATAAAAAGGGCGGAGCAGAGGATTCAGAATCCGGTTTCTCAATAAGCGGTTTGCTGATGCGAATCTGGAACTGGTTTGTTCCTTCTCTGGAAGCCAAACCCGTGGCCAAAATCCCTCCAGAAGAGATTCAGTACATGAATCAACTGGTTCGATTCTTTGGCGAGGTGGCCGAGCAAAAAAGGACTGCATCACCGGGAACCTGGAAATTGGCTCAAGCGTATCTTGAAATGCTTATGGGCAAGCATTCGCAGGCCAGCGAAACCCTGAAACATGCTCTGGTTAATCCTTCCGAATCTCCTTTTGTTCGCCTACAGAGTAAACGGATTCGGCTTTTGAATGCATCCGCAGAAAAAAGCAGGCCGGATGATGAACTGAAGAAGCTGGTTGTACAGGATTATTCCTCTATTGTTGAATCCGACGAACCACACTATTATGGATGTGCCTGGTCTGATCATGCAGCGCGTTTGATGCTTCATCGAAATATGGCGAAGCTTCACAGTCAGGCGCAGGAAAGCGGCCGAGCTCTTCTTTGGGAGCCCAATATTTCGAGCAGCCTGGAGACTTATGAATTTCAAGCTCTGGAGCAAGCTGAGCAATTGCGCAATGAACCTCAGAATGACTATGATCGTAAGCTCAAGGAAATCGCACAAATTCAAACAGAGCAAATCGTATATCGCCTGGGCGCCCGACAGTTGAAGCTGGGACAGTATGCGGAGGCCGTAAAAGCCCTTGGGAGACTTCCAGAAAAGAAACGGAAAAACATGTACTATTCTGAGCGAATTGTGGCAGGGCCTTTCAGTAATCCATTTTCTGATAGATTCGATTCCGGAAAGAAGGCCGAGGATTTCAATTCCTACACAATCGCTGTTCGCATGCAGGAGCTGGAAAAGCAAGCCAGCAAGGAAACTGGCAACAAAGCTGCCCGGGCTTACTACGAAATGGGTCTGGCCCAGTTTAACATGAGTCACTTTGGTCACTGGTGGTCTGCAGTAGATGAATACTGGAGCATTTACTACGATTACTCGGAAAAACCCGGGGATCCTCAGCTCAAGCTTGCAAGAAGCTATTTTGAAAAATCCATCGCGAATGCGAAAGACCGAGAACTTGTGGCTGCCAGCAGATTCATGATTGCCACAATCGCCTACCTGGACTCGGCTCAGGGTGGCTACTACACGGAGGATTCTGTGAACCTGGTACCGGACCAAAAAGTGCAGTTCGAAAAACTGTCGGAACTGGATGATACGGAATTCTACAGCGAGGTTGTAAGATCCTGTACATACTTTATGATGTACAGGCAGTAATCCAGGCGACCCTGAAATCGAAATTGCTTCGGACGCATCCGAATCTTAAGCAGGATGTTTTTGAAATCCGCGGGCAACCCGGGAGTACCAATTTCTTTTTTTCGTATCCGGTTCCGGAGTTCTTAAACATAGACCGGGCTTTTCCTTCTTGTCGGGCTCCTGCGGTCCAGGGCTGAGAACGTGCTACTCCGGCGCAAACTGGGCTACCTCTGGCCGCAGACAATAGTAATCCCCTGGTTGCATTACGGGCGGCCAATGTAAGTGTATTCCAGCATTTTCCCCCGTCCAATCTTACTGATGATATTGTGAATAGCCTGATTCCCCGGATACGTCGGATTCTTCCGCCGCATCCGATGGCCGATATTGTGTAGAACTTGAAACGGCCTGACTTCCTGGACTCCAGTGCCTCGTAACTTTCAGATCTGGAGCAGGAAAAAAGTTGACACGGTGTCAGTTTTGTCTACCTTATGGTTGGGGGATGTTTCTATGGATCCAAAATTTCCTGAATTTGTGACTTATGCTATACCATTTTTCTTTCTGCTAATTGGGTTGGAAGTGCTCTACAGTAAGTGGAAGGGAGCCAGGCTTTATCGGTTGAATGATTCCATTGCGGATCTGGGTACTGGAGTTCTGAATCGACTGTTTGGTTTACTGAGCGCCGCTGCCTCAGTCTATGTTTACTGGCTGGTCTACGACCATCTGCGATTCTTTGATTTGCCGGCCCAGCCCAGCTGGGAACTGGGAATGGTGCTAACGTTTGGCGCCTGTTTTGTGCTTTATGACCTGGCCTATTACTGGGCTCATCGAATGAGTCATGAGGTTAACTTCCTCTGGGCTACCCATGTTGTGCATCATCAAAGCGAAGAGTACAATCTGACTGTGGCCCTGCGACAGTCTGCCTTCGGTGGACTGGTGACCTGGCCCTTCTATCTGCCCATGGCTTTTCTGGGTTTCCATCCAGCCGTAATGCTGGCCAACGGAGCTCTAAGTTTAATCTATCAATTCTGGATCCATACGCGAGTGGTTGGTCGGATGGGCTTTCTGGAAAGCTTCATGAATACGCCTTCGCATCATCGGGTACATCACGGTAAGAATCCCAAGTACCTGGATAAGAACCATGCCGGAACGTTTATCATCTGGGATAAAATGTTTGGTACGTTCCAGGTGGAGGAAGAGGAGCCTGTATACGGTACAGTGAAGCCCTTCAAGAGCTTCAATCCCTTCTGGGCCAACCTTCAATATTGGAAAGAGATGTGGGACATCGCCGTTGCGGCTCCTCGCTGGAAAGATAAAATCCTGATCTGGTTCAAACATCCAGGCTGGCGGCCGGATGATCTGGGAGGCTCCAAGGTACCTCCTGAGATTGAAGCGGAATCCTATCAGAAGTTTGACGTGACTGTTCCACGAATCCTTTCTATCTATAGTTTGATCTGGTTTGCATCCATGACTGTTCTAACGTTTGCAGTTCTACTGAAAGTAGATGCATTCAACATGTGGCAGATTGGCGGTGTCTCGGTGGTTACGACCCTTTCTTTGATCTGTCTGGGTGGAATTCTGGAAGGTAAGCGTTGGGCTCGAATACTGGAACCTTTGCGAGTTATCGGTCTGGCTGCTTTTGCCGTTCTTGCAGTGGGCAATCCTCAATGGCTTCTTCATCTGACTCCCAGTATGAATGTGGCCTACGGAGTTGTGGCAGCCTGTGCCCTTAGCCTTTTCATAGTCTTGAAATACAGAACTACATTTACTCTGACAATAGATGACTATGAGTCGGAGACAATGCATCTGTATCCAGGTAAGCAATCCGAAGTGCAGGAGCCTGCCATGGCTTCTCGCGTGGCCTGATTCCCATCATAAATGCGGCTGACAGTGAGGCAATATAGCTCGCTGTCAGCTATCGCCCGGAACAAGGATTTCTACAGCATCAGGAAAGTCCAGAGCCACTGCATCCAGCTTCTCTGCTCTGGAGCCTGCATCCCGTCCATAGGACAGCCATAGTCCCTGCATACCCCAGCGAGTTGCTGCCAGGATGTCCAGGTCAATATTATCGCCAATCATGAGGCAATCTTCGGCTTCAACGTTATGCTTTGTGCATGCATGCTCAAAGATATTCTTCCAGGGTTTCTGTAACTTGATCTGGGATGAATAGTAGACTGCTTCCATATACTGCAACGTACCGGTCCGTCGAAGCACCAGGTTACAAAAATACGGGCTACCCCAGAGATTGCTGATGATCGCCAGTCTATATCGAGAGGCCAGCTTCTTAATGGATTGTGCATGCAATCGATCAATCCATCCGCATTCATGGAAAGCAAATGTTAGGTTCAATGCAATTCGATCTCGCAGGCTCAACCTCCGGTTCAGTATTCTGGCCTCCTGGCGTAATCGAATATGTGCATCCGGAACCGTGCTTCCCTGGCTTTCTGAATATTGGGTTTCGTAATCTGCCTCAATGGAACTCATCGCATTGTCAATGATTGTATGAATTGAAGTGGTGTCCAGGCCTGTACCACCCAGAGCCTGAAACGTATCCAGATACGGTTCGTTGGGACCAAATCGATCATGGTTGAACATGATCGTATTCATCAAATCTATAAAAATGATGGAGGGTTCTTTCAAGTTGGTTCCAGTGATAAAGCTCATAACGCCTATCCACCTGTACCTTCGGAAGTTCTGGGGATGGCTGCCCAATCCAGCAGTCCAACGCTTCTGAGAATTCGCACAAGCATGGCCAGGTCCCATTCATCTTCTATTTCGCAGCTGAACTTGCTCTGATTCTTGCGATAGGATTCAAACAGCCAATCCTTTTTCATACCTGTAATACTTTGATCGGATAGATCCAGAGTTGGATCGAACAATCCGAATAGAGAGGGGATGGCAGTAGGTGAATCGACGCTCACTATAAATGTAGAGGGCCAGCCACCGGGTTCGTATCGCAGTATTAATTGACTCGATTTAACCTGAAGTGAAACCACTGGAAAAATAGCATCGCCCAGTTCATACTCTGCCAGAACTTCCGGTTCTTCCAGGTCGAATTTCTCCATAAGTCGGGCGATCGTATCGCAATAGCTACGAAGGGTCGGATTCGTGCCTGGTTCGGCCCAGCCAAACAGTTTTATTTGTTTGTTACCAGCCACGGTCCTTCTTGAGCAGATCGATATGTGCTAGATGATGTTTTCCATGCCAGCTATAGAGTGCAGGAATCTCGAATACTGGCACCTTTCGCTTCAGTTCCGAGTGATAGTAAGTCTTATGGGCCGCTTCTTCGTCCAGATCGTCCAGAACCAGATGGAATCTTGCATGCACTCCTTTCAGAATGTCCAGCGAAGGAGAGATGTCTGGTAGATGTCCGTCTGCAAGATCGGCCCATAGCCATTCCGGATACGGCATGATGGATGGATTATCCATTGTCAAGGCCAGCTTCAGTCTGATCAGCGCATTCATATGACTGTCTGCTAAATGATGCACCACCTGAGCTACAGTCCAGTTTCCAGGAAGCGTTTTGGTGCTGATCTGTGCATCGTTGAGTCCGTCCAGGGTCCGGTTCAATAACTCCGGAAATCCCTGAATCTCTCTGGACTGAGATTGCACCAGGTTCGGATCATAATTCTCCGGTGCCTGGTAGGGTCCGGCGGGGTTTTTTAGATCCATTAGAAGTTCTCCTTTCCGCTCATCAATCCTCGTCCCATTACCATTCGATGTACTTCGGATGGGCCGTCTGCCAGGCGTGCTGCCCGGGCATCTC
This sequence comes from Leptospiraceae bacterium, assembly GCA_040217195.1. Classification (GTDB taxonomy): domain Bacteria; phylum Spirochaetota; class Leptospiria; order Leptospirales; family Leptonemataceae; genus UBA3465. Next base: position 852,271 of record JAVJNR010000004.1, on the reverse strand, counting down.
TATAAAACCATTCCAGAGGTAGATCCCGGCTATAGCCATGGCTGCCGCAAATCTGGATGGCTCGGTCGATGACTCGAGTTAACATTTCGCTGGTGTAGAGCTTGGCCATGGAAAGGCTATGTCTGGCATCCTTTCCCTGCACAAGTTCGCTGGCAGCTTTCAAAGTAAGCATACGCGAAGCCTCAATTTCTGTAGCAGAATCTGCAAACATCCACTGGATCCCCTGATGATCCGCAAGATGAGATCCAAATAACTGCCTTTCTTTCGCATACTTTCTAGCGATCTCCATGGAGCGTCTGGCCAGTCCAATCCATCGCATGCAATGAGTAAGCCTGGCAGGTCCCAGTCTTTCCTGACTCAAGCGAAATCCATGGGCCACTTTACCCAGTACCATTTCCTCGGGCACTTCCACATCCTCGAACTTTAATTCGCAGTGTCCGCCCGGGCCATGGGAGCCCATGGTATCTATTTCTCGAATCATTTTGTACCCCGGTGCATCGGTGGGTACAAGAAACATAGTAGTTTTGCGAAAGCTGCCTGCCACCCGGGCCATGACTATGAGAAAGGATGCACCATAGGCTCCGGTGCAGTACCATTTGTGCGCATTTAAAATGTATCGGTTTCCATCCTTCACCGCATTGGCAGTGAGTGAACTGGGATCAGAGCCGGCTCCCGGAGGTGGCTCGGTCATGGCAAAGCCCGAACGAATCTCTCCAGCGATTAGAGGCTCCAGAAAGCGCTTCTTCTGCTCCGGGCTTGCAGCCAGGCTGAGAAGATGCATGTTTCCTTCATCCGGTGCATCGCAATTGAACATAAAAGCGCCGATGGGACTTCGGCCCAGTTCGCTGAATATGATTGCGGTTTCCATCATATTCAACCCCAGGCCGCCCTCGGATTCGGGCAGATGTGGAGTCCAGAATCCTGCCGTCCTGACCTTGCTTCGAATGTCTTTGACAATATTTTCTGGCATCCGGCCAGAATCGTAATCAAAATGCTTTTCTGCAGGGATTACTACTTCGTTGATAAATGCGCGAATATCCTTCTGCAATTTCTGGGCTTTGTCGGAAAGACTGATCTGCATGGCAATAGGGAAGCATCGGTCCCTCTGGCTGTAAAGAAACAAAAGACATCTAAAAAACAGTAGTCCTTTCTCTATTGCTATGCTTAATCGATCCATTCCAGAGGAGATTATACTATGAATAAGCTGGGACGCGGAGATTTTATCAAAATAGCAATTCTGGCTGCCCTGTTTCCTCCGGGAATCGTTGAGGCGAAAGGACCAACAAAGAAAGTCCTGGTTGTAGGAGCGGGAATGGCCGGCCTGACTGCGGCCGGCAGTCTGGCAAAAGCCGGTTACGATGTTACAGTTCTGGAAGCAAGAAATCGTATTGGCGGGCGAATGCATACTGATTCATCCCTGGGAATGCCTCTGGATCTGGGAGCCGCCTGGGTGCACGGTGCCAGTCCATCAAATCCGCTCACTTCCATAGTGCAGAGTCTTTCATTGAAAACTCTGGTCACGGATGCAGACTCAATGGCCCTCTACTATGATGGATCTGAGATCGAAGATCGCACCTACGAAGCCATTGATGAGGCTACCCGTAAACTGTTTCAGAGAGGGATGCGGCTGAAGGATGAAGCTTCCATCCGGGCCACCATGAGTCAGGTCTTGCAGTTCCGGGGCAGCGGCTCTACGGTTGTGGATCTTGGGGTGCGCTGGCATTTTGCCTCCGAAATTGAAATCGAACTGGCCGCCGATGCGAATGAATTAAGTCTGAAATACTGGGACGAGGATGAGGCTTTCGCGGGCCCGGAGTGGATGGTAGGGTCTGGCTTTTCTGCAATTGCTCAGTATCTGGCACGTGGACTGAAGATTCGGGCAGGGACGGTCGTGCGGCAGATCAGTCAAAACCGTACGGGAGTCTCTCTGGAAACTTCGGCGGGCAGCTATCAGGCAGATTATGCAATTGTTACCCTGCCGCTGGGTGTGCTTAAATCTGGAACCGTTCAATTTCGGCCGGGATTGAGTGCAAAGAAACAGTCCTCCATCGCACGAATGAAGATGGGTACCATGAAAAAGGTAGCTCTTTTATTTTCGCATGCCTTCTGGCCACCAGAGCTTCATCGCATGGGCCTATTGCAGAAAGGTCCGTTTTTTGAATTCTGGAATATGATGCCACTACATGGTCGACCAGTACTTGTGGCTCTTACCCAGGGTGCTTTTGCCCGTGAGCTAGAAGGGAAGAGCGAATCCTTTGTAAAAGATCGGGTGCTATCCGATTTACGAGCAATGTTTGGCAAAGTGCCAGACCCAAAAGGGTTCTTGCGGACTCGCTGGTATTCGGATCCATTTTCCCGGGGAGCCTATTCGATGATAGCTGCAGGAAGCTCTCTTCAGGATTTTGAGATCCTGGCCGAGCCAGAAGGAAGAATTGCCTTTGCTGGCGAGGCATGTAATCCGCTCTACCCCGGAACGTTACACGGTGCTTTGCTATCGGGACAAAAGGCGGCCAGAATTATAGCATCTAAATGAAACAATCCGCGGCCCATTAAGGATCCTGGAGACTTACGGTGCTCTGTTTCGCAGATGGTAAGACCAAAATGTATGTCTATTGCCTGTCCTGTATACTGGATAGATCCAGAACGCCAATACGGTCGTTATGCAATGAGCCCATGAACAGAAAATCACCGTTATCCTTGGCTCCCGTGATTTCTTTTAAGTGCTCTCCGGACGGATCCTGCAAGCTTCGCAGAATGTTACCATCGCCATCGATTTCCAGGATAAATGCGTAGGGCTCTGGTTTGGGCCACAGGAACTTTGGCAACCGGGCCACAATATTTTTCATGAATGGGGAAGGGTGCAGAGAATCCATGACAGGATTTCTTACTGTAAACAGACAGAGCCAGAACGTACCTCTACTACTACGGGCAATATTGTCCGGAAATCCAGGCAAGTTATCCATTATTAGCTCGGATTTTCCGGCCTCTGGTCCCTTTAGCCAGTATCGAACGACTCTATATCGATAGGTTTCATTTAGTAGCAGGAAGCTTTCATCCGAGGAAAGAGCTACACCGTTGGCAAAATACAGGTTATCTAAAAGTACCGTTGTTTCCTTCGTCGCTGGATCATATTTTAAGAGTCTTCCATTTGGTCTGGACTCCAATAAATCGTATAGATATTCGCCGATTCCAAATCGATGACTTGCATCCGAGAAATACACCGAACCATCGCTGGCTACGTCCAGGTGATCCGTGAAACCAAAGGGAACTCCTGATGCCCCTGTGCTTAGAACACTCACCTGGCCTTCATTGATCTTGAGTAATCCTTTGACTCCGTCCGCAACATAAAGAGAGCCTTCCGGCCCTATGGCCAATCCAAGAGGGCGACCATCTGTATTTGCGTAGTCCTCCGCAACGATCTCGCCGCTATTTGTAGCAACGTATTTAAATCGAATAATTCTTCCATCCAGGAGTCCTGCATAGATCCAACCGTCCTTGCCGATGGCTACATCTTCCGGGCCTTCAATCTTTCCCTTTAGAATTAGCCGAGCATCCTGAAGGATAGTGTTTGGCTCGGTGGGACCCTCCAGAGATGGGGCCGCAGCAGGCTCATACGCTACAGGATCAATGGGCGTTGGCCAGGTCATCAGGTATATAAGTCCCAATACCACCAGGCCAGCTAAAGTGATGAGTAGATTTCGTTTTCCAGCAGATCCCATGTACCAACTGGATTTCTTACCGAAATCGATGTAAAGTAAAACATATGTTTCGAATCAATTAGCTCGCGAATTCTCGCAATGAGATATACGCCGGCGAGGACCATAGATAACGGTCCGGGATTCTGTAATTCGCACCGTATGGGCAGAATCTTTGGATGGGAGGGACGATAACAGGGAAATCAACCAGAAAGCGGAACTATGGATACCGAGCTTTGCGAATCGCACCATGGCCCATCTGGCCTTTTCAGGCAATATCCTTCCGGTCCCGACTACGCCGGCATATCGAACAGACCTGGTTGTCCTCCAGGGGCCCTCTGGAACAGATCTTTTCGCAGTATTTCGTATCTACCGGGTATTCCATTTCGCTGCACAGCGGCCCGGACCCGCAAGTTGATTAGCTGAGCATAATTTCCGCTTCCGCTCATTCTGTGGCCAAATCTGGGATCATTCAATTTGCCAGATCGTGTGCTCTCCACCAGATGCAGTATTCGATCCTTCTTCTGAGGAAAATGATACTCCAGCCATTCGCAAAAAAGCTCCTTCACCTCATAGGGCAGCCGCAACATGATATGTGTTAACCAGAGAGCGCCACTGGAAGCCGATGCATGCACAATATCTTCAATCTCCGAATCGTTCAGGCCAGGGATGATTGGTGCCATCAGTACGCCCGCGGGCACTCCATGATCACGCAGGGTCTTCAATGCCATCAATCGCCGGGAAGCTGTGCTGGCTCGTGGTTCCATAAGAGTGAGCAATTTAGAATCCAGGCTTGTAATGGAAAAATTCACCGAAATCAATTCCCGGGCGGAAAGTCGCTCAATAATATCTAAATCCCGCAGAACCAGATGATTCTTGGTGGTAATGGCTACCGGATGGCTGTACTCATCGCAGAGTTCCAGGATTCCCCGGGTTATTCTTTCATTACGTTCTACTGGCTGATATGGGTCTGTATTCGCACCAAGGACAATTGTATCTACCGAATAACCTGATTTATGAAACTCATTTCTGAGAAGGCCTACTGCATTTCGCTTGGCGAAGATTCTGGTTTCGAAATCCTTCCCGGGGGAAAGATCCACATAGGCATGCGCGGGCCGGGCATAGCAATAGATACATCCATGCTCGCAGCCGCGATAGGGATTGATGCTTGTGCGAAAGGGCACATCCGGCGATTGATTCCTGGTGAGTATGGATTTGGCTTTCTCCTCTATTACGGATGTCTGCGGATGGGGGAGGGATTCATTGTCTTCCAGAACATGACGAATGGTTTCAAAGCGACCTTCCGGTGAGGAAAGAGCCCCCCGACCGCGGGAAGTAGAGCTTACTCTATGCATGCCAATCGTATGTATAGTGTCTGGCTTCGGTAGCAAGCTTTTTTTATGGAATCACAGGTTTTAATGGATCCCGGGCATAGGGGCGGCTGATCGGTAGAATTAGAGCGGGCCAGGCTTACCGGGCTGTGTTTTTCGAGAAGTGAATCCAGGGCCTTGTTCCCGAAGCGAATCGCGAAAAAGGCCATGGGCTCCGAACACCAGGGAGGTTTGTTAGTTTCAGGAATCGCCCATCGGATCATCGCCCACATCAAATGGGCGCACAATGGGAGGAGAAAGCTGCAGGCATTCTACCATAAGTCTTTCCAGGGAATCTTTGAGATCCTTGAGCATGATTTCGATTCCCTGCTTACGATTCTTCTTATAGTCATCATAATACTCTGTGAGCGACAGAGGTTGAGTAAATCGCACATGGGCTTTTCTGGGTCTGGCCGTGGTCTTGCCCAGGACATAAGTCTCGTACCTTCCAAGCCATTCATAGAATCGTTCCGTGGATGGATGGGAAATCAAATACTCCGGGCGAGTGACAATAAAAAGGTAGGCTTTTTCGCATTCTCTGTGGGCCCATTTTCGGGTCTCCTCATCTACCTCCGGCAAACGGGGATCAGGATACTCCACAGCAATCATTTCCAGAATGCTTAGCAGAAATCGCAGCTTTTCTATTGCATCTGCATTTCGATTATAGCCCTTAACTTCTATCTTATTGGCCACTTGATCCAGTACGGCATGCCTCACTCTACCAACACGATAATCCCAGTCAGTGAGGGAGGCAGGAGATATGTTATACCTGGTTTCTTCCTTCTCCAGAAGCACTCGGCCTATTGTGAGAAATCTTCGCAGCATGTTCCGGTTTTCTGGATCAATGCCAAGCTTTCGCTCCAGCTTCTTCAGAGAGGAGTGCATGTCTCCCTTAATGGCTGCTTCCGTGCCGGAATACACGTATTTAACGAATGCCGGCAGTACCATGATGTCTGCAGAATTGTCTAACTTTCGCGCATCCTCCAGGCCCCAGAAACCAATCTGAGCAATCCCGGGCTGAAGTGGCAGGAGACTATCGTTTTCACCGCTTGTGGGTTCTCCTTCCGGATAAACCACAAGTTTGCCTCCGGGATGAGCCAGGATAGCCCTGGACATTTTGATACTTTCGCGGTCCGCAGTACCGGCCAGCACAGAATAGGCCCCAACGCCCTGAATCAGTCGACCCATTATTCCATTTGCCCAGTCGAAGACCTGTCGGGAGGCCATATAATGGAAACGGGATCCCATAACTTTGGCCACTGCATAGGCCACCGGTGGTTCCGATGTGGTGGGATGATTGCTACAATACAGGATCCGCTCTTTTCGAAGGTCCCGAAGCATTTTCTTATCTTCAGGTAGTATTTCGACACCTTCCAGATTTTGCACCATGCGTAGCAACAGCGGAAGGCTGAAGTCGATACCCCAGGCAAGGGGCAGAGAGAATCCGGGAGGAATAAATGGCTCCATATTTGCGCGAAACTATTTGATTACAGTTCTTTCGCACCCTGTAAAGAAATTTTCCCTGAATTCATTTCAGCTTTGTATCGATCGGTCCGGGAGTCGTGTTCTGCAATTTCAGCGGTTAACGTTGCCCTTTCAACGAAGCAAGATAGTCTGGTATGAAGATTCTTGCATGCTTTTCAATGGCTCCATACACCTCTTTTTTAAAAGGAATAATATTGGCTACCAGGGAATCCAGCTCCATCCAGTGCACAGAATTGAACTCCCTTTCATGCAGATCAAGATCCAATGAATCAGGACTACCATCCCATTGAAAGTAGAACCATTTCTGCTTCTGGCCCCGGAACTTCTTGAGATGGTCAGGAATATCTTCCGGGAATTCATAGGTGAGCCATCCAGGAATCTCCCCCACGGGAGCCTCTTGCAGAAGTCCTAGCTCTTCATGGAGCTCCCGAATGGCAGCCTGTTGAGGATCCTCTCCATTATCGATTCCTCCCTGGGGAAACTGAAAATGACCTGGATACTGAATTCGGTCCCCTGCAAGTACCTGGCCTGTGGAGTTGAAGACAATCATTCCTGCATTTAATCTATATGGCTTGCTCATTGTTCTCTCCGCAGAATAAATCCTGCACTGTGGGTACAGAATTTATGTTGAGCCTTCAGCGTTCGAGAGAAAACTGCCGGTTCAATCCTGGAAAATGTAAGGTAGCAGCTCAATGGCCGCAAAGAAACATTCTCATAAGAAATCCTATTACAATGATATTGCATTAAGGCTGGGCCACAAGCTATTCGGCGTGGAACATCTGCACTATGGCTATTTTGAGAAGGGAAAGAAGCCCACTCTTCAAACACTTCCTTCGGCTCAGGATGCCTATGTCCGAAATCTACTGAAATACATACCTGCTGGCGTCAAAAGGGTCTTCGATGTTGGTTGCGGAACCGGAGGCGTTGCCACTCAGCTTGTTAAGAAGAGATATGACGTTACCTGTCTTGCCCCGGATCCCTATCTAATCGAAAAAACTCTGGAAAATACCGGAGGCAAAGTGGCGGCGATAACAGATCTGTATGAGAATCTTGACCCTTCCAGCTCCGGTCTTGCACCGTTCGATATGGTCCTTATGAGCGAATCATGCCAGTACATCAAAATGCAGGAGGGCTGGAAGCAAAGCCATGCCTTTCTCAAGCCAAAGGGTCACGTTCTTGTAGCAGATTTCTTTCGGATCAAAGAGCTGGACCGACCAGGACTGAGCAAGTCCGGCCATCCCCTGGATTATTTCCTGGAAGAAGCTGCCAATCAAGGCTTCAAGCTAAAGAAGAAGGTAGATATAACAAAGTTTGTTGCACCTACCATGGACCTCTATCAGGAAACGATTACTGAGAAAATCTTCCCGGTATTTGAGGGTATCTTTGAAATCGTTCAGAGGCGCTATCCGTTTATTTACAGGATTCTGAGTTGGATGTTTGGAAAGAAAATTCGCAAGCTCCATGTGAAGTATTCAAACCAGGGATCTGAAATCTTTTCTGAGTACAAAGCCTACATGGTTATGCTTTTCCAGAAAAATTGATCCAATTCCAATCGATTCGATAGTAGGCTTGAACCCGCCTCGGGCGGGCAACCAGGACTGGAGTCTCCTCAGGTTTTTATGGAGTACCATGGAATGCTTGTTTGGTCTTCAATTCGAAACGAAAGGAAAACCGAATTAGCTGGTTCCTTAATGGACTGAAACTCCTGGAGAGATGAGATTATGGAAACCGTCTACATAGTCGTGGCTCTGGTGGCTGTGATTGCATCACTGCTAACTTTCTTCTCCGGCTTTGGCCTGGGCACAATACTGCTACCCGCATTCGCATTCTTTTTTCCACTGGATCTTTCTGTGGCGCTCACAGCCATCGTACATCTGTCCAACAATCTATTCAAGTTTGCATTAATGCGAAAGCATGTGAACTGGAAAGTGGTGCTGGCATTTGGCATTCCTGCCATCTTGATGGCAATTCTGGGCGCCCATCTTCTGACATTGCTGGGCGGTTTTCAGGAAGCAGCGTATTCCTATGAGTTCAGGGAATACCACTTTTCGGTGAGCTATCTGGCAGCCTTGATGGGCTCCCTGCTCATCTTCTTTGCTTTTTTTGAATTGTTGGTTCCAAAGAAAAGCGAAGGCAAGTCTCATCTTATCCTGGGTGGTTCCCTCAGTGGATTCTTCGGTGGATTGTCCGGCCATCAAGGGGCGTTGCGAAGCATATTCTTGCTGCGACAGGGTTTGTCCAGGGATGTATTTGTGGCCACAGGGATTGCAATTGCCTGTGCTGTGGATCTGGGTCGCCTTACCGTCTATGGCCTGGAAATGCAGGCCAGGCTAGCAGAAGCGAATCTTACAGTTCTTCTGGTGGCTGTTCTTGCGGCTTTTCTTGGAGCTTTGCTGGGTAAACGATTTCTAAAAAAAGCCACAATTCGCACTATTCAGTTAATGGTCACTGCATTGCTTGTTGTCATTGGATTTGCAATGTTAGCCGGACTGGTTGGTCAGCCCGGGTAGAGTTTGTGCGATTTATTCCAACCTACAGAAACCCCTGAAACTGAGCCTTCATCTGATCTAAAGGGAGAGCGCCGGAAATTCGATGTACAGGCTGTCCTGCTTTGAAGAGAATTAACGTAGGTATTCCAGATATCTGATACCGGGAGGCAATGTCCGGTTTCTCATCAGTATTTACCTTAATGATGGTAATCCTGCCTTTCCAGTCCCGCGCCAGCTCTTCCAGAACCGGTGCTACCATTTTGCAGGGCCCGCACCAGGGGGCCCAGAAATCCACCAGTACTGGTTTATCATGGCTCTTCAATAAATCATCAAAAGAAGCGGGTAGGTTCTTTTCCATCGGTTTCCTCTTATATTAAGTAGCAACGAAAGGTAGCAGTGGGCAATTAAATCTTACAGGAATTTCATCTGAGAAGAGAGCCGAGCCAAAATCTGCTTGCCGGACCCCGTGCATACCTAAAATGCACTGAATGAATTCCGATTCCACACCAAAGACATTTTACGGAATTCTGGAACTTGCTGCAAGTCAGCATCCAGGGAAAGAAACATTCAAGCGAAGAATGCCGGACGGAAAGCTCCGGGGCCGTACCTTTGGTCAGCTAAAAGACCTTTGCGATCAGGTTCTGGCCGGCTTATTGGAGATAGGTGTAAAGTCCGGGGATCGTGTTTTGTTCCTGTGCGACACCTCCACCCACTGGTTGGTTACGGATGCTGCTATTACAGGTACCGGCGCAGTCAGTGTTCCGCGCGGCACCGACGTTACGGATGAGGATATCTCCTACATTGCCAATCATTCAGAGGCCAATTTCGCAATAGTTCAAAAAAAGAAGGACATGGACCGACTGAAGTCCATGGGCGATAAGATTCCGACCGTTCAGTCCATCTACTACATGGAGGATGATTCCTTCGAGATGGCCCAGGGCTCGCATACCCTGGGTGCTCTGGCCGAGAAAGGAAGAACTGCTCTGTCCAGGGATGCAGCTATTGTTTCCAGGACCGTTGCCTCTGTAGATCCGAAAGCCCTGGCTACATTGATCTACACAAGCGGAACCACGGGGGAGCCCAAGGGAGTCATGCTCTCTCAGTCCGGCTGGATCTATGCTATTTTGACAACATTGAAAAGAACAGGTTTCCGTAGCGATGATGTAGCTGTAAGCCTGCTTCCTCCCTGGCATGCTTTTGAAAGAGCGGCGGAGTATGCTCTGGCCTACAAAGGCATGGAATTTACCGTAAGTGATATTAATGTACTGCGTGAAGATCTAAAGGAAATTCGTCCCACAATATTTCCTTCCGTGCCCAGGATCTGGGAGTCCATATACAATGGCATCATTGGTAAAATCAAAAAGGAATCTGCAGGTAAACAGAAAATCTTTAACTTCTTTCTGTCTGTGGGAGCCACCTGGTTTAAATACCGGGCGGTGCTCATGGGATTCGATCACCAGGTCCAGAGGCGAAACTTTATCCTGAGTTTCTTCTATAGAAGTTATGCACTATTTGTGCTTATTCTGATGTCGCCATTAAAGGCATTGTCAATGAAGATTTTTGCTCCCATACGAGGGGCTCTGGGGGGCCGGCTGCGAGTCTCTGTGTCAGGAGGTTCTGCATTGCCAGGAGTTGTAGATCGGTTTCTGTCTGCTATAGGCATTCTGGTACTGGAAGGCTATGGCATGACAGAGACCAGTGCAGTGATCTCTTCACGAACTCTGAAAAAGCCTACGCCCGGAACCGTGGGTGTGCCCCTGGCTGGATATGAGATTAAACTCAAAGACGATACCGGCAAGGATGTAACATCCATTCCCGGCGCCAAAGGTTCTCTCTGGGTTAAGAGCGAGCAAATTCTAATGGGCTATTATAAACGTCCGCAGCTAAATGAGACAGTCTTTGATAGGGATGGATTTTTTGATACCGGTGACCTGATGACTTTGAACTGGCGAGGCGAGTTAATGTTTGCCGGCCGAGCCAAGGATACAATTGCACTAGCCGGAGGAGAAAACATTGAGCCAGTTCCGATTGAAGATAAGCTGTTGCAGTCAGAATACATAGACCAGGTAATGGTGGTGGGTGATGATAAAAAAACCCTGGGGGCCATTATTGTGCCAGCATATGAAAATGTTCGTGGAGCCCTGGGAGAGGAAGCACCGGAGAATACCGACCTCTGGGATGCGAGCAAACCGGTAAGAGACCTGTATCGAAAACAAATCACAGGACTAATTAGTAAAGAGACCGGATTCAAATCATTTGAGGTGATTCCTGGAAATTGTTTTTATATTTCGCCTCGAGCCTTTGATCAGGATACAGAGATGACTCGAACATTGAAGATGAAAAGGCCTGTAATCAAAGAGAATTTCAGGCAGCAGATAGATGAGCTTTATTCATAAATGAAAGTTAGATAAAAGAACGGGGGCCAGGCCGAGTGCCTGGTATGATGCTTTTCCATTCAACAAAGAAAAGCAGTCAGGAGGAGAATTTCAATGGAAGTGAAAGCCGGTACCGCGGCGGAGCTGTTTGCTAAAGCAGCCCAGGTTCATGACAAGCGCGTAGCTTTTGGCACGCGACTCAAATCAAGGCTCTGGAAGCCAACTACATTCGGAGAGGTCTACGAAGAAGGAGTCTCTCTGGCCACAGCATTGATCGATATGGGGCTGGAGCGAGGGGAGCACGTAGGTCTTATAGCCGACAACAGGATCGAATGGATCATCAGTAACTGCGGCATTCAGCTGGCAGGAGCGGCGGATGTTCCCCGAGGAACAGATCTTACTGATTCAGATATCACCTATATTCTGCCCCATGCAGATGTTCGCATTTGTTTCATTGAAAACGTAGAAATCTGGAAACGGGTCTCAGCATTGAAGTCTGAACTCCCGGCGGTGGAAACCTACATATTGATGAACATGGATCAGGAAGCTCCAGAAGGTGTACTGCATCTGAAGGACCTGATCGAAAAAGGTCGCAATCTGCGAAAGGATGGGGATCGTCGAGCGGAAGAGAGAGCTGCCCAGGTGCAGCCCGAAGACCTGTCCACAATTATCTATACATCCGGTACTACCGGGGCTCCCAAGGGAGTGATGCTGCAACATAGCAATATCATGTATATGATCGATTGCATTCCGGTGGATCTTGGACCTCACGATCGTGCGCTGAGTATATTGCCTGTATGGCATATTTTTGAACGTGCTCTTGAGATGTTCTCCATCGCAAAAGGATGTTCCACTTATTATTCCAGCATTCGCATGCTGGGAGATGACTTGAAGAATGTGCAGCCCACATTCATGGGATCGGCTCCCAGGCTGTGGGAAGTTCTTTACATGCGAATTCTGGATAATGCGCAGGCTGCTCATCCAGTACGTCGCTTTTTATTTCATACAGGTTATGGCCTTGCTGAGATCTATAAGAATTCTCAGTTCTACTTGAAGAACCGGGCTCTGCATCTGCATAAGCCCAATCCCATCCTGTTTTCTCTGGGCTGGATCTTTCATCTACTCAGATGGCTGCTTGTCACTCCACTTTACGGATTCTTCAATGTGGCCGTTCTGGAGAGGATTCGCCAGGCCGCGGGAGCCAGCTTGAAAGCTACCATCTCCGGCGGTGGTGCATTACCTCGCCATGTGGATCAATTCTTCACCTATGTAGGTATTCCAGTGCTCGAAGGCTACGGAATGACCGAAACCGCAGGACCGATCACGGCAAGAACCGTAAACAAACTGGTAATTGAAACAGTAGGTCCCGTTCTGGAGGGTGTTGAGATTCGCATTGTTGATTTAAATCACGGGGATATCCTGTATCCGAATGCCAAAAACAAGCATAATGGTAGAGGCCTGAGGGGAGAAATTCATGTCCGTGGCCCTATTGTTATGCGTGGATACTATAAGAATCAGGAAGCGACTGATAAAGTCATGAAGGATGGTTGGATGAATACCGGCGACATCGGTATGATGACATTCAACGATTGCGTCAAGATTCTGGGTCGTTCCAAAGATACTATTGTGCTGGCAAGTGGCGAAAATGTGGAACCGGTGCCTATAGAGAACCGGTTGCTTCAGTCCCCGCTTGTGGACCATGTAATGGTGGTGGGCCAGGATGAAAAAAGTCTGGGTGCATTGATTGTTCCTTCTGTGGACGGCTTCCAGTCTCTGGGCTACGAATCCCTGAGTGTGGCTGAGCTTTCCGAACATCCTGAAGTGGAAGCTAAAATCTCACAGGCCATAAAGCAGGAGATTTCAGCCGAAAACGGTTTCAAAAGTTTTGAAAGAGTCAATACTTTCAAGCTGGTACCCAAGACCTTTGAAGCCGCGGATGAACTAACTGCCAAGCTTTCGCTCAGGCGACATGTAATTACAGAAAAGTATCAGCACCTCATTGATGAGATGTATGGAAGGACGCCTTCAGAGAAAAGCAAGGCAGCAAAATAAAGATGCGCAGCGGAGGGCAACCAGACGCTGCAGCTTGAACTTCCGCCTCAGGGCGGACACAGGAAAGAAATTATGTTCTGCGAAAGGAGAATAAGTCCATGATGGAAGCATGCAATATACCCGCGGATTATCAAATGATCAATCCGCTGCAGGAAGCACTGCTGGGTATAATGATTCTGGTAATTATGTTTGGGATGGGCTCGGGCCTGACCTTTCAAAACTTTAAGTATTTCACGAAGGATCCCAAGGGTGTACTGATCGGCTTTGCCTCACAGTTTGGTGTAATGCCTCTGGTTGCCCTTGGCCTGGCCGTCTGGCTGGAACTGGATCCTATGCTGGCAATTGCGTTGATTCTGGTTGGTTCATTACCTGCCGGGACTACTTCGAATATGTTTGCCTACTTCTCCAGGGGAGATGTGGCTCTTTCGATTACTATGACTACGTTTTCCACAATTGCGGCCGTTGTAATGACACCCCTGATTCTGGATAACTACGGTGCTGGTTTCGCCAGCCAGATTGAGCTTCCTGGAGATGGCGAATTCGCCATCCCTACAGCCAAGATCATAGTTAGTCTGGTGGCTGTGCTACTTCCTGTAGTGCTGGGAATGGTGCTTCGGCGCTACTCTCCAGGCTGGGCCAAAGCCGCAGAGGATACAGCCAGTTTTATGGGGATCATCGTAATCCTCTTTCTGGTGGGTACCTTCCTGGGAGATGCATACAAGCGATGCCTGATGGCTGAAACTGGATGGCAGACCTATGTGGCAGCTATCGGAGTTGGTCTGGGCGGAATGCTATTTGGCTATTTGCTCTCCAGTGTTCTGCGATTGGACAAGCGACACAGAAGAACCGTTTCGCTGGAAACCGGTATTCAGAATGGTCCACTGGCTGTGGGAATTGTAACCTTCAGTTTTGCTGAATCGGCACAACTATTGGCCGGCATGCTATGGCTACCAATCCTGTACTCCTTTTTCATCGTCATATCGTCTTCCTTTGTAACGATGTTCTATCGTAAAATTGGAAAACTGGATCATGAGATCTACGAAAATGGAGAGGTTCAAAAGCGATTGTTCGGAGAAAACTGGGTGCCTCTAAAGACCTAGATTTCTGATATCCGTTGTCTATGGGCCGAGTCTCAGACGGATAATGATTTATGGTCCATCCGGAACCCTTCAGGGTTTCGGATGGCATTCGCTATAATCACCTTGATTCAAAGTTGGCACAGATTCTATTAGCAGATATCGAGATAGGTCTGGTAGAGGTTCATTTGCTTTCCGGGCCACCTTGATGTGGGTTTGCAGTTACGTTGAAATTAGAATATACACTTGAACTGGATTCGTTGCTGACCTTTCAGCTGTATGCGGCATCTCAATCCAGCAGAATCAAAAAACAAAGAATGCTGGGCTGGTTTCTTGTTGCCTTAATTTCCTTTTCCCTGGTACCTATCTACCTCTGGCTCCAGTTTTACATTGCAGCCGCCTTGCTCGGAGCGATCGGGCTATTCTGGATAGTTCTGTATCCCTTCTATTCTCGCTGGAGATATCGCCGGCACTACAGAAAACACATTCAAGACGGACTAAAGGGGATGCTAAATCGAAGAGTTAGCATTGAGTTGAACGATGAAATCGTGATGGAAGATGAATCTGCACGAACGCAAATCAAACTGAACCATATTAATTCAGTGGTGACTATTCCGGACTATGCTTTAATACTTATGGGCACGGGTCAGGCAATCAGTCTACCCAGAAGGCAGCTTGGCGAATCCCTGGATGCATTTCTGCAAAGTCTGCTTACAGCAACCGGTCTGGAAATTATAAACAAACCGGACTGGCGGTGGCGATAAGCAAAGACTCTATCGCCTGGTCTTTGCTGGTGCAATACGTTGCATCTCCTCTTTCCAGTACTGATCTAGAACTTCAATATAGCTGGCATCCCGAGTAATCCGCCACATGGTCATGGCGCCCTGAGTAAGAACCATAATCCGTCTGGCCACGTACTGAGAGTCGGCGCTGGAACTGATTCGTCCGGACTTTTGATTGGCCTCGATATAATCCTTCAGCGTTTCGATCCACTTGGTAGAGATTTTCTTTAGCTGGGATAAATGGATTGCATGTAAATCTACGGACTGGTAGGCAAAACCGGCGAATGGGCAGCCCAGGAATCGGCCGGCCTTTAGGTCCTTTCGTTTTGCCAGGGTCCAGGCCCGGGCAAAATCGTTAATATCCGGAAAATGCTCCATTAAGAGCCTTAGATTCTGGAGCATCTGCTCTTCTTCCGCTATCAGGTATTGCTGAGCCAGCTCCTCCTTGCTGGAAAAATGGTCATAGACGCTGGACAGTGCTACATCGGCTCCTCCGGCAATGTCTCGAATTCCAGTGCGGTAATAGCCGCCGCGATAGAACTGCCGTAGGGCTTCGTTCAGGACTCTGTCCTTTACATTTTTCTTTGACCGGGCCACAACTATGATTTACAGATGAAGCCGGGTTTTGTCCAGTCAAAACGATCGTTCGTTTTTTTTGTTTGCATAGGAACGATCGTTCGTTAGGGTTGGGCATCGGAACAGGTCCACATGGTATTTAGTTCGGTGCAGGGGGGATCGGATGAGCTATTATCAAAACTTCAATATTGCAGCCCGGCTGTTTGACATGGATACCCAGCGGCATGTCACAAGTCGCACCTATGAGGCATTCTGCTGGGAAGGCCGGATCCGAATGATGAAGGCACTTGGATACCCTCTGGATTCCATGCTGGAAAAAAATGAGCGTCTAACGCCAAAGATGACGCACTGTTCCTTTTCAAAGGAGCAATTGCCAGGTAATGAGCTTGTAGTCCATACCTACATGGAGCCCAAAGCGGATCAGCAATTCTGGCTTCAAGAAGTAAAGCAAACAGATGGAGCCCTGGCCTGTCGTATTGCTACCATCACTGCTTTTGAGCGGGAGGGCCAGATTCACGCTGCTGACTTTCCAGCAAAGGGCGATGGTGTGGATTCCTCCGAGATCAGCCCGTCCAGTATCATCTCGGAATTGCCCTCAACGTTTGACGCACGTACCAACTGCGACTCTGTGCAGACTCCGGTTACGGCCATGTATTCCGAGAGATCTCCCTTTTTCAATTATCCATCCGCAGCGTTCTGGCGCCTCATAGAGGAAGGTCGCTGGGGTTTTTCGCATGCTATTGGGCTGGATCATAAGCGTATACTGGAATTGGATACAATTACCTTTTTTACATCCGGAACATTCCGAATCTATCAACAGCCTGTGGCCGGGGAGGTTCTTACGGTCCATACCTGGGTGGATCGAATTGAAAAGATTCGCTGTTTCTTGCGAAACGATGTAATGGATACCGGAGGAAACCTGATTGCAAGTAATATTGAAGAGCAATTGATTGTGAGCCTATCCAGAAGGCGGCCAAAAAGAGCGGGGCCCGAATACATTCATCTGGTGGAAAAATATCTATCAAAGAGGCCAGAGTAATCCATGGGCAGCCAGGGGCAGACCCAGAATAAAGAATAAAGGCCGACCTCTCCAGGCCGGCCCATTTTTCAAGATCTCCCTAAGACTACCAGTGTAGCATCGGGGAAGTCAGATCGGTTCTATATTTTTAGCCTTTCCACTTATGCTTGATAGCACAACCGGATCCACCGCTGTCGCGGCAAGCGTCCAGAGCAGCCTTGTTAGCAGCGCCCTGATTTCCAGCTCCGCAGGAAGCACCAATTACTTGATTGTTGCTAGTTGCGATGGCAGCAAATCCTGTTCCGCAGCTAATTAGCTCTTCGCAGGCAGTTCCGCCGTACTTCTCACATTGTGATCTAGCAACGCCGTGATTGTCAGCCTGTCCCCAGCTAGCGCCATAAGCACCAGTCTCTTCGCAGAAATAGATTGATGTATCTGCGAATGCCGCAACGGGCAGGAATGCGAGGCCAAACAGGACTCCCAGTAGTTTCAGTTTCATATCTCACTCCCCATGGGTAATATACGCGGGACCGGTAGGTCCCAATCGCCCTAATTGGACGCCAGAGAGTAACATCCGGTTTACTTCTGGCCAGCTTTTTTACTTTCCGATGGTGTTTTTTCCACCTGGTTCTTTGGTACAGCAGCCTTTTTGCAGACAGTAATTTCAGAGTGTCTGGAGTGACCAGGCGGCCATCCGGTTGGATTGATTCCTCACACTAATTGCAATAGGGGCACCTTAGGCGCTAAAGGAGGCGTTGCTATTAGTGAAAAAATGCGGACAGGGATTGTTGTATAAAATGGAGCTCACTTACTGAGAATCTGCGGTCTGGAAAGAGATTCCAGGCAGTAATACCACCGGAAAACATGCCTGAAATTTGTGCAAACTATGCTACGTAGGACAAAATCCAGATTCTTCTTGCTACTACTTGTACCTCTCTTATGGAAATGCGTTCAGGACTATCCGGGTAGCCCCTCGGAAGCATTTCTGGTTCTGGCAAATAATGGATATGGTGTGTCGGTTAACGTTACCGGTTTACAGGATCCCGGTCTGGTTCTTGTAAGTGGAAGTGCATCCCTCAATTTAGCCGCATCCGGGACTTTTGAGTTTTCCAACAGATATCAGGAGGGCAGCAGTTACAATGTCATTATCCAGAATGTGCCCACAGGCTATACCTGCACAATTACGAATGGCTCGGGCATCGTAAACTCCAATGTAACCAATGTTCAGGTGGACTGTATCCGTGCTGCCATAGTGAGCCCGCCAAATAATTCAGTTCTACAATCGACTCAATCCATTCGTATAGTATTTAGCCGATCCATGACCGGATGCACGGTGGATGCGGCGGCAACTCCAGCGCCGGCAAACCTGGCATCTGACATACTGGCTACCAATCTACTGACTACCAACGTAGCCAATGACACGATAGAGTTTACCACAGCGGGATGGACCACAGGTAGTTTGAGATTCTTGATCCTGAATAATTGCACTTCTGCTGATGGATCGGTTTCCATGAACCTTTCGTTGAACTATCTGGTAACATCCAACGTTGCCTATGTAAGCACAACAGGGGTCGATGCCGGCACATGTGGAACGGTTGCAGGGGCCTGTGCAAGTATTAATTATGCAATCAATGAACTGGTTACCAATGGCTGCAACGGCACTATCGACTGTGCAGTACTTGTAGCTCAGGGACCTCCCAATGGCACCGCTCCTCACTTCCGGGATGTATATGATTCGGCCGGCTCTGCTATCATTATGGCGGATGGCATTTCACTGATGGGCAGTTACTCCGCAGATTTTTCCACACGATTCGGCCAGGCCAGAACATCCATCCTGGCTGGCAATGGCGGCGCCTGTGGTCCAGGACCATGCACAATTCAAGTTCCGGTAACCGTCAATGCCAATACAGTAATTGATGGCTTTACCATCCAGGGCGATGAGAGTGGATCTGCGAATTCGTATGGAGTACATGTAAATGGTGCCATCCGATTGTCCAACAACAGAATCATGGCAGGTAATGGGATTAATTCCCGTACTGCACTTAGCATTACTGGTGCCGGGCTGAGTGTAATCACTGGCAATCGCATTGAAGTGCAGGGAAATACAGCCAATACGGCGCGAGCGGCCGTCATTACCTCCGGCACCGTGGACTTCTATCTAAATCAGATTCTTACGAACGGAGCGACCGCTAACGCAGAAGCGATTGTATTGCTTGGCGGAGCCGGAAACATCCATACAAATGGAATCTATACTGGCGTGGCGAACAATACTACGGGTATACTTGTTAGTTCTGCGGGAAATTACAATATCGCACATAACCTGATCATTGCCGATCAGGCCGTGACTGGCACATCTACAGGAATTCACTTTGCGCTTTCCCTGTCTGGCGGAGCAATTATCAACAATATGATTATTGGAAATTTCAGCAGCACTCAATCCTTTTGTATGCGCGATTCGGTGGGTCTTCCCAATACCGTAGATCTGGACTCCAACAATCTGTTTGGATGTCCCAGCGGGTTAATGGAAGACAGCCTTGGAACGGCCTATAATACTATTTGCGATGAAGGTACTTCGATTCCAGCGAATCGCGGTACCTTCGGAAATGCGGGTTGCACGCTCATGTATTCGGATGCCGGAACTCGTCAGAATATTTCCGTGGATCCGGTGTTTCTGAACTCTTCAGCAGGCGATTTCCATTACTCCGCCAGTTCACCCTGCCTGGCAGCGCAGGGTGGTGTAGACCCGGGAACCTATGGTCTGGCTGTTCGCCCAGATGCTGATCTGCAGCAACGGCCCGGAGCAGATTTATTCCATAGCATTGGCATCTATGAACCAGGGTCTGGGTGTCAGTAAGGTTTCCGTAGTATAACCTAGTCCCAGAATGATAGGTAATCGGGTATATTTTACTTGCAGCCCATAACGAACGTTAGCCCCCTGGGCATATGAGGCTTGGCCATTACCTGTTGTTGCTCGCATTCGCATGCAATTGCATCAAGGATCATCCCGGGGCCAGGGACTTCTTCTTAATTCCAGGCCCTGGAGTGGTGCTCGGTGGTTTCGTTGAGGGGCTGGAAGATCCAGGACTGGTTCTTCAGTCAGGGGTCCACTTTCAGTCATTAAGCCAATCCGGTTCCTTCAGGTTTCAAGATCGATTTGAGCCTGGAGAAGCATACGACATTGTCATTTCTGCGGTACCGGCGGGCTATATTTGCGAAATCCAGAATGGTGACGGGGTACTGACCGAGGATCAATTAAGCGTTCAGGTACACTGTCTGAAAAGGGCGGAAATCCTGCCGGCGGACCAATCCGTTCTGCAGCCATCCCAGTCTGTACAGGTTCGCTTTACTCGTTCCATGGGCGGCTGTACTGTGGGACCCACTGGTCTGGGAAGCGATGCGCATACGATTGCCTGGTCAACCACCAATCATCCCAACGATACTCTGACTATATCCCCTGCGGGTAACTGGAACGCCGGCCTAAACCGAATATTACAGCTGTTGAATTGCACCGATTCCGATGGCTTTTTCATGCTGGATACCGGTATGCGCTTCATGGTGGCCTCCGATGCTCGTTATGTATCCGCAGCCGGGGATGATCTCACCGGTACCAATAATTGTTCCAACCCATTATCTCCCTGTGCTACCATTGCCCATGCAGTGACCCAGACCACAGGATGTGGTGGAGCAGGTAGCTGTGCCGTTCTGATAGCAAACGGTACCTATAACCTGGGAACGAATGCATTCAATATGTCGGCCAAAGTATCTCTAATGGGTGGTTACTCCTCGGATTTCTCTTCCAGAGATCCATGGAGTAATGGCACCGTGCTTACTAGCGGAGGGAATGGCTGCGGACCGGTGGATTGCACACTGAGGTTTGTGGGTGCCCTGGACGGAAATACCGGTGTGGATGGACTGTACGTTACCGGCCCTGGTGGAACAGATTCTGTGGCCGCCTACATGCAGGGCGGAGGCTCTTTTCACAATGTTCGAATCGATCCTGGAACTGGCAGTGCGAATCGAGAAGGGATTGTAGTTACCTCTCCTCCGGCACGAACCACCATTCTTGAAGGTGTGCGAATCCTACCCCGGGATGGTGCAGCTCAAGACGGTGTTGGCCTTCGTGTGGAAAATGGAACGGTAAGGATCCATGCTAGCGTCATTCAAGGATCTGCAGCGTTGCAACGTTCCCTGGGAATGGAAATCAACGGCGGAACAGGTGAAATAGACTCCAGTTTCTTATTCGCCCGGGAAGCAGGTAATTCCAGTTACGGGTTAGCCATCAATGCTGCAGGCAACTGGAGAATCGGTCATAATTATATGCGTAGTGCATCTACTGCTGCAGCTGAGTCTATCGGTCTGGATATTGGAGCCAATCCCTCGGGACCAATCTATAATAACCTGATTCAGGCTGGCGGAGGTACCAACCGCTACTGCATAAGAGAACTGGCAGGCCTGCCCGCCGCTGTTGATCTCTCCACCAATAATCTGTGGAATTGTCCGGACGGATTCATTCGCACCTCGACGCAGACATTCCTGAGTATTTGCGGAGGAACCTTTGGAACCAATTCCGGTTGTGCTACTCTGTACGGTGGAGCTACCAGTACCGGAAATCTGTCTGTGACCCCGTCATTTCTGGATGCTTCATCTGATTTCCGGTTTTCGGTTTCTAATCCCTGTGCTCTTTCTACCGGTGGTTTGGATCCATCGTCCCTTTCTCAGCCAGTGCTTCCAGACGCGCTTTCAAGGGCCCGACCAGGGGATGACGGTGATTATTCGGTGGGACCTATTGAGGCGCATCTGAGTTGCATTCCCTGAGGATCCAGAATCGCTTTTTTCCGGTGGCACCATCCCTCCAATGAGGGAGCTGCACCGGGCCAATCGTTATCGCCTGGCGGTCCGGGTTTTCTTTTCGCTTCGTCCGGCCCGAATGGGACTTCGTTTTTTTCTCGTAGCTGTTTTCTTTTCAAATTCCTTAAACCGGTCCAGCCCGATCAGATAGCCCTGATCTACTGCAGCATTCAAGTCTTTTGGTTTGGTTCCAGTCAGTCCCACAGATAAACCTACTTCCGGAGCGGCGATATGAAATCGAACTCCCTTTGGAGGGTTGGCCAGAAGCTCACGACCGCTATTGTAGCCCAGGTGATGGTTACGGTGCATCAATTCACCCATGGCATGACCCGGAAAAGCCAGGGCAGCCAACCAGCGAGGAACAGGAGGCGAAAGGTTGTCCAGCGGAGAATTCAATACCACGGTGATATCTTTGTAGCCTGCTTCCAGCAGATCTGAAACCGGCAGTGGATTGAGGATAGCGGCATCGGAGTACTGTTCGCCATTCATGGGGTGCTGTCCCCAGGTAGCCACAGGAAGGGAAGTGGCCGCTTTTAGCAGATCGGTAAGGTTATCCGGAGTAGCCTTGATGAACTCAACTTGATGCCTCTCCATACTGGTCACTGCTATATAGAAGGGAGTACTTCTGGGATTGCCAAGCCATTGTCGATCGATTGGATATTTATGGCCAAAGAGATAATCGATCAGATAGCCCTGATCCAGAAATGGCCGGCCAATCAACGGATTCAATGGAGAGATCATTTTCCAGCCGGTAAGATCTTCCCGCCATATCCTGATATTTTTTTCAAGCTGCTCACCATCTGTATTCGCGGTGGTTGCATAGTAGGCAGCGGAGCAAGCGCCCGACGATATAGCCAGTATTAGATCGTACTCTTCAGAGTGACGAAAACTATGTAATGCATGCAGAGCTCCTCCGGAGAAGGCTCCTTTCATTCCGCCTCCTTCCACTAAAAGGGCTCTTTTCTTTCCTCGGGCTACGGGTAAGGTATTCATCTTACTCGATAGGACCGGGTTCAGGGGCCCGGGTTGCAAAAATATGGATTTTCAACCTGGAAGGTCGGTTTGCCATTACCAACCAGCAGCAATTGAGTCGACGAATTTTGTTCGCAGTTCTAGACTACGTGGAGACCGTTAAATCTTCTGTAAGCAATCGGCTATGTTTACCCGGAATTTATCCAGGATCTGACTATGGCTTTCTGCCAATAATAAAGAAAAAAGGCCACTTCACAGTTCGCTTTTGCCGGGCTTCCGGCCAACAATTCTTGAGTGCCTCTTCCAGAAGGGGTACCGGATCCTTCCGATTTTCTTCCATATATTTCTGCACTGCCGACCAGGTAGAGATGTACCCCAATAGTTGGTTTCGATCCCAGAAGGCTTTCATCTCTACAACCGGAGGATCCGTCTGCAATAGCCAGGAAGGAACTTCGATGTCCTGATACTGAGCTTCAATGCTTTCTCGCTCTGGAGGCCAGTATGGTCCCACAACATTATGGTAATAATGGTCCATCGCATCCTGGCATCCTTCCACCAGGTGATGTCCGTATCCCCAGGCAGCCAGCAGACCACCCGGGCGAAGAACGCGAAAGGTTTCTGCGAAAAATCGTTTATGATCAAACCAGTGCAAAGCCTGAGCTACGGTGATCAGGTCCATGGATTCATCTTCGCATCCGGTTTTCTCTGCCGGAGCTACGCGAAATTGAATAGATGGATGCAATCTGGCATGAGCGATCTGATTTTCGCTGGGATCAATGGCGATAACGGTCTTGAAAAACCTGGCCAGTTCATGGGCGCATTGACCATTCCCTGTGCCAATGTCCAGAGCACTTTGATTACTGCACATTCTGGAAAGTTGGTCAAATAGTTCAACAGGATAGTGCGGGCGAAATTTCGCATAATCACCGGATTGTCGGGAAAAATGGTCTTTAAACTGGATCATGGGGCACGTGCAATATGGAATAGATGCCGCGAAATTTCAAGTTGCATTCCAGGGATTAGCAGTATCAGTCTGGAATAGGTATTCCAGGAAGGGAATATTTTTCCAATACGGGGCCGAGTTCAGAAGTGGTTCAAATCCGGTCCCTTTTGCCGCTGCACCACTAATGAATCGCACGCTAAACGTCGACTCTTTTTCTATATTCCTGGACATGGTTTTTTTCTTCTGGAAGCAAATCTGTGGATGCAGAGTTCCAGTTGTAGCATTACATTTAGGAATAAGGCGCAGTTGCGTAAAAGGCCTCCATAGTAATGGCGGGCTGCAACTTCTGGTGTGCATAGAATATCCGATCCGGATGGCCTGATTCGGGAAAACGACGGCACACTGACCGGAAACCCTTGACATCAGGGGTGTCCTTGCGCCTTAGGGTTTGAGGTCCTCTATGCCGGATATATCCAATCCATTAATCGTACAATCAGATCGCACAATGCTTCTCCAGGTAGACAATGAGAAGTTTGAAGAGTGCCGTAGCCAGGTCAGCCGCTTTGCGGAGCTAGAAAAGAGCCCCGAGCACATACACACCTATCGCATTACTCCTCTGTCTTTATGGAATGCTGCTTCCAGTAAGATGTCCGCAGAGGAAATCATCACGGCGCTGAGTAATTACTCAAAATATCCAGTCCCCAAAAACATTGAAAATGAAATCAGAGAGCAGATTTCGCGATATGGCAAGGTTAGACTTGTTCGTGAGGACGATGGTTCTCTGTATATCGCATCAGATGAGAAACCATTCCTGAACGAAATCGCTCATCACAGAAATGTACAGCCATACATCGAAGAGGTTGAAGATGGTCGTATTCTGGTAAACAAGGATTACCGAGGGCATATCAAACAAGCTTTGATTCGAATCGGATATCCTGTGCAGGATTTGGCGGGTTACGATGAAGGTGTAGCCTATAGCTTTAATCTGCGTCCCACAACACTGTCCGGACGCGAATTTATCATGCGGGACTATCAGCGACAGTCCGTGGAAGTCTTTCATGCCGGTGGTTCTCGAGAAGGTGGCTCCGGTGTAATCGTTCTTCCTTGCGGTGCCGGTAAGACCATCGTTGGTATCGGGGTCATGCAAATTGTTGGTGCACAAACATTGATTCTTGTGACCAACACTCTATCCATCCGTCAGTGGAAAAATGAGATTCTGGACAAGACTACAATTCCAGAAGAAGACATAGGCGAATATAGCGGCGAAAAGAAAGAAATTAAACCAATTACCATTGCAACGTATAACATCATTACTCATAGAAAAAAGAAAGGCGGTGAGTTTACTCACTTCAATCTATTTAGTGCCAATAACTGGGGGCTTATTGTATACGATGAGGTGCACCTGCTTCCCGCTCCGGTATTCCGTATGACCTCCGAACTACAGGCCAAGCGAAGGCTGGGACTGACCGCAACTCTGGTGCGCGAAGACGGTCTGGAAGAAGATGTGTTCTCTCTCATTGGGCCCAAGAAATACGATGTACCCTGGAAAGAGCTAGAAAAGCAGTCCTGGATTGCAAATGCAAAATGCATTGAGATTCGCGTAGATATGGATGAAGAACTTCGAATGAAGTACTCACTTTCCGATGATCGAGAGAAATACAGGCTGGCCTCCGAAAACCCGGGCAAACTGGATGTTATCGAACGAGTTCTGGAAGAGCATGGTCGTAACAATGTTTTGATTATTGGCCAGTATCTGAATCAGCTGGAAGAAATATCCAAGCATTTTGATTTCCCTATTATTACAGGTAAGACTCCTTTGCTGGAAAGGGAAAGGCTGTATTCTGCCTTTCGTAAAGGAGAGATTACCTGTCTGATTGTATCGCGAGTTGCGAACTTCTCCATTGACCTTCCAGATGCAAGTGTTGCTATTCAGGTAAGTGGTACATTCGGTTCCAGGCAGGAAGAGGCGCAACGACTGGGTCGGGTGCTTCGTCCAAAAGAAGACCAGAATATGGCTTTTTTCTATTCTGTGGTCAGCCGAGACACTACCGAAGAAAGGTTTGGTCAGAACCGACAGCTATTCCTCACAGAGCAGGGATATGAGTACCAGATTTACACCTTCGAACAGTTCAAAGATATGAGCGGCCACGCCCGGGAAACCATACTGCAAAAATAAGGATCATGTCTTCGGCAGTGCAAAGCTGTCGAAGACGGAGCCCGCCCTGGCTAATGAAAGCATTACGTTTCCTCTGGATATTGCCCCTGCTGGCCCAATGCAGCACCGGAGCCATACGCACTTCAGATGTTTCGGAGCTGAATGCGAAACGACTTGATTCCTTAGATTCGCAAACCGTGCTACAATGGACGGAGGCCTCTCCTGCCGCAGTTCTTCATCGAGTTAGTAGTGGCCTTCTGGGTGATTCCAGATCCGAAATTGAGCCGTATCGTGCCTGGCTGGAGCAGTCCCCGGAAAACTGTGAAGGGTATCCATCTAGAGATTACTGGTCTCGCAGAAGCTATCCGATCTTCGTTCGCTGGCATTCCACAAAGGACCAATCTGGTGCCCCGGAATCCGATGAGTCTTCGAGCGGCGAGCGGGCGTTTCGCAGACTATTTGTTTCTTTTCGCAACGCAGGACTTTTAATTTCAGACGATAGGGGTCAGACTTTCTATCGCCCGGACAGTCAGCCTCGACGTTACGTAGGTAAGAAGGAAGCTAGCTGCGATCCAGTTCTATACCGAGATATCGTTGGTATCTGGCAGCATCCTTCGAACTCAAATCTAATCCTTGCTGTGAATATTCAGGACATCCTCCTTTCTACGGACGGAGGCCGGAACTTTAATGCCGTTGATTTCCGCGGACTCTCCAGTCTGAAATCCAGAAATATATTTGCATCCATTGCAGCCAGTGTGGATGGCCAGGGGCAAATTGAGGAAATTTTTCTGGGCACTGCTTACAATGGAGTGAAGCGTCTTACTGTAAGAGGAAATCTCCGGTCCAATGCTTCAGTACGGATCCGGGACTTTAATTCCGGCCTTCCAGGATTGCTACATGAACCTGGAATTACCTTCTATGAGCATATCCTGGACATTCGCTGGTTACCTGAAAGTGAACGGCTGGTGGCAGCTACACTATTTGATCCAGGGGTGGCCGTAGCATCGACCAGGGAAGGTTCGTCGGGCTTTGTATTTCGACCTGTTTTAGATGCAGCCACCGATGCAACTGGTGAATCTCTGGACTGCAACTCCGGTGGTTGTATCTACTCCAGCACCGAAGGGATTCATTTCTTTGACCTGAGCACAGGGAAGTTATCTCGTTTGGTCAATCCAGATTTGCCCGGTAGGGACTCTCATAATTCAAAGCAGAAATCCGTAAATTCGCAGCAAAATTCGGACAACTCCAATACATTCGAATCCAGGTCTGAAAAGGAGCCCTCGTTGCCGGGAGTATTCCAGGCATTCTTGCTGGGCCCCTATCTTGTGCATCAAGGACCGGTGGTTTCTCATCGGCCTGCTCCGAAAACCGAAGTAGAAAGACCGGATCTACTAAGTGCCTTCTATATTTCTCCAACATCGGCCCGGCTGAAACAATCCATCGTATTTGGTCTAATCGAGCGGTATGGCTTCAATGCAGTGGTTATCGATGTGAAAGATGACTTCGGTCGATTACTGTATGGTAGCAATCTTCCCATGGCCAGGGAAATGAACAATGTAAGGGAAATTGCTCCGGTTCGCAGCCTGGTCAATAAGTTGAAGCAAATGGGCATCTATACAATTGCCCGGCAGGTAGTTTTCAAGGATCTGCGGATGTACCGGTATAAGGGACACCGTAATGCCATTAAGAACCGATATTCAGGCGGCCCCTGGGAAGTGGAGGGAGATGAGCAATGGGTAGATCCATTTTCCGAAGAGGTGCAATCCTATAATCTGGATGTTGCCCGGGAAGTCCTGGAGCTGGGCTTCGACGAAATTCAATTTGATTACATTCGATTTCCTTCAGACGGGCCAATCTATCAATGTTTGTTTTCGCATGCGCCAGCAGGTGCCTATCGCACAGAGGCTATTGAATCCTTTCTTAGACGCGCCAGATTTACTCTCGATGCGCCCATTAGCATAGACATCTTTGGCTACAATGGTATTTACCGGGCAGGGGCGGTCATCGGGCAGGACGTTCTGGAAATGGGGTCTTCTGTGGACTTTGTTTCGCCCATGCATTATTCATCGCACTTTGGAACTCACTATCTCAACCAGTATCCCAGGGCGAAAAG
This sequence comes from Leptospiraceae bacterium, assembly GCA_040217195.1. Taxonomy (GTDB): domain Bacteria; phylum Spirochaetota; class Leptospiria; order Leptospirales; family Leptonemataceae; genus UBA3465. Next base: position 824,322 of record JAVJNR010000004.1, on the reverse strand, counting down.
GGTTCACCGGCTACTGGAGCTGGGAACGGAAAGACCCATTCGCCTCTCCCGGGGGCTGTACTCCGTTCGCCCCTGGCTGCAGGCTTTTCCAATGATGAATCATATCTGGGGTTACGGTCCGGATTATATGGTCCAGCAAATGCAGGGCAGTCTGGATGGAGGTTCCAGTGGATTTCTTTTCTGGGGACCCATCGTCGAATTTCCGCTGGCCGGTCAGGCCTTTCGGGATCGAATCCTTCCGCGCTCCAGATCGCGTTTAGAGTAGCCGCGCGGAGACGCCGAAAATCCGAATCCATTTACCTCGAACTATTAGAATTATTACGGCTATCGGATATTTTGTGACGGAGTGTCAGTTTTTGGCTTGCATTCTGTTTTCCACCGGGCAGCAATTATTGCATGCAAATCATAGAGGCCCTGATTCCTGTCTTTGTGCTACTTATAGGCATTGAGCTGCTGTATTCCAGAGTGCAGCGAAAGTCCTTCTACTTCCTTTCAGATAGCATCACAGATATGAGCCTGGGTATGATGAGCCGTCTTTCCGATGCATTCGTATTACTGGGCATCTATGCACTCTACGCTTCGGTGCAGCAGTTCTCCCTGGTTCGTCTGGATGGTTACTTTCTGGATTTTTCGGCTCCCTATCCGGGAATCAGAAGTGCGCTGTTTTGGATGCTGGCCTTTGTTTTGCTGGATTTTCTATTTTACTGGTCTCACAGGATTTCCCATGAAGTGAACATACTCTGGGCTTCGCATGTAGTTCATCACTCCAGCGAAGAATACAATCTAAGCGTTGCATTGCGCCAATCGGCACTGCGAAATGCCATAACTTGTATTTTCTATTTGCCACTGGCCGTTCTGGGCCTTCCATGGATGATCTTTCTTACTGTGGATGCGCTCAATCGGTTGTACCAATTCTGGGTGCATACAAAATTCATTCCTGAAAATGCAATCCCGGGCGCATTTTCCTTCGTGTTTGTAACCCCTTCGCACCATCGAGTGCACCATGCTGTGAATGATCCTTACATCGATAAGAACTATGGAGGCATGTTTATTCTCTGGGATCGACTATTCGGTACGTTTCGAATGGAAACCGAAGAGCCGGTATTCGGAACTGTGAAGCGGCTCAAGTCCTACAATCCATTGTTTGCCAATGTGCATGTATTTGTGGATATCTACAAAAATATTCGTGCAGATCTTGAAGCCGGGCTGGGTCGGACCAGCTTTTCTCATCTCTGGAAGAAGCCTTCCAGCTACCCGGTAGATTCCACAATGCGAATGGAACAGATTCGCAGAGATGAGTACCGTCTTGCGCTGAATCCATCGACAGCGTGGCTGGCCTTCTTGCAATTTGTAGCGCTGCTGGGGCTTTCCGTTCTTTTTTTAAAAAGCTTTGGTCCCATGGACTGGATATTTCGACTATCCTTCTTCTTGCTTCTTATTTGTGGCTTCTACTTGAATAGTCGGATACTTCAAAGACAGAGATTCCCTGCCTGGGCTATCTTGCTTTTCTGGGCTGTGGCCGGTACCGGCATTCATCGGATACTGGAAATGAAAGGTTGGCTAGTCTGACAGACTCAGGATTTACGCGCATTGGTGGCCACATAATCTTGTAGAAGAGCCTTCATTCGCTCCAGTCCACGTTCTTCTGACTCTGCCAGGTGCGAAGCAAGGTCACTCTGTAGTAGCGATATATAGAATTTTCGACGATCCACCAGAGCATGGATTTGCTCGCTCACCAGAGGCCTGTATTTTTTAAAGAAATAGGCCAGCTGTGCCATTTCCTCCGTTAATAAGTCTTCTTTGATTCTCTCCTTCATGTAGACAGACAGGGATGGACTTACACCGGAAGAAGTGATGGCAACTTGAAAGGGTGGCCTGGATAATACAGCGGGTGAGATATAGTTGCAGTATTTCTTTCGATCCAGAACGCAAAGAAGTGTATTATTTCGATTACAGGCTTCCAGTAGCTCATCGCCGCTCCAGTGTTGCTGATTCACCAGGTATCCAGGTTCCACGACAACCAGACGCATCTCGCGAATCCAGTATAGATTGCGAAAATCCGGATTCTGACCGGATGCTTCCGGAGGAGGTCCGGGATCATGCCTTTCCATTCTGGTGGAGCCATCCTGTGATAGCGTGGCATGAAAAACCGTGGCACCGCAGCCCAGCAGTCTCTGGATCCTGTTTTCGATTTCCGGCCCTTCTCCCAGACAGGCTACGCGGGAATTCTGCAGATCCAGAAAAACAGGGAAATAACTCTTCTGTCCGTCCACCGCATCCATGCCGACAGAAAATGTCATATTTGTTTCAACGGCAAGGAAATCCTATTCTTCGGGTAGACATGCCTGGTTGAGTCTCTGATCCCGTTTAGCTTCATTGATTCTGCCACCTGGCAACTCAAGGGAGAAAAATGAGCTTCGCAGTAGCGCTCTGGAATAGCAGGGCCGGGCACCGAATCTAATTCCGGTTTTAACGGGCCCCACAGAGGTTTCAATATTTTACGGAGCAGCCATAGGCTCGAGTGCGACTAACTGGAACCGGCTGACCATTCATGGCTGCATCCAGGGACTGACTTACATAGTTAGTGGCCCCTTCAATATCTTTAAGATTCGCAGTCGGTCTATCATCGATTGCACCTGCGTAAATCAAAGTGCCTTCTGGATCAATGATGTACATATGCGGAGTGGTTCTTGCTCCGTACTGACGGCCTACCTGCCCATCTTCATCCAGCAGATACGAATCAAAGGAAGCATCATATTCTTCGATGCGGCTTTGTATCTCCTGGGTGCTAAAGTTACCTTGCTTTCCGGTGGCGCTGGAGTTTATAGCCAGCCAAATAACCCCATTCTTCGTGTATTGCTTCTGTAAAGATTGCATGTTGCCGGACTCATAGTGCTTTCTGACGTAAGGGCAATCAAAATTAACCCATTCCAGCACCACATATTTTCCGGAATAATCACTCAGTCTATGCTCCTTGCCCTGAAAGTCTGCCAGTGTGAAAGAGGGCGCCTGGCTTCCAGGAACAGCTTCTTGCATACCGGAGTCAGATCCGCAGTAAGCAAGAAATACCAGCGCCAGTGTTAAGGTTCTAAATGCCATGTACAATTCTCCTGATTAGTTGTTGGAAGAATCCATTCGCTCCGAAGCCCTTTGTGAATCTCCACCTTGAAGGGGAGCGAATGCATCCTGCATAATTCCTTTAGTGAGTATTTCCGGTAAAAGTATTGGCTCTTCTTCGCCCGGGATATAGAGCGCATAGACCGGAACTCCATTCCTGCCCAGCTTCTCCAGTTCCCGGGAAATCACTGGATCCTCATTGGTCCAATCCGCCTGGATGGTTGCGGTTTGAGTATCTTTGAATAGCCTTTGAATCTCGTCTGTGTGCAGTACGGTTCGTTTGTTTACCTGGCAGCTCAGACACCAGTCAGCAGTAAAATCAATAAAAACAGGAACGTTGGCCTTTCGAAATCGTTGCACCAGTGCAGGACTAAACGTTAGCCATTCGCCTGGTGTGTATTCTGGAAGTTCCGCGCTTGTATCTATGGATGGTATCCTTGCTGTTTTGGACTCCATGGTGGCTGAAAAAAGTGCAGAACCGGCAGCGCCCATCAGAAAGAAGGCCATAAATATGGCCGCTACGTAACTGGAAACTTTACCGGAAAAAGGCTGCAGGAAACTTCCATAAAGATAGGCGGCCAGACCAAGAAAGATTACTGAGAAGAGGGCCAGGGTCATACCATTCACCGAGGTTTGATTACCCAGGACCCATAAAAGCCAGGCGACGGTGGCCAGTAATGGAAAGGCCAGCAGTTGCTTGAATCGCACCATCCAGGCACCGGGACGGGGAAATATTTTTAGGACCGCCGGAAACACTCCGGCCAGTAGAAAAGGAGAGGCCAGTCCCAGACCCAGAAAGAAAAATACAATCAGTGTTACAAGTGCGCTTTGTGAAAGTGCGAATCCAATGGCAGTGCCCATAAACGGTGCCGTGCAGGGAGATGCCACTACTGTGGCCAGAACACCACTGAGAAACGCAGATCCCAGTGCTCGATGCCCATGATTGCGACTCATATCCGGACCTGCAACGGAAGTCAAAGATAGTCCGATCTCGAACACACCCAGCAGATTGAATGCGAATAGAGATAGAAACAGGATCATGAAGATTATGAATCCGCTGGACTGAAGATGGAAGCCCCATCCCAGTTGTTCCCCGGCGGCCCGTAAGGCGATCAGTATACCGGATAGAACAAGGAAGGAGACCACAACTCCAAGCGAATAAGTGCCGGTGTAAAGAAATAGTCTCTTGCGACTCTCGCCTGAAAGATTCATTAGATGAAATACTTTTAAGGAAAGTACAGGCAAAACACAGGGCATTAGATTCAGGATTAGCCCTCCCAGAAATGCAAGACTTGAATATACGAATAATTCCAATAGCATGTCAGTACCAATATCAGATTCGGCAATTGAGGGCACTTCGGTTACTGTGGCCACAAAAGAATAGGTACTATCGTTTATCCTGAGCAGCCCCTGAATGTTTTCTGGATTGGCACCAGGTTGCAGGGGCACCAGCAATCGATTTCCAGTGAGCTGCTGCTGGCCTGCATGATTCACCAGCAGCGGATCCTCCAAAAAGATGTACAGATTTTCTGCATTTTCCCACACATCGGTTGCCCCAGGATCCAGTGGCCTGAGCTCCAGAAGGGTACCGTCGGTTTTTACTTCAAGATCATAGGGCAAAGGTCCAGGAATTCCCTCCATCGTCTCCATCCAGATATCGCTTCCCTGAATCGAAAGGGTGGGTTGTAGTCTGCCCTTAAACTGAACCCGGGCTGGAATGCAGATTTCAGCACATTCCAGCCACTCCATATTGACACTGAAGAAACCGGGGCCTGCCTTTTGATCAAACAGGAAGGGAATAAGCACCCGGCCCTCGTAGCCATAGGTCATCAACGGATCCGAGGGGATGCGCTCTGGACCGGGCCAGAGCAGGTAAGGCTGGCTCCATCCCATCGGTAAATTCCAGGAGTGCTGTAGCGGGCTGCCGGAATCACCTGGATTCTTCCAGTAGGTGTGCCAGCCTTCCTCCAGTTGAATTTCTAGAATGGCTCGAAATCCATGATCTACCGTAGTCCGGGAATCCTTGCCTGCATTTTCCAGGTGCAGATAGGCCACTCCATGGGGCGTTTCTATCGGGCCCAGGGGGTTGCCTGCTATCTTTGCCGGAATTAGAAGCAGGTAAAGAACAGAAATGAGAGCGATTGGTGCTATGAAGCGATCTTGCATGCGAGCGTTATCTTTGCGTGGAATTGAGTTGAACCAGGTTTATAGTAATGGAGGAAATCTTCAAAGACGAATAGTTTTCATGATTCGGCAAAACCTGCTGACTTTCCTTTTTGAATGTTATTGACTAATTCGCACCGATCGAGCAACGTTTACGCCAATTGCAATTTTTCAGGATTACCCTGAAAGGAGAATTAAATGAAGAAAATCACTATGGTATTTGCGATGTTTTTTATCGCATTTATGGCATCATGCTCTGGCTCTTCCGGGCCCGTTGCTGCCGTTGAATCTCTACAAGAGGCTGCATGCAGCGGAAATGCTGAAGAAGGTATGAAGTATATCGATACCGGGAAATTCATTGATCGTATGTTCGAGCTGATGATGGAAAATCCTGCATTCGCCAACAATCCTGCTGCGAAGCAAATGCTGGAACAGAGAAAACCTCAGATGAAAGAACAGTTCGAGGCGGAAATGCGAACTACTTTCACCAACAGCAAAGACGGACCAGACTGTGATTCCGCTGTGGAACTGGTTTCCGAGGAAGGAGACGTTGCCAAGGTAAGCATCAAGACTGCTGGTGATGGAAAAACACAGACTGTAGAACTGAATAAGGGCGAAGACGGTCAGTGGAGAGTTGTATTCTTCGACGAGATCGCAGAGCAAATTCGTAATCAATAATTGAATCAGTCGGAATGCCAGTCATTCCGGCTTTTCTTTTCCTGCCTTTAGAGACATAATCCAGTCAGATGCTTTGAACCTTACTTTCGTTCCGTGCTCATTCAGATCAGCCTTTTCTGTACTGTAGTATTTAGAACCGGATTCCTCCATTTTTCGTCTAATCGCATAAGGATTCAGACAACTGTATTTATCCCGGGCAATCTTGAATTCCAGTGATTCTTATTGACGTACCCCCGGAATGCATAATGATTCTGGCTCCGGGAGATGATTATGCGAGGATTCCAACTATTCGTAATTGGCCTGCTGGCACTATTTTTCGCTCAGGGCGGCCTACAATCGGCACCGGTGGCTGACACAGGCAAGGTTCGCAGTGAGCCTAGAAATGCTTCCGGGAACGGTAGTCAGACTCCCGAAGAAGCAGTCAGAGCCATGCATGAGGCACTCTGCGCCGGCGATTTTCAGGCTTTTGACAATGTTGTGGATCTGGATCGAGCCTTCCAGGAGATTGCTGCTGCAGAGGTGGCCGACAAGAATCATCTGTCCACCCGGGAAAAGGAAAGACGCATCCGTTTCTTTATTTCTCAAATCAAAAGGGAGCTCAGGAATTCCATCGCTACAGAGGATTACTCGGTGAACTGCAAAGCTCAGGCTGTACTGGAAAGCCAGGATGGAAATCGAGCTCGAGTCATTAGCCGCCTACCTACCAGGGAAGATCGATTTGTACTTCTGGAAAAAAGCGATGGCAGATGGACTGTGGTTTCTCTGGAAACAGGTCGCTCTGCGAAAAAGAATACACCCCGCACCGCAAGTGCCGGCAAGGGTTCCGATTCTAATCCATCCAGAACTTCCCTGGGCGAAGACGTGGCCGGACCCACCTGGGGCGCAGATCCAGAAAGTCCGCTGGAAACAGCACGTAGAATTCAGGAAGCAGCCTGCGCTGGTGATGATGACGAGTTCATGAGATTTATGGATACCCAGGCAGTCATTGACAACAGCATGGAAAGAATAATGGAACGAAAGGGTGTGGCCAGGGATAGCCGAGCTCATCGTATGCTTCTGGATCGTCGAGTGGAACTGGCTCGCGGTCTGGAGAAAAAGATTCGAAGCCAGATTCGCGAAGGACGGGGCGGTCGGGACTGTCATTACAACGTTCGGGTCCTGGAAAAACAGGGGGATCGTGCCGTGGTGGAAATCCAGCTGGATGGTGGAAGACCCAGCCATATTTACCTGGAAAAGAAGAATTCGGGTCTATGGGTGATTATTAATCTACTTCGTCCAGACGGCGAATCGGATGATATCGAAAACAGCGAGCACTATGTACTTTATCCGATAACGGTGCCTGCATGCTGACGGCCAGGGCAAAGAAATAGAGTAACATTTAAACCGGAAGCTTAGCAGCAGCTTCCGGTTTGCGCTTTTACAGCCCTGAATGGACTGTTTCCGGGAATGATCTCGCTACCTTTGGATTTATATCAGGGCAATCCTGGAAATGAGGTTACCATTTTTATCTCAAAGTCCGGAAAGGATTCTACGAATTTGACGGTAAAATCAGGGAAGGAATCCACAAACTTCCATTCTCCGCAATCGTCTGGAAAACTATCCACAGTCTTAACCTTCAAGTCCGGGAAGGATTCCACGACCTTGACCTTGAAATCCGGAAAGCTATCTACAACTTTTACCTTACCTTTCAGCGGAGTTCCTTTGAAAGTGCAATCCTTGCCTATAGCATCAGCCTGTAGTGGAGTACATACGATACCGGCGCCCAGAATTATTCCCGACAGTAGAACAGCCGGAAGGGTTCTCTTCATGTTCATGTCAATAGATTGAGCCAATCCAGGAAACTGTCAAGTGCGCAATTGGCAGCGAACAGGCTCCGGTTTTGGGGCCTGTTTCTCCCGGCAGTCTGGTCATTGGGACTGGCAACTAAGCGTAGCAGAAATGATAAAAGAAAACCCTATACTACTTGAGCGGGCTCTTTTCCGGCGCTTTTATCGGCCATGTCGAGCTCATCGTTGTAGCCAAACAGTCCCGGATCCTTGAGTCGGTCCACATAGAGGATTCCATCCAGGTGATCACATTCATGCTGATAAACCACTGCATCGAAACCTTCGATCACTTCATCATGGAACTCTTCTTTTTCATCGTAGAACTTCAACCGAATCTTGCGCTTACGTTCAACGTAACCTCGCATATCGGGCACTGAGAGGCATCCTTCCCAGAAGCCAACACTGGGAGATTCCAGGATTTCAATTTCCGGGTTTATTAGAATTCGCCGTTCAATTCCATCCTGCAGTTCCGGGTATCGATCGGTTCTGTAAAAACCGACCACCACAACCCTTTTAAGAACTCCAATTTGCGGGGCGGCCAGGCCTATACCCTCTGCCGACTCCATGGAATCGTACATATCGCGAATTAGTTTTTTAATTTCTGATGATCGGATCTCGGTGACCGGTACTTCCTCGGATCGCTGTCTGAGCAAGGGGTGACCGATTCTAAGGATTTTTCGAACTGCCATTGTTTTTCTCCGGTCCCGATGGGGCCTGTCAGGCCAATAAAACACCGGGAAGGAAAAATGTCCAGCATGGGATGTGGAGACGAGGGGGATCGAACCCCTGACCTTTAGAATGCCATTCTAACGCTCTCCCAACTGAGCTACGCCCCCAATCGGATGAGTCAAATTTTCCGGACCCTCTGCCCATTCAAGGATTTTTCCTGTTCCAACCGCAGACCCGGGCTCATCTCCTGGCGGCGCTTTAAGTCAGCACACTGGAAATCCAGGGTCTCTTAAAACTAGTTGCAAGACCATGCAATTTTCCGTCCCTTAGCTATAGCGTGACCTTAACATCCTATATAATCCTGGGTGCCCTGGCTCTATTTATCTTCGTTGGAGCCTACTACTTTGTAGTGTCCCTTGCAGGACCCAAGAAGATCGAGGAAATCGAAAATCTGATCAGCCGTGGTAAGTACAAAGATGCCATAGTACTGTTGAATCGAATTCTGGAAAAAGATGACCGTAACATGAAGGCCGTCTATCTTCTGGGACTTTGCCATCAAAAGACCGGCGATTACAGTAATGCCATCCTGAATTACAGAAGATGCATCAAGATTGCAAAATTCAGCCCAGAAACACCTGAGCCGGAAGTGCGAAAGAGACTGGCCGACTGTCAACTCTCCATCGGCAATTATACAGAAGCTAAAAATGAGTACCTGATTTTAACGCAGGTACAACCCGATAACTATGAGAACTACTATGAGGTAGGCAGGCTGTTCCAGCGGGGCGGATTGCAACCCAAGGCTATCAAGTTTTTGACGCAGGCCACGCGATTGAATCCGGCCCATGCGGATTCCTGGTCAGCTCTGGGCCAGGCTCATTTTCAGATGAACAATTATCATGAAGCCAGAAATGCATTGCAAACTGCCACTCAGCTTGCCCCTTCCGATGCCCATGCGCATTACTATCTTGGTCTAGCATTACGATTCCTGCAGGATGGAGAGGGTGCTCTAAAGGCTCTGGATCGAGCCATTAAAGATGACGATCTTAAACCGCGAGTCATTCTGACCAGGGGATTGGTCATGATGGATCAAAAATCCTACATTCAGGCCGTGGCGGAATTTCAGAAAGCTCTTAAACTGGTTGAGAAAAACTCAGATATGTTTCTCCAGCTTCATTACATGGCCGCGGCTGCTGCAGAGTTAAACCGGGATATGCATACTGCCATAGAGCACTGGGAAAAACTTAACTCCATTAAGCCAGACTATCGTGATGTTTCGCAGAAGTTGAAGCAATACTCGGACTTTCGTACAGACGATTCTATTAAGGACTTCATGATCGCCTCCGGTGCCCAGTTCGAGTCTGTAACCAGGAAGCTTATCGAAAATATGGGCTTCTCCATAAATCAGCTAAGTATGAGTCGGGATACTTCCATTACGGCCCTTCTGTCAGAAACGGATGCCATGAAACGTGCGAATCGTCGCTTCTACGCTCTATTCTATTTACAGCGGGATTTAAATACAGTAACGGAAAAACAGGTCCGGGAATTCCATGAGCAGATGAAAGAACGGGGAGCTCAGAGAGGGGTTCTCATGACTGTAGGAGAGATTGCACCGGCAGCCATTGAGTTCGCGGGGAATCGTCCCATTGAACTCTATGATTCATCGGCTATTGTAGATCATGTTCGGGGTGCTATGAGTTGAGTCTACCACTGCTTAATAAGACCGGCAAAGGTTATGTGACCATCAGCCGGAATGCCGAGGTAGATTACATTCTGGAGCTTGCTCTGGATGAAGCCTGCCGGATGGTGCGCGCAGGCGAAGGCAATCTATTTCTGTACACGGAAGAAGGAAAGCTCTTTGCATTCCGGGAGGATCTCCATTCATCCGAGGCAGAGGCGCTGGCCCTGGAAAGTCTAAAAACTCGATCCAGTAAGAACATTATACCTGAGAGTGCTATCGGACCGGAAGAGCAGTTAAAGGAAGGCGAAGAGGCAGGGCAGAAGGCTTCTCTGGCCATCGTACTTTCCTCCCAGGATGGAGAAATCGGTGCCATCGTCCTGCGAAAGCCGCTGTATTTTGAGAAGTTCTATGAGAATGACCTGAATCTGGTTCGTAATTTCGCAGCAACCTTCGCAATCCTCTTAAAGAGTAGCTACGTTGATACTCCGAACCTGCGGCTTAATTTTAAAAGTAGTCTGCTTTTGCTTCTGGAGAATGCGCATTTAAACCAGAAGGTAAAAGAATCCGGTTACCAGCTAAAAACGGTTCTGGAAGTATCGAATGTAATTAACTCATCGCGCGAATTGAATGAGATGATTCAGGTTGTGCTTCTTAGTGCTCGACGAGTCATTCACGCTGAAAGTGCCAGCGTATTTCTAAACGATGAATCTACCGGGGAAATGGTATTCGATGTAATTTCCGGAGAGCAGACTCAATTGCGTGGTATGCGCATTCCTCAGGGTCAGGGAATTGTTGGGATATGTGCTCGGGAAAAACGGTCTATTATCGTAAATGATGCACAGAACGATCCCAGGCTATTCAAAAAAGTAGATGAAGTAGCACAGAATGTTACTCGAAACCTGATGGCCTGTCCCCTGGTTGTGAGTGACCGGGTGATTGGAGTTATCGAAGTCTTAAACACAATCGATCGAGCTGATTTCACTCAGCAGGATCTGGAGATTTTTGAAAGCTTTAGCGATTCTGTTGCCATTGCTCTGCAGCGAAGAATGCTTCTGGACGATTTGCAGAGCACCAATGAACAGCTGGAGAAGAAGCTAAGGGAAGTTACAAGTTTACATTCGGTTGCGCGAATCCTGGTAGATGCTCATTCAATCGAAGAGTTGTTTGCCAACGTCTTGCATGTAATCTGCGAAGATATGAAAGCAGGTCGGGCCAGCTTCTTACTAAAGAACTCTCATGGAGAGCTGGAAGTTGTGGCCAAACAGGGAGAATACTCTGAAGACGTTTCTCTCTATACTTTTGAGCTCTCCGCTCGAGTAATGGAGCAGGGCAACCCACTGTTCGTCGAAGATTTTGGAGATGATCCCAGTCTGGCTCAGATAGAAAAACCGGATCTGTATGACTCCAGGTCCTGTATTATCATTCCCATGAAAGCATCCAGCAGCGAAGAGCCTTTTGGATTGCTGTGCGTGGCCGATCCGGAAACAGGCAGCTTCACCAGGGAAGACTTTCTGTTGCTTTCCACTATAGTTTCTCAAACCATGCGGGGGTATGAAAACTTCAAACTGAACGAAGAGCTTCTGGCCAAGCGTGCCATTGAAAAGGAAGTGGAGATTACCTCCAAAATCCAAAAGAACATTCTGCCTTCCAGAATCCCCTTTCATCAATATATGGAGCTGGGGGCCCGTTCCATTATGGCTCGCACCACCGGCGGGGACTTCTATGATTATCATGTGCACAGCGATGATGGTGAAGTTACGATGCTTGTGGCCGATGTGTCCGGAAAATCGTTACCTGCAGCGCTTTTTATGGCGGTGTCCAGTTCCATTCTGCGTACTATCATTCGAACTGAACGAAACCCTGCCGAAATACTCCGACAGGCAAATGATCTATTGTATGAAGAGAGCGAATCCGGAATGTTCGTCACCGTCTTTCTGGCCAGGTATAATCCTGCCAATGGTACTCTGCGGTACGCTTCAGCCGGTCATAATGAAATGCTTCTGGTAAGAAAAGATGGCGATACGGAAGTGCTCAACTCTCGGGGAGCCCCTCTGGGTGTCATTCCTTCAGGCACTGGAAAGTTTGAAAGTCGGGAAACCCAGGTGAACAATGGCGACCTTTTGATCCTTTATACGGATGGCGTGGTAGAGGCAATCAATCTGCAAAATGAAGAATACGACCTGGACAATTTTCGCGGACTTCTGGAGCAGAATAGAAGTCTGCCTGCAACACAACTAATTGATCTGGTCTACAAAAATGTAACAAGTTTTGCAGAATCGGATTTGCAGTATGATGATTTCACCATGCTGGTCACTAGATTGTACAGGGATTTAAAAGGGCAAAACTTCGAATTCCGCTTTCCGGCCCGCGCCTCCAGTGTTCCCTTGCTGAGGGATGAGATAACTCGGATTCTGGAAGCAAATAATGTGACTGGTCAGGACCAGGAAGATATTTTGCTGGTTTCCGATGAAGCTGCCACCAATATCATTCTTCATGCATTTGAAGAAAGTAAGATTCTTGAGCCCGATTTTCTATGCAAGGTTCAAATTGGCCAGGGAAGATTGCTGCGTATGGAATTCGAGGACAGGGGTAGACCGTTCGATATAGATGAGGTGGCCCAGCCAGATGTAAATGAAAACCTGGCAGGTCGCCGAAAGGGCGGCTTTGGAGTATTCTTAATTCGATCATTGATGGATAAAGTTCAGTATCGCAGGGAAGGTGGAGTGAACTACCTTCGGATGGAAAAAAAAGTGTGATTTTTTTCGTCTTATTCTTGCGTATATGGATAGTCCATTACAATAGAAATCCGAGATAGAGGGCGTATGAGTCTGAAAGTAAAAGAAAGCGGTTCTAACATGGTGGTTTATCTCCATGGTCGCATGGATGTACATCTGGCATCTGAAATTGAAAATGAGCTGAATGATATCATCCAGAAGAATGACCAGAAGAGTATCGTGCTGAACCTGGACGATGTGGAATATATGTCCTCTTCCGGTCTAAGGGTATTTGTATCCCTGATGAGAACATTGAAAGAGTCGGGACGTAATCTCAAGCTTTGCAATTTGTCACTGGCAGTTCGGAAAGTGTTTGAGGTGGTGGAGCTCATGGACATGTTCGACATCTATGAGTCCGAAGAGGAAGCACTGGCCGGAGAATAATTCATGAAGAGCACCCTGGTGCGACGGGGGCTTACAAGCCTCGCGCGCTTCATGGGGCTTCATCCGGATGTTAGTCGCCTCATTTCAGGCGGATTTCGTCTAACCAACCCCAGTAGCGCTTTATTCCCGGCGGAAAACCTGCCCCTGGCGTCCAGAGTGATTGCCAGCGGAATGTGGAACTATTGCTTTTTTCAGTTCTACCGCAATTTTGCCGGACCCTACTGGGTTGAGCGACAGTACAATCCAGAGGATCCATCGTTTATTCCCAGAGCAGGTTCCATGCTGAGCCTGAATCTTACCCATCGCAACTGGCTTGGTGTCCGGGGTCCCAATACTCCATCCTTCGCTTTGATAGACCCGGCTGGTGGGCTGAGCCCGGTTATTGGCTATTATAGTATTGAAATCGCACTCTGGAAGAACGGTCGCATCTATCTACCGGCCAGGGGGCAGGTCAAAGTTGAACAAACTCTGCAAAAGGATTTGCCTCTTCCGATTACTACCTACAGCCGAGATGACATTCGCGTTACATGGAAGGTCTGTGGATCTCCTCGCGAGGACGGCGCCATACTGAATCTGGTGGAATGGGAATCAGGTTCTCCTGGATGGGAGATCATCGTAGGAGTTCGCCCATTTAATCCAGAAGGGGCGGCATTGATAAATGATCTAAAGTTCAGTCCGGATCGAATTGGTGGCACGGTCTATGTAAACGGTAAGGAAGAAATTGGACTTCTGGATACTCCGGACCTGGTTGTATGTTCTTCTCTGGAACGAGGGGATGCCTATTTCAACCGAACCATGGTGGGCGAAATCAATTGTGCCTATGGAATTGCCACAGGTGCGTTTCATTACAGGCTGAAAGGGAAAGGAAGGATTCGTTTTCATGCTCGGACCTATGAACAGGTTCTGCCTCCAGAACTGGAATTCGAGAACCGGGCTGCGCTGAGACAGCAGAGCGAAGCACCGCAGCTAGATGACATTCGCCGAGAAGGCGAAAAGATGCGCGAAAAGCTAATTGTGCAGGATGATTTTCCTCTCACCAGTCGTTTTAGAAGCGAGGAGCTTCTGGAAGCGGAGATGAAGGAAAGCGGGGAGCAATGGACTCGCTACACCCAGCCGGGATCTGTATTTCAATGCGCCAGAGAGCTCTGGAATCAGGCTGCGAGAATCAACAAAGGTTTTGTGCTCTCTCTGCAAACAGGTAAGAAAATCACCCCGGGAGTCTTTACCTATCGTCAATTCTGGTTCAGGGATGCTGCCTACATGCTTAGCGCCCTTTCCGGCTGGAATTATCTGAAACAGGCCAGAACTGTTCTGGAAACCTATCCGGATCGTCAGGAAAAAGACGGTTTCTTCCGCTCTCATGAAGGGGAATGGGACTCCAATGGTCAGGCTATCTGGACATTAACTCATTTTGCTCGAATGACAGGCGATGTTGAGCTTCTGAAATCCAGCTATGATTCAATTCGTAAAGGGGTGGAATGGATTCGCAAAAAGAGAAAGCGAGGCTATGAAAAAAGATTAATGCCTGCCGGCTTCAGTGCAGAGCATCTTGGTCCCGCCGATCATTATTACTGGGATAATCTCTGGAGCATCGGTGGGGTTCGAGAAGCTTCCTATGTAGCAGGTCTACTGGGCAATACCGCTGATCAGAAATTATTCGAAAAAGAGGAGGCCTCCTACAGATCTGATTTTCTTACCCTTTCACTGGAGGATCGTCAAAAATATGGAGTGCTTACAGCTGCTCCTTCCCGGCCGGTGGACTCAGGTATGATTGGAAGTATCTGTATGTTGTACCCGCTGGATCTTCAGATACTTCCGGAGGCGGAAGAAAAGAACACTGTAATGAAAATCTACAAAGAGTTCTTTCTGCGGGGCCTCTTTTTCCATCCCATTATCCACTCAGGTTTTAATATTTATCTCAGTCTTCAGATGGCTCAGTGTCTACTTCGCCTGGACGAAGTTAAGGAAGCTCGCAGAGTCTTGAAGCGTGTGCTGCAAAGTAGAACCCAGCTCTGGACCTATCCGGAGGCCATCCATCCAAATACTGGAGGCGGGGTCATGGGCGATGGATTTCATGGCTGGGCTGCTGCTGAATTGCTTATCCTTCTAAAGGAGTTTGTTGTTTCTGATAGAGGGGACCATTTACGAATCTTCTCTGGATTGAAGCGAAAGGAACTGCAAGGCGCCCCTCTGAGATTCGGACCATTCCCTCTTCATGGCGGTCAATTGACCATTAGCGGCCAGCTAGAAAAGAATGAAGGAGAGTTGCTGATCGAGTTTCCGGGGCTTTCTCAGTCCAGGCTGAAACAAATACATTTGAATCTCGGGTTTCTGGATCTGCAGGGCCTGAAATTCAAATCCGAAGGTGCCAGACTATCCGTGAAGGGCTACGGGTTACAGCTCAAACCAGAAGCAGATCGAATAATAATTCGATACTGATTATTCGCCATTTATTGCACCCATGACAGGGTTCAAAAAAAGATCGGGGCAAACCAGGAAAGGTTCATTTCAAGGATCGGTCCTGGCCATCATACTGGCTCTTTTATTGCTTGCTGCCCTTCGCATTCCAGGGATGGCCAGCGCAGACTTCATGGGTTCTACCCTGGATTGGGCCATCACAATAGCAAATTCCTTTGCAGGTTGGCCTTTGCTGCTTCTTTCCCTGCTTTGCTTTTTGGTTCTGTTCTCTTTCTCTGTTTACCCTCGGTCGGGCCTTATTTCAAAAACCTGGCTACTACTGCCTCTTGTATTGATATCGCATTCACTGGTTTCTCTCATTGGACCTCCCCTGGCAGGCATTTCCGTAAGATCTGAGATTTTAGATGCAAGGTTGAAAAGCAGCGAATCGGGCATTATTCGCATACTTCATGCCAATCTGTATCTATACAATTCTCGCAAGCATTTAAGGGAAGTGCTGGGCTTGATCCAGAAATATGAGCCGGATGTTATCATTTTTCATGAACTGGATTCGCATCACCATGAATACTTTCGTTCGCAGCTTATTGGCTACACACATCGCATAAACACGAACCATCCTTTTTTTGGTTATGGAATCTATTCCAGATTGCCCCTGGGTGAAGTATCGGAGATTTCCACTCGAATAGAGACTCTGGCTACTGTTTCGTTATCGCATCCGGATCCATTCGCAGATTGCCAGGATTCAGAGTTGTTTTCTTTAGTTACAGTTCATCCGGTAGCTCCCTTCAATCCCCGGATTCTAAAGGTTCATCGGCGTGCACTGGAAAACCTGCGCAATACAATTGAGTCCATGAGCGGAAACCGGATCCTTGTTACAGGTGATTTTAACTCCGTGGACTGGTCTGGCGATGTGCAGGCGTTGCAGAAAGCAACAGGATTGAGGCAGGTATTTAACGAAAACTGGCTATTTCGTGGCACTTACTCGGCGCATTGGCCGGCAGTTTTCAGATTACCCATTGATGGAATCTGGATTTCAGACTCGGTGCAGGTTTCAGCGATGAAAAGCGTTGTAATCCCTGGTTCAGATCATCTGGGAATACTGGTCGACATTCAATTCCCCTCTCTGGCAAAATGCGATTCGCTCAAAAATCGCCACAGATCGATGCCGTAATAGGTTCTCTTTCTGGAGTCTCCTCCGGTAATGAGAGACACTACTTTTGCATCTTCATCGAGTATAGGTGCTCCCTGACAGCCAGAAGGAAGATTGAACGGTTCATCCTTATGGGCCGCTCGGAAGCGAAACAGACCATGGCTCTTTCCAGTGAATTCCAGGTTCCTTTCTACAAATGTTATATGATCATAATCTTCGAGACGGGCCAGAATATCCCGGAAACAACTGAATCCGTACCGGTCAGAAAGGTTGGGAACTCTGCCTGGATGTAAATCACCTGATTTACGTATCCGTTCTTCAATTATATCGCCATCCGGTCCTACTTCCTGATACCTGGCATCCAGATCAAATTCCGCCCGGTCCGGCGGTGTAGGATTCATGACTTCGCCACAGACCAGATAGATCTTCTTGCTATCAGGTCCCAGTACACCGGGGATCTCTACATAAAAGGGGTCGAGAAGAGGATAGATTATGCTTCCTCGAAGGGAATGATGATAACCATAGATTACCGGGGCGCCTGGTGGTTTTCCATATTGCACCGTTAGTGCTATCAGTCGCTTTCCTGTAGGGATAATACAACCTGTGGAACCGGCGGCTACTTTCTTACCAACAATCCATCGAAATGGATGGGCAGTCAGTATTAGCTCCCACAGATACTCGTTACCGTGCACGATTCTATTCCAGGCAAAAAACCCGCCCCTTAATAAGGGCGGGTTTCCAGTGTAAGGCTTCTGAAGTCTTCACAATCAATCGTACATTGTGTTGATCATATCCTGATACTTATCGGTCACAACGTGACGCTTGATTTTGAACAGGTTGGTCAATTCATCGCCCACTTCGAATGCCTTCGGAAGAAGTCTTACATCCACTACTTTCTCAAAGGATTTAAAACCGGCTTCGCTGGAAACCAGTCGCTTCACTTCATTTCGTAGTAGTTTGGCTACTTCTTCGTTCTTTGCAATCTCTTCCAGGGTAGCGCCATAATCCTGGAATTGTTCCACAGAAGGAACTACCAGAGCTGCCAGGTACTTCTTGTCCTGACCCACTACCATTACCTGATCGATTAGCGGAGATTCGGAAAGTTTGTTCTCTATTGGGACCGGCTCCACATTTTCGCCACCCAGAAGAACGACGGTCTCTTTTGAGCGACCTACGATTTTCACGGTGCCGTTGAATGTAATCATCCCCAGGTCTCCGGTATTCATCCAGCCATCCTTCAGCACCTTGTCAGTTGCTTCTGGATTCTTATAATAGCCGCGCATAACCTGCGGACCTTTTGCGTGGATTTCACCTTTGATACCTTTCTTGTTCGCTCCGCCACTCTCGGTTGAGTAGATGATATTACCATTGGAAATATCGACGATGCGAAGTTCTGTATCGGGATAGATGGGCCCAACAGAGCCAATAACCAGCTTACCCCAGGTTCGAACTGCCAGTACAGGACAGGTTTCGGTCATACCGTAACCTTCCAGAACAGGGATTCCGATGTTATTGAAAAACTCATCCACATGAATGGGAAGAGCTCCACCACCGGAAACAGAACCACGGAGCTTGCCGCCTGTTGCTGCTCGAATCTTTCGCAGCACAACTAGATCCAGAAGGAAATTCGGGATCAAGAAAAGGAATAGTCGGAAGATGTTCCATAGACCAATAAACATTGATACAATTGGATTTCTTCCAGTAGTATCCAGCTGCTTGAAAGTAAGGAAGCGAATCGCACCCTTAATCTGTCGCGAGCAGAAGTAAGCTGCCTTGAAGAGGCCACGAGCCACTCCAGGTCCACCTTCCACTTTTTGCTGAATACCGGTATAGATACTCTCCCACAATCTAGGCGCACTTGCCATAAAGGTGGGTTTTACTATTCCCATGTCTTCGCGCAGGTTACGTACGTTCGTATAGTAAGTACAGCAACCTCCGCCAATTGCAATCATCTCAAATACTCGTTCGAATACGTGCCAGACGGGTAGAATGGAAAGGATTCGGTCCGAAGATGTGATGTCGATAGGGATTTTCTCTACCTGGGATACCATACTGGAATGCCGAAGCATAACGCCCTTGGGCGCTCCAGTGGTTCCGGAAGTATAGATCATCGTAAAAAGATCATCGGGCTTGATTTGCGCCATGCGCTCTTCAGCTCGTCGATCCCCGCCAGAGCGGAGTTGCTTTCCTTTCTCCAGGAGGTCATACAGTCGCAGGACACCGTCCGATACCGGAGTGTCTTTATCCATCATAATGATGTTCTGAATGTTTGGTAGTTTGTCTTTGTTCTTTTGAATTCTATCGAGAACAGCTTTGTTCTCAACAAAGACTACTTTTGCATCCGAATGCGGTAGAATGTATGTTACGTCCGCATCAGTTACGTCCGTCCCCCTGGGTACGTCTGCCGCACCCGCAATAAGAATGGCATAATCGGTTACGATCCATTCCAATCGGTTGTCGGCAAGCAGCCCCACATGTTCTCTCGCCTGAACACCCAGGTCAATTAGCCCGGTTGCCAGGTTGAGCCCCATTTCGTACAGTTCTTTGAACGAAACGGCTTCAAAAACCTTGTCTTTGTTCCTGGTCGCAAATGCGGGTTTGTCGCCGTAGTTCTCGGCTGCCCACTTGTACATTTCCGCCAGGTTAGTAGCGTTTATCTTTATAGCCACGCCAGACCTCCAGAATAAGCTGGCGTAAGGATCATAGGAATACTGCAAAATGTCAACCTTTTACACGAGATATCGCGAAAGAAGAGAGGCAATCCGATCTGTATTATGCGTTGGTCTGGACCCGGATCCCCATCGATTGCCCCAGGGCTATTCAAAAGACCGGGCTGGTCTGGGTGCACATCTTAAAGATGTGATAGATGCAACGGCCGACCTTGCTCTATCTTACAAACCCAATGCCGCTTTTTTCGAATCCATGGGCTCCGGTGGCTGGGAATTACTCGCTGAAGTGATCCAGTATATAAGAAGTCGCACCTCCAATGCGATGGTTGTGCTGGATGCAAAGAGGGGCGATCTGGGAAATACTGCATCGCACTATGCCACGGCAGCCTTCGACGAGCTGGACGCGGATGCTATAACTTTGAATCCTTATATGGGTAAGGAAAGTCTACAGCCCTTTATCGATCGTGCCGACCGGGCTTCCTTTATTCTCTGTCTTACATCTAACTCCGGTGCACGAGACTTCCAATACCACGGAGACCCCCCATTATTCCAGCGAGTGGCCCGCTTATGTCACGAATGGCACGAGCAAAGCGGTAACCTGGGTCTCGTTGTGGGAGCAACCAGAGATCCCGGGGAACTGGAAAAGGTAAGAACTCTGGCTCCTGGAATGATTTTTCTGGTGCCAGGCGTTGGAAGTCAGGGCGGCGATCTACACCAGGTAATGAAAATGGCCGGTAAAGATGTATTGATCAACTCAAGTCGATCCATTCTCTATGCATCGCACAACAAGTCAGACCTGGTGCAAAAAGCTCGAGCCGAGGCCATGTCCCTGGTTGAGCAAATGAGATCCTATCTTTAAATTCGAACGGCATCCTGCCGGAGCAATGAGCCCAAACCGATTTTTTCTTTACGGGGTAACGTACAGAGAAAGCCTGTGAAAGTTCCCTTCTTATTAGATTCTCTGTACCGCCGTCAAAAAAGATCACTGACGGAGTCACTGGGATAGATAAAGAAGGGCCCCGGAAAGTGTCCCATGGGCCATTTCGGGTCAAACGGTGTGCAATGGGCCACCCAGATATTGCATGTTCGGAGAATGCAAGCTCCCGGACATGACAGGAGATATTAATAAATGATCCTCAAACGTCTTTTCGGTTCATCAATTGGACGCAAGATCCTGGTTGCTACTACCGGCCTGCTCTTGATCGGATTCGTGATCGGACATATGCTTGGCAACTGGAACATGTTTTTCGGTCGCGAGGAAATGAATGCTTATGCAGCATTTCTAAAGAGCATTCCAGGTCCACTATGGACGGCCCGCATTGGCCTTCTAGTTGTATTTGTGCTCCATATAATCATTGCTTTGAAGCTGAAAATGGATAACAATGCAGCCCGTCCTGTGGCCTACAAGAGCAAGAATACTCAGCAAGCGTCTCTCGCTTCCCGGTTTATGGCTCAAACCGGTTTACTAATTCTAGCATTTCTAATTTACCATTTGCTACATTTTACCTTTGGCCAGATCGAACCCAATGGCTTTGCCCTTACAGATGACAAGGGCAGGCATGATGCTTACGGAATGGTGCTGCATTCCTTTCGTAATCCATTGATCGTGGCCAGTTATATTGTAGCTATGTTCTTTCTGGCCATGCACCTGACTCATGCAGTGCAGAGTATGCTTCAGACTTTTGGCCTTTCCGGAGAGCAAAGCCGGCCCACGGTCCAGAAAATCTCAGTGGGATTTGCTATCTTTATCTTCGCAGGGTATTCATCCATTCCTGTGGCAATATTATCTGGATTGGTCAGGTAATTTACTTATCTAATTACAGAGGGAGAAATCATGTCGCTCAATTCAAATATTCCTTCCGGGTCCGTGGACCAGAAATGGGAAAAGCATAAATTTGATCTTAAGCTGGTGAACCCGGCGAATAAAAGAAAGTTTGATGTAATCGTAGTTGGAACCGGTCTGGCCGGTGCCAGCGCTGCTGCAAGTCTTGCCGAGCTTGGCTACAATGTAAAAAGCTTCTGCTTTCAGGACAGCCCTCGACGAGCTCACAGTATTGCAGCTCAGGGCGGTATCAATGCAGCCAAGAACTATCAGAACGATGGCGATAGTATCTATCGATTGTTCTACGATACAGTAAAAGGCGGAGATTTTCGTTCAAGGGAAGCGAATGTGTATCGCCTGGCCCAGGTTAGTTTGAGTATTATTGATCAATGCGTTGCTCAGGGTGTTCCTTTCGCACGCGAATATGGTGGTTATTTAACCAACCGTTCTTTTGGCGGAGCTCAGGTAAGTCGAACCTTCTATGCTCGTGGGCAAACAGGCCAGCAGCTACTGCTGGGCGCCTACAGCGCCCTTTCTCGGCAGATCGGTCTTGGAAACGTGGAGATGTATCCTCGAACTGAGATGCTGGATATAGTTCTGGAAGATGGCCATGCAAAAGGGGTTGTAGTTCGAGACCTGAAGACTGGTAAAATCTCAGTTCATAGCGGTCATGCAGTGGTTCTTGCCACCGGTGGATATTCCAACGTCTACTTTCTATCCACAAATGCAATGAACTGCAATGTGACTGCAGCGTTCCGTGCCTATCGCAAAGGTGCCTATTTTGCCAATCCATGTTATACACAGATTCATCCTACCTGTATTCCATCCAGTGGCGAGTATCAATCTAAACTGACGTTGATGTCTGAGTCTCTGCGAAACGATGGCCGTGTCTGGGTTCCAAAAAAGAAGGGCGATTCTCGTGCACCCAATGACATTCCGGAGTCTGAAAGGGATTATTATCTGGAGATCAAATATCCGAGTTTCGGTAACCTGGTGCCCAGAGACATTGCCAGTCGCGCTGCAAAGAATGTATGCGATGAAGGTCGTGGCGTTGGCAAGGGTGAGAATCCTCGCGCTGTTTACCTGGATTTTCGCGATGCAATCAAACGCCTGGGTGCTCCCGCTGTTAAGGAAAGATACGGCAACCTGTTTGAAATGTATCAAAAGATTACAAATGAGAATCCATATGAGGTTCCCATGCGTATCTATCCGGCACCGCATTATACCATGGGTGGTCTGTGGGTAGACTACAATCTAATGACCAACGTGCCTGGACTGTTTGCCATAGGTGAGGCGAACTTCTCCGATCATGGAGCCAACCGCCTGGGGGCCAGTGCTCTTATGCAGGGACTGGCAGATGGTTACTTTGTTCTGCCTTATACCATTGGCGGTTATCTGGCTGACCTGGGCTGGGATCCTGTAAAGAGCGATACCGATGCATTCAAAGAGGCCAGAGAGAAAGTGGAGTCTCAAACGAAACAGTTCCTTTCTATTAATGGGAATCGTAGCCCGGACTCATTTCACAGAGAGCTCGGCGAAATCATGCTGGATAAATGCGGTATGTCCAGAAGCGAAGAAGGCCTCAAGGAAGCTCTTAAGAAGATACCTGAGATTCGGGATGAATTCTGGAAGAATCTGAAAGTAACCGGCTCGGGTGAGCAATTGAACCAGACTCTGGAAAAGGCCGGTCGAGTGGCGGACTTTCTTGATTTTGGCGAACTGATGTGCCGAGATGCTTTGATGCGAGAGGAATCCTGCGGAGGTCACTTCAGGGAAGAGCATCAAACTCCGGAAGGAGAGGCGCTACGTCATGATGACAAATTCGCATTCGTGGGTGCCTGGGAATTCAAAGGCAGTAATGAGCCCACGCTACATAAAGAAGAACTGGATTTTGAAAACGTTAAGCTTACCCAGAGGAGCTACAAATGAAAATCATATTGCACATTTCTCGTCAAAACGGACCGGACGATAAGCCGAACATGGTTCGCTATGAAATGACCGATGTGGATCAGCACTGGTCTTTTCTGGAAATGCTGGACGTATTGAATGAAAGACTTATCGAAAAAGGGGAAGATCCAGTAACATTCGATCATGACTGTAGAGAAGGGATCTGTGGTTCCTGCGGATTCATGATCAATGGCCTGGCTCATGGTCGCCAGTTCGCGCCCGAGGGTAGAACTACAGTTTGTCAGATGCATATGCACCGTTTTGCAGATGGAGATGAACTTTACCTGGAACCCTGGCGTGCTCGGGCTTTTCCGGTTGTTAAAGATCTAATGGTGGATCGAAGTGCATTTGACCGAGTGATTCAAAGCGGCGGTTATATTTCCGTAAGGACTGGAAATGCCCAGGATGGTAATACCATTCCAGTATCCAAAGATGTGGCCGATGAAGCTATGAATGCAGCTGAATGTATTGGATGCGGCGCCTGTGTCGCTTCCTGCAAGAATGCCAGTGCAATGCTCTTTGTTTCTGCGAAAATCAGCCATCTGGGAGTATTGCCTCAAGGACAACCAGAGAGAGACAAACGGGCCCAGTCCATGGTAGCGCAGATGGATGAAGAAGGATTCGGAAACTGCACCAATCAATACGAGTGCGAAGCAGTGTGCCCCAAAGACATCAGCGTCAATTTCATTTCTCGCATGAACACAGACTATAGAAATAGCATCAACAAGAAGTGATCATGAAAAGAACTGAGCAAAAACTGATTCGGATTTCTACGCTGGCCCTGGTGCTTGCTGGCGCATTTCTTCTAGGAGCTTGTGGTACCTATCAACCTCCCTACGGATACATTTACCATAATACCAGGATGAATAAGGATGTTTCGGAGGCTACCAACATAGGTAGTCGATCCGGTGCTTCTTGCGTTCAATCCTATATGGGAATGATCAGCTTTGGAGATGCAAGCATCAAAGCGGCCGCAGCTGCTGGAGGAATCCAGACGGTTAAGGCCGTGGATTACAGTGAGCTGTCAATTCTTACATTCTTCTACAATCGCTTCTGCACCATCGCACATGGAGACTGATCATGGGGACTGATCATGGGGACTGATGGCCCTGTAGAAGACCTGGTGGGCATTCATGTTACCGATGAAACCCTTTATGCCAGATACCGGGAAGGAATGCTGCCCATACTGAAGCGCATGGGCGGCTACTTCAGATACGATGCGCAGATTCAATCCGAACTAAAATCCCCGGTCAAGCATTCGATTAATCGTCTATTCATTATTGGTTTTCCTGATCAGGCCACCCGCGATGAGTTTTTTTCGGACACGGAGTACCTTGCCGTGCGAAAAGAATTCTTCGAAAGCTCTGTTGACTCTGTATGTCGCCTGGCAAGATACCATGTTAATTCTGATGCACCAGGACTTTAATCGTCGGTTTTTATGGACGAACTGGAAAAAAACAAGGAACTGATTCGCCGTTTTGTGCGAAGTGTTAATGAGAGGGATTGGAGAGGCATACGTAACGTTCTGCATCCTGATTTTTGTCGCCATAGCCATGCAGCCGGGGAAGCAACAATCGAGGAAGGCGAAGATCTAATTCATTATCTTCGCGGACAATTCGAAGCGTTTCCGGATGGGGAAGAAACTATCCAGGATATGATCGCAGAGGGAGACCGGGTAGCGGTTCGACACCGCTTTAGTGGTACTCAAAGCGGCGATCTGGGACCATTCCCGGCAAGCGGCCGGCAACTAGTTTCCGAATATATTTCCTTTTATCGAATGGAGGAAAACCGGATAAGGGAATCCTGGGCCGAATGGGATAACCTGTCTGCTCTGGAACAGCTGGGGCACGATCCTGCCCATGGTTAAACCGGTTTCTGGATCATTCACCGGGCGCCCGGAATCTGAATTATCGATTCCATAAATGAGCCTTCTTGCCGATTTCAATCCAGTGTTTTAGCTGCTCTTCGCCCAGATACTTACGAGATCTATAGACAAATAGGATACCTCGATTTTCCTTTCTTTGCATTACTACCAGTCTGTGCTCATAGGGATCGCATTTTTGATGCTCGAATTCATAGATGACCAGGTCTGTTTCATATTCTAAGACATTCCATCGTCCGGTGGGGCAATCCTTGAACAATTCATACTTGCGTCGTAGTTGGAAACTATTGATTGTATCGTCGGATATGGACACAGGAATTGTGGCTATCTCGATTCGTTCGTCCCAGGCGTGAAAAGCCTGATTCGAAGGTACCATTTTGGAATATACGATTTCTGGCTGTTTAGTAGTTCTTCTGGACCATGTGCGATTATCCATTTGCACAGTATCATCTTTTCGACTTTCCGGCTGTGTGCTTATACACACTGGAAAAATCGTAAGCACAATTAGTGCGGGAAGACCCGTCAGATATCTAGATGCCATAGCCTGAATTTAGTGCAGGCTATGATTCTGGTCCACCAAAACCTGATGGATTGCGTCTAAACTTATGCTGCCCGGGGCTGGATGTACAATGTTTTTTGAAATTCAAAAAGTGAAACAGGAACCTGGAGCGCCGTACCGGCGATGGTTTCATGCGGAGGATATGGATCTTTCTGTCTGGCTCGAGGATTCCAGACCGGTGCGATTTCAGCTCAGTTACAACCGTCACCTGGGAGAAAAGAGCATTATCTGGAGCCAGGAGTCCGGATTCAGTCATTTTAGTATCGATGATGGAGAGCAACATCCGGGCCACTACAAAGCCAGTCCCATCGTAACCGGGTATCTTCCTCTTGACTTTTCTCAGGCCATTGAAGCTTTCCAGAAGAATGTTAATTCAGTTGCTGACGATCTCTTTCAGTTCGTTCTCACAAAACTAAAAGAGAACCCGGCCAGATCTTCTTAGACTACAGATCCCAAAACTAATTGTTGCGCTCGGTATCCAGTCCCCATCGCTGGAGGATTTGTCGTAAGGAACCATTTTCTCTGATTTGCAGAAGTGCAGCGTCAACAGATCCTACGGCATTATCTCCTGAACGAAACACAAAACAGTAATGCTCCGATAAATCATGGCTTCTTACCAGCCTCAGGTCTGGTTCTGAATCCAGCAAATGGTTTAGAACCGGATAATCGTAAACGAATGCATCCACTTCACCTTTGCGAACCAGGTCCACAGCCTGATCCACATCTTCCACTGATCGAATTCTTCTGGAATATCTTCGTGCAAAATCTTCTCCAGAACTTCCGGGGATTACGGCTACGGTTCTTCCAGTGAGGTCCGATGGACCCTGTATGGCTGCATGCTGAAGCTGAAATAGTGTAAATGCGCTGGCTATCCCTGCCGTAAGTGAAGATGCAGTAATCATAGCAGTGACCATCCAGATCCCTGCCAGGACTCGTCCACGCTTACCAACCGGCACAAGGTCGCCGTAACCTACGGTAGTAAATGTTACAATAGCAAACCATATTCCCTGACCAATTCCTTTAATCGGATCTCTGGACCAGGCATCGTTAGCTTTGTTTTCTACAGTCCAGATAATGGCGCCTACAATAAGCAGAAGACCCAGCAGGGTGGTCACCCCGATCAAGAATGGTCCGCTCAGAAAAGGCTGGATCATTTTCCAGAAGGAAGTGTCTGAACGGTTGGTCAATATGGCCGGTGAAGTTACATAGAACGGATGTGTGAAACCGAATTTCTGGTATCGTTCTTCCGTTATAGAAATGGGGCCTACAACTACATCGATTCTTCCGGATTCCAGAAGTGAAAGCATTTCCGAGACGCTGCCCGTTGCTACCTGCTTTGAGCGAAAACCAGTTTTTCGATTCGCTTCTTGCCATATGTCCACTGCAACGCCGGATGCCGTTTCCCGGGAGGTGTCTATAAAAGGCTGTGATCCGCCGTAACCCACACGAAGCTCTCGAGCTTCCATGGACTGCCAGGCAGTGGATAACAATAATGTCAAAGCTAGAGTCTTAAACCTAATAATTCGGACACTCATGAGGACATTATAAGGCAGGCTGCCAGTCTTTCAAGTTAGGTTCCACTCTGATTTTGCCCGAACAATTTACCCGGATGGCCGATGCGGCGAAGGAATTTCGTTTCGTGCTGCGAAGAACGACTTACTACACCGGCTGCATGGTACAACAATACCTGCTCTGGAATCCTCTTTCGTTTCCGAAGCAGTAACATGCCCGGGGCTTAGACAGAGACAAGCAGACTACCAGTTTTCTGAATCAAGAATTGACTGATATGATCTCTGCTTTAAAGGGTAGGGTTTTGCCTGCATATAGTGGTATAAGCAGGTCGTCACCAAATGGATAGCTTTCCGGATTCTGGTTTTGCATTCGCTGAATCTCAAGGACCGATTGATTAGAATGTCTCGCTTCCCTGGAATCGTTGAGCGGCAAATTGTAGAACCGCTCCCCTCGTAGACAGAGAAATTCCTTCAGAAAGGATTCCAGTGTATCCAGGTTGCCATCGGCACCAACAAAGTGTTTCTCGAAAGCCATGGCATAAAGTTCAGGAAAAAATGGCGCTGTATATATTCCGGCAGCACAACTGTGGGATTCCTTTCTGGATCTAGGATGGGGAGCGCTATCTGTGCCTGCAAATACGTTCTTCTGGCTCATACTGGCTTCTATCAGGGCCAGCCTATCATCTTCTGTCTTGACCACAGGTAAACAGTAATGGTGAGGTTTCAGTCCGCCTACAAGAAGATCGTTTCGCGTCAGGAGCAAATGATGAGGTGTGATCGTGGCTCCCATTCTGTGTTTTTGAGACTCTACAAACTCTACCCCGGTTCTTGAGCTCACATGTTCGAATACAATTTGGAGCTCCGGGAATCGTTTGCAGATCCAGGTCAAATCGCTATCTATGAATGCTTTTTCTCGATCAAATACATCTATGGAGTTCTGCGTGGCCTCAGCATGAACCAGCAAAGGAAATCCCACGGCTTCCATCCGGGCCAGTGTAGCTTCTGCTTTCTTGACAGAAGTCAATCCCTCTTCTGAGTTTGTGGTTGCTCCGGCGGGATAGAGCTTAACTGCAAATACGAAATCGGATTCCCTGGCCGCATCGATATCTGCCGGGCTGGTTTCATCGGTAAGGTAAAGGGTCATCAATGGCTGAAAATGGTCCCACTGACAGACTGCCAGAATTCGATCTCTGTATTTTCTGGCTTCTTCCACGGTTCGCACAGGAGGTTTAAGATTGGGCATAACAATAGCCCTCCTGCACCTGGAAGCAGCATGATTGACAGTTAGAGAAAGTACATCTCCGTCTCTGAGATGTAGATGCCAGTCATCCGGGATAGGGATTCGTATTGTATCTGTGCTGGTATTCATTTTTGCGCCTTTTAATAATCTGTCTGAAGAGACTGAAGCAAATCAGAGTAAATGCAGCATACTTTCGGCTACAAGCGCCGGCTAAGACCGGCTCAGTAGTTGGTCACCAGTCTATCCGGATCGACTCCAATGGACTGAAGGGCAGCCTTCAGGGATTCTACAAATGCATGGGATCCAATCCAGAGAAGCCGACTGTCCTTCAGATCCTCGCCGAAGTTTTCAAGTGCTTGCTGAACCTGACCGGAGAAGAATGGCAGTGCAGTATCCTCGGTTTGTTCATCCAGGCATAGATGCAGAGAAATCAATCCGTCCTTTTCAAATGCTACCATTTCATCCAGAAGAGGAACAGAGCTCAGGCGAAAAGCAGCCTGCCATAAATGTAATTTGCACCGTTCCTTGCTTTCAGCGATGGAGCGAATCAAGGCTCGAAAGGGTGCATAACCAGACCCCATGGAAAACATATGAATGTCCGGGCTACTGGCACTGCAGTCTAGAGAAAATCCAGGTCCCTGAATAGCCTGACATTCTACGGTCTGTTCCTTTTTCATACCTATCAAATGCTCCGCTGAGCCGGGGGATTGCTTAATCAAAAGCTCAACATAGGTATCAGACGGGCTCGAAGCGATGGCAAAAAAGGCCGGCCTTTCCTGTTCAGGAGAAGTGCGAATGATAGCATATTGTCCGGGAGTGCTATACTGTTGCAGCAAGCTGGGAGGACATTCGAATCGCAATAGATACAACCCATCGCCCACTAAATCGTGACCGGTTAGTTTTAGGTCGTTCATCGCTTGCGTCCTGTAGTCTTTCCTTTCTTCCCGCTGGCTTTCTTTTTAGATTTCGCGGTGGACCCGGACTTACGTGATACGGGTTTGTATCTTTTCCTGGCGGGGTTTTGAGGGCTTCCATAGAAGGGAGTTTCCAATTCTGAAAGCTCTTCTGCCATGTATTCGAGGTAAGGAGCACGATTCTGAGTTCTTTCGTAGCAGGTGAATAGTCCCCAGGCCATTCCCGGAATCATTCGTGCCAGCGGTTTACTCAGGAAGGGAGGAAAGGGATAGAAGTTGGATCCAGCTCGCTTTTCGAAGCGAAAGAAACCTCCTTTTTCCGCCAGGGTTTTTTGATCTGGCAAAGTAAAGCTTCTTACATGGGCGCTAAAGCTCTGCTGCGCTGTAGGATGCTGACCAAACAGAAGCAACATACGATTGTGAAAGCTCGCAAGATTCGGAGTACCCAGAATGAGTTTTCCACCGGTTTTCAAGATTCTGGAGAATTCGGAAAACATCCAGAATACTTCTTTTATATGCTCCAGTACTTGATTACAGATAATTACATCCATGCTTGCATCGGCGAAGGGCCACGGTTCTCTTTCAATGTCCACGGACTCTACATGAATTCCTTCTCTCTTGCAATCTTCTACGTAAGGCGGATAATTCTCCACGCCATGAAGTTGAAGGGCCGGTGCAGCAATAACCTTCTCCTTTTCCAGCAAGTCAATGTAGGCCTGTTTGCAGTTCAGTAGATCTGTGCCATGACCGCATCCAGGATCCAGCAAGTGTAGCTCCGATGCATTTCCAGAAGCATCTACCAGGGTTCTGGCGGCCCAGCCAGCGATGATGGGGCGCCCATAATTCAGTTCCTCGGTTCCCTTTTTCAAGGAGTAGGCAATTTTGCGAAGCATCTGTTTGGTAGGATTGGCATAGCGGCGGACCTGTCAAGCCAGTGCATTTTCACATTCTCCACGCAGGGGACACTCCTTGCACAGAGGACCGGTCTTCTTGCAGAAACCATTACCCAGCCGAACAATGAGCGCATGAAATTCATTGTAATGGGCCGTCAGTTCCGCTTCGGAAAAATGCCGGCCAAAATCGGCCTGAACCATTTGCTGAACTAAATTGTAGGAACCGGATGCTGCCCGACCGGCCCCGGAATCATACCTGCTGAGCCAGCGGTGCGTGTATGCATCCACCACAAAAACTGGAAGCTCCAGCCCATAGCAGAGGATGGAATCTGCCGTTTCCGGTCCGATCCCTTTCACGGAAAGTAGCTCCCGGCGCACCGGATGAGAATCCGAATTATGTTTTTTGAGTATCTGAGCCGGCCTGTAGTTGTATTCGGCGTACCAGTCCAGGAATCGATGGAGGGTAAGAGCCTTCTGATTAAAGTATCCCGAACTGCGGATCCATTCTGCAAGCTGCCCCACCGGGGTACGATGCATTTTTTTTGGGCTAAGTGCCTTTTCTTTCTTCAGTCTGTGGATAGCTTTTTCCACATTTTTCCACGAAGTGTTCTGAGTAAGAATGGCACCCACCATGATTTCGAAAGAATTCTCTCCAGGCCACCAATGGGAGGGGCCCAGGGCCTTTTTCAGGGTCTGATATGGTTTGAGAAACATGGGGAAACCTTATGGAAAAAATAGTGCAAAATGCCGATAGCTGCACTGTGGACTATGAGGACAAATTACTGAGGCTTCAGAGTTATCGTGAAAAATTGGATGAACTCTGTGATTTTGTCGATCAAGAACTCCGGTTCAATCGTCAAAAGCGAGAGGAGTGGAATCGCCGCACTGTTGAATGGAAGGAATCCTATAATGCGGAGGAGCCCACCGGAAACAATTGACTGAGCCCATAAGCAGGAATTGCTGGATATGATGAGTACTGACCAAATACTGGTAGAAAAGAAAGATAATGTACTCATTGTTTCCCTCTCCGGCCGTTTGGACATAACGAACTCCGAAGAATTTGAGCATGCCGTTCTGGATTCCCTGGAGCAAAAAAAGACCCCGGTCATAGTGCGCCTGCAAGAGGTTTCTTATATGTCATCCTCGGGTGTCCGCGCTCTGCTTTCCATCTACCATGCACTGCGCAAGCATGGAAAAGAGCTGATTATCGCTGAACTTTCCCCTGCCGTAAAAAAGATAATCTCCGTAACCGAACTGGATCGAGTTTTTCCTGTGATGGAAAGTCTTGAGAATGCGTTGCAGAAGGTGCAGGCCGGGTAAGATCCTGTCCTTGCATGTCCTCTTTTCTAATTCGATTTTCCCGTACTCTGCGCTACAGTCTGCCGGCCATACTTGCCCTGGTATTGCAGATACAGATTCTGGGGATTTCCCATCCTCCTCCCTGGCCCGATGAGGCACTCTTTTCCAATCCTGCAGCGGAACTGGCTGAAGGTAATGGATTTCGCACTATGGTACTGGATGGCCTGGTTCCAGGAATGGAGCAGGCAACCCTGTGGAATTCTCCTCTGTACATGGTCTCTCTGGCCGGAGTATATTCTTTTACCGGCGAAAGCCTGGAAGTGGGGCGGGCCTTTTCGCTGATTATTGCTATCGCTATTCTTCTGGTCCTTACTGGATTCCTTCAGTCTTTGCAGGTAGATGCTCCAGTGCTATTTATTGCTCCATTACTGCTGGCTCTGGATCCAACCTTTGTGAGAGGAGCCAACGTAATTCGAATGGATGGCCTATGTTTGCTATTTTGCATGCTTGCATTGCAATATTCCTATCAGGCCTTCCAGCAAAAGAAGGATCATTTCTCACTTCTTTCCGGTGTATTTCTGGGTCTGGGAGCCCTTTCGCATCCGGCCGCTCTATACGGTGTTTCATTCGTTGTAGTGTTTCATCTATTTCGCTGGCGTGGGCTATTCTTCGCTTTCTGTGGAGTGCTACTGGCACTGAGTCCCTGGATGGCCTATATCGCAGCAAACTGGGATATTTTTCAGTTGCAGTTTCTACCTCAGCTGGTGCGAAAGACTGGATTGCTAACACTCTGGGGTGGACCCACGGGTGGGATCTTTGTAGTGTTTTCATCGCAGTACGGTGGAGGTTCAATCTCCATGCTGGTACTTGCAGCTCTGGTAACAACGTTAGCCGGTCTATGGCTTTTCCTCTGGAAGGAACTAATACAATGGAACGCTCCTTTTAAGTCAACATTGACTCTTATTCGGGAAAATCGATTCGCATTGTTATCTCTGGCCTGGCCTATGGTAACTGCATTCTGTATGCTAAGCGTGGAAGGTTGGTACGCAATGCATAGCTTTCCATATCTGATTCTGGGGGCCGCCTCATTCTTTGCTCTTCCTTTTCGTGAACAGAGATTGAGGCGTCTGGCAGGCTGGATTCTGCGAACATTTGCAGTGGGAATTCTGATCCTATCTGTAATGAACGTTTACAAAAAAGTGAGTCAGGCCAGTGATTCTGTGGTGCAAAGAGCCCTGCAGCGTATGATCCATGTAAGCGAAGGATGTAGCTCAATCTATGTTAGATCTGTTCCGGATCCTTATTTCCATTTCAGAGAACTAAAACCAGAAGTCACTTACTATGAATTTGTGCCGGCCAGGCTGAGCTTTCCCGCAAAATCTGTAGACCATTTAAAGAAGTACGCTTCCATGGATTGCTTTCTTCTGGAAGGAACCGACCTTCAGGGCGGCCCTGCAGATGAATATGTAAAGTCTAACAGGGCCCAGTTCCAGAGGATTCCTCTGATCTTTTCTTCTCCGGCCATGAGTGCTGACCTGTATCGTAGAATTTCTAAGGAAAAATAGTGAAAAGCACAGGATTTCGACCGATCCATATATCAGATGGAAACGGTGGAATCCTGTCTTTCGCTTCTGGAACTGGAAACGTTGCCAGATGAGAGAACCCTGAAGCGTAGCTTTCGCAAAGCTATGCTGATGGTGCATCCGGATAGAAACCCCGAAAATCGACAATGGGCTGAAGAACGGTCCAGAGAGATTATTCAGGCTTATGAGCTAATTTCTGATGAACTGAGAAATCGCTCGGGGGTAAACTCTGGAAAGCAACCGTCCTGGACTACTTCTGGCTGGCATCCAGATTCCCAGGAAGTTCAGCATTTTCGCAGCAATCATGCAAAAGCAGGCCCTGAAAAATATCAGGTAGTGATTACCGCTGAAGCCCGGTATGCCATGCCCCTTCGATGGATGAAAACAGTGGTTCGATTCGAAGAGGTGGTGCAAAAGCGGGGCTTTCATGGAGCGATGGTGATGCATAATAACAGGATGTATCCGGTTTTTTCCGTGCGAGGCCGAAGCGCCACGTGCCGTCCGGGTCATGCATTGATATTGTTTGAATGGTCCGGGGGAAGGGCTGCCATGGTCCTGGGACATTCGGTTGAGCACTTCTATACCCTGGAAATGGACTACAGAGAGATTTTCTGGAGCCGAAAGTCCGATGGCACAGTGCGATTGCTTCGTGGCGGCCAGGCATTACTATTCCCTGCCTTTCTGGTTCCTGTAATGGAAGCGGAGAATCGCATTTTTGGTCAGTCCGCTCGAGAAAGCGGGATGCCAGTTTAAACATGCCTGCATTCTGTCAGCATACAAGAAAACCTCTGATCCCTCTATCCAGGACCTTTCCGAAATTCGCCGGATTGGATAATGCAGACCATTTTGCAATAAGCTCCAACGGAGTAATCTACTACCTGAAAGCCCGTTCTGTGGACTACGGTCCAGATTACTTCCTGTCCGAATACGAATCCCAGTATGGAAAATCCTATCTGGAGGATGAGCCCAACCTTCGCCGTCTGGCGGCCTCCCGGCTGGACTGGATGGACCGGGTACTGGTGCATTCCGGTCTGGAAGTAGACTGGTCAGCCAGAGGGCCCACGCTGCTGGAGATTGGCAGTGCTGCAGGATTTTTTCTGGACGAGGCGAAGCAACGAGGTTATCGCACCCTGGGAGTGGAGATCTCCCGTTATGCTTCCGAGATTGCGCAGAGGAAGGGACACCAGATCCTGAATGCCAGTTTCGCCTCACCGGAACTATTTCGATTTCTAGACGGTTCGTCCGTCTCAGTGGAAACGTCTTTCGCAGATAGATCCGAAATCGAGGAGTCAGCGCTTTTTGCAAATGGACTGTCAGCCGCGGATGCGTCGCTCACTGCAGACACAGCCCCCACCGGGAATGCTTACTCGGCGCCGGCTGATCACAATCCATCCAATACCGGTAATTCAATTCTTTCCGGCGGAGAAACAGCCATGGATTTGCTGGCAGCGTTTTATACCCTGGAACACTTTCCGGATCAACAACTTACGTTCAGGCGAATGGCACAGCTTCTAAAACCTGGAGGACTGCTACTACTCTCTTTACCTTCCTATCATGGTCCTCTATTTCGCTGCTCTCCAGAAAAATGGCTTAGCAGCCATCCGGAAGATCACTTCGCCGATTACAGCCCGGAAAGTATGGCACTTACTCTGGAACTGTATGGACTGAAGCAAATAGCCTCCCGTCCATCCAGTTTTCATCGAAAGCGGGCCTGTGGCTGGATTCGTTATATGGGCGATTCATTCTACAGAAAGTGGGCCATGCGAAAAGGGTTCGGGGATACCATGGATATCCTTGCTGTGAAATCCCTTTAGGGTCCGGTTTTACCCTGAATCAGGCGAACCGGGGGAATGCCGACTCCTAGGCCTTTCGACTCAATCGCATGGAGCCCTGCCAGTCTTCCGGAGGCGGTGCTTCCAGGAATTTCTTACAGCGCTTTAAATAGATCCGTGCAACCCGGTCCCTGGGGTCCATTTCGTAGATTTGTAAAAACTCCCGGTACGCATCCTGGAATTGACCCAGCTTGTATAATAGAATCCCTTTGTGAAGATGAACCTTGCTCTTTTCTTTGAACATCTGTTGATCCTGGGTATCTGCATCGAAGATTTCATAGAGTAGATTAGGCTTTCGCATCCCTTTAGCAATCACGGTGTCGATTTCACGGTGCATGTATTGCTCGGGGTCGGCCAGATCGGAAAAGGTATCTTCGGTAATCAGGATGGAAATCCCGTAGGAAGGAGTGAGGCTTTCCAGGCGACTGGCCATATTCACTGAATGCCCGAGAACCGTGGTATCCAGCCTGGTCTGAGTTCCTACGGTGCCAATGATCACATCGCCGGTGGCGATTCCCATTCCAGTTAGAATGGGTGCTACTCCCTGATCCTTTCTGAATTCGTTGAATCCTGAAAGCTCTCTCTGCATGGCGACTGCAGCGTTCACGGCCCGGTTCGCAGAGGAAATACCATCTCTTTCGATGAACAGTGCCATAATCCCATCCCCCAGATACTTATCGATGAAACCTCCATGATCATGGATTACCGGTTCCATCACTTCCAGGTAGCTGTTCACAAAGTCCAGAACTTCGGATGGAGTCATGTCTTCGCTGATGGTAGTAAAGGATCGGATGTCGGAAAACAATACAGACATGCGAAGAACGTTGGACTCTCCTGCATTTATATCCACCGCATTGTCCTTGCCCAGGATCTGCACGAATTCGGTGGGGACAAAGCGAAAGAAGGCCTGGTTTTGCTTCTGCAGATTCGCCGAGAAATCCCGAATCTCCCGGGTCATGGCATTGAAGGTATCGCCCAGGACCTCCAGTTCATCGTTTGTCTTGATTGTGATTTCGGTATCGAATTGACGGTTGCGAACGCGTTCGGCGCCGGTGCGAAGTATATTTACCGGCCTGGTGAGAAGACCTCCCATCAGGTAGGCCGCTGAAACTGTAAGGAGCATACTGATAATTACGATTCCGATGTACAGCCAGAAAAGATCGTTTACCAGGTTGTATTCGTTGTTGGCCAACATGTCCAGGCCCAGAAGGCCGATTACGTTTCCTTTTTCGTCCAGCACAGGCGCATAGGCTGAAACCATGATGCCCCAGTTGTCCTCCGTAAACTCCGGATCGGCAGTTATGATCTTTTCTTTTTCTGCGCGAGCCAGCTCCAGAAATTCAGAAGCGTTGTAGATTGTACCTGGAGTGGCGGCTGTTTCTTCATCTCCAATAATGCCGTCTTCATTATAATCGTAGGCGTAAAAATCTGCATCGGCCACGAACTGCATGTATCCTGGTCGTCCGGGCACCGGAGTGAGAAAATAGGCATAGCGAATGAGTCTTTTTCCATCCCTGGATGTGCCATCCTTGATTCGATTCAAAAGATCTACCAGAGCCAGAAAATCTGCGTCCGATTCCAGCTCCGCAACCTGGTCATCTTCCAGCGGCTCCGAAATATCTCCGGCCCCAATGGCATTCAGGGCTTCGGACTGGATGGAATCCGCAGGAGTGATTTCGCGGATTCTCAGCGCCATGCCATCCAGAGCCTTCTTTTCTTCCGAGCTCATCAGACTGATGCCGGTGCCGGCCACATCCATTAACCGCAGAGTCATTTGATCCCATACAGTTCTGTAGATGGTACGATAAAAAAAGAACAGCGCTCCACCGGTAATAAGCACCGAAAGCATACCAATGGAAAAGCTAAGTTTGTAGCGATAGGGAATGCGCACGGATCATTCGGATGGGGGGCTCTATTTGCACCACTCCAAAATCCAATACCGTAGATTTTTATTCTTTCCGGAGTTGACTGTCAGGGCAAATCTTTCGATATTGTCCTCAGTGATTCGCTCCGCAAACAGCATACTGACTCTAAACGTCACAGTAGTGATGGTGGTCGTGGTATGCTTCATGGCAGGGTGAGTTAAACCATTTCCCCTGCCAGTCCTGGCGGGGGGTCATACCAGATATCTCCGTCCGGATTGTCAGGGTCAGGAAAAGACCATGACTGAAGGAACATTGCAGAAACCGTTAATTCGCGAGCCGGCCCGGCCACGCTCTAAATCGCCGGATGTGCAGGAGCACAAAACAACAGGGGCCAGGTTAGTAATCGATTTTCTCAAAGAGAAAGGAGTGCCCTGGGTAGCAGGAATGCCGGGTGGGGCCATACTTCCCATATACGATGCGCTGCATGGCTCCGGACTGAAACATATTCTCATTCGACATGAGCAATCTGCAGCCTTTATGGCTCAGGGGCTGTATCGCAGCACCGGGCAGGTAGGCGCCTGTTTCGTAACGTCCGGTCCTGGCGCTACAAATATCATTACTTCTGTTGCCGATGCAATGCGCGACAGTATTCCTCTTCTGGTTATCGCCGGTCAGGTGGATCGAGCCTTAAAGGGAACCGATGCATTTCAGGAGGTTCCCATAGTTGAAATGCTTTCTCCTATGGTAAAGGAAGCATTCTATGTGGATCGGGCTTCCAAGCTTCCTTTTATTCTGGAAACAGCCTATGAGCAAATGTTATCCGGTCGGCCGGGTCCTGTTCTGATTGATATTCCTAAAGACATTCAGCTCAGTTCTATCGCATTGCCTCCCTCCAGGGCCCAGGGAATCCACAGAGCGATTCGCTGGCTAATTTCCAGCGAACGACCTCTGATCTATGCCGGCGGCGGAGCGAAAGATGCTCAGGAGCTTATTCGAACATTTTCCAGAATGTATCAGATACCAGTGGTTCAAAGCCTTATGGGACTGGGCTGTCTGCCGGCGAACGATCCTTTGAACCTGGGGATGATTGGAATGCATGGAAGTGCTGCCACAAATCGCATGGTTCATGACTGTGATTTGATGATTGCTCTTGGAGTACGGTTTGATGACCGGGCCACCGGTAAAACCGACTCTTTTGCCCCGGCTGCGAAGATCATTCATGCAGATATTCATTGGCCCGAGTTCGGAAAGAATGTATCTGTGGATCTACCGCTGGCCATGGATGCCAGGAGCTTTCTGGGTGAACTCTCGGAAGGTCTTGAGAAGCAAGGATACAGTGCCTTTCATCTTCGTAGCCCTTCTCAGGGTACTGCAACGCTTTCCAGCCGATGGAATCGATGGGCCATCAGGCGAAAGGAAATAATGGAAGCAGAAGATGGTCGACAGGATGAACCTTCTTTATTTGGAAATCGAGGCGATATTCATCCATTCTTTAATCGAATTTCCAATCTTTCTCGGTTCGGACCAGTAACCACAGACGTGGGTCAGCATCAAATGTGGGTGGCTCAGTACTATCCGTTTCAGCGAATGGGGCAATTATTGACCAGCGGCGGTCTGGGCAGCATGGGATTCGGTTTGCCGGCAGCGCTGGGGGCTGCCCTGGGGCGTCCCAATGAATGTATAACGTGCATCACGGGCGATGGTTCGATCTTGATGAATATTCAGGAGCTTGCTACGTTGAAAGATCTGGAAGCCAACGTTAAGATAATCGTTCTGGACAATGGGCATCTGGGATTGGTTCATCAGCAGCAGAATCTATTCTTTCAGGATCGTTTCAGTGAGGAGAAGTTCAAAAGCAGTCCGGATTTCGCTGCACTGGCTGAATCTTTCGGTATCGCTGGTAAGTCTGTCATTTCTGAATCGGAGAGTTCGGGACAGACGTGCTATAGTCGAACTCTTCCATCGGCGGTGGCGCACGGACTGGACTGGCTTTTCAGTTATACAGGACCTGGACTGTTGCAGCTAAAAATTGGTCAGGAACTGGTTATGCCCATGGTAGGTCCTGGAAAGGCCAACATAAATGCACTTAGAAAGTAAAGGACGGTGAGCCCGGGTAGGCAGAAAAGACTGAGTTAGCATTGGATACAACTTGAAGCGGACGGATGCAGCTTTCTTGCATTTTCGGAGGGCCCGGGCTGTGTTGATATCTATGCGCCGAAATGTTTCAGTACTCTTAATGCACGGAGCGTATTGAAACGACCGGGCTTTCCTGCTTTCTCCAGAAGAAAGTGCTGTTGTCCGGCATGGGCTGCCTGCATATTCCAGGTTCCGTCCGGATTTCTTTTCTTAATAAGAGCTTCCATTGCATCGCTCATTCTGGGATCCCATTTTTTCTTCGCATGCTGAAAGCAGTCCAGAGCACGGAGAATATCATATTTCCATCGGCATGGATAGGCAAGCTTCAGGAAATCTTTATGAATAATCTTTCCAGTACGATCTGATTTATATAATCGATGCATTAGCAAGAATTCTTCCGAAGTCTGGATGGATTTTTGTATCTCTTTCTTTCGGTAATCAAAACCTCTTTTCTGAAATTCGCATAATCCTTCCAGCACGGAAATCGTTGAATGCATGGAGCTATGTACGGCGCCGCTGCGATTGCTTCTGCAATTGAAGCCACCATCCGGCATGACTTCGCAAAGAATACTATCTACAACGGATTCCAGTTCCTTTTCTGGTATGCGAAAATAGGATGCATAGTTCAGAAACATCCCGTTTACGCATACATCACTGCGATCGCGGGTTGAAGGCCCCAGTGGAATTCCTCCATCCTTCGCCATCCCGGAGTTCAGAACATAATGTAAAGTATTACGAGCGATCTCGTTTTCAGGACTGAGGTTCAGGTTTCTAAGATCCAGAAGTGTGTAATGTGTGGAAATCCAGTTTGGCTGGTAGAAATCCTCTCCCCATCCGGGCGGATCAGGGTGCCACCTGGACAGGAATGTTTTGCCCCATCCTTCTATTGAAATTCTGGCCTGCAAATCTGGATTATCGAACCCCTGGAGATCTCGCATGGCTTGATACTGGATGGAGATATCTCCTTGCAGTAACCAGGTGTCCAGCTCCAGATTTCGCATCGAATAATCTAAAAGACGGTTAACTTGAGCCGTTGCACTGCGAAAGAAATGGGCGTTGCTGCCTCAAAGTGCACAGCCGACCGGTCCTGAAAACTCACGCCAGGTTTTCGGTTTCTGGTCTTAATGCTTTTCGTCTTTTCCATCAATTCGCATTGGTTGCACGACGCAGTCGCCGCGAATGTAGGCCCCATCGGCGGTCTTTAGCCAGGAATTCTCGGGAAATACATCCATTCCCAGAAGTCCAGGAATGGTTACTGGTCTTTTGATTTCTACATGACCTTCATAGATTTCGGTACCTGCACTAAAGCAGATGGCGCGGTACATATAGGTGGTGCATGAGAAAAGCATTCCAGATGCAAGAATAGCAATCAGAGTCATGAATCTATAAAGTTTCATATCTGATTTTCTCAGATACAGATCTAAAGTGCAACTCGGATTCACCCAGAATCTATAAAATCGTCGCATTACAGATTCCTGCTCCATTCCTGGCTATTTGGTTTGGATAGGCTTCTCGAAGCGCAGACACCGGGAAAAAAATAGAAGCAGCTAGAAGGAGAGCAAGGATGATCCAGAACCGAGAGATCCAGAATCAGAGAGACGAAAGGTCAGAAAAAAGCAAGATCACAAAGAAAGAGAATCAGCGACACAACGGGCCGGAAAAAAGCAAGATCAAGGTAAACTAGAATCAGTAGCACTTCTGGCATCCGCTACTGTGCGGACAGCTACGGTACAGTAGTTTCGACCGGAGCTGGACTGTGAATCCAGCACTCTGAGTTCACCGCCAGATTTTCGAATTAGCTCCCGATCGAACTCCATCAGTTGATGGCAGGCCAGGGAATTGTCCGAGCCCCTGAGCGGGCAATGCAGATGGATTTGCCCAAGTGCAACCACATTGGTCTGCGTTTTGCTTTTGTTTTCCGGGCTCCAGGTTGAATCAAAACCGGCTTGTTCCTGAACAGGAAATTCGTTTTGGGAGGGCATCAACTCTTGCCAGATCCGGGCCAGATCCTTCGGTGTATTCGCCCTGGGAGCACCGTTGGCCCAGTGAACCAGTCCAGCCATCCAGCGCATAATCAGTCGAACAAAACCGGCGAAGATCCTGGTCCTGGCTAATGTCGCAAACATCTTCAGTATGATTTTGAACACAGTTAGATTGTAAGTCTTGAGCAATAGAGTTTTCATTTTTCTCTTGAATTGAAGGGCGTTGAATTTCCCATAGAGCCCTGTTGTGTTTTTCCCCTACATCCCGGCAAGGCACTCTACCTGTTATGAATTCGAGCATTCCAGCTTACGGTTTCTTTTAGTCGAAGAATTCAAGCTGTATGCGAAAAAAAGAAGGTTATTATGACATTACTGAATCCACTCAAGGCCGATTACTCTAACTTCGATAAACGTACTCAGGATATATTTGCGAAGACCATCCAATTCTTTGAAGCCAAGGGTCTGGCAGAGATGAAAAAAGAGGATCATGAAGTGATCTGGTACGATGATTTTCTTGGCTTTCTGAAAGAGAATCAAGTCTTCTATAATTTTCTGACACCGTCTGCCTATGGAGATGAAAATTGTAGATGGGATACAGCCAGAAATACAGCCTTCAGCGAAATCCTTGGGTTCTATTCTCTGTCCCACTGGTATACCTGGCAGGTAAGCATCCTGGGTCTGGGGCCCATATGGATCGGAAATAACGAAGAAGTTAAGAAGCGAACCGCTCAGAAACTAAAGGACGGTAAGGTCTTCGCCTTTGGTCTTTCAGAAAAAGAACATGGTGCAGACCTGATCTCCAGCGACATGGAATTGATTCCGCAGGGAGACGGTAAGTACCTGGCGCGGGGAGATAAATACTACATCGGAAACGGAAATGTGGCAGGATATGTATCCATTTTCGCCAAGCTTAAAGAGAAGAAGAAGGAGTACGTATTCTTTGTCGTAGAGACCGATCATCCAAAATACGAATGCACTCAGAATGTAGTTCGTTCCCAGAAGTACGTGGCGGAACTGGAGCTTCATGACTATCCAATTACAGATGCAGAAATTGTATCTCGAGGCCGGGCTGCCTGGGATGCCTCTCTGGCCACCGTTGCCTTCGCAAAATTCAATCTGGGTCTTGCCAGTGTAGGTATTGCCACACATAGCTTCTACGAAGCCCTGAATCATGCTGCAGCAAGAAAGCTCTACGGAAATTATGTAACTGATTTTCCGCATATCAAGCAGCTGTTCAATGAGGCTTATGCCAGACTGGTGGCCATGCGTATGTTTAGCTACCGAGCCAAAGATTATATGCGAATTGCATCCTCTGAGGATCGACGATATCTATTGTTCAATCCACTGGAGAAAATGAAAGTTACTCTGGAAGGCGAAAAAGTCATTGAACGCCTCTGGGACGTAATCGCAGCTCGAGGCTTTGAGAAGGATGTCTATTTTGAATCTGCCACAAGAGACATTCGCATGTTGCCAAAGCTGGAAGGTACAGTTCATGTGAACATGATGCTTACTGTGCGATTCATGCATTCCTTTCTATTCGATGAACGAACTGTACCTGCAGCGCCTGCATCGGAGGCGCCGAATGAAGAGGATTTTCTTTTTAATCAGGGAGCTACTACCAAAGGCCTGGATGAAATTCCATTTGGTCCCTGGCGGCCCAAGTTTCAGACTGCTTCTGCGAATAAGGCTCCGAATGCAGGGGTCCTGGTTGAGCAAATCGAGACATTTATCAAATTCTTAAAGGATACGGCTCCGTCCGCTGAACAAAGCAAGGATATAGATTTCATGCTGGCAGTGGGAGAGATCTTCTCCATAATTTCTTATTCTTCTCTAATTCTGGAGCAGGCGGAAACTGATGGGCCATATGCCAGAGATGTGGACTCCGATGTCCTGGATCAGATTTTCTCAGTATTTGTTCGAGACATTAGCGGACATGCAGTGGAGCTCTATGAGAAAGCCATTACCACGGAAGAACAGCAGAAGCTATGCCTGGAGATGGTCAAACGCCCCTCCCATGATCCATCCAGAGAAAGGCGAGTATTCGAGAAGGTGATGTCGCTCAAGGAATCCTATCGAATGAATACATGATTTTTGTGGGGGATTGGCTGCACTGTAGTTAAAGACTTCTTCGCTCATTGGATTGGCCGATTTCCAGTTGTGAACGAATCGCGCTCGGAAGTCCAGTGGAAATATGGCTTCCGGAGCTGCTATAGGAGCACCGAATCGTTTGATTCAAAATTGGGTGCTTTCGGATGGGCTGCGCTAATGCGATAATGCCAGGAAACCTCAGCGGATATTGCGTGGTGGCTGTGCAACCAGAGGCATGGAAATTCTAAATCTTGTACCGGAAGCGCTGGCACTTCGTACGTTGATTCGTCCCTGCAGAGCCCCGTGGACAAGTTCCTGGGCAATGCTCAATCCAATTCCAGCATGACCTCTATTTCTGGCTGTGGTGAAAAAAGGATCAAATATATGAAGTAATGATCCCTGGTCGATTCCCATTCCATTATCTGAGATGCTCAGATAGCAGTACCGTTGACTCTGTGTAGCTTTGATACTCAAAACTCCATTTCTGGATTCGAAAGCATGTTCCAGAGCATTTGCAGCCAGAATCTGTATTACTTCGCTCAAAGGACCCGGTGCTCCAAAGAGCTTGATTTTAGGATCAATTTCTAATTGAATTCGATGGTTCTGTTCGGTAAAGGCGGCTTCCATAATTCGGCTGACATCCTGGACAACCTCAGAAA
The DNA here is from genome assembly GCA_040217195.1 of Leptospiraceae bacterium. Lineage (GTDB taxonomy): Bacteria > Spirochaetota > Leptospiria > Leptospirales > Leptonemataceae > UBA3465. The sequence goes on along the minus strand of JAVJNR010000004.1, from coordinate 780,584 downwards.
GATTAAACCACTGAAGCCGGGCAGATTGTCGGTCCACACTCATCCTCTTGATCGTTCGCACCAGGTCAGCGGCGCGATCCAGTCCATCTTTGATTAAGCTTAACCCGTCGGATAGCCGGGCAGGTTCCAATTTAGATCTATCGGTTTTTTCTGATTCAGCCAGCTCATTCATGAGCGATGAAGTCATCAACTGAGCTGCGCCGATGGGTGTATTGAGTTCATGGGAAAGGCCGGCCATCAAAAGGCCCATGGACGATAGCCGTTCAGCACGCATCAAGCGAGAGCGAGTTCGATCAAGGTTGTTCATTAGCTCCTTTCGCTCCGATTCTGAGATGAATTTTTGAGCGAAAATCAAAACCAGTAGTATTCCAGAGCCCAGAAAGAAGATCAAGCTTTCCAAAAATGAACGCAAATGAAAGCCCATAAAGGTGCTGACTGCAGAGCGAGTCACCAGAATCCATTCGGGGGAACGGATCTTCCAGCCGGTGGAAAAACCCATAAGATGAAAAGAGAACCTGGAAAAGACCCAGTAGCCCTCTTCGCCTGTGTATTCTCCTGCACTTGCATTTGTTATTGTTTCCCAGAGTTCCGGGTACCTTTGTGCGAATGATTCAGCACGGTCTAGATCCTCGCTCCAGCTATCTTCTGGAGTTTCGCCTTTGATCCATTCTCCCTTGCTATCAATCAAAAAAAGGTCTGGATTCCGCTCCTCGGACAATCTATCCAGCAGAGGAAGTAGCTGTCTGGCATCGAGGTTAATGACCAGCATTCCAGCCCGTTTTCCAGATCCATCAAAAACAGGCCTCGCGATTCTAATCACTGGAACGTAGGGCACTTGAATGGCTCCGCCTTCCTGGTTTAGATCCCAATTGCTAATGTAGAATTCCCCCCGAGGTAACCTGGAAGCTTCCTGAACATAGTACCGACTGCTTTTATTCTGTAGTGCGGATGCATCCATTACCGACGGACCCGAATCGAGCCTATTCACTCTCACACGTTCCATTCCGGAAGTGTCAATCCATCGTATTTGCAAATAGCGATCATTCAATTCCGCAGCAGAAAGAAAGACTGTGCGGAGTTTCTCTATTCCTCTTCCATTCCCGGTCCCCGGACGGAGTTGTTCAAATTGATTGGCCATGTAGTCCAGCTCTCGCAGGGATTCAAACATTCCATGCGAAAGAAGATTGCTGGTATCCGAAAGAAGAGATAGTTGATTTGAGTGTAGTCTTTCAAGGGCCGCTTCAGATCGATAATTGTATAGTATGCCGGATGCAAGCAAGAAAGCTCCGGTTAAAGGGAGCATCCTGCGAAAAATAGTCATTCGATGGGCGTAGGCTATGGAGCATTTATTTAGAAACCCGTTTAACAGTTTCATTTGTCATTGGATCGGACCCATTTTACAAAGTCCGGTAGTGGCATGGGCCTGGCATAATAGAAGCCCTGAACTTGCTGGCAGTTTCGTTCCTTTAGCCAATCGGCTTGCTGCGGCGTTTCCACTCCTTCTGCTATCGTTTCCAGGCTCAGTTTATTGGCCAGCTCGATGATGTTTTCAGCGATAGAAAGGCTGGAATCATCCAGTCCCACCTCGTTTACAAAAGTCCTGTCGATTTTTAGCCGGTCGGCTGGAAGCTTCTTCAGGTACGCCAGGGAGGAAAATCCAGTACCAAAATCGTCGATGGCCACTTGAATGCCCAGATTGCGAACTCCAGCCAGTACATCGATTACCCGATCAAAATCCTGCATTGCTGCTGATTCGGTTATCTCAAGTTCCAGATCGGAACCCTCGACGTCTGAATGCTTGATTCTTTCTGCCAGGCGCTCCAGGAATCCGGATTGCAATAACTGAGTTGCGGATACATTAAATCCCAATCTTAAGCCGACCAAACCTTCCTTTTTTAAGATGGAAGCCGCTTCAATGGTTCGCTTAATGATTTGGTCTCCCATCCGCAGAATCAGGCCAGTGGTTTCTGCCAGGGGAATGAACTCTCCCGGAGAAACCATTCGGCCTTCGGTAGTGGTCCATCTTGCCAGAGCCTCTGCTCCGGCGGTGTGGCCGGTTTTTAAATCCAGCTGAGGTTGCAGTGCTATGGTGATTTCTTCCTTATCTAATGCTTCGTGGAAGGCGCTGAGCAATTCGTATCTGGCCTGGGCCAGGATTGAAATACCGGGATCCGTTCGCACTCTACGCCTGAGTCCTTGCTTGCGCGCCAGCTTTAATGAAAGTCGGGCCTGAGTAATTACTTCCATTCCATTGGCGGCGGGCTGGGCCAGATCGCAGGTGACCGTGCTCAAGCTCAATGTACCCAGACCCAGGTCTTGAATGGATTGCTCAATTAAGTATTCCAGTGCCGCTGGATCCAGTTTGGAATCAGCTCCGAGAAGCGCAAAAATATCATCATGCAAACGTGCTTTGATTACCAGTGGATCAATGGATTCCTGCAGGCACCTGGCCACTCTCTTTAATAGACGGTCTCCCATTTCGCTACCCAGCGATAGGTTTAAATCAGAGAATCCATCTATGTTCAGCAGAATGAGGGTCTGGCCAGGTCGACCCAGAAGTGCATTGATTGAGCGGATGAGCGAATTCTCATTTGGAAGGTCAACCAGAGGATCATTGTAAGCCATATGGTCCAGTCTGCTAAAGAGGGCCACATTATGCAGTCCTCGTCCCAGGTTTTCCACAAAGACTCGTAATAACTGAATTTCCGTTTCCGATAGATTCCGCCCGGTGGCTACGTAAGCAGCATATTCGGATCCAGCCAGTTCTCGAGGGAAGTAGAGTGCTGTGAAATCCTTTTCGAACTGAGATGTCCCATTTCTAATCGTTTGAGTAAGCACCTCCTGGATATTTTTATCTGTAAGACTGGAAAGTTTGTCTCCATTGCTCTGCGAAAGTGCTCCGGCAGATGCAATAATCCTTGGCGGTGTCCCGGTTGGAATTGCAACACATACAATGCCATCCGCAGCTACCTGCAAAAGCTTTGAGATGGAAACAATCATTCTGGTTGAGAACTCTTCCAGCGTTTTTGCTTCCGAAAGTGCATTACTGGACTCTGCAATCAGCTGCAGTCCTTTCCGGGCTCGTTCTACAGTAACCAGGTGTTGGTAAGCTCGTACGTTCGCTGTGACCACAGCTCTCAATCGTTCGGCGGAAAGCTCGGTTTTGCTCCAGTAATCGTTTATATCGTACTCGCGCAGGCTTTCTGCCATACTGGAGAAACCTGGCTGACCGGTAATCATTACGATTCGTACCTGAGAATTACCCATTACATCCCGAATGGCCCGAACCACCCGAAATCCAGCGTCGTCAGTATCCATTACTACATCTAGCAGAATGAGTGCAATGTCCGGATTCTGAGTTACAACGGCACAGGCTTCTTCATAAGATCCGGCCTGCAATAGCCTCACCGACTTTCGCAGGGTGCTGAAGCCTTTGAGAGCGAATCCAGTTGTCTTTCTGTAAAGCGGGTCATCATCCACGGCCAGCACCAGCCATTCCGCCGATTCGTTGTCCTGGAAGACCTGGGAAGCTCCATCATTCCGGTCTGTTTTTGTTGCCTGGCCTTCCATATTCTTCCTCCATAAACTCATGAGGGTTTTAAAGTAAACTTATTAAAATACCAGGCAATCAAAAATTGAAAATGCTCGCGAGTGCATGCAAAAATTCCGGAAGGTTCAGATAGGGACTTTATTTCCATTCCTGTCCTGGAGCTTACAGCAAGAACCATCGCCATACCTTGAAATTCGTTTCTCTCCCCGATTTAAAGCCATGCGGCTGTATTACGATGAACCCGGGCGTTATCTTCCGAACTTATCTTCCGAACTACACTGGCCGTAGGGAGGTACATATACCCCTTTCAGAGTATGAAAACAGAACACTTCCATCAATTACAAAGTGAAAAAATAAAAGCGAGCGTGTAACGTTCGCGGCTCGAAAATGGAGACAGTATCTAATTCAATCCTGTAACGGATATTTCATCCGAGGATAGGATAGCGGTAGAGAGCCCAGGCTCTGGAACTTTGAAGGAAAGGTTTCCTCTTTATATGATGTAATCTTCGGCTTCTGCCGGTTGCGGTGTAACGTCCAGGGCCTTTGTGTTGAATCCCTGGATCAGGGGTGGGACTCCCGGGATATGCTGGGATAGACTCTTTCAGTCCGGGATCAATGCGGGGCTTGCTGCCGGGATGGCGAAACCTATTTCTGGAATCGCACATCCACGCTGTGTCCGTGCTCATGTTCCAGACCTTCTACCTGGCTCATTATCTGAATAGGTTTCCAGGCTTCCCGCAGACTTTCCCGGGTAGGGTGCTGATAGGTAATCCGCTTCATGTAGGTTTCTACACCAAGGCCGGAGTACATTCGACCGGTTCCGCCGGTAGGCAACACATGGTTTGTGCCGCTGTAGTAATCGCCCAGGGCTACCGGAGCATAATGACCGAGAAAGACACTTCCCGCTGCGCTGACATTCTTCAGATCTTTCTGCGGATCTACAGTACAGATTTCCAGGTGCTCCGGAGCGTACTCATTGGAGAAACGGAAGGCCTCTTCCATTGTTTCGAATACAATGGCGTAGGAATGCTTGCGAATACTGGTCTCTTTCATTTCTCGTCTGGCTGGCCGCTCCGAAAGCCCCTTTTCGATTTCTCTTGAAGTGGCCTCTGCAAGTTTGCGATTTGTTGTAAGTAGAATGGCCGGGCTATCCTCTCCATGCTCTGCCTGACTGAGCATATCGGAGGCCACAAATTCAGGGCTGGCACTTTCATCGGCGATCACTATAACTTCGGAAGGGCCTGCGGGCTGATCTATGCGAATTCGCCCGGAGGCGGATAGCAATGTTTTGGCCGCCGTAACGTAACGATTTCCAGGGCCAACAATCAATTCAGCCGGAGGAGCGTACAGTCCATAAGCAGCCGCGGCCACTCCATGAGCTCCTCCAATCTTCAGAACTGTGGTTGCGCCAGCCATTTTTGCACAGTAGAGCACTACATCGTTCAGCTTTCCCTGGTCGTTGGCCGGGCTCAGTAGAAGGATGTTCTTAACACCAGCTGCCACTGCTGGAATGACTCCCATCAATACAGAAGATGGATACTGGGCTTTTCCTCCGGGTACATACACAGCTACATTCTCAACCGGAGTATAGAAAAAACCCAGCTCGGCCCCGGCCACTTTCGTGCTGGCCGGCTGTAACCGTTCCCTTTGAAAGTCATGGAAAGTCCGAATATTGGCTGCTGCGTCGGTGAAGGCTTGCTTGATTTCTGGATCCAGGCGCTGGTCTGCTTCCGCAATTTCTGTCTCAGTACAAATAGCCGGTTCCGGGTAGAATCCGTCAAATTTCCGGGAATAGTTACTGACTGCCTCAATGCCTCGTTTTCGCACATCGTCCAGAATGGATTGTACAGAAGTTAAGGCCTCCGTATCTTCAGCACTTTCGCGCATTTGAAGTTGTTTTCGCAGTTCCGGGTTTAACTCGGACTCGGAATAGATGCGGAGAATGGACATTATCTTTTCTTTCTTTCAGGCTCTGCCGATCAACCTTTTTCATGGGCGGGATCGGGATGTCTGCTCTGATTCGTGGCAACCGGGGTAGTAATTCTATAAAGTGTTCCCGGTTCGCATCTCATATTCTGTACAGTAACCTGCATTCTAATAGATCGTCTTATTTATTTGAAAGTGCTTCATTTTCGCTCTGGCCCTTATCTGGTATTGCGCGCCGCTTATTGCTACCAGCTTCCTGAGGCACCTCCGCCACCAAATGAGCCACCCCCTCCAGAAAAGCTGGAACTACTAGAGCTGCTGGAGCTTGAGCTGGAGGAACTGGAAAAACTTGAGCTGGAAAAGCTGCTAAACGACGGGCTGTATGAACTGCTACTGCTACTACTTCCACTACGGCTGGACCGGGGCGGTCGGCCACCGGCCAGCCAGTAAGGAATATGGAAGGCGAAAAGCGAAATAAAGAAGCGGAAGAGAAATGGATTGAATACAAAAAAGCCCTGCAGGAAAGTCCAGAATACCGGTGGATGCATTCCAACAAAGAGTGCCAGAATCAGAAGCGAAGTGTACTTCTTGTTTTTGGCTGCATACCATCCAATGCAGCCTGCAATACCGTAGGAAATCCAGGACCAATAAAAGAGAAAATCATAAAACAGATACCAGTAATCCGGGCCTTCGTCGGTGGCGATTTCCGTTTCGGTTGCTACAACTGGTTCGGCTGCAATCTTCTGCTCAATAGCCTGGATTCCATTGCGAAGCCCGGAATAGAAGTCTCCAGTCTTGAACGATGGAATCATTTCCTGGTCGATGATTCGGTTGGCAGTGGCATCCGGAATATTTCCCTCAAGACCGTAACCCACTTCGATGCGAATCTTACGATCCTCTCTTGCAAATAGAATCAGAACTCCATCGTCTGCATCTTTGCGACCAATGCCATTTTTTTCCGCCAGACGGATGCTGTATTGCTCGATAGCTTCTGGCCTGGTAGTCTTCAGAAGTACCAGCACGACCTGGCTGCCATGTTTTTCTTCGATCCCCTGAAGCATCTCGCTGAGCTTCTTTATCTGCGGCTGAGTTAGAGTAGAAGTCTGATCCAGAACGTAGCTCTTAATTTCCGGAAGCGGCTGCAAGGTTTGCGCATTCAGCGAAATCGTCTGACACAACAATAAAAAGCAAAGTAGATACTGCCAGGGCGCCTTAAATGTTGGAACACAGAGTAGACTCAGGTTTTTTCCCGGGAAGGAGTTCATGAGCAATTTCTAAAGTCCATAGCAGGTTTGTCCATTTTACTTTGGTTCACCGTTTGGCGCTTTTTGTATCAGCGAAGGATTGCCGGCGGTACATCCTGATTAAATCTGTGAACCTCCATGCAAATGAAGGCCGGGACCCATCGCTTCCGAACGACTGCAAGGTTGGGCCGCGTCGTTCAATGTGCTAAGCCATGGGTGAACGGTTCTGCAATGAGAGCCAATCTCATCTTCTGTAATAATAAAAGGTGCTCAGGAAAAAACACTTGCTCAATCCCTGGACAGAGTGTGAGGTTTGCCCCGTGCATCCGGCTCTAAAATGGATACTGCTCCTTGGTACCCTGGGTACTATCCTGGGGATGGGAACCTTTACTTTCGTATTTGCGAAGGGGCATTCCTATCTCACTGATAATAGCGAGGCATGCATCAACTGCCATGTTATGGAGCCTCAATTTAATGCCTGGATGAAGAGCTCACATGGCTCCTTTACCTCCTGCAATAGCTGTCATACCCCTCCAGGCAACCTGGCCAAATATATGACCAAGGCACAGAATGGAGTGGCCCATGCCTGGGCATTCAGCACCGGGCGATTCCCGGAAAATATTCGAATCACTGATAGGAACAAAGAAGTAACGGTAAAAGCCTGCATCGGCTGCCATGGCAACGTTTTCGCGCATCCTTCTTCCATGGAAGGTGCGGTGGAGGAGCATAGTTGCTTGAGTTGCCATTCCAATGTGGGTCATCCGGAAGGAAGTATGCGATGAAAGGATTACTGAACTGGATAGAGAGTCTGGGAAAACGAGGATTGATTCTGCTTCTGGCAGCAGGTTTTCTGGTAGGGCTCATTATTGCATTTCTAATTGCAGATGTTTCCGGTAGGATGCAGGAGGCCAAACAGCCATATTTTCAAGTAGCCGAGCTGGACGATTCCGTCAATGATCCAGAAGTGTGGGCCAGGAACTTTCCTCTACATTACGAAATGTACATGAGAACTACCGACATGGAACGTACACGCTATGGCGGATCGGAAGCATTGCCGCATCTTCCAGATCAGGCGGATCCGAGAAGCGTTGTGACCCAGTCAAAAATCGATGAAGATCCCAGACTGAAGCGAATGTGGGCTGGCTATGCATTCAGCATTGACTTTCGCGAAGAAAGAGGGCATGGCTATATGCTCACGGATCAGCTATACACTCTGCGTCAAAAAGTGGGACAGCCAGGAACTTGCTTAAACTGTCATGCATCCACATACAGTATCTATAAGAAACTGGGCGATGGTGATATTATGGCAGGCTTTCATGAAATGAACTCCAGGCCCTATAAAGAAGTGGCTGAGATGGCCGAACATCCGGTGGCCTGTATTGACTGTCATAACCCGGACGATATGAGTCTTCGAGTGACTCGACCCGCTTTCATGATTGGAATCCAGAAAGTGAAAAAACGGGAAGGAATCTCCGGATACAATGTAAATGAAGATGCTAGCAGACGAGAAATGCGAACCTATGTTTGCGCTCAATGTCATGTTGAATACTACTTCGATGGAAAAGGCAAAACTCTGACATACCCCTGGGACAATGGACTAAAGGCCGATGAAATCCTATCCTATTACGAGCAAATAAAATTCAAAGACTGGACTCATAAGGATACCGGTGCGCCTGCACTGAAGGCACAGCATCCGGAATTTGAAATGTACAGTCAGGGGATCCATGCTCGAAGCGGAGTAACCTGCGCCGACTGCCATATGCCCTATGTGAGCGAAGGAGCCTCCAAAGTGTCGGACCATCATGTTAGAAGTCCCTATTTGAACGTGGATGCTTCCTGCGGCACCTGCCATAACCTGGAGCCCGAGGAACTCAGAAAGAGAATCGATACCATCCAGGATACTCACTGGCAGCTAAGAAACGTGGCCATGGATGCTTTGATGGATCTAATCGATGACATTGAAAAAGCACAGAAATCGGGTGTAGCTGAAAGCAAACTGGAACTGGCTCGCTCCTTCCAGAGAAAATCCCAGTTCCTTCTGGGCTTTGTAGAAGCGGAGAACAGCACAGGGTTTCATGCCCCGCAGGAGGCCGCCAGAGTACTGGGAAATGCCATCGATCTTGCCCGGAAAGGACAGGCCGCTCTTCGATAGTACTGCAGTACCCGAAAGTCCTTGAACCAGGGAGGGGACTCAGCAAATACAGGTATGCTTGAGCAATCCCTACAATTACCCTGCGGGCAAACTCTGCCCAATCGTCTGGTTAAAGCGGCCATGACCGAGCGTGTGGCCGGCGCTGACCATAACCCGAACAAGTATCATCTGGAACTATATAAGTCCTGGGCCAACAACGGGCCAGGACTTATGATCTCCGGTAACATTATGGTGGATCGCAATTCCCTGGAATCCGCCGGAAACATTGTGCTCGAAGATGATCGGGCCATGGATCGATTTCGCGAATGGACCGGTGTGGCCAAGTCTGGAGGCGCCCATTTCTGGGCTCAAATTAGCCATTCCGGTCGCCAGACTTCCAGGCTGGTAAATTTGCGTCCTGTATCCGCATCCAATGTGCAACTTCATGAAAAAGGTCTTTATGGCCGGCCCCGTCCGCTTACAGAACAGGGCATCAGGGATTTGATTCAGAGATTTGCCACCACGGCCGGGCTCTGTATGGAGGCAGGTTTTCATGGAGTGCAGGTTCATGCAGCCCATGGCTATTTGCTCAGCCAATTTCTATCTCCAAAAACCAATCAGCGTCAGGATGAATGGGGAGGATCGCTGGAAAATCGAGCCAGGTTTTTGCTGGAAGCTGTGCGAGCGGTGCGAAAGGCCATAGGTCCGAGCAAAGCTCTTTCTGTGAAACTAAACTCTGCAGATTTTCAAAAAGGAGGGTTTGATCAGGACGATTCCGAAGCCGTGGCAAAGATGCTCGAAAAAGAAGGAATCGATTTACTTGAGATTTCCGGCGGTAACTATGAAAATCCATCATTCCTATTGAATGACGGCCAGAACGTTCGCGAAAGCACAAAGAAACGGGAAGCTTACTTTCTGGACTTTGCCCGTAGACTGAGAACTCAAATTAAAACTCCATTGATGATTACCGGAGGATTCCGGAGTCGTTCCTTCTGCGAAGAAGCACTTAAGAGCGGCGATACGGATCTAATCGGAATGGCCAGGCCTTTCCTTACATCCAAAACCTTTGCATCGGACTTTCTTTCTGGAAACCTGGAGCAGGTAGAACTACCGAAGCTTAAGCCCAGTCCTGCTTTTGGGCTCATGAGCGAAGGCGGATGGTATGCCTACCAGATCTCCAGGCGACTTTCCAGGGGTAAAGAAACGAATCACTCTCTGGGAGCATTCCATGCAGTGAGTCATATTCTATGGCATGAAACCAAAAAATCCATGGCTCACCGGTTCTTTGGTTAGATCTGCGAATCGCATTATTAGAAGACCAGGCTTCTTTCGTCATATTTGCAATGGCGAAAGCGGCCCATCCCTCCTTTGCCGACCATGGAATCCAGATCACTGCCCATTTAGAGTTACGGTAACCGTTCTGGAGCCGCCATGATTGCGGTGTTCGCATAAATAGATCCCCTGCCAGGTTCCCAGGATCAGCTTTCCCTTGCGCATTGGAACAGTGAGACCAGTGCCAATTAGTACTGTCTTTATGTGGGCTGGCATATCGTCCGGTCCTTCTAGAGTATGCTCATAGTGGGCTGCATTTTCAGGGGCCAGGACAGAAAAGTGTCTTTCCAGATCACCTCTTACATCTGGATCGGCATTTTCATTTATGCTCAGAGATGCACTGGTATGATGAATGAATAGATGGCACAGTCCTATTTCCAGTTTCGATTCTTCCTGGAGCTGGTTCAAAGCTCTCTGAATTTCGGAGGTAATAATATGAAATCCCCGATTTCTTGATTTTAACTGTATGTCCGTTTGCATCCACATAATTCTAAATAGGCAGTCCTCTTCCACTGTGTAAAGTCCAGTCCGGACTTTTCTATCATCTTCAGAGTGCTTATGAGGGTCAGCCGGCCGCTTATTTCTCTCATCTCAGTTCATCTCAGTTCATCTCAGTTCGGTTCAGCTCAGTCCGGTTCGGTTCGGTTCGGTTCGGTTCGGTTCGGTTCGGTTCGGTTCAGTTCAGTTCAGTTCAGTTCAGTTCAGTTCAGTTCGCCCTCGGTTCAAACACTAAATTAAATTGCGGCATCCGTAAAAAATAATACTTAGGTATTGACCTAAGTATTGAGCAGCTCAATAATGGGTCATGGCCGATGCAGCAAAGCTGGACCAGGTATTTAAGGCGCTGGGGGATCGAACCCGGCGTCAGGTGCTGAAACAATTGACCTCCGGTCCGGCCTCCGTTTCCGACCTGGCTGCTCCGTTTCAGCTGGCACTACCATCATTCATGCAGCATATGCGGATGCTGGAAGAGGCGGGGTTGGTGGAATCCAGAAAGGAGGGTCGTGTTCGAATCTATAAATTGCACCGATCCGGACTGCGGCCCCTGGAAAGCTGGCTGGGAACGCAGCAAAGGGTCTGGGAAAAGAGGCTTAACCAGCTGGATAATTACTTGTTGGAAGGTAAAAAATGAGCATAGCAAAATTCGATCCAGAAAGGGATCTTGTACTTGAGCGAGAGATCAATGTTCCGGTGGAGCGGGTCTGGGCCGCCTGGACAGAACCGGAACATCTAATGAAATGGTTCGTTCCGGAACCCTGGTCTCTGGCTGATTGTGAAGTAGACCTGAGACCGGGAGGAATGTTTCGCACTGTGATGCGCTCACCGGAAGGAGAGGAATTCCCCAGCAATGGCTGCTATCTGGAAGTAGTGCCGCAAAAAAGCCTGGTATTTACAGATACACTGGAGCCTGGCTTTCGTCCGGCTGCAGAACCATTTATGACAGCGCGGTTAACCCTGGAACCTACAAAGCAAGGTACATTGTATCGTGCGGTGGCCATGCATTCCGGACCCGAAAATGCAAAGAAGCATGCTGAAATGGGGTTCGCCGATGGATGGGCCAAAGCGCTGGATCAACTTGTGGCTTTGATGAAGAATTCCTGACCGTTTATTTGGATATTCGAAATAGCCCGGTGTTGCCGCTTCAGACATCGGACGCCTTGAGCAGAGCCTGCACCGCATCAAGCGGCCGGTGGAACCTCGTCGGCGATAGAAAGGAAATATACAGGGTGGCTTCCTGAAAGACCTTTTAAGGAAGCCTGTTTTCGCTTGAGTTTCCGGGTTCCATGGTCCAGAAGCATCTTCCTGGTTCCCGGAGCCTGAAGCACTTCTTCGGAGAATGCTATTTGTTGACTGGCAGCCAGACTTTGAATGCGGGCTGCTTTATTTACAGTACTTCCGAAATAGTCCAGACTTTCATTCAGGTTTACAAGGATGGCAGGTCCAGAATGGATTCCAATCTTCAGGTTTACTTTCTGATCCATCTCCTTCTTCTCATTGTAATGCTTGAATCGTTCCAGTGCATCGAATATAGAAAGAAATGCGGAGTCTGCACTAATGAATGAGGCCATCACTGCATCGCCTATGGTCTTGATAATGGTGCCTCCATGGTTCTGCACGGATTGAATTAGAATCTGGAAATGGTCACGGACAATATTATAGGCCTGCACATCGCCCAGTTTTTCATACATGCGAGTGCTTCCAGTAATATCAGTAAAAAGAATAGCAACTCCGGAAATGGTCATCTTTTCTCTTTGCGAAAGTGCATCGTTTCCAAAAATCTCCCGGAACTCCGGATAATGGATGATTTCCAGTCCGCTCAGATGTAAATCCAGGCTTTCAAATGGAATGGGATCTTCCAGGCGATCTTCATGGATTATAAGTCCACTGATGGGAACCGTTTCGTTTTCTGCTCTTAGATGAACCTGACCTGCAGGAATTCTAATCTCTGGTGGATCAAAAGTACTGTTTTCCAGTTGTGAAATACTTAGTTCGCTTTCGCCAGTACTATCGGAATCTACATGCATTTTACCCATGGACATGGTGATAGGGCAGTAATACCTGTAAACCCCCGGCGCTACAGTAAATTCGGCTTCCTCGATTTCTCCCTGGGCCATAGAAAGCTGAGCGACTGGTTTTAGGGATTTAGGAGGTAAGCAATAGGGGGGAATCTCCAGCTCTTCTATAGATGGATGCAATGAAAAAGTAACCTCAACCCGTTCCTTGAAATCTACAGTGAATTCTACATCGCACATTTTACAATAGGATTCTCCGGATGTTGCGCTCAGGGAATCGTATTCTGCGGTGATCATGTTGCAATGGGGGCAATGCTGCTGCCAGTGTAATTCAAATACGGATTTCTGGGTGCCCCATAGAAAAATACGGATCAAATTGCGTACCGGGATGGAGGTTGACTGCGAAACTCTGTACGCATTCATCCTGTGCCTTTCCTGGGCCTGGGAATTTAGCAACCAGCCATGCAAATCTAGAATTTCCGATTCATGGGATGGATGTGCCTGGGCCAGAGCATCCATGGCCGGCTTCAGTTTAACTCTGGATTTATCTTCCATCATCTTGCTCCCCGGATTCGCTTCCGGAAGCTAAAGGGTTACGAAGGCACATTGGGTCAAGGAGGTAATACTTCTGAAGCTTGAACTTAAGTACAGGGTTCCTTCTTATTTTCTTGCAGTTTCCTGAGATGCGTCCATGGATAAGGGATGCAACGGTGGCTTCTTCTATCAGGTATTGCACCGCTGATTCTCACTGGCATTCATTGTGGCGCAAACGATACCAGAGCCATGCAGCAGTCCGAAAGGCTCTATATATAGAAATCCGCAGCACAGTCGCAATTTAATGCTTCTATTCCATTTATAAAAAAACTGGGCAAGCAGGATCGATCCCGGATAGTACTTTCGCTTCTGGAAAAGCTGAGGCCCGGGGATAAGAGGGTAATGGCCATGCAGACCAGGATGAGCGCTCCGGTATGATGTAAAATGCTCTTCAAGTCCGGGGACTTTTTCTTGCTTTCCGTTAATCAGATCTAAAATCTGGGGCATGCCTCGTATAACTCTACTATTGCTTTTATCATTCCTTTCCTTTCTGCTTATCCAATGCGGTGCGGATTCCTTTGAATCCGGGCAGGATATACAGGAAGCGGGCCTGGATGCTATTTCAGTAGAACATCCTTCGCCAGAGACTCAACAGTCCCTGAACAGATTCATGGCTTTCAAAGGGGATCTACAAAAGAGGCTGATTGGCGCGATTCAGAAGGAGGGAGCCCCGCATGCAATCCAGGTTTGCAGCATTGCATCTCCGGAAATGGAAGAAAAGCACAGTGAGTCCGGCTGGCAGATTTACAGAGTTTCAGATAAGCCCAGAAACCCGGATCACAGAGCCAACGAATTCGAAGCCGCTGTGCTGGATTTATGGAAAAATAGAATGGCTGAGAATAAGCCCCTGTCCCCGGTTCAATTTCGCACTGTAGATGCAGAATACGTAATGAGTCCCATCCCCATCCAGGCTGCACTCTGTCTCCAATGTCATGGAGGAGCCGATGATATTAAACCAGAGACAAGAACTGTAATTGAAAACCTCTATCCGGACGATGAAGCCACAGGATATAAACTGAATGAGATTCGGGGCGCCTTTGTCTCCAAAAGAGAGATGAAATGATCGAAGGAAACTATTTCTTAGATAACGAAGATTTACAGCTTCACTTTGAGCATCTGGTACGATGGGGCGAGGTAGTAGAAGCTTACGAGGCAGATTTTTTTGATGCCAGACGGTTCAAAGAAACCGGAGACGATCGATTTGCTCTGGCTCCATCCACGAAAGAAGAGGCGGTGGAATACTATCGCTCTGTGCTGGAGAGCGTGGGAGAGTTTGCAGGTAAAAAAATAGCGCCTTATGTTGCTTCCATCGATCGCGAAGGAGTTTCCTTTGATAAAGGGGAGGTTCATTTTCCGGCCAAAATGCTGGAGATTGTGGAAGAAGCCAGGCAGGCAGGATTGCAGCCCACCGGTCTTGCAAGGGAGTATGGTGGCCTTGGACTACCCTGGACGGTCAGAGCATTTTTTACCGAAATGATGTACAGAGTGGATGCTGCACTTACTATCGCTATTGGTTGTATAAATCTGGCAGAAATTATTGAGAAAAACGGAAGCGAAGAAATGCGAAAGAGATGGGTTCCGGCTCTGGCGGACGGTCAATACGCCTGTGCCATGGGACTTACAGAGCCGGACCATGGATCGGATCTACCCAATCTTCGCACAAAAGCCCGCCCTGCCACCGAGGAAGAAAAAAAGAAATTCGCAGAGTTTGCCGGCGATGATGCGGACTCACTGTATATGCTGGAAGGGGCGAAACGATTTATTTCCCAGGGCTGCGGCACCGGCGATAAGCCTGCATTGCTATTGTTGCTGGCTCGAACCGGAAGTGCGAACAGTGGAGCCAGAGGCCTCAGTTTCTTTCTGGTGAACAGTCAATATGCAAAGGTGGCAGGCATCGAAAAAAAGATGGGAATGCATGCTTCTCCTACGTGCGAAATCGTGCTTGAAGATACTCCAGGTTTACTTGTGGGGCAATCCGGTATGGGTCTGGTACGTTATACCATGGGCATGCTAAACGGAGCCCGGATGGGAATTACTCAGCAATCCGTGGGATTGTCCACGGCGGCTCTGGAAGAAGCGAAGAAATATGCATCGGAACGAATTCAGTTCGAACGGCCTCTGGATCAAATTCCTGCAGTGGCATCCATGATTCAGGAAATGGAATCTACGGTTCAGGCCATGCGATGCCTGCAATTCGAAGGCGCCCGGGCTATGGATTCCTATTACTGGCGAGGCGAACATCTGAAGCGCCAGGGAGCCACGGAGAAAGATCTAAAAAGCGATACAATCATCAAATACTGGGAAAAACTGGCCGGAATACTGACTCCCATTTCCAAGTTCTATTGTTCCGAGTCCTGCATTTCCATTGTTGGCAAAGCTGTGCAGATACATGGAGGAGCTGGATTTACGGAAGACTATGATGTTTCCAGACTATACAGGGATGCTCGAGTAGTCACTATCTATGACGGTACCTCTCAGATTCAAGTAAATGCAGCTATTGGTGGTGTTGTTACTGGAATGGGTCCTCAGGGTTTCTTAAGAGAATACCTGGACTGCGAATGGGATCATTTTGATAGTTCAGAGACATCTATTCTCGATGAAATTAGAGACACATTCGAGCAATGCATTCATCGCTATAAAGAGCTGGCCTCTGAGGAAAGAGAAAAGGTAGCATCGTTAATCGTGGAGGGAGCAGCCAGGCTGATTTGTTCCATGCTCTATTACCGAAGCACACTTCGACTGGAGGGAGAGATCAGGCAGAAACGGTTAAGTCTCTGTCGCCAATACCAGCTGGATTGTATCGCCTTTATGGCTGGAGTCGAAAAGAGGCTTACCCTGCAGCTAATTTAGGCGATGGCAGAAATCGGCAACCGGATCCCAATACTGTATCGCTACCGAATCTGGAAAATTCGGACAGATTAATTGCTTTCATTGGCATCACTGGCACCTGGTGGAATTTCTTTCTTGCAGTAACGTCTTATTACATTAGAATTTAGTCGCGCATCCTCCGGCCCGTCTTTCAGGCATCCGTGGATCGAATCTGAATCTTCGGGTCATCCGCGATGGATTCGCAAAAAAACTTTCAGGAGCTCAAGAATGCAACTAATTGGACAACGAAAATGGGTACTAATACTGGCAACGGTATTGGCTGTCACATTTGCTCAGTGTAATGAATCCTCTGCAAAATCGGAAGGAGTCCAGGGAACCTACCAGGTTAACGGTACAAATCCAGACGGAACCCCCTATCGCGGAAATGTAACTGTAACTCAATCCGGGGAAGACTATCTATTCAACTGGAACATCGCCGGAGATCAGTTTTCTGGAAAAGGTAATTTGAGTGGGACTACACTTACTGTGGACTGGGGTCAGGACTTTCCGGTAATCTACGAAGTAAAAGACAACGGAGCTGTGCTGGAAGGGACCTGGGCCGATGGCCAGGGCTCCGAAACTCTGACAAAGTAGGTCGGAGTGTCGGAGTAGCCTTCATTTTGCGCAGTGGGTTGGGGCTGTTGACGAATCCGGGCCCGGGCATGCCGAGCTTTCACCGGAAAGTAAAACACCTGGATTCGGGGCCCATACTAAAAAAGGCCGCATAAGCGGCCTTTCTGGTAGAGGGAATGTGGGCGATGACAGGATCGAACTGCCGACATCTTGCTTGTAAGGCAAGCGCTCTCCCAGCTGAGCTAATCGCCCGAGTTTAGAGATTAAGCAGAAGCCTGGTTGGCTCCTCCGTTGATCAGGTGGGCCAGACGAGACTTACGACGATCTGCCTGACGATGGTGGATCAGATTGCGCTTTCCGGCACGGTCAACAAATGCAGAAAAGGAACGAAACGCCAGCTTGGCCTCATCCGTTTTCCCTTCAGCCATAAGATTACGAACTTTCTTATCAAAAGTACGCAGTCTTGCCTTTTGTTGAGCGTTTAGAGCACGACGCTTTTCTGTTCTTCGAATATCCTTTTTGGAGGATTTAATATTAGCCACGATTCACCACCTTCCAGCAAGGAATTCTGATGGTGGGTTGATGGTCAAGTCTTTTAGGCTAAAAAGGCTGCGCTGCTAACCGGAATGCTTGACCCGTGCCTGAATGCAGGGAGGATCGAGTATCGCTTTTTTCATCCGGATTATGTCCAAAATGAGGTGATTGGCCCGAAAAGAGATGGGGGGATCTGTGGAACGCTGGCAAATAACAAATGCGGAAATCTACCAGGATGATGGATTCCACTCCATGTCCGGGCTATGTTTTTCCGGCGATTCCATTGAAGAAGTTCTCTCGGATGGCGATGAGCATGATGATCTACTCAGTCTGAATCTTCATGGTCTGGCCGTTTTGCCCGCTCTAATTAATGGCCATGACTCTTTACTGGCCAGCTACCTTCCTTATCGGGGCCGTGGTTTCCCCCACATGAACTGGCTTTCCTGGGACAATGAGGTGAAGTCTTCTCAGGAGTTTCAGGATCGAATGCTTTTGGATGTAGCCGATTTATACCAGCTCGGTGCTTACAGGAATCTGATGAATGGTTGCACCATGGTGGTGGACCATATACCCGATTTCGTTCGCAAGCCGTTTGAGTCACAGATCCCGGTCACACTGCTATCTGACTTTGGTATAGCCCATAGTGTTTCTTCTTATTCCTTGAAGTGGGGAGATGGAATCTCCCGTGAGTATCAAAGGGCTCGTGAAAATGGACTGCCTTTCATAGTTCATATAGCGGAGGGTTTTGACCCGGAAAGCCGGGACTCATTGAAGATGCTGGATGAATTCGGGGCCCTGGGACCGGAAACGGTGCTGGTTCACGGTCTATCTCTTTCCGAGTCTGATCTGGACCTGGTGGCCGAATCCGGGGCCTGTCTGGTATGGTGCCCGGTAAGTAATGAATTTCTGTATGATCGAACAATGCCTGTAGAGGCAATTCTGGAACGCAGGATTCCCTTTTGCCTGGGCACGGATACTGCCATGGCCGGCGGAAAGGGAATGATCGATAATCTACAACTGGCCCGGCAAACCCTGGGGTCTCATATTGATCTCCTTCCAGAGATATTGCTTTCTAACCCGGCCCGCATCTTCCGACAGGGGGATCGAGGGACTCTGGAGGCCGGGAAAAAGGCCGATGTGCTTGTAGTTCAGAGTAGAAGTCGGGACATTCAGCAGGTAATTGCCGACCTTAGTCCGGAAAAAGTTTTTCTGGTTATCAGAGACGGTGTACCGGTCTATGGGGAGGAAACTCTGGAGCCCGTGTTTCGACATTGTAATGTGAATTTTGATCGAATTCAGGTGGGTAGTTCCCGAAAATTGATTGTAGCGGGTGTTTCCGGAGTGCTAGACTCTCTATCTTCTGTGGCCGGTCGCAACCGAATCTCGGAAATACTGCCAGTAGCGTTATAAGATGCCTGTTTCAAGAATTTACACCGGTGGTTCCATAGTCTACTTCCAGGGTGACAAAGGGGACGATGTGTACGTGCTGCAGTCCGGCCGTGTTGTATTGATCAGTACAGCAATCGACTCTGGCGAGGAAATCCGTGAAGAAGTGGCGGTGGGTGAATTCTTCGCGGTCAAGTCCAGTATGGGACGATATCCCCGGGAAGAGACGGCCCAGGTAATTGGAAAAACCACTCTTGTTGTATTTAAACTTAATGAGTTCGAGCAATTCATTTTAAAGAACACCAGATTAATACTTAAAATGCTCAGGGTGTTCTCCAAACAGCTTCGAGACATACATCGCCAGGTGCGCAACATCCTGAAGGCGGACTCCACCAGAGATCCAGCCTTTGAATTGATGAACGTAGCAGAATCCTTCTTCCGCACCGGCAATGTGGATCATGCTGTGTATGCTTTTGAAAGATACATGGGTTATTATCCCAACGGTGAGTTCTCTTCGCGTGCCCAGGAGCTGCTTCAAATGGCGCGAAAGGGGCAATCCTATCCTACTGGCTATCCTGAACTGGAATCTCAAACCGGGCCCGGGCAGGATACTCTGGATCCTTCATTTATGGCCCAGAGTATGTTACCTGCGGACTCCGTGGACGACGATCCATTTGCCATGCCTGACGATGACAGTTTTGGAGATGGCGATGGTTCTGGCGGAATCGATGCAACGGAATTATTACAGGAAGGTCAGGAGTTCTTTCGCAACGGTGATTTTGATAGTGCGGCAGAGAGATACCAGAAAGCTCAGGAAGTAACCAGTCCACATACAGAAGCAGAGGGTGCTGCCGTGGCCAAATGTCTCTATGAACTGGGGCGTACTCAGATTAAACTGAAACAGGTCAACGAAGCATCCCAGACTTTTAGCGCTTATATTAAACAGTACCCCACCGGACCTGCAGTTAAGCCTTCCATTTTTCAGCTAGGAATGATTGCACAGTCCTCGGGAAACAATGATAGGGCGGCCACACTATTCAAGAAAGTGGTGTCCATGAATCCTCCGGATGAAATGACCGATGAAGCGAAAAAGAGGTTGGAAGCTTTAACATGATGCTGCTCCCGGAATCCCTCTTTGAGAAGTTTGGCAAGACGTTCGAGCCAGGCGAAATCATCTTCTGTGAATTTGAACCGGGAAATGATTTCTATTTTATTCAAGACGGTCAGGTAAAGATTACCAAGACTTTTGGTCAGACTCAAAAGACCCTGGATGTACTATCTGTGGGCGACATCTTTGGCGAAATGGCGATTCTGGAGGAGGAACCTAGAAGTGCCAGCGCCATTGCCATGGATACAGTGAAGACACTGCACTTCAATCGTGCAAACTTCGATACCTTGATGAACGGAAATCCGCAACTGGCCCATCGATTGCTTGTCATTTTCTCTAAACGTATTTATGATGCGAAGCGCCGTCTTCAGATCTTGCTTTTGGAAGACTTACAGGCAAAAGTGGCCGATGTTTTTCTGATGCTTTCGGAAAAAGATCCCAATTATGGAAAGATCAACAATATGGTGTTTCACATATCTGTAGACGATGTGGCCAACTGGTGTGGTCAACCAACGTATGAAGTTCAAAAAGTGATTAGTCATTTTGTAAAGCAGGGTAAAGTGGAGCTCTTCGCTGATCGCATTGTAATCCCGAATATAAATGACCTGGGAAGAATTGTCGCCGCAAAACGAAAAAGTAATCAATGATTGGGTTCGCGGATGGATTCCAGACTGGCTGCAATCTGTGCAGTTTCTGGATGTGGAGCTGTGGCAATGGATTGGTATGCCTCTGGCTATCGCTCTGGCTCTGGGACTGGCCTATGCAGTAGGCGGATTAATTGTAAAGACCCTGCGCAAACTATCAAAGAAAACTGAAATAGCCTGGGACGATCAGCTGATCGATCAGATGAAAGGGCCTTTTCGATTCTTCTTTTTTATTCTAATTCAATTTGTGTCTTTTCGTCTGCTGCTCCTGCATGAACCAGTTCAGGGTATTGTAGATCGATCACTTCTGATTACTCTGGTAATTGTGCTTGGCTGGGCAGCCCACAGATTGGTGGGTTTTCTTTCCATGCTGGCATTGCTGGCTGCTTCCAGGGAAGATGTACATCGAAGTCGAGGTATTCGTACCCGGGTGGCCGTCTTTCGTAGGATCGGTGGAATTTTCATTATCGTCTTTTGCGCAGCATTGATTCTAATGCAATTTGATGTGGTTCGAAAGATTGGAGTTTCCCTTCTGGCTTCTGCCGGTATTGCAGGAATCATGATGGGCTTTGCAGCTCAGAAATCTATTCAGAGTCTTGTTGCCGGGTTACAGATCGCAATAACTCAGCCCATTCGCCTGGGAGATGTACTAATTGTAGAAGGGCAGTATGGCACTGTGGAGGAAATCCAGTTGACCTTCGTAGTGGTAAGAACATGGGATCTTCGTAGGCTCATACTTCCTGTGGAAAGCATTCTACATTCTAGCTTTGAAAATTGGACTAGAAGCTCCTCGGAGTTGCTGGGCACAGTTGAAGTTCATGCGGATTACTCCATACCTGTAGCAGAGGTTCGTAATGCACTCATTGATTTTGTAAAAGGCTGCGAAAACTGGGACGGAAAGGCTGTGGGGCTCCAGGTCACAGAGGCTACGGATCGCACCATCGTTCTGCGCTGTCTGGTCAGTAGTTCTGATTCGGCCAGACTGTGGGATCTTAGATGCCAGGTTAGAGAATGGATTGTGGACTTTTTACAGAAATACCAGGGAGGTAAGTATCTGCCTCAAATTCGCCTGGATTCGAACATTTCACATTAACTATTGTTTCGCAATTCAAACCGACCCGAAACCATCTCGGTGGACTGCTTCTAGAGCTTCTTGCACTCGCTTATGTAATTTCTATCCGTGCTTTCTTGATTTAAATGAGAGTGGTGTCCGGCCTGAGCAAGGGGCTGCAACCCAGACCCGATCGAGTTCGATCGAACTTCTTTCGCGGCTTGCTGTCTGTACTTTCCTACTATCCTGCTTTCCTACTTTCCGGCCTTTCTGCCTTGTAATTCTTTAATACGGATATCGTCTGACTCTTTCGGAGCGGCCGTTTCTGGTCTGGCGGAGAATCCCTGAGCAAATTCAAGAATCAGGCTCTTCCCTTGGATGGCATTCTTGAAGTGAATATCCATTTTTCCAGTTCAGCGGCAGGCACGGATACTTCCAGCCTCACTCCGTACTGGTATACGTTGCTTGTGCTCATAACCGATCCGGGCCCATGCTCTTTGCGATAAAGGATTCGCCCCTTTACCGATGACTGCGCAATCTGAAGAGTCACCGAGCCCGGTGGAATAATCTTCTCGCTCAGAAAACCAACACCGCTTCTGGATACGTTCATGCTGACACATTGTACCGTGGACCTGGGAGTCCGGACCGTAATGGGAAGCACTGAATTGATTCTTTTTTCTTTTCTTTTCTCAGCCATATTCTATATGACGAGCTAATAAAGAATAGAAGCCTCTGTCCAGTGCACTGAACTGCCGGGACCTGCAAACATTGGCAGGTGGTACCCGGCTTTCAGCTCAGGTTTTTTTCAATAGCTTCCGTAATGGAAGGGTCCGCAGGTCCTGTTTTAGGAGAAAATCTCTGAACCACCTTTCCTTCTCCATCTACCAGAAACTTCTCAAAGTTCCAGCTAATATCTCCTGGAAAGTTGGCGCCATCGCCTGCCAGAAACTGATATACCGGATGCCGATTGGATCCGTTTACATCTACTTTGGAAAAAAGGTCAAAGGTTACATCGTATTTTGTAGAGCAGAATTGCTGGATTTCTTCTTCAGTGCCAGGCTCTTGTCCCATGAACTGATTGCATGGAAAGCCAAGAATGCGAAATCCTCTGTCTTTATACTTGCGATACAATTCTTCCAGACCTTTGTACTGGGGTGTAAGACCACATTTGCTGGCTACATTTACTACCATCAGAAGGTTCCCTTTATAATCCTTAAGCGAACGCTCTTCGCCCTGAATGGTTTTTACTTCATAATCATGAATAGACATACATTCTCCTTTGCCAAAACGAAATTGAAAGACCCATGGCAATCTGCTACCATAGCTATTCACTATGATAAGAATGGACTGGCCGCTCCGTCCACCGTTTCCGCCTGAAAATCCAGTTAACTTTCGCTACGGCTCATACGTTCTGGAGCTTCCATCCCCAAAAGCTTCAGACCATTTCGAATACATAGCGCCACAGCTTCCAGGATTCCCAGTAGAAGACGAGCCTCCTGGGGGCTTCGAGTCAAAACTTTGTTTTCTGGAACGCCGTAGAAACGAGACAGTGCCTGTGCCAGTTGATACAGGGTTTGCACCAATCGATGGGGTTCGAAGGATTCTGCAGCATCGCGCACTTCTTCAGGAAACCTTACGGCCAACCAGATCAATCGTCTTCTTTCCGGAGAAGCGATGGCATTTATCTGAGAGGACAGTACATCGGGCAGAGAGTCTTCCATCCGGTCAGACTGGCCAATGTCCTTCTTTTGGCTCAATTCTCTGAGCACACTGGCTTCATCTGTAATTATGGATTCTTCTTCGCATCTACGAAATATTGATCTCACTCGGGCATGGGCATAGCCCACATAATAGTACGGGTTTTTATCTGAAGTGTCCTTTGCTTCTTCCAGATCAAAGTCCAGGTGGGATTCAAAAGAGCGCATTACAAAGAAATATCTTATTACATCCAGAGGAATCTCTTCAATTAGTTCCCGGAGGGTTACGAACTGGCCGGTTCTTTTACTCATGACCACCGGTTCACCGTTGGAGAGCAGATTTACCTGCTGCGCAATCAGGATCTTAAACTTCTCTTCCGGAAATTTAAGGGCCATCATGGCTCCCTTCAGTCGTGCAATATAACCATGATGATCCGGGCCCCAGATATCGATAATTTCCTCATGACCGCGATCCAATTTGCTTTTATGGTACGCTATGTCGGCGAGCAGATAAGTGGGTCTGCCATCGTCTCGAACTACAACTCTATCTTTGTCATCACCGTATTCAGTGGAGCGAAAGAGCTTCTTGCCATTTTCCTGGAAAATATGGTCTTGCAGTTCATCAAGAACCTTCAGCACCTGACCAGATTCATGGAGACTTCTTTCGGAGAAGAACCTATCGAATTCCACTCTAAAGGCTTTTAAATCTTCTTCATGTGTAGAGCGCAGGAATTCTGTTACAGCCTGACCCAGACGATCTGCGTAATCCAGGGCTCCGGCTTCTTGAATCAGAGATACCGGATCTGGCTGGCTGGAATGGTTCTTCTTTCCAAGATCCTTAAGCGCCTGGACAATGGACTCATCCGGTTTTAGATCCGGCTGATTCTCAATCAGACGATTCAATACATCTACTAGATATTCGCCATGGTATCCCTGATCCGGAAATAGCAGGCCAGGCTTATTTTCATATTCTGGTCCTTCCGGTCCTTTGCTGGCGAACAGGACAGAAACCCCTTCGGATTCCATCAGCCGCAGAACGCAGCTGATTCCCAGAAGGAACACCTGGTTTCCGTAGTCGTTAACATAATATTCTCTATATACTTCGTGGCCGGCGGCTTCCAATAGATTGCAGCAACTATCTCCCAGGGCAGCCGCCCGGGCAGAAACAACATTTAATGGACCGGTGGGATTGGCTGATACGAATTCAAATATGATCTTGCGTTTTTTGGTTCCTTCGCTTTTTCCGTATTCACTGCCAATTTTCAGTACCCTGTTCAGCAATAGCATTAATACAGGCTGCGAAAGCGTTACGTTGATGAATCCAGGCCCGGCAATGGAAATATCGGAAAAACATTGGGAACCACTGACCTTTCCCTTTCCGGCCTCTGCCGTTTGGGCCTCCAGATCGATTGTAGCAGTCTGCAGTTTTTCAATGACCAGCTCAGCCAGTTCCCTTGGATTCTTGATGTTACAGGCCTCTCGGACCCTTTGATCCAGAGCAGAAGTACATGCATAGTCCCCGAATTTCTCCTCTCTGGCATATTCGATCCTCGCTTCCAGATCAATGCCTGCAATAGTAGAAAGGGATTGGGAGAATAGGTCAGTAACCAGATCCTTCAGAAGCTTCATGAAGCCAGGATTATCAGTCCGAATCTGGCTTCAATCGGAATCGGTAAATCGAAGTTCCTTCAATGGGCCCAGAAAATGCTCCACCGAGCGAAGCAACAAAGCAGGTGTATTTCCGGGTCCAGTTATTGTGGGAAAGGTCTTCAAAGCTTGCTCAAATGCACCGAACCTCATTCGGGCAGCGGCGAAAATCCAGATTGCATGAAGCGTCTGGGCTCTGGCGGCAAGCTGGCTTTCCTTCAGCGCGCATTGTTCGCATAGAAAGTCCAGCTCCGGCTCATTCCAGTAGGAAGGCTGCCATAGATCCGGCGGCCACTTCTTCAGATCCCAGAGAGAAGCTCCGCATCCAGAACATTGATCCACTTCTCCCAGGAGTCCCTGAAGTTTCTGAATTCGAACCACCAGAAAGCCCAGCAGATTTTCGAACCATCCTTCGTTGTTGTTTTCACCGCTTTCCAGAGTTTCCAGAGCCCCCGATGCCAGAGTATGGAGACCGGGCAGCGAGGGTTCTCCGGATGCATGGATGAGGGCCAGTACGGCTGCCAGACGTTGAAGATCGTTATAACGCCCCTGCACATTCAGTTGCTTCTGCAGAGTAAGCTCCTTGATACTGTAAAGATCGCTTTGAGAAGATTTGCGATAGAAAACCACTTCCACTGAATTTCCGGGCTGTACGCTGAGCTGACTTCGGCGCTGGCTTGCCTGGATTCCATGGTACTTCAGTTGCAACACTTCATCGGAAACAGAGAGCAGTACAAGTATCCGATCCGATTCGCCGCTCTTTCTGCTTCGAAGTATGATTCCTGTGGTGGTTTCCAGCATTTAGACCCTTGTTCAGAGGAAAAGGCTTCTGGCCGCGCTGGACCAATCTTTTCGTTTCGTTATGTATTTCAGTTTCAGGCGCAACTGCAAGTATTCTATACTGGAGCCGCTACAGTGAGTATTCTTTGATTTTTCGGTAGAGCGTTCTTTCGGAGATGCCCAGTGCATTGGCGGTTTGCTCCCGGTTGCCTCCAAAATGCGAAAGATTCTTGGCAATTATGGCCTTCTCATATTGCTCCATGGAAATCCCGGCCTTGATTTCATCGGTAACATCCTTCTTTCCAGGAGTTCTGCTTATATTGCTGGGAAGGTCCTTGAGCTCCAGAGTATCTTCTGTGGCCATAACAACCATGCCTTCCAGAACGTTTCTAAACTGACGAATGTTTCCAGGCCAGTCATACTGCTGAAAGAATTCCAGCAATTCTGGCGAAAGGCTGGTAACAGATTTAAGATATTTCTCGTTAAAATCTGTTACGAAGAAATTAAATAATAGGGGGATGTCTTCTTTGCGTTTACGTAATGGTGGTAGTTCCAGCCTGATAACGGCCAATCTGTAGTAGAGATCCTCTCTAAATTCTCCAGAATCTACGCGTTCCAGCAAGTCTCGATTCGTGGCAGCAATGATTCTAACGTCAATGGGCACTGCCTGAGTGGAGCCCACTCGCATAACTTCTCTTTCTTCAATAACTCGTAGCAGGCGAACCTGACTCTCCAGATCCATCTCTCCAATCTCATCCAGAAAGATTGTACCTCCCTGAGCTGCCTCAAATAAACCGGTGCGATCTCTGTCTGCCCCTGTAAATGCACCTTTCACTGCACCAAACAGTTCAGACTCCAGAATGGACTTGGTAAGAGCTCCGCAATTCACTTTTACAAAGGAACGATCCTTTCGTTTTGAGTTCTCATGGATCATGTTGGCGATCTTTTCTTTTCCTGTGCCGCTTTCTCCTTCCAGAAGAACCGTTACATCCGTGGGAGCCACCTGGTGCACTCGCTCCAGAACATTCTTCAGTGCAGGAGCATTTCCTATGATACTGGAAGTGGAAAAGGTATCTGCCAGCCGAGCTTTCAATCTGCGATTCTCTTCTTTCAGACTTACAGTCTCAAGTAGCGATTCCACCTTATTGCGCAAAAGAGTTAGATCCACTGGTTTGGTCAAAAAATCGTTTGCGCCGGATTTAATCGCATCCACTGCAGTTTCAATGGTTGGCTGACCGGTGAGGATCAAGAAAGGGATGTCCTGGTTTTGCCGAATCTCTTTTAGCAGATTGAGGCCTGTATCGTCGGGCAAAAAAAGGTCGCTCACTACCAGGGAAAAGGACTCGCTTTCCAGAATTTTTCGCGCATCGCCTACGGAGGCCACAGCTATCACAGAGATATCTTCAGACAAAGAAGATAAATACTCTTCCAGAGCGGAGCGCTGGGCCGGATCGTCTTCGATTAACAGTACGCGAATCATTCTAGGGTCAATGCTATTCGCTTTGCGTATCTTGCAATGCGGTTTTTCCACCAAAAAATATGGTGAATGCAGTGCCATGACGGGGATCGGAAGAAACATCAATCCAGCCGCCCATCTCCGTTATCATCTTTTTAACCAGAGCCAGTCCCAGTCCGCTTCCATCTTCTCTTGTTGTAAAGAATGGCTCAAAGATTCGGTTCTGGTCCTCGGTGGAAATCCCGGGTCCATTATCAGCAATTCGAATGAAATTCTGCTCATTTTCCTGGCCGGTGCTAACATGGACTTCTCTCTCTCCGGAAGGCCGATCGGACTGTTGCAGAGCCTGCACAGCATTCAGGATTAGATTGATTACCATTTGCTTGATGAAGCCTGCATGGATTTCTGCGCCGCTTCTTAGTTCTCCGGGTTCAAAACTGATGTTGGTTCCCGCTTTTCGCGCCTGAGGTTCCATAAGGCGAATTACCGCAGACAGGATGTTATTCAAATCCTCGCTGGAGGTTCTTACCGTTCGTTCGGAACGAATTAGATGGATGAAATCTTGAAGCACATCATTCAGTGATAGCACTTCCTTTTTGATGATGTCCACCCGGCTCTTTAATTTATTTTGTAGATCTTCATCGTCCACTTCCAGCAATGAAGCTTCCAGCATTTGAAGATGTAAATGGATGGCTGCCAGCGGATTTTTAATTTCATGTACAATGCCTGCGGCCAGAGCAGGCATTTGAAAGGAGGGGATGTCGCTGGATAGGCGAGTGAGTTCTTGTGTGCTCTTTGTATCTACCATCTTATCTGGAATCCACCACCTCCACCAGGAAAAACCAGATATCCTGCTTTTTCAAGGTTTTCTCTGATTGGAGATTGCTGTATCTTTGAATGAACAAAGAAGGAACCTCTGCGGCACTACGAATAAATATTGCTGATGGATTGTTTTCCGGTCCCAGGGAACCCTGGCGGAGCTGAAGTCCAAGATAGATGGATTGTCGGTTCTGTCGGGCCCTTTCCAGCTGTTTGGCCACCGATGGGCTCTGGCAATGTATCCAGAATGCAGATCCATGATTTTTGACCAGGAATTTATACCGGGCCTCGGAAGTTCCAGACATCAGAGAGCCCAGATCATACTCCAGGCTGCTAACAAGATCACCGGTGCCAATCAGCCTTATATTTTTTTGCTTCGCATAAGACTGAATTACCGAGCTAAGGTTCAGTCGATCATCTCGCAGGTTTACGGTGGCCACAGGTTCCAGTGAATCCATAGAAAGACGTCCGGAGCGCAATGCTGCGCTTTCATCTTTTCTGGAAACATAGAATCTGTCTCCTTTCTGAATAAAGAATAGAGAGAATCCTTCCACGAAGCCTGCACGCATTCCATATGTCATTTCCGGAGAATCCAGCTTAAGACTTCGGTTTAATCGAGCGAACAGAAGTCTCGTGGATACAGGCAGTCCAGGAGAGTTTAAGAGTGCAGGGCTGGAGCCAGTGGAACTGAGCCTTCTAAGAGCACTTTCAAAGGCTGCAGTGGATCCCCCTGCAGCATCTGTAAGAACAACAATCCTGCGATTTTCTGGTGGCAGGTTTTTGAGCTCTTGCAGTCCGCGAGCAACTTGTGTCAGAGTTACTTCTCCGCCCGTGGCTGTTGCTTCAAGAATGGATATGACTTCTTTCAGATTGGTACCGGGCTGAATCAAACGATTGCCATTTTCAGAAATTAGCAACAAACCCAGACTAAGCTTGCCCTGGAACTCGTAGGCCCTGGACCGGAGAGCTCGAACTAGCTCTTTCTTGGTACCTGACATTGAGCCGGACTGGTCCACCACGAGTATCCACTCATCGCTACTTGTAGACCATGAAATGAACTGTTTATCGGAAAAGGACCTGGCACTGGAGCGAATAGCCTGCACCAGCAAAGTCTGTAAATCGTTCAATGGCCCGGATGAAACGCCAGTATCGATAGTTCGGCCGGTATTGCAGGAATGCAACTGAAGAGTAATTCGAATACGGGACGTGCCGGAAAAGGAAGCTTCCCCTTTTAGAAGATGCGTGCCTCTGGTATAGGCGCAATAATCGGTGCCTGGAATAGCACCTGTGGCTCTTACATTCTGGGGCAGGCTTCGGTTCAGTCTTTCCAGGTCATCCAGAGGATAATTCTTATGAAGGTCGAAGAGGAAGGCTGTGGCCTGCTGTAATTCCGTGGGTAAGGATGCAGCCGAAAAGTAGGCTTCCGGTACCTGACCGCTTACTCGAAACGGTAGGATCGATACCTGAAAGTCACGGGCCAGTAAGATCTGAGGAGAAATGGTCAGAATCAGAGCAAACCATATCAAGCCTGCTTTCAAACCTCGGTGCAAGGCCCGGCGGTGATCATTCCCTGGATTTGTGGGTTGCCGGCGCTGCCTAAAAGGATTGGATCGTATACGGTACTGTGCTGAAATGGACATAATTCTAAGCTGTCTGAGAGAATTCATGGGCCTTAAGTCTTCTATCGGTAGGATCCTGGCATTGCCTGGTGCCTTTCTGCT
Organism: Leptospiraceae bacterium; assembly: GCA_040217195.1. GTDB lineage: Bacteria > Spirochaetota > Leptospiria > Leptospirales > Leptonemataceae > UBA3465. Next base: position 751,010 of record JAVJNR010000004.1, on the reverse strand, counting down.
CCTCCAGTGCCTGGGGATGCCGGACATACCCGAGAAACATTACATCAAAGATTACTATTTTACAGGATTTTCTGTACAAATCCTGGGAAAAGCAAGCATTCCTCCATCCATAGTTACCCGAGATTATGACGGCGAATCCCGTCGTGAGTTCGTAAACTTTGATGAGAGACTGGAAATGTGCCGGGAAAAGGCCGTGCTGGAGGCCGATTCAAAATGGCTCAGCATCACAGAAGATGATCCGAATACACAGTTTGAATGGATTCGTCGGCTAAACCTGGGAGCCAGAGGATCCTGGTCAGGCTGTCTGGAAGATGCTGAGACCCGGTATATGCTATTCGATTATCCGGGTACATGTATCGTAGTTCGTCAGTATCCCTGTGATCCGGCCTACTACTAATAAATGACTCCAATGACACCGAATTGACAGTCTTTTGATATCCAGGCTGTCTTCCGGTCCAGTTCCCTTCGTAATTTGCATTCCACCGTCGGATGCTACTGTATGCAGACGGCGTTAGTTTTTCAAATCCAACCTGTGGCGAATCGGTTTTCTCCTTGCTTCCCCGGGCATTCCGGTTCTAATTCCGGCATGCTGGATTTGCCTCGAAACAAAGCCTTTCGGCCAATCGCCCTTATCCTTGCCATCATCATTCCGCTGATTCCGTTACGAGCCGGTCCTGTAATGAATGTAGGACCTTCGGACATGGTATTTCAGCCCACAGACGAAGAGGGTTATATGCAGGCCTGGAATGTGAATTTCCGGGGAAATGGAATGCTGATCTACATTACTTTTGTAATCAGCAACCTGGGGCCCAAGAGCTTAAACAATGGTGTTTCAATTCTAATTGTTCAAAAAGGTAAGGTTCGGGTCTGGACCAAAGAGTATGATTATCAGAGCCTGGAAGCCCAGAAAGGTCGGTTCGGTCATAAGTCCTTTATGAACTGGCTCAGGTACGAAAACGGCAAATACTATATAGAGATTGATCAGGGCGATAAGAGTACTCCCGTTATCAAGCTTGCTCTATCTCCTTATGGGCCGGGGCTGGGGTTATCCGATGGAAAGATCAATGTTTCGGGCGGTGGATTTATTCGCTTCGATGTTCCCGTAGTAAGCTCCGCGGCCACAGGTCATATGATTCTGGACGATGAATGGATAGATCTCAAGGGAATTGCCGGTATGGAATACCTGAATGGAAACAAGCCGGTGCATCAGTTCGCCAAACGATTTCATCTAATTCGGTCTTATCATCAAGGAAATGGATTCTTTGTGGGCGGCTTTTATGGAACTGACGATAGCGGTCATAAGTCATTGATTCATGCAAAAGTGATGAAGGGAGGACAGCTTCTGGATCACGGAATTGTGAAAAAGATCGAAAATTTGAAAGAAAGCCAGAATGCTTTTTCCGGGTACACAATCCCTCAGAAGACACTATATAGAATGAATCGTTGCTCTGTTCTGGAGAGTCAGAACTATTACAGTGGAGGTTATTATGTACTTGGTAATATTTCAATGCTCCTTCGTGCCGTCCTACGAGTCTTCTTCGCAAAGCCTTACGTCTTACATTACAACACCACCGTTTCTGCCTGGTGCGAAAAGGGAGATGCAACCAGAAGTCTGGCGGAGCTGGAGCAAAAAAAGCCCACCGCCAAATTTCCATCCGAAAGTACCTTTTATCTAATCAATCCCTGAAAATGGCAGGTGCGGGCCGAGCAAGCGGAGACTAATTGTAGAATTCTGGATTTCGTAATGTCTCCACCGGTAATTGCCGGAACAGGGGGCGGCCAGTTGACCGCCGCCTATGGAGCTCCTTCCACTACTCAGGAACGTAAATCTTGCTTCCCTTTTCGCGAAACTCCCTGGACTTTTGATCCATCCCCTCTCGCGCCTCTGGATTATCCGGAAGTGTGGATAATCCAGGTCCTGGTTCAGTCACTGATCCTGTGGCGGAAAGGCCAGAGCCATTGGCTTGTGAACCCTGGTTTTCGTTTACTCTGGAATCCGCAACAGGCTGCATTTTGCGAATCTGATGCGTAATTTCCATAGAACAGAATTTAGGACCGCACATACTGCAAAAATGAGCAACGCTTGCACCTTCGCCGGGTAATGTTTCATCGTGGAAGCTTCTGGCACGATCCGGATCTAAAGAGAGATTGTACTGATCTTTCCATCTGAACTCAAATCGAGCTGCAGAGAGTGCATCATCTCTTAGTTGAGCTCCAGGATGCCCCTTTGCCAGGTCTGCTGCATGGGCCGCAATTTTGTAAGTAACAACTCCCTGTCGCACATCTTCTTTATCCGGCAAGCCCAGATGCTCTTTAGGGGTCACATAGCAGAGCATGGCCGTGCCAAACCATCCGATCATGGCAGCTCCAATGGCCGATGTAATATGATCGTAACCAGGAGCAATATCTGTAGTAAGGGGCCCAAGCGTGTAAAAAGGCGCTTCATCGCACCATTCCAGCTGTTTATCCATGTTTTCTTTGATTTTATTCATGGGAACATGGCCAGGACCTTCATTCATTACCTGAACGTCGAATTCCCAGGCTCTGCGCGTCAAATCTCCCTGTGTCTTGAGCTCACCGAACTGGGCTTCATCGTTTGCATCTGCAATGCATCCGGGTCTCAATCCATCGCCTATAGAGAAGGATATATCGTAGGCAGACATGATTTCGCATATCTCATCCCAGTGTGTATATAGGAAGTTTTCTTTATGATGAGCTAGCATCCAGCTTGCCATGATGGAGCCTCCGCGGCTCACTATTCCAGTCACTCGATTTGCTGTTGCGGGCACGAAGCGAAGAAGTACACCGGCATGGATGGTAAAATAATCCACTCCCTGCTGGGCCTGTTCAATCAAGGTATCTCGATACAGATCCCAGGTTAACTCTTCTGGCTTACCGCCAACTTTTTCCAGAGCTTGATAGATGGGTACGGTGCCCACCGGTACCGGAGAATTTCGTATAATCCATTCTCTGGTTTCATGAATATCCCGGCCGGTACTCAAGTCCATTATTGTGTCTGCACCCCAGCGAGTCGCCCAGACCATCTTTTCCACCTCTTCCTCGATGGAGCTCCTCACAGCGGAATTACCAATGTTTGCATTGATTTTGACCAGGAAGTTTCTGCCTATGGCCATCGGTTCCAGCTCTACATGGTTTATGTTTGCGGGAATGATGGCTCGGCCCCGGGCCACTTCTTCCATTACAAATCCGGCTTCCATATTTTCTCGAAGGGCCACGAATTCCATTTCAGGCGTTAGTTCCCTCTTACGAGCATAGTACATCTGTGTGCAGCGTTGACCACTGCGGGCAACCCGGGTTTCTTTTCGGAACTCACCGGGAACCTTTAGTATGCGATCTTCCAGCTCGAGTTCGGATCTTTCAGTCAAATAATCCAGGCGAACAGGATCAAGTCCCCGGGATAGATTGATATTCGCTCCAGGGTCTGTAAACGGTCCGGAGCAGTCATAGAGCGGAAAACAGGAATCATCGCTCAATCGTACCTGGCGAAAAGGAACTCTTAATTCAATTCCATCTTCGCGTGTCTTTCTAAGGTAGTTTTTTTCTGAGCCAGATAGTGGACCCAGGGTTACGGAATTCTCAGGCTTCGTTTGCATTGGTTGTGCCTCCATTTGGCCAACCGTGCAGGAAAGATGCGATTCGTATGTACTCTGTTAGTAAATTCATTTCGCTTCCCTACGACGGTATGAGCCGTGTCAGGTTCCAGGGCTCCTCTGTGCAGGCCTGGATATTCAGTATCCAGATCAACAGAGTCTCAGATCGTCTTTGCGACCACACCCAGCGGTATCCTTGGTATGGCCTGGTCCGGGAAGGTTGCAAGCAAAATGTAAGATTTTTCTCAATACTGCGGGAGTGGAACGTAGAGCCAGAAGAATGGAAGTCCACCGACCAGAATCGAAGCCCGCGACCGGGAACCATAGCCAGTGACCGGGAACCATAGCCATTGACCGGAAACCATGGCCAGTGACCGGAAACCATAGCCATTGACCGGGAATTCGGAGCCAAACTATATCGATTCAAAGCTGAGGGGTCAGGGGCCACCACACTATTTCCAGAATACGAACCCATAAGGAGCGGGCATCCATTTCCTCCAGAGTTAGCTCCCTGGAAACTCCAATGTATCGCTCCAATACTCGTCCCAGTGATTCATTGATTCTGACATCGTAGGATACAACGTCGATTTCTCGATTGTAGTCGAAGCTTCGACGGTCTAGATTGGATGTTCCTACTATGGATAATTCTTCGTCAAAAATGGATGCCTTGGAATGAAGAAATCCGTCTTCAAATACAAAAACCCGGGCTCCCATATCCAGTAATTCACGAATATATGGATTTCTGACGTAGGAAACCGGAAACTCCTGGATGGATTCTTGAGAGGCCATAACAAGCCGAACATCTACGCCTCTCTGGCAGGCCTGGCGCAAAAGCTCCATGAAACGTGTATCCGGAATGAAATATGGAGTAGCCATCCAGATTCTTTGCCGGCTCAGAGAAATAGCTCTGGAAAAGAAATGGTAGTTCGCAGCTGGATTCTTTGCATCGCTTGTGGCTAACAGACTTCCGGGGCCGGTGCAGCCATTTCCCAGGGGATTGCAATCCCGGCTTTCCTGTTCTACAACGGGATACTTTTCATACCTTTTCCCGGGTGGGGCCGGTATCGACTCCAGAGCAAGTGTAGAATCCGTGTTAGAGGCGCAAAGCGGATCTGGTTTAGAACCAATAGCTTCGCACCAGTCATTCAGAAATAGATCTTCAAAATCCCGGACCATGGGTCCCTGCACCCAGATTTGAATATCCTCCACAGTAAAATCGTACATATCGGCCCACACATCCTGAATAGCAAATCCACCGGTAAGTGCGTATCGACCATCGACTATGAGCATTCTTCGGTGGTTGCGAAGTAGATGTCTGTAAGGTCTTAGCACTTCGAATGGTCGGAAGTACTCAACATGAACGCCGGCCTGCCGTAACTCCTCCTCCAGGGCCTCTTCAAAGAAAATCGAACCCCATGCATCCAGAAGTAAGCGCACATCCAGGCCCTCTTGAGCCTTTCGCATCAGTAGTCTGGAAATTCGCTGCCCGGTAAAATCTGATTGGAAAATGTATGCGCTGAAATAGATGGATTCCTTGGCCCGGGAGATTCGATAATTCAGGGTTTGAAACGTTTCGCTTCCGCCGGTGACAATCTGAATATGATTATTGGATTGAGCTGTGGTTATTTGTGAAAGTTGGAAGTATTCAGAGATGGATTGGGTATCGGATACAATCTGACGTGTGGGAATGCTGCAGCCAAGAAGCATTGCTGCCAGAATTAGGATTCCGGGATAGTACCGAAGTGTCGACTTAACCATTTGATTCTACCAGCCGGGTGGTATGGTTAGACTCAATTTAAGTCGCAGGGATTCGTATTATTTTTGAACTGAGAGAAATGTGCCTACCTTTGTTCAAAGGCAGACAATACGATTCGTAACGTTTATTGTTCAGGTAGTACAGTGGTATCTGCTTTGAGATTTTATTCTCTCTGATTTCAGCAGAAAAACCTGACTGTTAACTTTGAACGTTCAGCCTTAGAGCTGATATTCATTTCTCAATGTCTGAATTTGCTTTTCGAAGCCTTTCCAGATCTTGGCCGGTTCATTGTGGAAAGTGGAATAGACTCCCTGGCGCACCAGATCCACAAGCTCAGGAATACTGAAGTCCAGATGTTTGTAGAACTTAAAATACTCTTCGGAAAGATCTACGTTAAAGATCTCCGGATCATCCGTATTGATAGTGCAAACCAGTCCATCGTCATAGTATCTTCTTACCGGATGGTCTTTTTCCTGGCGCACGTATTTTCCAGTGAAAATATTGGAAGTTAGGCAGATTTCAATAGGGATTTGTTTCTCTTTGATTAGCTCCATCAGGGAAGGATCCTGAATCACGCTGGTTCCATGGCCAACTCTCTGAACCTTGAGTATTTCTACTGCATCGCGTACAGACCAGGGGCCGTCGTCTTCCCCTGCATGGGCCACGCGAAAGAGTCCCTCTGCCTGAGCCTGGGCGAATACATCCTTGAAGTCACGGGCGGGGCCCATTAGTTCTGCACCACCAAGGCCAATTCCAATATGGCTGTTGCATTTTGCTTTTAGAACCCTCTGAAGATTCTTGCTGGCATTTTCTGCTCCAAAGGTCCTGGAGACATCCACCAGATAGCGAATGTCAGGTCCACCTTCCAGTCTGCAGTCCCGCGACAGTCTATCGAGGGTCTGGGCCACCTCATTAAAATCCAGGCCGTTTTGAACCAGACGGGAAGGAGCATAAAAGACTTCGGCATAGGTTACCGAGTTTTTCTCCATGTAAGTCCTGAGATTATTAAAGATTAGTTCAAAATCATCCGGTTGCTTGATGGAATCTATAATGAACAGGAAGAGCTTGATGAATTCCTGTAGATTCGAGAACTGATACAGCTTTTCCACTTCTTCTGGATCATATTCCTCTTTGTTATGATCCAGAACACCCATCAACGTTTCCCGACTGATACAGGCCTCCATATGAAGATGAATTTCTGTTTTGGGAATCTTTCGAAGGAATTCTTTAACTTTCTCTTCTTTTGCAGTGAGCTCTGCTTCTGGTTTTTCACGATCGACTCTGATTCGAGAAGCTGTGGCCATATCCACAGAGAGCACTTCATTGATTAGTTCCTCGGATGGAGCATCGATCTCCAGTTGTTCCAGGCCCAGCTTTTCGTTCAGCAGGTCATTTATGGACTTATCGAAAGCTACCTGAAGTGTACCGGAGTAGGGGCGCTCCAGAGGCAATTTGTCTTTCAGTCTTGTCAGTTCATCCACTTCGCGTTCAATTCCGCGAATCCTCTGTATTACTGAATCCAGTCGAATAGACATTTGCTCTCCTTGAAAATTTTCCCAGAGTTAGGGCACCGGCTGGTGCAACTCAAGTTCTGGCCGAAAGGCTCTCCATCATTTGCTGAGCCTGGCGATTATCTGGTTCCAGGTCCAGGGCTTTCTCTGCAAATATTCTAGCTCGCCCTGCATTTCCCAGTTTAGCATGCAGATCACTCAATTGAATCAGATTTGGCACCCTCTGTGGATTGAGTTCAAATACCTTATCTGCGGCTTCCAGAGCTTTGTCGTAGTTTCCGGTGCGCTTATGCGCAATGCTAAGGTAGAGCCAGAAGTCTTCAATGTTAGGATCGTGTTCCAGGTATTTTTCCAGAACATCTACTGCGGTTTGATATTCCTTACCTTTAAAGGTGAGAACGGCCAGAATCTTATTCAAGGCTGGTTCGTTCTTTTTCAGATCATAGGCCTGCTTGAGAAGCTTCAGTGCTTCTTCGGAGCTACCTTCCCGGGCCAGGGATCGGCCCTTATGGAAAAGTTCTTCAAACTCGCTTTCTGCCAGTTCCGTATCGTAGGCATCTATTTCAATGATCTGGCGCTCGGGATCTTCCAGAAGGGAAGCGGAAGAACGACTTACGCTGGATTCCCGAAATCCCAGACGAAGCAGGGACAGGTCATCCGTCAATTCTCCATTCTTTTCTGTTTCCGCCTGGATTCGCGCCAGGTCAGCATCCGCTGATTCAACCGTGCGAAGAATTAGATACTCATCTTCATTGATGTCTCGAATCTCAGAACCAGGGGACAGATCAATATCATCCCTACCGTCAGAGCCCATGATGATAACGTCACCTGGTTCCAGCTGGAACCTCTGGACTTCAAACGGGATGTCTGACTCCAGACCAATTTTTCTGAGAAGCAACTCTTCTTCAATGAAACTGGCCTTACCGTTTCTATATAGAATGGTATAGGGGTGCTCGGCGTTGAAATACCACATCTCCCCCGTATCTTCATCGATTACGCTTACCACTGCGGAGATGGCCATTGAGCCATTGAAGGCCAGAAAAACTCCCTGAAGTTCTTCGTAGAATTCGGTTAGCCATTGTTCAGGAGTATAATCCAGGATTCGGTCATGCCGGGCAGAACGAGCCATAATGGAGTTTACCACAACTCCCATTACAATGGCCCCTCCGGCTCCCTGCATGGATTTACCCATTGCATCGCCGTTAACAGCTACAACATAGCGGCGGAACTGTTCTTCGTTACCAAAACGAAGGTTACCGGTTACACAGATGTCTCCACCCAGGTCGGCGCTTTTGTTACGAAATTCGAATTTCTTCTTCTGTTCCAGAAGGAAGTCTGTCTGAACGGAGTCCGACTTGTTGGCATTGAAGTTAAGCGGTTTGGCAAGCAAGGATGTGAGAAAGTAGTCCCCGTCCTGCTGAGACTTTAGCTTCTGCACTTCTTCCAGAGTCTGATTTAGTTCTGCAGTTCGTTCCTTTACTTTGTCTTCCAGGTTGTTGGCATAATCCTGTAACTTATCCCTTGCTTCGCGAATGGAACTAACCATGTTATTAAAGGAATCTGCCAGAAAGCCAATCTCATCCTGAACATGAATTGGAACCTTCACTTCCAGGTCTCCACTGTTTACCTTACGGACACCATCCAGTAGATTGTTTAGTGGGCTTACCAGACTTCCGCGAAAGAAGAGTGGGAACAGTCCAAGTACAATGATCAGAAGTCCAAATAATATCAGGCTCTGCTTATAGGAAGACGGATGCATGAAGATACGATAGGCGGTGTAGGAATAGCCTGTTTCGTAAGCCACGTGCTCCTTCTCGTTGTAGATAATGTACGAGACAAAATGCTTCTGACCGTCCCGGCTCTTTCTGTAGTGTCTGGTTTCTTCTGCCTTAAAAGGACTGAGAAAAACCAGCACTTTCTCCTTTAGCTCGTCTCCGTCCAGGGCTGGATTCTTCTTAAGGTAATCCTTGATTTCTTCCGAGAACGGCGCAAAAGCTTCTTTGGTCTTTGGCAGATAATTCTCCAGGTTCTCCCGGAAATTGTCTCTATGAATGTAGCTGATTCGGTTGGAGTTTACAAAGGCCAGCTGGTTCAGCTCATTGATATGGTCCAGCAATGCCTGCTTTTTCTCAGGCGCCGTGCCATTGTAGTTCTGTAGATAAGTGCGAATGGACTTTTTGTATCCATCGAAGGTTGACGGCATGAGGCTTAGCTCTTCTTCCAGCGACGCTTCAAATCCAGTATCTGGCATAGACTTGATTTCTTGATAGAGTGCAGTGTTCAAGAAGTCACTTTTGGCCAGCTCGAAATCGATTCTTTTCTCCGGCGGAGTATTGAAGTATTCATCGGAGGTATAGTACAGATCCAGCTTACCATTCGGATTGGCTTCTGCCTGTTCCTGGGTTTGCCGGTGCATGGGAATTCGCGCAATGTATTGAATGCTTTCATTGATTGCACCTCCTTCCAGGGCCCGTTTCGCGTACTCCAGTCTTAATTCATTGTACTGGTTTTCTTTATCTTCCACGAAGAAGTAACTAAGTCCCTGCAGAACCAGAAGAAAGGTAACCAGAGTAATACCAACAATCTTTGCCATGAAGGTGGTACGGTCCTTCGTGGTGTTCGTATAGATTACTACAATGAGGAAAAAGGCAATTACGGTACAGAATACCAGGCTAATCAGGAATATTCCGCGATCGACACTACCGTCCCGACTGAGGGTATTCAGCGAAGAAGGAGGGATGGCACCGGCAAGAACAGCAAACAGGATAGCGGTAATGGCAAGCTTGGTCTGAGTTCCCTGGACCCGAATAATACGACCAATACTAATACCAACAAAGATCAGAAGGTAGAGGATAATAAAATAGGAGCCGATCTTACTGGCGAATTCTGCATCGAAGTCCCAGTAGTGTCCGGTAAAGTGATACTTGTAGTCGGCCTGTTGCGTAACGTAGATGAAGTAGGTCATCAGGCCAATCCAGCCGGCCCATTGCACTATTCCGAGAATCCGAGATGCCTTCGGATGATGGTCTCTGGGGAATTTTCGTACCCATTGAGCCAGATGGATAAATGCAGGTCCTACCCATCCAAGTGTGAAATATCTGTGCCATGCCGCTTCCGGAGCATAGTACATAGCAGCCAGGAAGTATCCAAGGCTGAACAGTGCGAAGAAAAAGAACGCCAGGCCCAGGTGCATTGTGCCTTTGGACTTGTTGGGCAGAGTCAGAAGAAATACGGATAGAAATCCGGTAAAGACCACAGCCAGGAGTGTTCCAAAGCTGAAGAAGTTGAAATAGATGTTTAGATCAAATAGAAAATCGCCGGTGGCCACTGTTGCTCTCCCCTGTTTCACTCCGTTGACGACGTGGTAAATCGTCAACCGTGCATGAGACACCTGTTTTCGCTTCAAAGAGGCAGAATACCGTACAGGTATCCAGAACTCCTGGAGGCGCTGCTTTTATTGTCGGCCTTTCAGGGGAGTGTCAATACAAATTGGATGAACTATATTCAATAGAGTAGGCAGCTATATTTTTTGGTGCTGCCGAATTCTCTGTTTCAGATGCGGGGGCCTGAAAGCCCCCGGAGGCTGGAAATGCGATCAGATACGCCCGGAAACAGACACTTGAGCTTGCTCAATCCGCTCTTTTCTAGAAGCCAGCTCATCCATAGCAATTCTGGTCTGAATTTTTTTGCCCAGAGAAATATCCAGGCTATGTCCCGCCCGGAAAGCCACAATATGAGCCTTCAGCGGACGACCCAGGAGGTACAGATCTCCTACCAGGTCCAGAATCTTGTGTCTAATGCATTCATCTTCAAAACGAAGGTCATCGTTCAAATAGCCGTCTTCTGTAAGTACAACGGCATTATCCAGAGATCCGCCCTGGATCAGGCCTCTTTTTCTTAGTTCTTCTACATCCTTCAGGAAGCCAAAGGTTCTTGCTGGAAGTATATCTTCGATGAGGTTTTCTGCGTTCAGAGCCATGGTCATGGTCTGCCCCCGCAGCATGGGATGGGGATAGTCGATGGTATAAGTTACTTTAAATTCTTCGGAGGGGAGGGCTACTACGTATCGGTCATTTTCAATGACCCAGACTGGATTGGAGAGCTTAAGTGGTTCCATGGGCTCATCCAGGTCCTGCACTCCGGCTTCCATGATTAGATCGTAGAAAGGCTGAGAAGAGCCATCCAGAATGGGAACCTCGGACATTGTGGTTTCCATGATACAGTCAGAAACCCCTGCTGCAGCCATGGCACAGAGCAGATGCTCCACAGTCTTAATTTGCCAGTGCCGATTTCCCAGGGTTACGGCCTGAATGCCATCCTGAGCGTAAAATGGGCTCACCGGAATATCGCCTATTCGGCTGCCCGTACCCTTAAAAATCAGGCCTGTACCGGCCTCTGCGGGCTTTAGAACGATTTGTCCGGTTTCTCCGCTATGAATCCCGGTGCCTTCTATAATCACCGGCCTTGCCATCGTAGCTCGGTTCATTCGCCCGATTCTGTCTGTAGGTCTTACTATTTCTGCAGGATGCGTCATCATGTGTATCTCCTGATAAGCATACTAAAGCAAGAACCGTACCCAGAGGCTGGTAAGCCCGAATTATCCTGAAAATCATGCAGCCGGACCCGTGTACCGAAGAATATTGCCTTCAAACAGGGCTTTGAAGGCCTTTGAGATCCAATCGCATTTATTTATTAAACTGGCTAAAGTGTCAGGATGATGCATTTTGCCGTGGATTAAAGATCCATACTGTAGCGTTTTGGATACACTGTGCGGATCGAACAACGGAGATGAAATTCCGGAATAATCGCCAGGCCCTGTGTTGCTAGAAGGAAAGATCTTTCAAAAGGCCAGGATTGCACTATGACACATCAGAGAGAATTGTGGCTACCGTCGCAGAAAGGAGGATTTCCGGTTCGCTTGCATCCACACCAGGCCTGTTTGCCGGACTTTTCACAAACTACTACCTTCGGACTCATTCCCGTTCCCTGTCTGGCATGGGATCCATCGCAGAACGGCTGCTTATCCGAAAGGCCACAACTACACCAGGCCTTCTTTTCTCCTTCCTGTCCTTCCAGGACATATGGTTTCTTTTGTGGAATCGCTGGTTCAAATGACATGAAAACTCCCCTGGATCCATTCCTGGATCCTATTTATCTGCGGCCAAGATAGTGGTTAAAGATTGCTACGGCTCTAAAAAGGATAAACTCAATAGAATTCTGCCTTTCGGGCAAACTCCTGGAATCTTTCCGGTTCCTCCAGATCGAATTCCATTCTCTTTCCGGTAACCGGATGCTCAAAACCTAGATGAGCGGAGAGAAGTAGCATTCCAAAACGAGAAAACTCCCTGGAGCTTCGGGAATAAAGATCATCCCCTACCACGGGACAACCAATGTGCGCAAAATGGGCTCGAATCTGATGAGTCCTGCCGGTGATTAGATCGATTTCCACTCTGCAAAGTTTTCGGCCCCTTCGGGTTTTGTAGATATCGGTGACCTTATATAGCGTTGTTGCATCTCGGCCGGAAGAATGTACCGTTCGTTTTCTCCGGTCCACCCGATCCCGAATGAGAGGGAATTCCAGCCGGCCCTCCATTTCTGAGGGAGTGCTGAGCAGATAGGCTACATATCGCTTATCCACCTTTCTTTCCTGGAATAGACGGGAAAGCTTCCATTGCACCTCCGAATCCAGGGCAATGAGCAAGATCCCTTCTGTAGGTTTATCCAGCCGATGTACAATGCCTGGTCGACTGCCCTGGCCTTTCAGGGACGGCCAACGGTGCAGTATTCCATGCAATAATGTGATAGAAGAGTCCCCGGGCCCTGGATGTACGGCGATACCGGCCGGCTTATGTAGCACTGCCAGGTGCTTATCTTCGAAGATTACATCAAAATCCAGGTGAACTTGCTCCTGCGAATTCTCTGGAAGTACCCTGGGAGTGGCCTCAATGTGTTGGTTTTGCGACAGTTTCCGGGATCTTTCCGAAATCAACTGACCATCGACCGTTACCAGGCCTTCCAGAATCCATTTCTGAATTTCACTGCGGCTGTAGCTCTCCTGAAGAGCTCCGGCCAGGAATTGATCCAATCGCATACCCTCCTGGAGGGGCTCTACGGTAAATTGGTATGTTTCTTGCTTCATTGCTTTGATCGGGGGAAAAATTGTAGTTTACAACCAGCCGCGATACCCCCATCCTTCGTCAAAAATTTAGGAGTATTGCCATGAGCAAACAAATGAAATCTGTGCTCAAGCTTGCTTCCGTGTCTCTGTTTGTTGTAAGCCTGGCAGCTTGTGGGTCCTCTTCGGATACCGGTTCAACACGCGACCTGGGAAGCCCACTTGATATCGTTAACAAAGGACTGGCCCAGCTAGGGTACTCTCCAGACAACGACGGCTATGGTTACAAAGCGGTTGCATTTCCTGCAGCTGATCAGAAGTACATTGAAGACGAGCTGAAACAGCCCCTGGAAGATGCACTGAATAAAGTTGGTGATGGTTATGTACTACAAGTAACTGGCCACACCTGCTCTATCGGACCTCGAGATCAGATGGGTGGTAAAAAAGGAAACGTTTGGTATTCTACTCAGCGAGCGAAAGGCGTATATGATGCGCTGATCAAAGCTGGTTTCCCCAAAGAAAAGCTAACCTACAAAGGGGTTGCAGACGACGAACTGCTGCTTGACGCCGATCCTCGTGATGCGGACAACCGTCGAGTGACTTTTAAGATCGTACCTCAGCAATAAGGATTTCTTCCTTTCTTGCTAAATAAAGCGGTCCTCAGGGGCCGCTTTTTTTCTGTACAAACGCCGCTGCACTGCTTTTCTTTCACTATAATTAACCGAGATTGAAATCATGCAGGTTCGAACAAATTACGGAGATGACCTGAAGCGAACAGGTAACCGGAAAGGCCAGAAGGCCAGTGCGGCCGGATCCTCCAGTAAGCCCAAAAGCAGTCCTTTTCTGGACATTCTAAATGAAGTACTTCCTGCAGAAAATGCGGATGCGGCGGAGTTGAATCGTCTCTGGTCCGACCTTCCCGAGGCGGAGCAGGAGTTGCTCAATCATCCATCCCAGGAAAATCTACTTTCTTATAAAGAGTTGGTACGAAAGATTCTGAGTGCTACTCTTAGACTCAATACCCGGGTAGAGCATGTTCACAGGAAAGGAAAAGGGACCGGGGAAAAGGTTGAACTCAGGTATGTAAGGGTCCTGGATGAGAGAATCGATCAAATGGCCGGTCTGATTCGCTCCAAGCGAAATGCAGCCTTTGGACTGTTAAAAGCCCTGGAGGGTGTAAGAGGCATATTGCTGGATCTTAGAAGATAACTTACTATTTATAGCATTTTTCCTTTCCTGGCATAAGCTTCCATTTGGCCTGCCAGAAACGATAGATTTAGATGAGAGGCATTCCAGCCGAATTATTTCCAGATCTGCATTTCTACAACGGAACAACAACACAGCCAAATTCAGCTTCACCTTGAAATGGACTTTGCTCAACTTGGATTGTCCATGCATCGACTGTCTCCAGAAAATTTTCCTTCGTTTGCAACACTGCTTCTTTGCATGATTGCAAGTTTGATAAGTGTTCAATCTGCTTTTGCCCAGCCTCAAACACCGTCTTATTTTGTATTGCCCCAGGGCTCCTGGGAAGAGAAGAGCGGTACCACCGTACTAAAGGTGCTGCCAGACAATCATATGGAACTCAGCTTCACAGGTCTATTAACTGGAAATGGATGCAGGCTGGAAGTGTATGGAATACTGCGAAGCGAATTTGTGGCTCGCCGTGGAGAATGCGTCGATTTGCAGTATCGAATGCTTTATTTCGCATATCAGGGTCAGGAAATGATACTTACTCTGGTCAACCCGGGAGAGAATTACCGGGAAATCATCTTTGTGCCCGAAGGAAGTCAGAAGGATGCCCCCGACATTTGATGGAAGAGTGCTCATTGTAGAAGATGAACCTGCAATAGCAGATACTCTTTCCATTGCCCTGGATCTGGAGGGCTTTTCCACAGAAGTGGTCCATACCGGTGCTGCAGGCTTGAAAGCATTGAAGTCCAATCCAGCAGCCTTTGTGATCCTGGACGTAGGCTTGCCAGACCAAACAGGCTTTGAGGTGTTGCGACAGATTCGCCAGAATCACTCCATTCCAGTTTTGATGCTCACTGCGCGTGCAGAGGAAATAGATCGAATACTGGGTCTGGAACTGGGTGCCGATGACTACGTCACCAAGCCATTTTCGCCCCGAGAGGTGGTATCCAGGGTAAAGGCCATCCTTCGTAGATGGAATACCGTGCCCGACGGAGACTCATCTTCGGCAGACTCCACTCAATCCAGGCCAGATGAGGACGGGCTGGGAGAAAGAATCTATGGCCCCTTTCGTCTGGATCTAAGTGCGCAGTTAATCTATTTTAAAGAACAAAAGCTTCCGCTGAGTCCTTATGAGTATGGAACTCTACGACTCTTGCTGGATAGGTCGGGTATGGTGTTTTCCAGAGAGCAGATTATGGATCATGTATGGACTGAACCGGAAGAAAGCTTTGACCGAGCCGTAGATACTGTAATCAAGAACATTCGAAACGCTCTGAGGAAAGTGGACCCTGGTTCGGATCCCATAGAAACTCGAAGAGGTCTGGGATACTGCATTCCACGGGAATTCTTTCGAGAGGAAAAAAAATGAAGCTATTCTTTCGATTACTGGCCGGTTTTTTTTTATCCTGAGCGGAGCGTTCTACTATTTCATTCAGTCTACTCTTGCTGAAATTCGACCCAGGTATCTGGAATCAGTAGAAGAGTCTATGAATGATACGGCCCATCTTCTGGCTGCGTATCTGGAATCCAGGCTTTCCTTTCCCTCCTATCGCATCCCTGCCACTGCAAAGCAGAACAATGGATCTGCCTATGATAAGCATAAGCATCCCGATCCCGATTATCAGTCCACGGATTCTACACAGGGCCAATCAAATCTAAGCAAAGCCGATCTAAGAAGCATATCCAGAAGGCTCACAGATGCTACCCAGTCATTGGAACGAATCATGGAAAGGGCCGAGGATAGACAGTTCGAAGCTAGAATCTATGACATAGTCAAGACTCACATGAACCTGTTTGTATATGTTACCGATCATAATGGAATTGTGCTCTATGATTCCAGTGGCCTGCGTACAGGCGAAGATCTATCAAGGATGAACGATGTATATCTGACTTTAAAAGGAAAATACGGTGCCCGATCATCGCGGATGGTGGAATCCGATCCACAAACCGGAGCTCTATACGTGGCTGCACCCATCCGGTATGGAAAACACATTGTAGGTGTGCTCACAGTGATGAAGCCCAAAGACAGCGTTACTCCATTTATTCAGCTGGCCCAGAGACGATCCCTTACTGCCGCTCTACTTACTGCCTGCGCAATCTTTCTGTTTGCAGGTTTGATTTTTCTCTGGGTCAGTTTGCCTGTGCGAAAGCTTTCGCAGTATGTGTCCGATTTGCGCAAAGGGCGAAGGGTTCAACTTCCTTCATTGCCCAGAACTGAGATAGGAGAACTTGGCCAGGCATTAGATGATTTGCGCCTGGAACTGGAAGGGAAGAATTACATAGAGAAGTATATTCAGACCCTGAATCATGAAATCAAGAGTCCTTTAACCGCATTGCGAGGATCAGTGGAATTGCTGGAGGAGGCACCTGGAGCCAGAAGAGGGCAGCTGGTCCAGAACATTCAGCAGGAAACCGCTCGGATTCAGGATATGATTGAACGTATGCTGGATCTGGCCACGGTAGAGAATCAAAAATCGGTAGAATTGGAGCCGGTATCCCTTGGCGAAATTCTGGATAGCCAGAAGTCCAGTCTTCCCATTCGATTCACTGCTTCTGAAACTGGCACTCTGGTAATGGGGGATCGATTCTTAATCAGCATTGCTATTGCTAACATAGTTCGAAATGCCATGGAATTTGCAGAATCAGATTCCGAAATCCAGGTTCGAGTTCTGGATGAATTGGAATCCGACCAGAGCTGGAGAATCCTGGAGGTGGAAAACCAGGGGCCCCCCATTCCGGAGTATGCCCTGGATCGAATCTTTGAGAGATTCTACTCATTGCCCAGAAAAGGATCTGGACGAAAAAGCACCGGTCTGGGTCTGCCTTTTGTTCAGGAAGTGATGGAGCTTCATGGCGGCCGGGTTTCTGTGCGAAACGCAACCGATGGTCATGGCGTTATTTCCAGGCTTCAATTTCCGCTGCCGGCGGAGAATTAATACATCAACCTTTGTGTCTGACCACACCTCCGCAGCCTGCTCACAGTTCGCTCATAAAAGTCCCGGAAGTGATCATCTGATTGTCTATTTGCTCACCAACTTTTCTCTATCCTGCATACTTCGCTCAAATTCATCCCACCTTTCCATACGATTATAGTCTCAACTGAAAGAACACCGGTTCGCATAGACCCGGGCACCTTTCAAGGAGGAGAAATGAATCTTTCAAATATTGGTAGATCCGCCATGGTGCGGATTTTGATCATCGGATTTCTAATACTTCTGCTTTTGATTCCCGTGCAGTTTGTGCGTGGTCTGATAGAGGAGAGGATGTTTCGCTACAACGACACAGTGAGCGAAATCGCATCTAGATGGGGCGGAGCTCAGACTGTACAGGGGCCAATTATCATGGTGCCCTTTCAAAGGGTCACCGCCCGCACCAAAGATCAGGTAGAAGTTGCAATGGATCAGGCTTATTTTCTGCCGGAGGATTTGAATTTCAATGGCGATCTACAGGCGAAGACTCGTAAAAGGGGTATCTATGAAGCTGTGCTGTATACTCTGGATCTGGATGTAAAGGGAACATTTAAATTGCCGCGAAGCATTCCCTATCGCGGAGAGATTCGAAGAATTTTCTGGGATCAGGCAGTTATCATAGTCTCCATTCCGGATACTCGGGGCATTAAAGAGCAATTGACCATGGACTGGAATGGAGTTAAGCGAACTTTCCTTCCAGGAACTGCAGGCTCGGAACTGTTTGCCCAGGGATTACATATTCCGCTGAATGTAGATCCTACCAGGGGAGGTGTGGCTAAATTCGCTTTTTCCGTGCGATTACAGGGAAGCAGTGAGTTCTTTATCACGCCCATGGGTAAATCAACCACTCTGGAGCTTAAATCAAACTGGGCGGATCCAGGATTCACCGGCTCCCTGCTGCCTGACTCCCATAATATTACCGATGGAGGTTTTACAGCGAACTGGAACACTTCATTCTTTGGGCGAGGCTATGGCCAGGAATTTGTGGCTTCGGAGCAGGCCAGTCATGCCTCTCTTTTTCCTTCCAGGTTTGGTCTTGAATTGATCCTGCCGGTGGATCATTATCAGAAATCAGAAAGAGCAGTAAAGTATGCGATACTATTTTTGACGGTAACCTTCGCCGGGTACTTTCTGTTTGAGATTTTTGGCACTCGAAGAATCCATCCGGTGCAGTATCTGATGGTGGGTAGTGCCATGGTCATCTTTTACGTGCTCTTCACTTCTTTTTCAGAGCATATGCCTTTTGCTGTGTCCTATCTGATTTCTGCAGTGGCCGTTGTGCTTTTGATCGGGCTATACACCCTGGCCATTCTGAGAGACCGGAAACGGGCGCTGGTAGCTGGAGGACTGATGACCGGTCTCTACAGTTATCTGTTTATGGTTCTCACAAGTGAGGATACAGCCTTGCTTCTGGGTTCCGTGGCACTTTTTGTTCTACTGGCTGTGGTGATGTATCTTACACGAAATGTGGACTGGTACAGCCTGTCTGAAAAGGGCGCTGAGACCAATCCATCCACCCGGGAATAGACGTTCTGCTTAGTATCTGGGTATTTCTTCTTGCGCCCCGTCATTGAGACGGGGCTCTTTTTCGCATTGGTCTTCCTGCGTTTTTCTGTTGATGGCAGCCTCACAGACAGCCGATTGGAAATTAGATGAAGCAATCCTATCTGCAGAACACTGCTACCAATCCCTTTAAGACCAGAAGCAACCGTGAACTCGGGCAATCCGCCTTTGCAATGGGGGAATCGGTTCTTTTTCTATTCTCTCTGCTTCTTTCTATATATGTATTTCTCTTTGCCGCCCAGTGCAGTGGTGCTGGCCAGAAGCCTGGTTTAATTGATGGGGCCCGATCTCAAGATCTACCGGTATCAGAAGATGTTCTGAAGACCCAGGCCGAAGACCCGGTATGGAATCGAACAGCTAGATTGATTGCTGGCCTGGAAGGAGCCGATGCAGGTCATAGAAATTCCATGGATAGACTCTGGAACCGAATTCGAAGTCAGAACATTGAGCCGATCCAGAAATGGATAGCAGACAAAGATTATCTGCAACGCAGTACTCAGCCAGTATTCTATCCCTTAAGCGGTGCCGATTTCATAAATGCACATACATTCTTTCCTCGAGCTCCGTTCTACGTTCTGGTAGCCACTGAACCTCCCGGCAATCCTTCAGAAGTGCGTAATATGGAGAGTCGTTCCGCAGACAGGGGACTGTCATCGGTGCGAGCCGTGATTACGAATATCTCCGGTGAGAACTATTTCCAGAGCCGGAAAATGTCTCAGACAATGAGCAATCCTGAATTATCTGGAGTTCTACCGGTGCTTCTAGTCTGGCTGGCTCGAAAGGATCAACAGGTTCTTTCTGTGCAATCCGTTTCCATTTCGCAGCAGGGAGAGATTGTGACCGGTGCTGGCGCTCATCCAGGCCTTCGCATACGTTTTCGCAATCAGAGCTCCGGGGAAAACCGCGAATCTACTGTGCAAACTCTTTATTATTTCAAAATCTTTCTGGGCCCTGGAAGTGTGAATCCGGCCGGCGGGAAACCTGAATCTGCGATTCTGGGAAATATGAAAAACGTAAATACAATTATGAAAGCGGCGGTGTATCTACTTCATAACAAGAAATATGCGCCTCTGGCTCAAAGCATTCTGGATCGAAGTGGACTTATTCTTCAGGATGATTCCGGTGTACCCTATCGCATGTTCGAGGAAGGCTGGATTCTTGATTTGTATGGAAACTATACAAGACCGGTAGCTCTGAAGGGTATGCTGGACCCTTACGATCATCTCAGGCAACCGGCCCTGGCCAGTGAATATGCGAAAAGTAGCAAAGGAGCTCTTCCGTTTCCTTACAGTTATGGGATTCTTCGCAGTGGAATGAAAGAATCCATGCTCATGCTTGCTCGAAAGAAGTAATTGAGTTGAACGCGATCAGCCGTGCCAAACATTCAATGATGGATTAACACTCAGGCAACTGATAACCTATTTCTGAAAGTCTATTGCATTAAGAATCCATGCCTGCCAACCCTGGATAAAGCCGGACTCGCGGCAGCCGTTGATGTGTAGCTCACAGAGTTTGCCCAAATACCAGCGCCCACTGTTCAGATAGTTCATTGAGATGGAGTCGGCGAAGGATTATCGCAAAAGCATTCCATCTTTCCCTGCTTGAGTAGTATTGATCATCCTCCGGTGAGGGTAATCCGGCTGCATTATATGTTTAAAAAGAATTAGCGACAGTATACCCTGGTACATTGTTTATCAAGAGGAGGTTCGTAATGGTAACTAAATGGACCGGCTTTTCTCCAGCGGAGGAACGTTACACTGATTTTGTAAAGATGAGTCTTCTGGGCGAGGAGCCCCTGGAGCTTTTCGCAGAGCTGCACCCGGCCGTGGGTGCAGACATTCAATCACTGGTGGTTGAGGTGCCGGCTGCGAATGCAAGTTTTATTATCAGGGGGCATCGGAAGAAGGAGCCGGAGGAAATTGCGAAAGAGATTCGGTTGAGGCTGATCGCATTGGAAGATGAGCGTCAGAGAAAACATCTGACCAAGGGGTACGACTGGTGGTAATGTTGCTTTCGCAATGGGATGGGTTTGACGATAGCTACGCGATTTATGTCGATCAGTTAAAGCAGAAGCTGGTAGAGTATTATCCTTATGATCTTCAAATAGACTGTGCTCCGGTTGATCTGGTCTTTGGAGGTCCCAATATATATGTCTATATCCCCGACGTAAACATTGGCTTTGAGGTTGGAAGCATAGAAGGCATTACTCCGGATGACCTGGCTCATAGCGTAAGGATGGCTCTTCCCGGGGAATATTGGGAGAAGAAAATCAAGGACGCTCGATTTCGGCCCCCGGAATAATAGTTGAGTGCTTCCGTGAGCGATGGGCGGAGGCTGGAAGGGAATCGAGCTTTTGGCCAACCCTTACACAAACGCAAAGAGTCCAGGTAGGTTTCATTTGTTTTTTAAATTCACCGTTTCCTCAGGCCAGCTTCTTATACCCGAATCGCTTTTTCAGGCCAGCCAAGAAGCTAAAGAGAGAGTAGGCATTTGCCACGGAGAAAAGCACTACACCGATTCTGGCAGCGATTACGCGAATTCCGGACCATCCGCAATAATTCGCTGGCTCCAGGGCGGGAGCGAGAATGTCCGTCATTAACCGCGGAATAATGAATAAGTAGGACCCTGCCGGCAGATAGTGGCCATCTTTCAAATACAGCGGAGGTGGAACGCATTTAAAAAAACTATCTCGTCGAAAGCAAAGAAACGGATCTCAGGTTCACTTTTTGCGAAGACATTGATGCATATAAATAGTAAGAAATTATCTTTTATACTTTGCATTTTTACGCCAATAACTTGATTTGGTTTACATGATACCGCTTACATGAGGCAATTGCCCTGGAGCAATTCATGATGCGAAGTTTATTCTTTCTCCTTTTTTTTATTCTATCTACAGTGGCCGTTGGGGCGCAGACCCTCGAAGTGCCGATACCTCGCAAGGCCTGCTTCAAGCATCTCCATAAAATAAAAGCCCTGGCGGACGAAACCTTCGGCGAAGGAGCTTCGGAGCAGGTTCAACCGGAACAATTCACCGAATTGAGAGGCTGTCAAGTCCGAGCTCAGCTGGAAGATAAGGGTCTTATATTCTTCGTCGCTTCCTTTCCAGATGCAGAACATGCCCGGGAGTACTGGCAGCTGATTCAAAAGGTCCTTCGCCAGAAAATTGAGGAAGCGAAACAAGAAGATCCAGAGCGAAAGATTAGCTTTGTAGTGAATGATAATGATCTGATGATTCGCCAGATCACCCCCGGCTCCATCTCTGATGGGGACGGCTTCCTTGGAAATATGAAGTGTCGTTGGGCGGATTCAACGGTGGCCTGTATTGGTGCCCGGGGCCTGCCGGAATCTGGTATTGAAGTTACGGAGGATCCTGAGCTCTACTGGCCGCATCCGAAATGGCTGGAGTATATTGAAAATCTTTAGTTTGAGCCCTGGTTTCCCTCGAGTCCTCGTCATGAATTGGCCAAACGACTACGGTGTGCGGAGCTTACAGTTTTCATTTGCAATTCGGGGATTATTCGGTGCGCCCCATGCCCCGGATGCTAATGATTATGAAGTAGAAATGGTCCCTTTTGGACGAATTCCGGTTTCCGCTTTATCCGGGAGCAAAGGTTGGCAACCGCGCCACCCCGCACTTTTGACACAGCCCCTCGTCTGAAACGATATGAGCATGACCAGGGCTATTTCTCTATCCATTGCACTCCTAATTCCGGCATTTTTATGGTCCGAGGAGAATGATTTTGAGAGTCTTTGCGAGGCCAGATTCCATAAAGTGGAAGCGATGGCGAAGCAAACATTTGGTACCGCAAAAGATATTGGTTTAGATATGGATTCAGCGGACGGAGAATGCGCGGTAAACTATGATTATGGTAAGAAGGGATTCCTATATTCCTTTCAAGCATTTAAACATAGAATGGGAACAGACCAGGCCTGGGAAAAGTTGATCTCGGACTTTAGAAACCTGAAGAAAAGGTTCGAGGCAGAAATCCAGGAGGATGGGGTTCCCTCCAATATGAAGGTCGACATTAAAACCCATGAATTTCGGGCCTCCTTGCGGTCTCTCGAAACAGAGAAGTCTCGTCCTGTTCAGATGGATCTAATTTGCAGACGCTCGGAGGGATCTATAGCTTGCCTGCAAAATCAGCCGAATATGGATTCCTTGGATAACCTCAAATTAGAAAGTCCAGTGGAGTGGCCATATCCTGAGTGGCTACCTCTTCTGGAAAACCTGCCCTGATCAGCAGAAGAGCCTCCTCCATCCAACCTCACTATGGCTATGTATTGTTTCACCGGGCATGGAGCCCACATTACTATCGATGCGCCTTCGCCATTTCATCCAGAGCCTGAAATACATCCCCTTCTATTAGCTGTCCGCCAGATTCCTCAATGGCATACTCCATCATCAAGTTGATACTGTTTCCGAAATCTTCATTTACCAGGAATCCATCTTCATCCTGAGCAAAGCCAGATGAATGCTTTCGCAGAGGAATCCTGGTGGCCACAATTTCCGGCAAAGTCAGCCTTACGGAGATATAGCCATAGATAGTTTTATTTCGTGCAGCGCCGTATCCTATCTCAAAGGAAGTACCATCATCTACCAGGGGGCCGCGAAATGCATTGCAGTTCGCAAGAATGAAATCACACTTTTCGATGAGCTTGATGTTTTCGCGATAAATATGCCGGGCCAGTTCCAGACCTTTCAGTCCATCGGGTTTCTTTTCCGAGTCGAAAGGGCTCAACGCCTGGAATCCCAGTTCCGATGCGTAACGTTTGATCCTGGAAAACTCCTCTATGGCCTCCGGAAGAAAAACATCCGGTCCTGCCAGGTAAATGCCTCTCATGGAAAGCAGTCTACTCGATCCCTGAACAGAAAGTCAATTCATCGTCGAAATCTGCATACAAGTCTATTAGGGTATTTGTTTAGCTCTGCTCTTTTGCAGAAGGCACAACCTCTGCTGGTGGGTCGGAGTGGATACCATCGTTCTTTCGCTTGAGACTCTGAACTGGTCTTTCCTTAGAGATTCTAGAATGTTCTATCGCACGACGACGCCGGCCCTGATTCTTCACTGGAGTTGCAGGCGCCGATTCTTCTGGCAAGGAGCGTTCTTGGCTCTGAGCCACCGCCCTCATTAAAAATCAGGCGGTGGCGCAGATCGTCAGATCTCTTATTTCACAGGACCGGCACTGGTCAGGGTCTTTTCTACACCCCAGTTTTTTTCGAATGCGAATGTATGATGTTTTTCCTTCGGTGGCACCAGGCTCATGGCTCGCTCGCTCAATGCAGTAATCGTAAGACTTGGATTGACACCTAAATTTGCAGGAATCATGGAACCATCGCATATGATGAAGTTCTTATATCCATGCACCTGGTTTTTTAGATCCAGCACTCCATCTTCTTTCGATTCAGAAATGCAGGCGCCGCCCAGAACGTGAGCAGTGGATGGAATATCCAGCATTACTTCATTGATTGTAGATCGTGCCACACCGCCCATTCGTTTAGCCATTCTGCGAGCAAATTCATTGGCGATAGGGATATACGTGGGAATCTTGCTGTCATGATCCTGACGACTGGTAAGAGTCTTTGTAAATGGCCAGAACCAGCGACGTTTGTGCAGGATTCTTAGATAGTTATCAGTGGATTGCATTACCAGAAGGATAATACTTTTCTTTGCAAATCCAAATGGAATGAGCATTCGAATCGCACGGAATGGATGTCTGAGAATTCCCAGCAGAAAGCGAATCTGCCGGGGCACCTTGCCGCCTCCATCGACCAGAACCGGAGCAGCCAGGAAATTCATTGCATCGGACCCTTTAGGGTACCGCACAGGTTCAATGTGAGTATCTGCATCCGGATATACGCTGGAAGTGATCGCAATCCCTTTGGAGAAATCATGGGACTTGTCCAGGGAGGAAACTCCAATTAATGCTTCACTGTTTGTGCGAACTACATCTCCCAGTCGTGGAGAAAGCCCGGTCAGCCATCCTTTTTGATGATGCTTCAGCAGTAGTTTTAGAGATCCCAGGACACCTGCAGAAAGGACAATTCCTTTTGTTTTGAATTTCTTGTGCGGAGCTCCGAACAATCCGGTGGTGGAGCGAGTGCGAATCTCATACCCTTCCGATCCATCTTCCGAAAGAGGAACTATGCGAGTTACCGTAGTTTCCGGGATTACCTGGGCCCCCAGTTTTTCTGCGAAGTATAGATAGTTTTTATCCAGAGTGTTCTTGGCATTGAATCGACATCCTACCATACACCCGCCGCAATAATTACAGCCAGTTCGATCCGGGCCTTCGCCTCCAAAATACGGATCCGGCACTGTCTTTCCCTGCTCGCCAAAGAATACCCCGGCCGGCGTTGGCTTAAAGGAATCTCCAAAACCCATATCAGAAGCCGTATCCTTCAATAGCTGATCAGATTCCCAGAGTTTTGGATTGGTTTCCACTCCAAGCATCTTTTTTGCAACGTCGTAGTATGGAGTTAGTCCGTTTTCACCACCCATCCGCTGAACCGTGGGATGCTGAAAAAACTGCGGAAGCGGTACATAGAGAGTATTTGCATAAACCAGGCTTCCGCCACCGACGCCAGCGCCGGAAAGCACCAGAACATCCCGAAGCATTGTAATTCTCTGAATTCCGTAACAAAAGAGTTTGGGCATCCAGAGGAATTTACCTATCCGCCAGTTTGTCTTTGCATAATCGTTTTGATGAAATCTTTTTCCGGCTTCTAGAACCGCTACTTTGTAGCCTTTCTGGGCCAGTCGCATGGCCGATACACTTCCTCCGAAGCCCGAGCCGATGACAATGTAATCATAGTCGAATGTATTCTCGTTCATAATTCCCCCGACCTTACATTCAACATCCGGTACATGGATGCCAGCAATTTTCCTGACGCCTGCGTCATCTCTTGTTATCTTTCATTCATGAGTTCTTTCCTCGACCGCGCCCTGGACTGGATGGTTTTTCCTGGCTACGATGCCACAGGCTACCACCTCAGAAAAATGTCCTGGGATGAAAAGGACACAGATGTGGATCTGAAGGGAAAGAGAGCCCTGGTAACCGGTGCCAACCAGGGCATTGGCAGGGCAGTCACCGAAGCTCTAATGCATCGGGGAGCCCATGTTCATATGATTTGCCGCAACGCAAACAGGGGTCGATCAGCTCTGAATGAACTTCTTTCCGCCGGATTGGCCGGCAGCGCTGAATTGCATGTGCTGGATATTTCCGAGTCCGGACCTCTGCTGGAATTCCTGAACTGGTTCAGGCAGGAGCACTCCGTGCTCGATATCCTGGTCAATAATGCAGGCGTTCTTCTGGAGCAACGTCAGACCAGTGCCGATGGCCTGGAAATGACCTTTGCAGTGAATATCCGGGCCCCCTTTCTGATCACTGAGACCCTTTTTCTTCTATTAAATAGGGCCGCAGATGCCCGGGTTATCAATGTTTCTTCCGGGGGAATGTATCTGGCTCCTATTCAGTTTGATGATCTGCTCTGGGAAAAGCGCCCCTTTGATGGGGTAATGGCCTACGCAGAAACCAAAAGAGGAGAAAACTTGCTCACAGTGAAATGGGCGGAACTCTGGAAGGACACAAATATCAAAGTAAACAGCATGCATCCAGGATGGGCGGATACACAGTCCGTGAAGGATTCATTACCGATCTTTAGAGCCATTACAGCTCCCTTTTTGCGCAGTCCGGAGCAGGGGGCCGATACAATCGTTTACCTGGCCTGTAAGCCGGATCTACAGGCATCCGGTAAATTTTACTGTGATAGGGAGATTAGACCCATTGATCGGATGAAAAAGACCCAATTGAATGCTGAACAGATTGATCAATACTACGATATAGTAAGACAAACTTCATTCGACGAAGTTGAAAGCGCTGTATAGCCTGTAGGCATGTCTGATCTCCCGGACCGCCTGATTCAGCAACTCAGCTTCGCAATTCGAAACCCGATTAACGTAATTCTGGGTACCATAGATTTACACGGTACTACTGAAACTACGCCAGAGCAGGATCATTATATGCAGATGATTCAGCGCTCGGCCATGCAGCTTATGGAGGCCAGCGATTCATTGCTGGACCTATTTGAGCTTCGTTCCGGCGCAGTGAAGCCGGACTACCAGGAATTTGATATTAGTGAGCTTGTTCTGGAGGCTGTGAAATTCCGACAGCCCTCGGCCAGAAATAAGGGCCTGGAGATTGAAGTACTTATGGAGTCCGATCTCGTGAATCCATGCTTAACGGATCCCTTCCTGCTTAAGAAGATTCTGTCTCAACTTCTGGACAATGCTATCAAGTTCACAGACAAAGGGGCCATTTCCATCCATGTTTCCCGTGCCCCTGTCCCTCCCTCTGGACAGGTCAATCAGCCGCATCTATGTATTGAAGTTAAGGACACAGGAATTGGAATCCCTCAAAACCGATTGAGTAGTCTTTTTGATGGTCCATCCGAGGAAAAGAATTACCGCTCAACCTACGATGGGGCTGGACTGGGTCTACTTCTGGTGTCTAGAATGACCGAAATGATTGGTGGCACCATTTCTGTAGAAAGCGAACCTACGGTGGGAAGCAAGTTTCAACTGATCTTTCCAGTTCAATCCGTGGAAAAGAGGATGAGCGGAGATATTCAACTAAGCGGCTCCAGGGAAAAAGGCGAGCATGCGAAGGGAATCCGAATCCTTTGCGCGGAGGATGATCCGGATAGCCGGTACCTGGTAGAGCATCATCTTCGAGCCATGGGCTGGGAAGTTCGCATGGCTTCCAACGGCAAAGAAGCTCTGGAAGCATGTAAACAAGAAACCTTTGATGTAGTACTCATGGATGTGCAGATGCCAGAAATGGATGGTTTTGAAGCCACCGCTGCCATCCGAAGCTTGTCCAATGAAAGCGGTACTCAGGGTAGCCATGTTCCCATTATCGCTCTTACGGCCCATGCTCTCAAACAAGATCGAGAGATCTGTCTGCAATCCGGAATGGATGACTATCTGTCCAAGCCAGTGCATCGCGAAGAGTTATACTCTGTTATCGACTATCATGTGAAAGCGGCCAGGCAGCGGGACAGTGTGGAACATTAGCAGACCCACGTCTGCTTCCAGGGAAATTCGCTGATCGTATAGCAGAGTCTATGCCCTGTAAAAAGGGCAAAAGCTCATTACCCTTTCAAGGTTCTTCCAGCAATTCGATGTCTCCAGCAGGCTTAACAGGTTCCGGCTCGGATGGAAGCGAACGGGAAGGTGCTGTTTCTACAGTCATCTTGATTCCGGCGTATATGAACCTGGGTCTTCTGGAATCCAGCACAGCATCGTAGTGGTCAAATACATTGTCCACTCCTGCGAAAGCCTCGTAGTAATCCCAGAAGCGATATCGCACTCGAACGTCCAGGGTGTGATTAGCATTTGCCATATAGTATCCGTAGTCCGGTGTATCAGGATCCAGATCTACCAGGGTGAATTCTCGATTCTGATAAAGTGCAGGTAACACTACACTTGTATCCAGCTCGAATCGTCGGTTTTGAAAAGTGAGCAATGCATCCTTTTCATAGTAGAATGGCTGATGACCTTCTATGTGTCCGCGAAGGGAAAAACCAAATCCAGTTTCCGGGGAATAGCTCAAGGAATAGAAACCTCGGTGCCGGGCCCTTCCTTCCAGGGGCACTTCCTGCACTTTATCGTAGGTATCGGTGAAAGTGTAGCCCAGTCCGGCCACCCAGTTCTTTGCGAATCGGAATTCTGCCATGGTTTCCAGGCCACGGGTAAAGGCCTTTGAAATATTCACGGTTTGATAGGTTGTAAGATCATCGCTTCTATCTGGCAGACGACGAAAATCGATCAGGTTTGTTATCGAATTGTAGAATCCGCTTACCGAGAGCCAGAGCCATTCCGTGGCAGCATAGTCTACAGAAGCATTGTATCCATTGGATTTCTCCGGTTCCAGGTCTGGATTCCCCACAACCTGATAGCCAACCCCTGGATTCTGAAAAGCAAAGTATAGATCCTTAAACGAGGGCGCTCTATATCCCTGGCCTGCACCCATACGCAAAGTCCATTTGTCCGCCGGATCCCATCGCGCAGAAAGACGGGGCAGAGCCTGAGAGCCAAACTGAGAATCATGTTCGAATCGAACTCCAGGAGTTACATAAAACAGTGCATCCAGGGGTTGCCATTCATCCTGCAAAAAACCTGCCGTCCTCTGCCTGTATCCATAGCCACTACCCTCGATTCGCGGCGAGACATACTCTTCGATCAGGCCTTCCAGACCGGCCGTTAATACGTGATTTCCCAGTCCGTAGTCCAGCTGAGCTCTTAACTCATGGGTGCGATCCTCCTGGGTTTCTTCTGAATCCAGATCATCGGAGCGACGCTGATCGATGTTTAGAGTATCCTCGAAACGTGCATGGGAGTAGTGGAGACTCAATGCCGTGGGATAGCTCCATTCGTACCTGGTTGAGATAGCTGCCTGGGCATCATGGGTTTCATTCCTGCGATCCAAAACAGCTCGCGGAGGAGAAAAATCCACAATCTCTTGGTCCAGGTATCTGTATGATAGGCTTCCATCCACTTCCCAGTTCTCCTGAATAGAATATCTGAAGCGGTCGGAAAGATTTAGATCGCGAAAGGCACTACCGGTTTGGTCTTCCGTAGATGGAATTTCTTCATCCTCAAATCCAGGAATGAATCTGCCCAGAATTCTAGCTTCCTTCGTCCTGTCTGACTCTGGATTTAGATCGTACCCATCGCTGCGATGCCAGCCGGCAATAAACATGTTGGAGAAGTTTTCACGACTGGTGCCCAGAGCCACACTTGCATGGGTTTCATTTCCTGAACCAAAATGTAAGTCTCGGCCGCTTCCGTACTGCATCTCTGCCTGGGCAAAGAATGGGCTTTCGCTTCTTCGAGTAATTATGTTGATCACTCCGGCCATGGCTTCAGAACCATACAGTGCTGAGGCAGGTCCTTTAATGATTTCAATTCTTTCGATCTCTTCTGCTTTGATTCGACTCAGATCTATGGCCCCATCTATACGCCCGGTCAGCCGATTTCCGTCAATTAGGATGAGCACGTATTCCGGATCCAGTCCCTGCATTCGAATCTCCTGACCTCGAATCCCTTCGCGGACCTCGATTCCCGGCTGGCTTTTCAAAACATCTGAGAGGTTTCTGGAGCCCTGCTGTTCAATTTGCTTTCGGTTTACTACTTCTGTACGAGTTATGGATTCGCTTACAGGCCTTGGACGTTTATCTCCAGTAACCACGATGGTTGCATCCTCGGTTTCCTCGGCCATTAAAACCGAAGCAGAGCAAAGAATTGAAACTAGAATGAAAATAGCAGGGCAAGCTTTACCTCCGCGGCTGTTTGCTTTGCAATGTCTTGCTTTCCATTGTATTGTTTTCGACATAGCTCTGGATCTATGGAGAGCCGTCTGCGAAGAGTCTGCAGAATATCGATCAACAGATCTTGAATTTCCAGAAATCATGGATCGATCCTTTTCCAGTCAATTGTGGGGTAGGCGGATGTGCCTGCATCCGAGTAGTAATCATGGAACTGCACAGCGTAGTAATCTCCGCTATCCGATGCTCGAATAACGTATACCTCTCCTTTGCTACTCAGTACATGCGTTTCACTGTCGTACGCGTACCATTCCAGCATGACCGGGGAACCGCTGAAGCTTGTGCTACCGCTCCCTCCACCTCCGCCGCCTGAAGTGGACAGGTTTGTATCGCTTACCAGGTTGGGGCAAAATCCAGAAGTCCCAGATGAAAATTGAGAGAATGAGTTAACCGCCGCCAGGTTTGTTAGTCCTGTATTGCAGCTGGCTCCGCTTCCTGAACCGGACGTTCCGCCATTGGTTCCCACGCCGAATCGGCGAAATCGCATATCCCATGGGCCGCCTGCCAGAGTCGTAGCTCCAATATTCAAGTCGCAATGTGTCCATTCTAGCTGAGACGTTGCCTGGACGATTGTCCGATTAAATCCGGACTGAACGGTGGTAGTACAGGATCCGGTGCCCGCCTCCGAGTCGATTTCAAGTACCGAATCCAGCAGGCCCTGGAGTTGGTTGTCATGGGCCGGATGCCTGCATTGTGAGATCAGAAATGAAGATCCTACCAGTAGAAGGATGAGCATTGCCAGACTGGCCGAGCTATGCCTGGATCGGCAAGGCCCGCCGCAGCCACCGTTTCTTTGGTTGCAGCCTTTCTGGCCAGGCGACGCAAATTTCCTTTCTAGATCAACGGAGGCCCAGGCCCCCCCTTGATCGATTTCCCGGGATAGCCAGTTTTGACTGTGAGACTCATTCTCACCGAATGAGCGGATAGAAGGGCTGTGGCTGGCCATCCGATTACACCCCCACAGCTTTCAGTGAATGAGCCAGGTCAGTCCAGGTGCTCTGCTCTATCTGCCCTGGTTTTCTTTTTCCAAAGAACTGAACGATCATGTCACCGTTTTCATCGAAGCATTCCACAGAGGTTACAGTGCCATCCTCTGTAGGCTTTTCTACCAGGTAGACTTTCTGAATCAGATCGGTGCGAAGATGCAGGTTGAAATCCGGATCCATGACGTTAATCCATTCATTCAAAGGCTTGATGTTTGTTACCGGGCCTGTATGGATCTGAATCAGACCGGGGCTTCCTACAAATACCATGATCTCTTGCTCTTTTTCTGCAGCCAGTTCGAGCATCCTGGTAGGTGCTTGATTATTCAATAGAGTTGTGAACTGACCTTCTGCCAGTTCCATGGCCTGGAATCTATGGCAGTCATGTTTCTTGAGCATGCTGAAGAATTCATGAGTATCTTTTAGTGCAGCCCAATCCGAAAGAAATTCAGTTTTGTCCACGTTACCATATTGTTCGATTAGAGGAGTGGGAGCCGGCACCGGAGATACCTGGAATTGCATAGTCTGGTCTTCATTCTTGAATTTCTCAGCCAGTCGTGCAAGCGCTCCCTTATTGGATGACTCGGTTTCGTAGATCTTATGAAGCGCTCTTCCATGTCCGTCAAAAAATTGAAGACTTGATCGAGCTTCGCCGCGAATCACATCGTTTACTGCGAATGCATGTTTCCATCCGGAGTAGAATATTCGAAGATCGATGTCCGGACCAACCACCAGTCCTGTGGGGCCCTTGGCAGAAATATTGTCATAGACTCCTTTTCTTTCATGAACGCAGGCTTCATTTCTGGTTAGTGCCATCACTTTTCCCAGCGTGCCTACCTCTGACATGATCTCGGCAAATTCTGGTCGAAGATAGGTAACATCGTCCTTTCTTGTGGCCAGTAGCTCCATTTCGCTTACTCCCAGTTTTGTGGCCGCGTCGCGAATTCGAAGACGTGGATTTTCTTCTTTGAGAGCATCCCACTTTTGTTTTAATTCATTCATCTCAGTCTCCTTGTCTGTTTTTGATTTTGAATTTCTTTCATTCGATTGAAGTAATCGGTTCGAGTTTTCCTTTCCGTTGTGCATTCCTGCAGGAATTATCGCCTGGATTCCCAGCTCATCCTGAAAGACCTGGATTCTAACGTCGTATAGATTGCTCAGACTTTCTTCGTTTAGAGTTTCGCAAGGAGAACCAGAAGACAGAACATGCCCCGATTTTAGAAGTGTGATTCGATGGGCATACCGAGCAGCCAGCCCTGGATCGTGGAGGATCAAAAACACCCCGGTGCCTTCTTCGGCCTTTCTTCGCGCAATCTCCAACATCTGCAATTGATGCTTCATATCCAATCCTGTGACTGGCTCGTCCAGAAGCATATAGGATGTACCGTTTTGACCTTCCAGTTGACACAATACCCGGGAAAGCTGGATTCTTTGCTTTTCCCCGCCGGATAAAGTTAAATAGGATTGCTGGCTGAATGCAGTGGACTCTGTTCTTTGCAGCGACCTGGCCACAGCCCAATCATCCAGCCCTGGATCCGTATGAGGTAATCGTCCAAGTTTTACGATCTCTTCTGCTCTGTATGCGAAAGGCACCACACTGGCCTGAAGCAGAACGGCCCGACGTCTGGCCAATTCCCTGGAACGATACTCCTGCAGGGAAATATCATCCAGCTGTACTGTGCCGCTGGATGGCTTCAGGTCACCGGTTAGTAGTCCCAGTAGAGTTGATTTTCCGGCTCCGTTGGGGCCCAGCAACACATGTAACTCACCGGGATGAATTTCCAGACTAACCTGTTCTAATATGCTCCTGCTTCCGGCGCTGTAGCTTACTTTGTTCAGTATCAGGCCCACGATAGTTCTCCTTTTCTTCGCTGAATGAGGTATAGAAAAAAAGGAGCACCCAGAAAGGCCGTGATGATTCCTATGGGCAATTCAGAGGGTGCAACAACAGTCCTTGCCAGAAGATCGGCAAAAGTAAGTACAATGGATCCGAGTAGGAAACTATAAGGCAATAGTGTGCGATGATCCGGTCCAGTGGCCAGGCGAACCAGATGGGGAACAACAAGGCCTACGAATACTATGATTCCAGCCACAGCCACACCGGCTCCTACGCAAAGGCCTGCTATCACTACCAGACCCTGCTTGAATCGTTCCACAGGCAGTCCCAGATGGGCCGCTTCCCGTTCTCCCAGAGAAAGTGCATTCAATCCTTTTCCAAGAAATGGAAACGTTACCAACGGAAGAGCCAGGACCGGTAGCACATAGGGAAGCTTCTGCCAGGTAGCACCGCTTAAACTGCCCATTCTCCAGAAGGTCAGGTCCCTGAGTTGATCATCGTCTGCGAGAAACGTTAAAAAGCCGATGAAAGCTTCTGCCAGAGCCATAATAGCCACACCGGATAACAATAGAGTGGCTACACTGGTTCGACCGGATCCGGTGGAAATGACGTATACTAAAAAGCAAGTGCCCACTCCGCCAAGAAATGCGGCGATGGAAAGTGCAGCATTTCCCTGCAGTAATGGAAATTGAGAGCCCAGCACTATGGATATTGCTGCAAGCAATGCGGATCCAGAGGAGATACCAATCAAACCTGGATCCACAATCGGATTGCGAAACAGTCCCTGCATCAGAGCTCCGGAAAAACCCAGGGCTCCGCCCATGAACACTGCAAGGATTACCCTGGGAAGTCGAATGGCCCATAATACCTGGTAAGCCATGGCCTGATCGCCGGAGCCTTCGCCCAATAGCAGCCCCGGTATCCAGGCCACAGGAATGGAAAAAGCTCCCATACACATGGATGTGATGGCACCGGCGATGAGCAAAAGGATGCCCGGACTCGCAATCAGTATGTGGCCAGGAAGTCTCATTTCAAATTTGCAAGCTGCGAAACCAGTTCTTCTAATGCAATATGAAGCCTGGAAGAAAAGCCCAGTAGTAGCAGATCATCCATGGAAATAATTCGCCGGTTCTTACCTGCATCTGTTAGTGCAATTCCTGGAATTCGAAGAAGTCCATCTACACCTCCAATGCTTTCCAGTGCTCGAGTAGGGATTAAAATCACTTCCGGATTGGCACCTACCATGGCTTCAGAAGTGAGAGGGCGAAACCCCTGGAATCCTGTGACTGCATTTGTGGCGCCTGCCAGTTCAATCATTCCATGAGCCTGGGTTTCTGTGCCGGATACCTGAACCATACCCGGGCCCCGTGCATAGATAAACAGAACCTTCCATTTGCGCGAAGGTCTCTTGAGGTTGGCAATGGAGTCTTTCATTCTGGAAACCAGAGCCCTTGCTTCGGTTTCATGTCCTGAATGCTTTCCGGCAAACAGGATTTTCGCATAAGTAGATTCTGGAGTCCACTTATCCTCAAATAGAATCAGATTCACTCCACTGGAGCGCAATTGCTGAAGTACAGGTGGTGGCCCGGCCTCCGCCGTTCCAATAATCAAATCCGGCTTAAGCGACAGGACTCCTTCCGCTGAAATGCTTCTTTGATATCCTACTTTGGGAAGCTTCTGAGCGGAAGGCGGATGAATAGATGAAGTGTCCACACCTACCACCTGGTTACCGGCACCAATAGCAAATAAGATCTCCGTCATACTTCCGTTCAGAGATACAATCCGTGCAGGAGCTTCTGCAAATAATGGGGAGGCCAAAAAGAGCAGGGCCGAAAGGCACACTGCCAGGTTCAGTTTCAATGATTTCTGTAGCATGAGGCCCACGGAATGAAAGGGGCCTTTTTTTGACAAGCGAGAATGAGAATGAGTCTCAGAAAAATTGGTGACAGCGTAGATGCTGTACGATATTGAGACGCAATCTCAGAATAATAGGAGAGTCAAAATGACTACAAGAAGATTATCTCAGCTTACCGCCATACTGGTTATGGCACTGTACAGCTCAGTTGGTTGCGAACTGCTGGGTCTGCAAGAGGAAGACAGCAACGATGAAATGATGGCTCTGGTTGCTCTGGCAACGGCCGTTGTGCCTCCACAGAATTGTGAGGTGACCAGTTCCAGTGGAGGAGGTGGTACAACGACTGGAACCCGAGTTCTTTACACTGCTTCGGGAACGGAGCAGGAAATGTTCACCGACCACGGTTCGGGAGTGAACTCTACCAGCGATTACAGTGTCCTGATTCAGGTCAGCGCTTCGGTGGGGACCAGGCTGGAGATTAAGAATTTTGCCAAAATTGGAACCAGTTCCAGGGTGATTTCTGCAGCTGTACAGGCATCCGGATGTCCCACCGATCTGACCACTGCACCAGCTGCCTCGGAGGGTACCCACTATAGTCAGACCGATGAAAGTTCATCGCCTCGCTATATTGACTTTCTTCAGGCCGGGACATATCAGATTCAAATCTATACTGGCACAGGTACTGCCTCACCGGGCGCGCCACAGCCCCTGGATTCCGGGGATCCGCGTCCCACTCTGCAGATCACGAACTGAGCAACCCCGGTCGCGGGTTTGAGCAACTTGCTATGAACGGGGTCCTCAGTGGCCCCGTTTAAAGATTGAAACCAGGTGATTCTATTCGCCCGGGAAAGAAACCATGCCAGAAAGACTGTGATGGCAATTCGTTACGCGGCTCAATGGATACACAGGCCAGGCGGGCATATGTCAGGGAACAGAGGAAGGGATTGTCCAGGCCGCTTCGAATCCAGGTATCACTGGATTGGCCTTAGATGTTATTTCCAATGCGCCACAGTACACCACTGGGATCGATGAGGACAAAGTCTCGAATGCCCCATTCCTGATCCTGGGGTTTTGTTACCTTGATCTTGAATCGCTGCGTAAGCTTTGCATCCACGATCTTTTTCCACCATGCATCTGCAGAATTCACAAGTAAATGAATCATATAGTTTTCTGCATGAGCTTCTAGATAGAAATTCTGGAGCAAAAAAGTTGTATTCTCGAAAGCAAAGTAAGCCAGAGAATTATCGCTCCATTTGCATTCGAAACCGAGGGCCGAGTAAAAGTCTTTGCTGGTTTCAAAGTCTTTTGATGGAATGAAAGGTTTGATTTCGATTGTGCTCAGGTCATTCATTTCGGTAAGTCCGGCGCGAAATTATCTTACCGCAGACGAAATTCAATCTTCAAATTTAGAGTAATCGATGTCTGCTCCATTTCGGATGGAAACGGCGGAAAGGGTGCGCTTCGCCGAATACAGTTGACTGCTTCGTTATTGAAAGCTGAATACTTGCTGGGAGCAGTGATGCTTGCATGGGCCAGTTCGCCGGTGGCGGAAATACTCATCCGCACTCGCACCGAATCCTGAATACGATCATTGAATTCTCTTAACGGATATCTCTTATTTTTCTCAATTCTGCGAAGTACCTGGGATAAATAATGATTTTTACCCTCTCTAGCTGAAGTACTGCGATTGTCCCCCGGGGCTGGCTGGTTGGTTGCTGGAGATTCGCTTCCCTTATTTTCCGGCTGAGCAAAATGAAAGGATACATGCGAAACCGGTGAGTCATCGGCGGCGGGCCCGGATGAGTAAGTCTCACCGAACAAAAGTAGAGTTATTGGTAGAGCCAGAACTGAGAACATCCAGAAAAGTGAGCCGCGGCGAAGGGTACGTTCCATTCTATTTGGGTTCATATTCCAGCCTCAGATTCTGAACACCTGCCTTCCTTGTACGATCCATTATTTGAACAAAAAGGTCGTAAGTGATTTTCCCATCGGCTCGAAGCAGGACCTGGGTTTCAGGCTTTTCGGTGATCAGTTCTGTTAACCTCCGGGTAAGCGAAGACTGATCAACAGGATTCCCGGCCAGATAAATTTTTGCATGCCGGTCCACAGAAATTATGATATTTTCCGATTCGCTATTATTACCGGAGCTAGCGGAAGGTAGCTCCATCTCCAGCGAAGGGCTCGCAAATTTGGAACCCACCATAAAGAATACAAGCAGAAGGAAAACCAGATCCACCATAGGAGCAATGTCCATTACATTGCTTTTCTTGCTTAAAGGAGGGAATTTCATGCT
Source organism: Leptospiraceae bacterium (assembly GCA_040217195.1). Classification (GTDB taxonomy): domain Bacteria; phylum Spirochaetota; class Leptospiria; order Leptospirales; family Leptonemataceae; genus UBA3465. The sequence continues at coordinate 713,937 of JAVJNR010000004.1, read as the reverse complement.
ACCTCCCGAATAGGATGCCCTCCCTGTTCCTCCAGGTAATGGGCCGTTCGATTCATCAAAGAGAGACGCCGATTTACTATACTCAAGAAGAGTCCATGGAATAGATAAGCAGGTATTCCAGTCATGAGTCCAAAGGCTGTGGTTGTCATGGCCACCCAGATTCCATCTGCCAGTTCTCCCATATTTGCCTGCCCGCCGCTGGCAGCGATGGCTTGAAAGGATTCCATCATTCCGGCCACAGTACCCAGAAGTCCAATCATGGGAGCCACCGAGCTTACCAGAGGAAACAGGGACAATCTGCGGCTCATTTCCTCACTGATCTCATTTCCAGCCCTCTGCAAAGCTGCATCGAAGGACTGACCGGATCCTCCATGGCGAACCATTACGTTATGAACCATGCGCACCGGAGCGAACCTCTGGAATCGACCACGGAAATCTGGAAGAAGTCGGTCCAGCAGACTACCTGGTTCGGCTTGCTGGATCTGACCCTTCTGCAGAAATTCGTCTGGCTCACCGGGAGCACTGTAGGTCCAGGCATAGTAGATGATTCTTTCCAGGGCCAGGCTGATTGTAAGCACCAGAAGTACTAGAATGGGCCACATGAAAGCCCCGCCCATTTCGAATAGTTGCATTGGATTCATTGCTTCCTCCGGTTGGCCTCGTAAAGAATGAGACTCAGTCTCGTTTTGGCACAAATGAGCGAGCTGGGAAAAATGGCAAGCGAATCCCGGGCCAGGAATCCACAGCCAGGAACCCCGGACCGGGAATCTCGGAGCCTGATTTACAGATGATTTCAAGCCCGGACGGCGGATGGCTCAATGTCTTCCGGCCCGAACATTGCATTTGGCCGGGCTAGGTCGGATACGATTTCTGTAGCACTTGCCGGGGTGGCAGGGGCAGGAAAATTTGCGCTATGATCTATTATCCCGTGGATGTGCGGTTTCAGGACCTGGATGCCTTTGGACATGTGAATAATGCAATCTTTCTTACCTATTGTGAGCAAGCCCGAGTTCGCTATTATGATAGTTTATTTCCTCTAAAGAGCGCTCTGGATTTCCCCTTTCTATTGGTTCATGCTGAGCTGGACTATAAAAAGCCGGTGACCATTCTGGATGGGATTGAGGTGGGAATCGGAGTAGGACGCATTGGTGGTGCTTCCTGGGATTTTCTCTACGAAGTTCGAAACTTGAAAGATCAGTTTGTGCATTGTTCGGCCAGGACTGTGCAGGCCTACTGGGATCATACGAAACAATCCACTGGTCCCATCGGTTCGGAACTTCGAGCCAGGCTGGTGGATGCGGCCGGAAAATAGTCTAGATGCTCGGATGGGCCGGCTCCTTCCGTCTGCCAATTCCAGCCGGTAGTTTACTCCGCTGGCGGACCCGGGCAAAATGAATGCCAGGGAAATTTCAATTTCAGGCATGAGATGAATAACTATGCATTAATGGGTTTCTTCCACTTCGTAATCTTCAATTAGAACGCCTCTCTTTTTGAAACGCAGTACGGCCAGTACGGCCTCCACTATAAGCCAGACGGCCAGAATAAGCAGGAAGCTTCCTATAATCGTCAATGGCCATTCCACTCCTCCTTCCCTGAAGATAAATCCGTGGATACCTTCAATCATCGCATGGATAGTAACTCCCAGAAGTAGAACCATGGGTATTCCGGTGATGTACCATTGCCATCCGCGCTTGAGCAAATATAGAGTTACTACAAGCAAAGCCAGTCCTGCAAGAATCTGGTTCGTAGTTCCAAATAGGGCCCACAAAGCCAATCCCGCTGGACGACCGTCGATTTCATAGTATGCGAAAAATGCAATAAATGCAATACCCAGCAGGCTGGCCGGATAGCGATTCTGAAGCCAGGATATGTTTAAAAAGCTGGCAATCTCTTCTATATTGTATCGCAGCAATCTTGTGGCACTATCCAGGGATGTGAGTGCGTAGCTTACTACAATAACGCTTATGAAGGAAGCACCCACAGACTGCGGAATTCCCACTCCTTCGAGAAAGCGGCTGCATCCCTGAATAAACACTCCTACCTGGGCGCCCAGTCCCTGAATCGCATTCCAGTTCGCATACCGACTTTCCCAGGAAACATGGTCGGTCATGCCAGCTGTTGTAGCCAGAACTGCCACAAAGCCCAGTAGCGATTCTCCGATCATTCCTCCGTAGCCTATGAATCGAGCATCCGATTCCTTGTTTAGTTGCCTTGCTGTGGTTCCGCTGGCCACAAGGCTATGAAATCCACTGGCTGCGCCGCATGCGATAATGATAAATACAAAGGGAAAAAGGCCGGGGGAACCTTCCACATCCAATCGCACGGCCGGCGCCACAAATTCAGGCTGAATTATGAAGAATCCAATGAACAATCCAATCATTCCTGCATAAAGAAGTAGGCTGTTCAGGAAGTCCCGTGGCTGAAGCAAAGACCATACCGGAAGCACGGAGGCAAGCAAGGCATAGATGAGAAGTACTGCGCTCCATATTTTTATGGAATTGGCCATCCCTTCCTTTCCCACGAAACCTAGATCCAGCCAGTCACCGTAATGAGAAAAGCTGGAAACATAGATAAGTAAAATGGTCAGTGCCAGGCCAATTGGAGTGAGCCATTTCAACGGAGCATTCTTTTTATAGATCAAGTAACCAATAATGGCAGCAATTACGATCAGACCAAAGGAAGGGCTTACAGCCTGAGGAAAGTGAATGGCTGCGTTGGCCTCATCCGGGGCAGGAGAAAACAAAAATGCAATTACGTAAACGAATACCCCCATGGCCAGAGCCACAAGAAATAAGATGATAATATGGAAGAGCAATCGGGCCCTGGGATGAATGATTCCTTTAGCCACAGCCCCAATGGACTGTCCTTTCGCTCGCACGCTTACGACCAGGGAGCCAAAATCATGAACACAGCCAATGAAGATGGCACCCAGAGTGACCCAGAGTAGAGCAGGAAGCCATCCCCAGATTACAGCAACAGCGGGTCCCAGCATGGGCGCCAGGCCTGCAATCGATGCATAATGGTGTCCAAACAATACATACCGATTGGTGGGAACAAAGTCGATTCCATCGTTTTCACTGTGAGCTGGAGTGATTGCATGTTCTCTAAGTTTGAATACCTTTACTGCAAGGTAACGGCTGTAAAAGAAGTATCCGGCCACATAGGCAAGTATTACGGCTAAAGCTGGTAGAGTTGCGTTCACAGACAAACCTCTGGATGCAGTGCGCCAGAATCCAGCAGGATTCGAAGCAGGCATACATTTACTTTGAATCGGAAGTATAAGTCTTGTTTCGGTGGAAACTGTCAAGTAATCGGGACTTGACATGCCCCGGGCTAGATTTGACCTGGAGCTATGGCTGTTTATGACACTCACTGTCACCTGGATATAGTAGCTTCTCAAGGGATCCCTGTGGATCAAAGCCTGCAAAATGCAATAGAGGCAAACCTGGCCGGCCTGGTTCAAATCTCTACCGATCTGCGCTCCGCTTCGTTTAATGGCTCCCTAAAAGAGAAGTACTCCGAGCGGCTCAAGATGGCCGATGCCTTTTCTCTACGATGGACGGCCGGGCTTCATCCAGAAGCAGCGAATGAATTGGAATCTTTAAATGGAATTTTCGATATAGTTCGCAAGCATCGAGATGAGCCGGAATTTCTGGGCATTGGCGAAACGGGACTGGACTATTTTCATACCACTGAATTTGTAAAGGAACAGAAAGAGTCCCTTAATCAACATCTTAAACTGGCCAGGGAGCTGGACTTGCCTGTGGTCATTCATACCAGAGATACTCGCCAGTATGAGCCAGGTAAAACTCAGTCCGTAACAGACACTTTACAGGCAGTGAAAGAAGTGGGTGGAATCAAAGGCGTTCTGCATTGCTTTACCTACAGCTACGAAGAGGCCATGCCCTTTGTAGAAATGGGATGGAAAGTAAGCTTCAGCGGGATCCTGACTTTCAAGAATTCGCATACCTTGCATGAAGCGGCGGTGAAGCTGCCTCTGGAATGCCTGATGGTGGAAACCGATGCTCCTTTCTTGGCTCCGGTTCCTCATCGAGGTAAGACAAATGAGCCGGCGTACGTGATTCATACCCTGGAATTTCTTAAAAAGTTGCGCTCCGAAAAACTGGGCGAAGACCCGGAAAAGATTCAAAGCCAGATTGAAAGAAATATCCAGGAATTTCTGAGCTTCAAAGGATAAGCATCCAGATTTGAATCCGTTTTGAACGTTGGTGCTGTGCGGCCCTTTTGGAAGCCGAGATGCTCGAGTTTGTCCCGGGGCAATGCTTTGCATCATCCGTAATTTCTGTTCTGACTCCAGGCGTTGATTCGCCAGGCAGGAGTTCTATGGTTCTGCCGGGATGGCCTTATTTGGTAGTCTTCTACAGAAATCGTTGGATCTGCCTTTACTCGGTTTTAATTCGACATTCTGTGGTGGAATACCATTCATTGAAACTCAACTGTTGCGCATTTAATCCGAGCACTCTAGTTTCGCATATCAATCGTTGAAGGCAGTTCCGTCGCGGCCGCTGGCGCTAATGAGAATAAATCCAAACAGGTGCCAGCTGAAAAGGCCCGGTTGTGGCACCTGGACTGGTTTCTAAAACACTCTGACATTTTACAATTCGATCCGGTGGGCCCAGTGCGCCCTTGATCAGTTCCTGTGACAGGTTGGCCATATACACTGCCTGCGGAGGCCATCGATTCTCCCACCAGGAAGCATTGGAGATTACATTGGATGGCTGGCCCGTTCTATAATCTGCATGATAGCTTATCACTTTGTTTCGACTGAATAAGTATATGGATTTAGAATGCCAGTAATCTGCCATGATCACCGCTGGCGACGGTTCCAGTGCGTCCAGACATTGAACATAGTCCGGGTAGTGGTAAGGCCATGTTGTGGACGGAATCTCTGCCTGGAGATTAGATTCCTTCGAAAAGAATCGGTCGCTTATTAAAAATACAAGAATCAGTGCAGCCAGGACAATGGGTCCCGATCTACGAAAAGCCATGGAAATCGGTCCAATGAAGCGCGAAAGATGAGCGCTGGGCCTATTTCCGAGACTACATGCAATGGAAAGAATGCCTGCATTGCTAACGATAAAGGAGCCTGCAAAGTAGCGGATGGAGTAGGCATCCACATAGGCACCTGTTATCAGAGCAGCCATTACAGGTAGCCAGATAAAGAAAAGCAGGTTGGATGAACTGATCCGTCCATAGAAAACCAGGGATGGTCGATCCCAGCGGCGGATTTCCGTTTCCGTGGCCAGAAGTACCCTATGAAGTAAAAACGAAGAGAAAACGATGAGCATCATGCACTGGAAATAGAAAAGTAATGGAAATCCAAAGCCTTTCTTAATATCGCCTGCAAAGGCCAGAAAGGATTTACCGACTGAAATAGAAACCGTCTTACCTGTGTTCAGAGTAAAAGTGACCAGCAGCGATAGTACTATTCCAAGCAGAAGTGCAAGTCCTACGACCTTGATCCAGTAATGAACCCGCATGCGAGGAACTCGCCTACCATAATCTGGATTCTTTTTTCGCAGGCGATTCGCGTACAGAAGTGAAATTAACGTCGGAAAGATTGCCTGCACTGCAAATAGCCGATCGGATACCAGAACCAGCGCCATCAAAATGATATAGAGTCCCTTCCAGGGAAGAAGTTCCTCGTGACGAATGCGATGGAAAAGAATTAATGTAAATAGAAAAGAGGAGCAATGCATTCCAGGAAGATATAGAAATGCATAGAAATCCTGATAATAGATCAAAGCCAGAAATTGCAGAGAAAAAAGAAGCCTGAATATACCATATCGCTTTCCCGGGGGCGAAAATAATCGCATCAGAAAAAAAGCAACGAATCCGGATTGAACAATTCCATAGAGTCGCAGTGACAGACTATGATCCAGTACAGAATAAAACAGAGAGTAAAAGGTTAGATCCGGAAAGAAATAGGGAGCCGGAGTAAAGTTCCAGGTCAATAAGCTCAAACCGCTGAACAGATCTTGAACAACTGCGGAAATGTAGAGAACATCTGACTGAAAAATTTCCTGATCACCAATAAACAGGCTGCCACAAACAGATAGAAGGAAAGCCAGGATCGAATCCCTTAATCGTTCCGGCCCTTTTTCGGGAAACAGTCGATTCTGCTGCAGGTTCTGCATAACCAATCCTGATTGACTCCAGGCTTGCCGGCGCTTGAGTAGATCCATCAGATTCGCACCCGGCACTGCACTTGTCTGGATGCGGAAACTGAATGGTATCCTCAGGAGGTCAATAGTTTGCCATGCTGGAGTTAAAAAGAATACAGGAAAATCCGGATGAGCTGGAGAAGATGCTCAAAGATCGAATGTTTGAGCGGGTTTCCGTGGATGAAATCAAGGATTTGATTCAGACCTCTCGAGATAAGAAAATCCAGGTAGATGAGCTGAGAAATGAGCGAAATCGTTCCAGCAAGGATATTGGCAAGCTGATAGGCTCCGGACAAAAAGAGCAGGCCGATGAACGAAAGGAAGAAGTGCGAAAACTTGGAATTCAGTTATCAACCCTGGAGGAGGAGCTGAATCAGTTAGAGGCCACTCTTAATGATCAGATTTTGAACTTACCGAACTGGCTGGATCCAGATGTGCCCATTGGGCCAGAAACGGAAAACAGAGAAATTCGAAAACATGGGGAAGTTCCCTCCTTTAGCTTTGAACCAAGACCTCATTATGAAATCGGCGAATCGCTGGGGATTCTGGACTTTGAGAGCGGAGTGAAGCTTGCAGGATCTAGATTTTATACATACCGGGGTATGGGCGCCACCCTGGAACGGTCCATTCTGAATTTCATGCTGGATCGTCAGAGAGAAAACGGTTACGAAGAGACCTGGGTTCCCTCCACAGTTGTAGACGATTGCATGGTAACAACCGGTCAGTATCCCAAATTTAAAGGCGAATACTATCGCATGGATGCGGATGAGCTTTCGCTCATACCTACAGCTGAAGTTCCTCTCGTAAATCTGTATCGGGACACAATTCTAGCCGAATTGCCGGTGGCTGTAACGGCTGCCACTAGCTGTTTTCGACGGGAAGCGGGAGCGGCCGGTAAGGATACCAGAGGACTGGTGCGGGTGCATCAGTTTCAGAAAGTGGAGCTTGTGCAACTTTGCGCTGCCGAAGACTCAGCTCGAATCCATGAAGAGATGGTGGGGCATGCGGAAGGTATTTTGAAGGCTCTGGACTTACCCTATCGAGTTATTCTATTGTCCAGCGGAGACATGGGAGCCTCTGCAATGAAAACATATGACCTGGAAGTCTGGATGCCCGGGCTCAATCGCTGGCTGGAGATTTCATCCATCAGCAATACGGGCGAATTTCAGGCCCGAAGGGGTATGATACGGTACAAGGCTGAAAAGGGGAATCGATATGTCCATTCTCTCAACGGTAGCGGCCTGGCGGCCGGACGGACTATGATTGCTATTATGGAGAATTTTCAGCAATCGGATGGCTCCTTTCTGATTCCAGAAGCATTGCGGCCGTACGTAGGAACAGACCGAATTCATTCCAGATAAAGGATTGAAACCTGAACCGTAGATCTTCTATTACAGTCTAAAAAGTAGGGTGCCGGTTTGATTCGCACCAGGCCCGCCCTCTGGTTTCCCAGGAAGTCAGAGGCGACAGAAGGAGAAAAGATGAAACTAAGATTATTTGCCGTACTGGCATTGTTTACTGCCAGCCCTGTATTTGCTGGCGAGTTTGGTTTGAGGTTCGGTTACTGGGATCTTCAAGAGAGTTCCTTTAATCTAGATCTGCAGCAAAGAATCATTGCCGATGATGCGCTGGTAGGTTCCGGTAGTAATACCTACACTCCGGGGACTGCATTCGGAGATTTTCGCTCGGACGCTAGTTTTACCTATCCAGTAATGCTCTATTACGGTCCTGCGGGCTGGCCTGCCGGCATCCGATTCGAAGCGGAATACTACGGAACACAACGAAGTAACTGGAGAGGCGAAGGCTTTTCACTAAACTCTTTGAGTCAGGCCAATCTGGAAGGTTTCCGAGAAAGAGCATCCTTTCGACTGGCAATTTTCTTTCTGGATACCAGGCAGAAGGCCCCTATCGATTTGATCCTACGAGGCGGAGTACTGTACAATCATCAGTTTGCCAGCGAAGAGATCTTTACCTTCAATAATTCCGGCATTTCTGCAGTTACCAATTACATTGGAGACCGGGACATAAAGATGTTCATGCCCACTGTAGGTCTGGAAGTAAAAGTGCCACTGGCTCGCAGCGGATTTTCAATCGTAGGTGCCGTGGACTTTTCTCAGAAGGGATCCGAGAGTCTGGATTACGTGCGAACTACCTATGCTCCATCCGGAACAACACTTACTACAACTGCTGAAAATATGAAGGCCGATGTGAATGTGATTCGCAATATGTATGAAGCGGGAATGGTCTACAATGTTACGGAAGACTTCATGATTCGCTTAACCTACCGTTCTGAAGTGGATCTGGTTTCATACTCAGGATATCGTGGACTAAACGGTACCTTTGTTACCACTCCTTCTGCCCAGAGCTTTCAGGTGAATATTGCGGAAAGCCTTCTAGATGCTACCTCAGCCTATAATGGTAGAAGGAAAGAGCGCGTTGAAGGTATTTATTTCGGAATCGAGAAGTATTTCGAATTTAGATAAGCATACTGCCCGCATACAGGCCTGCTTATATAAAAAGTCCCAGGAGGATGCCGAACACTGGCGGGCCTCCTTTCGGATCGCATTGCCAGATATTTCTATCGACCTGAAGTCTTCACAGGTGGATGGCTTTTTTCGGAAGCTGGCGGTTAACTCCGCCGGCTTTCTTTATACTTGCGATCTGGGGCCTTCCGTTGTAATCGGAACTATGCGTCATTCCATCTGGCTAACGGTACTGATTCTAATTTATTGTGCTCCTACGCCCAGAGTGCAAGCAGATGAGGAGGCGTCGGCTTTTCCAGAGATCTTTAAAGGCCGCTGTTTGAATGATAGAAATGGATGCGCCTGCACAGAAGAAGCCAGCCCCAAATCCACAGAAATTCGCCGATATCCACATGCAGAATCTCTTCGCAAAGTGGGGACTGAGGTTAGCCACGAAGGTAAATCCTATAGCCCAGTAGTAAGAAACGCTGTAATCTCAGATCCTGGTCCTACCTGCTATGTGCCCACAGATTCTTTGATTCCCATGAAATACAGCCAGGTTCTGGAATCCAAACTGCAGCAGCTCAATCACACTCCTTTGACTCTGGATCTGCTGGTAAATCTAGATGGCAAAGTGGATGCGAATAGACTCAGAAAGGACTTCAAGCATATAGAAGTGCGAAAGGTATGGCCCACTTTCTATCATCTTGCAATGGAAGAGTTTCATCCGGGTCCCAGGGTTTCTGTTCGCAGTCCTTCCGGAAAAACCATCGGATATGCCTCAAAGGATTTCCTGGAGCAGGTGCGCTGGGAAGGAAGCGGCGTTGCCCTGGATGGGAAGAAATATCATTATGCTGGCAAGCCCGGTCAGTACAATACCTATGATCTGCGGTGGGGACATGGAGCCGGCTACAACTATCAGGTTTTTCCATACCGTACTATAGCTGTGAATTTCTCCGGGCTATGCAGATCTTTGCGTAGCCGAATTCCTGGTTGTGCGAAGCGAACATTGATTGGTCTGATGGTATTCATTCCTGAAGTCGCAGAAAAGAAAATTAAGATGCCCGGAGGCGGAGTCCATGACGGATATTTCTGTATTACAGATACAGGTTCTCCGTATTATATTCGAGAAGATAGAATCGATATGTTTGTTGGCACCCATGGGGGGGGTAATCCGTATCTGCCGAAAAAGCGCCAGAGCAATTCTTTGATCCAAGGGGGCATAAAAAATCTGGTGCCTTCGGACTGGAAAATCTGGACTACAGACACAAAGAGAGTCTGGTGCGATATTCGCAAAGCAGAGGCCGGCGAATGCGTTCATGATTATCGCAACACAGCGCCAGATAAAGCGCTGACTCTGCAGGCACTCTTTACACCAGAAGGAAAACCACTTCGATGTCATCGAAACCCCTGATTCCTTCGCCGGGACGCGTTGAACAGAGACTTTCTGGGCCGGCTGTCGGACAGAGATTATTGTCGATCATTGTCGGACAAATTCAATGGAGGCCAAAAAAGTCGGACAGGATTCTTATGATCCATCCTTGATTCTGTCGCCTACTTTCATGAGGTGACCTCTATGGCCTATATCAGCTCTTAAAGTTCTGAGTGATCTGGTCGATGCGTCCCACAGTGGCTTGCTGCCGGGACCCCGGATTGCCAGAAGTCTGGCGAGGTAGGTCAAAACTATCAAGGAGTTAGAGATGAGATACATTATTGGATTCCTCTTAACATTATTGGTTACAACCGTAGCCGTTGCAGAACCTGCTCAGGAAGGAGCAAAGGCAGAAGGTAAACCTACCGGCGATGTTACTTCTGAATCGGTAGCCGGGGAGAGTTCCTCCAGCGACAAGAAAACCAGCGATCAACAATTGCAGAAGTTTGCCATGGCCTATAGTAAAGTGGCTCAGATTCGAAAGGATGTTGGTCCAGAGCTCAAGAGTCTGAAGACTAAATCAGAAAGAGATGCTCTTAAAAAAGAAGCTGGTTTGAATATGCGTAAAGCAATCAAAAGCACAGGCCTTTCCGTTGACCAGTTCAATCAGATTATTCAGCGATTGGATAGTGACCCTGAGCTGCGTAAAAGGCTCCAGAACCTGGTTCAGAAACAGAAGAATTGATCCACCCTTTACCGGGACGGAAAGCCTTTCCATGGGCGTTGGGCCTCCGAAAGGGGGCTCATTCCCCCCGGCGGTCCATGATCCAATCTCAATGCGCGAATTAAATCACCAGAATGGTATAGCGTATTAGCGTTCCATCATTATTGCTATTTAATTATTAAACGCCTGCAACGGCTTATAGGAAGGACTGGTTATAACGTTATTGCCATGCTCATTGAATTTTAATCACCGTAAATCCATCGAATCCATTAAAAACATTGGACAATAGCAATATAGGCCTTATGACCGAGGGCGGTGGAGCAGAGATGAATTTCTCCTCATTGATCTGAATCAAGGAATTCAGACTCTTTTCGGTCTATGCTCCACCAAATTGAGCGCAGGAGCGGAACTATGCTTTCTAAATCACAGGCCAGAGCGTTCTTTCTGGGAGGGACGGCTTTATTTAGCGCCGTCTTTCTGGGCCTGACGGTGGATACCCACCGGCAAATGGCTGAAAGAACCAATGAGCATGAATTGAGCGAATCTGTAATCCGCGGCAAGGAAATCTGGGAAAGAGAAAACTGTATGGGCTGTCACACCATCCTCGGTGAAGGCGCCTACTATGCCCCGGATTTAACCAAAGTCGTGGATAAACGAGGAGAAGAGTGGATTCGGATTTTTATCAAGGATCCAGAGGCCATGTTTCCCGGTGAAAGGAAAATGGTTCAGTATGATTTCAATGACCAGGAGATGGATGATATCATCGCCTTTCTGAAATGGGTGGGAAACATCGATACCAATGGATGGCCCCCGGAGCCAAATATCTCCACCAGTACCATTCCGGGTACTCGAACTTCGGAGGCACCAACCCTGCCAGAAGCAGCAGATACTCCGGCCGTGGCTCAGGCGCCGGCAAAGTTCAAATCACTCTGTGTAGCCTGCCATCAAGTAGATGGAAAGGGCGGAAATGTGGGCCCGGCCCTGGACGGTGTGGCCAATCGGTTTGATCGAGGCTATCTGGTGAAATGGCTGAAGGATCCTCAGGCAGTAAAAGAAGGTACAACCATGCCAAAGCTTCCTCTCAATGAGCAGGAAGTGACGTCCATAGTGGACTATCTGATGACTTTAAAATAGGGGGGCTACATGAAATACAAAACGCAAAAGATTGCTTATTATTTTTTCGCCGCAGCCATGTTGCTTCTAACTTTGCAAATGGTGTACGGTTTTATCATGCTATTTGCAAGGATTGGCATGGACGGTCTGCATGATTGGATTCCATTCAATGTAGCGCGAACTACACATATCAACCTTCTGGTTGTCTGGCTTCTAACTGGCTTTATGGGATCCGCGTATTACGTGATTCCAGAAGAATCCGGAAGGGAACTCTATGCTCCACGTCTGGCAATACTGCAGCTCGTTTCCTGGCTGCTTGTAGGTGTCGTTGCTGTGGCTGGTTTTCACTTCGGTTGGTGGGAAGGAAGGAAGTTTCTGGAGATTCCCAGACCGCTGGATTATCTGGTGGTGGCGAACATTCTTCTATTTCTGTACATCATTGGGATGACCATCTGGAAAGCAGAGAAAAATAGCACCACTCAAATGGTATTATTCTTCGGATTGTTCTCGGCTGCATTGCTGTATTTGCCTGGAATGATCTGGTTTGATAATCAGACGCTGGATTCATTCTATCGCTGGTGGGTAGTCCATCTATGGGTTGAAGGGGTCTGGGAATTGATCATGGGATCCGTGCTTGCATTTCTGTTGATCAAGTTAACAGGAGTGGACCGGGAAGTTGTAGAAAAATGGCTCTATGTTGTGGTAGGACTTACCTTTCTGTCCGGCATTCTGGGAACAGGTCACCATTACTACTGGATTGGAACACCCGGTTACTGGCTCATGATTGGCGGACTTTTCTCTGCTCTGGAGCCCCTGGCTTTTCTGGGAATGGCTATCTGGGCGATCAATATGTATCGCCGAAAAGGACGAAACCATCCCAATAAGATTGCACTGTACTGGACTCTGGGTTGCGCAGTGATGTCTTTTGTGGGAGCCGGATTCCTGGGATTCGCACACACCTGGCCGGCAGTTAACAAATGGACTCATGGTACATTGATTACTGCGATGCACGGTCACCTGGCTTTCTGGGGCGCTTATGCGATGCTGATATTTGCCATCATCTCATATGTGATGCCAAATATGACCGGTCGAAATCTGATGAACAATATGACGGGTTATCTGGCCTTCTGGTTTTCCAACATTGGGATGGTAGGAATGACCGGAGCTTTCGCTGTATCAGGCATTGCACAGGTATATCTGGAGCGAAAGCTGGGTATGGATTTTCTGGCTGTGCAAAAAGAAATCGTGGTGCATTTCTACGGAGCAATGCTTGCGGCCTCTCTGTTTGCCATTGGCATTTTGATGTTTATCTACACATTCATTCGCTATGGTCAGCCCAGCGATGAGATGGTTGGTCAGGATATGCAGGATGATGCCACTGAACTGGGAGCCAATGCATGAATCAGGTGGCAAGTGAAAGCCTTCCCTATTACCGACCGGTGGGTCGGGAGCTGGAAGTGTTTGAGCATGCCTATGCCAATCGGTTGCCCCTTCTATTGAAGGGGCCCACCGGTACAGGAAAGTCCAGGCTGGTAGAGTTTATGGCAGCCAGCCTGGGCCGCCCCCTGATCAATGTGGCATGCCATGAAGAAACCTCGGCTGTGGACTTGCTTGGTCGATACCTCATTTCCGGAGGCGAAACAGTCTGGAACGATGGACCTATGACTCGTGCCGTTCGCGAAGGGGCCATTCTGTACCTGGATGAAATCGCAGAGGCCAGACCTGATACCCTGGTCGCCATCCATTCTTTGACGGATCATCGTCGTTGCCTCTTTCTTGAACGTAGAACCGAAGAGCTGGTAGCGCCACCTGAATTCATGCTTGTAGCCAGCTTTAACCCGGGCTACCAAAAGGGCACAAGGGAGATGAAGCCTTCCACCAGGCAGAGGTTCGTTTCCATCAGCTTCGATTACCCGGATCCAGATACTGAAATGGAAATCGTCATCGGAGAAACCGGATTCAATGGTCCCAGTATTAAAGCTCTGGTCCGTCTGGCCCAGAGAATTCGAAAGGCTCCGGATCTGCCCATTCAGGAAACGATTTCTACTCGATTACTTGTAGATGCCGCCAGGTTGATTCAATCCGGGTTACCACCCAGGCTGGCCTGTCAGGTTGCAATCGCCGAGCCATTGACGGATGATCGAGACACCTTGAATGCACTTCAGGATTTCATCGCATTGCATTTTTAGGAAACACTCTGGAACTGGATCAAAAAATATTTCAGAAGCTCTGGAGAGTATTCGGTCGCACTCCATCCATTGAAGAACTAGACCTGGACCGATTTCGACTTCTGGGCTGTTTGCTTGCCGGTTATTCCATTCAGATTTCACTGTCTGGCGATGAAGGTGGATTTCGAGAGGGGGAGATTCGGCTGCCTTCCCTGGCCTATATGGCCGGTAAAAGCAAGGTATTGCAAAGAAAGATTCGCAAATCCGGATCGCATTCAGTGCACTGGCTGCTGTCGGATCTATACAATGTTCGTATACTGCAGGCCTGCCTGCACTTAGAGCTATTTCCTCCAGATCCATTCGTAATTAGAAATCATACAGAAAAAGAGCGTACCTGTTTTTCCGGTCTTGAAGAATTGGGACTGGAATCGCTTATCTCCGGGAATCGACTGCCGGCAAGCGCCTTTCTGAAGCCGGAGAATCTTGAAAACGACGATCCCATCAAGGTTGGGAAGCGACAGACGGAAAAAAGCATTCATATGGACTCCTCTGTTGACCAGGTCAAAGAGAACAAGAAGGAGATTGAGGATTATACCCTGAATCATAGCTTTGAAAAGATTGAAACCCTGGAAGAATTCAACGGAAACTGGAGAGAACTGGATGGTGCTGACCAGATAGAAGAAATGTCGGAGGCCCTGGAGGAGCTACAGTTTAATCAGGTGATTCGCACAGAAGAAAGCTCAGAAGGTTACTTGAAATCCGATCATGCGGGTTTCGCATCAGAAATTCTGGGCGATACCCGCGGACCATTTCTCTATCCTGAATGGGACTTCAAGAAAAAGACCTTTCGCAGGGATCATTGCAGTGTCACCGAATCTGAGCCCAATCAGAGTCAACAGGGTGCAGAAGTCATTCTCAAGAAAAATCACGGAACCTTGCTTAAGCTAAAGCATGATCTGGATCGGATCTTGAATCGTTTTTCTCCAGAACCCCGTCAGGTGCAGGGGGACGATATTGATCTGGATGCGGCCGTGGAATATCTGGTGGATCGCTCCATCGGCCATACTCCTTCTGAGAGATTATACAGAAAACGACGTCGAAATATGCGAGACGTGGACTTGCTCCTGCTACTGGATAATAGTCTTTCCACAGATTCTTACAAAAATGGCATTCGTGTACTGGATGCAGAAAGGGATGCCATGCTACTATTCGGGGAAGCTCTTGCGGATGCTAACCTTCCTTTTGCCTGCTACAGCTTCTTTTCAAAAACCAGGCATAACTGCCAGGTGAATAAGCTACATGGGTTCGAAGAAAGCTGGACCAATTCCAGAAACCGATTAATGGGTCTGGAACCCAGGGGATATACTCGCATCGGTCCGGCTCTGCGTCATGCTACAGCGATTCTGGAACCAAGAAGAAGCAGACATCGATGGATCGTGCTTTTTACCGACGGGCATCCCAATGACTATGATAGATACGAAGGTCGTTATGGTCAGGAAGATGTAAGACATGCCATTCAAGAAGCGGAGGCAGAGGGAATTGGCATACATCTGTTGTCCTTTGACCGCTCCAGGGATGTATTTGGCTCTTTTACTCAGTCAGCCCTGAATCTCCGTCATATGCCCGAGCTACTAATAAGTTTTTACAGCAGAATTGCCGGCAATTGATTGAAAGTTAGCAGCGATCCTTTCAATGTGCCCTTGTGCCGGAGAGCGAATTCTGGAATAGAGTGCCCGAACCCTGTCGCGATAAACTGCGGAGTGTTTCCAGGAGAATTACCCTGGAAGCCGGAGAAACCGTATTTTTGCAGGGAGATGGGTTTCGGGGGCCTTACGTAATAGATAAGGGAATTTTTAAGATCTATCAATTGAATGAAGCTGGAAAGGAAGCCATCCTTAACTTTTTTTTCCCTGGTTCCATTATTGCCGCTCTTCCCATGCTGAAGACCATGCCTGTTTATCCTGCATCGTGCGAGGCGGTTCGCGACGGTGCAGTCATCTATATCCCGGTAGATGAATGCCTTTCCCTGATGCAAAAGCATCCTGATTTAAAGCAATGCTTTCAGGAAGACTTTGTCTCCAATGCAGAGTTCTTTAAAAATAAAACTACTTTGCTAATGCTGCATACAACAGAGGAGCGGGTGGTTTTTTTTCTGGAGGCTCTGGGAGCTGCAGAAAAGGAAGTCTATCTTAATATTCCCAAAAACCAGGTGGCTCTGTATCTTGGAGTATCTGCTGAAGCTTTCAGTCGGGCTTTCACGGCCCTTAAAAAGCAAGGTAGGATCACTGAAAATGATGGCTACGTTCGTCTGCTGGATGAACAGTAAGCTCCTTGATCCTTCCTAATGATAGATCCTTCCTGATGATAGATCCCTCTTAATGATAGATACTTTCTGATGATAGATCCCTTCAATAATTCATTCCTGTATCGACACCATTGATTCGGCTACCTGCCAGACCTTAGAATGAAAGAGCGGATGAACTTACAAATGGGTCAGGAACGTTTCGTTCTGAAAATGGAACTTCCTTGATCTGTAGCAATGCCCGGCCATAATATTTTCCCTATATTATAGTGAATGAAGAATCCTCCAGTTCAGGCATTGGTTACCTGAAACAATTAGCCCTTATGCCTAACCAGGGAGCTGGCGGATCTGATGTGAGTATGCTATGGAACACGAACAAAGTGAAAGAATTTATTATCCACCAGGAGGGATCCTGATTTGGATGATCCTATCAATCGAAATGCTGACTTTTATTCCGGCACTGATTGTATTTTTCGCCTATAGATACGGCGATGCAAATTCCTTTATGGAATCAGCCCAAACATTGAATCTAACTCTGGGCACTGTGAATACAGGTCTTCTCATTGTGGGAGGCTGGTGTGTTGCCGAAGGAATTCGAAATCTAAGGCTGGACCAGAAGAATCGCTCTTCGCTGCTTATCTGGCTGGGGGTGCTCACAGGGGCAGGTTTTCTAGCCCTGAAAGGATTCGAATACTATCAGAAGCTTGATAGCGGCTATGGTCTGAATTACGATACATTCTTTACCATGTACTGGCTAATTACGGGCTTTCATTTTCTGCATGTAGTGGTGGGCACCTTTCTTCTGATTGTGGCGGCCCTGGGAATCCGCAAGATGCGATACTCAGCCGCCGATCATGAAGATGTGGAAACCATCGGTGTATTCTGGCACATGTGCGATTTGATCTGGATACTGGTCTTTCCTTCAATTTACATACTGGCTCGTGGAGGAATGTAATGATACGAAAATTGAATACCATCGTTCTATTTGTACTTCTGCTTCTAATCCTGGGGATGTATCTATTCGCAGAATATCGCACCGGTTCTCTAATCTTGATTCTGGCTTTAAGTGCTGCGAAGTTTGCTCTAGTTGCTCTGGAATTCATGGAAGTGAGACGCGCGCATCCAATTTATGGAATCTGGCTTCTGATTCTATTTTCCTTTTTTGCCGGCGGAGCACTATGGTTTTTTTCCATGGGTTGATAAATGTCAAGGAGTGGGAGGCTGTTCTGTGGTATAGAAAGTCCACATCAGCAATGCCTGAGACTAACAGAAAGGGCGAAACCGGTTATTTCGAATCGTCCTTCTGCCAGGAAACAGGCAGTCGCTACCTGCAAAGAAACTTGAGAATAGGGGATTTGGCCGGGCTCATACCCGGCCGGTTTTTTATGGATTTACGTAAAGAGCCGATTTCTCCCTGGCTCGAGAAAAGGAAAGCTCCCACGTTCTGGTTCAGATTGGTTTTGAACCAGAACATCATGATCAGTTCCGGGTTGCTCAGTAAATGACAGGCTTTAAAAGTCTACCTTGAATCTGGATTCGCTTCCGGTTTCCATTCCTATTGAAAGTAGTCCGAATAGGTATGGAGATAGGAATTGAGATCCTCCATTTTGGACTGGCAGTCGGTGCAGTTTTCCAGCGATTTTATTTTACTCTGTAAAGGACGCAGATAGGCATGCAGTTGCTCATGGGCGGGTCCCTGCATTGTGCATTCTTTCAATAGGACCTTGAATTGTTTTTGTAACTCTTGGCCAGCAACGGACGGATTACCTGGCCTTTGCGAAGCCAACTGTTGCATTTTCCTGATTGATTCATTGGTAGCCGAATCAGCCTGCCATCTCTTCCCATTGTTCAATTGTACCGGAGACTCATCATGCTTTTGATCATCTGCATGGGAATGTATTTCATTTTTTTGATGGGAGTCATGGCCATCACCACAGGCCGGTGCCAATATCAGAGCGATGCTCATTGCAACGTATGCGAATACTGACATTGCGCTTTCAATTGTTTTGCTTTGTCCTGGTTTCATATCTCGTTCCTCGATTTTATCAATTTTCTACGTCCTTGTCTGTCATTCGGATCCAGTCAGAAGCGGGTTGCCTGTTTAACCTTTAAGCCCCAGTAACTGCCTCAATCCCCGGCTTTCGGTCAATAAATCCTGAACCGTATAGCCATCCATAACCGTCAGGAAAGCAGATAAGGCTTCCTTCAGGATTCCAGCCAGTCGGCAGGATGGTTCAATGGTGCATCGTTCGCCCTGAACCTCGTCTGCAAAGCAGGGAACTATGGTCAGGTTCTGTTCGGTGCATCTTACCACCTCACCCAGGGATATTTCTTCCGCCCTTTTCCCGAGTGTAAACCCTCCAGACTTTCCCCTTATGTTACGAAGAAAACCATGTTGGCCCAGAAATTGAACTATCCGCATCACATGATTCTTAGAAATGGAAAATTGCCGGGACACCTCGGCCACGGTAGATAAATCCGGACTCTTCAAGGATGCATGAATCAGTATTCTCAATGAATAATCGGTAAATGTAGTTAGTTGCATTGCAGCCCTCCTGAGCTCCTGGCCTCCATGACAGGTCATACACCTCAACAGCTCGGAAACGAATGTGGTCCGCATCTTCCGGGCTGAGGCCTGAAGAGTCATCTCAGGAGAATTACCGGGCCCTGCCATAAACCTGGCATCATCTATAAAAATTGATTGGCCGGGCCTCATAACATGTATTTAATATGCATCTTATGGGGCCGTCAAGCAAAAAGGCAATGTCTCAGGTAATGCCTCAATCGCTGCGACCCTGCTGTAGATTTTCCAGGTTCACTGAAGAGTTGTACTTTCATCTTCCAGCATGGGCCAGTAATGAAAAAGCCACTTATTCTCCAGGTCGCAGTGATTTTCAATCTCCAGGCAAAACTTTTCCAGGGTATCATTCAGAGCACTTCTATGCGCATCGTACCGGGACTCGTCCAACTGCTGGCGAAATGCCTGGAGTACCTGCAGATGTTTCATATGGGTCCGATGGTCTTCACGCATATGATCACAGGCCAGCCTCAGGGCCGGTTCAATGGCCTGACCTGGATGATCCAGACGCGAAAGAATCAATGGGAAGACCAGCCTCTCTTCCATTCGAAAATGAACGTGCAATTCATCGGACAGGTTTTCCAGAAATCGGACCAACGGTGGATTCTGAATCTCGAAAGCAAGCTCTTGTAGTTCTGGCAGAGTTTGCTTTAAGAATCGAGTATGCTCTTCGCAGAGTTTCTCCACAAGTTCTTGAAGGGATTGGCCGGTGGGCGGCTTTCCTGAGTTCGACGGCTCTGCATCTTTCATTATTCTCTACTCCAGAGCTTCACGGGAAGAGTCTGAGCTTAGTCCTTCTACTTTGTATTCGCATTGATCTGGATCAAGGCAGAACCGTGCGAATCCTGCCTAATCTAAACTCTGGAAACTGCATATCTGGTGGAGTAAGGGTTCGGAACTCTGGACCACTGCCAGCAATGAATGTCAAACTATAATTCAATTCAATCAAGGAGATAAAAATGAGCGAACAAAATATTCTGGACGTTACAGTTCTGGAGCCTCGGGAAAAGCATCCAACCATTTTCAGCCGGTTCAATGAACTGAAAAACGGGGAATGGTTTGTAATCTACAATGATCACGATCCAAAACCACTTTATTACCAAATGCAGGCTGAATTGCCCAACGCTTTTGGATGGGAGTATCTGGAAGAAGGTCCTCAGTTTTTTCAGGTGAAGATCACTCGCCTGGGGGACGGACAACTGGGCTTTGGAGGAGGCTGCTGTAGCTGAATCGCTTCTGCAATGGCAAGGTCTGAATCCGTCCGGGCAATTCTATACAGAGGTATCGAATGAAAGATCTTAGAGACACAGTTGATGAAAATTCCAGGATTGCAAGCGTTATCGCACATCCTGGAGCGATTGATGCTTTAATTTCTGTAAGTGGTCGATTCAAGAAATTACGGAACCCGGTACTTCGAAAGGTCATGGCCGGGCAGGTAACCATAGCAATGGCAGCTAGAATTGGCGGCGTTAGTACAGATGACATTCTGGACTCCCTGGAGAGTGTTGGGCTTTCCGTTCGCAGATCGCCCCGGAAGATTCAGGAATCAGATTTCGCCGGACAGCAAGACAATGAGGCATTCCTGGAACAATATGCAGGCATTGAGCCGGAGCGGATTCACTACCTGGATGCACGTCCCTTTATGGAAAAGGGCCAGGAGCCACTGTCAAAGATTCTGGAACTGGTAGCACAAATGGAGCCGGGGGATGGACTCTGCGTATTGAATTCTTTTGCCCCGGAACCATTGGTGCCTTTGCTGAGAAAGAAGGGGCTGGAAGGAACCATAGTTGAAACAGAGGATGGATTCGAAGCTCGATTTATCCGAGGGAAGAAAACCAATAGAGCGATCTCAGAAGATGGCATCAATCAAAGCCAGTCCCGGCCATCAGCTCTGGTGAGGGGGCGTTCTGAGTCCGCTCGTTCTGTTGTGCTAAGAATCAATGTCGTAGGTCTTGCACCTCCGGAGCCCATGATGAAGATCCTTTCTAAATTGCAGGAGATGCGAAGCAGTCAGTGTCTGTACGTCTATCATGAAAGAGAGCCCCGATTTCTATTTCCTCATCTGGCAGAACAGGGCTATCAGTATTGCATATCGCACAAGGGACCAGGAGATGTTCGACTTCTTATTGGCAGGCGGCCATGATTCCGGAAGCAAAAGAGAATCATTACGATTTGCTCTTAAGCAACTTTGCCGTGGGTCTCATTGGCTGGATTGCCACTTCATCGGGCATTGTATATTTTGTGGATGACTTTAAGGGTCATTACTACCAGCCAGGAATCATAGTCGTTCTACATACCTTTACTCTATTGACCATCAGTCCCTGTATTCTGGGTGTGCTCTACCAGCTACTTCCGGTGGTCGTAGAAGGCAAGCTGGGTAGCCGTTTACTTGCATGGATCACATCGATTTTATGGTGGATTGGAGCTACTGGCTTTGTACTGAGTCGACTTATAGAGCCCGGACTAATGCCCGGGTTCGCAGGGTTGCTTTTTCTGGCCATACTGGGTCTTATCGCTCAACTAATCTGGACCACAGGAAAAGGTCACTGGAATAGTTCTGCTATTCAGGTGCTCATCGGCTCTGTGTGGCTACTTCTAATGGCACTTTCCGGTATGCTCATGGCCTCCGGCTACTACTTCCATGTGCCTGCGCTCCGTTTCGTCCAGTGGCATGCCTGGACCGGAATCCTGGGATGGTTTTCTCTAATGATTCTGGCTCTGGGAACTCGTCTGGTGCCTATGTTTATTTTGAGTCATGGAATGAACGAACGATGGGCCAGATACTCAGGGGTTCTTTTGATGGTTTCGCCTCTGTTACTACTTCCAGGTGCAATCTCTGGCCGGGCTGCAAACGCAGCTTTGGGATTCGCTCTGATCCTGGCTGGTTATGGTGGCTTCCTGGTTTATCTGTTTCAGTGCGTTCGCAAGAGAATGCGAAGAAGACTTGAGGCTCCAATGATTCTTTTTCTGGGATCCTTTGCCTTCCCTCTGATTGCGGCCCTATTTCTTGCAGTCGGTATATTCGATTCCGGCTCATTAACTGCAACGATACAGCCCTATCGCTTTGCATTTGCCTCCGTGATGGTCATGCTTCTGGGATTCATTGGAAGTGCAACTCTGGGTATGGGATTTAAGATTCTTCCTTTTATGAGCTGGATGGCTTTGCAATCCGGAGCGAGAGGTAAGCAGGTTCCATTGCCTCAGAATATAGGTATTTCCTGGATTGCATCGGTGATCCTGTGGATTTATCCACTGTCCGTTCTTGTCCTGGTTCTGGGTATTTTCTGGAGCGATGCAATGATTGCCGGTGTATTGGCACTGCTTCTAACAGTTGGTTTTTATTTCACATATTTTATCCATCTGGTACTATTCGTTTTGCGAAGGAGATCTGTATGAATGTCGAAGAGAGTTCAATAGAAGAAAAGCTACGGCAGGTTCTGGATCCTGAAGTGGGGCTGAACATTGTAGATCTGGGTCTTCTAAATCAGATCAAAATAGATGACAGGGATATTGAAATTGAGATGACTCTGACTTCGCCGGGTTGTCCTGTGGGACCGCTCATTCTGGAGGAAGTGGAAGCAACGGTTCAAGCAGAATGGCCAGACCATGAGGTCATACTATCTCTTGTATTCGATCCTCCCTGGACTCCGCAGCGGATTTCGCCCGAGGGTCGTAAAACTCTACAGTTGTAGGCTGCCGATTATTGTAATGGGACAGAAAGCTCCGGCGTTTCAATTGGCTGCGAAATAGAATTCACCTTCTCTGAGAGTATGATTGTTAACTCTCATGAAGGATGTCGCCAATGATTTAATTAAGCCCGGTTGATAACTATCAAGGCCCAATGTTTCATTTCTGATATCCTGTTAACAGATGATGGTAGCCGAATAGACCTTTTAACAGGCACCGGTATCCCGGATTCGCAAATCCGATATGAAACGCTGGAAAAGATCAGGAGAGGCCGCAGCACGACTGTTTACTTCGCAGTTAGTCCTTGCCAGCTTCCTGGTGGCCAATGCGGTGCCAGCCCTCCATCATTGTCCGGAAATAGGATCTGTTGCCCGTAATACACAAAGTTCCCTGGATCGACCAGGAGATTGTCACCGGACCGGATCAGAAGCTCACCAGGTCCAGCCGGCGAAACCGGGTACTACGTCGACTAACCTGGATAAAGATGCGAATGAAGAACCGGTCCATGATCACGGTGTCTGTCCCGTCTGCCAGGGCTATCTATCCATTCAGGATCTGAACAAAGCAGATTTCTACGCACTTCAAATTCAATCTCAGAAAGGCGGTCTGGCTTTTGCATCGCCTCCAATTTCGATCGCAACAGACAGCATAGTTTCCAGAGCTCGAGATCCTCCTTCCTGGCGATTTGCATAATCGCCGGAGGTCCCGATGCCTCCAATGTTTCGGGACCTCAATCCGTTCCAATCAGGGAGGAAAAAATGAAACATTATCTTACTGGCGGAGCTATGGTCTTCTGCCTGCTAACTCTACTATATGTACCGCCGGCTCAGGCCGACACGGGTCTTTGCTGTCTCCATTGCGGAGGTAACATGCCACTGAACATCCTGGGCGCTGGAATACCGGAAACCCATGAATTTAGACTGAAAATAAAGCCAATGCATATGAGCATGCGAGGACTTCAAGGTTCCGGATCTTTGTCCACGGAAGCTGTGCTTTCCGTTCCTGGAAGTATGAGCCTGTCCATGGATGCGAATATCATGGCCATTAACAATCGAATTACAGGAGAGCTTACCGGAAGAAAATATATGGCAGCTCCGCAAAGGATGTACATGAATATGTACGACATCTCTGCGGCTTACAGTTTCTCGGACCGCTTCGCAGCTATGCTGATGACCATGTATCAGGAAAAGTACATGAAGATGAAGTTTAACTATATGATGCGAAATATGCTAGGTCGTTCGCATTATACAATGAAAACATCCGGGATGAGCGATACAATGCTAATGGGAAAATATAGAGTCCTGGAAGATGACTCTCTGGCTCCCACCAATCAATTATCCATCATCGCAGGACTGAGTCTACCCACAGGCTCCATCGATGAAAAGAACAGGAACCATCCTCTGGGAAATCCCACGGCTCCTCTAAACCTGACCGACTTTAATAGCTCATTTCCGGATCGTCGCAGCGAGCCTATGCCGTATTCCATGCAGCTTGGGTCAGGAACTTTTGATCCGGTGGCAGGCCTTGCCTACCAGGGATCGGCATCTCCTTACTGGTGGGGGGCCACTCTTCTATACACAGGTCGAGCGTACAGAAATAAGCATAACTACTCTCTGGGTGACTTTTACCGATTGGATGTTTATGCCATGTATCAGTTGCTGCCCAGTCTAGTGGCCCACATTCAATGGAACTCTCAATGGCAGGGGGCTTTGCAGGGCGAGCATGAAGAGGCTTACCGCGGAGATGCGGGCCGAGCAACGGATGGAAATATCTTCTCTGAATACATGAGTCCTGCCTGGGACCCGGATAATTACGGCGGGGAGATTCATTCCATTACGGCTGGAATTCAATGGCAGCCAGTTCCATTGCAGGTTCTGGAACTATCGGTGGCCGTGCCGGTGGAACAGAGGTTTCGAGGCATTCAAATGCCCCGGGAGTACACAGTGCAGCTGGCTTACTATTTGGAAATTCCCACTTCCAGTAGCGTAAGGCATTCCGAGAGTTCCGGGCAGCCCGATTCTCTCGGGTTCTAGAAACCCGTTGGCAGGCGCGGATGATTAATTCCGGGCCTGCTTTCGTATGGGAAAGTGGATTTCTATTTTTGGGTCGGCGGCAGTGGAGCCCTGAATGCAAAAAGGCAATGAACAGGCGAAATTAGCGAAAGTAGCGAAAGTAGCGAAAGTAGCGAAAGTAGCGAAAGTAGCGAAAGTAGCGAAAGTAGCGAAAGTCCTGGGCCAGACGGACAGCGACAGTCCAGGCCTCATAAAATCGTGCCAGGTAGAGGCAATGCCGGAGCCACGAATTACCGGGCAGATGGTGAACAGCAGACTCGGGCTGGCTCCGGTATTGCGGCCGTTTGCCCGGTCTTTACTGGCAATTTCCATGTTCTGGGTTATCCCTTCTTTTTCTTGTCTGTCAGGTGTTTTTGGCTTGGCGCCAGAGTCGGTAGCTCCAGGGGACCAGCTATCCAGAGGAAGAGTTCTGTTTGGCGAAGTTTGTAGCGAATGTCATGCCTTGCCCAACCCGGCCCAGAAGGTTCCGGGAGGCTGGACAAATACAATTCGCAGAATGGAGCACTACCGTCGTGGCCGGGGTAGGCAACCTCTGTCCGGGGCTCAACTAAGACTGATTCGGGACTATCTTGAGTCCGAAATCTGAGATGCGAAACCGGAGGCCCATGATCATAGTACGTAGCTATGTATGGTCCAGTAATGAAATAGAGAACCTGCAAGGACAAACAGATGCCATATTGCATGGTGAGCTCGTAAGGAACTCCAGAAGTAAAAGCCCACTCCCAGGGTATAACTGAGTCCGCCTGCAACGAGTAAAAGAAGCCCTGCTGGCTCCAGCCTCTGAATGATTTCTGTCACTCCAAAAATGGCCACCCAGCCCATGGCAAGATACAATAGCGTGGCAACGGTATCGAACTTATGGATAAAGAATGATTTATAAAGAATACCGGCCGCAGCGGCAGTCCAGATCAATACGCAAAGTGGCCATCCCAGGTATGGATGATCTCGAAGAAGTATCAGGCTGAATGGTGTGTAACTTGCGGCAATGAAAATGTAGATAGCTGAATGATCTATCTTTCGCAGAACGAACTTTAGTCGAATTCTCTGGCTGGTATGATAGAGAGTGGAAGAGGCATAGAGTAGCAAAAGAGCTGCAGAAAAGATCAATGCTGCCATTATGGTCAGTCCATCGTCCGATCGAGAAGCTTTGAAAAGCAAAACAATACCGGCAGGAATACTGATGAATAATCCCATACCATGGGTTAATGCATTCCAGGCTTCCTGGCTTCTTGTGGGAAGAACTCCAAATAGATCTGTAACTCGCATATACGTTGGAACGCAAACCCAGCCTTCGGTTGCATTTATTCTATCTGGTGATGCCGGTAGAAAAAGGCTAAGCCCGTCGCTTTTTGACCTGAATCAAGGCAGAAAGAACGCTGAGAAAGTAGGATTGTCTCCAGGGAGTCAGGTTTATGATGGGGATTGGATCAAAAGCAGTGTTTCTCAAGGCAATTGGCCCGGTTCTGGTTCTTCTGCTATGCTCGGAACTTCGGGCCCAGACCATAGATTCAAGCTTCTGGACAGAGGCAGGATTTGATGTGCCAGTTGATGTGCGGTCTGCTCCGAACTTTAGGTTAGAAAGTCTAAATGGATCTAAGGTTGAACTACTATCGATCAGAAGCAGGTTGATCATCGTCCATTTCTGGGCTACGTATTGCATTCCCTGTAGAGCTGAGATGAAAGAGCTAAGTAAACTGCAAGGCCAATTCAGCAGAAGGGAACTTCTAGTAATTGCGATTTCTATAGACAATCACGATGGGGCCGTTTCGCAATTTCTCCAGAGAGAGGTGATCCAAAATTTGCTGGTGGTTCGCAATCGTTCCCAGGAGCTCCGGAGCTCCTATGCGGTGAATGCCATTCCTGTAAGTTATATTATCGTAGATCGTCAGATCAGGGCTAGAATAAAAGGCACCGGAAACTGGAATCCACATAACTGGAAAGAAATCCTGGCAGAGCTGAATCCTTAGAGCTCCTGAAGCGAATTTTCCTTGCGATAGAAAACGGATACAGAATCCAGAAAGCTAAAAGGAAATACTCGCAAAAGGCCAGTCTGGAGTCGGACTTTTTGATTCCTGTGTTATCCGGCCCGGAAAAAGTCCCTATTCTAGTTTCGGGTATTTGTAATCTGTAGTATGAAACGCAGGATTGCTCTGAAGCTAGAGCTATAGTGGATTGCTGAAATTCTATTGTTCAGACCCCAGATGCAATAACATGAGTTCGCTGACCGCCGGTTGCACAACAGCCTCCCATGAATGTTTGTATTCATCCGGTGTGGCCGATTCATGGTATCGCTTCTTCACTCCATGACGTGAGAGGTCTATATGTACATCAGCTATAATCGCTAGATTTTTCAATGCCATTCGGGCACAGTGAAGCGGACAGCCATCTAGAGCAATTATAGGTCGACCGGAACGTGCAGTATGGACCAGGGGTTTAATTCCGGCACCAACGCCTGCAATACAGGACATTTCTGCCAGCTCTTCGCGGTCGGCGCGAAGAGCTAAATCATTGGCCAGTTGAGCCGCACTGGAGCATCCAGAGCAAGAATACATTAACGGTAACTTCTGATATCTGGCAAGGGCAACTCGCCTGTTTCGGTTTCTATCCGTTGAAGCATCCTCCCGACCATCTTCGCTTCGCAAAACCATGGATAAATATTAGCCGGCCCAAAAGGATCGGTAATTGATCTGTATCAAGTGCGAAGAGTAATTCGAATAGGCGTTCCGATGGGCCCATTGCTGAGCAAGAACTAACGATCCGTTCAAGAATACAATCCTGGACCGCAGAATCGGCCGCGGTTTTTTCCATGTCGGATACGCATCAGCCTACCTTGCTCCAGGTATTCACATCATCATTTGATAAATGTCAAGGAAAAGCGGCTCCGGCCGTAATATTCTAAGGCATTATGAAACCTGAACATGATTCCCAATGTGATGTCCGGTCCGGAAACAGGAACCGGAAGGAACCGACCGGGGAGGCCGGGAAGACTGAACAATGGCGGCTGGCGCAAGCCAGGCTCCTGAATCCTGGAAAATGGCGATCGGCGCTTTCAGCCTTTGTTTTATTGTTCGCCGTTCCTCTGTCAGCGGAGGCAATCAACTGGACTGATGGACTTACCATTTTTGGAATGGCCCGCATTCGCCCGGAATTTCATGCAAATTCGGACTTTAACCGAAGAACGGACGATACGAGAGAGTTCGTAGGTAGTATCGCACAGCTGGGACTGGAAAAGAACTTATCTGAAGATACATCTATTGTGTTGCGAATTCAGGACTCCCGTGTATGGGGAGGAAATCCAGGTTCAGATAATGGTTTTGGTACTGCAAATGACTTCACCGAGGATTCCCTGGATATGCGCGAAGCCTACATCCAGTCAGAGAACCTACTGGGGCCATTGGGAATTCGATTCGGCCGTCAGATGCTGGCCTACGGAAGCGAACGACAGATCGGCAAAGTAGGCTGGAGCAATGTCGGGCGTAGCTTTGATGCTCTGGAAATGCACATGGAATGGGGAATCTGGAAGACTTCCATGGCAGGCGCAGTGCTTGCTGAAGAAGATAGTGATGGTGGAGGAAACGGTACTCAGGTGGGTCGCTCTAATCCGTCTGGCCTGACGTTTAGCTGCGATCCTACTACGAAACTATGTACTGTGCAGGCCAGCACAGCCCGTGAGCTGGACGATGCTTACCTGGCAGTATTCTACAATGAATTTCGCATTCATCCACAGTTTCAGCTGGAGCCATATTACATAGGTGTGTATAAAAAATGGATCCCTGCCAGCGTATCTCCCTATCCTGGAATCCCAGTGCCTCCCAGAGCTCGTGATCGTCAGAGAGATAATCTGCACACAGTGGGTTTGCGAATCACCAATAAAACTGTTAAAGGCAAGAGCGCTCATCCAATGTTTGATTATTCCCTGGAAGGGGCTATTCAAACTGGCTTTAACGGAGAAAGGGTGCAGGCCGGATGGGATTGGCTGAATCAAGTAGATGCAAATGGCGATCCGGTGTACACAGAAAAGCAAAGTTATGAAGCGTATGCGATCTATGCAGACCTGGGGTTCAAACCTCTGGAAACCTTCCGAATTGGATTGGTGGCGGAGTTGGCCAGCGGAGATGCGAACCGAAATGATGCCAGGATCAATACCTACACGCAACTTTATCCCACAAATCATGGTCCCATGGGCGATATGGATCTGGTGGGCTCCCGCAATCTTATAGCTCGAGCTCTGACTCTGGGCCTGGATCTGGGCAAAGCAGGAAATATGAAGATTGCGTACTGGCATTTCAAGAAACACCGGGCTCAGGACAGTTACTATTCTAATGGCGGGGCAGTGGCCCGAGACGGGGACGGGGAACTGATGAGCACCGAAACCAGCAGCAACTCCAGGTACTCAACCGTTCTGGATGCCAACAGAAAGATATCCGAGAATTCCGTGGCTCAGCTGAGCTCGCAGCTATTCCATGAATACAACATCACCTATTCCGTATCGGTAAATCAACTTAAGCTGGACATTGGTTACGGTCAGGCTTATGCACTGAGCTCTATTCGCCACAGAGTGGATGAGACGTTTAATCAACCGGATCTGCGAGACCCGGCATTCGACCCCAGGAGTGATTTTGCATATCTAATGGTTACTGCAAAATTCTAGCAAACACCGGCCAGGCAGAGCAGGCACAGGCTTATGAGTAAAAGCCTATCAAGTTCAGGCATAGCTCCATTTCCCTGCGACCCTCTTTCGAGCCATGTTAATCGAGAATCCTTCCCCCATGGGCCCCTCCTTCGAGGGGTCATTTTTTTGAATCATTACCTTCGCTTGATAGTTATCAATGCCTGAACGGCTGGATTGGTTTACTCTATGATCATTGGAGGCGATTATGAATCCCAAAAAAATAAAATGGTTCATTCTGCCACTTTTCGTAGCCGGGCTATTGGCCTGTGAAAAGCCTACGATTGAAGCAGAATTAACCTTTGCTCCGAATGTTCCGGCACCCATTGATCGGGGACCGGCTTATGTGATCGTCAAGCTTGAAACCAGCGAAGTGGAAATGCGTCTGGCCGATGGAGTGACGTATACCTTCTGGACCTTTGGTGGCAAAGTCCCCGGGCCCTTTATTCGCGTGCGAGAGGATGATGAAATAGAGTTTCAACTGAGTAATCATCCTGACAGCAAAATGCCTCATAACATAGATCTGCATGCGGTGACCGGACCTGGAGGGGGAGCCGTTTCCTCTTTCACAGCCCCTGGCCACACATCCACATTCAAGTTCAAGGCATTAAATCCCGGGCTATATATCTATCACTGCGCAACCGCACCGGTGGGGATGCACATTGCCAACGGAATGTATGGGCTTATACTCGTTGAGCCAGCCGGAGGACTACCAGAAGTCGACAGAGAATACTATGTTCTTCAATCTGAATTCTATACGAAACAGAGATTCGGAAAGCCAGGACATCAGCCCTTTGACATGGAGAAAGCAGTACGCGAAGACGCTGAGTACGTAGTTTTTAACGGCTCCGTGGGCGCTCTCACCGATAAAAATGCAATCACTGCAAACAAAGGGGAGACAGTGCGTTTGTTTGTAGGCAATGGTGGTCCCAACCTGGTGAGTTCCTTCCATGTCATTGGAGAGATATTTGACCGGGTATATACGGAAGGCGGAACCCGGGCCAATCAGGAAAATGTGCAGACTACTCTGATACCGGCCGGTGGAGCCACGATTGTGGAATTTCGCACGGATGCTCCGGGTACGTATATTCTCGTGGACCACTCAATCTTTAGAGCATTTAACAAGGGTGCTCTGGGAATGCTGAAAGTGGAAGGAGAGGATGATCCAATCGTCTACTCTGGCAAGGTATCCGATGAAATCTACCATCCGGAAGGTGGTGCGATTCAATCTGTGGATGATGAAGTCCGGGCTCCGAGTCTGGCCACTGTTGCAGAGAGAATTGAGGCAGGCAAAAATGTATACGAACATAACTGTGCTGCCTGTCACCAGATGAACGGCAATGGAGTGAAGGGATCCTTTCCACCTCTGGCCAGTTCGGACTATCTAAAGAATAAGCGTGCCAGTATTAGAGCTGTACTTCATGGGCTGCGAGAGCCTATAACAGTAAATGGAGAACAATACAATGGTGTTATGCCTGCTCTGGGACTCAGCGATTCGGAAATAGCCAATGTTCTCACTTATATCAATAGTAAGTGGAATAACCCTGGTTATGAGGTTACCCCGGCGGAGGTAAAAGCGCAGCGATAATAGAGGGAATTCCGCATCCCGGGATCAGCGAAAGCAGAGCCTGGATGCGGAGTTTTATGATCCAGAGAGTTAGAATTTCAGGTAAACGGAGGCAGGAAAATGAAATCCAATCGGGCTACGGCCCTTGCATTCTTAATCTTAGTTCTTATTCCAGCAATGGCCATAGCCAGAAAGGACAGTCTTGTTATAGTACCCGCCGGAGTATTTGTTCCTTTTCTGGATGATGAACAACCTCTGAGAATCCAGGCATTTAGAATGCAACCTTTCCCGGTGACCAATCGCGAATTTCATATATTTGTGCAGGCGAACCCTGAGTGGAGCAACTCTCGAAAAGCAGATCTGTTCGCAGATGAGAATTATTTGAATCACTGGAAGAAGACACCGGAATCTATGCAAAACAAACAACCGGTAACCAACGTTTCCTATTTCGCAGCCAGAAAGTATTGCCATTGGATTGGTCTGCGATTACCCGAAACCAATGAATGGGAATATGCAGCTGCATTTCCAAGTGTAGAGGCTCCTTACGAAAGTAGGGCCCAGTTTGCCCGTCGAATTCTGAACTGGTATGGAAAGACATCCAGCGAACTGCGACCCATCGGTCAGGGGTACCAGAATACTCTTGGTATTTTTGATCAACATGGATTGATCTGGGAATGGACGGAAGATTTTAACACAGCCACTGTAGGAGGGGACTCAAGAGATACGAAAGAAAGTGCCCTGTTCTGCGGCTCGGCAGCCACAGCGGCCAGCGATCCATCCCTGTATGCTGACTTTATGCGATACGCATTCAGGTCCGGACTAAAGGCTCGGTCCACTTCCCGGAACCTGGGGTTTCGCTGCGCAGCAGATTTGTAACTCAATGATTAGTTTGTTCGGGAGGACAATATGAAAGCAGAAAGCAAACCGTCAGAACAACGGATTAAAGAGAAAGGCCCCTTCTGGAAGGAGTCAGGGACTGTCCATCAGTCAAAAGAAGGCCAGAGTAGAATAATGCTACCGTCTGTGGCAGCAGCGATAGTACCTCTGATAGTCTCTCTATTTCTATTCGCCGGGTGCAATGAGAAGCCACCGGAACCTCTGGGACCTTCCATATATCAGATAGATACTGTATGGACTGATCAAAACGGTTCTGAAATGCGGCTGAAAGATTTAGAAGGAAAGCCAGTGCTACTTTCTATGATCTATACTAGATGTAAGATGATCTGTCCTCGGATGGCTACTGATATGCAAAGAATCAATGAATCTTTGAGCGATTCGCAGAAAGAGAACTTGCATCTTGTTGCGGTAAGCATCGACCCGACGAACGATACACCGGACGTCCTGAAGGAGTTTCAGAAGAAAATGAAGCTGGAAGGAAACTGGCATCTGTTAAACGGTACAGAAACCGAGGCCCGATTGCTTGCTGCGGCCATTGGTTTTCAGTTTAGACAGACTCCGGACGGTCATTTTACTCATTCCACAACTCTACTGATGCTCAATGAGAAAGGTGAGCCGGTCCATAGAAAAGACCGGTTGAACACTTCCATTGAAGCTATCACTGCAGTGGCACAACAACTGACCAATTGACTATGATTGACGCTGGACTCCGAGACGGCAGGCGGCCGGAGTCCGGTTTTGGTTCGAACCGGTAAGAACCTCGAAAAGGAAATGGAAGGCTTCCTGGAAATAGCATCCTTTCGACTGGCTATTCTCTTTTTCCGATCCATCGACTTCGGTTCAACTATCCCAGTAAGCTCTTACAATTCCCTCCATGTACGCATCAAAGAAAGCCCTTTCGGACAGATCGTAGACTTCTTCAAATCCATCCTGACGCATTAGAATAATCTGCATAATTCCATAGGTTTGCGCCCAGAAGCTAAGCATCAACTGTCTGGCAGACAAGGAAGTCTTTAGCCGCCCGCTGGATATCTCCTGCTCCATCCATCTTTCCAGAATGTCCCCACAGTCCAGAGAGAGATTCTGACATTTCGCCCAGGCTCTTGATTCTTCTGTCCTGCCCATTTCATAGCGGTGCCTTTTGCTTTCGTATTCCATTAAAAGAGAAAAGTACTCTGGATGGGCGATAGAGAATTGAAAGAAACAATCTCCGAAAGCCTGAGCTCCGGCGGGGCCCAGTAACTGGCGAGATTGCACATCTTCCAGGGCAGCCTTGAGTAGCTTCTGGCCCCGGGCAACAAGAGCAAAGAATATCTCATCCTTATCTTTGAAATAGAAGTATACAGCTCTCTTGGTGTAGTCCGCTGCCGAGGCAAGATCTCCGATTGTTAGCGAATCAAAGCCTCTTTCAAAGGCGATTCTCTGAGCTTCATCCAGGATCATTTCCCGTCTCTGCTGCCTGGCTCGGGCCACCCTTGTTTTTTCCATATTGCATAAAAACGTGTACTTTTCTGCTTGCAAGAAATTTCACGGTAGTGAAATAGTTTTCAGCATAGTGAAAAACGGCCATTCATCAGAAAGGCCAGGAGATACGTGTTCATGGATGGAAAAGTCCTGACTATAGGTCTGGTATTGATTCTTTGCCCGGCTGTGCTGATCTATCTCAGCTCTCGAATCGAATTTCTAAAAAAAATCGGTGTGGTGATTCTATGTTACCTGGTGGGCGCTATTCTGGGTAACTCCGGGCTCACCGGATCCGAAACACTTCATCTCCAGAAAGGACTTTCAGAAGCTACAGTAGCTCTGGCCCTTCCAATGTTGCTTTTCTCCATGGATGTGCCTTCCGTATTTCGTCTGGCCGGAAAGTCCCTGCTGGCCATGCTATTGGCAGGATTATCAGTGGTGATGGTCGCTACCTTGTTATTCTTTAGTTTACAGGGGCTTACCGATCAGGGCGATCAATTAGCTGCCATGGCAGTGGCCGTATATACCGGAGGGACGCCTAATCTGGCTGCGGTCAAAACGGCACTTCTCATACCGGACGACCTCTACATTAAATTCCATACATACGACACCTTGATGGGTCTTTTCTATCTGCTTTTTGTATTCTCTCTGGCAAGACCTCTTTTCGGACGATTCTTGAAACCATTCGATATCCAGGGCAACCATGGAGAGTCCGGGCAATCGTCATCGAACCAGTCTGCCGGTGGAGAAGCATCATCCGGAGGGCTTCAGCCAAAACAGAAGAACTCAACGGTCGCAACCCCGGAAAGAGAAAACGAATCTACGGAAGCTATAGAAATCGCTGAAGCATACGAAAGCGATGATCGCCCGGTGGGAGTGGAGGACTATGGCAGTTTGATATATCCTCGGGTATGGCCGCCGCTACTGGCCGCTTTATTGCTATCCGTTGCCATTGTTGGATTGAGCGTATTTCTGGGTTCTCTGTTTTCTAAGAATGCAGCTCCTGCCATAACCATTCTTTCTATAACCAGTCTGGGTATAGCCGCTTCCTTTGTTCCAACGATTCGCAACATTCGAAAGACATTTTCAGTGGGAATGTACATTATACTGGTATTTTGCGTCTCTGTGGCATCGCTTACTGACGTGGCCGGGTTACTGAATATAGATCCTGCAGTAATTATCTTTATCGCCGGTGCAGTGATTGGCAGTCTATTGCTCCATTCCTTATTCTGCCGCTGGGCCGGGATAGACGTAGATACATTTCTGGTAATCTCCTCCTCCGCGATTTGTTCTCCTCCTTTCGTACCTGTAGTGGCCTCAGCATTAAAGAATCGACAGCTAATCGTTCCTGGTTTGACCACCGGAATTCTGGGCTATGGAATCGGCAACTATCTGGGAATCTCCATAGCCTATTTGCTCAAGGCGATAGCCAGCGGGCCCTGAGACTCTAACGACCTGCAAGGAGGAACGACCAATCTGGCTGCAGCGAAAACAGTAGCGGACCATTTACAGAATTAACCCTTTCAGGAGGTTATCTGCATTTAATGACTTTGTCCTCCACGTCATGATCTATCAACCCATTTTGACCGCGAAGAAGGGACCGGTTTTTAATCGGACGGTCTGAGCGCTGCATGGCGATTCGCTTGCGAATCTGACAACACCTAAACGATCCCGGGGCAGCAAACATTTTGAATTGAGAAAGAACTGAATACCGAATCATCTAAGACAAAATTGAGGAAGAAATATGGAACTAAATAAAACTGGAAGAGCAACTGAAGAGATACTGGAAGAGCTAAAAGGTATGCGAAGCCTGGATCCGGACTACAAAGATGGAAAGCTCTGGAGTCTGGTATATTACCTGGGCGAAGATTACACGTCCTTCTTGAATGAGGCATATCATCTATTCTTTTCGGCGAATGGACTGAATCCAGGAGCTTTCAAGAGTCTCAAACAGCTGGAGAAGAAAATCATCTCAATGGTGGCCGGAATATTACACGGCGATGACCAGGTTTGCGGCGTGGTTACGTCTGGCGGCACCGAAAGCTGCCTGCTGGCAGTTAAAACCTACCGGGATTTTGCCAGAGCAGAAAAAGGAATACGCAAACCAGAAATGGTAGTCCCGGATACCGCTCACGTAGCCTGGCTAAAAGGGGCGGAGTACTTTGGGATCAAATTGCATCGTGTTCCTGCGCTCCCTGGCGGTGGTGCCGATGTGGAGGCCATGAAGAGAAAGGTTAATCGAAATACAATTATGCTTCTGGGAAGTGCTCCGGAATATCCTCACGGTATGATTGATCCAATTAAAGAACTGGGCGAACTGGCTGAGAAAAAGAGGATTCCATTGCATGTGGATGCCTGCGTGGGCGGTTTTCTACTTCCATTCATGGAAAAGCTGGGTCATGATATTCCTGAGTTTGATTTTCGCATTCCAGGAGTTACATCTATTTCGGCAGATATTCATAAGTACGGATTCGCAGCAAAAGGGGCTTCCAGCATACTTTACCGTCATCAGAAGCATTTTAATCATCAGGTCTTTGTATATGAGAACTGGCCGGGCGGAATTTTTGCATCCCCTGCATTGCTGGGCACTCGTCCGGGCGGGGCCTATGCTGCAGCCTACGCTGCTTTGCAGGCTCAGGGAGAGCAGGGGTATATGGAGCTGGCGCGAAAAGCCATGCAGGCCACGGATGCGTTAAAAGAAGGAATTCGCAAAATAGGTTTAACCATCATCGCAGACCCAAAAGCAACTCTCTTTGCCTATCGCTCTTCGGATCCGGCCGTAGATATGTTCGCAGTGGCCGATTTAATGGAAAAGAAAGGTTGGTACATCGATCGACTTCAAAAGCCGGATGCTCTGCATGCAATGGTGACTCCTGAGCATTTGAACGTTGTGGATAAATATCTGCAGGATCTACAGGAAAGTGTGGAGTATGCGAAGGAGCATCCGGAGCTTTCCAGGAGCGGTCAGGCGGCAACCTATGGAATGCTGGCCCATGCACCCTTTCGCAAAATGGTCAGAAATGAAGTGCGTAAAATGTTTGCTTCTACCTACTGCATTTCCGGCAAGGATCTGGATCTGGAACAGAATGATATGACTGTTTCAGATGAGGCCGGAACTCAGAAACGAAGCTTCACAGAAAAAATTGTTCAGTGGATTGTAGATCGCCAGCGCAAGAAAGAAATGCAATCCAGATAATCCAATTTCTGGTTTCGCAATTAATCTGAATCAAGGACTGCAAGTGCTCCCTGGCCTCGGTGACAGGGAGCTTTATGTTTCGCGCAAAAAAATTGCCGTATGACTTGACCCTGCACGGACCAGATCTGGACTGAGACTCAGTCTCAGAAGGGTCTGGCATGAGCCACCAATGGTCTGCTCCAGCCACAGTCTTCCCAGACCAGGGTTTATCCGTGCAATCATACGCAAAACAATGGAACTATCCCGAAGTCAATAGCCAGACAATGTCACAGTTTCGTTCGGAGGATTTCATTCATGAGGAAATCTGAGCGGGAATTGCGATATACCCGACTGCACCGCGGTGGGTCCGGTAGTCGTTTAGCGAGTGAGACTGGGTCGGGCACCTCATTTCCTGGTCTGGCAATCCGGATTTCAGGGACTATAACCCTTTCTGTTTTCTTCTTATTCTCAACAACGTCTGTGGAGGCATTTCATGGCATCTGGCTTCCGGCCTTTGGGGCGGATCAGGCGGGAGTGGCCGGGGCATTTTATGGCATGTACGGCTCTCCCCTGGTTGTGGAGGAAAACCCAGCCATGCTTACCAGGATAAAGGGCCATTCCTTTCAGGCAAGTCTTGCAGTGAACCAGGCAACCATCGATTACCGGGATAAATATCTAGATCCTCAGACCGGCACCTATTATAGCAACGATCGAACATTTCGTCCGGTGGCACCGTTGCCAGCTCTTGGGTATGGTTTCGGGGGCGAAAAGATTAGTATTGGCTTTGCAGTCTATGCCCAGGGCGGTGGAGGAGCCGGTTTTGAAAATATGTTACGGCCCTATCCTGCGGCAGAGGCTCGTTCAGATGGCGTGGATGCTAATTCGGTGGCTGGCAGTCAGAACGGGCTGGCAGGAGAAGACATTAATGTTCGATTTGCAATCCTTAAAGCCACGCCTGCCATTGCCTATCGCATGGGTTCTTTAAGCCTGGGTCTGGGCATTGATGTAGTTCATGCAACCAAGCGAATGGATCGCGCCTACAATCACCTGCAAACCGATGCATTGCTTCCAGGGGGTATTCATTATCGCTCTGACTCTGCCTGGGCGCTGGGAGCGAAACTGGGACTGAGCTACGATTGGCAGGATTGGACGCTGGCCGCTTCGTTTACTTCATCCAGTCGATTCAATCTGGATGGCAACATCCGTGTGGATTCTTACAGTAACCCGGATTCAAACGCTGGAGTATCTCGCTTTATGGAATGGCCGGCCCGCTTCGTTGTTGGTCTGGAATATCGAGCCGGCTCCTACAGGCTATTGGCCGACGTTAGCCATACTTTATGGTCCAGCACAATGAACAGTCTACTCTTTACTCTGGATGCACCCCTGGCTATGACGCCCATTGGCTCCAGAAGCCCATACCTGCGAATGAATCTTCGATGGAGAGATCAAACCGCCATCAGTGTTGGAATTGAAAGGCGTCTGGCTGACCTGGCATTGCGCGCAGGTTACAGCTATGGGGCCACGCCACAGACCCACCAGGGACTGAGTCCCTTACTGGGAACTACAGTGGAGCATCATTTATCCCTGGGATTGGGCTGGTTCTTTGACGAGGCTGACCAGCCTTCCAGTTTTGATGTGGCT
The DNA here is from genome assembly GCA_040217195.1 of Leptospiraceae bacterium. Lineage (GTDB taxonomy): Bacteria > Spirochaetota > Leptospiria > Leptospirales > Leptonemataceae > UBA3465. The sequence goes on along the minus strand of JAVJNR010000004.1, from coordinate 675,861 downwards.
TTGCAGTATTCCTTCCCCAGAACAATGCATGGAGTGCCTTTTTCGGAATGGTGGCTGGGTCATGCGCTTCAGACCGAGCCCCTTCGACCGGCATTATTTCAGTTTGAAAAGAAAACCCGGGTGCTGAGTATCTATTTCGGTCTTACCTACCGCTGGAATGGAGATTAGAGAAAGAAGAGTTTCGATAGCCTGAAGGCTGGTGTTGCGAAGAGACATTGTTCGAATATATCAGGCGCTTAAATGTAGACCTAAATAAACCAAAAAGCTCCGCTATAGAGCGAAAGGAATGTGAAGAATGAAAAATAAGTATAAAGTCGCAGCTTTTGGATTTGCAGCACTCTGGTTTGTCACTATTGGAGTTTTTGCTTACTTCTTTGTATTTGGCGTAGCTCGCATGGGACCGGACGGTCGGCAGGTTATCAATGTTACGGCCGGCGAAAAGCAATTCTTACTTAAAGAGATGCGACAGTTGCTGGAGGCTACACAACAAATCCATGTAGCTCTGGGAAACGGGAATCGGGAAGAAGCTGCAGTGGCCGCAGAAAGCGTGGGAATGGGAATGGTAGATGAGCTGGCCGCTGTAGAGTCTACCATCCTGCTCAAGCTTCCGGTGCCTATGAAAGAGCTGGGGCTGGGAACCCATCGTGAATTCGATGCTCTGGCTCGCACACTTCGCAGCGATGCCAGCGATAGAGAGGTTATCCGGGAACTGGGTGAACTAATGAACCGCTGTACAGCCTGCCATGCAAGCTACCGGCTGCCCTGAAAAAGATAGAAAAAAAACTCTTTGCCCTGTTTATGGAACGGATGCGATGCATTCGCCCGGTGAAATCGGAATCTTAAGTCTGACCGGTTGAAGTTGACTGAGTGTACGGGGATATATACTAAATGAAACGAATCGCTTTGGCGCTTTCGATTATATGGCCTGGATTCTTTTTTGTGAATTGCTCTGCATCTGGTGCCGATGGTCTGGACGCCCCGGCCCTGTTAGCACTTGCCTTCTCTGGCCGTGAGTTTCGCACAAGTTTCGAATCGCTGAGTGAGTTTGATGGCTCCTACATAGTACCTCAGAACTACCAGAGCGCCGCTTCGCATGAATTAAGTACAGAACGATTGGTATCCGGTACCAGTGCGCATAAAGGCTGGATCTATTCCACAGCAGCCGACAGTCATCGAGCCTACCCGACTGTGCAATTCCATAAACTGGAAGGTGGGTCGTTTACCGGTCTCGTATACATTGAATTGCAGGTGTATTTGCAGGACATTGTGATTCCAACGGGCAGCGGTCACTGGTTCAGCTTCATCACGGTAGCTCGCAGAACGGAGGACGCTTTCTGGGATGGAGTCCTGGTGAATCTGGGTTATGAAGGTATAGTTCATCTAATGCATGTTCCGACGGTGGGGAAGAAGGAATGGACCTACCAGAGTACAGACCTTTTTTTCCCTCAAAATCAATGGGTGAAACTTGGATTGTGTCTTTCCATGGATTCTGAAAATGGATTCGCACGCGCCTATCAGGATGGCGTCCTGGTCTCTGCTGCACCGGTGAGTGGATTCGGCGATGTACCTCAGGTGCACTTCGGTCTGTATGCTCACAAGGATATGAACCAGGGCATTATTTATAACGATGATCTGCTCATCAAAGAAGTGCTTTTCTGTCCCTGACACCTGTAGGAAGCCATTTCTCGATAGAAACAGACTATAGGGCCAAACGTATTCTCGGTCTTTCTGTCCTTGTTGCCCGCCAATAGGTTCTGTGGCTTCAGGCTTCTCCGTTCTTTCAATTTCTACGTTGACAAAGCTCCTGAATATGCTCAGGATCTGGATGTGTTCGATTCAGGATTCTACTGCGATTTTCTTCCATTTCGAAGACTGCCCGGTTACGGTGCTGCCCTTATATTCTCCATTCTTCTAGGCTCAATTTCGCTGGGCTGTACCGAAGAAGTGGATAGGTCCGGCTCCGCCGATGATTCAACAGAAGACAGCCCTTCCACAGCCGAACACCAGAGACCCGGTGTTCTAATTCTGGACGTGGAAGGAGCTATTTCTCCAGCCACCACGGATTATTTGCTCAGAGGATTCGCAGAGGCCCGGGAAAAGGATGTGAATGCAATCGTTATCGTAATGGACACACCGGGTGGTCTCAGTTCCTCAATGCGCGACATTATTAAAGCAATCTTAAACTCCCCGATACCGGTCATTACCTATGTAAGTCCTGCAGGGGCACGCGCCGCAAGTGCTGGAACCTATATGCTCTATGCCAGTCATGTGGCTGCGATGGCACCATCCACTCACCTGGGTTCGGCCACGCCAGTTCAAATGGGTGGAATGCCTGGAAGTCCGGAGCCTTCAGAAAAGCCGGAGAAAGAAGAAAGTGATAAGCCCGGCAAGGGCAGTACCGCAATGGAACGAAAGGTTCTGGAAGATGCTGTTGCTTATATACGAGCCCTGGCAGAGCGCCACAATCGAAATCCGGACTGGGCGGAAGATGCTGTGCGAAAGGCAGTTAATATAAATGCACGGGAAGCCCTGGAAAGAAACGTCATCGACCTGGTGGCCAGGGATCTGGACCAGCTTCTGGAAGCGGCCCATGGCCGGGAAGTTCGCATGGCCCAGGAGTCCCTGCGACTCAATACAAAGGATGCAATACATCTGGAATTTCCTCCAGACTGGCGACATCGTTTACTGTCGGTGATTGCGAACCCAAATGTTGCCTACTTCTTGATGATCATTGGCTTTTATGGGATCATCTTTGAACTGTCGAATCCAGGTGCTATTTATCCAGGAGTGATAGGAGCCATATCCCTGCTTCTGGCCCTCTTTGCCTTTCAAGTGCTTCCAATCAACTATGCAGGACTGGGATTGATGGTACTGGGACTTGGCTTAATCGTTGCAGAAGCCTTTGTTCCTGGTTTTGGAGTGCTGGGTACCGGCGGCATTGTTGCATTTGTGGCAGGATCGGTAATACTTATGGATGAGGACAATCTATCTGTTTCCCTTTCTCTAATTGGCGGCGTGGCTTTTCTGGCGGCTGCATTCCTGGCCTGGGTTCTTTCAAGATTGGTTCGAATGAGAAAGCAGAAGTCCATTTCCGGCCGGGAGGATCTCATGGATCGAATCGTTGAAGTATCCTCCGATTTTCGCGGTCGTGGCAGAGTGCGGATGGGCGGCGAAATATGGTGGGCCAGATGCGACAGTTCTCTGGAAAAGGGCCAGAAGGTGCGAGTCAAGGGTGCAGAAGGGCTGGAGCTTATCGTGGAGCCCCTGGATGCGAATTCATAGTTTGAACAAAAATAGCATGTTGAAATGAAAGGAGTGATTTATGACCTCAGTAATATTGCCAGTAGCTCTGATCGTGGGCTTCCTGGTTCTTTCCATTCGAATTCTGCCTGAGTACCAGCGGGGAGTGGTGTTCTTTCTTGGCCGGTTCCAGTCCGTGAAGGGCCCGGGAATCGTAATTGTAATACCAGGAATTCAAAAAATGGTACGAGTGGATTTGCGAATTATCACTCTGGATGTGCCCAGCCAGGATGTTATTTCAAAGGACAATGTAACGGTTCGCGTGAATGCAGTGCTTTATTTCCGGGTTGTGGATCCTGAGCGGGCCATTATTCGGGTGGAGGACTATTATAGTGCCACAAGCCAGCTATCGCAGACCACTTTAAGATCTGTTCTGGGTAAACATGACCTGGATGAAATGCTTTCGGAAAGAGATAAGCTAAACGATGATGTTCAGGAAATTATCGATGCCCAGACCGAAGACTGGGGAATCAAGGTTGCCAATGTTGAAATCAAACATGTGGACCTGGATGAAAGTATGATTCGAGCCATTGCCAGGCAAGCCGAGGCCGAGCGTGAGCGGAGGGCCAAGGTAATCCATGCAGAGGGTGAACTACAGGCTTCTGAGAAACTCCTGGGTGCAGCGAATGTTATGAGCGAAAATCCGGCTGCACTTCAGTTGCGATATCTGCAAACCATGAGCGATATGGCTCAGAAGAATGCTTCTACCATTATCCTGCCCTTTCCGGTTGATTTGTTGGAAGCGTTCAAAGGGCTGGTAAGTAAAAAATAGGGTCTGATACCGGATCTCTTTCGGGGACTGCCTTTTGAATCGAAAACTCTGGTCTACAATAGTTATGGCATTTCTATTGCTCGCTCTGGGCAGTTTCTATGCCTCTAGTTTGAAAAGGAATACCTCCGAAGTTTCCGGTTTTCATCCTATCCGGGATGATTCTCTGGCCCATCGTTTCGCTCCTGGTCTGATTTCTGAAGGGTTGGGTCCGGATAAGCTACTCTATAGAATGAGTCGCTCCAGCGAAGGGTACATACATATAGCTTACTTTTTTGTTTGGCCCTTTGAAAGAAACGATGCTCCGGGAATGGGGGCCTTCCTCAGTCGAATGTTTTACACGGGGGGCCTTTCCTTGCAGAGTATCCTTTTCGGACCGGGGGATGTAGAAGTAATTACATTGGTCCTGGACCAGGCAGCAGACCCGGAAAAATACAGGGTTCGTTCACTACATTTCGAAACAGCCAGAAACTACGATCCTTCCAGGTTTGGCGTGGACCATCAGCCCATGGATTTTCATTTCGCAGGCCCCGAAAAGGACCATACACAAACTTCCAGAGAGAGTCCAGGGGCCGCGCAAGATCCCGAAACGGTCAGGGGCAATGAGCAGTCCCGGGCCAGCATCCATTCTACATCTCCGGATGAGCTAATTTTTGAAGTAATGAGCTGGAATCATATGTTCCGGTGGATACGGGACCTGGATCCAGAGAATCGCAATTCGGAAATACTCCGGTTAAAGCCAGCTTACTTTTCGCAGGAGGATTGGCAGTACTATCGGATGTTTAAACCGGTGGAAAGCGTCCTGACCAGAAACCGGGCTCATCCTGAGTTCTCCCGGGAGATTGCTGAGCCCATCACATTATAATCTCTGCGATTATCATTTGCGTCAATTTAGCCTGCGAAAAATAAGGAATCATGGCATCCGATTCTGGTATTCCTGTAGTAAGGAACCGTGCATTTCCGGCACCAAAAATCTCCAATTCCCCCAGTACCATTAAGGGTAGTAGACCAGTTGAGATCGTAGCTCCTGCAGGCACAATGGCTATGGTGGCGGCCGCTTTGCAGGCCGGTGCGGACAGTATTTACTTTGGAGTTGAGAATCTAAATCTAAGAAATCAGGCCAGCGGAGCCTTTTCGCTCCAGGATATGCATTATGTGACCAGAAAGTGCCATCGTTTCGGAGCAAAAGCATACCTGACGTTGAACTCGGTTATATATGATCGGGATATGCGACTGCTGGATACGGTGCTGGACCAGGCGCAAGCAGCCAGGATAGATGCTATTATCGCTTCGGATCCTGCAGTGATTCAAAAAGCTATAGAGCGTGGCCTGAACATACATCTTTCTACCCAGGTATCCGTATCAAATATTGAAGCTGTAAGATTCTGGTCCAGGTTCGCCGATGTAATTGTTGTGGCCCGAGAACTGGATCTGACTATGATTCAAAGAATTGTGCAATCGATTCAACATCAGGAGGTAAGAGGGCCTTCCGGAGAGCTGGTAAAGATTGAAGTGTTCGGTCATGGAGCATTATGCATTGCAGTGTCCGGGCGTTGCGGGATGAGCCTTTACTCGGACCTGGCTTCCGCTAATCGAGGAGCCTGTCGCCAGAATTGCAGGCGAAAGTACAGGGTTATCGATGAAAGGGGAGTGGAACTGGAAATAGATAATGAGTATATCATGTCACCTAACGATATTTGCACGGTTCCTTTTCTTCCCAGGATGGTGGAGAGCGGAATTCAGATGTTAAAGCTGGAAGGGCGAAACCGGGGGCCGGACTATGTACAAAATACAGTGCAGGTGTACAGAGAAGCCCTTGAAATGGCCGCGAAGGGAGACTTTGAATCGTATAAAGCAGCCATACCGGATTGGATGAATAGGCTGCAGCAGGTATACCATCGGGGCTTCAGCAGCGGGTATTATCTGGGAGAGCGTCAGGGCTGGGCAGCCAGTGATGGAAATCAGTCCTCTGTGCGAAAAGTATTTGTGGGCGAGGTAAGAAACTTCTATTCTAAGATTTCGGTGGCTGAAGTTGAAGTCAGGACTGGCATTCTAAAATCCGGGGATCAACTGGCATTTTTTGGCAAAACTACTGGAGCCCACAAACAGGAGCTGAAGGATTTACGTCGGGACGGGCAATCCCTGGATGAGGCGAAGGGGCCCTGCGTAATAACGTTTCCTGTTTCGAGCCGCGTGCGAAGAGGAGACCAGGTCTATCGATTGGATACCGTTTACGCTGATTCTCTTGAGTCCTCCCGGCATCAATCATGAATAACAACAATGCATTCGAAGCAAGAAGCTCGGGCGGATTTTATCGCATTCAGTATAATAGAAAGAAATGCATCGGATGCGGACTATGCGCTTCCATCGCTCCGGATCGCTGGATCATGAATGAAAAGGATGGAAAAGCGGTTCTAAGGCATGCCCGCGGAAAGGATCATATGTTTCAGTCCAGGGTGCCCGACGTGAGCATACCCAGAGAAGCTCTGGAATGTCCGGCCAGAGCTATTTCCGCTGAAGGACTAAATTGAATTGAGGTATCGTTTAAACAGGAATCGATTTTCAATATTCATGTGTAGAAACATCCTTCTGGCAAAATCATCCAGACAATGAATTAAAGGTAGCACCTCGGGCCGTTCCATTTGATCTTCAAGCTCATGTTGAAATGCTGCAAGCAACCGTAGATGCTTTTCATGCATGGAATGGTCGGCCTCCATATGTCTACAGGCATATTGTAGGGCCTGCTTTAGAGAGCCCGGATCTTCATGCTCCAGAGATACTAGAACCGGAAATACAATATTCTCTTCTGTGCGAAAATGGCCTCTTAGCTCTGCATCCAGAGTCTTTACGAACTGAATGAGCGGCTCGTGTTCTGCTAACCGGGCGCTTTCATGCATTGCAGGAAGACTCTTCTTCAAGAAAGTCTCATGATCGCTGATTAATTGCTTAACCAACCTCTCTGTAGGCCAGACGCTTTTTTCTGCCAGTTCCCTTTCTAGATCATTCAAGGGCATTACGTTTGCTCCAGTATTACCGTAGTAATGGACGAACTTATTGTAAATATAATTAAAGTATTAAGAAAAGAAAAGGGGAAGGTATATTCAAGGTACAGGGTTCGCCCGGGGATGTTTTTACGATTGAATGGAAATTGGACCTGCAGCAGAGATGCGGCTTCCGGGGGGGTAGACCGGTGTCTCGCCATGCAGTTCAGGTTGCTGCATCTATGATGCAAAAAGACGCAGAATTCGTAAGCCCGATCCTCTGGTCACAATTTGCGAATGGAATCCTATGACCGTTATCTTTGATTTCCCGGGTGAAGCCAATCCTGGAATCAGATTCTTATTATTCATGCGCGAAATAGAACCTGGGACAAAAGTCTTAGTTTTTATGGTCGAAGCATATCCTGTGACCGGATTCTTCGCATTCATAGACGAATCCAAACCCTGGCCAGATTCTTAGTTTTATTGGGTGAAGAAAAACCCGTGGCTGATTTTTTCGCTTAGATGGGTGAATAGAAGACCGTGACTGATTCCTTCGCTTAAATGAGTGAATAGAAGTCCGTGACTCATTGCTTCGCTTAGATGGGTGAATAGAAACCCGTGACTGAATCCTCCGCTTCAACTGAGGGAGCGGTGAGCAGTCGGTACAATCAGAAGTATTTCGATTCAGGGATTAAACGGGCTGCTAAAAGCGTTTCAGTAAACCTTTATCCGTTCTACTTCCACTTTGCTCAATACTTCGTACATATCGATTCGCCGATCACGTAATGGTCGTACGCTTCCATATTCTCTCTGTCTTTGCAAATCGCTTAAATCCACTTCTGAGATGACCACTGTTTCTGTGTTTGGCTCCGCCTCCGAAAGTACCGCTTCATTGGGAAAAGGATGATCACTTGGTGTCAGAATGGCGGATTGGCCATAGTTGATTAAGAAGCTCTTTACCTGGGGCAGGTTTCCCACATTACCTGCAAGCACGGTGTACAACCAGTTCTCAATGGATCGGGCCTGAGCACTGAATCGCACACGCAGGTAAGCTTTTCGGTGCTCCGTAGAAAATGGTACAAACAGAGTCTCCATACCTGCAAAGGTTTGCAGGCGGGCCAACTCTGGAAACTCCACATCATAGCAGATCTGAATTCCAATTCGGGCCATACCAGTATCGAAGACTTTCAGTCCATCTCCTGGAATCATGTTATAGTACTTTCTCTCGGACGGTGTAATATGAAGCTTATCCTGGGTAAAAACAGCTCCATCCGGGGTAAACAAATGGGCTACATTACGAATTCCTTCCGGTGCAATTATAGGATGCGATCCGCCGATTATGAAGATGCCTGTCTTTCGCGCCTTCTCCTTGAAGATTTCTATGTAAGATTCTGTAAACCCGGCCAATCGTCGCATAGCTTCCCGGTCATCAGTTTCCGGTGCAAGTATTAGAAATAATTGAGCCGTAAATAGTTCAGGGAATACCAGAAAATGACAGTGGTACTCATTGGCGGTATCGACATAGAATTCTACCTGGCGAACAAATTCATCCAGGGACTTAATAGGACGCATGAAATACTGGGCGGCGCAGATGCGAACCTTTCGCACCGGATGAGTGACAGGAGCTGAAGAGATCCGATGCCTTTCAGGCTTAAAGGTCGGATTTATATATTCTATCAGTGTTGCATAGTTTAAACTCTCCAGATCCTTACTGTAATCCATGTAAATTTCTTTTACATGATAGCCTACTTTTAGCTGAGGCGTAAGGGTGGGATCCTGAATATCTCGAGCCACAACCTTCTCAACATATTGTTCCGGAGTTAACTTTCCAGCATAAGATCTATAGCCAGGGATTCGTCCGCCTGCAATCATCCGTCTGAGATTGAAACGTCGCAAGAGCCTTTTTCTTTCTGCATACAACTTGCGCGCCACTCCCATTCCGCGATAATCTGGATGAACAGCCATGTCAGCACCGTAGAGTGTGTCTCCTGCTGGATTATGTGTGGTGAAAGTGCCGTTTCCGGTTATCTCTACAAAGGTGTAATAAGTATCTTTTTCCAGGTTCACAATAAGCGTGGCCGTGTAGCCCACAATCTTACCGTCCAGTTCAGCAAGAATCTGCCCTTCTGGAAAGGCGGCCAGTTCCAGTTCAAAGACCCGGGCGCCGTACATCCCTTCTTCGTAGGCACTACTATAGACTGTTTTTTGCAGCTCTACCAGGGCCGGAATATCTTCCGGCTTCCAGTTTCGAGTGCGCACTGCCTGGTTTCGATTTGCGCTCTGAGATCTTTTCTTTTGATCCGCCATAGCGGACGGGATCTATTTCAGAAGCTCATCCGGATAGCGAAAAACTATGTGTACTCGATAATTGCTTCCATCCGGCTTTTCCAGATTGGAGACTCCTGTGAAGCGGAGCAGCCGGCCAGTTTTCTTATCATAGATTATATAGATTGGATCGGCCAGCTGACGAATGACAATATTTGTAGGCTCCATCACGAACATAACAGCATCCCTTTCCAGGAAGGTAAGATCTTTCACTTTGTAGATTCTGCAGGGGAAGTAGTCCAATCGATGGGAAACAGTGAAGTTACCGGTTAGTGTTTTGCCTGCCATGAGGCTCTGCATATTGGATCGTACAAAGTAATCGAATCCGCCATCCACAACCATGGGAGAGGGGACATTCAAAGTCCTGGACTGCCTGGCATCCGAGGAGGAGCTCTTGTGATATAGTGTGGCCGAGTTGCCGTTGATGCGAGCCCCTTCTTCCAGACCGGACCGCTTGTCCGATAGATCGTAGTTAGGCGATGTTTTGCTTGCTGTGAACACAATCTTCTTGATCGCCATCAGCTTCCCCTGAGGGTCAGTGTAGGTAACAATGCTATATGCATGTTTTCCATTTTGCCAGTGTTCGGCATGATTCTCGGTGTACATGTACTTACCGGATTTGATATCGTAAGCATTGGAACGATATCGAACCACATTCTGAGCCAGAGCCGAGCTTGTGGCCATGAGCAACGTCAGGGAAATAGTCAGAAATGAGCCTTTGAATCTATGTCCAATCATGATAAAAAACCTAATACAGATAGCCCGGGGATGCCACTCATTTTTGCGCTTTCCAATCTGCTCTGGCAGGTAAAATAACCACAGATTCTTTGTTTCCGGCCCGGCGAGCGGCAAAGCCGGACGGTTCGAGCAGATGAACGGGCAGGAGATCCTATGATAGATTATGTCGCATTTTTTCGACGGTTAAGAACCAGCCGTGATAGATTCTCAATTCTTCTGGCACTAGTATTATTGTATTCCTTTTCGGCCCTGTGTCAGGGAGGAGTCCAGCGTCAGGAGCCGGTTGAGCAGAAATCGGTGGAGGCCAAGCCTGACAGGCAGCCCCGGGCAGGAGAATCCGAGACTTCTCAGGAGGGGCAGGGTTCCGAGGCTGAGCGTAAAGCCACCAGCAAAGAGCCTGAACATGAAGCCCAAAACCTTCATCCGCCTCTGGATCTTCCTCTGGTATTAACCGGGACCACAGGAGAGTACAGAAGAAGTCATTTTCATTATGGAATCGATCTTTCAAGTGAGAAAGGGGATCCCGTCTATTCGGTTCGCGTGGGCTATGTTTCGCGCATCTTGTATGATGGATATGGGCTGGGATATGGTATCTGGGTAAGGCATCCGGACGGTCGTGAATCAAAATATGGTCATCTATCTGAATACGCCCCTGAGCTTCTGAAAAGGCTATTTGAACTGCATCCCGAGCTAAAGGACTGGATCAAGCTTCGAAAGCGATTCGATCTACGCTTTTCTGCGAATCAGGTTCCGGTGCAGAGAGGCGAACAGATTGCCCTGAGCGGAGATACGGGCTCTGGTCCATCGCATTTACATTTTGAATATCTAGAAGGCGACCTGGTTCTGAATCCTCTAAAGCACGGACTGACCCTGGAAGACCGCCGGGCACCTCTGGTGGAGTCCATTGTGTTGATTCCCTGCGAATCTGGCGCAACCGTGAATGGAAAAGAGGCGCCTCAGGTTATTTCTGTGGCCGAGCGATCCAGTTGCGGGGATAAGATTCAGGATTGTTCTTCCCGGATCTACGAAGTGCCCAGGCCGGTTATCGTTCAAGGTAAGACCTGTCTGCAAGTGCGATACTTCGATCCTTCCGGCAAGTATGCACGTCTGGGGATCTCCAGTCTTCGCTTGCTGCAGGATGATCGCTCCAAATACTCCTCTTCTTTTCTTACTTTGAAGCATCATGGATCCTTCAGGCATTTGATGCTCTATAGCGAATCCTCCCGAATCGGTGGAGGGACTCAGTATATTCACAATGCATTCGATCTCCTTCCGGGAAAGTATCCTTTTCTGGAATCAAGTGATTTTGGCCGACTCACAGATCCAGATCCAGGGGAGGAGTCAAAAATTCGCCTGGAGCTTCAGGACGCAGTGGGTAACCTCTCGACGGTGGACCTCAAACTCAAAGGTGGGCCGGCTACTCTGTCCCTGCTAAATGTGTCCCATGAGAATCTGGGCTGGGCACCCTACTCAATGGATGAACGTCTGAAGGATGCCATGGATTCATCCTCCGGAGTGGGTCGGCCGGGCAAGGATCTGATACTTGAAAGTTCCGATGAAAAGATGAAATTGCACGTAGGTCCTCATAGTCTTACAGGAGCCGTTCGATTTCAGGTGATTCAAAGCGAAGAGGCGCCTGCCACTGGAAAGCTAAAGCGACTATCCTCGGTATATTCGATCAAGGCTCGTAACCTGGACGAATTGACTGGTATGGTATTTCGCAACAGGATATTTGTTCTGGATCCCCTGCAAATTACTCTGGAGGGCTTTGAAGATAACGATGGTCTATATCGCATTACGGATTCGGGTGCTCTGTATCCTGTGGCTTTCAGCCGGAACGGAAAGATTACAGGCTACATTCGAACAATAGAAAAGTATGTAGTGCTGAAGGATTTATCTGCCCCGGTCATTCGCAGAATTCCACTTCTCCGTACAAGTCCAGGCCGACCGGTTCTTCTTTCATTACGTTTCTTTGCAGACTATGGAACTGGAGTCAATGTTAGCAGTATCCAGCTGGAAGTGAACGGCAAACCGGCCCTTGCTGAGTGGAATCCGGACCGGTATGGCTATGAAATCTTTTATCCGGAGGAGATATTGAAACCGGGCCGATACACAGCCACTGTGCAGGTGCGTGACTATGCAGGTAATCCTTCACCAACAAGAAGTTTCGAATTTCTTGTACAGTAGATGAGCTTGAAAAAGGCCAGGCTGAAGGAAGTCAGGCAAACATTGCGATTTGCGGATTATCGCACATGCGATTCTAGCAATCTCCAGAGTCTATGTCGCAAGCTTCTCCTGAAGAGGCCTCGTCATCGCGGTCGCCTCCAGTGGCCGGTTTTAAAATCAGGTTGTCCATCACATCCTGGATTCGATCAAATGGAGTGTATCCGTAAGAGATGACCATGGCTCGTTGATCTTTTAGATGCACCAGTGCTGGAAACCCTGTGACCCCCACCGCACGACCCAGCTGAAAATCCAGGCTTGTTTGGTACCTGGCCTCATCGCTGTCGAAAAATTCACGAAATTGTTCCCCATCCAGATCGTATTTCTCTACAAGATTCACAAAGGTATCTGTGTTGCAGGGATCCTGGCCGTCCCGGTAGAAGGACGATTGCAAATCAGAAAAGAAGGATAGTTCCCTCTGGGGCAGAAAATTACGAAAGCTTACTACGGCCCTGCAGGACGGTTCTGTATCGTATACGAATCCAGGACGATTCAGGAATTCATAGTTGAAAGGCTGACCGGTGGCTTGCTCAACCTGCTGCCAGTGGTGCTGCAAGAATTTGCTGAGTCTTTCATCCAGGGGCTCGGCAAGATCTCCCGGTCTTAAACCACCCATCACAGCCTTCACCGGCATTCGATCGCTGTAAACTTCCTCCACTTTGGACAATACAGGATTGAATCCATAGCACCAGGAACACATAGGATCGCCCACATACAGGATGGCTTCAGTTGGCAGATTCATAGATAGAATTACGTGCAAAATTGCCGGATTGTCCAGAATATTCGGTAAATCACCGAGAATGAAACGTGGAGCTTCTTTTCTCCGAGCAGATCTATTCCTCCTTTCAGCAGGACTTGCTTCAGGCCAGACGATTTGTATGGATTGCTACGGCAGACATTAAATCTACATATATCGAATCCGGGAAAAAGTTCCGTTCAATTCTGGAGATATTTGCAGGTCTGGTAAGAAATGGGGTGGAAGTAAGGCTAATTCATGCAAAGGAGCCTGGGCCTTTCTTTCGCAAGGAATTTGACCGCTTTCCTGAATTACTGGAATCGGATCGATTTGAGCGCTTCCTGTGCCCCAGAAATCATTCCAAATGCGTAATCGTAGATGGTAAATCTGCTTTGCTTGGCTCTGCGAATCTTACCGGGGCTGGCCTGGGCGCTAAAGGAATTCATAAACGGAACTTTGAAATGGCAGTTCGCACCACGGATGCAGTTCAAATTCAATCCATGATGGATAGACTGGATGCACTTTGTATGGGTGAATTCTGTAAGCCCTGCAAGCTACGATCTGTCTGTCCTGATCCCATTGCCTGATGTTTTTATCGGGCCAATACATACCCGGTTCTACGATTGAAACTTGGATTGCCAATAATTGGATCTCCAAGTAAAATGGTTTTGTGGCTCAAACATCTAAGGTTTCAATGCCCGGTCTGCTGGCCTATTCGGTTAGGATCGGAGAAGCTCTGGATCTTCAAATCAGTCGAGAATTGCGAAATCGTATTCCAGGAATGAGCCGGGCTCAGGCGGAAGTGCTGCTACTGCTGGAGAGAAGAAAGAATGCCGATATGAGCTCCCTGGCCCGGGATCTACAAAAGGACCCGGGTACCATGACGACTGTGGTACAGGCACTGTACAGGAAGGGTTTGCTGGATCGTAATGCCTCAATTGAGAACCGAAGGACTTACTCGGTTCGCCTCAAACCAGAAGGAAAGGCTCTGGCTCGAAGATGTCTTGCACTGTACCGCAAGGTAGAACAGGAACTGCAGTCGAACCTGTCGGACTCCACTCAAATCCTTTCTGTGCTGGAAGGATTTTACATTCAGTTAAAGCAGAAGGGTTATCTGCCCTATCCAGATTAATATGAAAAAGCAATCTGAAAACCGAAAGAGAAGACTCACTGGAGATGGAGAAACTGATTTTCAGCCGTACTTTCTCTGGCGATGGGCTGAAAAAGTCTTTGGGCTGAGATGGGCTATAATGCTGTACTCACCTTATCTGGGAGCCGGGGTTCGGCTGACTCATTTGAGCAAGAACTACGATCGTATTATTGTGGAGATGAAGCAGAGATTCTGGAATACCAATTACGTAGGCGTCCATTTTGGTGGCTCTCTATATGCGATGTGTGATCCATTTTATATGTTCCTTCTGATGAAACGGTTGGGTCCTTCTTACATTGTCTGGGATCAGGCTGGAAGTATTGAGTTTGTGAGACCAGGTCAGGGAAAGGTGCGGGCCGAGTTCAGTCTGGATGAGTCCACACTGGATAGGATCCGAGAAGAGGTAGCCATCAAAAGAAAGACCATAGAGACCTTTCATGTATCCATTCTTGATGAACAGGATCGAGTGGTATCAAGAGTAGAAAAGAAAATCTATATCCGCAAGGTAAGGCAGCGGAAAGGCCAATCCACATGAGCTTCCCGGGAAAGTGCCGGTCTCTTAAGAAGATGGATTCCGGAGAGTCCTGGTGCATGCACCGCGCTAAGATAGACCTGCATCATGCCTGTTCCAATCTCGCAGTACCTCTGCGATCAATTCGAGGTTAATTCTGGCCGGTACAGTTGCTCCGGGGGCAAGGCCGAATTCCTGTACCAGCATACATACGGGATGTATGCTCACCCGACGTTCTGGCATCTGATGGCTCTTGCCTTCCTTTGCTTTAGGCAAGGTAATCCTGGCACCGGAATAAGCCAGGTTATTCTACTGCCTGGCCCGGGGGGCGAAAGCCATCACTAATCGAAACCAGGAAACTCCCGGAGGGATGGAGTTTATGCGTTAGGTCGATCCATGGATCATATAATCAGGATGCAGGCGAATTAGGGGGCTTCCCTGTCTCATTGGATCGAATGAGACCCTGTTTTAGGGGGTTAGGGGCCCCATGGGCGCATTTGCAGTTGTAGATTCTGGACCGTTTTCCAGTCTGTTGAGTGTAGAAAGCAGCTGGATTTTGAATTCGGCTGTTCCAAAAGATTTGGAGATTTCCCATGAAAGATTTAAAGAATAGAAAAACAGGCATTCTATGGGCAACGCTACTTTCGTTGTCGCTGACCATAGGTTCGGTGGGAAGCTGCGATTTGCTTCAATCCGATGACGGTAACGATGATGTAGTAGCTCTGGGAGTGCTGGCTCTTGCATCTTCTTCTGCAGGATGTAACTCCTGTGTAACAAACAACGATACATCGCTACCTTCCTGGATCAAAGATAACTTCACCTGTATGACCATTACATCCAGCGGAGGAAACTACGTATTTCAAACAAGTAACCTTCCACCGTATCAGAATGGATATTACAGTCAGATCTCGGGCTGCTATTTGAATGACTTTCCATCAGGAAATTCAGCCAATCCGAATACCATCTCTTCGCAGAATATTACACTTACCATTCCAGCCACACCGGATACAGGCGGGAGTACCACCGACTTTGGAGCCATGGGAGTAACTACGAATGGTCTGGCGGTTTATAACAATGCAGCCGCGCCCGGAGATACCCTGGCAGCCGAACTGGATACAATGGATTCCGGCAATGGGCATCCCACAGACATCGGACAGTATCACCATCATACTGAACCCTATAAGATTACCAACAATGGTTCTGAACTAGTTGGAATCGCGCTGGACGGATACGCCATTTTCGGACGTAACGATCCCAGCGGTAATCCTCCAGGCACAGGCACACCGGCTTTGGATGCCAATGGCGGACATACGCATACTCACTCAACGCTGGGCACCAGTGTTTACCACTATCATGTGAACTATGATGCAGGTTCCGGAGGCTATCTTGTGCTCAAGCAGGATTTTCACGGTACCAAAGGCACGGTTAGCAACTGAGGTAGCTCTAATGCGAGCGTCCAGTTGGATTTTACTGGTGGTTCTGCTTGCAGCAGGGCCCGGTTGTAGAAGGAATCGGGAGGGAGTGTTGAACTCCCATCCCGGTTTTCAGATCAGCAATGGAATCATGCTTTTTGAGGGCGATGTCTATCAAGGAATCATGCGAACAGAACTCCCAGGGGGCTGGCGGGAGACTCCGTATATAGACGGAAAGATCCATGGCATTGAACGGGAATGGTACAACGATGGACGGCTGGCCTCGGAGCGCCCCCATGAAATGGGAAAACGCACAGGAATTCATCGCGGCTGGTATCGGTCCGGGCAGATGCGATTCTTCATAGAATACGAAGATGGAGTGCAGCATGGAGAAGCCTATTCCTGGCATGAAAACGGGAAGCTTTATACCTATTCGCAATTTGTTTCCGGAAAGCCAATAGGTCATAAGACCTGGAGATACACAGGCCAGATATACTCCAACTATGTACAGGTAGGATCTCATCGAATTGTGGGCTTGATAGGTAGCGATCTATGCAATGGAGTAGAAGCAACCATTCCTGAGCTCATAAAAGCTAGCCGCAATTAAAGGTCCAGATCGGCCTCAGAAGGAGTGATTATATGAAAGGAATCAAATCAGAGATTCGTTTTTTTCCGAAATGCCTGGCAGTTACGATTTCGCCGATCATGGCTGTGGTTTTGCTAATAGCATTTGCAGGCTGTAAAAGGGAAAATCAGGACTTCGACCCCAGGGAACGTTACGGAGAGGATATTCGCAGCTTCGCTGAAGGGGATCCCAATCGACTGCCCTACCTGGCGGGTTCGGACTTTCAGCCTGTATGGAAAAAACAGGAATTGCCAGAAGATGCCAGAAGAGTTCCTGGATTTAGCTTTGTGGATCAAAATGGGCAGGGCTTTGGTAGTTCAGAACTATCTGGAAATATTTACCTGGCGAATTTCTTTTTCACTGAGTGCAACGGCATCTGTCCCATGATCATGCCTCGACTCCGTCAGGTGCAAAATGACATTTCCGATCTGCAGAAAGTTGAAATGATTTCACTATCAGTAACACCTGATGTGGATACTCCAAAAGTAATGAAGGACTATGCTGGGCGATTGGGAATTCAGGAAGTGAACTGGCATTTGCTCACCGGTAACCGAGAACGGATCTATTCCCTTGCAAGGGATACCTTTGGCGCAGACACTGAATTAAGATCCAGAAAAGGAGCCCAGGACTTTCTGCATTCAGAGGAAGCTTTTCTAGTGGACCGGAATGGATATTTACGCGGAATTTACAACGTAAGAGGATCCGGGGATCTTAAACGTCTTGTAGCAGATATTCGACTTCTGCATCAGGAAAAATAATCAGTCCAGAGACAATCCCGGGGATGCATTATGTTTCCCGATACGAAATATGCAATTGTTGCCGGACTTGCAATCCTTGTATTTTCCGCATTGATAATTCTAACCAGGCCATCGCAGGAGAAGCGACCGGTTCTGGATTTTCTGGCTTTCGTCTGGTTATTTACAATGCTGCGACCTCTGGTGCAGCCTCTTCTGGTGAACGCTGGTCTCATAGAGCATTTGCCCCGATTTCTGCTTTTACCTGCCATACCCCTGATCTATGGACCACTGTTTTATCTTTTTATTCGTAAGCTTACCCGACCAGATGTCAGGCTACGAATGATCGAGTGGCTTCCGCCGGCCCTGCTCTTTGTAGTCATCGCATTGATCCCTTATTTCGGAGGAGGGCCACCAGCCCCCGGTCTTTCCGGTCCGCCCGGACCTCCGGCCCCTCGCGGCCCGGGCTTCATGCCATTTCTGGACGTCGGGATGACCGTTTTATATAGCGCTTTGATCTTTATTCTGCTTCGTAAACACAATCGGAGAATAGCCGAAAAACTTTCGCAAATCAATGAGATGAAAAGCCTGCGATCTGCCTATGTGCTACTGGCTTTGTTTTTGTTTATTAACCTTTTTCTAGCCATCCATCGTACCACAGGGACGATCTGGCCATCGGGTCCGGAGTTGAATCAAGAGCTACATGGATCTGGCTTTCTATTACTTATTGTATCTTTTTCTCTGTTTCTTGCCCGGCAGAGGCCAGTTTACTCCGAATCCGACGATTCCGGCGGTACAGACGATCGGCCAACTGAGCCAGAGAATCTAATATTTCAGAACGATCAAATTCCAGCCCGTGAGGCCAATCTTGAATGGAAGGAAGATGTCCCGGAAGGACCATCCGACCAGGAGGTTCAAGAGTTAAGAAACTCTATTGAAAGTCAGAGACTATATCTGGATTCGGACTTAACCCTGGAAAGTCTGGCCAGGATGCTTGGTCGGAGCCGTCATCAGGTAAGTTTCCTTCTGAACCAGGGCATAAACCAGAACTTCTATCGTTACATTAATGGACTTCGGGTAGAACATGCCTCCGAGCTCCTTGCGGACCCTGGTTATTCTAACTGGCCGGTCATTAGAGTGGCCCTGGAATCCGGGTTTAGCTCCAAGGCTACATTCAATCGATTGTTCAAAGAATACAAGGGAGGGACACCCATGGAATGGAGACGGAAAGCCAGCTAATCTTCATATTACTGCCATGCAATTGACATGAGATCGGGCTCTCTGGATGCATGTCCGCTGGATTTCTTTTTCAAATGCTTACCGGCCGTTTTCGTCCTCATCGTCTTTCGGAGGATATTCTAGATACGGATGATGGAGAGGTTCGCATCGATATATACGATCCTTTACTCAGAGGTGCTCCATTGCCTGCCTCCCGGTGTCGTGGAGTGATTTTAACCATTAATGGCCTGGCGCCTCTGGGGAACAAGGACCCCAGGTTTCAGAGATTGAACCAGGCAATGGCCGGCATCGGGTATCGAGTGATATCGCCCTTTATGCAGGATCTTTGCAACTATCGCATTGGCGTTCAGAATGTCAGGCAGGTGCGATCATTCATTGAAGCCGCTCAGAATAAACAGGATCTGTGTCCTGATGGTCATGTAAGTATTTTCGCGCCTTCTTTCGCCGGGACTGTAAGTCTTATTGCGGCGGCGGACCCGGCCGTAAGGCAGGGAGTGGATGCCATCTGTGCTCTGGGATCTTTTGCCAGCGCACCAAATGTAATCGAAAAACTTTTTGTGGATTCCGATGTGGATGAGTACGGAAGACTCATCCTGCTTCTAAACTATCTGCATCTTTCCATCGGCCATAATCCGCAACTGGAAAGGGCTCTAAAGATAGCCATCGAGGATAGCTATTTTCATTACAGAGAGCCGGAACTGCCCTCCTGCTTGAAAAGAATGGCTCCTTCAGATCGAAAGCTTTTTGAATCGATTCGTTCCAGTGTTGCCGTGCGACGATTTCACTGGAATGTTATTGAAAAGCAGGGAAGGGTCCGCGGGCATAGCCCGGACGATTTGAGTGTGGCCAATTCTTCAGTGATCCAGAACTTGAAGGCCGCGGTAACTCTCATACATGGACAGGATGATAGAGTTGTGCCTGCTTCTGAATCCAGGCAATTGCATCGAATGCTTAAGGACTCGGGCCGAGACGTTCGGCTCACAATCACTCCTCTACTATCTCACGGGGACCAGACCAGTGTTCTGGGTTCTATTCATCATGTTCCAGGATTGCTTGCAGGTTTCGGCCACTTCTTTCGCAGAGCCAGGCGAACCCTGTCTGTGGCCTAGGTACAATTCGGACCCGGCCGCCCTGTATGGAATAGAGCAATTCAATGAGATAGATTTTCACCGGGAGCAATGCCAATAAAGGGGGTCTCAGGGTTTCTGTGACTGCTCTTTGTACTGTTCCAGTCCATGACCACAATGTTTGCAGTATTCTGCATCCGAATCGTGCCCATCTCGTGCGCAGGCCGGGCAGCGAATGGCCAGCCTGCCTGCATTCTGAGCCTGGGCCAATTCCACAGAAACAATGCCCGTCGGAACAGCCAGAATTGCATAACCCATGATCATAATGACACTGGCTATGGTCTGACCCAGGGGAGTGGCGGGAGAAATATCTCCGTAGCCCACAGTGGTCATGGTTACAATGGCCCAGTAAATGCTTCTGGGAATGCTTGTGAAACCGGAGGCTTCCCCTTCTACCAGATACAGGATTGTACCCGAAATAATGGCAGCGTTGATTATGGTAATTAAGAATACTATAATCTTGGGCATGGAAGATCGCATAGCATTGTACAGTAGATTCGCTTCTCCCATGAAGCGAAACAGCTTCAATACTCGAAAGATTCGAAGAAGGCGTAATCCTCGAATAACAATCAAGTACTGCGATCCCACAAATACTAGAGCCAGGTAAGTAGGTAATAGAGCGAGAAGGTCTACTATTCCAAAAAAGCTAAGGATATAGTGCCGGGGATTGCGAAGGGAAAGAATGCGAGCCAGATATTCAACCGTGAATACACCGGTCAGTACCCATTCCACGATTCGTGTAGTTCTGTAGATGTCTGGAGATAAGCCGGTTACACTCTCAATGCTCACCACAAAAATGCTGAGCAATATGATTCCGATAAGGATTAGATCGAAAGCTTTGCCGGAAGGTGTATCCGAGAGAAATATAATCTCATAAAGCTTGCTTCTCCAGCTGACCTGGTGGGACTCTTCTTTCATCTTTTATAGATTTGCTTCGGGTCGATTCAGCATGACCCGAAGCCTGGTTTGAACAACCTATTTGTTACGCTCATCATACATGCGAAGGGCCCGGCTGGCCTCGGCCGCATCCACGCCACCCAGTACATACTCCGAGGCCGGTGCGCTGGAACGAGCACTTTTACCATCGGTAAATGTAATTTCATAACTCCTGAACCTGGTGGATTCCCAGTTGGGCAGTTCACTTTCCTGGATTTCAACATCGCCCCAGGCACCCGGTTTGATATCCCCTTCCAGTTCGGAAATAACCAGGTTTTCTTCCAGGGCATCTTTCCCGGCAGACTTATCGTTAAAGATCTTATTTCCAGACTCGTCCAGAGCAAAGAAGCTAATCGTGGCTTTATTAATGGTTTTACCGGATATATTCAGAACGGAAAATCTACGCACTCCATCCGCACTTTCTTCGCCTAGAATTGCAATCGAATGCCCTTTCAGTCTAGCCTCTGCAAGGAATAGAGCTGTGCGTGTGGCGGATTCGGAAGGTGAGGTGGTTTCCCCGGATTCGCTACCGCCGTTCAATACGGGCAGGTATGCACATTGCGTTGCGAACATCATGGAGGCAACAATACCAGCAATAATTTTGAATCTCTTCATGCCAACAGGGAGATGCAATGCCTTACTGCTGTAAACAAAATCATTGATTATCCGGAAAAGGCAGATTGCTCCGTTTCGCCTTCTGTGGTTGGTAGCTGTTTTAAATATCGTCCGAGCTTCTTGCGATTCTCATTGGACAGGGTGGTAAACTGGACTCCGCTTTCAAATAGGTAATCATTTTCCTCGGTGGGCTGAGACCAGATCACCATCCCCTGAGAAATTATCCTGGCTCTGGCTTCCTTTACATAAAAGTCCAGGCTGATCAATGCATCTTTTTGAAGCTGTTTACGGCCCACCATTCGAACGCCTGTTTCGCTTATGTCCAGTAGCTGAGCTTCAAATCGGCCGCTATCGGACCAGGGAGTAAAGTGGATCTTCATATCCAGAAAGACTCGATTCCCTTCTCGAATCCTGGACTTATGGATGACCTTTGGCTTCTGTACAGCCACAATTCCGGAAGGAAGGATTCGAGCTATTTTTGATTCAAACCTGTAGGCGGACCGATCAATCCAGAACTCCACTGTAACCGGGTGTCCTTCTGTAATTCCGGACTGTTCTTCGGTGGCGATCAGGATAAACTTTGCATTTACCCCATGAAGTTTTCCCTGAAATCGATTCCCCTCGGGGTTATCCTTTTCCGGCATCAAGGAAACCGGTAGATCCTTTTGGAGTAACCCCATCGGGGTGGGAGGCTACTGCTTAGTTTTAATATTGCAACTAAATAAATCCGACCCGGAGAAAAATGGGCGAGCAAGATTCTGAGCTCAAAATGGGCTTCACAGTGCCCGCATCAGGCGTTGAATCTGCGCCTGGAGTCCTCTGTTTGCTCAAGCTGATTTTCTGTGGATTCGCTCAATTTGCCAGAAATCCTCAGAATGGCTGTGAGGACCCCGGATCTGTCGAGCAACGGGTTTAACCAGCCGGAGGTGATACAATAGTTTCTGAGATGGGGGGCCCTGTGGTGCACCGAGTGATGGGATGGACTCAGAATCAGCCCCATTCGCTGAAGAGTTCTCACCGCAGCCGGAGGAAACGTCTGGTGCGCCCATTTGTGGAACTGATTGGTGAGAAAAATAAAGAATAGCGTAGCATTCACTGCCAGGGCCATTATAAAGGCCCAGCCCGGTCGCAGCGAATCGTAAGCATAATGCATGCCCAGCAAAATGGGAACACATATGAGGCAATTGTTTCCGTTCGTTTCCAGAAATCCATGCCTGGTGATTCCTTCGGGATCAACATGATGATCTCTAAATGGATGAACCAGGGCAGGGCCCAGAATAAATGTATTCGCACTTCCAAAGTTGTCAGCCAGGAAATGCACCACCCCGGAAAGCAGGTCTGCAGCCAGATAGGCCAGGATAAGAATCAAAGGGATATAGATGAAGAAACCTGGATTGGGATGAGACTGGAACGTTTCTGCAGAACGAATCAGCAACCAGATGCTCAGGCCGGCATAGCTGGTAATCGAAAATGCATCCAGAATTCGTAGATATTTCATAGAGTACCTTCCAGTCCCAGGATACTTACTGATTCCTGTCTCCCTCGAACTTGAACCGATCCAAGATCCTTTAATTTGTACTTTTTCTCTTCCTTTAGTGTTCCAGTGGCTTCCTTTGAAACAATTGCAAAACAATCATGTTCCTGAGTAAGCTTTTCCAGCCTGGAGGCTACGTTTACAGCATCGGATATCACCGTGCCGTCCATTCGTTTTTCTTCGCCCACAAGACCCAGTATGCAACGTCCGGAATGAATACCCACACCCACCGCGATGGGACGGAAGTTCCTTTCCGTTCTGGATCTATTATACTCTATCAAGGTTTTCTGCATTTCAATAGCAGCGTCCAGCGCCCTGTCTGCGCCTGCAGGAAATAGGGCCATGAATCCGTCCCCCAGGTATTTATCAATGAAGCCTCCGTTTGCTCGAATAACCGGACCCACACGTTTGTAGTATGAATTGATAAAAGCAAAGTTCTCCGAAGGGCTCATGGTTTCCGAAAGGGAGGTGAATTCGCGGATATCAGTAAACATGACAGTAATCCGGTCAACGGCCACTTGATCACCCAGGAACGTTCGCCTGATATCACTTCTACCGAGCAGGTTCAAGAAACCGGCTGGTACGAATCTCTGTATAGAAGCGTTGGTTTCTGCCAGCTCCTGATTCAAACGAACGAATCGATTGGCCAGAACGCCTGCAATGCCAAGGATAAAAACGGCCAGGCCAATAGGGGTTAGAGTAGGTAGATTGGTTAATCCCTGGGATTGTAGAATATCCAGAATCATGCAGATCAGAAGCGCCAGAAATCCAAGAATCATCAATCGGGCATCTCTCTTATGCAGATTGGCAACCAGAATTGCAAAACAAAGGATGGTATGGGGGATCCAGGACGGTTGTGCCAGGCTTTGATTTGCCCATTCCCAATCGGTTGCTTTGTGCGAATTAAGAATCAATAGTATGCAGACTACCGGAACGATCAATAGAGCTGTCATCGCCATGCGAGAAATGCGAAACGAAATATGCTGTGGTCGGTAGAAAGAGTCCAGAAAGAAATAGAATGAAGGCACCATGCCAAACAGAGAGGCATACTGAATTCGTTTCATTGTTGCAAAGTCCAGGGGCAACTCGAACTTCAACTGTGTGCGAAAGAAGTGATAGATTACAAGAGAAATCAGAAAGAAACCGAAATAGGCATACTCTCTTTCAACTCGACGACGAACAAATAAAAATAGAAAGTAGACGGCTGTTGTTAGATAGGCAGCCAGCAAGGCAATTTGACCCAGCATTTCCAGGTAGTATTGTTCCCAGATCATGGACGATGGGCCGGCTATTATCTGTCCTCTGTAGATCCCCAGCTCATCGTTATTGAGATTCCTTACCTGAACTACTATTTCATGTGGTCCAGGGCCAGCACCTGCAGGAATATCATATATACGAATTCGATCATATGCCTGAGGACTTTCTGCATCCCACTCACCCGTCGAAGCAAGAGGCTGCCCATTGAAGTATACCTGGTCTCGATCGCTAATCTCTCCGATTCGAATACTGTATCTATTTTGCTGTGAATCCAGGCCGACCTTAAATCGATAATAGGCCGAGGAGGTCTGGCTCCCAAGTCCCTGGCGGATAAGATCTCCAGGCAGACTGACTTCTTTCCAGGTAGTAGTGGAGGTAGGATAGGTGCGATGCAGGGGGGCCGGAGCCGCCTGGACAATGCCTGGTGCGGAAACTAATCTATGGGATTCTAAATTCCAGACAGGGGCCTCTGCAAAAAGCAGCGGAGACCCTGCGAAAACGAAGAAAACAGTTGGAATGTAACGTCTGACAGACCCCAAATGAAGCACCCACATTACTTAAGCGAATTTGGATGCATTGTGCAAGCACAACATGGATTGGTACTTTTTGTCCATGCCTGGTCATCATTGGACAAAATTTCCTTTCGCAGGGTATTTTCGTACAAAGCCCCTGCAAACTACACCAGGGGCGGACAATTATGTACCAAAGAACCGGGGTCCTGGCATCCAGAGGCCAGGTCCTTCCAGCTACTTTTCGTCCAGAGCTGCCACTCCTGGAAGGATCTTACCTTCCAGCAACTCCAGGGATGCGCCTCCACCGGTGGAAACATGGGACACCTTGTCCTCCAGGTTTGCCTTTTCGATGGCAGCGGCCGAGTCTCCGCCTCCGATTATGGTTGTAGCGCCTGCTTCCGTGGCCCGGACCAGAGCACCTGCAACTGCAAAGGTGCCCACTGCAGTTGCATTCAACTCAAAGACTCCCATGGGTCCATTCCAGATTATAGTCTTGCATCCGGATAGAATGCCAGAGAATTCTTCAATCGTTTTGGGACCAATATCCAACCCGATTCCGTCTACCGGCATATCACTTACTTGAATGGTATCGAGCTTGCCGGCAGTCATCTCATCTGGATTGAACTCTTTACTTATTACAGTGTCCACAGGTAGCACAATCTTGCTGCCTGCTTTTTCTAAAAGCCTCTTTGCCAGATCCACTTTGTCCGCTTCTACCAGAGACTTTCCCGTTTCCATCCCTTTGGCCTTGAAAAAAGTAAACATCATTGCTCCGCCAATTAGAAGCTTGTCCACTAGAGGAAGTAGATTCTCAATTACGTCTATCTTACCGGAGATCTTCGCGCCACCAATAATGGCAGCGTATGGACGAGCAGGCTCGGTAATCGCTCCACCCAGATAAACCAGTTCATCTCTCAGAAGCAAACCACATACTGCAGGCCGAATATAGTCGGCCACCCCTGCAGTGGAGCTATGTGCTCGATGGGCTGTTCCAAAGGCATCGTTTACATATATCTCACCCAATTTTGCCAGGGATTTTGCCAGCTCCGGATCATTCTTTTCTTCCCCTGCATGAAATCGAACGTTTTCAAGGAGTAGTATTTCACCTTCGTTAAGGCTGTGGGCCATTTTTTCTGCATCCGGTCCTATACTTTCCGAGCAGAACAGAACGTTAAATTTCTTTCCCAGTTCCTGCTCGAGCAAGGAGGCCAGGGCTTCGCGCACCGGGCGCAGGGAGTATTCTGGTTTTACCTGACCTTTGGGACGTCCCAGGTGGCTCATTAGAATAATCTTTGCGCCATGGTCCAGAAGATACTTTAGCGTAGGGAGTGTGGCTCGCAGTCTCTTGTCGTTGGTTACCTTGCCTTCTTTGATGGGCACATTAAAATCGGCGCGAACCAGGGTTCGTTTACCTTTCACGTCAATGTCTTCGATAGTCTTTCTTGCAAATCCTGCCATGATTTCCTCTTGTTCTAATGGTTTTAGCAATCCGCCTTTCCTGGGTTTCAAGTCCACAGCCCGATATGCAGACCTGTCTATTCCAATCTAAGCCCCTGTTCAGGGCTTCTAAATCTGGCCCGGGCAACCTGCAATGTATAAATAGAAAAGCCCGGAGCTAGCCCCGGGCTTTTACAGAAACAGGGCTTCGAAAATTAGCTTACCGAGATCATATGCTGGATTAGGTCCAACACTTTGTTTGAATATCCCCATTCGTTGTCATACCAGCTAACTACTTTAACAAAGTTATCGGAAAGCTGGATACCTGCATCCGCATCGAATATGGAGGTTCTGGCATCATGCAAGAAGTCCATGGATACAACGGCTTCATCGGTATATCCTAGAATTCCTTTTAATGCGCCTTCCGATTGAGCCTTCATCTCTTTGCAGATGTCTTCGTATTTGGCACCTTTGTCCAGCCGAACCGTAAGATCTACAACTGAAACGTTGGCTGTTGGCACACGAAAACTCATGCCTGTAAGCTTTCCATTCAATGATGGGATTACTTTGCCCACAGCTTTGGCTGCACCGGTAGATGAAGGGATGATGTTCTGGTATGCACCACGACCACCTCTCCAATCTTTCTTGGAAGGCCCATCCACAGTTTTCTGAGTTGCCGTTACTGCATGCACGGTAGTCATCAAACCTTCTGCGATACCCCATTTATCATGCAGTACCTTGGCCACCGGGGCCAGACAATTTGTGGTGCAGCTTGCATTAGAAACTACAGTTTGTCCTTTGTACTCAGCATGATTGACTCCCATTACGAACATGGGTGCATCGGATGAAGGTGCAGAGATTACAACTCTTTTCGCTCCACCCTTGAGGTGCGCTTCTGCTGCTTCCTGCTTGGTGAATAATCCGGTGGATTCTACAACATACTCAGATCCCACATCTTTCCAGGGAAGGGCTGCCGGGTCCTTTTCACTGAATACCCGAATCTTCTTTCCATCTACAATCAAGCTATCGCCATCCACTTCTACGGAGCCCTTGAATGGACCGTGGGTGGAGTCATACTTAAGCATGTAGGCCATATATTCCGGTTCCAGAAGGTCATTGATACCTCCTATCTCAAATCCGCCCCGTTCATAGGCTGCACGAAATACCATTCGGCCAATACGGCCAAAGCCATTGATTCCAACTTTAATCATCTATTCCTCCTGCTATTGAATACGAATGACTGCAAGATTTTGGTTCAGCGAACCACAGTTACGCTGCAAGGAGCGTGGTGTACAACACGATCAGAAACAGAACCCAGTAGGAAGCGCCCCAGGACGCCCAGTCCACGGCTACCAATCAGGATCAGATCATACTTTCCTTCTTCGGCTACCTTGCAGATGGTCTCTGCTGCATAGCCTTCTTCCACCTTTCTTTCCCAGGGTACGCTGGTATTGTCCAGCGGAGTGTGGATCTTTTCAAACCTCTGTTCAGCCACCCACTGCACCCGATTGGCACCTGCCGGTGCTGCTTCGTAGTAACCGGGCAGAGGGCCAAATTCTTCGATTACTTCCAGGACAGTGACGCTGCCACCAGCCGCCTCGGCTATGGCCAGGCCCATCTCCAGGGCTTTCTTGGATGTGTCAGATCCATCTACGGGGATCAGGATTTTCTTAATGAAGCGTTTCATGATAGGCCTCCACTTTGCAGATTCATGTTCTGTAGAAAAGTAGAAATTGAAATCCTTTTTCGCTTTCGATCTTGAGTCCCTGTCGCATTATGACTGAACTTGGGATCAATTAGCTGGACAGCCCTGTATTTAGGTAGCCTGGCCCTAACCCAGGTGCTCATCCATGTAGTCTTTCTATTCTCCCTTCTAAGAATAGATCCTCCTTCTTATTTGTTTTTTCAATTCCTGGGGTTAGCCATCATGATTCCAGCCACTCTGGGACTGGGAATTTCCTTTCGAATGGCCCGAAAAGATTCCCTCCGTGATTGTATGTCGTATACTCTTCCCGGAGGCTTGCTGGGGGCCGGACTGGGACTTTTGATTTACAGTTTCTTTCCCGGAATTCCAACCCGGATTGATCTGGCCTTTCTGATCTGGGTGCTGATTTTTATTGTCTCCTTTGGACTGTTTTTTCTCAGCCGGCAAATGTACCGAAGGCACCATCAGAATCGAAAAGCAACTTAGATTTTCAGGCAGGCGGCCAGGGAATCATGCCCGTTCATGACCTGAATTCCGGGGGCCATCGGCTGACAGAAATTGTCTTTTTCGCAGGAATTGAGCATTTGAGTTTACTTTTCTTCTTATACCTCCGTTTTTCGGCTCTGTGACAGCCATCGCCGATTGGTCTTCTTCACTGGCTGCCCTGGAAGGCAGAGGATTTTTCATTCTGGACAATGTGCTGGAGGATGAATCTTGCCAGAAGATCATTCAAGACTTTGATGGACGGCGGCTTCGCGGCGAATTCCAGGATGCAGGTGTGGGCTCTTCGGCAGAGCTGAAGCAAAAGATTCGGAAAAGCGAATTGATATGGCTGGATCCAGGCAAACCGCCCCGGGCTTCAAAGATCTTCCTGAATCTAATTTCAGATCTGAAGGATCAATTGAATAGAAATCTATTCATGGGCCTCAAAGAATGGGAAGCCTTCTATTCTGTTTACCGGCCAGGCAGTCACTATCGCCGGCATGTGGATAATTTTCAGGGGCGAAACAACCGAATCGTAACATTCATTCTCTATTTAAATAGAAACTGGAAAAAAGAAAATGGCGGGCAGCTCAGAGTTTACTGGGATCCATCCCGGGCTCTGACTTCGCCGCATCTGGACACGGATAAACAGTGCAGAAGTTCCGGCAAATCCACCATGGATTTGGGGCTTAAAGAGGAGTCATTGCCTTGCGAAAACGGAGCTTCCTTGAAGTGGCAGGAATGCTTTCTGGATGTAGAACCGGTGGCAGGTCGGATGGTTGTTTTCTATGCTCCGGATCTGGAGCATGAAGTACTGCCATGTTATTCGGATCGCTATTGTATTACGGGCTGGCTTCGCAGATAGGTCTGCTGGCTACAGTTGACCCTGATCGCGTGCTCCCGGAGAAGGAAAAAGCTCAATGACTCTGCAATCCTTTTCCAGAGCGTTCGGTATTTCGCGTGCGGAGGGAATACTTGTTTCCAGTAATGGATAGCGAACATTCAGCTCGGCAATGATTTCGGCTGCTTTTTCTTCTTCTACAGGCTTCGCTTCATCATTTTCATGAATGCTGGAAGCAAAGTCTATTTCCCCGGGACGCTGAATGTAGTAGAGGCTCTTTCCCTGAAAAACGGAAGTCTGCCACAGGTTATGCAGAAATTGTTCGGCGGTAATTATCCTTGGCCAATGGCTTTGATCTTCTTGCGCATCCAGGAAATCAAAAAAATAGATCGCATTGTTCTGCGAAAGAGTAAAGGCCGATATTGCATAGTGAAGTATATCAAATCGCTCTCCCATAAATACTATGGCCTTGCTCATTAATTTCTTATAAAAAAATTCGGAAAAACCGGTGGGTTTCCCGCTCCTTTCTCGAACCTCCTGCAGTCTCTGAGCCATATTCTCATGGGCCGCTGCTTTGCGAATAATGAATCTTCGACGACGAATACCAATACCCAGCCCAAAGGATACTACCAGATCTACGAATAGATGGATACCCAGTGCGAATGGGATTGCATCTTGCCAGAAAATCTTTTTATATTCCAGGGCATCTACGCGAATCTGATCCGGAAGATTCAGTGCGATGTTTTCTGGGTTTGCCAGTAAGATTAGAACAACTGTAGTTGAATATAGGAGCCACAGTATCAAGGGATCCATGATTCTGAAGCGGCTATTGGGTCGTATGGATTCAATCGTAGGTAGCAATCCAGAAGCCACCGATGCGATGAAAAAAACTGCAATCTGACCGGTAGGCTGGATTGGTCTGAACAGTGGCAAAAAGAATGCAGACAGAGGCAGAATGGTTCCCAGAATGAAATAAGCCAGTCGCACATTTACAGAGACTCAATCATGGATCGTCCGGTCATTCATTTTCCCGATGGAGCTGTATGGGGCAACTGCCCGGCCATTCCTACTCTGAGTCGTACACCCGGGGATTTCCTGGCAGCCCAACCGAAAACGGTTTACTGTGCAGACGCAGTCCTGAAAAGGATTACATGCATTCAAGAATTCTAGTCCCGGTATTATTTCTTCTATTATTAGGCTCTCCTACTGCGCACCTGAAGGCAGCACCGGAGGTTTCTATCACTGCAGATACTGTGGCCAGATATATCTCCGGACTTCCGGTGGAGGATGACGCTCTTCCTTCTTCTCTTCGAAACCTTGCTGCCTTTAAGGCTCAGCGCCAGTTCTTTGAAAGCCGCTGGTCTGAACTGGAGCCTCAGAGGCTGGATCCCATGCGAAGCTGGGCTGATTCAGAGCTCAAGCAAGCCAGAGAGGATGCAGAAACGGTATTCTACCCATTTGGAGGCCCGGACTTTCTTCATGCATTTACCTTCTTCCCGAATGCCAATCGCTACATTCACTTTGGTCTGGAACCGGCAGGAGTGATGCCAGATCTGCTAACCATGACTCAGAAAGAAACCGCGGATATGCTTACTCTGATTCGCAAATCTTTGTTTGCAGTGCTGGAATGGTCATTCTTTCGCACAAACGATATGAAAGTAGATCTGATTCGCAGTCAAATGGGAGCTGCACCTTTGATATTATCCTTTATTGCCCGCTCCGGTAATGAAATACTTAAAGTGGATTACGTGGAGCTGGATGCGGAGGGCAACCTTGTTACGGTCCAGGCCCCGGCGGGTTCTCCGGGTTATAGCGGACCGATCCACGGCATTCGATTCTACTTTCGCAAGTCCAGCGATGCCGCTCCTCAGGAAGTGATCTACTTTTCTCTGGATGTTTCCGATTCTGCATACGGTAAAAACAAACGATTGCACTCCTTTATTAAGAGGCAGCAGGGCGTTGTTACCTATCTAAAGGCCGCTTCCTATCTGATGCATTATGCCAGCTTTAATCGAATTCGTGGTCTAATCCTGGAAGAAAGTCAGCATGTGCTTCAAACGGATTCTGGCATTCCATATGGCTATTTTTCCGCAGAGAAATGGAACATTACCCTTTATGGTAATTACACCAGGCCCATTCCTTTATTCCATAAAAGATACCAGGCAAACCTTCGTTCCGCTTACAGAAAGTCTGCCGAACCTCTGCCTTTTGGTATCGGATATAATTATCGAAAAGGGACATCCAACTTGATGCTTGCAAGTATTAAGAATTAATGCTAGTCTGAAGTGTGTCTATGCGAATTGTTTTCTCCAGCGATGAATACGGAAGTCTGATACCCGTTGTGGAAGCAGCGGTGAAGAAATCAGGCCATGAATGTGTCTATATTGGTCCTTCTCCGGGAGAGGAAAAGGACTGGCCCGATGTAACGGCGCAAGCAGCGCGAAAAGTTGCCGCCGGAGAATTCGATGAAGGTATCGTAATGTGCTGGACCGGCACAGGAGCTACCATCGCTGCAAACAAGGTAGTCGGAATTCGTGCAGCACTGTGTGCTGATGCGGAAACCGCCCGGGGAGCGCGGATATGGAATCATGCCAACGTCCTGGCTCTCAGTATGCGAAAAACCTCCGAGCCTCTGGCCCGTGAAATTCTGGAAGCCTGGTTTTCCACTCCATTAAGCAAGGATGAGTGGAACCTGCGTCAAATACAGAGCATAAAGAATTTGGAAGAACAGTCCTGATTCGCCCGTTCTATCCGAAAGTTTTACCAAATATCCAGGGCTAAAAGGCCGGGAATGGCCCAGCAGGATTAGAGTTCGGCCCTCAATTCGCTCAAGGCTTTCTTGATTAATTCAGCGCTCTTATGCCCGGGTCTCAATTCCAGAGCTCTTTCAATGCAATTCTCTGCTTTATCCACCAGACCAAGCATTCGATAGATATCTGCAAGGTTTACCAGATTATTTGCATGGTGGGGATCTCGAAGCAACACTCGTTCGGCCTGGATACGAGCTTCTTCGATTCTCTGCGATCTCTTAAGTGCATAGCTAGACAGATAAAGATACCTGGTATCGCCATTCTGCCTTAGTAACCATTCATCGCTGATACGAGCCGCCTTTTCATAGTCCTGGTTGCGAAATGAAATTTCAAACAACTCGCGATACAGGTCGGCCGGGACGGGTTCACCGCTTCTCTGTAGATCTGAAATTCGCTCATTTATGGCGCTCTCATAGCTGGATGGGTCGCTGGCTTTTAATGCCAGCTCCTGTTTCGATATTTCCACTCTGGGAATGGCCTGCTGTCCCTGTAGTTCAATGCGAAGCAGGGAAAGATCATCGGAAATCTGGCCTCTCTGCTGCAGATTGTCCTGAATGGCAGGCAGATGACCCTTGCTTTGCTCCACAACGGAAAGAAAGGCGGACTCATCCATATTGTAGATACGATTTCCTTCTGAATCTGCACCGATAATTAGATCATCCCTTCCATCGCTTCCGGAAATGAATACATCGCCGGGAAGAAGCTGAAGAGTGTAGATTCGCAAATTTTTCTCTGAATGAGGAATTCCAAGTTTATGAATAATCCGATCCTGTTCAACTACTGGAAAGGTTGCAGTCGAATTTCGATAGAGCACCGGCCAGGGATGCTCCGCATTCAGGAAATACATCAGCCCGGAATCCTCCTCAACCACACCCAGAACCATAGATGCCATCATGTACCCATCAAATGTACAGAATATCTTTTGAAGTTCCAGGTATGCATCCCTGAGCCACATTTCTGGATATAGTGTTTGAATCTCCTGGCTTAGCTCAGTTCGCTGAATTATAGACTCAAAAACGCTTCCCAGAATGAGTGCTCCGGCCGCACCCTGCAGGGATTTTCCCATCGCATCGCCGTTCAAAAAGACAATACATCTTCGACCTCTAAGTTCAATCGTATGTGTGCTGCAAAAATCGCCGCCGATCTCTCCATTCCATCGACGGAAAGAAAACCTCTTCTTCTGTAGAAGAAGCATATCGGTCTGGATTCCAGGACTTTGAACCTGGTTGGACGTTAGAGGATGGATTAACAGGCTGGTCAGAAAGAAGTCTCCGTCCTGTCTGGTTTTTAATTCCTGGATTCTCTTTACTGTATCCTGAAGTTCCAGTGTCCGCTCCTGTACCCTATCTTCCAGAGTTGTGGCATAATCCTGAAGTTGGCCCCGGGCTGTCCGAATGGAAGTAACCATGCGATTGAAGGAACCGGTAAGAAAACCGATTTCATCCTGAACCTGAACAGGTAGTCGAATGTTTAAGTCCCCTGTATTGATTTTCTGTACACCTCTAAGCAGGGCCTGCAGAGGATCGATCAAGGTCTGCTTAAAAAATACCCGGAAACCTGCCAGAACGATGATTAAACATCCGATGAGCATCCAGAATTCTGCCTGGGCAACATCCATCTGTTGCTGTCTATATGCCAGATAGGAAAACCCGGCTTCATAGTATTCCCCTGGTCTTGAGCCAGGTATGGCAAAACAAACCAGATGCCCGTAATTTGGATCATCCCTGTAGTAGCGTTCCCCGGCTGGATGGACCGGAAGATAATAGCGAAAAAGCTCCTCTTTCTTTTCTTCGGAAGTACTGGAACCTTCTTTGATTCTCCGCCAGGCGTTATAGGCGGCCTGGTCGAACGGTTGTAGAATTCCATCTGATTCAGACCACTTCTGCAAATTTGCTTCCAGTTGGTCCGATTTACGTTGAGGCATCATTCGTATTTGAATACGCCGAATGCGAAGTTGCTTCTGTAAATCCTTGAATCTCTCCTCCGTAGTCTTTGAGTCCTCCGAAGTTAGATAATGGGCATACCCTTGCAGATAGCCATCCGCCCACTCTTCATGATTGAAGGGGGTTGCAACCCCTTGAGCTGCTTTCACATCCACAGAAGAAGCGACCCTAAACATATCTCGAATTCTGTCCGGTAATTCAGGTGGCCCTGTATGGTAGACGAAGGAGACTCCTTGCTCGGGCTCATATTTAATTAGATACTGTAGATCCGGTGAATGCTCCCCGGTTGCAATGGATAGCTTTATATCTTTGATGCGAAGCCTGTTATAAGCGTTTTCTGCCTGCAAATAAGATGCATAGCTCAACCACTGAAAGATGACCAGGATGGTAACCAGGCTAATCCCCACGATTTTCGCCAGAAACGTAGTGCGATCCAGAGTTTTATTAACGTAGATTACAATTAATGCAAAAAAGCCCAGAATCGTCATCAGGTTATAGAGTACTTGAAAAGTGCCGCGACTCATTCGGCCGGCATGACTGAGCTTGTTGGCCACTGCAGGAAGGAGGGTGCCAGCCAGGAAGGCGAGCATCATCCAGAAAATGGTCCAGCGCAGTTTACGGTCATTTCGAATCATCTTCCAGACAGCAATGGCCGGCACCATTAGAACAAAGAGTGCAATTAGATTGGCGATGTAGGAACTGAGCTCCCACTCCGCGAAATCCCAGTAATGGGCACTGAAGCGAAACCAGCGATCTCCGCCGGCGGTGGAGTGAATGAAGAGCCCCGTTAGCAGGAGAGTGACGGTCCACTGAGATAAGAGCAACCAGCGAGAAAGGGTTTTGTGCGGGTTGTTCGGAAAATTCCAGAAGAAGTGCCCAAAATGAAGTGCGGCCAGGGGAACAAAGGACACAGTCAGGTAGCGATGAAATGCTGCCATGGGATGGTACACTGTGGAGGTAACAATGTAGGCCACATTGGCAATGCCTATGAACATCAGGCCCAGTCCCAGATGCATAGTGGCCGCTGAGCGTCGCGGCACGGAAATTAGAAAGAAAAGGCTTGCGAATAAAGTGAATGCAGTTGCCGTACTGGAGCTTATAGCATGAAAGTTCAGCTGTATGAAGGATGGCAATTCCATGAACGCAACTCGAAACTGCAATTTGCCCGGTGAGCGGTCAACCTTAAAGGCCCAATCGGGTAAGAGGCCATATGAGATCCCGGGTTATGTCACTCTAATTCTGCTCTGGCTACTGGTCTCATCCTGTAGCCCTTCGGCCCGGTCTCTGCCCGTCTCCACCTGTCCACCGGTAGAATCCAGCTTTCTGGTGCTGGTCAAGGAAGGCTCCTCGGTTCAAAGATACGGCAACACTGACCTGGAGAAACTTCTTCTGGACCCGGCCTCCACAATCAAGCCCGCCCTGGCACTTGCATTGCTGAAAGATGGATTCAGTCCAGACACTCAAATCCTGGTGAAAGATCCATACATCAAAGGTACTCCACGGAAAATTAATCTTTCAGAGGCCCTTCTGTATTCCAGTAACGATTATTTTATAGAGCTCACTCGAAAAAAAGGTACATCGTTCTTTCGTAATTCCCTGGAGGCTCTGGATTACTTTCCCGGCAAGTTACCTGCGCAATGGCCAGAGAAGATGGAAGAAATCGTTCATGGCGGGGATATGAAAACCACGCCTTTGCATCAATTCATGTTTATGGAACGGATTCTCAATGAAGAACTTCCGAAATCCACAGAGTTACTTCCTTTAATTGAATGGCCCAGAACGGCAATGGATAGAAGCAGTAATCCGGATCTGCATTTGTATGGTAAGACCGGAGCCTGGAATAAAACTGTATGGTTTGTAGGGGGAGCCAAACAAGAAGATAAGATACGCACCGTTGTAATCGTAACCCGGGGACACTGGACCCTTCGCAAGGAAGCCATTGCAACATTTTACTGCAGCTTTGATCAGGATATGCCGGAGCATCCACTAATACCTTGATTGATGCTCTGTCACTAACTTCGGCTGTTCGATGAGCTATTAGAATCGTTCGGACAGCCACTGGTATTGCAGCGACGGATTTCTGTCTCAGGTTTTCTCAAGATTCTACTTTATTGCTCTGCCGCACTGGAGACCTTGGCCCTGAACTGGCTTGCGCAAGAATTCTATTGCCGAAAAAACGTTCGCATGATTTCTTTCTGTGAGCTGAATCCAACAGGAGTTGCTATTTCTCTATGCGAAGGTACATTAGCATTCGAGTCGTCCATGGTCTGCTCTGGTTTCTTGCACTCATAGCCCTATTGTCTTGCTTATGGGTTCTAATTCAGGGCCCGGATACGCTTCAGGTAATTCGATTTACGATTCTGCGCTTTCAGGTAGCTCTATCTCTGCGCTTTGATGCGCTTTCTACGATTCTATTTTTCATGATTTCCGTACTTGCGGCAGCCATTGGACGATTTGCAATCAGGCATCTGGATGGCGAAGAGCGTCAATGGTACTATTACCAGTACCTTCTTCTAACTGTTTTCGCTGTATCATTATTTGTACTTTCGAGTAATCTGTTGATGCTGTTTGCTGCCTGGCTCCTTACCAGTTACGGGTTGCACAGACTGCTTGTGTATTTCAATGACAGGCCGGAAGCTCTGAATGCTGCCAGGAAAAAGGCTGTAGTAAGTCGATTCGGAGACCTGGCTCTTATTGCTGGAATTCTGCTGGTTTTTGACACATTCAATACACTGGAATTCGAACGAATCTTTGCTCTCTATGAGAGCTGGCCAGCCTATCGTCAATCTTCGCTCAGGATGGAAGCCATAGTACTTCTATTTGTGATTGGAGCGATGATTAAGTCAGCTCAGTTTCCTTTTCATTTCTGGCTACCGGATACTATGGCAACGCCTGCTCCTGTGTCGGCTTTAATGCATGCAGGCATTATCAATGCTGGCGGGTTTCTTATGATTCGAATGAGTCCTTTGCTGGAAGTCCAGTATGGTCCTTCGCTACTGATTTTTGCAGGTGCGCTTACCTCGGTGTATGGAGCGCTATCTATGATTACTCAGAGCAACATCAAAAAAAAGCTGGGATACTCCACCATCAGTCAAATGGGAATGATGCTATTTGCCTGCGGTCTCGGTGCCTACAGCATCGCATTATTCCATATTTTCGCGCACAGTTTCTACAAAGCCCATGCATTTCTTTCCACCGGTGCTCTTGTGGAGGAGGCGCGAAAATCTGGTTTCAAATTAAGGCCCATTTCCTGGCCTGGACTTCTGCTGGCTCTGGCCGGCACTGGTTTGCTTATCTATATCGCCCTGGAGTTCAGGGGCGGAAATCATTTTGCGCTCTTTATTTACGGAACCGTGCTATGGCTGGGACTTATCCAGAATGCCGGGCATAGTATGGTGGATTATTCACGAATTCGCGTCTGGGCCGGCGTCCTGACATTGATGACTCTTGCAATTGGTCTGTACGGTATTGTGGAATATTCCCTTGGTCTGTATCTGGAAGGTCTGGCTCCTGACACAGGCTCTCCTGTTCCCAATAGTTCCTATTTATTCGCAAGCTTGATAGCTGTTGGGTTATTCTTTATTGGCCTTCTGCTTACCAGATCTCTGCAAAGGGGCGACCGAATGACTCGCCGCCTGTATGTATTTCTGCTCAATGGAGGCTACTTTTCTGCTCTATCTGATCGCTGGATGGAAAAGAATACTCCGCTAACTTCCAGAGGAGGGGCTTAAGATGAAAGATCAACCGATGAATGAACAAAACAGCCAATCCTCCCTGGCCATTTCACCGGAGACAACTCTGACACTGGTCACCCCATCCTGGCCGCTTCAGAGTGTTGCAGCTGTGAATCCTTTCTGGTTTTTAAGGGATCGTTCCTTTTACCAGGTGCTTACAGAGCTTTCGCCCATCCTGCATGCTTCGCTTCTTATGCCTCTGCAATACTACCTGGAAGAGTTTGCACGAGGCAATATTACGGACTCCTCCCTGGAATCCGTTCTGGACGATTTTCGGTCAGACTGGGAAGAAATGCCACGAAATGTGGATGATCTGATTCAACTTTCCCGGGGTGCAGATGCAATGATTCGCCGCTATCCATCGGTGGCCGAACAAATCCAGGCCAATCAATACTGGCATCGATGTGTGCAGCAGGACCTGGGCAAAATGGTGGCCGCCTATCTGGACGATCAGCAGGCTCTGGCCCCCTTTCCGGGGCAGGATGGTAGCTTCTGGGATGCATTCGGTGAAGCCATTATCTATGATCGATCCATGGAAGCGTATGGTGCTCTGGGATTTCGCCAGTATGTAAGCGAGTTAAAGGATCTGCCTTTGCAGCAGGCAATTGAAAAAGCACTGAGCGAAATGGGTCTGGTTTCTGCAGATGCGCAGAAGCTCTACCTGCAGCGACTGCTTGCATCTGTGCTTGGCTGGGCCTCTCAGTTCAAGTATCTGGAATGGCAGACTTCCCTGGGATATGAAGTCTCCAGGAAGACTAGCGTCCTGGATTTACTGGCTGTGCGATTACTCTATGACTACGGGTTGTTTCGATTTTCCCAGGATACAGATTTCGCGCCGGCTTTATCTTTCTGGCAGACTACATATAATGAACTGGGAAGCCAACCGGATCGAATGGTTCCTGGCTACAGGCTGCACTATGTCTGGCAATGTGCCCAGGAGCGATCCTTCCAGAAGCGAATTGCCTCCGGCTTTGTGGACAATGACAGTCCCGGGCAGCCTTCGCGCTATCAGATGGTCTTTTGTATAGATGTTCGTTCTGAAGTAATCCGCAGACGCCTGGAGGCAGAAGACCCACAGATTTCCACCATTGGATTTGCCGGATTCTTCGGGCTGCCATTTGCCTATAAGCAGATTAGCGAAAAGAATGCAGCTAGCCGATTACCTGTACTGCTCAAGCCAGGATTCACTGTAACCGAAGAGCCCAGAAAAAATGCTCGGGTGGGACGGAAATCCTTGAACACTGTAATGATCTTGAGTTACTTTCGCAATCTTCGAAAAGCTCCCCTTTCTTCATTTCTGTTCGTAGAGTTGTTTGGCCTTCTATCCGTTGAGAAGGTAGTTCGTCAGACTTTTCATTCGCTTATGCGAAGATTCCGGGGTAACAATTTGCCCCAGAGGTTCGATGATGGCAGAACCATACCGGATCACAAAAATTTAATTGGTGCCGATGGGAAACCCATGGACATCTCTGCGAAAGCCTCCCTTGCCAGAGGTCCCTTGAGGCATATGGGTCTCTTAAATGGCATGGGAGATATTGTTTTTCTGGTAGGACACGGGGCGGATACTACGAACAATGCATTCGGTTCTTCTCTGGATTGCGGCGCCTGCGGTGGACATGCAGGAGATATAAATGCCAGATTACTTGCATCGTTATTGAACGATGAAGATATCAGAAGAGAGCTGAAGAACCAGGGAGTAGACATACCTGCTTCTACCCTGTTTGTACCGGCTATCCATGAAACCGTAACCGACAACATTTACATCCTGGATATGCATCGTATTCCGGATGGTAAAAGAACGGAAGTAGAAGAGCTACAGAAAACTATGGACCGGGCCTCGAAGAAAGCCAGGAAAGAACGAAGTGTAGCCCGATCGCCTGTCCTGGATCCTCATTTCAATCGTCGTCCCAGAAACTGGGCCGAAATTCGTCCGGAATGGGGGCTTACCGGAAATGCATCCTTCATTGTGGCTCCAAGAGAGAGAACTCGAGGGATGAATCTACATGGTCGTTCCTTCCTGCACAATTACGATTGCTCCTGCGATGAAGGATTTGAAAGCCTGGAACTGATTATGACCGCTCCCATGGTGGTTACTAACTGGATTAATATGCAATACTATGCATCGTCGGTGGCTCCCGGCGTCTACGGTTCCGGTTCCAAAATCCTTCACAACCTGGTATGTGAAACCGGTGTTCAGGAAGGCAACGGTGGCGATCTGCGTGTAGGTCTTCCCATTCAGTCTGTGCACGATGGAGAGCGTCTGGTACACGAGCCCCTTCGTCTCAGTGTATTTATCGAAGCTCCGGAAGAAGCCATAGAGTCCATCATTCGCAAACACCAGGTCGTACATGATCTGGTGGAAAATGAATGGTTGCTGCTATTACAGATTAATCCGGAGGATAAATCTGTGCGAAGGAGGATGAAAGGCGGTGAATACAGGGTTTTATCCTGAGCCAGTAGCAATATTTAGAAATGAGTCTGCAGTAGCCCGGACCGGGAATTCGCTAGAGGAGAAAGCTCTTTAGAATTAGGGCCGTGTCTTCCGGTCGTTCATATTGAGGAGCATGCCCAGTCTGGTCCAGAATGATTAATGTGGAGTTGGGCAACAGCCGGGACCAAACCTGGGCATGGGCCGGACTGACAACGGTATCGGAATCTCCCCAGATGATCAGAGTCTGGGTTAGAATACTGGCCGCTCGATCATTCAGTATATAGTCTTTTCCTTCTCGAATATCCTGACGAATTCGATTTAGCCATAAGAAATTCTTCTGAGAGTTGGCAACAAAATGAATCTTGAATGCTGTGGGAATGTATGGCTTTCGCTTGAACATCTCTCCTATGGATTTATCAAAATCATCTACCGTGCGAAGCGGCGCCTCGGCTGGTTTGTAGGGAACTGGATCGTCCACTCGCAAGCCCGCGGCGTTCAGTAGAACTAACTTTCGGACCTGATCTGGATGCATTAGAGTTAATGCAGCGCCAATATGTCCTCCCATACTATTGCCAGCCAGATATACAGGGCCTGTTTGAATTGTTTCCAGAAACTTATTTAGAGTCTCTGCCTGCCTGCGAATTGAATAGTTGCGATCTGCGATTTGTTCTGTGTCACCAAATCCAGGTAAATCCAGCAGAATTACATCATAACTATCGGTGAGAAAAGAGGCCGTTTGTAAAAAGCTGATCTTGCTGTCTCCAAAACCATGGACCAGCACAAGAGTAGGACCTTCTCCTCCGCGATAATACGGAATCCTGTATCCTTCTATGTCCACGAAGCGTTGCTCAACGTTTGCCTGAAAGGCATAATAGCGAGTCATGGCGCTGAGTATGATACCCGGAAAGAGATGAATGAATAGCTGAGCTCCACCGATGAGTGCCAGCAGGATGCCGGCGAAAATTAGTAGTTTGCGTTTTGTGGTCCGGTCCTGGGTTGCGTTCACGGCCCAATCCTGCAAGCAAGGCAGCATCCGTAAAGCCCGGAAAAATTCTCCGACTGACGGTAACTTTTTTTCTATTTTTGATTGACCGGTCCGGCCGGCCGAGCACTCTGTCCTTGCTGGCGCCAATAGAGAGGGTGTTACACCTGTTCCCATTCCGAACACAGAAGTTAAGCCCCTCATCGCCGATGGTACTGCAGGGTTCGCTCTGTGGGAGAGCAGGACGGTGCCACACAGCACTATTACATTGTTAACCGAAAAGGAGCGCTGAAAAGCGCTCTTTTTTTATGTACCTCTATATTTCAGGCTCTGAGCGGCCTTAATGCAGGCAGCACGAAAAGGGTTGCCCCGGAGATTGCCGATGTCAGGCTTCTGTTGTGTTAGTAAACCTCTGGAATAGCTTGCCCGGAAGCCGGCTGGCGAGCCGAATTTTCCTCTCTTATATGCAACAATATCGATCCTGCTTCTCCGAAAATGTAGATCGAGGGACGGGGATGCCATCAGGATTGAAAGTTAATGGGCTGTTTAGGAAGCAGAACCCGGGAAATCCGGGCTGGAGCCGCTGGATGGTTGCATCGGTTCTTCTGGTGTTGCTATCTGGACTGGAACTGAGTGCACAGGAGGATGTTCGCTCCCGGGAGGTTCCGGAGTACAAGGGCCGAGTCAATGACTATGCCGGAAGACTGAGTCATGATTCGGAACTAATTCTAGAGCACATATCCTTTCAGCATGAGAAAGAATATGGAGATCGAGTCCTTCTTTTAACAATCGATTCTCTGAAGAGCAACGATGCTGAAGATTTCGCAAAAAGGGTCCTGGCCCAGTGGGATCTGGCCGGCACCGAAGCGTCTCCAACAAGAGTGGTGCTCATTCTGCTTGCGGTACAGGAAAAAAGGGTTCGAATACAGACCTCCGGCGGAATGAAAGAAGATTTGCCTGAATCTGTCTCCGCCGATGTCCTGGGGCGAGCCATATTGCCTGAGCTCAAAAAGAGGCATTATTCCATTGGTCTTTATAGAGGATTCCGGGAAATCACCGACCATCTGACGCAAGTCCATGAGAAGCGCAGAAGAATAGAGCGAGAAGATAAAAAGAACTCCAGGACCGATGCGCAGAAGGAAAACTCGGAGGACTCCAAAGGCTCGGACCAGGATTCGAATAGCTCCGAGAAATAATGGCGAACTACGTCGAATTGAGTTACCGATTGAGTTACTGAAGAAACTCCCATCGCCGAACTTTCAGGCCTGCATCTGGATGGCGTTGAAATTCAGGTTATCCGGATTAATTCTCGGACACTGGTTTCAACGGTTTATTATTTGATCGATAGTCCGGAAGCCCGGAAGCCCGGCCCAGAAATATAAATCGCTAAATCGGTTCGAACTACTTACGCAGGAAGTAAGCAATAGGCTGACCCAGCTGAACCCTGATTCCCTCATACATATGCTCGGCGAATTCCATTGTATCCTTTTCGAATAAAAGAATGACGGTGGATCCCATCTCAAATCGACCAATCTCTGCCCCTTTAGCCATCTCTACAGGAGGAGTATATTTAATATCTCTCTTCCTGCGAAAGAATTTGTTGGTGCGAATGGAATCGTAGGTAACTCGAATCTTGCCTACATTTGTGGCCCCTACCTTGATCATTGCGATTCGCCCTCTGGGAGAAAGCAGAAATGAGGTAAGCCTTTCATTCTTGGGAAACAGTCCGTGCAATCCTTCTACAGCAATATCGTTCACGGGAAACAATTTACCAGGGGCGTAGTTGAAACCTTCCACCTTGCATTCAATGGGAGTATGCATTCGATGGTAGTCCTGTGGGCTCAAATAAAGCACGACATACTTTCCATCCAGGTATGGCTCGGCCATCTCCTGACTTCCCAGTAAGTCCTTAAGAGTGTAAACAATACCTTTGGTCTGGATGAGCAATCCTTCCGTGATATTACCGAAACGAGAAGCCCGCGCATCCACCGGGCTTACAATACTTCGTGGATCCGAGTCTATGGGGCGCAGGCCTTCTTTCAGACGGCGAATGAAGAATGCATTCAAAGAAGGGTACTCTTCCGGCGGCTTTTCTGCTTCCTCCAGATTGATCTTGTAGATTCGTGCGAAGGTTCTAATCAGTGGACGTCGAATGGGGCCCGGAAAAGGTATGAGGCTGAACCATCCGAACATCTTGCTGATCAGGTTCTGAGGTAGTACGGAAATTAGAATCAGAAAGAAATCTCCGGCAATGGCAGCTTTCGCTTCTCTGGACTCCAGAAAAAATCCCAGCTCGTTTCGACTGGAACGCATCAAAAGCAAAGATGCAATCGTACCTGAAAGGCTGGCTACCATCATCACAACCACAGTCAATAGCAGCAATCCTGTGAATACTTCGTTGCCCAGGAATTGAAGGGCCAGGCCTGTACCTACTATGACTGCAAAAAAGAGCAAACTGGCCGCCACCGAAGCGGCCCGGCCACCCATGGAATAAGCATTATTATATAGAGAATACCACCATCCGGTCATACCTGGAACAATCAATAGTAGGCAGGCTCCAAACATTAGGATTCCAGAAACGTTGGAATCCGGTGCCCTGAAAAAGAAAGCTCGGAATAGGTCATACAGGGAAGGATCGAAGATTTGTACCAGGGATCGGGATGGTCCTCCAGAAGTAAGATACCACTCATAGAGCTGGCCGGCCCCGGAGATGCTACCCAGAAGAAGTAGTACCACTGCAGATATGCCGGATTCCAGAAGCAAGGTTAGCTGCATGGAAAGACCGGCCTTGGCCGGGTAATCGGTGCGAATCGCTGCAGAAATGGAAGCTGCCTTTCCGGAACCAACCTCTGTGAATGCAAAATAGACGGTCATGGCCAGTAACATAGAGGGCAGGGCCTGCATGGAGAATGAATCCTGGAAAGCAGCCACTACATCGTCCAGAATTCCTGATACATCCGGAAAAGGGCCCAGAATAAGAGACAGCAGGATGAGCGCAAGACCTCCGTAGAAGGCGAACTTGGCAAAAAAGCCGATTCGCTTGATTCCACCTGCAGACAATGCCACCAGTCCCAATGCCAGCGCTATGGCCACTGCTGTAGGGCCCGGCAGCAAGCTGGTATCGCTTCCGCTGAGGCCAAAGGTTCCAGACAGGCCTCCTGATAGAAAAGCAACAGGCAGGGCTGCCCCGCCAATCAATGCGGCTGGAATAAAGAAGGTTGCCGCAAGAATGGATAGCCATCGGGCCCGTGTGATTTGAGCGACTGCCTCAGAGCTGGAACCTACCATGGATCCTGAAGCT
This sequence comes from Leptospiraceae bacterium, assembly GCA_040217195.1. Taxonomy (GTDB): domain Bacteria; phylum Spirochaetota; class Leptospiria; order Leptospirales; family Leptonemataceae; genus UBA3465. The sequence continues at coordinate 631,470 of JAVJNR010000004.1, read as the reverse complement.
GTGCGTTTTCGGCTTCGATGTGCAGCCGTAGAAAGAACAAAATGGATAGGCGATAAGAAGAAAGATACAATCCAAATCCAGAATAAAATTCCTGGCCCTGCAATTAACACAGCGAGCAGAGTTCCCAGAAATGCACCGGGTACCATGGCGCTCAATGAGCTTGTTGCAAACGATCGACCGGGTGTAATTTTTCCCCGGGAGCCGGACCAATCCAGCGTTCCCAGAATCAATTTCAGGCTCAAAAATGGGTATCTTAGCTGCGGTAATTTCAGATATATGGTTAGCACAATGCCGGCCAGAGCTAACATGCCCGCCAGTACCAGAGATAGATTGTCTGCAAGAACACTTAATACTTCTAAAACCATAACGCTTCCGGTCAGAACAGCGTTGGTTGGCTTTGTTGTCTATTTCCTTTGTCTCTTCGCCTGGCCTTCTCCGATCTCGGCCCAGAGCTTCGAACTGGGGCTTCAATTTTCAGCTCATGAGAGATTCGAAGATTCTTTCAGCCGAGGAATTCAGAAATTCCGCACATCCATTTTTATTGAGCCAGTAAGATACAGCGAAGCGGAACCCATGGACCGAATGTATCAGACGGAGTTCTTTTTTCGATTCAACGATTTCATAGGTCCGGAACATTACACAGGGATTACCATCGGTTCCTACTCCATGCCTTCCTTCTCAGTTCAGCATGTAGAAAGCTCCGGGCGATTTCTGGTTTCCAGCATGGACTTCAATCTCACCTATTTTCTCCTGGGCTATCACTATGTACGTCCAATGAGTCAATTTCTTCGAGGTTGGCGCTGGGAAGCAGGGGGTGGATTCGGCCTTATCCCCACAGCCGTATGGAGGGTTCGCGGAGTGCAGCGTACCGGATTTGAATTGAGGGACTATTCTGCTACCCACAGGGCCCGAAGCGGAACCATGGCTCGTCTGGAATTTGCTCTTAGCCGTCCCTACCAGTTTTCCGTTTTTCGAATAGGGCTGCGATGGGACTATGCATTGCTGGGAGATTTCCGAGGAAATCTAAGGGACTCCGGGGCTGATTACTATACTCTGGGCGATGGAAGTATCGCACTGCTTCCAGATATTGCAGACCTGGCTACCATCAACCAGAGGCTTGCGGAAGCCAGCACAAATGTATTCACCAATTCGGCCATCCGAGAAAGGACCAGGGTAACGTTTGGCAGTCTGGGACTATTTGTATCTTTTGGATTCCGTTTCTGAAACAGGCCCATTCAGTATGTTGCATGGCATGAAACTATGGACATTTTATCGTGCAGCGCATTTTGAATAGAACTATCAATTTTCGCTTGTAACTGACCTTCCCTGTGTTAAGCACTTCCCAATGGAAAACGAAAAACTAATCTCCATGCCTATCAAGGATCTGGCCCAGCTGAAGATTGTACTGGCAACCTGGTATTCATTCTTAAAAGATAAAGCCGGCACCCTTTCCAAGGAAGCGTTTGCCAGTTCTTTAAAAACTCCGGTGCTATATGACCTGGAAAAGGATCAGGTGGAAGTGCTGTTCACAGGCTCCCAGGAACTTCTAAAACAGTTCAGCGATTACGTTTTTCAGACCACGGATTCTGCGGACTCATGAGAATCCCACTACAGTGTGCTGCTCTGCTACTTTTTCTACTTCCAGGGATTTCACAGGCTTTGCCTCCAATGGAATCGCCTCTGGATCGAGCCCGAAATAGCGATGTGGTCATTCATGCTGTGATCACAGCTCAGCAGCAAACGGCGCTGAACAGTGTAGTTAGCGCTATACAACTTAGTATTACAGTACAGGGCACTTTGAAATCCCCGGCCAATTTCAAGGCAAAGAAGCTAACTTCCCTGAATTTCCTGATCACCCCTGGCTCGTACGAATCCGGATTGCGAGAAGCTCCAGGACCGGGTCATTGGATTATCTTTCTGCGCCTCAAAGAGCAGACTGTGGATAACCGTAGCTTCATCATTCCAGTGCTTTATTCCCCGGAAGCATTCGCATTTCATCCATTTGATGAGAAACTAAGCGAAGAAATTCGCAATCTACCATAAAACGGTTGCGCAATGGGAAACCTCCCCCCTATTACTGTCGTCTCATAACCAAAGGATTCCGTGCTGGAATTGGGGAGCGCAAAATGAAAAAGCAGGATAAGTCTTTGCGAAAAACCAGGAATACTTCAGGCTGGTTCAGCAGTAAGCCTTCAGGCACCTACAGAAACTGGTCTTTCTGGATAGCGATCATTACACTGGTACTTCTGGGAACAGGATTACCGGCTGAAGGCGATTTTGATCCCTCCTCTGTGCGCCCACGAGGTTGCGATGGGAAAGAAATGGATTGCGGATTCAACCCGACGTCTCCTGCAGCCATGCGATCTGTGGAGCTGGCTCCAACCACCCAGATCCGGCATCGCGGTCTTCCTTCCAGCGTGGATCTTAGTTCTCGAATGCCTCCGGTGGGAAATCAGGGGCAACAGGGAAGTTGTGTAGCATGGGCCGTAGCTTATGCAGCTAAAAGTTACCAGGAACGAATTGAAAGAAACTGGCAATATGACTCACCCATGAGCGGGGGCTCCGGCCAGCGAGTTTTTTCACCTGCTTACGTATATAATCAAATCAACGGTGGTCGCGACGATGGTTCCGTTCTGGATGATGCCATGCAGCTGGCTGTACAGCAGGGAATTGCTCCCTGGGCGGCCATGCCTTACAATCCAAATGATTTCCGCAGACAACCCAACTCGGGCGCTCGCCAGCAGGCAGGAAGTTTCAAAGCCCGGTCCTTCAAGCGAATTCCAGCGAATAATCTGGACGCCGTAAAGGCTGAACTTGCAAGCGGAAATCCAGTGGTATTTGGAATTCCTGTAGACGATGCATTTTACAATCTGCGGTCCGGACAGGTCTATGATCGAAAAGCCGGTCAGAACTACGGCGGACATGCAATGACCCTTGTAGGCTACGATGATAGCAAACGTTCTCCCAACGGTGATGTAGGAGCATTTAAACTGATCAACTCCTGGGGCACTTCCTGGGGAACCAGTGGTTACGGTTGGATCTCCTATTCTATGTGGAGAAAGCTAAATCCCTATATTCTGGTAATGTATGATATTCAGGAATCCGAGCCCGGTCCGGGACCTACACCTGGACCCAACCCCGGTCCTGAAGAATCTGAAAAGATTGAGCCGCCATCGAATGTAACAGCCAGCCGGGGTACTTACAGCGATCGTGTGGAAATTAGTTGGTCTGCTGTGTCCGGAGCCGTAGTATACATCGTATTTCGCGCCGATCCAGGAGGGACTGGATTCGAACAGATTGCCTATGCAGAATCTACAGTACATGCAGATCGCACGGTTCAGGCCAACGTCGCCTATAAATATCTTGTTGTAGCCGTTGCCTCGGAAGAAAACTATTCAGACCCGGAAAGATCAACTATTGTTGAAGGATACGCTCAGCAGGGCGGAACAACGACTCCGCAACAGGTAAGTGGTCTTCGTGCTAGCCTTCGCGCAGTGGCCGGCGTAAGTGTATCGTTGAACTGGAATGCTGTGTCCGGAGCCAGTCGTTATCAAATTGCAAGGTACAATGCCTCCAACGATTCCTGGGCGGTGTTGGGTACGTCCACCAGTCCATCTTACAACGATGCCAACCCTGGAAACAATCAGGTAACGGCCTATGCTGTGCGAGCTATCAATAGCAAGGGTGCAGGAGATTGGTCCGAACCAGTGCAGGTGAATCTGCCGGGTAGAACTACAAAGCCAGAAAAGCCCGGTTCTATAGAGGCCTCCAAAGGTATATACAATGATCGTATTGAAGTGGAATGGAACGGTGTACCTGGTGCTACCGCCTATGCCATTTTTAGGTACGACTACGGCCGCAAGGTCTGGGAGGGTCCTCAAAAGGTTACCGGTACCACTTTTATTGATCGTGACTCCAGCGTCCGATCCGGTCGATGGTTTGCTTACGTTGTAGTCGCAGCGAATCAGGCCGGAAACAGTGGGTATAGCCATCCTGCTCTGGGCAGGGCCAATCCAAATGCAAAAAGAGCCGGGCTGGTTCTGCCTCCACCAGAGAATGTTAAATCTAATCTGAAAGGTGAGAATGTGAGCATCCAGTGGGATGCTGTCGAAGGAGCCGCCGAGTACTATGTTTTCAGGGCGCAGACCCGTGGCCGAGGCCTGGCTTCAATGGTTTCCAGCGCCGACTATGAATTTGTGGCAGCGGTTCCTGGAAATAAAACTGGCTATTCCGAGAAGATACCTGGAGAAGCCGGGGATCTGTTCTTCTATGTGATTCGAACCAAAGCTCAGCTGGGGTCTGAATCAGAAAACTCCAGGCCAGTGACCGCCTTTCGCAACCCCGAACCTGTGCAGAAAAGGCATCGATTTCTTCCAGGCACAGGCCTGGAACGATTTACAGGGACCTGGAAAGGGGAATTTTTTGATGGAAAGATGCGTGCGGTTGAGGTCAAGATTCAATCCGAGCAGGATCGCTTCACAATCACTCTGTCCGTAGATGGTCGTTCCAGCAACTATTCTGGCCTATATGCAGCAAAAAGTGATGTGCTGGAGGCCGGCAAATTGCGAGTGCTGGCTGACTCGGAAGATTTTCTACTTATAGAAAGCGATGAGTCTGTACCAGGACTATCCGGTCGCAGCATTAGTATCGCACGATCCGACTGATAATCTATGAAATACCATGCAACTGAAAGAGAAAACCGCCTATGGAGCGGGAAAGCCTGGCAATCCGCCGGGCTGACTTTCTTACTGATCCTTCCATCCTTTGGATCTCTGGTCGCAGATCCATGTAAGAACTGCGGTTATCGCCAGGCTGGTTGGAAGCAGCTTTCTGCAATACCGGGTGCGGATCTACCGGGACAGATGCAGCCTGCACCTCTACCTTCAGAAATTGATCTTTCTTCGCAGATGCCGCCCGTGGGCTATCAGGGAGACCAGGCCAGTTGTATTTCCTGGGCTGCTGTTTATGCAGTAAAATCGTACTACGAAAATCTGCACCGAGGCTGGGGCTTTGACAGTCCTTTTAGCGGGGGGCCCGGCCATCATGTATTTTCACCGGCCTATAGCGAAGCTCTGCTTCAATCCGGTGCAAAAGGGGCCACGTTTCCGGAGGCTCTGGACGTACTTCTGCGAAAAGGGGCGGTTCCCTGGAGCGAAATGCCTTACGAACCGGGCCAGACAGGCATCCGACCGTCTGCCCGGCTGCATCCAATTGCAGGTAAGTTTCGAATTGAAGGATACAGAGTTCTATCCAGCCATGCACCGGATGGAATCAAACGCCAGATCGCAGCCGGCCATCCAGTGATGGTGGGTATCCTTCTCTATGAAAACCTTCTGGATCTGAAGGATGGAGTATATGCAGGCCCGGATGGTGCCTTTATGGGCGGTCATTCTGTAGTCATCGTGGGCTACGATGATGATCGCGAAAATGGTGCCTTCAAGATAATGAATTCCTGGAGCCGGCAATGGGGCGCCGACGGCTATGGCTGGATATCTTACGATGCCATGAGTCAGCTGATTCGCACAGCACTTATCATTGAGGATAGCGCTCCGCCAGATTCGGGCGATGTTCCTGGAAATCTGCCGGCGCCGGAGCAGATTCTTGCCTCCCGTGGAGAGTCTGCTCGGCATGTGGAAATTTCCTGGAGCCCTGTACCGTCTGCCCTGGCCTATGAGATTCAGCGGGCCCCCCATGATGATTCGCTGAAGTTTCAGACTGTGGGGTATTCAACAAGTACTCTGTTCCGGGATGCAAGTGTAGATCCGGGCCGTCCCTATGCCTATCGAGTTTTGAGTATGGATGAAAAGGGCCGCACTCCCCAGGAGAATGCGCCGGTGGTCCAGGGGTTTGCCTCCAGAAATCCGGATCCGTCTACTCGAATCGAAATCCTGGGCGGTAAGATGATTCAAAAAGGCACCCAGATCTATGCCCATTTGAGCTGGCAGTCTTCTGCGGCAGCCTTTGAGATTCAAAGATGGAATGAAACGTCGGCCACCTGGCAATCGCTGGGCACAAGCCGGGAGCAAGAATTTAAAGACTATCGGGTATCTCCAGGGGCCCGGTATACATATCGTATTCGTAAAGTAGATACAAATATAAAAGGAATGTGGAGTCGTCCTCTCGTACTTACAGCTGCAGATGAGAATTTGCCGCCGGCCATGGTAACCGGTGTTCAGGTTAGTCGCGGAAGCCTCCAGGGAAAGATAAAACTTCAATGGGATGAATCTCCCGGAGTTCAGGAATACTTGATCTACCGTTATGATCCATCCAGCCAGAAATGGGAAGGCCCTTTTCGCACAAAAGATGCAGCGTTTCAAGACACCAACTCCTTGAGGCCCGGTCAATGGTATGGCTATCGAATTGTTGCCATCAATGAGGCTGGCAGTGGGCCCACCAGTCCTCTGGTTTATGGCCGAACATCGGTTTCTCTTACAGCAGAGAGATCCATAAAGGAACTGAAGGCTCCGGAAATTCTGGGCGCTCATGCTTCCGATCAAGGAAAGGTTAACTTGAAATGGAAAGCCCAGAGCGATGCCACATCCTATGAAATTCTAATAGCGCAATTGCCAGGAAAGGAATATCAAACGAAGAAGACTATAACGTCCGGTGCAGCGCTACTATCCCAGGATTTTCTACTGGATGAACCCGGCGCTTATAGTATTCGAATTGTTGCAAAGTCAGGACCCTCTGTTTCGCCTGCATCCGAACCTGTGGTGGCTTTTCTAAATCCAGAGCCCAAAAAAGAGCGATGGTTTGGTCTTGATGATGAAAGTCCCTGGTTGAAACACAAAACGTATTCAGCCGTGGATTGGCGCGGTGAAAAACTCATAGAGTACAAGCTTCGTCTACAGGAAACTGGCAATGGAGTGCAGGCCACATTGAATGGAGATCGGACCAGGAAGTTTGTCCTGAATGCTCCAGCCGGCAGTCTGATTCAAAATGCATCCGGATTTCAATTTGTTCGTTCTCAGAACAGTCGGTACATTCAGCTGCGAGAATTGGAACCAGGGGAATTTACCAATGGGACCCTACTATTTGTAGCTGACTGAAGTCCTTTGTAGAATTTCAGAGCTTTGCAACTCTGGAGCTTTGCAACTCTGGAGCTTCGCAACTCTGGAGCTTCGCAACTCGGGTATCGGGGCAAGTCAGCCGATGCGAGCAGGCTTCCAGGGTATCAGCAGGCTCGTTCCCTTTTTGTATCTCTGGAATTGCGAATTGTTTCCGTACTTTCTGGCGTATCGTCTTTCTAGAGGTGGTATTCCACTGAAGAACAGAAGAATGCAAGTTATGAAGATAGGTCCAGCTATTAGCAGATAGGCCCATCCGGAAAGGGTGGGTAGCACTGCCACAAAAAGGCCCCACCAGAGCAGTATCTCGCCAAAATAATTTGGATGTCTGGAATACTTCCACAGGCCGGTATCTATCCAGCGATTCTCATTTGCCGGATCATTCTTAAAGGAAAACTTCTGCTGATCTGCAATGGACTCGTAGGCAAGACCCAGAAGCCATAAACCTGCGCCAGACATAAATGCAGTTCCCGCAGGCAGTTCCGGTTGGCTCAATGCATAAATCACAGGAAGCATGGTGACCCAGACCGTAATGCCCTGAAATACCCAGAAAAGCAGGAAAGCAACAAAGCTTTCTCGTATCCCATCGAACCTCTGATCCCGACCCATGCGAATGATGCGAACCAGCAGGTAACCCCCTAGCCGAACAGACCAGAGTGCAACCATAAAGGCCAGAAAGTAATGGGCCTTGCTTGCAGAATGGTTGATTGCGAGCAGGCCCAGAGCCAGGATCAAAAATGTCAGGCTATAGGAAAGGTCTGTAACTTTGTCTGTCTTAAGAGCAGCCGCGAAAGCAAAGAAAACGGCCTGTAATGCCATAGATACAATTAGTGCCAGAGCTAGATTATGAGGATCGAAGGACATTGGATTCATTACTAATTAGACAACATCCCGTCCTGTCAGATGTCCATTAAAATCCCTGGACGACGTTTATTTGTTGTCCAGGGTATGCCGCTGCATTGACCAGAAGTCTGTGGCCCAGGCAGGCATCACCAGGACTCAGTCGCCTCCTAAATTGAAAATGACCTGCAGAAATTCCGTGTACCCTGCAATTTTGAATTCGGCTGGATTAACGGTGATGGCAGTTCAAACTGGGCTAACCTGGACAGATCCAGGATTAAGAATCAGGAAACCAAAATGGATCGCTACTCTCTCGACCAGTATTACTGCAGAATGAAATTCTGGAAATTGTTCGGAAATGAAATCCGAATCTATGATGGAAATCGCCAGAATCTGCTTTTGTTCGTGAAACAAAAAGCCTTTAAGCTCAAGGAAGCTATTACCGTCTACGCTGACGAGTCTCGCAATGAGGAGCTTCTAAAAATTAATGCCCGAAGTATTATCGACTTTGGAGCATCCTACGATGTGGATGATGCAAAAACCGGTGAACGAATCGGTACTCTACGTCGCAAGGGATTGAAATCCATTCTGCGGGATTCATGGATTATTCTGGATTCAGCTGAGAATGAAATCGGCACGATTCAGGAGGATAGTATGGCACTGGCTCTGGTGCGCCGGCTACTTTCCAATCTTGTGCCTCAGGCTTTCACTGTAACCGCCAATGGTCAGGAAGCCGCAAACTTCAAACAGGCATTCAATCCATTTGTGCCTCAAATCACAATTACCTTTCATCCGGGCACCTCTCTGGACAGACGTCTGGGCCTTGCTTCGGCTGTATTGCTACAGGTCATCGAAGGCCGACAGCAGTAAACCCTGTGGATGGTCGGACCGTATTGGTCCGGCCTTTTTCTTTCCGCCTTTTTCCGCGCTGCAAACGGTGAACTCCCCTGGATTCAGGCAATCTGTGAAAATTGATTGACTGATTTGTCAATCAATACTGCCTTCGGACAGGCTATGCAAAATCGAGTGGGGATCATCGGTGGGGCTTCAATCATTGAGCCTGAGAACCTGGAATTGTCGGTGGAGGAGACTGTCTTTTTGACGGTGCGCCAGGCCATGAAAGAGGCCGGCCTCCAGAGATCTGACATTGATACAGTAGTTCAGTGCGCCGATGACGTCCTGGATGGTATATCCATAAATCACGTTTACCAGGTGGAGGCGGCCGGTTCCTTTCTGAAAGACGAGTCCAAGGTGGAACGGGACGGTGCCTGGGGAGCCATGTATGCCATGGCGAAGATTCTTACCGGCAAATTTCAAACCGCGATGGTAGTTGCCTATTCCAAGGCCAGCCAGGTGGGCTATTCTGCCTTTAGCGCCATGAGTGCAGACCCGTTCTATCTAAGGCCTGTAGGTGCCGATGGGGATTCCATTGCAGCTCTCCAGGCCCAATTCTATATGCAAGCCAGCGGCGCCAACGAAATGGACTTCGCAGAGATCGCGGCCCGGAATCGAAGAAAAGGAAGTCTGAACCCACGATGCATGCAAGGACAGGGCATGGATCTAGTTGCCCGGGACATAATAGATTCGCAGCCCGTGGCAGATCCTCTTAGAGAATTGAGCATCGCCCGAGCCGGAGACGGATGCGTGGTGCTTTTTCTGGCATCCGAGCAATACATAAAGGAAAACTCACTGGCAGCGTCCTTCGTTCAAGGCGTGGGATTTGCCAGCGATGCATATTATCCCACCTTTCGTAATCTGGGGGCAGTGGCCTCTGCAAGAGTGGCGCTGGAAAAGGCCTCTGCTCAAGCAGGAATGAAATCGACGGACGTGGATTTTGCAGAGGTTCAGGAAATCTATGCTCATCAAGAATTGATGTTGTACGAGGCCTTGCAACTCACTGGAAGTTTATCCGGGCCCAGGTGGCTTCGCTCAGATGCGAATCAGATCCAGGTCAATCCGTCCGGGGGAACTATTTGCTCCCATGTTCCCTATGCCACCGGATTAATGCGAATGCTGGAGGCCCATTTGCAGATCCAGGGAAAAGCCGGACCGGTTCAGCTGAAGAAAGCGGACCGCGCACTGGTTCATGCTCAGGCCGGTCTTGCCATGCAATCCAACATAGTTTTCTTCCTGGAACGTTAGGTGAAGGCGCAGAAAAGAACAGATAGGTGGACATGATATGCAAAAGGTAGCCATAGCAGGAATTGGACAGACAAGGACAAAGCTCAAGCGAAGGGATGTAAATTTCCCGGAATTGATCGGCGAAGCCTGCGATCTGGCACTGGATGATGCCGGCATAGGCGAAGATCGGATCGATTGCACCGTCATGGGAAGCGGTCCGGAATTCTTCGAGGGGGTAGGCGAACCGGAACACTGGGCGGCAGATTACTCTGTGGGTGTTTTAAACAGTCACTTTCGAATTCAAACCGGGGGAACAGTGGGCGCAGCCACCACCATTGCCGGCTACAATCTTGTGGCTTCGGGTATGTTTGACATAGTTCTTGTTGTCTCTGGCGATAAATTGAGCGAATCCTCGGTTCAGCAGGGCCTGTCTCTGGTTTATTCGCCCACCATGGGCCGGGATTTCGCCGGGGGGGCTCCATCGGCGGTAGCCAACCAGACCAGAATTTATATGAGTCATTATCCGGAAGTAAATGAGAACCACTTCGCAAAGATTGGCACCATGATGCGAAAGAATGCTCTGAAGAATCCCAATGCACAACTGAAGCTACCGCAGATATCTGAAGAGCTAATGAAATCCATGAACTGGTTATCCACCCCATTGCGTTTGCTGGATGCCTGTCCCACTTCCGATGCAGCCTGTGCCATGGTTCTGGTGGGCGAAAAGGTAGCCGAGAAACTGGATCAACCTCTGGCCTGGATTCAGGCCGCAGCCACGATATCGGACGGGGTCAATTATCCAGACCGGGACTGGGGCGATCCTGTGGCTTTGCGAGAAGCCGCCCAGCGTTGCTATCGTGCTGTGGGTATTACGGATCCGCTGGAACAACTGGACGTTATGGAGCTGTATGATGCTTTTTCCAGCCAGCATCTATTCTGGTATGATGCTCTGGGTCTATGCGAACCAGGGGAATCCTATAAACTTATTGAAAACGGAACCACGGCCATGGATGGGAAACTACCGGTGAATCCATCTGGAGGAGTATTGTCCAACAATTCAATCGGAGCCAGCGCAATCATCAGGCAGGCAGAAGTAGCTCTTCAGGTAATGGGCCGAGCCGGCGATAGACAGGTACCCGGGGCGAAGATCGGTCTGGCCCAGGGATGGGGCGGAGCTATCCAATTCCACACAGTGATGATTCTCAGTTCAGACCGGGATATGGAGATCCGTGAATCTACCTCAGGAAAGGCACAATGAGTCAAAACGATGGGAAACCTCCCTTGTCTGGCACCAGGGAAAACGAATGGGAAACGATACAGCCCATGGTCATGCAGGGTAGTGTGCAACTGGACTATCAATGGAATCCGGGCTCTGTCATCGGCGCATTTTTGACTTCACTGAGAGAGGGAGAGCTCAAGGCAGGAAGATGCAAACGTACCGGAAAACTATTTCTTCCGGCCCAGTCTCGCTCACCCTTTGGAGGACGATGCGATGAGCTAATGTCTGTGCAGGACAATCCTGTGTTGAAGGCCGGAACCATTGTACATCGCAGCCCGCATAATCTGCCCGAAGGTGTTCAGCCCCCGTATATGCTTGCGGCCATTTTCTATCCGGGTGTAGAAACGGAATTGATTCATTTAATTGTAGGTTCTCTGGAAACTCTGAAGAATACAAAACCTGGCGATGCATTACTTACTGTCTGGGCCGAACACAGTTCCGGCAGCATTCGAGACATCCTGTATTTTAAGCCTGAATCGAAGCCATTGACCGAAGGAACTTCCGACTGATTGAATTGCTCAGTCCATCGCCCAGGAATCGGAGCTAAAAAATCCATGAACGAAACAATGCCCGTATCGCTATCTGAAATGCTGGAATTCTCTTCCAGGACGCATAACTCCAGACCTTTCTTGAATACAGAGGACGGTAGCATTAGCTACAATGATTTTCTGGATCTGGTGCGAAAAAGGGCCCTGGAGCTTCAAGGAATGGGTTTGAAGCCTGGCACAGCGGCAGGTATCTATCACTCAGAGAAGCTACCTATCTTGCTGGATCTATTTGCCATTTCCATGGCCAATTCCACCCCGGTGTTGCTGTCCCATCGCTGGAATGGAGAGCAAATCGCGCGAAGTCTGCAGAAATGTTCGGCCCGGTTTTTGAGTTATTCGAAATCCCTTGATTCCAATCTGGAGCCTGTATGGTCCGTAATTCAGTCCCTGGACGGACTGATAACAGAAAACCAATCATGGAAAGACAGCGAAGAAAATAGTCCAGGAGAATCTCAATCCGCCTCTGACAGTCACGTTGCCTTCAGTAGTGAGAAGCAGGCAACCCCGGGGATGCCCGGTGATCGTTTACCGGCAATCATCGCATTTACGGCAGGCACAGAAAACCAGCCAAAACCTATTGGATTTGGTTGCGGGCTCTGGAAAAGAGCCAGGGATCTGGCCGTATTTCTGGAACTGGACTCTCGGGATGAGCTCTTACTCTGGGATGAACTCTCCAGTATTCACAATGTGGTTTCTTTTGCTCTGTCGGCAATGAATGCAGGCGCATCTATGCGAATATCTGGCAACAGTAATAGATCTACTGTACTATTCGCCTGCTCAAAATCACTAAACTCATACCTGAATCGTGGTTCAACGGATGTGCAGTCATCCAGTCAGCTCGAAGGGGAACTTTCAGTAGACCCGGAATCTTTGAATAAGGTTGTGATTTCAGGTAATGGTCCGTCGCCAGAAAGCTATGCAAGAATCAAAGAAAACGGTTGGGTGCTGTACCGGGGCTACCATGTGACTGAACTGGCAGGGATTGTTTCTCTGGTCAAATCTCCAGGAAAGTCCAGTTCCTGTGGCCAGGCGCTTCCAGGCACGGAGATTCGCATAGGATCGTTGCAAACTGATTCCTCTGTTAGTTCCAGAACAAAGCCTTCCAGCTACTCTGTGCTAGCGCCCGATTCTCCCTCATTTCAGGAGGCGAAAGCCGGGCAGATCGGCGATATTTGGATTCGCAGCATTGATCTGGAAAGCAATTTGAACGTAGAAACGAATCCAACCTCCTATGAGTCAGCAGTCGAAGATTTCGCGGAAGACCGGGAGCGCTGGTTTCGCACAGAAGACCTGGGTTATTTAAAAGAGGGTCAGTTGTTCTTTCATTGCAGATCCTGGGATCGAATTCGCAGAAATGACATAGACGTTTTTGCAACTGAAATTGAACAGGCAATGCTTTCCTATCCGGAAATTCAGGAAGTGGCGGTGATTGGTATTCCAGATGCAAAAATGGGCCAGGAGATCCTGGCCTTTGTTCGTATGGTTGAAACAACCTCAATGGATGTATCTGAATTGAAAAACAGACTGCGAAATCAGCTACCGGTGGAATCTGTGCCAGGAAAGATCGTCAATGTAGCAAATTTTCCTCGTAGTAGCCACCTTACTATTCAGAAGAAACGAATGGCTGAAGACTATCTCCGGAATCAGAAGCTACTCAATCGAATACCTGGAAAAGTGGATATTGAATATCGCTGGGTCTATGGAAAGGCGCTCACCAGGTTTTACACTGGCCTCAAGAATGAGGAAAAAATCTTTGGTACACGTTGCCCGGAATGCAAGAAGATCCAGGTTCCGCCCAAGATCTATTGCGGCATTTGCTTTGTAGAATGTACGGAATATATTGAAGTCCCCCGCACCGGAGTCCTGGAAAGCTTCACCACGGTTCATCTGGAGTATCCTGGACAGCCGCGAAAGCCGCCTTACACCTACGGTTATATCAAGCTGGATGGAACCAATACACATCTATATCATCTTGTAGATGGATTGAAAGTGGATGATATTCGCACCGGTCTGAGAGTGGAGGCTGTCTGGAAGCCCCGGGAGCAACGAGCAGGTACTTTATATGACATTGAATACTTCCAGCCAATCGAAGGAGGAGTCTCCGCCACAGCAAACGGATAATCGACTGAATCGATGGCTCCAATTTTCTCTGCTGGCTGCCAGTTCTCTTACGGTTATGGCCGGAGCCACCATGTCTCCGTCTCTTCCGGCCATGAAGAAACACTTCATTGATGTTCCGGATGTTGCTTTCTGGGTGAAGCTGCTTTTGACATTGCCTGCATTGTTCATCGCTCTTACGGCTCCGATTGCAGGATGGATTGCAGACCGATTTGGAAGAAAGCGCCTGCTGGTGCTATCCACAGTGCTCTATGGCATTAGCGGAACTGCCGGATTCTTTCTTGATTCACTTGCTTCTATTCTGGTGTCCCGGGCCATCCTCGGAATGAGCGTTGCCGGGGTAATAACCTCAGCAACGGCACTAATATCTGATTACTTCTATGGACCCCATCGCGCTCGATTCCTGGGCTACCAGGCTGCCTTCATGGGGCTTGGAGGTGTCGTATTTTTGCTGGCCGGTGGAGCGCTTTCCGAATGGAGCTGGAGAGGACCATTCCTGGTATACTCTTTTGCCCTGATACTTGCCCCCATCGCAGCCATGTCTGTATTCGAGCCAGAGAGAAAGTCCTACGAAACTGCAATACCGGGGGATCCAGAATCTCTGCATCTACCAGTAATTACGTTTTTGCTATTCTTCGCATTCGGAGGGATGGTAGTATTCTATTTAATTCCGGTGCAGCTTCCATTTTTTCTTGAGCAAGAGTTTCAGGCCAGCGGTTTCATAAGCGGTGCCTCCATTGCACTGGCTACATTCGTGTCCTCTCTTTGTTCTCTTAACTTTGGACATGTGCGAAAGCATTTTTCTCATCTAATGATCTGTGTTCTAATCTGCGTTTTTATGGGCACCGGTTACGTTATCTTTGGAAGTGCCACCACTTTGATTCAGGTCTGGATTGGCCTGGCTATTTGCGGCCTGGGTTTTGGAATGCTAATGCCAAATCTAAATCTATGGGTGGTTGCCGTGACTCCGGAGGCATTTCGGGGCCGGGTGGTGGGTGCCCTGGGAGCGGCCATTTTCCTGGGTCAGTTTTTCTCTCCGGTAATAACCGAGCCCCTCAGGGGGGCTACAGGATTGGATGTACTCTACGAAGGGGCGGGGCTGGCATTGCTGGTAGCAGCTTTGCTGATCCTGGGTTTCGCGCTGCTGCGAAGTTATAGAAAAAGGCAGGCCCGGGCATGATCCAAAGGCATTGATTGATTATCGGCCCACTGGTTGACAGATACTTGGATTGAGCAGTTGCCCGTCCAGAGTTACAGGCAAGAATCCCTCATCGTATCCGTGCACTCGTGCCTTCAGCTCTTCGCGATGGCTCTGCTTGAGAGAGAAGCGATTCAAGTTTACTTTCTTTACGAACATTTTGCCCGGGTAGCGAAACTGGCAGATGTGGCCCTGTATATCTTCGCACCTGTAATTGCTCTGCCGCATTTCGATGCGAATGGATCCGTCGGCATTCGTTTTCCAGGATCCCACGCTCTGGCCGCACCCTTCTACTTCCCCCCGAGGGAACAGCTGGATAGGCCCGAAACACTCGCAACCCATAGGTTGGATGGATCCGCCATTTACATACTGGCGCAGACCGGGGTGTAGACAGTTTTCGCTACTTTCTGAATTACAATAATCGGTGGCCGGAACCCCTGCCTCCATTTCCGATTCCCGAAACCACCTTATGGCATATCCGAATTCGTAGGTCACTTTTCGCCAGGTTTCTCCATTCGAATCGGTATGTCGCAGGTCATAGCTACTGACTAATTTGAATCCATCTTTCCACGGAAATTTCTCTGCTGCAGTGCTCGGCTTGAAATAAGAATGAGCGGTTGTTCCGGTCCTGGGATAGAATACTGTGGCACTGGAGGTAAGAAACCCGCTGAAGAGCCACCCGTTCTTTAATGGAATCCATTCCCCTCTGCGGCCATCGATGGTTTCTTCGGCGTGGGGGCTCCTTCCTTCCGTTTGAAAAACGCTCCAGCGTGGTATGGTTTCAAGTACATCGGAATCAATCGTTGGCCTGGAGCGAAGCCGCAAGCCTCCTTCGGCAATAACCTGATACTGGAAAACAGGAGTACCCTCCGGCTCCGTAGATTCCTGGCCTGTTTCGCTACCACCCGGGGTCGAGCACGCTCCTATCAAGAGCCAGGCGCAGAGAATATGGAGCAAAGACCAGATTGATTTTTTCATTGTGGAGTCTTTTGAATACTAAGATCAAATCCATTCAGGAGGCAATAATCCGGGGTTATGCCATGGGACTGTCACCCAGTATTTTCCTGGCCGAAAAATTTTTTGCAATGGATGGCGAAAGCCTGATCCGGGTGAACGGTCGAACGCCTGACCTCCACGGAGCCAGGCATTTCTGGACACCAGAAAGTCTGGCTGTAATCGCTTCTCACGCTAATTTCTCTTCCATAATAGAGTCGATGGATAACGTAGAGCCCGGGAAGACTGATTACTAACTTTCAGGAATCCCAATCGCCGGAGAGTCCAGGTTTTTATATTGCCAAGGTTATTTCGCCTGGATACCTGGAGGCCATGAAAACCAGGCTAAACTATCTGATCCTATTTTTGTTTCTTCCTATGGCGGCAGGACACAGCCACACGGCGGATGAAGCTTGTTCTACCTACAAGAAATATCTTCTGGCAGAGGCCGCAGGATCAGGGCTTGAGGTGAAAGGAGAACGTGGATCCGGTAGGTCCTCATACGCTTTCGAGTACCAATGCGAATTGGAGCTGAGGTCTGACGATGGCACAACATTGAAACTATGGATCGCCAGGGATGGTCTTACTGCCGACTCCATGTACAATGATGTTCTGGCGCAAATTGAAAAAGCAAAAAGCAAGCTGGAGAAAGGCTGGTTCTCTTCTACATACCATAGTCAACTGGATCAGTATAGATTCAATACATCAGATGAAGTGGTGGAAATTCTGACAAAGGACAGGGATGTTCATGTAAAAAGAGAAACCATCAGGCGCTTTGCTTATGGTCTGGTATATGTCACAAGAGGCACGATCGACAAGGATGCTGTCAATGATTGGGCGGTTGACTATGATCGAAGAGTCCAATCTATTTTTGATAGGATACATTGATTTCTGATTCGATTCATGATTATCTCCTGGTCGGTTCCTTTTCCTGTTTCCCGGGCTAGTATTGTTCTATCTATCTGGAATGCTATGCGCAGAAGGGGCAGCCAAAGCCATTAAGAAGATGCCGGAGCTCAATGGCTCCGGCTGAGTCTTCCCTGATCATTCTGCCGTCAAATCTATAGTAACGTTTCTTAAGCTCTGGATCATTCGATCAGATATTTGTACCCGAACTTAACGTAGTGCACGAATCGAGGTATTTTCATTCTAGGAGTGTAGGTGTAGTTTGCATTTCCCGTTTGATTCTGAATCTGAGTAGTCACTGTATTATTCACATAATCGTTTATGATCCCCTGACTTCTGGACGGATCTGTAACCATGCCATCGAACCCTGTACTTCCTCCATCAATCCAGACCGGTAGATTGTTATAGGCATCTGCATCATAAAGCCATTCATATAACTTGAGCTCTGGTCTGTAGCTAACGTTGTAGGAAATCAGAAACGTGCCGTTTCCCATGGTTGCAGACACTCCCAGGTTGGCCGAAATATCATTCATCCCCTGCACCTGATTGTAAACTGAATAGGCAGCACTCAGTCCGTAATCTATTGCGATGGTATCGCTGATGCCGTATGAGTCTGCATAACCCAGCTGAATGTACTGCCATATATTGGTTAGCTCAGAATAGTAGCTGAAAGTGAGCTCTCGCATGAATGCAGGCGAGTAGGTAACATAGGCCTCATTTCCGTAGTACCCATTCAAGTTTCCATAGTCCGATTTCACAAGTGGGCTGGAATACGCATAATGAATGAGGCCAAAACCAATAACACCGATGGTGGAATCCATTTCATAGCCTATGGTTAAATCCAGCTCATCCACTCTGCGAGTGCCGTTGGCTTCCGGGTATAATCCGGGTAAACTACTAAAGGCCGTTATGGGAGCGGTATTGGCATTTGGACCTGCGCCGGCAATTGCGGTTCCCAGTGCAGGATCGAACCAGTTGGAATTGCCCACGAAGGACTGTCCAGGACCGGTCTGAATTCTCTGATCCGAATCCACATCCTCTCTTCCCTCGAGAGCAAAGGATCCCCAGATATTGACAAAGAATCCTCCGGTGGGTGCTATCCATGTAACGCTGGGCTGAAGGGTCCAGGCGCCAGAATTCGCACCGTATTGCTCTGAGTTCTGACGAGCATAAAGGGCCATCACATCCTGGCCTCTCCAGATATAGTTAGAAACCAGATCGGTCTGTACCTCCAGAGCCCCATAGCCTGGCTCTTCCGCGCTCAGCGGCCCGGCCAATGCCAGAAAACAAAAAGCCATAAGGCTGCTTGCTACTTTCTTCATTTATTCCCCCTGTTATTTGCTTTCGACTCGAGTTGCCCCATTTAAGGCAACCTGATGATGTTTTAGGCTTTGGTCCGAATCCTGAAGACAGGCAAGTGGTTTTTATCGGATTACCAGTATCCGGGCAGACTACGCTTTGTGGTTAGACTCAAAAACCTGAATGACAATGAATCCAGTGGCTTTGCAGTCTTACCATGCTATCATTACAGAGACTACTGCCAGGATTTCCCTCTTTGAGCGAGGAGGAAGCCCGGAATAGCTCCCTGGCTGCAGAATTGGAAGATGGGATTAACCGGGCAAGACAGAGACTGGAGTCGGTGGAGACACTTGCGGATTCTTCCCTGAGAGACAGCCGCTTGCTGGCTGAATATCTGGAAAAGGACCTGGAGCATCTCTCCAGCAGAATGCAAGAGCTCGGTGCTATTCCCGGAGAATCGAAGAAAGCCGGGAATTTGTTTGAGAAGCTCAAGAGACAGTTTCGTAGCCGAAACCCGGAAAATCTGAAAGTGCTTCATAGCTTCTACTCCGAATCCGGTGAGAGTACTTCGCATCTTTCGGATGCATTGCGCCAGGCTGCCGCAAGATTGGACTATCTGGAGCAATCATGGAAGGAAATCCGCCCGGCCTATCTTACATCCAGGGATAGATACATGCAAAGGCTGCGTCGCATCGGATGGATAACCCTGGCAGTGGTAATTCTTGGAGTTTTTGGAGGCTATCGAGTCTACAGAATTCAGCCAGATCAGAAATTTGCCAGAAAACATCTGCAGCCTTTAAAATCAGTCCTGGATCCGCAGACCTACTCCAGGATGGAAGGTTTGGCTCAGGCCTCCAGAAGCGATTTTCTGCGAGTCGAAGATCTGATTAAAATCCGAATAGGTCTGGAAACCTTTCAGCAAGCCAGGGGCCGGTTTCCAGGCTCGGAGGGTGAGCTTTTTAATTCGGATGGTGCAGCAGGAACCGACTGGATTCCTGAAATTCGTACTGTTGTGCCTGCAACTCTGCCTGTGGACCGGAGGTCCGGGGAGGATCCCCGGGAGCAGTATCTTTATATAAGCAATGGTCAGCAATACAAGGTTCTGGCCCAGACCCCGGAAAATTGTCCGTCCATCAAAGAGTGGATGCCAGAGCTTCTGGATCCGGTGCGAGGATGCGGCGCCATAGGCTTCTGGACGGATGGGGCCCGGGATTTCTGAGGGGCGCGGCTCCTCCCAAACTATTCTTGCCTCTCATGAACCGGTAAAAAAACTGTTTCAGCGGTTCCAGAATGCTCATGGCCAGTGTGGCCCTGACCTGGTTACCTGATAATCGAGCCCAAATGTGGTGGCAGCCACGCATGAGTTCGAGACCGATGCTTCCGCTTTCGGGTGGAGGCATAGCTAAAGAAAGGAGAAGCATTTATGTCAGATCAAACCGTTATCCTGGGCGGAGCCCAGACGGATTTTGCCCGTAACTGGAGCAAGGAAGGAAAAACCTTCATGTCCATGATGCGTGAGGTAGTAGACGATGGCCTGGCTCAGGCAGGGCTGGACTACGATGAAATCAAGAAGTTAAATCAGGAAAACCGCATCGGCGTTTTCGTAGGTAACTTTGACGCCGAACAGTATGCAAGCCAGGGTCACCTGGGCGCCTTCCTGACTGAAGTGAATCCTGCATTCTATGGTGTGCCTGGAGCTCGTTATGAAGCAGCCTGCGCTTCTGGCTCCGTGGCTCTGGATGCGGCCAACACCAAACTGCGAGCCGGCGACTACGATGTTGCAGTGGTGGTGGGAATCGAAGTTATGAAAACCGTGAGCTCCGCAATTGGCGGGGACTTCCTGGGAACGGCAGCTTACTATGAAAAAGAGGCCAAAGGAATTTCTTTTCCTTTTCCCAAGTTGTTCGGCAAGCTGGCGGACAATATCCTTCAGCGATATGGCAAGTCTGTTGGCGAATCTCGCATTATGGATGACCTGGGAGAGATTTCCCGGATCAACTATGCGAATGCAAAACGAAACCCTAAAGCTCAGACAAGAAGCTGGTACATGAGCGGCGAGCATGCAAAGACCCGGGGCGGAGATTTTAACGCAGAGGTTGGAGGCGTTCTGGCCATTACCGACTGCTCTCAAGTAACCGACGGTGCTGCATTGATGGTTATTGCCAATCCCGGGTATGCGAAGGAATTTGCTTCCAGAAAGGGCAAGAAGATCTCCGACTATGCAGTTATCAAGGGCTGGGGCCATCGAGTCGCTCCCATTCTTTTCGATAAGAAAATGGAAGAGTCCAAGGATGATCCCTATCTTCTGCCCTGGACTCGCCGGGCCGTAAAAGAGGCCTACGACAGAGCTAAACTGGATGTGGATAAAATCGATGTAATCGAGACTCATGATTGTTTCACTTCCAGCGAATATGCAGCTATCTCTGCCTTTGGCATAAGCGGTCCTGGAGAGGAATATCAGGCCATTGAAGACGGTAAGATTGATTTTAAAGGCGGCAAGCCAATCAATCCATCTGGTGGACTCATCGGTGCCGGTCATCCGGTGGGCGCTTCTGGAGTACGAATGGCCCTGGACATTAATAAGCAGGTAACTGGTGAAGCCGGCGAATACCAGGTGGAAGGTGCCAAAAATGGTGTGATGCTGAATATTGGCGGCAGTGCTACAACCAACATGACCTTCGTAATAGGTAAGCCGGATTAAGATCGGATTAATATCTGATTAACATCTGATCAAAACCTGAAGATTCCATTGGAATCTTTTTCAAATGCCAGCCTCCGGGCTGGCATTTTTTATTTGGCATGGTCCGGGCGAATTCTCCCCATGTATCATGAAATCCTTAAGATTGCCAACTATAGGCCTGCTTTCAATAATTCTCATAGGCACTTCCTTCGTTGCCTGCACCACAGTCGATCGGGGCTGGTCGCGCAATGGAATGATTACACCGGCGGGAAGACCTTCCAGTTTTCAATCTACAACCACCTGGGCCATCCATCTGGGCTGCGGTTACTTCCCATTCTGGGGGGATGCCTCTATGGAAGGTAGCGTGAAAAGCTTTACCGAAAAGGCAAGGGAGATTGGCGCTGCGAAATTTGAGATAACCAATGTAGATGCAGAAAACTACTGCATGGGTATTCTAGGTCTTACCATACTGCCAATTATCATCACTCCAATGAAGACCACCATTTACGGGCATACGTATCCCCGGTAGTACCGGGCATTCGGTTCTAATCGGCGCGCTAAGATGGAAGCTGATAAATGAAAATCCGGGCAAATTATGCAGATGTCAATGTAGCTCTGCGGGGTAGGGGCTCGGTCAGAAAAACCTGGCCGGGGAAATACGCAGTAGCCGGTCCATTGTTAGTTATCATGCTTCTTTGTGCCTCGAGCTGTGGCGAAGCGAAAATTCCAGCTACTCAAGAGGCTCCATCCCTGGACTTTGCAGAACCTGTTCAGTTGGATGGGCCCTGGAGCTTTCGCTGGTCCGGCCAGCCAGATGAGATTCGCACAATTCAGGTCCCGGGTGCCTGGAACAATCAGACCTGGAAGGGAGGCAAGTATCCCTCTTACGGAAAAGGTATTTATACAAAGACCATTAAACTGCCCGAGCAGATGGGAGCTCTGGGACTCTATAGCTCCAGGCAGGGTACGGCCTGGGAAGTTTATGTTGATGAGCGATTGATCGGACAGTCGGGGCAGGCAGGCAGTGATTCTCGCAGTCATCGACCGGCCTTTTTTATTCAGCCATTGGACATCCCGGAATCGCTCAGCGCCGATGGCGAAATTAACATTCGGGTTGAGATTTCCAATTTCACCGATCGCAGCGGAGGAATGTGGAATCCATTCTTTCTGGGCAAGCAGGAAGATATTCGACGTCTGTGGCTCGGACGATTGATTTTTGATGTTTTTACCATGTCGGCAATCCTGGCTATAGGATTGTATCACCTGGCCCTCTTTCTGAGTCGCCGGGAAGATTTGTCCTCCCTGGCCTTTTCCATAGTATGTCTGATTATTGCTGTGCGGGTGGCCTCCACTGGCGAGCACCTGGTTGAATTTCTCTATCCGGAAATCGGATTCGAATTCATGCGAAAGTTAGAATTCCTATCGTTCTATCTTGCGGTTCCTGCATTCATCACATTTTTGCTTTTGGCTCTGGATGATCCCTGGAAAAGCATTTTGCCATTTATGGTCTGGGCACCAGCAACCATCTTTGGCCTGGCCGTACTGTTTTTTCCTGTAGGCGTCTATTCGCTTACTCTGGTCTATTTTTTCGTTTTCTTTGCGCTCTGTCTGATTCTCGGTATTATTCTCTGGATACGGGCAATCAGGCGCCACCATCCGGGAGCGGTAGCTTCCCTGTTAGGTGGCACTATTTTCGCTCTGACAGCCATTCATGATATGCTCTATGCAAGCGAAGTGTATATCACCACAATCGGGAACCTGGCTGGATTCGGTTTGATTGTGTTTCTTCTGGCTCAGTCTTATTTGCTTGCCAGGATTTTTTCCATGGCATTTCGCCAGAGCAAAAGCCTTAGCGATACATTGCTGGAAACAAATCAGGCCTATGCTCGATTCGTTCCCACCGATTTTTTGAATCATCTAAATCGCACCGACATTCGCGATGTTCGTCTGGGCGATCAGATTGAATCGGAGATGAGTATTCTTTTTACTGATATTCGCGCATTTACCAATCTTTCTGAGAAGATGAGCCCGAAAGAAAACTTTCAGTTCCTCAATGCTTATCTAAAAGGGGTGGTCCCCTGTATTACCGAACACGGTGGATTCGTAGATAAATATATTGGAGATGCCATCATGGCTCTATTTGCGGGCCCGCCGGAGCAGGCTCTGCAGTCCGCTATCAGAATCCAGGAGGAAGTTCGAATTTTCAATCAGCATAGACAGAAGCAGAGCTTCGATCCCATAAAAGTGGGCATTGGACTTCATCATGGAAGGCTAATGTTAGGTACCATTGGATCTGAAGACCGAATGGAATCCACAGTGATTTCCGATGCAGTGAATACAGCCTCCAGAATAGAGCGTCTGACCCGGGATTTTGGAAGTCCCATTTTAATCAGTGAACAATTCTACCGGGCATTGAAATCACCGGAAAACTATCATACCAGACTCCTGGATAAGATGGAAGTGAAGGGAAAGGAAGCGCCCCTGAGAGTCTATGAGGTGCTGGACGGTCAGCCTCAATGGATTCTGGATCTCTTTTTTCGCACCAGACAATCCTTTGAAATGGGCGTACAGGCTGCTCTGGAAGGTAAAGTCCTGGAGTGTCGCCAGCATATGCAGGAGGTGTTACGCGAAAATCCGGCCGACAGTGTTGCAGAGATGTACCTGGCCAGGATGGGTAGCGATTAGACCAATGAAGCTCTCCATGAATGTGCGCTCAAAAAGCGAAATCGAACCCGGGCGAATATGCGATTCAGGGCTAGATAGCCTCTGAAGACTTATAGTGCGTCGACAATCTTTTCTAACTCTTCAGAGGTCTGGGAGAATTTGAAAAGATAACGAATTTGTGCCTGCTCATCAATCACGAATAGAACCGGGGAATGTTGCATTAGCTCCGGATTTTCCGGATCCTCATAGAATGTAACTCCAAACCTCCGGGCTGCTACTCTGAGTTTTTCTTCAGGTCCGGTAAGTGCTATTGATGGAAAGCTGAATTTTCCCATATAGTCAGCCAGCAAAGCAGGTGTATCCCGCCGGGGATCCACGCTAATGAATATCAGTCTGGGCCAATCCTGAGGTGATCCCATGGACTCATAGGCTTTCTGAACCTTGTGCATGGTCATTGGACAAAAATCCGGGCAATAGGTGTATCCGAAGAAAACGAGCACCGGTTCTCCGCGAAATTGTTTCCATTCGATCTGATTGCCCTTTGTATCCTGAAGCGAAAATGATTCTACAGTGCCCAGTTCCTTCAATGGAGATGGTTTACAGTTTGAAACCAGAAGCAAACTACTCATAAGAATTGCAGTCAGAACTAGCATGGCAGTTTGGCCAATTCTCTCTTTTTTATATCTAGTGATCACTGATGGCATCCGTCGTTGTATCAATTCCTGACAGCCGCTTGCCTGCCTGGATTCTATCCAGGAATCCCTGTACCTGTTTTGTAAATTCCTCACGGTTGGTGTCAATGGATCGAGCATGCTTCGCACCCCAGTCCGTAAAATAAAGACCTTTCTCTGATTCGGACAGACCCGTAAGTGCATCAAGGACTGCTGCGGAATTAGAGGAATCGGTATATGTATCCTGCCTGGAATGAAGCAGAAAAACCGGAGTTTTTATGTCAGAAGCCTTTAGAAGAACGGACGTTTGTTCCGGCTCAAAGTCTGCTCGAATCCTGGCCAGGGCGAAAGCTGCGGGTATAAATATTTCTATGACTGGTCCATAATCCGAGCGGCCTCTTTGTGCTACGATTCCCGGAAGATCGCTGTAAGGAGATTCTGCAATAAGGAATGCAAACTCTCTACCGGAGAATCCAGCAGCCATCAATGAAGTGGCTGCCCCGAATGATTCTCCCATGATTGCGATATTCAGATCGCTTAGACCGCGCTCCCTTTTTAACCAATCGATAACATTAAGTAGATCTTGTTTTTCATGATAGCCGAAAGTGCCATATTCACCGCCACTCTCTCCATGCTTTCTAGCATCATAGAAGAGCTGGTCGCAGCCGAATTGAGCAAACATAGGAGCATATTTCATTCCGCCGTAGCGGGTTCCGGTAAAGCCATGATGATATACGATAGCGCACCGAGAGGTTTCGCCAGCAGGATAGAACCAGCCCTTCAAGATAATTCCCTGGGATTCCAGTTCAAAATCTTTCTCATTTCGAAGCCCGAATTCTTCCGGACTGGAGATCTTGAGGTTGGTTCTATCTTCGTCCAGTGGCCTGGTTCTAAAATCAATGAGTACACTGGAAAAATACCAGGCGATACCAGAATAGAGGAGGCCCAGGGCTACAGCCGCATACAGGATTCTTAGTTTTTTGTTTTTCTTTTCTGCCACGAAACTGCCTCTTTATTCGCTTACCGTTGCGAATACTTTTTTTTGAGTTTTATCGAACCGGCCGTATTACTCCACAATGTCTGACGGAGAAACAACGGGAACTCGGATTCTCTTATCCGGCATGCCAGAAAACATTAGAGTCAATTCAATTTCACTTCCTGGCTCCGGTACTTCCTTTAAATCCAAAAGCATAATATGTAGTCCTCCGGGTTTCATAACAAGAGACTGGCCGGGATCAACGGAAATCTGATTTATCTTCTCCATTTTCATTATGCCTTCTGAAACACTGGTCTGGTGTATTTCCGTTTTCTTAGCGGCTGGAGTACGGGCTCCCTGGAGAAGCAGATCCTGGTCTGTATTGTTCTGAAGAGTGAGATACACAGCACCTACTCGTTGATTCACAGGCACGGGCATATAGGATTCTATGGATAGTGAATCCTGCGAATCGCAGCCGTAAAATGCTAGCACCAGGCAAAATAAGAGCGAGCCATTCCATTTCATGCAGGAGCAAATTGAGAGGAATTAGCCGGTTGACAAGCGGCTTTCATGCCAGAACCTTGCATTATGGAAGAGTACCTGCAATCCACATACTTTCTAGATTACGATCATCCAGATATTCAGTCCTTTGTTGAGGAGAATTTGAAAGGTCTGGAACCCCGGGAAGCGGTAATTCGCGCGTATTATTACGTTCGGGATGAAATCGGGTACAATCCCTACCGTGTTGGCTTGAAGCCAGAGCAGTACAAATCCAGCTATATTCTGGGAAGGAAACAGAATTACTGTATCCCAAAAGCTGTACTGTTCGCTTCCCTGGCAAGAGCTGTAGGCGTTCCTTCCAGAATTGGTCTGGCCGATGTAGTGAATCATCTATCCAGTCAGCGCTTTATTGAGAAGTTAGGTAGCAAGGTATTTGCCTTTCATGGATTTGCAGAGGTCTACCTGGATGAATGGATCAAGGCTACACCAACCTTCGATAAAAAGCTCTGTAAAAAGTATGGAGTTGCCCCTCTTGAGTTCGATGGAACCAGCGATGCCATGTTTCAGTCCTACGACGAAAAAGGAAATCGCTTCATGGAATACGTGAAAGACAGGGGAGTGCATGCCGACCTACCACTCGATACAATCATGCAAGGCTTTCGTGAGTTTTATCCGAACTTTCTCAGAGGCGGAATTCCTGAAGGCAACATGATAGACGAAGAGCCTGCCGCTACATAATCACTTCTAATTCTGGCAAAGAGGTGCCTGGTCGCCTTCCTGGCTTTTAAAATTACTCTTGCAACACATTCAGCACGTCCTATAAAAAAGCCCGTTATCAGGTTTCGAATGGCGGGGCCCGACCTATACAAATAGAATGAACCGGGTCAGGAGTGTGAGTGCATGAAAATAAAGATGAAGATGATTCTCCTGATTTCAGGGGTTGTAGTCCTCAGTGTATTTCCCCTTTCTTTTATTGTTCTTCTGCGAAACCAGGAGGTTGTCACTGATAAGACTTTCGAGGTTTGCCGAAATTTGTCGCACAACATTGCCTCCTCTGCAACCGAGGAGTTGTTGATTGATGTTACTTACGATGGAACCCGTTCCGCCGTTCAGGGCTTATCCGAGGCCGGAGTCAACGGATTGCTCAATGCATACGTATTGAATCTGGATGGT
Source organism: Leptospiraceae bacterium (assembly GCA_040217195.1). GTDB lineage: Bacteria > Spirochaetota > Leptospiria > Leptospirales > Leptonemataceae > UBA3465. The sequence continues at coordinate 604,436 of JAVJNR010000004.1, read as the reverse complement.
GAATTCGTAGCGGATCTTCATAAAGAGCATCTAGGACAGACTGCACAACAGGAACTGCTCGAAGAATTTCGTCAAATCGACGAACTAAGGATGGAGCGAATTGACGGAGATCCGGATTTGCTTCGCTTTGTGTATCCTATCTTTATTGAGTACAAGGGACAGAAGCTTCGAGTTGGGGAGGCAGTGTTCGAATTCGACGAAGCCAGCGTTTACGAACCAATCGAACAAACTCGCAGAACCATCTTCATTGTTGCAGGAGTTATTTTTATTATAGCCATTGTTATTGCCATAGCCACCGCAATCCTTATCACCAGGCCCATCCTTTCGCTCAGCGAAGGCGCTACAATCATTGGCGGTGGGGACCTGAGTCATCGCATCAAAATCGAAAGCAAAGATGAGATAGGCCAGCTTGCTTCTTCCTTTAACACTATGACAGCTAGAATTCAGGACTTTACCAACAATCTGGAAGAGAAGGTAGAGCAAAGAACTCAAGAGTTGAACGAAACGCTGGAGCAAGTACGTGCGCTGAAAGTGCAGCAGGATGGGGATTATTTTCTCACTTCGCTTCTGGCACATCCGTTGCAGACAAATAAAAATCGCAGCAACTTCATTTCCAGCGAATTCGTTATTGAGCAGAAAAAGAAGTTTAGTTTTAGAAAATGGAATTCAGAAATCGGTGGAGATTATTGTATAACCGATACAATTCGCCTGGATGGGCGCAACTATACTGTATTTCTAAATGCAGATGCCATGGGGAAGTCCATTCAGGGCGCTGGCGGTGCCCTGGTGCTGGGTGCGGCATTCAACGCTACTCTGATTCAGGCCAAGCTCGGCAAATCGTCCATCCAGTATCCAGAAATCTGGCTACGGGATACCTACAGAGATCTGCAGAACATTTTCGTTTCCTTTGATGGTACCATGTACATGTCCATCGTTATGGGTCTGGTGGATGAAGAGACCGGCTTCATGTATTTTCTAAATTGCGAGCATCCGTTCACTGTACTCTATCGCCAGGGACAGGCATCCTTTCTGGAAGAAGAACTGGAGCTGCGAAAACTAGGAGTTCCTGGAGAAGAAGAAAAGATTGCAATAAAGAGTTTTCAGTTAAGCCCGGCGGACGTTATAATCTGTGGCTCGGATGGTCGTGATGATCTGATCACAGTTAAGCCGAATGGCACAGAAAGTATTAACGAAGATGAGTTTCTATTCTTAAGGCACGTGGAGCTATGCGACGGAAATATTCAGCGCATTCTAGACTATACACGCAAGAATTTCACATTGATGGACGACTTTTCCCTCCTTCGAATATCTTATAAGGAAAATGTACCGGAAACGGTCCAGCCCCAGGTTCCCATGCCTGTGCGAGAAGGAATGGAGCAAAGCCAGGAACTGATCGCAGAAGGAAGAGAGGAAGAAGCTCTGGCAAAGATCGAGCACTTCTTACATCATGGAAAGGATTTGCCAGAGCTCTTGAAGACAGTGGGAAGGCTGTATTTCAATCGGGGAGACTACAATCAGGCTGTAGAATGCTTTAAAGAATATGTGAGCCTGGCGCCAGAAGATCAGGAATATCTCTACGCAGTATCCAACAGCTGCCGCCTGGCACAACGATACGATGAAGCGGCTGATTTTGGCGAGCGGTTGCTCCTGCGGGAACCGAACAACATTCTGAATTTACTAAATCTTTCAGACATCTATTATAGTATGGAACAGACCAGGAGGGCATTGAATCTGGTGGACAAAGCGTTGCAGCTGGAACCCGAAAACCATCAAGCCGCAACGCTTCGAGATAGTATTGTTCAAAAGATGGCAAGCTCCAGCGAAACCCTGGAAATCCTGGAATTAATGGAGAAGGCCAACCATCTTTACAAGAAAAAGCAATACAGCCGCGCCTTAAAGCAATACGAAAAGGTTTTAGATCTGGAACGGAACAATCGACAGGCCATTTATCGGGCTGCAAACTGTAATGCCTTTCTAAAGAACCAGGCCCAGGCAATGGAATACTTTAATCGGGTGCTGGTACTGGATCCTTCGAATCATCATGCTCACAATAATCTGGCCGTTCTATTCTTTGAGCAGAAAGAATACAATCAGGCTTTGCTTAGTTTGCAGCGTTCTCTCAAAATTGATCCCCGGTTCGATCCCGCACTGCGTAACATGGCGCAGGTAGAGAAGATGCTCAGCAATCGCGGCGAAGGAGCCACCGAAGCTTCAAAAAATTATGCGGATCGAAAACCGGTGAGCTCGCGTTCAGGAGGGGAAAAGGATGCATAATAAATCCGGGCTGATTCTCATCTCTAGCGCAATCCTTTCCCTCGGATCTGCAAATGCGGAGTCTGTGCCGGTCATTGAAGTGTTGTTGTCCTCCGACTCTTCCATTTACGAAGAGGGTCTGGCTGGACTTCAGTCTGTAGTGAAGGGACAGACCAGGGTAAAGTATCTGGAAGTGCTCCAGGCCGAAGAGTCGGATCTGAACGCCTATTTCAATGATATCGAAGCATCCGGTACGGTAGTTTACGTAGCCTTTGGTAGAGCAGCAGCTCAGCTGGCCTCGGAGAACTTACACAATACCAATGTTGTATTTTCCATGCTGAACTCTCCCAAGCAGCTAAACTTGAAAAAAGGAAATCTTTGCGGAGTAAGCATGGACATAGGTCCGGAACGCTTCTTTAAAACATTAAAGGAAGTGGATCCGGAGGCTCGCTATGTTTACTCATTTTACTCCACCGATCAGGGCAGAGATGCAGCTGTGGCCGGGGAGTATCTGGATTTGCAGCATGGATTATTACTGGAAGCAATTTCTATCGGGCCGGCGGATTCGCTTCAAAGTAATCTGAGCAGGATCAAGAATAAAGCAGATGCCATTTATATGGTTACAGATCCATTATATGATCGAGAGAACTTTCGCATCCTGTCTTCATTCGCTCGAGAAAATGGAATTACACTGATGACCGGTTATCCGGCGCTTGTGAAGCTTGGTGCTACTTTCGGCATTAGCCCCGATTATACGAATCTGGGAATAGCAACCGGAGAGATGGTGAATCGTATCCTCAGTGGGCGAAGCGAATGTTCCCGGGAGCTGGTAAATGTACCGAATCAAACTACATTTACCCTGAACGAGCAATTTGCGAAGGCTCAGGGCCTGGAGCTATCAGATGCGATAAAGGAAAGGGCTCGGCTGGCTGGCTTGATGAAACTGGGCGTGGATCTTTACAGCGAAGATAAGCTTAACTCTGCACGCAAGATCTTTGAGGCCATTCTGAAAAAGGATAGTGAGAATCGAGCAGCCAGGAGTTATCGATCATTGATTGTTGAGCGCCTCACTGGAGATCAAACCAAAAAATATATGGTCCGGGCCGAACGGCATATGAAGAATCGTCAGTATCTGCTGGCCAGGGCTGAATATGCCCAGGTGCTCAGGTTAAATCCTGACTACGGTGCAGCCAGAAAAGGACTTGCAGAGGCCTCTCGTTTGCAAAGCGAAGTTCAAACCAATCAGGCTCGGGCATTGGCGAATGCCGGGCAACCTTTTGAAGCTATTCGATCATACATTAGTGCATTGCGGATCTGGCCCCAGAATGGGATTGCCAGGTCCGAGCTAGCAAATCTTCGAGGAAGAGAGTCAGCAAGAATAACACAGTATATGCAGGATGGCTTGCTGGAATACAACAGAAGGAATTATGATCTGGCCATAGCTCGTTTCCAGAATGTGCTTCTGGTCAATCCAGCCCACCAAGAAGCAACCGAGTATCTTCGACTTTCGCAGCAAAAACAGGAAGCGGTGCGCCGGCTGCTGGAAAGAAAAAAGAATTGAAAATCTGTTTCCTTTGGTGTACCTGACTATACCATGATGCACCAACGTCTTAAATGTCTGGGTGCGCTGTTATTTCTTCTGTCCAGTTCCTTTCTTCTGGCTGCACCGCGAAACTCCGGTTCCATTCAGGTCAGCGACAAAGAGAATGCCATAGAAGTGAACATCGTGCGACGGAAAGGGGATGCCCCTGGTATTCAAGAGTTTCGCATTGAAGCCACTAATAACAAATCAATCGAGCGTACTTTGCACGGAAAAATTGTGATCCAGGACGGAAATTCCCAAAAAGAATGCACAGTCTACCTGCCGCTACCACCCGCGGCCAATGCTGTAGATACCATTCGATGCCAGGCGGTGGATACCGCTGTGTACTGGCAATTCGAAGTAATTAAAGTCTATGACTTTATTCTGGATAATTGACTATGCGCAGGCTTCTAGCATTTATCATAATTCTTTCCGTTCTGAGTAGCTCATTAATGGCAGAAGCCATTTATATGCGTAATGGGGAGATTCTAGTAGGAACGATTACCCAGCAAACCGAGAAATCCGTTACAGCCATTATTGACGGAAAGACTCGAGTCATCTCCAAAACTCAGATCTCCAGAATCACCTTTGAAACCGAAGAAGAGATTCGGGAAATTCGGCGTCGATTGGCCATAGAAAGGCAGCGTCGTATTGAGGCTGAAAAACGTCGCAAGGAAGAAGCGGAGCTGGAGCGAGTCCGTCAGAAATTTCGATCTGAGCAAGCAATCGCTCGAGCGGAGCGGGCCCAGTATCTGCGGCAGCAAGTGGAAAAGGGTAACATAGAAAAGCCGGATGAACCCATTTCATACTTCGATTTTGCCTGGAGATCTGCTGTCCTCCCTGGCTGGGGGCATTTGGAGATGGACCGTCCGTACATTGGCTATACTTACATGGCTCTTACGGGCCTGGCATTGTATAACCTTGGCAGAACCTGGGGTCCAGCGCATTCTGCGAAAGCGGAAAACCAGGAACAGGTGAATACCAATATAGCTCTGGCTATCATTGCAGCCCAGAATCCAGGTTTAAGTCCCGACGTCAGAGTAGCCTACTTTCTTGAGTCCAGTAATCGTTTCACCAATGCCTACAGAGAGAAAGTAAAGGACTATAATTATGCAGTGATGTCTCTACTGACTCTCTATGGAGTGCAGCTGGCCCATATAGTATTTAACGGATTTGCCTGGGAAGAGGGCCTGGTGGTGGAAAATTCGTCCGACGACGGCAATGGTTTCACTGTGGATGTACTGTACGGTCAAAGGCCCGGACGTTTGCCCTCGGATACCGGTCTGGGACTGCCTCCCAGTGCTTTTTCTCCCCAGCCGGGTGGCACGGCAGATTCCCCATTGGCTGGCGCTAGAAACCCGGAAACCAGCCTGATTTTTGGCTACCATTACCGATTCTGAAAGGGATCCATGAGCTGCCAATTCCGGAAACCGGCCGGGATTTTTATGCAAACGTTGGGTAATATCTTGTTGTTGGGTACATCATGAAGCGGCGAGTTTTAGCAATAATTCTTACTGGACTGGTAGCTCCGGGCTGTCTTGCTCTGGATGATTCTTTTTCCGATGGCCCTCTACTGATTTCCGCGCTTTCCAATCCCACCTATTTTTTCTTTAGCGATCAGAGTGCTTCTACTGAGTCAAGAGCCATAGTTAAACGGGACTTTGCAGGCGGCTTGCGGCTGCTATCCTGGAGTGGCGGGCCCGGCAATATCTGGAAGGGCGCCGTTGTAAATGGTGTTATCTTTGCTCTGGAAAACAACAATCAGGATGATGTATGGATTTCCCGGGATGATGCCGTTACCTGGGAATTGTTTGATGCACCCAGCAATAATGAATCCGAGAATATCACAAATGTAATTGGCTGTGGGACTGCAGTGATTATCACACAGAGTAACGTTGCTTATAACGGAACAAGCCCCAGGCCCGGGTACATTAGCTATGACAGTGGGCTCAGCTGGCAGGAATTTCGACTGGGGGCCACTCCTGCCTCACCCTCTGGATCAGGTGATTATAACGTTTCGGCCATCGATTGTAATTCGGAAAAGATTTTTGTTGCTTCAAATAATGTGACCAATGTATTTCAATGGGCCTCGCTGGCAGATTTAAACAATTGGACTGTGGCCACTTCTCATCCTGCGTCGCAAAATGGCTATCCCTCGATTGCAACGTCAGGGAATAGTCTGATCGGGTTGGCCTGCACTACGCCCGGATATTGCCCTTACAACCCGGATGTGAACTATTCCCTGAACAATGGGGAGGGAATGGCTCTGGCCGGTGCCATGCCACACATGGGGCTGGAGTTCACAGGAGTTGTGGAATATGGTGCAGGGAGCTTTTACGTTTCGGAACTGGATCAGACTAACGATATTTGCCGAATTTATAACCTGGGAAACGGAGCCATGAGTCCCTCCAGTAGTCCAGTAGGTGCCATCTCCTGCGCCGACATCGGAAATCCTCAAAGGATGCCGGCTCTACTGGTGTCTAGCTCTGGTATATTCGCATCCTACTCTTCCTTTTCCGGTACGGAAACGGGTGCGGTTTTTTCTGGGGACGGGGGCAATACGCTTACTAAGATTGATCTTAATTCGGTTTTTTCAGGCGACGGAATCGTAACTAGCATAGATGATGCTCAGTGATCGGGAATCATCTGTGCTGATATACGCTAAATGAAGGCTAAGTTCAGAATAGAAATTCACTACTTTTAATGGCGAAGTGCATCAGCAATGAAACTACTGCGAAGAATAGCCCTTATTACCTTTCTGGTTACCCTTGGTTTTGGCCAATCCCGCTGCTTAATTCTTGGCGAACCAGCATCCCAGGGCACCGAGGGGCTTTTGCCCGCGCTATTTACTATCTTCCTTAGCAATACTACCTTTGCCTTTTTGAACGATTCTTCAGGAGACAATCAGGCACGTACGCTCTTTCGGATTTCCTCTAGCGGAATTCCAGAAAGGATCGATTGGTCCGGAGGGCCGGCTCAGATTCGGGATGCAGCCATAGTCAACGGAGTCATCTTTGCAGCAGACACTTCCAGTCAGGATGATTTCTGGATTTCTCGTGACCAGGGAGCCAATTGGGAGTCTATGGATCTTCCTTCGGGTAACGAATCTACAGGCATTTCTTATGTAGTAGGATGCGGCAGTGCGGTGATCATTACCCAGGCCAGTATCGCGTACAATGGTTCCGGAAGTCAGCCCGGCTACGTCAGTCGCGATGGAGGGGCCTCGTGGCAGGAGTTTCGCGTTGGAATAGGTCCTGCGTCAACAGGATCCGGCGATATTGTTATTCACGGCATCGATTGCACAGATACAAAAATCTACGTTGCTTCCTCTCAGTCTTCCAATAGAGTGCAGTATGCATTCCTGCAGAATCTTGCTTCATGGACCGGTGTGCCCAATGCAGGAGTGAGCTACTCCGATTATACAGACTTGACGGCTACCACCACTGGCTTTGCGGGCCTGGCTCAGGATGACTTGAATACAATCCAGTGTGCCCTTAACTATTCCTCCGATGGTGGAGCGTCAGTGGATGAATCCGGGATTATGCCAAATATGAACTTCGGCTGTAACGGAGCTATACGATCCAACTACCTAGGGCCAGACCGAGTTGTTGTCACAGAGCCCGATACCGGTACCGAGACCTGTAGAATCTATGTCTTAACCAACCTCGCAACATCACCGGCCAGCGTTACCCCCTTCACCCGGGATTGCAGCGATGTTACAAACCTGGGAATCATGCCTGCCATCGTCTTCGGTAGCTCGGGAATTTTTGTATCGTACGCAAGTGCACCCAGCACATCCACCGGCTTGCTTTACTCAATCGATGAAGGAGCAAGCTTCTCTCTCATCGACCTGAGCTCCATCTGGAGCGATAGTGGTTACATAATTGATCTGGAACAGTATCCCTGAAATCCTGGAAACTATTCATTTGATGCCTTTCGCAGCGCTGAAGCGTAGTATTGAATTCCATGCTGTCGGCTGACCACTGGATAGCCCGCTGGAGAAATGAGCTTAATCCAGATTGCCCGCGGAGTTTTGTAGAACGTTTAATTGCACTGAAATTAAGTATAAAAAATTCTACAAATATGAGCCGTTCCTTCTTTGCTTGAAGAGATGAAGCAACGGAATCTCCCGTCAAATCCCAGGAAATACTCTTTCATTTTTACAGTTCTACCGGCGCTGGCCCTGATTCAGTGTCTTGAGTTGAAGCCCTCTGCGACCGCAGATCTGCCTGTATTGTTATCTCTATTAAATGGTCCCCAGACATTTTATCTGTTCCCGGATGAGTCTGATGCAGGGGGAGAAAGTCTGGGAATGATTGAAGCACAGCCTGGCCCGGATTCCATGAACACTGAGTGGGTACCTTTCTCAGCCGGTCCTGCCAATACATGGAAGGCTGAAGTGTTGGACGGTACTATTTTCGTCCTGTCCCAGGATAGCGAAGATGAGCTCTGGATCAGTCGCGATAGGGGCCAGAACTGGGAGATTTTCGAAGCACCGGATGATAATGAATCCGAGGACATTAGCCATATCCTTGGATGCGGAAATGCTCTCATTCTCACATATGATACAATCTCTGTAGATGAAGAGGATGGGCATCCAGGATACGTTAGCTATGACAATGGCCGGACATTCCAATCATGGTCTGCTGCCGGTGCGGATGAAATCACCATCGATGGAATCGATTGTAATGAAAGCTATCTGTACATCGCTTCGGCAGACCAGAATCATTTGCAGTGGGCTCCGATTCGCAATCTGAACTCATTTTCTACTGCCTCTTCCCATTCCTCATTCTACGATCAGTATTACGGTCTGGTGGCCGGAGCCCAGGGATTGGTAGGCATGGCCGACCAGAACGGGGATTATTACAGTAATTATTCTACCGGTTTGCCGGGGGATATGCAAAACGCAGGTTCGTACCCCGTATCGTATACATTCCATCCATTGGGTGCTGATCGTCATGCAGGTGCAGATTACATCCAGGGGCGCTACCACATCGGGATGGTAGATACATTCGATGACCTCTGTCGTATTTACTCTTTTAAGTCCCCATCCTCGAATCCTTCCGCGGCTTCCTTCGCGGCTCCGGGCTGCGAACAGGTCACAGAGATAGGTAACATTCCGGCTCTTGCAGGCATAGATAGCAGAATTCTATTCAGCTACCGCAACGCATCCGGTAACAACGGATCTATGCTCATATCGCAAGACGGCGGCCAAAGCTACGAATTGCTAAATATTAGCGAAGTATGGAACGACGCCGGCTTTATCGCGGACATTGAGGTAGACTGAACTGCCCTGTTTACAGTTGATTCTGTCCTGTATCTGGGGGCACCTGGGCCGCTAATTCTATCCTTGTAGAGAAGGAAGGCTGCAGCAGAAACCCTGGTAAGGCTCATTCATGAAAGACCGGGCATGGTTACTTAAAGGAGAAAATTCAGGACAGGGGCCTGCCTATTTGCCGGCTCTTCACCGGTTGCGATTTACTCAATGTCATTCAATCGATGGCGAAAATGCTGAGCCAGAATTCGATGTTCTTCTTTGGCCTCGGTCAGGTTGTCCAGCCAGGAGGCTGTATTGGATAGCCATTCTGGATTATCCAGGTTCTCTTTGCGAATGAACAATCTTCGATGTTTCATCAAAGGTCGAATCTCATCGAACCGGTCCTGTTGATCGTAATAGAGAAGATCACCGGTATTGTTCATGTCGAACTTCACAGAGTTTAAGGCCTTTACTACATCATCCAGCCATATAAGGCCATGGTTTGCCCGTTCTACGTAAGAGGCAGCCCTGGAAACATTGGGCGGAATCAGATGCGTACGTGCTTTCGGTCCGGAGCGACCATTTTGCTTTTTTCTTTTCCTGGCTTCGTTTTCCGCTTCCTGACTTTCGGCCAGTTCCTCGATAGATGCTGGACCTCCGTTTTCTGGACGTCGCTCCGGAGATGGCATCATGCCAAAAAGGGAAAGCAACCAGTCCAGGAATCGAGCAAAGAAGCCTCGGCCCTTTCGTTCCTTTTTCTTTCGTTCTTTTTCCAGCTCATCTTCCCATTTCTTGATGGCCTCTGTGAGCTCCCTCTGTTCGCTCAATATTTCCGTATCCAGACCTGGCATGTTCATGTCCAGGAGCGCATCGTATATTCCGCTTCCCATGCCACCTTCTTTGGCCATTAAATGCAGAAAGGATCGGCGGTCCTTATTTCGAATAAATGCGCGAGCCAGATTGGAGCGAAACAGCAAATAGGCACCGGAAGAATCCGATCTGCGATCCACACTGACCAGAACCTCAGAATCTTTGCGGAATCGGCTCATTACAGCATCGTATATCTTTTTCTTGTCCGAGAACTTCTGAGCAACCTGCTCATTGGGCTGAAAACTTTCCTGATTAAAGTGAATGGGTTCGAACTTCATATTCAGCATATTTAGAGCTTGCTGGTACACAAAACTCAGCAGCACTTCAGCGCGAACCGTCCGAAGTCCCTGCGAAAGCTGAATCAGTCGATCCAGGGCTTCCAGAAATTCCAGGCCACCGGGCCAGGATTCTCCTGCAGTAAAACTTGGATGTCTGGACAGCTCGGCCAGGTATCCGGCCCCCATATCGCCTTTTTCGACATCAATATCAGGCATTAGAAAATGAATAATCCTGCCTGCCGTTTCTACGAAAATTCTATGGATCCACTCTGATTCCGTAACTCTTTCAGTGAATGAGTCCTCACCAAAATCTACCATGGCCATGCCCGGCGGATAGACCAGATGAAAGTCCCTTCGCAGAGAGTAGAGTACCGGCCTTTCCGGCCTCTGGTCCATGAGCTCAAAGGATTCCTGAAACTTCTCCTTTTCCAGTTCCAGCTCTGCTCGAAGCTCTTCCTGCGGTTTTGCAAGAATTCGAACGATTTCATCTATATAGGAGCGGGGGGCTTCTGTTTCCACTTCCAGAAGACTTTCAAAGGAAACACTTTCCAGACGGCCAAGCTGCTGCACAAAGGCGGTGCGATCCTGGAGGCTTTCGGGGCTGAGTAGTAAATGCTCGCGCAACTGAGGGCCAAGTTGCCCACTTCGTTCTTGCTCCAGTATGCGATAATCTCTGTGCCGGATGTATCGCATAACACTGCTCAGACCTGTGCGAACGCAGGCTCGCATGATCTTATCCACCTGGTCTCCCTTTAACGATGCAGGTCGAATGGCAACTTTCTGCAACTGAAGCTTTTGTTCTTCATCGGAGTATTCCAGATAGTGTCCAATGCGCAGAACTTCCCTGGCTTCCAGGTTCTTCAGGTCATTTTCTGAGAGGATCTTAAGGTCCGGAAGCTTCACCAGAGCTCGCGGAGACTGATGGAACATGAAGAAATTCTGCACCCCTTTTTCGACCTGGGTGATCTCCCTTTCCGCTCCAGGGCTGAAAGATAGTAGTAGGCTTTTTAAATCAGTGCTGGAGATCAGATCCGGGCTCTGAGAAGGGCTATTTGCTCCTGCTAAAGGTTCCATGTATTACCAGTATATCTGTTCTATCTGTACATCGGTTCTGTCCAGTTCTATCCGAACATGGTGTCTTTGTTTTTCCCCGTTTTCCCGGAATATCCGGGGAACCCTGGCTGCATTAATGTAATGAATTCCATCGATGAACTCATACCATTCCCTCTGGCCACCGGTCTTGAGCGCATGATGCATATGGCCCGCCAGAACCACTGTGGGCTGTTGCCGGGCTTTCTTTGCCTCATTGATGGCCTCTTCCAGATCCGGATCTCCAAAATCTCCTCGTTCCGGATCAAAATCGCATCCCCAGATGGATGATGGCAAGCTTCCAAGCCCTGTGGGCCCATTATGCGCCAGCACCAACCGCAGCGGTGAAGAGCTTGCTTCGAGAAGGGAAAAGATCCGATTGGCCGATTCGGTCTGTGTCTGGACTCCGTATTCGCTTTGAATAAATGGAAGAAATCCGATGCTTTTTCCTCCCATACTGTGTGGCCTTGCAACGATTATGTCCAGTTCCGAGTCCTCACTAACCCAGCCGCGCAACGGATCAAAGCCATGCCTGGAGTAGCCTCCCAGCCGAACCGCCCCCAGAGCTTGCTTCAAATCCTCCAATCGGCCTTTCATTTTGGAGTCCGGTCTTTTCAGTCTTTCGCTTCCAGTAATCTCACCCAGCAACTGTAATACAGAAGTGCCGTCGTGATTTCCGGGAATCATCAGTGCCGGCTTTTCCAGGTCTGCTATAATTTTTCCCATGGCCGTGGTTTGCTTATGGGATCTACCTGGCAGATCGCCGCAGATCAAGATCAGATCGTAGTCGCTTTCATTGAATAAGCGTACGTCCTCTTCATCGAAAGAGGTATGGATATCTCCGATTCCTGCAATCCTGATCATCTGATTAACTTCCATTATTCATTTTTAGTTTCTATTTCCCTTGACTCTAATTGAAAAAATGTCCATGCCAGGGGAAACAAAAAAAGGATCGGTATCATGCGAATCTCATTCAGCCTGAAGGTGGCCGTTGCCATCGCATTTGTATCTCTGGCAGCATCTACATCCGCCATGAGCTACTATTATCTGCAGCTAAAGGATAAGGTCTGGTCCGAAATGAGCCGTCGGTTAAGGGATATCGGGAAAACCGGTCAGGCCCTTTTTACCGCGGAGCAGCGCCAGGCGATGATTGTGCTAAGCAGGCAAATGCAGGAAAGTCAGAGGGGCGTAGATAGTAAATTTCTTGCTTCTATACCGGAAGATGAATTTGAAGAGGCCATCCCCCGAGAAAGATCCCTGGAAATTGAGGCCAGCCCCGAATTCCAGGCGCTGGCTCAGTCCCTGCGTCTGATCAAGGCCGGCACTCTGGAAGATCCGGTCTACCCGGAGAAGCTGGATCAAGATTTGAATCGTCCTGAAGGAAGTCCAACCCTGAAGTATACCTATCTTCTGGCGCCCATTGATGAGGATCCAGATTATAACATAGTCCGTTTTCTGGGGGATGCGGATTACGAAGAAATCGATATGAATGAAAATGGAGAAATAGATGACGATGAGGTAGGAGTTCCGGCAGGGCTGCTCTATAATATTTCGGCTCAGCCCCGCATGAAGGAAGCCTTCAAGACCGGTAAGGTCACCAACACCGATGATGCTTTCGCAGATGCATGGGGCGTCTGGTACAGCGCAATGGTTCCTATAAAGGATAGGGAGGGAAACGTAATAGCCGTTCTGGGTCTGGACATGGATGTGGACTCGGATTTAAATCTTTTGAACTGGTTTTTCTGGGTAGCGGTTACCAGCCTTGTTGTGATCTTTTTTGTTACTGGCGCGGCTGCCTATTTCCTGGCTCGTTTTCTTACAGCTCCCATCGAAAGTCTTCGTCGGGGTGCAGAGCAGGTCCAGGACCGGGACTTTAATACACGCGTAGAAGTAAAAAGCGGCGATGAACTGGGTTTGCTGGCAGATGCATTCAACGATATGGTGCGAGAGATTCGTATTCATTCGGAGCAATTAGAAGATATGGTTGCCGATCGAACGGCCCGACTGGAGGAAACCCTGGCCCAGGTGCAACGTCTGAAGCTGCAGCAGGACGGGGACTACTATCTATCGACATTACTCACGAATCCGTTGTTCAAGAATCGGAATAATAGCGATAGGATCAGTACAGACTTTCTATTGCGCCAGAAGAAGCAATTTTCCTTTAGGCGATGGAAAGCCGAACTTGGTGGTGATCTATGCGTTAGCGGCAATATTAAGTTTAACGGTAGCCGCTGGGTAATGTTCTTTAACGGAGATGCCATGGGCAAATCCATGCAAGGAGCAGGAGGAGCTCTGGTCATGGGCTCTCTAATAAATTCAATCATGGTTCGATCTTCCGCCAATGATAGAGACCTTCAGATTGATCCCAGGGAATGGATGCGACAAACGCATGCAGAGATTCAGAGAATCTTTGAAACCTTTGATGGCAGCATGTACGTGAGCGGGGCTCTGGGAATTATCGAAGAAAGTAGCGGTCGTATGTTTTATTTGAATGCGGAGCATCCGCATACTGTTCTGTTTCGCAAAGGTAATGCAAGCTTTCTGGAAGAGGAAATGAGCACCCGGAAATTTGGAATGCCAGATGTGGAAGAGCCGCAGATCTTCGAGTATCAGTTAGAAGATGGAGATGTGCTGATTGCTGGTTCCGACGGAAGGGATGACCTTGAGATATCGTCAAACACGGAAGGCCGGCAGATCAATCAAGATGAAGGGCTTTTCTTGAAGATTTGCGAATCTACTGGCGGGCAGTTAGAAGGAATTGTGGATGCACTTCAAGCGTACGGAGGCATTACGGACGATCTCTCTTTAATTCGCGTGGAGTTCTCTGCAGTGCCAATGGCCCGTCCTGTGGTCTCTGACATAAAAGAGCTTCTGCAGAGTAAGAAGTTTCAGGAAGCGCTGAGCCTGCTGGAACAAAAATCGGAACCGGATTCCACGATTGATCTCTACCATAAAGGCCTGTGCCTGTGGAAATTGAATCGCAGTGAAGAAGCGCTGGATTATTTAACACAAGCCCAGGAAGATCTGGAGCACCATACCGCCATGCTTCGGTTGCTGGCCCGCGTCTATATGGATCTGGGAGACTTCATGCAAGCGAGAATCCATGCGGAAGGGGCGTTGAAATTGGATCCGGAGGATGAAAGAGCAGAACGTATTCTGGCACGGATCGGCACAGCGTGAATGGCATTCTAAATTCTCCATGCTCCCGGTTTCGCAGCCGTTGAACTTTCATGCTACTCCATGTAGTATGGTATAGGGCGCGGCCACAAAACAGCGGCGTAATTGAATTCAGTCTCAATTAATACTTGCCCGGTGGCGGAGCAGGCGCTAAAAACCGAAGGCCATGGATGCAATGAGAAAAATCGGGGCATCCACGTTCGGTGCAGAGCAGGCCGATGCTATTAGCAGTTTACAGATTGCCTACCAGGCCATTCGGAAGTCGGCCGAGCATCTGGGTGTTGCACGTTCCGTGGCCTTTCGCCCGATTTTTCTATTCTCTATACTATTTTCCATTGTCCCTGTTTCCGAATCACTTTCGGCAGAAACAATAATCATAGGGGGCTTTCAGTCCAGGGCAACCAATGAACCTCAGATAGAGTCCTCAATACGTTCTGCCCTTCGCCAGGAAATGGAGGGCGCCGGGTTATCCGTAAAGATGCTGGGTGATATGAGACCCTCCACAATATCTGCGGAAAGCCTGGAAGGAAGTCACCTGTTTGTGTCTGGATATTATTCCAGAAGTGTAAATGGAGTTCTGAACGTTTACGTTCAAATATATCATCCAGAATCCGGTGAGGTGATCGATGCTTTCAATCGAGTGGATGTGGCGGAGCGTGTGGATGAGTACGCCGATATAGATTTGCCTGCAGATGAAATCAAAGTTCCGGATGCAGAAGTAATTGATACTGTGGCTCGCAGGGTGGCCATACAGGTTCGTGTAAATGCAAGTCGAAGAGTAAAACGAGAGAACCTGGATAGATATATTCGTACGAATGATCTGGCCAGACAATACTCTCTTCCTCTGGCCGAAAAGGATCCGGACCTGGCCACTCAGGAAGTGTTTCAGCTTCTGGAAGAGCAGGAGGTGATAACTGCTACCAGAACACGAAGTACACTACGAGATGCTCCGGCCGCAGTCTACGTAATAACGGAGCAGCAGATTCGAGAGAGAGGTTATAGAACCCTTGTGGATGCATTGCAGGACCTTCCGGGTTTCGACATTATCCATACCTATGGAATTTTTCCTGAATTGATTCATCAAAGAGGACTGGTAGGTAACAACCAGAAAACCTTATTGTACGTAGATGGGGTTCTGGATAATAACCTTACAGAGGCGGCCATTCTGGCCGGAAGCATTCGCTTTCCTCTGCATAATGTGAAGCGAATTGAAGTGATTGCCGGCCCCGCTTCTGCTCTCTACGGTGCGAATGCTTTTAATGGAGTAATAAATATTATTACTCAGGATCATGCGGGAAACCCCAATAATCAGGCGGAGGTCACTGCTGGCGGCTATAACAACCTGGAGCGACCGGGATATGGAGCCAATATTTCGCTTCGAGGGTCAACCCCTGGGACTGAAAAACCATTTTCCTATTCCGTGAGTGGCTACATGTATAGGACGGCAGGTCCGGACTTCAGTCATGTTGGTCGACTGGATCGCTCAGATATGGGCAAAAACGATCCGAATTATGCAGTGGAGTCGGCGATCTGCGGCGGGCAGTGTAATCCTGGTTCCAGCTCTATAGGCTACTGGTGGTCCCCGTATTTCGATGTGGCAGATAATGATACTTACAATATCACCGGTAAGTTTCAAATGGGAAACTTTAGATTTCAGACCGTGAACTGGCAGTACCTTCAGGGCGATGGTACATTCGCCAATGGAACTCAACAAATCGACACTCATAAGCTGGGGTATAGGGGGTCATCCTGGAACTTCGAAAACCATAGCTTTACATTTGGCTATCTGCATGAGTTCAGTCCCTTTCTGAGTCTTGATACAGAAGCAGGTATTCGCCACACAGAAATACTATCCAGTTCAGGCGAACAGTACCCGAATACTGCAGGTGTTAGGCCGTATTTCTTTGCAGATCCGGCAGATACCAGTGTTATCTACAACTATGACCGGCCGGATCGAGCTTACGACTTCAAACAGAGGATTACGTATAATCCCGGGGCCAAAGCTACATCCGTCGTCGGATGGGAAGGAAACCATACAGTAGTGCCGGAAGCATACGGTTCTGAGAAGAGAATTCGCACGTCCAACTATGCATTGTACGGTCAGCAAATGTACAGACCTGTTTCCAGTGTGCAGCTCACCGGTGGATACCGGTACGACTACAGCACTGACTATGGTCGATCGCACACGCCTCGCCTGGGAGCTGTGTTCAATGCTACAGATGATCTTACTTTTAAATTGCTTCTGGGAACGGGCTTCAGGGCTCCCACGGCCTGGGAGCTCTACAATGAAACCGCCCAGCGTCTGAGAAACGAATCTCTGGAGCCTGAAAGAATGCGTTCCGTTGAAGTGGGCATTGGCTATCGCTTCAAAAAGAGATACTATTTTTCAATACAGGCCTATCGCAATGAGATTGAAAATCTCATTTTAGAGGTTCAGACTTCGCAGAACAACCCTGCCGGCGGGAACTGGAATCAAAACCAGAACGTTGGTGATGCCCGGGTATTCGGAGTAGAGTCTCGATCGGACTTCCTGATACTCGATAACCTTTCCTTGAACTTCAATCATACCTTTTCAGAGGGCTACTATCTGAATTTACCCTATACCCTGGCTGTTTCTCCAACCACCAGAGGTAGAGCCGGAGACGATCCAATTCAGGATGCCGCTTCCTCAGTCCTTGCTAGCATCCGGACCCAGGAGGCAGCGGTTCTGGCACAGCTGGAGCAATCCGTATTGAATGCTGTATCTGCATTTAATCCTGAACTACTGAATAATGCAGAATTTCTACGCGAAATTCGTAGCGCTCTTCCATCTCAATTACTGGATTTAGATGGCATTCCATCCAGAGGTCCTATTCCAAACATCGCCAGGCATAAGTTAAACCTGGGGCTTACTTACTATCCAATCAAAACTCTATCCCTCAACTTGAGAATGAACTATGTCTCAGAGCGCCGGACAATATCTACCAATCCTGAATCCACAATTCCCGCTTACTATTTCTGGGTTGGAAACATTCGCTGGGATGAACCATTTGGAGTGGAATCCATGTATGTTCAGCTGATGGTTCGCAACCTGACCAATGAACAATTCTGGGATCCCGGTATCAGGACTGCCACTGGCGGATATTATCCCACCAGGCATCCACTTGAAAACCGAAATATCTGGCTGACCTTCGGTTACAGATTCTGATTTTTCGGCCCAGGAAAACGAAAATTAATATGTAAAACTACCGGCAGAGCCTCTCTGCTCTGGTTCTGTCTAAACATTCGCAGGGGAATGTTTGGTTCAGGTGTATTGTAACTGATGTTCGTTAGCCTGTTTCCCCATACGGGAAATACTTGCTTATACTTTCCAGTTTTGCTTTGATACCAGCCGTTGTTTAGAAGAGATCACTAACGTTCAATGGGAAACGTAATGAATTGGCATCGCTACTCTGTAATTATTGGTCTGGTTTGCTGCCTGCAAGGCCTGAGTGCCGAAGTGTCCCCGGATAAGACGGTGCTTATAGGACCCTTTTCCCCCTATGGCAACGGAAAGAATCTTCAATTGCAAACAGACCTGAGGACAAAGATACGTCTTGGTCTCGAAAAGGATGGATATACAGTCATCTTTGCACGTACCAGAACTCTGGAGGGAGCTATGGCTGAAGCTTGCCAGTCAAATGCAGCCTTTCTGGTATCTGGATACTATCGAACCGGTAAGATCAATCTGGAACTATTTGGACAAATCTACGATCCAGATACTGGCTATGTAATTGATGCGGTAAATGTAACGGATAACCTGGAACGACTGGATGATTTGGAGGGTCTGGAAGGACTGAAATTGGATGAGTCCGAGCTTTCGGAATCTGTAGAAGAGCGGATGGAAGAGCTATCGCGAAAGATTGCAATTAGAATTCGGTCAAATCCCCAGAAAAAAGAACGGAGATTCAATATTGATGAGAACATTCTCGGTCATCCCATTGGTTCTGATATTACCTTCCACATTCGAAATTCCGGTCGAGAGGAGTCCGACGATGTATTTCAGGTACTTACTGAACAGGAGATCACTGTAGCGTCAAATCTTGCGCGAACTCTGGAAAAGCAACCTGTGTCTGTATCGGTAATCGACCGGAAAAAGATCAAGCTCAGTGGTGCGCGCACAGTAAATGAACTACTTATGATATACGTTCCTGGATTCTTCCTGGTTGAAGATCAGGACGATGTAATTGCTGCATTTCGCGGACTGGCCCCGGACAACAATGCCAAGGTTCTGATGCTTCTCAATGGTCAGAATATAAACACAGAGTGGTTCTGGGGGCCGCCGGATTCCTTGCTGCAGGGAATCGATCTGGAGTTTATTCAGCGAATAGAAGTGATCCGTGGCCCCGGATCGGTAACCCTGGGACAGGGCGCCTTGCTAGGTGTAATTAACATAGTTACTCGAAATGGAAAGAGTCATCCTCGGAGCGCACTCACTGCGTCCACCGGAAAAGATGGATACAGCCATGTTTCCTTTCAATCAGGCATTGAGGGAAAGGATCTGCCAGAACTCCGGGCCTATGCGTATATGGGGAAAACATACTATCCCGGTCAGGGTATGCGAAACGAGGCCTATGCTCGGGACAAAGGCTACGAAGGAGTGGACGATCTACGATTACAAAATGTATACGATTTCCAGATAGTTCCCACCTCTGGCATAGATAGCCGGTTTGAGCAGGTAGTAACCGACGCATCGGGACCTGTCTTTCAGCAAAATGGACTATCGCTGGTGCAGCGTAGAACGGTGTACACATCCGGGAACAGACTCAAACGTACGGATAATACCACAGCCATGACCACTCTGGCCTATCAGAACTTTGAACTGGATTTATTCTACACTGATCAGCAAAGAGACATCTATAACTTCTATCGGGATAGAAATGAGGTCCAGAATATCATCCGGCATGCCAACGGAGGCTATACGTTTGAATTGGGCAGTTCAGCCTCTTTAGAGCTGGGGGCCTTCTTTACTCAGGACGATATTATACTTCATTCGCATAGCGGATTCATTATGGGAGGAACCAGGGAGGAAAGGTACGGCGGGTCAGCACTTCTTAAACTGCAGACCTCAAGAAATAACAGAATGGCTCTGGGTGCCGAGTATCGGCGGTACGACATGGGCTTGCCGGACAAAAATGGTAACAACTTTATAGTAAATCAGGCGAACAGTACTTTACTGGGAGACGTTAATCGCAGTCACCAGTATGTGTATTCCAACACGATTGACGTGGGATCCTTCTTTCTTGAAGACTATTACAGCATTACAGACTCCCTGGATATATTTGCGGCATTTCGGTATGACAAGCAGCGCTACTGGGGAACCAACGTTTCGCCTAGACTGGGATTACTATATAGCTGGGAAGATTTAAGATTCAGACTTTCCTTCCAGGAGGGATTTCGCGGATCGCCTGGCGTCGCTTATTCAGGTGGATTTCAGAAAGATGGGCATCTCAGGACAGACAACTTTGATGACATTGAAGCGGCGGGTATTCCAAACCCGAATAGCAACGAGAACTATCGCAACATACCCAGGACCAGACCGGAAAAGATGAAAAGTTTTGAGCTCGCCGCCAATTATGGACTGAACAAGAACTGGAATTTTGAAATTGTAACCTTCTATAATCGCCTGAAAGACATTATCGATGTTGGAGTGATTTTCCAGGATCCGGCCGTATTTACCATGCCTCAGGTGGGAAACGATGAGCCAGGTGATTGGAACGGTTTCTGGTTTTACAAAAATAATAACGGTGAACTAAGACAGGTTGGTGCTGAGTTCGGAATCAATTACCGTTCTCGGAATCTGGAATTTGGGCTAAATCATTCCGTTGTCCGGGTTGTTTCAGCATCCAGTCAGAATATTGGAGGAATGTATCTGACAACTGATTCGGAGAACAAACATCATCGCGCCTATCCTGAAAACGTAACCAGATTACATTTATTCTATTCTCCCATTCAGCCATTGACTCTTTCGCTGAACTATCTATTTTTTCCTAACTGGTACAGTCCTAACGGAAATAGGGTGGAAGGAAGTCAGTTGTTGAACGCTGGCCTGGCCTATGATCTGAGCGAAAGCATGGAGATCGCAGTCATAGGAAAGAACCTTCTGGATTATACAAATCCATTTCCTATGAATGCAAATGCAGGCGGCCGAGATCTTTCCGACGGCGCCGCCTCCCTGGAAGAGGCCACCTACTGGTTAACATTCAAGTACCGTTTTTAGAATCCGCCCTGGAATAGGGAGCCGTCAAAGAATTCGGCCGGTGCCAGTCCGCAGGGCTGGGCAGCCGCTTCGCATGAGCCCCATAGAATCATATTTGTACAGGAATCTACGTCCTTTGTAGAGTAGTAGGCTCCATCCAGTATCTTTCTGGGATTCTCCGTGAATTGAATGTAGAGATAAGCGCCGTTCGTTTCGTTCAAGCCGCATTGTGCCACCTTGACCAGTCTTGCATCATTGATTCGTTGAAGCGCTTCATCTCTGGAAATCACACTGGGGCCGTCAATGCCGTAGTAGGAGCCGGAGCATGCAATAAACAGACTCAGCAGGTATACTGGATGGATGGCAGTCAATCTTCTGAATGCTGCTTGAGTGATCAGTCGTGTTGTACGGCTCATTGCTTTTTGGGTCATCCTTGGACAGTCCTTCTATCTATAAGAAGCGAGTCCTGAGAATTCTCAGGGAGCAGGACTCCTTTCAGCATAGTTTCTTTGACCAGACAGATCTTTGATCCTGAGCTGGAGGCCTATCCGTAAGAGTGAGGCCTCAGGGATTCAATTCAATCATTTTTCGCCGGGATAAGTCGGCTAACTGTAGGTAACGTTGGTTAGGGTTCAGTGCTATTTTTTGCGGATGGCTTTGCAGATGTGTGTATCAGAAATCGAAACCGGTAGAGAGTCAGGGAAGAGACAACTACGCTTACGCTGCTCAATGCCATGGCGGCGCCGGCAACCATGGGGCTCAGATATCCCAGGGCGGCCAGCGGAATTCCGGTAATATTGTAAATGAAGGCAAAGAATAGGTTCTGATAGATCTTACGGATCGTAGCTCTTGAAAGTCGGATGGCATCCACCACCTCCATGGGATTGTCCCCCATCAGTGTTACGTCTGCCGATTCAGCAGCGACATCGGTACCTGAACCCATGGCAAAGCCTGCATCCGCCCTCTGCAATGCAGGAGCATCATTGATGCCATCTCCCACCATGCCAGTGGGACTTTGCTTCCATTCGCCAATTACGGACAGTTTATCTTCTGGCTTCAGACCCGCTCGAAAGTCTATGCCCAGTTTCTCAGCTATGGGCCGGGCTGCCTCCGGTCGATCCCCGGTAAGTATCAAAGGTTGAATACCCAGAGATCTAAGCGCTTCAATCGCGTTTTCTGCGTCTGGCCTTACCGTATCCTGAAGCAATAGATAACCCAGGTAGTTTCCATTTCTGGCCACATGCACCACAGATCCAGCCCCGGTGCTATCTACCGTGGAAATGCCCAGATCATTTAAGTAGTCTGATGTGCCCGCGATCAGCACGCTGCCATCTTCGGCGCTGGCCTGTATTCCCGCTCCTGCAACTGTGGAGTAATCCACGATTGTCTGCCGGGGCTGATTTCCCTGGCTTTCGCAGTATTCTAAAATTGCCGCAGACAGTGGATGTTCGGAGCCCAATTCCACAGAATACGCCGTATCCAGAAGCTCGTCTCTATCGCCGGAGGCATGAACGGAAACCACATGGGGTTTACCGCTGGTCAGGGTTCCGGTCTTATCAAAAAATACAGTGCGAATGCGACCGGATATTTCCAGGGCCATGGCATTTCTGAACAGGATGCCATTCCGGGCACTCATGCCGGTGGCAATAACTATGGCTATGGGGCTGGCCAATCCAAGGGCACAAGGACATGCAATTACAAGAACTGCAACACCTCGCACTATGGATTCATTGATGCCCAGTCCCAGAAAGTAGCTAACAAGAAATGCAATTATGGATACGGCCACAACTCCTGGCACGAATATAGCTGAAACTCGATCAACCAGGCTTTGAACCGGTGCGCGAGAATTCTGTGCATCCTCTACCAGCTGCATGATTCTGGCTACACTGGATCGATTTACTTCGCGAGAGACCAATACAATCAGTCTTCCGTTCAAATTTAAACTTCCAGAAAACACAGAGTGGCCGGCAGATTTGGTTACAGGGGCAAATTCTCCAGTGACCAGGGAATCATCCGTTTCGCTTACTCCGGAATCCACGGTTCCATCCAGAGGAATTCTTTCCCCGGGATACACTACAATTCGATCTCCAGCATTTACAAGTCTTACATCCAGAGTTTCTGTTTGCGACTCGTCTGACTCAGCGCTCAAAAGGATTCGCGCTTGCTCCGGCTGCAGGCTCAATAACTCTTCCATGGCCCTGGTGGCCTGAGACCTGGCACTTCTTTCCATCATCTTTCCTAGAAGCACCAGGGTCAAAATCACGGCCGAGGACTCAAAATACACGTGTCCGGGCTCGGTAAGAAAGAATTGGGCTACACTGAAAGCGTAGGCCACTGTAGTTCCCAGGGCTACCAGAACATCCATATTGCCGGCGCCGGACTTTAAGGAATGATAGGCTCCTTTATAAAATCGGAAACCCGCGAAAATCTGTACGGGGGTTGCAAGAATCCATTGCCAGAAAGGCGAAAGCATCAAAGGCTCATAGATCATTGGTAAAACAAGGGGTAATGTAAGTACTGCACTAAATGCGAATAGAATTCGATCCTTCAGCCTATTACGACGTTCCTTTTCCAGGTTTGCTTTTTTGCGCTCCAGTAGTTCATTGACTGCTGGCTTGATTTCGTATCCCAGTTTGCGAACCCGCTGCTCCAGCTCGGATTGAGTAATTGTACTCGGATTGTAGCTGATCCCGGCTGTTTCGGTGGCAAAATTTACTCGGACGCTCTGGACTCCGTCGGTTCTGGAAAGCACTTTCTGGATGCGACTGGCACAGGCTGTACAGGTCATTCCATCAACGGAAAAACCCTGTCTTTTAGATTCCTCTACAGGCGCCTCGGTGCTCATATATTGTGAAGTTAATCGTTTTAAGCGGAGAAAGCCATTCAAATTGCATGCCCTTTACCCCTACCAGGCATGACGCTAGTTGCAGAGTTCAGGAATAGGTCTTGAATACTTCCAGCAATTCCTGGATGGTTTTTTCGCCATTGTTGGATTCGAAAGCTTCGCGGACGCATTGATTTGTATGACTTTCAAGCAACTCAATGGACAGGGATTTCAGTGCGGATCGGGCAGCCCGGACCTGCATCAGTATATCAACGCAGTTTCTTTCCTCTTCGATCATTCGAGAAATAGCCTGGATCTGACCTTCAATTCTTCGGGCCCTGCGAACATAGGCCTCTTTTTCCGGAGGGCTTTCTGTTCCGGAGCTTTTTCTTTGTGATGACTTCTTTGTGGAGCTTTTTGTCTTCATATTCTCTCCCGGGGCCGGACCCACTATTTGTACAGCGTTGAAAATGGCTTTAATTCAGGAAACACAAAGTTTCCCCTGGTGTCCATGCAGGTTATTTCCAGCGCACCCGGGCGCATCTGTTTATTTGGAGAACACCAGGATTATCTGGGTTTACCGGTTATTGCCATGGCCGTAAACCTCAGGTTCTATATAGAGTACAATCCGGCGGCGGGTAGCATTTACCGGATTCAGACCCCGGATTTGCCGGAAAAGGAAAGACATCTGGATATTAATGCCTCTAAACCGGGCAGTACCGAGGATTTTTGCTGGGGAATCGCTCAGGTACTGAAGGAAGAGGGCTTTACGTTTCCGGATGGAGGATTGTTTAAATTTCATTCCAGAATTCCAGTTCGCGCTGGTTGTTCCAGCTCTTCAGCCATGTCGGCGGCCTGGCTGAGGCTACTTCTGGAAATCGGGGATCATCCGGAAAAGGAAAAATATATCAATGATCCGGTACTTTGCGCCCAGTTAGTTTATCGCGGAGAAAAGGAGATGTTCCAGGGAGCAGGCGGAATGATGGATCAGTACACCTGCTACATTGGCGGTCTTCTGCATGTTTATCCGGATGCAGGGGGCCCGTTGCCTTATGGAGTGGAAAAACTGGAGCATGAGCCCCGAGAAATTCTCCTGGTGGATTCTGGAGATCCCAAAGACACTCAGGGCGTACTTTCCAGAACCAGCGAAACGGCCAGACGTTACATGCAAGAAGCCACCGAGAGTATCCCGCAATTCTCTCTTTCGCAGAGCACTCTGACATACTTCGATCTGTTCGGAGGGCAACTTGGAAATGACCGGGCCAGGAT
The DNA here is from genome assembly GCA_040217195.1 of Leptospiraceae bacterium. Classification (GTDB taxonomy): domain Bacteria; phylum Spirochaetota; class Leptospiria; order Leptospirales; family Leptonemataceae; genus UBA3465. The sequence continues at coordinate 579,620 of JAVJNR010000004.1, read as the reverse complement.
GCATGTGCGAAATCAGATTCGAAACAGAGATCTGTGCCAGGACGCCCTGCGGTTACTGCGTCGGGGAGGAATGAATTCGGAGATTCTGGGTACTCTATTTCGCGAAGAGCATGAAATTCTGGCCGGTACCGTGGGTATATCCACTCTTAAAATCGATGCTCATTTAGGAGCTCTTCGCGCGGCCGGTTCTCCCGGTGGTAAGATCAATGGATCCGGAGGCGGTGGCACTTTTTTCTGTGTGCAAAGTGAACCAGCAGATGAGATGGAGGCCTATCTAAAAAAGAGAGATCTGCAGTATTACCCGGTTCAAAGTGAGCCCGGCGCTCGTATAGAATCCTGAATTTGGAGTTGCCGGCGGGCCCGTCCGAAATATCTTGCCCGGCCATGAGCTATACAATCTGGAGAGTGAGTCCGGACGGCGAGAGTTTTCAGCTTACCAACATGGGCAGTACTGCCAACAAAGAAAGAGCTATGGAAAAGGTGCGCGCTCTAAATGAACGACTTCGCCAATCCGAGCCATCCGGCGCGGACCGATTCGTGGCCAGAGATCAGAACGGAAAGGAGCTCAAGGCGCCCGCCTGAGTCCAGTCAGACATAAAGAATTCTTTCTCGAAAGGCCGATTCCACTAAAGGAAAACCTTATTCCACCGATGTACCCAGCAAGAGGGCTTGCGTCCAGGAGATTGCTGTGGAACACATTGAAGAATTTTCACCATTTCGCGCGGAAATTGAATGCAGTCAGTGTCACTATAACATGGCAATCATGCTGCAACCGGTTCATATGGAAATTCCCATTCAGTGCCCTTCCTGCGGTCACAATCTAACCTATGTGATCCGCCAATCGATTCGCAAGCATCTGCAACAAGTATTGACAGTCTGAGTTTAACAGTCCGAGCAACCCTCCTTCTCCTGCTCGATTTGAATGGTGGGATGTGAGATGCCAAATTTGCTGTCCATGGTGTGCTTAATATTCCGTAAAAGCTCCGGACTCCTTTCCAGAGAATCCACTACCAGATGAGCACTAAGTGCAGACTTTCTAGTACTCATGGCCCAGATATGCAGATCATGAACATCCTGTACTCCCGGCAATTCACCAAGGTATTTTCGCACCCGCGAAGTTTCTATATCCTCCGGTACGGCATCCAGGGAAAGCTTTAGTGCATTCCAGAGTAGTTGCAGTGTGCTCCAGACAATTACTCCGGCCACAACGATGGATAGCAAAGGATCGATCCAGAAAGCAGAGGTCCATTGCATTATCAGTCCTCCTACCACAACGGACAGACTTACCAGCGCATCCGCTGCCATATGCAGATACGCACCGCGCATATTTAGGTCCTCTTTCCGGTCTTTCCAGTAGAGGGCAGTTGAGATCCCATTTACCAGAACTCCCAGCGCTGCGATGAGAACTATGGTCATACCTGGTACTTCACCAGGGGCCTGGAGTCTCTGGACTGCCTCAACAGCGATGGCTCCTGCAGCACCCAGAAGCAGTACCGAGTTCAGTAGGGAAATCTGTATGGATGCCCGGCCTTTACCATAGGTAAATCGTTCGGTGGCTGCCTGCTTTCCCAGATGCACTGCGATGAGCGCAAGAATTAGACCCATTACATCGCTGAAATTATGGCCGGCATCGGCCAGAAGTGCCAGGGAATCGGTCCAGAAACCGGCCACCGCTTCAGCGCCTGCAAATAATACGTTAATGATAATACCAATCCAGAGACGAATTGATGTACTGTCCCGGATTTCAATTCCATGGTCATGGGCTCCATGGCTGTGTGAGTGCTGCAATTCTTCGGCAGACTGGTTTGGACTGCTCATAGTATGTCCGGAGGTACTGGATTGATCGTTCCCGGTATGCGAATGATGGCCCATTGCTCAGAAACGTCAGGGCAATTGCCATTCGTCAAGCAAGGTAGCAGAGAAAATGTACGAAATCAGAATTGAGGCATTTAATAGTTTTCCTGATTGCTAAAAGCACTAATATCTTTTCTTCGTAATAGCGCTAAAATTCAGGTCAAGAAAGGGATCCCCGGCTCTGTAGCATGCGACGGATATACTTTCCCAGAATATCGAATTCAAGATTGATACGATCGCCAGTTTTTCGACTTCCCAGGTTTGTGTTTTCGATGGTATGAGGAATAATCGCTATCTTAAATCGTTCCTTTTCCAGCTCTGCAACGGTAAGGCTTATTCCATCCAATGCGATGCTTCCTCTTGGAACAACCAGGTCGCTTTCCGATTCTGGAAAGGAAATCCAGAATTCATGGCTTCCATCCAATTCGGAGATTTCCAGAATATTCCCCATGGTATCTACATGACCCTGCACAAAATGACCATCAATGCGTCCATCTCCTCGCAAGGATCTTTCCAGGTTCACTTCATTGCCCTCACTTAGATCACCCAGATTACTTTTCGCCAGGGTCTCCTGGATTGCGCTCACAGTGTACTGACTTTGGGACGGAATGGTTTCTACTGTTAGACATACTCCGTTATGCGAAACGCTGTCCCCTGGTTTTAATTCCTTTGAAATATGGCTCTCAACCAGGAAGGTTAGATTTCCTCTGGATGGACTGATACGTTGAATTTTACCTCTGGACTCTATGATTCCGGTAAACATAGAAACTATTCTGGAATTACAGAGTTCTGTGGCAACCTATCTCCAGGATCATTCTGGCTCCAGTAATCCGTATAATTGATGCTATTCAGTTCCAGAACTCCTCCATCGTTGCGTTCCCATCGAAGTAAGGGTCTTAGCGAAGACTGCAGATCAACATAAAATACATCGATCTTTTCCGGTACTGTTCCATTTTCTGATTCGAAAGAATCCTGGGTAACTGTAACTACCCGAACCTGTCGTTTCTGACCTCCGCGAAGAACTTCCTCTGTTTCTACTTTTAGAGTTCCCTTTCGAAAGTCAGGCATACGAGCCGGATGGCCAATGTCCCAGTCCGGACGCCGAATCTGGGAACTCATGAGCATAGGATAAAGAGCCACCGATCCGGACTGCAGATTGTCTTTTCTTACATAGAGGGGCAACTCATCGTACATTAGCACATGATTGGCTTCGGTAGGATAAGAAAGTGTATGATAGCCCCTGGACTCATCTTCCCAGTAGGAGCTGTAGAAAAGCTGTAAAGTCTTACCCTGGCTCCGTAGTTCCCGATAGGTCTGGCCACACCATTCCTGGGTTGTCATCACGGCCTTCAGAAAACGGCCGGACTGTCGCTGCCAGAACACAGAATTCATCTGACGATAGGGATACACTCCAGTTCGGTAGCTCAGGACCTGGTTTTGCTTGATAGCATAGAAACCGGTCTGGGACTCTGATTTGACCATCTGATCTCGAATAAAGGGCTCCATGACAGTAATGAGCACCAATTCTGCGTCTCGCGGTTGTCCGTAGCGTATAATGGTTCCGCTGTATTCTGCCAGCTCCGCCTTGCCCCGAAACCGGGCATTGTCCAGGAAGGACCATCGGTCAATGTCTTCATGCGAATATTGCTGTTCCTCCGGCTGGCAACCGGGGAAAATGGAAAGTAAGAGAATCATCGGCAAGATTATGCCCGCTCGTATAGTATTCATTTCTGGATTACAGCCTGGCTGTCCAGAAAGGCAAATACTGTTTGAAAAATAGATGGGGGGGATGGAGAATCCGTACTAAACCATGAATCGCAACTCGGATGAAATTGAGGCCATTGAACACCATCTGGAGATGATGACTACTCCGGCTCAGGTATTTCGTGTACTAACTTCGCAGACCGAGTTGAGAAAATGGTGGGCCCCTCGTGTGATTATGTCCAGAAACCTGGTGACCCAGTTGGACGGAAAAGACATGGAGATGAAGGCCGTAACCAAGGAAAAAAACCACCTGGTTCGATACTCCTGGCGTGGCAAGGATTGGCCCGATGATAAACCCTCCACCGTTATCACATTTGAAATTGAGGACCAGGGCGTTAGCCGGGGCCGCACCGGAGAAGGAATACTACTGAGCATTTCTCATGACGGATGGGTCGATCGTGAGGAACGGGACAGACAGGCCGAAATATGGAAGGATGCGGTGGCCGGACTGGAATGTGTTCTGGCCGGAAAAGACTTTCGTCCCTGGTGGCAGGATGACCGTCGGGTGGGGGACTTCCTGACTGTTCAGCTAAATGAACTCAAAGACTTCATTGGCCGGATCGAAGAAGAGAGTCGGGCCAAGAAAGAAAAGAAGCAATCAGCCAAGAATCTATGGAAGATTTTCCAGGAACTGGACGGGCAGGGTGATTGGCTCTGCAAAGAGAACGGAACAGAGATGGAGCTTCGCTTCAGAGGAATTCGCATTTTTGGAGCGTTAAAAAACGGTCAGCTGGTGATGGCCTGGAGAGATCTGGATCCATTGCTGGGTCGAGAATTGCAGGATTTTGCGGACAGATTTACGGTGGAACAGGATATGGACATTCATGTGGGCAGAAATTATGATCGGCTGCCCGGGGCGGAAATAAATCCGGATCTGTTTAGCCGATGGTGCAAAGATGTGATGGCCCATAAAGCAGAGCCGTGATCAACTTTTCCTGGACACCGGTAGGACCGGAACAAACCCTTCTTGAGATTCGAACCCCAATAGTGCGAGTGGGTACCCTGTATCGCCTGGCAGCAGCAATTTACTGTCTGGATCTGGATATATATTCCGGAGACGTAGATACGCTAAAAGAGGAAGGCGAATTATATTCGCAGGACAGATTCTTCTTACGCCCGGTCGAAGGCAAAGAAAGGGATTCTGCAGAGATCTATCATAGTCTGGGAGTCTTGATGGAAACCCTAATGTCCGATCGCATTGATCCGGAAAAATTACTGAAGCAGCACGATCGTTCCATCCCAGATCCATCCTACTTTTTTGAGAAGCCTCCTGAGCTCGTTTTCGATACCGATACAGAGAAACAGGAAACAAGATTCTATATTGAAACCACCGGACGAACCGGTCTGTTGATACATCTAAGCCGTCTATTCTTCCTTAGCGATATAAACATCGTTACTGCAACCATTCGTACAAGCAATGCAGGTAGAGCCCAGGATCAGTTTCATTTGCAATTCAATGGCAAGCCACTTTCCGCTGAACAATGTACAGCTATTGAAAATCGTATTCTGGGACGTTAGGTCTTAATACGTCTGGCCCGGGATGTAATAGCAAACCGAAACAGCTTCCCACCGGACTTCATTTTTAGTTAGGGAATATCAGCGATTGTACCCCTGGCTATTAAGTGGCTTTAGAGGCTCCTGAATCAGCTGCCCCGGGTTTGTTCGTGCCATTCATCCAGTGCTGCCATTTTGGCCAGACTGTTTTCTTGAATGATTTCAAGACTGGGTAAAGCGTCGCGCACAGCCATGGTCTGACTGGCGGTGAGTTTGGATTGCATCTCTTCTGGTATTTCTTCAAGCATTCCCTTTAGATCAGTGGTCACAGAGTAGATGGACTGGAAGGCTTTATGAAATCCATTGTACATTTCTAACTTCTTAATTAGCTCCAGGCGGCTCTGTTCATCGCCCAGGGATTCCACCCATTGTCGATCCTTAGAGTTTAGTCGGTTCAAATAATGTGTTACCGGTCTAGGATAGGAATACAACTCCTTATAATAGTTGATCGCCTCATCTCCCGCCTGCCAGGATTCGGTATCGATTTTTCGTGTAATTTCGGAAAATCCATCGTATTGATCCCGATCAAATATCTGATTCTTTCGCAAAGAATTCAGAACGGCCTGTTGTCTTTCTCGAATCTTGGTCACTTCCTGGACACAGTCATCCAGCAAATCTTTGTCTACAATTCCATGGCCACCGATGTCATCCGCTGTGTGATAATAATCACCCGGATCGATTCCTTCCGCCGGCCGGGGCTCGGTAATCGCTTCGGTACTGGAAGTGCTTGGTACAGGGCTGGTGCCGGACTTCTGATTTCGAATCTTTATCTGAAGTCTACGTGCTTCTTCGATGGTTCGGGCAAGACGAACAATCTCCACCTCTCGAGTCTTGATATTGAATCGAGTGGCATAACGATTACCTTCACGATCGATGTACTTCTTATTCAGATCTCGAATAGAGACTCGTCTTGGATCTATCTCATCGATTGAGTTGATGGGTATATATTCCAGTGTGACCCTCCATGCATTCGCCATCGGCGAAATTTGCAACCTCTGTATCAAATTCAGTGTAAATCTGCGAGATTGGCAACCAAATAAAGCAATGCAATTCGGGCAGGCAGTGCTGGCCTATGTATCGGTCTTTATAGGTTGGACCGGGAGCTCTGAACCAATCAATCCTCTGCATTGAAAAGATTGTAGATTTCGGACGGCTGGAATTCATATCGTTTCCTGCAAAATTCACAGAATACTTCAACATGACCATTTTCTGCAACAAGGTCCTCAATCGATTGTCGACCCATTGCCAGAAGAACCTTTTCAATCTTTTCTTTGCTGCAATCGCAGCGATATTCAAATGAGCCTGTAGTTAGAATCTTAACACTGGACAGGGAGAAACTGAAGTCCCTTCGTTCTCCGTCACCGTCCGAAAGTAATCCATGTACCATGTCGGCCGGCGCAGTGCTCCGAATCATTTCCAGTACTGCTTCTGAGTTTTCCACCGATGCGCCCGGCAGTGCTTCGAAACTAAAACCAGATACATCCAGAAGTAAATCCTTCTCGATTGTGCTTTCCATACGAATGAAGCCCAGTTTTTGATCCGATCGACCCAGGTATTCTTCAACATTCTTTTCCAGAGGAAGATCATGCATTTCAACGCTGGAGGAGTATATCTTTCGACTATCTTCCACAAATCGATTTACTGTAAATAGGCCATCTTTCTTGCCATCGTATAGATTTCCGTCCCACGTTGCATCCGGACTGGAGCAAAAGGAGCGCACAATTCCATCGGAAGATGCAAAGGAGAGTAATTTACGCACCGGGCCATTACATTGCAAATCAATGCCCACCACGGATCGGCGGGATTTTTCATTGTGGCCGGCCAGAAAGAATGCGGCCAGCATGCTTTCTCCCAGCAGAGCCGTAATTGGCACAGATGCATGGAGCACCTGTCCTACTTCCAGAGCTACGTCGGTTATGCTTCCAAGAATAAACCGGTAGTTCTGGTCCGGCAGGATTCCAGTGATGTAGCGATTGTAGGCCATTGTACCTCCTTGCTACGTCAGTGGATTATCTCAATTGGTTTCTTTGAGCGCCTGGAAAAAAACTCGATAATCATTTTTGGGATTCCAGACAATGAAACCAGCTCCTCCCGAGTCTCTGGAAGCTTCAATCTGCTTTTTTATGTAGTTTTTATAGCTCAGTCCACTCTTGCCAACCAGCATTGTAAATCCCTGTATGTAGGCAATGATCCTGGATGTGCCCGCTCGCTTGATAGCCCTGGTGTTTCCATCATAGATGGTGCGATAGGGATTCTTTTGATAGAACGGATCTCCATAAAAGTGGGAAGGGTACAGCATGGGATATAGAGTATCCATGTACCTGGAGAATACTTCCATCTTCTGGCCAATAATATCATTATTGTTGAATGGAATCCGGCCAAATATATCTGCACCGATGCGTACACCATGTGGTCGCAACTTCTGTTCGAAGGACTGCAACACGCTGGCAATGGTTCTGTATCGTTGATTCATGGTCAGTCCCTTAATATGAAGATTGTCCGCGAAGCGAATATAATCTAACTGAATCTCCATGAATCCGGCCTGGGCAGAAGCCACAGCAACGCTGCGAACCTTGTTGAGATGGGCCTCAGGTGCAGGGAAAGTCTTCAGGCCTCCTTCAAAAACTACCACCCGACTTACCAGATAGAAACCCTGGGATCTGGCTTCTTGAATGAACTTCTCCGGGGGTATTCTGGGCTGTACATCCACAACCAGTGTGTTTATACCTGTGGCTTTTGCCTGCTTTAATAGCGGTCCATATCTGGATGGAGTGCGTGCCACATAGTTGCTCATGTAGATCCCTTTATAGTACACCGGTGCATTGTACTTATAGTTTCGCGGCATTACAGGATCGATTCCGCGAAGCAAATGATCCACATTCTTTTGTTCTTTACTATCTTTGCTCTTCTTCTTCGGCTGCTGGTCTTCCAGTCCTTTCAGCGCACGGGTGGTGTTCTCCAGCATATCCCTGGATAGAAGGCTTGCTATGTTCTCTTTTTGGGACTGAAAATCTTCCTGTTCCTTTTCCCGGTTTAAAAAGTTCGGCTGCGAGTGGTCCGAATTCGCTTCAGGGTTATCCTTTGTCTCTGTACTTCCGGTTGGTTTCTCATCATTTCGCTGGTTTACTTGATTCGGCTTTTCCCAGGTTCTTTCCTTTTTCTGGGCCTGGCGGGTCGGTTCCTGTTCCGGCGCCGACTCAGCTACAGGCTGTTTCTGCTTTTTTGTTATTTCAGTATCCTTGACTTCTTCACCCTGGCTGGATCTGATCTGTTGCTGCCCTTCTGGTTTGGAGTTGTCTTCAAAAGCGGAGGTAGGTTGTGATCGCTGCTTTTGATTCTGCTGCTCTGGATACTTCTTTCGGTTCTGCATCATGTCCCGATAAAGAGAATCCTGATTCTGAGCTCGCGGTGGAGGAATCTCCGGCAGCGCGGGTACGAAGGGATCCTCGGCGGGAATTGAATAAACTAGCACCGTGGAAAAAGCGGTGGCAATGAGAAAGAATGCTAGGCTGGAGGGTAGCCATTTGCTTGGACCGGTCATCCTCAGAATTATCGGGATGGGAAAACAATGCCTGCAGCCAATTCTCGGATCTGGCAAAAATATGAATAAGGATCTTTCCTGAATGCGCTTTACAAATGTATGATCGGACTATCTACTTGAGTCATGGGCAGCGTTAGAAAGCACACTCGATGGGCCATATTGCTTGGACTACTAATTCTACTACCGGTAATGCTGGATTGCCGGGGCCGAAGATATCGGGGAACGGAAAATACCAGAGAATTTGAATTCATTTTCGACGGTCTGGAGCGGAGCTACATGCTTTACGTTCCTGACAATTTGAAACCCAATCCAGACGTGCTGTTTGCTCTGCATGGCGGCGGAGGAGATCCGGGGAAAATGATGGGGCTTACCTATGGAGCCTTCGATGAACTGGCGGACGAGCATGGCTTTCTTGTGGTTTATCCGGCTGGAGTGGACAATCAATGGAATGACGGTCGGGAGATCTCCGAGTCCAGAGCCCATTCAGAAAAGCTCAATGACGCTGAGTTTCTCCTGGCCATCCAGGATCGACTAAAATCGGACTACGGTATCCGACGTACCTTCTTTACCGGTATTTCTAACGGTGGATTCATGTCCTTTCGTATGGGCTGCGAACATCCAGATCGAGTGGATGGAATCGCTCCAGTAACTGCCAATCTTTCCTTTTATCTGTATGATCGGTGCAATCCCAGAGGAGTACCTCTTCTGGTCATAAATGGTACGGATGATCCACTGGTTCCTTATGATGGTGGCTTTGTAGAAGTACTGGGAAAAAAGAGGGGTGCCATCCGCTCCACAGATGACAGTATTCGTCGCTGGTTGAGCGCCAATGGCTGCCCCGTCCCTCCGGACTTGAACCAGGCTCTTAAAGAGTCCATCGACGAAAAGGATGATGACACTGTGGTGCGAATACTTCGCTTTAATTGCTCGGTACCTGTGGAATTGATTCGAATTGAAGGGGGAGGTCATACCTGGCCATCCGGTAGACCTTACCTTTTTGAATTCATGATAGGTAAAGTGTCCCAGGAAATCGATGCATCAAAGCGTATCGTGGAGTTTTTTGAGCTGAGCCGGTAGCCGACCGGTATCGCTGTACTATGAGACTCGATCTGGCTGCATGTTTTGAATTTCAGACCAGTGGGCGATTCTTACTGCAAATGGAATCGCATCCGGGGATTGGATTTGCGAAACTCTGAATCCAGAAGTCCCGTATTATAATTTGACTCGGGCCAGAGGGTTGCATAGTCCCTGGAAGATTGGATTGGGATTGACACCCTGGAAACCGACCTTGCTTTTCTCTCCATCGCGATTGAGGTGAAATCAAGATGAGATTGTCGGTTTTTTCTGGAATAAGCCTGATCCTGCTGGGCCTGGGCTTACCAAATTGTATCTATCATTCCATGGGCAAATTGCACTACGTAGAGATGTCTTCGGAACCATTTCAGGCTTCAGAAGCATCGCAAAGATATGAAGTGCAATGCGATAATCTTCTGGATCCGGACGGAATGTATTCTGAAATCCGCGAATACATGGTGGAGTCGGACATTGATTATCTAATGAACTTCAAGGTAAGCTTGCAGCCAGCTCCTGAAAAAGGTGCCCTGGCTACCTGCATTGTTCTGGAGGGAGAAGAGAAATGAAATCTAGAATTCCAGTATTCATCGGAATATTAGCCACCCTGACTTCCATTTCTTGCAGCACCTTTACTTTCGACTCTCAGGGACCCTTTATTGGATCGGGAAAATTTAGCGAAATAGAGGTATTATCGCAGGAAACCGTAGAAGGGGAAGCCTGTGTGAATGGCTACCTGTTCTTTGTTTCCCTGGATGAAGGTTCTCCTGCCGCAGCCTTCCAGGTGGCAATGAGCAAGTCCCCTGCAGGTACCAGAGGGCTCAGCAACGTGGAGATAGAAATGGTAGAACGCTGGTATCTGATTTTTCATCAGAAATGCATAGTGGTGTCCGGAAAACCTTCCCGGCGATCTGGTGGATGACTGGCCCTTGCCGGGTAGGGACCTGCTGGAGCGCTGGCTCTATTGTCAGTGCTTCATGTTTCGGAAGCTCGGTCCAGGTAGCTATCATGCTCCGGGCGTATCATTGCTCCATGTAAGAGTACGCGAGGTCTTTCATCGGGCTTGATCATGGCTGTGGTGCCTACCGGAAAACCCAGGAAAGGAATTACCACCGGCTTCTTGATTGAAAGTACATACAGGGATTCTTGCCGGAGGTTATCCCTGGAGTCGTGATCGTGGTTCTGGTCCGAACAGGCGATAAACCAGCCTGAGTCTTGATCTGACACCGGTCCTACGCGATCCATGAAGATTCCTTCAGCGGAATCGATGGCGCTGCAGACGAATGCAGTATGTGTGATCGCAGGAAAGCTCAGATCATCTGCCAGATTGCAGGACTCTGCAGCAGCCTTTTGCAGCCTTAAATAATGAGCTGTGGCATCAACGGAGTCCACCCATTCCAGAGGATCGGATGGAAAAGAGGGCTCTTCCAGTCCCAGATAATCCCCCCGGTCGATGACTCGGCATAGATAGCATCCGATCTGGACTTTATCTCCTGGCTCCAGTGGCGTTCCTGTGGAAATGCTGGTTCTAAGAATATCAGCGATTAGCTCAACATCAGGTCTCTGTGCATTCGTATATTCCAGCAGGAATTCTCGGTGTGCATAAGAGGTAAGATCGTAGGTGATGTACTGGGGCATGGTGGGGTACCGGTTCTATAGATTTGAGGACCTTTAATCTGATATCGGGCGTTGTCAATTGAAAGATGCAATAAATTTCATGCATTTCCGGGCGGTAGTACGGAGTGTGTGCAGGCCCGCCAGGGTTTCTACATTCTGGTAGTGATTGGTGGATTTTTTAAGGGACCTGTGGATACGATCGTGGATCTCGATTGCAGGGCCTGTCCGGGCTGGCTGTATTTTGGGATTGCGATAAAGCCTCCTGAGCGAAGGGTTCCTTACGATTGTGCTAATCGTCCGAGAGGGTATTAGTATTATAGCATACAATTGTGACATGATTTGCCGCTGTCATACATGGGACCGCCTAATGCGACATAATTCGTTGCTGTTTCGCATAGGGTCTGCTCGATGAGGCATAATGTAGCCGGAATTCAAATTGAGTCAGCGAATGCGACATAATCTGGCTCCATGTCGGATGGGGCCGCACAATGGGACATAATCTTCCCGGTTGTCGCATTAGAAGCCTCAATGAGACATAATCTACCCTCGCTTCACATCAGGAAGGCGGTTACGAGCTAATCCGGCCGGAGGAGCCTCCATTCTATCGAGAATACTTCAATTTGAGGAAGCCAGGTAGGGCGATGTGCCATAATTCTGTGCTCTAGCACATCGTGCCAGAGCACCTGGCTGGACAGTTGCGGCTGGCTTCTTCCGGGGAAGTGGCGATCCGGAGCATTAAAACCGATATGCCGTCATATATATGCTTTACAAAAGACGGCATGTTGTCGAGATTCCCAGTATGGAGTCTCACCTTCTGGTTGAATCGGTTCAGTCTACCCATTTCTGGGATCGTCGTTCGCCTGCACTTCTGTACGGTGCATCGCCGATTTTCCCGCTCAGTCATATATTGCAGGTTCATCTCTGGCAGAGTGGTTATCGCATCTTTAATATAGACTGTTCCATTCGATTCAATGCATTCCAGCTTATGGATGAAGCACTTCGCAGAGAGATTCCTGGCGAAGAGATGCTAAAATCTATTATGGTTCAACGTGCCTTTACTCCTTACCAGATCCTGGATCTGTTCTGGTCTGTATGGCATAAAGAAAGGCGAAGCTCTAATCCCTCTTTGTATTTTATCTTCGCACCCTGTAAGCAGTTCTTTGATGGAGACGTGCAGGAGGAAGAGGCTGGATTCTTACTTAAGAAGCTGGCTTCAGTACTTTCTTTATGGAATGAGGCGGGCATTCCCTATCTGATTGTGGAAACAGGTTCGTATAAGAGCAAACTGTTTGGAGGAGCGATTTCTGCATTCAGTACTCTGACCGAATATCAATGGCAACTGGATGCTCTTCCTTCTACGAGAGAAAAACAGAAGCGTAAAAAAGACCGACCACTTGTACTTAGGGATATGAATTTGCAGCGAAATCGTACAATTCCTTTTTATGCGAAGGATGTACTGCCAGAATCCGAAATTGAGAGATCCAGGATTGTTTCAGTGTAACCTTTTTTGCAAAGGAGAAGCTTATGGGAAGAACTCTACAGCCATATTCAAACCTGGTGGACAGTGTCTATGAACGTTTCAGTAAATTTAGAAAGGCTCTGCGAAAAGAAGATCGGATGTCTTTTGACGCATTAATGATTTCTGCAAGATCACAGTTGCAGGTGGGAGTCATGGCAGCCCAGCCCAATCCATTTGATTCCATGGCCATGTGTATGATGATTGAAATGCATAAAGAAATAGTCTCTCTGCAGCGTCGAGTAGAAGCTCTGGAAAAAGAGAGAGAAAGCCCTTCTTCCGATGCGGGTAGATCCTGAAATGCACGTAAGAGCAAAAACTAAGACTTAGGTCTTTAGGCCTTCCCTGTCCCGGTCTGCAGTCAAAGCCTTCCGATTGCAGAGAGATTGCGGCAAGAAGAATCATGGATAGCTCCCCTCACTCAACCGCTTCCGAAAAAGGGCAGATCGCAGTTCGCGGATGGCTTTTCGATATCTACCACCTGGAAGATCAGATTTATCTATGTATTCTGGATGAACAGGGAAGGTTTTATCTCTGCAGGGATCATTTCAATCCTGTTATATATGCCCGAGCCCCGGAAAAGACACTTCAGAAACTGGTGCAACGATTACATGAAATGGATGGACTGCATTCAGATCCAGTGTATGTGCAAAGAAAGCTTTTCTATGAGAACCGTATGGTGGATGTTCTGGAGCTTCGCATTAGCAGGCCTTCTTTGCTTCGAAAAATCAGAAACCGACTGTATGCAATGTACGGTCGCATGGACCTTTTTCACACAGACTTTGAGGTTCCCACTGGCTATATGCAGCAAAAGGGAATATTTCCTCTTTGTAGACTGAGGGCCTGCCTCAGTTTTGCGTCTTCCGGTACGCGAAATGCTGGCCAGGCACCGGTTGTTCATAATCTGGAGTGGATTCAGGCACTGGATGATATTTTTGATCTGAATTTTCAGCTACCTTCGGTTCGCATACTAAGAATGCAGCTGAACTATGGCCATCGACTTACGCATCAGCAATTATTATCCAGAGGTGCCCACAAAAGATTTCATGTTCCGGATCAGCGCATCCAGCTGGAATGTCAGGGCAGGCGTCTGGATTTGCCGGTGCCTCCAGGACCCGGGGAACTGGAAGCATTGAATGACTACCTGAACACCCTGGACCCGGATATAATTCTTTCTGCCTACGGCGACCAGGTGCTTTTTCCGGTGCTCTTTCAGGCCTATCAGAAGTATGGTATTCCATCGTTTCTGGACCGGGACGTCGCTCCTGGATCCAGCAGAAAGATAGTTACCGAAGGAACCAGCTACAATACCTATGGAAACTGGATCTTTCTCGCTCCTTCCTATCCGCTATTTGGGCGCTGGCACATAGACAGTGCGAATTCCTTCGTATACAAAGAAGCGCAACTCATGGGCATTGTTGAACTATCCAGAATGAGTCGAATTCCAGTGCAAAGATTATCCAGATCTTCCACCGGGGCTGCGCTAACGGCCATTGAATGTGAAGTGGCTCTACGGAAAAACTATCTGGTTCCCTGGCAGAAAAGTGCCCTGGAGGAGCCACGTACGGTGATGGATCTTCTGGAGGCAGATAAAGGAGGGCTGGTATTTGTTCCACGTGCAGGTCGAATTCTGGAGAACGTGGCTCAGATCGATTTTTCCCAGATGTATCCTTCAATAATGAGTATTCACAACGTATCTCCTGAAACAATCAACTGTCGCTGTTGTTCCGATGAAGAAACCGAGCATGTTCCGGAGATTAATTTTCGAATCTGCAAAAGGCGACGCGGTATTGTATCCGACGCTCTGGCTCACATTCTAAAGCGAAGAAAGCACTATAAACTCAGAATTAAAGAGTTAAACCGGTCCATAGAGAAAATAAAAAAGTGGATTCCGGACTCAGGTGATTCGCATGTAAATTCTGAGACTGAAAGAGATCAGAAGCTGAAATCTCTGGAAGAAGAGAAGGAGATGTACGATCATCGTCAATCAAGCCTGAAGTGGATGCTGGTGACCTCCTTCGGATACCTTGGCTACAGGAATGCTAAATTTGGTAAGATCGAAAGCCATGAGGCGGTTACTGCATTTGGGCGAGATAAGTTACTCAATGCCAAGGAGATTGCAGAGGAATGGAATTACAGCGTAGTTCATGGAATTACAGACTGCCTATTTCTCAAACTTCCGGACAATGACTCGAATCGTCCGACTCAGATCGTCGAGTCAAAAGAAAAGCGGGAGGCATCCGAACTGCAGGAACTGGAGAAGGTATGCGAAGAGATTGGAGCAGCCACTGAAATCGAGATGAGCGTGGAGGGCATCTATGACTGGGTGATTTTTCTACCTTCCCGCTCAAAGCCTGGAGTGGAAGTAGTGAATCGCTATTTTGGTAGATTCCGGGATGGCAGTTTGCGCATCCGTGGTATTTCAGTTAGAAGGAAGGATAGACCCTCCTGGATCAAGACTGTTCAGGAGGCTTTTCTGGATAAAATGGCCCTTTGCAGGAGTGCAGAAGAATTGAAGTCCATGCATTCAGAGATGGAAGAAATCTATAACAAATTCAAAGAAGAGCTAAGCAGCAGAAGCATTCCCTGGACCGATTTGCTACTCAGGCGAACCGTGAGCAAGGGCCTGGAGGATTATGCCGTAGATGGTCCTGCACCGGCTGCATTGCGTGAACTGGAGCCCTATGGGATTCAGGTTCAGGCAGGAGAAAAAGTGAAGTATATTGTGCTTGAGAAAGGCCAGCCAGGGGCTTCCAAATATATGTCTGAAGAAATAGCCTTTCAATCCTTTGGAACGGATCCCCGAAAACAACCTCCTTATAGTATTGCCTATTATAATCAGCTGTTACTGGATGCTTTTCGCGAGGTCTGGGAATATGCTGCACCTGTGGGTTACTTTCAGCGCAGGGATCTAAAGCAGATGGATCTACCCGGCGTCTAATTCGAATCCAGGCTTAATTGTTCCATATTAATGAAGTCTAAATCAATGAAGTCTAATTCGCATCCGGTTGCATATTTTCATTCTAAAAAGTCCATGTCGAAAACTAAATGATTTTTGAAACTCCGGGGCTACATCTATAATTGACAGGTAATCACAGCGTCGCAGCCTCCAGGCATAGAATAACGGGCAGACAATCGAACCGGCAGGAAAACACAATAATGTACATTCCATCTTATTTTAAGATTCAGAATCCAGCCATTGCGCTGGAATTCATCCGCTCGCATAGTTTTGGAATGCTTATTTCTTGCTCGGAGTCGGGACCGGAAATAACTCATATTCCCTTCATAATAAAGGACCCAGAAAAATCTTCTGAAACTGAACTGGAGCTATTGTTTCATGTGGCCGGTGCGAACCCTCATCCGAGCGCTGGAAGGGCCATGGCTGTATTTCAGGGACCCCATGCCTATATTTCGCCATCCTGGTATGAGCAGTCCAACTCGGTACCTACCTGGAATTATATAGCCATTCATGCATCCGGAGTTCTCGAGCCTGTGGAAGATTCGAATTCTATGCAGGAGATAATGGATGCAACTGTAAGCAAATACGAATTAGATCCATCTGCCTGGAGCATAGACTGGGAAAACCCGTACATGGAAAAAATGCTAAGCGGAGTTCGATGCTTTCGCCTGAAGGTTGATCTTCTGGAAGGAAAGGCCAAGCTCAGTCAGAATCATTCCGAAGAGAGGCGAAGAAGAGTAATCAAGCAATTACAGAAAGGAAACGAAATGGATGGTGAAGTGGCGCGACTGATGGAAATAGAACTGGAAGCGCAAAAGTAAAGTTAGACCGGTAAGCGAATAAAGTCCTTAATTCCGTGTTTGGGCTTAACGTGCGATTATTCCGCCTGCCAGAACTATGTCTGAGATTGCACTTTCCCGGGATGGATAGATTACGGCGCTCTGCCCTGGAGTGATGCTGAATACATCTTCCAGGCATTCTACAGAAATTCGATGACCCACAGGCTGACCATTGGCTGCAAGTTCATTCCTTTGATCCAGATAACGTATTCTGGCCTTCACTGGCGCTGATCTGTAGCGCACCTGCACTCTTACTTCCAGGTCCTGATTCGAATAATCTTTGAAGAATCTTTCCGGATTCAGGCCCTGGAAATTAATCTGTTCTACAACAAAATGGTGACTTCTGGTTTCCGATACCGGTCCCAGAATTACATCTCCGTTTTCCTCAATTGAAATCACATACAGGGGCTCTTTCCAGGAAATTCCCAGTCCCCTGCGTTGCCCTACCGTGAAGTTTTCTTTGCCTTTATGCTTTCCCAGGATTCGCCCGGATGTATCTTTGAAGTATCCTTGCTGGAAACTCAATCCTCTTTTTCGCAGGAAATTGCGATAATCATTATCCGGCACAAAGCAGATTTCCTGGGACTCTTCCTTTTCTGCAATGGAAAGCCCGGCTTCACTGGCAAAGGCTCGAACATCTGGCTTGATTCTATCTCCAAGTGGAAAAATTGTATGCTCGATGGCAGATTGGTCCAGGCCATATAAATAGTAGGCCTGGTTCTTTTTTTCATCCACTCCTTCTCGAATGGCCCATCGACCCTCCGCTGTGCGAAAGGTACGAGCATAGTGGCCTGTGGCTATCCAGTCTATACCCAGAGCGCTGGCCTGTTCAAATAACGATCCAAACTTAACAAAGGTATTGCATTCCACGCAGGGATTGGGCGTGCGACCCGAAGCATAATCCTTTACGAATCGATCCATGACCTTTTCGTTAAATACCTCTTCCATTCGAATGACGTAAAAAGGCATTTCCAGCTGCAGTCCCACATCCCGGGCATCCCGAATATCCTCCGGGCTACAGCATGATTTTTTACGCGGATCGCAGGACTCTTCATATTCCCACACTCTAAGGTTTACTCCGGTGACCTGGTAGCCATCCTGCATCAAGGCAAGAGCGGCTACTGCACTGTCCACGCCTCCGGACATGGCCACTACTACCTTCTCATCCGTGGATGGAAGTTTGCCCGCAAGTTGCGGACTGCCCGCAGCAGCCCCGGATAATTGCGCACGATTCTGCGATTCGGGGAGGGAATAATCTTCGAGAATTCGAATATCTGTTTGTATAAATGGCCTGGTTGCTTCCATATCACAATCGCTTTACAGCATCTAGGGCCGCCCAATCCTTGAGCGCAGGGACAGCATTATTATGAGAAGTACAGAGTCATCCGGTTTCAAATCAATTAAGGGCCGGGCCCTGGGACTCATTCTCCTGGCTGTAACCGCATTGCCGGCTGCACCCAGGGTGGATGTTTCTCTCAGTTACGCAGAATTCTCTCCCGATGGCGATGGTTTTCAGGACTATGTCTGGATAAATGTACGGTCCAGTGAATCCCCTCTATATACCAGTGATTGGGTACTTACAATTCGGGATTCGGATGGCACTATAGTTCGACAGATCAATGCGGACCGGCGGAAGATTCGGCCATCCAGAGGGGTGGGGAATCTATTTCTGCCAGGAAAATATGACCTTCAGTCGCCGGTGCTGCCGTCCCGCATCTACTGGAATGGCCGGGGACGGGACGGAAAACCGGTGAGGGATGGCAACTACAGGCTTTCCCTTCAGGGAGAATTCAAGTCCGGCGGTTATATCAATCAAGACTACAGAGTTCGTGTGAGTACAGACAAGCCACGGGTGACCCTGGCCGCCACGGCTCCTGTGCTTGTGCGCCCCATTGCCTCGGATGGAAGCATTCTTCAGCCCAGGGGGGAAATGACTATAATACAGCGATCGCCGGCCGGTTCCGGTTATCGATTCACCGGGCAGATACTGACCCCGCAGGGAGATATAATTGAGCAAAGGGAATGGGAAGACAGGTTGCCCGCATCCATTTCCTGGAACGGAAGAGAACCGGGCGGCTCCGCTGTGGATCCTGGAAATTATGGCTACCGGTTGATAGTTCGTGATGCAGCGGGAAATGTTCGCAGGGTAGAGGAGCATGGACTCTATGTAACGGCCGGGGCCCCCGACATTGTGCTTCGAGGAAATCGCTACTATTCTCCTCAGGGACCAACCCTTGGTCTGGAAACTGTATCAGTAAGCGGTGGATTGTCCGTGAGCGGTTATGAATTTCAAATTCTCGATTCCGGTGGAGACGTTGTTTTTCGCGAAGGGGGCAGCTCACGGATTCCTGCAAGATTCACCTGGAAAGGTAGCAATGATCTTTCGGAAGGTTACTATAGAGCCAGAGTGGTAATGGATCGTGGCGGTCGTCGTGTAATATCGCCGGAGTTTGAGTTCTATCTAGACCAATCCGGTACCAGACCTTCACTTTCTGTATCCAGCAGCACCTTCACTCCGGACTCGGACTTTATCGATGACGAATTGACTATGGAGACATCGTTTTCCGGTCCGGTGCCTGTGGAAGATTGGACCCTGTCTCTGGTCATTGTATCTGAATCCCATCCGGAGCTCAAAGAAGTGTTTATGGCTTTCGAAGGAAAAGGTCTACTACCTTCCAGTATTCTGTGGGATGGCACCGGATATCAGGGGCGAGAACTGGAATCCTATGAAACCATCGTACCTGTGCTCAGTATAAGAAATGGAGCTGGAGTTATTCGTACCTATGAAGGCAGCACAATTACCACCGGAGTCGTTCTGCGTCCCATCAAAGAGGGTGGAGTAGAGCTTGTAGCCAGATTCCCGAACAGAAATTACTTCGATGAAGAAGGTGTTATCAATTCCCGTGGAGAGGAGGTGGTGGCCGCTGTACTGTCCCGCATCGATCGCCATCAGAGATACTTCTTAAGGGTTGAATGTCACAGTGCCATCGCCGGACGCGAAGAGGAGAATCTGGAGCGTACCGAGGAGATGGCCTATACGATTTTCCAGGAGTTTCAGGGCAATTACTGGCCTCTGGATCGGATGACCTATATGGGAGCCGGAGAAACAGAAGCCATTTATGAAGCCCGTGGCACCTTTGAAAATTATCGAAACGATCGAATGGAGTTTCGTCTGGAAGATGATAACTTCGTAGTCAAAGATAAGTGAATTTCGGTCTATTTGAATCACCTGTCACGTAAGCTTCCAGGTTTTCCGACCAATAACTCGGAGTAGTCCTCCGGTATACATATTTCAGGAGTCTATTTATTTAGAAGTTTTTTGGCCAACGATTCGATATTCTTTGCGCGAAGCTCATAATAATCCATTAACTTGCCTGCTTCGCCACTCTGACCAAACTTATCTTTGATGCCAATTCGATGCACCGAAACTGGATGCTTCTCCGATAGAGTTTCTGCCACTGCAGAGCCCAGGCCACCAAGGATATTGTGCTCCTCTGCGGTAATTACAAGCCCGGTTTTTTTAGCATATTTAATAAGAAGCTCTTCATCCAGGGGTTTAATAGATGCCATGTTGATCACAGCTGCATCGATACCGGATTTTTCAAGAAGTGCTGCCGCTTCTTCTGCTTCCTGCACCATTACACCGCAGGCAACGATTGTGATATCCTTTCCGTCTCTGCGAAGTTCTCCTCTTCCGGGCTCAAAGGCATAATCGGCCTTTCGCTCAATAAGAGGTACTGCGGCTCGTCCGCATCGCACATAGCAGGGACCTTTGAATTCCACAACAGCTTTGATGATAGCAATCGTTTCATTATAGTCGGACGGAACGAATACCTGCATTTCTGGAATGGCGCGCATCAGTGCAATATCTTCGATTATCTGATGGCTTGCGCCGTCCTCGCCTACAGTTATACCTGCATGGGAGGCAACCAGCTTTACATTCAGGCCCGGGTAGGCCACGGAGTTTCTAACAATTTCCCAGGCTCTACCGGCCAGAAACATGGCAAAACTGGATGCGAAAGGAATCAGACCACTTAATGCGAATCCTGCAGCCATTCCTACCAGATTTTGTTCTGCAACGCCTACGTTATAGAATCTCTCTGGAAAGGCTTTGGCAAATACGTTGGTTTTAGTAGAACCAGATAGGTCCGCATCCAGAACAACAACATCCTTTCTCTGTTCTCCCAGCTCCTTTAGAGCCTGGCCATATCCATCTCTGGTCGCTTTCTTTTCCAATGTTAGAATACCTGTGACTGAACTAATCCCGGAGGCGATACCAGGATACAATAGCTAAGCTTCCTGAGGCCCTTTTGGCGTCCAAAACAAAAAAGCGCTCCCTACCGTTTTGGCAGAAGAGCGCTCTTTTCTGGATTTCTCGTCCCACAGAGACACCGAAATCCAGGGTTCTGAATCGTGAATTAACCTTTCAGCGCATCCACTCGGTCAGTTTTTTCCCAGGTAAAGGTTTTACCTTCCCGTCCGAAGTGACCATAGGCCGCTGTATCCAGGTAGGTTCTACCTTTAGGATCCAGAAGCTCCAGCTCCTTCACAATGCCGCCGGGTCGAAAATCAAAAGCGTCTCTTACTTTCTGCGCGATCTTATCATCGTCCATGGTACCTGTACCGAAGGTGTCCACCAGAACGGAAGTAGGCTCCGGATATCCAATAGCATAGGAAAGCTGCACTTCACATCGCTCAGCCAGACCTGCGGCCACTACATTCTTGGCTGCGTAGCGGGCCATGTAAGCTGCGGAGCGGTCCACTTTGGATGGGTCTTTGCCCGAGAAAGCGCCACCACCGTGACGTCCATATCCGCCGTAGGTGTCTACGATGATCTTTCGTCCTGTTAGCCCACAATCTCCGTGGGGGCCACCGATTACAAATCGGCCGGTGGGATTAATCAGATACTTGGTATCTTTAGTCAGCATTTCTGCGGGGATAACCTTCTTGATGACCAGTTCGATCATCATTTCTTCCAGTTTTTTGTGCTCCAGGTCCGCCAGGTGCTGAGTAGAGATAACTACCGTATTTACCTGATGAGGCTTACCATCTCGGTAGTCGATGGTTACCTGACTTTTAGAGTCCGGTAGAACTTCTTTGATAGTTCCGTTGTGCCGTAGCTCGGCCAGATACTGAACCAGTTTATGGGACAGATCAATTGGCATAGGCATCAGGCTGGGAGTTTCCTTACAGGCAAAGCCGAACATCAGTCCCTGGTCGCCAGCTCCCTGGTCCAGGTGAAGTCCTTCACCTTCCGATACACCCTGGGAAATGTCTGGAGACTGAGCATGCAGTTTTACCAGAACTTCGGCTGTTGCGCTGTTAAAGCCAATATCGTCGTGTGTATAGCCGATATCGCGGGTTACTTCCCGGGCAATCTTTTCCACATCTACATTGGTCTTGGAAGTTACTTCGCCAGCAACGCAGATGAAATCTGTAGTGGTCAGAGTCTCGCAAGCAACACGGCTTTTCGGATCTCCAGCCAGGTACGCGTCCAGGATAGCGTCGGAAATCTGGTCTGATACCTTATCCGGGTGACCTTCCGATACGGATTCGGACGTGAATTGAAAATTTTTCAATGACATGTAATACCCCTGTTGAGTTGTGCCTGCAAAAGGCATCAATTTATCTTGATATCCTATTTTTTCGGTGGGGGATGCATTGTCAATGGAAAGAAGGGGCCAGGTAGCCGGAACTCGGTCGAATTCACTGTCAAAAGGGTCTCCAATCCAGGCAAAAAAGTGCCTTCGGTGGCTCTTCTGGGGCTTTGCTGGCCTTTTTCTGAGTTCTTTGCTGCTTCTGGGCAGCTTTTCCTCCTGTGTCACCGGCTCACCCTTCTATCTCTGGAATGCAGCTTCCGGTCAGCTGGACATTCTCTGCAATCGTCGGCCCATTTCCGAGGTTCTGGCCGATCCTGACCTGGACTCGGAGACCCGAAAGAAGCTGGAACTGGTTCTTGAAGTCCAATCCTTTGCCCGGTCGGAGCTGTTTCTGAATACCGGGGAATCCTTTCAGTACTTCTCCCGGATAAGCCGGGATGCAGCTGCGTACAATGTGGTGGCTGCCCGGGCTCTGGCTCTTGAAGCCCATACCTACTGGTTTCCCATAGTTGGCTCGGTACCCTACCTGGGTTTCTTTTCTCGAGAAGAGGCAGAAGCCCATGGACGGAACCTGGAGCAGCAGGGTCTGGATGTTGTGGTTCAGGACGTGGCCGGTTACTCTACTCTGGGCTGGTTTGATGATCCCTTACTTTCATCTCAACTTGCTTATTCCAACTATGGATTGATCCGGCTGGTCATTCATGAGGCTGTGCATGCCACAGTGTGGATTCCAGGATCGGTGAGTTTCAACGAATCCCTGGCCTCCTTTGTGGAGGAGGAGGGCTCCAGGGCATATATCCAGTCCCGGGATACAGACGGTTCCAGGATGGTGCGACTGAATGCAATCAAACAGGAACGAATTGCATTCAGGGATTTGATGCGCCGGACAGCCCTGGATCTGGAAAAACTATACTCCGGAGATGGTTCCGACGCTGAAAAGTTGGAGCGCAAGAGGGAAATAATTGATAGTATGCGTGCCCGGATCCGGGATCACGGTTTTCAATATCTGGATGCGCAGGCTTTGAGCGAAAGAGATTACAACAATGCTCATTTTCTGTCCTACCTCGCCTATAATTCCGGGACAACATACTTTCAGGATATTTACAATCAGTGTGACATGGAATGGAAGTGCTTCCTTGGCCGGATGCAGGAGCTTGAAGAAGCTCCCCCGGGCTGGAACGAAAGCGAGAAGAGTATCTCGTCCAGTGAACGTTAGCATGTTCTAAGGTATAAACTACCAAAAGGTTGGAATTTGCTATCTATTCTGTTACAGAGTTGTGAAGAGGGCCCGACGGGCCCGAATTAAAAAAGTTCAGAAAATTTTGTAAAATAAATTTTGTAATTGACGAGCCCCGGTTTTTGCTTCTTCCTGCGAAACATGAGTGCTTCTAATGATTTGGTGTTGTCGATGGGTACGGCCTTTCGCGGCGCCATGGACATTATCCGGGACGGCATGAGCAAAAAAGAAAAACTATCTACACTTGCTCTGTCCATCCTAATCCATGTAGATCAACAACAGGGTATTTCGCAAGGTGAGCTTGGGAAAATGCTCCGTAGGGATCCTATGACTATGAGTCAGGCTGTTCGAGCCCTTCAGAATGCAGGACTGGTTACCAGTGCTCCAGATAATGAAGACCGTCGTGTAAAGCGTCTGACCATTACAAAGAAAGGTAAAACTCTGGGCGATAGCCTGCTGGACAATGAAAACCGTCTGCTGAGCAATCTTGCCCGAGAATGGGGAAAAACGCGTGTTTCGCAATTTTCCAAAGATGTAACCGAATTTAACGAGTTTCTAACCCGGATTGCCGGTTGATAGTTGGGGCCTTCGGGCCCCGCTTTCCATTTTTTTCTGGAGCTATGGCTCCGTAACTCGAGAGCACCGGAATTCCAATCCAATGTTCACTCCGATTCCTCCATTGTTGTAGAATACTGAATACTCGAGGGTGTTACGAGAGCGCCAGGGCCGTATCAAGGCTCCAGAAGATAGTACTGCTGACCGCGCTTACGAAACCTTCCTCGAACCGGGTAGGGCGCCCGCCGGCTCACTTCCATTTCTTCTACATAAGGTTCAATGTTGATTGGGGTCAGTTCCTCATCCACCCAGACTCCCAGCTTTTTTTCCCCTTGCAGAACTATCAAAGAAGAAGGTCCATCCGAATGATAATGATCTGGATGTCCCGGAAACAAAGAAAGTGTACCATGCTCGGTTGTGCGCACCCTGCGCGGAAGCTTCTGACCGGTCTTTCGCAGCCTTGCCGATGATATTCGCATTAAGGGTTCTGCTCTGGTTACGAAGAAGAAGTCTCCCAGTCTAAAGCATCTATGTTCATCCGGGCGGGGAGCTACAGGCGAATACTCCGATCTGGATCCAAAGGCAGATATCAATCTACGACTCACTGCAGGGCTGTAGTACATTAGAAGGTCCGGGTCCAAAAATTTTTCAAGTTGTCGTCGAAGGGATGAATGCAGCACGGATTGCTGTTTTTCTTGTTCCAAGAGCTTGTTCGAGATGGAAAGGAAGCGCTGTAGCCTGGATTTTAGATAGGCCGGACCTTCAAAGGTATGTAGAAACTCAGCCGCATTTTCCTGCACGGTTCTTAAGATTTCATTGCCTTTCTGAATATGGGAGTCCATTTCCAGAAGTTGATTCTGAAGCTTCCTGGCATGAGCCAGGCCATTTTCGATCTGCGTTTTATTCTTGCTCACCATCTGCTCCTATTATCGGAGAGATGGTAATCAGTTTACGTATTTTCTGCGGAAGATACTGAATAGAATGCCCGCAGCCATCAAACAAGTGATTAGATGGGAGCCCCCGTAGCTAACAAAGCTTAGAGGTAGGCCCGTAACCGGTAACAGTCCCAGTGCAATCCCCACATTAAAAAAGATATGGTAAAAAAACATGAATCCCAGGCCTGCTGCAAGCAGGGAACCAAAGCGATCCCGGGCCTCATAGGACATCTGCAATGCTCTCAGTGGTATAGATGCTAAAATGAGCAATAGAATAACACTGCCCAGAAAACCAGTTCTCTCTGCCCAGGCGGTAAAGATAAAGTCTGTATGCGCTTCTGGCACCACCGGAGTATCGCCGATGGTCATTTCGCCTTCAAACATTCCCTGGCCAGTCCATTCTCCGGAACCAATGGCTGCTTTGGAGGCCCTGATCTGATAGGCATGTCCCCTGGGAAAACGGTCTGGATTGATAAACGCTGTTACGCGAACTACTTGATGGTATTTAAATGAAAAGGTCCAGTGTATGGCCAGAGCGGAAAGGATAGAAATGCCGATCACTCCCAGAGGAATGTAATACTTTCGCAGATGTTTGAAACTAATGCCCTGGGTCATTCTCCAGATGAAAAGCCCGAGCGCCAGAAACGTGCAGAGCAGGGCTACAACAAGTAATAGAATGTCGTTATCCAGAAGGCGAAGCAGCATTCCGCCTTCTTCAATTCGAATACTTTCGGCTGCATCCTGCAAATCAATGAACAGACTCTGGTTTGTGAGTATATTTCCCAGATATTCCCGGTCGCTACCTGTAATCCCTTCCGGGATCTTCGCCTTTTCCAGGAAAGCCCATATATCCGATTTTAGAATTCGCACTGCCGGTAACAGAGAATCTTTACCCAATTCGCTAACCCGGGTAATGACTGAATCCACAAGCATGATATTATGGTATTCTATATACAGGGGTACAAAAATGGAAACAGCGAAAAAGATTACAATGGATCCAATGTGATAGATATCCGCGCCTGCCATGTACAACATGGAAAGCAAAATGGGGGCGATGACAAACGCACCTCCAAAGTCTGGCTGGACGACGATAAGGAGCATGGGAAGCACTGCTATGCCAAAAGGGATCAAGAGTGAATAGATGTGCTCCAGTTCCCTTTCTTTCAACTCCAGGTATTTGGCCAGCAATATGATGGTTGCAATCTTGGCAATTTCAGATGTCTGAAAACCAACAGGGCCAAAGCGAATCCAGCTTCGCGCCCCTTTATGCTCGGATCCAATAAAAGGGATAAGCGTAATCAATAGAAGAAATATAGCAATTCCGTACAGAGGAAGGGCCACACCGCCAATGACCTGGTAGTTCGTTTTTCGCAGAGCCAGCATCAAAACCAGACCCAGTGCTAGAAACATACTTTGCTTTACCCAGGAGGGAAAGGAGGCATCGGGGTCTGTTTCCTGAGTATAAAGCACGAAGATCCCGGCTCCGGCTGCAAACAGGACGGAAAAGAGAAGTACGAAATCTATGCGATATTTACTGAACATTCGATATCTCTAGTCTAACGCTCTATTGCACCTGGGGTTGTGCGTCTGGTTCGTGCTCTGGATGCAGCGCCATTTCTTTGGCTGGGTCTTCAGGAAGTGGTCTGTCCCAGTTCGGATAGGCCGCTTCAAACATGCTCATGGCCACCGGTGCAGCAGAGTAGGAACCTGCAATACCGTACTCGACAAAGACTACCACAACAAGCTGTTCTTCAACAGGCGCTCCGTAAGGAGCGAAACCCACAAACCAGGCGTGGTCTCGGCCTTTACGTTCACTCCTGGTTTGTGCTGTACCTGTTTTTCCTGCCACGGGTACCATGTCCCGGCGATTTAAATAGCTGGCCGTCCCCGCCGTAATCACCGCTCGCATCCCTTTTTCTATGATCTCCACATGGGACCTGGATAGTGGAACCTCGGCCAGTTTTTCTGGGCGAATCTTTCGAACCACTCTGCCATTGTAGGAATCTCTAACTTCTCTAAGAACATGAGGGCGAAGAACTTTGCCGCCGTTTAGAATGGCTGAATACATTACGGCCAGCGCGATGGGCGTGGTCTGTAGAAAGCCCTGGCCAATGGAAAGGTTGATGGTATCTCCATCGTACCAACGACTGGACCAGGTGATCTGTTTCCATTTCTGATCTGGCACGAATCCTTGAGATTCGCCGGGCAAATCGATACCAGACTTTTTGTCCAGCCCCAGGGCCTTGGAAAATTCAATGATAGGTGTTGGGCCAATCTTATAGCCCAGACGGTAAAAGTACACGTTGCAGCTATGAGCGATGGCTCCAATCATGTTGTTCATGCCATGGCCGGACGCTCTATGACAATAGTAAACGCTATCAGGAACTCCGGCCACAGAGCTCTCCAGGGTCCAGCGCCCGGGGCAGTGAAACTTGGTATTCTTGCTTACAAAATCGCCTGGAAAAGATTCCAGTCCGGCCAGAGCTACCAGAGGCTTAAAAGTGGATGCAGGAGGGAATTTAGTTTGAATGGCAAGATTGAGAAATCCATTGTACAATCGGACCTTGCGAATATGCTCGGTTCGAAGATCACCGGTGCCGCTGGATAGGATATTAGGATCATACGTGGGAGCCGAAACCAGAGCAACTACCTCTCCAGTGGCCGGTCGAATGGCAATAGCCGCTCCTCGCTTGCCGCTGTTGATCAAAGCTTTATATGCTGCAGCCTGTACATCTCGATCTATATTTAAGACCAGGTGATTTCCCTGCTGGCTTCGTTCAATGGTCTCTTCGCTATCCAGGACCTTGTTCCGCACCAGGACTCCATCTTTTCCGCGAAGGTCACTATCATAGAAGTCTTCCACGCCCGCCTTACCCAGGGTCTGATAGGAAAGGGCCTGGCCTGCTTTAATCTCTCTTCTGGATGGGGCGCCCGTATAGCCGGTAACGTGCGCCAGGGCCGGCCCCATTGTGTAGTAGCGCAGAAATCTGGTAACAAACTGAGTCTTGTTGCCTTCCAGTTGCAGACTGGCCAGGCGAACCTGCTGGGCTCGGCTCAAACGATGGACCAGGGTTACCTCTTCATTCTTTTTTGAGAGCTCCTTCCATTTTGCAGGTTCCAGAATATCTGCGTACTGAGAAAGAGGATAACCCATGATAGCGCAGAATTTCTTCAGGAAGGCCACTCCTTCCTCTCTGGTTTTAAAGCGCCCGGGATACATGTTAAAGTCGATGTATAGAATGTTCTGAACCAGAGGTTTCTCCAGGTCCATGTTTCGATCGTATATGAATCCTCTGGGAGCTTCCTTGAATTCCTGTTTGCTTACGAATTTTCGAGACAGTACATGGTTTTCTGCCCCATGGAGTACCTGCAGGTTACCCAGCTGAATTACACAGATCACAGATAGAACAAGCACCAGGGCCGTAAAAAAATAGATCCTGACGTGGAATCGCCGTTCCAGGCGAAATTCTGTGGAGGAACGAGTACTCATCGATTAGCAGAATCCAGACGGTAAACAGTAGTGAGAATCCAGAACCATACCGGTGCAATTATGGCCGTGTATACAGCCGGTCCCAGTAATGGATAGGCTGCCGAAAATTGATCCACAATTCCCATGATCAGCCAGATAGCAATTCGCACAATGAAGGTTGTGGCAAATACAAGAACAAGAATAGAAGCAATGCTGTCCCGGTCCAGTAACCGGTTGAGTCTACCAATGGTGTAACCGGCCAGACAGTAAACCAGGGAATGCACTCCGATGATGGAAACAAATTCCCGGGCCCCTTCATCAAATGCTAGAAGCTGGGAGTCTTCCAGCAGTCCGGCAAAAAAACCAATCCAGATTCCCGTGAAGTCTCCTTTGCGAATGCTGAAGAAGATGACAAAAATGAGGAGGAAATCCGGATAGATGGCCCCTGTATTAAGAAATTCAAAGTTAAGGCTTAGAAAGTTTATCCCTTTAAGGAAATAAGAAACGATTAAGCCTACTGCAACAACGGTAGCTTCAAGAAACATATTACTGCCCGGCCCCCGGGATATTCAGATTTTCCAGGCGACGACGAGGACCGGGACCCTGAGGTTCCGCAGTCTCTTCCTCGTTGTTTTCCTGTGTCTGCTCCTGCTGCTGAGCTCTACGCTTTCGCTCCTCTTCCTGCTGCTTTAGCTTTCGCTCAACCTCGGGAAGATCCGGGAATACAGGCGGTCCGAACTCGGTCACCAGGTTATCTTCGATTTTTTCACGTTCAAATTGATCCGCCCAGTTGGATGGGGTCCTCAGTAGTACAACAACTGTATCCAGTCTGTCTATGGGCGCATAGGGCTTAACCATGGCCGTGCGAAACTCACCGTCCGGATTGCCTTCGCCTGTAATAATGCCCACCGGGATGTCAGGCGGAAATAGACCGCCCTGGCCGCTAGTATACACCGGGGTTTTTAGAATTTCAACACTGGGGTCTTTGAATACTGTTCGGTGCTCATAGGAATCAGAACTTAGATAGGTGAGTAATCCGCGAGTTACAGAGCCGCTATTACCGGAGAAAATGGCCCACTGATCGGTATGAGGCATGCGAACACCCATTTTGAATCCCGGATGAATTAATGGCTGCACTATGGAAGTGGAATCCCCTGCAATGGCAACTATACCAACTACGGCCCGAATTAGATTCTTATTTTCATCGTGGGCCTTGCAGATCACCGGCATAAAGGGACGAACTCCGTCCTTGCGACCTACACGGATCAGTATCCTGGGGCTGATGGAATTTAAACGAACTCCAATTACCTCAGCTGTAAGTTCTTTCATGCCTTCCATCGCAGGGAATTCAAGTGCTTCTCGAAGCTTTTGATTCTCCCTGTGAAGTGCATCGAACTTATCTTTTTCCAGACGGTATTCTTCCAGGCGCTTCTGGGCCTGATCGTATTTTTCTTGAAGGTCCTGGTATTGATCTACCCGGACCCAGAGCTCCCCCGGCAGGGAAAGTCCAGAATTGATAGCTCCGCCTATTTCATCGGCCAGTTTTCCGAATAAAGCGGCTCCGGCAGCAAAGGGGTTACGCTGCCAGAGGATACAGGTTAAAGAAAATAAAACGCAGAACCCCAGGCTGAAGGTAATCTTTTTTCTCCAGAGGATCTCCCACAGCATGGATTATTTCATTCCGGATCGAATATTCTTCAGCTCATCCAGGTAGCGACCAGTTCCCAGGGCTACACAAATCAGCGGGTTTTCGGCTCGAAATACCGGAACTCCGGTTTCCTTGCTCAGGAATTTGTCCAGACCCTTCAGAAGGCAACCGCCTCCGGTCATTACAATTCCTCGTTCTACAATGTCTGCAGCCAGTTCCGGTGGTGTCCTTTCCAGGGAATTCTTCACTGCCTCCAGAATGGCATCTATGGGCTCTTTCAGAGCCTTGCGCATTTCATTGGAATCGATTTCCAGGGTTCGGGGCAGGCCGGAAATTGCATCCCGTCCTCTGAGCTCCATAACTTCCTGTTTTTTCTCCGGGTAGGCATTACCGATGGTAAGCTTAACATCTTCAGCCATCCGTTCCCCGATAACCAGGTTATACTGGGTTCTCAGATGCCGGATGACAGCTTCATCGAATTCATCTCCACCGATTCGGATAGAATCAGCGATGACCATGCCGCCCAGGGAGATGACAGCGATTTCAGTGGTACCGCCCCCGATATCCACAATCATTGTTCCTGCTGGCTCATGGATCGGTACGTTTGCCCCGATCGCTGCTGCCAGGGCCTCTTCAATTAGAAAGATTTCTCTAGCTCCGGCCTGTTCTGCGGATTCACGGACAGCCCGTTTTTCCACTTCCGTAATACCGGAAGGTACTCCGATTACCATTCTAGGTTTAACAAGTGTGGTGGTCTTGTGTACCTTCTGAATGAAATAGCGGATCATTTTTTCCACTGTTTCGAAGTCAGCGATCACGCCATCCTTCATGGGCCGAATGGCAACGATGTCGCCGGGAGTTCGGCCCAGCATCCGTTTGGCCTCGTGGCCCACGGCCAGAACCTTGCCAGTGGATGACTGAACAGCCACCACTGAGGGTTCAGAAAGGACAATACCCTGTCCTTTTACATAAACCAGGGTATTGGCCGTTCCCAGGTCAATTCCCATATCGTTGGAAAAAAGTCCGTATAGGTTATCAAGCAGCATATAATTTATCCAAATTTGCCAGGGTACAAGAAGATCAAATTACCGGTCTCCGGTAGTCAGCAACCGTGTCAACTAATCGCCGTAGCTACCTATTTTTCGGCATGAATGCAGATAATCTATCCTGTAAAAATGGATCATCGCCTGAAATTCGAAGGGCTTCTTGCAAGTATGGAATTGCGAAGTAGGGACCGTTCTGTTTTGCATTGATTTCACCTTCCATTCGGGCGGCTTCTGCTCTGTAGAAGTTGGGCACCGATGCATCATATTTTACCTGCCTCACCGAATACAGGGCCTGCATATAATTCCTGGATTGGAACCTGGCATATCCGAGCAGTAGTTGCTTCTGATAGGGCTCCAGGAAGCCCTCAGCCATATCTACGGCCGGCATATCGGCCTGGGGATCCAGGGCACTGGCTTCTTCTGCTGGCGGATTCAGAACTTCCTGTAGCTTCTCATGATCTCCCAGAAGAGCGTAAAGTCCTGTAGCTACCCACATCCATTCCCGCTTTAGCTCGGGGGGTAATTCCGATGGATTCACCTGATGCAAATGCTGGAGGATGGCAGGGTCGGTGCGACCGAAATACATTAGATCGCCCAGGGCCACTCCAAAGTGGGCCAGAGATTTATATCTGGCATCTGCATCATAGGCCAGGGCCCGGCGCATGTATCGGGAAAGCTGGAATCCTATACTCTGAATGGATCGTTCCTCCAGAAGGCTGGGTCGCAACGGAGGTAAATAACCACGACCGGAAAATTCGATCAGGTTTCGGCTATCCAACTGGATTCGCAATAGCAGTTCATACAGCTCATACCGCCCTCTCCAGGCAGCCATGGTTCCCAGATCCTCTTCGGTGCGGGCAATAATTTCGATGATTCTTCGGTTCTCATCGATCTGCTGATAAAGTGCATCCTGCAGCTTGAAATATGGATTTTCTCCGGGATCATCCGTGGAAACTGGAGGTTCCATTTGCGAATATCTTGCATAGGAAGCCAGGTAGGCATCGGTCCTACCCTGCAATCGAAGGAGGCTGTCCGAAGCGAATCGGACCTGAAAGAAGCGAATTACGTCCTGTCCATAGAAGACACCGCCAGCAATTAACAGGGAAAGAGGGATTAACCAGATCCAGGTTCGTCCTCGGCTCTTCTTTCGCCGGGACATGGGTTCGGGCATTTTGAGCATTACAAACTATTGTCTCTGAGAAAGTTTTTAAATCGATCCACCTCTCTAGTCAGAATCAACGGAGAAGGACCTCCGCGTTCCGGTATAAAGGCAAATCCACTGTCCAGAAACAAAATCCGGGTCAGATCGTCTACCCGGTATTGAAGTCGGATACTTTCACTATGGATCAGAAACATACGGTCCGAATACTGCAGCTGACAGGGCCCCATTCGTTTCAGTTTGCTAAATAGATCGGGAGATACCTGCTGCCAGTGTTCGGCGGCGCTCACAGCCTGACCGGACTCATCCAGAAAAAGAATCCCTTCAAAGCGGCTATTGCGAGATGGGCTGGATGAGACGGTTCTGGAGTGGGATTGGCTTCGGGACCAGGCCGGGCTTCCGGCCGGCTCATGGATTGGCGGAGCTCCCATCCAGGGCTGTTCAGATGCTCTGGCAGGACTGTACCCGGCATGCCGGGGGTCTCGGCTGGCCGCATGAGGCAGCGGCTCGGACACGGCTTCCTGGAAGCCGTACTGTTGGAGCTCAGAGGCTCGCTCGTCTCGCCTTTCCGGGTCAGGGCTACCTTGCTCGGAACTGCTGGATGCCTGAACTCCCTGGAAGCTTCGCACCACAAAAAGGTATAGCAGGCAACCCAGTCCAATGAAGATAAATGTGATGGCAAGGTAATACATCTCCTGGAAAATATCGGCCGTTGCGCGGAAACCCTGCACGGTTCTTTTGCCTGTTCAAGACTTGATTTGT
This sequence comes from Leptospiraceae bacterium, assembly GCA_040217195.1. Classification (GTDB taxonomy): domain Bacteria; phylum Spirochaetota; class Leptospiria; order Leptospirales; family Leptonemataceae; genus UBA3465. The sequence goes on along the minus strand of JAVJNR010000004.1, from coordinate 546,494 downwards.
GGTCGTTTTAGACTGGTCAGCAGGCCTGGGGGGGACAAAATCGCCCCGTGAAAAACATCATCGAATATGCCAAACGCCTGGGTGCCGGTATCATTGTAATCTTTCTTGTACTGATGATGGGAGTGACTTTTTCCAGCCAGCCCATGGATGAAATCCTGGGGATATTCGCCGGTCAGACCAAATACGGCTCCTATGATGGCCAGGATATCTCCGAAGAAAACTACGCTTTTGCTTATCGAGCCTGCAAACAGCGCTTTGCCCAGTTCGGAGAAGTGCCGGATATATTTCTAAACGGCTGTCTTGAAAGCACTCTTCAGGAATTGTATGTTCTGCCACGCATATCGAAGCGTCTCGGACTGGATGTTCCGGATGAAGATATTGAGAAGGAGCTGGTGGAGATGGCGCGTCAGGCCTACCAGACTCAGGAAGTCTTAATTGAAGCAGACAAGCGTACGGTACAGGACTTCTACAGAGAGATTGTGCAGCAGGGCTCCGTAAAGCTTCGCAGTCGTGAAGCCAGCGCTCGCCGTGTCAGCTCGGCCATACTTGCCATGGAACCATCTCCGGCTCTAATCGATGCAGCCACCAGAGCCCGAGCTACCACAGTAAGCTTTAGAATGATTCGTTATACGCAAACCAGTCTGCTGGCTTCCTTTGACAGTCAGGTGCAAATCAATGATGAAGATCTAGAAAAGGAATATAAGAACTGGAAACAGGAAAATCCTGATCTGGAACCCCTGGAAAAAGTGAGAGGGCAGGTCATGGATCGAGTTCGAACCAGCAAAAAACGATCAATGCTGGCGCAGGCAAAAGAGAACCTCGGAAAGCTAAAGCCAGAGGATGGCTTACAATCCGTTTCTCAAATTACAGGCATTCAGGCCCAGACAATGCAAAACATTCCGCTGGAAGCACTGTCTCAGATTCGAACCGGCGAAGACAAAGCGGCCAATCTGGCTACTGGCGAATTCTTCCGCGATTTGACCGGCTATAAAGGGGCCGGACGCTTTTATGGTCCCTATCAGGATGGGGAGGCCACGGTCTACGTTGAAATTCTCAATGTCAATTCCAGCACTCCAACCGAGACTCAAAGAGAAAGCGTGGAAAATGAAACCGGATCCCGGGCAAGACAGGAAGTGTATCGTTATATGATTCGCACCGAAGCCCAGAGGGGTGATTTCCGGTATCAGGAACTGGTCTCAGAAAATGAGCAGCAAGTTCCGTTGCAACAGTAGTGAAAGCCGAACTAGTAAATCCATTTCTTGAAGCTGCAGCGCTGGTATTTCGCCAGATGCTGCAGACGGAACTTGTACGGGGAAAAACCACCATTAAAAAGACTCCGGCTCCGGGCTATGAAGTGGCCATCGTGATGGGCATAACTGGAGAAGTAACCGGTACAGTTGTATATTCCATGAATATGGATACTGTGAGAAAGATTGTTCAAAAATTGATGCCCAATGTAGAAAGCAAGGCCATAGAGAAGGAATACAAAGATGTAATCGGCGAAGTGGGAAACATGATTACCGGTAATGCATTGAACGTTTTTCTAAACAATGACAAAGATCTGGATGTAACCGTTCCCCGGGTTGTGGATCTGCGAAAACAGGATCTGAGTCTGTCCGATGGGGTTACTCTCGGCCTTAATCTATACTCACCTTTTGGTCTAATTGAAGTAAATATCTGCATGAATGAGCCGGTCTGATTCACTCGGACTCCCTGCAGTTTTCTTCTTTCATTCCGTATTCAATCCAGCCATCTCTGACCCGGACCTGCAAAAAGATCCGGATGAATTCATGCGAAAGGCAGAGATCGCGAATCGTTACCTTTTGTTGCGACATAATGAGCCTTACTGATACCATTACCGAGCCGTTTCCCTGGATGATGGAGCGCATCCGGCTCTTTTGGAGTTTGTGATAATGGAATAGGGGTGAAGAATAGAAAAGTACTAAGTGGAATTCAAACCTTTCCCGAATAGTATAATGTCATTCGTGTAACTCCGTAGGGGACCTGAAAAGGTCCCCTTTTTTTTGTACTCATGCATCAGGCGCTGTGCGAAGCAATGGGGCTAGAAGGTTACCAGACGTTCAATTTTGCATCGCCCTGGCCAGGCCGCAGGGCTTGAGAGACAAAAGGACGATAGCAATCTAGGCTTCCTGCCAGATTGCACTTCCGGTCTTCCACCCTATGGGAGCTCCTTTTTTCTCTAGAAACTCCCTGCTTTGTTCGAACACCGGCCTGTAAGAGTAGAAAGGCACAGTTGGATAAAGATGATGAATTAAATGGTAGTTCTGTCCCAGAAGCATTCCATTTAAGATCCTGCCTGGAATCACCCTTGTATTATGAAACCTATCTCTGGACCTGTGCGGGTAATGAGGAAGCCAGTCAAAGACGATGGCAAGTACCATAAAGGACAGCATGGCTGGAATCACCCAGAGAAGTAAAGGATGCCAGGCACTGGTAAAGAATGCCCAGGCGAAATAGATCAATGCCAGGGCAATAATCCCCAAAAATGTAGCAGGCATTTTATCGCGGGCCTGTTTGTCAGGATAGGTAAAGAAATGATAGTAGTATCTGGGCATAATAGTCAGACCACGAAGTACCAGCAAGAGCGGGTTTGAGGTGGCCATCCAATGATCCGGGTCCGCATCTGGATTGTTAGTGTTGCTGTGATGACGTAAATGCAGCACCTTAAACGCTACGAAAGGAGCAAAGAGTACAGCTCCACTGATCCAGCCAATGAAACTATCCAGCCACTTGAAGCTTCCTTTTCTGGTTCCAATGTTGGAATGACTGGCCTCATGCAGTGGAGTGAATACCACGTATCCTACAATCGTGTTGGTCAGTATGGCAGCCCATAAAGGCACAAAGCCAAGGGCGTACCCGGCGCTCATGCCGGTAAAGGTTCCCAGGCAAAGAAAAGCCAGGATGGCTGTGGGCCAGGCCACTTTTCCGCTATAGGACTTCCATACACTCTGAATATCTTTTTCCATTTCTATGACTCCTCCATTTCTGCCCGCTTCGGGAGAATCTGAGATTATTATACTGACTGGCCAGCCGGTCAGTCAAGTGGGAAAACTGAAAAAGAAGGAAACCGGGGGAAAAAAAGGATCAAAAAGGATCAAAAAACCGCGGGGGGAACCGGGCAGGCAGTATGAAAGGGCTTATCAGGCCCGTAAACGCCTGGATTTAGGTCTGGCCTGAACACGCAGCAAAATGGCCGAAACATATCTAAGCATGAAGATCCACGGAACAGGAACTGAAAGCTACCCTCTAAGTAGAATGGAATCCTGCTTCGTGGCGAGCCCGGGTTTTTTGAAAGATATACTGCTCCAGGCGTTTGAAGTCATCTGGTCCTGCATCTGTAAATCGAACCCCTATTAGATAGCCGTTCTCCGAGGGGAAGAGTCGGGTAATATCGCCTTCCATTTCCAGAATGTCATTCTTAAGAGGAAGCAATACTCTCAAGGAATCATGGTCGATCAGATATTCGAATAGGACGGAGTTCTTAATTTCAAATAAAAGGCCTGCAATAGAAATGTTGCTCAACCGAGCCATGGGCTCTGTATAATAGGTTCGCGCAACGGCTGTTCTGGACATTGCATAACTAAGCAGTGTGGCCAGAATGTCGATTCGTGTGGCATCGTCTGTGCTGATTTGATGCTTCTCCAGAACCGTTGTATAGAGATAAATGTGCCCAACAACCTTGTCAAAGACTGTGATTGGAGAGCATACATAGTTATATAGATGGCTACGTAGTTCCTTTTGCTGCAACTCCTCGAAGGACTTTCTTGCCTCTTCCTCGGACATTACGTTGAGCATATTTTTGAATTCACGTTCGTAATTGGTCAGTCCGTACAGGTTCAATTTCCTGAAATAGTTGTCCAATCTATCTGTATCGCGAATGTAAAGAGTGCTTTCCTGGGAGGTGACAATCTGCTCCATCAGATTCTTCTTCTCACCCTTTTTATAGAACTTTAACTCGAAGAACTGGGAAATGCTGTTTAACTCTTCGGCTATCATCCTTAAAATCAGGGCCATATCCGGGAAATCTTTGCGCAATTCCTGAACTACAAAGGAGTATCTATCTTCTACAATCTGTCCAATACCTCTTTTACCAAAAATGGGGCGGTACTGAAAAAGGAATCTAAGGAATACATCGTCCGGATACACCCGTCTGTATTTTCTGCGGGTGGCGGATTGAATACTGTCTGGCATTCGAATCCATACCAGCTCGCCGTTGATTTCTTCTATAATGACTTCGAATTGATAAAATATGTTTAGCGCATCGAATCTAATACGGATTCTTCTTTGAGGACCTTCTTCGAACCTGGGAATCCGGATGAGTACATGGTCATCATCCACATCTGCAATGCTTCCCTGGAAGACTTCGATTCCGTAGCTTACATCAATTTTACGATTTTCTGCTCTTAGATGAAAGAATAGATGCCGGATCTGGTTCACATCGGATCCAATAATGGTAAACTGAGTGGGAACCATGCGCTCATTTCCGTAAATCTGACGCATCATATCCACCAGAGTGCCCTCCATCTCCTGGTGGATCTGGTGCATACTCTGGGAGGTTCCGGATCCAAAACTGGTCCAGGCTTGAGGCAAACCGGTCACTGATTATTCATCGACCCTCAAAGGGGCGAAATTGACGAATGGAGGGCGAACAATGGCAATGGAATGTAGCTTTATCCTCTGGATCAGGAGCTCAATGCACTGTCCAGGGACTCGGAAATCTCAAAAAGCATATCCAGTTTGGAAAGCTTTAGCAGAGCCAGCAGGGAACGCGAAAGGTTGCATAGAATAAGCCGGCCGCCATAGGCCCGGACATCCTTCATGAAGGCAACCAGGGCACCCAGAGCGGAACTATCAAAATACTCTGTATCTGCCAGGTTCAATACAATCTTCTGTGGACGATCCTGAATATGCTGTGTCAGTCCTTCTCTGAACTTTCGGGCCACAACCATATCCACTCGGGGCTCCAGAACATGGAGAATAATGGTATCTTCTTTTTTCTCGGCGCGGATCATCCTGTCTTTCAAAACCTTTTATCACCGGGGCGGTCAATTGTTTTTCCAGTGTTTCATTCTCCGCCGCCAAAGTATGGGGCTTTCAACTGGAAAAAAATCGATCCAACTATGTATCTAAATATCGGAAATATGATTGCTCGATTTGGGAAAGTGATACAAAAAATGCTTCTGAGAGCCTTCGGTTTACCTGATCCCCAGGCACTGCAGGCAGACTCACGGATCTAAAATTCGGAAAAATAAAAATGTCCGAATCCAGGAAAAAGCGGATCACTTTACTGTTGTAAAGGGCGGCTCCACTCCTGGAAGCCGTCAGGAATATTAAGATAGAAAGCCACCGCAGGTGGCCTAAGGGGGCACATATGAGCAAACGGGTATTCTTTTTTGGAGAGGGACGCACCGACGTTAATTCACCGGATAAGTCCGCTCTGGGAGGTAAAGGAGCGAACCTGTGTAAAATGGCCGCTCTGGGAGTTCCAGTTCCTCCCGGCCTTGTGATTCCCACATCCGTTTGCAATGAATATTCGGAAATTCGCAAACTTCCAGACGGGCTGATGGATGAAGTCCGAACCAAATTGTCAGAGGTAAATAAGGAAACCGGCCGCAACTTTGGAAGTGGCGATAAACCTTTGCTGGTATCGGTGCGATCTGGAGCACCAATCAGTATGCCAGGAATGATGGATACAATCTTGAATCTGGGGCTGAATGAAGAAACCAAGAAGGGTCTGGCTCTGGAAACAGGCAATGACCGATTCGTGGAGGACTCCCATCGTCGCTTTATCCAGATGTTTGGAAATGTTGTAATGGGGATCAAACATGAGTTGTTTGAAGAAATCCTGGAAGAACACAAAGAGAAGGCTGGCGCAGCCGTGGATACAGAGCTGGATGCCAGCGCCTTAAGGGAGCTCATAGAAGAGTACAGGAAGCTGGTGAAAAAAGAAACCGGCGCAGATTTCCCGGATGATCCCTGGGAGCAACTGGAAAAGGCCATAGAAGCTGTATTCCATTCCTGGAACAATGAACGAGCCATCTACTATCGTCGCATGCATGCCATTCCGGATTCTCTGGGAACGGCGGTTAACGTACAGTCCATGGTATTTGGAAATATGGGCGATGATTCGGGCACAGGCGTAGCCTTTACCCGTAATCCGTCCACCGGAGAAAAGAAGTTCTACGGAGAATATCTAATGAATGCCCAGGGCGAAGATGTGGTAGCTGGAATTCGTACTCCTCAGCCCATCGCTCAGCTGGAGAAAGATCAGCGCCAGGTCTATGATCAGCTCATCGATATACAGCAGAAACTGGAAGGGCACTTTCAGGACATGCAGGATATTGAATTTACCATACAGCAGGGCAAGTTATACATCTTACAGACCCGGAACGGAAAGCGAACCGGTTTTGCTGCACTCAAAATTGCATGCGACATGGTAGATGAAGGAGTTCTAAAACCAGAGAAAGCCATTACTCGACTTGATCCAGAATCTGTGCCTTCTCTTCTGGCACAGGTCTTTGACCCTGCAGAAAAGTCTCAGGCCATAGCCCAGGGAAGAATCGTGGGCAAGGGATTGAATGCCGGCCCCGGTGCTGCCTCCGGCCTGATAGTATTTAGCTCCGAAAAGGCTCACCAGCATAAAGCTGCAGGAAAGAAGTGTATTCTGGTGCGAACGGAGACATCACCGGAGGACATTTCCGGAATGGAAGCGGCAGAAGGGATTCTAACCTCCAGAGGAGGGATGACATCCCATGCAGCGGTGGTAGCTCGAGGTATGAATAAGCCCTGTATTGTTGGATGTTCCGCTCTGCGGGTGGATGAAAAGAAAGGAATAATGACCATCGTCACTCAGGACAACAAGTCCATTGAATTAAGCGAAGAAGATGAGCTTTCCATAGATGGAGGCACCGGCGAAGTCATTCTTGGATTGATGAAAACCAGGGAAAGCGAGATTCAGCAAGCTCTGGCCGGTGAAATAGATGCAGAAAAATCGGAAATCGCATCTAACTTCAAACGCATGATGGACTGGGCCGATAAAAGCCGCCGAATGAGCATTCGCACAAATGCGGACACTCCAAAGGATGCTCGCGTGGCCCGGATGTTCGGTGCAGAAGGCATTGGGCTCTGTCGCACGGAACACATGTTCTTTGAGGGTGATCGAATTCTGGCCATGCAGGAGATGATTCTTGCTTCCACAGTAGAACAGCGAAAGCAAGCACTGGCGAAAATCCTGCCCTATCAAAAGGAAGATTTTCGAGGAATCTTTGAAGCAATGGATGGCTTTCCGGTTACTATCCGATTGCTGGACCCTCCATTGCATGAATTTCTGCCCAGGGAAGAGGCTGATTTTAAGAAGCTTGCCTCTGCATTGAATATTGATGTGGATCTAATCAAACGTCGGGCCGAAGATTTGCATGAGCAGAATCCTATGCTGGGACATCGCGGCTGCAGGTTGGGAATAACCTATCCGGAGATTACGGAGATGCAGGTTAGGGCCGTTCTGGAAGCGGCCTGCGAAGCACAATCTGCTGGAATTCATGTGAGTCCGGAAATCATGGTACCTCTTGTGGGAAAGGTCAATGAGCTAACCATGCAAAAGAAGATTATCCAGGATACAGCCCAGAAGGTCTTTCAGGAAAAGGGTACAAAAGTAGAATACATGATTGGAACCATGATTGAGGTTCCCAGAGCCGCTGCCACCGCGGATGAAATTGCTGCGGAGGCGGAGTTCTTCAGTTTTGGGACCAACGATTTGACTCAGATGACTCTTGGCTTTTCCAGAGATGATGCTGAATCCTACATTAGAGAATACCTTCGCTTGAATATCTATGATCGAAATCCGTTTCAATCCATTGATCAGGATGGCGTAGGTGCCATGGTTCGCATGGCAGTGGAGAAAGGAAGAAGCACTCGTTCGGCTATTAAGCTGGGAGTTTGTGGTGAGCATGGTGGCGATCCAACATCCATTAAGTTCTTTCATGGTCTGGGTTTGAATTATGTTAGCTGTTCCCCTTTTAGAGTGTCCGTGGCGCGATTGGCCTCGGCCATTGCTGCGGTGGAGCAAGGATCTAATTGAATGCCATAACAGTCATCTGTCAGGAGCTGGCCTGAATGTCTGATCCCGGTACGGTTTTATACCGGAAAAAATGCTACGAGAGCGTAAAGTACGGTCCCTCCATTCCCGATGGAAGAAACAGGAGGCTTATATGCAAGTAAGCGGTAACTCAGGTGCAGCTCAGGCCATGCAGCAGGTGGCTCGAGCGGCGGAAACCATGAATCAAATCCAACAGATGGCCCTGGATAAAACCATGGATCTGAATGGAAAGATGATTGGAATGAATGCAGAACAGAAGGTGGGCGCTCAAAAGACCGACCAATTGGCCGACTTTTTGGCCTGACTTTCTCTCCTGTCTATTTCCTGGAGGGATCGGGCCCGCCTCAGCCGGGAATCGTCGTTTACGAATTCCCTGGTTTAGGAGGCTCAGTTGAATCGGGCTCGGCCCCCAGGAGAAAGACCTCATCCCCGTGCTTTAGCACATAGGTGGCCGGTGGAGCAAATACCATTCGCCCCCCAGCTTTTTTAATCCCAATTACAAGATATCTTTCTTCGCGGTATTTCGCTTCTCGGAGAGGTAGTCCCTGGCGAGCCGACCCTTCCTGGATTCGCTCGATTTTCATATCGAATTCATACATCCCTGTATCTCGAAAAACGGAAAGGAAGCTTTCGATGTCCGGGTGAACAAATGACCTGGCTACCTGCAGGCCTCCAAGTGTATTCGGCGAAATAACATGATCGGCCCCGGCCTGCAGCATTTTCTTTCGCGAAGATTCATATTGAATGCGAGTATGAATTTGCAATTGAGGATTCATTTTCCGAGCACTCAGTACAACAAACAGGTTATCTGCATCTGTGGGCAGGCAGCAGGCCAGACCTCTGGCTCGTTCCACGCCCGCCTCATCCAGGGTTTCATCCAGTAATGCATCTTTCAAAATATGCGGCCAGTCCGGTCTTTCCTGGAACAGGGTGGCGGTGTCGGATTGCTCAATGAATACAAATGGCTCCTTGTAATGCTCCAGGTTTGCGCCCACAACACAGGCCATTCGGCCGCCGCCCACGATGATGAAATGATCCTTTAGATTGCTGATGTATTTTTGCATTTTCAATTTCTGGGTAAAGTCTTTGAAGTTATGATTCAGTAAGTGATGCACAAAGTCGTTGATGGCGAAAGCATACATTAATACTCCACCCATCAGTAGAAAGATTGTAAACACCTGTCCTTTTGGAGTTAGAGGATGTGTTTCTCCAAAGCCCACAGTCGTTAGAGTAATCAAGGTCATGTAGATGGAATCCAGTAAACTCCATCCTTCGATAAAATGATAACCTGCCGTCCCCAGAAATAGAAGAAAGAAAAGAACACTCAAAGGAACGAGAAAGAGCTTGCTATACGAAAAAAGGTACATCCAGGCTCCTTTCCGGTTGGCTATTTCCCATTTGCATCGCCGTATTGGCTTTCTGTAAGAAGCTTTCGAATCAATGCAGGATGTTTCTGAAACTCGGCGGACGTCTGTTCCATTAACTCCTGGCAGGCCGGGATGAATACAGTGCCAACCAGGAATTCCTTGCAATTCCTTTGAAGCAACTGTCCGTAGCATGCCCTGGATAGCTGCTGCATTTCCGGAGTATGGATTTCTATTTTGGCCCGTAGATCTTTGTTCAGGGCCTGCAGGCAGGTTTCTCGATTAACCTGTCTTTGATATTCCGGGCGCAGTGTTCGCAGGAAAGGAGCATAGCATTCCTGCATTTTGGCACACATGGCTTTTCCTGCTTCCAGATGGAATTTATAATAATCGCTCTGTCCCAGATTGTAGCTTTCCCGGGAACAACTGATCAATAGAGAAGCGAAAGCCAGAAGCAGCAGGATTCCTGAATGGCTTCTGGCAGATCTTCTGGTAGACGGAGAATTGGCTTTCGAAGGTCCGGATTGCAGTTCTGCTCTGTATGATTTTGCAAGGAATGCGAATCTGCCTGAGTTCGATTGATTTATGGATGTAGACTTTGCGAAGATTTTCATTTTGGCCTGTCCGGATTCGACTGAAGTTCTCTGGAGGATAGGAGCTTCAATCTCAATAATAGGAACAATTCTGCTTTCCTTTTCTGGACATATAGATTCGCATCCACAGTTCGGAGAACTTCTGGAATGCATCATTTACGTCCACAACTTGTCCGGGCCTGGGTACCCGTAGACCTACCATGTTCTGGTAAATGGCTTCATCCTTCAGGTATTCAAATACGCCCTGATCCCAGGGGTTTTTGAAGTCCCGGGCATACCAGACCTGGTAACGTTTGATTACCCTTCTGTTTCGCACCACTTCCTGTTCCGGGTACTCGATTACTTCCTCGAAAAAAGTGGGTAGTATCACTCCCAGAAAGGCTACCGATTTCTCGCAAGTGTTCTCCTGGATATGATAGAACAGATAGTCCTGACCTTCTTCCAGGCCCGGCCAGTAGCTAAATTGATTTCGCTGCATGATGTTTATAGAAGGCACAAATGTTTGATCCTTATTGTAAAACCAGCCAATGGAAGCATCCTGATACCGATTTGCTACAAGCGCTGCAGTAGGATGCTTCTTCTGAACATCTTCCACTCCTTGAATTACTTCTTTGAATCCCAGGGTGCGATACCCTGGTACGAGATAGGTCTCAATGGGAAGATAGACAGACAGTGGAATGGAAAACAGAAAGAACAAATCCAGCAATAGGACAGGTAACCATCCAAAATGAAATAGACCGCGAAGTAACCGAAAGGTTCGGCTTGAAACTACAGGGAAAAGATAATGTACAATCAACAGGATAGCCGATCCGTACGCTGGAAAAACCCAGTTCGCCTGAATTTCTCGACTACCGGAAAGGAACGCGAAGAATAGAAAGGGAATTCCAGTCATGATCCAGAGCAGATGCCTGGAGGCTCTGGTTTCCTCGGATTCTGGAGATAGGCGGGCCGGCAGGTTGGGCTCGGATTTCTCAGTTGTTTCCGACCGGGTCTTGAGCTCTGATGCACTGTTATGGCCGGGACCGAATTTATTCCATACACCCCTGAGCCTGCGAAAGGACAGCAACGATGATAGGGCAATTAGGAGAATCAACCAGATCGGAGAAAACATCAGGAATTGGCCGGCCAGATAAGCTGTTGTGGAGCCGCCGCCGTCCACACCACCGGAACTGCGAAGATGGATGATAGCGCCCACTCCATCCCAGTGATTTTGATAGTTCCAGATAACGATCGGGCTGATGATCAAACCGGCCAGAACTAGCCCGGCCCAGCTGGCTGGCCTGATCCAGAATTCTTTGAACCTCGGATGTAAGATGAGCCAGAGAATCAATCCGATGGCAAAAAGAAACATCGTGTATTTGGACAGTCCGCCCAATCCCAGAAAGAGGAAGAGACCCAGAAGAGATCCACTGCTTCGCAAACGGATTGCTCGTAGTGCCATCCAGAGTGCACCTGACCAGGATAATATCATCATGGAATCATGCATGATTAGATGATTTCCACCAAGAATGCCAGGAATGAAAAAAAGTATGGTTCCAGTGAATACAGGCTGCCATCGGCGAAAGCCCAATTCCAGTCCGGCAAGGCAGAACATGTAGATGGTGACAAAGCTAGCAAAGAGCGCTGCAAGCTTTAGAGTTATGTAATGATCGCCCAGAAGAGCCGTCCAGAGCCAGATATAATAAGCGATACCCGGTCCCTGATCATAATAGGAAAGTGCAGGCATCTGGGACCAGGCCCAGTAGTAGGCTTCATCCGGATGTAGCTGCCCATCCAGGGAAAAGGCCAGCTTCATCAGGTGCAAAATGCCCAGGATCGCAGCCAGTCCAGTATAGGGTTTCCAGCGGCTGGTTTCAGATGAGAAATAGAAGAATTCTTTGATTCCGGATAGCACAGATTATCCCTGAATCAGGGCTCACTGGATGCAACCAATTCTACTACTTGATTTGTCGGGGAGGATCTGGATATTCTACCAGGTGTTGCGAAAGAGCTTCTTTTCAGAGCGCCTGGTAGCCAGAAAGTTCACAGTAACTCCACCGGGACCCTGAGTCAGAGTCCCGGATTGAGCTACTGGGCTTCAACATGGAAGCCCAGATACCAGTCCTAAATACCCAGTTTTTTATTCTGCTTTTCAATGATGCTGACCCAGTAGAGTAGTCCGCCTCCAATCAAGAATAGAATACTAACTGAAAGGATTCCATACCGAACATCACCCATGGCCAGACCAACTGATCCCATCAGGAGGGGGCCGATTATGGAGGCAAATTTCCCCAGCATGTTATAGAACCCAAAGAACTCACCGGCCTTGTCTGCAGGAATAATCTTGGCATAGTAGGATCGACTCAATGCCTGAATACCGCCCTGAACCATACCTACCATTCCGGCCAGCAAATAGAAAGAAGGGATTTTTATACCGAATACAACCCAGGGTTCCACGCTTAGATTCGCACCCAGAATAGTAATTAATAGATAGGCAAATATCCCAACAAAGAGCAATCGCTTGCTTCCAAATTTCTGACCCAGCCAACCGAATATCCAGGCGAATGGGAAACCAATGAATTGAACCAGAAGTAATGCAGCGATCAAATCTCCTGTTTCGAAACCAATGGATTTACCATATTTCACGGCCATGGTAATGATTGTATCCACGCCATCGATGTAGAACCAGTATGCCAGAAGAAATACCAGAACTATCTTATACTTTCTGATTTCGTTAAAGGTTTCTCCCAATTGCTTGAAGCCACCCACGAATGCCTCCTTAAAAGCGACTTTCTCTCCAGTTCCAGGTTCAGGAACGTTTAAGAAAATTGGGATGGAGAAAACAGCCCACCAGATAGCTACCATGAGAAATGAGATTTTGATAGCCATAACTTTGGCTTCGCCTACAGGATCAGTAATCATTGCATAGAGTGTGGCCTGCTGCTCAGCAGTCGGATTGGCGACTCCGGCAAATGCTTCTTTGATACTTCCGAATTGCTCCGGCAGTCCGGCCACCATCGTTTGCACAGCGGCAAAGTTCTGATCAGTAGCTGCTATTGCGCCTGCAATGTCTGTGATTTTCTCATCTACGAAACCGAACCACTGCGGATTAAGAAACATCAGAACGTTCACAAGGAAGAGTAAGCCCCCACCCAGGTAACCTACAGAAAAACCAAGACCAGAAAGCTTATCCACAGTTGAGCTATCACTCACAGAAACAATCAGTGAATCATAAAACACCACTGAGCCCAGCACTCCGATGAAGCCAATGACATAGAGAGTTGCAGCCAGGGCCCAATCTCCTTTGTCCACCGTATAGAGCCCGGCAGTCATGAGCACCCCGAGGGTTGTGAATATGAATAGAAATCTTTTCTTGCGTGAACCTTTATCTGCGAAGCTTCCCAGCACCGGGGCCAGCAAAGCAACGATGGCCGAAGCGATGGCAATGGTGTAGCCCAAAATCGCAGTGCTGGTGGCCGAGTCCATTCCAGCACTCCAGTAGTCATCAAAGAAGGCAGGAAAGAATCCCGCTACAACAGTTGTATAGAACGCAGAATTAGCCCAATCGTACATTACCCAGCTAAATGCGCCCGGGCGAAGTAGCTTTCCTTTGTTATTTGAATCTTGCATAAACTCTCCGAAGCGTTGCTGCTTACAGCTTTGTTTTACCACCATGAGAAATGACAGTGATGTTTCAGTCATCCCGGGGCAGGTTCAGGATCGCAGCTCATGGTTGATGTCCGCAAACCTTTTTTGAATGCGATCAGAAATGAAATTTGATCTTTTATGATTCGAGAGTGCCTTTCTGAGATCCGCAAGAGCAGCCTGATTGGGAATTCACTCATGCTCGATGATATATATATCTTGCCCCTTGATGGGAGTAAAAAAATCTGGAAGTATGAGGCCCGGGGATATACTCCCTTATTATCAACCTGTCCTGTCTGTGGCCGATGGAAGTATCTATGGTTATGAGGTGCTCGGTCGGCTTCGCCTGGATGATGGTACTGTACAGAGCCTGGGTCCGTTCTTTCATGATGAGAACTCTGACCTCGCTGAGCGGATTGAGATCAGCAGAGATATTCGCAAAGCTGCCTTCCGCACAATAGATTCTATTGCACCGCACCAGAAATTATTTGTAAATATCAAGCCATCCTGGATGTGGAAGTACAGATCCCATCAAAGTTTGCCAACTCTGGATATGCTCGATGACCTGGGAGTTTCGGGCAATCGAGTAGTGATTGAGATAACTGAAGATGAATTTCAGGGAGATCTTGATGAACTATTCGATATGGTTGCCCGGTACCGAGCTGCCGGTTGCAGAATTGCTGTAGACGACTTCAACTTCAACTTCATGGATCGACTGATCCATCTTCAGCCAGATATCGTGAAAGTGGATATGGCTCTTGTGAAGCGAATTTCTCAGAGGCCAGAATATCGTTCTTTGATCGAGTATATTGCCAGTTTTGCCCGAGATTTTGGCATAAGCGTACTATTTGAAGGCGTGGAATCCGAGCGAGAGCTGGAAAGTGCTATAGAAAGCGGTGCCGAATTTGTCCAGGGCTACTTTTTTGCTCCGGCTGAAGCTGGATTTCGAGAGCCAAATCAATTCAAGGATAGTCTTCGCCAGGTGCTACAGACCGTGGTGCATCGAAACTGGAATAGAAACAGAAATGTGATGACCATTGAATCAGTCATGAATCGTCTTCTTTCTGAGCTTCTGGCCTCAATGAAAATCAAATTGAATGGAAATGGAAACGTCAATCCTGATATGGCCGATGATGTGCTTCGCGGAGTACTGTCCGGACTTCCTCCTAAATGCTATCGTATTTATGCCTGTGATGATCGGGGTGATCAATTGTCTTCCAACTTTGAGCGGGATGAAAACGGTGAATTTACCCTGCGATCGGAATTTCGCAGAATGAATTGGAGCTGGCGTCCCTATTTCCTGCACAACCTCGTGCGAATGAAACACTATGGTCGGGGAATTATTTCCACTCCTTACAGAGACACTGAGACCAAGAAAGAAACTCTTACCTTTTCCTGCCCGGTTCGCGACAATGTCTATTTGTTTATGGACTTTGAGTTGCCTGAAATACCAGAAGGGGATGGTGCAGAAAGCAATGGCGATGTTCTGGGATAGGATGCCGGGCGCGAAATCAGAGATCTTTCATTTCCGTCTTTCGCCGGGCTCAGCATTGAGTCGGATCATACACAATTCCGGTATACAGTTCGCTCAGTATGAAGCTTTGAATTCTACGGGCTAAAAAAACGAGCCCCACCGAACAGGCAGGACTCGCTTCTCTGGAGGTTTCTAAATTGAATCTTTAGACCTGCTCCGGGTAGGCTTCGTTTCCATGCTCCAGAATATCCAGGCCTTCAATTTCTTCTTCTTCAGACACTCGTAGTCCAATCGTATACTTAAGGAGAAATGCAATTAGAAGTCCCATTCCCAGGGCCCATACAAAGGCGATGCCTACGCCGGCTGCCTGAACGCCCAGAAGTCCCCAGTCGCCGCCGTAGAACAGACCTCTGGATCCGGAACCGTAGGCCGGATGCGCGAACAGTCCCACAGACAGTGTGCCCCAGACACCGGCAAAACCATGCACGGAAACAGCGCCCACCGGATCATCTATATGCATATGGTCCAGTAGGATGACGCCACCCACAACAACAAGACCTGCTATAAAACCAATGGCAAGAGATGCCAGGGGATCCACATCGTAGCAGGGGGCGGTAATAGCCACCAGTCCGGCCAGAGCGCCATTGATTACCATGCTTATATCGGGTCTTTTAAAGAGTGCCCAGGAAAGAAACATTGAACCCAGGGCCCCGGCACAGGCGGCCAGGGTTGTGGTCACTGCGACAAAGGCAAAAGCGCCGCCGTCCACAGCAACTGTGGAACCAGGATTAAATCCATACCAGCCAAACCAGAGAATGAACATACCCAGGGCAGCCATACTCATGTTATGACCAAATATTGGAATGATCTTTCCATCTTTTCTGTATTTGCCCAGGCGAGGACCAAGAACGATGGTTCCTGCCAGACCCAGCCAGGCTCCCACCGAATGCACAACAGTGGATCCTGCGAAATCGATGAAACCCATCTTAACCAGCAGCCCTTCCGTGTCTGAATTAAACAGGTTACTCCAGGCCATGCTCCCGAAGATGGGATATACGAAGCCGGATGCAAGAAGCGAATAGAACAAATAGGCATGAAATTTGGTTCTCTCGGCCATGGCCCCGGAACTGATAGTGGCTGCGGTTCCGCAGAATACCATCTGAAATAGAAAGAAGCCAAAGCTATTAGGATCTGGCTTGCCATCTGTGCTTTCAAAATAGCTGAACGGAATCGGGGAGCCGAATCCAAAGCCTTCCAGAATGTGTGGGCCAAACATGATTCCAAAACCAAATAGAAAGAAAGCCAATCCACCTACGGAAAAATCCGATACGTTCTTCATCAGAATATTCACTGCATTCTTGGCTCGGGTAAAGCCAGCTTCAACGAATGCAAATCCGGCCTGCATGAAAAAAACCAGGAAGGCTGCAATGCACATCCATAGAAGGTTCGTTTCGTTTCGTAGCGTGGCATCGGACATGTCTTCTGCCACCAGGGCGCTTGAACCGAGTAGAAATAGAGTCGTGAATTTCAGAAGTCGTATCATATTTATTTTGTCCCGATTTTGCCAGGGCTTAAAGAGCTACTCCATCCAGTTTCTTGATGGCAGTACGGATCTTTTCATCCCCTGGCGAACATTGATGCGCTATGCGAAGTACATCCTGAGCTCTTGCCGGACGATCCTCACGCATGTAAACCCTTGAAAGCATGATGGCAGCCTCGGCGAATCCGGGGTTTACTGCAAGAGATCTTTTGTAGCTTACTTTGGCCTCATTGAATTCACCGGTCTGGTACAGAACGTTACCCAGCATACAGTGGATCTGCGCGCTGGCCTCACCGCTTGAGTGAATGTATTCTCTTAAATAGCGACCGGATTCATGCAGATCCTTGTTCATATAAGTTAATTTGGAAAGCAGCAGCAGATTCTTCAAGTAGCTTGGTTCTTCTTCATAGGCTTCCAGAGCCAGGTTCAGGCTTTCCTCGGAGCTCGGTGCTCGTCTGGCCTTTTCATGAATGGCTGCGCTGGATGCATAAAAAGGAGAGCTTTGAAGAATTAGCATTGCAAAATCATCTTCTGCAGGACGCTGGCCGGTAAACTCCTCAAAGCGAACCAGGAAGGATGGCCCCAGCATATCGGCCATGGCCACACGTTCCCTTTCCATGAGTCGGCTCTTTTCTTCCTGAATCCAGGATGCTACTCGCTGTACTCCGGCAGGCTCACCGGCCTCATTTCTCTGCTCGGCGAAACCGTCCGTTAGAAGCACCAGAAAATCTCCGGGTCGTAATTGGCCTTTTTTTTCAATGTACTCTTCGCGACTGACTCGAGCGATTCCTAACGGAATACCGGTGCTGTCCAATCCCTCATAGGTCTCGGTATTGTAATCAAAATGCAGCAACTTATGATGACCTGCATTTACAAAGGAGAAACTGTGATCCTGGTAGATTCTTACAATTTGAGCCGTGAAATAAGTGCCGTCCGGCAGGTTGGGCTGAATCTGTCTGTTCAGCTCTTCCACCAGTTCAGGCAAACTAATGTTAATGGTGGCCAGTTGCTGGAAATGATGATGCAGGGCCATGGTAACCAGAGCAGCCGGTACTCCATGACCGGAAACATCAGCGATGATTGCAGTCATAGTATTTCCCTGACGGATTACATTGAAGTAGTCTCCACTAACTTCTACCATCGGTTCATAATGATAGTAGAAATGGACTCCGTTCCAGGGATCAATCCTGCGAGGGATAATATGGCTCTGGACGTTCCGGCCCATTCGAAGGTCGCTATCAATTCGGTTTCGCGCTTCCATGAGGCCTTCTACCAGCTCCACTTCATTCAGCGCCAGACCCAGCTGGGAAGCCATGGCTTCTAGAATCTCCAGGTCATCCATGCGATAGAAATAAGGGATATGCTTCTCAATGGAAAGAGTGCCAAGAGCCTGATCTCTGTACATGACGGGTACGCAGACTACGCATCTGGTTTTCTCACCCTGGTCGATCATCTCCGGATGCCGGGAAAGGTCTTCTTCAAGCATGGATTTACGGTGCGTAAAGACGGTGCCGCTGAATCCTTCTCCGGAATCGAGAGGCCTGGCCGGAGGGTCGGATTCTGCCATGAACTTTACTGGCATCAGCTTTTCCTGAACCGGGCTCCAGAGTCTGAGATGAATATTATCAACCTCAAAAATCTCTTCGCATAGTGTGAGTACGCGGTCATAGAGTTCGCTCTGGCTATTGATTTGAGCAAACTCACGACTAATATATAGAAGAATATCGATCTTGTTTTTGGCTGTAAGGCCGCCTACCACCATGCGAGCGCCGCGGTAGTTTACCACTTTGCGCTTTCCGTACTTTACATCGATCATCTTGTCCTGCCTTCCGTTCTTTCCGGTGGCCTATAAGGCCTGTGGTTTTCCTGCATCCGCCGGGCGGATGAACGTGGAATGGTCTATTTTTTTATCACCATCCCCTGGATATACCGCAGGGTTTAGAGTTCAATCTGCGGCCTTCTATCCGATATATCGTTTTACTTGCAATTAGCGTGCCGGAGCGTGACAACCTCCCTGGACCGGGCCCGCTGCTCCGAGTCAGGAATTGGACTCTGTAAGGATCAATATGCCCTTAAAATAAGCAACTGGAATGCTGCACCTTTCCGCATTCGGAATGGTAATGTGCGAAAATTCGGTGAAGCAGAGGCGTTGAGCTGGAATCAATTAAGGAATCCGCGCTTCTCACTACACCTGAAGTAGTATGTACTCACGATGCCGGTGAGCTCTTGACTGACTCTGCGGGGATTCGACACCCCCTGGAAATCGGATTGCAGAATGCACTCAAATGACACTTCGGATCCATGTATCATAAATGTAATCAAGTCGTAACAAGCGGACTGTTCAGTGCTTGGATGCATAGATCCAGAATAGTCAGATCAGTATTAATACTAATTTCCATGCTCCTGCTGCACTGCGGAGGAGGTGGCGCCTGGCAAATCCTGAAGCAGGATCCAAATTGGATGGCTCAGATCACCAGAATCAACCTGGGACCAGATGAATACTTTGAGGGCGAATATCGATACGGACCGGAAAAGGAAAGTCATCGTTTTGTCTGGGTACATCTCAATCTGAGTAATCAGACCGGCTCTGTGATCACCTGGGACCATACGAAGGTGATTTTGAAACAAGGAAGTACTTCCCAGGATCCATTCCGGGTGCTGAATAACGATGGAACGGAAAGCCCGGTGAAAGAAACAGAAAAGATTCCAGCTGGCTCCGGAGTTCAAAGGATTCTGATTTATAGTTTTCCGAATACCGTAAAACCAGAAGGAATTGAAATAGGACCTCTGGGAGAGGCACCCATTCCAGAAAGCATTCTATTTGAGTATCGTTAGAAGCTCTTAACACCGCAACTACAGGCCCCTGCATTTAAGCAAGTGGGCCTGTATGGCACTCCAGGCGTTGCAGGGCTTAGAAGCTTTGCTGAACTCCGTAGGCATCCCGTCCTTTAACTGGGTTGTATTCCGCTCCTGGATGTTCTTTGTCCAGCATGTCGCAGATCAACTCTGCTGTGGAGATTGAGGATTTAACCCCTGCTCCGTACTCATTGGATCCAGCATCCACCAGAAATCGCTTGGGGGTTTCATTTGTAGCGCTGATTACTTTAATATGCCCCCCATTTGTGGGCTTAAAGTAAAACTCCTCTCGCTCCAATTGTTTAACCGTTTCAACGTGAGGTTTGGTTCCTATGCTGAAGAATTTGGGATCATGGTTTTGGTCCGATGGAATAAAGGCTACATAGGTTAAATGCTTTCCATCATACAATCCATCCAGGCCATCCTGGAATTGTTGCCATCTTACTTTCTCCCAGTCCACTTTTGGAGTGTGACGTCCAATCTGGAACTTATGCTGAATGGTGACAAACAATGGCTTTAGATTGTCGTCCTTCTTCAATCCTACGATTTCTTCCGGACTGAATGCATTTTTTACGAATTCTAGGATGGCAGGCTGCAATTTTTCCTCATCGCGAAAAAGAGGCCAGGCTTTAAGGATCTGTAGAGCGGCTTCTGCCTTTTCACTATCCTCGAAGTTATGTTCATGTCTGTAAAGTGCATCCCCTTCCTCTGGCCGGATGATCCCCCCTTCTGTGAGAAATTCATGGTTGGTAGGATCGATTACATCTACCACTACCATCGCCTGTCCATCGTCTGAAGGTTTAATGAATCTACCCTGTTGATCCTTTCCGTTTCCCATCCGCCGAATAATGCATCCGGTGGGCAGGCTGGGTATGTCGCTTATAGAAAATTCAATGTGATAATCTTTTTTCATGGTTTTACTTTCTTATTTGTTGCGTTTCGTTTTACACGTCTTCCTGGGTTTGACTCAGGAATGGTCTTTCCAGAACGGACCATTCCCGGCAGTCAGTCCACATCTCACTTCTGGATTTCCTCAAAGAAAAGCTTTTTTCATTGCGAATCTGCTGGCCTGCAGATTTCCTTGAAGCCATCCATGTTAGCACTCCCCATCCTCTCCAGAATTTCTGTCCTGTCCAGGCTTTGTTTAATCCTTGTGGCCCTTTTCCTGGTTGGCTGCACTGAAAAGACCGATCCTGAAAAAGTGGTCCAGGGCAAAGCCAGGCTCATCTATGTTCCCCAGAATGGTCCGGAGGCTGCTCTAGAATGGATTGCCTACGAAAGTGATCTTATGGGTAGCGCCGAGCAGGACAAGCAGGAAGGCCCTACCTCTGCTGAAGAACTGGATAAGATATTAATGGATAAGGCCTCAGAAATGCTTCAATTTCCCGCTGAGCATGGATGCGAGTTAAGTGTGGAAGAAATCCGGCGGGAACCCATTGAAGGAAAGGAAGGAAAGCAGATCCATGTAGAGTACTTTGCTTTCTGCAAATCTTTGCCTGGATCCGTAACCCTGGGCTATAGTGAATTTTTCCCCAGGGTACGTACGGCTCAGCTTTATTGGACCCATTCAGGCCAGAAAGATCTAATAGAACTGGATGGGGAAGGTCCCGTGGAGCTAAAGAAACCGTAAAAATCGGAGTCTTGAACGGCCGTCTTATACTGTCCTGTACCTTAAAAAGCTACCAGGAAGCTGTATTTCTCTGCCGGGCTTTCCATCTGACTATCTAAGCCGGGCTTACCAGGTCCTTACCGGGTAACGGAATTACCTGCCTTTAGCTTCCTGACGGCTGTCCTGGATACTTCCTTCTCCAATCAGTATTTGAGCCATATAGTAGCTGGCCATAATTAGAATCGATTCATGAGGTACATCCAGTTTCATGAATTCCTTCACCGCAATAATTGCATCGGATAGCAGGAATAGGACGCCTCCAATCCAGACGGCCGGGCTGGGAGGATTGCGAAAAATTGCAAATATGACCATCAAAGTAATTACAAAGACGTATGCGTACACCGGAATGGTGAGTCCGTTCAAATGGGGAGTCAGTGCAATGCTCAGTCCAATGGAGAGAGCCATAACGAAGGCCGCAGGAATGATCTTCCAGGGTTGGAACTCCCATTGATGAGCAAAGCTGGATATATAGAAGATATGTCCAATCAAGAAGAATCCCAGACCAATAATAAAACTCTGAGAATACTGGGTAGCCAGAGCCATATCCCCGGCCGATCCCAGCAACACTCCCAGAAAGAGCAGTCGGCCTTTTCGGTCTTTTAGAGTGAGAAATACATGTGCGGCCACCATCCAGATAGGCAGTGTCTTTAAGAACATACTTCCTGGAAAAGGAGAAGCAGGCGAAAGTACAACATACAGGATGCTAAAGAATGCAAGAGCTACAAAGTATATGATCCGGATCATTAACCGCGAAACTGGATCTCGGTGGGAGCTTTGTAAAGCGAAAACACTGACAGACAGTCATAGTTTTTCTGCTGTATGCTGCACTGCAAAAGAAGCAGGCGGGTCCGAAGACCCGCATTTCCTGAGACGGAAGAAAGTCAGTCCGTAAAGATTTCGTCCGAGTTCACCGTTAAGCCGCTTATGCTGGAATTGACAAGGGTGATTCCCCAGTTACTCCCTGCAGGTGCACCGGTAGTTACCGAGTTTCCATTGTTACCTTCTGAGTCCCAATGCGCCGATGTGGTGGCTTTGGTAGCACAGGCAGACTTCTCGTATATGGTATGGACCTCTGCTTCGCTATGGAATTCTACACAATAGGTGCCATCTCCGTTCTGAGCCACCCCGGTTGTGCTTCCGGCGGAATTGTCTGCTCCGCCGGCATCGGTGTTTGTATCTGTGTCTATCTGTAAAAAGGCAGCGCTGGTTGCATTTCTTCCACTGCCATGGCCTCGAATGACCACTTTATCGCCGCTGGAAGCTCCTACATCTATTGTTAGTTCAACAGATAGTACATCTCCATGGCTCTGGGCCGCCGCCAGAAATACTGTCCCGGTAGCCACTGCTGAAGTCCCGCTGGAACAATCTACCTCTCCGTCTGCATAGAACTGAGTCCCATTTACGGTGCAGTTTGGCGCGGCCAGGGATAGGGCCGCCAGGGCCAGGGCAGTGTTATTTTCTGTGTCCTGTGTGCACTGGGCCAGCGCCACAGAAAGGCCCGAAACAAGTATTAATAGTTTCTTCATCGATTCCTCTCTTTTGGTTTTTGAATTCTTGTTGCACGGCCTTTGATAAAAAGGCTTGCCCGCAAATAGGAAGATTCCTAACTGGTGTCAACTCAAAATAGGAAATTTCTTATTTACAGCCTGGCCCCGGCCCGGAGGGTTTACCCGGAATGCATACGTTCTTCTATAAATGTATATTCAATCGATGCTCAGAATTCATGGAAAATGGTAACTGTAGGAGCGCCTGGACTATCAGAGGCAGACTTTGCAGTGCATTGTTGAGCTTCATGCTCATACTGGCCCTGCTTATTGCTCCAGGAAACCTCATAGCTGAGGAGGAGGGCCAATCCCTGGAAGAAGCGCTGGAGGAGACCTCTCCGACGGATCTTTCCGGAGATTCCCGAGACGAGGCACTGCCGGCCAAAAGCGATGCACCGGCCAGTCTATTTTCTGGACCTCCAGATGTGCGCTACATTGACATATCTTTGATCGGAGACTTTGCTCTGGGGGCCTCCAATCTGGAAAATGATTCTCTTGCCACGCTGCAAAGCGGATTGCATGATCCCTCCAGGCGAGGATTTTCCGTTACCAGTCTTGAGCTATCTTTCTCGGCCGCTGTGGATCCTTACTTCTCTGCAGAAGCCCATGTTAACCTTTCCCATGGCGCAGAACTGGAAGAAGCTTTTATAACCTCCCAGGCGTTGCCTTACGGCCTTCAGCTGGAGGCCGGACAGTTCTACACTGAATTTGGAATTCTCAATCCGCAGCACCCTCATAGCTGGGCTTTTATGGATGCGCCGGCCATCCATTCAAGGATCATGGGCGAGCATGGCTTGAATGGTCCAGGACTGCGTCTTGCCTGGTTGCTTCCTGTATCCTGGTTTTCGGAACTGCATTTTGGTGCTCAGAATGCAGATGGGGAGTTCATGAAGAGTTTCCTGGGAGCCAGTGAAGAAGGCGGCCATGTTCACGGAGGCGATGAGGAAATGCCCATCGGTGGCTATGATACAATTTCCCGACAAGCGCATAGCTCCTCGGAACTGGCCTATCTTCTGCGCTGGGTAAACTCTGTAAATCTGACAGATACAATTACAGCTCGTCTTGGACTTTCCGGAATGGCCGGACCCAATGCTACAGGCCCGGATGGGCATACCTTGATTTACGGGGCGGATTTCTACGTTAAATGGAAATCACTTAAGAATCGGGGCATTCCATACGTAGTCTGGCAAACGGAATTCATGCGAAGGGAATATCGCGTTCAGAAAAAACCGGACAATGGCAGACTGGCCAACACCTATGCTCTTCTGGGTGGAGAGTTTTTTGAGCCCTATGATGAGCGCGAAGTATTCACGTCTACAAATCTGGCGAACCTGGCCAACGATAGTATACTTTCTACGGATCAAGGGAACTTTGGTCTGGCCATTGAAGTGCTCATCGGCAATCGGGATTTTTCGACTCTTTCAGAAGAGGAGTCCAGGCAGGCCCTGGAAGCAATGATCCGAATTGGCAATCCAGAAGAAACCCTTCATGACTGGGGATACTACTCGCAGTTGCTCTTTGGCTTTGAGCGGACCTGGTCTGTTGGACTTCGATACGAATTTGCCAGTGGTTCCGGCGAAAGTCGCGTGGATGGCGGCGATTGGCTGGAAGGCAAAGACCTATACGGACGAGACAGGGATCCTTACAGAGATACTCGCGTTCGAGTTTCCCCGCTTCTGGTGTACCAGCCCACCGAGTACACTCGATTTCGCTTACAGTTTAATCAGGAATGGGCGGATCATCTTCGGGACAGGAAGGTATTGCAGATTTCTCTCAATGAATTAAACAGTTCTCTACCGAATTATCCGGTGGAGTTTATTCTGCAGGATAAAGGTAGAGCGGCCTGGTCGGTTTGGCTCGGGGCCGAGTTTTTGATCGGGCATCATCCAGCTCATAAATTTTAATTAAATAGAAAACGGCAAAAGGTAAGTAAGGATAGGAGTGAGCTCTGGAGTTCTCATTCGCAGGTCAGCAGACACAGGATTTAAAAGCTCAGGAGAAGAACCATGGAAATAAATCAGCAATACAGATCAGGCTTTTTCGGTACTGGCACCAGCTCCTTGCGAAATAGGGTTTCAGTCAGGACTGTAGACGAACCGAACAGAAAGTTTGGATTTCTTTTTCGCAGGTGCATCCTGGCCATTGCATTGATTTTTGCTACTCCGGCTTTGGCGGATGGACTACTGAAAGTTCAAACAACGGTGCCCGAATTAGCCATGCTTGCAAAAGAAGTGGGAGGAAATCGCATACAGGTTCAATCCCTGGCTCGCGGTACTCAGGACCCTCATTTCGTAGATCCCAGGCCCAGCTTCATTCGAGACTTGAATCAAGCGGACGTTTTTATCCAGGTGGGCATGGAATTGGAACTGGGTTGGGCTCCTGTTCTTTTGAAGCAGGCCAGAAATCCCAAGATAAACTATGGTGCGCCAGGTTTCATAGATGCATCCCGGGTTATTGTCCCTCGCGACCGACCCACAGGACAGGTGGATCGCAGCATGGGAGACGTACATCCCAGCGGCAGCCCTCATTACTTATCCGATCCATCGGCTGGCCTGCTGGTGGCCGGACTGATTCGGGATAGATTCAAGCAGATCGATCCAGCTTACGCATCCTACTATGATGCAAAGTACCGAGTCTTCGAAAAGGAATTGTGTACCAGATTATTTGGGACCAGGCTCACCGAGCAGTACAGGGGAAAACTGGATCGCCTGGCGCTACTATTGCACAAATCCGGCTATTCGGGCTTCATTAATTTCTTGAAGAAGAACGGACAGGAAGCAGATCTGGGAGGCTGGTTGGCTCGTATCCATGCTGTGCAATCCAGAAAATTCGTGGGAGATCATCAGGCTACCTGGAGTTATCTGGCCAATGTGTTTGGACTTGAAATTATTGGTTATATGGAATCCATTGCGGGTGTGGATCCTACCACAAATCATCTATCCCAACTGGCGCAGCGAATGAAGAGTACAGGAGCTTCTTATATCTTATCTGCAGCTTATTATAATCCCAGGTATGCATCCTTTCTGGCAGAGAAGACCGGAGCCAGCATCCTACCCATGGCCAATCAGGGGGATTCCCGACCCGGAACCAGTCGCTATCTGGATTTTGTGGACTACAATGTAAACACTCTGGTTTTCGGCGGAGCCAATTGACAGAAATCGCCGGGAAAGATGTAATTCTGGAGCTCCATGACCTTCGCATAGGTTACGGAAAGCCTGTAGCTTCAATAGATTGGGTTTTGAGGTCCGGAGAATTCTGGGTTATCCATGGTCCTAATGGATGCGGAAAGTCAACGTTACTCAAGACAATCCTTGGCCTTATTTCAGCTGTGGATGGGGAACTAGCCTGGAAATCCAATCCGGGTATCGGGTACATTCCTCAATCCGTGGGCATCCATCCATCTGTAAATCTCAGGGTACAGGATTTTATATCCATGGGGCGAGATGCACTGCACTCTTCTCGCAAATCCTTTCGGATGGATTGGGCTGGCTTCCTGCGACGAAACAAGTCCGGCCATAATCAAAATCAATTCCAGGATAAGCCGTCCAGAGAGACAGCGATCGTTGAGCGTCTGGGTCTTGAAGATATTCTAAAGGTAAATTTCTGGAATCTGTCCGGTGGACAGCAACGGCGAGCCATCCTTGCGCGCACTCTGTTGGTGGAGCCTCAGCTGTTGCTTGTGGACGAACCATCCAGCGGTCTGGATCGTGCCTCCGCTTCGCGCTTTTATGAAGAGCTGGACAGATTAAACAAAGAGGAAGGCAAGACAATACTGATTGTAAGTCACGAAGATCATTATCTGGAATCCTTATCAGGACTGGGAAGATTGGAATTTAGAAATGGATTCTTTAACCCGGAAAAGGAAATGCGATAATGGATGCCTTTTTTCAAACCTGGGATCTGTTCTGGCAGACCTACACAACAGGATGGCTGGTAGCAATGTTGCTGGCTCTTTGTGGCATTGTAGTTGTACTGCGGGACCAGATTTTTCTGGGTGCATCAGTGGCTCAGGCTTCAACCGTGGGCGTGGCCGTGGCCCTGTGGATTGCAGCCGGACTTTCCCTGGTTCGAGAGGACCCGCCTTTTTTCTGGATTCTGGAAGCCGGTGCTGCAATATTCGCAGCGGGTGCATCGATTCTGGCTCCACTTCTGGCCGGGCGAATGGGACTGCGACTGACCCTGGAGTCTGTCAATGGATGGGTTTTTCTGGTGAGCAGTGCACTGTCCATTCTAATCGTTTCTCGCGCGCCGTTCGGACTGACCGAAGTGGAACAAATCCTTTCTGCCGGATTGCTGGGATCCCAGAATCGGGAAATACTGCTTTTCGGGGCCCTGCTGGCATTGACCATCTTTCTGTTGCTAATGTTTCGCCATAAAATCTTCCTGTCCATCCTGGACCCGGACTTTGCGCGATCCCTGCGGATCCGCGCCTTTCGCATTGAACTTCTATCTTTGCTCTGGGTGGGTTTGGTTATTGGATTGTCCCTGAGAATTGCAGGCCTGGTATTTACTTTTGGATATCTGGTTCTACCGGCCATGGCAGCCAGAGAAATCAGTCGAAGTCCTGTACAATTGCTTTTAATTAGCCCGGCTCTGGCTTTGCTATCATCTGTAGCAGGTTTCTATTTCGCTTCCTATCTAGATCTTCCCATGACTCATGTGGCTGTATTCTTCATTGGTCTTTGTGCCCTTTTTTCCTTTCTCTGGCGACTATGGCGCCTGGAAGGCTCATCCACGCAGTAAGCGGCGGACCTTATTGCAGGAACTTCACGGAAAAAACCATTGTCAGCCTGGAAACTTTGTAAATTCTTCATATTAGGATGAGCGCTCATCAAACACAACTGGCCTTTTCGCTACAGAAGATCAAAGATCTGGGCTACAAGCTAACTCCGCAGAGGATCGAAATCCTGGAAACTGTGATTGAAAGCGAAGGTCCTCTTACTGTTCAGGAGATACATGCTGCCATTAAAGAAAGGCATCCCCATGTGA
Source organism: Leptospiraceae bacterium (assembly GCA_040217195.1). Classification (GTDB taxonomy): domain Bacteria; phylum Spirochaetota; class Leptospiria; order Leptospirales; family Leptonemataceae; genus UBA3465. The sequence goes on along the minus strand of JAVJNR010000004.1, from coordinate 518,725 downwards.
GCCTGGATACTGTGTACCGAAACCTTTCCACTCTTACGGAGGCCGGGCTGGTGGGCCAGATCAATCTCCAGAGCCGGGAATCTGCTCGGTTCGAGTTTCAGGGAAGGCATCATCACCATCATGCAATATGCCTTTCTTGCAATAAGAGCTTCTGTCTGGAGCACTGCGATGTTTCCGGAGCCTTTAAGCAGCAGATGGATAAGGCCCACTTTAAGCCAGTGACGCACATTTTCGAGGTCTACGGATACTGCGAAGAATGTCAGGAAAAGGTAGCTGACTCATTATAGAAAAATTGATCTGGAGGATTATATGAAACGAACCATTATTTCGGGTATAGCTTTGCTTCTTTCAGCAGGGATGTTGAGCTACTGCTCACCCGAGCAGGATGACCAGAGCGGTCCGCTTACCGACGATTGCACTTTTACCTACAACGCTGAAAACACATCTGTTCATTGGACAGCTTACAAATTTACAGAAAAGGCTGGCGTGGACGGAGGATTCAATACTTTCCAGATTCAGGGAACTGAAAATGCATCCAGCCAGCTAGATGTGTTCAAAAATGCAACATTCACTATCGATACAGCCAGCGTTGATTCCGGAAACGATGGACGGGATGCGAAGATCAAAGAGCACTTTTTTGGAAAAATGAAAGACCAGAAAATGGAAGGATCCGTGAAGTCCATCGATGGGAATACAGGTACAATCATGCTTTCCATGAACGGCGAGTCCAGGGAAGTTCCTGTGGAGCTTTCTGTGGATGGCCGAAGTGTTGTCCTTACCGGAACCATGGATGTGGGAAACTGGGACGCTTCCGGACCTCTGGCGGCTCTGAATGAGGTTTGCAAGGCCCTTCATACAGGACCGGATAAAGTAAGCAAACTCTGGCCGGATGTGAACATAAAGCTTAAGACCTCCCTGAACGCAGACTGTAAGTAGTGTTATACAGTTTGTCCTGATGAAGGATCTAATAGCCCTGGTTTCCGCCAGGGCTTTCTTCTTGCTGTACAGGCAGTTCGTAATTAAATTGCAATTCTCGCCATGGCCGTAAAGGAACGAAAGAGCCGAATCCGTAAAAAGCAGGAGATTCTGGAATCTGCCCGCCAATTGATCTCCCAGAAAGGTTATGAGGAGATCACGATGGAAGATATTGCAGCCACCGTATCTCTATCCAGGCCTGCACTTTATCTGTATTACAAGAACAAAGCGGAGATTTACCTTGCTTTGCTCACCCGCGGGCTACAGCAGCTCAACGAAGGCTATGATCGAGCCCTGAGTGGCCTGCAGGAAGCCAATCCGGTAGATCGATTGAAGGCGGCGGCCATCGCATTCTTCGAATTCTATGGCGGCAATCATACCTATTTCGATTTACTGATCACCAAACGTTCCGAGCTAGTAAGAGAGTCCGGAGTTGATATTGTAGAAGATTTTGAGAAAGCCGGACAGGGAGCTGTGCAGCCCATCGCAGCGGCCTATGAGGCCGGGATTATTAGCGGCGATTTCCGCCGTCGGGAACCAGAGAAGATGGCCTTTGTTCTACGAGCCATTGCCATCGGCATTGCGGTAGGGTTCAGGGAAGGAAACCTTAAGTTTCCGGAAGATGTGGCCCTGTTAACTGACCTGGTACTGAATGGCATCATAAAGACCTGAATCGGCAAGGCTCTGGGCCTGTTTTTTCAATTCGCCCCATACCAGCGATTGAATCCGGGCCACCTTGCATTGATTTCAGTAACCAATCAAATCTGAAGCGATTTTACATGCCTGCAAAGCTTAAAGAAATTGTAGAAAGCCTGAATCTGCAGCCTCATCCAGAGGGAGGCTATTTTGCAGAAACCTACCGTAGCGAACTGGAAGTGCCAGGCTCTCTGATTGGTGCCCATGGGCCCAGGCAATCCTGCACTGGGATATATTTTCTAATTCCGGCCGGCGAATTCTCAGCATTCCATAGAATCAGAAGCGATGAAATGTGGCATTTCTATTATGGCGATCCGTTGCTGGTTCATCAGATTCTTTCAGATGGAAGCTATCATTGTCATCGACTGGGAAGCGATGTGCGAAGGAGTGTTTTTCAGGCCGTTGTGCCAGCCGGAGCCTGGTTTGCATCAGAACCGGACCCCGAAACAAATGATCTGGGCTATTCGCTGGTAGGATGTACTGTAAGCCCTGGTTTTGATTTTGAAGACTTCGAATTGGCACAAAGGAATATTCTTGCATCTGAGTTCCCCGAGCACCGGGAACTGATCCAGAGACTTTGCAGGGTGGATGAATGAAAGTATATGTAGCGGGAAGTACCGGCCTGGTGGGTCGATTTCTATTAAATGAGCTGGCCCAGAGATCGGATGTGAATTCGGTACTGGCTCTGATTCGGGATTCCGGTAAAGAGCATTCCTCTGCAAATTCCAGGATTCAGTATCAGACAATAGATTTCCAAAACGAGGAGTCGTATCCAGATTTTCAGGGTCCGGTCTATTGCTGTCTTGGTACTACAATGAAGAAGGCCGGTAGTCGGGAAGCTTTCGAGCAGGTGGATTATCATTATCCAATGAATCTGGCCCGGAAATGTGTTAAAAAGGATCTACCGTTTCATGTAATTACAGCCCTGGGTTCAAACGATAGAAGTTCCATCTATTACAATCGAGTGAAGGGCAAACTAGAAATGGATCTGCAGAGTCTGGGCCTTTCTTCATTACATATCTATCGTCCCAGCTTGCTGCTGGGCCCCAGAAAGGAAAGCCGTGCCGGTGAATCCCTGGGGGCCCTGGCCGCCGGGGTATTGAATCCTTTTCTAATTGGGCCGGTGCGAAAGTACCGTGGCATTCAGGCCAGGGATGTGGCTCGTTGCATGGCCATGCAAACCGAACCGGGAACTCATATTCTAGAATCCGATGCAATCTCTGAGATTGCTCGCGCCTCTCGCAAATAATTCAGGGCAGGGAATTCATTCGATCCCAGAGTGCATGTCTGCTGGAAACTTCCTGGCAGAGGCGGGAAATGTATTGTCGAGCCAGAAGCAAATCCTCCTTTCTGGGTCGACCATTCTGGCGATTGGTGCCCGCCTGCTGAATATACTGCCGGGCTTCCAGTTGAATTCCATTGGCTGCAAGTAGGCCCAGGGCAATGGCTCCCAGACCGGTCACTTCTCGCATCATGAAAACTGGTCCAAATCGTCTGTAACTGGATGCAGGGATTAGTTTGAAATCGTCCTTTTTCAAGTTGATTTGCCCTTCCATGCGGTAGTGGCTGAAAGTCTGGTTCGCATAGGCAAAGGTGCTTGCCGGGTCGTCCCTTTTTATTAGCTCAATCTCCGGATCTTGCAGTGAAATCCAGCAAAGGGCTACTTCAGATGTGTTTAACTCTTGCTCATCTATCGCCGCACAAAGTGCGATGCTGTACCTTCCATGCATCACAAAGTTCTTATGCAGGGTGACCTTTCGATTGAATGTATTAAACCTGGATTGCAGGTTATCCAGTTTGCCTTTCCAGCCTGATTCGTTGGCAGCAAAGCCCATTAATTCCGGATCTTTTTTCCATTGCTCCAATTTTTCAGGCCATAGATTTTTCATTAAATAGGCCGGAACATTATAGAATACCATGCCTGGAAAAATAGGTTCCAGTGCGTCCAGTTCTCTGGCTCTACGAAACAGATATTCTAGAAAATCGACTTCGCTCAGTGCAATGTCCGGAAGATCAAAAACAGAAGAAGAGTTATCGGATGGTCTGGATGGCCCGTCGCCTGGCTGCATGTATAGATTTACATTCACAGTTCTGGCATTCGTCAAACCTTTTGATGCTGGAAGGCCGGCGGATTAGCAACAGTTTATCGTTGCGATTGAGCCCCTTTAGTTTATGCTCCAATTTGCTGGCTACAGATCGAAGGGAAAGGTTCTGGGCTCCATTGGAACTAATCTCCCAGGCAGCAACTAGTTCTGCAGGCTTGATAGCTTTCAGGTATTTGCTTCCGGTTTTTAATCCGCAGTGTTCATTCCATCTGCGTTGCAGATCAGTTGTAATTCCGGTGTAAAGAGTGTTCGAAGTGGTCCGAATAATGTACAGGTAGTAAGGCGAAGTAGATTGAGTGGAACGGTGGGATTTCAAGGAAAGAAAAAGGCAGGACCGAAGCCCTGCCTTCCTGGAGAGTTTTTAGTTAACTTTATACCAGGTTTGAGTGCGAAAGAATGGTCCGATATATCCACGAACCTTTAGAGCACTCCCTTCAACCCAGATTTTGCAATTGTAAACTTTGCCTTTTGCTGGATCCAGGATCTGTCCTCCTGAGTATTCATTACCCTCTTTCGATAGTCCCCACATGATGGTCATACCAACAATGGGCTTGTCCTTATAAGCTCCAGTACACTTATCGCATTTCGGGTTAGGCTCAGAAGGGTTGATCAATTTTACAACCTTTCCATAGTATTTCCCCTGATACTCATACACTTGAACATAACTCTTGGCTTTTCCGGTTTCGTCATCGATGGTCTTCCAAGTCCCTACGGGTGAAGCCATCACTCCGGTTGTCGCTGCGAAAAAGAAGAGCGCACAAACAACTCTCAGCAAGCTGGATTGTCTCTTTAGCATTTGATCCTCCAAACCATTAGTGCGAAAAGTATCGCCTAAGCACACTATGATTGTAAATGAATTTTTTGGGTCTCTCCTTTTATTTTGACCGACGAAAGCATCTGGAGGTTCGTTTCTTTTAGCTCATGCAAAAGACCGGAAAAAACAGACTTCCCGGGAACTGCCGGGTATTTCCGCTTTTTATGCTCTGCACAGTACTGCTTGGTTTTCCGCTTTTTGCCTGTTATACCCTGGATCCGGAACGCCAGAGCTCCCCGAACTACAGAGATGGTCGTTATCAAAATCTTTATGATGATTCAGATATATTGTCCAAGGGGCTTTCCACGGTACTGTACTGGAAATGGTTCGGTGAGTTGGAGCCGCCCTCAGTGGATTCCATTCCCTCCGGACCCCCAGAAGTTAGTTTTCTCAAACGGGATGATTTTTATCCGCCCAATGGTATTGTTCGAATTATCTGGCTCGGGCATGCAACTACCTGGATTGCAGCTACAGTTGATCATCGGACCTATCATCTAATCCTTGATCCTGTCTTTGGCGATGTATTGACCCGTCCCAGGATGACCGAGCTACCACTGGCTGTAGATAAAATTCCTGCAGTGGATGCAGCCCTGGTCAGCCATGCTCACCGAGATCATCTGGATCTACCAACTCTGGTATCATTGGCCAGGAAAAATGATGATACCCTGGTCTTTCTGCCTTCTGGAATGAGGTTATGGGCCTCGGAAGAGGGACTCAATTCGGTTATCCAGGAATGGTGGGATACCAATCAAATAGGCCCATTCAATATTCAGTATATGCCGGCCCAGCATTGGAGTCGCATGGGCATTAACGATACAATGCAATACCACTGGGGCGGCTACTGGATCAAGGTAGGAAAACGAAACATATTCTTTGCCGGTGATACAGCCTATTCGCCTCACTTTAAAGACATCAGGCGAAGCAGGCCGGAAAGTCTGGATCTGGCAATCATGCCAGTTGGTGCATTTAAGCCACGCTGGTTCATGAAGGCGGCCCACATTGATGCGCTGGAAGCTCTCCAGGCCAGCGCAGATCTTCAGGCTACGCGAATGGTACCAGTTCACTGGGGCACATTCGAACTGGGCGATGATCTACCACGAGAAAGCTCGCTATACCTAAAGCACCTTGTGGCCCGGGGAATGGCCCCGGAGAATCTAGAAGTTATACACTGGAAGCCAGGACAATTTCTGGATCTGCATCTGTAAGGCTGAATCCAGGCCCATGAGGCAGACCGAAATTCTTCAAAAGACAATTGCATCAGCAGACGGTGCCTCATTCAATGGGGGCTGCAATGCTGGAGCTATTAAAAAAGCTTGCCGGTTTCTCCAATTCCTCCGGGAACAAGGATATCGGTGAATCTGAAGAGTTTTCTTCTGAATTGAGTAAGCTACCAGACCGTTACTCGGTGAAAGAACTGGAGGAAGGTAAGGTACTTTCCTGTCTTGAAGCTCCCAATATCAGCGTTAGAATCGTGCGCGGAAAGAGCGTATCCGGTGCTACAGCGCGAAAGGCCCGGGAGCGCACCATCTACCTGGATGGCGCCGCTCAAAGCGAACCGTTCATGGATCATGAAAGGCAGGTGTATAACCTGGATCATCATGATGGAGTGGAGCGATCATTTACACTTGCTACATGCGAACAGGCACTGGTGCTTGTGCGAAAAGGTCTAAACCTGGCAGACAAGAAATGGACTATCTGGGCGAATGATCCGGACCTGGATACAGTACTGGCTATATGGATACTGCTAAATCATATGCATTTGCGAAAAGGAGATGCACCGGTTTATCGTGCCATTGTTCCTCTCATTAGAGTGGAAGGTATTATCGATGGCCTGGGTCTGGAATATCAGGACGTGGCCGGTCTTCCCCGGGCATTGCACAAAGATGTAATGAGCAAAATCGATTTTCTGCGTGAAGATGAGCGTAGAATCAAGTCCAATGGTCGATGGGATGAGATTGATTTTTCCACCTATACTCGAAAGCTGCTGAATCGAATTGATGAAATGTTCTTTCGCCCGGAAGATTTTAAAGACTTCAAGGGTCTGGAAGAATTGGCCAGAGCCGAGCTGGATCAGAATAACAGTGTAATCGTATATCGCACAGACATGGGCATATACGAAATGGAAGAATACTTGAATCGAGTTTATGGTACTCGTCCTGCCGTTCTTTTACTACAGAAGAGTGATGGAGTTTATACCATTCGCAAATCGGATCTTTTCTTCCCTCTAGAAATGGAAAGAGTCTATCGATTTCTCAACCATGAAGATCCCAGAGTGTCCGGTAGAAACCAGGAAAACCGCTGGGGTGGCTCGCAGGAAATTGGAGGCTCTCCTCGAATGACCGGAACTGGCCTGAGACCATCGGAGATTGTTCGAATCTGCAAGCATGCATTCAAGAGAGATCCGGCCGCGGAGCGCCTGGGACGGATTTTTACCGGTAGCCTATTTCCGTTCATTGGAGCTCTGATTGCATTTCTAGGTCGAGAAATCCTTTCTTTGTTCGGTGCAAATTTACCGGAAGCGGCCTCCAGGCTGGCAGGTGAACTATTCGCTCCTGTGCTTTCTGTATTGATTTTGCTCATTGTCTTCTGGCAGTGCAGACAGAAGCCGTTCCTTTATGGTTTTCGATGGCCTGCGGGCTGGGACTGGCTCTTGCTGATTCCAATTCTGGTTCTGGCTGCTCTGGTCGGAGGTGTATGGGCAATTGAGGAGCCTTTTCCGGATCTGTACCACATGTTAATGCTGGGGCTATTTCTGCCCGCAGCCATGGAAATCCTGTTTCGGGTGAACGTCCATGGATGGCTACAGGAGCACCATGAGATCATGGAGCCCGGTGGTCGATGGTTTCTGTCTGTACCGGTTTTAGTTTCCGGCTTCGCTTATGCTGCCATGCTGGCCATCAGTCCACTTGCATTGATTACTGTAATGGAACAGAGTCTGGGCCTCTGGGCTTCGGTCTTTCAGGGAGTGGGGGCATTCATTTTCGGAATCGGGGCCGGAATAGTGCGAGAAAGAAGTGAAAGCATACTTCCGTCCTTACTGTTGCAGATTGGAATCTGCTCCGCGATTAATGCATTCTACCTGAGCTGAACCATTCTGCTTAACCTAATTATCGGAAGAATCTACAACCGATTCGGATGCAGATAACTCGGCTCGCTGAAATAGCCAGCCTCCAGAGAGCTCCCGGGCAATCGTAGGGGACCGATTTCTATCCCTTTCTTTTTTCCAGGCCAAGCATGGTTCGCAGGTGAGTCGGTCTGACTATTCTGTCCAATAAGGTAGCCAGGAGAAAAGAGATGGATATCAATAATAGTAGAATCGGAAGCAACCATTGCGGCAAGATCAGTTCCAGGCCTCGTAATATCCAGGTATGTACGATGTATACGAAGAATGACAGACCGGCCAGATAGGATACATTCCGTTCCCATCCTGAATAAAATTTCTTTTCGGTTTTCTCATTAGATGACGGCCAGAAATAGAACATCAAAAAGAAAGCCCCGGAATAGAACACTACGCTCATTCGGGTGAAATGGTTGAAGTCGCCCGGGCTCCGGCTGTTGTAGCTCCAGAAAATATATTCAATCATCACCACGGTAAAAGTTACCAGGCAGAATAATAGAGTTAATGAGAGAATCGATTTGCGAGATAGGACTGGCCCATCAAGGTTACTTTCCTTTCGTAGAAGCGTTGCAGATTTCCCTTCCGAAGCGCGCTTTACCGGATTCCCATCGGCATTTTTGTTCGATTTCTCCTGAGGACTGGAAGACTCCAGGTTCCGGAAGGCAAAGTAAATTCCCAGAATAAAGGGAAACTGCCAGTAGAGGAAGAAAGCTGAAAATACAAATGGAACTCTGGGGAAGTCATCGAACCAGATATGCGCTGGTGAGCTAACATATAGCTGCAAAAGTAAGGACAGAAGTAGAACAGGCAGGCGAAGTTTTTTTAATCGGGCGAAGGCCCAGGCCAGCAAGGGAAAAAGCAGGTAGCATTCAAATATGATATGAAAGAAATAAAAATGATAATCGGCTCCTTTGCGATACAGAAAGGGAAGCAGGTCCATAATCCATTGCCAATTGTAGGGTCCCTTGAAGTATCCCTGAATTGCCAGATAAAGTACGCTCCAGAACAGAAAAGGAAGTCCAATCTTGTACAGCCGTTCTCCGTAAAAACTCCAGGGGACGGTAATCTGATCCAGGGATTTTCCGTTCTTTGTAGTTAATAGACCGTACTTCATAGTAAGACCAAAGCCGGACAGGGTTACGAACACTGGAACACTAAATCGTGCCAGCTGATTTAAGAATACCGCAAGGAAATCCTGAGAAAGAAAATCATGGGATGCAATAAAGCTATATTCGTATGTACCGGTGGCATGGATTGCCAGAACCATGGTCATGGATAGTAATCTTAATAGGTCTGATCTGAATCGGCTCATCAGGAAGATAGGTTTCTCTCTAATTCGATATCCTGGAATTGATTAACAATAAACCAAAATCAAAAAAAGCGATCGGATTGTACAGCAATGCCTAGAATTCGGGACCGGCTGGAACGAAATTCTTGAAGTTCGCGTAGGCGATGATCAACGCATGCCCTACCAGGCCAGCACTTGGAGGTAATGCCAGAACCAGGCCAAGATGAGTTAATAGAACGTAATTTCTTAGGAATTCGGGCAGCATATCTGGAGAACCATTCACTATGACAGTTAGCAGGCCATAGATGTAGTAGATGAGCGCAGGAATGATTGTAATAAAGTAGAAGCCACCGGAAATGAGCATCAAAAGCAGAGCCAGAGCCAGAACTTTGGATTTTCGCACGGAAAAAGTTCTGTATGCCAGGGAGAAAGCCCGACCTACACCGGATTCCTCCACAATAATCGCAGCCGGTACAAAAAGAAAAGCCACAAGAAATGCCATCCCGGGTAGAATACAGAATACTAGACCAATTAAAGAGCCAGCAGATAGCAACACGGTGGCTATAAATAGAATAAATGCATGGCGGCCAAGGCTGCTGGAGCTTAGAGGGCGCAATTCAAGTGTACGCACTGCAGCTCGCATGGGAAAAATCATACTCAGATACAGCAGAAATAGCATCACCAGAGAACTGAGCCAGACAGTTAAATCAAATGGCCGAAAGATTTTATCCAGTCCGGGAAAGGGATCCTCCGGATTGGCGGGCTGGCTTCCCAGATTTTCCAGGATTTCAAGCATCTGGAAATAGCTAAACAGAATATATAGAATGGAGATCACTGCCGGAACTCCAAGACTGATTGCCCAGGATTTCTTCAGAGTCGAAAAAGACAGTTTCAATATCTCGATCACATCCAGCTCCTTTTCCGTCAAAGTAGGATGGGCTGACCTGGGATCCTGCATGAGCTCAGGGACTGCTTGCCAGTCAGAAACTCAAGCGAAAACCTGGATCAGGAAACTATGAACTATTTACTTCTCATCAAAGAACGAACCCCCTCTGTGCTGCGCAAAATACCATTCAAGGCCATTCTTCTGTGGGGTAGCATTGCGGTGGTTGCCCTGGTTACGGTTCTGGTTTCCGCCGTAGCTGTGGATTTCCTGGGCGATCGGGATGGTCTGGTGCAGGCTCTGGATAGAGAGAAGCAATGGCTGCAGGGAGTGGGGCAGGAAAAACCCCGGCCGGCCATCCTGATTCTGGCTCGAAATGGAGAAGTGATCGGAGAATTTGTTCCAGTAAGGGGCTCTCGCATTTCCCTGGAATCCTGTAAAGCAGATCTGGGCTGGCTCAAAAAGGCCGTGGTAAGCGCAGAAGATCGGGAGTTTTACGATCATTCCGGTATATCCTTGCGGGGAATTGCCAGAGCCATGATTAACAATATTCTGGCATTCAGCGTTCGTGAAGGAGGCGGTTCCATAACCCAGCAGCTGGCAAGGAATCTGTTTACCGATCACAGTCCCACACTCTATAGAAAGATCTACGAAACATTTGCAGCTTTTCAGATCGAATCTATGATGAACAAAGAGGAAATCCTCTGCCTGTATTTGAATCGTATCTACATGGGAGAAGGTCGTGTGGGAGCGGAAGAGGCCTCCTGGTTTTATTTCCGTAAGCCACCCCAGAAATTGGATGCGGCGGAAGCGGCCATGATCGTTGGTCTTTTTCCCAGTCCGGTGCGATACAGCCCTTTGAATGACATCGTACTATCCACGAAAAAGCAAAATCTGGTGCTGGATGCAATGCAGGAGCAGGGAGAGATTACAGCAGAGGAAAGAGAAGATGCTATGAAGGCCTTCTCCCGGAGATATGAACTTTCTCTGGAAGAGGAAAATCCCCATTCTGGACTGATCGGTGCTTACGGAGCCTCCCGGGATTTTCGCAGAAACGATGCTCCGGCAGCCAACGAAGCGGCCAAGTCTTTTCTCTATGAAACCGTTCCCGAGGAGATTATCAGTCAGGGCGGTTTGAAGATATACACTACAATCGATATAGAGAAACAACGGCAGGCGCTGAAGGCGGTTCGCAGTACCGTGGATGGCATACGAGAGCAGGTTGAGAATAGCGCGCGAAAGGCCGGTCTGGAAACCAGGCTGGCCAATGGAATAAATGGAGTAACCATATCCATGTCCGTTCCCGGCGGCGAAATCACCTCTATGGTAGGGGGCTATGCTGTAAAAGAAGGTTGGACTCAGGCAAAAAGAATCTATGATATGCGTCGCCAGCCAGGTTCAGCACTGAAAGGTTTTTTGTATGCAGTGGCTCTGGATAAGGAGATTCTAAAGCCCGATTCTCAGGTCGTGGATCGACGCCTGGACTATGATGGTTATTCACCGGGCAACTGGTACGGTCATTACAAGGGTGAAATGCCACTTCGCCGGGCTGTTGCTCTATCTGTTAATACTGTGGCCGTGTCCACTTTGCATGAGATGGGTGTAAGCTACTTTCGAGATCGATTGACTCAGGCACTGGAATTAAGCTATCATGATGCATCGGACCGTTTTGAAGGCGGCCTCTCTCTTGCTCTGGGCACAGGCGAACTGACGCCCATGGAATTGCTTCGACTTTATGGCATGATTCTCAATGAGGGAAACATGATTCGCCCCAGGCTAATCACCAGAATCGAAGATGCTCAGGGCACAGTTCAATGGGAGGTGATCAAAGAAACGGAAAAGGTATCCGTTCTAAGCTCTGAATCTGCGGCTTCGGCTATATGGCTTATGCAGGCCGTGGTCGATGAGGTTGAAGACGGAACCGCAGGCTGGATGGGTAAGCGAAAGAAAAAAGATAAGAACTTTCTGCCATTTCCTATAGCCGGAAAATCCGGCACCGTTCAAACCCCTCCGTCCACCAGACGAAAGTATCCAGGAATGCCTGGCTCCCGGGATGCCTGGTTTGTGGGTATGGTTCCCGGTGAAGTCACTGTGGTCTGGGTAGGCCATGACGATGGAGTTCCCTTTCAGGGAGGCGGGTCTTCCTCTGCAGGGGCCATCTGGGCTGAATTTGCCAATTCCGCCTATCGAGGAATAACGGCTCAATTTCCTGATGCGCCGGAACTGGAAAAACCAGAAATAGTTCCCGAGGATTCGGACACACCGGTACCCTTTTTGAATCCCCACGATGAAACCCATCTTCCGGATTCCCCGGAAAGAATGGATGATGGCGGAGAAACTCCTGGACGAGCCGACCATTTCTTTACTCCTTGAAGCTCATGTCTAAGGATTGGAGGGTGCAGCCATAGCTCGTCTCACAGGTAACCTGAATCGATTGAAACCGGCGCAACTTGCGCGCTTGAAAAAACTGGGTCAACGGAAACTGAGACCAGAAGCCATAGTCAGTCAGGAATTCGCCAGGCAACTGACCGGACTTTCCCAGGAACTGGGTCGTCAGATAGGAGTCCTGGTGGATCGCCAGGGGCATGTCCTGGATACTATGGTAGGCGACGATAGTCGCATCTGGATTCCTTCCCTGGGCCGAGAAAGGGCCCAGCGCCTTCGGGGCATCCGTCTTATTCACACTCATTTGAAGCGGGAACCTTTAACAGAAGAGGATTTGTCTGACCTGACTTTGCTTCGTCTGGATGCTGCCTGCGCCATTACCATAGATGCACACGGTCTTCCGGAGAATTTCCATTGCGCTTATATTGCTCCCGGGAATAAGCCCGGCTATTCTATGGAGCAACCCTGTCGTCCGGGGCAGCTACCGGAAGACCTGGAAGAAAGGTTCGCGGAGCTGGATCAGCAATTCAAACGCTTTGAGGAAGTGACCCGTAGTGCTGGCGGAATGCCCCGAGCTATTCTTGTAGGTGTTTATACCCGCGCCTCCAGGCAGAGACGGGCACCGGAGGATTCCATCGCAGAATTGAAGGAGCTATGTCATACGGCCGGTGTGGATCCGGTGCAAACCTTTGTTCAAAATCGAGCCACTCTGGATCCTTCCACTGTGCTGGGTTCCGGAAAGATTCGAGAGATTGCCATTGCAGGCGTACAGCAAAATGCAGATACCCTGGTTTTTGATATGGAGCTCAGCCCGGCTCAGGCCATTCGACTTTCTACGCTCACAGATCTTAAAATTCTGGATCGTACTCAATTGATTCTGGATATATTTGCTCGTAATGCTCGTAGCAGAGACGGTAAGTTGCAGGTAGAACTGGCACAACTGCGCTATCTGAAAGGGCGACTCAGCGAAACAGATGATAACATGTCCAGACTTACCGGTGGAATCGGAGGCCGTGGCCCCGGTGAAACCAAGCTCGAGATTGGCCGAAGGCGAGTTGAGGATAAAATTCGCCGACTGGATAAAGAGCTTTCTTCTATAAAGAAGCGTCGTCTTCTGAATCGAAGAAGGAGGGATGATTCAGCGGTACCCGTTTGCTCCATTGTTGGGTATACGAATGCGGGAAAGTCTACTCTGTTAAACAAGCTCACCAATTCGGAAGTGATGCAGGAGAATCGACTGTTTGCTACTCTGGACCCAACTACACGCAGGTTGCGCTTTCCAGAAGAGCGAGAGATCATTCTAACCGATACAGTGGGCTTCATTCATGATCTGCCCCCGGAGTTGAGGAAGGCATTTCAGGCAACCCTTGAAGAATTGGCTGACTCGGATCTACTACTACATTGCATTGATGTGTCCGATCCTGCCAGGGATGAAAAGATTCGCGACGTAGAAGAAATCCTTGGGGACCTGGGGCTAACAGAAATTCCAGTGCTTCGTGTTTACAATAAAGTAGATCGGCTTCCCATGGCGCAGCGTCTGGAATACCAGAAAGAGGATCGACCTGATCGTGTCTATGTAAGTGCTCAGGAAGGCTGGAATCTGGAGCCATTACTGGATCGTCTGGAAGAGTTAACCGGTGGAGCGTTACCCTCAATTCTGGCAGAGCCACTTTAGAGCACAAACCAGGCAGGTTTCATTATTCAATTTCGGCGCTGCGAAGTGCAGCTATTGTATGGACGAACTTGATGAAATAATAGAAGAGATTCGCACCAGATCTCTTGGTACCGAATTTCAGATACCGGTAATGGATGTTCTTGAGTTGCTGGGTATGAGCCTTGAGGAATATCTTCGCTTTCGGTATAATTCTCGGTTTGGTTCGCCCACCCAGGGATTTGCGGATCTACCGGATGATTTTGATCAGGACTCCATGTTTGAGCTGGTGGATTTGCTGGAGCCACATTTTCCGGATGTGCTGCAAAGACTGGAAGCCGCGGGTCTGCATTTTTCAACGCCCCGTCTAATCGAATTTCAAGAGTTCTTTGTTTCCGTGGTATTGAACAGAATTCAATCCCATGTTGTGGATCCAGATCTTCTGGACACTGCTCTGGCGGGCTGCCTGGATCCGGATGATGGGTACATGTTCTATATGGATGCTTCCTTTGAACGCAACAAGCTGATTGATTACGCAATCGAACTCTATCTACAGTATCTGCAAATCGAAGATTATCCCATCAGTCGGTCCTTGTTGCACGCCCATTTGCATCGCTGCTTTCTAGGTGGCCAACTGGACTGGGAAGTACTGTTCAAACATTGTTTCGGGATTCTATTTCCCAATCGCAAAGAAGACAAAACGGCGGATTTGAATCAGGAATTGCGCGACGCTCTAAAAGAATTGGAGCTGGATTATGTTCCGGAAATGGAAGATCTGAAAAAGCAGTTTCGATCCCTGATGCTACGATATCATCCTGACCGTAATCCAGAAGGATTGGAACGAGCCCGTAGAATCAATGAGTCTTATTCATTGCTGATTTCCGGATTGTTCGGAGCTGAAAAAATCTGAGACCAGCAATGATGTGTGCGCTGCACTTAATGATATTTGACCTGCCTCTGTTAACAGCAGAAAAAAGATGTATTGATTCGGGAATGTGTTGAAGCCATTGTTGTTCCTTGGATTATTTGCAAGGGATGTGGATTAGATTTGTAGTAGCCCTTCTATTTTTCTTCGCGGCCAGTCTTCAGGCCCAGGAGATTCACTGGAAATCTTCGCTGCCAGAAGGCTTAAAGGCAGCTCGAGAAAATCACAGTCTGGTCTTTGTTCAGGTGGTCACCGAATGGTGTGGTTATTGTCAAAGATTGCAGAAAGAGGATTATCCCCGTCCAGAAATCAAGTCATTGCTGGCTCAGTTTATAACGGTTAGCATAGATGGAGACCGGCAGCCCCAGGTGGCCAGCGATTTCCATGCAAGGGGCTATCCAACTCTACTGATACTGCAACCGGACGGAAGCATCATTGCCCGCATCGATGGATATCCCGGGCCCCAACGATTGAAAGATACATTGAGTCGGGTCTTGAGCGAAAACAAGATGGCCCATCAACAGACTGAACAGCCGACCAGGCCGAGCCAGTCCGATGGGAAGCCAGGCCTGGACTTGACGGAGAACCAGCCCACAGACGCGAGGAAGCATCCACTGGATGAAGCTGCGCAAGCACTACAGAAAAAGCAATTTTATAGAGCTCTGGGCATACTGAATCCATTTATTCAGAGTCTGGGTGAATCCAATACTGAGTTTGCACTTGCACGGTTCTACAGGGGTATGGCCCTGATTGAACTGGGTGAGTTTGATCGTGCAAAACCAGATCTGACATTTGCTGCAAGAAGAGCCCCCCTTCCAGAGCAAAGAAATAGCGCTCGCCTGCTTCTTCAGAAAATTCAGGAAAGCGGCATTAATGCCGCAGAGCTCCGGGAGTAGATATTGGCCTTTATTCAGCGACTATTCAAGGTATATCCAGGAGAAGGGCGAAGACTTTTGCTCTTCACGTTGCTGGCTGCTCTGCTGCAGGCCGGGGTGGCAGTAGGGCTTTCCATTGCTGATTCGGTTTTCCTTTCTCGTCTGGGAGCATCCAGTCTGCCCATCGTATACGTGATTGCGCCGGTGGTAATGGTGCTTTTTGTTCCGTTCTTATCTTTTTCCACGGCTCGTATGGGCATTGATCGAGTATTCGACTTGATTCAGTACATTTTGATTGGCGGTGGATTATTCTTCTTCGTTGCATTGAGTGGATGGTTTCCCGCTCTGGGCGAATCCAGTATCGTACTGTACCTTCTTCGTCTGTACGCTTACATCTGGCTGGTCTCTCTGTTTACATTGTTCTGGAACCTGGTGGATGGATACTTTGATATTCTAGATGCGAAACGACTGTACCCGATCTTTGGCGGAGGCCTGGCCATTGGTAGCGCTCTGGGTGGTGGTCTGGTTACTGCCTTCTCAGGCGTTATTGGAAGTCATTGGATTTTTCTGCTCTGGCCTTTGATGGCGGTGTTGTCCATTTTCGTAGCCATGCATCTGCGAAGGACGGAGCGAAAGATCGATGACGATGTGGAGCAAAACAATGAAGGCTTCCTGGAACAAAATAGCAAAGTTCTGAAAACCGCTGGGAAATCTTCCTACGTATTGCTCATCAATCTGGTAATGTTTGGAACTCTAATTCTTACAACATTTACCGAGTTTCAGTATCTGGATATCTTCGCTGCTAACGCTACAGAGCAGCAATTGGCCACCAAGTTTGGTCAGCTTTTTCTTGTAGTGAACCTGGTCAGTGTAGTGATCAACTTCTTTCTCTTTAATAGAATCATTGTGCTCATTGGGGTGAAGAACGCCCTGCTGGTGCAACCGGCCATCTATCTAATTGCCTTTGTGTTTTTCTATTTTGAAGGCGGCGAAAAAGCTGCGATTTTTGGCTTTCTGGCCTATCATGGTTTCTATTTATCCTTCGATGCGAATAACTGGAATTTTCTGTTTAATGCCTCTCCTTCCGAAGTAAAGAAGGAGATTCGAACTTTTACCGAAGGTTTGATGGATCCTCTGGCCACCGCGGTGGCGGGTTTTATACTGCTTCTGGCTGGCTCCACCATGGCCGGTTCCGTGGACTGGTTTTCGCTGGAAAACCTGGCGGCTATTGGTCTGGGTCTGGCATTCTTGCATATGGGAGTTGCATTCCTGCTTCGTAATCGCTATCCCACGGCCATTATGGAAAACCTGCGAAAGGAATGGCTGAATTTCTCCCTTTCACGCAAGGAACTTAGAGAGAAGTTCAGCGAAGCAGATCTGGAAAGCTTTCAGCTGGATTCTCTTAATCCTGATTCCGCAGCCCACTTCAGCTCCATAAGGTTTCTGGGTCTTAGAAGGAAAGCCGCCGCTCTGGAATCATTGATTCTTTCATTTTCTGAAGATCCCAGGCGACAGACAGAACGATCCGAAATCCTGGCTGAAATCCTGGAAGAAGAGGACAGCTTTGTAGTCCAGAGAGTCATTCAATGGGCAGAACAGGAGCAGCAATCCTTTCCTGTATCGGTATTGAGGGAACTGGGAAGTCATGGTCTAATTCCTTCCCGAAAGGCCATGCCACTACTGGCTTCAGATTCTGCCGGAGATAGAGAAGCCGCTGTGGTAGCTCTATGGAACAGCAGGGATCTGCAAGATAACTTTATGGCTCTGGATGAGCTTCGCACATTATTGGACGGTAGCGAAGAAGAAAAGGCCAGTGCCATCTCAGCCTTTGGATTTACAAATAAAGAAAGTTATGCCCATTCTCTGGTCGCCTATCTGGATGATCCCTCTGCAGAGATGCGAAGCCGGGCCCTGGAAAGCATTCGAATGCTTGTAGGCCCTGCCTCCAGTCGATTAATTCCACGAATTCTAAGAACTATGGAGCATGCATCGGAAGAGGATCGCTTTCGAGGAATTGAAATCCTGGAAAGGATCCAGGATGCAGAGAGTCTATTTCCATTGTTTCGCATGGCTCAGGAGTTCAATCCCCGCCAGCGTCGACGGGTGGAGATGTTTGCCAGGTCTCTGGGACTGAAATCAGTACCGGCCATTGTGGCCGTTCTGGACAATGATACTTTGCCCTATCGATCCAGGTCCCTGGCTGCTAGAACCCTTTCGCATCTTTCTTTTGCTCAGCTGGATTCCATGGTGGCTGAAATCGTAAATACTGAGATTCAGACTTCCTATCTTTACCTTGACCGGGCCTATTTGTTGCAGCACAGCGAAGAAACTTCGCCTTCCATTCAGTTGCTGGGTCAGTACTACCAGGATATGCAGCAGGTGACTCTGGAATTTGTTCTGGAGCTACTTGCGCTGGCTGGCAGAATCCCGGACTATGAGCAAATCGCTGCTTCTTTAAGATCTGCCAATCCCAGAATGCGCGGGGACTCCATCGAGACCCTGGAGCAAAGTGTCCATAGAACGGTCTTTAGAAATATTTTGCCTCTGGTGGATTCGCGGCCCCTGGAAGAGAAGATCCAGTTCTATTACAGAAACTTCTCGGGTTCCCGGGACTCGGCGCAGGCAATACTGGAAAAGGCACTCAAGAGTAAGAACGACCTGGAGAAAGCTCTGGCCAGTCAGGCTCTGTATGAGTCCCGGGGAGAAAAATCCCTGGATAGAATCTATCGCTCGGAGCCATTCAGCGGCCCCATTGCAAGAAGTGTTTATCTATCGTTGAGCGAAGGACCGGACCATCCCATGAATCCAGTGGAGCGCCTGCAGGCTTTAAAATCTGAGCCAGTACTCGGAGGCCTTTCTGTATTGAATCTACGTAGCCCGGCCGTGGAAGCAACGTACAGAGTGGCAGACAATACAACTCTATATAAATCAGGTGATCCAGCTGAAGCACTGTTTCTGGCAGTGCAGGGAAAATTTGAAGTCAGTAGCGGTTCCAGGTACGGCAAAGATACCGGCTATGAAATGCTCGAAACCCTGGGCACAGGTCCCGGGCATCTTTCTGTTCCGGGTGCGGATGAGAACGGAAATGCAAGAGGCTCGGAAGATCAAATTACCCGTCGTGCCACGGTTACCATGAAGTCCGGTTCCTACCTGGAAATTCCTCGTAGCTCCCTGGAGGAGATGCTTGAAAGCGATCCTCAAGCTGCCATTGCAATTCTGGAGGCGCTGAGCAAATGAGGCTGCAACTCAAACTAAGGTCTTTCTTCTTTGTAGTGATCACTGTTGCTCTGGTCGCTCTTACTATTTTTCTCGGGCGAGTCGTTTATTCCGATCTTTATAGAAAGATTCTTCTAACGTTTGATCAGAAACTCCTGGCAGCCAGCACTGTTGTGGCCTCTTTTGTAAGCGGCGAAGACCATGATCAGATTGTACAGCTAACCCAGATTCGAGGTCTTACCATTGATGGTGGTAAGATGTATGCAAGGTATGCGGTTGCTCCGGATCTGCTTCTACTGAATCCTCCTGCACGATTTACTCAAACCAGGCCTCTGGATCCAGAGCCTTACTATACAACCGATATTACGTCTGCAAATGGAATGATTTACGCAGCCAGCCCGGAGGATGAAAACGGAGATGCATCCATCGTTTCCATTGATCCGCGAACAGGTAAAACAGAGACCTTCGCAGGCATTGATGATTATTGCGTTGGAGTGGGCTACATCGATGGTGCTCTATATTGCGCCGGCGAGCGATTGATTCGGGTGCCTATTGTGAACGGAAAGGCAGGCGAACCGGAAGAAGTGGTTACTCTGGAATCTCCACTGACAGGATTATCGGTGGCTGCAGACGGAAAAAGCCTGGTGGCTACAGACACAAACAATCGGCAGATAGTTTTTCTGAATCCAGAAGATGGCAAGATTAGCAAGTCCATTAAGTTAACAAAGAATGGGGAGCCGTATCGTTTTGGTGTATTCTCCATTGTATATGATCCGCTGAGCAGAACCTATTATGGAGTATCCACTGCAGCTCTGATTACGATTAACATGGAATCTGGTGCGATTCGGGAATTAACCGGAATCGGTTTTGGGCCCCAGGAGGCTCAGACCATTTATGGAAACCTGGTAGATCCGATGATTCGGGTAAGAAAGAATACAGGGATTACTTTTCTTTATTCGGCCATCCTTGTGGACCGGGAAACTCATATCAATTATGCCCTGGATTCCACCCAGAGCGATATCCATTCGAATGTGGGCGTTGCGGACAGTAATGAAGCTCAGGACGATATAAGAGATGTAATTCTAAAAAGAGAAATCTATCTTTCGCCCATTGCAGACTGGGAAGACTGGGGACTCTTGAAATCTTCCTATGTGCCAATCCTCAATGAGCAGGGGGATGCAGTGGCTTATGCAGGTGCAGATGTTAATATCGATATAATTGAAAGTGCCACTCGTCTGGCATTGTTGCAGGTTGTAATCATTGGTGTGGTGGCCCTGGTTGCTGGTCTGGTAATCGCCTACTTTATTACGGAACGACTCACAAGGCCTATCTATGAATTGAAGCAATCCGCACTTCAGGTTGCAGCTGGCGGATTCGGAAATGAAATCCATGTAGAAAATCCTGCAGAGCTCACACATCTTTCCGGAAGTCTTACCAGACTGAGCCGATCTCTGCAGGAAACTGTGACATCATTAACAGGCGAAAACTTTCGACTGGAAGAAAAGCGTAGAAGAAATGAACTGGGAAACCTGGTTCGAAGCTTCATGAAACATAAGAGTGCGGTGGATATTCTGGATAAAGCCAGAAAACATACCCATGGCCTTTTTGAAGATTCCCATTTTCTATCCGTCTGGGTCATTGCAGATAGAGAGGATAAACTGGAAACCACCAGAGTCCATAGCGATGTTTTCCGCATAAGCCGAAGGCTACTGCAGCAGATGCCGGATCAATACATGGAATCAATGGAGCCACTTGTTGGTAAAGAATTGGATTTCATAGTCCTGATCCATAAGACTACAGGGGAGATTGAAATACAATCGTCGGCGACTCTAAATCTGTATCCAGTCACTTCCAACGGTTCGGCAAAAAGAACCATGGTTGAGCCAGGAAACCTTAAGCCGGACCTAAAAGGTCTGAAGGCGCTCTACATTGTTTCTGGAAATGATTCGGACGAAACTTCCAGACTGCAGGGAAATCCAGTGCCCAGGTTGAGCGAACTTGCCGTCGATTCTCCTGCCGATGCCATGTATCTGGAGGTGATCCTGTGAATCTGGCAGATAGAATCATAGCATTACAGCATATTTTTCCCTTTTCTCGGTTGCGCGAAGGAGAACTGGCAGCCCTTGCAGAGGTTTGCATTGTGCGAAGTTACGAGCCAAATGAGCTGGTGCTGGAAGCAGGTCGTAGCATGAAGAGGCTACTGATCTGTCTCAATGGTGGCTTTCGCGATGCTTCCGGAAAATCTCCTGGTCTAATTCTTGGAATCCAGTCCCTGTTATTTGACCATGAATTGGGCGAAAGCATCTATGCCGCCGACAAAGGAGCTACCTGTTTGCTTCTAGAAAAGGGATATTTCTTTAGAACCATGTATGAATTACCAGAAATAGCGCAAGGTATTGTGGCTCTTCAGGCTCGTCAGGAGGTTCGCTCTTGACTATTCGCGGACAGAATCTTCTATTCCTGGTGCCTGTATTTCTGGTGGCCGGTCTATTGATTGGTGGTCTAAAATGGGCCGCTGATACAAGCACACTGGAATCCGGCGGCAAAGAACAGATTCGCACGTTTGCAGTGGCCCTGCGAGAATTCCTGGAAGCAAGGGAGCGTCTTTCCGGCGCTCCAGGTCTGGCCTCTATTCAGCCGGAACTGTTGAGACGAGATTTGAATCGGGTTCAACAACTGTTCGACTTACGGAAGCCACAGGTAACTACCAGTGCTATCTCCACGTTTTTCTGGCCAGATGAAACGTCCAGTGCCGGTGCGCCCGGAGTTGTTATTCTAGACCCGGAGAGCAGAAAAGTAGCATTCTCCTATGCTCCGGAAGGCTTTGAAGACATAGGCGCCAGGGTTACGGAATTGACTCGACAGACGGGAGTAATGGGTGAGCTACGTGGCGAAGGGGTTTATATTGCTGATTTTGACGTTAGCTTAAATTCGCCCGAGAATCTGTGGGCTCTGGCCATCCTCAAGAATACCCGGGGTGAGGACTTTGCCATTCTTGGTGTCCAGTACGATGGCTCATGGATCAAGAATGAAATGCGTGCCAGCATTGTAGAGATTGGCATTGGAGTGCTGGTTGCCGCTCTGGCCGGTGTAGTTATAGCTTTATTTCTGGCCAGCATTCTGTCGCGCACACTGGGCAATCTAACCGAGGCAGCCAGTCGGGCCGCTGAGGGAGATTACGATGTGCGGATTCGTAGCGGATTGATTGAAGAGTTTAACGATCTGGGTAATACGTTTCGGA
This sequence comes from Leptospiraceae bacterium, assembly GCA_040217195.1. Lineage (GTDB taxonomy): Bacteria > Spirochaetota > Leptospiria > Leptospirales > Leptonemataceae > UBA3465. The sequence continues at coordinate 496,553 of JAVJNR010000004.1, read as the reverse complement.
CCATGACCAGTCTTCTCTATGATACCCTGGATCGAATCAGAAAAACACTGATCGAACAGGAGCAATTTCGAAATACCGACGATTTGATGTCTACGTTTCGTAGCAATGCCTATGAGAAGGTATCCCTGGACGAAGACTGGATGCAGGCAGAAATGGGCCCGTTAAGAACCCAGAATCCCGGACACTTTTACCAGCACATTCCCCTGGAATCCGGCCATTTCTTCATGATGGGCTGGGTGCACGATTCCTCCGAGCCAGATGATTTAATCGCATCCGCTCTTTGCCGTTATGTGGACAGTCGAATCCGGAAAAAACAGGAAATCAGAGATTTGCTGAATTCTGCTTTTGAGATATTTCCCATTCGAAAGCTCATTTCCGTAGAATTGCAACCCAATCCAGCACATGGAAAAATGTATCTGCTGGATTCAGAGCACAAGGGAGCCGAAGCTGTAAGAGAAGAGTTTGGCTCTGTTCCTGAAAGCGGTCTGGTATTTCATACACTGACCGAAGCTTTTGGTCAGCGCATTGAAACGGCCTTAAGACATATGGAAAGAGGATCAGCAAAATCCGCGCATGAGCAAATCCGGGCCATTACATTGCCAGGCGAGGATGGCATAGTGCTTTATATTCGGGGGCATGTGTGAAAGCAGGTCGCGGAAAGTTTCCATTCCGTTGGAAGCTGATGCTTGTAGTTTCCACCCTGGCTGTGACTGCAACGGGTGTGACTGCTTATTTAATTTATACCAGTACCAGAACTATGATCCTGGAAGTGATGGGCGGTCGTCTAATGGACATCGCTCGAACTTCTGTTAACAGCATGACCCCGGAAGACCTGGATTATATCCGGGATCTCTCAAAAACCCTGAAAGAAAAGAATATTCGTCCCAAGGCTGAAATCATGAAGGTGGCCAAGGGAGATACACGAGAATCTCTCAGTCCGGAAGTAGCTCAGGAACTGATGAACGGTAAGAAGTTCCAGCGCCTGGTTGCCATTCTTCGTTCCATAAAGAAAAGTACCGTACGAGTGGATCCTTCCCAGGAAGGCAAGGTACAGGATTCTAATATCAAATATGCGTACATGTACGTAGCTGTGAAGCATAGTCCGGATCATCGAATCCTTAAATTTCTTGCTGATGCTGATTACGACACCGAGGGTGAGGAAAATCCAATTGGAAACCTGTACGGTGTTAAACAACAATCCTTTATTAAAGCCATAAATGGAGAGCCTGCAGCGGAGGAGAACTTCGTGGCAGACCGATGGGGGATGTGGCTTTCAGCGGCTGTGCCTATCAAGGATGAAACTGGAGAAACCATTGCAATCCTTGGTCTGGACTACGATGCCAGCGGCGAAGTAAACAAGGTAAATGAACTATTCTACATTTGCGTCTTTAGCGTTGTTGCGGCCCTGATTCTTTCTCTTGTGTTTTCTTACATACTTGCGAATCTAATGTCCAGGCCCATCGGAAAACTCCAGGATGGAGCACTGCGAGTAAAGGATCGAGATTACGAAACCAGGGTAGATGTTAAGACCAACGATGAATTGGGAGTTCTGGCTGATACTTTCAATAGCATGGTTGAAGAGATTCGTGCTTATTCAGATTATCTTCAAGCATTGAACGCTTCCTACTACAGGTTCGTTCCCAGGGAGTTTTTGCAGCACCTGGGTCAGGAAAGTATATTGAATATTCGCCTGGGCGATCAAATCCAGAAAGAGATGACGGTTCTTTTTTCCGATATTCGTTCCTTTACTACAATTTCCGAATCTCTGAGACCTTCGGAGAACTTTAACTTTCTGAACTCCTATTTGAAAAGAGTAGGACCGGTTATTCGAAATTCCCGCGGATTCATAGATAAATACATTGGCGATGCGATCATGGCTCTTTTTCCAGACACTCCCAGAAGTGCTGTGGAAGCGGCCATCAATATGCGACTGGAGCTTCTGGATTTCAATGTATATAGAAAAGAGAAAGGATATATGCCCATCGATATTGGTGTGGGTCTACATACCGGGGTGTTGATGCTGGGAACCATCGGAGAAGAAGAACGGATGGAAAGCACTGTCATCGCAGATGCTGTGAATCTGGCCAGCAGGCTTGAAGGTCTTACCAAGAAAATGGGTGCTCATATCATACTCAGCGAAGTTACTCTACGGCAGACCCTGGAAGACATGGAAGTGAATTATCGGTTCATGGGTAAGGTTAGAGTAAAAGGAAAGACCAAGTCGGTACCGGTCTATGAAGTCCTGGATGGAGATACTCCGGAATTGGTGGAGCGAAAGGTCGCTCAGAAAGAGAATTTCGAGCACGGAGTAATGTTATACCATAAAAAGAGATTCGATGAAGCCGAGCAAACCTTTATGGCCATTCATAAAGCGGTGCCAGAAGATAGAGCGGCACTGATTTATCTGGAACGATGTCAGAAGTACTCGCGCACGGACCATGAAGATCCTGTCTTTGCATCCAACGATAGCTGATGCGATCCCGCCTTTGTAGCCAATCAGAACGCCATTTCTCAATCTATCTTTTCATCGAGTGATTTCCTTTTCTTCCATTGAATATCTTATTTCGCCCGGAATTGTTACGCTGAAACAGCCTGAAATGAAGTTAGGGTTCCTTATTCTCTCAGGCCTGACTGGAAGGCCTTAAGAGCCCTCTACAATTTGGACCCGACTGGCGGTAATATCGGCCATGCCCTGAAGTGAAGCGCCGGCCTTTTTAAGTGCCTGCACATGCTCGATGATTTCCCGGGTAACAACCTCCCCGGGACAAATTACCGGAATACCTGGAGGATAAGCCATAATCATCTCTCCGCAAATACTGCCATCAGATTGTTCAAGGTCCACTCTCGTTTTTCTAGAATAGAAGGCATCTCTCGGGTTCATGACTCTTGGAGGAACACCGGGATGGTCCGGAAACCTGGTTAATTTGCTTCGTCCCGAGGATCGACCGGCCAGATCTTTTAATGCACGAATCAAAGTTTCCAGTCTCTGCCAGGTATCTCCAAAAGTAACAATTGCAACCACGGTGTGGAAATCAGCCATTTCGATTTGAATACGATAATCGCTTCGCAAAATCCTTTCAACATCGAAGCCATTCAATCCAAGTCCATTGACGCAAATTGTCAGTCTGGTTTCATCGAAGCCACCAATTCTTTGATCCGGCTTCAACTCCTCAACTCCAGGAGCTATCAATCCTGGAATTTCGTTGATCTCCTTTCTGGCTCTTCGGCTTAGCTCCAGAGTTTTCTCCAGCAAAGATTCTCCTTCCAGGGCAAGCTGAGAGCGAGCCGTATCGAGACTGCTCATTAATAGATAGGAGGATGATGAAGTGCGAAGAATATCCAGTATGTTTCGTATTGTATCATTGCTAATTCTATTTCCCTGTCTCAGTAGAAGCGATGCCTGGGTAAGGGAGCCGCCGGTCTTATGCATGCTTAAAGCGCTGGCAGATGCGCCTACTTCCATGGCCGTGCTGGGCAAATCAGGATGGAAATAGAAATGACTACCATGAGCTTCATCGACCAGAAGGGCAACATTCTCTCTGCTGGCAATGGATGATATTGTATCTAACCTGGGGGCCAGACCATAGTAGGAAGGGTTGATCAAAAACAATCCCTTGATCTCTATGGATTGAATTTGATTTACTTCGGAGAAAATGGACTCAATGTCTGCTGGGTCTGGAGGAAGTGGAAATCCATACTCCGGATGAATAGCCGGAGGTATAAAGATAGGACTGGCGCCAGAAAGGATTAAAGCAGAATACATGGATTTATGTCCATCTCTGGGAACAATGATTCTCTCTCTCTGTCCCAGGGCAGACAGAATCATCGCATGAATTCCTGAAGTGGTTCCATTGATTAAGAAGTATGCATGGTCCGCTCCAAAGGCTTCCGCAGTCAGGTCCTGAGCTTCTTTAATAACACTTACCGGATTGGCCAAATCATCAATATCGCTCATGGCATTAAGATCTGACTGAAGCATGGCATGACCAAAATATTCGGTCATCAATGGATTCCCTGCACCATACTTATGCCCCGGAACATGAAACGGAACTATCCCTTCATCATGATGTCGCCGCAGTGCTTCCAGAATTGGCTTCCTGCTTTGCCTTTCTTCGAATTCTGATTTATCGAATTGCACGGACACAGATTATACCTTCGTAGTCCCGTCCATGTTCGGCAGGAACGGTTTGCATTGTAATTTCTCGAAAGCCCTTTTCTTTAAGACGAGCATTTAGGGAGATTTCTTCAACAGGAAATGCGGGAAAATGAAAGGAGCCGGCCCGGTATTGATGGGCATTCTTAAGCAGGCTCATAATCAAATAATCATCTTTTCGGACCAGTGAGGTAAGATTGTCCCAGGCGCGGCAAAACATAGTTTCATCGCTGGTAATGGATTCTACACAAAAATGCGAAGAAATTGCATTTGGGAGTCCATCGCTGGCCGGTGTATGAGGCAATTCTGAAGGATCGAACAGATCAATCGTTTGCACGGAACGAATCTTCTGCCTCAGGCGATTTTCCACATCCACGGTCGCCTGGTTCTCCCTGAGGGCCACAGCCTGGAAATATTCAGTCCAGTTGAAGCTTTCGGAAGATTGCTCACGCCAGCTCTGCACAGCCTGGCGGTTTTCCTCCAGATATTCGAAGATTTCGATTTCTCTGCAGACTCTGGAAGCGCTGATAAGCTGGTAGATGGTAGGCCCGCCGCCAATATCCTGCACAATAACTGGCTTCCAGGATTCATAGGTCTCATGAAGAAAATCCAGTATGAATTGATTCTCCTCTCCAATACTGCCATAGTATTCCTGGAGATACAGATTGGCCGAAAACCGTTCAAATGGATCTGTAGAATCGGCCATGACTAATCAGGGTACCATGGCGGATATTTGACAAGTAAATGTATGCTTAAGTACCTCGTTGTGATCCATTTCCAGGCTAAAAAAGGTTTTGCGAGGCGAAAACCGGCCGTTAATTTGTCCTAGAGATGAGCAACTCAGAACCACAGGGCACATTGGAAAATTCCATCGCCCGGCAAAACGATGCCGGGCTGGTATATATATTCGATACGACTCTAAGAGACGGAGAGCAATGTCCCGGTGCTGCCATGACCGAGGATCAAAAGCTGGAAGTGGCTCACCGCCTGGAAGCTCTGGGAGTGGATGTTATCGAGGCTGGGTTTCCAGTATCCAGTCCGGTGCAGTTTCGAGCAGTCCAGCGAGTGGCGCGCGAACTGGAATCCCCCATTATAGCAGCATTGGCCCGTGCTGTGCCCCGGGATATTGAAATCGCTGCGGACGCTTTGAAAGATGCTCGTAGAAAAAGAATACATACCTTTCTGGCATCCAGTCCTATTCATATGAAATACAAGCTGGGAAAGGAGCCCCATGAAGTGCTGGAGCTGGCTGTTGAAGCAGTGAAGCAGGCCCGAGATCTGGTGGAAGATGTGGAATTCTCACCGGAAGATGCCACAAGAAGTGAATGGGATTTTCTTGTAGAGCTTGTTTCCAGGGTCGTGGAGGCAGGAGCCACTACCATAAATATTCCCGATACAGTTGGATATACCACGCCCGAAGAATACGGAGCACTTTTCGCTCATCTGATTAAACATGTTCCGGATTCACAAAACATTCGATTCAGTGCTCACTGTCATAATGATCTGGGCATGGCCACTGCGAATAGTCTTGCGGCTGTTAAGAATGGTGCCAGGCAAATCGAATGTACGATTAATGGCATTGGCGAAAGGGCCGGCAACACGGCCATGGAAGAGGTGGCTATGGCGCTACGTACTCGTGGTGAATTCTACGGGCTACACACGAATATCCATACAGAGGAAATTATCCGTTCCAGTCGGCTGATCCGCCAGGTTACTGGAATGAGCGTTCAGCCCAATAAAGCCATTGTTGGTGACAATGCTTTCGCACATGAGAGTGGAATACACCAGGATGGTGTGCTGAAGAATCGACTGACCTACGAAATCATGACTCCAGAATCCGTGGGCCTGGAAAGCAACCGAATGGTGCTTGGCCGTCATAGCGGAAGACATGCATTTAAAGACCGATTGGTCCGTCTGGGTTATGTGCTTGAAGAAGAGGAGTTTCAGCAGGTCTGGAATCGCTTTCTGGATCTGGCAGATAAGAAAAAGGAAGTTTACGATGAAGACATACTGTCTCTCGTGAATGATACGCAGGCCGAGCAGGAATTTCAGCGCTACGAACTGGGAAGTCTTCATGTCTCCGCAGGGAGCGGCACAGTACCTACAGCTACTGTCAAACTAATCGATCATGAAAAACCAGAGGAACCCCGGGCCATTACAGATGCTGCCTGCGGCGATGGACCGGTGGATGCAATCTACAATGTACTGGAACGACTCACAGGATTGGAAATCAAAGTGGATCGGTTTCGCATTCAACCATTGAGCGAAGGAAGGGATGCCCAGGCCGTGGCCAGCGTCCTGCTGAAGATTGCTGGTAGAAGCTTTGCCGGCAAAGCAACCAGTACCGATATTGTGGAAGCCTCGGCCCGAGCTTATATAGATGCCATCAATCGTTCCTTTACAGCTCCCACCGAAGAAGTAACCGAAACACTTTAGCTTCCCGATGGCGGCTCCAACTGTTTCATCAAGTACCTGGCTGCTCCATCTTGATAGCCTTCTGGCACTGTATCTAGATGGGCCTCCAGTCTTTCTTTAAGGGCCCTTTTGAGCCCCGGATCATTCTTGCTTTGCGGCAGCATCGATGCCACAGACTCCACTTCGTCCCGGCTGCTGGTTTTAAAATCCTGCAGCAACTCTGGATCAGCACCGTACACTTCAAATAATGCCTGAGCCTCCGCCTTTCCTCGGATATGCCAGGTGCCTATTTGCCTCATTACACCGTGCAGGGTCGAATCCGGGGCAATACCTGACTGAACAGTTCTGGAAATCAGAATCTTTGTACCCAGGGATTTGTTCAAAGATTCCAGCCGGCTGGCCATATTCACTGTATCGCCAATGACTGTGGTTTCCAGTCTGTCGCTTGAGCCAACGGTTCCCAGCATCAATGAACCATGGTGCAGACCACATCCTGATTCCATAAGAGTATTGTTGAGGGTTCTATCATCCTGGGACGATGAGCTGGATTGCATTGACCGTAATTCTTTTACCATATCTACCGAAGCAAGAACCGCTTTTTGGGGATCCGGGAATAGAGCCATGATGGCATCTCCAATGAACTTATCTATGAAACCCCCATGCTTCTGGATGATAGGTTGCATTTGTTCCAGGTAAAGATTTAGAAAATGGAATACCAGCTCTTCGCCGGCCTGTTCGGAGAATTCGGTGAAATCCCTCAAATCGGAAAATAGTACGGTCATTTCACTTTGGATGGAGTCTCCGCGAGCCACTTCCAGGATGCTTTCTTTCTTCAGATAATGCAAAAACTGATCCGGAACAAATCGTCGGAAGCTTTCCGTATACTGCTGCTGCAATGCCAGGGCTTTTTGCTGTTCTTCGAGTATCTGTTTCTGGGCTGCTTCCTGTCTTTCGCGCAAATCGTTAATTCTATATCCAAGGGCCAGACTTAGCAGGGTGGCCTCCAGAGAGGCTCCAAATATACTTCCGTAATGACTTAGAAAGCTTCCGGGGACCACGCCCATGTTTCCGAGAACAAAATATACAACACTAATCAGCAGAAATGACCAGGCCAGGGCAAAATACCGGGCAGGTCTGAAGCCAGATTTCCAGGAGTAGGCAATGTTGGTTGTTACAAGAATGACTGAAAGCACCGGATAGATGTTGGCCAGAACAATAGATAGGCTGGCATGTAGAAACGGTATAATTAAGAGCAACAATGCCCCAATGGTCAGAATCACCAGGCCTGTACGAAATAAAATGCGGGAGTAGCTGCGAATCAGCAGGAACCCCTGACTGAACAGTAGCGCAAACATGGATGTAATTACGCTAAATACAGGGGCCATCATGGCCTGGTATCGATAACTGGACAGAGGAAAGAAATATGATTGATAGCCGTATAATACGGATAGGAAAATCCCAAAGCCCAGGATGTATAAAACATAGTACAAATAGGCCCGGTCGCCGGTGGAGAAGAAGATGAAGAAGTTGTAAATACTAAGTGAAAGCATCAATCCGAAGAAAGCCCCAAAGCCAAAGTGGCGAAGCAAATCCACTTTCTGCATCTTATCATCTTTCCAGAGATAGACAGGAAGTGTAAGAGTATCGTCAGAAATCAGGCGAATCAAGACCCGGCTGGCATTTCCGGTTTTTAGCAGTGGAAATCGAAAATATGGATGATCTCTCAGTGAAGCTTCGGTACCGCTGGCGGTGGATAGAATCCTGCCATCCTGGATCTGAAAAAATTCTATCTTACGTAAGCGGGGCGATGCTACCTCTAGAATAAATGGATGATCTGTTTCTATGTGAACTTCTGCACTCAGCCACAGAGTCTCGGTCTGGATTCCAAAGTTCGGATAGGCCGATCGGATGGGCTGATAATTCTCATCTGCCAGTGCATCTTTAACGCTGGCGCTTTCAGGCAGCAGGGTGTAGCGAAATGCGGTGGCGGCCCGGAGATACTCTACCTGGTCGTCCAGAAAAATGGGACCGGCTCCGGCAAAGTGCGGTGAGTTACAGGATAGGACCGCCCAGGGGAGGGCGGCAAACAAAAGTAGTACTACCCTTCTGGCGAAGAGTTTACTTGACCTTTTTCTATTTCTTCCAGCGCTTGAAAGAGGGTTTCGTATTCCGCTCTTGCATTCCATGCTACCCAACCTCTAGCATCGGTTTTCTCTGCGGCCAGAATTTGATCAATGATGTAATCCTTGTAAGACATTCGAGCATAGCCAACATTGTATCCGAAGGCTTGAATGAAGGGTTGCACGGTACTGCGAGTACCTTTCAATCGATCCAGGCCCTTTGTGGTTCCTTCATGGATCGTAAATCCAGGATTGGATAGTCTTTTTCTATCCCCGGTAAAATGGCTGGGGTATAACATGGGATAGATTACATCTACATATTTGGCAAAGTTTTCCAGTTTCTGGCCAATCAAGTCATCCCGGTTATATACAACTCGACCAAAGACATCGGCTCCCAGTTTGGCATTATGTCTGTCAGTGATGGCTCGAGCCTCTTTTAGAATTTCTTCAATGTAATCGTACTTCTGCTGGCGCGAATAGGGAGTGTAGTCATCTGCAAATCGAATGTAATCCAGTTGCACTTCATCGAATCCAGCGGCCGCCGTCTTTTCGATCAGTTCGTACAGTTGCTTTAATTTCGCATCGCTGGCTTTTCTGGTCAGCCCATCCTGAAAACAGACCACGCGCCCGGTTACATAGATGCCCTGGGATTTCAGGTATTGCATCACCTCTGGATTCAGGAGGAATCGATAGGAGGCATAGGGTTGAACATCCACCACTACATAGTTCAATCCAACGGGCTTGCCACGCTCAATCAGTCCTCGGACCAGGTCCAGGTTCCGGCCGCGATTTACATCCAGGTAAATACCTCGGAGAGGGCCGGATTGTTCTGGCTCGGGTGGGGTCTCTTCCTTTGCAGCGCTGGTGCAGGAAAGCCCGGCCATAAGCAGAATCATAAATGCACTTCTGAATTTCATTGCAGGTGAGTTTTTATAGGCCGCCCCTGTGGTCAGGTACTTTTTCTTCTTGTCATGGGGCCAGAAAGGCTACGTTTAAGGGTCCATGAAGCGATCGGATTTCCCGGAAGATTTTATTTTTGGCACAGCAACGGCTGCCTATCAAATCGAAGGAGCTGCCCAGGAGGATGGAAAGGGTCCTTCCATCTGGGATGATTTCTGCAATACTCCAGGAAAAATATCCGGTGGAGAATCCGGGGCCGAAGCCTGCGATCACTATCATAGATTCGAAAGTGACCTTGATTTGATGAAAGATCTGGGACTGAAGCACTATCGATTTTCATTTTCCTGGCCAAGAATCCTACCCTATGGTGTAGGTGCGAAGAATCAGAAAGGCCTGGATTTTTATCATCGTTTAATTGAGGCCTGCCATAAGCGCCACATTGAGCCCTATGTTACAATGTATCACTGGGACCTGCCTTCAGCGCTGGAAAGTCGAGGAGGTTGGACCAACCGCGATACCTACCATGCATTTTGCGACTACGCGGATTTGATTACCAGAGAATACAGAGATTCTGTTAAGCACTGGATGGTGCTAAATGAGCCTTTTGTATTTACCGCGGTCGGTCATTTTGCAGGCATACATGCACCGGGTCGAAAGGGGTTACGAAATTTCCTTCCCGCGGCGCATCATACTACCCTGGCCCAGGCCGAAGGCGGTCGCATTGCCCGGGCCAATCTTCCCGGAGACGCGGAAATTGGTACTACCTTCTCCTGCGCCTACCCGACCCCCTATCGAGATACAAAACTACATAGAAATGCGGTAAGAAGATACGATGCAGTCTTTAACCGATTTTTTCTGGATCCGGTCTGTGGTCGCGGCTATCCTGTAGACGATATTCCCGGATTGAAAAAGATCTGGAAATATGCGAAAGCTGGTGATGAGGAAAAACTTGCCTTTGATTTTGACTTTGTGGGAGTACAGAACTATATCCATGATGTGGTGAAGTTCTGGCCTTTCCAGCCAGTACTATGGTTCAAGACAATCGAACCTTCCAGGCGAGTGGAGAAAACTACTGAAATGGGCTGGGAAATCTACCCGGATTCAATGTATAAGCTTCTTCTCCAGTTTGCAGATTATCCGGAAATCAAGAAAATCTATGTTACGGAAAGCGGTGCTGCCTTTCCCGATCTATTGAAGCAGGGTCGTGTAGCTGATCTGGAGCGTCAGAAATATCTTCAGGACTACATGGATGCAACATTGAGGGCTTCGCGTATTTCGGACAAAATCAAGGGATACTTTGTCTGGAGCTACATGGATAACTTCGAATGGGCTGAAGGCTACAGGCCGCGCTTTGGACTGGTTTATGTGGATTACAAAACCCAGCAGCGTTATCCCAAAGACTCCGCACTGATGATACGGGATTTTCTGGGCGGAAAGGAAATCGGCAATCCTAACTGAAGGCCTACCTGACCGCCGTTCATTTTGATGATTTCCCGCCTGCGAACCGAGCGCCGGGAAGGCTTATTCTTTGTGGCCAACCATGGTAGCCAGAGCTTCCTGGGAAACCAGTTCATCAAATTCAATTCCGTACATTCTAACGGCATCTGGAAGGGGCATCCCTTCCGGGGTCTCCACTCTGCGAATTAAACCAGTTCTTGTTACATTCGCATCGTTCAAGTCATGAAACATAATGGAGCACCGGGTACTTTCTGCAAAGTCCGCACGACTTTCCAGAAGGATACCCCCCCGGGAAATATTGATTCCAGTGGCGTCGTATTCGATGGTCTTTTTCAGCTGCGGAGACTCAGCAAAAATAGTGAGCTGCCGTCTAAACGGAAGCCTCGGATATTGTCTTTTTTCCTGTGACAGAACTTCCTCCTTTGATGGACTATCGGCCCTGTTGCCGTAGCATCTTCTACTGCCGGTATTTCGGATTGACAGTTCCTGGTTCGCGACTAGAAACATGCCTCTGTGGTTCGCCCTGGAGGTTTTTTCCAGTGTAGCGAACCCTACATACACATACGATTTTCAGGAGTGATTCATGCAAGCCTTTATAGGTCCGTCTTTCAACCTTCCTCTATTATGGGCTGCCGATCTCCTTGAATGGCCAATACTAAAGATACTACAGAATATAGAACAAATAGATATTCTTCCCGGCGATCGGGAAAAGCTCCGCAGCCTCCGGGACAAACGGATTCTCATGGCTCTAAACCATCCATCTACGGCGGAACCGCCAGTTACTCTGGCTATTTCCAGGGTTATGGGGTCGCGCTTCAATTTCATGGCCTCCAGGCAGGTGTTTGATTGGACGGGAGGTCTGATCGGCGAAGTGATTCGTCAGGTAGGAGCTTATTCGGTCATCGCAGGTATTGCAGACCGGGAATCCCTGAAAATGTCTAGAGAGATACTGAGAAAGGATAAAGGAAAACTTGTTATTTATCCAGAGGGGGAGCCCACCAGCGGGGAGAACGATTCGCTTATGCCTTTTCAACCTGGCGCTGTACAACTAGGTTTCTGGGGGCTGGACGATGCAAGGAAAGATGATCCCAATGCTTCTCTGGTCATACTACCTGCTGCGGTAAAATATACCATTCGCAGTAATGCGAACGAAGTTCATAAAACTCTTCATACGCATATTGGAAAGCTGGAAAAAATCCTCAAAATTGATCCTGGTCCTAAGAATCTACTCCGTCGCTTCTTGACCGTAGGCCGAGTTCTTCTGGAAAAAGCAGAACAGGAATACCAGATCCCTCTAGAATCTTCCCGGGGGTTTGATTATCGTATTGGTAGGCTAAGACATAAGATCCTGGACGGTATTGCTGAAAGATTTAACCTGAAAAACTTTGATGCCGGCGGCGATGCCATTCAGAAACTCCGGCAGGTAATCTCTGCTTATGAGCTCATCGTATTGAATTATCCGGATCCCTCTGTTCCGGATTTGAGCGAAGATGATAGAGACTGGATGCTGCGTGAAATTCTCGCCGCTTTTGACTTCATCGTAATCAAGAAAGATTATCTTATCTCCAATCCTACCCCGGAACGATTCTTTGAATGGCTTACCAGGTTTGAGACCTATGTTTACAGGAGGAAGCCCCGAATGATCGGAGGGGAGCCCTCCATACTGCCACGAACGGCGCATGTGCGATTTGCTCCAGCTTTTGATCTGGCTGACTATATGGGAGATTACAAGAAAAATAAAAAGGCCACTGTAGAAAAGGTCACTGAGAGAATAAGAAAGGATATTGCAGGACTACTTCATGGAATGGAAGATCTAACATCGTCCATCGTTGAACCATTTGATGTGGGCGAAGATGCCATAGACTGAATCTCTGATTAAGTCTAACCGCTTTCGCATAGTAATTCAAAAACAGGAAAGTACCAGAGAAAGGGAGAATTCGATGAGTGAAATCAAGGGAAAGCTTACAGACATTAATCACTGGATCGACCAGCGGGAAAGTGAAGGAAACCTGGAGAAAGCAGAAAAGGCGCTGCTCTCCTTAAGGGCCGAGCATCCCGATGAAGATTTGATATGTGGTAAATTAAGTAGCGTGTACTTCTACAGAGGGCTTTTTACTAAAGATGATCAGAAACGAGAACTCTTCTATGAACATGGAACCAATTTTGGCAAAGAAGCCATAAATATGAATCCAAGGGCTATCTATGGCAATTTCTGGTACGCCTCCAATGCAGGTCAGCTGGGAATCTGTCAGGGAATAATGGCTTCACTAGCCAGTATTGACCCGTTCAAAAAATCTATGGAAGTGGTTCTAAAGGAGAATGAAAACTTCTTTTTTGCCGGACCGCATAGAGCCCTGGGCCGCTTGTTTCACCAGGCGCCGGGCTGGCCAATTTCCGTAGGAAACAAAAATAAAGCCGCAGAGCACCTTGAAAGAGCGGTGGAGCTGGCACCTGAATTCTTCAACAACCGATCCTTTCTTGCGGAACTTTATCTGGATATGGGCAAGAAGGATAATGCCAGGGAACATCTGGAGTATCTGGTAGGGAGTCATCCCAAGCCAGATCATGCTATAGAGGATTCTATGTATAGAAACTATGCTGTGGAAGCGCTGAAGCGTTTCTTCTGAGGCCTGGACGGAGATACCGCATTGCTGTCAGGATTTATTCCACTGAATTCAGCGGTGCTGGGATTTCACTTGCTTGCTGAGGCCACCGGCTTTCTCTAACTTCCTACATGGCCTATAAAAGTATTCGCGATTGTGTTAAGGATCTAGAAAAGAATTCTCATCTAATTCGCATAAAACAGGAAGTGGACCCGGATCTTGAGATGGCGGAGATACACCGTCGTGTATTTGCTGCCGGTGGTCCTGCCATACTTTTCGAACGGGTTCGAGGATCGGATTTCCCTGCCGTGTCCAACCTTTTTGGTACCATGGATCGGGCAAGGTTCATATTTCGCAAAACCATTCGCCGAGTCCAATCCCTTATAGGACTCAAGGCGGATCCTACCAGCGCATTCAAGAATCCCATGAATCTTTATTATGCCATGCGCGCGGGCTTCAATGCACTTCCTCGAAGAGTGCCAGGAGGGGCGGTGCGCTATCGTCGCACAACCATCGATCGATTGCCTTTTATCAAATCCTGGCCAGACGATGGTGGACCCTTTATTACTCTGCCTCAGGTGTATACCGAAGATGCATTCAAACCAGGTGTGATGAAATCCAATCTGGGTATGTACAGAGTGCAAATGGCCGGCAATCAGTACAGAACCAATGAGCAAATCGGGCTGCATTATCAGATCCATCGAGGCATAGGAGTACATCACAGTCGTGCAATAGAAAAGGGAAGACCGTTTCCAGTGAGCATCTTTGTTGGCGGTCCTCCTGCTCATACATTTTCTGCTGTAATGCCGCTTCCGGAGGGATTGCCGGAGGTTGCTTTCGCAGGGGCTCTGGCAGGTAGAGCCTTTCGCTATTCAGTGGATCGCCACAGAGATAAGGATTCCGAATCCAGGGTTCGATCTGTGGTCTCTGCGGATGCTGATTTCTGCATTACCGGCATTGTGGATCCACAACTACTGCCGGAAGGGCCTTTTGGAGATCACCTGGGTTACTACAGCCTTACCCATGACTTTCCAGCACTTCGCATAACTTCTGTATATCATCGCAAGAATGCTATCTGGCCATTCACTGTTGTGGGACGGCCACCTCAGGAGGACACTATCTTTGGCTCCATGATCCATGAGCTCACCGGTCCCATGGTACCAGTATCCATTCCAGGTCTTCGCTCCATGCATGCTGTAGATCAGGCCGGAGTTCATCCATTGATGATAGCAATCGGTGAAGAGCGATACACTCCATACGAGTCCGAGAGAAGACCGGCTGAGATTCTGACGGTGGCAAATGCAATCCTTGGTTTTGGTCAGGCCTCGCTTGCTAAGTATCTCTGGATTGCGGCTTATCAGGATAATCCAGATTTGGATACGCATCATATGGAGGATTTCTTCTGTCATATGCTGTCTCGAGTGGATTGGAGCCGGGACCTCCATTTTCAAACCAGTACTACCATGGATACCCTGGATTACAGCGGGGTGGGAATCAATCAGGGCTCTCGCGTAGTCATTGCAGCCGCCGGCGAAGTAAAAAGAAAACTGGGAAGCGATGTACCCGAAATTCAACTTCCGGAAACCATGTCAGATCCACGGGTAATCTTTCCTGGAGTGCTCTCTTTCAAAGGACCTGCGTTTCGATCCGAGGCAGATCGTATCCATATCGATGATCTTTGTAATCGACTGTCCGGCCAGAAGGAAAAATTACAATCCTTTCCAATGATTGTAGTCAGCGACGACTCGGAGTTCACGGCGCGAAACCTGGACAACTTTCTATGGGTTACATTTACTCGTTCGAATCCCTCCCATGATATCTATGGAGTGGATAGCTTTGTGGAGTTCAAGCATTGGGGCTGTCATGGCCCACTTATCATAGATGCACGAATAAAACCCCACCATGCTCCTCCTCTTGAATCCGATCCGAAAGTAGTGCAAAGAGTAGATGAACTGGCAGCCCCGGGAGGGCCCTTGCATGGAATTTTCTAAACCAGGGGCGGAAGTGATGTCCCGCCAGTATTTGCATTCAGATTTTTCATCTGTACCCGATAGTGGGCCGGACTATCTGAATTCAGTGTTGCAGGAACTTCCTCTGCGATCATTCACTCCGCCGCAATGGGCTCTGCAGGCACTTAACGAACCAGTGTCTGTCTTGAATGATCATGCACATCTTGAGAAAAAGGCAGCTGCCAATGCACTGGAATTATTGTTTCGCTGGCCTCATGGAGAACCACCAGATTTCTGGGTACGCGCCTTCACCTCCATCGCCGCCGATGAATCCGAGCATTTAAGACTTGTATCGCACTTCATGCTAAAACGAGGATTTCAGGTCAGCCGGAACCACAGAAATCCTTATGCAGGTCAACTGCATGCACGGGTGCGAAAAGGAGCTGGCAGAGCTGAGCTTACTGACAGGTTGTATGTGGCAGCATTAATAGAAGCTAGAAGTTGCGAACGATTCATTCAGCTTGTCCGTGGTTGTGAGCAAAAGGTTTCAGAGAACAAACAATCTGAAGAGAGCAGAGATTCGCTGATCGCAGATATGGCAGACATGTATTCCAACCTGCTGGAATCCGAAGTGGGCCATTACAGGGCTTTTCTGCGCATGGCTGCTGAGCTTCGACCGGATCATCATGATAACGATTGGCAGGCCTGGTTAGGAACTGAATCGACAATACTCGAACAGCAGGAATTCTATTCAGGAATATTGTCTGGCCTGCAAGGACTGTCCTGATACAGATTCAGGACTCCTGAAAGAATCCGGGAAGTTATCTGGAAAGAAATGCGCGAAAATCTGCAAAGGCCAATGGACGGGAATAGTAATAACCCTGCAATATATTGCATCCTTCTTTTTTGAGTATGGATGCCTGCTCTTCAGTTTCCACCCCTTCCGCGACAATACGAAGTTTCATTACCCGTGCCAGTGCGATGATGGCTCGCACAATAGCCATATCGTCTTTGTTTTGATGTATGTCCCTTATGAAAGACTGATCGATCTTAAGTGTATCCAGCGGAAATCGTTTCAGATAGCTAAGCGAGGAAAAGCCGGTCCCAAAGTCATCGATGGCCAGATGCAGTCCTCTGCTTCGCAGCTGATCCAGAAGTTCTACGGTACGGTCCACATCCTGTATGAAGGCGCTTTCTGTAAGTTCCAGTTCCAGATTTCTTGCATTCATTCCTGTTCTTTCAAGAGTCTTATCTATCATCTCCAGAAATCCTTCCTGAAAAAACTGCCTGGCTGAAACATTTACAGAAATGTAGTCCAGCATCAGTCCCTGGGAGTGTAACTCCCTGAACGCTTCGCAGGCCTTTTGCATCACAATCTCACCCATGGCAACTATGAGTCCGTTTTCTTCGGCCATGGGGATAAATCGACCGGGAGGCACCATTCCCAGTTCCGGGTGTTCCCAGCGGATCAGTGCTTCTGCAGCAACAATAGCTGAATCCTCCGAGGAGATCAATGGCTGGTAATGCAGAACGAATTCATCCCGTTCAATGGCCCGGCGCAGACTGGCCTCCAGTGCAAGGTGCTCAAAGGCTCTGGTATTAATTTCAGGGGAATAGAAGTGATATGTATTTCGACCGGTTTCCTTGGCTCGATACATGGCCATATCCACTTTTCGAAGAAGGGTGGCGGAATCATCACCATCGTTGGGAAAAACACAAATACCGGTACTGGCAGAGATATATATTTCCTGGTCCTGAATGTAAAACGGTTTGCTGAATTCTGCCATCAGAGCTTCCACCTTCTGAATTGGCTCCTCTACAGAGTGCAATTGCTCCAGCAGAATTGTGAATTCATCGCCTCCAGTACGAGATAGAGTATCTGCCGGTCCAATCTGAGTTCTTAAACGATCACTGACCTGCCGCAACAATAGATCCCCGGAACCATGGGACAGAGTATCGTTAATCACCTGGAAGCGATCCAGGTCCATAAACAGGATGGCTCCCTGATCATGGCTTTCTCGGCAGCGTTGCAGGGACCTGTCCAGGATCTCCAGAAAATGAGTCCGGTTAGGCAATCCGGTCAGAGTGTCATAGGATGCCAGGAATCTAAGTTGTTCTTCGTGTTCTTTTTTCTGAGAAATGTCCGAAAAGTGTGCAATGAAATGAGTCAGCTCTCGATTTTCGTTGATCACTGTGGAGATCTCCAGCCACTCTGGATAAATCTCACCATTTTTTCGCTTGTTCCAGATTTCTCCCTGCCAACCGCCATGTTCGTTTACGGATTCCCAGAGTTGTTCATAGAAGGCAGCACTGTGAAAATTTGAACTTAGAAAAGAAGGCTTCTGGCCCAGGGCCTCGTCCTGTTCGTAGCCGGTAATGCTGGAAAAAGCCCGATTGGTATAGATAATCCGATTCTCTCTGTCCGTAATCAGTATGGCATGCATACTGTTATCGAATACCTGCAGCATAAGAGCGCCTTTACTATCGCTTTCATTCTTTCTTTTTCGCAACTCAAGGTTTCGTCTGGCAATTTCGATGCGAACCAGTAATTGTTGTGGAGCCACCGGTTTTTCCAGGTAGTCATTTGCTCCTGCCTGTAACGCTTTTTCCAGACTATCCGCTTCATCCCTGCCTGTAACGATCAGTATCTGTACGTCCTCGGTTCCGGGCTCCTGTCGAATCCTGCTGGTCAGTTCCAGTCCATCCATTCCAGGAAGCATCCAGTCCAGAAGAAGGATCTGAGCCGGGCATTGGAGGAAAGATTCAAGTGCACTTTCGGCAGTGGAGAAAGTCTCAAGGTTTGAGACATTTTCGAGCACTCTTCTATAAACAAGGAGTGCAATTGGATCATCATCCACTGCCAGAATTCGCAATTCCTTGTTTTGACCTTCCATTGTAACGGTGGATTTTGATGGTGAGGCTAATTAAGTCATTAAAATTTATTCAACATCTGTTTCTGGTCCCCTGCATTCATGGGTGGATTCTGCAAAAAGAAACTGATTTGCTCGGTATGAACTTCTGACTTTCTTCAGGTCAGGGGCATCAGGGGCATCAGGGGCATCAGGGGGCGGTTCTGCT
Source organism: Leptospiraceae bacterium (assembly GCA_040217195.1). Taxonomy (GTDB): domain Bacteria; phylum Spirochaetota; class Leptospiria; order Leptospirales; family Leptonemataceae; genus UBA3465. The sequence continues at coordinate 477,877 of JAVJNR010000004.1, read as the reverse complement.
ACAGTTCTGAGCCCGGGCTGATCCATCGGATTTCCTTCCGTTATAGCTCTGTAAACGGAAGGTAATATTCTCTGGATTAGCTAACCCTATGTCCGTGGCCGAATCTCATTCTACTTCTCTGGTGCAATCCGCTCTGGGCTTTGACTTCGCTCGAGTGGCTTTTCAGCCAATTTACGAACCGGATGGCAAATTACATGGTGTGGAAGCGCTGATGCGCTTCGCGCAAGCCGTAGAGTATTCCCGGCGAAACAGCCAGAGCGGGGTTCTGGAAGGTAGTCCCATTTCAACGGAACATGTATTCCAAAAGGCCAGATCCTCGAGCTGGATCATGGATCTGGACTTTTATTGCAGAAAGCAAATTATTGAGGAAGCAGCCTCCCAGCAATGGAAGAATCGGCTGTTCATCAATATATGTCCGGAAAGCCTGTTAAGTCCTCAGCACTCTGTAGGACTGACGGATGAACTGGTGGAATTATCCGGTATGCGCAAGGATCAGGTAGTTCTGGAGATTACAGAAGAAACGGCAATACAGAACTTTGATTTGTTTACAAGAACCATCGCACATTATAGAGATCAGGGCTACAGGATAGCCATAGATGACTTCGGGGCTGGCTATGCAGGTTTGAAGATGCTGGCATCCATTCAGCCTGATTACTTGAAAATTGATAGATTTTTTATACAAAATATCCACCGGGAACCGGTTAAGTATGTTATCGTAGAAAACCTGGTTCGAATCTGCGAACGTTTGAAAATAAAAGTAATTGCAGAAGGAATTGAGACCGGTGCGGAATTTCATTCCATTCTAAACCTGGGGATCGACCTCAGGCAGGGATTTTACTTTGGTCGTCCGGGCTATAACTTAAAGGAAGTGGAAATAGAGCCCGGCTAGATTCACTGAATTTTGAACCAGGCCTGGTAAAATTTAGATGAAATCACAGAGGCTCTTCCATTGTTGGAGATGTGGACAATATCCAGGAACTGTTAGAGCTCTTACCCGAACGTGTGCGTCAAATGCATGGTTACGTTCCTGGATTACAGAAGAACGACCCGGAAATCCTAAAGCTTAATAGTAATGAAAATCCCTTTCCTCCATCACCGGACGTTCAAAAAGCTCTAAGAGATCTTGCCGATCCGGAGCGAACATCTCTGGAAAAATATCCTTCGCCCAGATCACATGAATTGCGTCATGCTATAGAGGAAGCTCTGCACCTAAAGGCTGGAACAGTTCTGGCAGGTAATGGATCCGATGAAATCCTGGCTCTACTTTTTCGCGGGCTTCTGGATCCGGGTCAGAGTTTCGTAATGCCAGATCCTACTTACAGCTTATACCCGATTCTTGCAGAAGCCACTGGACTGAAGTTTCGCACAGTTCCTCTGAACACTGATTTTCGCATTGATTTTGAGGGAATGCTTGAGTCCGCGCAGCAAGGTAATCCAGCCCGAGTTGCCATTATGGCCATGCCCAATGCGCCCACCGGCATCGCAGAGTCTGTTGATGATCTGGATCGATTTATTCGAGCATTTCCAGGATGGGTCATTCTTGATGAGGCCTATGCCCCTTTTGCGGATTCAAACTTTATGCAAAAGGCAGGCATCGAATACCCCAATCTAATATGCACCTCTACATTCTCCAAGGCCTGGTCACTGGCCGGGCTTCGCATAGGCTGGATGGCTGCACATCCAGAGCTCGTCGAGCAGATAGATAAGATTCGAGATTCCTATAACCTTTCCAGAGCGGCGCAGGTGGCCGGCAGAGCAGCCATCCTGGATACCGAGTGGCAAAAGGAAAATGCCAGAAAGATCAAGGCAGCCCGGCAACATCTGGTTCAGGGATTGACTGCTAGAGGATTCGAATGCCTTCCTTCATCGGCGAATTTTATACTGGCTCGAGTTCCTGCTGCATCGGCCGAGCAGGCCTTGAGTATTCATGGAGCTCTGGAAAAGCGACGAATCTTGATCAGATACTTTTCGGCAGACAGGGTGAAGGAGTATCTTCGCATCAGCGTAGGAACCCGGCAGCAAATGGATCAACTTTTGACTGCCCTGGATGAAATTCTATAATTCGTTTAAGCTTCTTTCGCTTCGATCCTGATTCCTGACTGCTTCGCAGAGTTTCGCTTTGTTTGGTGACAGAGTCCAGATCTCTATAAATCAGAACCGGAGATGGAAAGCAAAGCCACTATGGTCCGGTTTTAGATTCCGCCTTCGGGCAGTCCTATGACAGATAGAAATGCTTTTCTATCTGTAAGTAATCTTACGCTTGATCGCTTCAGTTTAAGACTACCTACATCCTGGCATCCATTGAAGTCCCTGTCATCGATGAACTCGGTCTTATTCTGGGTTTTTACCGGCTCCAGACTGCCCACATAAACGCTTCGGCTATCTTTATCTGTGACCAGTGCGTACACTTTTACAGATTGATTCGCCGCTACATTAATGCCAAATCGTTTTCCCTTGATGACTGCATGGCTGAGCCCCAGATAGTCCAGACCTACAGCCCGCAACAGAACGGTATAATTCTTATTCGGAGAGTTAAAATCCCCGGTAATACAGGTAATATTATCTGCCGGTTTATCAAAGTTCCACCAGCCCGAGCGAGTGATATCTCGAAAGACTCTAACAGCAGGATACTCACCTTCGCAGTAGGGTGACTCAACTAGTATCAAACCTGGATTTCGATCATCCCGCCGCACATCGCATCCTTCCGGCCAGTCTGTGACCATTCCAGTGGAGCCCATTTCGGTCCAGGAATCCCCGTCCAGGCGATACATATTCATGGAATCTCCGCTCTGCGGGGACATTTTTACCGTGATGGGACTTGCGGGTTCCACTGGTTTTCCGCCCTGCAGAAAAGTGAGCTGAAACATTCCATCGGATTCCAGAACAACCGGCGTACCGGATTCTCTGTATTCCAGGGAGATATCCGCAAGGGCATAGTCCGCAGGAGTCTGCAGAATCAGCGCCTGAACTTCCACTGATTCGCCTGAGAATGTATTGGCCGGAACCTCGATGCTCAATGGTCCCAGGCGCAACTTTTGAAAATAGCGAGGGTTGAAACTGAGAGTCGGGCAGTTTAACATTTTGCGAAGAATATCCGAAACCTGGATTCTCTGCGGAAGCCTTACCGATTCTTCTTCGTATCCCCATTTATCTTCCTGGGACTGAATGATTTCGTTGCGGCGATCGGGATCAAGATTCGGATCGTCCAGGTCTTCCGAAAATAGGGGTGCGGCCAGAAAAATCAGTGCTGCCACGATAAGGCGCTCGGGTAATCTTATGTTATGGTTTGTCATCCTGAAGCGTATATCGCCCCGGGAAGAAAAAACTTAATAGAAACAGTTCTGGCAGTTCAGGCCTGACCCCGGGCTTCTCTGGCGCAGGCCGCTTCGGTTTTTACACCAATCTTTCCCAGAATAATGGCCAGAGGACAGAGGGTGGTAAAACCGCTTTGAAATAGATTCAGGCCCACAAAGACGGTGAAAAACAGCCAGTATGGATGGTGAAACACCGGACTAGCTTCTACGCCCAGTGAAAGGGATAGAAGTACAAAGAATCCGGCAACAATGCGTACAATTCGCTCTACAGTCATAAAAATCTCCCGGGGATTCCGCCTGGTAGTATAGGGTAGGGGGGTATCCCATGAGCAAGATAGCAGATAGGTCCCCAGGGGGCAAGGAATTTTAGCAATGAAGGGTCGTTCCGGGCGGGGGGCGTGCCCTGGCGGCTTTCTAGAAAAACCTCACCGGTCCAATTCAGGCCTGGACCAGTGATTCAAACACATCAGGAGAGATTCGGTCCGGGTCCATGCCCAGCAGAGGCACCATGTGAATGGCATTGTTTATGTTCCAGAGAAGATCAGGGACCGTCCGTTCACCATCATCGTATGCCAGGATTCTTTTCGGTCGGACCTTCATTGCATCTCCGCGGACAGAGAACCAGCGAAAGGCTTTTCGAGAAATATAACGGTTGCATCTCTCCTTTCTAAACTCTGAATCTTTTAATCTAGGATCGTAAATCAAGTCAGATGACAGTACTTTCTGACTGAATTCTTCGAATCTTTGCTTCAGAGCCTCGCGAGAAATGATTGGACCTTGCTCCAGCAAACTGAATGTCGCGGCAGCCAGAATACTGGAAGCAACAATGGTAGTATTGTTCTGTAACAGAGTGCGACCTTTATTCATGTGGGCTTTGAAATCGTTTCTGGATTCTGGCGGCGCTACCGGCGGAGCGGTGTACATAAAGACATCGATCTTGCCCATAGCATCCGGGCAGAGTTCATCGTAGGAAAGTGTAGTATATATAATGGGCCTGGATTTTCGATGGGATGCGAAGGCAGCCAGGTCCAGCAATTCGCTGATTCTGCCATCATGACAATAACGACCTTCCGGTAAAATTACAAAAGACCGATTGCTTTCTACCATATCGCGCTGCACTTGAAGTACCGATTTGGCAGTCTGCTTTCTGGTATACTTATGAAAGTCCTGAAAGTTCATCCCGGTAACATGTGGTCCTGCGAAGCTCGGATGCTTGTATTCTGCTTCGTTCAACGGCAAATCGGCACCATCTCGGTACACCGGGTAGGCATTCAAATCTTCGAACAATCCGCGAAAATAGCGACCCAATAATCGGGAGCCCCAGCCTGCTGGCATTTTGAAAACCCGGTTCTTAAAAATGGAAGGAACAAGATCTTGATAGGGGAATATACCATGGAATAGGCCTCCCTGGGCTACCAGAGTCAGGTCATGAAACTGATTCACCTCTCGACCAATCATGTACTGAGCCAGTGCCATTACATCATGAATCTTCTTATGGGAAAAACACATGATGGGAGCCTCCTCGGTGATGGGAGGAATATTTTCGTATCCGGCCACATAAGCCCCTTCCAGTAATCGAGGGTAATAACTTATGGAATGTAGTAGTTTGCCGCGGCCGGGAAGGCCAGGGCCACAGATTTCGCACAGAGCCTCAAAGTTCTGACGCATATTCGCGTCTGCCCTTGGACGTACCGGTAGGAAGGGATCTAGATGCACAGACTAGCAGAACAGATCAGAGGCCCTCTCAATTCAATTGATTTTCTGCCAGAATTCCTTTTCTCCAATATTGCCGCGGATCAGATCCGAAACGGTTTTTCGGACCGGGTCCGGAAAAGCATTCCAGTATCTTTCGACCCAGTCCGGAGATGCGGCTTTCAACTCCTTTAACTCTCGATCCTTCATACGGCCAATGGAATAATCCACAAACTGGCGAAGCATGGAAACCAGCACATCGTGGGGGATCTGACTGCCCGGTGCCGGTCGATTGGGATCCGGCACAAAATGTTCTACCAGGGCATCCAGGTGTTCGGGCGGTATGCTGGGTTCATGGGTTTTGATCATATTTCGCACCAGTCGGCGAGACATTCCCGGAACATCTATGTCAATGGAGGATTGGAGTTCCTCGGCATACTTCTTGGCAATCCTTTGAATATCCATCACGTCCCCTTGATCCGAGGTCATTCCGGTACCGCCCAGAGGACCGGTAAATCGAGGGGATTGAGCTGCTCCTTTGCGTTCCAGGGCCAATCTTACCGCTTCTAACGCTTCGGGATCGGCTCGATTCAGTATAAAATCAATAACATATACGAGCTCTTCTTGCCGGTCCATACTCTAAACTTCGGAAAACCAGGCCGGTCAGCACTTCACAATTTGTAATGTAGATCCGTACCGAAAGGCTTTGACCGGTAAACCGTAGACCTCTAATTGGAATTGTGCAGAACCTGGTAAAAGAGCAAATTGAGCGATCCATTGAAACCAAGCAGAAAATCCTCCAGGATTCGGAGCTGCTGGATCAAATCGTAGCCGCCGGCCGAATGCTTTCCCGGTCATTACAAAAAGGCAGAAAGGCAATGTTTTGTGGAAATGGCGGTTCCGCTGGAGATGCACAGCACATTGCTGCTGAACTGGTGGTTCGATATAAAGGCGGCAATGAGCGAAAGGCGCTGCCTGCTCTTTCTCTATCTGTGGATCCAAGCGTAATAACTGCCTGCGGAAACGATTATGGATACGATCAGATTTTTGCCCGCCAGCTGGAAGCTTTCGGTAAACCAGAGGATGTCCTGGTGGGAATCACTACTTCCGGGAACTCTCGCAATATTGAACTGGCCATGGAAGAGGGGCGTCGGGCCGGGGTACGAACCATCCTGCTTACAGGTGGCGATGGAGGAAAGATTCTCAAAGATCGCTCGGACCTTGTAGATATTTCCATTGTGGTGCCATCCGATGAAACGGCCCGAATCCAGGAATCCCATATCATGATTGGCCAGATCCTATGCTCCCTTATCGAAAAGGAACTCTTTGGTTTGGACTAATCCATGTCACTGTTCGGCGCAAAAAGGAAAGCTTATCTGGGTATGGACCTGGGCGGTAGCAATCTGTATTCCGTAGCATTCGATGCTCAATACAATCCCATATTTCATTCAAAAATAGATACTGAGGCCCGGGAGGGCTATCTTCATGTCATCGACCGTGTAGCGCTTCAGATCCAGGAATTGAAGAAGAGGCTGGAAGAGGAAAGCTATGAACTGGAGGGGATTGGACTGGGAGTGCCAGGGCTGGTGCAATCGGATCATGGTTCCGTTCTCGTGGCCCCTAACCTGGGCTGGTCCCAGTGTAAGCCAGTACGTGACATGGACTTGCCGCAAGAACTGAAGGAACGCACAATTCTCTTAAACGATGTAAATGCTGGTTTGCTGGGCGAATTGAATCGCATGGATGATGACCCTGTCTGCGCCGTCGCATATTTTTGCGGAACCGGGATTGGTGGCGCAGTGGCCCTGGGCGGAAAGCTACTGGAAGGAAAGGATGGAGCCGCCGGTGAAGTGGGCCATATGGTTGTTCGAAGCGCAGGGCGCAAATGCGGCTGTGGTCGCCAGGGTTGTCTGGAAGCCTACATCGGCAAATGGGCTTTGAATGCTCAGATTCTTAAGGCCCTGGATGCCAAAAAGAAAACCCGATTGAAATCGATCATAAATTATAATCTAAAGAAACAGCCTGTAAAGAGTTCCAGCTTGAAGAAGGCCTATGAAAAGGGCGATGGATTCACCGTTGAATTAATGGAAGAGCATTATGCCGGATACCTGGCCGTTGGGATTTCCCAGACGGCCAACTTTCTGGCCCCGGATTGTATTGTTCTTGGTGGTGGTATCATGGAAGCCATGGGTGAATATCTATTACCTGTGGTGCGAAATAAACTGGAATCTCTTTGTATGGGACCGGCGCCCAGGCTTCAACTTGCCGTACTGGGAGATCTGGCAGGACCCCTGGGTGCTGCCATCGCATCCAGAAGTTAGGGATTGGAGCTCTATGCCAGGCTTTATACTGTCCGGTAATGTCCGTTGAATTTCACGTAAGAATTGATTTTTTCGCTACTGGAACCGCTGAATCCAGCAGCCCCAGAGGAGGACTCTTTGTTTTTTGCAATCCTGGCCGGATTTGGCGGCCTGTATCTAATTTTGATGGTAATGGGTGTTTTGCATCGGGATTATATGAAATCCTGGAATCGGCCCCGCAAGATGGCTCTTGCCATAATGGGAAGTGGCTTTCTAATTCTGGGGCTTTACTTTGGCTATTTAACCTATTTTCTTTCTACTCCTGAGGGCCAGGAGCATCAAAGACAGCAACGTGAAATGAACCGAATGTACTTTCCGCAGCAGCAGCGCTGACCAGGAAAATCCGCTTTTCAATTCATTTTGTGTCCGATAATGTCAGATATGGACAGGTTCCGCTATTTATTGGAACGCTCTCTATTCATCCTGAGCTTTCTGCTTCCTGGCATATTGCTGGCGGATGTGGAGATAACTGGCGTGGACTACAGAGCTTTCCCGGAAATGGAGGTGACTGTTGAAATTCCTTCCTCCGCGGAAGGAGAACCTACCTTTGTTGTCTATGAGGACTACGGCTCGGGCAGCCAGGCACAGAATCTGGACACCGTAGTTTCCGCCCAGGAGAACGGAAGTAACTGGGTGGTTGTGCTCGATGCCACAAAGTCCGTTCCCAAAAAGGATTTTCTGCGCTCTCGAAAAGCGGCTCTGGAATTTGTGCGAAACCTGCCAGATGCGGACCGAGTCGCGGTCTATCGAATCAATGGAAAGCCAGTTCAAATCCTGTCCATGACCGGTTTATCTACAGAAAGAGCCAGAGTTCTGGCCGGTATTGAAGGCATTGACCGTACCGGAATGAAAACCAGAATTTATGATGCCCTTTATGTTGGCCTGGATCATGCCACCCAGGCCAGGGATGCCTACTCACCCCGGGGCTCCGGACTAATTCTATTTACTGATGGTCGCGATGAAGGATCCTATCTTTCCGAAGAGGATGCAATTGCCATTGCAGGCGAAGCCCGGGATGCGAAGATTCCTGTTTATACAATCTTGAACGGAAAAGCACGAGGAGAGGAGCGATTTCAAAAGATTGCACTTAAAACCGGCGGAGAAGTGTTTAAAGGAAACTTTCCACCAGGCAGACTAAAACCGTCCTCGGAGTCAAGGTCGCATTTTACACTTAAGTATAAATCTGCTGCAGAAATCTGGAACCGATATCCGGGCAAGGAAATTAAAGTTCGAGTAGAATATCTGAACGAACCGGATCGATTCGCAGAGTACACCTACAAGGTTCCCTTTCGCTTTCTGGACGGAAAGGATTCTTTGGCCTGGATACTTGTTGGCCTGGGACTTTTACTGTTAATTGCATTTTTTGTATTCTTATGGATAGTTCTTCGCAGAGCCCAGGCTCGCAAACGTCTACCTCCTGTGAGCGATGAGGTCATGGAAGGCTGGTCTGCGGACCATGAAAAGCCAACCCGGCTTGAAGCCCAGCCTCCTGGTCAGATAACGGATTTTACGGAAGCTCTGGCAAGAAGCCAAAATCCGGAAGGCATGCCCACTTCTGTGTCTGAAAGTGTGCCGGGCGACCAGGCCGGTCCTGATTCTTATCCTGTAGAATCTGCACAATCGGAGGCAGGTCAAAAAGCAGCGGCCACAGCCCTGGCCAGCGACGATGCAATGGCCAGAATATATCAATCCGAGATGCCTTTTAGAACTCGCAGTCCAGAAACCATTTCCCTGGAGCTCAAAGAAAAGTCCTATCAGGTGCTTCAAATGGCATTGCGCGATGCCAGTCGATATGAGTATGCCACTCTGGTGCTGGTCGGTGGAGATCCTTACAGGCAAAGAAATGAATATGATTTATTTCTTGAAGAGACCTACATAGGAAGAAGCCCCATGGCAAGTCTGGTCGTGGCGGATAAATCAGCCTCCATGTTGCATGGAAAGGTTCGAAAGATCGATCAGAAATATGTACTTTTTGACCTGGTAAGCGATACAGGTACCTATTTAAATGGAAAGAGAGTGCTTCGTCCAAGGCCGCTGCGCAATGGCGATGAAATCCAGATTGGCCATACCAGATTCGAATTTCGCGGTAAGTCCATTTGATCGAAGATTATCGTTTGCTTTCGAGATCCAGGCCAGAAGTATAGCCTTCAGTAGGTTGATTTTGCATTTCGCCCGAGCCAAATTACTTTTCTATCGATTTTATCCCGGACTGCGTCCGGCCCTAATGATCGCCGCCATTGGCAGTTTGCATTTCCTGGTATCCTGTTTTTCTACACCGGATTGGATCCATCGACTGCCCCGGGCCGATGAGTTGATTCCCTCCGATGCTGAGTCCGGGAGTTCCGCTGAATCTGAATTGAACCCTGGATTACTATCGGTGAGCGCGGAAAACCTGGTGGGAACCTATCTTCGTCCGGTATCCAGTCGTTACTCCGTTGCTGACTCCCACAGTCTTTCCTCATCCACTCAGCTTCTGAAAATAGAAAATGATAATGGAAATCTGATTTTTTACAGAATTCATACCTATGAAGAATGGGTCAGGGGAAAGGCATTCAGGAATATCTACGGCGAAAAAGGTATTGTGGAATTGAAAGGTCCCTGGGTTCTGTTCCGTACAAGATTCGTCTACCATAGTTCCCAGGGCCCGGTACTTATGGATCATGAAGAATCAGATCGAAAATGCATTCAGCCTATGAGCGTTGATATTGCATTGAAAAAGCTGGACATCCGAAAGAAGATGGTGGAGCGAAAACCACTGCTGTACTTTTTTAATGCCGGAGATTCTTCCATAACTCCCCTGGCCTTCGAAGAAGAGGGAAAGGTATTTCGCTTTGGTTTTTACGAACAGCTCATGGGTCCCTATGACACAGGAACCATGCTCCAGGAGACGCATAAAGATCTAAGTTTGCAGACTCAGAATCCCCATTCCTATTTCAAGGAAGGCTCAGCCTTTCTTCGAAATTATAGTCGAGATCCAGCCATGGATGTTCAGAAGGAAATGGGGCTTAGTACTGAATGCATTCAGGACTTGCGTCCAATCCAGTCCATTAAGTAGGTTTCAATCCGGTAGTCCATCCAGCGCCGGTCCGGGAATTCCGGATGCTTTCTGGCAAGCCAGCCCACATGGCCGCCATTCAAAGTAAAATGAACCTCAATATCTTTGTACTGAGACCAGGGGATTGCATGTATCGGCTCATGGGGAATCAATGGGTCGTCCAGGGAGTGAAGCAAAAGGCCTGGAGTTTTGATTCTGGCAAGGTAGCTGCCTCCGGAGCCAACTTCATAATAATGCTCCGCACCCAGGTAGCCGGAGGCCGGAGCTGTATACAGTGTATCAAATCTATAAAATGTGTCTGGCCTTCGATGGGCATCGGGCAGATTTCTGGCCAGTTCTCCGTAAACGCCTGAATCCACGCGAAGTTTGAATTCATCCAGGAAAGCTTCTCTGTAAAGTCTGGCCCTATCTGAATCCATCCTCACCTGAGTAGCCTTTAGATCCAGGGGAGCACTTACAGCCACCCATCGCTCGGGTAATCGAAGAGGAAACTCTTTCCAGCGCCTGGGTAATGGACTTTCCCTTTCCAGGTAATCTGGCTGTGCTCTGCGAAGATTGCGTATCTGGCGGGCCCTTTCTGTGGACGGCTCCCCCATATATTTTAGGGTAATATTGCCTCCCAGGCTATAACCAACTACTGCCATTCTTTCAGCTAGATTCTCATGAACAAAAATGCAGGCAGCATGCAGATCCACGGTCATGGCCGCATTGTAGGTCATACGGGCCATGTCCCGCCCATCGCCACATTGTCTGAGATTCATTCGAACTACATGAAAGCCCCGGCTCAGCAATTTCTCTGTGAGCTTGATGATATAAACGGACTCAGAACTGCCTTCCATCCCATGCACTAGAATTACAGCCGGCGCTTCCCGGACTTTCTGGCGATGGATCTTCAACAAAATTCGATCCATGCTCCCTTCCGGGCTGGGCAGGGCTACTGTATACAGGTCTGATTTAAACTTCTTGCTGTTGATAAAGGTCGCTCGCCCCAGAAGATGGGTTGCAATGGTCTGAGCATGAGGTCCCCGTGCGCCGCTTACCGGCCTGAACGGTATGAGTCCGTTATCCACTACTTCATTAGCGGGATTTATCCCTGTATGAATCAAGTAAAAATGTTCCCTCTGGAATGAGAGCAATACAGCCGGATGAGTCACTGAATGAGACAAAGACTTGCAAAGTTTGCAGCATTACAAACCTGTTCAATATATGGAAGGCCAGAAACATTCAGTCCTGATAGCCGATGATCATCAGTTGATCCTCACCGGCCTGCGCATTGTGATCGGTGAATCCAATTCCTTTTTTGTATCCTTTGAAGGGCGAAACGGAGCCGATGTACTTACTGGATTTTCGCAAAATCCACCTAGAATTGCCGTTCTGGATATTGGGATGCCACCAGGGCCGGAACTACAGGATCAGGCAGAACCCGGGATAACAGAAGAGATGGAGCGATTGGGGATTCGAGAAGCCTCCCAGTACGGCGGGCTTCTGGCCGTTTCATACATAAAAAAGCATTATCCAGACACTGGAATTCTAATAGTAACTCAACAGGAATCTCCGGCCATTATTGCTGCAGCCACTCGTTTGCAGGTGGATGGAGTGCTTCTAAAAGACGATGTGAATGAAAACATTATAGCTGCCCTGGATCGAATTGTTTCTGGACATCCGGTTTTCTCAGAAAAGGTACAGGCCATTCTGGAACAGCATAGAGAGCACGGCCCCAAGTTAAGCGAACGAGAATGGCAGGTTTTTGAACTGGTGGCCCATGGCTTCAAAGATAAGGAAATTGCAGAGAGGTTGGATATTTCAGCCCGGACCGTGGCCTTTCATAAAGGCAATCTAAAGGAAAAGCTAAACGCTGAAACTACTGCAGAGCTTATCGCCTATTTTCACGAGAGAAATCGGTAAATCGTTTTTTCAATTTATCCGGCTGGATGGGCTTTTCTAGAAAAGTAGTAACGTTAGGATACGAAGTAGCCTGCTTTTCAGTCGTTCCGTCTGCAGAGATGGCCCAGACCGGTATTCTGGAGTATCGTTCATCTCCTGCAAGACTTTGAATCAAGTGGAATCCATCTTCTCCGGGCATCCATACATCTGTGAGAATTAACCTGGGCTGAAGCTCTCGAAGTATTCGAAGAGCCTGTCTCGTATTGGAGGCTTCTACGGTAGCCAGGTTAGGTTCAGCCTGATAAAACAGGGTTCGCACCATCTGCCGAAATGCTGGGTCATCATCTACCAGCAGTACAATGGATTGGCCTCTGGACATCTCATGGCCTGGAATATAGATTCGATTCCCGGGCATGCGAAAGATAAATACAGTGTTTCCTGGAACGCTATGCTCCAGTTCCAGTTCTCCACCATGTAACAATGCAATCTCTCTGGAAAGGATCAATCCCAGCCCATGACCTCGAAAGCTGTTGGATTCGGTACTCTGTCCAGTTTTCGTTGGATCAAAAAGCATTGGCTGGAGTTCTTCCGGGATTCCGGAACCATTATCCATGATTCGCAGCACAAAATCGCCTTCCAGGTTGGCCACCAGGTCTATGGTTCCATCGCTACCAATATGTGGCATTGCATTGGAAATAAGGTTTGAGATCATACTGGAAAACAGAGGTGGATCGATAAGAAATTCCCAGCCTTCCGGCGCCGAAACCTGAAAGCGAACATGCTCTGCACCCGAGGAGTTCTCATACCTTCCGGCAATGTCTTTTAGAACCGATTGAATGTTGATCCAGCGAGGCTCAAGTCCTGGTTTACCGCTTCCTGCTCTGGAAGATTCCAGTAACCAGTTGGAAAGATGCAATAATTCATCGACGGTGGATTCCATTTCCCGAACCAGCTCTTTGCGAACGTTGTCCGAAAGTCCTTCCTTTCTCAAAAGAGGCAGGTTCGTTTTTAAAGCGGCCAGTGGTGATCGAATATCGTGAGAAACGATTCGTAGCACATTGTCCTTGATTTTGCCCGCTTCCTCGCTTCGCAATGATTCGGTCATCAATTGCCTGGTTCTTTCTCTAACCGCCTCTTCCAGGGCTTCCTGTCGATTTCTGTTATTAATATTCAGGCGCAGGGTTACTGAAATCGTTAGAATCAGTCCTCCTGGCAGCATAAACAACCGGGTCAAATGAATGATGTTCATAGAGTCCCATCCCAGAAGTAGATCAGATATTGAAATCAATATTGGGAGAGGAATGCTAACAAACATAGCCCAGGAGAGGTACCGTGCCTCTGTTCTGGACTCTCTATAGGAAAGGGCTATGATTGCCAGGATTAATGTTAGCCACAGAGGTAAGGAAAATAAAGAGGCTACAATGCCCCATTGGTAATTAACCAGGGTAAGCAAGGCTACACTCAAGCCGGAATAGAATAGGATAAGTTGAAGAATTCGAACGGCTCTCTGTTGCCTGGTAATTCCCAGAAAGCTACCCAGGAAAAGTGCAAGCATACTGGCTGAAGCTGGACCGGCCGCGCAAAGCACCTGAAAGATCCAGGTACTGTTTCCCGGTCCGGCGGGCCAGAATTGGTCCATGTAGCTGTGAAAAATCATAAAAAGAAACAGATAACCATTCAGCTCCAGGTATCTGCGATCTCGCAGTCCGGCGTACCCCAGGAAATTGGTTACGAACAGTACCAGAACCAGTCCGTAAAATATAAGAAACAGTGTTTGGTTCTGACTTTCCTGCGCTTCGTATTGAGATTCGGTAAGTAAAGAAATTGGTATTCGAATTCGGCTCTTTGTCTGTACCCGAATCATAAGAGTGTAATTATTCTGAAGCGAAGGTAGGCGAAAGGCCGGTTGCCTGTTACGATTACCGTTGAACCTGGGTAAGGAACTTCCTGCATTTAATCTGGCAATTCGTTCGATCCTGTCTCCTTCCGACAATATATAGAGATCTACGAATTGAATAAAACCATTGGCCAGATGTAATCTGTAATCTAAATCAGGATTCACTCCCGGAAGCTTATTAATACGACAACGAAGCCACAGAGGTCCGTCATTGAACGTTATATGCTCTAATTCAGAGAATGGCCGGAATTCAACTTCAAGTAATTGTTCTGGAGTGGCTTTGGAGCCTTTTTCCAGGGCAACAAACTCCAGACAATCCGTCAGGCTGCGAGCCAGGGCAGGTCGGGAGAACACCACCAGACCCAGGGTCAGACAAATAAGCAAAATCCGCGGCCGGAACATGGCCAAAAATATCAGGAATCGCCTTTAAAGGAAATCAAAATCTCGGTTCTGCGGTTTCGGGGCTCGGAAGCGGTAGTATCGATTATCTTTCGATCGTCTGCGAAGCCTCGCACCTCTATGATTCGCTCTGCCGCAATACCCTTTCGAGTAATAAGGGCTTTTCGCACCGACTCCGCTCGCTTCTGGCTGAGGATTTTATTTCCCTGATAGGAACCGGGAGTGTCCGTATGACCATGAATTCTGGCCACGGTGTTTGGTATATCTGCCAGACCTTCTCCCATTTTATCTACAATTTCCAGTGCTTTAGGAGTTAGCTCAGAGGAACCGGTGGGAAAGGACAAATCCCCATCAATGATGGCCACCAGTCTTTTGGTATTTCCGCCAGCATCCAATTCTTTACGAAGCTCGAAGCCCTGGGCCCTAAATGAGTCTTCCAGTTCTTCCAGTATTTCGCCGTTTCCGGCAAAATCGTTTCTTACTCTGGCATAGACTTTGTTCAAGCTATCCGAAGCTTCATCGGTGGCGGGATCGATGGCCGAGCGATTGGTGGTGCATCCACAGAATAGTCCCCAGTAGGAGTCATATCCAAAATAGGACGGTACTTCCTGGAAAGTGGTGCATGAGCTACCGCCTAAGAGGATTAACAGGGTGACCGGTAAAAGCTTTGCGTAGATAATCCGCATCATTTCTTATCTCTCGATTCTATGGAATAATTGCTCAAGACAATTCAGGGAAATAATCTCCAGAATTCCAGACCTGCCTGAAGTTGACTAACAGAACCTGAAAATCATTCGAAGGGTTAACTGTAAAAGGTGACAGGTAACTACACGGTATCATCGTAAAACCTTCTGGTTCTGAGAGCTGAAAAATCCGTCCTATGTAAAATAAAAGATGGGACGTGCATCCTGGGCGTCAGTCTGCCGAACTATAGTGAAGTCATCGCCAATGAAAGTAAATCTGGGACTGAAATACCTGTCCATCCTTGTCTTGTTTATGCCTTTTCTTCTAAAAGCGGAAGAACAGGACCTAAAGCAGGACACTCCATTTCTGGATGCCTACATGCATCGAATACAGTTCGATGTAGGTATGGGATATGCCATCGGAAAACAGAATCTGATGACTGAAACCGGTCCCTCCTGGTTAATTAACTCTGCCATCAATTCAGGAAGTACTGGCCAGCCAGCCGCCATCCCTCTGGGAGAGGGGGATGAAAATGACTACTTTCCTATTCGTACAACTTTGCTGTATTCCTATGGAGACCGTTTCGATGTTACCTACCATAGAAGTAATGTAGTTCGAAAGTTCTCCCGGGAAACCAGCCCCAGCGTTCTATTTGCATTTCCTGGAAATGACACCTATGCCACCAGTCTTTTTGAAGGCACCAGGCTTCTTAGATATCACTACGATTCCAGGATCTATGAATTCGGTTATTATCATCGATGGTTGAAGAATCTCCGGGCCGGACCCATCATAGGATACCAGAGTGTGCATGAATCTCTGACCGCCACCTATGGCTCATACACACTTCGCAGTAATAGCGTATCCAGCAATCCATCACTGACTACCTGGGCCAATGCTGGAGACGTAAAGCTTAACTATCATCTAAATGGATTCGTATTTGGCCTGGGTCTGAAATGGGACGTTCTGGATTATCTGCGCATCAAGTATCAGCTGTACATTATGGAACGAAGCGGTACATTTGAGGCCGCCGGTCCGCAGCTGGTAAACTTCAGGGATCAAAACGATGCAGAAAGTCTGGATCTGGCTGGAATCTACCAGTCTGGCAAAGCAAGCGATAGCGGGATGATGCATAGACTGGAAGCAGAGTTCAGATATTGCAGGCTGTCCGCTACCATTGGACTGGAAAGAGAGGATTGGACCAGAACCTATAGTGAATTCTACGGACTCCAGACCGGTCCGCTTACCGATATCAGCCAGAAATCCAGCACATTTGGTCTGGGTGAACGGGCATCCTCTTCCAAAGGCTATCGCACCGAGCTGTACGTGAAGGTAGGAATGGCCTTCCATCTCGGGGACGTGAATACTACTACCACCTCGCCGGATCCAGCTCGCATCGATCCTGTTGAAACAGAAACCGAAACGCCTGAAGAACCAGAGCCGACGTCGGATGAAGTAGGCGAATACCTGGATAAACTCTATGATACCGTAAAAGATGAGTTTGGTCGAAAGGGGATCGCTCTGGAAGAACTGGAGGACAGTTTCCGGGCCCTGGGTTTCAAAATGCAAAAAGTGAAAGATGAAGCCACGGGAAATACAAAAGAAATCGTAGCTACCATCGATGGTGACCTTTCATTTGATACCGGAAGTGCGAAGCTTACTCAGAAAGCATTGCAATTGATTGATCAGGTAGCCCAGGGATTGGTGGATAATCCGGATACAGTGGCCAAAGTCCACGGACATACGGATTCTGTGGGAGCCTATAGATCCAATAAGATTCTCAGTCTTCGCAGGGCTGAAGCGGTGAAGAATGCCATGGTGGAACGCAAAGGGATAGCTCCTGGTCGATTCATTGAGGTGCAGGGCTTCGCCGATGACCGTAAGCTTGTGAACACAATGGGACCTGAAGCCAAAAACCGAAGAGTGGAAATTCGAATCTCTTATAAAAAATAGACAGTCTATGATCCGGCCGATTGCAATTTCCCGGTTAAATCGCAATCGGCCATGGCTTTGCCTGTATCCCGGCAAAGCCCCTGGTTCCAAAAATAAAACTTCCGATACCGAATAGGTGGCTCAGCCGGTTTATGCAAATTTAGAAGTCATGGTCGATTTTCAAGATACCTGAAGCCGCCGCCAGACCTTCTGTCTTGCCCCTCCAGGTAATGGTCTGCAATTCAGCCAGTCTTCAATCTTTGCCCTGGAATCCCTTTTCTTTTGCCATCTGGATCTAATTGGAGATGCAATATCTCCATACTTCCATCTAACTGTTTACTCTGGCAGGGAACGCTTGCCAGCAGGGCAATAAAGTAGGATTCTGGAGACAGGAGTTTTTATGGAACAGGCAGCGAAAAACGGTGCAGGCCTGCAGATATCCTCGGGTGCCTCCGTAGAACAGGAAAACATCGAATTAGGTAAGGTGGATCCCCGTCCCCTGGTCATTGCCGGACGACGGTTCAATTCCCGGATTTTTGTAGGAACGGGCAAATTTGCTTCGAACCAGGATATGCTTTTGGCCGTGCAGTCTTCAGCCACAGAAATGGTCACGGTTGCCCTGCGCCGAGTGGATCTCAGTAAGTCCATGGAGCAGGAAGATATGATTTCTCTTCTGGATCGGAATCGTCTACAGCTTCTTCCCAATACGTCCGGAGCCCGGGATGCAGATGAGGCCATTCGTCTGGCTCAGCTTTCCCGGGAGATGGGCGGCGGCTCCTGGGTAAAACTTGAAGTTACTCCGGATCCGGTCTATTTATTGCCGGACCCGGTGGAGACCTATCGAGCTACGGAAGCGCTGGTGAAGGATGGCTTTATCGTGCTTCCCTATATTCATGCAGATCCAGTGCTTGCATTGCGGCTTCAGGATGTGGGTGCTGCCACCGTTATGCCTCTGGGATCTCCTATAGGTTCCAATCAGGGAATTAAAACAGAAGAAAGCATTCGAATCATTATTGAACAGGCCAGGGTGCCTGTGGTGGTAGATGCTGGACTGGGTGCTCCTTCCCATGCAGCCCGTGCAATGGAAATGGGGGCTGATGCTGTGCTGGTCAATACAGCGCTGGCTGTGGCCAGGAATCAGGCAATGGCCGGTCAGGCTTTCGCAAGAGCTACAACGGCCGGTAGAATGCATTTCCTTTTTGGCGTGGCCGGTAGTTCTGGAAACTGGAAACAGGCCAGCGCATCCAGTCCACTTACAGGATTTCTGGATGAAGAAAGCAGGAGCTAATTATGTCCGACCTGATCATCATTCCTGAAATCGCAGAACTGATTGAACAACGAAAGTCCAGGGCTTTGCGCGATCGCTTGAAGGAATTTCGACCAGGGGATCTGGCCGAACTAATCGAGGATTTACCGGACAATCATAAAGCAGTGGTATTTCGCCTGCTTCCACGGGAGCTAACAGCAGATACTTTCGAATACCTGGACTTTCGTTCGCAGCAACATTTACTCAAGACTCTGGCAAAGAATGAAGTTGCGGCTATACTAAATGAGATGAAGGCGGATGACCGAACCGCCCTTCTGGAAGAATTGCCTGGTTTCGCTGTAAAGCAGCTGCTGGAGCTATTGACTCCGGATGAGCGAATCGTGGCCGTGCAACATCTGGGCTATCCTGAAGATAGTATAGGTCGATTGATGGTGCCGGACTTCATCTCCATTCGACCGGATTGGACCGTTCAAAAGGTACTGGATCATATTCGAAAGAATGGAAAAGATTCAGAGAGTATTAATGTAATCTATGTTACTGACGATCGAGGACGTTTGATCGACGATTTGCGAATTAGAGAAATCCTGCTAGCTCCGGCTCGAAAGAAGGTGCAGGATCTGATGGATGAATCCTTTATCTTTCTTCAGGCAACGGATGACCGGGAAGATGCTGTGGATGTTTTCAAGAAGTATGACCGAGTGGCACTTCCGGTGGTGAATTCGGAGCGATTTCTACTGGGTATAGTTACCGTGGATGATGTTCTGGATGTAATCGAAGAGGAGCATACAGAGGACATTCAGAAGTTTGGTGGTCTGGATGCTCTGGAAACTCCTTATATGCATACTGGCTTTTTTCAGATGATTAAGAGAAGAGTGGGATGGTTGATTCTACTGTTTTTTGGTCAGATGTTCACAGTCACTGCAATGAGCTTCTTTCAAGATGAGATTGCTGCGGCTGTGGTACTGGGTCTTTTTATTCCACTAATTATTTCCAGCGGCGGTAATTCTGGTTCCCAGGCAGCTACTTTGATCATTCGGGCCCTGGCCCTGGGTGAGGTGGGTCTGAAAGACTGGTGGATTGTCATGCGAAGAGAAATCCTGGCCGGCTTAACCCTGGGCGGTATCCTGGGAGTCATCGGTTTTTTCCGAGTGGTTCTATGGCCGATCTTTTTCCCGGACTATGGGGAACATTATATTCTGCTCGGATGCGTAATTGGAATTTCTTTGCTGGGAGTTGTTATGTGGGGAACTATTACCGGTTCCATGTTGCCTCTTGTAATGCAGCGCCTGGGGTTTGACCCGGCCGCCTCATCGGCTCCTTTTGTGGCAATGCTTGTGGACGTAACTGGATTGGTTATTTATTTCTCAGTAGCGGTTCTAATTTTAACCGGCACGCTACTATGAGTACAATTCCAGATATCCACGAATCTATACAGTCCGACTCCAGCCAATTGAAGGCCGGTATACAGCCGGATAGTTCCATTGATAAGCTGGAGCAAATCCTATTAAATCCGTCCCTGGAGCCTGATTTTCCTGCTCATCCAGACGGAAAAATGGATCCAGAGAAGAAGGATGCAGGAGGCTTTGCTTCGGTGGCAGCCAGGCTCGATTTTTCCTCCATACCAGGAATCATTGAGCAGCGAACCGAAGAGGATGTGGAGCGAGCCCTGGATCAGGCAACGGCCAGGAAGTCTTTGACATTTCTTGATTTTTGCTCACTGATTTCACCGGCTGCGAATTCCTACCTGGAGCCCATGGCGGCTGCAGCCCGGGAACTCACATTGCAGAGGTTTGGAAATGTAATTCAGCTCTTTGCTCCACTGTACCTTTCCAACGAATGCAATTCCCATTGTACGTATTGCGGATTCAGCGTTGGAAACCAGATCAAAAGAAAAACTCTGACCATGGAGGAACTGGACCAGGAAGCCGGTAATCTTCATTCCCAGGGGATTCGTCATATATTATTGCTCACCGGCGAAGACTATCGTGCAACTCCGGTGGATTACCTGGAAGAGGCTGCTAATCGGATTCGACATCGCTTCCCATCCATTTCTATTGAAGTCTACCCTTTGAAGCGCGCCGACTATGAAAGACTTAGAGAGGCCGGCGTGGATGGACTGGCAGTTTACCAGGAAACGTATGATCCGAAACGATACAAACAGGTGCATTTGCAGGGAATGAAGAAACGCATGGAGTTCAGGCTAAACTGTCCTGACCGGGCGGGCCAGGCAGGAATTCGTAGAATAGCCATCGGAGCTCTGCTGGGTCTTTCGGATCCAGCCAGCGAAGTCTACATGCTGGGTTTACATGGTCGGTACCTGATGCATAATTTCTGGAAGTCCCAGCTGTCCGTTTCGCTTCCCCGGCTCCGGGCGGCCACCGGGGTTTCAGACCTGCCGGAAGTTAAGGACCGGGAATTCGTTCGCTATTTACTGGCTTTGCGATTGTTTTTGCCAGATGCAGTGATTACTCTTTCTACTCGCGAAAGTCCGGAGTTTCGCGACCGAATGGCCGGTCTTTGTATCACTCAGATGTCTGCAGGAAGCAAGACAGATCCGGGTGGATACGAAGTCAGCAAAGATAACAGAGCAGCAGAGCAATTTTCTATAGATGATCATCGCACCATCGAGCAGATGCATGATCGATTGAAAGAGCTGGGCAAGGAGCCCATCTTTCTGGACTGGAGTTCTCTGTTAAAATAAACCGCCAGGCGGCTTCCATCTGAACTGGTTTGAAGATGGTAATTTTATCTCGCCGGGACCATTCGACAAAGAGCCAGGATTCTTCGTAAGTGCTCCTGACCGGAAGAATCGGCAAATAGGATTCCTCTGCCTTCTTGTTTACTCCAGATAGGAGCCAGGAATTGAGCGAACCTCAGTTTACATTCAGAATACAGGCCGAAAATTCATTGCAAGAAGCGACCTTTCCGGCTGTTCCATCGGATTGCCGGTAACACTGGTTCGCAGCGTCCGTGCTTTTCTGGCAGCTGCCAATACATCCTTCCTGGATGGTTTTTTTCTGTGCCTCTGTGCTATGGCCGGGATAGGATTGCTCCACGCAGCTGAGATAGGCCTGGCAAATCTCAGAGCATTCTGCAGCTTCCACCTGAGCGAAACTGGTTAATGCTGCGGCAAAGCTGATTGCAACGGATAGTAGGATGATGGCCGGTGATCTCTGAAACATTTACAAAATCCTTCCTTATAATTAGCGGAAATGAAATCGGTCTACTATCGTAGACGGCCAGTTTCACTGTCCAGTTCATTGTGGAATGCCCGAATGTAGTGGAAGAGATTTCAAAACCGCTCCCGAAGCAGTGGAAGGGCCAGGTGGCACCAACATATGCTTGTTGAGGAGGCATAATGCCGTTACCGTGGTCTCAATGCCGGTAGAAGGGGGCTGAGTTTTTTCTTGAAGGACCTATTGAGGATTCAGCTACTATGAATACATGGCACACCATTTGCACGAAAAAATAGCAATTTGGCATTTCCGAAGCAGGGACCTCTGTCCGGAAATGGAGATAGGCTCGTTGAGCATCGAAAGTTTCGAGTTTAAGAAAGGATAAACAGGAGATCGAAATGGAACAATTGCCCAATTCACCGTCCGAACTACTAAAATATTGTAAGGACAAGGGAATCGATTATGTGGATGTGCGATTCACCGACATGCTCGGTATGATGCACCACTTCACCATGCATATCAATGCAATGGATGAGGATGATTTTACGCAAGGACTTGGATTTGACGGTTCTTCTATTCGCGGATGGAAAGCAATCAACGAATCCGACATGCTGGCTGTACTGGATGCCTCCAGTGCTTACATAGATCCGTTCTTTGAAAAGAAGACACTGGCAGTTATCGCCGACATTTATGAGCCCGGCGATACGCCCACTGAATATGCCCGAAGCCCACGTACTATTTTGAAGCGTGCGGTAGAATACATGAAAAGTACCGGCCTGGCCGATCAGGTATTCTTTGGACCGGAAGCTGAATTCTTTATATTCAGCGATGTAAGGTTTGACCAGGAAACGAATAGTGGTTTCTATTTCATCGACTCAATTGATGCTCGCTGGAACATGGGAACCGATGAAGGACCCAACCTGGGCTTCAAAATGAGAACGAAAGAAGGTTACTTCCCGCTGCCTCCAAACGATCATTTCCAGGACCTGAGGGGCGAAATGCTGGCCATGCTGGAAAAAATGGGAATTGCAACAGAGAAGCATCACCATGAAGTTTCCTCCGCTGGTCAGGCAGAGATTAATTTCAAACTGGATGAAGCGCCTCGAATCGCAGACAAGCTACAGCTCTATAAATACGTGGTAAAGAATGTTGCGCGAAAGCATGGATTCTCTGCTACCTTCATGCCAAAGCCTCTTTTCGGCGATAACGGAACTGGTATGCACACTCACCAGTCACTATGGAAAGACGGTAAGAATCTGTTTGCAGGTAATGGGTATGCTCATCTTAGCGATATGGCCATGAACTATATTGCAGGTATCCTGGAGCACGGACCGGCCCTGCTTTCCTTCACCAATCCCACCACCAATAGCTACAAGCGACTGGTTCCCGGCTTTGAAGCTCCGGTGAATCTGGTTTATTCTGCCAGAAACCGATCTGCTTCCATTCGAGTACCTATTGCTGTTCACGGGGATAAGGCTCGCAGAATCGAATTCCGAACTCCCGATGCCGCTGCGAATCCGTATCTCGCTTTTGCTGCCATGCTAATGGCCGGTCTTGATGGAGTGCAGCGAAAACTGGACCCGGGCAAACCTGCGGATTTCAATCTGTACGATGCAACTCCGGAACAACTGGAAGGTCTGCATGCTGTACCGGCCAATCTTACCAAGGTACTGGACTCTCTGGAAGAAGACCATGGATGGTTGACGAAAGGAGATGTATTTACTAAAGACTTCATTGATAGTTACATTGAGTACAAACGCGAAGAGGTTGAGCAGATTGTAAATCAGAGGCCGCACCCCTACGAGTTCGTTCTCTACTACGATTGTTAACCACAGATCATCTTGTAAATACCATCCAGGTATTCTAAAAGGGCCGGCTTCATGTCGGCCCTTTTTTGCGGCGCTCATTACCACGGTTTCGATTTTCCTGGCTGCGAATACTGGTGGTTGCCGAATTGAGTACTGGTTGGTCTGACAATTCAGGGCTGGCATTCACACACCGTACTTCTGGTCCTGCCAGGTGCTTCGTCTACTTTCGCAGGGCTTACTGTCATGGTATTATGGTATGCGAAGTTGGATATACCCGGAGGGTTACGAAAGCGACTTTATTAAGTCGCATAAAGATGCAACCGAATCGAACCAGAGCCAAACTGCGATTTTTATAACTTAGTACATGGATTTAGTTGACCGGGTACGAAAATCCTACAAAAACACGGACAATAATGGTTAACTGTACGGTGTGGGACCAGACCTCTCATCTTGCATACAAATAGAGTTTGGCCAGAAGAATCTGGGTTCCAGGCAATCGGAAAAAGAGTTTTAGAGTGCGAAAAACAATATCAACAGCCATTTGCCTTGCCTTGCTGGCATTGTTTACTGCCTCGCACTGCGTTAAGAGTTATCCGGATGATCCTCTGTTAGTTCTGGCTACTCCCGGGGATAAATTTACGATTACTCTGGCTGTAAGTGGAGCCACCGGCTCTTTTACAGTCGTAAATAACGGTGAGACCTTTACCATACCCGGCGGCGGAAATCATCCGCTTAACAAAGAGTATGCCTCAGGCACGGCTTATAGTCTTAGCATCGGCACTCCTCCCACCGGTCAGACCTGCACAATTAGCGGTGCAAGCGGAATCCTGACAGCCAGCGTTAGTAATGTCACTGTGACCTGTACCAGTGTTGCTATCAATAGCATAACACAGGATCGAACCTACATAAGCGCCAATGCCGGCGCATACAACTCGGTGCAGATTTCCTTTGTTTCCGCGTATGCCGGAACCTACATAATCAAGTCAGGGGCGGACTGTGCCACCGGAACTCCGTATCCTGATGCCAGTGCCACGGGTATTCTTACAAATGGAGGCACCAGCGTGGTTACTCTCAACGCAACCACCGGCGGCACTCCTCTCATATCTGGTTCCAATACCTATTTGATATGTGGCTATGAGACGGGGCCGACATTGAGAGATGAGATTGCTCGCACTGTAACTGTAGATAATGCAGCACCTACAATCAGTCCTTCCCAGGCCCCGGGCAATCTCACGGCTGCAACAAGTATTTCGCTTACCTGCAATGATTCCCCATCGGGCTGCAATGGCATGGCTGTGGTAAGTCAGAGTGTGGCTGCTCCATCGGCACCGCCAAATCCGACAGATCCAGACATTGCAATCGATGGTACCGGGGCTACTCCGGCGCCGTATGGCGGGGCCATTTCAGCACCAGATCTACAGGTTACAACCATCGAGGCCATCGCTGTGGACCTGGCTGGAAATAAGAGCGCTGTGCAGATCTTTAATTATACCGTAGATTCCAGCTTTAGTAATATTAGCAATGAAGCCGTTACCAATGCTTTTGTGAGTAACGTCGGAACCAAAACTACAACGGTAATTTCCTGGGATTCAGATCGCTCCAATCGACCGTATAGCCTGCGAATCAATAGCACGAACTGTACCGATGGAACGGTCATAGATACAGGTACCACAGGTGCTGGCCCAGGCCAAACCAGCGCGGCTATTGCCGCCACTGCTTTTGCCCCAGGAACAGATACCGCATATACAGTGCGAATATGCGAAGAGAACTATGTAGGTCAGTATGATCTGGGTAAGACTATAACTGTAACCAGGGATGAAACCGCGCCTGTGATTACAGATGTAACGGGAAACGGGACCTATGTAAAACATAATGATCCGATCGTCTATCGATTCAGCGAAACAGTGGATACTGGCGCCACTGTTATTGCCGGAGGCGATATTGAAAATGAGGATGATGGCGGAGCCTATTTCACAAGCACCAATCCAGACGATGAGATTAGAATCAGTCCTGCCATCGGTTTTCATACCACAGGAATGATGATCTGGTCTCCTGGACTCAATCGAGCTCTGGATCTTACAGTCTCAGATAGGGCCGGAAACTCCGCCAGTGTGAGCCATACATACATCATGCGCGATGGCACTGTGCAGCCCTATTTTACGAATGCGGCCAATTGGAATTATTACATAAAGAATGATGGAACCACAGGTCTGACTGCATCGGACACATCCTGCGATGGATCCGAGAATGCATTTTACTTCGGTTGTCTGCATGGCGGCCAGGTTAGAAAGATCATGGTTCTGGATAAGATCAATGATTGCACTGGAGTCTCTGGAACAGATGCCCAGGGCTGGATGAATTGGTACTGCGTTCCCCAGGGGGCGGGTCTACCCGTATTGCTGGTATCTGGCAATCTTCAGGTCGGTAAGTCACTCAAGGATCTTATCGATTTCGGTACTCCTGCCTGGAATACAAATTCGGTAACCATTGCCGGTACCAACGTTCCGAATGCTCCGGCAGCTGCCTGGTGGAACAATGCAGTTACGAACATACCTGTAGGTGGCGGTAGTCTCGCTACAGCAGGAGGAATCTATGTTCAATCGGCCAACTCAACACTTACCGGCACTCTTGATATCGCAGCAGACAACGTAGTGATTGCAATGGATACCGGGGTCCTATTGAGAGCGTCTGGTGCCGATCCCATGGTAAACAATAACGGGAAAAACTTCCTCTGGATTGAAGGGAAATTCGACGGGAATGGTCCCGGAATGGTTACAACGTCCGGCATTCGTATTGTTGGACCATCCTATTATCATAGACTGAATAATGTTCGGGTCTGGAATGTGGATGGTTCCGCAAATACTGGAAACATTCACCTCACAGATGTAAGCGATTCAATTCTCACCGGAGTGCGTGGTGCCAATAGTATGTCGGGCAACGGGCTAATAATCGAGGACTCTGGCGGCAATAATACTGCGCGAAACATGGTGGTAAACAGTACATTCTATAACAATTTCAATTCGGGTATTCACATTGTTGCCAATGGGATGGTGGATGATCTAATCGTAATGAACTCATTCGTTGCCTCGAACGAAGGGGACGGTATATTTGTTCTGAGCTCCGGTGGCGGCTTACGTACGTCCATGTTCATGAATATGACGGTGGCAAACAATGGAGCTGATTCCTTCGATTTTGGAACTGCCGCTGATAACAAAGGAATCAGTCTAATCAACATTATCGCAGTGAATGCTCCAGGAACCGGAATCCGCTTTGCCAACGGATCGAGCTCCAATCAAGTCATCGATTCTGCTATCGCATTGCATGCTAATTCTCTGATTGATATGGATTCCGGAGCGCAAGCCTACTTCTCTGGAAAAATGATACTATTCAGTCCCCTGGCGGACAAGTGTATCAATGTTGGCACTGGCACTGGAATCGATGATCTTCCGGCGGACTGTGACCCGGACACCGGTTCGGACCACTCCGTTGTGCTTTTTAATGATGCTGATCCGGTCTCTGGGAATGGTGGTGGCTTTGTTGGCCCCTCCGGTGGGGCAGTGAATGCTTCATTGGCTCTCAACTGGGTGGGATTCGCCAATCCTTACCAGCTATATGGCCTTAATGCAACACTTCTGATTCCGGCGGGAGCCCGTGGTCAATGCATCGGTAACCCGGCGCCCCTCACCAAGCGATGCGAGCAGTGGGACCTGGCTCTCAAATCCACTTCCACTGAGCTATTGAATGGCCTCACATGCCCTACGGGCAACGACACCATCACCCACACCTGGACCACTGCTACTCCAGGTTCCATCACATTTCTTCGGCATGCTATAGAAGATGGAACGGATGGAATTTCTGATCTACCTCTTTGCTTTGGAAATGAAGGTTGTATCTATACTCCCAATCTCGGTGCCTACCAGGGGCATGGCGCTCTGACGGCATCTGGATGCACCGGAATTGCCACCGGCACTACCCTGGAAAACATCAACTTCCAGCAATTCTCAAACAACGGCTTTTAATAGGTTTCCGGCACCTCGCCGGGCACCGGCTTCAGAAATGAGGACTTCCGTTCCCATCTAGAATTTACACCAAATTTAAATAGGATAGAACCAATCTGTGCAGAATCTCCCTGCCCAACCTGTCATTCTGTAACGCATTTTCCATTCGTTTAAATTGACACTGTAAACACTGGAAACTGCTCTGGCATATCCCATATGGCAGCTTTCATTGAGTATTTCCTGAACCGCAGTTTATTCGTGAATTTGCTCACTCTGGCCATCGTTCTGTTTGGTGGAGTCATTGCAGCAACCATGAACCGGGAAGCATTCCCGAACATTGATTTTGACATAGTGAACGTACAGACCATCTATCCCGGGGCGGCACCCCTGGAAGTGGAAAAACTGGTCACAAATCCTATTGAGGATCAAATCAAAGAAGTGGATGGGATTAAAGAGTTCCGGTCCACCTCTGTGGAGAATCTCTCCGTCGTTACCATTACCATTGATCCAGATGAAGATGATAGCCAGAAAGTAATAGATGATATTCGCTCTGCTGTGGACCGGACCGAGGATCTTCCCGGTGATGCAGAGACGCCGGTAATAGTAGAGCTTACTTCCAGCCGAACCCCGGTAATAGAAGTAAGTGTAAGTCGGACTAAAAAGGATGGTGCCTTCATTCTTTCGGAAAAAGAGCTAAGGGATGAAGCACAGAATCTAGAGGATCATCTGCTGGACATTGATGGAGTTGCGCGTATTGCACGAAGGGGCTGGCAGGATGTGGAATATCAGGTACGGGTGCATCCCGGTCTGATGAATGATAAGTACGTTAGCCTTGGTCAAATCATTCAATCTCTACAAAACCGAAACGTAAATTTTCCGGGCGGTGAAGTAGTGCATAATGGCGATGCACTTGTGATTCGTACTGTCGGTGAGCTGGAAACCATCGAAGAGGTAAGGCAGGTGCCTATTCGCGGAAACGATGTGGGTCAACTTGTTCGAGTTCAAGATGTGGCCCGGGTTCTGGAAACCTTTGAAGAAGCCGATTACATTGAAAAAACTAGAGGCTTTCCGACTATCAGTTTAACGGTTCTGAAGCAATCCAGCGCAGACATCATCACTGTAGTGGAAGAAGTGCGCCGCACCGTAGCCCGATATCAGGACACAATGCCTGATGGGATTCGCATTGAATTCGTAAACGATGTATCCTACTTTGTAAACCGACGCCTGGGAGTACTTAGTAACAATGCTGCCGTGGGTCTGATCATGGTGGTTGGCTCTCTGTTTTTCTTTATGGGCTGGCGCACTTCTTTAATGGTTGCTCTGGGAATTCCCATTTCTGTTGGAATCGCATTCATTGTAATGAGTGCTCTTGGTGTGACCTTGAACCTGATTTCCATGTTCGGCCTTATCATCGTAATTGGTATTCTCGTTGATGACGCTATTATCGTAAGCGAAAACTTCTACAGATACCTGGAGGAGGGTTACAGTCCCTTTGAGGCTGCAAGGAAAGGGACTGCGGAAGTGGTGGCTCCGGTAACAGCTACCATCGTTACAACCGTCGCTGCTTTTGGTCCTTTGATGTTCATGACCGGTATTTTCGGAAAGTTTGTATTTACCATTCCACTTGTCATCATTATTGCCCTTGTCGCTTCCCTGTTTGAATGCTTGATTATTCTGCCATCTCACCTCTACGACATGAATCGTATGACCCGTCAAACTGGATCCGAGATGAAAGAAGAAAGTGGGTGGTTTAATCGATTTCGCAAAGAAACCTATGAACCTTCGCTGCAATTTGCACTTCAGAATAAATGGGTAGTGGCAGTTGTATTGTTCGCAATGGTAATTGTAGCCGGGGGTATCCAGGCAGCATTCGGGAAATTTGTGCTCTTTCCCAGTGCCATTGAAACATTTCATGTGAAGCTGACGGCGGAGCCTGGAACAACCCTGGAGCAAATGAACCGCTACACCGAAGTAGTGGAGCAAAGTGTAGAAAAGCTTCCTAAAGAGGAGCTGGATACCTATACCACTCGGGTAGGAATCATTCAGCAGAATCCCAACGATCCATTCACGCGAAGAGGAAATCAATATGCTCAGTTACTTGTATATCTGACTCCGGAAAACAGCAGAGAGAGGTCCGCCCAGGCCTCCATCGATGATCTTCGTGCTGCCACATTCTGGATGCTGGGTGGGGAAGCCAGGAAGCGGCTTCAAGAACAGCGAAATCAGATGAAAGAAAAGGATGATGAGCTGGAATTGCCAGCGCTTCAGACCGAACCTGTGCCCGGTTACGAAGATCTGGCCGGTACACTTACAAGCCTGGATATGGAGAAACTCAAAGGTGGTCCGCCGGTGGGCAAAGCTGTGGCCATTGAATTAACCGGGGATTCTCTGGAAACACTGGAGGAGCTTGCTGGAAGATACAAAGAGGTGCTTACAAAGGTTCCCTATGTAATGGACATTGAAGACTCCAATGAACCCGGCAAGATGGAAGAGCGGATCAAGTTCAATGAACAGGTACTTGCTCAAACCGGAATCAATGCTTCCAGCGTTGCCATTGCAGTCAATGCAACCTTTGATGGTGTTGTGGCCACTTCGGTGCGAAGGCCGGACGAAGAAGTGGATATTCGAGTTATGCTGGATGACCCGTTTCGTGAGCAACTGGATAGTCTTTATTCAGCGAAAGTTCCGAATATGACAGGTAATCAAATTCCTGTTAAGAAATTGATCTATACCGTGCGCGAAAGGGGAGTCAATTCTATAAGCCACCTGGACGGTGATCGCCTGGTTCAGGTAACGGCCAATATAAATGAGGATGAGACTTCCGCTGTTGAGGCTGCCGGCAAATTCCAGGAGCTTGCACAGGGTATTATCGACGAGTATCCGGGCTACTCCATGGCCATGGGTGGTGAGAACGAAGACACTGCAGAGTCCATGGCCAGTCTTGGTAAGGCTTTCCTGGTTGGAATCGTGATCATATTCATGATCCTGGCCAGCTTATTTCGCTCGGTGCTTCAGCCTCTGGTAATTCTGCTTTCAGTACCATTCAGTTTGATTGGTGTCATCCTGGCTTTCGCTATACATGGAGAGCCATTTAGCTTTCTGGCCATGATGGGCATCATCGGACTTTCTGGAGTTGTGGTAAACGATTCCATCGTACTGATCGACTTTGCAAATAGTATTCATAAAGAGAATCCGGACCTTCCTCTGGAACAGGTAGCCATGGAAGCCGGCTCCATGCGACTTCGGGCCGTATTTCTCACGACCATTACCACGGTCCTTGGTTTGCTACCCACCGCTTACGGTATTGGTGGGGAGGATCCATTCATTGTACCCATGGCATTGTCCTTTGCCTGGGGGCTTCTGTTTTCCACAGGGGTAACTCTGATTCTGGTGCCTGTACTTTATACGATTATCACAAGATGGTCCCTGCAATTGAGGCAGCTCTTTCATGTGCCGGATCGGGAAGAGGGCGAAGGCGTCTAATCAGACTTAGAGATTGGACCTTCAGGTTTTGACGTTGAGTCGTTATTCCTGAGCCAGAGGGCTTGGGACTGAGTCCGGCGGAGGGTTTGTGCTGGACGGAACTGCAATCGGCCTGGCCTAGAATTGAAAGTAGAAGAACTCCCGGGCTTCAAAGCGGCCAGCGGCCCAGATCATCAGAAACCAGATGAAAGCGGATGGATAGGCCAACCATGAACTAGCCCAGGGCTCCTCTTCTTTTTTAAAAATTCTCCAGAGCTCGAATAATGCTAGAGGCACCAGAAAAAGAAGGCTGAGCCAGATGTAATCCAGGTTCATGGCTGGTCCCTGAAGGACAGTGAGCTCTCCCAGCATCGTAACCAGTCTTTCTGCATCCGGTGCTCTTAGAATGAGAAGTCCCAGAGAAAAAGTAAGAAATGTGAACAGACGCCCTGCAATGGTCAGTGTGAATTTCCTTGCTTGGCTTTGGCCTTCCCAGCGACCAATGATGGGAAGCAATGCACCGGTGATAGCGACCATAAGACCGCAGTACAATCCCCAGATAAAGTAGCCGGCCGTGGCTCCATGCCAGAGGCCGCCCAGAGCCCAGACAATCATTATGTTTACCATGGATCGCAATGGCCCAACACGGCTACCGCCGAGCGGAATGTACAGATAGTCTCTTAAGAAGGCTCCCAGGGTAATGTGCCATCGCCGCCAGAACTCAATGTGGTTCGTGGAAAGAAACGGATGAAAAAAATTCAAGGAAAGCTCCACGCCCATCATTCTGGAAAGTCCACGAGCTATATCAGTGTAACCGGTGAAGTCTGCATAGAGTTGTAGCGGAAACAGTATAGTGGCAAACAACATGGCCCCGGTGGGCGGATCTTCAACGGCCAGAATATAGTCTACCAGAGGGGAGAGGTTATCCGCAACATAGACCTTTTTAAAAAACCCCCAGAGGCAGAGTAGAAGCCCCTGCCAGATCATGCTGGTGGGGATATTACCTTTAAAATCCAGCTCAGGTAATAGCCGGCCGGCACGTTCAATAGGGCCAGCTACCAGTTGCGGAAAATAAACAGTGAAAAGTACAAGTTTGCTGTATCGCCTTTCCGGCTGAATTAGACCCCGATAAACATCCACAACATAGGATGTAACCTGAAAGGTGTAAAAACTGATCCCTACCGGTAACAATATGGTGAATGGCGCTTCCAGGGGTTGGTCCAGCACAGCCAAACCGGCCCAGTAAAGTAACATATTCGTGTATTTGAAGAAGCCCAGAAAGGCCATATTCAGAGATACACAGCCCGCCAGTATGAATTTACCGCCCCTGGAACCGGCACTTTTTGCAATCCTTTGTGCCCCAAAAAAATTCGCAGCCACAGTAAGCAGCAGCAGAACCAGAATGCCCCAGTTGTAGCTTCCGTAGAAAATCAAGGAGGCAATCAGAACCACATGCCTTCGCCACCGGGGTAATATTAGAAACAGGGCAAACGTACAGGCCAGAAAGGCAACAAAGTCCAGAGTATTGAACAGCATGGGGGCAGTGCCGTGAATTTTTTTCTTGTAGGAACGATGGCAAATCGTTTTCTCTGGCTGCAGAGGGAATGCATGTCAGAAACAGCTAAGATTTTGTACGATGGTCAGGAACTGGAAGTGCCGGTTATTACCGGAACGGAAAATGAAAAAGCAATAGATATATCTAAATTGCGGGGCACCACCGGAGCCATCACCATGGATGAGGCTTTCTTAAATACCGGGTCCTGCCAGAGTAAGATTACATTCATCGACGGAGAGGCAGGAGTTCTCCATTACAGAGGTTACTCCATAGAGGAGCTCGCAGAAAAATCCAGCTTCCTGGAAGTGTCCTATCTTCTAATATACGGTGAGCTTCCCACCAAAGAGCAATTTGACGACTTCGTTTTTAATGTCACAAGACATACTATGATCCATGAAGATCTGAAGAGGCTCTATGATGGCTTTCCCAAGGATTCCCATCCCATGGCCATCCTGAGCTCTATGATCTGCACTCTATCCGGTTATTATACGGATTCTTCAGATCCTTTGAATCCTCGTCACCGAGAGATTTCCATTATTCGGCTGCTGGCCAAAACGCCCACCATTGCTGCCTATTCATTCAAAAAATCCATAGGGCAGCCCTTTATTTATCCGCGGAACTCTTTAAGTTATGTGGCCAACTTTCTAAACATGATGTTTTCGGTTCCTGCCGAGGATTATCATGTAAATCCAGTCATTGAGAAAGCTCTGGATATGCTGCTTATTCTGCATGCGGACCATGAGCAGAACTGTTCTGCTTCCACGGTACGTCTGGTAGGTTCCAGCCGGGCCAATATCTTTGCCACCATGTCCAGCGGAGTCTGCGCACTCTGGGGGCCATTGCATGGAGGAGCCAATCAGAAAGTAATCGAAATGCTGCAGACCATCCATGAGGATGGTGGAGATGTGGCCAAGTTTATCAACCTGGCAAAAGACAAGAATTCTACATTCCGACTCATGGGATTTGGTCACCGAGTTTATAAGAACTTTGATCCAAGGGCCAGAATTATCAAGAAGGCTGCGGATGAAGTACTCAATCAGCTAGGAGTGCATGATCCGTATCTGGAAATCGCAATCAAACTTGAAGAAACAGCTCTAAGCGATCCCTATTTCGCAGAAAGAAAACTGTATCCCAATGTGGACTTTTACTCTGGTCTGATTTATCGAGCGATGGGCATTCCCACAGAGATGTTCACAGTAATGTTTGCTCTGGGTAGAATGCCAGGCTGGATTGCTCAATGGAAGGAAATGATTGAGGATCCAGGTAGCAAGATTGGCCGTCCGCGTCAGATCTATACCGGTCCAGCGCGAAGAACCTATGTGCCCATGGAAAACCGGGGCTAATTCTTTCCCGGCGCTCCGATAGAGGGCCGACGGTTCTATCGGAGCATTAAAACGATCTGTGAAACCGCTCAACGTCCTGGAGAAATTTTCTTAGTTCTGAATCCAAATGAGATCTAGAATCCACATAGTTGCTGCAGTCCTGCTTATTCAGGGATTGTTACTTCAGCTGAGCGGCCCGGTGCTGGGTCAACATTCCCATGAGGGGTTGCAGGGAAGCTATGTTCATTTCCATGATGGGATTCTGGAAAAATTTGCATCATCCAGGGGACATTCGGCACACCTACATTCGCATACGGAGCACAGCCATGGTCACCATGCCGTAAAGAGATCCTCGGATCGGACTGCTCCTGTGGCCAATTCCTGGAAAGCAGGATGCGATGCTGCTATTGAGCCGGTGCCCGGGCAGAACGCTGGACCAGCAGACCATGGGTCTATTCCCTTTTTTACTTTCTTCACATTGTTCGAGCAGGATGCTTTGCCAGCATTCCAGGAAGCGGATTTTCGAATAAAGATTCCGTCCCATTTCGGTCTCCTATCTTACCACCCACTGGATCCTGGATCCGGAGAATTAATTTCGCGGCCTCCGAATCGATTTTTGACCCGTGGCTTTTCTCCTTCGGATATTGCTTCCGGCCTCATTCCGTTTCGAATTCCGCCTCCTCGTTGCTAGAGTCCTGAACCGAGCCTTTCAATGGCCCGGTCTCTCATTGCATGTAACGAGGAGGAATCATTGAAAAAAAATTATCAGGCGCATAGCGGCTCCGCTCCGGGGCTACTGGACCGCATTATCAAAATGTCATTAAAGAACCGAGGTACGGTTCTGGTGCTTGCATTACTTGTTCTGGCTGCGGGATTGATTCGTAGCAGTGAACTTTCTATCGACGTATTTCCTGATTTGAATCGTCCGGTCGTCACCGTGCTCGTGGAAGCTCCCGGCATGGCGGCCGAGGATCTGGAGCGAAAGGTTGTCCTTCCCCTGGAACGAGCCCTGATGGGTGCCCCTGGAGTGGAGGGAATTCGAAGTTCCAGTCGTCGAGGAGTAGCGAAGATCCGTCTGGAATTTCCCTGGGATATGGATATATACCGGGCCAGGCAGATTGTAAATGAAAAGCTGGACGGGGCCCGGTTGGAATTGTCCGGCGATGTGGAGGTGCATCTGGGGCCCATCAGTTCCGTAATGGGCGAAATCATGCTCATCGGGCTGACCGCTGCTCCGGAATCGCAAGCAGATCTGGCTACCCTGCGAACGTTTGCAGACTGGGATGTGCGAAAAAGGCTACTGGCCATTCCCGGCGTTTCTTCTGTGACAGCCCTGGGTGGCGAAGCTCGCACATATGATATACTGGTAAATGAAGATCGTCTGACGCGATCCAATCTTTCTCTCATTGAAGTGTCCCGCAGACTGGATCCAGTGGGTGAAGTTTCTGGCGGAGGATTCTTCGAAAAGGAGGATGAGCAGGTAGCATTTCGCAATCAGGCAGAGATCTTCTCCGCCGATGAAATTGCAAGTGCCCTGATCGGATTCAAAGCCGGTCGGCCAGTACAACTTAAGGACGTGGCCACTGTAAAGTCAGGCCATCTGCCACCTAGAGGGGATGCCGGGATTTCCGGCCAGCAGGGTGTCATCATTGCAGTTCAGAAGCAGCCTGGGGCGTCGACTCTGGATCTGACTCGTGCAATCCAGGAGGAACTCAACGATCTACAGAAGGATGTTGAAGGAGAGATCCAGATCCATCCGGAGCTATTTCTGCAGGCCGGCTTTATAGAAACTGCTATAGAAAATGTATCCGAAGCAATCCGGGACGGCTCCATCATAGTGATACTGATTTTGATCCTGTTTCTATGGAATGTTCGCACCACGATTATCACAGTACTGGCACTGCCTCTTTCTCTATTGAGCGCTGTGCTGCTTCTTCAATTCCTGGGTTTGCAAATTAATACCATGACTCTGGGCGGTCTTGCGGTGGCCATTGGTGAGCTGGTGGACGATGCCGTGGTGGACGTGGAGAACTGCTTTCGCCGGTTGCGGGAAAATCAAGCGGCAGGATCTCCGGAATCTTCGCTCGGTGTGATTTATAATGCCAGCTCGGAGATTCGAAACAGCATAGTGCTGGCGACTGCAACGGTCATCCTGGTTTTTATCCCGTTTCTATTTATGGAAGGAGTGGAGGGAAGGCTCTTTCAACCGCTGGTAATTGCATACATTGTAGCCATCGCCGCTTCTCTGGTTGTTGCTTTGACTGTAACTCCGGTGCTCGCCTATTTACTTCTGGGCAAATATAAATTCGCACAAAAAGAAAGCATGCTGGTTCGAAGGCTAAAATCCTGGCAGCAAAGCAACCTTAAGAAACTTTTAAGCCGGCCCGGGGTCTCCTTTCTCTTCGCATCTGTGATGCTGGGTGCCGGACTGATTGCTTTTTTGATTCTTCCATTGAATTTTCTGCCGGAATTCAATGAAGGAACCATGACTCTGGAAGTTATTTCCACTCCCGGAAACTCACTTCGTGCCTCTGCCGAAAAAGCAATGAAGATTGAGGCCGTTCTATCACGGTACGATGAGATAACTCATTTTGCACGTCGCACTGGACGGGCAGAAGGGGATGAGCATGCAGAAGGGGTGCATTATAGCGAATTCGATGTTGGATTAAAACCTGGTTTATCAGGAGAAAGTCGGCATGCACTGGAATCCGAGTTACGAAAGCAATTTGAAGAGATCGAGGGAATTAACGTAGGATTCGGACAGCCGATCTCCCATCGACTGGACCATTTACTTTCTGGTATTCGATCCCAGCTTGCAGTGCGAGTCTTTGCCACAGATCTTCGTTCGCTACAGTACCGTACCTATCAGGTTAATGAATTGATCAAGACCATCCCTGGCGCTGTGGATGTAAGGGCCGAAGCCATGAGTATGGCACCGGAACTGAAAACTATCATTCAGCATGCAAAAGCCGGACAGAATGGAATGGCAGCGCCAGACATTATCGAGACTCTACAGATCGCTCAGCTGGGCCGCCAGGTGGGAACCGTGCGAGAGGAAGAGAAATTTTTTCCGGTGCGGATTCGATTGGAAGAGTCGGACCTGGAAGCAGAGGCCCTAAAGAGAATCACCCTCAGACATAGACCGGATGGATCGGCCGTTCGTCTGGAACAGGTGGCGGATGTGTATACCTCCAGCGGACCCTATGAGATTCCCCGGGAGCAGGGAGAACGAGCCATGGTAGTCCAATTCAATGTTCAGGACCGTCCCCTGGAAGATGTGGTGGCACAGACGGAGCAGGAGCTTGAATCCATGGATTGGAGTAATGCCAGATATGAACTGGCGGGACGGTATACAGTAGCGCAGGAGTCCAGCCGACGTCTTTTGCTTCTGGCGCTTGCCTCCTTGATTCTGATTTCTCTGATCGTATATGCCCATTTCCGTTCATGGATTCTAACAGCTCAAATCCTGCTTAATCTGCCGGTGGCTGCGGTGGGCGGCTTGCTAGCACTGCTAATTACTGGATCTAGTCTCACACTTGCCAGCATGGTTGGCTTCGTAGCTCTCACCGGTATTGCGGCACGAAATGGAATTCTGATGCTTTCGCACTTTGAACATTTGATGGTACAGGAAGGAGAAGATCTGACAGAGGAAATGATCCTTCGCGGTGCCCTTGAAAGGCTGGTTCCCATGCTCATGACAGCAGGTACAGCAATACTGGCATTGGCTCCGGTTTTGTTAACCGGTCCAGATGCGGCCGGCAAGGAGATCCTGTTTCCTGTGGCGATTGTCATAACCGGAGGTCTGATTACCTCAACAGCTCTGGATATTCTGATTACTCCGGTACTCTATTTTCAGATTGGCCAACGCTTTCATCCGCTGGCAGGGAGGCAGACCAATGAATCCGACGTTTAAAAGCAGTTGTCCGGTGGAATTGCACCAAACCGAGTCCTTTCCGGAGGCCATCCGAGCCTGGAAGAATACACTTCAAGTATTGGTGCTATTTCTAGTGCTTCTTCCTGCAAGTCCAGCTCCTGGCTCGGAGGAAATTCGGCCGTCGCACGAGACGAAATCGGAAACCAGTCTATCCAGAGGATTGTCGCTGTATTTTCAGAAGGCTTTGAAGAACTCTCCCGGCATGCGAATCGCTCCCGTGCAGATTCAGGCCGCGGAAGATGAGCTGGAATCCCTGCCTGTTTGGTATCTACCCGACATTTACGGGGAGGCAGGCTATGGAGGGGCAGCCAATGCCCAGGAAAGCAGAACGGGGCCACTGGCCCGACTGGTGGCTGACTGGACTCTCTGGGATGGAGGGAAGCGAGAAAGTCGAGCAAAGCTTACGCGACTGAATGAAAAACGCATACAGGTCCAGTCGATAATGAGAAAAGTGGACCAGGGAAAAAGCCTGGGTCTTCTCTATTTACGGATATGCAGACTTGAAAGCACCCTGGAAGTGCGACGGAGTCTTCTGCGAGAATACGGACAGCTGGAAGCGTTACTGGGCCCCCGTCTTAGAATTGGGACAGCTTCCTACTC
Organism: Leptospiraceae bacterium; assembly: GCA_040217195.1. Classification (GTDB taxonomy): domain Bacteria; phylum Spirochaetota; class Leptospiria; order Leptospirales; family Leptonemataceae; genus UBA3465. Next base: position 439,541 of record JAVJNR010000004.1, on the reverse strand, counting down.
AGATCTAGTGAACGTACGCATTCGACGGGCCGATCTTCGCTCCGAAATTCAGGACATTATCACGGCCATGGGCTCCCTGCGCGAACAGCTTAGGTTACAGGCTGGATTATCCCAGGAGGACTCAGTGCCGGAGCCGGTCCCGTTAAGATTTTCCAATCCTGTGAATGGCAATGAGGCCAGCTACGTATCCCTGGAAGAGCATCCTCTATTTTCTGGATTTAATCTGGCCAATCGATACTTCCAGGAAGAGGAAGAACTGGCCCGGAAGGAAATCTACGGTATGGACCTTTCGCTTCGCCTCTATGGGGGCTACGGCCCTGCACTGGATGCGATCACTCCGGAAAAACCGGAGGCCGGGGCCCAGATTCGCTTCAGGATACCTGTATTCGGTTCCGGGGATCGCAGTTCTGCACTGAAAGCCAGAAAGGGCCGAATTGAGGCTCGGCGTCTGGAATGGGAGCAGGCCTTGCTGGGATTGAAGAGCTCCATTCATGAAAAGAATGCAGCCATGGATCGCCACAGGAGCCGTATCAGATCTCTGAGCCAGTTGATAGCCCAGGCTCGTCGAGCAGTGAATATTGCGTATGGAGATTTTCGAAACGGCCAGAAAAGCCCTGCAGACATGATCGCTTCAATCGATACATTCGGGGAGCTTCAGATGCAAGAAGTTGAAAGACTATTTGAATGGCAGTTGCTACTTCTAGAAGTACATCTCCTACGTTCCTATACTCAAGATTTGCAAGTTACAGATCAGGATGAAAAAGAGGTTCAGAATTCGGATGAAGAAGTAAATGGGGACATTGAAGAGTAGGAATTCAGGGAATCATATTGAACCAAACGAATAGATTTAGAATCAAATATAGAAGGAGAATTAGATGAAACGAGTTAAGAATAGAAATAGATGGAAGCTGGCCATTTTGGCGGCACTCACACTATCTTTTGTTTCTGTGGCAGCCCATGAAGAAGGGCATGAAGCACCAGGGCAAATGCCGCCGGTGGGCCCTCATGGTGGTGAATATACCAGGTTAACGCATCATTACGGTGAAGCGGTCATAACTGGAAATCAGGTGATGGTATATATCCTGGAGAAAGATGTAAAACATGTGGCTGAAGATGCAACCGGTGTTTCGCTGGAATACCAGATACCCGGGGCAGGAAAGAAGCCCGTAGTCCTGAGCAAAAAAGGTGACGGGTATTCTGGCTCGATTGATGTTCCTTCCACTACGCGAAGACTCAACCTTTTTATTGAATGTACTCTGGATGGTAAAAAGGAGAAAGGTTCGCTGATCTACGAGATTAAGCGTTAGGCGCAGATCATTTAGAAGTTGCCCCGGGCATTTCCAGAATGTCCGGGGGCATCCGCATTGATTAGAGATTCATCGCATTGGCCGTTGGTATGAATCAGGAGGTCTCCGGGAGTACCTACTTGCGGACGCATGACTGAATCCGCATTATTTCAGGCCAAATTCCATGAACTGAACAATAGCTGCAGAAATGAGTGAATCAGCTTTTGCCATAGACTCCCTTTCGTCCAGGCCGCTACTGATTTCCAGAATTTCTTTAAAAAGGCCGGACTCTTTCAGTTCTCTTTCATTTTCCAGCTTTCCGCATACGGCAATGCAGGGAATTCCGCGATCCGCACACATCCTAGCCAGGGCACCCGGTCCTTTTCCTGCCAGGCTGGTGGCATCCATCTTTCCTTCTCCGGTGATTACTAGATCTACATTCAAAATGTCTTCCAGCTCAGTCTTTTGTGCGAAAAACTCAAATCCAGGATGAATCCGGGCATTGAGCAAAAGCAGAGCGAAACCCAGTCCGCCGGCCGCTCCCGAACCTGCCTGGTTACTCAGACTGCCTGTAGAATAGTTTAGACTTGTTTCGCATACCCGGGCAAAATGCTCCAGCGCCTTTCTGTATCTGGGAAAGCTTTCTCGCACCAGACCTTTTTGAGCGCCGAATTGTTCTATGGCACCGAATGGACCGTGCAGAGGAGATTGTACATCGGCCACAATATGCAATTGAGTCAGTCTCTGGAGATCCCGGGCCGCCTGAGAGATCCGAATTTTGCGTACTTTTTCCAGGGCTTCAGCCAGATTCAGTTCACCGGATGTCACCGCTTCCTGCAAATCCATAGTTCCTGAATCGGTGTAGAATTCAAAACCCAGGGCCTGCAGCATTCCGGCCCCTGCATCAATGGTGGCCGAGCCTCCCAGACCAACGTAGATTTCCCTTGCACCGGCCGCATGTGCATGGAAGATCAATTCTCCTGTGCCATAGCTTGTGGAATGCTCCGGATTGCGCTCAGCTGGCGAAAGCATGGCCAATCCGCTGGCGGAGGCCATTTCCAGATAGGCCTCCTGTTTTTCATCGAAATTGCAGATAAAGAATTGAGCCTCAATTAACCGGCCCCGTGCATCATGTAGCTTTGCCAGCTGACTTTCGCAGTGCGAATTGCCTTCACAGATGGCATTCATGGTTCCCTCACCGCCATCACCAATGGGCTGCATAGTTATTTCCAGAGCTTTCGGTCTACCGGTATTTGCTTTTTGCAGTCCATCCTGAATGGCTATGGCCACTTCTTTTGCAGAAAGGCTTCCTTTGAATTTATCAGGTGCTATTAGGATTCGCATTTTTATGGCTGTCTGTTCCAGGCCACGTGGCCCGTATGTTACTGCATCTTTTCGATGTTCGCATTGACTCTGGATAGAAACTGTTTTTCCAGTAGATCGCTTCGTTTTAGAGAGTGGCGTGCCCAGTGCAACCTGAGTTCAAGGGCTTCTTCGGAGGATAGCTGCCAGTCTACTCTGGAGTTTCGCAATCGGCTGGAAAGGTCATATAGCGATATGGCGGCACAGACTGAAATGTTAAAACTTTCTGTGAATCCATACATTGGGATTCGCAGACAATGGTCAGCCTCTTCACGGGCCACAGGACTAATTCCATCTTTTTCCGAGCCAAAGACCACCGCCACTGGTTTGCCCAGAGATACATCCGGCAGTGAAATACTGGATTCATGCGGGGAGGTGGCCAGAATCGTATAGCCTTTGTTTCGAAGAGTCTGAAAGCATTCCCTGGTTGCAGAAAAGGAAGAACCGGATTGAGTGGAGCTGCTATTAAGGGATCCGGACTGATATTGATGCAGTGTCAGCCAGTGGGCGCTACCCATGGAGACCCCGGTCTTTACCTGAAAAGCATGTCTGTTTTCAATGATATGCACATCCTGTAGCCCACAGGCCTCGGCACTCCTTAAGCAGGCGCTGGCATTGTGGGGATCAATCAGATCTTCCAGAACCACTGTGATGTGCCTGGTGCGCCATTTCAGTATCTCCTGAATGCGATTCCTGCGAGCCTCTGTCAGGAATTCTTCTAGATATTTGAGCAGCTCTTTATTGGCTTTATCCATCACCGCTCACTACAAATGAACCTGGAAAACAGATTGCAATTCTTTTCGAAAGGGGAAAGCTGGAAACATATGAAACTGAGGGTTGCCGAAATCAAGCTACGAAGTAGGATTCGCATGGACCCCGGTGATTTGACGGATTTAATGAATTCCATGCGGAAGTATGGCTTGATCAATCCAGTTCTTGTTGATACGGACCACAAACTTGTGGCAGGCTACCGTCGATTGAGCGCGGCCAGAAAGCTGGGCTGGGACAACATAGATGTTCGCATAGTGGATATTAAGAGTAAGAAAGAGAGACTAATTCTTGAAATTGAAGAGAATCGATCCAGAAGGGATTTCAGTGCCGAGGACCTGGAAAGGGCCCGCAGGCTTCTGGATCGTTCCGAGCGAGTGGGCTTTCTTTCGGGATTATGGGCCTCCATTGTAGATTTTTTTGAGCGCATCGTCTTTTTTTTCCGAAGAGGATCTTCCGGCGAAGAGTAGCGGCCCCTTAGGATTAACCAGGAAGGCCTGAATTGAACTGAACAGGGCAATCCTGCTGAATTCGGTGCTTTTTGCCGCCCAACTTTTAAGATTGATCGTTTGTCCATAGTCCAGAGTTTCGTAATTATGCAGGAAAGCTTTCTGGATCGATTTGAAACATGGACTCAATCAGGCATGTCAGCCGGAGAAGCCCCTCCGGTACCCGGCCAGGAGGAAGGGCTGGCCATTCTGGCCACTGAACCTCTGGATCGGATCCTTGATCTGGCGGAAAGACCCAGAAAGCATTTCTTTGGAACTCGGGTCCGGGCTCACATTCTGAATAACATCAAGAATGGGAACTGCCCGGAAGACTGCGGATACTGCGCCCAGCGCCGCACGGCGGAAGGAATTCCGCAATACACATTGAAGCCAGCTGAAGAGATCATGGAGGAAGCCCGTGCCGCCAAAAAAAACGGTGCTTTCCGCTACTGTCTGGTTACGGCCGGCCGTGGTCCATCCAGACGGCAAATAGAATCCTTTGCCGGGGTAATTCGTCAGATCAAGCAGGAACTTGGCCTGGAAGTCTGTCTCAGTGCTGGTATTTTGACGGATCCAGACTCAGCACAGCTACTTCAGGAAGCCGGACTGGATCGTTATAATCATAACCTGAACACTAGCGAAGAGCATTATGGCGATATCTGCCAGAGTCATACCTACGGAGATCGGCTGAATACACTTGAAAATCTGAACAAGCATGGAGTGCATCTCTGCAGCGGAGTTATAGCAGGTATGGGCGAAACGGATGAAGACCTGGTTAAGGTAGCCCTGGAGCTTCGCAGGTTGGATGTTGCTTCTATTCCGGTAAATTTCTTCCTGCCAGTACCGGGACATGCCATTGAGCAGCCTCGGACTTTTTCAGAGGAACAATGCCTCAGGATTCTGGCGCTTTTTCGGATCTGTAATCCATCCGCAGAAGTTCGAATCGCCGCTGGCCGTGAGCACTATATCAAAACCCGGCAGGCAGACTCCCTCAGGGTAGCCAATTCATTGTTTATCTCCGGATATTTGAACGTAAAAGGCTCCAACGCCGCTGCCACTGCAAGAATGATTGAGGAGGCTGGCTTTGAGATGGAACTGACCGAAGGGGAAGCTCACGGTAGTCTGGATGGAGAAGTGAGCCGGACTTCAGAGCTGGAACTGAAGGATCTATCCAGTCTCCGACCCTATGCTAAATCCTGAGTCTTCCATAGTGCTATACGTTGATTCGAGTTTGGATTTTAACGATCCCATTGGTAAATCCACAGTCAGAGCAAGGCCTGGTTTATTCTGATTAATTTATGAACTTCATGCCAGCCCATTCGACTAAAGGTCATGGGTTCTAACGTCAAATCTCTATCCTTTTTTCGATTCTGCATTTTTTCTTTCCTGCTGGCATCCTGTTTGATTGCTCCTTTGAGTGCCAGGGACGTTCGTCAGCCCTGGGACCTGGACAGAGCCTCTAAAAACGTTGAAGACTATCCTGTAAGTAATCCGTTCCTGCTCATTGAATCCTCGGAGCATAGATACAGACACCGAATTCTGGGATTCCATCACTGGGTGGATTATCCCGAGTATTCCGGGGTATCCTTCTACCCCCTTTTCTCCAGCCGATATGCATCAAATGATCAGAAGAAGCACTGGTTCTTCCCGCTGTACTTCTATGAAAAGGTGATTATAAGCAGTCCTCCGGAAGAGGGCAACCTGGTTCAGAATCAGTTCATCTCTCCTATAGCCTTCTACAATAGCGGACCGGACAATTACACTACGTTGATTCCAATCATCCCATTGCTCTACATAGATGATGTGTCTGAAGAGGGGAGTTTTACATCCCTTTCGGTGCTTGTTCAATGGACCAGAAAAAAGACCGATCTGGAATCATTGTGGATTCAGGGACTGGCCTATTATGGGCAATCCGAGGAATCCGAATACCTGCATATCTTACCGCCCATATACTCCAGCGTTCGTCAACCTACCTGGAGCTATGAATTATTTCTTCCTCTATATTTCGAAGCAAAATCCCGGGAAGGCCGATTCTATGCGAATCTACTGGGATACACAAAACAGTCCGCTTCGGTTTCTCTGGGTTCAAATGAAAAGTCAGATTACCTGGATGTAGATACTGGATATCTATACGGGATCTTTTCTCTTTCTCATCGATTCGCAGTAACTCGAAATGAGCAGCCTAACACTTCGGATAATCTATTTCAGGAAGCGCAGTTTCAGATTACCGAAACCCCCGGGAGGACTGATGCATCTTTAAATACGAGAGATGTTGCTATTCGAAACTCAGATCCTCTGGATAGAGAAACCGCCGTGCACTTCCACTCCTGGAAAGCTCTCTGGGGACTGCTGGCCTACACAGAAGCTGATGAATGGAGGCACTTTCGATTTCTGCCTCTGTCTTATTTGAGCTGGCATACCAGGTCAGAAGACCAGATTCTTCTCCTACCTCCCGTGGCCCCCGTATTCGCACATTATCGAGATGGTGCCGATGGATACACAGCTCTGTTTCCACTCTATGGTTCCCAGAGTTCTCAAACCAGCGAACGTACAGTGATACCTGCGCTGCTGGCTTACAGATCCAGGGATCTGAAAGATGATTCAGTATACACAACGGCTCTCTGGCCGATTATACATCACAGCACGGATCAGAATTCCAGGACAACCGTGGTATTACCGCTTTATGCAGATATTGCAACTACGAAGGAAATCCAAAAGACCAGGACCACATTCAGTCCGCTCCATTACTTCTCCAGGACAGAGCAGGAGGGGAATTTACAAAGCGAAACCCTGGTGTATCCGCTTCAGATATCCCATGCAAGTGGCACCGAGACTCGCACTGATTTTCATCCTTTCCCTCTAATACTGGCTACCAGAGACCGGGAAGAAAAGGATGTGTATCTTCCGGCTTTTCTGAGCTATTTTCATTCATCGCCCGCATATGATCTGGAGTTGGGAATTCTGGGTACTGTATGGTTTCGCTTCAGAGACGATCATACAGATCGCAAAATGCTTCTGATGGGCACTCTGTACAATGCGAAACAAACCAGAGATGCGACCTCTCAGGGTAGCATGTGGGGGCTTCTCTGGGAGCAGGGAAGCGATGATAAGGGCACTCATTTCAGTCTGGGTAAATA
>JAVJNR010000004.1:0-427500 GCA_040217195.1 Leptospiraceae bacterium | reverse complement strand
TTAGTGATCCGGTGGTTCTGTGTGGAAGGGCCATCGCTCAACGGATAAAAGGTACTCCGGGGATAACAGGCTTATCGCGCCCAAGAGTTCATATCGACGGCGCGGTTTGGCACCTCGATGTCGGCTCGTCGCATCCTGGGGCTGGAGCAGGTCCCAAGGGTTTGGCTGTTCGCCAATTAAAGCGGCACGCGAGCTGGGTTCAGAACGTCGTGAGACAGTTCGGTCCCTATCCGGTGTTGGCGTTGGAGATTTGAGAGACCCTGTCCCTAGTACGAGAGGACCGGGATGGACGAACCTCTAGTGCACCTGTTGTCGCGCCAGCGGCATCGCAGGGTAGCTATGTTCGGAAGGGATAACCGCTGAAAGCATCTAAGCGGGAAGCCTTTCTCAAGATGAGATCTCCCTGGGCTTAGGCCCCTGAAGACACCTCAAAGACCATGAGGTTGATAGGCCACAGGTAGAAGGGCAGTAATGTCTGTAGCCGAGTGGTACTAATATGTCGTGAGGCTTGACCATATTACACCGGGCTGCTAAATGCAGCCCGGTAACAAATCATCAGCGATGCAACATCCCATCCAAAAGAACCCGCTTCGTGCGGGTTTTTTTGTGCCCTGACGATCTTGTCGTTTTTTCGAAGGCGGCGAAGAGCCAATTACCATCAGGGTCAGTTGTTTATACAATGGACCGTGGAAACCGTTTTGTTCGTTGACCAGTTCAGCTCCTGGACGCGCATTGCTGCAGAATGCGCAATCGCCGTACGTATCAATAGATCTGAGGATTCGTTCAATGAAATGGTAGTTTCAAGGAATGGGCAGCTATGCCACATTTTCGGGACGAGCCTGTAGAAAGGAGTACTGGTACTTTCAACTCTTCTATATGCTCTTTCTGCTCGCGGTAGTTGCTGCGGATTCAACGCTCAGCGTCACCGTAGAGGGTTTCCCTATGATGAGCATTCTGGCAGCTTTCCTGATACTGCATTTTCTGCCGTCACTCTCGGTCAGCGTTCGCAGACTATACGATGTGGGGCGATCCGGCTGGACACTTTTGATCGGATTGGTTCCCGTTATCGGAGCTATTCTGCTTCTGATCCTTACGGTGAAGGACGGGGAGACGGGGGAAAACCAGTACGGGGCGAATCCAAAAGGGAGAGGCGAGGAATCGATGCAGGTTGATTCGGCATAAAGCCCGCTCCGGGACTAATACCTCGGTTTGGTACATTACCCTAAGCCCTACTGAGACTGCCGGGTAAGGGGCCTTTTTTCATGCAGTCATGTTTGGCTGGACCAGCTATGTGCATTCGAAAGGAAACCGTCAGAGATCTTTGGTACGTTTTTCGGAGCTCCGTTTAGCAGCTACCACGAATGGCTGAGCGGCTGAATCGACCCGGTCCGCGATTGGTCGGCAGATTGGATGGATGGGGAAAACCATCCCGGGCTCCTGGGCCGCCTATTAGGGACCCAGGGTTTCCAGGGGCTTTTCCGTGCCGGGATGAAATAGAAGAACTTTGGCTGTGGGGCTAACGGACTCCAGCCGGAAAGCCTGACCTCTGGGCAAGAAGATGATTTCCCCCTCTGCGAGATCCGTGGTTCGTTCATCGTCTATCTGTACTTTGAGGCTTCCTCGCGATAGTAGCAATATGATTTCCTGTTTGCTCCGCAATACCGGATAGGATTGTGATTTTTCCAGGTGCCAGGCCATGGCGTTTATCGAATGCCCTCTTGTTAGATCTACCTGGTCTGTTTCGGGGTTCGAGGCTGCGAAAAAATCTGTGACGCTAACGATTCGAACTCTGCGGTCTGAATTATCTTTTGTTTGCTGCGCTGAGTCGTCTGGATTGCAAAATCCTACCAGGGCAAATGCAAGCGAAATCAGACTCCAGCGAATCAACCCATTCAGGATTCGGACAGATACGGCCTGGAAGGAAAGGGGCTCGAATGAGCCCCCAAAAGGATTATTCAAAGGAAATCTCCACATTTTTGCATTGTGCAGATGCCCCCTGAACTTCGCAACGCTCCACTTTGGTGCTGTTGCCACCTTCAGCTTTGAAACGATAGACAGCATCGTTTGTAGATACCACTTCCGTTGTATGGGAGCATGCAGCAAAGCCCGCTAACAGAAATATGGCCATAGTAGAATACAGTAGTTTCTTCATTGTTCAATACCTCCTGGAATCAATGTCCGATCGGGCCGACCGTGTTATGCTTTGTATAGGCCGGAGCCAGGTCCACACAACTCAGGTTTCCGTTTGCTTCTACATCGCATAGGAGCTCCCGGCCGTCGATACAACCATAGCCTGAGCAACTTGCTTTGAAAAGAGAGAGCTTATCGCCTTGCTCTTTTTCGATGCTGCCGTAGATTGTAATGCAAGAAGCCATACTGAAGACTCCGGTGGCAAGAACGAGAAATAGTGATTTTTGAATTAATTTTTTCATTATATTTCCTCCTCCTTATTTAATAGATACCCCAACTCGGGAACAGTTCAGATTGCCCTGATTATCCGCTTTGCAGCGAGCAACGTAGGTTTCTAGATTTCCGAATGCCGGAGCTTTGGTGATTGTGACGTACACATCGTTTTGATGCGGAGCGGCAGATGTTACAATGTATCTCGTACATTGGGACGTGCCGGCGATTGCTATCATCGCGATTACAGCTAATACTAACTTTTTCAATGGTCAGCCTCCTTGAAAGATTTCCGTTAAACTGCAATGTCTTTATGATCTTGTCAATGGGTATTCTAGAATATCCTATCGATTACGCTGGGTTCGAAGCCCCGAAGGATTTGACCGAAGCTTAGGACAATTGCCCCGGAACTGAGCATCTGGAGCAAAGAAATACGATTTTTGTACAATGTGGAAACAGAGCTCCGCATTTCCAACAGTGGTTCGTAATACTACCTGGGAGTGCTCATTAACCATTCCCAGGGTTTTATAATTCCCGAAAGATCGCAACTGCGGGCCGACTCCCTGAGAGCCTGGCCACAGGGTTCCGGCCTATTGTTTTTTAAGCTGCGAAGGATGTTCCCGTCTCCAGCTAAACAGTAGGCCCAGAACTCCCAGCGGAAGAATAGCCATTGCAACACCCTGCATTCCTTGCATAAATAACTCAGCATCCTGTGGGCTCAGAGCTGAGCCGTCCGGGAAATTGGCCTGACCGGAGAAGATGTGAAACAGTACGCCTGAGAAAGCCACTCCCATGCTCTGGCCCGTGTAGCGAAATAATCCCAGCAATCCGGCGGCCACGCCTCGTCTATGTGCCGATACGCTGGACATAATGGCATTGTTGTTGGGAGCCAGAAAAAGACCCAGGCCTGCGCCAAACAGTACGATTCGCCAGATTACATCCAGGTATGCCATATCCAGGTCCATTCCTGAGATGGCCCATTCGCCCAGCATCAGTAGAATCAATCCTGCACTGGCCACTCCTCTGGGGCCGAATCGATCAGAAAGCTTGCCCGAAATTGGAGAGAGAATCATCAAAGTTAACGGAAGAGGAAGAATCAGTATGCCCGCTTCCTGAGCACTCAGTCCTCTAAGGCCCTGCCAGTACCAGGGAAAAACAAAGGTCATGGCAGCCAGGGAAATTGTGGCGCAGACTCCAGCAATCTGTCCAAATACGAAACCTCGTATGCGAAACAAAGTCATGTCTATAAGAGGATGAGGATGGCTTCGCTCCATCTTATAAAGTACAATATACAGAAGAAGTCCGCAGAAAATACAAACCAGAACGGTATCGTCCAGCCAGCCCTTTTGAGGTCCCAGGGTAAGCCCCATGAGCAAGGCACCGGAACCTCCCAGAACTGTGGCAGCCCCGGCCCAGTCCACGGGCTCCTGGCGACGATGGGTTTTCAATGGCGGTAGAACAAAGGCCGCAAAGATGACCGAAAGAAAGCCGATGGGAACATTAATCAGAAAAACGGAATGCCATTCATAGTTCGTGACCAGAAAGCCTCCCAGACTGGGGCCAATGGCCGCACCACCACTGACCAGGATTGCCTGAAGCCCCATGGCAAGGCCGCGCTTGCCTTCTGGAAATGTATCGGCTATTATGGCCAGGGTATTGGAGGTGATCATGGCCCCTCCCAGCGCTTGCAAAACCCGGCCAAGAATCAATCCTTCCATGGCGCTGGACTCTGCGCAAAACAAACTGGCCAGAGCAAAAATCGATACACCGGACAGAAACAGCTTCTTGCGGCCAATTATATCCGAGATCCGGCCGAAGATAGGAACCAGTCCTGTAAGAGTGAGCGTATAGGCAATGACGCTCCATTCCACTTCTGCCATGGAGGCACCCATGTCGCGACTGATGCTGGGAAGAGCAATGTTCAAAATGGTAACATCGATTACTACCATGAACAGTCCGGAAGCAACAGCCAGGAGTACAAGATAGGGGTTGGATCCTTGTTCAGTATGCACGAATGCATCCAGGTTCTGATCGATCGGCCTGCTTACAACAGGTTTCCTCGGCTCCGACGCTGCCAGGGAAACCTGTTCTTTGACGGTCGTGGCATTGCTCCGGTGTCTAAGTAGTTCAAATCTTGCCGGTGCGTACCGGCCATTTATTTGCATCGGATCTGGTTCAATACAATTCAGTATTCTATTCTCTTCGAATGCACTTATAAAGGTCCGGTGGAGGTGAAGCATAAAGCGATGATTGTATTTATTTTGTATAAGGAATCAGTTCGGATCTTCAGAGGCAAGGTGAGCCTCGGATTCCAGATGAAGGTTTCCTGGAAATCAATAGCTCTTTAAGTCAGACCGGCTAGAATCTTCGGTTGTGCGTCTGACCCGTATGGGTTTTCCTGGGCTCATGGCCAGAGCGCTAATTACGGGAGCCGGAGGCCAGGACGGTTTCTTCCTGGCAAGATTGCTCAAGAGCAAAGGGTATGAAGTTCATGGCCTGGATCGTCCGGGAGTTGAAGATCGCATGGTAGAAGTGGCGGCAGACCACCGCTGGAATACTTCGCTGCTCGATGATTCCGGTGTGCGCCAATTGCTTTCCGAAATAGCCCCGCGGGAAATCTATCACCTGGCAGCGTTTAGCTTTGTACTGACGGACCCCGGTCAGGAAAAAGAAGTACTGCGAACCAACCTGGAAGCTACTCACAATCTTCTGTCACTAACCAGGGAAAGTCTGCCCGAGAGCAGATTTTGTTTTGCCGGATCTGCAGAAATCTTTGGAAATCCGGACCACAGTCCACAATCCGAATCCAGCCCTATTTGCCCCACCACCATCTATGGAGTTACAAAAGCAGCCTGCCATCATCTGGTGGGTGTGTACAGGAATGCAGGCTACTTCGCCTGCAGTGCCATACTTTTCAATCATGAGTCCAGCCGCCGGGGCGATCGATTCGTTACTCAGAAAATTGTCAAGACAGCCATCGGAATCAAGCGGGGCGAGGCCACAGAGCTTCGCCTGGGAAGCATGGATGCTGTGAGGGACTGGGGTTTTGCTGGTGATTATGCTCGGGCCATGTGGATGATGCTTCAAAGCGATGCTCCAATGGACTTTGTCATTGCTACGGGGCACGGCCATACCGTTCGAGATTTCGCCCAATTGGTATTCCAGAAATTAGATCTCAATCTGGATGATTGGTTGGTTGTGGATGAGGAATTTGTCCGTCCTGCTGAAAGGTTTCCCAGAATCGGGGATCCTTCAAAGATCCGAGAAATTCTGGGCTGGTCTTCCAGTCATGACCTGGAAGGCATAGTTGATGAGATGTTACAATCGGCCTTGAACGATTGAAACACAGCGCAACTGCCAATACGTTCAAGCAAATTGGATTGCTACACCCGGCAATTGGCATTCCCCTGGGGCAATTCTAAACCGCAGCTCAAATGCAACTATCGTTGCGCAAAAGCAAACCTCAGCAGGAGCCGAAATCCAGCCAAAGAACAGCCCGGCGGTAGCAGATGTTCATTTAGATTCAGCCTGGTCTGAGTGGTCCGTCAAGGTCGTCCCTTATCAAAAATCGATTGCCCCCCGCAGGGCAGCCAAACATCCAGAACAATGTCTGACTCCCTCAAAAGAAAGCTAGGAATCTGGACAGCGACCTTCGCTGTCTTTGCCAGTATGATTGGCTCCGGTATTTTTGGAAACACCGGTAAGGTTCAGGAGTTTGTGGGAGATCCATTGATGGTGCTCTTCCTGTGGTTCTTTTATGGCCTGGTGGCCATCGCAGGAGCGCTCACCTATTCCGAGCTGGCGGCTCGCATGCCCGAGGCTGGCGGAGAGTATGTTTATCTTCGAAAGACCTTCGGCCCTCTCTGGGGATTTCTATCAGGCTGGGTTTCGCTTATTGCCGGTTTCTCGGCGCCGGCTGCCATCGCTGCTTTTCTTTCTGCTGACTATCTAACATCCTTGCTCAAAGCTGCAGCTCCGGATGCTGCCATAACGGCAATGTTTGTAGGAGTCCGATGGTCCGTTGACATTTTTGGGTGGGATCTGGGTGTTTCTGTTCAGCAGATCTATGCCATTGCTTTAATTGTTTTGTTCAGCCTGTTTCATGGAGTGGGCGTCAAGAAAGGTGGGTGGATTCAGAATGCACTGACCTTAATGAAGCTCATTATTGTGATCCTATTTCTTGTGGGCGGTCTTACTGCAGTGTTTATGGCGGATGGACCGGTGCATGATCCATTTCGCTCGAATGGAATTCAATGGGGCGGAGTGGGCATTGGTTTGCTCTGGGTTCTTTTCGCTTATAGCGGATGGAACGGCGCATCGTACCTTGCCGGAGAGATCGAAAATCCTGAGAAAAATGTCCCGAAGGCCATGATGTGGGGAACCTTATTAACCGCATTGCTGTATGTACTGATCAATTTGATGTACTTTCTGGCCTCACCTGCCAGCACGTTCTCAGGAAAAACGACCGTTGCTGCTATCATTTCCACGGAACTCTTTGGAACGGGTATTGCCGTATTTTTTAACGTATGCTTTTGTTTGATTCTATTGTCTACTCTGTCTGCCCAGGTAATGATAGGACCTAGAGTTTATTATGCCATGGCCAGAGACGGATTGTTCTTTCGCTTCGCCGGAAGTGTTCATCCAAAATTTGAGACTCCTCTATATTCCATCATATTGCAGGGACTTTTATCTGTGGCTTACATACTCTCAGACAGCTATTACGATGTAATGACCTACATGGGATTCAGCTTATCTATTTTTCCTTTTCTCACCGTTCTGGGATTATGGAAACTTAGAAAGAATGCGCCGGACGCTCCCTATAGAGTTCCCTATTTTCCCTATACGCCTTTGCTTTTTCTAATCGTGAGCGTTATTATTATTGTGACCAGCGCCTATCATGACTGGGAAAATGCGCTTCGTGCAATTGCTGCTGTCGACATAGGAGCCATTATCTATTTTGCCAGCAAGGTCTACAGAGAGGAGTTCTCGGCCAGGCGAATTTAATCTACCGGGACGTTTTCGGGCACATCCTTCAGACAGTTCCGCCTGATATGCATGCGGCTACCTTTGGGGCTGTGATTGATTCTAAATGTACCCGTAGGACCGAAGTTGTGCCTCAAGAAATCCGGATGCCTGAGGGGACTCTACCATATCCAGATGAACGATTAATGGATTTTCTCTGGATACAATGTAGCTCAAAGTCAGGAATGGACAGGCCTTTTGCTCCAGCCGGACAAAACTGCCGATGTCATTGGTGGTGATTCTATTTTTCGAAGTATCCAGAATCAGGCGAAACCCACCGCTAATAGGCTCTACTGTATCGAATGCTCCATGAACCAATCGAGCACTTCGCTTATATTCTTCTTTCTGCTCCTCTGTGAATCCTTCAAAGTTGGCCTCCATGTAATCCCCCACAGTGTCTCAGGTCTGGATGGTTCATTCTACCGTCTGGATCAAATCTGTCTGCAACGAAAAAGGATTGAAATTCTTTCGAGCAAGTGTAGATACTATCGGTTTCAGTGTCAGGCCAAAGCGCCGCTTAGCAGGACGATTACAGGAGGATTAAATGTCACAAAAAGCCAATGAAATGCTTTCCGATTACAGCCAGGACGACTTTACAGTCAAGTTGCTGTCCAGTCTCGATAAGATTGTACCGGGGTCCCCGGGGTTCAAGTTCTACAATAACTTTGAGGATGGAGTCAAAGCCTACGTTCCCGATGCCAGTCCTGAGGTGATTGAAAAGGCCCGCGCTCTGGCCGAGTCTGAAGAGATGCAGGATGCGCTTAAGGTTATGGGCTACATCGATACCAGCGATAAGGTCATTGCCGGTTATGCAGGTATTAAGAATGTACTCAGTCTGTTCGGAGGAGGTGGTGGTGCCAAGAAACGCACTTTTGAATCCGATCCTCAGCAGGCCCTGGATGCAGGGGTAAAGGCTCTGGCCATAGCCTATGCAGTGTACAAACTCATTCCTGGTGGTGTTTCCGAAAAGGTGAGCCAGTTCAAAGAACTGGATGCAGGCAAAGAAATGGCCATCTATTTTGCAAGTATTGAAGTAGCGCTACCTTTTCTGGACAATGCTGTAGAAGGCGGAGCCGGACTGATCCAGAAGCTCATGAATTCCAATAGCGGAATTACAGATAAATTTGGATCATTGGCTGGAGGTGGAGCCGCACAGGCGACAGAAATGCTCAATTCGCTTGCAGGGCCTCTGGATTCTTACATCGGCGTAGCCAAGGATCATGCAGGTACCATCGCAGACAAAGTGAAATCCTATCTGCCTGCAGCCGCTAACGTTGCAGATTCTGCCACCGGCGCAGTAGCCACCGGGGCCGACCTATTGCCAGTATGGACTTTTCTGGGAGCAAGACTGGTTACGGAAGTAGCCGCCAGACGAGCTGCAGAAGGTTAATTGTAAATCATATCTGTGTTGTAACTCTGCAGGCCAGCATGGCCTGTGGAGTTCTTTTCTCGCCGGTTAGCCCGGCTCCATCGATTACCTTTTGATATTCAGTCAGTTTTCAATAGTAGGTTTCCTGTAATGCCAGATATTTCTATGCAAGACATATTATTGTTAGTTCTAGGAGTGTTTTTTATTCTGAACGGGCTGAACCATCTGATCAATACTCATGTGTACAAGAAGTATGCTGCGAAGAGAGGATTGATTCATCCAGCCTTTATGGTTCGGATAAGTGCAATCGTATTGCTGATGGGGGGCATAAGCCTGGCTACTCGTCAATGGATGCAATGGGGCATTGCCGGACTGGCTGTATTTCTGGTCCTGGCCTCCGTTCTGGTGCATCGCTTCTGGGAAGAACCGGACCGTGATTCTCGACTCTCCGAGGGAATGCATCTGGCGAAGAACATTCTCATTCTCACGGAACTGGCATACATTTACTCCAGTCTATAATCTGGATGCGGGCCTGCCGCGGTTTTGCAGTCATGCCTTTTTAGGTCCTATCTTCTGCCCGATAATCCGATTGCGGATAATAGATTCTCTGTCTGAAATCTGAAATCTGAAATCTGAGAACTGAGAACTGAGAATTCTCAGTCTCTGCCGGAGATTTGGTTTCTATCCCTGAATTAGCATTCTATCCCGGAGGTTCGCACCGCAACTTCCTGATCCCTGGAAATTCCAATATACCCGGCGGGGGTTTCTGGAATTGACGAATGAGGCTGGATTTCAGAGATTAACTGTATGGATATTCAAGTAGAAGGAATGAGCTGTCAGCATTGTGTAAAAAGTGTCACTGAGGCTGTACATTCCGTTCACTCCAATGCCAGGGTGAATGTTAGTCTCGACTCGGGCTTGGTACAAATCGATAATGCAGAAGAATCTCAGAGGGATGCGATTCAGTCTGCCATCGAAGAGCAGGGCTACGAGATCAAGACTCTGAACTAGCCTTCCCCGGGTTAGAAGACACGAATGCTGGAACTTCCAATGTTCGCACAGTAGCTGTCTGGATTAAGCCGAATGTGTCTTACGAAATAGGCACCGACTCATTTCAATGCCTGGAAAATCAAAGGAATAGAAAGGCAATGTTAGAGATACGAGTGGCGAAGAAATCCCCGATTCAGTAGAGATAAAGGAGCGGCAAGTAATAGAGGACATGGAAACCCGGGCTCCAGGGGGGCAGCAGATTTATCTCAGTCGCCGGATTCCCGGGCCAGGCTCAAAGAGATCAGGCTTTCAGGGATTTCCATGGGAACGTTAAACTCGATGCCTGCAAAGACATATGGAGTTTGTTCGATCTTTCGGATGGAAAACCAGACTGTCTTTCCCTCAAAAGTGAAATCCAGGCGCATACCCTGAGCCTGAACTCGACCGGTCACCGCCTGCCTGGCCTGTAGCGCCGGTTGATCCACTGGCAATACCGCGCAAAGACCGTGCTCGGAAATGTTCTGAAGGTAACCAGATACATTTTCGTTCAGTTCTACGGTAAATTGTGCCAGATCTTTAGGAGCTCTGCGTTCACTTCTTCGGTCGGAGGAATCCACAGCCCGAATCTATTCGGGACGAAACAACTTTCAATCCAAAATCACATCCATCCTGCCGTTGCAAACGGACAGTGTATACTCAGGTTATTTCAAGAGGTTGAAGATTAATTCTGGTAGATCGGACGGTTGACCCGCAACATAATCCGGTTTTTCAGCAGGCTCCTCCGAGTAGTAGCCGTAGGCCGCCCAGATAGATGAAATTTTCGCTTCCGCTGCTGCCTTAATGTCTCCGCCGGAATCCCCAACCATAAAGCAACGGCTGCGGATCTTTTCCGCAGAAAGGCTGTACTTTGCGGAGATTTCAGACATTCCTGTATTCAGCGGTAGTGCCGAAGGCTTGCTTTCTGGCAACGTATCGCCTCCATAGATCACCGTAAAATGTTGCAGAATTCCCAGCTTCTCCAGCAACAATCTAGAAAGTCTTTCAGGCTTGTTCGTGTACAGACCCAGAATACATTGTCTGGATAGCTCCATCAAAGCTATGTCCATTCCGGGATAGCATTTAGTATTATCTACAATGCATTGGCTGTACTCTTGATGATACAGCCTTGCCAGAGATAGAAGGACCGAGGATTCGTCTGCATTCGGTCCAAGTCCCGGGATGAGATCCGGCTGCTCCAGGGCTTCGGGTATGCACTGTCTATACAGGTAGTCCATCCCTTTCATTACGAAAGGATAGAGAGAGACCGGATCGATTTCTGGAAGGGATAATTTTCTGCGAACTGCATTGGCGGAGCCGGCCATGTCTAGCCGGCTATCCTCAATCGTTCCATCCAGATCCAGAAAAACCAGACCTGAAAATTCCTTACTTACCGGTGTCTCAGGCATTCCCCTGATACTGGCCAGTACTTTTCAGCTGCTCCACACTGCCTTCAGCGTTTCCATGTTCGGTAACGCTGCGATTACCATCCCTGGAACCTTTATAAGCAGTAAAGGGCCGGGGATTATGGGAGCGCACTTCATGGGGTATCCCTGCCGGGACCAGAAGTATGTCCCCGGCTTCGATAGTTACCGGGCCATCCTCAAAATGGAAAGTAATGACTCCATCCACAGCCCCCCGGATCTCATCGTAATCATGGCTGTGCATGCTACGTTCGAACCAGGGTTCGCAGGTCTGAAGGTCGTATACCTGAAAACCAAAGCCCTCCAGCTCCCTGGAAACTGATTCTTCCGTGGGAGCCTCTTTGTAGGGCCATTTTATAACTTTCACTCCTGGAGGCATTTTGATCTTGCCCTTTGGGTCTTAGAAGTCGTGCGGACGTAGAGTGGATCTCTTGTTGTCCTTGGTTCTTTGAATGGCAGCGTCGATAATTTCGTATATCTTTTTGTTCAATTGCTCCACCGCATCAGCCGAAACCATGCAGCCCTGGGACTTGATATAGGCTCGTGTTTTGCTCGCCACAACCAGTTGTTCTTTTTCTTCAGACATGAGGTTCTCCTTTTTCGTTTACAGGGTAGACCACCGCCGGCATCCAGTGCCGTAGCTCCCTGCGAACAGGGTTTCCTGCCGTCGGGCCGTTTTCAAGAGAAATTCGAGGTTAGTCAGAAGCATGAAGATCGGAATTACCGGTGGGGCCGGATATATCGCCGCCCACATCGTTCATGATTTGCTGGAATCCGGGCATGAACTGGTGCTTCTGGACAATTTAGTCACCGGAAATCCAGAAAATTTGCCCCAATCCGAGAATGTTTCCTTTATAGAAGGAGATGTGGGTTCCGAGAAAGACCTGGATTCCTTCTTTTCTCATCCCATGGACACAGTTTTCCATTTCGCCGCTTTGAAGGCCGCCGGAGAATCTATGGTGGAGCCAGCAAAATATAGTGCGAACAATGTCCGGGGAACCTTTCATCTGGTAGAAAGAATGGTTCAGGCCGGTGTGAAGAATCTGGTATTTAGCTCCAGTGCAGCCGTTTATGGTACCCCGGAATATGTGCCCATGGATGAAAATCATCCCAGAAAGCCCATTAACTACTATGGATTTACAAAGCTGGTTATGGAGCAAAACCTGTCCTGGATGTCCGAGTTAACAGGCCTGCGTTTTGCCTCTTTGCGGTATTTTAATGCTGCAGGATACGATATTCATGGTCGTGTTCTTGGTCTGGAAAATCGACCCCAGAATCTGCTGCCAATTGTCATGGAAGTGGCCAGTGGAATGAGGCCCAGAATGCAACTGTTCGGCAAAGACTACGATACTCCGGACGGTACATGTATCCGGGATTATATTCATACAAACGATCTATCCTCCGCTCATATTCTGGCTATGGAGTATTTGAAACGGGAAGGTCGGAGTCTGACCGTGAACCTCGGATCGGAACAGGGACTTTCGGTCCAGGAAATCATAGATGAAGCGAGAAAAGTTACCGGGCATGCCATTGCTGTGGATGAGGCACCTCGTAGACCAGGCGATCCTGCATCTCTGGTGGCCAGTGCGAAGAAAGCCCATGAGCTGTTGGGCTGGAAGGCAAAGTATTCCGATGCCAATACTCTGGTTAAGAGTATGTGGTCCGTATATCAAAAGAAAGCCCGAGTGTAATCGCTGCTCTGGATTATGAATACCATCGAACTGAATTCTTGTTTCCTCCGGTTTTTTGCATGGCTCAGAAATATGATTCGATGCCCGGGATTTCTATGTACCGCAGCATTATTATCGATTCTGGCACTGGCCGGATGTTCGCGTCAGCAGGATCTTGTTCAGGAGGGAGAGGAGTTCCTGGCCTCCGGTGACATCGATCGTGCCCTGGAACGTTTCGAAAGAGCTTCCAGGATTTCCGACTCTCCTCAGGGACAGGCCGGAGTAGGTGTATTGCTGAGCTTACGAAGACTTACTTCGGTTACCGGTCTTACGATGATGGAAAAGTCTCTGAGCCGCAGCTTTGACTTCAAGGTTCTGGGACGGTTGTTCACCCTTTATCTGGATATGGGACTGGTTCAAAGAGCAAGTGAAAGCATTGCAGTAACCCGAATTGGCGAAGACCGGTACTTTATGCCAGAAGTTCAAATTCTAAGAATGACCCTTCAGTGTCTGAATGGTGCGCGAAACACCACAGGCGATGATATTCGTGCAGTGGATGTAAAAAGCGAAGATTACAAAGCTCGCAAGCTTTCCTATGCAGCCCGATGCGATATTTCCAGGCTAATCCGTGCGGTGGAAGGTCATTATCCTTATAGATTGTATCGAGGTCGTGGGAATCCTACCGAAGAAGTGTTTCAGCCGGAGCTATACTTCCTGCTAGAGGAAGCGCAGGGAGAAAAATTCGAGGATGGACAGAAAGCCTGGGCAGATCTGATGAAGCTGCAGGAGATCACTCGTTGCGAATTGCAGAAAATCTACGGAATTCCCGGCAACTTGCTTAATGTTAAATCAGAAAGCTGCGAAGATAAATATACATCTTCTCTGGTACTGCTCAGAGAGTCACCACCGGTACTAAAAGAATCGGATTTCTACCATTTTCCTGACAAATTGTTCGACGATTCTCAGTTCTACCCGGCCTTTACGCCACTGCCAGAATACTATTATCCCGGCGAACCGAATGTGGACGGTCCGGTGGATGACCTTCGTTAGCGGCTCTCTCCTCCATAAACGAACCTTGACAGGGGGCGAAATAGCGGTATCCTGACATCATGAGCTCAAAAACTCCCGCTGTCCTTGTTCTAGAAAATGGAGATTATTTCGAAGGCTATTCCTTCGGTTCATCCCGGGAATCCCTGGGCGAAGTTTGCTTCAACACTTCCATGGCCGGGTACCAGGAAATACTTACAGATCCCTCATATTCCGGACAGCTGGTAACTCTTACATATCCAATGATCGGAAATTACGGCGTACACCCGGACTACAGCCAGTCCAGTAAGATTCAGGCAGAAGCGCTCATAGTAAAGCGATACGTAAACCATCCATCCAATCACATGGCCCAGAAGACCCTGGAAGAGTATTTGATTGAGCAAGACACTCCTGCAATCGAGAGGATCGATACCAGAAAGCTGGTCCTGACCTTGAGAAATGAAGGAGCCATGCGTGGTGGTCTGTTCCCGGGAAAAAAATACTCGGAAGAGCTTCTGGAAAAGGTCCGTTCCATTCCTTCCATGCTGGGCCTGGATCTGGTGTCCCGAGTAAGCACGGAAAAGCCCTATGTGTACGGCGAAAAGGGCGGTAAATACAAAATCGCTGTCGTAGACTTTGGAGTTAAGACAAACATTCTTCGCTATCTAAATGAAAGTGGTTTTGAAGTTCATGTCTTTCCTGCCAGTGCCTCCATGGATGATCTGGAGAAATTCGATGCATTCTTTCTATCCAATGGCCCCGGAGATCCTGAGCCGGTTTCCTACGGTGTAGAAACCGCACGCAAGATCCTCGGTACCGGGAAGCCAGTTTTTGGTATTTGCCTGGGCCACCAGATCATAGGCCTGGCCCGAGGCTGGAAAACCTACAAACTAAAGTTTGGTCATCGTGGTGGTAACCAACCGGTCAAAGAGATGAAAAGCGGTAAGGTTGAGATTACTGCTCAGAACCATGGATTCGCGGTAGAAGCAAATGAAAGCGAAAAGAACCTGAACATATCGCATCTGAATCTAAATGATCAGACCATCGAAGGATTCTACAACGATGATTCGCATCTGATTACGGTACAACATCATCCTGAAGCAAGTCCAGGTCCCAATGACTCGGCGCATATGTTCTCGGATTTCTTCCAACTTGTGGACCAGTATTATCAGAAGCATGAGCGAGCAAGCTGACATTGGCTGGCTGGCCATGTCTCCCATGGCCGGGGTATCTGACAGTCCAGGAAGAATAATGAGCCGCCGTTTCGGGGCTCATTTCTGTTTTACGGAGTTTGGCAGTGCAGACTTCCTTGCTTCCGGTAATCCAGAAACACTGAAGCTATATCAATTCACGGAAGAAGAAAGGCCCATTGTATTTCAGATTTTTGGTAGCGAACCGGAATCCATAAAGAAAGCAGTTCAGATACTGCGGCCCCTGGAGCCCGATCGCCTGGATTTGAACATGGGATGTTCCGTCAATCGGGTGGCCATGAAAGGTGCCGGGGCAGGCCTGCTGCGAAATCCGCAAAGAGCCGGAGAATTGATTGAGATCATGAGAAAGGAAAGTGATCTTCCGGTGAGTGCAAAAATACGCCTGGGTTGGGATGATGACTCGCTGAATTTCCTGGAAGTGGGACGTATCCTGGAAGCCAGCGGTGCCTGTGCTCTTTCGGTGCATGGGCGGACAGCTAACCAGGGGTACCGGGGAATGGCCAGACATGAGCCTGCAAGTCTATTGGCCGGAGAGTTGTCCATACCTGTATTCGGAAATGGAGATATTGGTAGCTATCACGGGGCTTGCCAGTTCAAAGAAAGCCACGGACTGGCCGGAGTGCTTATTGGCCGGGCCAGCATTGGCAATCCATTTGTCTTTTCAGAACAGGAATTCACAGCCCGGGATAAAATCCAGGCGGCCAGGACCCATCTGGAGCTCAGCCTCAATTTTCACGGTTTTCAGGGACTTTTCATCTTTAGAAAACATCTGAGTCGTTACCTGGATTTTCTTGCCCCGGAAGAGCGCCGCCCATACCTTACCGAAAGGGAACCAGAATCCCTTTTTCGAGCTCTTCAACGGCTGGAGGAGAATTCTCTGGAAATGCCCCTGAGCTTTTCTGGCCAAACGAATTGAGAAACGATATGAATAGAATCAGAATAATCACTTTGCTTCTGGGGTTAATTATTTCCACAGCAGCGGTTGCAGAAGCTCCGGCCAGCGTGGAGCAGGCTCCAGGGGAAACCATTAACAGGATTCGATTGATTGTAGGCGATGAGCCGATCACCGATCTGGACATTGCGCAGATGGAGAAGAATATCCAGTATTTGCGCAAGAACTTGAGAGTGTCCAAACGTGAAGCAGCGATCGAAGAGTTAATCGAACGAGCCATCATTGAGCGAGTGGCACGTAGAGAGTCCATCATAGTAAGCGATGCACGTATTCAGACTGAAATGACCAATCAGATGCGGGCCAGATCCATAGAGACCGAAGAAGAATTTCAGTTGATGATCAAAAAAGAAACCGGAATGCCTTTTGAGGTCTGGAAAGATACCATGCGAATCAGTCTGATTCGACAGCAGATACTACAGATTATGGTTTCTGTGCCCCAGCCATCGGCGAAAGAAGTGGAAGACTTTTACAGAAAGAATCAGCGCCAGATTGGAATGGAATTCTTATATAGAGAAATCGTATTTCCATTCACACCAAACATCAGTGAGGAAAGAAAAATTTCCCAGAAGGCAAAGCAGATTCATCAGCAGCTATCCAGTAACCCTGGTAACTTCGCCGCCGTAGCACGCTCTTTGCCCGAAAATGTCTCTCCCTACAAATTCGCAGGAGGCTTGCGTAACTGGGAAGAGATACAGGCCATAGCTGAAGAAGATCGGATTCTTGCAGGCGTTCTGTACAACATGCGAGCCGGTCAGCTTTCGCAAATCTTTCGCGATCAGGCCGGACGTTATAGAATCGTTTATCTTCAGGCAAAAAGACCCATCCCTCTGGATGAGGTTAGAGCCTTAATTGAAAGAAGATTGTATATGGACATGGCAGAGAAAGCCTTCGATGAATGGATGAAAAAACAAAAAGAAGAGCTCACAATTCAGAGATTGTAGAATGAATCCCAGGCTTACCGGCTTCTACATCCATCTGCCGGACTCATTACCAGAATCCGCAGCTGAAGTTCTAGATACAAGTCTCAAGAATCTCAATGAGCTTTCTGATAAATTAAATGCATCCGCCCAGGACCTGGGAATTCGCATTGTCAATCCGCGCATCCTGGTTCGCAAGCATAGCATACTATCATCCCTGAAAGAAAAGGACTCCCTGGAAATCCTGGACCTTTCCAATGAGCCCTATGAAGCGTTAAAAACCATTCTGGCGAAACCGGACCTTCCGGTGGAAGACCTGGATGCCAGAATGGAAACCTATGCCTTTTTTCATGGCCTGTTTCCGCTGCTGGATTTAGAACTTTCCGTTGATCTTCTTCATAGACATGTTGAGTTTCTAAGCAGCTACACTTATGCGGAAAATGTACCTTTGGGACTCAGCCCGGATTATATTTCAGCTGAACTTTTTGAACTGGAAAAAAAGCCCGAATCGGATATTCGCAGCTTTGTATTCAAGAATTTCCATGAGCTGGATGCAGAGGTGGCGTTCTACCAGCCGGATCTTCGCATTCATCGCCTGGAATTCAATGGATTGAGTCATCGTTCCATTTCTCTGTGTAAAAGTGTGGCTGAAGGATTGTCCAGAAATTCGCTACCTCGTGATCTGAAGGGTCTGGATCAGCTCATTAGGAAGGAACCGGATATTATTCGACTATCACCTTCCTATCTTGAAATAGAACTCTGCAGTCAGTCACCCGTGCGCGATAAATTGATTTTACCGCCTGGAAGCGGAACTCTGGGCGAAAAGGACCGTGCTCGGGTTCTGAAAGATCTGGATTCTATGTTGCCCAATGATGTAACGGTTTGTCTTGGGGGGCTGGGTGATTCCGGAAGCGATGCCGGGGCTCCGGACTTTGCTTTAAAACTCCTGGGACATCCTTCGGTGAAGCAGGTTATTGTGGAAACCTATGGCTACGATTTCAGCACCTGGATTCAGTACCTTCAATCCAATTCTAAAGAAGCAATGGAAGCTCGGACCGAATCAGGACTGAGCTTTATTGTTCGGTTTTGCAGTCTTCGCTCAGATCGGTATGAGTATTTCTATGAGAATGGCAGTCTAAGCAAAGTTCTTTCGCAGCTGGATATTCTGGAAGACTACCTGAAGCAGAATAGGGGGCCCGGTTTTTCCGTTTATCTGGAGATGCAAAAAATCCAGGAAGTGGAAGATGAAATACATGAGTTCTTTCAGAAATACGACCCAACTGTCTTTACTCCAATTTTGAGAAAACTAAACACTTATGCCGGTGTTCTGGAAGATCGCAAGGTTGCGGATTTAACTCCGCCCATCCGTGGATTTTGCTGGCATCTTGCCCGGGACATCTATATCAATTCTGATGGAAAGATTCCCATATGCAGACAGGATCCACTGGGTGGCGGGACTGAGCTGAACATTCAGCAGGCTTTTCAGAATCACAAAGAGGCCTATATTTATTCCATGCAAGGGCAGCATGATCAGATTTCAGCTCCCTGCATGAAGTGTGATGAATGGTATTTATTTCAAGGTTGAGGGTAATCCCTTCTGCTTTTTTGATCGATAAGTACCTTAGCCGGCTCGGCCGGCAGGTGAACTATGAAAACTCCGGATACAGTATGTCTTATTCAGGCTAGATCCGGTTCGCATCGGCTTCCGGGAAAGGTATTTCGCCAGATTGTTTCTTCCGAGGGGGCTCCTTCTGAGTCCAGCCTGGCTGGCGACAGCTCCATCACTGCATTTTCCATTCTAGAACATTGCATTCATCGTCTGGAAGAAGCCAGCATTGGTCCAGTCTATGCATTGATACCCCATGATGATGCACCCATGCAGGAGTTTCTGGAAAGCAAATCGATTTCATTCATTGCAGGTCCGCTGGAAGATGTGCGAGCCCGTTACTCACTGGCAGCCAGGGTTACCGGTGCAAGATACATCGTTCGAGCCACTGCCGACAATCCATGCGTGGATCCAGGATTTGCGCGGAAAAGTGTCCATCGAATTCAGGAACTGGATGCAGACCTGTTCGCTTTTGGTGGCCTGCCTCTTGGCTGCGCTGTAGAAGTATTCAAAGCGTCCAGTCTGGAATGCAGTCATGGTCCAGAAGAAATGGATCCTGCTGAATATCGGGAGCATGTTAGTCTGCACATAAAGCATCATCCAGAGCATTATCGTGTGGTGATTGAGCCGTCCGGATTACCGGCGCGCGCCGCATCCATGCGATTGACCGTGGACGAAGAAAAGGATTTCCTGGTGGTCCAATCCGTTTTCCGGGAGCTGGGTTCCCATTTCTCAACGGAAGACCTGCTGGATTTGCAGACCGAGCAACCGGAGATTTTCCAGATAAATGCAGACATTCAACAGAGACGATTTCCGGCACATCTATTTGCTAAGCGGCACAGCGCCTGAGATTTACGGTTCCGGTCATCTGGCCCGCTCCTCATACATTCAAACCGCACTTTCCGATTTTAGAATTGATTTGATCTCCGTACTATCTGCTCCGGAAGAATTCTGGCAGAAAGAAGGTGCAGATTTTCTGTGCAGACTGCAAACCAATGCCTCTGGTGGCAGTAGCATAGTTCTTATGGATGCCAGGGATCTGGATCCTGCACCAATCCTGCCGTTTGCCCCGGTTCTGGCTCTGGACAATTTCAGTTCCCACCGGAAATCCCGGAGCCAACAAGAATCCGGATTAAGCCGGGTTGTGCATTCCAGCGGTTCCGGGAAGAACTATCCCTGTTATTACTACGACGTTTTATTGCCTGGCTGTAATCTAGAATCCTCTGTTCGAAGATATCTGGGCCCGGCGGGGATTCAAACGACTGACTCTGCTATAAAGCAGGCCGTAAAGATAGATCCCGCCGGAAACGGCCCAGAAAGTACCGCTGCATCGTCCCGGGCTGAGGCCCGACCAGTGGAGATGCTTTTTTATGCAGGAGCTCCGGGTTTTATTTCGCCAGTACTTCTGGAGACATTGGACAGATTATTTCAGACATCCTTTCGCAGCTACATACGAGTGGGCGGCACAGCTCCGATGACAGGCATTGATTACCGGCAGAGACTGACTGACTCGCAATTTCATACACTTCTTCATTCGGCCGATTTTTTTCTGGGCTACTACGGACTGAGTCTGTATCAGGCCGCCGCATCTGGCTGCTTTGTCTGGGGGCTGTTAATCGACCAGAATTACCATGACAGTTTGATCCGCTCCTGGTCTGAACAGGGCGGTGGGCCCATTTTGAGGTCTGTCGCTGAAACAAAGCCAGCTACCGGGCAGAATTCAGGACCCCGGATCAAGATATGGCAGAAATCTGAAAGCAGTAATCGAAGCCACGGAGCTCATCGGCACGCCTTATCAGATCTAATACAGGCCCAACAGGGATGGACTTTGCCTTCTGGCTCTTTACTTGAAGGCCAAACCTGCTTGAGGGCTGCTCTAAGATCATTGCTGCGGGCCATAAACTGAGTTTCCTGACCGGGCAGCCTGGCTGCAGCCGCGGCCGAGACTAAACAGGTTCGAATTGTCAAAATAGGGCAGGCTCGAAATATGACCTCCGTAGATGGACGAAAAAGAAAAACAGTCCGAAAGCCCCCTTTTGAGAAACCTGTCCTTTGCGGTGCTTTTCTTGGCCGGCATAGTCTCTCTGTGGCAGAGAGCGGAACACCAGCCACCGGCCGACTCGGTAGAGCGCTTTCGCGCTCAGCAAATGGAATTCTTTTTCAAACTCCAGGTGAGCTATGCCATTCTTCCAGAGATAGCGGCGCAGTACAGTCAGGACCCGGAGGAAGTTAGGAAAAACTCCATCGATTCCATCGAGCAAATATGCGATGCTCCCACCTCTTCCAGTTCCCGGGATCATGCGCAGTGCGCTGTACTACTGGCTCACCTGGGGGCCGACTACGAAAAATATACCGTCCGCGCTGGGGTTCTACAGGATGAATTTCAAACTCTCTATGTAAATAAAACTCCCCTGGGACCTGAGGCAGGACTATTCCAGACTCCTGTGGGCGATCTGGTTCGGCTGAAACAATACCAGGTTCAAGGCAAAACGGAACCGGCTCAGGAATTAAGAGAAAAGCTTCATCGGCAAGCCGGCGAATCCTACGGATTGCAGATACTCTTTGTATTCGGAATGCTGGGTGTGCTTACCATGGGATTCATCTTCGTCATCGCAGCCATTCGTAAAAAACCGGTGCAACAGTTCGGTATTGCATTATTAAGTCTGCCTGCCGCTGATTTTCGCGTCCTTTTAGAAGGTACAATTCTGGCTTTCTTTGGAATAGCAGCTCTTCTACCAATTCTGGGAGGGTTTGTCCCTGCGGATTTCAGAATCTATGCCATGGTTCTGGGTCATTTTCTGTTACTACTGGGCATCCTTTACTACGTGATGCGCCAGAGCGCTCCGGATACTCTGGGAAAGATTTTTGGAGACTGGCAGTACCGTCCAATGCATCAATTGTTTATTGGTTTTCTGGGATGGTGTGCTATTGTTCCTGCAGGCATTCTATCGGCTGTTGCCATGATGCAGCAATCAGCCAGCGATCCAGTGGAGCAGGCCCATCCAATTGCATTTATTCTCCAGGATCATTTCGTAATGGCTTTTATCCTGGCGGTGGTACTGGCTCCAATCATGGAGGAGATTGTTTTTCGTGGATTTTTATACGGTTATCTCCGGCGGAACTTCTCCATCCTGGCAGCCGCTCCTATGACCGGAATCGTTTTTGCGATATTGCATCCCCAGGGTTTGGTGGCCCTGCCATATTTATTTATGCTGGGAACCGGACTTTGTCTTCTGCGAGAGTACAATAGAAGCCTGATTCCGGCCATCTTTGCGCATATGGTAACCAACGGACTGGTAATGTTACTTTCTTACACAATGATGGGCTGACAGGGTACCCTGGTCTTCATCGCCTTGATCTCAGGCTTTTCCAAACGCTCTTTTTTCTTTTCCCCAGACCGGCACGAATAGTAATCGAAGCTGCTCTATGTCCACTCGCTCAAGTTTAAGATGCCATCTCTCTCCCAGGAAAGCTGGCCTGGATAGTTTCTTGATGTAAACCGAGAATGGATCCGGAAGTACAAGTTCTGTATCGTTGGTCAGATGTCTGGCTTCAACGATCCCTTCCACCGGACATTCTTCGATTTCCAGAAAAATTCGATCCGGTCTAAAACCTGTGAGAAAACCAGTGAACTCCTCTTTTCCGGTGCTTTCAATATATCGCACCAGCTTCAGTTTCCATACATCCCTCTCTGCATCCATGGCCCGACGTTCTTGATCACTGGTATGACTTCCCAGTAACTCTACTTCCTCTTCCGAATAAGGTTGCTTCTTTCGTTTCAGGGCTGCTTTGAGGGATCGATGTACTACCAGATCCGGATATCGTCTAATTGGGGATGTAAAGTGAGCATAATCATCAAAGCCCAGTCCCCAGTGTCCTGAAGGCTCGGGACGGTAGGCTGCCTGCATGAAGGAGCGAAGCAGTAGCATATTGAAAATACGAGACTCCAGTGGGCCCTTTTTATCCACAGCCTGTAGAGCTTTTTGTACATCTGTTTGATCCGTACTTTGTAGTTTGAAAGGAATCTTATATATGTCAAAGAAGGCATTCAGAGTGCCCAGTTTCTCTTCATTCATGGATTCATGCACGCGATACAATGTATTCGCCTTCTTCTTTCTAAGAAAGGCAGCAACAGCAATGTTTGCAGATAGCATACATTCTTCGATTAGCATACTGGAGCGAAGCCTGGGCTTCATCTGTATTTCGGTTACCTGATCATCATCGCCAAAAATAAATTTAGGTTCTGGAATGGTCAGGTCCACTCTGCCTTCTTTCATGCGCTGCTTTCGCTGATTTTCAGTTAGCTTCCATAGATCGGGCAGTATTGGATCTTTCTTACCCTCCAGCAATTCCTCTGCCTGAGTGTAGGTGTAACGTTGGTCCACCTTAATAATGGAGGTAAAGAATTCAGATTTTAATATTGTGCCCCGGGTCGGATCAATTTCCATACAGGCAGTAAAGGCCAATCGATTCTGGCCAGCTACTAGAGAGCACAACTCTTCAGATAGGGATGGGGGCAGCATGGGAATGACTCTGTTTCCCAGATAATACGAGGTGGCTCTGGCTTTCGCTTCCTCATCCAGAGGAGAGTTCTTTTCTACAAAATAGGATACATCTGCGATATGAACATAGAGTTTGTATGGTTTTCTGCGACCGGCCGGCATTTCCAGGCTCAATGCATCATCAAAGTCTTTAGAGTCTGCTCCATCGATGGTAATTGTATAAAGATTTCGCAGATCTTTTCTCTGGCTCCAATCGCTAACCGTAGATGGCTCCAGTTGCATTCCTTCCATGGGTACCGGAAGCTCTGGATAAACCGGGTCCAGATCGAACTTCAAAAGGATTCTCTGGAAATCGATGTCAAAGTCTGTGTCTTCTTCAAATCGCACAAATCGAGCATCGAAGAAATAGGCGTTTTGATGCTTAACGCTTTTGCCGGATAACTCAACAACAACTATACGGTCTGGTTTAAATCGAATCTTTGTATCGTTGGCGATTCCACGTACCGGGAAGCAAGCCCCTGGCTGCCCCTGGGTATCCAGTAATACTCCAGGAACAATGTCCTTAACGGGCCTGGATAGAATTTTCATTCTATAAAACTTGCGATCCCTGTGAACGATTTGAGTGACTTCTGCTTCAAACCTGGATCTTTTTCGATCCAGAAGGTTAAGCTTAACCCGATCCCCGGGCAATGCCTGTCCACTCAGGGCCGGAGGAATGAATAGATCCCTGGCTTCCGAGTCAGCTCCGTAGGGCATGCCAAAATACAGACCGCTAGGACTGAAAGAGATCTTTGCTTCCAGGGAGAATGGTTTTTTTACCAGATAAGAGGATCCAGATTTTTGAAGTAGTCCAAGCAACTCCAGATCGGCCATTACTATGGATGGATCCTCTTCGAATCGCATACCGGCAGGTCTGTTTTTTTGATTTCGCTTGTTCTTTGATTTGTCTCTGGCTTTTCCGGATTTGTTCTTTTGGCTTTTCTCTGCCGCAGAATTTAATTCTTTCACCAGCTGTTTTAAGTTTACTTTTTGCCCGGCTTTACTTCGCAGAAAGGCCAGGATCTTTGCTGTAGAGGTTTCGTTTCTCATTATTGCTTTTTCTTGTTTTATTCTAATAGATTATTCGTTGGCCAGGACCGGCTGTATCGCAAAGGCCGCTGGATTCAAAAGCCAGATTCGGCTGCCGGGCCATGGACTGGGGAGGATTCAAATTAACAGGAATGCCCCATTGTTCAGGAATCGGGCTTGTGTTGAAAACCATCCGGATATTTGGCCGTGGCGGGATCACTTCGCACATACACCGGTAAGATGGAGCTGTATGGCTGTGTCTGGCCAGCGGAACGGTCCAGAAGTCGATAAAAAGATTCCGGCTCTGGCTTTGGCAAGGATAGCACTGGCCCTGGCTCTGGCAACCTTTCTTTGAGCAGGTCAAATGCATCGCAGAAAATCGGTATTTCCAGCCCGGTAAGCTGCTGGATCTCCTGGGGTTTTAGATCCTGGAGATCCTGTAGTTGCGTATTGTAAACCCGGTCTTCACCATCCACGAGAATTGAATAGAACCGATTCTGCTTACCATCCAGGGCCACCAGGTAGGGAAAGGGTTGGCCGGCCATCAGCGATTCTGCGTATAGCTGCAGGGAATAAAAGCTGCGTAAAGGAACATTCCAGAGCATTCCCAGATTTCGAGCCGTACTGACTCCAATTCGCGTACCTGTGAATGAGCCGGGACCGACCGTCACTGCGATGCAATCTGGCTTTTCCAGATTCATCAACGCCAGTAATTCCTTGATTGTAGGTACAAGGTCGATGGACGATCGATTCTGCCCTGGCTGAACAATGGATTGATGATTTTTCTGACTGCCCAGAGAAACGCAAAGATAGGGACCGCATGTATCGATGCAAAGGTAGTTTATTGGCGCTTTCGTACCGGTCACGAATACACCTCGTTTCCATCAAGAGATATAATGGTAACCTTTCGGTGCTCTTCGTCCACCGTTTCAATTTTAACTTTGTAGAACTTCAGCCTGGAATGAATCACAGATAATTTGTTCCACCATTCAATGGCATGTATTGTAAAAGTTTCTGTGGGAGTTTCCCAGATCTCGGCGAATTCCAGCTCCTGCATGGCAGCGCCCCCCAGTCGGTACAGATCAAAATGGTTTAGATCTCCCGATTCGCCCTGATAGTAATTATGAAGATTGAATGTGGGGCTATTGACGGTTTCATGAATGCCAAGCGCCTGCGCTGCTGTGGAAACGAACGTTGTCTTTCCGGCTCCCAGATCACCTTCCATGAGCCATACAGCCCCTGCAGATGAGCTCCTGCAATGCTCAACCAGTAACCGGGCAATTCGACCCATCTCTGACTCGGTAAGCTTATCGAACTGGCCTGGTACGAGATTGGTTTCCATCGCTACTCTGTCGCCGGTTTGCTTTCCTGCTTTCTCTCAGAATTGTATCATCCCTGGTCTTTGTCTCACGTCTTTTTCTTTTCTGTCTGCGGCTAACTCTGACTGGAGGTGGACCGAAGAAAGGGCGAATCATCGCCTCCGTACATGCATAGGTGAGAATCAGTATGAACATACTGAACAAAGTCAGACGACTCATATCTCCGGGCCCTGGCTGCCCACGGGGAAATACGATTCCT
Source organism: Leptospiraceae bacterium (assembly GCA_040217195.1). GTDB lineage: Bacteria > Spirochaetota > Leptospiria > Leptospirales > Leptonemataceae > UBA3465. The sequence continues at coordinate 401,729 of JAVJNR010000004.1, read as the reverse complement.
GTACGAATGCTCTCCAGAACGGAACCGAAGAAGAAAAAAGCCAGGGCTCCAAAAAGAGCGAAGACAACCAGAAAAGCAACCTGCCGCACCGGTGCACATTGTCCTGGCCCGGCTGGCTGTCCACGGAATTGTCGTTTACTCATTGGGCGGGTATCATCCTTTCAACGACATGGAAGCCTTTCTGGCCGGCGGGCCTGTGATGATTGTATTAACTTTTCTCTCCGTGGTGGCGCTGTCCCTGGTGCTTTATTCCATTCATTCACTGCGAACAATGCATGTTTCAGCGGAGGAGTGGATTGACAGGGCTCAAGAGTCTATGAACGACCTGGGAAATTCTGATTCCGCCTCGCTGCAGGCCATTGAACGAATTTGCTTTCGCACACACAGTGCTATTCTGTGGCTTTCCAGGCTGGCCAGTATGGCTACTTTATTGGGACTTCTGGGCACGGTACTGGGAATCAGTCAGGCCTTTGCAGATATGCAGGTTGAGGGACAGGCAGGACCCGATGTATTTGCAGCTGGAATCTATCAAGCTTTGCATACTACCATAGCAGGATTAATTCTGGCCCTGCCTTTCCTTCTGGCTCATCATTTGCTCAAAGATGCCCTGGCTGTACGCCAGTTAGACCTGCTAAGTGGCCTACAACGAAGGTCCCAATGAGCCCTTTCTCAAGCTACAGAAAAGAGGAAAGTGGGGAATTGCCCCTGGCACCATTCCTGGACATAATCTTCATACTTCTGATTTTTGTGCTGGTTTCTACTCAAATGGTGTCAGAATTTATTCTGCCTGTGGATTTATCGGACTCCACCTCCGGCACCGAATCCACCGACCAGGATGAAATAGATCTCTACCTGGACAAAGACAGGGTGAGAATTCCCGCCCTGAAAATCGAAACAACTCTGTCTGAACTTCCAGTGTCCATTCAAGACCGATGTCAGACCAGTCCGATCTTTAAAGTCAGAGCCGCAGCAGAACTGCCTCTGCAGAGATTTGTTGAGCTGGTGGATTCTCTACAAAATTGCGGATCCATGCAGCTGGTTGTGGAGCGACCCTGATCGGCACTGAAATACAGGGATTAGGGTGGACAAAGTTCCATTTTGACCATGCAATTGCAGGGCTGGCTCTTGTTGTTATAGAGAGAACCGGAGATTTTGCAGAAAGACTGCGTCCAATGGGAAAGCTCCGGGGAGAACATGAATGAAATGGCTAATAAGCATAATGCTGGGACTGGCCCTTCTGGTCCCCGGCCAGGTCAGGGCTCAATTTATCTGTGAGGGAGCTGCCTGTGCTGCCTTACCCCTTACCCAGACCCAGCTGGATCTAATCTACAACGACATCCAGTATCAATACTTTGATCAGGTCTTCGAAGACATGGCCGAGGCGGCAGCACTGGCAAGCCTCAGCGGCGCTCCCATGGGTGATATTAATCTGGATAGTTTTACCTTCGGTTTAAGCGCCGCTGTAAGCTATCGTTCCCTGGAAGAAGTGGATGTTCGAGTGGCCGAGGTAGGAACGGTGGAGAACCTACCGTCCACCGGCGTTGCAGCCCAGCCCCGGGTATATCTGGGTATGAATCTGGGCGAGGTGATGGGCGGGACTCATCTGGTGACCAAGACCCCTCCCTGGTACTCTTTATCCAGATTTGATCTCTATCTGAGCTACGTAACCTTTGATATGGACCAACCTTCAGGTACCGCACGTTCTGAATCCGAGGACTGGAATGTGAATGCAAGAAGCCGTGGTATGGAGATTAGATATCATCTTGCGGATCGTCGTGAAATAACCGGCCCCATGATGCAATTTCTGGGTGTATCTCTGGGTATTGGCTACAATCAATTTGAACAGGACATTCTTTATTCGAAGCAGAATACAGGTACACGTATCAGTCTTTCAAGTGGAGAAGCGGTTCGCTGGGACGCTACCGATACTATCCAGTACCGATCATTTATTGAATCCTATCCAATCGATATTCGTACTGGAGTTCAGTTCTTTCATTTTTTGAATCTGTCGGTAGGAGCAGGATCTGCCTGGTCCAAAGGGTATGCGGATTTTACCGCCTCCAGAGCCGGGCCCGCCTATCTTGAATCCGATCTGGCAGCTCTTCTGGGAATATCCATTCCTGCTTCCAGCCTGATTCTATCTGTGAATGGTAGCGGTGCTCCACCGGCCAGGCTTTCCTATGGTCTGGTGGGTGTGGAGTTCAACTTCTATTTCTGGAAATTATACGTAGAGGCTCGCGGAAATGAAAATGTTTATTCCGCCAATGTAGGCTTGAGAGCTATCTTTTAGTATCTGCGAACTAATGGCAATACGATGAACAATAAAACAGAAGGTCCCGTAAACTGAGTCATGGCAGCCAGAAAAAAGAGCATCAAAAAGAAGAGCCAGACACAGAGAGCGGCCATACGCGGTCTAGAAAGCAAGAGCAATGCAAAAGGGAATCGGAACTCCAGGGCTGTATTGATTACGGGTGCCCTGGGATTCATTGGATCCCATATTGCGCTGAAGCTTGCCGAAAAGGGTCCGGTCATTGGACTAGATCGAGTGGCAATCGCATCTATTGCACCGGATCATCCGCTACAGAAACGATATAACCAGCTAAAACGTGCAGGCGTTGAATATATTCAGGCAGACCTGGGTAGCTCTGATCTACTCCAGAATCTGGATCCAATTCTCCGTCGTAGCAAGGCCATCATTCATACAGCAGCCCCTGTTAAGGAGAAAGGGCCCCTGAAGGATTTTCGTACCATCAACGTGGATGCAACTGTTGCTCTGGCCAGGAAAGCCATGGAATGTGGTGTGCAGAAATGGGTGCAGTTTTCCAGCGTAATGGTGTATGGGTTCAATTATCCGCCTAACGTAAGCGAAACCGGCCCATTGCGAGGGGATGGAAATCCTTATTGTATTACCAAAATTGAAAGCGAACATGCACTGCTGGGACTTCAAGGCGGGCCCATGGACATAGTCATTTTGCGACCGGGGGACGTTTACGGACCTGGTAGCGAGCCCTGGATAATCCGTCCTCTGCGTATGATGAAGGAGAAGCAATTCCTGCTTCTGGATGGCGGGAAATATACTATCAATCATGTGCATATCAGCAACATAGTACAGGCTGCACATCTTGCATTGAAGTCATCCGGCGGACAGATCTTCAATATCACGGATGGTATTAGCAGTAGTTGCAGGGAGTACTTTGGAGCTCTGGCCTCCATAGCGGGTCATTCGGCGCCCCCTTCCATTCCTTCCAGTCTGGCTCGAGGAGGAGCTTTGCTCATGGAAATGGGAAACTCCATCATTGGTCGGGAGGCTCAATTGAATCGTGAAGCTTTGAAGTTTGTAATGCGGCCCCATTCTGTGGATTCAACGAAAGCCATGAAATTGCTGGGTTATAAACCAGGCATATCTTTAACCGAAGGCCTGGAACAGATACGTTCCTGGCTTCATTCCGATAGGCCGGATCTACTGGGCCCCCTCGCTGAACGGTGATAGTCAGGCCTGAGCCCCGGTTGAGCTTTCATTTTGCAACTACCGGGCGGTGGAAGTAAATTATCCAGGTCTCAGTCTACAGATAAGGTTTTAATGCTTCTGCGAATCGCTTATATCCTTCTTTATTGAAGTGCACTTGATCCACCTTTCCTTTGTCTTCCAGATACAGCTGATATTTTTTATCCAGCACCGGGCGCTTTTCATCGGCCAGGTGGGGCCAAAGATCTACATATTCAGCAAATGGTTTTCGATTCACTAGTTGCTGGAATCCCAGGTTTAGATGGCCTGCAACACTGGAGACTTTCCAGCTCACAACCGGCGGAATGCTAACCAGAAGGACTCTGGTCCTGGGTAGTTTTCTATGGATTGTATCTAGAATGATTTCCGTATTTCGCAGTATAGTAGACAAACAACGTCCGCCAAGAATGTCATTTCCGCCTATTGCCAGAATCACCACTTTTGGGCGGGCCTTGATTACCAGGTCATCCAGGGCGGTTAAGAATACTACAGTGGTTTCTCCAGGAATTGCTTGATTGGATATTCTATGATTTGGTAAGAATTCCTGCAGCATATCTTCGGTAAACAATGCAGCCGTGGATTCTCCGGCCAGGATTATGGGAGAATCTGTCTTTCTTTTCTTGAGTTCTTCAATCCATAGCAAACGCCGAGCATGGTACTTTGAATTCTTTTCCTGCTCAACCGCGCCCTGGGTGCATTCGAATTGATCATCGAAATAATTGGTGCCGTAGGCCGGATCCATTACGGTGCCGGAGCTACACTGAATGGCCACAGTAGCCAGGATCAAAAGGGCCGAATAAAATCTGCTCATGGTTATTCTAGATCTATGTCCAACATCAATAGATGCAAGCCATATTAAGTGGAACACTGCTGAAATGATGTGGAATCCCTGAGTCTTCCATAGCGACGAGAGACAAATTTCAGGGCCAGAAGCGGAGGATTCTGCTTCAACTGATTGTCCTAACTTTGAATCACTGATTCCTGACTGTCCTGTTCGCGATAAATCTTCTTTCGTTTCTTCTTTTTCTTCTTGGCCGCCTCAGAACGGCGAAGATGCAATGCAGCCTGCTTTTGCTTGGGTGTGGATTTAAGGAAGTCACGTACCTTTCGAATCGTTCCCGATACTCGACCAGTGCGCTTCTTATTCCCGAAACGATTCAACCATTCATGGACCTCAGGAAAGATTTCCTCTGGAGCTTCCTCTCCCAGGACCAGTCCAATATGACAGTAGTCGGAGCTGTAATCCTCCCGGCTGAGAATGAGAATATCTTTATTCCTGGACGAATTCAATCTGTAGGAATGGATTACAGTGCGAGGAGGAGCCACAAGATCTCCTTCGCCGGCGATATACAGAGTAGGGGTCTTAATATTGGAGAATCCTTCTCTGTAGCTGTAGGATCCATCCTCGGTGGTTTCAGTGCCTTTTTGAATCCAGTCCAGCATCTGGGCTGCCACCCCAGGATTGATGTTTTCTATAGCATTGTTTAGTAGCTTTCGCACTGTCTGACTGGACACATTTTCTGGAGAATAAATAAAACGTTCCACCGGAGTAGTCACCCGCCCACTTACCGGTGCGATTACATTGGCTCCCAGTTTTAGATCCAGAGCACCCTGTAGCCATGGGTACTTGGCCAGAGTATTCCAGAATCGACCATTTACATGATCCAGTCTTCCGGGACTACCAATGGAAACCAGGCAGGCCACATTCTCACTTTCCGGAAGCTTTCTGCCCAGAAAGCCGCTGGCCACCATGGCTCCCATGCTATGACCTACCCAGCTTATTTTCGGAGCCCCTGTAAGCTCCTTAACTCTGCGAATGGCTGCTGGAACATCGTATTCTACAATATCATCAAAATTGAAACGAGGTGTTTTCTGGGCCCCCGGCCGATGCGCCTTTCCGGTGCCACGCATTCCCATTACAAAAACCGGGTATCCCCTTTGTTTCAGGAAAAAGGCCAGGCTATGCCTTCTATCCATATCCACTCCAAATTTATTCACAGCGATTCCGTGGCAGAATATCACCGGAAAAGCCCCGGGTCGTGGATAGTCAGGTCGATGGAAATGCAGTGGAATATTCCATCCATCTTCGGTTCTGGCAAAAAACAGTGCATCGGCAATGTCTTCAGCGCCGTAGAGACGATTCCAGATGAGCCGGAAAAGCGGATAAACCAGGATTAGAGCCAGAAGTCCGAACGCCAGGGCAATAGCCATCCCTCCAATGAGAAAGGATACGATTACCAGGCCAAGAGCCGACAGAACAAGATGAACGGGTCGGATATTTTCCAAAGCATGGAAAGGGTGGAACGGGGCCGGTTCCGGTCAATCAAATGGTACCATTCTACCGCAAAGCCGGATTGACACAAGTCCCGGGCTCAAGCCTCTGGCAGTTAGTGGCCTGGACACAATTCCGCGGTACTTTCTTTGAACTATTATATCCTCGGGACTGGGAATACGAGATAATCGAGAACATTCCCTGTTTCTTTGATCCTGAAGGGGGCGGAGCTGTACAGGTAGCTGCCTTCCGTCAGCCTGAGGGCCAGGATTTCGATTTTGATGCCGAGATGGAGCGCTATCTCAACGGGCATGGGATTCAAATGGATAAATCCAGGATTGCTGAATTCAGCCTGGCCTCCGGCCTGGCCTGCCGGGCCTGCGAATTCGTCCTGGAAGACCGATTCTGGCTGGTGAATATGATCGTACAGGGCTCCAGAATGATTCTGGTTCTTTACAATTCCGATGATATTCCGGAACAGGAAACCGTACAGAAGATCTCAGGACTTATTCAAACTATACGCCTGGAGTCCAGGGATTAGTGGTGCGAATTGCAACACTGGCTTCTGGCGCCGGAAGCAATTTTAAACGCCTTCTCGAGGAACATAATAGCCATCCTCTGCCAGCAGAATTTGTGGGCCTGATCGTGGATCGTTCTGATACCGGTGCGGCCCTGGTTGCAACCGAGAATGAAATCCCGGTCACTCTTCTGGAATATAATAGCTTCAATCACCGAGTCGATTTCGATGCCACCCTGTTACAGGCCCTGGAGCAACTGCAGCCGGATTTGATCATCGGAGCGGGATTCATGCGGATTCTGCCTCAGGCCATTATAGAACGATTTGAAAATCGAATCATCAATCTACATCCTTCGCTTCTGCCCTCATTTCCCGGTTTGCATCCTCAAAGGCAGGCTCTGGAACGAGGAGTGAAGGTAAGCGGATGTACTGTGCATTTCATGGATTCCGGAGTGGATACCGGGCCAATTATTGCTCAGTCCGTGGTCCAGGTTCCAGAGGGATGTGATGAGACTACCTTGATTGAACTGATTCGCATAGAAGAGCATAACCTGCTTCCGCATGCGGTCAGATTATTTTGCGAAGATCGACTAACGGTATCCGACGGTATTGTTCGCGTGCGAAAGTCATAATTTTGGGAGTAAGTAAATGATAACAGTAAAAAGAGCACTCATCTCAGTAAGCGATAAATCCGGTCTTACCGAATTTGCCGGATTTCTGCACAGTCAGGGTGTGGAAATAATATCCACCGGTGGAACCTTAAAAGCGATTTCCGAAGCTGGAATACCGGTGAAGGCCGTGGATCAGGTGACTGGATTTCCAGAAATGATGGATGGAAGACTTAAAACTTTGCATCCCATGGTCCATGGAGGTCTACTGGCATTGCGTGACAATCCAGAACATGCGGCTTCCATGAAAGAACACGGAATTGAAGGAATTGACCTTTTAGTCGTTAACCTGTATCCGTTCGCCGCCACCGTAGCTTCCGGAAAGGATTTCTCTACCTGTATTGAAAACATAGATATTGGTGGCCCGGCCATGATTCGTGCAGGAGCCAAGAACCATGGTTTCTGCGCTGTTGTATGTGACCCTTCTGAATATGGGGCTGTCCAGACCGAGATAAATTCCCTGGGAGCTATTTCCGCGGATACGGCCCGGCGTCTGGCCGGAGCCGCCTACGCTCATACTGGCGCCTACGATGCTTTAATTGCTGATTATTTTCATCGTACACTTCTGGCCGAAGACAGTGCCGAGCAGAGAGCGGACCATAACTCCGTGGATGAATTCCCGCCCATATTAAATCTAAGTTTTCGCAAACAGACCGATTTACGATACGGTGAAAATCCTCATCAGAAAGCTGCCTTCTATCGCCCGGCCCTTGCACTGGAAAGGGAAAAGCAAATGGGAATTGCAGGGACGGAGCAACTGCAAGGAAAGGAGCTATCGTTTAACAATCTACTGGATACAAGTTCTGCACTTATGTGTTCTCTTTCCCTTCCAGATTCTGGCGTGGCCATTGTTAAGCATCTAAATCCCTGTGGAGTGGCCAGCGCAGGTAGCGCGGATGGTATTACCGATGCATTCCTTCGTGCCAGGGCCTGTGATCCAATCAGTGCCTTTGGCGGAGTTATATCCATCAATGCCAGGGTAGAGAAAGACCTTGCGGAGAAAATAGCGGAGCAGTTCGCGGAGGTAATTGTGGCTCCGGACTTCTCTGAAGAAGCAGTTACTATTTTCTCTGCGAAGAAAAACCTTCGATTGCTGAGAGTGGATCGACCGGATCGTTTTCTTGAATCTCAAAAGGAGATTCGTCAGGTACACGATGGAATATTGCTGCAGGATCTTGATATTACCTACAATGATCAGGATCAGTGGAAAGTGGTCTCCAAAAGACAACCGGACAGCCGCGAATGGCAGGCAATGCGATTTGCCTGGAGACTCGTTAAGCATGTAAAATCTAATGCCATAGTTTTCACCGGTGCATCCGAAAGTCTGGCTATTGGTGCCGGCCAGATGAGCCGGGTGGATGCGGCTGAGATTGCCATGTCCAAAGCAAAGAAACTGGAAATCGATCTACATGGCTCTGCCGCTGCTTCCGATGCATTTTTTCCATTCAGGGATGGTCTGGACATTCTGGCCCAGGCAGGAGCAACAGCGGTAATACAACCAGGTGGCTCTGTAAGAGACGAAGAGGTAATTGCAGCAGCCGATGAGCAGGGTGTGGCCATGGTCTTTACCGGAATGCGCCATTTTCGACATTGATCTGGTTTCCCGGTCTTATCCGGAAGCCGATGAAAAACCATGGATCAAAGCAGATACATCTTATTTGCCTCCAGGGGCCGGTATCGGAAAAGCCTGGCCTGGCCTTCTTTGTGGAAGCCCCTGATTCTGTCTGCTTTTGGATTGCTAATCATTCCTTCCTGCCAGTCTGTACAGAACCTTCCGGCTTATAGTGCTGGAAGTGTGGAGCAACCTATCAGGTTGAATGGATTCCAGGCCCAACTGGACTATCTACAATCCCTGCAGACTAATTCCAGGTCCGTGGATTTTGAATTCGAAAAGACAGTTCCCGGCTACGATAACCACTGGCTGGATGTTTATTTGATTTCTCCTCCTGAACCTGCCTCCGAGCTGGAAGAAATCCTGGAAGACCCTCCGGATGCAATTCGCATTTACCTGGATGGATATCATCCGGAGCGAAGTTTTCTCGATGCACCTCTACCACCGGGCTACAATCGAAAAAAACAGGATTAATCCTGTCTCAGGGGCGGCCCGGAGAACTTGCCCCGGGTTTTCAGATAAAACAAAGCAGGCTTCTACTTCAGTGCTTCTGTCACTGCCTGGTGAGCCGGATCCTCGATGGCCGGAGATGACATGGGAGCGGAAAGAGGCAAATAATCCGGGGTCACAATGTCCGTTGGGATTCCAGTTAAATGAAGGGCGGTGCCATCCGGACCGCGAATTACGCCTGTGGTAAGTCTTAGCAATCCGGAACCCAGACGAACGGAACTTGCAGTAAAAGCATTTCCCTTTAATCGTGGACCGACCAGGGTAACGTTGGGAGAGCCAGAAAGACTGGCAGCCAGTACCTCGGAAAACGGAGAAGCGGAATTTCCTACAAGAACATAGATCGGACCCGCATATACTCTCTCAGAAGAAGCCTGATAGGTTTTCTTTTCGTTGTTGCGCTCTTCGATGGATCCCAGATTTCCCTGGGCTATGAATAGATCGGCCATGCGAAATACTTCATCGAATTCACCAAAATTTAGCTTTCTTAAATCCAGCACCAGGGCTTGAGCCTCTTCGCTTCCGCTGAGCATTCGTTTTAGTTCATCTGCAGCCCCGCTCAGTGCAGACCGAAGCTGGATTACCAGAACTTTCTTATCGCCCACTTCCCAGGTATTGCGCGTTGGAGTGGGACTGGGAAATTGAGATCGCACAAGTACATAGCTTTTACCATCCAGCACCAGTTCCACTTCCGAATCTAGAGGGCCTCGAATTCTTGCGGCCACACCTTCCACGCTCAGTCCGTCTACCGGTTCGCCATCCACGGATTGAATAATGCTTCCAGCAGGCAGTCCCTTTCTCTGAGCCGGTGAACCATCCAGTACATCTACGATCCTTATGGCTCCATTGTCATCCAGACGAATTACAATTCCAGTACCTGCTTTGCGCGAAGAGTCCTCAAGAAGACTTAATGAGCTGGGATCAATAAAATAACTGGATTGATCCGGCAGGCGCATTGTTACTCCGTTCAGAAACTCCATGGTTTTATCCGATACGGACCGGGCATCGGAACCGGCGGCCTGCAATTGCTTGATGGCTGTTTCCATGTCCACCATGCTTTTATCATATCCGGTGACCTGCTTCAATGAGCGAGCATAGACTTCATTCAGACTGTATTTAAAATCTACATCTGGATAAAAATAATAGCTCTCTTCCAGGGATTTCTGAAATTCCGGAAGGATTACTTCAGGCTGTACGGGTTCTTCTTCCTGTTTGCATTGGAATATTAGAACGGAGGTTAGAATGACAGTAAGGTAGATAAATACTGGTTTCCGAATCACAACGGAATTGTGAACGTTTTAATCTACCGGTCAATCCTTTTCAATGGAATTCGGTCCAGACTTCGATTCAATGTTACAGAGCTATGTTCTGGAACCGGGGCAGTAGCACAGCAACCATTGCAGTCCGGATCTAATCGTTAGACTTCTTAAACCGTTCCCACCATTCCGGTCTTGCCGCTCTCTGCCGAAGGTAGGCATCCATCAAGGTAAGGTTGATCACCGACTCTACAATGGGAACAGCACGGGGCAGAACGCATGGATCATGACGGCCTCCCGCGCGCAGGGAAGCGATTTCTCCATCTTCATTTACTGAGTCCTGTCTTTTCTTGATGGTGGCTGTGGGCTTGAATGCCAGACGCATTGTTATGGGCATTCCGTTGGAGATCCCTCCCTGAATTCCACCGGACCGATTTGAGCTGGTCCTGACGGTAGGAACTCCTTCAATTCCAGGCACAACACCTGGACTGGGAGGCGGGTCCTGTGGTTCAAAAATATCGTTATGCTCGCTGCCTCTTAATCTGGTGCCTGAAAAGCCACTGCCGGATTCAAAGCCCTTACAGGCTGGAATGCTCATACAGGCCCGGGCCAGATCCGCTTCCAGTTTATCGAACACCGGATCACCGAGACCAGGAGGTACGTTATAGACTATGGCTCCGATGGTGCCTCCCACCGAATTTCCATCCAGTTTGGCAGCTTCGATTTCCTTTACCATCGCTTCTGCAGATGGAAGATGAGGGCAACGTACCTCCACTTGATCCACTTCATCCACGGAACCGGGAGGATTATCCATAACGGGCGAGTCCACCTGGCCTATGGAGTTTACCCAGGCAACGGTTCGAATTCCCAGCTCTTGCTCAAGAATCTGTGCTGCCAGCTCGCCAGCAGCCACTCTTCCGATCGTTTCTCTTACAGAGGCCCGGCCTCCGCCCAGAGGAGTTCGGTATCCGTATTTTATATGATAGGTGTAGTCTGCATGGCTGGGTCGATAAATATCTGCCCAGCGCATATAATCGTTGCCTTTAGCATTTGTATTTCGAACAAAAAATGCGATTGGAGTGCCGAGGGAAATCCCTTCATACACACCGGAGAGAATTTCAAATTCATCTGCTTCCTGTCTTGGGGTAGAAAGCTTTCCTTGTCCTGGTCTACGGCGAGTAAGTTGCCGCTGTATTCGGGCCGTATCGATTTTCAATCCAGCGGGGCATCCATCCACCACAGCTCCTACGCCGGGGCCATGGGATTCGCCGAAGGTTGTTATTTTGAACAATGTACCGGTGGTTGAAGACACAGATTCAAGTTCGTTCAGGCTTTCCCTTTGGCAAGCCCTTCCGGGTTTACCTGGGGAAGATACGGATACTTATATAAGGTTCCGATCCAGATCGAGAGAAATTGCTGTGAATCTGATAGGTTTTACCGTTTCTTTTCAGGGAGTACCAACCTTCCTCCCCCTCGGGGGAAAGACTGGCAATGTGCCTTTCTAGATCCGCATAGAATTCAGTTAGTACTGTCAGATCTCTGTCCTGGCCAAAAATGCCCGCTTCCAGAGCAACCACTCGATCATTCTCGAGCTGAACTTCAAGAAAGCATCGATTTTCATCTATGTCGTACAGATTATCTCCGTATCGCACCGAACTGAGCTGCTGCGACTCCAGCTTCCAGGAGGAGTGGAGTTTTTTTCGAGCCTCCGGCCAGCTGTCTCCAGGTTCGATTCCGGAAAGTACTCCCCGATCATAATCCAGAAAAAGAGCATTTAGATCTGCTCCAGTCATCGGCCTTTCGGAACAGGCAACGCAAAGAAGGAAAATAGGAATCAAGGCAAAGAATGAACCGCGAGGCATAATGGAGTTTAAAGACCAGGCCCGGTGGCCGTCAAGTGGATGGTGCTACTTCGGAGGCCCCGGTTGCCTGGGCGGCGGCGCAGGTAGTATCTCTCGGTCGATGTTGGCGCCTGCGTTCCACTCTTTGTAACTATTGCTCTTGCTGAGGTTCAGGTTCTTCGGGCTGCGAATTGGGCAATCGTTCCGCCACAGCATCCATCATCAGAGTCGTAATCAATGAGGCTCTTTCTCTGGGAAGCTTGGTGATCAAAAATGGAACAATGGATTGTTCTCCGGCTTCTTCTGCATTTCGCTCCATTTGAACGAATACATCCACCACATCTACATTGCTCCAGCCGCGGACAATGGCTACGGCATCATCCGGAGGCATGGCTCCCAGTCGCTCGGCCATTTGTTGTATCTTTTCATCTCTGGTCTGGCGGGCTTCCGATTCACGTTCCAGCTGGCTTCTGGCTTCTTTCAATCCTTCTCTTGCTTCTTCCAGCTTCTGTTGTTCCTGCTTGAGCGCTTCCTGTCTTTGCTGAAGAGTCTCCTGCATTTCTTGCAATTCCAGCTCTTTTTCTTTTAACTTCTCTTCCTGTTTTTCCAGAGCTTCTTTATCCAGTAGAGTTTGACTGTCTTCGGAAAGAGGAGCCCGGGGCGGGTCGGATGCCAGGAAAGGTAACTTCTCCTCCAGGCGAATGACTCCCCAGGTATCTAGCAGATAAAGAAAGACTCCTCCGGTGAATAAAATGACCAGGGTCAGGTAGACGATGCGCACTTTAGCTGAAAAACGACTCATATTTATCCCCTATCTTCATCCCCGGCCGTAGGATCCTGATCGTCCACTGGCATGCCCATTTGTCTGTAGAAATCTTTAAGCTCTTCTTCCCTTCTGGCTCGCAGATCTTGATTTGTATCTTCTGTTTGATCCTGGTCTTCAAAGGTTCTCTTGCTGGAGCTTGCTTCGCCGAACAGAGATGCCTGGAAAGCCTTTGCGTTGATTTCTTCCAGTTCTTTCTTTTCCTGACGCCTTACTTCCAGGTCATATAGTTCTTTTCGACGTTCCTTTAATAATTCCAGGGCCCTTTTTTTTCTACGGGCTTCCCGGACCTTTTCCTGTTCCGCTTCCAGGGCTGGTCGCATGGCTTCCAGTTCTTCTTTTGCCTGATCCTGCTCAGCTTCCAGCCTCTCCAGGTAGCGGTCGTACATTTGAAATAGTTCCAGCCTGAAGCTTTCTTTCTGTTCGCGACTGAATTGTTCTACTTCGGATCGATAGTTTTCCACTGCTTTCTTTCTTTTCTCTTCGCTGAGGTTTACTTTTTCCAGAACCCTGGCCAGCTCGGCCATGGCCATTTTCTCTTCATGTCCGCGAATGCGCAGAAGAGATTCCAGCGAAAAACGGAAGCGTTTAATACAGCTCCTCCTCTTCTCCAGCATGCACCAGACGCTGCAGACCTGCTATGGTTTCTTCAAAGGGAATTCCTTCTTCAACTCTCTGGCGAAGAAATGCATTGATGGCAGGCATAAGGTCGATGGATCGATCCACATCGGAGTTGGAGCCTCTGGCATAGGCTCCCAGATTAATAATATCTTCATTTTCTCGGTAGGCGGCCAGCAAGGCTCGCAACCGACGGGCATTTTCTTTATGTTCTGGTTCTACAACGTTATCCATCACCCTTGAGACGGATTCCGTTACTTCAATGGATGGATAATGGTTGCGACTGGCCAATCGGCGGGAAAGAACAATGTGACCATCCAGCATACCCCGTGTACTGTCTGCCACCGGGTCATTCATATCGTCCGCTTCCACAAGGACCGTATAAAAGCCGGTAATATTTCCTCCAGTGATGGCACCGGATCGCTCCACCAATCGGCTGAGTTTGTACCATACACCAGGGGGATACCCTCCAGGGCCGAGCTGTTCGCCAGTGGTAATTCCAATTTCTCTAAGGGCCATACAATATCGTGTGACGGAATCCATGAGTAGATTAACAGTTAGCCCCTGGTCTCGAAAGAATTCAGCGGTGGCTGTGGCGAAACTGGCCGCATACACCTTTTCCATGGAACTGCGATCGCTGGTGGCTACGAATACTACGCTTCGCGCCAATCCTTCCTTGCCCAGATCTCGTTCAATGAATTCCCTTACTTCCCGTCCACGTTCTCCCACCAGACAGACAATGTTGACATCGGCCCTGGTGTATCTGGCCAGCATTCCAAGTAGCGTGGATTTACCCACGCCGGTACCGGCGAATATACCAATCCTCTGACCTCGTCCTACAGTGAGCACCGAGTCAATAGCCCGTACACCGGTGGGCAATGGTTCATGGATGGGCACTCTCTGCGTGGGACCTGGAGCATTTCGTTCTGCATGGAAAACATTACCTGTAAGAATCGGTGGACCATCGTCCAGAGGGCGACCCAGGCCATCCAGGACCCGACCCAGCATTTCATTACCCACATGTATGGTCATTCGCTGACCGGTGGCATGTACCATGGAATCCGGAAAAATTCCAGTGGTAGGCCCCAGGGCCACCAGCACCAGGTCATGTCCTTTGAACCCGGTTACCTCTGTGAGAATTGACGTACCGTCAGAGGATTCCACCTTACAGATCTGTCCAATGGAGGTATCCGGAGGCCCGGATGAAAGTATAGTCTGACCACTCACCTGGATCACCTTGCCCAGGGGGCGCATGGGATCCATTTGATTCAAGATCGTATTGTACTTGTTCAATACGAGCAGATGATCTTTTCTTGAATCTTCTGACATTATTGCGAGTCTGACCTTTAGGCCCGTGATTTGTACACAAAATTTTAGTCCCCATTTTGCTAGATTTCTGGATTTTTCGAGTCTTTATAATTGGGGAACATTGGATCTGAATGGCCAGGCCATCGGATTAGTAGCGTGACCCTGTGAGAGAAATAGAATCGGAAAGCAACTATGAAATCCAGCATCGGTAGCAACAGGGCCACCGCCATCCGAAGCCTGGATGAGATCGCCATCCTTGAAGTGCTGACGGATCATGGTTTGATCACACCGGAAAAGAAGCAGGAAGTGGTGGATCTGTACAACGAAACCGGTAAGCCTCCCGGGCACATCCTGGTTCGAAAGCGCATACTGCAGGAAAAACATCTCTACAAGTTCATCTGCAAAGATCTGGGGATGAACCCAACCAGGCCATATTCCACCCGTTCCTATACAATTGCAGGCCTGACGGTACCCAAGTTTCGCACAAGCGGTGACTTCTATGGAATTTTTCCCATGTCAGACGGTCGAATTGCGCTTACATTGAGCGATGTAAGTGGCAAAGGATTGGAGGCCGGTATTCTGGCCATTCTGCTGGGAAATTTACTTCGGGAGGGTATTCGAATGCAGAATATTGTTCCCAACGCAATCATGAAAAAGATCAATCTGGCCAGCCGGAGTTTTTTTGGCGAGGACCAGTTTGCAACGTTTGTGGTCATGTTGCTTGATCTATATTCTGGCACGGTTGAATACTGTGCAGCCGGCAGCCCACCAATCCTGGTTTACAGGCATAAAGAGGGAATCATCGAAGAGCTGGATCAAAGAAATATTCCGGTGGGTATCTATGAGGACTTCCAATTCAAGGGAAATTCTCTGAACCTGGACAAAGGCGATATGCTGCTTGCGTATACCGATGGAGCCTTTGAATCCAGAGGTCTCCGTGGAGACATGTACGGTGTTCATCGATTAAAAAATGCATTCCTTCGTCTCAAGGATAAGAAGCTCAGTCGTCTTCTTTCCGGGCTAAAATCAGACATGCGAAGATTCTCATTGCTTCGAGGCCTGGCCGATGATACAACCTACCTGTCTATAGTCCGTCATAGAAAGAGGTAACCGTGGAATCCCCTAGAAAGGAATACTACGGTCTTTGCTCGGTGGAAGGCTCAGTTCTGGGCAACATCCGAAAATTCCCATCCCATCCAGTACAATTCCATGCCAGAGAAGTGGGTAAAGAACAGGTGCCTGCGGAGCTGGATCGATTCCAGAAAGCCCTGATCCAGGCCAGAAAGGAAACGGCAGAGATTTCCCAGGATCTCGCTCCTGAACTAAAAGCCATCTTTGAAGCCCAGGATTTAATGTACGAGGATCCCATGTTTGTGGATCCAATCGAAAAAACTATTAGTCTTGGAATGAATGCAGAAGGGGCCCTGGAAGACACCTACCTGGATTTAAAGCGAGGCTTCGAGGCTTTGCCGGAAGGTGTATTCAAGGAAAGGGTTTCGGATCTGGAAGATGTGGTGCATCGTCTTTTAAAGAAGCTCCGAAACCATGATGGGGAACGGTTTCCATTTCAGAAGTTTCTGGAAGGGTTAAAAACAGACGATATTCTGGTGGCCCAGGACCTGGACCCGTCAGCATTGCTGCATATTCGCACCGTGGGAGGCATTGTTCTGGAAGGTGGAGGACCCATGGGTCATCTTTCCATTCTGGCAAGCAATCGGGGCATTCCTACACTGGTGCGATGCGAAGATGCATGCAATCTGGAAGAGGGGGATCGAGCTCTGCTGCTTGCCCATGAAGGTAGAGTTGTCCTTCATCCAGAAGAAAAGGAAATCCATAAAAGTCAGAAGAGAGCTCTGGAGGATCTTCCTCGAAAAGCTCGACCATCCGGTGCCTTTCATTCCATTCAATTATCTGTTAACATTGATGATCTGGAAGGAGCGGAGCGTACCAGCGCTCTGGGGGCCGGATCCGTTGGTTTGTTCAGGACGGAATTTATCTACATGCGTCATCCGGAATTGATCCTGGATGAGGCAGGACAGATAGATTACTATGCGAAGGTGCTTGGTTGTTTTCAGGATCGCAAGGTCGTGCTTCGGCTCATAGACCCGGACGAGGACAAAGATCATCCGGCGTTGCACCGTTCTGCCAGCAGTCGGGGCCTTAGAGGGCCAGCCTATTTGATGGCAGAGCGTCGAATCATAGAAAGTCAGTTGAGGTGCATTTTTCTGGGGGCTGAAAAGGCCGGAATGGAGCCGGATCGCCTGGGCATTCTGATTCCTCTGGTTTCATCGGTTACCGATTTACAGGACTTTCTGGATGTATGGCGCCCTCAGGTGCACAACCTGTTCGAGAAGAAAAGACCAATGCTTGGGGCCATGCTTGAAACTCCTGCAGCCTGCTTCAGCGTAGGGGACTTGAGCAAGTATGTTGACTTTTTTAGTATTGGCACAAACGATCTTGTGCGTTACAGTTTTGCCACCAGCCGGGCCTTTCTTGCAGAGTATTATCGCGAGCCAGGACTATTCAGGATACTCCGGAATGTATTTGAATCCACCGAGCGTCCGGTAAGTGTATGTGGGCAACTGGGAATGCGAGAAGGTTTCGCATCCGCCCTGGCCGGGCTGGGAGCCCGAGAACTGAGCGGCTCTTTCAAGCAATCCTACAGAGTATTTCGTGAACTGGAATCCCACTCATTGAAAGAAATGCAGGACCTGGCAGATCAGATTTGTCATTCTGCCACGCGGGATGATGTGGACCTATTGATTCAAAACTATCTGCATATCAGCCGGTAAGTCGCATACAAATTCCAGTTCTTCCTCCGAATCCGGATGTTTAAGCCTTAAGATATGACTGTGCAAGGCTACTCGATTCATTCTCAATCGGTGCCGCTGTTCGTCAGTCTCTTTGTCATTTATGAAGCGAAGGTATTGTCTTGTATCCACCCCATACATTCGATCTCCCACAACCGGAAAGCCAATGCTATGCAACGTAGCCCGTATTTGATGCATTCGTCCCGTATGTAATTTGCAGCGAAGAAGGCTTAAACCGTTTCGACTATCCAGACAGAGAAAATCGGTTCTACAGGTTTTCGCATCCCCTGGATGGTCCTTGGAATCCCCGGGCCAGTATCGTTGCTTCTTTTTGACTTCGCTTTCAGGGTCCGGTGCTATCCATCCTTCTGCGATCAAAGGTTCTGGCCCTGGAAACTCTCCTTCCACCAGCACAAGGTATTCCTTCTGGATTTCCTTTCCGCGAATCATTCTGGATAGTATCCTTGCACAGTCCTGGCTTTCAGCCAGAAGCATAATCCCGGAAGTTTCTCGATCCAGCCTGTGGACCGGCCTGGGTTTATACAATAACTGCGGAGTGGAAAGCAAATCAATAAGCACATGTTGCAGAGTATTTTTATGATAGCTACCGGAAGGATGCACTGGAAGGTTCGGAGGTTTGTTAACAATCAGCAGGCAGCTGTCTCTATAGATGATTCCTACATCGGTCAGTACCTCCGGCTCTTTCTTCTTTTGATATTCTACACGAACCACATCGCCGGTCTGTAGCTTTCGACCTGGCCGCACCAATTCACCATTTACCCGAACATGGCCTGACTGAATTCTGCTTTGCCATCCACTTCGGTTCACCACAGGAAATCTGCGAGCCAGGAATAAATCCAGTCTGATTCGGGATTCATCCGGAACAATTCGATGCTCAGCTTCTGTCCATTCCAGTTCCATAAAAGAGTAAACGCAGGGGCTCCATAGCACCTGAGGAGACAGGGGCCTTAAATCTATACTGGAGGATAGTAATTCTATGAATGAAACGGTGCCAACTGGAAAGATAGAAAAGATTGAATGGAGAGAAATCGAACAGGGAAAAGAAAACTTTCAAGAAATTATCAAAATGCTGGTGGAGTTCGATGAACGCACCGGGCGACACAGTTATGCTCCGCTTCAGGAATGCCATTTTATGAGAAAGGCCATCTCTGTGGGTAATCCAGAGAATTTGAGAATTCTGGTCTGTGCCTATCCGTCCAATCTCTACTACGTGGCTGCCCGGCTGCAAAATGAGCAGGGAAGAGTCACCACCTGCTGGGTTCATGAAGATGGAGTGGCGGCCGAGCGTGCGGATCGCAGAAATGAGCCAGAGCATCCCGTACATCAAATCCTGTGCATGTCAGACATTTTCAGCAAGAATCCGGTGCTTCCCCGACAGGACCTGGACTCTATGGGAGACCTGAGGGAGTATATGAACCGTGCCCACAGTAAGGATCAGGATTCCGGAAATGAAAAATCTCTGAATGGCACTTAGAGATCTGCGGCCTTGCAGGCAAGGATTCCGGGATAGAGCGAATCCTGTTTCGGCTAAGAATATGGATGCTACATTGTGGGAAAAAGAGGGCTGAAATTAGAAACAAAAAAGGCCGCCCGAAGGCGGCCTCTGGCCGGAAGACCGGCGCTTCAATGCTGCGAATTACTTCACAGCAGAAGACTTCTTACATAGCTACTTTGTAGCCGAATCGGTAGCTCCAACCACCAATCGCAATTGGATAGGAAGGGAAAGGAGCCAGACCCTGCTGACCTGCCTGGCTTTCGGCTCGAGCGTTGTCGATACCACCAGAGTAGGCGCGGTCCATTTCGAAGAATAGTTTGTTACCGTTTGCCAGCTTTTTCTCAACACCCACGAGGAAGTTGAACCCCCAGCCAGAAACACGGAATCGAACGGCTTCTCCGATTACGTTACCGCCTTTCAGCGCGCCAGTATCTGCATCCAGAACGGTATGTGGTCCTGTTGCTGTTCCCAGCAAATATGTAGGAACATCACCCAGGATGTAACCACCTACGTTCCAACCGCCTTTGAAGTAGTGAACACCACCACCGGCGTAAACAGATGCGGACTCACCGATTCCTGTTTTGAAACCATAGTAGAAAGGCACTTGCCATGCGTAGTAATCCCACTCTTGATTCAGCCACTTGAAGCCAAGCAGTCTAGAAGTGGTATGACCACCAGTAATCTTGAAGGTGTACTGTACACCCAGTCTCCAGAAGGTATTGTCTCCTTCTGACTCATAAAAAGCTGTTAGCTGCAGACCAGTCATACCGCCGTTCAGTTCGTTGTCGAACAGCATGTCGCCAGTAGACTTATCCAGAGCATCCAGATTTCGCTCAGAGATAATCAGGTCCTGGTTGCTTCCGGCAACCTCAGTTTGACAGGCTGTGGTAGGGCAACCGGACAGAGGCTGTACGCCAGTCAGATTAGCATTCCCGACAGAACTCTCAAGACCGTCCAGAGCGATAGTATTGGTGAGCTGACCAAGGTCAAATTGTAGACCTGCGCCAAGCCCCAAGTAGCTTTCAGCATGAACACTGCTGGCGAACACAGTGGTGAACGCTACAGCGAGTAATTTATTGCGATACTTCATGAAAGTTGCAATCCTCCGATATTTTCAGCGAGAAGCCGAATTTAAGCGCGAGTATGCGTTTCCATATACCCGGTCGTCAAATAAAAAACGATTTTATTCCTTGCCGAAGCCAGAATAAAGCATTAATGCACCGCACAAGAGGATAAAACAATACCTCCACTTACGGATCGCTATTTCAATGCTTCATTGGCCAGAGCATCCGCCCGCTTATTCAGTTCTCGTGGTATATGCTGCACTTTAAAGGAGCGTGCTGCCTTCAAAACAGATAGTGCTTCTTGATATAGAGGCTTAAGGCTCTCATTCTTCACCCGGTATTGGCCTTCAATCTGTCTGATAACCAGCTGAGAATCCATCCGAATATGAATCTTTGTATGACCGAATTCATTGCCCAGGTCCTTTTGAAGGGCTTTCAGTCCTTCCAGCAATGATCTGTATTCTGCCACATTGTTCGTGGCTCGGCCTATAGATTTGCTGATTTGCAGCAATTCTGATGCATTGGAGTCGGATTCAGGATCTTTTCCATAGATTACAGCACCGATGGACGCCGGTCCCGGATTTCCTTTACTTGCACCATCACAGTATAGATATCTTTTTGGTTCCGGAAAAAGTGTCTCTGAATCCACAAAACCAATGAGCAGGTTCCTTCAATGAGTGCAACACAGAAAGCGCATGTAATTCAATCCTTTGGTCTCGATCAATTAAAGATAGAAGAGCTTCCCATGCCCCAGCCCGGGCCCGGTGAGCTGCTGATTCGTATGAAAGCGGCTTCTTTGAATTATAGGGATCTTCTCATGGTAACCGGAAACTATAATCCAAGGTTAAAAATGCCTCTGGTTCCCTGTTCCGATGGAGTGGGACTTGTGGAAGAGGCGGGCGAAGGCTGCTCTACCAAAACAGGCACTCGAGTCAGTCCTATATTCGCCCGTACCTGGCACGATGGTCCTCCGTTCAGGGAGATGCTAAAGCGAACCCATGGTGGTCCGCTGAATGGTACGTTGCAACAGTTCATGGTGGTGCCCGAGGCAGATGTTGTGGAAGTTCCCGAGCATTTATCCGATGAAGAGGCGGCTGCACTTCCATGCGCTGGTCTCACAGCCTGGAGTGCTCTGGTGGAGCGAGGCCCTGTGAGACCCGGACAGAAGCTATTGATTCTGGGCACTGGAGGAGTCAGTACATTTGCTCTGCAATTTGGAAAGGTGCTGGGTGCTGAGATAATTATCACTTCCGGCAGCGATGAAAAACTAGAACGAGCAAGCAAGATGGGTGCCCATCATTTGATCAATTATCGCAGTAATGCGAACTGGGATCGGGATGTATTCAAGTTAACCGGTGGCCAGGGAGTGGACCATATCGTAGAAGTGGGCGGTGTGGGCACTCTGGAGAAATCTATCCGGAGTGTACGGCCCGGTGGCTCCATCTATCTCATCGGTGTGCTGGCTGGC
Source organism: Leptospiraceae bacterium (assembly GCA_040217195.1). Classification (GTDB taxonomy): domain Bacteria; phylum Spirochaetota; class Leptospiria; order Leptospirales; family Leptonemataceae; genus UBA3465. The sequence goes on along the minus strand of JAVJNR010000004.1, from coordinate 379,944 downwards.
AAAGAAGCTCCCCTGGACTTAACACCTGTGCTGATGCAGGATATCCGTATTCAGGGTGTAGTTGTGGGCAGCCGCAGATCTTTTCAAAATATGAACCGTGCCGTGGACGTACATAAGATTAAGCCTGTGGTGGATCGGGTATTTCCTTTCGAAGAAGCAGCCAAGGCATTCGATTACCTGAAAGGTGGATCGCATTTTGGCAAGATCTGCATTAGTATTTAGTCCATGGACTGCTCTTAAGTTTTATTTAGAGAAGTTTACCTTTTTTTGATTTTGTCCTAACTTAAATCGGAATTCCCTTGACTGGCCCGAATTAAGGTCTTCTGCTCAGTGAAGCCATGGGGTTTTCTATTCAAACTGCGATTCAAGCAGCGTTCGTTGTTTCGATGGTTCTCTCCCTGGGGTTATGGCAGGCCTCTTTGAAGGCCAGTCGTATTTCTTTCATTAGATACTGGGCTTCCGGTATCGCTCTGGTCTCTTTAAGGTACCTTGTCTGGATGCTGGAACCAGTCATAGGTCGGCCATTGTCTCAATTCCTGGGAGAGATGGCGCATAGCGTGGCCATGTACTTGATTTTCTTTGGAGCTACCAGGCTCACCGGGATAAAGGTTTCGCGATATTCCATTGTTCTGGTGTTGCTGATCAGCGGAGGCTGGCTCTATTTTACATCATTTGTTCATCCTGAATTCCTCTGGAGAACCACACCGGTTTATATTTTCGCCGGACTGTCGCTTTTCTTTACAGCCCGACTTTTCTGGCTCCTGAAAGAAAAGCATCCCGGTACTGGATACGGCTTCGCATGCACCGCTGCAGTTCTATGGGGTGCACATAAGCTGAACTATCCTGTGTTGCGTCCCATCGAAGCGGTGGCTCCTTTCGGGTTTATGGGGGCTGTGGCTCTTATGACCTATCTGAGCATCAGCTTACTTATCATAGGCCAGAACAGACGACGAAGTCTTCTGGATCGATTGGCTCGAGCCGCTGCTTTTAATGCGAATCATGATCTGCTAACTGAATTGCCCAACCGGCGTCATATGATGACAAGTATGACTCGAAGAACCTATTCGCAAACAGAGTTTCATTTGATTCTTGTGGATCTTAAGAATCTGGGACAGTTAAATGATTCCTGGGGCCGCGAAGTGGCGGACCGAGTTCTTATCAATGCGGCCAGGCGCCTGGAACAAATACTTCCAGAGAAAACTCTACTTTCCCGGGTAGGAGGAAAGCAATTCGCAATCATCACCGAGGCCTCCTCTCTCAGTCATATCATGCAATTGGTTCTGCAGGCCTGGAAGACTCCTCTGGTTATGGATCGTCATCGCGTAAACCTGGAGCTCCGAATGGGCGCATGCACTTTTCCTGAAGAGGGCAGCACTGCGGATGAGCTCTATCGTCATGCATCCCTGGCCCTTGCAGATGCAAAGAATGCAGGCATTGAACATCGAACGTTTGGTGAATTGCGAAGCACCGAAGTTTTGCGCAGGCTGGAGCTCAAGCGTGATCTATATGAGGCTCATGAACGTGAAGAAATGTTCTGCGTATATCAACCGCAATATGATCTTCGTTCAAATGAAATGGTTGGAGCCGAGGCATTACTTCGATGGAATCATCCCAGGTTCGGTGAAATCTCTCCTGGCATTTTTATTCCCATCGCCGAATCCAGCGGAGCCATTCTGAAGCTTGGCGAATTTGTTTTGGAAACGGTATTGCAGGATCTAAAAGGCAGCGAACTACCAGAGAACTTCAGGATTTCTGTGAACCTGTCTCCCATGCAATTTACTCAGGAGAATCTGGTGGGTACATTGCTTTCGAAGATTGAAGAATCCGGCGTTTCTCCGGGGCGCCTGGAATTCGAAATTACTGAAAGTACTATTTTCCACGACGTGGACTTTGTGGATCGAATGCTTCGGGATATGGGCCAGGAAGGAATTGAATTTGCAATCGATGATTTTGGCACCGGTTATTCCTCATTGAGTATACTCAAGGCTCTTCCGGTTCACCGACTAAAGATAGATCGTTCCTTCGTGCGTGACATGGATCGGAGTTTCCAGGATCGATCTATCGTAGAAATGATGGTTTATCTGGCGCATACCCTGCAATTAACAATCATCGCAGAGGGAGTGGAAAACGATGCACAGAAGAAATTACTCCAGGATATGGGATGCGATCAGCTTCAGGGTTTCTTGATGGCTGAACCTATGCCATTCGGTGAGTTGCAGGGACTGTGGTCTGCAGGAAGCACAGCAAAGCATTAATTGTCTGGATATGATTCCATCAGGATTTCGCAAACCGTCGAAGGATTAGCGTAGCTTGCTCTCTTTAAAATAGGGAGGGCGGAAGTAGATTGGTACCGGCCTTCCTGGACGCCTTCTTAAGATGATGCATACTATGAAATATGGCCATATAGGCCATATCCATCAAAATTACCTTACCCAGAATGGGATGATAGAATTGCTTTTTCATTAATTCATCATCTGTAAATCCTTCCAGACGGGCCGCCATGGGCTTAAAAGAATCCCTCCATTCCTGCAAGATTTCATTCTGTCTCTGTACCGGATCCTTGATATTTGGATTTTCCCGGGCCGGAGCAAAAGGACCGGAATGAAATCCTTTCTCCAGTCCAGAATGATAGTCCTTCATGAATTGTTCCAGCGAAGGCGGATTGCCATTGCTCTTTCCCATGAGAGCAATCAGTGGAACGCTTATCGGAGCAAAGATCAATGCCATGCTTCTTAGCACTTTGGCCATATGAATATAATTTTCGGCCACCGACCAGCCTGCTTCTGGCCTGGCGAAAAAGGTATTTGCATCCAGTTTTGTGGCTATTGCGTAGCTCTTCTCATGAAAAATTTCCAGTTCCTTCAAAAATCGCTCTTTGGTTCTTAAATTCGACATGACACTTCCGTTCTATTTCTTTGCAAAGATCAAAACCTCTCACTCTAATTCGGCCAGCAATCTGTCCTGCGACACCCCTCGAGCCCCCGGCCTGTACACTTTCAGCGGCCACTTGTTGTCGCTTATGCGCCCTGCGAAATCTATCCTTTGACCACGATATTTACCAGTTTACCTGGAACTACGATCACTTTGATTATTTCCTTACCTTCGGTGTAGCTCATCACCGATTCATTTTCCTGAGCCAGGTTTTGCAGTTCTTCTTTTGATACATCCGGGGAAACGCTTGCTCTGGCGCGAATCTTTCCGTTTACCTGGAATACTACCTCAATTTCATCGGCAGCGGCCAGAGATTCATCGAATTCAGGCCAGCTCGCTTCGCTCAGGCTTTCTGAGTGCCCCAGGCGACTCCAGAGTTCTTCCGCAATATGAGGGGCGAAAGGAGCCAGAAGCTTGATAAAGGATTCCGCAGAGAATTTACCCACTGATTCTCGATTCAATTCATTTACATAGATCATCAACTGACTAATAGCCGTATTGAAGCTCAGTCTTTCAATGTCATGGGTAACTTTCTTGATTGTGCTATGAGTTACTTGCTCAACTTTTCGTTTCGCATCTCCTTTCGGTTCCTCCAAAACTGAGGATTGAAACTGGCCGGACTCATCTACAAACATCCTCCATGCACGGGACAGAAATCGAAATACACCTTCAATTCCCCGGGGAGACCAGGGCTTCATGGCTTCCAGTGGTCCCATAAACATTTCATATAAACGAAAGGAATCTGCTCCCCAGCTTTCAATTACATCATCCGGATTAACAACGTTACCCCTGGATTTAGACATTTTCTGTCCATCCTCGCCCAGAATCAGTCCTTGATGGATTAGCTTATGAAAGGGTTCGGGGCTGTTTACAACGTTATAGTCGAACAGTACTTTATGCCAGAAACGAGCGTACAGTAGGTGCAATACTGCGTGTTCAGCGCCTCCAACATACAGGTCCACGCCATCGGTGCCCATCCAGGCTTTTTCACTTTCCGGATCAAATATGTTTTCTTCATTGTCCGGGTCTATGAAACGTAGATAATACCAGCAACTACCAGCCCACTGAGGCATAGTATTGGTTTCTCGACGCACCTTGATCTCATTGCCGGAATCATCCTTGATTGTATGTTCCAGCCAGTCCCCCAGTCTTGCCAGCGGGCTTTCGCCGGTTTCAGCAGGTTTAAAGTCATCGGATGGTGGAAGCATGAGCGGTAGCTCGTCCTCAGAAAGAGCGTACTGATTTCCATCTTCGTCAAATGAAATGGGAATAGGCTCTCCCCAATATCTCTGTCTGGAAAACAACCAATCTCTTAATCGATAATTGATCTGTCTTTCACCCAGGCCCTGGCTTTCTAAATGCTCAATAATTTTCGCTTTCGCATCCTTTGTGGAAAGACCGGAGATCATACCAGAGTTAACGGAGACTCCTTCTCCACTGAATGCTTCTTCCGTGACTTCAAACTCTTCCTTGCTTTTCCCGGGAGCTACAACTGTTTTGATCGGTAGATCAAATTTTTTTGCGAAGGCGAAATCCCTTTCATCGTGGGCAGGAACTGCCATGATAGCGCCAGTGCCGTATCCCATTAATACGTAATCTGCAATCCAGATGGGCAATTTTTCATCATTCACTGGATTCATCGCATAGGAGCCGGTAAATACTCCAGTTTTTTCAGCTTTTTCGCCCTGAATCTGACGGTCCCTTTCTGATTTGCGGGATGCCTCTTCTACATATTTCTGAACTTCCTTTTTCTTCGCTGGCGTAACGATTGATTCTACCAGAGGATGCTCCGGCGCCAGAACCATATAAGATGCTCCAAATAGAGTATCCGGCCTGGTTGTATAGACATCAATGAAGGCGTTTTCCGAATTGCTGAGCGACTCTTTCTTTTTTGCAGCAGTCTTTTTTGCGGATTTCTTGCTGGTCTTCTTTGCCGATTTCTTTGTGCTTTTTTTTGTAACAGACTCAGACGCGATGGAAAACCGAACCATGGCACCTTCTGATTTTCCAATCCAGTTCTTCTGGAGCTCCAGTGTGCCTGCCGGCCAGTCCACAAGCTTTAGATCATCCAGCAACCTTTCTGCGTAAGCTGTGATGCGAAGCATCCATTGTCGCATAGGTTTTCGCACAACAGTGTAGCCTTTTGAGGTCCATTCATCCACTTCTTCGTTGGCCAGAACCGTGCCAAGCTCAGGACAGAAATTAACAGGCGCTTCATCTACGTAAGCAAGCCTATGGTTCTCTATGAATTCCCGTTTTTCTTTTTCCTTTCCCTTCTTCTCCAGTTCAGCGGGTATCTTCAGCTCCTGGATTGGTCGTGCCTTATTTTGCTTTTGATCGTAGAATGAATTGTAGATCTTAAGAAAGATCCATTGAGTCCATCGGTAGTAATGGGGATCGGTAGTGTTTATCTCTCTTTGCCAGTCATAGGAAAATCCCAGACTCTTTAGCTGCCTGCGAAAGTTATCAATGTTTTTTCGAGTGGTTTCTGCTGGATGAATTCCGGTTTGCATTGCGTAGCGTTCTGCAGGCAATCCGAAGGCATCCCATCCCATTGGATGCAATACTCTATATCCGTTCATCCGCTTAAAACGGGCCATGATGTCTGTGGCGGTGTAGCCTTCCGGATGCCCCACATGCAATCCCTGGCCGGAGGGATACGGAAACATATCCAGTACATAATAAGTAGGACTATCGCCGGCCTGTCGGGTCTGGAAGGTCTGATTCTCCTCCCAGTATTTCTGCCATCGTGCTTCCAGCTCTTGAAAGGGATAACTCATAGTCCCATGAGTGAAAATTGTGCTGCTGTGGCCACCGTTTTCAGCTACAAAGGCAGACCGATCAGCCCGATATTTACTATAGTATGCCTGCACTCATCCATCGATTCTTTAGACTCATCAATCTAGAGTCCATACGCTCCCTGGGCCGATGGTCCTTCCGGGTTCTGTTGGAAGCACGTGGAGCCGGCCGGCTCCTGCTACTGGGTCTGGCCTCTCTGATCCTACTGAGTGATGCAGGCCTGGCCCGGGAAAGAAGGGAGATTGTTTACGCGTTCAGGAACTATGAAAGGGCCCGACCGATGAAAATGATTCTGGTGGGAGAAATTAAAAGCAAAATCAAAGCGGCCCAGAGTTTCGATCGAGAGTCTCCCTATCAAAACTACGATGTTCGAAAAGACCAGGTAACCGTTCGGGTAATGAACCGGGAAGGTCTTCGGGTGGGCCAGAAACTCTATGTTATCGAAAAGAATCCTCACCATAAGAAGTACAGAAATGGACTCATTGTGGCTGAAATTACCGTAGAATCTATTTTGAATAACCCCTTCTATGGATGGGTTCTGACCGGGCAGGGCAATCTTCTTCGGGTTCGCGAGGGTCAATTTGTGGCCAGAACTTTAGAATCGGAGAATCTGGAGCAGGCCAGAGTGATCAAAAAACGAGGAGACATGTTCATGGATCGCGGTGAGTTCGAAAAAGCTATCGCGGCCTATCAGGATGCTCTAAGGGCAGACAAGAATCTTCCGGAAGCCCATGCCGCGCTGGGAGAACTATATCTTAAAGAAGCGCGCGACAGTGGAGAGTATCCTGTGCGTGCTCTTTCTTCGCTGCAAAAGGCCTGGCAGAATCGGGAGCATTTTTATTATGCATCTGAGACTTTCGCATTCAGCATTAATTACATGGAAACATTGCATCTTGCCTATATGCAAGATCGATACACAGGAACGTCTGCCAGCCCAACCAGACATCTTCAGCGTATTGATGAAGTGGCCGCAGCCTGCAGGTCCGTTACGGACCATCCGGACTGTAAGTTGCATGCAGCCAGGGCTGGATATTATCTAATGGAATTCTTTTCCAGCCAGTCCGACGCAGAACAGAGAGCCCAATACGATCGTTATAGAGCCCAGACCGGAGACCTTTTGAAAGGTCTGGAAGAAGCCCTCTACGGTTATTCGGAATATGGTAAGAGGTTTCAGGATTATCAGGCCGGTAGGACCACGCATCCAGAAACCAGTTTTGATCCTGCAGAATACCATGCAATAGCGGCGCTGTACTATGCAATGGTTCTAAATGATCTACCTTCAACTCCGGGCTTAAAGGAAAAAGAAAAGCAATCCTTGATCCAGGTAATCGATCATCATTATCGAAAAGCGATTCAGGGCGGTTCTCGAAATAGCGATCTGCGAAACCTGAAAAGCTTTCTTGAAGGTGCCGACGCTATGTTGAATTAATTCCTGGTTCTTGCCTGATAGGCCTCTGCGAATGCGGCCAATGGATCAGTCCAGTACGGTGGCGATTCGAGGTAGGTCTCCCTGCACTTCCAGGGCTCCCAGGTCTGTGTTGCCTTCCTGAAGTATTTGTCCGCCTTTGCGCTGCGTAAGCTGAAAACTAATCCTTGCAGTCATAGTTTCGCTCACCCGCTCGATCATTTCTTTTTCGTAGGGAGCCATAAGTACTGCGCCCTCGGATCGATGACTCTCTATTTCCAACCTGTATTTTTTGTCCTCTACAGTCATCCATACCTGCTTGCTGGACACTCTGACGTCCACCAGCCTGGCGCCAGTGTAGGTAGCAAAGCGCAATAGCTGATTATCGAAATATAGAGCCATGATAAAGCCTGTGAAACTTCCAGTGATGTAGGGGATTCTGGCCGCAGAGGCAAAGAGTGAGCCTTCCTGCTTGAAATGATTGGATTGCATCCAGATATAAGCGGAAGGAAAATTTCTGCCCCAGTCCTTTTCGATGTATCCTTTGCCACCGGTAAAATCCACGTTTCGACCGTTGATGGTTAGCGCTCCTTGTAGTCCATGGTTCAGGCTAACAAGACCATGATAACATTCCATGAATGGAGTATATGCGAAGGGCCCCATAATTCCCGGGCTACCAAATGTAACCGGAAAGCGCACTGGATCCAGATAATTCAATTCTCCCTGAATCTGGAACTTTTGTCCCTTCAGGTCCAGACTCAGACCTCTTAAACCGAATCGATTGTGCGAAAGGTTCCCCTGAAATTTCTTGTCCACATAGCCAAAGTCCTGAAGCGGGAATCGAATATATTCATACTGTGCATTCATTCCATCCAGAACCTGAAAGAATGCATGGCTATTGCTACGATCGGGAGCAATGAAAACACCTAGAATGAATGCATAGCGATGCTTTCTGTCCGCAGATACATGTTTTAGATACCAGCCTTCAAAATAAGCTCGTTTACTTCGACCTCTCTTTAATGGACCGGTTCCCTGAAAACTGTCTGGCTGATAAATGTGAGACACTGTTACTGAACCTTATTGGAGTTCCGTAACAGTAAAGCGGGTTTTCCTTTCCTTTTTCAGGCAGTACAGGAAATGGTTCCTGGTATCTATGAGCCTTAACTTCCAGCAATTCGATCGAGATCCAGGTTGTCTGGCAAGAACTGGAGAACTGCACCTGGGCCCAACCAGGATTCAAACTCCCATGTTTATGCCGGTAGGCACCCAGGCAGCAGTGAAAACCCTGGACTCTTACGATCTAGAGGATATGGGTTATGAGCTTATTCTTGCAAATACCTATCATTTATATCTAAGGCCCGGCCAGACCATTGGCACTTTCGGTGGTGTTAAGAAATTCATGGATTGGAAGGGAGCCATCCTCACTGATTCAGGGGGATTTCAGGTATTTAGCCTGGCAGCCATGAGAAAATTTGTGAAAGGGGGCGTAGAATTCCAGAGCCATATCGATGGAAGTCGCCATCTCTTTACTCCTGAGAAGGTGATTGATATTCAGGAAATGCTTGGATCTGACATCATGATGGTTCTGGATGATTGTCCACCGGGCGATGCTGATGAAAAACGTCTGGCTGAATCTCTGGAAAGAACTCATAGCTGGGCTCGTACATCGCTGGAATACTTCGAAACCCGAAAGCAGAAGGGCCGATTTCAAGATCAGAACCTGTTTGGCATTGCTCAGGGAGGAATCGATACAGATTTACGTTCCGAATCTTTGAAATTGATCCAGAGTTTGCCCTTCGCAGGCATTGCTATTGGAGGTCTTTCAGTTGGTGAAAGCAGAGAAGACTTCTATAGAGTGCTTCATCATCTTGGGCCTGAACTGGATCCAGACCGTCCGCGATATTTGATGGGCGTAGGCACAATTCCCGATTTCCTGGAAGCCATTCGTTGTGGAGTTGATCTATTCGACTGCGTATTGCCTACTAGAAATGCAAGGCATGGAATTGCTTATACAAGACAGGGGAAATTAAATCTGCGCAATGCGATTCATACGGAAAGCCAGGAGCCCCTGGATTCTCAATGCAAATGCCGGGCATGCCGTCGTTTTAGCAAAGGTTATATTAGACATTTACTCCGGGCCGGAGAAATAACAGCTTTAAGACTCTTAACCGTACACAATTTACAATTCTTCTTTGACTTCTTTGTGATGGCCCGACAGTCTATCCAAAGAGGGCAGTTTCTGTCCTTTTATGAGGGTTGGAAAAAAATCGGATTTTGACTTTGATTTTTTATGTTGACAGCCACCTATCCTGGTTATCATCTCAGGAAAACAAAAATTAACGGGGTTTTTCAGGACAGTCAGTTATGGAAATTTCCAGAAGAGAAAGCGGCGATATAGTCATTCTGGATGTAAACGGGGAGATTGATCTCTACAATGCACCAGAGATTAAGGAGCTTATTAATAAGCTCATCGAAGAGAAGAAGTATAATGTTGTAATCAATTTGGATCGCGTATCCTACATTGACTCGTCCGGTATTGGAGCTCTGATCTCCAGTCTATCTAACCTGAAGAAATATCAGGGTGGGCTGAAGATCACTAATGTATCCGGGTCCGTAAGAAAGGTTTTTGAGCTCACCAAGCTAACATCTTTCTTTGAAATTTATGATTCCGAGGCGGATGCACTGGCTGCATTCAAGTCTTGATATCCCGTTCGGGAAGATGGATCCCGTGAATTTGAGATGGCCGGCTCCCCGAAAGTCGGCCATTTTATTTGAATCGGGTCCTGCAACTATCTGGAGGAACAAATGGGAAGTATAGCAAATATTCTAAAGCCCGCAATGGTGGGTGTACTGGCGTTGTTCGTAATGCAATGCGCCAGCACGGCTCCTGTTCAAGAGCTTAGTGATGCTCGTCAGGAAATAGCCCTGGCAGAACAGGAACAGGCAGAAACACATGCGTCGGATGAATTCGATGCAGCAGTAGCAAGTCTGAAAGAAGCACATGATCAACTGGTTGCTGGCGAAAACGATGCAGCAAAAGCTACGGCTCTAGCTGCCGATGCCACTGCAACAAAAGCTCGGCTGGACTCTGTAGGCCCATTTACGGCCGACATGGAAAAGAAAGCGCAGGAACTAATTGCCAGCGCCGATGAGGCGTACGCAGAAAAGTTAGCCACTGATGATTTCGAATCTGCAAAACTTCTGAAAGACAAAGGCGATCAGGAGCATGCAAAAGCAAAGGATGCGAAATCCGGAGCCGCCGATCAGGGCGATGCCATGACTGCTGTTGAATCCGGAAATATCCTGGATCAATACAGAACTGCTTATCAAAACTATCAGCAATCTCAGGATGCTGCGGCCAAAGCTCGTGCCACGGCCCTGGCCCAGAAAGACCAGTTACTTTCCAGTCTTTCAGGAGCCGAGTCTATCCTGGAAAAAGCCCGCTCCTACGAAGCTGAAAAAACAGCTCCTGAAGAGTATGCTGCAGCCCAGGAAGAGATTCAGAACGCTCGTGATCTAATCAACGATGACATGCTTAAAGATGGCGCTATGTCTATCGAAAAGTCAGAGGAACTGGCTCGTGCTGCTCTGGAAGCAGCCCTACCAGCCTATGCAAAGAAGCTAAAAGCAGAAGCAGACCTGGCGGTAGGAACTGCAGACAAACGATTTGCTGGCTTTAAACGTCGCGGAAGCCAGGCAGAAGTTCAAAGCATCGGTGAATTTCTCCGGGCAGCAAAGGAAGCTCTGACTGAAGCTGGCACGAACCTGGATGAAGAGAACTACGAAGAGTCCATCGCAGAATCCAAAGAAGCTCTTAGACTGGCTCAGGTAGTGGCTGAAAAAACGGGAACTGCAATCGCTGAAAGAAGTACGGAAACGACTTCTGAAGGGTGGAAGAAGTATACTGTTAAGAAACGCCGTCCAGCTGATACTCTATGGAGAATTTCCGGCCTTCGAGAAACCTATGGAAATCCCTTCCTGTGGAAGCGAATCTATGAGGCGAATCGAGACAAGATCAAGAATCCAAATCTGATCTATCCAGGTCAGGTATTCGACATTCCTCCTAAGTCCGGTCCTGTAACAAAACCGGAAAAGGAAGAAGTGGAGAACATGGATTCCGATGATTCCACTGACATGGATCGAGAGAACGTAGAGTAAATCGACCCAAATGCGGCGGGCGAACTAGCCAGCCAAAGAAAAGCCCTCCGTAGCGAGGGCTTTTTTTTTGGGGTAAAGAGGCCAGGATCCCGGAAAACTCAATGCCAGACCAGGAAAAGGCTTTCCTTAATTTGCCGGGTACCCTGCCAATTTGCAAATACCATGATTCGTTATTTATCCCTGTCGCTCTTACTCACCTCCTTGCTGATGGTTACCAACCTCACTGGCTGTGCCTCCATCCTCTCCCAGCTCGATTACGAGCAGGATGATATGTATTATCGGGGAACTGCTCTAGATCTTGCCTTCGTTCTGGATGACTCTCTGGGCCATGGCTCCGTGGGTCCGGGTTTTAGATTTCTCTGTCTTGTTGATCTTCCCTTGAGCTTTGCTCTGGATACAATACTTCTACCAGTACATCTGGCCGTGGATCTTTCTATATCGGATCAGCAGGAGCCGGATGCAGCGGAGAAATTGATGGGCTTTGAGTTATCCGGTTCTTTCTGGAAGCCCGGTATGGCAGGCCGTTGAACCTGAATTCATTCAGGCATACAGGGGTCTTCGAGTTCCCGGGCACATATTTTGATGCAGATGGTTTTTCATTCGGTGGATCAAACAGCAATTAGCTCTGGGTGGGACCATGCATGGCCTATCTGATAGCTAATTTTTCTGCCTTCGACGACCTGAAGGGTTTAGCCGCCATTCTGGCTATCTGCGCTGGCATTGAATGATCGAAAGTAGTCCTGGAACTCATTGGCAGGCATGGGAGGAGCATAGACATAGCCCTGGGCCAGATCGCATCCCATTTGTTCCAGAGCTTCCAGGGTAGCTTGATCTTCCGGCCCTTCCGCAACCACACTCAGATCCATGGCATGTGCCAGACCAACGCTGGATTCTACAATGGCTCTCTTACGACTATCGGAGAGCATGGTACCCACAAATTCCCGGTCTATCTTGATCCCGGTCACTGGAAATTCGCTCAGATAGGAAAGAGAGGAGTAACCTGTACCAAAGTCATCAATGGAGCATTGAATGTTCATTTCCCGTAATCGATGCAATACAATACCCACCGGGCCAGGCTCCGAAACCAGGCCAGTTTCAGTCATCTCAAGGGATAGGTCCTCCGGCCGTGCATCATGGAGCTTTAAGACCTGCTCCACCTGAGAAACAAGATCATGCTCCAGGAGGTCTGAGGTTCCAACATTAACCGAGACATGACAGGGGGATCCCTCCTTGCGCAAGTTGGATGCAAACTCTATGCCTTTCTCCAGCATCAAACCGGTGATGTGATGGATTGCGCCGGTTCGTTCCAGAATTGGCACGAATGAGCCGGGAGAAAGCAATCCCAGTTTTGGATGCTGCCATCGGACCAGGGCCTCGGCACCTACAATGCTATTGCTTCGAAGATGCACCTGCGGCTGAAAGTAAGCTACAAAATCCCGGGTTCCGGACTGCCAGAAATCTCGTAGCAAGGAAATGGCCTCTCGATTGGGCTCTATGGAAGGGGCATACTCCTGCCACGGGCGTCTGCGTTCTATAGCAGCACTGAGTGCGGTACGAGCTCTTCGCAATAGCTCAGTCGGGGGGATATGATTCAATGGTTCCGTGCTGAATCCGATGGCCAGGCTGGGATCTATCTCCATCTTATCCAGTTCCAGAGGGCTGCTAATTGTGCTCAAAATACGCGTCGCAGTTGGACTTGCTTTTCGAGCCAGGATAAACTCTCCTCGACCAAGGTGCGATACTGCAATGCTTTCGGTAGACTTCAATCGTTCGGCGAAGCTATACAGCAAGGCTTCCCCTGACTCGTAACCAAAGGTCAGAATTATTTCTTCAATTCCACGTAGTTTGATTGCAAGAATGCTTACTGGTTCATCGGCTGTTATGCCGGAATTTTCCAGGTCTTCCAGGAATTGAATTCGATTGGGCAGTCCGGTTAGCAGATCATGGCTTGCTCTGTAGGCGGCCCGTTCTTCCGCTGCTTTTCGTAGCCTGAGTTCGCTTTGAAGCTCCCTGGTTCTTCGGCCCACTTCCCGGCGCAAAGTGTAGGACCAGGCGAATCCAGCGAAAAGCAATCCCAGAAAAACCAGAACTGTCCAGCTATATTGCTTCAAGAAATCCAGGAAACTTGGTCTGGACCATTCCAGCTGATCTTCCCATTGTCCATAGATACGGTAATAATCTCCTGTAGCCTTCTGTAGAGCCAGGCGATAGATAAGCCATTGATAGAGTGCTTCGTTTTCTTTCTTTACTGCGAAGACATAGGCTCGTGGCCAGAATGGAGGACTCACCTCATGCACACCCAGGCTTTCCTCTTCAATGAATCTTCTGGCCACCGGCCGCGAAAGCACTGCAAACTCGGCCGTTCCAGATTCAATCGCTCGTAGAGATTCTCTAATGTCTACTGTTTCGTATTGCTCAACTTCTGGATGTAGACCTCTCAGTTGATCCGAAGCATATCCATTTCGAACAACAGCCACGGTTCGTCCTACAAGCTCCTCCGGTCTGGAGGCGATCGGTCCGTCTTTTCTAGAAAATATTCCATGAGTTAGATAATAGATGGGCGGAGAAAAGCGAAAATAGCTGGCTCTCTGCTCGGAGTGGAACATAGGTACCACATCTACTTTTCCTTCTCGCAACTCCTGTATGACAGTATCCCAGTCCCTTTGACGATGCACTGCCTGGAGACCTGCTTTTCGTGCCAGGGAATCCTCCAGGTCTATCAGAAACCCCTGAAGATTACCGTCCGAGGAGATCCATTCGAACGGTGCATAGTTTCTGGAACCGCCAAATATTATCTCCTTGCGATTCTCAAGTTCAGGCTCCCCGGCACGGGATTCCAGTGGCTGCCCGTATATGGAAACAGGCAACAGGCTAGAAATGCCTAGAAGGGAAATGCAGGCAATCGCCTGATTTTTCATCGATAGAATCCTCATGAGTAGCCTGATGAAATCTGTTCTCTATCGATCGTTAAGCAAGAAATTTTCTCGCAGATTGTATCTGACTCCCTGAAGTCCGGGTAGTTCCGGGTGAATGGATTCCATCCAGATTGGAAAATCAGGTGCCGGGCAATGTCCTGCGGGAATCGCTAACGTCCTGTGAAGCGTAACGCTCGTTACTCAGGAAAAAATCCTCTTGAAATGCATAAAAAAGCATCAACGGATGTATATGTGGAGAAGGGTACAGCTTTTCGATGCAACCGCATCTCACTTTTCCTGTCATACTAATACCATCAGGAGAGAGAAATGAAAAGAGCATTCATAGACCTATTAAAGCGCACTGAATTTCCGCTACCGTATAGAATCGTTTTTCATGATGGTGAAATCTATGACCATCAAGGTCGCGATGATCTGGATGGTCCCACCGCATACCATCGAAGTCGAAGAATCACGGGCCCAGTGTTTACCATGCACTTCAAAGTCAGGGGAGCTCTAGAGGATGTGCTTCGCAGAGGAAGCATGGGTTTTGGCGAATCCTATATGGGTGGAGATATCGATATAGACGGAGATATTCAGGAGCTACAGCACCTGGGCGGCCATCTGGGGCTGGGCGGATTGCATCCTGGACCGCTGGAGATATTGAAATTCTACTTTCGTCTAATCCAGACCCATCCCACCAGAAAAAGGGCGCGAAAGAACATCGCGCATCATTATGACCTGGGAAACGACTTCTATTCCCTTTGGCTGGATGAACGAATGCAGTATACTTGCGCTTATTTTCAACAGCCTTCGGATTCCCTGGAAAAAGCGCAGAAACAGAAGCTGGATCTAGTTTGTCGCAAGTTAAGAATTCAGCCTGGAGATCGAGTGGTGGAGGCAGGTTGTGGCTGGGGCGGACTTGGATTTCATATGGCTAAAAACTACGGAGCCATAGTTCGATCCTTTAATATTTCCACAGAACAGGTAGAGTACGCCCGTCAGAAGGCCAGACGGGAAGGAATTCCGGAAAGTCAGCTAGAATATGTACTGGATGATTATCGCTCAATTGGAGATGAAAAAAGGAAATATGATAAATTTGTTTCCATCGGCATGCTTGAGCATGTCGGTCTCAGGAATTATCAGCTATTCTATGACATGATTTATCGCGTCCTGGGGGACGGAGGCATGGCGCTGGTCCATAGTATTTCCAGGGTCTGGAGTCAAAAGACGGATCCCTGGCTGGAAAAATACATATTTCCGGGAGGAAGAATCCCTTCGCATGCAGAAATGCTGGGACCTGTGGAAAAAAGAGATCGCCCGTTTTTCGTTGCAGATATGGAAAACCTGAGATATCATTATGCTCTTACCCTTGATCACTGGAGCAAGAGGTTCGAAAAGAATGTTCCCTGGATTCGCGAGCAGTACGGAGAATCCTTTGTGCGAATGTTCAGAATGTATCTTCGCGGATCGGCCGCTGCCTTCCGCTATGGAGGATTAACTCTGGTTCAGCTATTATTGCATAAGGGATACATTAACGATGCCCCGCTTACCAGGCATCATTATCTTGGCCTGGAATCTCCGTGGTCTGGAGAACCTCTTGCAAAATCGGGAAACCGGGGATCTAGAAATGGTAAGAAACCCGAAAGAAATAGAAGAGCTGTAGTAGCCAGCGGCAAAGGAAGTTAGGAATGATTGAAACGGATGTCATTATAGTAGGTGGAGGGCCCGGAGGGTCCAGCTGTGCCCATGAATTGAAGAAGTCTGGACTGGATTGCATAATTCTGGATAAGGAGTCCTTTCCCCGAACCAAGCTATGTGCAGGATGGATCACTCCTGGCGTGCTGGAAAGTCTACAAATCGGGCCGGATGAATATCCGGAAGGGATAGTTACATTCAATGAAATCCATGCAGAGTATTTCGGGCTCAAAAAAAAGAAGCCACTTACCTGGGACACTACTCAGTATTCCATTCGACGCTATGAATTCGATCATTGGCTATTGAAGAGATCGAAAGCAGAGTTTCATGTACATCCAGTGAAGGAAATCCGAAAAGAAGACTGCTACATCATTGATGATCAGTATAAAGCCCCTTTTCTTGTGGGAGCAGGCGGTACTCACTGTCCGGTATTTAGACAGCTATTTGCAGATCTGAACCCCAGAGGTGCATCCTATCAGGTGGGGGCTCTGGAACAGGAGTTTCCTTACAACTGGTCCGATGAACGCTGCATTCTCTGGCTGGGGGAGCATGGTTTACCCGGCTATTCCTGGTATGTGCCCAAGGCCGGTGGGTATATTAACGTTGGAATTGGCGGCTTTTCCGAACATATGAAAAACTCTCAGATTACTCTGCGAAAGCACTGGGATCTACTAACCCGGAAAATGCAAGACCTGGGATTGGTGAAGGGACATGACTGGAAACCTAAAGGTCATACCTATTTTGTGCGACAACGAGCGAAAAAGACTCAACATGAAAATGCATTCATTGTTGGCGATTCGGCTGGACTGGCCACCTGCGATCTTGCCGAAGGCATTGGACCGGCCATTGAAAGCGGAATTCGCACAGCCAGGGCTATCGCAACCAATGGATCTGTGGATCTGAGCGATATAGGTCAATACTCCGCTCTGGGATCGGGCTGGAAGGCTCAGCTATTCAGCTCTATGCTGGACAGAAAAGGAACCTTTTTCCGGGATCGAGTCTATGCACGCAATTTTCGTAAGAAGGAAGATCGCTTTCTGCAAACTCATTGAGGTAAAAGACACAGATCTGCGCATCAGCAGGTACCCGGGACTTCAAACCTGATCAGATTCGGCTTTCCAGGCCAGGCTGAAGTAAAATCCCGGCCCACGCAATCTACTTGGAGCGGCTGCCCTTTTTCTGGACCTCTTCCTCTGGAGATAGCCCGGGGGCTGGAGGTTTCCCGGATTCATGACAAAGAGTCTTTCGTAGATCTGCATGAATGGCAGGTTCTAGATCTTTCAAAGCGTATTCATAGTCAATGTCGTTGGGTGTAACTCCCCAATCCGGCTGATGGGCTGTGTAGAGTATATTGAACGGAATCATTAGCCAGCTCATGTAATCGGTCAGATAGAATACATAGCGATTTTTATCTATCTGCCGGTCTTGATGATAAACGGAAATTTGAATCTGTTCTTCTGCCTCGGTATAGCCGGGCAGGACCAGAAGTGTAAGACAGCTCATCAAAATTGTGATCCTGGAGCGAGTGGACGGATAGTTATTCTCTCCCGAATCGATGAGCTGCATTGTAATCCTGATCTCTGTTTCTGCTTTTTCAGAAATTACCAGATCCGGAGAAGAGGCAATATAGGAGCGAACCAGTTTTGCAATTGTTGACTTTAGTTTCCTCTCGGAACTGGAGGAATCGAGAAAATCTCGATGGGACTCTTTATATCTCGGGGTTTTCAGATAATCAATGCTGATACTTACTGGCACTGGATCGGTGGAACTGCATGTGACCGCCGAATCATATTCATAGTTTCCCGCAATAGCATGAGTGGTAAAACAACTGGCCTGCACAGCCAGAGTACAAACCATCAGAATCAGTAAAATAACTCTCCTGAACTGTTTGTGTATGCACTTACTCTTTCTTATTCGAACCATGTAAGGGAAACCGTGCACTATTGTATTCTAATGCAAAGATTAGATTTCAATAGAGCTATCTACCTGACCTCCTCCGCTTGGTGGCCCATCTGGACTGGTCGGGAGCTCCGGTGCAGGAGGCGTATCTTGGATATTGCAGAGCACATTTCTCAGATCCGCATCAATCACTGGTTTTACCTCTGCAAGTGCTCTATCATAATTGATTCCGGAGGTAGTTGCTCCCCAGTTCGGGCTGTGGAATCCGTATAAAATCTGGAAGGGAATCATTAGCCAGCTCAGGTAGCGCAAATGATGGTAAACATATCGATTCTGCTCAATGATTCTCCCCCTGTGGAGAACCGAAATGTTAATGTACTCTTCGGTTTCTTGATAGAATGGAATTACATACAGGGTAAAACATCCGAGGACTGCAGACAGTGAGGAAATTCCTGAATCATAATTATCCTCTCCGGGATCAATCAACCTCAGAGTAATTCGAACAGTAGTATTCGCGCCCGGATCATTCGTAAGGTTTGGATGTTTCTGAATATGCCGGAGCAACATAAGTGCAATTGCATCTTTCGATTTTCGTTCAAGATCAGAGTTGTCAAAGTTGTTACGATGCATGATCTGGAAGGCACTGGATTCCAGCATTTCGATCTCCACGCGAGCTGGCACAGGGGCATTCGATTCGCAAGACCTGAGGGACGGGCGAGGTAGATTTCCGGTCACTGCAGTGACCCCAATACAGCCACTTACAAGCAGGGCAATCGAGCAGGGCAACAATCGGATTGCTTTTTGGCTCCAGCCGGGAAAAAGACAGATCATTTTATTTGTTTAGATCTATTTAGGATTGTGTCAAGTACGTACTCTGCGACCTGGATTCTGGTTGCGAAAAAGCATTGCTAATTCCCGGTGGCCCGGCTGAATCATGATCATGTACGGAAGGAATCGGCCGGCCGGCACAGCGGGCCTCCATCTTCGGAAGATTTTTGCTTCTGTCCTGATTCTCCGCGTCCTGACATTCCCTTTCTGTATACTCAGCGCTGAGCCCGGGATGCAGACGGATAAGGATACGAATGCAGAGTTGGACAAAGACAAAAGCACCCCGGAAGATCCGGAGCTTCTTCAAGCAAGGATTAAAGCTCGAAGCACATTGAACTATTTCTGGAAAAAGCTGGATAATCCGGAATCAAATGAAGAGTCCTTTATGATCAAAGTGCGGATTAAGGATTCGCATGGGGTGGAAGATTTCTGGTGCGCACGAATCAAGAGGCAGGAATCTAGAATTGAGTGCACTATTGCCAATGAGCCTCAGACGGTGAAATCTGTAACCTTTGGACAGATTATCTCATTGGATGAAAGTCAGATTGTGGACTGGATGTATCGAAAAAATGGATTCATTCATGGAAACTTCAGTATGCGTGTATTGATTGAACGGATGCCAGAAGAAAAAGCTGAGTTCTATCGCTCCATGCTGGCTGATATAGACTCAGAATCCTCTAAAGAACAGTAGTCCAGTAAGTTTGTGGCCATTGTCTTTGAATCTGGAATAATAGGGCCTTCGATGAATCACAGAAAGGCCATGGAACTCCAGCCCTGGAAGGTCCTGCTGGCATTGTTTTTCGGATCTGCGTTCTAGCAGAGTTCGAAATTCTATCGGACAAGATAGTTCAAAGATTCAAAATTCCGCCGGAGCAATCCACGCCGCCCACAGAGGGCGGGCGAAAGCACATTCTAAACCAGGGATTGGATCGAGCCATTTCATTCAGGAATTCCACGCTGTGCAATTTTGCATACTCGGCGGCCAGGCGATGGTAGGTTATCCCCGGGCTTCCCGGTACCACCGTAATTCCGCGAAACTGTCTTTCGCTATCTTTATTCAGGCATCCATGTGTGGCACCGTGAATTCTCTGTCCCCAGTCCTCCACTGGAAATAGAAAACAATCTAGTTGAAGTGCTGGAGGGCTAACATACTCAGGATACAGGCCTGTCTGCAGGTTGGCCGGTGCAGGTAGCCAGCTGAATGCTTCCAGAGGAGCCAGAAGCATTGTAAACTGTGCATTCTCCACCCAGTTGGAATGAGCGTAGAAGTCCTGGATCAGGTGCAGGGCCATGCCCATGTTTCGCATACTGGATGTGGTTTCCACAGCATGAACGGCCTGAAACTTTAACTCATCCAGTCTGTACGCACAATCTGCAAGCCTGTCATTATCACAGTGAAGCGTGAAATCATTGGCGTATCCACCGGAATCGCTGATAACCGAAAATTGCCGAATCATATCGCCGCAAAAAGGACTGATGGAAATGTTCCTGTCGGCTGCGAAATCCTTCAATGCCTGACGTGTGATTGAAAAGTGAGTCTCAGGACCAGCCCCTGCGAATGCATCCAGATGGATTCCGGGTAACCACAGAAAAGCCAGCAGTAGAACAAAAGATACATACCTGGAAATTCTGTGGAGTGGCATTCGGATTGTTTCCTTCGATCTATAGCATGGGCCAGATCACTTGAAAGAAAGTAATCAGGATTACGTTTGCCAGAATGGAAAATAGAAGTGCAAACAGGATGGATTTCCCGGTGGAAGGATTTCCCACGAAGGCTCCAAATGCTCCAGCAATTCCGGAAATGATTCCGAATGCACCACCGACCAGAGCTGTTTCTGAGAAGTTTGAGAAAAAACCGGTGGAGAGCCCGAAGCCCAGCACTCCCAGTACAATGAATACGATTGCAACAATCTTTGGTCCCTTTTCCATTTTCAATCCTCCGAATGTATGCTTATGATTTAGTTCAATTATGGAGGAGTCCGGAGGGGCGGACAGGATTTTTTAACCTGGTAGGAAGGCGGCCAGAAGGCTCTTTGCTATTACCAGGATACCAAACAGTGCCTCCAGGGCAGCCCCGATCTGCACCGGCCGCACCAGAGTGGCAAATCCTACGATGGCAACATGAGCTGCAAGGATAGACATGGCAAGTCCAGCAAGCAGAGTAGCAGTGAGATACGCCGGATGCTCGAGCCCGTACAGGACAAAGAAGATGAATGGCAGCAAACCACAGAAAGTCATGAATGCACCCTGGGCAACCCAGGCCATGATTACAATCCGGGCTTCCTTTTCATCTGGATTGCCCAGCATTGCCACGGCGCCGCCTACGATAAGCTGATGGAACAATCCCCAGCAGGCCAGCAGTAAGCCGGTTCCAATAACTATATAGTTTATAATCGCCAGCATCGTTCTATTGAGCATCCCTGGAGCGGATGCCACAACTTCAAATTCCAGAAATCCGGTCTGCTGGCAATCATTTAAAGCAGAAGGGGGCCCGGGTATACGGAATTTCGGTCTTGAACCAGTTGCGCAGGCTCTGAATTAATTGCAGGCAAGGAGCTTGCTCTGCTTGAATTCCGGGCGCACATTGCTGAAAGCTCCTGGCCAGCCTGAAATCTAATCGTTGTACTCAATTAGCCGATCAACCGCTTCAAAGATTTCTCTGTATCGATCGATCTCATCTTCCGGAGCTGTGTAGTAAACTGCATGGATTCTGCGGTCCCGGAACCGAAGCTTTCCAATTTTGATATAGCGGGTGGTACCTTCCAGGTAGCTTCCTTCAAATGTAAAGGACCGGGACTCAGTATCCTTGTTTCTATCTACATATTTCCAGCCGGGATAGTTCAAGCGCATGGCATCGTACCATCCACTTGCATACAGATCTCTGGACCGCTGGTCTCTGGGCTCAGTATCCAGACCCCGGTATTCCATGAGCCCCAGAGGGGAGGAGTCTTCCCTGTAGACGGCCACAAATTGGAAATATCGGTCCCGGCTAAGACTTACGTCCCAGTCCCCCGGAATGCGAAAAACAATGCCGTAATCGGTGAGCGCCACGGAGCGCATGCTTTCTTCGTAGCTGAAGAGTGATCCGGTACGACAGCTACTGCCGGCAGTCAGCAGAATCAGGATCAGACAGATTGCGGAGGATGCCCGCCGGTGCAAATGCAACTTCAGTTCTCCATCCGGGTTAAGATTTCGTATCCGTCGTCTGTAACCAGCACTGAATGCTCAAATTGAGCAGAAAGTGCGCCATCAACGGTAGTCACGGTCCAGCCATCTTCTTTGCTGAAATTCACTTTCCAGGTGCCCTGGTTGACCATGGGCTCCACTGTGAAGGTCATTCCAGGCTGCATCCGCTGCCGTATCTGATTCTGGCGATAATGGGGCACCGGCGGATCCTCATGAAAATTTCGGCCAATTCCGTGGCCTGTTAGATCCCGAACAATACCATAGCCCCGGGGGCTCAGATACTGATCAATGGCTTCTCCAATATCACTGATTCGGTTGTTGGGCTTAACAGTGCGAATCCCCACCCACATTGCCTCTTCCGTGTCCTCAATCAGCTTACGGGCTTCTGGAGTAACGTCTCCCACTGTGAACATTCTGGATGTATCCCCATGATACTCATGATAGATCACAGTCACATCTATGTTCATTATGTCGCCATCTTTTAGGATGTCCTGCGCGCTTGGAATTCCATGACACACAACATTATTAATAGATGTGCATATACTTTTGGGAAATCCCTTGTAATTTAGAGGGGCGCTAATGGCACCATGCTTTCTTGTATAACTCTCGGCGAAGTCATTCAGTTCAAGTGTAGACACTCCGGGTTTCACGCGGAGGCCTGTCTCATGCAGAACTTCTGCAGCCAGGCGACCTGCATCGCGCATCTTTTGAATTTCTTTGCTATTCTTAATATGGATCATGCTTTGCTTCAGGAAAAATTCGGACTATCCCTGGAAAAAAAAGATATACAGCGTGAGCCAGCTACGCTTTTTATTTAACACGAAGTCCGGGGAGCCTTCAAGTTGCATTTTTCACCCGGGCACCACACGTCTCGCATATTTTCATTCAGCGGGACATTTTTCGGGAATGAACAACCATTCACACAGCGAAATAGCTAATAGCGAATCTTCGGAATCCGGAGACCCTCTATCGGCGTGCTTTCGCCGCGCCAAATCCATCAGTATCAATTATTTAATGTGCGCCATAGTGCGCCTGATTGCTTCTACACAGAAGTGGTCAGTCCATTTCTCGGTTCGGTTAGCCGGCCAGGAGGTTCTGTAATACCAGCCCATGGGCAATACCACCCTCGACTTTCTCATAATTCTGATTTTGATCTTAATTAACGGTTTCTTTGCCGCCGCAGAGATAGCGCTCATATCCATCCGAAAAGGAAGGGTCAAGGCGCTTATGGAAGAAGGCAATGCAAGGGCCAAAATCATTTCCAGACTGCAGGGCGATCCAGACCGATTATTTGCCACAGTTCAAGTAGGTGTCACTCTTGTAGGAGCCATTGTCGGTGTATTCGGTGGTTCCAGCTTCAAAGAAAAACTGGAGCCGCTCATCAGCCAGATCCCGTATCCGTTGATTCAGAATTTCTCAGAGCAAATATCCTTTGTCATAGTTGTATTCTGCATTACCTACTTGAGCCTGGTAGTGGGTGAACTGGTTCCCAAGTCCCTGGCATTGAACTACTCCGAACGAGTTGCCATGATGGTGGCCTATCCCTTGCAGGTATTCAACCGGTTTGTTTACTGGTTTACTCGCTTTCTGACCTTTTCCAGTAACCTTCTACTACGTCCCTTCAAGGATCGTACAAGCTTCAGTGAGACCAGACTTCTGGCAGAAGAGATCAAGCATCTCCTGGAGGAAGGAGTTCGTCACGGCACCATCGCCCATTCAGAGCATGAAATTATCGAGAATGTCCTGGAGATCAACGACACCGCCGCTCGTGAGGTGATGGTTCCCAGGGTAGATATCAAAGCGATCAGTGTGGATGCCGGAGAGGATGAAGTTCGCAAAGCTGTGGATTCACTGTACAGCCGACTGCCAGTATTCGGTGAGGGATTGGACAATATCATCGGTATTCTGCATATGAAGGATTTGATGCGCTGTCTTGCCCGCCAGGAAGTGTACCAATTGTCCAGACTGGCCAGGCCCGCATACTTTGTGCCAGAAAGCATGAAGATCGGAAAGATTCTGCAGGAAATGCAAAAGCGGAAGACTCATATGGCCATTGTGGTAGATGAATACGGAGGTACCGCCGGACTTCTTACCATGGAAGATATTCTGGAAGAGATTGTTGGCGAAATCCAGGATGTTACTGAGATTCCCGATGAAGATGAATTCATGCCTCTTCCAGATGGAAGCTTTCTGGTAAGCGGCTCCTGTGGAATCTCTGATTTCAATGAATTCATGCAGGAAGGCGTTCCTGAGGCAGATTCCTATACCAGTGTGGCTGGTTTCGTCATCGAACAGATTGGACGATTCCCGGAAGTAGGAGAAAAAATCGTTTCCGGTAACCTCTCATTTGAGCTGGTTAAAAGAGTCCGCCAGAAGATGGTGCAATTCCGTGTTCGGCGTCTGGAGCCGACCCCGGAAGAATAGGGGAGACCCGGTTTTCCGGGCCTGAATTGGCCTCAGCTACTCTGTCACCGTTTTTTCTTGTCCCCAACCTGCCTCGTCTATTTTTGGTCGGTAACTCTGAACGAAGGTGTGATCCATGTCTGAACCTCAAATCTCCATTGGCCTGACCGAAGACCAGGCTATGCTACGCGACCTGGTGCGCGATGTTGTTAAAAATGAAGTAGTTCCCGTTCGTATGGAACTGGATGAGAAGAATGAGTACCCACATAAGGTACTGGAAAAATTCAAGGAAGCTGGTCTGTTCCAGGCCATGTACGAAGAAGAATTCGGCGGAATGGGTATGGGAATGATGGGAAACATCATCCTGGCTGAAGAAATTGCCCGTGGCTGTCTCGGTGTTGGTACTGCATTTCTGGCAACCAAACTGGGCTCTCTCCCAATTGAAGTTGGAGCCACGCAAGAGCAAAAAGAGAAATATCTGACCAAGCTTGCTGCCGGGGAGATGATCGCAGCATTCGGTCTTACAGAACCAGGGGCGGGTTCGGATGTTCCTGCCCTGAGCACCACCGCTGTTAAGAAAGGCGATAAATTTATTCTGAATGGAACCAAGCAATGGATTTCCGGTGCGGGTCAGGCAGATGTTTATACAGTATTCGCACTTACGGATAAGAACCGCGGCCCTCGTGGAATCAGCTGCTTTATTGTAGAAAAGGATACTC
This sequence comes from Leptospiraceae bacterium, assembly GCA_040217195.1. Classification (GTDB taxonomy): domain Bacteria; phylum Spirochaetota; class Leptospiria; order Leptospirales; family Leptonemataceae; genus UBA3465. The sequence goes on along the minus strand of JAVJNR010000004.1, from coordinate 355,006 downwards.
CAGGATTTTCTTTCGGAAAGAAAGAGGACAAACTGGGAATCCGATGCTCTGAAACTCGTCAGTTGATCTTCGAAGACTGCGAAGTCCCTGCGGAAAACATTGTAGGCGGACGGGAAAACAATGGATTTCTGCATGCACTGAAAACTCTGAACCTATCGCGACCCGCTGTTGCTGCCAGCGCTGTAGGTTGCGCTCAGGGCGCTTACGAAGCTGCCATTCAGTATGCTCGAGAAAGAGAGCAGTTCGGCGTAAAGATTGCTACCTTCCAGGCGATTCAGCATATGCTGGCCGATATGGCAATGGGCATTGAAGCGTCTCGTCTACTGACCTATAAATCGGCTCAACTGGCAGAAATCGGTCATAAGGACACTGCCAAGTTCTCTGCCATGGCTAAATGCTTTGCTGCAGACACAGCCATGAAAGTGGCCACGGATGGAGTTCAAATCCACGGTGGATATGGTTACGTAAAAGAATATCCTGCAGAAAAATTCTTCCGCGATGCAAAGATTCTGCAGATCTATGAAGGAACCAGCCAGATTCAGAAAAATGAAATTGCAGCTGGTCTGGTTAAAGAAGCCGCTTCTCGTAGATAATCGAAAGATCTTCTGACCTATAGAATAGAAAATAGAAAGGCGCCGACTGTTTTAGTCGGTCCTTCTGAAGCCCGCCCGATACACTGAGCGGGCTTTTTTATTGTTTATACACCGCAGAATTCTCTGCTTCTCTTCTGCATGTCAATGCTTCTGGCTCTACATTCGATCCTTCCACCATTGCTCGGAAGGCAGCCGCTCAAATTTCATTCTGCGAACCTCCGTGCCCACAGGATGATCGAACTCCAGATAGTAAGCCCAGAGCGCAAGGCGAAACTCGGATAAGCCCTGATTGGAGTATCTGGCCTCGCCCGCCAGGGGCAGTCCACGACTGCTCAATTGATAGCGGATTTGATGGAATCTTCCGGTAAGTAACTCGATCTCGAACACTGTATGGCTGGCTGTACTGAGATCCTGGCGTATTGTGTACTTGAGCCGGGCCTGCTTGGCCTGTGGATGGTCCGCCGAACAGGAAACGGCCATCCGTCTGGACTCATCTTTTCTGTAGATATCTTTGAGTTCACCTGTGAAACCACCCAGCAATTCGCTGCACTTTCTGACGGTAAATGGGGCCATGGCCAGGTATTTCTTGATCACTTTTGACTTACGAAAATCTTCGGAAAGTCTTCCAGCCGCTTTGGAGGTAAGTGCAAAAACCATGATCCCGCCGGTGGAACGATCCAGCCTGTGTAATAGGCCCATATAGACATTTCCAGGTTTGTTTCGGCTCTGGCGGATGTACTCTTTCAGATTTGTAAGAATATCTGAATCACCGGTAATATCCGCCTGGCTAAGTAATCCCGGTGGCTTTAGTGCAACCAGGATATGATTATCTTCATAAAGTATTTCAGGCTGTTTCGATTCTGGTATCAAGAGGAAGCTCTCTATTCGATTGCAGGGGGACCAATTCGGAAGCTTACAGAAAAGCTTCGTGAGGCGGTTACAGGAGGCCACTGCCAATTACGTATGCTTTGAATGACCTGCTGGTCCAGAATGTCATAGCCTGAACTTCGCTGAAGACTGAGCTCCACAAGCTTGCCTTCTTTGATACTTACATGGGCCAGCACTGTACCCTGGATTTCCTGACTGTAGGCCAGCTGTGGATAGGGGATGGATTGTTGAAGCTGACCTATGCTCTTTGCAAGCATACCCTGGTTGTTGGAGCCAGCCCGGGCTAAGTCACTGGATGGCCCGCTGCCATCTGTATTTTGTTCCGGACCTTTCGTTTCGCTTGTGCCCTGAAAGGCCATGGAAAAGCCGCGGTTGGATTGGACCAGACTCTCCGTTACCGAGTTTCCAGAGGGATTCCCCAGAAAGGCAATGCCCACAAACAGATGCAATAAAGCGCTTATGGATAGGTAGAACCAGTAGCTGTCCTGAATCCTCTGCAATTGTTCGCTCCAGTGATACTCTCTAAGAAAGGGCCACGAAATTTACAGGTCCATAAATAGAAAAAGGTCGAGCCCATGGCCGGGCCATGCAAGCGGAAGTAAATCGCATCGTCACGTTTCTGATCCTTCCCATATGGTCTGAAAATCCCTGCCACACTTGCCTGTATCATGAACTCCATTCCCGGTGGGCGGGAGCTTTCGCGGGCTTTACTCTAGATAGAAAGTATAGCCCAGGCGAGCGAATCGATTATGTCCGCGAACCAGGTTTGCCGATTGAAAGGCACCGATGGATCGAGTAAGAATCATGACAGCGGCTACCTGGCCGCCATTCTTAGAAAGGTCAAATGGCTCCTGAAACCAGTTTCTTCCTGCAGCCCAGATCAGCATTGAATCTACGAGAAAGTACATAATGCCCCGAAAGTACGTTTGCCCTGTAGTTAACCTGGGCGAATCCCAGGATGTATACATGACTCCAGCCCAGGGGGCTATTAAATTCAGGCCCTGAGCATAGAAATGAGACTTTTCTGTAAGTGTGATAGGCTCCGGAAGGTACTCCTGTCTGGGCACATCTATGAAGCCTTTTATTTCAAGGATTCGTGTAATGCTCTTTACGTCACCGGAATCCCCTTCCAGGCGAATCAATGCACTCTTGTTCTCCATTGAAACAGTGCCTGTATAGATACTGTAATTGAACGGGGAAAAGAAATCAGACGACCAGGCTTTGCTGAAACCCAGGGTTTCTTCTTCTTCGGTGTAGCCATCCTTCTGAAACTCATCCAGCAGTGCCGGCAGTTTAGTTTCTGCTATCTGTATTTCCAGCGGAGTCTGATAGACTCCAAAGGTGTCTGCAGAAAGATTCGAAGCGGCCAGCAGGCACACTATCGGAAGTAGCAGATATCCGGTAGCCTTTTTCAGGTTCCAGTTGCCAGGGATTTTATCCGTGGAGTTTAGATACATAGGTTCCGCCAATCAAAACAGCATTGTACACTCCATGACTGATCATGGCCGATGCTGCATTCCATCTAATAAATACCAGTCCAAATGCCAGTGAAGGAATCAGGAGAACAGGAGCAATGAAATAATCGTGGGAAAAGACAAAGCATACTGTGGCGAAGCAAAGAGGTAGATACTGACTGTATATCGGCGGATGACCCTGGTTTTCAATGGATCTCATCAGATAGCCCTGCAACATAAATCGATAATAGAGCTCTTCTACCACCGGAGTCCAGATCACAATGGCCAGAATTTCCGGTAGTGTTGGAAAAGCCGAGTCCGACCCCTCAATGAAAAGTGAAATTCCCAGCACGATGGTTGCTGCAATCAGACCGGCCAGACCGCCTCCCAGAATGGCTGGAACAGTGCGTTGCTTACGAAATGGATCCTGAATATCTCTGAGCCTTTTGGGTGAATCATTGAATATCCACCAGAACAATGGAATCATCAGTCCGAGTAAAATGCTACCGCTGGCCGGTCCTGCAACATAGTCGGGTAGTCCCAGGCCCTTCAGAAAGGGATCAACCTCCAGGAATAGTAGCCGATACAGAATATGACCGGCACCGGCCATCAAGAAGGCCATAGTAGGAGCCGGATAACCTCCAGATGATGAAGAGAACAGCGGCATTTGTCTTTCTCCTAGTGGCCATTTCCCTGTCCACCGTTGATGGCCGTAAGCAGGATTCAGACCGATGGATCTCCTCTCTCGATAATTCCACACCGGAATTGCAAAATCTGAGACAACAGATTCGTACCAACCTTAAATCTTCGTACCGGGAACAGAGACTTCAGCTCCCTCTTCAGGTTTATCTCTATCGCTTGAAGGATAATGAAAACTTTTTTACTGTGGTGACCCGCACCGGTCAGGATCCAGACACCATCGCTTCCCTGAATGGGCTGGCCCATCCTGCTTCGGTGGGGCCCGGCGATGTACTTCTTATTCCAAATGCCCGTGGCGTCTTTAGAAGAAACATTTCTCTGCAGGAGGTGGCCCGGTTCAGGGATTCAGCCCAGGAAGGTAAGACCGGAAAACTTAGCAGCGAAAAGATACTGAATGGATTTCGCTTTTATCCCGGCAGGCGATTTGAACCGGAGGAAAGATTTTATTTTCGAGGTCAGGGCTTTGCCCATCCATTGCCGGGTGCTGTGCTTTCCAGTGGCTATGGAAATCGTCGAGATCCAATGAACAATCGTAAATCATTTCATGGTGGGATTGACCTGGCCGCCTCAGTGGGCACTCCTGTTCTGGCCTCTGCACCGGGTAAAGTAATCCATGCAGGCCCGGCCGGAGGTTATGGAAATCTAATTATTCTGCAGCATCGATTCGATTATACAACTTATTACGGTCATCTCTCAAAGCTGAATGTTAAGAAAGGCGATTCTGTCAGCCAGGGACAGAAGATAGGCGAAGTAGGAAAGACCGGCCGAGTGACCGGTCCTCATTTACATTTTGAAATTCGAAAAGATGGAAAACATACCTCGCCCTCCAGGTTCTTTCATCCCTGAAGTGACTTCAGCAGACTCTCAGTTTAGCGAATTAAGTAACTCGGCAGCTCTCTCCACATCTTCCACGGTATTGTACACATGAGGTGCGATGCGGCAGTAGCCTCCTCGATGGGTGACGATTACTCCATTGCTTTTTAGATGATTACAGAGCTTCTCTGGATTTTCATAGACCAGAGAAAGAATTCCACTTCTATGCTTCTGCTCAAATTGAACCGGATGGATTTCACTGTTGTTCAGTTTCGCCAGAAAGGCATCCTGTAGCCTATGATTATGCTGCCGAATCGCCTCGATTCCTTTTGCAAGATGGATATCTCGAATACATTTCTCCAGTGCAATGGCCAGGGATACTGGCACCGTTGAGTATTCGAAGCGACGTCCATCATCGTAGGGCTGCCAGCTATGGTTTAGATAATCCTGTCCCTGTTTCATCAGGTCTGCGCCGGCCATGGTCTGGCGAATCTTCTTGCGAAAGGAAGGTGATGTATAGAGCAGTCCAGTGCCTACCGGTCCCATCATCCATTTCCAGCCCGAAGCTGCGATGGCAGATACGTTCCACTTTTCAGGATACAGAGGCAGGATACCCATGCTCTGCGCTCCGTCGATTACAAGATCGATTCCTCGGTCTGCACAGAGGTCTCCCAGTTCCTGCACGTCGCAGGCAAATCCGCTGGTAAACTGCACATGGCTCAATCCAATCATTCGTGTGCGGTCGGTGATTAGAGCTTCCACATCTTTTAATGCGAAACCACCTGGCATCCCCTCACTTTGATGCTCATGCATCTTACTGTCCGGTATTAGTTTAAGCACCACTCCTCGATCTTTTTGAAGAACGTAAGGATAGTGATTGGAAGGATACTCATGAATATAGCTAATGATTTCATCCCCTGGTTCAAATGGATAACCAGCTGTAATTGTAGAAAGCCCTTCGGCTGTGTTTTTCATGAAGGATAGATTATCACCGGAGGTCTGGAGTAGTTTGGCCGCAGCCTCCCTCAACCCACCAGGAACCGATCCAATGTCAGCAAAAGCCATCTGTCCCTTTTCCGCCCTTGACCGTTCAAAAGCAGACCCGGCTTCCCAGCCCGGAGCATACATGGGTGCGATGCCCGAGTTGTTCAAATAGTTCCAGTTCTTTCGAATGGGAAATTGCTCGGTGGTATACATGGCCCTATTCTACAATGTACCGCACAGGAGAAAGGAATTTCAATGCAGGATACTTGCAAATCTTGAGTTAAAATGACAATCGGCTGCTTTGTCCGGGCTATGAAATCCTAGCCTGATATGGGAGTTAAGCCTGAGATCTTACCGTGCAGGAAGCCCCGAACTGGATTTCAGGCGTTGAAAGGGCAAAAATACGGGCAAATCCGTATACCCCGGGGATTAGTGGGGCCCTGAAACCAGTCAAAAGTGATTGCCATACCTGCTATATCCGCGGACATTGCCTGCATTCCGTTCCGAAATCAGGTTTCTGGTATTCGGATATAGATTGAGCGTTCCATCGCCGATTCTATAGGGAAATACGACCATGGATAGCCAGGTTGCTGACTCTACCTACAGTAGACGAAGGTACATGGCATTTAGATTCATTTTTTTGGTCGGAAAAGGAAGAAAGGAATTATTCAATTCTGGAAAAATAGATGAAAGCACTGATATCAATCGCAGCGTCTTTGCTGCTAACCACATCCCTGCTGGCGGGTCAGCCAGAAGAAACTGAAAACAGCGCACTGGAAACAGTAACTATCGATAATAAAGTGATTCAGGTTTATAATGGAGCCATTGGTCGCTGGGAAGAAACAGCCGGCCAATCGCTGCACAGTCTGGCTCACCGCTTTGGCACCACTGTTCAGGAAATTTACAAGGTTAATCGCAACAAAGTTAGTGATGACTATGTATTCGTTCCTATGAGCAAGGAATACTATTCGGAACTGGTTCGACGGGGATATGGCCGAAGAATCCTTCAGGTAGATCCTCGAAAACTGATCTGGCCTGTTGAGACTCCCAATCGATCCTCAGGGTTTGGAAATCGATTCGGTGGACATCACAATGGTCTGGATTTCGCCTGTCCATCCAAGACAATCGTAGTTGCTGCTATGGATGGAACCGTGGTTCGCTCACAATGGATGGGTGGATTCGGAAACGCTGTAATAATTCGTCATAAAGATGGTACGGAAACTACCTATGCACATAATACTAAAGTGCTGGTTCGCGTAGGGGATGATGTTCAACGCGGACAGGCCATTGCACTTTCCGGAAACACTGGTCGATCCACCGGCCCTCACGTTCACCTGGAAGTACGTTATGAGAATGTGCCTCTCGATCCCGAAGATTTTCTGCAATATGGTCTTTCCCGTCCTGAAACCGTGGTACGCGAAAAACTGGATGATCAACCATCTGAGGCTTCTGCCCTCAATCTGCAGGAACAATGAACCCTACCGGTGCCGACCAATGGACACCGGAAAATCGGAAACGTATAGACAGCCTGCTTGAGGGACCTCCCGGGCAGGCAGTTTTCGATTTCGACAACACCCTAATACATGGCGACCTGGGCGAAGCCTGCATGTACTACATTGCCTTTCAAGGGCTGGTTCGTGCAGACCTGGACGAATTCTGGCAGGAAATATCTCATCCATCACTTTCCAATAAGGTGCTTCAGGATATACGCTCTTCCTGGGATAGAAATCAGGCTTTCGAAGATATTCAGGCCCATCTGGAATGGGTAGATGAGTTGCTGGGTCTGTATGAAAGCCTGGTGCACAATGCCGGCCTGGAGCAAGCCTACAGGTGGACTCGAAGTCTGTTTGGTAACCTGCCAGAAAAAGAGTTAAGAAGCATTGCCTCCTACGTTTTCCAGGATGAATCCAGATTACCTTTGAATTCTGAAGAGCTCCCTTCCGGCCGAAAGATTCCCAGGGGAATTCGAATCATTCCAGAAATCTATGAATTAATTCAGTCCATGCTTTCTTCGGGCTGGACGGTAAGAATCATTACTGCCTCACCCGAGCCCACCATTCAATCTGTGATCAATCACTGGAACCTGGAAGAGGCGGCCGTACGAGGTATGCGACTGAAAAGAAAGGATGATTTCTTACTGCCGTACATTGAAGAGCCCATGACTTTCGGACCTGGAAAGGTACAGGCAATTCGTGAACTGGACGATAGAACCATTGATTTTGCTGCAGGAGATTCCTTTACGGATCTGGACATGCTACGCGCAGCCACCATGGCTTTGCTGGTGGATCGGGGTAAAGAGGACCTGCGAAGTGTGGCCGAACAGGAAGGGTTTCTAATTCAAAATTTTGAGGTTAGCAATCCGGATGGTAATAAAGATTACCGACCTGTGGGCCATTCATAGGTTGCGCTGAACTTTCCATCATGCACCAGATCAACCTGACCATTGCAGGAATGCCTCTTGGCCATCCAGGGGAGATGGCTCTGGCCACTGTGGAGCTGGCCGAGCATTGTCAGTTCATTCTGTGCGAAAGCAAACGAGGAGCTCAGAGTCATTTCAAAAGAGCAGGACTCGAAATCCCGGATGAAAGATTCATAGTCTTTGATAAGAAGACCCGGGAATCGGAATACCAGTCCTTTCTGGCCGAACTAATCGATCTAAGTTTGCGTCAGCCTGTGCATTTACTTCTGGTTTCCGATGCGGGCATGCCTGTGATCGAAGACCCGGGCCAGGAATGGCTGAAGATTGCAGAGGAGAACGGATTCAATATCCAGGTGATTGGTGGTCCTACGGCCATGACTTCGGCGCTGAGCAGAGCCGGTCTGAATGGCCCCTTTACATTTGGCGGATTTCCGCCCAGGGAGAAAAAAAGCAGACAGGCATTCTTCTCATCGGTGTCAGCAATGGGGCATCCTTTTGTATTCTACGAGGCCCCCCATCGTGTGCCGGAAATTCCAGCAGAGCTGGCCACAGAATTGCCGGCCAAGAGTTCTGTATTCATTGCCGTAGATATGGGTCAGGCTGATGAGCAATACCATCGAATGAAGTCCAGGGATCTGAAATCCCTCCGTTTGCCCAAAAAGCCTGCTGTATTCATTATCTATTCCTGAGCTCCCAGAAAAACCGCTGGATTGCAGAACTGGAAGAGCGTACCTTGTTGAGATGATCCCCGAGCGCTCATTGCGCATGACCGAAATCAATGATGATCTGAGTCTAAGGCCGGAAAGCCTGGGTCAGTTCATTGGTCAGGCTCCGCTCAAAGAAAGGTTACGTGTTTCGGTGGATGCGGCCCTCCATCGCGGTGAGGTTCTGGATCATGTACTTTTCTCCGGACCCCCGGGGCTCGGAAAAACGACACTGGCTGCCATCATAGCCAGGGAAATGGGCAGCAACTTGCATTCAACCAGCGCGCCGGCCATTACGAAGCCCGGAGACCTGGCCAGAATGTTAACTCTCCTGGAAAAAGGAGATGTACTTTTTATTGATGAAATCCATCGCCTAAATCGACAGTGCGAAGAAATCCTTTATCCTGCCATGGAGGATGGAGTCATTGATCTGGTACTGGGCGAAGGGGTGGCCGCTCGAAGCGTCAAAATTCATCTAAAGCCCTTTACTCTGGTTGGTGCAACCACCAGGTCTGGAATGCTTTCAGCACCTTTAAAGAACCGTTTTGGCCTGGATCTTAAACTGGATTTCTATGGTGCTGAAGAACTATCTATAATTTTACAGAGAACAGCTCAGGTACTGTCTCTCAGTCTGGACGCTGAAGCTACCCTTGAGATTGCGCACAGAGCTCGTATGACACCCAGAGAGGCCAATCGATTGTTGCGTCGAATCCGGGATTATGCTACAGTAGAAAAAGTGGATGTGATCCAGGCGAACTTTGTTCGGGACTGCCTGCAGAGAATGGGCATTGATGAAAAAGGACTCAATGAACTGGACCGCAAGGTCTTGCGTCTTATGATTGATCGATATGGTGGCGGTCCGGTTGGACTAAAAACCCTGGCAGCTCTGGTGGATGAAGAAGATCGAACTCTGGAAGAGGATCATGAACCATTCATGTTACGTCTGGGATTGATCGAAAAGAGTCCCCAGGGGCGTCGAGTGACCCGGGTGGCCTACGAACATTTTGGAATCAAGTATTCCTCCTCCGAGCTATTTTCCTGACATGCAAACCGCAATTGAGCATAATTCCAAAATCCCGGAAGGGTATGCGAAGGGGCCCAGGCCATTCTTTATGCGCTGGCTGGATGCTTTTTCCAACATTTCCACCGGTCAATGGGAAGATAGAATCCTTCTGGCCGGTGGCTGTGTTGTGTTCCTGTTCGCCTCATCCGTTTCATTTTTGATAACTGAAGAAAGGGACTCTCGTATTGTGGAGTTATTCGATCGGATGATGTCCTCCGAGCAGCCCAGCCGAAGTATGGTATACCCGGTACTTCTTGAGCAGGATTATGCAGCTCCGGTAACACGGTCAGAAAAGGCAGCCCTTTCGGATGTAAATGCCGGAGGTTCCGGGGGACTGACGGAGCGGTACGGATTTCATACTCTTTCCAGGGATGATGTACTGCAGGTTTCTTATGGAAGCACTCGCTCCGGGCAGGCCGTTGAATCCGGCGGAGGTCCAGGGGGAGGGCAATCCGCCACCGAAGCAGCTTACCAGGGGTTCGACAGTGGAGATGGGCCCGGCGGGCCGCCGGAAAGAAATCAAAGTCAGCAGCAGAACAATCAATCCAGAAACAATAATAACAATGAACGCCAGGCAACTACCGGCACGAATCAGCAAGGTCAATCGGACCGAGCTACAGAGTCTATGCCAATGCGAATACCGGCAAATTATCGTTTCCAGAATGATTTTGCCATGCGATACGATCAGTCCACCAGTCTTTCCATTCCTCGTCGGGAACTGGAAGGGTATAAATACTTCAGGGATTTGCTTCGACAGGTGCGCAGCAATTTTGCTCCTCCAGGTCTGAATCTGGTTTATAGAGACTCTGCTGGAACCGTACTGTCGCAACCGATTAAACCCCAGGTGGTTCGAGTACTATTCCTGATCGATGAAGAAGGCACCGTGCGCGATACACGGGTTGTATCCAGTATGGGGCAGCGTCCGGTGGACCAGGCCTGCGTAAGATCTCTGGAAGGACATAACTTTGGCCCTCCGCCGCCCGAGATATTCAAGCACGGAAATATCTTTGGCATTAGCTTTATTTTTCCCGCAATAATGAATCGTTGAACCGGGCTCGCCCAGGTTGGAGGAGCCGAATGCAGGCAGGGCCTTTCTGTGAATGGACTGAAATAACCCTGCGGTATAGGCTCGGCTCCTAGCCCTGTTCCTCGGCAGGTTTATCCTTATCGCTGGAAGGATCGATTCCCATTTTTTCTTCTTTGATGCGCTGTTCCCGCTCCTTTCGCTTTTGCTCCAGGTTTTCATACTTGAACATCAATCGTTCCCATTCTTCCAGACCCAGGTCTTCTTTGGTAATCCCGAATTCCTTCATGATCAGCTCTCGCTGATCATAGATCTTCAAGTTGGGATCGTTGGCGCACACTCCATCCGTAGGGGCTTCGATCCGCTCACCATTTTCTTCCACGGGGGCAAGAGCCATTCCATTGCAATCTGCGCCTGCGATTCCATCCGGCCTATCCCGGTCGAACCGAGGCGCATCCCTGCGAGCTCGTTTGTAGTAGGATGACATGATTCTACCAACCGTTGGGGCTGCCAGAGATCCACCGGCCCATTGGCCTCCCATGGAAAATTTGCCCTGATCGTAGCCGAACCAGATCGCCTGGGCAAAGTCTGGATTGAAACCCACTAGCCAGGCATCGGACCATTGCTGCGTCGTGCCGGTCTTGGCTGCAAAGTCTCCCTGGAATAATCCACCATCATGCTGATAGCTTCGCAGACCGGCCTGGGCTGTACCTGCATTGGCCACCTCTTCCATCATATCGCGCATGATGTATGCAAGGGCCGGCTCAATAACCTGGATCTGACCCGTTTGTGTTTTGATGGCAATAATCTTACGAATGGCAGCCTCTTTGTTGTATAGGACATTTCCATCCGAATCTGTTACATAGCGAATGGCAAAAGGAATCACATCCTTTCCTTTGTTACCTATGATGGCCAGAGCCTGAGCCATTTCCAGAGGAGTCACTTCGCTGGCCCCCAGAGCCATGGCCGGATCTGGATTGAACCTGGATCGATCCTGGATTTTCATTAGCCTGGATGATAGATCTATGACCGGTTCAGCGCCCACTCGAAAGAAGGTTTGAACAGCGCATGTATTTAAAGAAAGTGCAAGAGCCGTTTTGGCAGGCACCACGCCGCTGAATCCTTCCGAATAGTTGCTGGGATCCCACACTCGACCGGTACGAGAAATCAATGCAAATGGCAGGTCATTTAATCCGGTACTTGTATTTATGGCTCGTTGCTCGATGCCTGCGCCATAAACGAAGATCTTGAAAGAACTTCCCGGCTGTCGTTTGGCCAGTATGGACCGGTTAAACTGGTTGCGAGGCGAAAAGTCGGCCCCGCCAATCATAGCTGTAATATAGCCGGTCGAAGGATGGATACTGATATAGGCGGCCTGAACCTGGGTGTTGGTTCTGTAGTTTACGCTCTGAGCGCGGAACTGATCTATCGCAGCCGTTGGATTCCAGTTCGGTGTTACGTATCCCAGAAGTTGCAATGCATCGAGGTCAGAACTATCCTCCAGGCCTTTGCGAAATAGACTTCTTGGATCCTTGGCGGTGTAGCCATACACATCCTGTCTTAGAATGGGGCTACCAACATTAACTCGTTTCAGTGATTTCTGGATTTCTTCTTCAGCAACTTCCTGCTGAATCAAATCCAGAGTTGTGTACACTCGGAGTCCTTCGCCGTAAAGTTTTTCTTCTCCAATGGATGGATTGGCTTCCAGAATCTGTCTTACGTGTTCGGTGAAGTAGGGGGCTTTGTATAATTTCTGGCCCCAGGTAGTCTGGCCCGGGTATTCAACCACAACCTGAACCCAGTACTCCCTCCAGAAATTCTTATGAATGCTATCTATTTCTTCTTCTTCGATAATTCCATCGTTGGCCATGAGGCTCAGAATGACCTTATGCTGCTCCATAGCCTTTCTAGGATTCCGAAAAGGAGAGTAGTCCACCGGAGCTTTGGGCATTCTCGCCAGAACGGCACCCTGAGGCAGAGTCAGGTCAGGTACCTTCTCTTTGAAAAATATCTGACTGGCGCAGGCCAGTCCCTGACATCCATGACCCAGGTAAATGATATTGAAATAGACTTCTAGAATCTCTTCTTTGCTAAGCTCTTCTTCCAGCTGTAGAGCAAGTACAGTTTCTCTCAGTTTCTGGTTGAAGGTTCGATTCCGGCTTCCTTCTGCATCCAGGATTAGTTGTTTGGCCAGTTGCTGAGTTAGAGTGGAACCGCCCTGGACCACTCGTCCGGCGAGCAGGTTTTTTATTGCGGCGCGAAAGATACCGGGAATATCGATTCCAAAATGATTGAAAAAGTTATCATCCTCGGTGCTGAGAAATGCATGCACCACGTGCGGGGGAATAGTATGGAATGGAATTAGCTCCTGGCGCTGTCTGTAGAGTTCTGCAAACACTCTACCGTCCCGGTCATACAGTCTTGTGGGAGGAGTAGGCTCATAGCCAACCAGAAATTTTAGCTGCTTCTGGCTCTGTATCTCGGAGATAAGATAACCGATTAGCAAACCACTAAAAATGGTTCCCAGTGTGAGCATCACCGGAGCGGCCACTTTTGCCACTTTTAGGCTGATCTCCTGAAATCTCTCCCATCTATTCATGAAAAGCTCCAGCGGCGTTGCCGCTTTTCGTATTGCATTGACGCTGCCGAATTGAATCCACAGGTCTGGCCAGAATCCAGGGCCCGGGAAAGTTGCAAAGGACAAAACAATTGAATCGGCACCCTGGTTCTATGAAACACCTGGATCTGACCGGGCGATATTCAGATTGCATTCTAATTTTTCGTCCAGAAAGCCCGATGAGTCAGGACCGAAATGGCCAGAGGAGAATTCTAAAAAAATTCGGACAGGAATTTCACGTAGTCCGGGCTACTGGCCACAGCATAGGGATGCAGGCCCAGATTACGGGCCAAATCGCAGGTCGTCCTACCCAGGCAAAGCAATCGAATACCGTTTGGATCTGCCAGCAGGCCAGACACCTGCAGAGTCTCCAGCGTCAAAGGACTACCGGCCAGGATGTAGCAGGATTCGCTGGAATTCTTGATTTTTTCAACCACAGCCGAATCCAGTGGAATGCTTTCGCTTCGATAGACTGGCATCTCCAGAATCGAGCCGGGTCCGGAACGTAAAGCCTGGATGAGTTCCTTTCTGCCATTTCTAGAGACCAGAAATACGAATGCAGTGTCCTGGTTATTCAGGGATTGAAGTTCCAGTTCCAGACCTGCGGAAGTACCGTCCTCACTGATCAAGATATCCTCGCCTCTGGCCAGTTCATGGATGGCTCGAGCGGTGGATTCACCGGTGGTAGCCCAGCGAACATCCAGATGTTGATCCGTAATTCCCAGACACTCCTTCAATGCATCACCGTTTGAAAATCGGCTTTTCAGAATCTCCACAGCCGAGCTACTGAAAATGCATAGTATAACTCTATTCTTTTGCGCTATTTCGGTTCGGACTTCCTGTGTTTGAGGTTCAGTCCAGTCCTCGCGTACTACTCGAATGGCAGGGATGGTTTCCACCAGGCTTTCAATCGGAAGAATGTCCGGTAACCGGTCTTCCAGATCTATCATACGGTCTTCTTTTCCAAAAACGAAAATCTTTGGAGGTTGGATTAGCTCCTCTAGAATTCTTCCTGCAAGTCGATCCGGATCGCTGTCTTCTCTGTATGCATAATGAGATCTCTGCCTGCGATTTCCTTCGAACTCCTCTCCCAGGTATACATGGGCTCCAAAGGTCTCGGCTCCGGCCACCCGATGGGCAAATACTCCCAGAGGCAAATTACATCCACCTTCCAGGCCTGCCAGTACCGTGCGTTCAATTCTGGAAATTGTGGAGAGTTCTGAATCATTTAGTCGTAAAAGCAGGGCCTGAGTCTCTGCATCATCCTGCCTGCACTGCAATGCCAGTGTTCCTTGCGCCGGAGCCGGTACCATATGCTCGGGTCTTAGAGGCTGAAATTGTAGCTCTTCGTTTTCCAGAATTTCCTGTAATTCGTCTTCGATCAGTTCGCCGGTGGCTTTTAGCCTTTCTATTCCTGCACCGGAAAGCAATATGGAATGAATTGTATCCGGTGCCTGGCTGGTGACCATCTTGCGAATGCGCGTGGGAACATTTCCTCGTATATCGCATGTCTTTAGATGGGACGCTCTATACAGTAGTTGCGATACCCTTCGCAGGGATGAGGTGCCTACGAATCCATCTTCGCCGATCCAGGGAAAGGAATCCTTCACCTGATGTTTTTTTAGAAAGACCATTGTATCCAGAGGAGAAATTCGTTCTGGGAGGGCAGCAATGATCAGGCCCGGAACAGAAGCCGTGGGCAGATCTTTGTAGGAATGTACTGCGATGTCTGCTTCATTGGCTATTAGAGCATCTTCGATTTCTTTTGTGAAAAAGCCTTTGGCTTCATTGGAGGAGAGGTGTAGAGGCGCTTGAATTTGATCGCCCCTGGTTTTGATGATTATTAATTCTGATTCCACGCCCGCTCTGGTTTGCAGCATGGTTTGAACAGCCCGGGCCTGGGCCAGAGCGAGATGGGATCCTCGAGTGGCTATCCGGATCACCGGCTAAAGCCGCCGCCCACGGCCTCATCCATGGATGCAGCTTCCGGGCCCTCCGGTTCTGGTTGCGAATCGGAATCGGAGTTTTCTGAATCCATGAAATAGCTTTTTAGAATCTGCTCCACGCCGCTACGGTGAATACGATTCATTTCCCGATGGGAACGTATGGCCCAGTCATAAAGAATTCTTCGGTCCCGGGCACTTAGATGCGAAAGCCTGCCCTGCAGGAGTCCTTCCAGACGTTCCTGAGCCTGTTTTCGAATATCCTTTTGAAGTTCTTTGAGTATTGGACCGGATAGGGAATGTATTAGTTCGGATTCCAGACGAAACAGTGATTCTTCCACCGCAGATTCTGCTCGTGAGGCCGCCTCTTCGCGCTGCTTCCGGTTCGCTTCCAGCCGCTGCCGAATTCGATCCAGGCTGATTAATTCCACGCCAGGTATTTTTGCAGCGGCAGGATCCACATCTTCCGGAAGGGCCAGATCTACCAGAACCAGCTTCTCGTCCCGATCCATTCTGCTTATCAGTTCCTCGTCGATGATCGGACTTTCGCTGGATGTAGCACTGACTATGGCTCGAAGCTTTCCTGCCCTGGCTGGATCTTTAAGAAAATCCTGCAGTGACAGAGAACGGGCCTGCAGACTGGCTGCCAGTGGCTCCACTTTATCCAGTGTGCGATTAATCCATATCAGGTTGCGGCTGCCCCACTTGGATAGATACTCTGCCGTATGGCGGCTCATGGGACCGGAACCTATGATTGCAATTGCTGAGTCTGATGTATCCAGGCCTCCAAGGGAATCTTCCAGAAAACGCACAGCAAGGGAAGACACGGATAATGGAAGATTGGCAGGAATGTAACTACGAATATAACGAGAATGACGAAATACGCCTTGCAGCACTGTGCGAAGTCTGTAATCCAGATGCCCCCCGCGAATGGCCGCAGCTTTCGCTTCTTTCATCTGGTGGCGAATATCCGTTTCACCAAGTACCATGGACTCAAGCCCTGCTGAAAGTCTAAGTAGATGACGGGCCACCGGTCGTCCGGTTTTAAATTCTGGTGCCGGTCCTTGCACTGGAGGCAGAGTATTTACCAGGTTCTTAAAAAAGGCAGAATGTTGAGATGGATCTTCAATGGAATATACAATCTCCACTCGATTGCAGGTGGAGAGTAATAGAAATCCAGAGATCTCAAAACCCGATTGTTGTATCCTGGTTTCCAGATGCTCCAGAGTCAGCCCTTTCCAGGAAATCAAATGGCTCAGGTCTTCTCCCTGATCATGACTAAGTATTATGGCACCAAGGTGTCTCATGGGTATCGTTGAAGATGACTCCTCAAAATTACTTGAACATTGCAAACATCTGCTATGACCGTGCTGGCTTTACAATCCTGGCCGAATCAGTCTGCAGATGGACACTTTCTCAATCATAATCTATCATGCCAGTAAGGAAAGTTGTCAAAGAGTTGTCAGGAAGCAGTTCTTCTGGCTTTAACTGAGATTCAGTCTCAAAAGGTCCGTGGGGGGCACAGATTCACTCTTTTGTTGGTTGCAGCTTCATGTTGGATTTCGATTCTGGCTTCACTTCCGGGTGGAAAGGGGTGCAAATCCTCTGCTGACGCGCAACTGTAATTGGACGGCATTGCCTGATTCCATGAGCCAGATCTTCCCCACCGTAAGGACCGCGCGAATCGGTTCGGTAATGCCATCGGGCAGGGGCTCTTCGGAAAAGTAAGAGGAGCCACGGGCCCGGAGTAATCCAAAAAAGTGCTTGGTGGTCTCTGAAACATAGGAGATCAAAATGAAATATTCATTTGCCACTGCCTGGTCCAGCTATCTTATTTTCCAGTTTCTAATCAAGCGCACCTGCCTTTCTTCATCAGGGCGAGGCGGTTCTTTCAGCTGTAAATCCATCCGGCTATTTCCAATCCTGAATTTCTTGAAATGCGAATGCCCCGGAGGGTTAGAGAAGTGATCAACGGCCTTCCAGGGTTGGATTTTCTGGTTCGAATCATGTCTGCATTTTCATTGGCGGGCATGGTTTTCTCTGTGTTGTTAATAGCTGGATTCAGATCTACGGTGCTGCTGGCGGAAGAAACGGAGGAAATTACGGTTCAGGCACCGGAGCGTTCCATGGACCGGGATGATGTGGAGGGCGGAACTTCCAGAAGAATCGATCTGCAGGATTCCCGGACCAGAAACCGAGATCTTCCGGAAGTTCTGGAGCGGGAGGCTTCCGTTCGAGTCAAACGATATGGCGGCGCCGGAGCCTACAGTACTCTTTCCATTCGTGGTTCCAATGCGAATCAGGTTAATGTCTATATCAATGGCATCCCATTAAACAATGCTGTTACCGGAGAGGTGAATCTTTCTGATCTGGACATCCGTTCCATGGACTCTATTGAAATTCACCGAGGGACTGCCATGCTGCTGTCCAATCCCACCGTTGGCGGAGCAGTGAATCTAAAAACTTCGGATCGTAGTTGCGGCCATAGAGTCTATGTAAGGGGAGGCTCCTTTCGCACATTCGGGGCAGGGTTCTTTATCTCAGATTCGCGTAACTGGGATACAGGCAGTCAATGCCGGCCTGCTTCCGAAGAGACTTCGAAAATAATAACGCAACCTGAAGCACCGGCGGATGAATCCACCGGTAGCACTGACTCTGCATCCGATAACTTAACCACTGCACAAGCGAAGAAGCCAAAATACAATCCAGGAACTCCAGGGTCGACACTTAAGCCGGGGGACTTCTGGTATTCCATAGGCGGAGGCGGGGAAATGTCCGATCAGAACTTCCTGTTTCGCAACGAAAATGGAACTCCGGTAATAAATTCATTCGATGACTTCGATGATCGTCGTAAGAATGCACAGTACAGAAAAGCATCCCTCACCGCAACGGCCGGACTCTTCGCCCTGGGCACAAGGTTTGACCTGCTAAATGATTTTTTCTACCGGGAACATGGTGTTCCTGGACCGGGAAGCAATCAGACAGAAAAGACCTGGAGAAAGCATCTAAGAAATACCACCGGTTTTACTTCGGATACGAAGGCCGCCGGCTGGTCCCGATTAAGATTTAAATCCAGGCTTTATTACACAGAAGTGAGAAACCATTTCTTTGATCCTGAACAGGAGTTTAGCTTTCAATTCCCGGGATCAAAAAACCGTCTACAGCAGACCGGTATTCATTTGATGCCGGAGATTCATCTTCCAGAATACTATCAGACATTGAAATTCCTTCTGGGAAATCAAAGAGAAGTGTATCATGAGGATGAGCGAAATGCCCTGGATCAACGGGCTCAAAAAAAGCCCACAAAGTTCAGAAACCAATCCTCCATCCATATCGTAGACGAGTTCTCCTTCTTCAAGGATGCTCTGCAGATCCATCCATTCGGGCGTTTTGAAAGGTATGTAGACCGATTCAATGAACCGGCAACAGCCCAGGATCCTCTGAAAGAGAGTGCCGTGCGTCGTGAATTCCTGGATCCTGGAATTCGAATTCGGGGGCGCATTTTCAGAAATGATGTAATGCAATTGCATCTGCGGGCTGCGGCCTATCGATCCCGGCGTGTACCTCTATTTGTAGAATTGTTCGGTGAGTCAGGTAGTATTGTTTCCAATCCAGATTTAAAAGCGGAGGATGCGGAAACCTACGAAGCGGGAGTGGACTTCCAGTACATTGGCTTTCTGGAGTTACAAACAAGCCTGACCTTCTTTCAGCGAAATGTCCGGGATATGATTATCTTTGTGCCCAATTCCAGGTTTTCATTGAGAGCCGAAAACGTGGATGCCGCGGAAATAAAAGGAGTGGAAACTGGCCTTAAAGCCAGCTGGCACTGGTTGGAGGTCTACGGAAACTATACCTATCAGGAAGCCATAAACCGGGGAGACATTTTTTTTTCTCGCGGTAAGTATCTACCCCTGAGGCCCTTACATGATTTCAATGCCGGGCTCACTCTTACACTGGGCGATTTTCGCCCGGGCGCCGAGGCCAGCTACACCGGTGCAGTTTTCAAAGACCGTTCGAATGACTTTTTCTTCTACCAGGAGCCTCGTTGGCTTTACAATGCATTTCTTGAGTATTCCGTTTTTGAATCCAGAGATCATGCCCTGGACTTCATCGTTGAAGTGCGAAATGTTCTTAATGATCGCGCCGAAGACATCGTAGGGTATCCAATTCCAGGAAGGAGCGTTTATGCAAGTCTTAACTATAGATTCTAAAATTAGACTGAGGACCCTTTCATTGGATTCGAACCCGCGAAAGAATCGTCATGAATTTTGCTTTCGCAGGGAAACTGAATGTCTTTCCGGTCTGGCATGGGGCAGGCTGATCCGTTCTCTTCTGCGAACTCTGGCTCTTTCCAGTCTGTCGCTAAACCTGGCGGCCTGTCAGGACATTGAAAGACCCAGCCTTGCTTCTCTGGTATTTAGCTCTGTAAGCGGCGGCGATAAAATTGGCATCATTTCTTCAGACCTGGCAACTACAGGAAAATTTTCGGTAATGACCCTGGATGGATTTCAGACCGGGTTTTCTGTAAACGTCCATAGCGATGCACTGGCCAGGTTTGCCAATGACCGGGTCTATGTGATCAATCGTCTGGGAAGAGATAATATCCAGGTACTGAATCCCCTGGTCGGTTATTTCACTGAAGGAGAGATAAGTGTAGGTTCCGGTAGTAATCCTCAGGACATCGCATTTGCACAGGGCCGAGCCTTTGTATCCAGGTATGAACGAACGGATATTTCCGTTCTAACAGAGACTTTGATTCCTATTGGAAGCATTGATCTGGGCTATTTATCCGAAACCGTTTCTGCTGGTGGAGCTCCGGACGGATTACCAGAGGTCTCATCGCTTATTGGATATCAGGGAAAGATCTATGCGACGGTGCAACGTCTGGATCGCAATCATCCTGTGCTCACCTATGCTCCCACGGAAGTATCCTACCTTGTGGAAATTGATGCAGGTAGTCTGGCGATAACTGGAGTGTTTGCTTTTCAATCTACGAATCCCTTTGGCAAGCTCAAGTTGGTGAACTTTCAGGGAGTGGACCATCTTGTCATTTCTACTCCGGCCAGGCTTGGATTTAATTTTGCCATAGATGGCGGAGTGGAAGCTTTCAATCTTCAGACCCGTCAGTTCCGGAGTGGATTTCTTTTTGCCGAGGCAACCGCAGGAGGGGACATTCTGGATGTAGTGATCAAAAATGATAATACCGGTTATGCTGTTGTTGAATATGCAGATTTCAGTATTTCTCTACAGAGGTTCAATCCTCTTACCGGAGCCAGAATAAGCGAACTTGCATATTATCCTGCCAGTTTTGGCTTCTTTTCCGGGTTGGAGTTGAGCCCGGATGGCCGACTCTATGCCGGAGATGTGGGGCTCACTACACCCGGTATTCGTATTTATGATACGTCTGCAGCCGATTTGCAGATTGGAACGGTGCCAATTCTTGGAGGACTGCGCCCCATCGACCTTCTATATATAGACCCACTCTGAAAAAACCGCGCAGAACTGTTTCAAAGCCACTCTACAACGAGATTGAAGCCCCTCCAGGCGATCCCCGGGGCTGTACCATTGCCCGGGACTGGCAGCTGCGTTGCCAGGTACATTTGATTATTCTGCCGCGGGATTTTTAGAACTATGCCACTCTTTCATGCACTTACCGGAACCGATCTTACAGTTAGCCGGGCAAAGGTCTGGACATCGCCACCCATAATGGCATAGCTGTCCGGTAGTTCCATGGTTTCGGGCCATGGCATACTAACTGCAGATCTGGAATAGACATGGCAAAGAAGAGCACCAGCAACCGATCCCTTGAAATTGTAAATAGAATCAGAATAGTAATGGGCCTGGTGTATATAGGAATGGTTTCCTTACTGGCCCCTACATTTACAGATAAGATGCTTCTGGTGCAGGCCACATCTATCGGAGTTTATTTAGTCACTGTAATTGTATTCTGGGTTCTATTTGCACGAAAGAAGCTTACGATCAAGCTGGCGCGTTTCTTCGTGATTCTGGACGTATTAATGATGTTCGGTTCCTTTCTGGGTGACGTGCTTATGGATCCAATTGCAGCAGCTTTGATTTTGCGCTCTGCAGTTGTCACGGGACTGTTCATCGTGCCTATTACCTATAGCTCTTTTTTAAACTCAAAGAGTATTACTCTGACGGTTACTCTACTTGCTTCTGTGCTCTACGGTAGCCTGATTTATTTTGCTCCGTTTTCCGGACTGAAAGTGATGGTGATCGATGAGCCCGGCTCCACAGAAATTCAAATAGTCAATCATATTATGCAGGCCGTGGTAATCCTGGCTGTGGGGCTGATTTCCTATATGGTTATGGGTGTTATGGAAGACCTAATGACGCGAATCAATCGGACCATGACCGAAATCCGAGAATCCAATCGCAATAAAGAGAATAACCGAAAGCAAATCGCGAACAGTACCGAAGGTCTGCAATATACCTTGATGGAGTTCAGCAGTTATCTAGATGGAAGCGCTACCATGATGCAGGATCAATCCTCTTCGGTGGAACAAATTAGTGCAGTAACCGAAGAACTATCTGCCAGTGCCGGAAGGACGCTCAAGTCGGCGGAGGAACAGGAGAAAAATATCAATCGGCTTAATGAAGAAAGCGAAAAGCTAAAGTCCATGATATCTGAGATTCTAAGTTCCAGCGAGGAACTTGAGCGATTGAGTTCTGAAATTCGAAATGTAAGCTGGGAAGTAACCGCCTCGGTGAGTCGCAACAACGAAGTGTTTCAAGGAATCCAGGAGGCCTTTCAGAAACTCTCCGAGTTTAATAGTGTAATTGTAGAGATCTCGGATAAAACCAATTTACTGGCTTTGAATGCTGCCATTGAAGCGGCCCGGGCTGGAGAACATGGCAGAGGTTTTGCCGTGGTAGCAACTGAAGTTAGCAAGCTTGCTGACTTCAGTGCAGAGAATGCGAAGAACATTCAGAAAATATTGGAAAGCAGCCGCGAAGTTATAGAGGAAGGACGAAATTCATCGGCCAGTGCCGATGAACAGGCTCGCGACCAGGATAAAAGACTGAATGCAATTGCAGAAAAGATTCAATTCCTGGATGGCCAGTACAAACAGCAGGAACGTATGAACCAGCATTTCCTAACAGATCTGAGAAAGCTCAAGGATCTGGCATCGGAGATTGCAAATTCTGCCAGAGAGCAGTCCTCAGCCCATGAAGAGGTGATTGGTAACTTATCCGGCCTGGAAAAAAACTCTATGGAGATGACCACTCGCGGGCAGAGTATGTCTGAACAGTTGCAGGAAATTGAAAGGCATATTCAAAAGCTTCGCAAGCTAAGCAATGAGGAAATCTAGGCGATAGCTTCTGTCGTTGCAGAAGTGGATTGCATCCAGCTGCTGTGACACCGGATTCGCAGGCTTCTAAATATAATCATCCTTCTCTTTTTTGATGATGATTCTTCCTTCTTCATCCATTCGCCGTGCAACAGTCAGGATGTAGGTTCTTGCTTCGTTGATTTCTCTTACAGATACCGGCCCTCGATTATCTATTTCATCCAGTACATCGGCCGCTCTGTTCTGAGAGAGTGCATTAAAGAAATGTCTTCGCATCTCATCTCCGGCTCCTCGCAACGCTGAAGCCAGCATTAAATCATCATCAATACGGGATAGAAGCAGCCGCATCTCTTTTGGATGCAGGCTTAGTAACTCTTCAAAGGTGTAGAGTCTTTCGCGGACGTTCTGCATCAACTCCGGGTCCTTATCCTGCAATTCAGTGAGCAGATTTTCTTCCAGACCGCGATCCATATGATTCAATATTCCTGCCAGGGTCTCGGCCCCTCCAGTGACTGCGTAAAATTCCTCTTTTCGCTTCTCAAATTTCTCCCGGAGTACTTTGCCCACTCGAGTGATTGCATCCGGATGGATTCTTGTAGTCTGCGCAATTCGAAGAGCCACATCCAGTCTGAATTCATCTTCCAGGTTTTTGAATACGCTGGCCGCAACTTGCGGTTTGATCTGGCTCATGGTGACTGCCGCAATTTGAGGGTGCTCCTGCTGAAGTACACTTGCAAGAAGAGGCGCTTCAATCTGCTCTAGAAACTCAAAGTCCTTTCTGGCATCTCGTTCTTCCAGCTTTTCCAGAAACTCCTGGGCCCGATCTTCGCCCAGGCTGCGATGCAGAATCTCTCTCAGGCTTTCCTTTCCAGAAAGTGTCTGTTCTGAATCGATTTCCTGATGAAAACTTTCCAGGATATGTCGTCTTTCTTCAGATGTTAAAGCAGGAATTCGAGTTATTTCCAGAGCGATTCGCTGCACTTCGGCTTCGGATAATTCTCGAAGTACATCTGCGGCCTGATCCGGGCCCAGGGCCAGGATCAGGCGGGCCGCTTTTCGGATACCTGCTTCCTTCTGGCTGGCAGGAGAAGGGGGCTCGGATATCGGTTCTCGCTTTCTGGCTGTAGATCCCTGTGGCTCGCCCACTGTGAAATCGACGGAGGAGCCTGGAGCCGGCTTCTTTTTGGCGGATCGTTTTCGGTGCATTTCCGGGATGCCGCCACCGGTGCCACTGCTGGAAAAGAAGTTCACAGAAGCATCAATGCGACATAATCTGGAAAATTCAATCGATTTTTAAGGTAAAGCTTGCTCTCCAGTGCCCCCTGAAGTGGCCTGTGACAATAGAGAAAAAGCAATCCCGAAGACCAGGACCAGGATCAAAAATGAGGCTGTCCATGTCTGGCGGGAAGGCATGGTGCATGGATCCATCGGAAGTAAGGAACGAGGAAAAGAAGCCCAGAGACGCTAGAGAGGAAGCGGAGCATCGATTATCCGGTCTTCTTGCCCGGGCTCAAACCGGGGATGCAGCGGCCTACAGGCAATTCCTGGAAGCAGTACTGCCCGTAGTGCGCCGATTCTTGAATAATAAGATCCGGGATCCGGATTGGGCTGAAGATATTGCCCAGGAAGTGCTGGTTTCTATTCACCGGGCCCGGGCCAGCTACGACCCCCAGAGGCCGGTATTTCCCTGGATACATGCTATCGCTCATAGAAGATTTGTGGACCATATGCGGAAATGGTCCAGGGTTTCAGAAAAGGAAGTTCAGGGTGAAACTCTACTGGACCTTCAGGCGAAAGAAGAGAAGGAGCATCCGTATCTGGTCCAGGAAGTTCTGGAGAAGGCTATTGAAAAGTTGCCTCCCAGACAGAAGCGTGCAGTGCGATTGCTCAAGTATGATGGATTGTCGGTGAGAGAAGCAGCAGCCAAAATGGAAATGACAGAAACTGCAGTGAAGGTTACTGCTCATCGAGCGTATAAGGCCCTGAGGAAGATTCTGGAACAACAAGAGGACTATGAAAACACCTGATCTCATAGAAACCCTGTCTTCCGATTGCAACCCGGTTAAACCGGTTCGAATTACCGGAAAGCAGTTCTTCGTAGCACTTTTTCTTAGCCTGCTCTGGATGCTTCTGGGCGTTGCAGTCCTGGCTTCAGTCTCTCCAGCCCTGAGGCAGTCCCTGTTTCAGGTGAGCGGATTGTTTTCGATACTGGAATGGGTGTTGTTCCTTTTTCTGGGATTATGGGCTTTTTTCCTGGCCAGGGGATCGATCTTTCCTGGATCCGATCGGCCGGTACTCAGGTGGGTTCTATTTGGCATAGTAGTGCTTGCCATCGCGGCGCTTTCCACTCTGTCCTACTGGCAATGGACTCAGGGCGTCCGGGATCCCCATGCAGCCTCCTTCGGATGCACAGGGCTTATTGTATTGTTTGCCCTGGTTCCTGCAGTCCTGTTATTTCGATTTTTGCGGCGTAGTGTATGCCTTTCTTTTAAGAACAGTATCTCCATTTCATTTCTGGCTGTGGCTTTCCTGGCCGGATCCGGCGCTGCCTTTGTTTGCCCGGATGATCATGCCAGTCATATGCTTATCAGCCATATTCTTCCAGTGGCCCTGGGGTTAATCCTTGCTGTAATCGTTGGCGGAATCCTGGATCGCAGAAATAGAAATGAATTTGAGCGTTACTTCGATCGAGTCACCGATTCCTCCTGAGGATGCACTTGACTTATTCTGAAAAATAGTATAAGAAGAGGAATCGGCAAAAAACCGGGGAATGCATTATGTTTGAACAATTACTGAGCTCCACAGATGATATGCTGGCACAGCTAGAGGATCTCATTCAATCATTGGATGAGCCTTCCTACAGAAAACCGCTTACCATTCTAAACAATGCCTCGGTGGGTGAGCATATTCGCCACGGCCTGGAATTCTTTCTGGCATACATTCAGGCTGCCAGCACCGGCTCGGTATGTTATGATCGAAGGGAAAGGGATCCTCGTATACAATCTGATCCAGCTTTCGCACTCGATACAGTGGCACAGATCCGCAGGGGTCTGAGTTCCATAGACATCAATCGTGCCGATGATGTAATCCGGTTGGAAGTGGAGTGGTTGGAAGGCGACGGATCTATTACTTCCACTCTTTGCAGAGAACTTCACTATGCGCAGGACCATCTATTGCATCATAGCGCACTGGTAAAAGTAGGTTTGCTGCATGGTCTGGAAAATCCTACCACGCATCAGATTCGAGATATAGAACGATTTGGTGTGGCTCCCTCCACTCTTGCCTATCAGTCCGGCTTGAGGCACTAATATGCTGGATTATCTGGCGGACCTGGTAGTAACCCAGGCCCAGAATCCGGTTCTGCAGTCTATTCTGCTGGGGCTTGCAACCTTTGTAGCCGAAGATCCTGCCATTCTACTGGCATCCAGCCTTGCAGCCGCCGGGCTTGTATCTACTCCCTATGCATTTACCGGAATTCTAATTGGTATCGCAGTTGGGGATTTATTACTGTACCTGGCCGGTCGCGGCGGATACAAACTTCTGCCGGATAAAATTAAGAATAATCCCCATCTGGAAAAGATGCAGTCCTTTGTTAAGAGGTTTGGACTGTTTGCCGTTTTGCTCAGCCGATTTGTGCCCGGAATGCGTTTACCAGTGTTTGCTGCCGCTGGGCTGGCTCGTATGGATGGCCGTATTTTTGGACTGGCAGTTCTTATTGCAAGTGCAGGCTGGACCAGTTTGATTTTCTTTCTTTCCCTGGGACCCTTGCGCTATTTTCTGGATCGAATGGATTCAGCCTGGAGTATCGCTCTTGCCATTCTAATTTTATTGCTCCTGGTCCTGGCATACAGATTGGTCAGTCAGAAGGTTCGCTCCGCAGTCGAAGGTTTGGACAGTGCAAGGGCCAGAGGCATCCGTGTACTTGCTTGCGGTCCGGTGGATGCTTCGCAGTTAAAGTCAATACCCTCTCGCTCCATATTTGAATTCTGGCATCCGGGCTTTTTCTATTTACCTATCATATTTCACTATGCTTATCTTTCCGCGCGCTACAGATCTACCGGTCTTCCGGTACTTGCGAATCCTGGAATTCGCATGGGCGGATTGATAGGCGAATCCAAGCAGGAAATATACGATTCTGCGGGACCGCTTGCGCGAAGACACCTCCTGAAATCGTTTTCATTTTCATTGAGGCGCACCCGTTCCAATCATTTTCTTCTTAGTAGTGGAGGTCATGTTCAAGAAGTAGGACTTCATACACTGAGCCAGGCATGCCAGGAGCTAATCAGGAAGCGTAATATGTCTGTTCCATTGATCTGCAAGCCAGACAGAGGGCAGCGAGGAGATGGTGTTTTTTTTATTGAAGACAAGAAGCAGCTGGAAGCTCGATTACAGTCCATTGCAGTATCACTGAATTCAGGCACCGAGGTACAGTACCTATTCCAGACTCTGTCAGACTATGAATGCGAAGCAGGTGTATTTTATATTCGCCATCCGGATGGTTCTGCGCGAATCACTTCCATTACTCTAAAGGCTTTCCCGGTGGTAAAAGGCAACGGACTTTATTCTCTGGAAAAGCTTATAGATTCTATTCCCGTGCTGGCCGGTAGAAAGCACATTTATGCCAGGCGAATGGATTTATCTATAGTTCCGGCTCAGGATGAATACTTCTATCTGGTAAAATCCGGAAATCATAAGCAGGGCTGTATTTTTCTGGATGGCACCCATCTTCGCACCAGGGCATTACAGAATTCCATAGATGCAATTTGCCGCGATCTGCCGGATTTTTACTTCGGTCGACTGGATGTTCGATTTCCTGATATGCAGCACTTTCGCGAAGGATCCCGGCTCCAGGTTGTTGAAGTGAATGGAGCTGGGGCGGAAGCCACTCATATCTGGGATCCCCGGGCCAGGTTGTGGCCATCCTACACCACTCTATTTGAACACTGGAATCTTCTTTTTCTTCTGGGAAATAGCAACCGCAAGGCCGGACTTAAGCCTCCTGCTGGCTGGAAGCTTCTTCAGGAACTTCGAGCCTATCTTCGATTGTCTGCGGACTATGGAGTGTCAGATTAGTATGGCTGGCTGGCATCTACTGCTTTTTGATTTGATGGATACTGTGCTTGTGGATCCATTTTTTCCTGCAATTCGTAGTTTCCTGGATGAGGATGGCATTCGGCATTGGGCCGGTCTTCGAAGACCGGGCATTTTTGAAGCATTCGAAAAAGGGGAGATCTCCGAGAGGGAGTACTTTCGCAGCTTCTACGGCGATGATCCGGTGCCAGACCATATGCCCCCGGTGGCAAAAATCAAGAAACGAATGTTTGCTGAAGTAAAGTTTCGGCCCGGAATTGATGAGCTTCTGGAACAACTATCGGCCCGGGATGACCTGGTGCTGGCAATCGCATCCAATTACTCCGCCTGGTATCACGATGTCATGAAAAAGAGACCGGAGCTGGATCGCTGGTTCGATTATCTTTTCTTTTCATGCGAAATGGGAGTGCGTAAGCCAGAAGATCGGTACTTTGAAATCATACATGAATCTATCAAGAGAATGCCGCAAGAAGGTGAACCGGAAAGCATATGGTTTTTTGATGACCGTCCCACAAATCTAAAGCCGGCCCGTAGTCGAGGATGGAAGGCCCATTTGATTGGAATTCGAAGCAATGATGCTTCCGATGCATCGGCCATTCAGGATGAAATAATTCAGCCTCTGAAGAAAGGCGGAATCATCAAGTTCTAGCAATTGCTTTGTGGGTGATTCTTCGATTTTCCAGTGACTCTGCGATCTATTCAGACGCGGCGATCTATTCATACGCGGCGATCTGTTCATACGCGGCGATCTGTTCAGGCTCGGCGATCTATTCAGGCTCGGCGATCTGTTCAGGCTCGGCGATCTGTTCAGGCTCGGCGATCTATTCAGGCTCGGCGATCTATTCAGGCTCGGCGATCTATTCAGGCTCGGCAATCGTATAGTTTTTTTTTGAATCCGAAATTCGGGCCCGGAAGGCAATCAGGGAAATCGGGGCAAAATCTCAGTATCCTGGAAAGTCTGAAATACATCTTACTCGGTGCAGCCCTGTCTTATCCTGGGCCTGGGCACTGCCATCCGTTAAGTTTAAAGTCCAGGCAGAAAATGAATTACCGGACACTCCCTGCGAAGACCAGTACTGACTTTCCGGAGTGTCTGGAAATAAATCCAATCGTATGGTGGGATGTCCTGATCCGGCCGGACATCCGTCCGGGCCAGAATAGGCCGGGTTAGAGGAACAATAGCGAATGTCCCGTAACTGCTGAATCGTTGGAATCCTCCAGGTGCTTATTCCCTGATGGGTTGCCGTATTTAGATCTTCGCAGGCCTGCCAGGCGGAACTGCTGGCTCCAGAGGTCCAGGATCCAGAATCTACAAGCGTACCCGAACTACTTCCTCCGTTACAATCATTGGTACTGACGTCGCAGAATTGAAGGCTGCTTGCAGTACCTGTGCAGCTCTGAGTGGCTTCATCGAATGTCTGTCCGGCCGAACAGGCGGAGTAGGCCAGGATCTGAGATCCATCATCGTAGAGTACAAGGCCGGTGCCCGTGGCATAAGGATTACCTGTGGTGAACGTGACGCTTTCATAGGCTGCGACTTCAGAGCCATCCCGAACCAGAACATTTAGATAGTATGTGCGGTTGGGTTCAAGCTCTGCGGCCGTGTAGCTGCCGGAAAAAGAAAACCATTGCGAATCAGCTTGCGAGGAGGATTGTATTGTGGCCGGATCATCCATGGGTCCGGAATTGTCTACATAGACTCTATATTCATGGACACTGGACTGACCGCCTGTAGCGGGGTCCCATTGAATTTGCAAAGGCCCATCCAATGAGCTAATCTGTAGAGTACCCTCATTTCCCGCAGTAAGAGGCCCCGGAGGAGGGGGAGACGATAGCTGCAAATAACCAATAGCCATAAGCATTTCCCCTTCGGAATCGCTGTCACCGCCGCTCAGACCAGCAAACAGGCAATTCATGCAGGGAAGTAGCAGGATAAATGTCAGCAATCTAGTCTTCATTACAGCCACGGTTATCGAACAATGAGCACCATCTCCACTCTTCGATCAGATTCGGATCTTTCGCTGGTAGATAATTCGGACCCGGCAGAGGCAACCCTCAGGTTTTCTCGGGGTACGCCAAGAGACACCAATGCATCTCGCACGGATTCAGCCCTTTGCAGGGAAAGGGATCGATTCAGTCCTTCCCGGCCAGCCTGGTCAGTTTGACCCAGAAGCAGAAAAACGAAGTCAGGGTTTCGCTTCCAGAGTTCTGCCACCTTTAGAATCTTCCGTCTTTCGGAATCCGGGACCAGGGAGGAATTCAGGTCGAAATAGACAGAGTATTCAGCCAGAGTTTTCCTTTGAGTGCCGTAAAGCACCGGAAGCTCAGTATGTTCACATTTTTCCAGTACATGGGTCTGGGAAGAAAAGCCCATAATGCCCATAGGAATTAATAGTAGTACATCCCATGTACGAAGAACGGTACGGTAGCGATAGCGACCTCCAGGTTCCAGAGACTCCTGAACGCTTTTCCAGTCTGTAATCGGAAGAACATAGGGCCAGTAGTACACACGATGCTCCAGGACCTCTTCGCATTCATCGCTATCGCGGGCAAC
Organism: Leptospiraceae bacterium; assembly: GCA_040217195.1. Lineage (GTDB taxonomy): Bacteria > Spirochaetota > Leptospiria > Leptospirales > Leptonemataceae > UBA3465. Next base: position 324,847 of record JAVJNR010000004.1, on the reverse strand, counting down.
GAGTACCGGAACCTCTTCGCGTCCGGACATTTGAAAGATTCGCACAGCAAACGGATCTTCAATTTGAGCAGTACAGTTCGCTCCAATTAATGTTCCCAGGACAAAGCCAATGGATATTATGCGAAGTACCGATGAGTTCCAGAATCTAACTTTTAAGTTCCTGCCCTCCGGCTCTTTATCTATTTCAGAAAACTGATTCATCATACACTCTCCTGCCAGGCCCATTTCTATTTTCCGGGCTACTCTCCCTTTCTAGAAGTGAATCACAACTCCAATACCTAAATGATTGATCACTCCACCGTATTCGTAGAATGGATTCTCTGGAGTGGGATTGTATTTTAATTGCATTCTTTGTTCCAGCTTCTGGCTTTGAATCGAGAAATCGATACCAATGGGATACTTCAGATCTCCGCCAGACGGCCAGATCATATAGGTTGCACCTGCTGAATAGATCTGTCTATCGCTACCCATCCAGTTCGTGCTCCCGGGCTGATTGGGAATCGGAGTGGGTGCCCTGCGATAACCCATTCTGGCCTGAAACCAATCGGTGACTTGAAATTCCAGCGAGGCTCCCACCGATGTTGTATCGGAAAGGTAGATAATCTCGGAGTAGGTTTGTTTGGCTCTGGAGGATTGAAAGCCGCTCCATAGTTCCCTTCGCACATCCACGCTGAATAAGAAAATATCAAACAGTCTGTAGCCAGCCCCATAGCTTAAAGTTCGCGGTTGATAATGATCCAGAACGGCCAGGTCCAGATCCAGCTCCAGCCCAAGTAGCAGGGTTCTGGCACGAGCATTTATGGGATCCAGTTCTACGGCCAGTTCTCTGCGATAAAACACACCGAGGTAAAAATCCTGGTAAACTCCAATAAGCCCATACTGAGCATTGGTGGCAGGCTCCACATCCACAATGACCTGCTGGTCTGGAGTTACCGTATTGGGAGAGATCTCCACTTCCTTCATTAAAATAGCTCCCTGACCCCGGGCCAGAGCGGTAAATCCGATGCCTGCGTAGATGTGCTCCTTCCAGACCTCCACCGACAGTGCAGCTGCGATGTAGGGTCTGGTAAGGCTCTTTCCGTGCTGAAGAAATCTGTGCACCGTTGGATTCAGGTCATTTATGGAAAGAAGCTTACCGTTACCCGGCAGATTCGCATATAGTCCAAAAGCTACCTTGCGATCCACGTCGTAGATTCTATCCAGGCGAAGGGAAAGGCCCAGGCCTGCATAGCTATCGTTTACATTTGTGGCATCTTCATCGCTAAATATCAGATCCGGTGAATAAGGGGAATAATTCAAAGAATGGGAAGAGCCGGTATAATAGAGCTGAAGCTCATGCATTCTGGCATCCTTTTGCTTCTTGATAGATTCTCCTCGTGAGGGCAGTGCCAGGCCGGCCGGATTGTAAAAGACCGCGGATACATCGTTGATCACAGCTGTGACCGCACCGGCCCTGCCTGTGGTGTATGGATTGGCGCCATAAACATCCGGGTAGCTATTGGCCCGCGTTGGATTCACGAAGAAGACAGATGCGCCTAGAAATAAGACTGTCAGTGCAGCCGTATAAGCGGTGGAAGCGATACCAGGCTTTGCAGAAACCTCTAAATGGAGTCGATTAGAAATGCGAACCAACAGAAGATTTGCTGCAATGAACAAAAAGTCTTTTTCAGGGCCCCTCGGACCAGAGTTCATTGCCTTTTTGATGGTATGGCTGAGTCTTTTCTTTTGACTTTTTTGTTTCATTTTATACTCAAAATACTGTTCAGCCATTCATAGGGTGTCCGACTGTTCTGGTCCCGGCTTCGATGATCATCAAACCAGTACTGACCGGGACCTGGAATACGGTAACCTTGCTCTCTTACCTGCCAGAGATAATCCAGTAGCTTGCCTGCTGCGAAAATCAATGAATGCTTTCCGTGGGATTTATCCTGCACCATGCTCGAAGAGAGGAATCGTTCCAGATCCAGATAGATATCCCTGGAGGTGAATCCGTTTCGCATATCTGCATTAAGGTATTTGAAGAATCCACCATCTATGGACAGTCCTGCCAGAGCTCCGGCCAGGTAATAGAAATCGTCCGAGGTTTCATGCAGGATTTCAGGAAGTTGCACCTGGAAGAATTCCGATACTTCTGCGGCCGGTGACCCTGCATCGCTGATGAAAGAAAGAAATACCGTAAACAGAGCGCTTGTTTCTGAGTCAGAGGGCTGCTCCTGGCCCAGCATAAAAACGAATCTTTGCAGGCCGGGCATCAATGAATTGGGGCTCTGGGCTGCCAGCCATTCGCCTGCCAACTCTGTTAATGTGCGAATGTGTACCCAGTCCCCATGGCTGGCGTCGGTGCTCAAAGTGGCTGCGTACTGCCCCATGAAGTCTGCCAGGTCTCGGATTTCGTAAGAAATATCTAGCTGAGTTGTGGACGGGTTGTTCGAATCCAGGTTCTCCTGGGCCAGCAAGTCCTCCAGCGAATCGAAGAAATGGGTACGGCTGGCTGTATGAGTTAAGCCGCCCAGTCCCTTCAGAAATTCAGCAGTTGTTTCAAGAAAATCGCTGGTAGACAGCAATGAAATGGGACCATCCTTATATCTTCTTTCGCTTTCAATGGCAATTGAGATCAGACTTCGATAACTGGAGTCCGGACTGTAATCTGTGGCTGTAAGGGCCGGACTGCGAATATTAAATGCAGGCCCTGAGCCCTCCAGGCGATACTGAACCAGTCCTGATATTCCAGACTCTGGATCTGTACCTCGAAAGATGTAGGGTCGGGCCAGAACATCTGCCGCATTGGCCAGAAGACCATAGGCGCCCTGAGTGCTGGACGGATCTGTCTGTTCATCCAGAGTGCGCACCAGGGCTGTGACCAGAGGTAGCATTGCATTTCGCTCATCCCAGCGGCTGTTCACTTCATCCGGTTCTACAACGCCGGTGGTCAGGAATCCAAGCCTCTCCAGAACAGCTGCATTGGAGGACAGGGCGGGCGGAATGGCTCCATGAAACTGAGAAGGGGGTACAGGATATAGAAGTGTATTATACAGTATTTGATACAGAGTTGCATCTGCGTAGCCAAAGGTGTCTTCGCCGGTAAGACCGTATCCATAAGCTTCGACGAATATAGCATGATCGCCGGGCTCATCGGACATCTGAAGAGTCAGAGTCATATTGGTATTGTTGCGAATACTGGTGGTCTGAAAATCCGGCTGAAGCTGAGTGCCGGCAATGGACCAACGGCCATTGTCGTTCGAATAACATTGATTGTCTGCGAGATTGCAGTAGGGCCTGGCAGAAATCAAACCCATCAACCCATTGGCAACCACAGTTACATACACTGCATGCTGGATTCCACTGGCTCCCAGCTTCGCATGTAGTGGGATTACAATTACGAATCGCTTTTTATAAAGAAGCCACTGATAGTTCTTATGCAGAGCTTCCAGGTCACTATCTACAGCTCTTTCGCCAGGTGGTATAGAGCTTTCCGACACTTGAAATGCAGTTCCATTGCCGGTGGGATCTTCGTAACCAGAAGGGCCAACATAGTGATCTGTATGTCCACCGCCGCCATGATACTGTCTGACCCTTACTCTGAATACGTCGGTTTGCCAGGAGGGAACGTAGGTCATATCTGTACCACCGGCTGTGCGATAGACAGTACCATCCATTGTGAGAAAATCTCCGGAGCCATTGGTGCGATTCTGGTTATAATAGGGAGCCTGACCCTGGTAGATGGCGCGAACAATCCAGTTCATCATATAAGGAACTGTGCGATGATAGACCGTATAACCTGTGTCGGCCAGAGAATTGGCAGATCCTCTGGACTCTCCCTGCATCAAGGCCAGGGCCGGGGAATTGATTCCAAAACTCATTACAGATCCGTTGCGATGAACCAGACCGCTGGCCTGGCTATCCTGCAGGAATCCGGAAAGTGAGAGTACAGGATCTCCTTTGATCAATGAGCGAAGAGAGTGTAGAATATCCCCAACTGTTAGCACTCCATCTGTGGCCGCTGTAATTGTGGCCGGGCTGGACGGATTTGCATCCCAGCGATACCCAAAATGATTGCCCAGAGACAGTAAGAATAACAGAGATTCCAGAGCCGATATTTCAGTGCTATGTACGCTGTTAAGTCGATCCGCACCGTAGGCATCCAGGTCGATCATTCTGCTCAGTGATTCGTCTGCATTCTGGTGCATTCCTTCCGGAAAAGTCGAAAGATTCTCAGACAGAGTCTCAATTAAAGGTCTGGATCCAGTATGGGCAGCATTGGCTATCAAAAAGGGGCGAATCGTAAAGTACAGGTCTACAAACTGGTCCGGAAGATTGGATGGAAACTCGGAGGCCTGATAGGCAGTGTCTGCATCGTATACAGCTCCTCCAGGATAGAAATATGTATTCAGTCGCTGCAAAAAGAATACCATGGAGACCGGTGCAGTGGTGCTTCCATCGAAACCGGCGGTTGCTCGAAACGTTTGCGTGAGCTCACCCAGAACATGGAATAATCCAGGCCCATCGCTGCTGGTCAGTCCCAGGGAAGATTTAAATAGCTCTTCGATGGCACTTCTGGTACCGGGGTTGGTATCCAGAACCTTAATCAAAAATGCCTGGATTTCCGTAACATCCGTGGCCACCGATGGTCTTTCCAGAAAATTCGCAGCTCGATTGGTTAAGTCCCTTACACTTTCGCGACTGGAGGAATCAAAAATACTTTGCAGTCCTGTTCTCTGGAAAGGCATCCCGTCGTAAAGAAGAGGATGCTGCGAACCCCGAAGTCGATCCACATACTGCATTGTTTGATCGAATGCATTGGAATCTGAGCGAGCTCTTTGCATTAAAGTGGACGCATTGCCCAGAACATCCTGTATGGAAGGATCCAGGTCTAAAAGTAGCTCGGAAAGAAGTCTTAAAAATCCTTCTCCGGCCGCTGGATTCCTGTTCATGCTAAGAAACATGGTTTCATTGAACAGAGCTGGCTCCAGGCTGGAAACGCTGGACTTTAATGCAGGATAGTCATTTAGCAAATTAAAAAACTGATACCGATCTTCGCTCAATTGAGCGAACAGATGATCATACTCTTCTTCCGCTGCATTGCATGAAATAAAGAGCAGGCTCAGTATCAGGATCAGTTTGTTTCGAATGGGCTTCAAAGCGTAACCTCTTAATTGCAGCCGATCAGGTTTTCCAGAACATCCGGATTCGTAATTCCAGGTTGATACAGACTTGTGGGAGTGCGAAGCCTTAGCAGAATCATGGGAACGGATGTATCGTTTACGGGAAGACTATCCACTAGAATGCGATCGGTGCTCAGGTTGAGTCCACAGTTGGAGCCACCACTGGTAAAAGTGGACAGGCCGGCGGTGGCCGGAAGAGGTACCTCTTTGAGCACGTTATTGAGTAAAGGTACGATCAACGATCTTACCAGAGGCAATGCCACCTGCTGGACCTGATCCGGGCTCAATCCCATGGGATTCTGTGACGCCCCATCCATTACCTGAATGGTATAGTAGAGCTCATCCGTGCTTAGTGCTACATTCAGTGCCTGAAGATTGTTTAGCGACGGATTGGATGTTGGATTGCTGAACCCAACCAGATCCACTGTGCCATTTACCGTTGCATGGGCCATGATTGTGGCCATCAGATACTCTACTGACGGTCCCTGGGTTCCCCATATTTGAATCTCTAGATCCGATACCTGCAGTTGAAGCTCACGGGTTCCGCCTGGAGTGAAGCTGGGTAGCATTCGAATGTATGGTACCTGTCTGGGACGTAATCGCAGCTCCACCGCATCGTCATCATTTATGGTAACCGAAGCTCCGCCGTCCAGTCTGATAAGAGTGTCTCGTCCAGGAGCCAGAACATTGAGGAGTGTTCCAGCACGAAGCAGACTGGAAGTTAAAGTCAAAGATGGAATTTCGCCGGCATAGGAGTTTACCTGAGTAATGAATGGCTCATCCAGAGTCAGGTTCAATCCTCCTTTACTCCAGAGCTCATAAAGCAATTGATTCAATGAATCTTCGTGTAAAGCTAGCAGAGTCCCGGGCTGAGTGCTGCTCTTATTCATTAAATAGCTCGGATCCAGAGTGTAAGGATTGGAAATGAAGCTTTGTGGCCCCTGCAGAGCCGGAGAGATAACATCCGATGGAGTTTCACAGGTTCCGCAATTATTTGTGACAAACATCCCCGCCTGCAGGCTCGAAAGGAATCCTCCATCTTTCCAGCTAAGCGACTTGATCAAATCCGAGTTCTGTTCCAATTGAATGCGAACAGCCAGATCCAGTTGATTCAGCGGAGCAGGCAAGTAGGAAGGCAGGCCGAGGGTAACACCCTGGCTGGCAAGAGAACTCAAGAATGCATTCAAGACGTTGATTGCGATTCGCTGTTTAAAATCTTTCAGAACATCTCGAACTATATCAGGTTTTACCAGGGGAACAATGTCGTTGCCTATTGACTCTACGACGCTGGACAGTAGGTCGGCTACCCAGCTTGTACTGTCTACGAAGGATAAATCATACACAGTAAGGTGGTCGGTCCAATCGCTCCAGACGAAGTTGGGAGAACCATAGGGCTCATTGATTGTCAGTGTGAGGCTTCCATCGCTCAAGGATTCAATGTTTGCCAGAGAGACCGATGTTCTGGGGCTATTCGGATGGTCCCGGTTCAGTTCTGCTTTCGCACTAAATTCGATCTTGGTATTTTCCGAAACGATGCAAGCGCCTACGCAAACCAGTCCATCCTCGAGGTTGGCCACAATTCGCAGATCCAGATAGGCCTTTCGCGCACTGAGACTTACTCGAGCATTTTCGGTGCCAGCAGGTACGGAGATATCTGCCTGGATGTTTTCGTTTCCATCGCTGGTTGCCGGAATATTCACTGCCGTAACATATACGTCCAGAGTTACATCACTATCCGAGCAGATCTCGACAAGCCCCACATCCGCGCAAAGCTCGGCTCCATCATCTACGAAGTATCCACAGTAGCCATCTCCGTTGGCCCCGGGGCCATTTCCATAGGAGCGAACAAAGGAGAAACCTCCATAATCGATACAGCCAGATCGCTTTGTGGATGTCATGGATTCATTTGCGAAGTTATTGAATGTATTCCCGTTAAGTAGAAAGTGCTGGGCTGCGAATCTTTCAAGGGTGCGGCTCAAAGTAGGCAGTAGATACTGGCCATCCAGAAATGCAGCGGCTGTTCCACTTTGCATGGCGCCGGGGGAGGCAGCCATATCTCCATAGGAAAATGCGAAGGGATAGTGCCTTACCGTTCCATCTTCTGCTTCAATTTGATAATAGTACTGACTTATGCCAACTTCTGGAGGAATGGATGAGCCGGCCAGATTCAGGGTGTAGCTTTCTGCACTACAGTCGGTACAGATTTCGATTTCCCCTCCAGAAAGCCGATGCAGACTGATTCGCGAGATAAATCCACCGTTGGTCCAGGTTGAGGAAAGAATGACGGCCGGGCTTCCGCTATTATCAATTGCAATGCCTCTTTGTCCATGGGGCATTCCGTTTACTGTATGTTGCATCTCAAACCAGGGACGTGTATGGAAAGAAAGCTGCTGACTGTCTGAAATCAGGGAATCGCCGCCGGAGGTTTGAACCGAAGCAGGCAAGCTTACCTGATAGCCTTCATTCTCCTGCAGCGGAGCATAGGGAGTGAAAATGGCCTGTCTGTAGTTCAGGAATGTCAGTGTACCTCCCGGGGCAGGCCCTGCCGGGCTGACTCCTCCATCAGAGATCAGGCTAAAGCCAGATTGCACGGAGGCCAGATCCATTGGATGAGAAAAAATGATTTCAAACTCCCCGTGATGATCCTGACCCCTGGGAGAAATCCTCAAGAATGCTTCCGGTCCTGCATTTCCAAAGGAAGGAGGGGGGTCGGGAAGTTCTATGGGTCCTGGATTAGAACTGATGGGCGTACGGGAATCCGCAGGCTCCTCCGTAACAGGCTGAAAGATTAAAATAGGAGAACTGGAGTCCTCCCCGCTACATCCGATGGTGAATATTAAAGCCAGAGCCAAAAATCTATACATGAACATCATCCCCATACCCATATACTGACTGGCCAGCCGGTCAGTGGCAAGCAATTTTATGACAAAACCGCGGGTTTCTAAATTTTTTTTTCAATATTGGTACCCTGCAATAGGGCGATGCAATCAAAAGACGTTTTCAGACCAAAAAAATACTTGTCAAATGAAGGGCTGATTGGTCGCCCAGTAAGCAATATGCTCTAGAACAGGCCTGGCGGTGCGGGCCGGTTGAAGGGGTTCAGGGCTTATTTCCTGGTTTTGAGGCGCGGGTCTGCAGTGAGGGTCGACCTATCTGGAATCAGTTAGTCTTGCATCTGAGGTCGGGTGGGAGCTCCGTACAGGGTTTCTTCTAATTAGAAGATCAGTCTCGAAAGATCGAGCCTGGGGGCGGTGCATCAAAGAGAGTTAATTTCCGACCTGAAACCGGGAATTTCTAGCCTGGTAGGAGTACAAAAAAAACCCCCGGGGGGGAATCCGGGGGCAGGAAGAGTGTTCATGCGAAAAGCGATTGGCGCAAATGCGCTGCACGCTGGAATCAATGTAACGAGCACTTTGCTCCGGTCAAATCCATTTTTTATTGCAGTGCACAAAAAATTAAATCATTCCTGCCTTTTTCTCCTTCAGCACCCGGATGTAGGTTTCGGCCTCTGGGGAGCTCAAGGCCTGTTTCTTTTCTATCAATTGCCTGGCCCAACGTCGCTCCGCGCTTTCGCAAATGTCCTGAATGGTGCGCCCGGAAAGACCATCGGATTCCCGGCCCAGTACAGACAATGCTTCCGGGCTCAGATGAGAAGCATAGGACTGAAATATGGAGGCACGTTCTGGCTCATTGGGTAATGGAAATCTTAGAATCTGATCGAATCTGCTCAGTAGCGCATGATCCAGGTCTTCGGCCCGGTTTGTGGCCCCCACAGTCAGCAATCCGCCGGTACGATCCAGTCCATCAATCTTACGCAGAAGCACGGAGAGTACTCTTCGGGTAGCCTCAAAAAGTCCGCTTTCCCGGGAGGTAGCCAGAGCATCTATTTCATCCAGAAATAGAATTCCCCGTTCGAATAAGCTGGCAGTGTCAAAAATGAGAGCCAGGTTCTGAGCACTCTGACCGTAGAATTTGGACAGAATATTTTCTACTGGTACATAAATTAGCGGTAATCCTGCGGCCTGGGCTGCCAGACGGGCGATGGTAGTTTTGCCAACACCGGGCGGACCCTCAAATAGAATGGCTCCTGGCAAATTGGCGGCCCCTTCGCCACGAGTGAGCTGGGCCACTCCCTGAAACACAGACATATGCCTGGCTGGAAGTAGAAGGCATTCTTCCACTTCTCGCTTAATGGATTCGTATCCGGCTATCGGTCCCCAGGCATTGCTTTCTTCGGTTCCATTACTGGATTCCCGGGCCACAGGAGGAAAAACGGTAACTCCCAGTTGTTCCAGTTTTTTTGTAGGATCTGTTTCTTTCTGTGCAGGATGGAATAACTGAAATAATTCAATGCATGTCTGAAGTTCTGATTCGTTAAAGTTTCCTGACCTGGATGCCTCCACGCGAAAGTTGTTCGTGATGCTTACAAACTTGAATTTGATTCCGGATAGAAAGTGCTTCGTATCGTAAAGATTGGGGCCCAGAGATTGAAAAACAATATATCCAGGATCCAGGGTATGCACTCTAATATGCTCAACATGGTTCCTGATTACTTTCAGTCCTTCCAGTATCTTCTCTTCTGGAAGATCTTCTGGCAGGAATTCGAACCGGGTTTCTCCTTTTTCGAAGGTCAGGCCAGGGACTTCAAGACTTGTCTGCCCGCTCTGACGGGCAAAGCGTTCGATTTCTGCTTCCAACCGATCTCTGGCATCGGCGTAGGCCAGATCCCCGGCCCGGGTGTCCTGAGTCATGTTCTGTAGCATTCATTTTTCCCTTTTGCGGTCAAATTCTATTTGGCCTGGCTTACTGCCCTGGTACAATCGACAGGCCAATGGTCGGTAGCGGAAAATGGAAACCTGAATTTGTGGAGCCGGACAGTGCCAGGATGTACCTTGCCTGCGGTTACGATGAAGAAGGGGCCCTGGATGAAATGCGCAAGCGTTTGACGGCGGAGTTCGGCACAATTGACTTTGAAGCCCGCACCGATGCCCTGGATACAGTTCCTTCCCTTTATTCATTTCCGGATCGCCAGAATATGCATATCTTTTCCATGGCCCGGCCCATCGGTCGCGAAGAGATGGTAGATATTCGTAAACGTTGTCTGGCTCTGGAATACAAATACCAGGAATATGGACTGCCCAGGGTGGAGCTGGATCCTGGCTATATCACTGAATTTACTGCCGTGCGAACCTGTCTGGAAGACGATATCCATCGAGTGTACCTATACGGCGGAGTCTACGCAGAGCCTTTACTTTACTTCGAACGATACTCTTTTAGACCTTTTTTGCATAGCCCGGAATTCTATCGAAATGCAGAAGTGCTGGCTCTGTTCAATGATATGCGACTTATCTATGTTAGTTCCTGAAACTGCGAGGGCAAGATTGGATTCCTCTCCGGAAGAATATTTTGTATGTCCGGACCTGAAATGGAATAAGTGCCGTAAATGGTAATCATCAGAAAGAAAATGTTAAACCTATGAACTGGATATCATTTCGCACACTTTCTGCAATTGCCTTTCTTTTCACCATTCAATGTGGTGGCGACCTTGAAGTGGGCTCCCAGGAATTCTGTCCTGACTATGATGCAATAGACGATGTATGTTTATCCGGCGCCTTTAATGGGCTGGAAGATACCCAGGAGCTGCAAATTCAATTTGAGATGCCCCCGGCCCAGGGACCATCCACCTGGAAACAATGGAATCATTACATTTATTTTGAGAAGCCAATCACCGTGGGCTTTCTGGTTCGCTGGAGCCGGGACGCCACTCTGGATGAGCGGACGGAACTTAGAAAGGACCTCTCATGTGAATTTAGAATCGAGCATCCGGAAACCGGAAAGGGGATTAATGGACATCTGGAAGGTAAGAGACTGGAGGAAAACGGGCTCTGGTGTTTTGATTACCTGGGTACCCTTCTAGGTGAGCTTCAAAAAGAAGAGGGAATTCTGAACAATAAGCCGGAAAGCTCATATTTCCCGGTGGAATTGACCCTCTCTGTAGAAAGCTCTAAAAAACATTTGCGGCGAGAGGTAACCCGCCGCATCCTCGTTAACTGGAGATAATATGCTGCCCGAGAATGCATTTGAGGTAACCATTTCTGACGTATCCATTACGAATGTAGGATTCGCAATTTTTTTGAAACCCACATCCGATGAGTCCGCCCGAGTCGTGCCGATTTTTATTGGTCCACTGGAAACCTATTCAATCTCCAGCGCCCTGGATGGAGTTACGCCGCCCAGACCCAATAGCCATGATTTGATGATTCAGATGGTACGTGAGCTAGAAGCCAGAATTCTGCATGTGGTCATAAACGATATCATAGGTAACGTATTCTATGCCCGGATTGTGATTCAATCCGAGGATGGAATTGTTGAACTGGATGCTCGCCCTTCCGATTCCGTGGCCCTGGCCATTCGCTCCCGGTGCCCCATTTACATGAATGAAAAGGTCTATAAAGAAGCTGCAGTCACCATAGGTGAAGAAGGCAAGACAGAAACACCAGAGGAATCTCTGGTGGAAGAAGAAACAGAAGCGGAACCTGTATCAGAACTGGATCGACTCAAGGCAATGCTTCAACGTGCTGTGGAAGCGGAAAATTTTGAAGAGGCAGCCAGGCTCAGGGATCAGATTAGAAACCTATCCAGCGAAAACTAATTCCTGGATGCGCTGTGTTCACAGAGACCAGGGTATCTACTTATCTGGCAGGCACCGGCAATCCGAATAATCATTCAGGGATTAATTTTTGCGGCTTCGGGAAGGCCTTTGCATTCTGCTTTTCCAGGGAATATCTTCGCCTCCATTTAGCTTCTGACAGTGACGAGCCAGAACGAATAAATAGTCCGATAGTCGGTTTACCCAGATCATCCCCACGGAACCAAGGATGGACTCGACTTCCTCCGATCGATTGGCTGCTACCAGTAGTCGTTCCAGGCGCCTGCAAACCGTGCGACTTATATGAAACTGAGCCGAGGACTTCTCTCCGCCCGGAAGAATGAACTGCTTCATCTCGGGTAGTCCGGCATTCATTTCATCGATCCAGCCCTCAATTTGATCCACATCGTTCTGCACTATGGAACCTTCTTCAGTGGGAAAGCCGGCAAGCTCTGCACCAAGTTCAAAAAGAAGACTCTGAATAGAATGAATTTGCTCTTCTACCCATTGAAAGTCTGCTCTTACTCCCTGGCCGGATAATTGCTCTTTTGCCAGGAAGGAAAGCCCCAGGCCAATCACTGAATTCAATTCATCGGAGGTTCCGTATAACTCTACTCTCAGATGATCTTTGAATACCCGGGTTCCATTGGCCAGTCCGGTCTGTCCTTCATCTCCAGTCTTTGTATAGATCTTCATTGAGTATTCTCCTTATGGGGCTGAATTTTATTGGTTTCGCCTGGCCGATTCGATGATGGCAAGTACCTGGTTTCTCACTTCTTCCTGTGAGTTCGAAGCATTCACTCTTAGACAGTTGTCCGGCAGAATGCTCTGGTAGTTTGCATAGATTCTTTCCAGTCGCTCCCTGGATTCGAAATGTTCCCGTCCCTCGATTCCGGACCGCCGGTCTATCCTGGTCAGAGCTTGCTCGGGCTTCAGGTCCAGATAGATAATTACATCCGGTGCAGGAAAGTGCTTCTGTTTGGCCAGTACCTGCCGGGCTGAATCAGGACTGGCAGATTGGTAGGCCGCCGTACTGAAGGTATAGCGATCCTGAACGATTAATTGCCCTTCTGCCAGCGCCGGGATGATATTCTCCGTGACATTTGCCTGTCTATCTGCAAGAAATAGATCCATCCAGCCTTCGTCTGTATCAGGAGGGGGCTCCTTTCCCTGTAAACAGGCCCTTAGCTTTCGCCCGGTAGGCAGATTGGTAGGCTCTCGCAAGAACAAAACCGAGGGATCCGAGGAGTAATGGTCCTTCAGGAACTGCCAGGCGGTGGTTTTTCCCGATCCATCAATGCCTTCCAGGACAACAAATAGGCCACCGGATGCCCTCTGGAGGGTCTCTTCTTTTTTGATAGCGGCCATCGGTTTCCACTTTACCGCAGGGCGCGCTACTGTAAACTCTCCTCCCATGGAAAAGAGGGCTCTGGAGCAGCTCTGGGATCAGAACCAATCTACCGGAAAAAAGAAGAAGTTAGTAGTAATAATCTACGAAATTCTTTTTGCAGTGGTGGCTTTTGCCAACATTTGCCTGGTTGTTTTTGACGCATCCTATCTCTGGAAAATTCCCTATGCCCGAATGACCTTTCGGGATGTGTACCTGGACTATGTCCCGGCACTTGTGAAACATTATGATCCGGTGAAGGGAATTGAATCCCACCGGTTCGTAGATTCATACAAGGAAGAAATCAAGAATCTCAAAGAAGCCCTGGGTCAGCTCGCAGAAAACCCGGCCAATCTACAGGCCAGACAGGTATCGCTGCAGAGTAGACAGGAACTGGTTGAGATGACGGTGGATATGATCAACCGTCGAGGAGTGGATAGCCACTTCTATCTGGCTGAAAAGGATGGAGTGCTGGAGCGGATGAAGAATCTCATGCGCGAACAGTACCCCAACGAAGACGATTCAGCAAAAGATGCCTTCCGGGAGTTCTTCAGCCAGGATAATCTGACCCCGGATAACTACCAGGAAAAGTTCAAGTTTTTTGATTCTGAAGTCATGTATCTTATGAATCAAAACTACTTTCGTTGGATTGGCGAAGATGGAGAGAAGAAAGATTACTTTCATCTCATCGACCGCTGGTTTGTTTTGTTCTTCTTAATTGATTTTCTGGCTCGCTGGATTATGGCTATAGTACAGAGGAGATATCGAAAATGGTATCTTTTCCCGGTACGTCAGTCCTACGAAGTATTTAATCTTTTTCCGCCTCATCATGCGGCCTGGTTTAGACTATTGCGCGTTATTCCATTTTATATGCGAATACGACAGAATGGATGGCTACCGGATGATGGTCTGGCTCCGGATATTATCAAAAGCAACGCTTCCATTATCGCAGAAGAAATTAGCGGTCTGGTAGTTCTGAATATCCTGGATCAGACAAAGGCATCCCTGAAGCGCACTGGAATCCATATGGAAGGCGAGACCAGAGATGCGGTGGAGAATTTGCTCAGCAATCAAATGGCCAGTGTTGCCAAGAAAGTGATGCCAGAGCTACAGCCAAAGATTTCGGAGATGGTATCCTACTCCATCAACCGTGCAATGGAGCCTTATTTGCTTTCGCCCATTGGTCCTGTGGTAAGACTAATTCTAATGTCTGTGCATGCCACAGTAAATGATGGATTGGAGGCTGCTCTGTCCGGTCCTGAAGGAACTGAACGACTGAGTCGCATTCTGCAGGAATCTGTGAGTAACATCATGGAAGATATGGCTGACCCGGCCACGCAGGAAGCGTTGATAGCCGATGTAGTGCGTGTTCTGGATCGAGTGCAAGAAGATGTGCGCGAAAGCGTAGCCAATCGAAATGCCCGCACCTGATACTCCGTTCGGAGAAGGTGATCTATTTCAAATGCCAGCGGACGGTCCGCTGGCACAGAGGCTACGTCCTTCTCACTGGGATGACCTGGTGGGTCATGAATCTTTGCTTTCCAGGCTAAAGAGACTACCTCCACATTCACTTTTACTTTCAGGGCCTCCAGGAACCGGAAAAACTACTATCGGCACCATCCTGGCTTCGCACTGGAAAAGGCCTTCCTTCTTTCTAAGCGCTGTCAGCTGTGGTGTAAAAGAGGTGCGTCAGGTTCTGGAGGCTTCTCGCAGTCATCCGGAAGGAGCTCTGCTTTTTCTGGATGAGATCCATAGATTTAATCGGGCTCAGCAGGATTCGCTGCTGGAAAGTGCAGAAACAGGTCGAATCCTGCTCATTGGTGCTACCACCGAAAATCCAAGATTTGAAGTAATTGGGCCCTTACTTTCTCGCTGTACTGTCTATTATCTGGAGAAGCTGCGAAAAGAAGATTTAGAAGTAATCGCCAGGCGAGTTCTGGAAATGGGTTACTCCGAGCATTCCCTGGAATTCGAGGATAGCAGCCTGGAAAAAATTCTGGAAGCGGCCGACGGGGATGCCAGACGATTGATTCGTATAGTGGAAAATCTGGCCAGCGATGCAGTTTTTGCAGATCGTGCAGAAATTCGCTTTGATGGCGATTTACCGGAATTGAGTTTTTCCTATGGGGTGAATGAGCACTTCGATAGCACATCTGCATTAATAAAAAGCATTCGAGGCTCTGACCCGGATGCTGCCATGCTTTATCTGGCAAGTATGCTTCAGTCCGGTGAAGATCCGGTGTACATTGCTCGAAGACTGGTCATTCTTGCCGCAGAAGACATTGGAAATGCCAGTCCCACCGCTCTTTCGCTGGCCATGTCAGTTCTGGATGGAGTGAGCAAGATTGGAATGCCGGAGGCTCGCATCCTTCTGGCTCAGGCTGTGACTTTTCTGGCCGCAAGTCCGAAAAGCAATGCCTCCTATCTGGCCATTAATCGAGCCATGGAGGAGGTCTCAAAAAAAAGGGTTACAGTGCCGGCTCATTTGAAAAATCGAACTCAGCCAGGTAGTAAGAAACGCTATCAGTATCCTCACGATTTTCCCGGCCATTACGTGGAGCAAAGCTACTTCCCCGAAGACTGGGATGAGCAAGCATACTACAGGCCAGATCCGGTGGGCCAGGAAGAGCGGATTCGCCAAAAACTGGAGCAGCTACGGCCTGAGCGGTACGGAAAAGAAAACTCATGAGCCAGACAAATCGAAAGCAAAGATCCGCCGCAGGCGGTTTGCCTCGATGGGATTTACCCCTGAAGCCCAACTATACCAGAATCCATCATACTCTCGATTTTTTTGGGCTCTTTCGCATTATTGAAAGCCACAGTCATACATGTTTTTTTCTGGAATCATTGGAGGAGGGATCTTCCGACAGTCGTTATTCTGTAATTGGATTTCTGCCCGAGGTGATTCTTAGAGCTCAGTCCCATGGTCTTCATTACGAAAAAATGGAAACCAGTCCGGATAGCGCCTACAGAGTACTGGAATCGGATTTTCATGAGTCTGCCAATCCTTACGAACTACTGGCTCAGTGGATGCCAGATAACAGTATTTCGCGTAATTACTGTGGAGGACTGGTGGGCTATCTGGGCTACGATGCCACAAACTTCTTTGAGCCCGGGCTGGGGCTGAGGTTCCACCCTGATTTCGATCCTTTTGTTTTTGGTATCTATACCGATGGCCTGGTCTATGATAAGATGACCGGAGAAGTGTTCTATTTCCATTATGACCGGGACCGCTCCCAGTTGGTTCAAAAATGGATGCAGGAAAAGCCACCAGAAGCCCGAAGCCTCAAAGCAACACTTCTTGAGAAGACCCGCAGCGCGAATCAGCATCATGCTATGGTGGAACAAACTCTGGAAGAGATTCGCGCCGGCAATACATTTCAATGCCAGATTGGTTTTCAGGTAAACTATGAGCTTGAGGGATCTACCATGGCCTTCTATGAGGCCCTGCGTGAGGTGAATCCTTCGCCCTATATGTATTTCGTGAAGTTCGGCCAGAAACAGGTCATTGGTGCCAGTCCTGAACTGGTCTTTCGTCTACGTCAGGGAGAAATGGAAACCTATCCTCTGGCCGGCACCACTCGCAGATCTCAGGATAAAGGCGAAGATCTTAACAATGCCAGATCATTGCTAAACGATCCAAAAGAAATAGCAGAACACAATATGCTGGTGGATCTACATAGAAACGATCTGGGAAGAGTTGCAAGATTTGGAACAGTTAAAGTACGAAGGCTCATGGACATTCGCAAGTTCTCCCATGTACAGCATATATCCAGCGAAGTAGTGGGAATCATTCGAAAAGATAAGAATATGTTCGATGGTCTGAGGGCTGCATTCCCGGCCGGTACTCTCTCCGGTGCGCCCAAGGTAGAAAGCATGAAAATCATTGAGCGCATAGAAAAATCCCCTCGAGGACCGTATGGTGGTGCTGTGGGGCATTTTGGCTGGAACGGAGATTGTACATTTGCAATTCCAATTCGCACCCTATTTGTAAACGGTAACCAGGCATTCGCCCGGGCATCCGGCGGAATTGTATTCGATTCCGATGCAGACTATGAGTTCAAGGAGATAGAAAACAAGCTGGCCGCAATTGTACGAACCCTGGAGAGATTCGAGGAAAATCCAGGGGAAGCCAGAAATCCAGGGAACAATGACGCCACCAATACCGGAGGAGCCAGCGAATGAATGTTCTGATTGTGGACAATTACGACAGCTTCACCTATAATTTGTATCAGTTCGCAGGCGAACTGCTGGAAGATCGAAGTGGACAATTCAAGCTGGATGTATTTCGTAACGATGAGATAGATCTAAAGGGTGTAGAATCCGGCGCCTATGATCGGATTATCCTATCACCTGGCCCCGGCGATCCGGCGGATCCTGCTTACTTTGGAGTCTGTCTGGATATTCTAAAAGGGCCAGCCCAGAAAACACCTGTTCTGGGAGTTTGTCTGGGTATGCAGGGAATGGCCTATGCGTACGGCGGAGTAGTGAAGAGGGCCAGATTACCCATGCATGGTAAGACCTCCCTGGTCTCCACAGACGGACTGGGAGTATTTCGCAATCTGCCACAGGAATTATCTGTGATGCGATACCATTCGCTCATTGTAGAGCAGGAAAGTCTTCCGGATTGCTTCATAGTAACTTCCAGAACTCAGGAAGCGGAGTCCGAGCTAATGGGAATTCGCCACGTGACGTATCCCATGGAAGGAATTCAATTTCATCCTGAGTCCTTTGCTACCGAAGCCGGTATGCAGATGATCGCAAATTTTCTCTATCCTTGAAATTGATCTTTGCATTGAATCGAGGGGCAACATTCGGAAATCGGCCCTGTTTTTGGCTCCGTCCGTTCATAGTTCGATCTCTGGCAGAAGACCAATCCTGGTGGAAACAGCAAAGAGAAGAGGTCTTTCTTCCGAAGAATAATTATGCAAACTGAGTTTCATTCTATTGGGCCGGAACATCCGGTGTATTTGATTGCAGAGATCGGACTGAATCATAATGGAAGCGAAGACCTTGCTCTAAAGATGGTTAAGTCCGCTGCTGCCTCCGGTGCCAGTTGTGCTAAATTTCAGCTATTTGACTCTACTCATTTTATTAATGGGGCAGCCAGGCTGGGAGATTCTGAGCCTGGCTCGCTGCAGAGTTTCTTTAGACAGTTTGAGCTGCCAGGCGAATCATGGAAACGTATTGTATCTGCATGCAAATCCAACGGAATTGATTTTTTGTGTTCAGTATTCGATGAGCCATCCCTGGATTTATACGAAAGCCTGGGCAAATATCCTGTTAAAATTGCATCCACAGACCTTACCTGTAAGCCATTGTTGGATTCTGTAATTCGCAGAAGGCTTCCCATCTATTTATCCACCGGAGCATCCGAGGAATCCGAGGTGGAACAGACCATTCAATGGACCGGTAAACCGGCTCTATTATTTCAATGCGTTTCTTCTTATCCGGCCAGCGAATCTGACTACAATTTGAATGTTCTTTCACACTGGCAGAAAAAGTATAAGTGCTTCACAGGTATTAGCGACCATTGCACAGATAACCTCCTGAGTATGCAGATGCCGGCCCTGGGGGGAGTGGCCATTGAAAGGCATTTTACCCTGGATCGAAACATGGAAGGCCCGGACCATTCCCTCAGTTCTACGCCAGAAGAATTTGCCACTCTGCGAAGGTCACTGGATAGGCTACAAAAGGCCATGGGAGATGGAGTCAAACAATGCATGCCTTCGGAACTTGGCGTGCGAAATGGCGGACGACGTTCTCTCTATTACGTCAGGAATCTGGGAATTGATCATGTGCTATCTGAAGCTGATATCAGGGCCATGAGGCCCGGAGGAGGTATCGCGGCTCAGGAACTTCAGAATTTGCCGGGCCGCAAGCTGCTTAGGCCGGTACATGCAGGTGAAATGGTTCGATTGGAAGATGTGCATTGAACTAAATCTACTTTTCCATCCAAAATCGCCTTTTGCATGGGGCCAAACAGAGCTCAAACAGGGTGGAATCAGACAGGCCCTGGCGGAAAGGAAATCAGTCCAATTCTGACTTGGCCGAGAGCCTGCCATTTGTAGCCTGGTAGTATGCACCAGAGTAATCTGGAACTAATACAAGATCATCTGGATCCTGACCAGGCCCGGGAACGACTGCAGGAGCACAACGATCCGGAAATCAAAGACTGGTTTGCTCTGTACACTAAAGCCCGTGCAGAGAAGAAACTGGGGCTGGCTTTGAATCGGCTGGGCATTGAGAACTATCTGCCTTTGATATCTGAAAAGCGCCAGTGGTCGGACCGGACCAAAGTAATCGAAACTCCTATATTCAAGAGTTATATTTTCGTTCATATCAATTACATTAAGGAAAAGGTTCGTGCACTCCAGGCAGCCGGCACAGTGCATATGGTCCGTTCAGAAGGGCAGGCAGTGGTTTTGATGCCCCAGATGATTGAGAATATTCGTTTACTGGTGAATCATGCTGAGTCCATTCGTGTGGATCCTTACCTGGGTTTCATTGAAGGAACTCCTATTCGCGTAAGATCCGGTCCCATGAAGGGCTTAACCGGTATCGTAAATAAGGTCAACAGCCGCAACACAGTGTATGTTGTGCTCAAAAGCATTGGCCATGTAATGTCGGCAACATTTGATCCTATGGACCTGGAGCTCGAAGACCTATGAGTTTTTTTGAACTTTTTAATAATAGCTATTCCATGCAAATCAGTGAACTTCAGGCCAATGGAGAACTGATTGACCCGGCCTCTGTGGAAGCAGCCTGCGAACTAATTCTGAACTGCAAGGGAAAGATCGTCTGCTCCGGCATGGGCAAATCCGGCCTAATCGCACAGAAACTTGCAGCCACTTTTTCATCCACCGGAACTCCTGCATTCTTTCTTCATCCAGGAGAATCTTTGCATGGCGATCTGGGTGTAGTTCAGTCCAATGATGTGGTGTTGCTTCTGGCAAAAAGCGGCGAATCGGATGAGGTGGTGCAAATGCTGCAGGTGATTCGCAAGATGGGCAATCCTGTAATCTCTCTTCTGGGTAATCCGGATTCCTCTGCAGGAAGAATGTCCACTGTGATCATTCGCGCAAGCGTCAGTCGAGAAGCGGATTCTCTAGACCTGGCTCCCACTGCTTCTACTACAGTTTCACTTGTTGTGGGCGATGCCCTGGCAACTGCAATTTCGGAAAAACGCGGCTTCCAGCCGGAGAACTTTGCATTGTATCATCCAGCCGGTCAGCTGGGAAAGAGACTTCTATTGAAGGTAGAAGATTTGCTGGATACTCCAGAAATCATGCCTGTTTGTGACGAGAATGCATCTATGACGGAACTTCTGGAAGCTGTTACCCGACCGAACCAGGGCGGGGCAATGATCGTAAATCAAAAGAATGAAGTAATCGGCATTGTTACCGATGGCGATCTTCGCAGAGCCATCCTTAAATTCGGAAATGTTCTTGAAAGAGATCTAAAAGAGATCATGACTGCCAATCCAATTTCAATTACTCGAGATACCATGGCTCTGGATGCACTTCGTATTATGGAAGATAGGCCTTCGCAGATCAGTGTATTGCCTGTAATCGACGAAAACAAACATCCGGTAGGTCTACTGCGAATTCACGATCTGGTGCGAGCCGGGTTGTAGGTTCGATTTCTCGTATGGCCCGGAAAGATCGAAATCTGCCATAGCTATGTGCAGCTCAATCCGCTCCTTGGCCAAAAATAGCAGCCTGAAGCCAGAAAAAAGAGGCTGAAATCCAAGAAATGCACGCCTGTACCCGGAACAGTAGGTCCGGCTTGACCTGTCTGTGAGCACAGAGCTCCTAACAACCATGGATGAAATAAAGCCTACCAGTTCATTTGCCTGCATTCTTGCATTCTGTGCATCGCTCTTTGGTGGAGCGCCGGCCGATGAGGGAATGGAATACGCACCGCCGCCGCATTCCATGGAGCAGGTATTGGAAGGGACCTGGACAAATGAAGCAAGAGAGGATTGTTCCATTCATTTATCGTTTCAGATAGGCCACGATGGGTACCTGGAGTTTGATCTCAAAAGTAGTGAAGCCGACTACGGCGGGCTGGCCAATCTGTCCTATCCTTCTATTTTCCTGGGTGATGTGACTTCAGCCCTTTATGACTCGGAATCGAAAGCAATAATACTGAATAATGAGCCCCGGGACGAGCGACCGGTACCATTTCCTGAATGCCTTCCAGAAAGGCTCATTCCTTTGAAGAAAGAATAATGATCCTCTTCAGCACATCCTTTCTTCATAGAATCATGCCTTGACGCAGGCTTTTGACTACCAACCGTGGGTTTCATGAACAAAGTGGAGCCAACAAATCCGAATCTTGAATTCGAGGTCCAGAATGCATTTCGCATCGCTAGATCCGACCAACCTTCTGGATCTGTGGCAACCTACATTCCAGAACTGGCCACTGTAAATCCTGATCTGATGGCTCTGGCTGTATGCGATGGGCAGGGTCATGTATATTCGGCGGGCGATGATACTCATGAATTTACCGTTCAAAGCGTAAGCAAAGTATTCAGTCTTGCCCTTGCTCTGGAGCATCGAGGAAAATCTGTTTATGATATTGTTGGATATGAGCCTACAGGTAATCCGTTTTTCTCTATGCTTCCTCTGGAATCCGAGAGGGGTAAGCCGCGAAATCCATTCGTCAACACTGGGGCCATTGCTGTAAGCTCAATGATTCCAGGACCGGATGCGCAAACTAAATACCAGGCTTTTCTGGATTTTCTGCGGAATGTCAGTGATGGACATACATTTCAGATAGATGAAGCTACGTATAGATCGGAATCGGATACCGGTTATCGTAATCGCGCCATGGCCAATTTTCTAAAACAGTACGGCTGGATCGACGATGTGGATACAGCGGTAGAGTCTTATTTCATGCATTGCTCCACTCTGGTCAACGTCCGTCAACTGGCTCGTCTGGGATTGTTTCTTGCCTTTCGAGGAAAGGATCCGGTCACCGGCGCTCGAATTCTGGACGAAGAAAGCTGTAGAAGCATCGTGACTCTCATGACTACCTGTGGTACCTATGACCATGCCGGTCGGGTGGCCATTGAAATCGGAATTCCCTGCAAAAGCGGCGTGAGCGGAGGGATTCTTGCTATTGTGCCTGGTAGTATGTCCATTGCGGCCTTTTCGCCACGACTGGCTGAACATGGAAACAGTGTTGCAGGTATGCGCATGCTTCAGTTACTTTCGGAATCCCTGGAACTTTCGCTGTTTCAATAGAGCAGGCCCGGTTCAGGGGGCGATATGTATGTTGGGACTTTGTGTTTGGTAGTGCATAAAGTTTATATATATTGAGTTTTATAGTGGACAGTTTGAGCCAGAAAATCGATCAATAGGCTATGAAAATATGCGGAACGTATGGACTCATGCTCTTACTATCGATAACTGTTTCTTGCGCCCAGAACGGAAATGCAGAGAGTTCAGACCTTTTGTTGTTGGGCGCTCTGGCCGGCACGAATCTGGGCGCTACGCAGCCGGCCGAGACCGGGGATAGCCGCAGCATCGTTCTTGGAGGGGCGGAATATAAGGTAACTTATGTAGAGCAATATACTTTTTATTCTGGCACCGGTGCAGTCGAATCCACAGTCCCCTATCCTTTCTGGATAGGCTCTACTGAAGTTACCTACGAATTCTGGAATACCGTGTACTCCTGGGCCATTGTCAATGGATATACATTCGAGCATCCAGGAACAATGGGTGACGGCTCCGGCGATACGGATCAACACCCGGTTACGACCATAGACTGGCGGGATTCCATGGTCTGGTGCAATGCGCTGACGGAGTATTTTAACCAGGAAATGGGAACAAACCTGGAGCCTGTGTACTATCAGGATGCAGGTCTAACTGTACTTCATCGAAGTTCCGTGCGTACAGGGGATTGCCCGAATCTCGATGGTCCTATAGCGACACCGGGAAATTGCGCGGATCCGTACGTGGATAACGATGCAAATGGCTTTAGAGTTCCCCCGGCAAAAACCTGGGGATTGGCAGCAACCTTTGTTGCAGATTCTAACAATGACGGCGATATTCTGGATGCGAACGAGTACCATCCATGGAATTATGGAAGCGGTGCCTCCGATGATACAGACAACGCTACTGCCACGGCTGAAGTGTGCTGGTACTCAGGTAACAGCGGCTCTTCAACCCAGGCAGTAGGAACAAAACCTGCAAACGGACTCGGTTTGTACGATATGTGTGGAAATGTTCTTGAATGGAACGAAGAGCGGCCGTCGACCTCCGCCTCTTCTAGAATCGTTAGAGGGGGATCATATGCGAACTTCGGACCAATCCTGCAGTGGGGACCCTGGAATAGTAATGCTGCCGGACACGGCAGGACCTCCGCCATTGGCTTGCGGATCATACAATTCGATACAACAGGCAACTGACAGAATGATACACTCTTAACAGCGATGCTCGGAATCGGCCAGATTCGAAATCAGGTCATGGACCGGACTATTCGTCACCTGCTGAATCGGACCTTATCGGAGACTTTCAATTTCCAAACTGTCCAGGCTATTGCGTATGGTTTTCTGGGCCTTTTTTTCGCTGGCCAAACGTAGATCAGAATATATCCAAAGCAGATGGTCGGCCGTAGAATTAAGAATGGAAAATTCAGTGAGGAAAGTACGGTGCGGACCCGTCCCGGTGCTGCTTCTTTTTGTTCTTCGCTGCTGGTTCTCTTTGCACTGCTGCCTTCCTGTGATATCGCAGAGCTACGCTGTCTGGAGACGGACGGCGCATGCAATAGTGCTCTGGTGGCCGCTCTATTTCAGCCCACAAAGGTAATCGCCATCGCCGGCTCGGGCGGCCAGATCTGGGTTTCCAGGGATGGGGGCGCAAATTATTTAGAGGTGATTCCGGGCGATCCAGCGGTGGGGTATCTTACTGTGCACGTTGTGGACAGCAATTCGATCTTTGCTGCCGGTAATAATGGGGCTCCCTATTATGTGGATTCCGTTGCTCTTGACAGCGGGTGGCTTGCCCCATTTATTCCGCCCTCTATTGGCTCTTTTACTGACACGGCGATATCTCCGGATGGCGAATACGCAGGATTCACTCCGGATGTATCTACTCTACCTACTTTTTACTACAAGAGATCGAGTTCTGAGAACTACTCGGCCAGTACGATTTCTGCCACGGGACAGAGTCTAATATTCCATTATGCAGGCGCCTTCCATGCAGTGTTTCCGGCCGGCACATTCATCTATCGTCGTCAAACCGATGGTTCCTTCAATCCTGTTGGATCCACCGCACCGGTGCCCGATGTAAGGGGCGTGGCAGTCAATGAAAACACGGCCGTACTGATCGACAATCCGAACAATCGTGTGCTGCTTTCAACCGACGGTGGGCTCACCTGGAATCCCCATGCAATTACCGGAGGAACTGGCTGTAGTCATGCGGCTTTCGGTATGGGAATGTATGCCATATTCTGTGGCGGCACTCCATCGATCGTGGTTTCTACAGATGGACAGAACTGGTCTGCCACAGGCGTAGATCCCACTACTGCGCTTCCCAGTATCCAGAGTCTTTCCTTTGCGGATGGTTACTTTTACATTACCGGCCAAAATAGTTCCGGTAATGCTGCCGTGATGCGAACTACGGATTTCTTTACCTATGAGCCCAGCTTTGAAGGCCCGGCAGGCATAGCTGAAGCCAGAGATGAGCTCACTACGTTTCAGTCGTTGATCCGCTAAAGCCTCCAGGTGCTATTCGATCTAATCTGATTGCTCCGGTAAGTTGTTATCTCCAAACTTCAGCTCTTTCAATGGGCACCAGCTCATCGCTTTAACATAAATCCTTGACTGAGCTTTGATCGTAAACCTCCTGTATCTTGATGAATGCCTTCGGACCTTTTGGTTGTATTCTTGCTTTTTGTGCTTCTATTTTCGGCGGAGGGCCTCAGTCAGACCGTGAAACGCCCCTCGCTCCACAGCCAGTGTCTCTGGATCAGCGGTATATCGGTGACTGGAAGCAGGGAGACGATAGCCAGTGCGAAATATCCCTGCAAATTGAAGAATCGGCCAAAGGCATAATGTATCGCTTGAGAAGTGGAAATACGGAGTATAGGGGAAAGGCAGAGCCCACGGAGAACTGGATCTATTTCGGTGATGTTGCTTCCGCCAACTATGATGCATCGGCTGGAGTGTTGATTCTGCGCAATGAAAATGGACGGGGTAAGCAAGCCCTTCCCGAATGCAATGAAGAGGTAATCGTCCTGGATTCGGAAACTGATCCCTGAATAAGAAACCATTCGTAATGCAAAATGTCTGACTAATCTCAGCTTGCGGTTCGCACTCCTTTGATCAGTAGCCAGAGGCAAAGTGGTATTTCCCCGGCCAGAGCGGAAACGATTACAATCATTTCAAAGAGATCCGCTTTCGCTGCATAGTCGCTCAATGCGATAGTAGCTACTGTATCCGTTAAATAACCAAAAGCTGCAATAAGAATCAACACAGCAATCCAGGAAGGAAATAGCCTGGATCGATAGAAAAGCCAGGATTGAACGATCAGGCTACCGGCGAATAGGACCAGAGCCAGTTTATATCCGGTGGCATGGGCCTGCATAAACAGATAGGCCAGGTCTGAAGAGCCAGATAGAAAGCTTTCGGAAAGGCCGTTTCCGGTAAGTGTCGTCAATGCAAGCCAGAGAAAAATTAGGTTCAATCCCAGAATGGCTGCCTGAGTCAGTCGAAAGAAGGCGGCCAGTAGAGACAGAGTAGGGCTAACTGATTTTAGTAAAGCGTAGAATCCCAGAGCCACCAGTACATCGCAAACTATCATCACCAGGTCAGCCAGAATTCCCAGGCGAAACAGACCCTGCTTTGTAATGATTGCTCTAGCAGTTTCCGATGGGCTACCTGAAGTGATTATTTCAGCCCGGACGGCCCCCTCTGCGAACATACCGCAAACTATGATTAGCAGATAGAAAAAACCTGTAATTCTAGCAATTCTACGCAGTTCTTCGTTGGAATGGTCCATGGAAGAGGTCCCCTATTAGTCTCTTTAAGTCCGTTGGAAAATTGTATGCGGCGAGGCCTAAAGCGAACAGGCCTTCCGGATAACAGATCGCAAGAGCTTGCAGTGTAAGTCTGACCAGGTCAACTTCTTTGTAGTCGGCTGTTTCGAAAAATGAAAGCTCTCTGGTCCTGGATTTTCAGTGAATCTGGCTGCATGACCGTTCAAGTTGCCATGGAACCAGAAGTGGTGTCTCTGCAGCAAATTTCTTGCTCCAGAGGTTGGTGCTGCCTTCGTTGGTTGAGTTGGACCTACTTGATATCGCTATGATTTCCTTCGGACTGGCTATGGATTGTTTTTCTGTGGCCTTCGCCGCAAGCCTGGGAAGGAAAATAATGTCCGTCGCCCAGGCCTTGCGAATGGCCTGTCTCTTTGGATTCTTCCAGGGTCTAATGCCTTTGATGGGCTGGATGGGCGGCAAAGCATTCACAGAATTTCTAGCTCCCTTCGATCACTGGGTTGCTTTCATTCTTCTTGCTCTTATTTCATTGAAGCTGTTTCACGAAGCATGGGAGGGGGAGAATCCTGAGGACGACACCGGTCGAGTTCTAACCTGGAAGGGTCTTCTCGTTCTATCTATTGCAACCAGTATTGATGCTCTGGCAGCCGGCCTGAGTTTTTCCGTTCTGTATTCAGGCATCCTAATACCTGTTATCTTTATTGGCGTTGTGGCTGCCATAATGAGCCTGGTAGGTGTTCTGCTGGGAAAGGTCATTCTGGGCCGCCGGCTGGATCGATACGCAGCCGTTCTGGGCGGGCTCATCCTTCTGGGTATTGGTATTCGAATCCTTGTCGTGCATATTTCCAGCGGTATTTGAAACCCGCAACAAGGAGCCCCGTACAGCTGGATGCATAGTCCTTTCTGATAGCTTGAATAGGTTAGTTCAATGCCAAAAAAAGATCTTGCATGTGCCTGGATGGACCGGGATAATCAAGGGCCTGAAATGGGGGACTTTTTATGAATTTAACTCGCTTACTTCTGACCTTTGGTTTAACTCTGGGAGCCTTTTCTGTGGCTATTGCCTATCCAGCGCAATTGACTCCCGGCCCAAAGGCTCCAGCGCCAATGAATACCGCCGAATGCGATTACGATGTGGCCCAGACGGTACAGGTTCAATGGAAAGGTAAATGGTACGAAGCTCAAATCCTTAAAGTAAAGGATGACTGTAGCCAGTACTTTATCCATTACACCGGTTGGAGCGATTCCTGGGATGAATGGGTAACTCCGGATAGGATCAAATAGGACGTCGCATAGGCCCGATTAGCCGATCGTGAAATGTCCATTCCAGATCGAGTCCCGCAGGCATGGTTGCGCGCGGGACAATTATTTCTGGTCGATGGAAGCGAAGTCGATTAGCCAGAATAAAGCAGTGGAGGGCTGGCAAATTTTCGGTCCAGCATTCAAGCTCAGAGTCAGTTCTGCTACTGGTCGTCTTCGCTTTCCAATAGGAACGGATACGTCTTCTCTATTTCTATTTCAATGGAATCTGCCTGTTTTCCTTTTTCGGACTCCCATTTACAGGGAACCTGAATCTCAACAGACTTGCCCGCAGGCACGGAGGCAAAAAACTGGCATTTGGCGGTCGTTTTTGGATTCCCGGAATCGGACCGACCGGCCAGATGAATCAAGCCCAGTAGGCTTCGATCCTGGTCGGATTCATTCACAACCTTTACGCTGAACAGGTCATAGCCGGGCATTTTCAGCGGCTGGCCCCGGGCCACAATCCGCCAATCTTCTTGCTCCAGATCAGAATCTGGCTGGGCTCCGGCAGGACTCACCAGGATCAGCAAGGCCAGAGACACAATGCTCATGAACCAGGCAACTCGTGGAGTTCCTGGACGGCCTATCTGGCGTAGAGTGTAAAATATTGGGCTCAAACGGCTGTACGAAAGCAAGGTCGATAGGGCTCTTTGTTAGTACATTTACAGGAAACGAGCCATTTTGGACTCTGGTCGGGATGGGGAAGTTCCCTGTTTGTAGGATAGTATGAATATGGAAAATGCAGGCAACCGGAATTTTATACCGCAAAAGAGCGGACTTTTTGACCCGGATATGGCACGCGATGCCTGTGGTGTGGGCTTCGTAGCCGACATCAAAGGTACAAAATCTCGCAAGGTTGTAGATATGGGCCTGCAGGTGGTGTGCAATCTGGCTCACCGGGGAGCCGTGGGCGCGGACCCTCAAACCGGGGACGGAGCCGGATTACTGATTCAGGTCCCGGACAAATTCTTCCGCCGCGTGGCCAAAGAAGACTGTGATATCATTTTACCTTCCGAAGGGCGCTATGCCATCGGCTTCGTCTATCTTCCTCAGAATAGAACCGTCCGCAAGGCAGTAGAAAACATCATTGAAAAAGTGGTGATGGATGAAGGGCAGACCTTTCTGGCCTGGAGAGATGTGCCCATCGATGAAAACCATTGCGGCGAAGGAGCCCGGGCCACCATGCCTGTGTTCAAGCAATGCTTTATTCAGGCATCCGATGATCTGACCAGCAATAGCGATTTTGAAAGAAGACTGTATTTAATCCGTCGGGTAATCGACCGTCGAGTGCGAGCCGAGCATAAGCTGGATCGAAGCCAGTACTATGTGCCATCTTTTTCCAGCCGCACTATCAACTATAAAGGTATGCTTCTTTCCGAGCAGCTTCCTGACTTCTACCCGGATCTAAAAGCAGAGGATATGGAATCAGCGCTGGCCATGATCCACATGCGCTTTTCTACCAATACATTCCCGACCTGGGATCTGGCTCATCCATTCCGTATGATTGCTCATAACGGAGAAATAAACACCCTTCGAGGAAACATCAACTGGATGGCTGCTCGCCAGATGATTATGGAAAGTCCTTACTATGGGAAAGATCTACGTAGAATGCTGCCCATTATTATGGAAGGACAGAGCGATTCGGCCACCTTCGATACCGTACTGGAATTGCTCTACATGGCAGGAAGATCATTGCCACATGCAATGATGATGATGATTCCCGAGGCCTGGGGAAAGAAGAAAGGTATGAGCGCCCAGAAGCGTGCCTTCTATGAATATCATGCTACAATGATGGAACCCTGGGACGGACCTGCGGCGGTCGCTTTTACCGATGGACGTGTAATTGGAGCTACCCTGGACCGAAATGGGCTTCGACCGGCACGCTACCTTGAAACCAGAGATGGATTGATTATCATGTCATCCGAGGTAGGGACTCTACCTGTGGATTCATCCAATGTCGCTCATAGTGGCCGATTGCAGCCCGGCAAGATGTTCCTGATAGACCTGGAGCAGGGTCGCATCGTGGACGATGAAGAAATTAAGAAACAGATCATAGATCAGAAGCCGTATCTAGAATGGATCGATTCTCAGATGGTGCGGCTGAGTCAGTTGCCAGACCCTCCATTTGTCTATCAGCCTGATCATGAAAGCATCCGCGAGCGTCAGCGAGCCTTTGGCTATACTTCCGAAGAAGTTATGACTCTTATGCGACCCATGGCCATCAGCGGCGAAGAACCCGTGGGTTCTATGGGCGATGATGTATCTCTGGCTGTGCTGAGCGAAAAACCTCAACCTCTGTTTCGGTATTTTAAGCAACTCTTTGCTCAGGTAACCAATCCTCCCATCGATCCAATCCGTGAAGACCTGGTGATGGATCTGACCACCTGGGTAGGGCCGGAAGGTAACATCCTGGATGAAACTCCAGAGCATGCTCATAGAATTGAACTGGAACATCCAGTGCTCACAAACAATGAGCTGGAAAAGATTCGAAGCATCAAGCAGGGAAATTTCAAGACCACCACAATCAATATTCTCTTTGATCCAGATGCAAAGCATGGTATGCGAAATCGCCTGGACCAGATTTGCGATGAAGCTGCCCAGGCTGTGCGAAACGGATATAATCTAATTATCCTGAGCGACCGTGGCGTGGCTCAGAATATGGCAGCCATACCCAGTCTGCTGGCAATGGCAGGAGTACATCATTTTCTGATTCGTGCCGGCCTTAGAACCAAGACCGGGCTTATCATTGAATCCGGCGAACCCAGGGAAGTGGCTCATTTTGCCATGCTTCTTGGGTATGGGGCCAATGGAATCAATCCCTATCTGGCTTTCGAAACACTGGTAGATCTGCATAAGGAAGGCGCATTACCAGAAGTGCAGGACATTAAGGATGCACGAAAGAACTACATTAAAGGTATTGGAAAGGGACTGTTCAAAATATTCTCCAAAATGGGAATTTCCACGCTCCAATCCTACACCGGGGCTCAAATTTATGAAGCCATAGGTCTGGATTCTGAACTGGTAAATACCTATTTCACCGGAACTTATACCCTGGTGGAAGGAATGAGCATGGAGATGCTGGAAGAGGAGTCTATCCGCCGGCACCGTCAGGCCTATGATGCAACCTATTATGCCGGGGTTCTGGAACCAGGAAGTCATCACTACTATAGAAAATACGGGGAAAAGCATCTGTGGAATCCCATGACTATTTTCAAACTCCAGCATTCCACTCATACAGATAACTACGAACTGTATAAAGAATTTAGCCAGGAAGTCTACGACACTGGAAGGGATCGAATTACTCTGCGAAGTCTCTTCGACCTGGATAAGAGAAATTCCATTCCGCTGGAAGAAGTGGAACCTATCGAAAATATACTGAAGCGGTTTCAAACCGGTGCCATGAGCTTTGGTTCTATTTCCTGGGAAAGCCATACAAACCTGGCCGTTGCTATGAACCGCATTGGCGGAAAATCCAACACCGGTGAGGGTGGCGAGGATTCCATTCGGTATAAGCCTCTAGAAAATGGAGATTCCATGCGAAGCTCCATTAAGCAGGTGGCTTCCGGTCGCTTTGGAGTTACCACCCACTATCTTGTAAATGCAGACGATATTCAAATCAAGATGGCACAGGGTGCGAAGCCGGGGGAAGGCGGACAGCTTCCCGGACATAAAGTAGATAACTACATTGCCAAACTGAGATTTTCTACTCCGGGAGTGACGCTCATTTCGCCTCCTCCTCACCACGATATCTATTCTATTGAGGATCTGGCTCAGCTGATTTTTGACCTGAAGAATGTGAATCCAAAGGCTCGTATTAGTGTGAAGCTGGTGAGTTCTGTTGGAGTGGGGACTGTGGCCGCCGGTGTGGCCAAGGCCCATGCAGATCATATCCTCATTTCCGGTCATGATGGTGGTACCGGAGCCAGCCCCATTTCTTCCATCCACTATGCAGGTACCCCCTGGGAAATCGGACTTTCCGAAACTCATCAGACCCTGGTAGGCGAAGGACTGAGAGACCGTGTAGTCGTGGGCAGTGATGGCAAAATGATGACCGGTCGAGATGTGATCATCGCAGCATTGCTGGGTGCAGAAGAGTACGGTTTTTCGACCGCTGCTCTGGTGACTCAGGGTTGCATTATGATGCGAAAATGTCATCTGAATACCTGTCCTGTGGGCATCGCAACCCAGGATCCTGATCTGCGTAAGAAATTCACTGGCCAGCCGGAGCACCTGGTTCGTTACCTCACATTCGTGGCTCAGGAAGTACGCGAATTGATGGCCGAAATGGGTTTTCGCACAATGAATGAAATGATCGGGCAGGTGGAGAGAATTCGGCCCGTAAGGCTAAAAGATCACTGGAAAGCAAGAGGCCTTGAACTAAGCAAAATACTGAACAAGCCAAAACCAGCTTTTGGCACCGGACTGTACTGTGTAAACAAACAGGATCATGGTCTGGATAAGCAGATTGATCATGTGCTAATAGAAAAAGCCAGACCGGCGCTGGAAAATCAAGAGCCCACTACCATTGAGATACCAGTGCAAAACATCGACCGAACTGTAGGTGCTATGCTTTCCGGAGAGATCGCAAGACGATATGGCGAGGAAGGATTGCCGGATCATACATTGCAGATCAAGATGAACGGTTATGCGGGTCAGAGCTTTGGAGCCTTTCTGACTCGTGGTGTAACTCTATCACTTACAGGGCAGGGCAATGACTATGTAGGTAAAGGACTGTCCGGCGGAAGGCTGGCGGTGATTACTCCAGTGCATGCCGGCTTCGATCCTACTGAGAATATTGTAATCGGAAATACCTGCCTGTATGGTGCAACCTCCGGGGAAGCCTATTTTAACGGTATGGCTGGCGAGCGTTTCGCAGTGCGAAATTCCGGGGCTCGTGCCGTCGTGGAAGGCGTGGGTGATCATGGATGCGAATATATGACCGGTGGCCGTGTGGTCATTCTGGGAACAACCGGTCGAAACTTTGCAGCCGGTATGTCCGGAGGAATAGCCTATATCTGGGATCCGGAGAATAAATTTCGGGAGCAAGTCAACCCGGCCATGGTGGACCTGGAGCCTCTGGTAGAACCTCAGGATATTGATGAAGTTCTGCATATGATAACCAGGCATCAAGAGTATACCGGCTCTTCACGGGCTGCAGAGATCTTGAAGGATTGGCCAGAGAGAATTCGTGACTTTGTAAAGGTAATCCCTGGAGATTACAAAATGGCGCTGCAAAAGATGGAAGAAGAGAATGCCATGAAAATGCAGCAGAACAAGGCTCAGGCGCGTATATAAGAGGGCCTTCCAGGATACGATATGGGAAAGATAACAGGGTTTAAAGAATATCGCAGGGCTCCATTGCCCAAGGATCCGGTGGAAACCAGGGTCAAGCATTACAAGGAATTCGAAAAGTCCTTCGACAACGAAACGGCGCGGATTCAGGGCGCTCGATGTATGGATTGTGGAGTTCCTTTTTGCCAGGGCGACCACGGCTGTCCGGTGGATAACCTTATTCCAGAGTGGAATGATCTTGTATATCGAGGTCGATGGAAGGAAGCACTTGATAATCTTCATAGCACCAATAATTTCCCGGAATTTACGGGCATGCTTTGTCCAGCACCTTGCGAATCCGCCTGTGTTCTGGGCATCAATGAGCCTCCAGTGGCCATCAAAGCCATGGAGCGTACTATTATTGATCGAGGATTCGAAGAAGGCTGGGTAGAGCCCCGTCCTCCGCGCGTACTCACCGGTCGAACCATTGGAATCATTGGCTCCGGGCCGGCCGGCCTGGCAGCGGCTCAGCAACTGGCCAGAGCCGGACATGATGTTACCATCTATGAGCGGGAAGATCGAATCGGTGGTCTACTTCGATACGGAATCCCGGATTTTAAGATGGAGAAGTGGCGTATTGATCGTCGCTTTGAGCAGCTAAAGATCGAAGGCGTTAAATGCAAGACCGGCATTAACGTTGGAATTGATATTACCATTGAAGAACTGCGGCAGAAGCACGATGCTCTGATTCTGGCCATGGGTGCAGAGGAACCACGCAAAGTAGAAATTCCTGGAAAGGAGCTAGAAGGCGTGCATTTTGCCATGGATTATCTGGTACAACAGAATCGCGTTGTGGCAGGCGATAAAATAGAAGACCAGATTGATGCAAAAGATAAGCATGTAATTGTAATCGGTGGTGGTGATACAGGCTCGGACTGTATTGGAACTGCCAACCGTCAGGGAGCAAAGTCCATTACTCAAATGGATTATAATCCAGCTCCTCCAAAAGATCGGGGTCCCAACGATCCCTGGCCCCTTTATCCCAGGGTGTATCGTACGTCCACCTCTCAGGAGGAAGGTGTAAACCGGGAATGGAGCCTTCATTCCAAGGAATTCGTTGGCAGGGATGGTCGCGTAGTGGCTGTTCGTGGTAACAAAGTGGAAAAGGAGGGACGTCAGATAACCGATGTTCCCAATTCCGACTTTGAAATACCAGCGGATCTAATTCTTATTGCTATCGGATTCACCGGTCCACGACAGACTCCACTCTTGAAGCAATTGCAGGAAGCAGGCGTGCAGTACGATGATCGAGGAAACATCAAGGCCAGCTTTGGAATTGGTGGAGAGCATTTCAAAACAAGCGCTCCTGGAATCTATGCATGCGGCGATGTTCGTCGTGGGCAGTCCATTATCGTCTGGGCCATTTCCGAAGGTCGCAAATGCGCAGATATAGTTCATCGTGAGCTTCAGGTAAAGGCTAACTGAACAGCGTTGTAGAGGAAGTAAGCCTGAGTTATGCGGTCAGCCAGTTGGTTGAAGAATGCCGGATTTTTTCTGAGCGCTTCCAGTTCGCAGTGCAGGCCCTGCGGCTGCCGGACAGCCATCATTTGTTTTAATCGCAAAATTGGTCCTGATGCAGTAATGCATTTGCCGGGCGATTCCATTCCAGAGGTCCCTAGTATGAGATATGCCCGTTTTAAGCGATTCCGTAGATTCTCCATTCGCATTCTGGGCATTCTTCTAATCTCTCTTTTTGCTTCCTGCCAGGGAAATGCCTGCCAGAAGGATGATGAGAATGAAGTGCTCTATCTTCTGGGGCTTTTGCAGCCTCTCGGTGATTACTGGGCCCGGCTGTATTACGTAGATCCTCTGGTTGTAGGCGATGAGGAGAACATCAATTTCATTCGAGAAGCTCAGCCTTCGGATACCTTCTCCGGTCAGAAGAAATTGATTCTGGTCTCTGGATGGGACACTTCAGATCGCAGCGATGTGGATTACCCTTCGCCCAATGACCTGGAACGCAGAGCCCTGGTTACCAAATGGAACCATCTTTTCAAAACCACCGACTATGATAATCTGCTGCTGGACGGATACCAGGTATTTATTTTTGATTATCTTACCAGTGATTCCATTGCCTTAAATGGCTCTCGTTTTCGTTACTGGTTGGATCGCACGTTTGGCTCTGTCACTTCGCAAGAGGTGATCATCTATGCGCACAGTATGGGCGGCATAGTGACCAGAACGGCGCTCTATCAGGGTAGTACGCCGCTGTATCTAAGGGCTGCGTTGATCAATGGCTCTCCTCTGCATGGATCTCCCTGGGCATCACCGGAGTATCAGGAAAGCAAATCCTTTCTGGGTGCTCTGGCTTCCTTTATTACACAGACGGATGGAGGATCCGATCTTCGCTGGGACAATTTCGATGGTAATATTCCCGGTGCATCCAATCCATTTCTGACCGAGCTTGCGGCAAAGAGCGGTCGGGATCATTTAATTCATCTAACCTATGGAGACATCGACGATGGAAATAGCTTTGATGATAATGGCTCTGTTTCGACGGTCATGCAGTCAGCCTGTCTGATCCTTCATCCAGACGGCTTTCGTGGCGATTGCATTGTGCCCATTACAAGCTCTCAATATTCCGGAGTTACCAATCCAAATCCCACCACAGATCTGGGACGATACGAGCATTTTCAGATCAACTGGGCTTCCAGTGGTACCCGATCTGCTTTGCGAACCAAGATTAATAGTCTTTAAACAGAATAGCCTAGTATGGGCGAATGGACTGGAATACCGGTTCTGCACGAACCCTGCTTTCCGAATAAACATCGTTCGGGGTAAACATCACAGCTACCATACATCCTCCCTGATTTTCCAGAAGCCACACCAGGATTGTATATTCCAGGGCATCTTCCCGTCCAAACCCTTCCCAGGAGTAGCCGTTCATACCATTGACGGTCTGGGATTTCACGGGATTCCATTTATAGATCATTTCCGACAGTTCCTGCTTGAGGTCAGAAATATGCCTGTAGCTGCATCGGTTTGGAGCTGGTGCGAATCGCATGGATGGATACAGGTCTGCAGCGTTGGTTTCGATCGCATCACCGGAATACTCCACAGTCCAGCTTTCCGGGACCTGAAATTCAACCCTCAGTGAAGGAATGGTCAATCTCCTGGTCGACTCCTGGAATGTTCCGGAATCCATGGACGGTCTGAGGCCCATGCATCCTGCAAAAAGAAAGGCCAGCGCAACAGCGACCAATTTGAATGAGTTTTGAGTAATTCTGAAGGTTGGCTTTGTGTTCATAGACTCCCCTGGCTTTCAGGAAGGAGTCAGGTCCGTTCCACAAGCTCATCCAGGAAACGATCCAGCAAACGTCGATTTTCGGCAAGATGCTTTCCAATGCCCGCTTCAATTTCCCTGGCTGATTGAATATAGGGGGCTTTCTGGTCTTTCATATCTTTTTTGCAGTGTTTCATCAGATTCTGAATTCCGTTGGATAGCATTTCCAGATGAAACTGAAACCCGAAAATATTGGAGCCATGAAAGAAGCCCTGACATTGAGTCACTTCTGTACTGGCCAGATTTGTACAATTGGGTGGCAGCGAAAATTCTTCCCCGTGCCAGTGAAACACTGTGGATGATTCGGGAAAATCTGAGAAGAAATGGGTGGAGCGGGCTTCCGGGCTGAAGTTCAAATCAAACCAGCCAATTTCTTTTTCCGCGCTATCGGTAATCGGTGAACCCATAGCCTGGGCAATTAGTTGTGCTCCCAGACAGATTCCAATTACATGCGCTCGACCGGCCGCTGCAGCATTCAAAGCATCCGCAATCGCACGCTTCTCATTTCGTAACCAGGGCTTATCATCATTGGCGCTCATGGGTCCGCCCAGAACTACCAGCCAATCATATTCATCCGGGTTTCCAGCCGAGATACCTTTATAAGTGTGAATAACTTCCAGCGAAAAGGAACGAGATGCGGCCCATTCTGTAATATGTCCCGGTCCTTCAAAGGGGGCGTGCTGTAGGATCCTGATCCGCACTGAGTAAGATTCGGAGAGTTCTATTCAGATGTCAAAGGAATTTGCTCGAAGGTCAGGGCGCGAATTTACTTCATTGACTCTGGCTTAAGGACCGGGCCGCCACTGTCCGGCGGCATCCGATGTGAACCGTTGATTGTTTCCTGTACCAGTCTTCGCAGCTCACTCGGAGTTACCGGCTTGCTCACAAATCGTACCATGCCAGCCTCAAAGGCTTCCTGCTTGTCCTCCTCCAGGCTTGAAGCGGTGAGCGCTACCACCGGGGGGCAAACTCTGGATTGGTAGGAAGGCCTGCGAGCATACCGACGTTTGATAAGTTTGCAGGCGCTGAGACCGTCCAGTTCAGGCATTTGCAAATCCATGAGTATTAAATCAAAGTCCTGATTGGCCGTTTTCCTTACGGCTTCTTTTCCATTCCAGGCGGAATCCAGTTTGTACGGACCTTTGCCCAGCATCTTGTTGATTAGCATTTGATTGTCTTGATTATCCTCGACGATCAGGATACGGGCCTTCCCTGGTTCCAATGGTACCTCATCTCTGGTTTCTTTCCTTTGTTCTCGAGCCTGGGTAGTGGGCAATTGAACGGTAAAGAAGAAATGGCTGCCCTCACCGGGCTGGCTGATTACTCGCAGCGATGAGCCCATGAGTTCAACAATCTTTTTACTGATACTCAATCCCAGACCACTTCCACCGGGTCTTTTCCGAACAGGCATGTCAGCCTGGTAGAATGCATCGAAGATATGTTCCATCTCCTCTCTGGTAATACCACGACCGGAGTCCTTAACTCCAATGCGAATCACTTCCAGTGTAGGAGGCGAATCTCCATCCCCTGTCAATGGATGACTGGCAAGACTATCTGCCAGAATCAGAATTTCGCCGCTGGAAGTGAATTTAATACTGTTCCCGACAAGATTCAGTAGAACCTGCTGCATCCGAAATGCATCGCCGCTCAAAATCAAATCCGGATCCAGGCCAGACTCAACTTGCAAAGTCAATTCCTTCTGGCGGGCCACCGGTTCCATTATTGCCAGAACATTCTCCAGTATTCGGTTGGGATTGAATGGAGCGTTGTCCAGAACCATGGTCCCGGATTCTATTCTGGATACATCCAGTACATTATCGATTACTTCAAGCAATGCTCTGGAGCTTTTCTCAATGATATCCAGGTACTCGGTTTGATCGGGCTCCAGAGTCGTTTCCTTCATTAGTTCTGCCATTCCCATCAAGGAATACATGGGGGTACGAATTTCATGACTCATGTTGGCCAGAAAGGCAGATTTAGCATGGGACGCTGCCAGGGCAGACTCTTTGGCTTGAATTAGTTCCTTCTCCAGTTGCTTTCGCACGGTCACATCATGAACAATGGAGTACAAGAAGGTTTTGCCCTGAAAATCCAGCGGGCCCGAATAAACCTCCACATCCCGAATCTCTCCATTCTTTAGCTGATGCCTGAAATCGAAATGGCTCTGTCCTGCAGTTCTTGCTCTTTCCATGGCCGCCAGAATCTCTTCTCTGGTGGCTGTGTTTATATCGATTACGGTCTTCTTGAGTAATTCTTCTCGCTCATATCCGTAGAATTGTATGGCCGCTTCATTTGCATCGATTATGCGACCTGTGGCCGGTTCCAGCAAAAGCTGAACCGCTTTGTTTTTTCTGAATACCTGGGCCTGACGGCTTCTGGATATGCGAAAGGCACGCGCCATGGATCTGGCCAGGTCCACAGCCCGACTTCTTGTTCGCGCCTGTTGCCAGAATAGCAGTGCAATTAGAACGGACAGTCCCAATCCACCGAATACAAAAAAGAATCTGAATAATCCCTGATCCGCTCCGGAGTATAATTCAAAGAATCTATCGCTTGCATGAATATTATAACGAAAATAGGGGCCGTGAAAAAGTATGGTATCTCCTTTCGCTTCCAATTCAGGGGTGACCGGGCTCCAGTTCGGCCTGGTCCCTGTACCGGGCGGTCCGAGCAACAATGCGCTTTCCGGTGCTGGTAGGAAAACCTCAACTGAGATACCTTCCGGAAATTCAGTCTTTAGCTCCTGAAAAAGCAATGCACCGTTCAGGCGAATTGCGGCCACCTGCATGGTTCTGGCATCCATGAGTCGAAACATCTGGAACTGATATCCATCTCCTATCTCCTTTAGAATCACTGGAGGGGTATAGGACTCTGCGAAGACCTCTTCTCTGTCCCGAAGAACCTTATAGGTGTTTCGTCCTGTTTCCCACTGGGAGCTCTGGGATTTGCTATACTGAGGAATGAATCGTCCTGTAGGAGTTACCCTACCTACCGCCAGGTCCATGATGATTGGATCCTGGTCTGCACGCATAGTTTTAAGGAATGATTTCCAGTCTGCCAGAGTTACAAGATCTGATGCTTTGTACAGTGATTCCAAAGCCAGTAGTTCACTGCTATAGAAATCGACTCTTCTCTGGGCGTGGCGGGAAATGTCAGTGGCAACTTTTTGAAGCTCCTTTTGATGCTTCGCATCTTCAAGGCCCTGGAAACGAATCCAGACCAGCAAATGCAGTAGGGCCAGACCCAGAGCCAGGAAATAGGGAAGTAGTCTGACTATTTGAACCGGAAGAATCTTACGAAGTGGTCTGGACGGAAAGTTCATTATCTGCAAGCAGTCCTTCCTGCAATTGAATATCTATCATGGAGTTTCGGACCTTATTCCGGATGTATTCCAGGGCATCCTTTTCTTTCTTTTCGCGAAACTCATCGGGTTGGAGAGCCGGTCCGAAAACAACCTTAACTTTCTTGTAGTTGGCTCGCTGGGGGATGCTGGATACCTCTTCCGGTAAGCCCATTAGCTGTCTGAGCTGTTGCGGCACGGGCATTGCCTCAATCTCTTCCTCAACAGGAATGATGCTGAAAGGAACAATGGGAACCCGGGCCCTGTAAGCAAAAATAGCAAAGCCGGAGTGAAAGGAAACCATTGGCGCAGCAAAGTCATTCTGAACCATGTAGTCATGACCCTCGGGAAAAATACCAAGTATTTCGCCGGACTTCAACACTCCCATCAATCTCTTTATGGACGATACTGAAACGTTACCGCTTATGTCCATTGGAATGACTCCGGTTTCCCGAATCAGGTTTTTAAATATGGGAATTCTCTGAGTGTATTCCGCTGCAATCCAGGAGATATAGCGAGGCACAACAGAAGCTACAATAAATGGATCCATATCGGAACGATGATTGCCCACCAGGATGGTGCCTCCTGCATCCGGAATGTGCTGAAGACCTTTTTTATCGATGGATACCATCAGATTGAGAAAAGGTTTCACAATCATCTTTATGTTCTGGAATACCTGCTTTTGGTCGGCCATCTCCTGAAAGATCTTTTAGCAAAAGTCTCAGTCAAGCAGTTCCAGCAAAAACCGAAAAAAGAATAAGGTGAGCATGCGTTACAAAGCCATTATACTTTCGTTCATCCTGAGCATTTCATGGTCAGGGTCGGCTTCAGCGCAGGAAGCCCAGCTAATCCGCCGCCCCTGGATCCAGGCAGAAAAAGACCGATTACTCGACTGGATGTCTGGTATGCAGAAGCGGAAGGGGCTGGTCCGAGGCCAATGGTGGATGAAGGACAGTCAGGGGCGGGGCTTTTCTCTCACCGTGGCAGGATTGGATTTCTTTCCGCTCGAGACAATGCCAGCGAATGTTCCCAGAGATTCGGATGCTCCTTTTCATATGGCGGAGGCGGAGGCGCTGTACAGAGCGGGAAATGCTGAGCAGGCCAGTCGAATCTGGAAAACCTTTCATGCGCTGGCTGCCCTTGATAATCTACCTGCCTATCAAAAAAAGGCCTCCCGGGAGGCCGCCAACAAACTCGAGAAGGCCACGGTAAACTTCGTAGGACCAGTGGTCCTTTATCGAACTGAGCAGAATAGAACCCTGGTATCGCATCCGGAGCATGGCTATCGCCTGACCCTTCCAGGAGAATTTGCAGCAGCACGCTTTCGACTGAAAGAAGGTGGAAAATCCAGACCTTTACACCCTGCTGAATTACATACTCTGGCACTACGAAGGCAAATAGATCTAAATCAGAATCAAAGAAAGGAAATTATTATAATTGTTTCGTCGGATGCAATGGACTCTGTTGCGACGCCACAGGCCTGTCGTGGACTCTGGAGGGATAGGGCTGGCCTGACCCCTGGCCAGATCAATTCCAGGGGCATTCGCGAACAGATACAGAAGTTAGAGGATTCGGAACTGGTATT
Source organism: Leptospiraceae bacterium (assembly GCA_040217195.1). GTDB lineage: Bacteria > Spirochaetota > Leptospiria > Leptospirales > Leptonemataceae > UBA3465. The sequence continues at coordinate 283,803 of JAVJNR010000004.1, read as the reverse complement.
ACGAGTGGCGGACCGGACCGAAGGTAGCTGGATAGAATTCTTTCGGATAAGGCAATCCATGTGCTTTCATCTAAGGGTAATTGTTCCAGAATATTCAATTATGGCCACTTCAATGGAAAATGCTCTTGTGCTGGAAGGCCGCGAATTTGAGGATAAGCTGGAGAGATATGATGGAGATCGGGCCATGGAGGTCTTTCAGGATCTGTATCCCACTCTTGCCGGACCATAATGAAAGGTTTCGACATACACGACTATTTCAGACGCTATCTGGATGCTTTTTTACCGGAAAGCCATCCTATCATGCAGGATCTGGCCTCCCGAAGAAAGCTCCGAATTATAATGGGCGTAGGTGGGGTGGTCATACTAATATTTCTGACCCGATTGCCCGTAATCTATGGTCATACACCTCTCATCGCTCAGGTAGTGGGCATCATGTGCCTGTCTTTCATTGGCGTTTTGATATTTATCATTCGTAGCCAGGGTAAGTACTTCCTGGAACTGGGATTTCTGATGGTTATGGTGGCAACGGCCGTTGTGACTTTTAACTCTTACCATATAGGGAAGTATCCACCGGTGAATCTACCGTACATTGTGGTGATGGTTATATTGCTGCATTTTCTATACGGACGCTGGATTGCATTAACTGTTCTGGTAATTCACTGGGCTGTGCATTTTCCTTTTCTTTTCGCAGACGCTTCCGGTAGTTTTTCCAGTCCCGACCGAGCACTGGCCGTACCGTTCTGGAGAATTCGTCATTATGTAAATGTACTTGTGGCCGGTATAATCGTCTGGTTGGTCAGCGAAGCATATGATCGATTCAGGAATGAAACGGAAACCAAGCTTACATCGCTGCAAGCAATACACAATCAGGAACTGGAATTTGCTCGTACCGTTCAGCAGGGTCTTCTGCCCAGAGATAGCGGAGCGGGTCCTTACCGTTTTACCGGAATGATGCAACCTGCAGCCCAGGTAGGTGGGGATTACTTCGATGTTGTACCTACTAAGAAATATACCTGGTTTGCCGTGGGCGACGTTACCGGGCATGGAGTTCAGGCCGGTTTACTTGTTATGCAGGTGCGGAGCCTGCTTCATTACTGTCTGAACGTTCAAAAAATGAATCGGGCATCGGATGTATTGATTCAGATAAACAACTCATTTTTCGAAAGCATAATGCGATTGTTCCAGAAATCATTCATGACCTTTGTATTGTTGCGAATGGACAACCGGGGCAACGTTGTCTATGCAGGAAGTCATTTGAGTATTCTGGTCTATCGAAAGGCTACAGATCGCCTGGAATCTTACAGTACTCAAGGGGTCTGGCTTGGAGTAAATCGTCTGGAAGCGGGAAGAGATAGAAACCTCGAAAGTGAAATGAAATTACTTCCGGGGGATATAGTCTTCTTGTATACCGATGGATTCACTGAAGCGCGAAACAGAGCTGGTATTCCGTTTGGTCTGGATGGATTGTTAGGCGCCATTCAGAAAGGTCTTACAAAAGACCATGAAGTACTTGAAGAAATACAGTCTACCATACTGGGAGAGTTCCAGCAGTTCATGGATGATCGAGAACCAGAGGATGATCTGACTTTGTTGACCATCCGTCGTAGCCAATAATTCCTGGCTACAGGAGGATTCAATGAGCGTTCGTATTGAAACAGATACAATGGGTGAGATCGAGGTCCAGTCGGATCGGTACTGGGGGGCTCAGACCCAGCGTTCTCTGACCAACTTTAAGATTGGTCATGATCGATTTCCTCGCGAGATGATCCGCGCACTTGGTATACTAAAAAAATCTGCGGCCCTGGCCAACCGATCTCTGGGAAATCTTCCAGATGAAATTGCTGATCTTATCGTAAAGGCAGCCGACGAAGTCATCGAAGGTAAACTGGATGATCATTTTCCGCTGGTTGTATGGCAAACCGGTAGCGGAACCCAGACCAATATGAATTCCAATGAAGTCATCTCCAATCGTGCAATTGAAATGGCTGGCGGAACCATGGGCTCCAAGACACCGGTGCATCCGAACGATCATGTGAATCGCGCGCAGAGCTCGAACGATACATTTCCCACGGCCATGCATATTGCCATAGCCGAACAGGTTGTGCACCATTTACAGCCCAGATTGAAGACTTTGCGCAACACTCTGGATAAGAAGGCCAGAGAGTTTGAAAATGTAATCAAGATTGGTCGTACTCATTTAATGGATGCAACACCATTAACTCTGGGGCAGGAATTCTCCGCGTACGTGACCATGCTGGATCACGATATGGAGAGAATCGATCATGCGCTGGGCGGAGTATTTGAACTGGCCCTGGGTGGCACTGCAGTAGGAACCGGACTCAATACACTGAAGGGCTTCGCGGAGAAGTCAGCTCAGGAAATTGCCAGCATTACGAAATTACCCTTTGTTACTGCTCCCAATAAATTTGAAGCATTAAGTTCCCATGGCCCCATTCTAGAACTTCATGGTGCATTGAAAACCCTTGCAGCGGATATGATGAAATTGGCCAACGATGTTCGTTGGATGGCCAGCGGCCCCAGGTCCGGACTGGCGGAGATTCGAATCCCGGAAAATGAACCTGGAAGTTCAATCATGCCTGGTAAAGTAAATCCGACTCAGAGCGAAGCGATGACCATGGTTTGTGCTCAGATCCTGGGCAATGACGTGGCCATAAATGTTGGAGGGGCATCCGGTAACTTCGAGCTGAACGTTTTTAAGCCTGTAATTGTATTCAATGCTCTTAATTCTATTCGATTGCTTGGTGATGCAGCCCTTAGCTTCAACGACAATTGCGCTGTTGGCATTGAGCCCTGGAAAGAGAATATTCAAAGGCATCTAAATAATTCATTGATGCTGGTTACGGCTCTGAACCCTCATATCGGTTACGACAAGGCGGCAAAGATTGCCAAGAATGCTCATCAGAAGGGAATCAGTCTTAAAGAATCTGCTCTGGAGCTGGGAATCCTGGATGAGACCCAATTTGACGAGATGGTGCGGCCAGAGCTGATGATTGGTCCATCCGAACCCTGATATTGGCAGATATGGGGAGTGTTTCCGCTGGCGAATGGCCAGCGGAAATTCCCGGGTATATTCTTTGCCGCAGCGGGAATGGAATCCCACTTCCTATCGGCGGCTGCTTGCGCTGAGCTTGGCTGCTCTAATGCGAAAAGCCTTTACCCATTCCTGCACCGTACTGCCTCTCACATCCGTGCGACCGTAGATCTCATTCAATAGAGGCTGAAGAGTACGGCGCATCAAAGATTCTACCGGTGCGATCTCAGTTGAATCCTCCGGTTGAAAGTGAATGAGCAAAACGTCGAAGTTCTCCATTACACGAAGAGCACCTTTAACATACTCATCCCTGTCTTTTGGTTTGCCGAACCCATCCTTCTTTTGAATGGAATACAGCAAAGTAGCCTGTCTTCCAGACTCCTGGTAGCGAAACTGCTCCGGCAGTTTCTCAATAAAGGAACTACCTACACATTTTCCCACGTAGTAAAGTTCACCTTTTGGGCCAAATAGTAGATATAAGCCCTGTCCGTTTCCATTTCCATGCTGGATTTCCGTCAGAAGATCGTATATTTTTATGTCCTTCAAACGGGCTTTCTTGGCTTCGCGAAGAGTGCGGGCCAGATCAACCATCTTGGTTTTACGGATCAGGTCATATGTTAGCGAAAATTTTAGCATCAAAGACCTCGAATCAAATTTTTTCGGCGGCCACATTTTCTATCTTTCAGGACACCGACGCCAATAACAACTTCGCTACATAAGACGAAAAAGTAAAGTCACAAAGAAGCATTATTTCCGGTGTATCAAAGAAGGGTTGATTTTTTGCGGTTTAAGCCTGTAGATGGGTCATGGATTCAAGAAGCAAAATACTGATGGGAGCGGCGCTGGGAGGGATGCTTATGGCGGCCTCCTGCGGTGGTTCGGAAACAGCCGATACCCCGCTACAGACGGACCTGGGCGAATGCCACGGGATCAATGCATGTAAGGGTCAGAGTGCCTGTCACACAAAAGAAACCAGCTGTGCCGGACAGAACTCCTGTAAAGGAAAGGGCTGGCTACAGATGAGCAAAGAAGAGTGCAAAGAGAAGGACGGCGACTGGAAAGAGCTGTCTATGGAAATGTAATCGAAACGCCCGGCGGAGTTTCCGCCATCCGGCGCCTCCTTTCATTGGCGCTGGAGGCCGCTTTCAATATGGAATCCGGGCATTCAGCACAGACACTGGAGCTCCGAGTCTTCTGGTCCGCAATACCGATCCATGAGCCAACGTTAGACAAACCAGATGACATTTCCGGGACATAATTCCGGTATTTCAGGGTCCAGGTCGAGATTGCAAGGCTTCTTCACCCCCCTTTCGCACTCCTTTTTCCCGGGTTTTTTCCTTGACAGTGCGCTTTACTGTCAGCCTCCTAATAGTGTCCAAACTGCGCGTACGCGTCTTGTTAACTTGCCGGTTAGTTAAGCCCAAATGAGTCCATTGCGGCTCGTGCAAAATTGAAATCCCTGCGATGGGGTTTATAGTCGAGGTGTATATTTATGAGTTCAAAGGATACTGTTGCAGATGCAAAAACCCAGGATTTTGGGAAGGATCCTACTTCGGTCCGAAATACAGACCATTATGTTGAAGAATACGTTGGCGGCTTCGTCGATAAGTGGGATGATCTTATTGACTGGGATGCGAGAGCCCAGAGCGAAGGGGACTTCTTTATTCGCACACTGAAAGAGCGAGGATGTAAGAAGATACTGGATGTGGCCACAGGGACCGGCTTTCACTCCATTCGTCTACTTGAAGAAGGCTTTGAAGTGTTTAGCGCTGACGGTAGTCCCGTTATGCTTGCCAAAGCGTTTGAAAATGCTCGAAAAAGAGGGCACGTGCTTCGCACAATACATGCAGACTGGCGATGGTTGAATCGCGACGTGCATGGTAAATACGATGCGATTATTTGTCTTGGTAATTCATTTACTCACCTTTTCGATGAACGTGATCGTCGAAAGACACTGGCTGAGTTCTATGCAGCGTTGCGCCACGATGGATTGTTGATTCTTGATCAGCGAAACTATGACTCAATTCTTGATCATGGATTTTCATCCAAGCATACTTACTACTATGCTGGCGAAGATGTAGAAGCGGTGCCCGAACACGTGGATGAAGGTCTGGCCCGGTTTCGCTACACGTTCCCTGACAAGTCCGTATTTCATTTAAATATGTTTCCTCTTCGAAAGACTTATGTTCATAAGCTCATGGAAGAGGTAGGGTTCCAGAAAGTGGGGACCTATGGTGATTTCAAGGAAACCTATCATGAGAATGAGCCTGACTTCTGGATCCACGTAGCAGAAAAAAGCTACGGCACAGGAGGAGAAGAATGAGTGAAAAAAACTATTCAGGCGTAGTAGAAAAAGCGAGAGAATACTACAACAGCGACGACGCAGACAAGTTTTACTACGATGTCTGGGGCGGCGAAGATATTCATATAGGTCTTTATGAAGGGCCGGATCATCCCATTCGGGATGCAAGCCAGAAGACCGTCGAAAAGATGGACAGCTGTATTCAGAACATTGGCAAAGATAGCAAAGTTCTGGATGCAGGAGCCGGGTTCGGCGGAGCGGCCAGATACCTGGCCAAGAAATATGGCTGCCACGTGGTAGCGCTCAATCTGAGCGAGAAGCAAAATGAGCGGGACCGCCAGATGAACAAGGAACAGGGACTGGATCAATTGATCGATGTTGTGGACGGTGACTTTGAAAATCTATCTTACAATGACGAGACATTTGATGTTATTTGGTCCGAGGACTCTTTTCTTCACAGTGGAAACCGTGAAAAGGTTATGCAGGAACTTCACCGCGTACTGAAATCAGGCGGAGAACTGATCTTTACCGATCCCATGCAAAGCCCGGATGCGAAAAAGGAAGACCTGCAGCCGGTGCTGGATCGAATTCACCTGGAAACCATGGGTTCTTTCAAGTTCTATGAGGAGCAAGCAAAGAAACTGGGAATGGAAACAGTACAGATTATTGATCTATCTCACCAGCTTCCGGAGCACTATTCAAGGGTTGCTGCAGAACTTAAGGAAAAGACTTCGAAGATGAATCATATCAGTCAGGAATACGTAGATCGTATGCTGAAAGGATTGTCTCATTGGGTTGAAGCAGGCAAAAAAGGGGCCCTGAACTGGGGCATTCTTCACTTCAAGAAGAAGTAGCCTGAAATTAATCCTGCGGCCCCCGGGCCGCCAGAGCAGAGCGGGTTTTGCATCACCAGGATACAAATGACCGGCTCTGTTTTTTTTTCCCCCTTATCAATAGCCTGGCAATGAAGCCAGGGGGCTGAGGAAAAGGCATCCTCGAAACGTAAGGCATCCTCGAAACGTAAGGCATCTGCCCGGGCCCCGAAGATGCTTTGCATGTTCAGTTAATGAATCTCCGGTTAGTGCTCTTTTTGAATGTTTGCACCTTCCTGATTGATCGGCGCTGCAGCTTTACGGGCACGCTCCTTCTCTTCCTTTTGAAGCTCCAGAGGATTTACTCCGTATCTGGTAGCCCTGGAGGGATCTTTGCGAAGCTGCCGCACCAGTCCCCAGCAGATCAGCAGCAGGACTATGGAAAGTGGTAATGCAGTTGTTAATGCTGCCGTTTGAAGCGCAATCAGTCCTCCGGCCAGAAGCAGGACCGCTGCTACCAGACCTTCCATTATCGCCCAGAAAATACGTTGCTTAACAGGCGGTTCATGATGTCCGCCTGCAGTGATCATATCAATCACCAGGGAACCGGAATCGGAGGAAGTGATGAAGTAGCCGGTTATTACAACTGTAGCGATCATGGCCGTAACGCTGGCAAAGGGAAGCTTTTCCAGTAGCATGAACAATGCAGTCGGAAGTGTTTCGGTGCTTCCCACAGCATTGGCTATGTTTTCTGCTCCTCCTCCGAACAGATCAAACCAGATGGCAGTATTACCAAATACAGTGAGCCAGAAAAAGGTTACTAAAGTGGGAACCAGAGAAACTCCCAGGATGAATTCCCGGATGGTCCGCCCTTTGGAAATGCGTGCGATGAACATTCCCACAAAGGGAGACCAGGAAATCCACCAGGCCCAGTAGAATAGAGTCCAGTTCTTCTGCCAGTCTCTCCAGGCTTCCGTTTCTCCTTTGTAGGCCGCAGTCCAGTAGGTTAGATGAATGAATTGCTGGAAGTAATCGCCCATGCTTTGAACCCAGGACTTGAGAATGAAAAGTGTAGGCCCGGTAAAGAATACAAATAGCAGCAGGATGAAGCCTAGAACTATGTTAAAATTACTGAGGTAAAGGATACCTTTCTCCAGGCCGGTGACCACAGAAATGGTCGCTGCCAGCGTAATCAGCGCGATCAGAATTATCTGATTCTGGACGCTAAATTCCATGAGTCCGGTAAATTCCAGGCCAGCATTTACCTGCATTACCCCCAGGCCCAGTGATGTGGCCAGACCAAATAGGGTGCCCAGAACTGCAAAGGTATCGATGATGTTACCGGCGGCGCCTTCCACTCGGTTTCCGATTAGAGGATAGAATGCACTTCGCAGAGATAATGGCATTTTCATTCGATGAGTAAAATAAGCCAGAGCCAGGCCCATCACTATATAGATAGCCCATGCATGAAGTCCCCAGTGAAAGAAGGTAGTAATCATGGACCGCTGCGCTGCATCCACAGTTCGCGGTTCACCGATAGGTGGATGCAGGTAATGTGTCATGGGTTCAGCAACGGAATAGAATACCAGACCAATACCCATACCGGCGCTAAAAAGCATGGCAAACCAGGACATGTAGCTGAACTGAGGCTTTTCATCGTCCGGACCCAGGCGAATTCTTCCAAATGGACTAAAATATAGCCAGATTACGAAGATTACGTAGAATCCGACGCAGAGAATATAAAACCATCCAACGTAGGTGCCCAGAAAATCCAGGACATCGCCAAAGTAGGATTTCATCGCCTCCGTGAAGGCTACTCCCAAAAATACAAAAAGAAAGATAAGAACAGCGGAGAAAACGGACACGTAAGGGTTTAAATGGAGCCCATACTTGTTGAAGATTTTCATTGAGTTACAATGTGAGCAAGGGAGAGGCTTTCAACCGGTTTTCCTATTTTTCTGAAACGGTTGCCCCTCCGTAGGCCTATCGCAGCCTTGTCTTATGTTATACTCCGAGAAAGAGATCACACTGAACGATGCTCTGGAGCATGGACTCACAGAAGAGGAATACAAAAAAATCCAGGAATACCTGGGCCGGGTACCAACCGTCACCGAACTGGGCATATACTCCGGGATGTGGTCCGAGCATTGCAGTTACAAGAATTCTATATTACTACTTAAGACTCTTCCTTCGGAATCTCCCGATTCTCTGGCTGCTGCAGGTGAGGAAAATGCGGGTGCGCTGGACATCGGCGAAGGTCTGGCCGTGGTTTTTAAGATAGAATCCCATAATCATCCTTCAGCCATTGAGCCATATCAGGGAGCTGCCACCGGAGTGGGTGGCATCATGCGCGATATATTTACTATGGGAGCCCGGCCCATCTGTTCATTGAATTCTTTGCGATTTGGACCACCGGATGATAAAAGAAACCAGTATCTTTTAAAGCGAGCGGTGGCCGGAATTGGAGACTACGGGAACTCTCTGGGTATTGCTGTAGCCGGCGGAGAATTGTTTTTCGATCCATCCTTTTCACGTAACTGCCTGGTAAATGCAATGACTGTAGGAATTGTATCTCACGATGGCATTGCCCGAGCCAGGGCGGATGGTCCCGGAAATCCTGTATTCTATGTTGGCGCCACCACCGGTCGTGATGGTATTCACGGCGCCAGTTTTGCCTCCAGAGATCTGAGTCAGGAATCGGAGGAGAAAAGAAGCGCAGTGCAGGTAGGCGATCCATTTATGGAGAAATTACTTCTGGAAGCCAGTCTTGAGTTGATCGGTACCGGGGCTATCATTGGCATTCAGGATATGGGCGCTGCCGGGCTATCCTGTAGCACGTCCGAGATGAGCGCCAAGAGCGAAACAGGTATGAATATTGACCTGGATCTGGTCCCGCTGCGCGAAGATGGAATGAATGCGTACGAAATCATGCTTTCTGAAAGCCAGGAAAGAATGCTGGTTGTGGGAAAACCTGGCCGTGAGCAGGAAGTCATCGATATATTCAAAAAATGGGATTTGCATGCCGTTCGAATTGGCGAAGTAACCGATGATGGTATGCTTCGGGTAAAAAGGGAAGGAAAACTCTGTGCTGAAGTTCCTGCAGATTCTCTTGTTCTTGGCGGCGGAGCCCCCCGGTATCGCAGAGAAATTAGCAAGCCGGACTACATCGAAGCGGTTTCTGCAGTAAAGGACAAAAGCATCCCGGAAGTTAAGGGTTCCGCAGAGCTGGAGCAGACATTTCTGGACCTGATTAAGAGACCTAACCTGGCCAGCAAGCGACCGGTCTTCGAGCAGTATGACACTGAAGTGGGGCTGGTACGGGTTCATGGTCCAGGCGGAGACGGAGGAGTTGTAAGGATTCCAGGCACCGATCGAGCTCTCTCTGTAAGCACAGACTGCAACTCTAGATTTGTATATCTGAATCCTCGCCAGGGCACTCAAATAGCTGTGTGCGAATCGGCCAGGAATGTGGCTGTTACCGGGGCTCGTCCTCTGGGCATCACCAACTGTTTGAATTTTGGTAATCCATACATTCCTGAGAATTACTACATGTTTTCAGAAGCCATCGGTGGTATGTCCGATGCCTGTCGTGCTTTCAACATTCCAGTAACGGGCGGAAATGTAAGTTTCTACAATGAAAGTCAGGATGGTCCGGTGTTACCTACACCCACAATTGGTATGGTAGGTCTTATTCCTAAATTGAACCAGGCTATTTCGCCTGTATTTGAAAAACCAGGTAGCCGGGTTGCATTGCTGGGACGATTCGCTCCTTCTGCAGGAGGATCTGAATACCAGAATATGAGGACCGGTGGAATCGAAGGAATGCCACCTTCCATCGATATGAAGCAGGAAAGCAGGTTATGCGACGCCCTATTTACGGCTGCACAGAATGGGATTTTGCTGGGAGCCAGGGATCTTTCCCTGGGCGGACTGGCCTTTGCGATTTTCCGAAGTGTCTACAATCCTTACAATTCGCAATGGGTCGGTTTTACTGCTGATCCGGAATCCATGGGAGAGCTCAAGTCTAAAGCCGGCAAATTATTTGAGGATCGACCGGATCTATTCTGGTTTGCGGAGACTTGCGGTTCTGTTCTACTGAATGTGGAGGCGGAGAATGGGGATGCTGTGGAGAATCTGGCCAGTAAATTTGATCTGTCTTTGAGCTGGATCGGCGAATTGACCGGCGAAAAAATACTGCACCTGCAAGATTTTCAGGTGCATCTGGATAATGCGGTTTCCGCCTTTGAGGGCGGATTGGTACCGTATTTTGAAGAGTAGGCGGCCTGGATTGATCCAGGGCCGCTTAATTTATGTCGATCATGAAGCTATGCGTACGTTTCCTATCCCCGGGACAGGAAGTATTTGCACTCAGTCATCTTCTTCCTCCCGGTTCAAACCCTGCTTTTCATCACTTTCGCTGGGAGAATAGTTCCTCGTTGTAGGCGAAACCATGGAAGTATCTCCGCGAATCTCTGGATGTGCGATTTGACCTCCACTGTTCGCAGCCCTTGCCATCAGAATGGCAGTAATCAAGAACAGGAATGCGGCAGCTGAAAGGCCCACCGGCCGGGCATTCCTTAGAGCGAGAGCTCCACCTGCCACCAGTCCAGAAACGATAGCGGCAATAGTGGCCAATTTGGCCGCATCTTCATGACTCTCGATTCGTTCATGACTTGCATTTGCTTCTTCCGCAATTTCCTCCGCCGCTTCCCCGGAAAAATAGGCAGGTATAGCAGACAGTCCGAAAATCAAGGCTATTATCAACGCAGACTTCCTGAAATCTTTTGAATTCCATGCCAGAGCTACGATCAGTGCGACCAGCGAGACTATCGCTCCGACAACGGGAAAATGATTCACCAGAAGGTGTAGATGAGCTTCATTCATAAATCCTCCTCGCGCTTCCCTGGCTCGGGTATTTCCGGTCAGGAAAGGCGCTGTTGAGATAGCATAGTCCGGAGAGCAGACAAATGCAATGGGCCATTTGTCCCGATTGACTTAATTAGTTTGCGTTTTCATTCGAATTAGAGCCACCGGGCAATGGCCGATGCGATTAAAGATCTACTTTCCTGCAAATGAGCTCCCTTTTGCAGAACCTGAGACCCTTCGCCATGGTCCGGAACCCTTCAGAGGTACCAGGTTTGCCAATCCTTACTCTTTTAATCCGCAAATCAGATAGTCCCAGGATTTGACTGGACAGAGTTGAGGAAAGGCTTCCAATTCGGGGATGAAATACACCTGCATTTTTACATTGCTGGCTCTGGCTCTTATGACAGCCGCCTGCGCCAGCGTGGAATCTCCCAGACCGGAAAGTAACTACAAATTTGATCGCGCAGATCGGCAGGCGGCGATGAAAGAATACGGGTTGGATCGCATCGAGAATTTCAAAGCCAGAGCTCAGTCAAGTGCCGTGGCAACCAACAGCCCCGCCAAAAAAGAGGCCTCCTGCACATCCTCGGCCATGGGATTGGCCCAGGTAAGTGGTATGTCCATGAGCGGAAGGGGCGGACAGAAGGAAACAGCCGTCGTGGTTGCCTGTCGTAGCATTAAGAATGAATACGAACAATGTGAATGCGATATAGGATTCAAGTAAGGCATTTTATTATTCTGCTTCTGGCGGTGTCACTTCTGGGCGCCGCCTGTCTGATACTATCCTTTCGTAATTCGAACAGAATCGTTTTTAAGGCAGCCACGTACAACGTGCATTATTTTCATAGTGGCTGGTCTGGAATTCAATCTACATTAAAGAACCTGGATGCAGATGTGGTAGCCCTGCAGGAAGTGGGATTTTCCAGAGGCTCCCCGGTGGGCACCATTGCCCGCAATCTGAATTATCGGTACGTTATCAGCCAGCCCTATGTCCGCCATGGCCAATCATACTGGGTCCTGGCCTTTCTTTCCAGACTACCTGTTCTGCGATCCGATGAAATCCGTCTGGGCCATTCCAGGCGAGCCTTACGAATCGTCGTAGATATTCAGGGGCAACCGGTGGAGTTTGTGACTCTGCACTTAACTCCCCTGGCAGGCGTCGGGTCCGACAGACAAAACATAATGCGCAGATCCATGCACCGAAAGAAGGAGTTGCAGGATCTATTCGAATGGCTGGGGCCAGCGAGTGGCCCCAGGGTTTTACTGGGAGATTTCAATCTCCTTCGTGGCCTACCAGGCTTCTGGATGAGCGAATATGAAATGCTGGAGGAGGCTGGATACGCCGATGGTGATGGTAGTATCTTCCCTTCGAATCACGACACATTCCCTTTGCCGGAATCCACGAGGCAGGCCCTGGCTCCCATTCCATCTTTTTTAGTTCCCGATTCTATTACCCTGGACTATATTTTCTACTCGAATCTGAAAGTGGAGGAAACCTATACAATCGATAGCGATGCCTCGGACCATTGGCCTCTGGTCGGCGAATTTCTTGTGGAGCCACCGTGAACTCCTGGATAGATCCCTAACGTTGCCGGGTAGTCTCTGAGCCCCTGTGCGGCGACGAAACTCTCGAGAAAGATATAAAGTATAGTGATAAAGATTACGAAAGATCGCTGTCAATAGTACCAGCCAGATCTGAGGGCAAAAAAGAACCAACGTTGAGGGGCCCTTTCTTTTTTCCGTCTACTAAGATACTATGGCAGGTTGCGACCTAAAAGAGCAAAGAATCGTGAACGAAGAACTATATCATCGCTGGCTGGACCTTACCAGGGGCAGCTCTGTTTCTGAATTACTGGATGGAACTGGTATCGTAGATCTTGTAGATCCGGATAATTTTTACCTCAGTCCCGAACTAATCCAGAAGCTATTTCCATCGGAGCTGTACTCCAGTGCTTCCCCGGATATCCGCTGGTCCGATATAATTCATCCCGAGGACCTGTCCCGGGCCCTGGATTTTTTCAAATCAAAGGAAGATACCATCGAGCTCCGGATCATCCAAAAAGGACAGGAACGGTCTTATCTTATTCGCAGGAGGACGGTGGGAGAGCTAGGTCTGCTGGCATTCATTGACATTACTTCCACCTCCGGCACTGCTCAAAAGCTGGAGCAACGGGTAGAGCATTTACGCCAGCTTCTGGTCGGTACCGGGGACCTTGTATTCGTTGTGGACCTGGATTATCGCTTTATTCAGTATTACCATTCTCCGGACGATTCCGATTTGCTCGTTGCGCCCGATTTGTTCATGGGTCGCTCCATCCATGATATTGGTTTTCAGGAACCGGCGCTTGGCTCCATCACAGATGCATTAAATACCGTGGTGAAGACCGGCATTCGATCCTCTGCCGAGTATTACCTGGATTTGCCCGGTGGAAGGCAGTGGTTCAACATGGTAGCCGCGTTGCATCGAACTCCGGATGAACAGAAGCACATCATCTGCACCGTGCGAAATGTAACGGAAAGAGTTCAGGCAGAAATGCAGGTAAAGGATAGCTCGGAGAAGTTTGAGCTCTTCTTTAAGAACTCTCTTGCCGGGTTTTTCTTTATGACGCTGGATGAGCCTGTTGTCTGGAACGATGACGTAGACAAAGAGTCTGTGCTGGACTACGTTTTTGCACATCAAAGAGTCACAAAGGTTAACCAGGCGATGCTGGACCAGTATGGTGCCTCGGAGGAATCTTTTCTGGGCCTTACTCCAGCAGACTTCTTCAATCATGACCCTCTGCATGGAAGACAGATCTGGCGGGAGTTCTTTGATAGCGGCCGGGCCTTACTGCAAACCGATGAACGAAGAATGGACGGTACTTCTTTTTCTGTGGAAGGCGACTATATCTGCATGTATGACGGCCAGGGTCGGATTGTAGGTCATTTTGGGGTCCAGAGGGATGTGACTGCGCGCAAGAAGGCCGAACGGGAGCTCGAGGAAGCCAGAGAGAAGGCAGAGATTGCAGTAAAGTCTAAAGGACGATTCCTGGCATATATGAGCCATGAACTTCGCACTCCTCTGAACGGTGTCATAGGTTATTCCGACTTGCTATCTCGATTGCAGCTGAATAATCCGGCGCGCCAGTACGCAGAACTGGTTCACCAATCTGCGGGAATTCTGTTGAGCGTAGTTAACAACGTTCTGGATTTTTCGAGGCTGGATTCCGGCAGTATGGAGCTGGTCTATGTAGAAGCTGATCCAGCAATCATGGCGCGACAGTCCATTGAAGCTGTACTATTTCAGGCCCATCAAAAGGGATTGGAGCTTTTGATAGAGCTAGATCCGAATCTTCCTTCGCTTCTGAAAATGGATATAGTGCATTTGCGTCAGGTTCTTGTGAACCTCCTGGGCAATGCTGTTAAGTTTTGTCCTGCCGGAGAAGTAGAACTAAAGCTACAATATATAGAAGAAGCAAGCAAACTTCGTTTTGCCGTGAGAGATACGGGTCCCGGGATTGATCCTGCTTTAAGAGATGATATTTTCAAAGCCTTTTCGCGTAGTAGCGAGATTAGCCCGGAGAATAGCACCGGTCTGGGGCTCACTATTGCATCGCAGCTGGTGGAGCTCATGGGCGGAGAAATTGAGATCCTGGACCAGAGAATGCAGGGCACTACGTTCCTTTTTGAAATCCCCGTAGAAGTTCTGGATTCCACTCCCAATCGATACAGATCTCTAAGAGAATTCAACCGAGCGCTGATTGCGGACTCATCTCCGGCAGCGATAAAGTCGGTGCGCAGAATTTTGGAAGCTCAGGGACTGGAAACCGTATCTGTTCGAAACCTGGAGGATTTGCAGTCCAGAATTCAAGCTTCAAATTTCGATTTAATCCTGGTCGATGAACTATTCTATGGAGCTGGTCTTATCTCATTTCTCACTACGTATGCTTCCGAAGCCACAGTGATTTTTGCCTGCAGGTTGAGCGATAACATGCCTTTGATTCCAGAATCCATTTCTGGAGTCCATACCAGAAAAATCAGCCGGCCTCTGGATGTTGCAAGCCTGGAGAGGCTCTTCCAGCAGAAAACCGATTCCCTGCAGCCTCAAGAATTATCTCTGGAAAGTCCGGAGCAGGTCCGACTGCTCATCGCCGAAGATAACCTGGTCAATCTGAATCTGACACGGCATATGCTTCAGAGCTTACTCCCTGGAGCTGAAATTATTGAAGCAAGGGATGGGGAGGAAGCCCTGCGAAAGACCAGGGAAAAAAAGCCCCATCTGATTTTTCTGGATTTGCATATGCCCCGCATGGATGGACTGGAGACGGCTCGTCAAATTCGCCGGTGGAAGGATCTTGTCGATATTCCGATCATTGCTCTAACGGCTGCAACCCTGGATAATGAAAGAGAACGTTGCATGCAGGCTGGAATGAATGACTTTCTTGCAAAGCCGCTAATGCGAAAGGATTTTCTTGAAGTAATTGAAAGGTGGATCGAATCCGATCGCAGAGGTGTCCTGCATGCTCGTATTTCAGAGAAGACTGGTCTAAGCTCCTCAGTCATCAAGGAAATCGTTTCAGCCGCAGTGCCCAGTCTGGAAGGTGATCTAGAGAAGCTGCTGAACTGTATCGATCGGGCAGAAGCCCGGGCGGCCCATCAATTGATTCATCATATGCGTGGCACTGCACTTTCATTGCAGATGCAGGAATTCAGCGAAGATTTACAGAAACTGGATGCGATGATTCAAAAAGGAGAATCCACGGATTCATTTCTGGAAAGGATTCGAAATTGGGTTGTTGAGGTGAGAAATAGCCAGTAGCTGTTATTCGAAATGAAACTTCGGTATAGATGCGCTGGCCTGGACAGAGAGTTAGAGCAAATATCAAAGGTCGCGAAATGGACCGGATTCCATAGTGTATCCAAAATCATCATCATACTCTTCTGCTTCTTTTTCAATTTCTTCAGGGTCATCAATGGGAGTCTTTCGATAGATGACAGCAAGAAGGAAACCGGCAATGGCTCCAGTCAGATGGGACTGCCAGGATACACCTTCTTCCAGAGGTAATACCTGCCATACCATTCCACCGTAAAGAAAGACAATGATTAGAGAAAGTGCGATGGAACGTGGGTGTCGTCGGAAAAGCCCGGACCAGAAAATGAATGCAAGAAGTGCATAAATCCAGCCGCTGGCCCCCAGGTGCATGGCAGAATCATCCCAGAACCAAACAGCAATACCCGGTGCGATCATGGAAAGAAAGAGTACCGGGAATCGAATCCTGTGGTACAGATAGCTGGTGCCCCACACGGCCAGAAAGAGTGGCGCGGAGTTGGAGAACAAATGAGTCCAGCTTCCATGCAGCCAGGGAGCAAAAATGATTCCTGGTAATCCTTGAATGGTTCTCGGGATTACTCCAACCATAAAAGCCGGTAGCCAGCCCCCAAAATGCAAAATATGAATCCCCAGTTCTACGATTACGGCCGCCAGAGCCAATCGCAGAGAACCATTGCCATGGTATTTGCTATCTGAATCTGTAGAATCCATTTCTCTTACCAGGTGCATCTTCGAGCATAGCCATCCAGCCAACCAGAGAAAAGCAGAATTGCTCGCTTGCAGGACTTTCTTTTATCTTTCAAGTACCTTGACTTCCTTCCGGCTCGTGGGCTTAATTCTGTAATAAACTCCGGGGAATACTTTGCTGCCGGGCCAGGGGCAGTCAAATTCTTGCGACAGGGGCGCTTCCAATACAATGACAATCACGATGCCGTCAGAACCCCATTTGCTACTGGTCGAAGATGACCCCATAGTGGCTCTGGCAACCATACGAAGACTGGAAGAACTTGGGTACCTCATGGAGCATGAATCCAGCGGAGAAGCAGCACTCCAAAGAGTTCGCAGCGGTAGCTTTCAGGGGCATCTGATAATCATGGATATTGATCTTGGTGCCGGCATGGATGGTACAGAGGCCGCCAGTCAGATTAATGAAATCAATGATGTGCCGGTACTATTTCTGTCATCGCATACCGAGCCTGAAATAGTGCAGCGAACGGAGCAGATCAGTTCCTATGGTTATGTTGTGAAGGATTCAGGATTCATTGTACTGGATGCATCCATCAAAATGGCTTTAAAGCTATTTGCCTCTCGCAAGGAGGAGAAGAATCAATCGGAGCTTTTGGAAAAATCGAAACTTTTCTACAGACTCACTCTAGAAAACGTAAGCGATGCAGTTTTCCTTACCGATTCTGATTTGAACCTCACTTTTGTCTGTCCGAATGCAGAGCGCATCCATGGATTTACTCAAAGAGAGATAGAGGATATGCACACTCTGGACGCTCTTTTGGGAACGGGCCTACGGGAGGCTCTGAAAAAGCTGGAACTTCACAAAGTTGAGAACATAGAACTGGCTGTGGATAATCCGCGAAAGGGGAAGCAACATTTCTCGATAGATGTGCGGCCGGTTAACATTGATCAAGCATCCTTACTTTTTACCTGCCACGATATGACCGAGCATCATCGAGTAAGGGAAGAAATACGGGAATCCCGGGCCCTGTATCGTAATCTATTCATGGAAAATTCCATCCCAATGGCCTTAATTGAGTGCGAAAAAGGCACAATACTGAAAGAAAACAAAGAATTCGATAAACTTCTTGATACCACTTCAGAGACATTACTGGGATCATTGATTTTTGATCATTTCTCGGATTTTCCGAAAACAGGACTTTTGACTGATGAGGATTTGAAGAACTCTATCCCAATTCACGATGATGCTGGAAAAGCTTACTCTATTCTATTCTCCAAAATAATGGTTGATTCAAAACAGGATGCATGCCTCGCTATCTTCCTCGCTCCATCCTGAGTGAGCGATGGAGTTGCTAATGAAGCTTTTTGGATCCTTATTTCTGGTCTTTTGCATTTCCATATTTATTTTCGGATGTAGTAGCGGCACGTCCCAGGAAATGAATTCTCAGTTGTCTGTGGAAGAATTGGCCCAATCCGATACAGGAAAGAGTTGTTTCAATGTGCAAAATGCGCTCAAGGAGAATTATCCCCAAGCAAGAATAGACTATGAAATATTGCCTGACCTGGACATGGTCAAATGTAGAATCCAGATGAAGAGAAACGGGAAACTCTACTTCTCTATTGTGCATCCGACCAATCAGAATACCGGGCAATACGAAAAATACGACGAAAACAGAAAGGAATATCGAGAGAATCTATCTGCTACCAGTAGTGCATTTATTAGTTCCGGTAAAACAGGTACCTGTTCCTGGATTACTAAAGGATATATGAGCAAGCTTGTGCTGGAGTGGCCTGCGGCCACGAATCCTGCAGGAGGATCTGATTGTTCCGTGGGAAACGCTCCTCCAGATTTGCAGCATGGCTACGAACTTATAAAAGGAGAGTTTATCTTTCCCTGAAGCCACGGTCCGCAAATGTTTGGCCGAGAATTGTCCGGCCTGCATTCTTGATTCAGTCCGCCCAGTTTTCTATGTTTTTATTACCAGTTTGATTCCTGGTTCGCTCCAGGCTTCCTTTGCATCGGCGAAACTTGCAGTATGTGTAACCACAGATTCCGGAGTGAATTGTCCTGATTCGATGGCAGGCATTAATCGTCGCATACTTTCTGCTGCATTGACTCGGCCAATATGAAGCTCCACTTCATGATTATACATCTCTAAATACGGGATGGGCACTTTATTACTCCAGAAGATTGATGCAGAAGTGTAGATTCCTCCGGGTTGCACAGAGCGAAGCCCAATGTTCCAGGCGCTTTCATTGGCACTTGCATCGGCCACGAGATGATATCTACCTGGAGACTTTTTAAAACCGCCGGCTTCCAGACATTCAATTCCGAGATTGGAAGCGAGCTGTAGACGGTCCGGGTCATCATCCATATATGTAATCTGGGTCTGACCCATTTGCTTCGCATACAGACAGGTATAGATCCCAATGCTCTGAGCCATTCCGCCAAGGACCAGAATACTTTTGTCCTTCAGTCGCGGAAGAAATCGGCCTACCAGCTTATCTGCCTCTGCTATGTTATCGCTCAAACTGGCCACGCTCACAGGATCAACGCTGGCAGGCAGTGGAAGACACATCTGTCTGGCGAATGGAACTAGAACCTGCTCGGTGAGTGCACCACCATAATGATTGGCTCCGGGTGGCATTCCATAGTCAGAAAGTGCATCCACTTTGCTGCAGCTTTTGCTCAAACCTTCGCTACAATGGCTACAACTACCACAGGCAACCTGAAAAGAAACCGCTACAAGAGTTCCGATTTTGAGCTCCGGATCATCCACTAGATCCGGGCTGGTTTTCAGTATCTTTCCAACGAATTCATGACCGATGGCAAATGGAGGCCGAAACAGAGTCTTTCCATGCAGTATGGGCAAATCCAGGTCGCATCGAGCCACCGCCACTGGTGCCACGATTAGTTGATTTCTGTCCTGGATTTCGGGTTCCGGAAACTCTCTCCATTCCAGGGTTCCTTTTTTCACTAATTCCAGTCTTTTCATTACGATTCTCCTCTCCAGATAAATAGACAGATCGGTCTAAAATCTATTCAGGATTATGGAAAAGTGGTGTCCATAAAAAAATAGACAGATTTGTCTAAAAAAATACAAATAGCATGTATGGCGAAGGATCCATCCGAAAGGGCTAAAAAGGTTAATAGGAAGACCGGAGCTTCTGAAACTGGTAAGAAGCCTTCGGGCAGGACTGTCTCTCGGGAGCAAGGTCAGCCAGAGCTACGAAAGGAAAAGCCAGAGATTCGAATCCGTCAGGCTGCGGATCGTCTGTTTTACTCCGAGGGCTTTGATGCCACAGGAATTAATCGAGTTCTAGAAGAGGCGGGTGCTCACAAGCAGAGTCTTTATTCTCATTTTGAATCTAAAGAAGACCTGGGACGGGCTTACGTGGAGGAGCGCGGACGTCAGGTGGCTCAATTGCTTAGAACACTGACCGGTCGTCCGGATCCTGTGTCCATGGTGCGTAGCTGGGTAGGTATTCTAAAGAGAGAGGCCCGAAAAGAAAGCTTCTATGGATGTCCGCTGGCAAATTTCTCTTCTCAGACTCTCAGTCATGGAAACAGATTTCAGCCATTGCTAAATGAATTGCTCAATGATTGGATGGAGATTCTAGCAGACTATTTTCGTCGATGGGCGGATTCTACCGGTACCGATAAGTCAGCCCGGAAGCTGGCAAGACAGCTATTGATGGTCTATGAAGGAAACACCCAGCTATTTTTAATTACCAGAGATCCATCCTGGCTGGATCGAATTTCTGATGATTTTGAAGATCTTCTTTGCCTTTGACCTCAGGCCATGAGTCCCGGGCAACTGGTCTTAGGTCTGACCGTTGGCATCTTCCTTATTCACTCGCAGGACCAGAGTGAGTTTTCCACTATCATCTCGAATTAGATCGAAACCTTCCTGTCGCAGAGCTCGCTGAATACGATACACATTCAGGTTTACAACCTTTTCCCCTGGAGCACGAGGACCTCCTGGATCTGTCTGGGACAGCGCCAGGGCTTCTTGAATGGTATTTCGTTCCTGCTGATTCAGGTCTTCGCCGGTTTTCCCTTCCATGAATAGATTATCGGAATCCGATGTTACAGATTTGATTGGGCCAGGGCTTTTAATCCACCACTGCGCACACCATTGAAATATGGATCCTGTAGAATTAACAGAGCTCCAGCGCGACGTAATGCCACCCCCTGGTCACTTCCCCGTAGTTCTGCCAGAGAAAAGAAACGACGGGCTGCCTGTTCAGCTCCGGCCGAAGAACCCTGCTTTGCTGCATCAAGTGTAGCCGCCCACGCTTCCACGGCAGGAAAGCCGCCGGGATTTTCTCCATATTTCCAGAACGGATTCCACAATCTGTTTAGAGGATGCTGATTCAGCTCCAGCTCTCGTAGCTCGGATTTCAGATCCGGTAAATTATTGCGAATTGTCTGAATCCTTGCAAGAAGGTCCTTCTGGCGGGTACCAGAGGCTATTTCATTCATACAATTTTCAATTAATGGCTGAGAGGCAAATTGCTGCAACCGTGGACTGGAATCCGACCCCAGGGCCTCTTCTATCAAATCGACGGTGGCTATTTCTTGCTTCTTGCAACCCAGGATGATTTGATCGGCCTTTTCTCGATAAGTTCCATCGCCGATTTTTTCCAGTTCAAGCCTGGTTGTTCGCACGGCGCTTCTATATAGAGGAATATCGTGTAAGGAATGAGCCTTCTCGAAGTAATCCAGAGCTTCCTCCGGTCTGTTTTCGCGAAGTAGCAGTACTCCTGCATTGTAACAGAGCAAATCCGGATAATCCTCGTTCCCATGACAGGCTTCCTGAAGTAAACGCAGTCCTTCGGATTTGTCCCCATCGGGCAAAAAGTATTCTTTGACTGCACGATCCAGAATCAGGTAATAGGGCTCAGATACAGTTTGATGGCACGATAGAAAAATGGCGCAGATCAGCGCCCATCCAAGACCAGGGATCAACCGCAAAACGGGAGCCTGGACCGCCCGATTGAATCCATTGGATTCTTCAGGCATGGATCTATAATTACGAAGTATTTTTTCTTTCTGCCACCCATGGAAAAGGAAATCTAAAAATGTCGACAAAACACCGGACATGGTTCCCAGTACACTCTGTGAAGCTCTCAGGTACTCTTGTTCTCTTTCTTTCATTGTCTTTCCTTGCATTCTGCGGTTGTGATCCAGCTCAGAGCAAGAATATTCCGGCCCAGTTCGGTCAGGATAACTTCGATGACATAGTGAAATATGCTCTGGACAACTACATAGATCCAGGAGTGGATACGGGCCGCGGCTATGTTGGAGCGGCGGAATCTGCTCTCCGTGCTCTTCCCTATCCCCTGATTCTATACCCCAGAAGCTTTTATCAGAATCAGAACCAGGTTTTGCGTCCCATTCGCATCATTCCTGGAAAGTTGATCGGAGAGTTCTCTGGAACTCCTTATGTAGTGCTGGAACCGGATTGGACTGCCTATGAAAAGAAACGAAATACTATTGAAGAACAGGAGCAGAAGGAACGGCAGGGCCTGAATACGTCTGAACGTGCGCAGAAGGCTCAGGAAGTCCGGGAACAGATACAATCCGAACAAAGAGCCCTGGACGATGCATGGCAGAAAATCCAGTTTTCCAGAGAAGATTTTCTCAAGGTAGTCACCTGGATTGAGACCAATCGAGATAACTACATTACACCGCCAGATACGCAATCCCAGTCCGAAGCTCCGGATTTTGATCCATCCAGTTTTGGACTGAATCATGTTTATTTTGCGGCCGCCAACGGCTTTCTCAAGAGTCTGGATCCGCACAGTGCCATTCTGGATATGCAGACCTGGGATAAGATTCGCAAAGAATCCGAAGATTCTACTTTTGAAGGAATTGGTGCAATGCTTCGCGGCGGTGGCTCCTCCGAAGTAATCGTAGAAACTCCCCTGCCGGGCTCACCTGCATTGAAAGCCGGGCTACGAGCCGGTGACATCATCAAAAAAGTGGATGATAACAGTATCGAAGGTCTTCCTCTTTCGGACGTTGTGAAGCAGATTCGAGGTCCCAGGGACACCACCGTTACTTTAACTGTGGAACGTCCAACAACCCTGGAAACTCTTGATATTTCGATTCGTAGAGGTGTAATCGAGCAAAAAGCGGTATCTTCTACTTACATACCCGATTCGCCGCTCAAGGGTTTTAGCACTCAGAAAATCGGTGTTATAAAGCTATCTTCTTTTCTTTTTGATAGAACCTATCCTTCGGATCTAATTCGCGAGGAATATGAATCTCTGGTAAACCAGGCAGATGGAAAACTGGAAGGTCTGGTTCTGGATCTTCGCGGCAATCCGGGGGGAGATCTCCGAGAAGCAATCAAGGTAGCGGGACTTTTCCTGCCCAAAGGCCTGGAGGTTGTGGAGATCAAAGGCCGTCGGGATTCTAAAGAAGAAAAGAATAATCTAAGGCCCATATTCTTGCATTCCGCAGAAGCTCCTCTCATTGTAATGATTGATGCCGGATCTGCCTCCGCCAGCGAAATTGTGGCATCCGCTCTTAAGGATCATAATGCAGCGTTGATTGTAGGGGAACGAAGCTTTGGAAAGGCCACTGTGCAAAGCCTGGAGAGTCTGGGTGATGTAATTATTAAACTTACCACAGCTCGCTACTATGCACCGGATGGATATACAATCCAGGTTTATGGTGTTAACCCCGATGTTGCCATTTCTCCGGAGGCAGATGGTTCCTTTCCTCCTCGTTTCCGGGAAGAAGACATGTGGCAGCATTTACCGGAACTCCAGGAGAGGAAAAAGAAGCCTGGTCGTCAGGCCTGGGTGGATTCTCTGAAAAAAACCGTGGGCGAAAATGAATCTGCGGAAAATTTCCTTAGAGATCATAAAAGCGATGCTATCAAGCCAGATGCTGCTCTGATCCGTGCCATCGCCTATATAGATGCTCTGAAAAAGAATCCTCGGCCCTGATATGGCAGAACGTACAGTCGATTTCCTGGTAATTGGTAGTGGAGTGTCCGGCCTGTATGCAGCCTATCATCTGGCTGACCATGGCAAGGTTCTTCTAATTACCAAGTCCAACGTAGTGGAAGCCAATACCAGTTATGCTCAGGGTGGTATTGCATCGGTTTTGGCCACAACAGATAGCTTTGAAAGTCATATTCAGGATACCCTGGATGCTGGTGCCGGTTTATGCGATCCGGAAGCTGTGCGAATCCTGGTTACTGAAGGACCTCGGCATATCCATAAATTGATGGAAATGGGAGCTGAGTTTGACCGTAACGCAAAGGGAGACCTGCATCTGGGTCGAGAAGGCGGCCACAGTGCCAATCGAATTGTTCATTCTGGAGATCTAACCGGAAAAGAAGTGGAAGATGTTCTGGTGGATGCGGTGAACCGAAAGGGTGTAGAACTTCTGGAATACACCTGCGGTGTAGAATTAATAACCAATTATCATGTGGAAGGGGAAGAGTCTCCTGGAGATAAGCCACCTGCCTGTTACGGAGCTTACGTCTACGATCGTAACACCTGGGAAATCAGCATTATTCGAGCAAGAGCAACCATCCTTGCATCGGGCGGAGCCGGCCGGGTGTATCTGCATAATACCAATCCAGACGTAGCCACCGGCGATGGAGTTGCGTTGGCCTATCGGGCCGGGGCGGTGATTGCGAACATGGAATTCTATCAATTCCATCCTACTTCGCTGTACATGCCAGGAGAGAATTCATTCCTGATTACGGAAGCACTTCGAGGTTTTGGTGCCAGGCTACTGGATCATGAGAAGCGACCTTTTATGGATCGTTACGATGAGAGAATGGAGCTTGCACCAAGGGATATTGTGGCCCGCGCCATAGATGCAGAAATGAAGAAAAGCGGTGCACCTCATGTCTGGCTGGATTGTTCAAAAACAGATCAAGAGGAACTGATGGCCCGTTTCCCCAATATCTATGCCACCTGCTTGAAGCGAGGAATCGATATTGCCCGGCAGCCCATTCCTGTAGTTCCGGCCGCTCATTATATGTGCGGCGGTGTTCGAACCGATCTTTACGGACGTACCCGTCTGGCTGGACTGTACGCGGTGGGTGAAGTGGCCTGCACCGGAGTTCATGGAGGAAACAGACTGGCTTCCAACAGTTTGCTCGAGGGACTGGTATTTGCTCATCGAATTGCAGAAGCTATTCCGGATGATTCCCTTCCTCTTGCGAATAGCCTGCCGGCCGTTCGTGCATGGCAGAAGGAAGGACTGCTCAACCCTGAGGAATGGATTCTTGTGCAGCATAACTTCGGTGAGATTCGACACATCATGTGGAATTACGTGGGCATTGTTCGATCCACCCTTAGACTGAATCGGGCCCTTAGACGCATTAATTTACTCTACGACGAAATCATGGATTTCTACAAGCGGACCGTGCTACAGAACAAGATCCTGGAGCTCCGAAACCTGGTGCTTATTGCCCGTCTAATCATTGAATCGGCTCTGGAGCGTCAGGAAAGCCGGGGACTGCACTTTAACACAGATTTTCCGGAAAATCGGGATCCCAGTAATACATATACAGAGCGATGGCGCACTTCTTGAGCCAGATCAGAGCTTGCCCCCGATAGGGCCGTCCGACGCCCGGAGCATTGGCATCTGGAGTTTTCTGTGGTGTCCAGGCAGTGAGGCGGCAGTCAAATTCTGTAGAAATCTCTGCAGCCGTGAATGGATCGGGTACAGACTTGACTCCAGATCTGCTTTCCCATTACTGGACGCGATGAACGAGAAAACGGCCAAACTTCTCAAGCGGTACGCTGACAAGACTGGATCCAATGTAAAGGACCTGAAAAAAGCGTGGCAGGGATTGAATGCAAAGGAGCGCTTTCAGCAGCGCCAGAGCTATCTTCAGGAATTGAAGGGCAAAAAGTAAGCCAGAAGCGATTCCGGCCCTTAAAGGCCGGACTTCGTTGCTGTCACTCAGCGAGAGTGACGATCACATCCTCAGGATTGACCAGATCACCTTCTTTTCCATTTATCTCAGCTACTTTACCTGACCGGCGGGCTTTTACCTGGTTTTCCATTTTCATGGCTTCAACCACGAAAAGAGTCTGACCTTCTTCTACCTCAGCACCTTCTTGCACGGACATGCGAATGAGTTTTCCGGGCATGGGACTCTTATAGGCCAGATCCGAATCTGAAAGCGCTGCATCTGCCTGAACTGGTTGGAAGTGCAGGTTCTTGCCGTTTAAATGAAGAAAGAAATCCTGGTCTGTGAAATAATAGGTTCCTTCTATGATTCCATCCTGAGCATGCAGCTCGAATCGTTCATTATCCAGAAATCGAAACCCATGAGCGGACCCCAATAGCTCATTCGCATCTTCATTTTGACGCGAAATGCTATACTGCCCGGCATTGGTTTGAAGGTCTAGAATAAAGGAATTGCCTTCATATCGGAAGGTCTTTTTCATGCTACGTAGAGCATCGGCTCCCATCCCTCTGTCCAATAATTTCCAGGCTATCTCCGGAAAAATGAATTCCACTCCTTCGTCATCTGCATCCGAAAAGCTAAAACGTATTGAAGAAGCCCGGCACGATGTTCAGGCCATGGTCGAACTGGCAGCCATTCTTCGAGAACCGGGAGGCTGTGACTGGGATCGCAAGCAAGATCTAACAAGCATGCAGCCTCATTTGCTGGAGGAGGCCCATGAGCTAATCCATGCAATTGCCAGTTCAGATGTGGAGAACTTCAAAGAGGAGCTGGGGGATTTGCTTTTTCTGATTATATTTTTCGCACGCCTTGCAGAAGAAAATGGCTGGTTCAATCTATACGATGCGGCCCGGGCCAGCGTAGATAAGCTTATCTTTCGCCATCCCCATGTATTTGGAGATCTGGAACTGAGCGGAGCAGGCGAAGTGCTAAAGAACTGGGAAAAGCTCAAAGAGAAAGAAAAGCAAGGCAAATCTGAATCAAAATCAAGCGATCTACTTGATGGCCAGGGCGATGTAGGCAGTGCATTGCGAGACGGAAAGCCATCTTCCGATTTTGGAAAGAATACCGCCTATTTACCAGGCTTGCATCGTGCAGAGAAGCTCCAGAAGAAGGCGGCTCTAAAAGGCTTTGACTGGACCAACATTAAAGATGTGCGAGCGAAGCTGGATGAAGAACTGGCCGAACTGGATGAACTTATTGAAAGGTTAGAGTCATCCGAGCCCACTGCAGCAATGGACTCCGCCCATGCCACTGCCAGATTAAAGAAGGAGCTGTCTGGAGAATTGGGAGATGTACTCTTCTGTGTCGTTAACCTGGCTCGTCACCTGGATGTACCCGCTGAACTTTCGATTCATGAAACCTGCGAAAAATTTATGGTCAGGTTTCGCAAAATGGAAGAAATAAGCGAAGTCCCCCTGGAAGAACTGAACCTGGATCAGCTGGAAGATATCTATCAAAAAGCCAAGGCAAGCGAAAGATCTAAATGACTTCCATCGTTCAAAGTCAAATAGAGCTGGCCCCGCTTACGACTTTGAAGCTTGGCGGCCAGGCAGTTTCTTATTTGAAAGCAACTACCCTGGAAGAATTACTGCAGGGACTATCCATCGCCAGAGATAAGAAACTGCCACTGTATGTGCTGGGCGGTGGATCCAATACGATTTTTTCGGACTCGGGATTTCCTGGACTTGTATTACACATTGCTACCAGGGGTATTGAGACAATCGAAAGGGACGAAACTTCGGTGACTCTGGATGTTGCTTCCGGTGAGTCCTGGGATGGATTTGTGCAGTATTGTATTTCTGCCGGTCTGGCCGGTGTTGAATGTCTGTCCGGGATTCCCGGCTCGGTGGGCGCTGTTCCTATTCAGAATGTGGGCGCCTATGGACAAGAGGTATCCCAGACCATTGTTTCGGTGCGCTGTCTGGACCGAATCACTTTTGAGCAGATTGTATTTAGCAACGAAGAATGCGAATTCAATTATCGTCAGAGTCGATTTAAGTCCTACGATAGAGATCGCTACATTGTAATCGGTGTGGCATTTCGTCTGTCCACAGTGCAGATTCAGGAGCCTCGGTACGAGGAATTACGACAGGCACTTAATCCTCTTTCCACCGGCGATGGCGCCTCATTCCGGGAAACTGATCATAACATCCAGCCCCGTCCAGAAGAAAGAGCAGATGCCTTGCTACGACTACGAAATGCAGTGTTGGCCCTTCGAAAAAAGAAGTCCATGGTCGTGGATGAATCCGACCCCGAGTCCAGATCTGCAGGGAGCTTTTTTTTGAATCCGGTTATTTCGGCCGGCCAGCGCCAGGAATTCCAATCCAGAATGGAGCAGGCTGGCGTTGTGGATTTTCCCTGTTTTGAGTCCGGGGATTCATACAAGTTAAGCGCTGCCTGGCTGGTGGAAAACTCAGGTTTCTCAAAAGGCTACTCCGAGAACGGAGTGGGAATTTCACGCAGTCATAGTCTGGCTCTGGTAAATCGTGATGGATCGACGGCAGCGTTAATGAACCTGGCTCGTAAGGTACAGAATCGAGTATTTGAGTTTAGCGGAGTCTGGCTGGAAAGGGAACCGGTGCTTGCCGGCCCCGAAGAATCGCTACCGAAGCGATAGAAAAATGTGACTTTGCTTCGCAAAGCAGAATTAGGAGAATTAGAATGGCACTAGCCCAGAAAAAGAAAAAGACCAGCGCAGCGAAGAAGTCGAAAACATCGGCGAAGAAGAGGGTCGGAAGCGCTCAAAGCGGCGATGTCAATAGTCCATCCAAAAAATCGACTAAGAAATCTGCGAAGAAGTCAGCCGGAAAATCTGCACCGGCAAGTAAGAAAAGCTCCAGCGTCTATGCGAAAGAGAGTGCAAAAGCGCAGAACAAGACTCCAAAACGTGAAGGAGAGCTTAATTTTACAGAGGACTTTTCTACCTCAGAAGGCATGCCGCAGCTAAAGACAGCCGGCGAAATCAATCTTACATTTCCCAGGTTTGAAAATGAAAAGCAGATGGACCAAACCGAGATCTGCTTGAAGTGCCACGGATGCTGCATGTATATCACCGTGCCTCTTGAGTATCCCAGGTCCAACGATCAGCGCGATCTCTACACCTGGTATCTACTACATAGAAACGTAGAAATCTACATCGATCATGACAAGACCTGGGCTATCATATTCAAGACTCCCTGTGATAAGCTTCTGGCCAACGGTATGTGCAGTATTTATGAAACCAGACCTCAACTGTGTCGGGATTATTCTCCGGATGGTTGCTCCAGAGTGGGCAAGGATCATCTCTATCTGTTTCAGACACCTGCTGAAATGAATGCCTATTTAGATCGAAACAAGAAGAAGTCTTCGAAAAAGAAAGCGGCGAAGAGGTAATGGAGATGGGGGCCCCGGGCCAGGACCGGTGCGATGAAAGTCCCCGTCCGCAGATTAGCCCATAGGCTCATAGATTCAAACCGTCTGGTAGGATCGCTGAGCCACTACCCACCGGTAGGAAATTTCTGCTGAAGCCATCCGAATAGATGCTCCCAGAGCATAGCGCCGCGAAACAGGGCCAGGCCGGATAGAACCACATCAGCCCATAGTAATGTATCCAGATCTGCTTTGGGAAAGAGTGAATGGATGAGTCTCATAGGCACCAGAAAGTAGATCAAAACAATGGCTGCCAGAATGAATACTATGCCATGAACCAGGCGTCCCACCGGCTTTCGAATCCATTTCCCAAGCCAGGGTATATACAGTACACTGGATATCATGGTATAATAGATGAAGGTCAGAATCAGAAACTGAATCAAAAATAAAAACAGTTCATCATAGGGCCCAATGGGTTCAGGTCTCATGGCTGCGCTCCTTCCTTTCCATGATTAGAGCATCGGAATCCATATAGTAGTTCTTGCGTCGGTTGATGATCAGAAATCCGCAGGATTCATATAAAGCGCGGGCGGATTCATTGGTCTGGGCCACTTCTAGCAGGACCCGGTCCGGAGTGCCCTGCCAGCTGCCCTGCAGGGCCGATTGAATCAGACGTTTTGCCAGCCCGAGGCCCCGAAAATCGGGCAATACACCAATCCTTAAAAGCTCCCACTGATTTTCCGAGTCCAGGTCATCCGATATCTTCCGGTCTTCCCCGACCGGCATGGACCTATCCTCCATCCAGATATAGCCGCAGATACCTTCAGCGGAATCCTCTGCGGTGCCGGCTTCCATAGAATTATTGTCCGGGCTCCCTGGTGCCGGGTAGTTGCTTTTCGTGGTCTCTTTTCCAGCTCCAGCTCCAGCTCCAGCTTCAGCCCCAGGCACGGCCTTCCGGCTCTCTGAGGAATTACTTTCTTTTGAGAAGAGCCTGTGTTTATTATCGATGAAGAGTATCAGCTGATTGGCACGGCCATACTGGCTTTCGATCATTCTCTCATTCCAGGGCTCCGCCATACATTCTTCTTCCAGCCTGACCAGTAGATGCATTGCCTGCAGGGCCTGTAGCGCTGGATAAGAGGGATGATTTTTCTTCGAATGACCGGACGGTTCCATAGTCACATCTTACTCTCCGAACAAGAAAAATGAAAAAATAAATGCAAACGAATGCAGTGCATAGAACCATTTACCAATATGAGAGCTTTCTGGCAATCCTCAACCTTGCTGGCCCTGGTGTGCATTCTTCTTCTGGCCGGTTGCGAAGGGGCTACTGATTCAATACGCAACTGGGGCATGCGAGAGAGAGGGGAGCGAATCCTGGATCTGTCCGAGGAGGATTTGAATCGACTGAAGCGGGATCTGAAACTGAGCGAAGAGAGAGCTGTAGAATTTGAAAAAAACCTGAAGGGATTACTTCAGGAGCAGTCTTTGCAGGGAGATCTTGCCTGGAAGATTGGAAAAGCGATCATGCAGCAAGGTAGATACGAAGCGGCGGATCCCTATTTTCGCCAGTCCGTGGATGAGGATTCCGGACCTGTACTTGCAGCTCAGAGTAATAATTATTTTGAAGAAGCATTACCCTATTATCGAAAAGCACTGACCTACAATAAGGCCAATCCTGAATTGCTTTTTGAGGCCGGGCTATGCTATGCAAATGCAAGTCGGGCTCTTGGCTGGGAACGAACTCGCTTTGAATCCGCCGAATTTCTATTCGAAGCGGTGGCGCGCCTGGAGCCCGGGGACCATCGGCCAAGATATCAGCTGGCTCTTCTGTACGGGAAATCTGAAGGCTATGGACGGAATCCACAGAAAGCTCTGGAGATTCTGGATGAAATTCTTCGAAAAGAAGAAAAGAATATACCGGTTCGATTCGCCAAAGCCAATGTTCTGGTAGAGAATGGAAATCTCCGTTCTGGTGCGGATGAGTATCGTCGGATTATTGAAACCATGGATGATCTATACGAGCGAGGCGTGTTGCGCGGAGATAGAAAGCGCAATGTGCAGTATCGTTCGGCCAGAGAGAATCTGGAAAAGCTGGAGACCTGCCTGCAAGGAAAACCCGGTTGTGAAATAATAACCGAAGAAACCATACAGCCCTGAATGTCACCTGACAGACAGTTTCGTCTGGAACTGGCCTGCATTGTATCTTCATTGCCCTATCGAAGAAGCTTTTTTCAAAGAGGGGGCTTTAGGAGTCTGGGATCCAACCTGGAGCGATGGTCACAGCATCTGGAGCGAATATTTGGCATTCACAGAATCCGAAATGGCCTGGAAGCTTTTCGTGAATTGCTGCAGGATCCAGACTTTAAAACGTGGTCTGCCTATATTTCTGTTCATTTCGTAACGGAAGCAAGCTATCCTTCCACATTGTTGCATATCTTTGATCCGCCGGGTGTAATCTGGGTTCGTTATCCTGAAAAAATCCATTCGGTTAATTCCCATCCAGACAGATCGAATGGCCCTTCGCAAGATAAGTACCCCGTTGAAGCCAATTCCAGGAATGCAAATTCTCAAGCAATGAACCTGGTTAGTTCTGCTGCGATTCCCTGGCAAAGAAATGCAATTGCCGTGATAGGAACTAGAAATCCTGAACCGGTATCCGTGATTGCCACAGAACGATTCGTGAAATGGGCCGGCCAGAGCTCGAACATTGTTTCTGGACTGGCCCTGGGGATTGATGCTGTAGCGCATCGGTCGGCGCTTGCTATGGGTGGGCTAACCATGGCTGTACTGGGAGCAGGCGTCCTTCGACCAGGGCCCGCGGAAAATTCCCCTATCTGGAAAAGACCTGGTGCTGGACAAATCTATCTGTTGAGCGAGTTCTTGCCGAATACTCCGGCCAGGAGTTATCATTTTCCTAGAAGAAATCGAATCATAGCTGGACTGGCCGGTACCATCGCATTAATGCAGGCTCCGAAGAAAAGTGGAGCCCTGATTAGCGCAGCTTTTGCCCTTGAAGAGGGGCGTGATCTACTTGTTTTTGATCATCCATTGCTTCAAAAGCCTGGAGCCAACGAAGGAGGCCGAGATTTGCTGCAACAGGGAGCCATGGATATGAATTCTCTGATGGAAATCTTGCCAGAAAGAAATCTCCATACGCGGCCAAGCGGTCCGGTAAATACTGAATATGAGATCTGGCTACGAAAGTCTTACAGTGAGGGTAAGCTTCGTTCCCTGGGGCAGGGATGGCTCTTTTACGAGGATTAGTTTTGCAACCAATGGACTTTCTGGAGGGCCAGGCTGATGAGCCAGCAAAAAGCCTTCCTGATCGGAATCAAATTTTGCTTTTTTCCTGGAGGCAGGTGTCGAATTTCGTATTATATAGAAGAAACTAAAATATATGGCAACAGCGAAAAAAGCATCCAAGAAATCATCCAAGAAAACGGCCGGCGCGGCCAAGAAGCGAACTGCAAGATCTGCCAGAGGTAAGACCCTTGTAATCGTGGAGTCTCCGGCCAAGGCTCGAACCATTCACAAATATCTGGGAAATGACTTCGTTATAGAAGCATCCATGGGACACATCATCGATTTGCCCAAATCCCGGATGGCAGTGGATATTCAAAACCATTTTGAACCGGAATATATTACGGTAAGAGGTAGAGCGCCTATACTGAACCGGTTGAAGAAGCTGGCAGAAGTGTCCAAAGAAGTGCTGCTTGCTCCTGACCCGGACCGAGAAGGCGAGGCCATCTCCTGGCATTTAAAGAGGGCCCTCAGTCCCCGAAACGCTAACATCCGCCGAGTGGAGTTTAATGAGATTACTCCCCAGGCAGTGAAGGATGCCATCGCAAGTCCACGGGAAATCGATGAAAACCTGGTCAATGCTCAGCAGGCGCGGAGGATTCTGGACCGGCTTGTAGGTTACAGCCTATCTCCCATACTCTGGAAGAAAATCAAGAGAGGGCTTTCGGCAGGTCGTGTGCAATCCATTGCGCTACGATTGATTTGCGATCGAGAAAAGGAAATCGATGCTTTTGTGCCCCGGGAATATTGGACCGTAGATGTTAAGCTTCAGAAAAACAAAACTACCTTTCCAGCCGCTTTGAACACAATTAATGGCGAAAAGGTAGATCTAAAAACGGAAGCTGACATTGCCGGAATGGAAGACCAGATGCAAACTCTGGAATTCAAGGTTCGATCCATCACTCGCAGAGAAAGAAAGCGACAGCCCACTGCACCTTACACCACCTCCAGACTGCAGCAGGATGCTGCCAACAAGCTTGGCTTTACGTCTCAGAAGACGATGATGGTTGCACAGCAGCTCTATGAAGGTCTGGAATTGGCCAATGGAGTGGTTACCGGCCTCATTACCTATATGAGAACGGACTCTACCAGAATCAATCCCACTGCAGCCGAACAGGTTCGCGGTTACATCAAAGAAAAACATGGCAATGAGTATCTTTCACAGGATATTCGGCAGTACAAATCCAATAAATCCGCTCAGGATGCGCACGAAGCAATTCGCCCCACGGATCCTACCCGTACGCCTGAGTCTATTCAAAGCATTCTATCCAGGGATCAATTTCGTCTGTACCAGCTAATCTGGCAGAAATTTGTTTCTTCGCAAATGGCCGATGAAATCGCCGACCACACTTCGGTGGATATCGATGCCGGGAAGTACGGCTTTCGTGCCAATGGCCGGATTGTTAAATTTGCAGGATTTTCTGCTGTGTTTTCTCCCGAAGAAGCGAAGAAGAAAAAGGACAAAGACAACAAGTTGCCTGAGCTGGAAGAAGGGGATTTGCTCAAGCTACTCAAAGTCCTGCCCGAGCAGCATTTCACCCAGCCACCTCCCAGGTTCAACGACGCATCAATGGTCAAGACTCTGGAAGAAAGCGGAGTGGGTCGGCCGTCCACTTATGCACCTACCATTCAAACATTGCTAAAGCGATTCTATGTAACCAGAATTCAAAAAGCGCTTAAGCCCACGGATCTTGGAAAACTGGTGAACGATTTAATGGTTAATCATTTTCCTCGAATGGTAAACACTGAATTTACAGCAAAGATGGAAGATGATCTGGACAAGGTTGCGAATTCCGATCTTCAGTGGACATCCATGCTGGAAGAGTTCTATCAACCCTTTTCCAAGACTATCCAGGATGCTCAGGAAAATATCGAGGAGATGCGAAACGTCCTGGATGAACCTACCGATCTGATCTGCGAAAAATGCGGACGCAATATGGTGAAAAAGATTGGGCGAAACGGATACTTTCTTGCCTGTCCCGGTTTTCCTGAATGCAAGAATGCCCGGGCCATTCCGCTGGGCCCCTGTCCATCCTGCGAAAATGGTGAAGTAATACAGAGAGCTACCAAGAGAGGTCGGGCCTTCTACGGATGTACCAACTATCCAGACTGCGAGTTCAGCTCCTGGGATCGACCGGTGGAAGGAAGGCTCTGCCCCAGTTGCGGCAAACTGCTTCTTGAAAAATCCAGTCGCGAAAAAGGAAAATACGTGGCTTGCAGCAGCTGTGATTTTGAGGAAAGCGCTTCCGAACAAACCGCCTAGCCTGGAAGAATACTGTGGCATGCAAATGCCTTCGCGAAAAAGCGACGGAGCCTGGAGAGACGCTGTGGTCCGCAGATGCCGTAGAGAATTAGAGACGGAGCCTGGAGAGACGCCGTAGCCCGTAAATGCCGTCGCGAACAGAAGACCTGATGACTTCTGAACACTGAACCGAGTTTCGCACAGATTTTCTTTTCGCAACTCGGACAGTTTCCTATTCTTGCGGCCCTGTTTCTACTGAGCGGGCAGGGCTACAAAATCGAGTCCTTAAAGTCGGGAAGATTCAATTTTCCGGCAGGTTCGATAGCTTTAAGACACCCATCGCGGACAGGTAGATTTGAATGCGCCACGAACAGGCAACCGAGATGTACAATAGATCTACTTTTTGGGCAAGTGGTAGGGAGGAAGGTTCAGGCCATTGATTAGGCTCAGGAGTTATTTCAAATACCCGGGGGCCATGCAGAATCCCTGACTCTATTTCAAACTAATAAACGGAGCCGGATTTCGGCCCCGATTGGAGCCAAAGCGTACTTCATAATGAAGATGGTGACCCGTGGCCGAGCCAGTGGCGCCAACGTAGGCAATCACATCTCCTCGATCCACTCTCTGTCCTTCTTCCACAGCAAGCTCAGAGCAGTGAGCATATAGAGTGGAGATGCCGAATCCATGGTGCACCCGTACATAGATTCCGTAACCAGAGCGACTTTCTCCCACAGTTTGCATGACCATTCCAGGTGCTGTAGCGATTATGGGAGTTCCAGGAGCTGCAGCAAAGTCCACTCCGGTATGAAAATCCCCCTCTGTGGATCTTCCAAACGGATCCTTTCGGCCGCCATAACCGGAGGAAATGGAGCCCACTCCGGGCATCATGGGTCGACCCCGAGGAATAATCCAGTTCAGATAGGCTCGGTTCCAGATCATATGCAGTCCATGGTGGGCAGCCGTACCCAGAACTACCTCCGATTCCTGACTCAATGACCGAAGTGTATTTAAATCCTGCTCCAGGCGGCTGGCAGGAGTCACATCCTGTACGCTTTGAGGGGTAATCTGGCTTTCAATGTAGTTTTCCAGATCCCGAGCATCCTTCCAGGATAGATCTCGGAAGGCTTCGATTTGTTCCCGGCTTCGGTTCAAAAGGACTCTTTTCTCATTCAGCAGCACATGAAAATTGGATAGCATCACCTTTCGGCGTTCTATGCTGGAAACAGATTGAACGGTTTCAAATTGACGGCCCAGCCAGAGAAAAGCTCCGGAAAGAATCACTGCCACAATCAATGCTACCACGAAAAATAGGATATAATAGTTAATTCGGATTCGGCGGGGCGGGGCGCTGGACATCTCCGGGAAAACCAGTATGGAAAGACCGGCCCATGCCTTCTCCCGGCGGCGGTTCCACAGATGCAGGTGATTTTGCAGAAATTTCCGGAATTTTTCCCGCATACACACGTTTCTCTAGCTGGCAGCCCTACCTGCGAGCAAAAAACCATGATGGAATTTACTTGATTCTATCGGCTATTTTCATGATGGTTCATTTGAAATGATCCATAAGATTCTGCGCTTCTTTAGGCCTCGCCGCGGGCTGGCCCGGGTGCTCCGATACCCGGATGGAAAGCGCATCTATAAGGAATTCCATCCTCTCCGCCGGGAGAACATGGATCAAGATGCTCTCAAAGTCATCAATCGATTGAACCGATACGGTCATCGCTCCTATTTAGTAGGGGGATGCGTACGGGACGTTCTACTGGGGAAGAAGCCCAAGGACTTTGACGTAGTTACTACGGCCACGCCGGCTCAAATTCGCAAGCTGTTTAGCAATTCTAGAAGCATTGGAAGGCGATTCAAAATCGTTCATATAATGTTTCGCGGTGGAAAAGTCATTGAAGTTTCTACCTTTCGCAGCGTACCCGAGCATCGATTCAAGTCACCGGAAAAGGGGAAGGACTATCTGATCAAAAGAGACAATGAATTCGGAACGCCTCCGGAAGATGCTGCCAGGCGCGATTTCACAATGAATGCTCTCTTCTTTGATCCTCGAAATGAAAGCATCATAGATTATGTAGGTGGGTTCGAAGATCTTCAGAGCAAGACTCTAAGTGTGATCGGCGATCCGGATGTAAGTTTTCAGGAGGATCCGGTGCGAATGCTCCGGGCAGCCAAGTTTGCTGCTCTTCTGGAAATGAAGATGGATAACACCTGCTTCAAAGCGATACGCAAAAATCGAGAGGAGATTCTGAAAGCGAATCAGAATCGTCTTCTGGAAGAGTATTCCAAGATTTTTCGCACCGGAAGGGCCCTGGATATTTTTTCTTCTCTGTACGATACTGGTCTTCTGGATGCCATGTTTCCAGAAGCCATGGAAGCCACGCGTAAGAAAGGGAAACTGGGTGAGTCCGATTTTCGCGAATTGCCCGCCGGTCAGCGTCTTTCTGTCGCGGATCGAATGCTGTCTGAAAGGGAAGAATTGACGATCAACGTGTATCTGGCACTTTTTCTATGCGATATGGTGCCCGATGTCTTTCTTTCAGGCGCCTGGAAAAAAGACATACATCTGGCCGAGTATGTGCGTTCAGGCATACATGAATTCTGTAAAAGAGCACAGATCTCCGGCAAGGACCGGGATAGACTGATTCAGATCTTTATTGCGCAACCCAGATTTCATCGAAAAGGCAGGAAGGGTAAGGATCGCCCGGAAGTATTCAAAAAGAAGGTATTCTTCTTCGAAGCGTTTTCTGTATTCAAGATCTATGCTATTTCGCAGCAAGACGATGAAGCCATTCAGAAGGCTATGTTCTGGGAGATTGGGCCCCGGGCTCGACCTCCGGAGCCCAATAAGATCGTTACAACTTTCACTGGTCGAAGGCCCAGAAAGCGGGATTTTGAAGAGAAGCGACCTACTGAAAAAGTAGACAATGGCTAGTCGATAACGTTCACAGATACACTGCGCAGGAACTGCCCGGACCTTTTTCTATAAAGGTCCGCGGGCAGCTCCCTGTTTATTACATTCATTCTCCAGCCTCTGAAATCTTCTGGTTGGGCCTTTTAGCATTCCTCTCAAGCATTGATCGGCCTTCTGGAAAGTATAATCAATCAGTCTTTATCACCACTACTCAGGATCAATCGAATCATTCTCAATAGTCCGCTTTCAATTCTGCTTTGATCCTTGAGCTGATAGCATGTACTGATCATTTCTTCCAGATCTGTCCTGATTTTTTCAAATGCATCGTCCGAAGCTTTGCCATGATAAAGTTTTTCTCCGGGCTCTACCATCATTCCATGGGTTTCCACCATCGCTTCGCGCAATGCAGGAATAAGCCGGCCATGTAATCTTTCAATAATCCCGGCCAGGTCATCAACCTGATAAAGATAGTCTCCCACCTCTTTCAGCAACTGTTGCTGGTCCTGGGATGGTTCGGGCATTCGGGATAGGCTCTCATAGGCCTGAACAAAGGTATCGTATCTGTATAGCAGGTTGGATCTTAGGTTTAGCTGGTATTTCAACGTTCGCAGTATGGCCAGCCAGAACCTGGGCGGAGCCGGGTTACTTTCTTTATGTCGCTGAAATTCAATATCGATTTCTCTGGTATCGTCTCTTAAATTCTCTAGCTGGCGAAGTATGTACTTATGCTGATCTTCGGTAAGCGAAATGGCCAGCTCGCCAGCAATTGTCTTATAGGAAGTGACTAGACTTTCATCCACTTTGAACCTCCGAATCCTCAAATCGAGGTGGCTCATTATCGGAAAAAATACGGGCCGGACCTTTGTAACCCTCTAATTGAGAGGGAGATAGAGTTCGCAGTTTTAGATCCATATCTCCGTTGTAGAACCTGGTCTGGATATTTAGTTTTTGTAATTTTTCTAGAATCTCAGAGGGATCAGGTTGTGGAACAATCCCTTCTTTGCAGGCTAGATTCAACGCTTCCGGTAATAGAAAACTGGGCACGGAAACTTCCAGAACAACAACATCCCCCAGAGATGATTTCTGGGTTTTGCAGAGATCAAAATGAAACCCGGTATTGATCCACTCGCTCTGCATGGAAACCATTCCTCCGGGGTTCAGCTTATTTCGAATCAGAGCATAGAATTCTCGTGTAAACAGAAGTCTGGCCGGTCCTTCCTCAGTGGCCTCATTTAAATCCAGAATGATTACATCAAAGGCACTGGACTGCTCCAGATACCCGCGCCCATCTTCATGCAGCAGAGTAAGCCTGCTATCTTTCCAGGGATTCCCATAGACATCGCTCAGATGTTTCTGGCAAAGCTTCACCAGGTCTCCGTCGATGTCCACCATCACACATTCTTCCACGTCCCCGTATTTAAAGACTTCTCGTAAAACTCCGCCCTCGGCGCCCCCCACAACCAGCACTCGATTTCTCTTCCGGGCTCGAATCATGGCCGGGTGCACCAGAGCCTCATGATAGATGTATTCATCGGCTTGTGCTGAATTCAGGATTCCATCCAGAAATAGGGTCTTTCCGAAAGCCTCGGTCTGAACCAGGGTTGCTTGCTGGAACTCCGTTGTTTCTTCGAACAGTATTTCCTGGAAAGTAAATCCGGCCAGGAGTCCGGATTGGACGGTTTCAAAGTAGATGTTTCCTGTGGCGCCTCCTTCAAGCAGCGCTGCAGCGGATATTCCCTGTGCCATGCGTCATCTTTTAAAGTCCATGCACGCATCAAAGGAATAATGATTGATAGATACTGAGACAAAAAGGCCGGGCTGTCTGAGATTAGCCGGCGATTTCTAGCTGCTGACGGGCAAGCTTCAACTGCTCTTCAATTCGAAACCTTGCTGTGCCGCCACGAGAGCGCTTTCGGTCTGCACTTGTGGTGGGATCCACTGCCGTATTATAGAAGGTATCGTCTGCAAAGGCAGGATGGGCCTGGGATCGACGACTGGCAGAAATACTGGATAAGGAAACACCGTCCTGTTCGCACAGCGCAACCAGTTTTCCTACAGCATGGTGAGCCTCACGAAAGGGGACTTTCTTTTCCCAGACCAGTGCATCTGCCAGGTCGGTTGCCGTAGCATATCCCTTCTCCAGAGAGTTGGCCATATTCTGATCCTGGAATTCCATTCCCTGAACCATTGCGCGAAGTGCACGCAGAATCAGCTCTGTTTGATATGCAGAATCCAGAAGAGGGTGCCTATCTTCCTGCAGGTCTCTGTTATAAGCCAGCGGAAGACCTTTTACTGATGTCATTAGAGAGATTAGATTTCCATTTAGTCGTCCGGCTTTGCCGCGAATGAGTTCTGCAAGATCTGGATTCTTCTTCTGAGGCATGATGCTTGAACCGGTGGTCACTGAATCCGGAAGCTTGAGAAAGGAGAATTCTACGCTGCACCAGAGAATAATCTCCTCTGCAATGCGAGAGGCATGTACAGCAAAAATACTTGTTGCATAGAGAAAGTTCAAAATATGGTCCCGACTGGCCACTGCATCCATGGAGTTTTCATACATGGAGCCAAAGTTCAGTTCCTTTTGCAGAAATTCCCGATCTGTATCGTAATTAACACCCAGGCAGGCTCCGCTTCCCAGTGGAAGTCTATCCGATTGCTCCAGCGCAAATTGCATTCTCTCTGCATCGCGAAGGAAGCTCCAGAAATGTGCCATTAATGGATGGGCCAGGCGAGCAGGCTGTGCAACCTGCAAATGTGTGTAAGCAGGAATGGTAATATCTATGTTCTTCTCTGCCTGAGAAAGCAGGTCGCGACACAAATCCAGAATTCCAAAGCGAAGCTCTGCGGATTTCTTTTTTACATAGAGATGTGTATCTACAGCTATCTGATCATTCCTGGATCGCGCCGTATGAAGCTTGCGGGCTGGCTCTCCAATCAATTCAATCAAACGATTTTCAACGTGTGTATGAATGTCTTCCAGCTCCCAGCGAAGAGTCATCTGTCTGGCTGCGATCTCCCCTTCAACGGTACTCAGTCCTTCCAGTATTTGATCTAACTCGGATTGATCCAGAATACCAATTTTTTGAAGCATCCTGGCATGGGCCCGAGATCCCTGAATGTCTTCGCGATAGAGCTGAATATCCAGATCTATGGATTGACCAATTTCTACGGTAATATCGGCAACGTCGCCGGAGCTCCGTCCCTGCCAGAGCTTATCGTTGGATGAATGTTTCAAAGTTTCAGTTTCTCCAGAATATCGGCAATTCTGTAATCCGGTGTTTCCACGGTGGCTGCAAATATAGTATAGTCCAGAATCAGGCTGCGAATCTCAAAATATATATGATGAAACCTTTTGTGAATCTGCTCCTCTGTTGGCCCTGTAGAAAGAACAAGATGCGAAACCGGAGTCAGGGATACCAGGGTATCTCTCTTTTTTAAGTTCGATTTAATCGTTTTTCGAATCTCATCTATTATTTCAAGTGTCCAGTATTCTCCCACTTCTTCCACATAGCGGGTAAGGTCCTGGAAAAGAAAATGCGAAATGGTCACTGGTTGAGATTTTTCCAGGGCTCTTTTGATTCGACTGCTCAAATACATGGAAAGATCTTCTACCGAATCGATCCAGTTCTCAGGATTTCTGCCCGCATCGGATCTAAGGATACGGGTGGCCACGGGCATCAATTCACTGGCCAGCATATGCCGAATAAGATGGGCGCTACCGGAAGGCACAACTGCCTGAATGCTGATTTCCTTTCTGTTGACTCGAATTGAATCCAGGCCTTCAACAGGGGACGGGCCCGCTTCATCCCAGAACTTCCAGTCTTTTAAAGGAATGCCAAAATAGTACACTGGCTTACCATGATGCAGTATCATAGCCTGCAGGCAGCCACCTCGCAGAAAATGCTGGTAGAACAACCATTCTCCCGGGCCGCTTCCATCCGCCAGTCGGCGCGTGGTAGACTGAACCAGCTCCAGATAGTCCTTTCTCTGGTTTCCAGAGAGACATCCAAGTCCCTCTTTCCAGGACGTTTCTAGCTGATCATGCCGTTGCGTCAGAATAGAGGTTGGTTCGGGAAATTCCAGATCTTTGCCCGGAAGGCTCATCAGCTCCATGGTGGTGTATCCATTTTGGAGGGCAACTGGAATTAATCAGGCCAGAGGGACCTGAACCGGTTTTGCCGATGATTTAATCTGGTATTGCACCGACACTCTGAAAACCGGGCCAGGCAGTTCCAAAAAGAAAAGGGGGCACAGGCCCCCTCTGGCATTGGCGCATCGTATGCAAATAGCGATGCAGCCGGTTCGATGTTTGCCTTCGAATTAGATTACGCTTTCTGAAGCGGAAGCGGATTCCACGCCAGTAAACATACCTTCGAAAAGGACACTGGATAGATAGCGCTCGCCTCCATCCGGAAGGATTACTACAATGTTTTTGCCATCGTTCTCTGGCCGTTTTGCCTGGCGAATGGCAGCAACTGCTGCAGCGCCGCAAGAAATCCCACAGAGGATACCTTCTTCTTTTGCAAGTCGTTGAGCCATTTCCACAGCTTCATCGTTACTGACTTGCTCCACTTCGTCCACAAGACTGAGGTCCAGGTTCTTGGGAACGAACCCAGCACCGATACCTTGAATCTTATGAGGCCCTGGAGTCGGTTCTTCACCTTTGATTGTTTGTGCGATCACCGGGGAATGGACTGGCTCTACTGCCACAGAGGAGATGGCTTTTTTCTTACCGTTCTTAATGTAACGACTAACGCCAGTAATGGTTCCGCCTGTTCCCACTCCAGCTACCAGTATATCGATATTTCCATCGGTATCATCCCAGATTTCCGGACCGGTGGTTTGTTCATGGATGGCCGGGTTGGCAGGATTGTCGAATTGTTGAGGCAGGAAATACTTTGCAGGATCGCTTTCTGCAATTTCCGCTGCCTTCTGGATTGCACCTTTCATTCCTTTGGCCGCTTCCGTAAGTACCAGGTTGGCTCCAAAGGCTTTCAGGACTTTTCTTCGTTCCAGTGACATGGACTCTGGCATGGTAAGGGTTAGCTTATAGCCGCGTGCTGCCGCCACAAATGCCAGGGCAATTCCAGTATTGCCTGAAGTGGGCTCTACGATTTCCATGCCCTTTTTCAGTTTGCCGCTCTTTTCTGCATCCCAGATCATGTTGGCGCCAATCCGGCATTTTACTGAATACGCAGGGTTCCTGCCTTCAATCTTTGCATAGACATTGGCATAGGCCCCTTCGGTTACTCTGTTTAGTTTTACCAGCGGGGTTCTTCCAATGGCCAGCGAATTATCTTCATAGACTTTCATAATTCAATCTCCTGTTCGGTGTTGAGCCGCCTGCGGAAGAAGTCTGTAGCGCCACTCCCGGGGTCATGCCCCTCCGATCTATTCTTAATTCCTACAAAAATAGTGGGAATTGCGTTGGTCAACAAAAAATTCCGATTAAACTCGGCGCGGACGGATTTCAATGTGCGGTTTCCTCCAATTATTACGGTGGATTCAAAGCGCAGCTCTGCAGGGAAATTGGGTTGCCGGAAGTGCTCCTGAGGTTTGGTCCAGGGTCCGGGCCCTTTCTGGTTCGAACCGGTCCTTATCGGTCTTGCCCGTAGGTTTAATCTGGATGACGTTGGTTCTGGTAGTCAGATGAACTTCTTACATGGGCCGAATTCTGTCTGGCTTCTGGATTGCCAGTTACTGTGAATCGATTCAGTATCTAACAGAGCTTGAACTGGTTGCAGGGTTGACAGAGGCCGCAGGCAATGGATGGACTTTTTCTCGGCGTCGGGTCGCTGAATCCTGCAATTTAGAATCCGGAGGATCCATCTTACAGTCCGACTCAGTCGATTATTATGGCGACTCAGAAAAATAGGAACTTTTTACAGAGGGTGCTGGATTTCCTCGGATACGATGAGGTATCTCTGTTTTGTTTGAACTATAGTTTCCTTCTTATGCTTATTCTGGATGTAGATCTAATCTGGAAAAGCATTCTGTTTTCCTTCAATCCGGTCTTTTTCGTCTACGGCATGAGTGTTGTCATAAGTATGTATCTGTCTATAAAGCACCTCTGGTCGAATCAGGAAAAGTCCACCAGGGAGGTCTTCTTTATGGTAGGAGGGGGAGGCTGGCTGGCAGTTTCGGTAGCCTTTGTTACCTGGGGCAAGACGTCGCAGGACGATTATCTGAGCCTCTTTTTTGCCGGTTACAGTTTTCTTTATAATCTGGCCATCCTCTGGTTCATGGGACTTATGAATGGACTGGAAATTGCTCGAGAATTTCTTAGCGAGCGAGAAGCGCATATAAGCGAAGCTCTGATCTCCACTGTGCTGGTTACTCTTCTTGCCCTGGGTCTGCGAATGGTCTTTCACTGGGAATGGTGGCAGACTATGAATGCCTGTATATTCTACACTTTGAGTGCCAACAAAATTATACTTGGAGTCTGGCATGAACTGCGGGCTTTGCAGCGGATAGAAAGCAAATAGAGGTGCCTCAAGAACAGAACTCAGCCCCGGAGACTGATAGTGCGATAGTAGAACACTGAAATCTGGGAGACGGTATCCAGGGATCGGTTCTACTCCTGTATTCTTCGGGCTTTCATCTTTCTACTTCTAACAAAAAGAAAGATGATGATACCCAGAACAGGAAAGGAAAACATAAAGACAGCGCCGCCCCAGTTATCTGGATTCTTAATAAGGAC
This sequence comes from Leptospiraceae bacterium, assembly GCA_040217195.1. Lineage (GTDB taxonomy): Bacteria > Spirochaetota > Leptospiria > Leptospirales > Leptonemataceae > UBA3465. The sequence continues at coordinate 239,810 of JAVJNR010000004.1, read as the reverse complement.
CAGTACCCCAAGCGCCGCAAAGACCAGAAGAACCAGAGCGGCTACAATTAGTCCCAGCATGGCAAATGGTTTGGCCTCCTGTTTGGTTTGAATCTTTGCATCCCCACCGGAAATGTACAACGCTCGATAGGTAACAATCAGAATGATAGCGCCCAGAATTGTAAAAATGACACCCAGCACCAGAGTTCTGCCATAGATCGGAGTGCCCTGTAACCAGCTGGCTGCCAGCATGGCAAAGGTTGAGCCTACTCCGAAGAATATCCAGCCAACGAATCGACCTGTCCAGTTTCCGGGAACACTGGTTCGCGGTCTCCTGGCTGGATCATGTCTGGATAGGTAGGTATCTTTATCAGATACATCACCTCGCATTTGTAGAATGATGCGACCCACAATGATGAAAATTACCATTAGCCAGGCCAGAGCCAGGTAGCCAAAAGGAGAATGCTCCGGCTGCCCCATAAATCCATATATGGCACGTGAAACAAAACCCAGCAGGAAGACAGTGCCTGTACCTATAAACAGATATCCGGCCATGGTGAATCTGAATTGTGTGCCTGTATCAAGTCGCATATTGATTATGCTCTTCGCAATACAGACGCTGTCAAGATACACTCAAAAAGTCCTTAAATACACTTTACTGATGGACAAATTCCACATTTTATAGAAACGTCTGATCCGGGCATTACGAGTGAACCGTTTGATTCTGCGGTTTGTCTATTGTATAAACCGGACTGAACCGAGATTTGAGATCTGAAAGAAGGGCAGGGTATTTTGGAAGAACATTTCGATTTATGGAGTCTGGATCAGGCAGATCCACTGATTCTGCAGCGAACGCTGGCTGCCATTATCGAATCTTCCGATGATGCAATCCTGGCCAAGAATCTGGAAGGTGAAGTGTACGGATGGAATCCGGCTGCAGAAAGAATCTTCGGTTTCACTTCGGAAGAGATAATCGGCCAATCCATATATAGATTGATTCCAGAAGAACTGGCAAATGAAGAAAAGGAAAATCTTCGCCGGGTGGCTCAGGGGCAGACTGTAAGCGGAGAAATGGTCCGTCTGCATAAGGATGGCCGCAGAATTCGGCTTTTCGTTACTATTGCCCCCATTCGCGCAGAGAGCGGACGGGTGATGGGAATGTCAGTGGTTGCCCGGGATTTATCCAGAGCCTACCGCGAAAGATCGCTGCAGGACCGATTAAGTCTACTGTTACAGAGTTCCTTTGATGAGATCTTTCTATTTCATGCCCGGTCCCTTCAGTTCATGGAGGTCAGTCTGGGGGCCCGACAGAACCTGGGTTACACCATGGAAGAGCTTGAATCCATGACTCCGCTGGACTTGAAGCCAGAATTCGACCTATCTGGCTTTGAAACCATGCTCGCCCCACTTCGAGACGGTAATAAAGATCTGATCGTTTTTGAAACCTACCATCTTCGCAAGAATGGAAGTACATATCCTGTGGAAGTACGTCTGCAACTATTGCCTGAAGACCCTGCAGTCTTTCTGGCCATCATTCTGGATCGTACTCAGCTACAAAAATATCAGAAGGATTTAATTGAAGCACAGAGAGTGGCTGCAGATGCCAGCGCCGCAAAAAGCCGATTCCTGGCCAATATCAGTCATGAGATTCGCACACCATTGAACGGAGTCATAGGGATGGCTACCCTGCTTGAGAGCGAAAAGCTCAACGAGAACGCCCGGCATTACGTGGATGTGATTCAGCAGTCCGGCAAACATGTACTGGGGCTTTTAAGTACCATTCTCGATTTCTCCAGGATGGAAGCCGGGTATTTGAAACTGCAGGAAGGTACTCTGGATGTTACAAGACTGATTCGCAATACTGTGGACGTAATGTCTTTTCGCGCCGGAGAGAAAGGCATCAAAATACAGTGCAAGATTGGCCAGCTTCCGGAGAGTATGACTGGAGACTCCGGACGAATCACTCAGATCTTGATGAATCTGCTGGATAATGCCATCAAGTTCTCTACAGGATCGGTTATTGAGATTCGGGCTGGCTCGGTGGAAAGCTCTGCCATATATTGTGAAGTTCTAAACTCTGGGCCCCATCTGTCGGAGAAGAACCTGGCCAGTATCTTCTCTGCATTCTATCAGGCGAATTCAGGGGCCGAATATCGTGGATCTGGTCTGGGTTTATCCATATGCAAGGAGTTGGTGAAAATCATGGGTGGGCAGATCGGCGCCAGAAATGAGCAAATGAATGGAGCAAACGCTGTTTGCTTCTGGTTTCGGATACCCATCAAGCAGCCAACCGAAGCGGAGACAGAGAAAGTTTCGGTCCGTCAACCTGTGAGTGGATTGCGTATTCTGGTTGTGGAAGACGATGCAGTAAGCCAGCTTGTTGCCAGGCGATTTCTGGAAGAACTGGGGCATTCGCCCCGAGTAGCCGGAAACGGTGAGGTTGCTCTGCAAATACTGGAAGAGGAAAGTTTCGATTTAGTACTGATGGATAAGATGATGCCGGTAATGAATGGACTGGATGCAACGCAGCTGATTCGAAATCACAGCCAGGCTTCGATCAGGAATGTGCCGGTAATTGCACTTTCGGCAGGTATTCTGGAAGAGGATAAACAGGTATGTCTGGATGCAGGGATGAACGATTTTCTGTCCAAGCCGCTTATGATCGAGGATTTGAAAGCCGCTCTGGAAAAGAATTTCCCGGGCATTAGTGGAGCCGCAGAAGCCGGATGAAAGAAAGACAGATCCCGTTACTTTCGCCGATGCTAATTTTCAAAACAACGATTCGGGCAGTTGTAGTATGAGTATGCAATCTTACGCAAAGATTTTTAAGGCGCTGGTTTTTCTGGTTCCCATATCCCTGATTGCTCAGCCTGCCCAGCAACATAGAAGTGCTCTTCTGGAGATTCAGCGAAAAGTATGCGAGTCCTCCTCCATAAACATCCACTCCCACTTCGACTATGAGCGCATTTCCAATCACTGGTTTCATGATCAGAACCTCTCCAGGGATCAATGCGATGATCGTATAGCTGCCTTTCGAAATGCAGTAAAGGGCTGGTCTAACATGGGAAAAGGATCACCGTTTTGCAGGTTTACTATTCAAAGTCAGGCAAATTCCGTTTTTGAGCTTCGCTTTGGATACATGTACTCCTATCTGGATGGTCCCTGGGAACTGGAATTAAGAGATAATGTAGTAGTAGTTACCGGTCTGCCGCGACCGCCGGAACCTGCACCCTATGGATGCGGTATTCCGGAATAGCTAAATCGACGATAAAAGCTTCTGGCAAGCCCCTGGCCCATCTTGTCAGGGACTATCAGATCGAATTTCTGCGATGCAGATTGTAATTTTTTTTAGAAGACTCTGTTCAGGTCGCTACATTAAGGTTCGGTGCCCGCCTAATGTCGCCTATGGATTCTCAGTGGAAGACCGTCCCGGGGCCGCAGAGTGATCAAAAGCTCCATGTCCACATTTTCACGTATTGGTTCTACTCTAAACTGTTGCATAAGGGAACCGAGGATCATCACAGATTCCATCATAGCAAAGTCAGCGCCGATGCACAGTCTGGGTCCTCCACCGAACGGAAAAAAAGCGTAGGAATGCCTGGACTTGCTTTGCTCTGGCCCAAATCGTGAGGGCTGGAATCTCTCAGGTTCCGTCCAGAATGCAGGATGTCTGTGAGTTACGAGCTGAGAAAGAAAGATCAAAGAATTGGGCTCAATGGAATATCCCATTATTTCATCCTTTTCTTTGCATCGTCTGGCAATGGACCAGGCTGGAGGATAGAGCCGCATTGATTCCAGGATGACCCGTCTGGCTAGCTCCAGGTCTTGCACCTCCTTGAAATCAGGAACCTTTCTCTGGACTACTTCGCGGCACTCCCGGGCCACGCTATCCTGTTCTTTCTCATTCCTGGAAAGCAGATGCAAAGTCCAGGTCAGTGTATTGGCTGTAGTTTCATGGCCAGCCAATAGCAGAGTCAGTACTTCGTCGCGAAGCTGAGTGTAGCTCATACCCTGGCCTTCATCCCGGGCCATCATTAGCATGGAGAGCAGATCTTCGTAGTCTTCTTCTCGCCCCTTTCGCTCATGGATAATTTCATCCACCGCTTCTCGAAGCCTGTTGGCAGCCGATTTCAGTTTTCTATCCAGGGGCATAAATCGTATAAAGTCCGGGATTCCCGAAAATATTCGACGAGTTAATAAATAATTGGCATCCGATAGTGCCTCGCCTATTTGCGAGGACTCATTAATCATATCTTTTCCAAATAGTGTCAGTCCAACGATTCGCAGGGTGAGTCCGGCCATCTCCGAGCTCATATCCATCACTTCTCCGTCTCTGGAATTCCAGCTTTCCAGAAAATCCTCGGTGCATTTCTGCATGATCTGACTGTAACTCTGGATCTTTTTTTGATGAAATGCAGGCTGGGCCAATCGGCGTTGTTTCAACCAGAAAGGTCCGTCATTGGTTAGCAGACCTTTACCCAGAAGTCGGTTTCCCATCATCCGGTAATCGAATACCTGCTTATCGTAATTCATATGGTTTTCATGAAGTACATGGGAAACGGATTCTGGATGAATACATAAATGCACTTTTTCGGTTGCCATTCTAAACTGCACTACTTCGTCGTAGTTCTCCAGCATGGTAGCCATGAATCCTGCGGGATCATTTTCCAGGTCAGGCAGGCTTCCCAGAATAAAGGAGCTACCTCTGTGAAAAGGGGCCTTGTGTTGGATCTCTTTCAATTTCTGTATGCCTGCCATGGAATTGTCTGGAATTCCGAACTCATTGGGATCTGAATTCGGCGGCGATTATCTGCGAATAATTCTAATTCGATGATGATGTGGCTAGCCATGAATGCAAGAAAAAGGCGGAACTGAATATCAGCTCCGCCCGTTTCACCGCAAACCAATTGGCCTTCGGGGCCAGTAGAGTATTAGCCGGCTGCCACAGCAGCACTGGCCGCTGCACGGCTGAGTTTCATCTTATTGCCTTCAACCATTGCCAGCGAGTCCAGATTATACTGCTCGGTGAGTTTCTGTCTTTTTTCCAGGTCTTCCCCGGTAAGTTTTTGCATGGATCGTTCCAGGAGCAGACCGCACAGGAATCGAGAGGCTGTTTCTACAACTTCAAAAGCCAGCTCATCCTTTTTCTTTCCAGAAGAGATGGACTTATAGTCTAGAACACATTGTTCCAGACTTTCCTTGAGCGATCGCAAATCTTCGCTGGGATTTATGGCATTCATTTCCCGCTCTATGTACTGGCGAAGCACGCCTGTGGGAGACATTCCTGCCACGACTCCACCGATGGAAGCCACAGTTTGAAGTTGAGTCGTACCTTCGTAGATTGTGGTGATTCGACTATCTCGATAGATGCGAGCCACATCATACTCTTCGGTATAGCCTGCCCCTCCATGGATCTGGATAGCATCGTCCGCTACATCGATACATCCTTCGGATGCATAGTACTTGCTGAGAGGAGTTAGTAGGTCGGCCATCTTCTCCCAGAATCGAAGGTTTTCATCTCGGTTCACTTCTTTCTCTGGCTTACCTTCTTCTTTTAGAAGATGCTCCTTTTTCCAGTGGTATAGATCGATGGATCTTGCTGCTTCAATTACCAGGGCTCTTGAGGCAACGATCTCCCTTTCCATTTTATCCAGCATCTTCTTTACGGCCGGTATCTCTTCTATAGGTTTACCGAACTGAATTCGTTCCGATGCGTACTTTTTAGCTTCGAAATAGGCGCCATTGGCAATTCCCAGAGATTGTGCAGCGATGGTAAGCCTTGCAGCATTCATCATGCCCATGCTATATTTTACCAGTCCGTATCCAGTTTTTCCAATTAGCTCTCCAGGAGCATCTTCGAAAACTACTTCGCAGGTAGGAGAGCAATGCAGCCCCATCTTATGTTCGATATTGGCTACATGTACATCTTTTCCCTGTACCAGAAAGAATGACAATCCTCTGGCTCCGCTGGTGGGCGATCCGGTTCTCGCCAGGGTCAAAATTACGCTGGGAGCATCAATGTACCCACAGGCATGCGTAATAAACCGTTTGGTACCGGTAAGTCGCCAGACACCATCATCGCCCTGAACTGCTTTGGTTTGAACACTTGGAAGGTCGGAACCGTAGTTTGGTTCGGTAAGCGCCATGGCCGCGCTGTATTTTCCATCGGCAATATCGGGCAGCCATTTTTCGCACATTTCCTGGCTGGCAAATCGCTCCATGATTTCCACAATATTAATGTTTCCGAAAGCCAGGCAGAATGCTGCATCGGCACGGGCTGCAATGTCGCATCCCAGGGCCTGTACCAGAACTGGTAATCCCAGGCCATGGTATTTTCGGCTAATGGCCATGGGCATCAGGCCGGCATCGCGCAGCGCCTCATAACACTCTTCTTGTGCTTTTGGAAAAGTGACTTTTCCATCTTTGTATTTCAGACCTTCATGATCCATTTCCTGGCTTTTCTGGGAGACCATGGTGCCCATCAATTCTCCCAGAGACTCCAGTACGGATGTGTAATAATCCTTTGCTTCTTCTACGTTATTGGGAGCCATTGCCAGGCTTTCATCCCCGCTTTCTTTGTACTTTTTTGCATCACCGAAACCCTGTTCATACGCTTCGATGATCTCCTTCCAGTCTATCAGGCTGTTGTAGCTCAGCTGCAGATCCGGATTGTCCTGAAAATAGTTGCTATTTATCATAATTTTTCCTCACTGTAATGCTCTCTGCTCGAGACGGACCATTTCTGATCCACCGCCGATTGAAGTCAAGATGCCATGCAGACGGTACAGCAATGCCTGAAACGCGACATAGGCCGGAAATTCTGTAGGGGAAGGCCGGATGTAACTACCCGGGGCGGAGATCGAACCTGATAGACCGGAGAAATCAGCTCTGGTGCACTTTTTTTTCTCAGGATGACTCCAATGAACCATGGATCGGGCTTTTATTTGTTTCTACGTAAACCGTCGCTGAAGGGGCTATTCGCTTTATTTCCGCTATTGGTCATCCTGCCCCTGGCGCTTTTATCGGCCTCCGTATCCTGCTCGGGCCCGGAGGTTCAGCCCCGGACAACTTACGAATTTCAGACGGACCTCATTTACAGTGAATCCCGGGATTACCATTTGAAGGCTGATGTTTACCTTCCCTCCGAGCCAGGTAAGAACCGGCCAGGCATTCTGGTTCTGCATGGAGGAAGCTGGCAAAGGGGAAACAAGGAGCGGATGGCCGAAGTGGCCAGGCAGCTGGCAGCTCAGGGATTTGTTGTTATGAATGCAAATTACAGGCTGGCTCCGGATCATCCGTATCCGGCTCAGATTGAGGATGTGCGAAGGGCCATTCAGTACATGCGATCCAATGCAAATTCCTGGTCCATGGATCCGGAAAGAATAGGGGTGCTGGGTTACTCAGCTGGAGGCCATCTTGCACTTTTACTGGGTCTTCTTCCGGGAAGTCCGGAATACAGAGTTCAGGCAGTGGCAACCGCCGGCGCGCCCACCGATTTGACTGCGTACGGAGATATTGTTACCATGCATCGATTGCTGCAGGCTGAATATCGCACCAATCCGGAAATCTATGAACAGGCCTCTCCTCTTTATCATGCTTCCAGAACAGCACCACCAATACTGCTCATTCATGGAACCTATGACTGGATTGTACCGGTTCACCATGCCCGAAAGCTGGAAGAGGCCATGGCCGAAAAAGGTGGATCCATACGTCTTGTGGAGCTCCCGGATGGACACATTTCCACAACTACGGGAGTGAATGAAGAGAGTCTGAGATATACAGTGGACTTCTTTCACCATCGTCTAAGTGCAACGGAAAAAGAAAGATCAGAAAACCTCTGATTCCTCTCAGGGATTATTCGCATTCGTTTTGCAGCGGATGACTTCGTATACCAGAACCACAGCAGAAATTGCCACTGTAACAAGCTGGATTGACGGTTCGATGGCGATGAAAACTGTGCCCCCATGGTACCCTGGATTGAAGAGCTGGAGAATCGTGACTGGCTAATCGAACATAGCGAAGAGCTTCTGGCTTTCTATGGAGATGAGCCATTCTGGGCCGACGAGCCGGTACCGCTTAAAGGTGACTGGGTTTCGCTTCAGAAGACCGATGCAGAAGCGGCAGCCCATGCAGTAATGGAGTCCTGGATTCAAGAACTGGGTCTGCCTTTTGAAGGCATGACCGTGGCCGCCATGGATCAGCCAGGAATCTTTTTTGAAGTACAGAACAATGAAGTTCACTTTGATGTAAATGAATGGGACCTGGGCCATCCGGTAAATATGCCCGCTGTTCTTGCACTGGCTCTGGCAGGATTGTTCATTTCACTCAAACGTCCGGACGAAGGTCAGGGATGGCATGAGGATGAGGAAATGCCCATCACAACTCTTGTGGCTATCCTGCTTGGATTTGGACCTTTCATTTGTGCAGCTCAACAGGGGGCCGAAAATCTTCCAGAAAGCGAGAGCTCAACTGCCTCCGAGTCGGAAGAAAGCGGGCCATTGCCCTTTGACAGTGGTCTCAGTCTAAAAGAATGTTGCTTCGCCCAGGCTTATGTAAGCTTTATCTTTGAGCAGGACTTCACTGCTTTTCAGTCACTATTCCCTGAATGCAGAGATATAGTAGCCGATGCGCTCGGCTATATGATGCAATTGGAAGAGCAATCCAGAGATTGATTTTAGGATATTTCTCTGAGAATCGAACCGGCCTCCGCGGATGCCACAGGTATCCATGGTTTGATTTCCTACGGGAATGACTACTATTTAGGTGGACGAAGGTACAACCATTGGTTAGTAGAAATGATGTCAATTAGCAGCCCCGTTCAAATTCGATCCCTGCAGAAGGTGGGGCAGATTGTTGCAAGTACCATCCGAACCATGCGGGCTGCAGCCAGGCCGGGAATGAGTACCCGGGATTTAGATCAGATTGCCTACGATCATTTCAATGTTCAGGGAGCAAAATCGGCTCCGGTGCTTACCTATGGCTTTCCCGGTCAGACCTGTATTAGCGTGAATGAAGAGATTGCTCACGGTATCCCCGGCGACAGAGTTCTTGAGGATGGGGATTTGATTAATGTTGATGTTTCTCTGGAATGCGATGGTTTCTTTGCTGATTCTGGAGCCTCCTTTTGCCTGGGAAATGCCAGTTCGCAGAAACTTAGACTATGCGAAGTATCCAATCATATATTGGACGAAACGGTGGCATCAGTACGTGGGGGTATGCATATTCGCAGCATCGGGCGAAAAATACAATCTATGGCTACCGAGGCAGGATACAATGTTATTCTTAATCTGGCGGGTCATGGTACCGGAAGCGCACTTCATGAGGAGCCCTACGATATCTTGAATTACGAAGATCCAAGGGATGACCGGACCCTGGCCGCTGGATCCGTTATTGCCATTGAAACCTTTATTTCCACCGGAGCCCAGTTTGCCCTGGAAGGGCAGGACGGATGGACTCTTACAACTCACGATGGTAGCTTCGTGGCCCAATTCGAGCATACATTGATTGTTCGTAACCAGGAACCTTTGATTCTAACTCTTTAAAGATCCAGATTCTGGAAGCAGGATTCATCTCTGCGAAAACCCTCGCATGGAAACATGTTACCCATGTGGCCGGTACAGTCTGTTACCCATGTGGTCTGTTTTTCTGTGAAGATGGGCAGCGTATCGGCTTTTCTACAGTTTCTACCCTGTTCTAAATCAGGAGCGCCAGGTGGGAGCTGGAATATTTGAATCCCTCCAATGTGTTTTTTCCCTACCTGTTTATCATTGCCGCATTAATGCCTATTGTTGGGCCAGTACTGTCAGAAACGGGCCGATTCTGCTATCGCGGGGGATCATTTACGGGTCTCAGTAATCCGATGATTCGCAATAGGGCGAAGGTAAATCCGGGAAAGGTTAGATAGAATTTTGTGGAAAACCAGAGCAAGAATGGAAATATCATTTCCTTTCGATTTTTCTTGATGCAGTACACTGCCTTTCTGGCCACTTGCTCTGGCTTCAGTACCGGGAATATCTTCGCAAGCCTGGGATACCAGCCCATATCAGCATCGTTTTGTTTGAAATATCCTGTGTCTACCTGGGCAGGACACAGAAGCGTTACTCCAATACCTCTTTTTCTGTATTCTTCGTGCATACTCAAGGACAGTCCGGTGATTGCGAAACGCGCCGCCGTATAGGGCACCATATAAGGAAACGGAAAATATCCGGCCGGACTTGTTAGGTTTACGATGTGACCTTCTCCGCTTTGAAGCATGTCTTTGATGACATGATGGCTGGCCACAACAGCCGCACCAAAGGGAATGGCAACCGGGTCCTGGCTTTCCTTGATAGTCATTTGCTCCAGGGGTTTGAAAGTTCCCACACCTGCATTGTTAACCAGAATATCCACAGGGCCCATATCTGCCTTGATCTGGTCCAGAGTTCGGCGCAGTGCAGCATGGTCTGTAGCATCGCAGGGATAGATGCCGGCCTTCGCATTAAGTGATTCCGCCTCGGATGCAACAGCCATTAGCTTCTCTTTGTTTCTAGCGATAAGAGCCACCGAAGCGCCTTCCCTGGCCAGCTCCAGCGCGATGGCTCTGCCTATGCCCTGGGAGGCTCCGGTGATAACTGCTACTTTCCCTTGAATCTGTTTCATTGAGTACCTTCTAAATGAATTTCCAAATGCTTCCGGCCAGAGTCCGTTCGCACATCCACCGGGCGAACTGGATAATCTACCTCAATGGGGGCATGGCTTCAGAAGGTCAATCCTTGATTCAAAGTTTCGCGGCGGGTAAACCTCCCAGTCTACGCTCAACGCCCGAGTAACGTTCAATGATTCTGTCCAGCTCATCGACTCCGAAGTCCGGCCAGGCTACGGGAGTAAAGAATAGCTCCGCATAGGCCAGTTGATAGAGTAGGAAATTTGAAATTCGATGATCTCCTCCAGTTCGAATCATTAGATCTACGTCTGGCAATCCTGAATATAGAAGATCCTGCATTTCCTCCGAATCTGGAACCGAGTAATCGCCGGTTTCCTTGCATCTTGCGGCCCATAGTGCACAGGCACGGCGAATCTCCATCTGTCCTCCATAGTTCATGCAGAGATTTACCGTGGTTCCGGTAGCCTGGGCTGTGGAAGCTATGCATTCCGAGGCAATCTCTCTGGCCCGGCCAGGAAGGGCCGACCAGTCTCCAGATACTATGATTCGTATATTGTGGCTGGCCAATGCTTTCATCCTTCGTCGGAAGAATAGCTCCATAAGCAGGAATATGGTTCGCACTTCCCTGGCCGGACGCTTCCAGTTCTCTGTTGAAAAGGCGTAAAAGGAAACGTAGGGAATCTTTCTTTCGCTGCAGGCAAGGACGATTCTTTCCAGGGTTTCCACACCAGCTTTGTGGCCCTTGCTGCGATCCATACCCTGTGCGCTGGCCCAGCGACCATTACCATCCATGATAAACGATATATGTTTCAATTCCTGGGTCTTCATCATGCTGCCTCCATTGCGCCATTCAGAATCATGTTTTTTCCATGGCCCATGCGAACCATGAATCGCTTCAAAACATGCCAGGGAGAAACTTCAAATGCACGGAAAAGTGTAAGATGTTCCAGAAGGACTGTGACACAGGCGGCCGCAGCAATGGGAAAATACATAGCCAGGAAAAGTCGGCGCCCGGTTCCGTTCCGGCCCAGTAGGTGAAAGAACTGTGAATGAAACCTTAGATGGGTTTGCTCATCGTTTCGGATGCTGCGAATATTTCTGGCGGCGCTGCTTGATCCCAGCGCTCGGGCCAGAATATCATAGCATTCGCAGCCAATAATTTCAGCACATAAAAGGACCATGACTTTCAAACGAATCCCCATCAAGCCTCGTGCAGCATAGAATAGTCGATAACTGATACTGGAATCTGCCTTGCATGAATTCTCATTTGCGGTATCATCCTGGTCTTCCGGCTCATCGATGTTAGATGAACAGAGAAGCGGTCTGGAATCGCCGTTAGGCACTACATATTCTGATCCTTGCCGGTTCAGGTTCTGGATGATGATACCCAGAATTCGCGCATGGCGACCTTCCTCGGCCACAAATAGTCTTAGAGACTTTCTGTATTCATGGTCCAGGGGATGAAAGGATGCCTCGTCTACCGCATTTACAATTCTACCTTCTCCGGTTTCTCCTCTCTGAAATATCTTCAAGGAGCGCAATAGTTCCCGTCTCTGCACGGATGAGAGTTGTGGAAAATCCATTTCATTTTCGAGGGGAACAGAAACATTCGCATTAGATTCAAAATGTTCTAGAAATTTAGCCCAGGGGGATGTGGGCTGAATATTTCTAAAAAACGGTCTGGTTCGTAATATCCTTCTAGCGTCAGCTGGCTTAAGCATGGTGTACCTCCCGGGAAAAGACCCTGACAGACTGGTTATAGCTCATTTCACCGCGAAAAAAAACCTCCCGGGTGCCGCAGGCAAAGCACTCAGGTGCTTTACTTCCTGGATGAAAATGTTTTGAATCCCATTGAATTGGAGAAGAAAGAAGATGCAGGTGGCCAGGAATTTGATTAGCCGATGCTACCCTGGAATTCTGCCCAATAGCTGCGAAAATTATGAAACTTGGAATTGTAGAAGATAATAGCAGGCTACGGGAAGGCCTGGGGCGAGGGCTGATTGCGGAGGGGTTTCAGGTGCTTTTTCAATGCGGAAGTGGCGAAGAGGCATTTGAGTACTGTATGCATGAAGCACCGGCAGCTCTGCTTATGGATGTGCAGCTGGAAGGCGAAAATGGAATTCAAAGTGCGGCCAGGATTCGCGCAGAATGGCCCCGTATGCCTGTTGTTTTCTACTCCATTCAAGATGATGACAGATACTTCCAGGATTTTCTGGAGTCAGGAATACTCAGCCACTTTGCCTATGTTCGGAAGTCCAACTATCTATTGCCGGAGATGATTGCTCCCCTTATTCGCGATGCAGTGGCCGGTCGTAGCTTCATCGATCCTGAGATTGAAGACCGGGTAAGCGAAATCCGTACCGGTCAGTCTCCCATGGAAATCCTGGAACCAAATGAGCGAAAGGTGGCGCAGATGCTGGCAGCCGGGATGAGTAATGAACAGATAGCTCGCAAAATGGGCTTCAAGGATAAGCGAACCATAAGTCGAATAAATGGCCAGATTTATTCCATCTGGGGACTGAATGATTCGGCGGCGGATGAGAAGGTAGCCAGAACCAGAGCGGCCATCATCGTTAGAGAAAACCGCTTCCTAACCTGGGACGATGAAGGCCAGTTTCATGACGATTGAAGTTCTCGGTTCGCAAGTAGCGGAAATCGTTGCTATGGTGCTTTCCTTCTGGGCTCTTGGATTGTTGCTCTATCAGGGCTCAGTGTTATTCTGGAATGGTAGAAGAAACAGCCCTCCGGCTTTGCTGGCTGGTTTATCTCTGATTCTGGCAGCGGTATTCTTTATTTTGCACATTCTGGGACTGTCCAGTTTCCAGGATGGAAATTCCGAGAAAATTTTAGCTCTGCTACCCGCAGCTCTCTATCTTGCTGTCCTGCTCTCCTTTTTATTTTTGATTAATGTACTGGTAAGTGAAAGGAAGCGAAGAGGACAGGCAGTTTCGCTGACCAGATCCGGAGTGTTATCTGTATTGCTCTGCTCAATCAGTCTTATGGTCTTCTTTCTTGTGGAGGTCTGGATTCCGGAGCAGGGAGTACTGGTTTCGCTGCTACAGAGGAGGTTAAATCCGGGACTTTTACTTCTGGGAACAAGTGCAGCTATACCAGCCATCTCAGCTACCCTGGTGCTGAATGGTCGGTCCGGTTCCACCGATCGATCTGGAAGGGTATTACTAAAGAGGGGGGCGTATTCGCTAATACTTCTGGTGTTTATTGCGGTTCTGGCCTGGTTTCTGGGCAGAGAAAATGCTGCCATTGCACTGGGATTGGATGTTCTGGCACAGCTCTCTATTCTGTGGGCCATAATCTGGGTTAGTCAGGCTTCGGTTCGATATGAGGTATTCAGCGGTAGCATGCCCCGGCTGGGAATGCTCCGGTACTTCCGTAAGAATGTAGCTTTTCTTTTATGCATCTCCCTGGTGGCAGGCTTTCTATATCAATGGCTGGATGAGATCTACTGGGCAATAATACTCGTTTCATCTCTGGGGACCCAGGCTGGATACCTGGAATATCGCATGATGAAGGACAGGGAGAAGATTCTTACCCGAATGCAGTCTTCGGTCACTGCGAATCTGTATGGTCAATTGTTTCGCAATGAGTCCGATGCGGCGGAGGAAGTGCTGGGTAATCTCTGCCGGGAGTTTGATCTGAATAGTGGTAAGATTACACCGGCAGGAACACATGCATCCATTCTGGGAAAGGGGCTGGAAGTGCAAAGGGAACCTGCCGGTAAGGATAGTCCCTGGCAGCATACAATCATTCCTCTGGGACCTGATGGAAAGCACGGTAGCCTGCATCTGAAAGGTCCGGGGCTTACGCGGGAAGAGGCTGCATTTACCAGGTCTATTGGAGAAAGACTATTGGATGCCATGGCTTTGATTCAATTCTCTCGCACACTAATGGATCTACAAAAGGATTATCTGCATTCGCGCAAACTGACCGAAACAATGTCTCGTAGAGTGTTACATGATGAAGTGTTGCCCGAAATTCACAGTCTGATCCTGGAAGAAAGCGTTGATAGAGCGACCACAGAGCGCCTGACGAATCTTCATAAATCCATAGCAGGTCTACTAAAGGAAATGCCGGGCTATGATAATACTTTGTTAAAGAAGGGCCTTCTTGGTGGGATCCGAGAAATAATGGGACGCCCTGGCTATGCCACGGGCGAGTTAGCAGTTACTGTTGAGCCAGATCTGAATCCTTCTGAAAAGGAAACTGTGTTTTATGCATTGCGCGAAATTCTGCACAATGCAGCTTCGCATTCGGATACTCCGGCCATAGTTTCCTCCAGGGTTTCCAATAATCGTCTGGACTGGCAGATAGGCCCGGCACCGGCCATGGAAAGAGACTCTCATGCTTTCGAAAAGCAAGGGGCTTTACCTGAATTGGAAACCAACACCATTAAGGATCCAGATATTTCCGGCAGCGGTTCCGGTCAGGGGTTGGCCATCCATTCAACCTTGCTACTGCTTTGTGATGGAGGGTTGGAGATACTGGAGTGGCCAGGTTTTAGCGTGCGAATCTTCATTCGATAAAGCATTGAACGGATGGATTGAAAATGTCTTTACTCTAACTGCGATATGGGCAAATCCATGCTATGGGTTGCAGCCAATGTCAGGGGATAGAGCGTCTTTTCGACAGTAAGGTTGCCAGGCGAGAACTAAGGTTTTATCGATGGATGGGGCCTCGTCGTACCACTTCCATTCTGCTGAGTTTCCTTCGTCCCATGGCATCCAGTAGCTCTCTTCTTGACATCGGAGGCGGTGTAGGAGTCATCCAGCACGAACTATTTGACTCCGGTCTGAATCATGCCATTCAAGTGGATGGTGCTTCAGCCTATATTCAGGTGTCCCGGGAGGAAGCGAATCGGAGGGGACACTCTCATCGCACCGACTATTTTCATGGCGATTTTGTGGAATTGGTACAGGACAAATCTGATCTCGGGGCGGATCTGGTGACCCTGGATCGGGTTATCTGCTGCTATCCTCTGATGAATGAATTACTTGGAAGCGCTGCGGATCGGGCCAGGAGGGCTGTAGCTCTGGTATTTCCGCGGGATGGATTTTTATCCAGGATGGCCGGGCGAATCGGTAATCTGTTTGTGCGATTATTTGATCCAGACTATAAGATGTACATCCATGCCAGCGCAGATGTGGACAGGCTAATGCATTCCAGGGGTTTTAAAAAGATAAAAGTGCGAAAGACACTGTTCTGGCAGGTTCAACTTTTTCTTCGCACGAAATAGGGTTGGTTGCTTCCGGATCATAGTGTTCATCGGGCTCATAGTTGGCTGTATCAAATAGAAATATAAAATCGTCCGGGCCCCGAACATCCATTACATAGGCATACTTCATTCCAAATGCATCCCTGATTTCTGAAAGTCTTTTTAGGTTGGTCACTGTAATATTCAGTCTGCCTGGCATCCTCCTCGTAAAGATCCATCATGCCCGATTGGTTGATGGTAGATTTAACTACTGTAGCTGCCTGGGTTAGCTGGCGCTTGATGCGACTCTCTATCACGGCCGCATATTGAACATAGAATGCACTGCTAAGTCCGATGGTTCCTAGCAGGAATGTAGTAGTTGTTAGAAGTGTTACTTTTGTCTTGAGTTTCATGGGGACCTACCGGGAAACGGGCCTCCATAATACCTGTCCTGAGATCAAGTCAACTGAAAGTCCAATCCAGGTTGACAGAGGAAAGTACAATGAGCTTCTATAATTATGACAAAACTATGGAAATGGCTTATTCCCTCTCTTCTGGCTCTAATCATTGCAGGATATTATGTTCTTTTCATGCAGAGCCCTTCTGTAGATCGAAGTGAATTTAAAATTGATATTGAAGGGATGCGAGAGTTAACAACTGAGCCAAACCAGGGGGCTTCTGGTCCTGTGGCATTGAATAGTATTGTGATCGGAGAAGGAAGTTTTCCATCTGCAGCCATTGTTGCCGGTGCCAGCCTGTTCTCAAAGACTACTCTAGTTTTTGTATCCTATCAACTAATCTACGCTGATGGAAGTGAGTTAATCCTGGATACAGCCCAGGATGAATCGTTGCATAATGAATTCTATGAAGGTGAACCATTCTATTCCCAGCGATTTGACATTATGCAAACAGCCATGAAGCGCGCAAAATGGATTGTGGCAACCCATGAGCATGTGGACCATGTTGGTGGAATTGCTCAGTCACCATTTTTCGAAGAGATAAAGGATCAGGTATTTCTAAGTGAGGAACAGATTAACGGACCCACCATTGAGGCGGCGCGATTTCCCGAGGGAAATCTGGAAAAGCTTAATCCTCTAAAATACGATGGGCTGCACAGAATTGCACCAGGGGTTGTGCTTCAGAAGGCTCCTGGACATAGCCTGGGTAGTCAGCTCATTTACGTTCGAATGCAATCCGGCCAGGAATTTCTTTTCATTGGAGACATTGCCTGGGGACAGAAAAATATCACGGAGCAAACCGGCCGGCCAGCTCTGGTATCCTGGCTCTTTTTGAACGAGGATCGAAATCAGGTGGCCCATCAACTCAAAGCGCTGCTAGAAATGCAAAACCAATATCCAGAGATTCAGTTAGTTGTGGCCCATGACAGTCAGAATCTCAAGAAGCTAATCCAGAACGGAGTAGGATCGACGTTTCAATAAGACAGCGCTCCGTCTTCGACTCTTCATTTTTTGCAGGCCTGTTGTTCCGGAATATCAGGCCGCTATTTTTCCGGGTATGGAACCTTACCAGGGAATTTCTGGTATTTCTTTAGACCGCATCGAATTGACTCTAGCATTTGTTCCACGCACTGGAATCTTGCCTATTAGTCCTAACATTTTATTTCTCTCGGTTTCAAATTTCGTTTCGGGACCTTTACCGGTTACAACGATCGCCGGAGCTTATGTCTCGCCGTCTTCTATTTTACCCGGGCCAATTTGGAACAGATTTCATTGACCCGCGATGCGGACTGCGATTTTTGTCTTATCACTATGAAATTAAACCAGCGTCTTGCAATCTGTTATCCTCGTAGGACTCCTTTTGCTCAAATCGGTAAAGCTCTGGGTCGTTTTTCTGCCCATCATCTTGGCCAGATCGTAGCTAAGGATATCCTGGAAAAGAGCGGCATCGATAAGAAAAAGATCGATGCTGTAGTTGTGGGAGAGGGATTCCCTTTTGCTCCCAACTCGGCCCGAGTCATCTCCAATCTTCTGGAACTTCGGGATGAAATTCCTGCCATTACTGTGAATCAAAACTGCGTTTCTGCCATGGAAGCTGTAGTTGAAGCCGGTCGCCGAATCCTTCTGGGTGAGGGAGAGGTAATTCTGGCCATTGGAGAGGAATCCCAGACGTCTATGCCATTTGTTGTGCGAAACGCGCGTCTGCATAAGAAAACTGGAACTGTGGACAAACTGAAAAAAGCTCTGCCGGACGATCTGCCAGAAGGCGTAGAAGTTCGAGATACCCTGGAAGATGGACTGGGTGATGGCGAAACCAGCTATGGTATGCAAGTGACTGCAGAGATTGTTGCTCAGAACTATTCACTGAAGAGAGAAACTCAGGACAAGGTTGCTTATGAAAGCTTCAAACGATCCCTGGAAGCCGCTGAAGCCGGATTGTATGAGCCCTATATTATCGCCGTAGACGATGAAAACGGTGAGCCCCTGAAGGTAGACGAAGCTGTAATGCTGCGTAAAGGTCTGGTGGAAAATCCTACCAGAATGGAACGAGCCATGCTGCTTTTCGATAATCCTGGAATGAAATTTGATCAATTCAAAGAGAAGTACAAAGGCGATCTGAAAAGCACAATCGGGCCTACGGTAACCATCTTCAATGCGTCTCCCCGATCTGATGGAGCTGCTGGAGTAATCGTTACTACTGAAGAGAAAGCCAAAGAGCTGGGCCTTGAAGTAGCCGCGTATCTGACTGGCTGGAACATGCGTGGAGTGCATCCAAACGTAATGGGTCTGGGACAGGCTGAGGCTTCTCTCGCTTTGCTCGATGAAATGGGCCTGAAAATGGACGATATCGATATCGTTGAGATTCACGAAGCTTTTTCAGCTACAGCTGTGGGCGCACTTGAAGAAATCAAGAATCGCACAGGTTATGACTGGGAAAAGAAATTCGATGAAAAGAAAGTGAATCGCTATGGCGGCTCCATTGCCATCGGACACCCTTTTGGGGCTACCGGCATTCGACTCATTGCAAATGCTGTAATGGACATGAAAAACGACGATTCAGTAAATCGAGTTCTGTGTACTGCCTGCGCACATGGCGGCATTGCTGGAGCCTTGATGATTGAACGAGCCTGATCCAGGCAGGCCATCGAACCGGGCGTGAAACCAGTAGTCGAATAGCGGCTCGCTGGGTGTATTCCCGGAACTTAAAGCCGACTCATTATGGGTCGGCTTTTTTTATTATTCGGGTCTTGCCTCTATTCGTGCATTGGCTGGAGCTACAAACAATTCATCCAGAGGAACTGGCAGCGCTGCTTCGTTTCGCGTGGAAGCTTTTCCGTTCGAATAGAAGGCAATGTTGCTTAGATGAGCTTCCATCAATCGTTCGGTGGGTATAACGGGAGGATTCTTATCGGTCCTGCTTTCAGGGGTATCCGTATTCGCTTTCAAGCTATCTGGATCATTCCAGGAGTGAAACGTCCAGTGTGTTGCAATGGGAATACCGGAAAACTCCCGGTAGTCTCTGTATACAATAGCATGAGGATCTGCCTCGGCTTTCTGTATATCTTTGCCATATGTAACTATGTAGGCCAGACCGTGGAGGCGACGGCTGCTTGGATCCTGGTAGACAATGTACCAATCATCCGGTGTATCTCCTACGCCAGATTCAAAGGTTAAGCGAATTCCGGGGTATTTCTTGCCGTCCATAAGCGTCGGTTCAATAGACTCCTGCATGCTTCCTGGATCATCAAGCTTATAGGGCACAGCAAGAAAGTACGGCCAGGTTAGTACATGAAACCTGGCTCGTTTTAGCTCGGGCCCGGCGGAATAAAAATCAGAGCCATCGAATACTACGATGCTTCCTTCGGTGGTTTGCATTCTGGCTCGGGAAAGAACAGGATCCAGCCAGAAGGAGGCCTCCAGCCGGGTCTCTCCGTTTGACGAAAGCACCATATCGAAATGGATTATATCATAGGAGTTCCAGGCGGAGCGGTTATGGGCTGTAATCAGCTCTTCGGGTTGGAAACCTTCGGAACAACCAGGCAGGAGCAATGAGGAAATCAAGATTATAGAAGAACCAATCAAGTGGATAGATTTCATACTCTATAGTCGCAATAAACGGTGCCTCCTGCCTCAAAAAAAGGGGTTCCGTTTCAGACCATGATGAATGCCCCTTCGTTGGATGTTACATGTGAAATTCAACAAGCCTCTATAGCGAATGGCTGAATGCTCCGGCTCTTTGCTGAACCGGACCAGACATAGCTATCGTCCCAGGGCTTTCTTTTCTGCTTCTCTTGCATTCTGGATAGCCATGGCCTTACGAATTGAGCCAATCCTGTGTTCCAGATCTTTCATTTCTTTCTCCAGTTTTTTCCATTCATCCTGCGGACTGGGAGTGTCATCGCTTGCAATTCCTTCAGCTTCCATTTCCTCTTTCGCTTCATCCATGCCATTCATGATTACACCGATGAACAGGTTCAGTACAATCATTGTGCCCATCATAACAAAACTGATGAAGAATAGAGGGCTCAGAACTGGAAATGCCTGGGGGGCGGTGCAGAGATGTTCTTTGCCATCATAGCCGTAGCCATCACATCCGTAGGTCTGGATGTACATTAAATCTGTCCAGTCCTCCAGAGTTACGGCCCTAAACAATGAGATGAACGCCTGGGGTAGATCCCGGAAATGAATAGGATCGTTGGCAGAGAAAAGAAAAACCGATGCCACTGCATAGATGTAAAACAATAGAAACAGAAAGATGCCTACATAGAACATAGAAGGAATGCTCTTTAACAGAGCCGTTACGAGAATCCGAAGCTGTGGTAATGCCCGTACCAATCGCAGAACTCGCAATAGCCGGAGCAGTCGAAGAACCGTAACGTACTGAGCATCAATGGGCAGAAAGGCGGCAGCTACAATGGCAAAATCAAAGATATTCCAGGAGTCTGTGAAGAAAAGTTGAGGCCTGGGCCATCGAGCAACTAGCTTAACTACGATTTCAATAACAAATATAGCTAGAATAACCTTGTCCAGTGCATGGAGTAAATCTCCGTACTTCTGAATCATGGATGGATAGGTTTCGATACCTACGAGAACGGCAGTGAGAAGAATCACCACTGTGATGAAATTCTGAAATAGACTTGATTCGCTGATTTTCCTGGATATTTGAACCATGCAGGTTCGTATAATCGCTTGCCTGAATTGCAAGTCATTTTCAGATTATGCCCACTAGAAATAAGCGGCGTGGTAGTTCTGTTTACGCAGCGTAAAAGGTAGGGTGAGGATGAAGGGAAAGAAGAAGTTCGCAATACTTCCGTTGTTACTGTTTCTGGCGCTGGCCGCCTGGAAGTACTTTTCTGCAGATACCTGGACCAATCCAGAAACCGGAGAAGAGATCAAAATTGGTTTATCCGAAGACCAGGAAGAATCCCTGGGTATGCAAAGCTATCGTCAGGTACTGGCTGAAAGTGAGGTATTGACCAGTGGACCTGAAGTGGAAATGGTTCGTCGAGTGGTTCAGCGGCTAATACCTACCACCGGAGATGGTGGAGATGACTTCGAATGGGAAGTGAACGTAGTACGCAACAATCAGGTCAATGCATTCTGTCTGCCCGGAGGCAAGATAGTGGTGTACACCGGAATCCTTCCTGTGGCGCAGGATGAAGCGGGACTGGCAACGGTAATAGGCCATGAGATGGCTCATGCAACCATGCGGCATGGAGCCCAGAGACTGTTCAGCAACGATATCTACAATACAGTCATGCAGGGTGCCAACGCCTCCATGGCGGAGATGGATCCTGCGGCCCGACAGAAGGTCCTTGGATTGCTTGGTGCGGGAGCAAAGTTTGGTGTCATGCTTCCATTCAGTCGGGATCATGAAACGGAAGCAGACAAGATTGGACTACTCTACATGGCCCGGGCCGGTTATGATCCGGAAGCATCCGTGGCCTTCTGGCAGAGAATGGCCGAGCAGGGCGGAGGTGGAGGACCGGAATTCGCTTCTACTCATCCATCCCATGGAACCAGAATTGATAATCTGAGGAAATTCATACCTGAAGCGCGAAAGCAAATGCCCTGACCGTTTTTTAGAAATCCTCGGCCAGCCGGCCGGGGACTCCACAATCGGATTGTCTTAACCGATTCAAGCCAATTATTAATGCGCCGAGTCGCATCTATTCCCCGGTTGAGTCGCATCTATTTGGCATCTATTGACTGGAGGTTGATTGAAAAAACTCCGGGATGCCCTCTCTTATTTCAGAAACAATGGATTCGGTTCGCTTTTCGCCGGATGTATCTAGCATAATATGATAGCAACGCACATTGGAATAGCCGGAATCTTCGGAAGATCGATCTGTGTCTGCACGCTTCAATAGCAAAGGTTCGAACCCGGATTCAATTTTCTTCCAGGTAGAGAAGTCTGTTAAGTCCGACGCTCCACGGTTCCTTTTTCTTTTATCCAATCGATTTCGGATTGTCTGCTCATCGCAGGTGGTTTCCAGAAACAATATTTGTCCCTGAAAATTGGAATCCTTGCAGTGCTTCAGAAGAATTTCTCTGTACTGTCTCTTCGAAAAGCTAGCATCCAGGCAGATAACCGATTCTTTTTCCTGCAGTTTTCCGCACACGGCCACCAGCTTCTGGTAGTTTCTTTTCTTTCTGTGCGAAGAATAATCTCCCTGGCCAAAAGGACGGGGATTCCTTTCATTAAAATCTTCGCTTCTGGACTTTCGAATCAGGTCGCTGGATAGCACTGGAATACCATCGTTGCGTATCAATCGCCCAATTAATGACTTACCGGTGGCCGGTAAGCCCATGAGAACAATTATGGTAGATTCAGGCCAGGAGCTTGCCGCAATATGATTGGTCTGTTGTCCTGTAAGCAAATCCTCAATCAAGGATTCATATTGCTGGCACCTGGCTCTTAGCCTGCGTACTTGGGAATGCGGATTCTCAGCATCGCTTTGTGCGCTTTTCAGCTGAAGTCGATCCACCATCAGTCGAACGCAGGCCCGGTAGATTTCGTATAGATCCAGAAGTACGAATCCATTCACATCCGGTAAAAGACTCAGATAATTCAATGCTAGCTGTCGGGCCAGGTCGGATCTTCCATCCAGTCGAAGGCCCATGGTTGTAAATGCAATGTCTTCGAATGGATCAACCTGTCGAATCTCCGGACTGAACTCTACACAGTCGATGATAGATACCTCCTCGCCCTGAATGTAGATATGGTCCGGTCTTAGATCTCCATGTCCATCCACTTCATGATAGCGACGTTTCTTCAATCGGTTCGTTTCGCTTTTGATTCGTCTATCCAGAGACTCTTTGAATCGAAGCTTCTGCAAGGATTGCAGAGTGTTCATTACATTATCTAACCTGGATGAGAATCCTGCAGATGGAAACTGTTCCGGTAGGGAGCGATGAAATCGGGCCAGGTGAAATGCAAGGTTCTGCATGTCTATCGACGTTAGTCCGGGTCTTTCCTGCAGCCGATGGGAATCAGGCAGATGCTGCATTACTACACATACATCCAGAGGTTCACCGAAGCGATCCCGGCACCGCGAAATTATATGACTTGCCCTGGATTCCTGAAGAAAGTTGTACGGCTGATTGGAGGCGAAAGAGTCTGGTTTTTCCGAGTGTACCTGCCAGGAAGTATTCGCCTCAATGTGTTTCTTTCGTATCTGCTCCAGGGAGTCTTCGGAAAGTTCATCCCAGGATACAAATTCAGGGTTACCTTCTTTTGTTCTACTATGCAGCAACTGAATGTCCAGATAGACTTCAGGCGAAAGTCTGGAATTTAACATGTACTCCAGCAAACAAAGCTGAACCCTTTTTTCCAGACTGGACTGATCCACAAAGTCCAGCTGTACCGCTTTCTTGAATTTAAACACCCGCTTCTGGCCAACCAGAACCCTGGAAATATGGGTCTCTTTAAGCTCCAGGCTTTCTTCCTGAACTATCTCCGGATGGTTTTGTAGTGCAGAGAGGAGATCCATAGAATTTTCAAAGGCTAACTCCAGAGTTGCGCAGCACCAAATACACCGGCGGAGTCACCCAGTTCATTTCTAAGTATAGGGGTTCGAGCCTTCTTGTGAAAAGTATAATGCAGAACTCTTTGCCTTCCGGGTCCGTATAGTTCATCCAGATTGGAAAGCCCACCGCCCATGATTACAGCATCCGGATCCAGAATGGAAATCAGTCCGCCCAGGGCTCGGCCAAAGTCATCCAGAAACCGATCGAAGAATTGCTTTTCTCTATCTAAGCCCTGGCGGGCCCCATCTACAATCTCGGGTACTGTCTTGCTTTCATTGAACTGCGCTTTGAATCGCTTTTGCAGGCCCCCGCCGGAAATCAAGGTTTCAATACAACCGGGATTTCCACACCAGCATTGTGGACCAGCTGGATCGATACTGAAATGGCCCCATTCGCCGGCAATTCCATGAAGTCCTGCATGAAGCTCTCCATTGATTACTATGGCGCCGCCACAACCGGTTCCCATAATTACACCAAAAATTGTATCAAATCCTCGGCCGGCTCCCATGGTTGCTTCAGCGAGCGCAAAACAGTTGGCATCGTTTTCAATTCGCACCGATTGACCTAGCCGGCTCTCCAGGTCCTTTTGGAGAGGATGGCCAATCATTATGGTTGTATTTGCATTCAGTACAAGGTTGGTTTCTGAATCAATGATACCGGGAATTCCAACACCGATGGTGGGCCTGCCAGCACTGGCCTTTCGCGCCTCCTCAATCAATTCAATGACAACATTCAGTATTGCTTCATAACCCTGGTCTGCAGGAGTGGGCTTTCTGTTTCGCAGAACAATACTATCATCTTGGTCCAGAAGCACTACTTCTGTCTTGGTGCCTCCCAGATCTATGCCAATCCGATGTTTACTCCCAGCGGCCATGGTCCAGAATCACCCTGGTAGCTGCAGATGCAACGGTCTTTTCGCCCATTCATTAATCTTAACTGAGTCTATACATACAGTTTGAGTTTCTCCAGCTTCCAGATTTCTTTTGCGTACTGATCGATGGTTCTGTCAGACGAAAAGAAAGAGCTCCGAGCGCAGTTAAGAATGGACTTCTTACGCCACAGGCTTTGATTTCGATACTCTTCTTCAATATGCTTTTGAATCTCTAAATAGGATCTAAAATCCTCAAGTAGAAAGTAATAGTCACCTCCATAGGTAAGGGAGTGAAACAATTCCTGAAAGATTCCCGGTTCCTCTGGCGCAAACTCATTCCTATGGACCGATTCCAGAACTCGGTTTAGCTGAGGATCCGTCTGATAGATATGTACAGGATCATAACCTCTGGAGCGAAGATCATTGATTTCATCTACAGTGCGGCCGAAAATATAAATGTTCTCATCACCTACTTCATCTTTGATTTCAATGTTGGCTCCATCCAGGGTTCCAACGGTAAGAGCTCCGTTAAGCATAAACTTCATATTTCCGGTTCCGGAGGCTTCGGTGCCTGCGGTGGAAATTTGCTCGGATAGATCCGTTGCCGGAAAGATGCGTTCGGCCATGCTTACTCTGTAGTTGGGCAGAAAGGCAACTTTGATCCTTCCTTTAATGTCCGGATCCGAATTCACCTTTTCGCCTATGGCATGAATTAGTCTTACTATTAGTTTGGCTCTATGGTAGCCTGGAGCCGCCTTACCTCCAAAGATAAAAGTTCTGGGAAAATAATCTAGAGATGGATTATCCTTTAAGGTCTGATAGTCAGCAATGATTCGCAACGCATTTAAAAGCTGTCGTTTATATTCATGGATTCTCTTTATTTGTGCGTCGAAGATACTTTCCGGGTCCACTTCCACGCCGCATTCATGGTGGATGATCTGAGCCAGTTTTACTTTGTTTTGCAGTTTTACTTTATAGAAAGCTTCCTGAAATTCTGAGTCCTCGGCCAGTTGGGCTATCTCGGAAAGACGGCTCAGATCCTGCTTCCAGGATTGTCCCAATCGAGAGGTAATCAGACTATTCAATTCCGGGTTGGATCCCATGAGCCAGCGTCGGAACGTGATTCCATTGGTTTTGTTTTGAAATCTTTCCGGGAAGATCTTTACGAATTGAGGGAATACATCCTTCTTTATGATTTCCGAGTGGATGGCTGCAACGCCGTTCACCGCCACAGAGCCGACTATTGCCAGGTTGGCCATCCGAACCTTTCTCGGATGTCTTTCGTCAATGATGGATAGTTCCGCCAATTCATGATCCGGAACTCCCTGAGTTCTTGCCCATTCCATAAAGTCATGGTTGATCAAATAGATGATTTCCAGGTGCCTGGGAAGCATGCGGCCAAATAATTCCAGATCCCATTTTTCCAGAGCTTCAGGCATTACCGTATGATTCGTGTAACCGAAGCATTTTGAGGCCAATTCCCAGGCTTTTTTGAATTCCAGTCCATAGCCATCCATCAGGATTCGCATTAGCTCAGCAATTCCCACGGCCGGATGGGTATCGTTTAACTGAAAGAATACTTTTTCAGGAAGCTGTTCTATGCTTTCTGCGATATCGAAGAAGTCACTCATGGCATCCTGGATAGTTGCGCTTACTAGAAAGTACTCCTGCTTCAGTCTGAGTTCCTTTCCCTGCAGATTGTTTTCATTTGGATAAAGAACATGAGTAATGTTCTCTGAATGAATCTTATCCTCTACTGCCCGGACATAGTCTCCATGGTTAAAGTACGTAAAATCGAATTCATTGTTGGCTCTGGCCTGCCATAGTCTTAACGGATTGACCGTATGTGTTTTATAGCCGGGCATGAGGATGTCATTGGCGGTGGCCAGAACTGTTTCTCCTGGCATCCAGCGAACCAGATGTCGGTCCTCTTTTCTGTAGCTTTCGGTGCGGCCGTAGAAATGCACCGCATAGGTCCGCTCCAGTCTTTCAATAGTCCAGGGGTTTCCCTCCAGTAACCAGTCATCCGGAAGTTCTCTTTGATGTCCGTGTTCAATACGCTGATTGAAAATTCCGTAGTTATAGTACAGCCCGGCTCCCTGACAGGGTAGATCCATGGTGGAGGCACTTTCCATAAAGCATGCAGCCAGTCTTCCCAGGCCTCCATTGCCCAGCCCGGCATCCATCTCGCATTCTTCGATATCTTCCAGGGATACTCCGATTTCTTTTAGCAGCGATCGTGCATAATCCAGGGCTTCCAGATTGATCAGATTATTTCGAAGCAATCGACCAAGCAGGAATTCCATGGACAGATAATAGACCCGGCGGCTCTTTCGCTTCTGGAGTTCTTCCTGAGTTTCATTGTATCGGTCGATTAAGCTGTCACGGATGGTATAGGCAAGAGCCTGGTATATGTCGATTGCATGAGTATTCTCTTTGTACTTGCCCACCGTGTACTCCAGGTGATGGGCAAAATGTCGTTTCAGAGATTCCGGATCCAGCTTTTGTTCCAGGCCCAGAAGCTCTTTTAATTTAACACTAGATACCAGGGATTGACGCTGCAACATAGCTTTAGCTCTGGCCAATTCCGGATACAGTCAACACAAATCCTCGAATTCTCTTGACCATACCATGCCCCGGATGGCTTATACAATCGCAGGCCCAGCCTGTATCCCGAAACCTCTTTTATTTCTTGGCCGTCGGGTGGGCCATAAGGAACCCAGAGTGCCTCTCAATTTGGATCGGAATACATCATCCCGGAATTCCCGCAAGAAGGAAGGATTGAACCTTCTGGATAACTCGGACCGTTGGTACATGGATGCAATCATCTATGAGCTACATGTGCGTTCCTTTTGCGATGCGAATGGCGATGGAATTGGTGATTTCCCGGGACTCATGAGTCGGCTGGAATATCTGAAGGATCTGGGAATTACGGCACTCTGGTTACTTCCCTTCTATCCATCTCCGCTAAGAGACGATGGTTATGACATAGCTGACTACAAAAGCGTAAATCCAATCTTCGGAAACTTGAAGGATTTTAAAGAGTTTCTGGCTATGGCCCATGAGATGGGCATGAGAGTTATTACAGAACTTGTTATCAATCATACCTCAGATCAGCACCCCTGGTTCCAGCGTGCACGTAGGGCGGCTCCAGGGCATCCAGACAGAGACTACTATGTTTGGAATGATACCCCGGATAAATATAGAGATGTAAGAATTATTTTCCAGGATTTTGAAAACTCAAACTGGACCTGGGATGAGTTGGCCGGTCAGTACTACTGGCATCGATTCTATTCGCATCAGCCTGACTTGAACTTTGAGAATCCAAAAGTGCAACAGGAAGTCTTCGATGTACTGGATTTCTGGCTGGATATGGGTGTGGATGGAATGCGACTGGATGCTATTCCATATCTCTATGAAAAAGAAGGAACTTCCTGCGAAAATTTGCCCGAAACCCATGCTTTTCTAAAAAAACTGAGGTCGCATATTGACGGAAAGTATCGCGGTCGAATGCTCCTGGCGGAAGCGAACCAATGGCCTGAGGACAGCGTTACATTCTTTGGTGAAGGCGATGAATGTAACATGGCCTTTCATTTTCCATTAATGCCCAGAATGTTCATGTCTGTGCGCATGGAGGATAGCTTTCCTATCATTGACATTGTTGATCAAACTCCTGAACTGCCGGACGGATGCCAGTGGGCCGTTTTTCTCAGAAATCATGATGAGCTGACTCTGGAAATGGTTACCGATGAGGAGCGGGATTACATGGTGCGAATGTATGCAAGAGATCCGCGCAGCAGGATCAATCTTGGAATACGACGCAGACTCGCTCCTTTGCTCGAAAATGACAGACGTAAAGTGGAATTGATGCATGCGTTGCTTTTTTCCATGCCTGGAACCCCTGTTATCTATTACGGTGATGAAATTGGCATGGGTGACAATATATTTCTGGGCGATCGGGACAGTGTTCGCACTCCTATGCAATGGAGCCCCGATCGGAATGCAGGCTTCTCTCGCACAAATCCACAAAGATTGTTCTTACCTGTAAACATTGACCCCGATTATCATTATGAATCTGTGAATGTGGAAGCCCAGCAAAATAGCCCCAATTCACTCTTATGGTGGATGAAGCGAATTATTTCATTGCGAAAACAAATTCCAGCATTCAGTCAGGGCACTCTGGAGTTTGTTAGATGCGAAAATCGCAAGATACTGGCTTTTTTTCGAGAACTGAACGGTCAGACGATTCTGGTTCTGGCCAATCTATCTGCACAGGTTCAATACACATCCCTGGATCTGAGCGATCATTCAGGCAAGCTTCCGGTGGAAATGTTTTCCAGACATACATTTCCCCGGGTTACTCAAAATCCGTATTTTTTCTCATTTGCTCCATTCTCGTTTTACTGGTTTTCCCTGGAAAATGAAACCCAGCACTATCGCGGTCCCGATGAAGTGCCGGAGATCAAGCTGAACAACTTACCTTCCCTGGCATCCTTGCTGGACTCCCAGGCCAGGGATCTATTGTCACCGATTCTTCCGGATTTCTTAAGACAGCAAGATTGGTTTCCTCACCGTACGCGTAATATCAAGTCAGCCAGAATTGTTCGTTCGGTACATCCCTGGGCTGATGAGATGGGACTGGCCATTATCGATGTAGTATTTAGTTCCGGTGAGCAGGAGTATTACCAGACCTGCTTCCAGCTGGAAGAAGAAGATCAGCCAGAAGAGCTCTGGTACGGACTCACTCTGGAAGATATAGCCGAGCGTGTGCCCATAGTGGCCCGTCTAACAGTTGACGATGGTAGTAAGCGGCGATTTCTGTTGCGCGAATGCCTGGGGCGCTGGGAGCCGGCACAAAGACTACTGGAAGCTGCACTGCGAAATAAGCAGATTCGATCCGATGGAACTCGACTAATTCCGGAGCTCAGCAAGGAAATGAAGTCTGCTTTGAAAGGTCTGGATCTTTCCCAGGCCCCCATCCCATTTAGCAGCAAGTACAATAATATTGTTTTTAACTTTGGTGACAGGGTAGTCTTCAAACTCTATCGCCGCATGGAAGAAGGAGTCCATCCAGAACTGGAAACCGGTATGGCGCTGACCAGGCAGTCCGGCGGTGGTATTGCTGCTGCCTATGGGGCTCTGTCCTACAGCGACAATGGGATGGAAATGAGTGCCGGAAGCTTCTGGGAGTACATACCCAGCCAGGGAACGGCATTGATGTTTACCCGGGATAACCTGGAGAGCTTTCTTCGTATTGTACCGGCATTGAGTTATAATCATCCCTACGTGGATGTGGATGAATGGATTCAAGGACAGCGATCGGATATGCCTGAAGTCCTTCAGGAATCTACCGGCAATTTTCTAGTTTCTGCTCAGGAAATGGGAGAAACCGTAGCCGAATTGCATTCACGGCTTCGCACCGTGGATCGAACGGAAGAAAATCAGGATTTTGCTGTTGAGCCATTTACTTCGCATTATCGACGGGCTCTGTATCAGGGGCTTCGCAATACTCTGGACTACAGTATTTCTGAACTAAGAAAAGCCATGCCCGATCTGGACTCAACTACTATCAGCTTGATTGGTGCATTGATGGAATTTCAAAAGCCCATGGATAAGCTTTTTCAGAATGTCAAAGATCGAAACCTGGAATCCGGTCGTATTCGACTGCACGGTGATCTACACCTGGGCCAGATACTTTATACCGGAAGAGGATTTGTTGTTCTGGACTACGAAGGGTCCGTGCACCGAAGCTTTTCGGAGCGTCGAATCAAAGGTAGCCCCCTGCGCGATGTGGCAGGAATGTCCTGGTCTTTTGCAAAGGAATCCATGAAAGTATTGAATGGAAGAAGCTTTCCTGGTCTGGCAGACAATCAGGCCAGGCGCTGGGTGACCATATGGTACAATGCTACGACTACCATGTTTCTTGCAGGATACCTGGAGCATATGGCCCGCACCGAATCCTGGGATCTGCTTCCCGCCGAAAGGCATCAGGTTCAGGAACTACTGGATATCTTTTTGCTGGAGAGGGGGCTACAATCTCTGGGCTACGTATTGCCCGATGTTAAGGCCGGCAGATTGGAGCCGTCGGAACTGGAAAGCAGGCTAAGAGCCCTTCTCATGATTGCTACTCAGTGCATATCTCTGTAGTCTTCCTTCTATAATCCCCTTTCTGTATTCTCCTTATAGATTAACAGATTGCATCCGGTAAAAAAAGGAAGTTCATCTGAAAGCTTCGGATGCCACCAATGGGGCCAACTTCGGAGCATTTATTTCAGATTCTCCCCGATAATGTGCGCTGCATGGATTTTCTACTGCCTACCGGATCATCCGCTTCATTTCTTTTTTTAACTAATTTCCCCTCAGCGCTTCAATTTTTGTTGATTTCATTCGAAACCCTGTGAAGGTCTGTAACCTGTGTTATGCGAAACGATATAGAAAACGAAAAACAAAGATCAAAAGCGGCCGTGCATAGGCGAAGTGGGTATTTGCGAATAGCTTCTATTGCGCTGGCTGCCATGCTATTTGGATCCCTGGCAGCTCTATGTGGCGATAGCTCAAATCTGGGCTACGTGCACGTAGATATGATCGATAATTCCTTTTCGCCTCCTTTGCAGAGAATTCATAAAGGAGGAACAATCGTATTTAAGAACATTGGCCGAAATCCGCATAATGCTGTGGCCGTGGACAATGCCTGGAGTACCGAGAACGATTTTGGTAGCCTGAACATGATGGGTGGGGACAAGGCAAGTGTGACCTATCCGGAAGAAGGTGTTTTTCCTTATTACTGCACGTTTCATGCAACACCGGACCAGAGAGTGGGTATGGTAGGTACCATTGTGGTAGGTGATGTAGACTATCAGCCTCAAACTCAAAAGAAGACAGAACCGGTGTCACAATGGTCTGGAGTTACCCGAAAAGTACCCTCCGAGTATCCCACAATTCAAACAGCGGTAGATGCTGCGGATCCCGGTGATCTGGTACTTGTGGCTCCAGGAGTGTATAAAGAAGAAGTGGTGATCACTACACCTTCATTAATTCTTCGCGGAGAAGATCGAAACAGCGTAATTGTTGATGGAGAACATGTACGTGGAAATGCAGTAACGGTTGTTGGAGCCGATGGGGTTGCCATCGAAAACATGACAGCTCGAAATGCAGTTCTTAATGGTTTTTTCTGGACCAGCGTCAAGGGCTATCGAGGCTCTCATCTTACAGCGTATAACAACGGAGATTATGGCATCTATGCATTCGATTCTCAGAATGGTGTGATCAAGCATTCCTATGCATCTGGAAGTCCGGACTCATCGTTCTATATAGGTCAGTGCTATCCCTGCAAAGCTATTATTCATGACATTGTGGCCGAATACAGCGCTCTGGGTTATAGCGGAACCAATGCAGGCGGCGAGCTTTATCTGATTAACTCCATCTGGCAGAACAACATTGTAGGCCTGGCTCCGAACACTCTGGACAGCGAGCTTCTGCCTCCTCAGCGCGAAGCCACTATCTGGGGTAATATCGTACTAAATAACAATAACATAGAAGCTCCTTTTGTAGCTCTTACCTGGCCTTCCTTTGGAAACGGAATCCTTGTGGCCGGTGGACTGCGAAATCACATAGAGAAGAACATTATCGTAAATCATCCAAATAACGGTATCGTTATGCTTCCCAATCTTCAGGAGAACCTCTGGCTAAGTCATGGAACGACGGTGAAAGACAATGTAATCATGGGTTCCGGCCGCACGGACATTTCTCTTTCCGGTCCCATCAGCCTGGGTAATTGTTTTTCTGGAAATTCTTACAGCACAACTATACCCTTTGGTCTGGAGCAGTTTTCCGGATGCGATTCTCCCATTCGATACATGATGGGCGGCGATCTGTCTATGATGATGGGTGCCATGGCAATGATGATGGATGCAAAGCTGGGCAACTTTGAGTCCGGCGACTATAAGACGCAACCTGTGCCGGGCCTTCAGGCCGAGATGCCCGATGAAATGAAGGCAGAGATCAAGCCAGCCCTTACTCCTTTTGAAGACCATAGTTATCTAATTGAAAAAGCAGCTTTTCATCCAGATGCAGAAAGGTATCTGAGCGAATCCAAAGGCGATTCGCCCCTGGTGGGATCCATCCAGACTGTAGTGCCCAGAGGTTTCCTGGCAATTCTGTATCATATTTTCGCCTATTTGTTACCGTTCGTTGTATATGCTTCCTGGACCTTTATGGCCTTTCTGGATATGCATCAGCGAAAGGAGAATAACAGAGGCTGGACAATTGCAATAATTCTGGTGCCCTTCCTGGGTTCCCTGGGCTATCATCTCAGGGGTGGCAGCACATTGCCCGGATGGCTTCGAAACTCCATGCTTATCTCTGGAGGAGGAGTCTTCCTTCTGGTTCTAATGGTTGCTGTGGCCCTGGTTCTGTAATGATGCTGCTTATTATAATGGAATACCGGCTTCGGTTCTTTTGAGGCTGCAGCGAAACAAGTTTGAGAAAAAGAAATAATACCAATATCGGGGGAAATATGGAAAAGGCATTCGACAATCCTGGATTTATCCAGTTGCTACTGAGTTTCTACGGTTACTATGTACCGTTTATTCTGCTCGCAGTTTGGGCTCCACTGGCGCTGTACGATTTATCCCGTAGACAGGACGTGGAGAGCAAAACAGGGGCTATCTGGGTGGGAGCTATCGTGGCTCTTCCCCTGGTGGGGGCAGGAGCCTATCACCTTCTGGGAAAAAGCCAGCTTCCTGCCTGGGTAAGAAACTATCTGGTTATTGGAGGAACAGCTCTACTGGTAATTCTTGTGTTGATCTCCTCAATCTGGGGCACTTGAAACGTAAGGATTTTCTCAAGTGGCTGGGCTTCGGTGGTGCCGGCGCTGTGGCCGGGGGCGGCCTTGTAGGTCTGCTCAAAGGAAGTGGTCGTAGCTTTCCCACCGGTTATGGATCTCAGCCTCCAGCCAATGGGGATCCCACCTGTTTGCCAGGCAACGATCCAGCATCGGCTCAGCCAGGCACTGCATTTCAGCCCACCTATCAATCCAGTCTGGGACCCGCTCAGCCAAATCCAGGAAATGGACTGGATGTAATCGGTAATTCTTATGGTAGCATGGTGCATCCGCCGGCCGCTCTGGGCGCGTCGTATCTGGCCGCATTTGAACGAAAATCTACCGGAGGTAGTCTGAGCACATTGCAGACTAGAAATCCGTCCGACGGTTCAAATGCAAAGCGTGGAGGCCCCAGGTATACGGCACTGTCCACGAGAAGCACCGGCTTACTTCCTCCGCTTCAGGCCCCGGGCAGGCTAAGAGAGTTTACAGTAGATACCCTTGAACGACCACTGAACGTAGCCCATGGAACCATCTTTTCCGCCTGGACATTTAACGGAACTGTACCAGGACCTGTGGTTCGAGCGACAGAAGGCGAAACTCTTAAGATCAATTTCAGAAATTTAACATCAGAGCCGCACTCATTACATTTTCATGGTACGCATGATGTTAACTTCGATGGATGGGAACCAATCCCTCCTGGAAAGTCTACGGAATACATCATTGAAGCCGGACCGGCCGGAGTGCATCCCTATCATTGCCACACAGCGCCCATCGCTCCTCATATTGCCCGAGGCCTGTTCGGAGCATTAATCGTTGATCCTCCCCAGGGCAGACCCCCCGCTAGAGAAGTAGTTCTGGTGCTGCATGGATACGATCTGAATAACAGGGGAAGGAACGATTTGTTCTGCTGGAATGGAATTGCAGGATATTACAGTCGATATCCCATCAAAGTTCGTGTGGGGGAACTGGTCCGTCTCTACGTTGTAAATATGGTAGAATACGATCCAGTGGCTTCCTTTCATCTGCATGCTCAGACGTTTGATGTGTATCGCACCGGCACTCGTCTTACCCCGGATGCACATACAGATGTGATTACTCTGGGACAGACGGAACGGGCCGTACTGGAAATGCGTTTTCCCCGAAAAGGACGATATATGTTTCACCCTCATCAATCCTATATGGCTGAAAGAGGTGCCATGGGCTGGATTGTTGCGATTTGAATCGAATAGAATGTGCAGCGCTTCTGTAATACCGTTGCACAATTATGGCTGAGGAATAAATGTCTGCGATAAATAAAAAGAATGGAATGACCCTGCTTCTGGTACTACTGTTTGGCACTGCTGGATTCCTGATCACTCGATCATGGATTTCAAAGGACAGGAACCTGCAGCGTCCGGCACGTGAGCTCAAGAGCCTGGCACAAATCACTCTGTTCGACAGTAAGGGCCGGGAAGTTCCCATGTCATCATTTCAAGGTGAGCCCAGGATTCTGTATCTGGGCTACAGTCATTGTCCGGATATGTGTCCCATGGCATTGTCCAATCTTGGTCGAGCTATGAAGCAGCAACCCGAATTGCAAAATCAAGTTCGGGCGATTTTCATCAGTGTGGATCCAGAGAGGGACAGTCCAGAACAACTGGCACGTTACGAAAGACAATTTGCACCGTTGCGACTTTCCGCACTCAGCGGACCGGAAGAACAGATTCAAACCCTGGCCACGGACCTGGGAGCGAAATATGAAAAAGCTCCGGCCACATCCAATCCCGGGATGGGGCAATACGGTGTGAATCATTCACTTTTCTTCTATTTGATCGATAAGGATGACCGTCTGGTGGCAACGCTTCCTTCGGGCATAAGCCCGGAAGCCATCCTGGAAGCTCTGCACCAACATCTGAATATTTAGGTTTATCCGGCTGCCGGAGCGGACTGGCGTAAACCTTGAAGGAAATAAGTTAGAACGTTGCCTTTTCCTTTGAGCTCAACGGTTCCTCTTGCTTCCAGATCAAACTCATCCTTGACAAGATTGGCCGTTTGTTCCGAAATATGAATCCTTCCAGGAAGGCTGTGGGACTCCAGTCGGCTGGCCACATTCACTGCATCGCCCCAGACATCGTAAATAAACTTCTTCTCTCCAATCACTCCGGCCACCACCGGTCCGGTATGAATTCCCACTCGAAGCTGCAGTCTGCTTCCATCCTTGAACCGAAACTTATTCACTTCTTTCATAATCTCCAGGGCGAAACCAGCCACGGCCGTAGCATGCTCCTGCATATAGTTCGGTAGTCCGCCCACTACCATGTAGGCATCTCCAATGGTCTTGATTTTCTCCAATCTGTAAGTATCTGTAAGTCGATCAAATACAGAAAACACCCGGTTCAAAATGTCAATCACCTGGTGCGGTTGCCTGGATTCTGCCAGATTCGTAAAACCCACTATATCTGCGAAAAGGATGGTAACTTCCCTGGCGCTCTGAGCAATTACCTTTTTTTGCGATTTCAGCTCTTCTGCCACAGACTCCGGCAGAATATTTAGCAATAGTTTTTCTGCACGATTCTGTTCCAGGGCGATGGTTTCAAAAGCATCCTCAATGGACTTTCTGGTTTCCTCGTTTTCCTGCATGATGGTGCGCACCCGTCCCAGCACTTCGTTGTATCTCTCTGCGATCTGACCCACCTCCGTGAATGGTTCCACGGGAACGTCAAAACTCAGATCACCAGTTTTCTTTTGATGATCCATAACCAGAAATAGATCCACCAGATCCGTTCGCGCTTTATGTTCAGAGATATTCAGTCCTTCTCTTTCTTCTTCCGCACTGACTCGAAGCGGAAAAATTCGATTGAGCGTCCATAGAAGCAGGTAAGTGACCAGGAATGCACTCAGGCCAATAGAAAAAATGCCCTGCATTTGAACAAGTAGTTGGTCTGGGAAATCAAGACCGGTTCCCAGGATCGCTGCATCGCCAAAGAGAGCCACCGCAATAGTGCCCCAGATGCCTGCCACAAGATGTACCGGAATGGCTCCCACTGCATCGTCAATCTTCAGTCGCTCCATAACCATTTCAGAAGGACGAACTAGAGCGCCACCAATGGCACCGATAAGCAACGCTTCCGATGCTGTAACTGAATGACAACTGGCGGTGATGGAAACCAGTCCAGCCAGGGAGCCATTCAAAGGGGCCGTGGCTTCTGGATACCTGTGAAAGAACCAGCCAGTTGCAAGAGATACCAGAAGTCCGGCCCCGGCTGCCAGCAAGGTCTTCATTACAATGGGTGCCACGGAAGCGTTCATGGCCATGGAGCTTCCTCCATTGAATCCTATCCAGCCAAACCACAGAATGATTCCTCCCAGCATTGCCATAGGTAAATTGCTCGGGTTGATTTGTTGCACCTTGCCGTTCAAGTAACGGCCGGTGCGCGGTCCGATTACCAGAAGTGCAGCCAGAGCAACCCATCCACCAACGCTATGAACAACGGTGGATCCCGCAAAATCGACGAATCCTTTGGCTTCCAGCCATCCTGCAGAACCCTGGGCGAAAAGCCCATGCCAGGCCCAGTGACCCAGTATCGGATAGATCAGGATGGATATCAGCGCAGTGACAATCAGATAGCCCTGGAACTTCAGCCTTTCTGCAACTGCGCCGGAAACGATGGTCGCGGCAGTACCGCAGAATGCCAGCTGGAAAACGAAGAAACCGGGAGTGGCTCCATCTGTATCATCCAGAAATTCCGGGGCGAAATTACCGCTGCCAATCCATCCCAGAAGACTGGGACCGAACATTAGACCGAATCCAAGTAGCCAGAAAGCCACAGTAGCCAGACCGAAGTCAGTGATGTTTTTTATCGCGACATTGATGGAGTTTTTGCTTCTGGTTAATCCGGACTCCACGCAGAGAAATCCAGCCTGCATAAAAAGAACTAGAGCCGCGGAAATTAATACAAGCAATGAGTCCAGAGATGCGGACGTAGCGGGATTCATGAAGGCCTCCGGCGAACTGTATGGGATCTATCTGATTCGCAATCGAATCGGGCGAAATGCCCGGAGAATGCGCACAATCAGATGGTCTCCTCAATATTCCACAAAGACGATGCACTTTGTGTACCAGAGTGGCAGCCTGCACTTTTTTCCAACCGGTGCTCACGGATGCAGGCGCAGGCCGCCCCGACCATTGTGAATAATCAGCGAAACTGCATACTGTAAGGGTTTAAATAAAGAATCCTGGAAGTGGCCAGAAATCCAGGCATTCTGCATTTTCAGCTGATGAATGGCAGCGGATGAGTAACCAGGAATTAATCGGGACTATTCTTGCTAACGATGCTCTATGCCGTAACCGCCGGTGGAATGCTTCCGGTCCGGTCCCTCGGCGGTTACCGATTCAATGGTAAAGTCTACGCTTTTTTCAAAGGGAGATAGCCTTATAGAGCAGTTGGCCACCGAGCAGTACCGGCAATACAGTTTCGCACATGGATCCACATGGGTATGGAATTCCCCATTTATACCGGAAACCGAAAGTACCTGCTTTTCGAATAGCTCCAGTACTTCATGCATTTTCTTCACCGAATAATGCTCGGGTACCGCCGCATGAAGATCAATATGAGTATAATTACCGCTTCGCAGAGTCCGCATTTCATGCACTGAAATGATTTCTGGAACCCGATGCTGGTTCATAGATCCCACAAGCTTCTCCAGTAGTTCTGGATCTTCATTGTCCAAAAGTCCACCAATGGACTCTCTGAGCAGGTCCCAGCCCACATAGAGTAGCCATGCAGAAAACAGGATGGCAATGGCTGGATCCAGCCAGGAAAGACCGGTAATGTACACAATGGCCAGGCCAATCATGACTCCCAGGGTAGTTACGAAATCGCTCATCAGATGTTTTCCATCCGCTTCAATGGATCGAGATCGGTGTTTTTGGCCGCTTCGCACCAGGTAGAATCCCAGCATACCGTTTGCCAGACCGGCCCCAAAGTTTAATGCCAGTCCAAGACCCAGGGATTGTAGCTCCGTGCCAAGAATCAATCTTTCCACGGATTCATAGGTAATGAGCACAGCAGCCAGTAGAATCAGTCCACCTTCGAAGGCTGCAGAGAATAGTTCAATTTTTCCGTGGCCATAGGGATGGTCTTCATCGGCTGGCTTTTCAGCATAGAGTACCGAGCCAAAGGCAAACATGGCTGCCATAACATTTACAATGCCTTCCAGGGCATCGGACTTGAGTGCCATGGAACCGGTGAGGTAATAAGCTAAAAACTTGATACCGAGTATGAAAAGTCCCAGTATTATGGAAAGCAGTAGTGGAAATCGCGGAGTCTGGCTAGCTCTTCTGGGCATAGGTTCTGGATTTCTTGCGCTCTTTGATTCTGTTTCTTAAATCCTGGAGAACATTCATGAAATATACATAGGCTTCATGCGGTGTTCCATAAGGGCTGAAGTATTTATGCACGTCTCCGTCATTCCAGAATTTGGTACTCATGTAGTAGAAATGGTCGGAAGTCTGAAGTTTTCTCCAGTCTTCCAGAATTGCAGGGTCGCTTAACTCCTTCACTTCTCTTTCCAGTTCATAGATGGAAGCGGCCGCTTCTCGTTGCATACTATTTCCCAGCCAGGCGGATAAATCTCTTTCCATATCAGCCCAGGATACTGCCTGGTCGGTATCAATTTCACCTACCGGTTCTCTTTGTCGGGCTGCTTCTGTGACTGTAGAAAAGCGAAAATCCCTGTGCCTCATTAAAGCAGCGGGAAGCGCGTCCAGAAATTGGAAGATTCCAGTATCCTCCCATTGATGTTCTCCGAAGGTTTCGTAATCCATAAAGAGGTTAACAGTATTTCCATTTCCGGCCACATTGTGTAACCAGGTGGAAAATTTTTCCGTGGTCAGAGGAAATTCCAGCCAGCCTCGATCGGAAAACCGAAATGCTATATCATCACTGAGTCTGTAATTCTTGAGAAAGGCTTTGATTCTCGGACTATACCTGGGTCGATAGAGGTAATTCGGACTTCGCCATCCCAGCAATCGTTCCGCCCCTTCGCAAAGAATGGCTTTAAATCCCATGTCTTCAGCCAGGTAGGCAATGTGGTTATTGTAGATTAACTCTGTATTCCGAAATGAAGTGGGTCGTACTCCAAATTCTTTATACATCAGATCGGAGTGCATTCTTACCTGCTGACGAAATTCATCTTCGCTGAATAGACTGGCCAGGCTATGGTAATAGGTTTCCGCCAGAAATTCAACCTGGCCGGTTTCTGCCAGAGCGCGAAACAGATCCATTACATCTGGAGTCCATTTCTTGAATTGCTCTATGGCGGTACCTGTGATCGAGAAAGTGAATTTGAATTCATCGCCATGTCTTCTTACAAGTTCATAGAGTAATGCAGTGGTTGGCCGATAGCATTTATTGGCTACTTTTTCTGCTATTCTGGCATTGGCTTCATCATCAAAGTAATGAGCATTTCCAAGATCGAAGAAACCGTATTTTCTCAGTCTGAACGGTTGGTGGACCTCAAAGTAAAAGCAAATGGAAATCATGGGATTACTCTCCCGTACACTTCTTCCAGCTTCTGAGCACTGTTGGCCCAGGATATTTTACGCACCTCTTTGAGTCCGCCATGCTTTAGTTGAGTATGAAGTGCATCGTCTCCTATGACATCCAGGATAGACTTTGCAATGGCATCTACATCCCAGAAGTCCAGTTTAATAGCATGCTCGATGACCTCGCTAACTCCTGATTGCCTGGATACGATTACGGGTACTCCCTGAGCCATGGCTTCCAGGGCCGTCAGTCCAAATGGTTCAGATACGGAAGGAATGACGTATAAATCACTCATTCCATAGATCTGCTTGATCTGATCCCTTTTTAAGAATCCGGTGTAGTGAAAATATTTACCGATTCCCAGGTCTGCAGCCAGCTCGATCATTCGGGGATACATGTCTCCGGTTCCAACCATAACAAACCGAACATTTCGGTTCTGATCGATTACTTTTCGCGCAGCTCGAACAAAATAGTCCGGTCCTTTCTGAAACGTAATTCGACCCAGAAAAGTAATCATCTTGTCTTCAAACGGTCGCCGGGCGGGCACCGATTCCTCTTCGAGCTCCACAGCATTGTGAACTGCAAATACCTTATCCGGAGAGACTCCATACCGGTTAATGATGATATTACGAGTATAATTACTTACCGTGACCACAGCGCTGGCCCGGTTGAAAGTATGGCGTTCAAGATCTTCTACATATCGATTTCCATGAATGCCACTTCGATCAAATTCGGTTGCATGCACATGAGCAACCAGAGGTTTCCCGGATTGAACCATGGCCCCCAGAGAAGCGGGAAAAGTCATCCAGTCATGACCGTGAATGAGATCTACATTCAGTCTCTTTCCAATCAAGGAACAGAAGTCTGCATATAAATGGATTTGATGGATCAGGTCAGACCCATACCCACCGCTGAGCAATCGCTCGGCTGCACTCTGATTGGTTTCCATCTCCTGTGAAAGCTGCTTTCGAATAAGATCCAGGTTCTGCGAAATTTGCTCTGCGGTCATGACCGGGCTTTCATAGGCCCCAAACGGAATCATTCGCAGAATTTCATCGCCATGTTGCTCCGCAAAATTCAGAAGCATTCCCTTCAGTTCATCATCTGATATTGGTAAATCGCGAGTATTTAGCCCGATCAGGTTCACACCTGGATCCCGGGGTTCATTTCCATGCACCCGGGGAAGCACAAAATAGACTGTGTGTCCACGTGCAGCAACTTCTCGGGCCAGACCGCGGCAAGCTATCCCCAGGCCGCCCGTAATGGCCGGCGGGTATTCCCAGCCAATCATAAGTATCTTCAAAGGTTTCATGAAAATTGCTTTTTTCGGATATGCGAACGAGATTTCACCAGTAACCTGAGTCAGGCTTGCATATTCATTTTGTCAAATGAAATATGGTTTTCGAATGCTTTTGCCACTTTTATCCGCGAAGAAGTCGCAAAGGTACTACAGAGGAGTGAATATATAAATGAAGGTACTGCCAGGTAAGCCTTATCCGCTGGGAGCTACATGGGATGGTGCAGGTGTAAACTTTGCCCTGTATTCCGAAAATGCCAGAAGTATTACACTCTGTCTGTTTGATCACTCAAAGGATACCTCGGAAGCATACTGCATTCCGCTGCATGAGCGTACCGATTACGTCTGGCATTGTTATGTCCCGGGCATTCGACCGGGGCAACTATACGGGTATCGGGTAACCGGGCCGTACGCACCTCATGAAGGTCATCGTTTCAATCCGGCCAAAGTTTTGCTGGATCCCTATGCTAGAGCCATTGGCCGGGATTTGACCTGGCATCCATCTCTGTACGGCTGGAAATACCCGGACAATCTGGAAAGCCCGGATTTTAGCGATTCGGCGCCGTATGTGCCTCTGGGCGCTGTGGTGGACGCTGCATTCACCTGGGGAGACGATAGGCCTCCCAGAATACCGTGGGAAGACACAGTCATCTATGAAGCTCATGTAAAGGGATTCACCATGCGACATCCAGAGGTGCCTCAGGAATTGCGGGGTACCTACCTGGGGTTCTGTAGCGAACCGGTCATCGAGTATCTGAAATCACTGGGAATTACGGCGGTGGAACTATTACCTGTTCATCACAGTATCTCAGAACATGCCCTGGCTCGAAAAAGCCTCACTAACTACTGGGGCTACAATACGCTGGCCTATTTTGCACCATGCAGCCGATTCGCAGTAGGACGAAGGGAAACGGATGCACTCTACGAATTCAAGACAATGGTCCGCACACTTCATCAGGCCGGTCTGGAAGTGATCCTTGATGTAGTGTACAATCATACTGCAGAAACGGACCATACAGGACCTACGTTGAGCTTTCGCGGCATCGACAATCAGGCCTACTACA
Source organism: Leptospiraceae bacterium (assembly GCA_040217195.1). Lineage (GTDB taxonomy): Bacteria > Spirochaetota > Leptospiria > Leptospirales > Leptonemataceae > UBA3465. Next base: position 197,409 of record JAVJNR010000004.1, on the reverse strand, counting down.
GATTGCAGCCAGATGCGCCTCATTTGTTTCAGGATTTTACCGGCTGTGGCAACACCCTGAATATGAATAATCCCAGGGTGTTGCAACTGATCATGGACTCCCTGCGATACTGGGTCACCGAAATGCATGTAGACGGATTTCGCTTTGATCTGGCCAGCGCACTTGCCCGGGAGCTCTTTGAAGTGGATCGACTGGCATCCTTTTTTGATATTATTAGCCAGGACCCGGTACTTTCGCGAGTTAAGCTAATAGCGGAGCCCTGGGATCTGGGCGAAGGAGGCTACCAGGTAGGTAATTTTCCCGGACAATGGGCGGAATGGAATGGGCAGTACCGGGATCAGATTCGGCGGTACTGGAACCTTGGTGAGGCCAGGGTGGCAACAATGGTAACTCGTTATGCAGGTTCCTCGGATCTGTATGCATCGGCAGGACGAAAAACTTCAGCCAGCATCAATTACATTACAGCGCATGATGGATTTACCCTACATGATCTGGTTACTTACAGCGAAAAACACAATGAAAGTAATCTGTGGGAAAATACCGACGGCCACGATGAAAATCTCAGTCACAATAATGGAGTAGAAGGGGAAACCGATGATCCGGCAGTGCAGGCTCGCAGGATGCGAAAGAAAAAGGCCCTGCTTACTACCTTGCTCACCTCCCAGGGAGTACCCATGCTATTGTCCGGTGATGAGCGGGGACGAACGCAAAGAGGTAATAACAATGCCTACTGTCAGGACAATAGTATCAGTTATGTTGATTGGAAAGTCTCCGAAGAAGCCTCGGAGCTTCTGGACTGGACCAGAAAGTTAATCGAAATTCGAAAAAGAAACGAGGTACTGCGAAGAAAGAATTTTCTGTTTGGTTACGATCCGGGAGGGTCAGAAATCAAAGATGTGTACTGGCTTGCTCCTTCCGGCGATGAGCTGGACGAAAGGCAATGGCATGAAAGAGGCAAAGCTTTTTCGGTGGTCTTGCCTTCCGAATTTGGAAGAAGAGCTGATCTAAAGCGTCTCATGGAAGGTCGCAGTCTTTTTATCTGTTTTAACCCGGAAGAAGGGGCTTTGCGCTTTCGCATTCCGACTCTGTTTCAGGCCATGTGGACCTGCGTGCTCTGCTCGGAAGGAAGCTATTCTGAAAACGGAGATACCAGGATTGAAAACCGTGAATTACCGCCAGGCGCCTGGTTTACTCTAGGGCCGGAAGGAGTCTGCATTTTCGAAGCCGAGCTGGGCTGGTTGGATCGGGAACTGGATCGTCAATCCAGGGAGCCGGCCTTGCAAAGACTGGCCGATGAGCTGGGGATTCTGCGCACATTCACAGATCTGACCGGAAAGACTCATAACCTGGAAGGGCTGAGACTGGAAAAGATAATCCGAGAAATGCTACCAGAGATTTCCGAGGATTTCCGGCCCGATGAAGTACTGCTGGATCTAAAGCGTCAGCACTGGAACGATTCTATGGACTCCTGTACGGTTTGCTTCGAAGGTGAGCTGAATACAGAAGAGGGATATGTTCAGATTCGTCTTCCAGAAGAAGAGTTGGATGGAAATGCGCTGACCATCATGTATGAAAGCGGCGAAAGTCTGCGGCACATACCTATCGAAGAAAGATGGAAACAGGGATCCGTGGTACTGGACGATATCCGGTATTTTGCCTATCACATTCCGGTACCGGAAGATCTGAATCCAGGGTACTATGTAATGGAGCTACTGAAAGGAGGCATTGCCTGGGATAGAGGCCTGCTGGTTATTAGTCCGGACAGATGCTTTGTTGCACCATCCGGGGATGCGAAACAAGACTCTGAACCAGAGCCGAACCAGGGTGAGTCTCTTCTCCGAGAAAAATGGGACGATGGAGTACGCAAGAGTGGAGTTACTGTGCAGCTATACTCCATTCACTCTTCGCAGAGTCTGGGAGCTGGCGATTTTCAGGATCTGCTTGAGCTGGGGCGTCAACTTGCCAGGGATGGATACGAAATTCTGGGACTTTCGCCATTACATGCACTGTTTTTGAATCATCCAGAATTGAGAAGTCCCTATTATCCATCTACGCGAAAAGGCATTCATCCGTTCTATATTTCTGTGTCATTGCTTCCAGAGTGGCGATCTGTTCCGGAAGGCCAGCAAATGGCCCGGGAAGCTGCCTTTATTCCTGATGATTATCAAATCGACTATGCTCGCTCCATGAAGTTGAAGCTAGAGCTTCTGGAAAAGGCCTACCATGCGTTTCAGACATCGGAGGATCCAATTGTACATGGACGCAAAGATGAGATGCAGTCTTACCTGAGGAAGAATCCAGAATTACATGACCATGCAATGTTTGAGCTAATCCAGGAGATTGATGTGCATGGTAGCTCCGAAGAAAAGGCCTGGAAAGCGGGAAAGACTGACAACGAGATTCGCCAGAAGTACGCCGGCCGTCTGGGATTCTATGAGTATATATTCTGGGCCGCGAGAGACCAGTTTCAAAAAGTCTGCGAAGAGCTGGCCGAAGCAGGCCTGCGATTATATACAGATGTTGCTGTTGGCGTTGCCACCGATGGAGCGGATCATCGCGTGAGTCCAGATCTGTATGCGAAGAAGGCCAGGGCCGGAGCACCTCCTGACTTCTTTGCACCTACAGGCCAGGACTGGGGAATTGGAGTCTGGAACCCCCTGGTGCTGAAGAAGAAAGCTTACAGGCCCTTTCGGGATCTGCTTCGTTCCAACATGATCACAGATGGATTTGTGAGACTGGATCACGTTATGTGGCTGTTTCGTCTTTTCTGGGTCCATCCCGATGCGGGCACCTATGTCTACTACCCTTACAGAGAATTAACCGCTCTGCTCTGCCTGGAAAGTCATCTTCATCGATGCACAGTAATCGGCGAAGATCTGGGAACGGTTCCCGAAGAGATCGAAGACATTTTGAGAAAGAGACATATGCTGTCCTGGAAAGTAATGTTTTTCGAGCGAAACCAGGACGGATCTCTTCTGGATACAATGGAATATCCGAACCTCTCTGTTGCCACATTAAATACTCATGACCTGCCCACATGGAACGGTTACTGGCTGGGAACTGACATTCTAGATCGCAAGGAATGTAGAAGGTTTCGCAGTGTAGAGGATGCCGCCGAGGCAATGGAGGAAAGGTCTGCCGATCGGCAGAGAATCTTAAAATATCTACTGGAACATAAACTAATTGATCCTGTGCGAGAAAACACTCTACAGAGTATTGCTGAGCAGGCAGATGCATTTTCTGCAGGGAAGGGGGAGGCGCCAGGCCAGGAGGACTTGCTGGATCTTTCTGTAGCCATTCACAGAGCCCTGGCTCGTAGTTCTTCCAGATTGGTTCTGGTTTCCATGAATGATCTAACCGGAGATCTGCATCAGCCAAATATGCCAGGTACAGTGGATGAGTATCCAAACTGGAAATTATTAAGTCCCCGGTCGATTGAGGAGCTTCCAGAAAGCGATTATTACAGAGCCATTACTCGGGCCGTGATGAAGGAGCGAACTGTTGCCGGAGCGGAAAATTGATGGATCGTACGGAAGTCGTAACCTGTGAGTAACAGCCAAATCCTTCTATAGGACCATGCATGCAGAACCGCTGGCATTCTTTCATTTCAGGGTTAGATTATACCATAGAGGAAAGTTCTTCAGAGCCTATTTGCTTTCCATAAATGAGAGAGAAGCCCACTTTGCTCTGGATAGCAAAGAGTATCTTCAAATTGATCCTGGACGAAGTCTCCGCGGTAGCGTGGATTCCAGATACGGAACTGAGATGGATTTCAAAGCAGAAATTCTGAAAAAGGAAGGAATGGAGATCAAGGGTCAATATTTCTATACAGTGTTTGTTCAGTTTGAAACTCCGATCATCCTGAGCGATCTTTTACTGGCCACCACCCTTTCTATTTACGGATGAACTTAACTGGATAAGTGAGCCAGCCTTCGCCACCAGCTGCGTGGCAATTTCCAGATCGTACTATTGAATTGCGCTGCTTCCTGAAAGGCCTGGAATTGGGCTCCCGGGCTCGAAAAAAATTGAAATAGGAGCTTACCCCAATGGAATCGTCCCGTGGCAGCTGTATCCGAGCGATTCCATTCCTTTCTTACGGACGATGAATTGAGATCCTGCGAAAGGATACCGGATGAATTCTGCCAGGAGGTGCCCGGGAATTTCGCTGCCAATATCCTGAACGGAACCATTACGAAACTCGCAGAAAGAATCATTCATCCGGGTTTAACCCTGCCCTGGATTCTTTCTGCTCTTGGAGTATCTACCTTCTGGATCGGTTTATTGGTTCCAGTTAGAGATGCCGGGTCATTGTTGCCTCAAATTTTCGTTTCCGCACGTATTCGCTCCATGGCTATACGAAAGTCTGTCTGGGTACTGGCCGCATCGGTTCAGGGGTTGTGTTTGCTGGCCTGTGGTTTTGCCATTTTATATCTGAAGACCCGGTGGGCTGGAGTTTCCATTTTACTTCTATTTCTGCTCTACTCTGTGGCCAGTGGAATTGCATCTCTGGCTTTCAAGGACGTGACCGCCAAGACCATTCCTTCGGGACAGCGTGGTTCCCTGTTATCCTACCGAGCTCTGTTTGGAGGTATGCTTTCTATTCCGGCCGGGCTGGGCTTACTTTTTTATGTTAGAGGCGAAGAGAGTACTACCGTATTTACCTGGCTGTTCTGGATTGCTGCCGGTCTATGGTGGGTCTCAGCGTTGATATATTCAAGGATTAAAGAATTTCCCGGGGCCACCCGGGGCGGTCGAAATCCGATTGATGAATTGCGCGCCGGTATGGCTGTGTTGCGACAGGATTCGAACTTTCGCAGATTCCTGGCTGTTCGGGCCCTGCTTTTTTCTATTCCGTTAATGTTACCGTACGTAGTTCTCGGTATGGCCAGCAATGAACCGGGCTCCATGGGATGGCTAATCCTTGTCGGTGGGATTGCTGAGTTAATAAGTAGCCCATTCTGGGGCCGCCATGCAGATCGATCCGCTGCCGGACTGATTCAGGTATGCAGTATCATTGCATTGATTGTAATTCTGGCTGCAATGCTGATGCCGCATTTTCTTGATGAGAAGTATTTATTCTTCGGTTCACTGGCTCTAATTTTCATACATTCCATAGCCTATAGTGGGGCCAGGTTGGGTCGAAAGACCTATCTGGTGGATTATGCTCCGGAAGATAACCGATCCACTTACATCTCCGTGGCCAACACATTCATGGGATGTTTTACATTGCTTGCAGCTAGCTTTGCATTCGTGGCACAGTTCCTGGGAACTCAAATCCAGCTGTTGTTCTTCGCCCTGTTGCTGTGCATCTGTTTGATTCTTGCAAATCGGCTGGAACCCCTGCGCGCCCGATCATGAGCATCGAGTAAGGGCATCTACGAACAGAAATGCCTTGCTCTGGCAGTGGACTGTCCCATGCTCAGACTATGAAATTCAATCCGCTAAGCCCTGATGCAACTATGTATCACATCTTCAAGGAGTCGGCAGGGCGGCACACAGATCTTGTCTGCCAGAGGTTCAGAAATGCCGACGGCGAATTAAGCACCATTACCTATCATCAATTCTATGAAGAGTTAACATCCATTGCCGCGGGCATGAAATTTCTGAATCTCCAAAAGGGAGATCGGGTGGCCTTGATCGCAGATGCAGGCCCTCATTGGCTTCGAATCAGCGGAGCGTTGAATTCCATAGGCCTGGTGGATGTTCCCCGAGGTACGGATGCCACTTCCGAGGACTTGAAATATATCATGAGCCATTCGGAAGCGAAAGCTGTATTTCTACAGAATCGCGCAGCCTACGAAAAGCTCAAGGTGACTCTGGCTGAACTGGATAGTCTAAAGTATATAATCTTCTACGAAAAACAGTCGGAGCTGGATTCTTTTTCGGGTGTTGAAATCATGGCTTTGCAGAGCTTAATGGAACTGGGACAAAAACACCTTTCTGAAGATCCTGGCGCTGTGGACAAAGAGGGATCCGCCGTCATCCCCGGGGATCTTGCGACTATCATTTATACATCAGGTACAACAGGGACCCCCAAGGGAGTTATGCTTTCGCATTCCAACCTGGCCTGGGAAGCAAGAACCATTCTGGAGATTCTAAAAGAGCAGGGAACTCCCTATACCAGCAGCGATCGCTCTCTTGGCTTCTTACCTCCATGGCACATTGGTGAGCGACTCTGGGAAACGGTCCTCTATCATTGCGGTTCCAGTATTGCATTTACTACCATCACCAGTCTCTCTAAAGATCTGCAGGAAGTGAAACCTACGGTCCTGTTCAGTGTTCCTCGTGTCTGGGAAGCAATGTACAATAAAATTCTAGAAACGGTGCGGCAAGCTCCTCCACTTCGACAGAAGATCTTTTTCTTCTTTCGCCGGGTTGCTTTGACCTTTCGTTTTCACTGGGATAGAATGCGAGGTAATTCCTACCATACCAGGCCAATTCCGGGGATTCTGGTGCTTCTGGAGCGGATCTATTCTACGATAATTGTTTCGATTCTCTGGCCATTATTTCTGGTATCCCGACTGGCATTCAAAAAGATTCGAGGTGTCCTTGGAGGCGAGCTAAGATATGCAGTTTCCGGGGCCGGAGCCCTTCCGGAGCACATCGATCGATTGTTCGCTTCCATAGGAATTCCTATTTTTGAGGTCTATGGAATGACCGAAACGTCCGGAGTGTCCGTTGCTCGGTTGGGAAAGAACTTTGTTATCGGTACGGTGGGCAAGCCAGTGGCCGGAATAGAAGTGAAGCTTCTGGACTCCCACGGAAAGGAAGTTAAGAAAACCGGAGTTAAGGGAGTCTGTTTTCATAAAGGACCTCATATAATGCAAGGTTATTACAAAGATGAGCAACGAACTCAGGCCACGTTAAAGGATGGCTGGTTGGATTCCGGCGATTTATTAATCTGGACCAGGGAAGGTTTGCTGAAGTTTGCGGGACGGGCCAAGGATACAATCGTCTTGATGGGTGGTGAGAATATCGAACCGGAGCCCCTTGAATTTGCTCTAAGTCAGAGTCCGCTGATTCACCAGGTGATGGTGGTGGGCCAGGACAAAAAATACCTGGGAGCTCTGATTGTACCGGCGCATGAAGCCCTGGAAAAGAAACTAAAGGAAATGAATCTTGAAGGAGCCATTGGTTCGCAGTACTACAACCTCAATGAGGACATAGTTAAGCTATTTCGCAAAGAGATTAGAGCATGCGTCGGGCAAGAAACAGGATTTAAGAGTTTTGAGCGAATTGGGGTATTTTATTTGCTTGCTGAACCTTTTAAAGCAGGCGAAGAATTGACCCAGACATTGAAGGTCCGAAGGAATGTAGTCAGCGATAAATACGCGCATGAAATCGAAAATATGTATCGTCAAATGGGTGGCACTACCTGAACCAACCCGGCAGAATATCTGATTGCAGATTGATATGGCAAAACTATACGTTGATAATCGAAGAATAGCAATTCCATCTTTTTCAATAGCCGGAATTGTCCTGGTTTCATTTTTTTCTGTATTGCTCCATGCATCTCCCTGGGCAGAGCAGGATCCAAATCAAGTAAAGCCACTTTCACTTGAAGAGCTTCGCGCACTTCCGCAGGGAAACATAGAAGATTTTCGCTCTACGTTCAGTCATATCATTGTTCGCAAGGAAGGAAGCAATATAGTTCTTTACTTCAAGCGAGGCGGCTCCCTGTACAAAGAAACAGAGATCAATCTCAGTCAACCAGATGAGCTGGTACTTGCCTATGGTGAGCTAGCTCCGGCAGCTCTACTGTATGCAAAAGAACATAAACGATTTTTGCTTCTGGGCCTGGGTGGTGGAGCAATCAGTAATTACTTCCATCGTTTTATTCCAGACATGTACATTGATGGAGTGGAAATTGATGGTGGCGTGGCTTCCATGGCAGTTCGATACTTTATGACCGATCCAGGTGTGAACTACGATGTACATGTGGATGATGCTCGTAGATTTGTGCAAGGGACCGCCCATAAATACGATCTGGTTATGGGAGATGCCTACGGTGGCGGCTATATACCCGAGCATCTGATCACTCTGGAGTTTTACCGCGAAGTGAAGTCAATACTGCGACCCGGGGGCGTACTATTTCTTAACATTTATGACGATGAAGTGCACGATCGTACTATAGTGACTCTGCGAGAGATATTCGACCATACTCATACCTATTATAGCTTCTCCAATTCCAGTCGCATCGTAGTAGCTTTTGACGGAAAAGAGCCCGATAAGGCTGAACTGTTAACTCGTGCCATCGCTCTGCAGCGACGCTACGGATTCAGTCATGATTTGACCGAGCTTCTAAAGCATAGAAAGTTAGACAGGATAAAGCCTGGTCTCAGTCCCTACAGGGATGAATAGTGCACTCCCTGTAAGGTGGCTTTGTTTGAGCGAAGCCTCCTTAATCGAAATGCTTTCAATTGAAGAGATCGGTAGCACAGAGTTTATGTCGAGTTTTGCTGTTCTACCATCGGCTATAATTTTCCGGGTCCGTGCAGGTGCCATCCTGGGCCTCCCTGATAAGGTCGGCCAGTTCGCCGGGATGTTTCCAGGGAATGAAATGATCCTGATCGCTTAGCAACTGAACACAGATTAGATTGCTTCGCGCTCCCGGGACATCGTATATATAATTCACATTTTCCACCGGTACCAGATCATCCTCTGTGCCATGCAGTACATAGATAGAAGGTAAACTGGATTGCGATGCCATGATCCGGCGTTTCTGACTTTCTAGCTGGTTTCGTAGAGGGATCATTTCATCGTTAGAGCGTACCAGAGCTCCCGGAACCATAATCTCCAGAAAAGTGGTCAGGTGGTTATACCATCGTAGTCTTTCCAGTTCCGGGTCCACACTGGCCCCCACAAGTACCAGGGCCTGGATCGGTTCCTGGAATCGAAGGCTCATTTCCAGAGCAATTGGGCCGCCATAGGAATGACCTACCAGAATGGCAGGTCTGGAAGAGAAGTGCCTCAGTACTGCCCGGGCTGCATTGGCCTGCATTTCCAGGTCAGGTAGAGAAATCTCCGGCACGGATTGACCAAAGCCCGGGCGATCGAAGAAAATCAGTAATGAATGATCGAGGTTGGAAATTACATCCAGGTAGTTATCCCAGCTGCCTGGGGAGCCATGGATGAAGAGCACGGGATCGCCATCTACAGGTCCGATGGCAAGAGCATTCAGCTTATAGGTCTGGAAAGGTATGGTGGCTTCTGTAACGTTTTTATTCTTCAGTGCATCTTGAATCTGATTCTGGCTGCGCTGAAAGTCCAGACAGCCTGAAATAAAAACAGAAGTAAGGATTAATGTCAGAGCCTGCAGTATTATTCCGGGCCGTATATTTTGCAGATTTCGTTCTAGTAGAATCTCTGCATCTGGTTGCAACGAGCTACGAAAATTGAAGTCCAGTCCCGGGGGAGCTAACTCAATAGACCTCCTGATTCCAGATGGTTTTTTCTTTCCATTCCTGCTTGGTTTGATCCCAGCTGTCCGGTCCCACGATATCCCGAAATACATCTTCGATTCCTTTTTCCATTCCCTTGATTCCACAAATGTAGATCAGGAAATTGCCTCGCTTCAATGCCTCTTCCACAGGTCCGGGTTCCAGTCGGAATTTATCCTGAACATGCATCTTCTTTTGAGGATCCTGCCGGGAAAGTGCTGAATGGATAATATTCCTGGAATCCAGTAACTTCCCTAGATCATCATTAATTTCATTGTAGTATACATGATCTTCCATTCGACGGCTACCGTAGTACAGCACTATATTTGATCGATCTTCCAGAGGAAGACCGGAAAGACGCATAAAGAATCCGCGAAACGGTGCAATTCCGGTGCCGGCGGCGAATAAGAGCAAATCCACATCTGGATCTCTGGGCATCACAAATCGTTTTCCGTTGGGTCCGGATATCCTAACTTTATCTCCTGGCTTTACATCGCACAGATAATTGGAGCAAAGGCCGTAATAAGTCTCCTGGCCTTCTTCGAATACCACCCGTTTAACACAAAGAGCAACGTGGGATGGATTATCCGGTTCTCCCATGGCCGGGCTGGCAATGGAATACAGCCGAACCCGGTTCGGTTTCCCTCTTTCATCCTCACCTGGAGCGATTACACCCATGGACTGACCTTCCAGGTAGCGATAATCCGTGCCTTTTAGATCCAGAACTATATGTCTAATTTCTTCTGAATAGCCTTCCGGAGTTAGCAAGGTGTTCTCTATGACAGGCACTTCAACAGGCGAAGAAGGTTTATAGAGCATGGGTGGAGCTTCCAGGCGTTCCAGTGGGTTGCGATTTGTAACCGGTTCCATGAGAACGGACTATTCTCTGCAATTGCCTTCCGGTCAAGTAATCCCTCCATTTTTGATTGAAATTCGCAGGGCCCTTTCGATTGTGCAGTCAGATGATTCAGGTATCCGGTCTAAAGCGTTCCTTTGGAAGCTTTGTTGCAGTGCGGAATGTTTCTTTTGAAATTCAGCCTGCCCGGGGCGTGGTGGGTTTACTGGGACCTAACGGTGCAGGAAAGACTACAACCATGCGCATGCTGGCCGGCTACTTGCGTCCCCAGGAAGGCAGCATTTTTGTGGCCGGCCTGGATGCATCCACAGATGCAGCGCGCCAGGAGATTAAGGGTCTTCTTGGATATTTGCCTGAAAACAATCCACTTTATCCGGAAATGCTGGTTTCAGAGTATCTGGAATTCATGGGACGTAGCCGAGGCATGGAAGGATCCAACCTCCAGCAGGCAGGCCGTCGGATGATTCAGGAACTGGAATTGGAGTCCCATTTTTATACTCCTATTGGACTTCTATCCAGAGGTTTCCGACAACGAGTGGGACTGGCCGGAGCTTTAATCCATGATCCATCGGTGATTATTCTGGATGAACCCACCGGCGGATTGGACCCGAATCAGATAGAACATATTCGAAGTTTGATCAGAAAGCTTGCTTCGGAACGTACAGTCTTACTTTCAACACACATCCTGCAGGAAGTGGAAGATATCTGCGAACGAGTGATTATTATTCATGGCGGTGAAGTGGTGGCGGACCAGCCCACGCATGAGCTGAAAAAAACTGAGTCCATTCACGTAGTTCTAAAGAAAGATAATGCATCGGTGCAGAGTATGGATACTGAGCTCCGGGAAATCCAGGGCATTCAATCCGTACTCTTTGCAGGTCAGTCAGCCGAAGTGCATACACCGACGGCCACGCATCATGGAGAGCATGACAATAGGCAGAAGGAGGGAATGGATTCAGCGGCTTCTATCCAGGGGTTCTATTCAGCGGAGTTACAATGGAATGGACCCACTGAAGATCTACTTCCAGTGCTCATAGAGAAAGGTTACTCCATCCGATCCTACTCACCCGGTCATCGTAGTTTGCAGGAGATATTCCAGGAGCTCACACATAAGCGATGAAGAATATCTATTTAAGGGAGATTCAGAACTACTTCAATACGCCCATCGGCTACGTATTTGCAGTGACCGCTCTATTCTTCAATCTTCTGTTCTTCTTCACCGGTTTCTTCCATATACCTGCATTCTGGGAAGCGAAAGTGGCCAGCATTCGTTCCTACATGGACCTGCTGCCACTTACATTCATATTGATGGTGCCCGCAGTTAGTATGCGAATCTGGGCAGAGGAGTATAAGACCGGAACCATTGAACTACTGGCAACGCTTCCTATTTCCACCGAGTCAGTGGTCATTGGAAAATTTCTGGCCGCCTGGACCTTTGTAGTTGGCCTGATCCTGGCTTCTCTTCCACTCACTTTTGGAATCTGGTGGATTGGACATCTTGACTGGGGCAGTACCGTCGCTCTTTATCTGGGCGCCATTCTCATGGCCGGAGCCTACGTTGGATTGGGGATGCTGATAAGTGCCTTTACCAGAGAGCAGATTGTAGCTTTTATTTTAATCTTCTTCGTAAGCCTGATCATATATCTGTCCAACTTCTATGTTGTTTCGCGGCATCTACCGCCAGTTCTTTCTAACGTAGTAAGCTTTTTTACATTGAGTTCACATCTAAATAGTTTTGCTCGAGGGGTTATTGATCTTGGCGATACAGTCTATTTTGTTTCGTTCACTGTGCTGATGCTTGCTGCCAACGTTGGTGTTCTCAGGAGCCGCACATGAGTAAGATCATCCTCGGAATAAAGCAGGTTCTACGGAAATGGAACCATGACTCCAGGTTCATTGCAGTGAATTCCGTGATAGCCTTCGTCTTACTGAATTCGATCGCATCCCAGGCTTATATTCGCTGGGATTTGACAAGAGACCAGGTAAATTCCCTGAGCGATAGTTCCTACCAGGTATTTTCTGAACTCAAGCAGAATGTTATAGTAGAAGCTTATATAAGCCGCAATGTACCCGGGGAGATTCAGGCCATTCTGGATCCAATTATTGCCCAGTTGCAACAGATGGATCGAGTGGGTGGAGATCGGCTTCAGGTTCGCATATTTGATCCAACCACCGATGAGTTAAAGGACCGCGCCGTTTCCCGTGGTATCTCCGGCCAGCCAGTAGGGCAATCTACTATGGAAGAAACCAGCGTCCGACAGGGCTACTTTGGTATCTACCTGCAATCCGGGGAAAAATCGGCCCTGCTGGAGCTTACCCAGGGAGGAGCTCTCATTGAGAACTTTGAATATGCATTCCTGCGAAGACTGAAGGATCTCACAGAAGATCCTGGTCCCAGTGGAATCGGATATTTTAATGCCAGAGGTACGTCACAGACCTACAGGCCCAGGAGTCTGGAAGAATACGGTAAAGATAATATTTACTGGTTTCGTATGCTTTCGGAAAACGATATGGGGCCCTGGATGGATGTGGTGGCGGGCCAGCCAATCCCGGAAGACGTGGAAACCCTGGTTATTGTTGGACTTCCCGGGCTTGATAGGTTGGAACAATTTTTTCTGGATCAATATATTTTGCGGGGTGGAAACCTGATTTTCATGGCCACTCCGTTCCAGTTCTCACTTCAAAGTGGCGGACCCATGGCACAGATGGGTATGGGACAACAGGCCGGTACGGCTCAGATATCGGAAGATCTAAAGCCCATGAACGATTGGCTGGAAGGCTACGGTCTGAAGCTACGAAGCGAAATACTATTCGAGCCGGTTCTGGCTGCGCCGGAAATGGATCTGCAGGGGCAGTATATGGTTGAATACAGGAATCCTGCCTGGGCAGTGTATTCTCACCAGTCTGGAAACCTGAACGAAGACCATATTCTAAGCAAGGATGCTGTACAGATCATCCTTCCCTGGACCGGCTCTCTGGAGATTCAACCAGATCGACAGCCGCAGGTTCAATACACAACGTTAGTGAATAGTAGCAGCGATGCCATAGTGGCCGATAGCCATTCACTGAATCTGCGAGATATGCAGGAAATCGGTCGTTCCACAACCGACCAGTTTATTTCATCACCCAGGCCAATGATGGCCCTGGCCCGGGGTAGCTTTTTTAGTGCCTTTAACGATGATGAGATTGGGCAGCTAATTCAAGAAGTGGAATCTGATCTTACCGTAGATCAGAGAGCACAGTTAATGGAATCGCTGAAGAAGCAGCGACTTTCGGTTCAGGCCGATGGAACCGAGTCTACAATTCTGATGATCCCTTCTGCTTATATGGTTTCAGATGTATTTCTAACCAATGAATCCAACGCTCGTATTTTCCAGGTGAACCTGGCTTTCCTGAGTTCTGCTCTGGAATCTTTGCAGGGAGACACGGATCTTGTGGCGGCCCGTCTTCGCACCCGCGGTGTGGACTATATAGAAGGTCCACCGTCCTGGTTTAGTTATCTAATTCCATCGGAACGAGGCTTCCAGGTGGTTTTTCAATGGTTTCATATACTGTTGGTCCCCATGATTCTGGGGATCTATGGATTGATTCGTCTCAGTCGCAGGAATCAAAAGAGAGGACTGCCGGATGACTGATAAAACAGAAACCATGCAAGTCAAAGATCAAACCGGCTCCCTGCTGCAGAACTGTATCCAATCAATGAAAACCAATCCAGGGCTGACATTGCTTGGAACCAACCTGGGACTGCTATTGATTGCATTTATAGTTTTTGATCCCTTCGGATGGATTCGTAGTTCTTACCAGGATGCAGAACCATTGCTGGATGTGGAACCAGCCAGAATCGATGAAATTCAGGTTCAGGTATCAAAGGGCCAGGGATTTATACTTCAAAGAGGAAATGCAATTTCATCCGGGCCAGACCAGACGGAGCCTGAAGACGGGCCGGCTCCCTCGGAGGAGCGAAAGCTTCTGGAATCCGTGCAGGGATTCCAGTGGCTGCTAAAGTCCAGCACAGACAACAGCAACTCCCAGAAATTAAGGTACGCAGATGCGCGAAGGATCTCCAACCTTCTCTATTCCCTGCGACGAAGCCGAAAATACTACGAACTGGACAACACAGCAGCCGCTATCAAGGAGTATAACCTGGACCAGGGATTGCAATTGTCTGTGGTTCTGGACGATGGTAGCCGAATTCAAATAAATGTGGGCCGGTCCAGTGTGCGCGGCAATGAATCCTATGTTCTGGTAGATGATACCATATACCTTGTTCAGGAAAACCTTCGCAGGGACCTGGGCGCAGGTCAGCAGGAGTTTTTTAGAAATCGTCAGATTATGCCTATGGTGGAGCGAAGATCCATCACTCAATTAACAGTTCGATTCAAGCGACCGGCTATTGTAGGTTTTAGAAACGTGGAACTGGCAAAAGCCGGTGGTGACTGGAAGATGCTGGCGCCTTCGGTGGGCTCGGTTCGTGAAACGGAGATAAACCTGTTGCTGGATGATTTACTGGAAATCCGTGCCCAGGAATTCATAGATAAATTGCCTGCTCGTCTGGATCAAAATCAGGGAATGGAGCTTTCTCTGGTTTATCGAACGTCCATTGGAAACCCGAAAACCTTTACTGTAGATGTCCTGGGAAAGAAAAGCTACGACACTTATCTATTTCGAACGGAAGATGGTCAGCTATTCGAAGGCAGCAGTCTGTATCTTGAAAAACTGTTTCAACCGGAACAGTCCTTGCTGGATCAGGGCGAAGAGCCCATGGATTTTCGCATGCCCTGAATCAGTGATTCAACCGTCAGGGCCATGCATTTCGTTCTCGTCCATTTTTCGT
Source organism: Leptospiraceae bacterium (assembly GCA_040217195.1). GTDB lineage: Bacteria > Spirochaetota > Leptospiria > Leptospirales > Leptonemataceae > UBA3465. The sequence goes on along the minus strand of JAVJNR010000004.1, from coordinate 182,279 downwards.
CAGCCGGGTATTATCTTAGCAATGGACTGAATTTGAATTGAAGCGCAGCTATCGATCAAATTACAGAAGTACCGGTCAAGGTATCTTCATGCCAGGGACTGGCCTCGCCGGTTCTTATAATCATCGCTCTCAAAATAAGGAAAGGGTTTTCCGTCCTTGAGGCATACAAACGTAATAGAGCAATTGATTATCTCATCTTTTCTATCGCTAAGCGGATCATGTACAAAAGCTCTGGTCTGAACTGTGATTGAGCTACGTCCCAGGTCGGCAGTGCGACAGTAGAATACCACGGCTTCGCCGCTTCTTGCAGGAGACTTAAATCGCACATTCTCCATTCCAGCGGTTACAAAGTTCGTATAACCAATGCTTTCCATAACAAACAGTGCTGAAGATTCATCCAGCCAGGCAAGCATGGTACCTCCGTAGAGATTTCCATGGTAATTCAGGTCTTTTTCCATTACCAGGTGGCGAGTCACAATTTGAAATCCTTCAAGTTCTTGCATTGCCTGTTTTTCCGTCATAGATACATTTCCTTTTTCTGGAAGATACGAAGCCCTGGTTCCCGGGTTACCCTGGCTTCCTTCCAATCCACTCGGACCGATTGCCCCAGGGAATTCTTGATGCCTCTCCAGGTGCCTACTGTCCTTACAGGATTCATACTAATTGATTAGAATCCTCTTTACTCTCTGCGGAGGGTGCGGTTTTTTCCATCGAAGTTGAACCAGATAAATGCAATGCTTCGTATATCTTTCTGGCCAGTTTTTCTCCAATGCCTGGAACTTCCATTAATTCCTGAACACTCGCTTCGGCTATTTTTCGATCATTAAAATGCTTGATCATACTGCGAATTCGTTGAGTTCCAATGTCCGGAATAGAGGTTTCCAGAATCTTCAGCTGGGCCTTGTTGCTTCTAATTCGTTGATGCGAGATTCCAAATCGGTGAGCCTCATCTCTTAGATGTCTGAGGATGCGCATTCCAGCGGAGTTCTTATCAAAGCTCAAAGGAATAGCTTTCCCCGGAAGATAGATCTCTTCCCTTTTTTTTGCCAGACCAACCATGGGAAGATTCTCCTGACCCAGGGATGCTGCAGCTTCGCAGGCTGCCTGAAGTTGAGTGCTCCCACCATCGATTACAATTAGATCGGGTATCCTGGACTGCTCATTGACCAGGCGCTGGATGCGTCTTGCAATTACCTCCCTCATAGAAGCAGGATCATCGATTCCATCCACTGAGCGAATAATATATCTGCGATATCCTGCCTTTCGCGGCTGTCCGTTTTCAAATTGAACTCCAGCCGCTACCGTCTGGCGGCCTTGAAAATGGGAAATATCATAGCATTCAATGAATTCTGGCAATGCATCCAATCCTAAGAATTTCTGAATTTCTTCCAGACCGCTGCGACGATCTTTGCTCTTAACTTTGATAACCTGTTCTTTAAGCAGCAGTTCAGCATTCTTTCGCACCATTTCCAGAACTGTAACCGAAGGGCCTCTCTGTGGATGTCTTAGTTTTACCTTGCGATCGCTGGTTTTACTCAAGTACTCTTCCAGCATGGATCGATCCTGGGGATTCATATCATGAGACATCAAGATGCTGGGTGGTATGGACTGGTTGGAAAGATAGTACTCCCGAATAAAGGATTCCAAAAGATCGGACTCATCTGCGGCTTCCAGACCTGTAAGAGGAAAGGCTTTGCGACCTATTAGATTGCCCTGTCTGTACTCGAAGACAACGGCCTGTCCGTAGGATTCATCTCTTGCCACGGCGATCACATCTTCATCGCCGGCTCCCGGCCTTGATACTGCCTGTCTTTCCTGAAACCTTCGCAGCGATCCCAGAATGTCGCGATAAATGGCAGCCCTTTCAAAATCCATGGACTGGCTGAACTGATCCATCCTCTTATGCACCAGCTCTTCCAGAAGCTCATGTTTTCCTTCCAGAAATAGTATAATCTCATCTACAATCTTGCTGTATTCCTGTTCCGGCACATTTCCCTGACAGGGTGCAAGGCAACGATTGATATGATAATTCATACAGGGGCGGCGGGGGCGACTTAATGGCAGCTTTTGTCTAACTTTGCGAATGGGAAATGTCTTATGGATTAGATCCAGGATATGCCTGGCCGCACGAACATCGGTATAGGGCCCGAAGTAACGGTTCCCGTCCTTTCTTACAGATCTAGTAAGGTAAATTCGAGGAAACGGTTCGGACGTTGAAACGCATAGATAGGGAAATCGCTTATCATCCTTCAGGCGTACATTGAACCTGGGCTTATGCTTCTTAACTAGAGTGTCTTCCAGGATCAGCGCTTCGGTGGAGGTTTCTGTGGTAATCCACTCCAGGTCCCGAACCTTCTGCATGAGAATTGCAGTTTTCACCGTTTCCGGCTTCAGATAATTTCTGAGTCTGGTTCTGAGCCGATCCGCCTTGCCCACATACAGGATTTCTCCCCCTGCATCCTTCCAGAGGTAACAGCCTGGGTCCTGCGGAGCCCTGGAAACTTTCTGCTGAATGGATTCCTTTCGATCCATATCTGCAAATAGCGTAGTGGGCCTTCTGACATCCAGTTAAAAAGGGGAAAACACTTTGCACATGTTCCGGCCCAATGAATGTCAGCCCATGACAGCAAGGACGGAATTCTATCGCCGTTATGACGGCTCTTCCGGTATCCAGGAATTGATGGTAGATCTGGACCTGGCCCTTAGCGGACCGGAAAAGATGCTTATGCTGGGTGGAGGCAATCCGGGTCGAATACCTCGGATGGAGTCCTTCTTTCGCAGGGAAATGGAAGCACTGATGCAGGATTCCGATCGGTTTGAACGGGCCCTGGGCATTTATGATCATCCCGGAGGTAACGTACCTTTCAGGAAAGCCCTGGCAAATATGCTCGGCCAGGAATGCGGATGGTCTGTGGGCCCGGAAAACATTGCACTTACTCAGGGTAGCCAGAATGCATTTTTTCTTCTAATGAACCTTCTGGGAGGTCAGCGCGAAGATGGAACCAGAGCCAATATAGTTTTTCCCATGAGTCCGGAATACATTGGCTATGAAGATGTGGGAATTCAGACCGGAACTCTGCAGTCCTTTCTTCCCCGGGTTCAACTACTGGATGATTATTCCTTCCGGTATGAAATAGATTTTGATCGACTTCAAATCGATAACAGCACAGGAGCAGTGTGTATTTCCCGTCCCTGCAATCCCACCGGAAATAATGTTTCGGATTCAGAGCTACAAAACCTTTACGATAAATGTTTTGCAAAGGATGTGCCACTCATAATTGATGCTGCCTACGGATTGCCTTTTCCGGGAATTGTATTCGATGATAGCTCCCCTTTTTATAGGGAAGGATGTATAGTGATACTGAGTTTATCCAAGCTTGGATTGCCAGGACTGCGCACCGGAATTGTCATCGCGCCACCGGAACTTGTTCAGAAAATCGAAAAGCTAAATTCAATTTTTAATCTCAGCTGCGGTGGAATGGGACCGGCTCTTACGCGAAGGGTCCTGGAAAATGGAGAACTATTGGATCAGTGTAAAACGGTTCTTCAACCACACTATCGCAGGGCCAGGGACCTGGCCGTGGAAAAACTGAAATCATCTCTTGGGCCCCGGGGGCTGCGAATCCATGAATCAGGGGGAGCATTCTTTCTATGGCTCTGGTTTGACGCTGAAATTTCCACAACCAGATTGTATGAGAAGCTCAAAAAGTCAGGAGTGATTGTAGTTCCAGGAAAGTATTATTTTCCGGGATTAAGCGAAGACTTTGATCACAGGGATCGATGTATACGCCTGAGTTTTTCTCAGGATCTTCAAACCATAGAGCAGGGAATTGATATATTGATCAAGGTGGCAGGACAGGAACTGGATGGAGCGAGATGAGCAAAGCTAAAGAGATTCTGGAATTAATTCAAGAACGGCATATTCAGTTCGAACTGGAAAGGATCCGCTCGGCGGAGAGGAGACAAATTCTGGTAAATCAATTTCGCTCGTTGCTGGAAAGCGAGTCAGAGTTTACTCTCAAAAAAGCCATTTCAGCGGAGCAATTTCAGGATCTGAATTGGATGCTGGTTCGCCTGGGGATTAGAGGTGCCGGATCTGACATGATAAAGAAGCGCCTCTTTGTTGAGATTCTTGAAAAGAAACCTGAAGTATTTAAGTTCAGTCTGGACAGAATTGTATCTGGAGATCGGGTTAAGGAAGGAATTCAGGCCTCCCTGAAACTGGAGAATCTGAGAAAAGAACTTATTCGCACAGCGGTCTACAATCCATTCTTCGCTCAGTTCCTATCGGATGTCCTTTACAATGGTATCAAAGGCTTTCTTGCGGAAGGCGGCATAGGAAAGGATATCCCTCTTGCAGGGAACATCATGCGAGCCGGGCAGGCATTGCTGGGCAAGGCCATGGAAGGACTTGAAGGAAATTTCGAAAAGCCTATCAAAGAATTCATCCGAAAGAACATCGACTCTACAATGCATCATACGGAGAAAATGTTATACTCTGCGTTTGAGGGTGATGAGTTTTCGGAAACGGCCTATCAGATCTATCAGGACTGGGCCAGCCGGGAGCTGGGAAGCATGCTTGAGCTGGTATCCAGGGAGGAATACGCGGCGGCCGTAGATTCTCTAAAAGACTGGCCGGAGTTCCTGCTGGACTCCAATGAATTTCAATCCTTGATTCGCGGTGCAGCCCTTTCTTTCTATGAGGACCGAAAGGACACTATGATGGAAACCCTTCTTTCCGAGCATGGCATGGCTCCGGCCCGGGAATCCCTTTCCGAAGTCCTGGGCTATCTGTTTCATGGTCTGGAAAGATGGGAAGATGAATCAGGGCTGCTGGAAGATAGAATACGAAAGAGCTCTAATGAATTCTATAATGGTGAGAATTTGAAAGCAGAACTGGATACGATGCTTTAGTAGTCTTGAAACACTCTGGCCCAGAACTCTGGCTTGTTCTGTGGCCCCCTGAATTGGAATGTTGGGATCTATCGGTTTGCGGAGAGATCTTGTAGTCGTCTGCCCTTGAAATTTCCATACCATTGTAATCCGGTAACTTAATCTGGGAGCTGCATCCTATTGCGCATTTTCAGCTGCCAGTTCCAGAAGGCATTCTCTGCACAAGCATCCGTTAAATTGTCCTTCCAGCTTACGCATTAGTTCTATCGAGATTTTTTCATGAATACACCAGCAAGCGCTAATACTGGTGGGCGTACATGCGAAACTAATGCGGCAGCGAGGGCAGGATATCAACTCATGGGCAGTGCCTTCTAGCGAAGCCGGGTCCTGATTCTGTGGACGGTCACAATGATTCATCCCACGTCCCCCGGATTAGCATTGGATTCGGTGAAACACATCTGCAGAATGGAATGCTCAACAGAATATAGAAACGACAGTGCATCGTTCTTATCTTTTTCGATTTTCATTTTTCCTCCGTCAGGCCTTTGCCTGCGGGGCTAAAGAGGTAGTATTCCAGAATTGAGGAATGCTGCCTGACTCTAACTCCCGAAAGTCATGGATATTCTAAGGCAGGTCTTCTGGCTTCTTCAGATAATGCTCATCTCCTTCCCGCATAGCAGTGGATTAGATAAGCACCGCTCCACAATGTTAGAAACCAATCCAAATTACAGAGCCTGAATTTACAGCTGCGGGTACAGCATCGGATTTGCACCGATTTCCCTTTTCATTCGCATATCAGGGATAAGCGAAACCTTATCGGCAGGTTGAAGTGAGCAGATCCGTTGTCAATAATTCCGGCATAGGTTCTGTTTTTTACCCTGGCGAAAAGGGCTATCAGACCGGAAATCACTGGAAGTACTGCGAGCCAGGGGCCAGTCCACACCGACTGATTCAATAAGTAGCAATGCAGGTCCCCTTATTCTTTTCTCTCCGGAAGGCCCCTATCTTTGAATTGATAGTTTGGTTCAGATTGCTCCTTTAGCTTCGAATAAACTGCAACCGTGATCTATATTCTTCCCGGAAATCCGCGAATCCCAAAAGTTTGGAAGGAAAAAAGGCCCACGATTTTCATCGCGGGCCGCGGAGACTCCTGGATTCTTTATTCTAGAATCCAGGGAAGGAGTGTTCTAATCTATTGAAGCTGGAAGCTGGACGTGCTGCCTGTGAAGGATTCATAGGAAGTCCAGAAGAAGTACCAGCGCTTTGCAAGGCCGTTGTATCGGATTCTATAGGTTCCTGGAGCCTGGTCTCGAATCTTCCAGGTCACAGTGGCTTCCGAGGTGGCGCTTAAATCCCCGCCGGTTCGAACCCATTGAAAGCTGGTATAGGGATCCGATTCGGTGGCCACAGTCTGCCAGTTTCCGTTGACGTTTCTTTGAACTTCGATCAATTGATAGTCCTCTGGATCATAATAGTTAGCCAGAGTGCCATCCATCTTCTTGATCAGTGCCGTTCTTGGGTGGGCGGCCTGGAATACAACAGTAACCGAATCCTTGCTCGCATCGTAGCTGGCGGCCGGAGCTGTGAGAACGGTTCCGAAGTTACCCCCATCATTTACAACACCATTGGCTGAAATCCAGGTTTCGATTAGCTGCTGGCTGGCGAGATCCGGTGGTACCGGTCCAGAATCACTGGGCTGATTGTTCACCATATCGGTGGCCAGACGATCCATTTCCTGTCTAAAAGCTGCTGCAGAAAATGGTCCAAACACTGTAAAGGAACCTTCATAGTGCTGGGCCGCATACTCTTCGCGAGTGGCCAGGTAATTTGTGTAGGAATTTACCATGGATCCTATTACAATATGATCCACTCCTGCAGGATTCAGAGTATTGAGCAACACAGACTCCGCCCGACGGCCGGCCATTGTTGTGATTTCAAATGATGAGCCCGCAATGACCAGGTCTCCAATGCGAATGGTCTGAACCGGTACATTTACAGGTATAAATGGAACTTCTGGATTGGGAAACCAGAAATCGTCCACTTCGCCTACTGGAAGCAATGCCAGTTTTTCTTTCGCGCATGCATCGAACTTGCTTGTTTGAAGTACCTGGGAAGCCAATGGCCAGAACACGCCCAGAATTTGAGCTACTCCGTCCAGATTGGTAAGATTGTATTCATTTCGCACCCACTGTCCATTCTCATAGGTGTAGTTGTTACGAATCTCACCTTCCTCTGCGAAATCCACAGGGGCCCCTTCTTCATCTCCTGCAAGAAATGCAGCACCCACTGTGGCAACACAGGTAGAGGCCTGGTTTTGGTCTACTTCCGTATCATAGGGCATTCGATGGTCTCCAATGTATTGATTGGAAACCGGTACCTGATTGAAGTTTACAAAGCTGTGGCGAAAATCTATAGCCACTGCATTCATTTCCTGGGCCTGGCTGTAAAGTTCCAGAGCTTTGCTGAGTTGCTTCTGTCCGTGAACTACAGGATCATCCAGGGTGTCCAGGGTGGGATCCAGGTCCGATGGACGCAGAAAAGCCAGAGTAATGTCATTCGGATCTGGTTGATTCGGGCTAACATCGCCAACGGTGCTTTGTGCGAAAGCAGCTACAAAGTCGCCGCCCATTTGTTTTTCCATCTCATAGGAAGCCCAGCCTTTGTTGTTCCCATGGATCCTGCTGTTGTTGATTCCCAGGGAAGTTCCGTGTACTCCGTACCAGTTGATGGCACCAATAGGCTCTCCTGAAATGGAATCGAATCTTAACAGTGTCATGTTTTCATCGATATTCTCATCATAGTTGGAAGCATCTGGATTGGTGTCGTAGGCAATGGTGGACCGATTAAAGCCACCGTCAGTTACAGGCCCTTTTGCAAATTTAATCTTTGCCGCCTGACGATTATCATAGGCCTCTTCGATGGATTTTGCTATCCCGCTTACTACAACCTGATAATGAAGTTCGTCAAATCCAGTGACTCCATTGAACAGATTGAAGAGTGTGTACCAGCTATGATTTGAAGTGGCCGCATGAGTGTGAGTAGCCGAAATCATCACATTGCGCTCATCGAACACATGTCCATAGCCATCCAGGGCCAGTTTCTTCACTACACCGAGCTTGATGCTCTGGTAGAGATGAAGCTGATCTGCGGTTGCAATGGCAATTATCTTGCCGCCGGGCTGCTCAATAACAAATGTTCTGCTATAGAGCCTCATCGCCAGGCCATCCATTGTTTCGCCAGGACTATTATACCCGGTACTTTCTTGTGCAAATGGACCGGTGATATCTATTTTGGATGCTCCCACGTTGTAGGTTCCGCTATCTACAGATAGACTTTGAAGGCCCAGAGCGGATTCTATAGAAGAAACCTCGGAGCCCGGTACGAAACCCAATGGCGCATCACTGTTATTCTTGCAGACTGTCAATAATGGGATGGCTGCAAGTACCATCCCTGGTAAGAATCGTTTCATTCTTAACCCCCCAAAGTTGATCTCACTCTTTCGCACATTGTCTGTTTATATTTCCGCTTTCGCGGTCACTCTTCCGATTCGTTCGGATTGTTTTTTTCTATTTTATGTATTGAATCTTTATGAAACATTGAGTCCCTATTTGAGTTCTCATTTCCCATCCATCCTGCGTGCAGGAATAAATTCTGGTATGTAGAGCTTTAAATAGGAAGTGGCAGCACGTTTGGCTTCCATGACCATTTCTGGAGAGATCTTGCCTTTGCGACGAAAGGACTGGCGAAATATTGAGTCTATGATCGCAAGGGCGATGCCAAAGATTTCTTCCAGATTGGCAATATCCGGAAGTGTAAACTTGTTCTTCATTCCCTGCAATGCCAGGCCAGCCAGGCGGCTATCCAGATCTCTGCCAATTTCCCGGGTTTCCAGGAAGTCCAGGCCATAACCATATATCAATGCTGGATAGGCTGCATCCGATTGAGTGACCTGCAATGCAGTATCCACCAGCGCATCCAGGTAATCTCTCCAGTTGTCAAAATCCCGGGATTGAAGTACCAGCGCTCTTTCCACCAGAGTCTCTGCATGCAGCAACCGAAGTCCGTGAAAAATAGCCTGTATATTGGGAAAGAAATGGTAGGCAGAGGGTCTGGGAATTTCTGCTTTCTGGCAAACATCTGCAAAGCTAATGTTTTCCGGGGAAGCTTCCCTCAGTAGCTCTCGTGCAGCTCCCAGGAGCCTGGCTCGTCTGTCTCGACCCTGGCGGCTGGTGAACTTAAACTTCCTGGGCCCCAGTTCCGGAGCAAGAGAAGCATCTGTAAGTCGAGAATCCATACCCGGATATTGGGTTTTTCTGTAGAAGTGTCAACAAAAATCGACTAAAAAATCGACAGTTGTCATCATTTTGCTCCATATTCCCTCCTAATCCGTTGATTATGTCGCATAATCGTTCCTGATTCTGAAAAATTGTTCAATTTCTCCAGTAAAGAATAAACAATTGTTGACTATGCGAGCTCCATGACTAATTTCTGGGTCATTATGGCGGATGCCGCAGAGCAAACTATGATCCTGGCAGTGGACCTGGGCACATCGGGATGCAAGACTGCATTGTGCGATCTTAATGGAAAAGTCCATTCCTGGGCTTTTCAGGAAGTACCGTTGCATTTGCGGGAAGGGCATGGGGCCGAACAGGACCCCCGGGATTGGTGGAATGCACTTCTGGTTACGGCCCAGAAGGCTATTGCTTCCGGCTCTGTTTCCAGGGATCAAATCAAAGCAATTTGCTGCTCCACTCAGGGTGAGGGAACCGTAGCCGTTGATGCCTCGGGAAATCCTCTAATGAATGCGATTCTATGGATGGATATGCGCGGTGCAGAGCATGTACATCGCGCTGTGGGGGGAGCTTTTCGCGTGGCCGGCTATGGCCCATGGAAGCTCTGGAAGTGGATCAGTCTCACAGGCGGGGCTCCGGCTCTTTCTGGTAAGGATCCATTCGCCCATATGCTCTATATTCGAGATGAGCATCCTGCTATCTACGAGAGAACTTATAAATTCCTGAATGTGCTGGATTATTTGAATCTTAAATTGTCCGGTCGATTCCTGGCAACATCCGATTCCATCCTAACTTCCTGGGTCACAGACAATAGGAACAGCAATCAAATTCGCTATAACAATTCTCTGCTAAGGGCCTCGGGAATCGAGTCGGATAAGTTTCCTGAGATCGTATCCTGCACGGAGCCTCTGGGGCCTGTGCTTCCAGAGGTGGCCGATAAGCTGGGTCTTTCCAGGGACACTCAGGTAGTGGCCGGTGCCATCGACAATAGTGCCGCTGCCATTGGATCAGGAGCCGTAAGCGATGGTCAGGCTCACTTTTATATTGGCACGTCTTCCTGGATTGCGGCGCATATGAGTAAAAAGAAAACGGATGTGCTTTCCAGTATTGCCTCCGTGCCCTGCGCTATTCCAGGTAAGTACCTGATGACCGCCATGCAAACCACGGCCGGGGGTAACCTTACTTTCCTGAAAGAAAGAGTACTCTACCATGAGGATGAATTACTGCGGGAAACCCATGCACCGGACGTATATAAGATACTGGATTTAATCGCAGCACGGACCCCGGCCGGAAGTCGTGGATTGATGTATTTGCCCTGGCTCTACGGAGAACGATGTCCGGTAGAAGATCGATCCCTCCGGGCTGGCCTTATAAATCTTTCCCTGGAACATAGTCGCGAAGACATTATTCGAGCCTTTCTCGAAGGAGTAGCTTTGAATACTCGATGGATGATTAAGCCAACAGAAAAGTTCCTGGGGCATTCTCTAGATTCTATTACAATGGTGGGCGGAGGAGCCGTTTCGAATATCTGGTGTCAGATTTTCGCTGATACTCTGGGTATTGCTGTGCATCAACCAGAAGGACCCATGGAAACCAATGCAAGGGGTGCTGCCTGGATTGCAGCTGTTGGTCTGGGATATCTGAATTACTCGGATGTTTCACAAAGAATCAAGATTCAACAGGTCTATGAGCCTGTAATGGCACACCACGAAATCATGAATGAATCATTTCAGAGATTTAAAGAGCTGCATAAGAGGCTGGCTCCTCTGTATAAAAAATGGAATCGGCAGACCGGTTCCTGAAACGAGGAAGAAAATGTCGAACTATGAATTAAAGAAACAGGTTGTGGAGGCCTGTCATGTCCTTTCCGGGATGGGCTATCTGGCAGGTATTGGCGGCAATCTTGCACTTCGCATCGCCGATAGAATGGCGGTAACGCCTTCGGCTGCGGATTACTTTTCCATGAAACCAGACGACATATGTATTCTGGATATCCATTCCCTGGAACTACTGGAGGGAGATCGCACTCCAAGTGTAGAAAGCGGCTTGCACGCACTCATTTTCAGGCATCGACCAGAAATTCGGGCAAGTGTTCATACTCATCAGCCTGTTGCCAGCGCCATGGCCTTGCTGAACCGGGATATCCCACTCATGTACGGAGAAGAGCAGGAAGCTCTGGGAGAAAGGATTCCGGTGGTTGGATACGGACCATCTGGAACAAGCATGCTGGTCCGGGCTCTGAAAAAGAAACTACGCAAAGATCTGAACGGGTACCTGCTTCGAAATCATGGTATTATCTGCGGCGCTTCAAATATGGAGCAGGCCATTCGCAATGTTCGGCTAATAGAAAAGGCCGCCGCCCGGTATCTTGAGGAGGCCATAACCGTTGCCAGTAATGGCTCTGCTTCGGGAATTGTTAAGCAGGCCCTGGCCAGTCTTCAGGAGTTCAGGACAATCTAATCTGTCAGAACGCCGCTGACTACCGCGGGCATAAGCACTGTAATAGTTATAAATAAATAGAGAGTATTAACTCGGGAGATAAAAATGAGCACAGCAAGTATAGAGAGAAATACGACACGAAGAACCCAGAAGAGAGTGAATGGAACAGCCAGGGATGTAAATCCTTCGCAGAAATATGCCATCTCCTCATGGCTTGATACGGATGAGATTTATGATAAACTGAAAGCGCTTCTGAAAGAGCCACCTCGCACAATTCGAAGGGATAAAATGGATGAGGTGCTGAACTACTTCGAAACCAGATGCAAAAAGTCCAGAGCCATATCCGATGAAGCTCAGAAGTATATTCCGGGTGGGGTACAGCATAATCTGGCCTTTAATTACCCATTTCCTCTGGCGGTGGATCGCGCCCGCGGGGCCTATCTTCGAGATGTGGATGGGAACCAGTACATTGATTTTTTACAGGCTGGCGGCCCAACGCTGCTTGGTTCCAACTATGGCCCGGTTCAAAAAAAGATGATCGAATTGATCAAGGATTGCGGTCCGGTCACTGGATTGCTTCACGAATACGAATACAAGCTTGCCCAGGAAATTAACCGGCATATGCCCGGAATTGAAATGTTTCGTATGCTGGGGTCCGGTACAGAAAGCGTTATGGCTGCGATTCGACTTGCCCGCGCCTACACAGGAAAGCGAAAAGTAATTAAGATCGGGGGCGGTTATCATGGCTGGAGCGATTCCATGGTCTATGGTATGCGAATTCCGGGCACTGGAAGAAGGGAAGCCGCTGGAATTACCCGTGGTTCAACCGCTGGAACCCAGGAATGCTTCCCCAATGATATTGGGGCCCTTCGCAGAAAAATGCGTTTAAATCATCTTCGCGGTGGTACGGCCGCTGTAATCGTAGAACCCCTGGGCCCGGAAAGCGGTACCAGGCCAATCTATGAAAATTACAATAGAGAACTTCGAAAGCTCTGCGATGAGTTTGGAGCTCTTCTGATATTTGATGAAGTGGTAACTGGATTTAGAGTGGGTCTGGGCGGCGCACAGGGATATTTCAATGTTCGCCCGGATTTAACTGTATTCGGAAAATGTTTAACTGGTGGCTATCCCATGGCTGGTGGCGTTGGCGGAAAAAAAGAAGTAATGATGCTTCTGGCCGGCGGAATCAGTGCAATGGGTAAGCGAGCCTTTGTTGGTGGCACTCTTTCGGCTAACCCGCTGTCCTGTGCAGCGGGATTTTTTTCCATTCGGGAAATGGAAAAACACAACGCAGCCGTAAAGGCAGGTCGAGCCGGAGACAGATTATGTGCAGGGCTCAAGGAAATTGTGGATCGTTTGAATCTGCCCTATGTGGTGTATAATCAGGGATCCATCGTTCATCTTCAGACCTCGGCTGTGCTTCTGATGAGCATGCGAAATCCTATTAAGGTGCTGAAGGAAGTGAAACAGCGCAAGCATATGATGGAGGAGATGGGAGCCGCATTTATGGCAAACGGAATCGTAACTCTGGCCGGCAGTCGCATCTATACCAGCATGGCAGATACTGATAAAATAATCGATGAAGCATTGAATCGCTTTGAATCGGTTCTGAAAATGGTTTAGGGGCTCAGCCTGAACCGAATAAGGAGCAGAACAATGGCAGAAGTAAAACCCAGGGCAGGAAAAAAGCAGAATAGAAAGGGCTCTGCTTCCAGAGTTAAGAATAGGCCTGCCGTAAAACCATCGGAAAAAGCAAATAAAAAAGGCGAATCAGCTGGAGTGCTTCAGCAGATCGCCAGACGTCTGGACAGCAAGGGAGCTTTTGGGGAGGCCACAGGAAGTGTATCCATTCGCATCCCTGGAGGTGATGAATTTCAGTATATGGAGAGCAAGACCAGGTCCAGAAACGGTGTTCGAAAGGAGAAACTTAATTACGAGCAAGAATCGGTAAAGGATCTGCATTCCAGAATCTATCATAGGCGACCGGATGTAGGAGCTATAATGATCGGTCATCCAACCTGGGCCATGGCCCTGGGAGAGCTGGGATTGTCCATGCCGGGAGTGTTCGATGAGCAGGCCAGGCAGCTGGGACGAAGCATCCGTTCGGTTCCGGAAAGCTCCGGTGATTCGGATCAAGATGGTATATTTAAGGAGCTTTCCGATGGATCAAATGTAGTGATACTTTCTGATTCTGTTCTGGTTTGCGGTGTAACTGCAGAAAAGCTTGTATTCAATGCAGAGCTATTGGAAAAATGCGCGCGAGCCTATTTGCTTGCCCATCTCACTGGAAAGAAGATCAGAAAAGTTCCATTCTATGTGCGAATCATAGCTCATAAGAGAATGTTAAAGGATGCAAAAAGATCTGCAGAGAGCTATGCCAGAGGCGAGATACCTGGAGGCTTTACTGCATACTGATCATTTAGAAGGGAATCGCTTCTTAAAGAGATATAGATTTGGCGATAGTAGAGTTGTGGAACAGAGAAACTAAGAGGAGAATGCTATGAAGGAAGGGGTCTTTTCAAATCCGTACAGATGGGTAGTGCTGGCATGTTTCATGCTGCTTGCTGGAATCAATCAATTATTATGGTTAAACTTCGTACCTCTTCTGGGGGAAATCCAGCAGAGATATCAGGTGGATGAAATGCTGGCAACCTCCCTAACGTTAGTGTTTCCTTTGCTGTATGTTTTTCTTGCCATGCCTTCCGGAGCTATGGTCGATCGTCGGGGATACCGAATTACCCTTTCCCTGGGAGCGGTGATCATGACGATCGGAACCGTGGTTCGCATCTATACCGACAGTTTCTGGGCTTTGCTTGCCGGACAGGTTCTGATTGCAATCGCACAGCCTTTCATACTCAATGGAATTACTAAAGTGGCCGCAGACTGGTTTGATGAGCATCAAAGAGCTCTGGCAACCGGCCTGGGTACGGCAGGGATGTTCGCAGGTATGGCGGCCGGTATGGCTACCACCCCTGCATTAAGCGAATCCTATGGATTACAGCCAACTATGGTAATTTTCGCAATCATCACAGCACTCATATCCGTATTATTCATTTTGCTTACCAGGGAGAATCCCGCCAGCAATTTGATGGAGCAGGAAGTACAGACCTACACTGCCTTTTCCGAAATGATGGAAATACTGCGTCAACCGGCATTGCTACTGGTCATAGTCATCGCCTTTCTGGCCCTGGGCTATTTTAATGGGCTCACTACCTGGTTTGAGGCCTTGCTTTCGCAGAATGGCGTTGAGCCATTGGATGCAGGAATCATTGGTGGAGTGATGATTCTAGGAGGGATTCTTGGTTCTCTTATTCTTCCTGCCATCTCAGATAAGATAGAAAAAAGAAAACCAGTGCTGATCTTCTGCGGAGTGGCCGGATTGTTGCTCACCATTCCTCTGTTCTTGACTGGCAATCTGACCATTCTCTACTGGGCTGGCGGACTTCTGGGCTTCTTCTTTTTACCTGGCTATGCTCTTCTACTTGCCATGTCAGAAGAGTTGGCCGGTGCGAAGAGAGCCGGTGGCGCTGCCGGGGCGTTGATGCTCGCAGGCAATGGTGGTGGAGTGATTGTGGCCACGATTATGGGACTATTGCATAGCTCTGAGAGCGGATGGAAACCGGCCGAGTATCTATTACTGGCTATTCTGGTTTCTGTATTCGTTCTTGCATTCTGGACAACCGAGAGCTTTCGCATACGTACCAGTGCTGCCTCCGCTGGATAATTAAATCGCATCATTTCAGGTAGCGAAATTTCCAGAATGGATCATTGATGGAATCCGGTCTGCGATTATGCGAAGCTTTAAAAAGGTGGGGATGCACCTGTAAGCCGGATTCTGTCGAGCATCGTCATTTATCTTGCCTGCGAGTTACCCCGCAGTTCCTTGCTCTCCACCCACAGCCACGGTCGGGCCGACCTGGACGGCTGCTTACTTGAGATTGCACCGAAGAGGGTTTACCCTGCCACCAAACTTGCGATTGGTGCGGTGAGCTCTTACCTCGCCATTTCACCCTTACCGAATCTAAATCCGGCGGTATATTTTCTGCGGCACTTTCCGTAAACGAGTGGTTACCAACCCGTCCCCCGGGAATTACCCGGTCTTCTGCCCTGCGGTGTCCGGACTTTCCTCACTCCCCTTTCGGGGCCGCGCGACGATGCGGTGCATCCCCGGGGCAAGAAAGCTGATACTGGCAGAAATGAAAATCGCAAAAAACTGCATTCTTCCGGCTTCCGGTGGTTCCCGCACTTCTTCCGGTTCCTCTCCAGATCCCTCCCGGGTTCGCCTTTGCCCATTCGGGCGTGCAAATCTGCACCTGGAGAGATTGCCGCTGACTGCCGATCCCTCCCGGGTTCGCCTTTGCCCGTCCCGGCGTGCAAATCTGCACTCGTCCCGGTTCCACGCCGTAGAAAGAGACATAATACCGGTTCAGGGCCCTGGGAGACGGATTCTTTTCCAAAAAAGTGACTCGCCATGAAGCTTTTCCTTCAATTGCCGATAGCTTTATTATGAAAGTATCCGGACATCTGGGAAAATATCTGCAGAAAGCGGCAGTCTTCTTAATGGTGCTTATTCTGCTGGGAGGGATACTAGCTCCTGCACTCGCTTACGGGCAGGGGGTACAGCAGCCAGACCGGCCGGTGGAGATTCGTCCTCTGGATGAGTTAAATACCGGCTCCGCCGATTTTGCGCCCACCCTGTCGCCGGATGGACAGAGGATGCTTTTCAATACCAGAAACGGTCAATACCAGGACATCTACCTGGCAGCGAAGAAAGATGGGCAATGGTCCCTTGTGCGAAATGTCCGCGAATTAAACTCCCCCTATAATGATGAAACTCCGTTCTGGAGTGCTGATGGAAAGGTGGTACTCTTTGCATCGGATCGTGACGGAAGTCTGGAAATGCCTGCAGACCTCCAGGGCCGGGTGCGAGTGTCGTATGATCTTTACTGGGCTCGTGCAGATGAACAGGGTCGGTTCTCTGAACCCCGCCGAATTCCAGGGGCGTTTCAAACATCGGATCATGAGCGTGCACCTGCGCTCAGTCCGGACTCCCGCGAATTGTATTACACTACCTGGGAGTTTGGCGATATTAATGGATCAAAAATCATGATGGCCCGATGGAATGGCAGCGGATTCTCGGAACCGGAGTCTCTACCTTCGTCCATAAACTCCGGTCATCAGGAGGCCGCTCTGATGCCGCTTCAGGGAAATACATATGTGTTTTCTTCCAGGCGTCCCGGTGGTGTGGGCGGATGGGATTTCTATCGTACCACTCGAAGCGAAAGCGGATGGACCGATCCTATCCTTGTCCCAGAACTTAGCTCTACCGAAAATGAAATGCATTTAAGCATCCACAATGGGACTCTCTTCTTCGCATCGGATAGATCTGGCGGAAAAGGACACTATGATTTGTATTCAAGCGAAACTCAGTTAAACTTTAATGATTCGCAGTTCGCTATGCGCGAAGATCAAACCGAATCCAGGCCTCCTTCCAGCGAAGAAAGTGAGGGTCGAACAGAAAGCGTTCGAGAAGGGGATACGCAATCTTACACAGATCCCACTGCCAATCTGGGGCGGGAAGAGGATCTGGAGGGACTATTGCAGAATTACGATGCCAGACTGGACGGTTCCTTTGAAAGAGAAACTCCAGAAGCCTATCGGGATAGAGTGAACCGAGGACTTGAGCTGGCCTTCGAAGGAGCCGAACTGCCGGACAGCGGCCGTTATCGTCCAGAGCGAGAAAGCTTGATTATCATGGACAAAGATACTGGCAGGCCTCTTTCCGTGCCCGTCAAAATGCAGCCCTATTACCAGGATGAAAATAAGCCTCGTCCGGAACCATCTCGTTCCAGAAGTAGCGATTCAGGGCAGCTAAGGCTACCGGAATTCGACAGCGAAGGCCTGGAAGTAACCATATCCGTTCCCGGCTATGCAACGTACCACCGAATCATAGATTATCGTGCCGTGTTTAATGGGAAGCGAATCGTTTACCTTGAAAAAGCTCGCAAAGGGCAATCCTTTGAAGTCAATGAAATACGATTCGATGCGAATTCTGCAGTCCTCCGTGACGAATCGGAATTCTATCTGGAAAGCCTGGTTCAATATCTGAATAAGAATCCGAATACTCGTCTGCGAATTATTGGCCATACGGATCTACACGGCTCAAAGGAATACAACGAGACATTGAGTTATCGCAGAGCCATTAGTGTGAAGAATTATCTGGTGTACCATGGTATAGATGAAAAGAGGCTGGAAGTGGAGGGTGCAGGTTTCAGTCATCCGATAGTCAATAAGAAGGGAGAGCCCCACGACCAAAAGAATCGCAGAACAGAGTTCAAGATTCTAGACGATGCCGACAGCCGACAGCCTGAGTTCTGAGGGAATCTTTCCTGATAACGACCGGCCTGATTTTCGAATTTCTCGTTTCACCCTCCAGGTATCCAGTCAATTTCTAATGGACGCATGAACCGTTGATGCTGAGGTCATGTTATGGAATGGAAACCTCATTACGATTCTAGGAAGATTTCGCCTGCACAGGCCGTCAGTCATGTTAAAGACGGTCAAAAAGTGTTTATTTCCGGGAATGCCTCCATGCCCGGAGCGCTCATTGCGGCGCTGGCTGATCGCGCATCTGATCTGAAAGATGTGGAATTGAATCATCTTCTGACGTTCGGGGAGGATCCATTCAGAAATATTGAAGGTGTGCGAGACAACGCCTGGTTTCTTGGCCCTGCGATTCGGGAAGCGGTAAACGAAGGGAAATCTGATTATATTCCCATTTTCCTGAGTGAAATCGCGAAGCTGGTCAGGGGAGGTAACTGGCCCCTTCATGTAGCCCTGATTCACGTCAGTCCGCCGGACCAGTTCGGTTATATGAGCTACGGAGTGGAGTGCAGTATCACCAAACCATGTGCGGAAGCCGCCGAGCTGGTAATTGCTCAAGTGAACCCTCGAATGCCCCGTGCTCTGGGGGATTGCTTCATCCATGTGTCAGAAGTGGATTATTTCGTGGAGCAGGAAGAGGAGCTCTTTGAATTACAGATGAAAGAGTCCAGTGACGTAGAAGAACGAATTGGAAAAAACATTGCGGAGCTGATCGATGACGGGGCTACTCTTCAGCTGGGTATAGGTGGAATTCCAAATGCAGTGCTAAACCAGCTTCGAAATCACCGAGATCTGGGTATCCATACCGAAATGTTCAGCGATGGTATTTTGCCTCTGTTATCGTCCGGGGTGTTAAACAATCAAAAGAAAGGTCTGCATCGCGGGAAGATAATGACCAGTTTTGCAATGGGCAGTCGGGACCTGTATGATGCGATCGATAACAATCCCATTTTTGAATTTCGCCCCAGTCATTATGTGAACGATCCATTCATCATTGCTCAGAATCAGAATATGGTGGCAATCAATTCAGCCATTTCCATAGATCTTACGGGCCAGGTGAATAGTGATTCCATGGGTCATAACATTTTTAGCGGCATTGGAGGCCAGGTGGACTTTATCCGTGGTGCCGCCCGATCTCCTGGTGGAAAGCCATTCATCGCTTTGCCCAGTACTGCAAAGGGAGGCAAGGTCTCTCGCATCTGCCCGGTGCTGGCACCCGGAGCCGGAGTTGTAACAAGTCGAGGTGATGTTCATTACGTGGCCACAGAGTACGGAGTAGTAAACCTATTTGGAAAAAACCTCCGCGAGAGATCTCGATTGCTTATCTCCATCGCTCATCCAAGCTTTAGGGAGGAACTGGAAAAAGAAAGCCACTGGCTGAGTAAGAGTTGATTCCTATCAGTATCAGCTACTGTGCAATGAGAACGATTGTATGAGATTTCGTGCCTGGGCTCGAAGTTCACGAAAGTGATTTCGATCTGTAATTGCCAGCACCGGTAATTCCAGATAACGACTCATCCATTGCTCCGTAGGAGGATGGCGAAAATTGCTCTGGGAGCTTCCGGTTAATGCTTCCATCAAAGTCCTGGAGTAAGCTACAGAAAACATGAATCGTACTGCAGGTCGACTGTTATCTATTCGTCTTCTACCGGTTTTTTCGCCTCGGTTCTTTCGAACCTTATCCTCCTGCCTGTAATAATCTTCTGTAACCTGTCTGAATGGCACCTCAGAACCTGCATAATAAACCAGGTTATCCGGCAGGCAATCATGAACAAATTGCCCCAGAGCAAAGAAGAAAGCGGCCGGCCCGGACAGGCGAAGGGCAAGAAATATACTCCGAATTAACTGACCATTGTCGCCACCAATTGGGTAATACAGTGCGTGGTTTCTTTTTTTATACCAGGCTCCAGTCAGAATTGAGCTTTCACTGGCAACTCCCAGTTCTTGAGGTTTTCTACTTTCGCCTATGACCAGGTTACGAAACTCGGGGAAGTCTGGTCTTTCGATTTCTCGTGCAGCCCCACAGGAGCCAGGCATGAGTAGAATCTTCATAGAATGGAGAGTCTGGCTACCCAGCTTTTCTTTGAGTATCCGACCCAGATTGAGTTCTCTCTGAAATAGATTTCGGTCTACCAGATGAGCCAGAGATAAAAGGCAATCCACTGTGGCCGGTGTATTGATTTCCAGACCGGCGATTTCCGGCAGATCTTTTTCGAACCCGGGTTTTTCCTTCCAGAGCTTCATTACCGGATTTAAAGGAAGAATTCCATGCCGACTTCTGGTATCAGTGAATAGCCAGTGGTTGTGCTACGTACTGGCCTTAACCGTTCCAGTAGTTGTTCTTTAATACTTAGCAGTACTTCCCGGCGGGCGAATGGATTTCCATAGGCTATGTGCTCTGGCCAGGATATGATCTTTCCGTACTTCAGTCTGGCACTCAGCTGGCTATCGGTCAGGTTAGCTGCAGCATTTGTACGATCGTTTGTGGAATCCCCGGATGTGAATGTTTTTTCACCGGGTGGTGGATCCTGGTCCGGGCGAGTCGCATTTTGCAGATACCTTTCATAGATATCCCTGATGCGAGCTCGAATATCTGCATGTTCCTGAAGCAGATCCATCCAGATTCGGATGTCTGGATTTATCTTCATTGCGGACTCCAGGATTTGGACTGCTTCCTTATTGGAACGGTTCCTTTGATCATGCAGCAATTTTAAGTCCGGAGTCTTACCCATAGGAACTGAACGATACCTCAGGAAATTGTACCTCATGATTCGTGCATGGAGCCGGCTTTCCTGTATTAGAGCGCTGCGAATCCGGAATTCCAGACGTTCCGGAAGTAGATACAGGCTCACCAGAGCCAGCACTGATTCGTTCAGAAGGGTGCGAATCTCCTGGGAGTGTCGAATAATGTAAGGCAATGCAGCGGCATCGTTCTGCTCCATAAAGGCCCTGACATTTGCTCGGAGCTCAGAGCTGGAAATAGATTGAAGCACATTTCGCATACCATGTTTCTGGAATGCCTGCTGGAAGTAGTGCGTAAGCCTCTGGAGGATTTCTGAACCATCGTGCCCCGCAAACAGGGAATGAAATTCCTGGCGCATTCTGCGGCTTCTGTTCTGAATTTCGCGCAATCGGTCTTCCAGAGTCCAGAGCTCTCCGTAAGGAGCAAGGAGTAGAATTGCATCGTCCGTCAGGCCGTCGAGGTAGCTGGAAAGATAGGATATCTTTGGGCCGGATTTCAAATCCACATCCGGGCTCTCCGGGAGATTTTTGCTACTCTCTCTCGAAAGGTCTTCGGTGACGGCCTCGATCTTCGCAGATAAATGCTGTTCTTCAGCGTAATTCGGTTCTGAAGTCGCGGTCAGGTAATGCCGGCTAGTGTAATATTGATTCAATATGACATTGGCAAGAGCCGGTGGCACGGAGCCAACAGTGGGATCCTCCGGGATGCCCAGGTCAAGGTACACGGAAGGTTCAATGAAGGGCCGGCGAAATAGATTTGTATCAAGTGTGGCCAGGGCTCGTGCCACAGCTACATCGAATACTCTATAGTAGAAATGCAGAAATCGTTCGGAGCTCCGTGCTGCGAATTCCTTTAACTGCGCAGGTGATGGATCCACCCGGTCAGCAAATGGACTTTGAATGCTTTGCTGAAACTCCAGCCATCCGCCCTCTAGCAATTCATCTGGATGAAAGTAAATGGTGCGAAATCGCACCTTTCGCTGTTTAAAGTACTGTCTGCCGGAAGCGTCTCGCTTCAGTCCGGAACGACTGTCCTCAAGTAGCTGGCTGACCAGCTTCCGCATGTCCTGCAGGTGCTGAAGAGGAGCGAGTTAGCTTGAATAGCTCCTCATACAGTTCGGGGTCATGAGTTGGATCCACAGCATACACTATGTGGCGACTATCATCTTTGCTGAGCTCATAGTGAGCCTTTCGCGGATCCGCCTTCAGCTTATCCAGAGGAAATTTCAGGAACCGAAATTTAGGTGTTTTGCCAATCTCAGGAAAGATTGTGGCGAACCGATCCATACCTGGTTTGCTCTGAAACCGGGTGGAATTCGTAATCTGGCCTACTTCAAAGAAGGTTTTGCCGCTTCCAGATTTAGCAGCCACAATAATGAAATCTCCGTCTTTAAGTATTTTTTCATTATTACAGAGACTGATACTTACGTAGTCCAGGAACTCACGAACAATACGATCTGGATAGGTGAAGTAGCTATTGTTTACCAGCATCTGAACGGCCCGCCTGGGTGAATAAGCCTTTCTCCAGGGAACATTGGAAGTAAGTGATGCGAATTCAGAGGCCACGGCGAGGATGGAAGCATCTTCATCGTACGGTATATCTCGCATCAGCAGTTTTAGCTGCATATCAATGTCTTCGGCAATATGCTTTCTGGCTGGATCCTGACTGTACTTCTCTCGCAGGGCCGTTAACCTGGTGGTAATGCTTTTGATCGACGGATAATTATTTCCAGGAGTCCCTGCTTTCATGGGACGGTGATGGGATAATACATTTCTTTTTATTCTAGGATCGATGGATCTCTCGTGGGCTATCATTAAATAGCTCATGATGGGATGATTTCGAATATAGTTCATCTGCTGGTCGGATAACCCTTCCTGGTCGGGCAGGGTCATTCGGCTGTACCCTATATCGCACAGCAGGGCGGACATCATTGTGACATTGGCGGCTTCTTCCAGTCTGGCTCGATCTCTTGCTCCAATAGCAGCAGCTCCCCGGGTCTTCATGGCCATGGCTACCACGGTTCTTTTTACAGCCAGCTCCACTTCGTAGCTGTTTTCGCGCCCCTGCATCAAATCCAGAATGTTAACCAGACCTACGCTCATGTCGGGCTGGGACTCAAAAGCATCAAATGCATTGGCCAGTCGTTCCGATGTTTTACGAGCCTGGACAGAAGTGATGGAAGTTCGCTTCAAGCTGCTAAAAAGCTCTTTCGCACCATCGTTAAGCTCGGTGGTGATAGTCTCAGAAATGAGTTTTGTGTCTGTAAGGCCTTCCGGGACATCCCGCCCCTTGTCCTGAAGGCCCAGCTTTTCCGAATCCTCTATATCGTAGTAGATTCCTTGCTTAATAAATCGTAGAAGACGATCAATTTCAGCTTCGGAAGCATTTTCCTTCCTGTGGATAAGCACCTGCCCATCCTTATTATAGAAATGCACAGGTATTTCGTGGTTCTCACGAAAGGATTCAACGATTTCAGGGGTGAAGTCGAATAGTTCGAACTTGCTCACAATGGTCTCCCTCTCCCAATATTCGACGAACCGGGATGAATGAAAAGGAGAATTTGACTGGAAATATTAACAGGTTTCCGGATTGTGTCCGCCATGTCAGATCGCCCAGAAATAGTACCTATTGGAACCCTCCCTCCGGTGGGCGTGGTTCCCGAAAAAATGCACGCTCAGCTTATTCGACCGGAGCGGTTCGGAGATCCGAAGGATGCTTTCAAAGTGGAGCAGATCCCGGTGCCAGAAGTAGGACCTCGTGAGGTCCTGGTTGCTGTCATGGCAGCCGGTGTGAACTATAATAACGTTTGGGGTGCCCTCGGCTATCCCGTAAATGTAATTGCTGCTCGTCAGAAGAAAGGCGAGACCGAAGATTTCCACATTGGTGGTTCGGATGCCTCTGGGATTGTCTATGCTGCAGGTTCCGAGGTAAAGAATGTTAAGGTAGGGGATGAAGTTGTAGTCCATTGCGGAATGTGGGACCACGATGATCCTTTTATCAAAGAAGGCGGAGACCCAATGTTCGCACCTTCTCAAATCATCTGGGGATACGAATCCAACTGGGGTTCTTTCGCTCAGTTCACCAGGGTTCAGGACCATCAGTGTTTACCCAAACCTCCCCATCTAAACTGGGAAGAGGCGGCCGCTTATATGCTGGTAGGTGCCACTGCTTATCGAATGCTCCACCACTGGAAGCCCAACGATGTAAAACCAGGAATGCCGGTTCTTATCTGGGGCGGTTCTGGAGGACTGGGAGCAATGGCGATTCAGATCGTAAAAGCTGCCGGTGGCATAGCTGTAGCTGTGGTTAGTAGCGAAGACAAATTCGATTTCTGCAAGAAATTAGGAGCAGACGGAGTCATAAATAGAAAGAACTACGATCACTGGGGAGCCCTGACTTCCGAAATCAACGATCCAAAGCATTTTATAGAATGGACCAAAAAGGCTCGCGAATTTGGAAAAGCCATCTGGGAAATCACTGGTAAAAAGAATCCTGGAATTGTATTTGAACACCCAGGAGAAAGCACAGTTCCCACATCTGCTTTTGTATGCGATACGGGAGGTATGGTTGTGATCTGTGCCGGAACCACCGGCTTCAATGCAACTGTGGATCTTCGTTATCTCTGGATGCGTCAAAAGCGATTCCAGGGCTCCCATTTTGCCAACGATGACAATGCGAAAGGCCTGAATGATCTGGTCATTGCAAAGAAAGTCGATCCGGTGTTGTCCAAAACTTTCAAGTTTGAGGAAACCGGCGACTGCCATCAGTTGATGAAGGACAACAAGCATCCCGCTGGAAATATGTCCATCCTGGTGGGAGCCGAGAAGGAAGGACTGGGAGCGAAGTGATCGCCTGTGCGGCACTTTCTCCGACTACTCGGGTATTCATTTCACTACCGCACCCCCTTCCTTATGGGGGTGCTGGTGTCGTTCTTTGTAGCAATTCTAAACGGCGTTAGCCTTACTACATTTTATCCGCTATTTGATGCCCTGGGTGACAAAGGCGGTGGTGCACCTTTTGTAATTCAGTTCTCAGAGACAGACCGCAAGATTCTAAACAAAGCTGTTCAGCACAGTGCCATACATTATATAGAGCCTGCTGAAAAAGCCGGGCTCCTGTCAGGTGACAGGACTCTGCCTGTTGCTCCGGATGCTCCAGAAAAGATTCGAAAAGATCTAGCAGAGCGGCTGCTTCATTATACGCGATACGAAAAGGATTACGGGTTGAACCGTGCTCAGCAGCTGAATCTGCGAACCATGATTCGCTGGAAGTTGAAGATTAACCAGGCGGCATTCGATCCTCTGAAAGTGATTTACACCGCCCTGATGGTGGTCTTTCCTCTCTACTTCTTGAAACTGGTCTTTCATTTGATCTCGGTCCAGTTGATTGCAAGGACCGGTTATCGTGCTGTGCGAGATCTGCGTTCCGACCTGTACGGTGCTGCGCAAAATCTTCCATTGACTTATTTTTATCAGGAAAAAACCGGTCTGTTGATGAGCCGATTGATCAACGATGTAGAGATCGTTGCCGCGGTAATTTCATCTAACATGCGTGACTCAATCACCAATTTCTTTTATCTCACCACTCACTTATTCCTTCTGGCCTATTTAAATCTTGAGTTGCTTATTGTTTCTACGATAACGTTGCCTTTAATCCTGGCTCCTGTGGCCCTTTTTACCCGAAAGATATCCAGGTCCACTCGAAAGAGTCAGGAACTACTGGCGGATCTAAATGCAAGCCTTCAGGAGGATATACAGGGAGTCCGAGTAATTCGCTCCTTTGTAATGGAAGACCAGCAGGCGGAGCGATTCGAAAGAGTAAATCAGCGCCTGAGCTGGAGAAGCTTCAAAGAGCAGTTCTATCTGAAGATGGGACCAAATTTGGTAGAATTGAGTTCTGCATTGATGACCCTTGCTATCATCGCACTGGGGGCTGCTTATCTGGATGGCACAAACTTTACCATTGGAGAGTTTATCACGTTTCTGATGGCACTGATGTTTATTATTCGTCCGATCATTCAGCTTTCTTCTATGATCGGCAAAATTTCTCAGGCCTCTGCTGCTGCGGAGAGGATCTTTTCCATCGCAGATCGAAAGCCGGACATTACGGATCCAGATAGTCCCCAACCTGTGCCGGAAGTGAATGATGCAATTCGATTTGAGAATGTTCAGTTTACCTATCCTGAATCGGAAGCCCAGGTAATTCAGGGGATTGACCTGGAAGTACCCGCAGGAAGCACAGTGGCTCTGGTGGGCGAAAGTGGAGGAGGTAAATCTACCTTGATGGATTTGCTGGCTCGCTTCTTTGACCCGGATCAAGGACGAATCACCGTGGACGGTGTGGATATTCGCAATTTCAATCTGACGGAGTATCGCAGTCACATTGGAATCGTTCAGCAGGATACGTTCCTGTTTCATGGAAGTATACGAGAAAACATTGCTTATGGAAGCCCGGAGCACGATCCGCAGGAAGTGGAAAAGGCTGCCAGACTGGCCTATGCCCATGATTTCATTAGCGAACTATCCGAAGGATATGATACAATGGTGGGCGAGCGAGGAGTCACCCTTTCTGGCGGTCAGCGACAGCGAATCTCTATTGCCCGGGCCCTGCTGCACGATCCAGAGATCATGATTTTAGATGAGGCAACATCCGCTCTGGATACAGAAAGCGAGCGTCTGGTCCAGGATGCCCTGGAGCGCCTTTTCAGGAATCGAACTACTTTTGTGATTGCCCACCGACTTTCTACCATAGAAAAGGCAGATATCATTGTGGTCGTGTCCGGCGGCAAGATTGAAGATGCCGGAACACATAAGGATCTAATGAATCGATCCGGGCTGTATGCCAGACTGCAACAGATCAGCCGAGAGGCCACGCAGCCTCCAGAGGACAACTCTGAACAGGACAACAAAGAGGAATAGCATTCAATGGAAAATCGTTCCAGAACTGTCAGGGATGGCAGCGAAAGACGGGGCTCCAGCCGAATACTTAAGAAAGGAAATCCATGAAGCATCTATTGATCGTAGACGATAACGACAAATACGCCAGAATCTTGGACGAATACTATGTTGATCTGGGATACTCCATCGACCGAGCTGTGGACGGAGCCAGTGGCTATAATGCAGTGAAAGAGAAGGGAATGGAGCACTATCAGGTAATTGTTACCGACATTACCATGGAAACTCAGATGGCTGGAATTACCATGCTCAAGAGGCTCTACAAAGAGGGGTATCGTGGTACAGTGGTTGTGGCCAGCACAGGCTTTGATGTCCCTCTGGCCCGTCCGCTAACCAAAGCTTTTCTGGGCGGTATGGGAATTGACTACCTGGTACCCAAGACCACGGTCTTATCCGGTAAACTGGAATTCTATCCCATGGCACTGTTTGGCAAACCGCTGATGGATTTCCGGGAAATAGAAACTCAACACAAAATAGCTTGAAATTTTCTTTGATGTAAACCAAAACAGGGAAGCCTCGTCTAAAAGTCGTAACTGATGAACTCCAATTGGGCCCGCATATCAAGCTATCTGCTCTTGCTTTCTCTGGCAGGTTGCGCTTCCGGCATTCCGGTGAAATTCCCTCAGTATCCTGCAGGCCATCAAGGTCAGCAGCTACAGAGGGTGCTGGATGGAAAGCGCAAGCTGGCTGTGGTAGCTCGTGAACTCCCTGCAGGCTTTAGCACAAACTTGAATCGTCTTGGATTGGCCACTGAATGGCAGGATACCATACGTGGATCCGTTCAAAGCGCCATGCAGGGACGAGGATTCTACTCTATTGTGGATCTGGATAGCCGGGATCGGCGGTATCAGGAGCTGGCTCATGCACAGAGCGGAATGACCCGTAACCAATTGCAGATCGGGCGGGAACTGGCTGTGGAAAGCATCCTATTCGTCCGGATGACAGCACTTCCCAGGGTGGAATGCAAAATTGAAGATGTTACGGATCTGAGTACTGCAGCTCTGCAGCTGGCCATGGCTGCAGCATCCAAAGGACAGAACAGTGGCGATGCTCAGTACAAGAAACCTACAGGCGTAACGTATCTGACTGTATTTGTGGAAGCCACTCTGGTTAATACGGAAACCGGTCGATCCATGAGCTTTTCCAATACCAAGCCGCACAGACTGGAAAACGATGTGGGAAATACACAATGTCCTTCGCAGCTCAAGGCTTTCGATGAAGCCATGCAGATGGTGGGAACCGAGATTGCTCGAAATCTTTCCCCTGAAGTAGTAACCTTTTACATTCCCCTTTCCGACGACACCGATGGGCTAAGAGGCGGAGATCCATCCAGAGTGCAGGCCTTTCTGGAAGAGGGCATTAAATGGGCCGAAGAAGGAAACTTTGACATGGCCGCTCGACAATGGGAGCGGGCCCTGGATGAATCCGGAGGGACCTCTTCTTCGGCTCTGTGGAACCTGGGTGCCTATCATTGGTACAGTGGTGACATGGATTTGGCCCAGGATTACTTTGACCGGGCCATGCGTGCCGCTGAACCAGGCTGGATGGACGATAAGCGATACGTCTGGACTTTGTTTCAAAAAGAAAAAGATCGAATGGCCAAAGAAGGCTACTAATCACTTTTTCTTTTAGCTTGCCTACAGCGTTTTGAAAAACTCATTCGGAGGTCCAGCTATGGAATTCCGGATCACTGCCTGGTTTCCGCGAAATGAATCTTACCCAAGCTTTTTCCCGGTGTAGAATGTCGCCTGTTCTCCTCTTTTGGCCATGGTCTGCGCACAGAAGCGCTGCCTGGGGAGTAATACCCAGGCCTTCAAAGATTCGGACCAGTCGATTATTCCTTACCGCCGATAGTGATCATAAAAGCACAATCAGTTATGGCCTGTACCGAGTGAGAATGGCCCGAAGGCACAACTATTGAATCCTTCGCACTCAGGGTTTCGCCTTCCTGGCTGGAGACCCGAAATGACAGCTGGCCGTCCAGCACAATGACATGTATGGGGCCAGGAGCCTTATGCGGTTGCAGACCGTTCCCTTCCTTGAGCACAGTAAGGATTATAGTCAGATTGTTTGATCGAACCAGTGTACGGGCTGTCTTACCTTCTTTCGCATACAATTCATCTTTTCGTAAGAAGGTTATCAAATCGGAATTAGAGAAGGATACCGCATCGTTTGATATATCTGCGGGCCTGGCGTCAGCGTCTATTCTATGGTTCATCATTTTACCTTGATCGTGTATTCGTCCCTTTGCAAGTCAAATGTCTTCAGAGGGGAAGTATCCTGAATGCCGCATTAATGGATGACTCTTTTTGGTTACGCTTCCATCTGAATCATAGCTCTTCTAGGTTCCTCTGGTCTTTCCGGAGGGAAAGCAACTGAAAAAACCTGGCAGACGGCTTATCCAGAGGCAATTAAAAAAGATAATGCAGAATATCTGGAAGTGAGCGCCAGCGATGTTTTGGCAGTGTAAATTATTCCGGATCAATTCTGTCTACCTTTCTGAGGGCTCGTGGAAACAATACGTTGTTCTCAACATCTGAATGCTGATGAAAGTTTGCGTAAAAAGCCTGTAGCCCATAGAGCATGGAACGGTAGGTATTGCAAGCATGAGCTGGAACAAGGAATGAATCCGTTAGTTTTCTTATTTTTTTTAGACTCAATTCCACCCCCTCATGTTCCAACCGCATTTGCTCTATTGGGTCGATGATATAATCCCAACGAGAATCGCCGTAGCTTGCATCTGTTTCAAGAGACCGGATCATGGGAAAAAGAACTCCTCCTTCCTTCTGTATATGTGCAGAGAAAGCGTTGGCGGCTTCAAGGAAGTAATCTCGGACATCCATGAGTCTTGGGTCGTGCTTTCCATGGACAATGGCTACTCTTTCTGTAAGCTGGATGAGGCCGGGCAGTTCCTTTTGAGCGTAGGCATGGTGTCTGGATTCTACAAAATCGCATACCTGGCTAAGAGTCATCCCTTTGAATGCTGAGGGAGAACGCATTTCTAAGCTAGAATCAGTTTCCATCACTCAATAGTATCAAGTTGGCTGGCAAACTGCCTTGCTTCAGATCAAGGTGAGAAATAAATCTATCCAATCTGTAGGCGCCACGGGACTACACGGTTCGCTGAAGTAATTGTGCCCGGTTGGCTCAGAGCGGAGTTAGATATTGAACTCAGGATAGTGTCAATGGTGCTGAAATGCAGAGTAGCTACTCCGCTGCAGGAAACTTTCGTTTCACAACAAGCATGGCGCCGGACACGCTCACCCAGAAAATGATTCGAAAAACCATGGCATACACGGTGCGATTTTCGTACTGACCCCCCATTGCAATGTGTAGACCGAGACCGCCCAGAATTAGTATCGAGGATCCAGCTATTACGAATCCAAGCGGTGCCCCCAGACGATTCTGTGTTAAAAGAAGTCCTCCCACCCCGATGTAGGCAAAACCGGCCAGAAAGTTGAACCATAAAACGAATGGAACGTAATTACCTGCTGCTTCCCGGGCGGCTCCTCCAAGAAAGAGAACTGAGCCTCCGCTTTTCAGAGTCATTAGGCCAAATACGATGCCCAGCACACCTGTTACAATTCCCGTGATTCTTCTGATACCCATAATGAGTTTCTCCCACTTATAATTTTTCTTATATCGCTTTCCACTGCCAGAAATACTGGCACCATAACCAGAATCACAAAAGTACCCAGTAACAGTCCGTAGGCGAGAGCCAAACACATGGGTGTAATGAATGGATCGTACCCTCCCAGGGAATACGCCGTTGGAAATAGGCCCAGAACCGTGGTGAAAGTTGTCAGGAGAAGTGGACGAAGTCTCGAAACCGCTCCAGAGATGATTGTATCCCTGTCCGGTGCTTCATTCCCGGAACCACCATTCAGAACTGTGTATACCATAACGATTGATCCATTCACCACCACTCCCATAAGACCGATAACCGCTAGACCAGTAAAAATGGAAACAGGCAACCCGTGAGCGACCAGGGCGCCAAGGACCCCTGGCAGTACAAATGGCAACGCCAGCAATACTACTAGCGGTCGAAAGAATGACTGGAAGATCAGCGCGATAACCAGATAAATGCCCAGGCCTGCGAACAATGCGGCCGACTGTAGATTCTTAAAAATGATGCGTGTTTCTTCCGGTTGGCCGGAAAAATCCATATGAACTTTCGAAATCGGCTCATAGTCCGACCTCACCATTTCCATTAGCTCTTCCGGAGATATGATTTCGGCATCCAAATTGCCGAAGATAGTTGTAGTTCGAACTCCGTCCACATGTCTGATTTCTCCGGGAGCCTCTCGCTCATGGAGCGTCATGAGTCGATTGGCCCGCACCATTTGCCCGGTTTTGTTGGAAATAGGTAGCCTCTTAAGAAACTCTGGGTCGGCCCGAGCTGGTTGATCCAGTCTCAGACGAATGTTTTTTGACCCTTCGACATCTGTCATAGAACTGACAACCATTCCGTCGAAGGAAATGCGCAGAACCGTAAGAATATCTTCAACCGTAAGACCTGCCTGCGCAAGCAATTGATGGTCGGGAACCAGGTTGAGTTCATTCTTACCGGCAATGGTATCATCCTCGACTTCCAGAACTCCGGGAATCTTTCTCAGGTATTTCTGTAGACGAAGGCTTTCCGCGGCTCTGACCTCCTCTTCATTGGAAGCCAGCCGAATTTCGAACGGTCGTCCGAGAGGGGGACCTATTCGCATGAGCTCAACCAGGTATTCGAATTCCTGTGCCTGAAAGGCATTTTCGATTTGACTTCGTATATCGTCGCCAATCTGGGCAGCGGTACGAGATCGTTCTCCATAGGGGGCAAGATGTACAAATATGATAGCTCCGTTATCCATACTTCCCAGGTCTTCCGTCGGGGATGAGCTGTGGGTTCCAATTCTACTACTAATGCCCGCGATTTCTGTATCCGG
This sequence comes from Leptospiraceae bacterium, assembly GCA_040217195.1. Classification (GTDB taxonomy): domain Bacteria; phylum Spirochaetota; class Leptospiria; order Leptospirales; family Leptonemataceae; genus UBA3465. Next base: position 150,643 of record JAVJNR010000004.1, on the reverse strand, counting down.
AAGAGACAGAAGAATCCTTTCTGCTTTCTCGACCTGCTCCGATGTAAAAGCAAGACTGGATCCCAGAGGAAAGGTGAGACGAAGAGTAAGGCCTTCTGCGGCTTCCTGGGGGAATGGATCCTTTTTCAGATAATTGAACGAAAGGCCAACCGTGAGGAGCAGTACAATGAACGCTAAGATTATCACCGAGTACCGATTACCCAGGGCAAAATGCAAAGTTCTGGTATAAAAGACCTCCACTTTACGAATCACCTCAGATTTATGTAACTTCGAAGTTTTACCATGGCTCAAATGCGCCGGAAGAATAAAATAGCTTTCGAACAGGGAAACGACCAGGGCAAGGATAACAACCAAGGGGATCAGCCATATAAATTTACCAGGAAGACCACCCAATGAAAGAAGCGGAGTGAAAGCGATCATGGTAGTTAGCGCGGACGCGAATACTGGCTTCCAGACATTCTGAACCGCGGTAAGGGCGGCCTCCATCGGGGGCTTTCCTGTTTCTCGCTGACTGTTTATTTCCTCCGCTACCACAATGGCATCATCAACCAGCATACCAAGAACGATTATAAATCCACCCAGGGTCAAAACATTTAAAGTATAACCAAGCCAATAAAGCAGGATGAATACCCCCAGCAGAGAAAAAGGGATTCCAAATGCGGTCCAGAGAGATGTGCGAAGATTGAATATGGAAAAAAGAACCAGAACTACCAGAATAAATCCCATGATAGCATTGCTTATGACCAGACTAAGGCGATCCCTGGTTAGACGTGATTGGTCGTTGAGAAATGAATATTCCAGGCCAGCTGGATGAATAGCAGCGGCCAGAACCTGATGAACCCCCTCCACAGTATCAAGGATATCCGCTCCTTCCTTCATTATGATTGAAATTGAAACACCAGGATTACCATCGTTTCTTACAATTAGGCCAGTATCCTCGCTACGCTCTTCCACTTCAGCGATATCCTTGAGCCGAACCCCATTCCCCCCAAACCCCATGCGAATGATCGTCTCCCGGATTTCCTCCCTGCTCGTATAGCGGGAATAGGAAACGATTTTCTTCTCCCCTACAAAGGATTCCAGATCGCCACCAGACCCCTGCCGGTTTCGCCTCTGTATGGATTCAGCGATCGATCGAAGCCCCACCTGGTTTTCCAGGGCTCTATCGGGTTCTACCAGAACCTGGATCTCTGTATCGCTCATCCCACTTACCTCGCAGCGGGCGACGCCGGCCACCTTTTCCAGTTTCTTGACCAGGTCATCAACATGATCCCGGTTCATTCCGGCCTGATTTCTTAATGCCACTTCAACAATGGGGGCATCCCCTGAACTTATCAGATCCAGAACAGGCGGCCGCTCCAGGTCCTCTGGAAACTCATCGATGCCATCAATACCTTGCTGAATATCATTGTATATCTGGCGCACTCGGTCGGGAGTTGCATCGTCATCAATTCTGATATCCACAAGAGAAAGCCCCTCTCGAGATAGAGACAGGTACTCCTTTACTCCTTCCGTGGCGGCCATCTCCGCCTCGATGGGCCTTGTTACGTTCAATTCCACATCACGGGGGGAAGAGCCAGGGTAAACGGTAGTAATTAGAATTCTATTCATGCTTACAGTGGGAAAGCCTTCCTTCCGTATTTGCGCGATCGCCAAAAGACCGTAAAAGATTACCGCCACCACAATGAGATGAACCAGAGTAGGCCGATGCAGGAAATATCGCGTTAATTGTTCCAGTGTAGAATCCTCTGTGGATGTTATAGGGCTATAACCAGTGTAAACAAGATCAAGTAAAAGTCAAGATTCATTCCGGTTGCCTCTCCTGGTTGGCAAGATGTCCATGGACTGAAGCGGGTTGGAAGCCGACCGGAGGAATAAAAAATGTCAGACAGGAACCATGAGCGGGTGGTAGCTCCTCTCGAGGGTCGAAAAGCAGAGTTTTTCCAGGTTATCCTGGAGATTGTCACCGACAGCGGGGTAACTGGAGTTTCTACGGCCGAGGTGGCCAGACGAATGGGGATCACTCAACCAGCCATATATCGTCACTTCAAGAGTCGCGATCAGATGCTGTATTTCTTTGTAGAAGTACTGTCTGATCGGCTTGGCGGTATTATGACAGAGGCGAAAAAAGGAAGCGATCCGGCAGCACAGCTGGATCTATTGTTCGCCGCTCATTTTGAAATGGTCCGAAACTATCCTGCCTTGCCCGGTATTGTGCTTTCCGATGCCATATATGCTGCATCCACTTCTTTGAAAAGCCTATTGCGTAGTACGATAATGGGCTACCGGTCCGGGATACAGGAAATCCTGCAGGAAGGAACGGAGCGCGGAATGTTCCGAAAGCTGGATACAAATGTGATGGCACATATGATTCTGGGAGCTATACTCTCATCCACTATGGTGTACAATTTGGGGCAGAAACCAGGTCCAGATGAAATGGAAGGGTTTCGGAAGACTTTAAAACAAATTTTGATGGAATAAGGCTTTGAGCCGCGAACGGGATGGCCTTTGTCAGGCATTGCACTTTAAGCGGCTTCCTAGAACTGAAAACAGAGTCTTTCTGGTTCGAAGAACTCTGCCCCCGCAATTGGCTTCGCGTAACGACCCTCAAGATGAAGATCATGGACGGACCGGGGGTCATTCTCGGTACAGCATCGCGAATCTCTGTTTAAATCGTGGGCTTTCAAGCAACGCTTAACCGGTAATCTTCCTCTTTATGGCGCGTCCTATAAAGCGAACCTTTTCAGTCAGGGCAAAACGCGAAAGATTGGTCTCTACAATGCCTTTTGTAAACTGGGTCTTACGCGAATAGTCGATTTCCACATCAACAATCATAACTTCACCATCTCGGGCTCTTCTGGTTGCTTCCAGGATTACACTTGCCACTTCAGTGTTGCTCCGAATCGCGAGCGTACTGGCACCAATTCCACGGGCTATCGAGGACACATCATAGTCTCCCAGGACAGTACAGGTCTTCCTGTTGTAGGGGATGGACTGCCCCTGAGAGATTTGAGACAGCTCTCCATCATGAAAGACCAGTATGAGTAGGCCCACTTCATAGCTTACTGCCGTTATCGCCTCCAATCCTGTCATTAAGAAAGCTCCATCGCCTACGATTGCGGTAACCAGTTTGTTGGGATTGGCAAATGCGGCTCCAATGCTGGCTGGGATGGCGTAGCCCATACTGTTGAAGTCTGTGGGGGAAATAAAGGTTCCAGGCTGATAGACATCGAATAGCTCAGCAGCCAGGAAGGTATGATTGCCATCATCCAATACAACAATATCAGTGGGGTTAATCGACTTCCTTAAGGATTGAAATAGAATTGCCGGATTTACTCGGCGCATTTCCTCATTCAACCAGCTTTGCAGATACTGCTCTTTGTGGTTTTGGATTAGACTCTGCAAATTCGATCTACGGCTGGCATGAAGCCTTTCTTCAAGCTGTCTGCTTTTTATCTCCTGGGTGAGCAATTGCAAGATTTCCGTGGCATCTCCTTCAATGGCCACTGCTGCAGGATAATTCTTATTGAATACTTCTGGCTCAATATCAACATGAATTAGATTCTCCGGAACAGACATACCAAAACTACCTGTGGGAATTTCGGCGAATCTCAATCCCACGGCGAGCAAACAATCACAATCGTGAAAGGCTGCTTGCGCGGCCGGTACAGAGTAATTGCCGGCGCCCATACCGCAATGCATTGGATGGTCAGCCGGGAAAACGCTTTTACCCTGCAGGGTGGTGGCTACGGGAATCCCCAGTTTTTCGCTTAGATCAAGTAACTCTGCTGCGGCACTACGGGCGCCCCAGCCAACGAACAGACCAGGATGACTGGCGGCCAGTAGCAAATCGGCTGCCTGTTCGACCAGGCCCCTTCGCTTATTTATATCTACTGGCTGGTCGGTGTTCGAGGAATGCTTTTGCAGCAGGTCATCTTTGAAGCTATTATAAAGAGGAAGATAGGCTGGCTTTATCCGGAATTCAGAAGCCACGGACTCCGGTGCAGCAGGTCCACGGAAAAGTTGGACGTTGACAGGGATTTCTACAAAAACCGGTCCAGGTTGACCAGAGTGAGCTATCTGATGGGCCAGAAAGATCGTCTTTCTTACTTCGTTTTGAGCTCTAATGCGAAAGGCTGCCCTGGTAAGAGGTTCCATAAGTGCAAGCTGGTCAACATCATGCAATTGATAATGCTTTCCTGTATCGATTCGAATGCCGCCAGAAATAATGAGCATTGGAATACCTGCCAGGTATGCTTCTCCAATTCCGCTCATTGCATGGGTGGCTCCGGCAGCAGGTACTATGACCAGAGTTCCAATTGAGTCGGAGGTACGGCTCAGTCCATCGGCCATGAATGCGGCGCCCATTTCATGCGAAACGAGCACCGGACAGATGGCAGACGAAGCATTTAGTTCGTCATAAAGTTCCGTATTATGTACTCCAGGTATTCCAAAGGTAAATCGAATGCCCAGGTCTTCCAGGGCCTTTACAGCGAGTTGAGCTCCAGTGCTTTTCATAATAGTTCTCCTGCTATGGATTTGCCCGCGGCCCTACCCGTGAGTATGCAGCTGCCCAGGAAAGTTCCTTCCAGAGACCTTTTTCCATGTATTCCACCGCCTCCAAAACCAGCCATCTCCCCGGCTGCGTACAGGCCGGAAATGACTGTATCCTGATCATTCAGTACTTGGCTTTGCAAATTGGTCCGTATGCCGCCCAGGCTTTTTCGACTGATGATTCTCTCCCTGATTGCAATCAGGGGTCTGGCGGATGAACTCAGGATTGGTATAAACTTCGCTGTTCTGAGTCTATCGCCGCGATAGGCCCGAACTGCTGAGATGCGCCTAATCTGGTCGTCATTTCGGTAGCACTCCTTTCTTTTCAGGTTCTCATCGTATCTTTCAATACTCTTGCGCAGAATCTCTTCATCCACTTTGTATTCTGTGTTCAGTTGGTTCATATTGTTAACCAGTTCCGGAAGTGACTGCGCCTGCACGAAATCATCGCTTTCGCTCAATAGACGACGCACCAGTTTTCTATTTCCAAAGAGCAGGTGTTTTAACATACGAAGCTTTTTTCGATCTCTGAAATCTGTCATGTATTCAGAGCCCGATACGGCCAATTCATGGATCGCTATTTGCCAGTTCAAGATTTGCCAGGAATACTGCCCGGGCTCGCCGCAAATAGCTTCTACCAGGGCTCGTGTATCAAAGCCACCTACCAGTGGTACCGGTCCGATTCTTTCCCCTATTGCATTCACCCAGAGTGCAGAACGAGGGGGAACCAGGCTCAATCCATGATCGGGCCTTCTTGGACTAGGATGAGCAATGCCAGCTGCATAGTGAAATTGTAAGTCCAGATGAGTAATGGAGGCACCTGCCCTGGCTGCCATGTCATGCACCGTTCCGTTTGCATTCTCATGAGAACCGTTAAGCATTTGTTTTGGTGGATTACCCCAGCTTGAAGGCCAGTGGCTTCGCACTAGATTCAGGTTTCCGCATATTCCGCCTGCCGCCAGAAGGACCGCTTCTGAACTGGACCGAAACTCTACGTCTGGTCTTTGATCATCCAGATATATCTTTCCCGAGCAGCCGGTCACTTCCCCGTTCGAAACTTCCAGGGATTGAACATCACAATTGTACCGGATCTCCAATAATTCTCTATTGCGATGGTTTCCGATGTAGGACAGTAGCTGCTGGATTAGGTATTGCCCGGTTCCCCATACGATATGCCACCTGGGAACGGAGTTGCCCGGAACGAATAAACCTCGCTCGGGCCAATTAACGATGGGTAAGAAGGTTACTTTGAGTCTTTGCAGCCATTCATAGATTTCCGGGATACTACGACAAACGTATTGCTCAGCCCATTGCCTGGGCCAATCCTCGTTCTCGAATTCTGCAAAGTTCAGCCAGTCTTGCAAGGCCAGTGAGGGGCGATCGCAGATCCCCAGCCGCCTTTGCTCCGGGGTATTAACGAGACAAATGCCACCAAAAGACTCCCTTGCGAGCCCGCCCAGGCGATCTGGCCCAGACTTCTCCAGCAGCAGGACTCTTTTCTTTCGTTCGATCAATTCCAGGGCAGCAGCCAGCCCGGCCAATCCTCCACCCACCACAGTAACGTCTGACGCGAAAGAGTACATTTCAAAGGAATGGTATGCGTTTTCATAGATAAGATCCTTGATTTCGATCAACTATCCGCGCATTCTATTGAAAAAACTCTACTGGGGGTATTTTTCGGTAGCGATAGGTTCCAGATCCTGCCGGAACTCTCTATCGCTGAGCCTCAATAAATGCCTTCCGCGGAGCCAGGAAGAAGCCTCCGAAGCTGGCGCACAGGATCGGAACCAGAGACCCAAAACCAGTCATGGTTGATAGGAGGATGGCGGTGCTTAAAGGGGTTCGGGTGACGCAAGCGTTGATAGAGGCCATGCAGCTAATGCAAGCTACCGATACGGAGATGTCAGGATATACGGCATGGACCAGCAGCCCCAGAGCCGTACCCACAAAGAGTAGCGGGATGATGAAACCTCCCCGCCAACCTGAAGTTACGGTCACAGAAATAGCGATTAACTTTACAACAACGATGGTCGCTAGACTCATCCTTGAGTATTCGCCATTGAGAAGATGGTTAATCTCCTGGTGACCAAAGTATCTGGTCACAGGAATGTAGAAGGCCAAAAGTCCCAGGATTATCCCTCCGCAGGCCATTTGGACATAAATTGGCGCTCCAATACTTTTCCAGAGATCCCGAAAATAGTAGGTTAATCCTATAAAGATCCATCCGGCCATTGCTCCAAGTGGAGCCAGACCAAGAGATATAAGGGAATCGGAAAGGGAAAGATCCGCTCGAGGGAAGACCCACGTAGGGCCAACACCGATGTGCAATAATGTGGCAAATACCAGATAGCTCGCGCAGCTGGATACGAAGGCAGGAAGCAGAGCTTCCTTGTATTCGACCACTTGTTTATGGTGGAGTATCTCCACGGCAAAGAGGCTTCCCCCTATGGGGGCCCCAAATAGTGCCGTAAACCCGGCAGCCATTCCAGATATAGTTATAGAGCGTCTTTCACTTCTACTCAGTCGAAGAAATCGCCCGATTAAGGAACTGAATGAGCCGGTTATCTGCACCAGAGGCGCTTCCGGCCCGAGGCTACCTCCCGAACCTACACAGAGGAGAGAGGAGATCATCATCGATATATTGTTCTTTGGATTTAGTTTTCCATTTCTGAATCGGATGTTATCGACGATCATGGACATTTCCCCTGGATCTCCCAGGGCTTTGATTGCGATTCCGGCCAACAGTCCGGCCAGAGCCATACCGGGTATTACTAACCAACCCTGCAATAGCGTAAATATCGATATTACATGTTCCAGTAAGATCCAGTATAGGCTGGCAAGTGTCCCACCCAGGATGCCAATGCCCAGCCAAACAAGAATCATTCGGTTAAAAGTAAACGGGTTAAAATTCGAAGACTTCTTGAGAAATTCCATTTTGATACCTAACCAGAATCATTTTTCCGGCGGGCCCCTGAAAACCAGCCTCTGTATAGAGGATCTTGGCTGCAATCGTCATTTCTGGAAGAATATTACCCCTGCCTGCGCACCGGGCATCTGGAAGTACGCTTTTGCGAAAGATTGGTTCGTCGCCTGGATTCTTCTGGTAATTGAATTCGTTATTCTTGTTATGGGCCTGCGCCTGCTCGTTCCAATTGCGTTTCGGGCAATGGGTATTGGATTATTGCGCGGGCAGGATCGGAGGATTTGTTTTATGAACCAGAAAGAATTATTATTGGAGGGTCAGGTCAGGAACAAGGAGCAAGTGCTATCCTTGCTTGATAGTATTCCGGACCAGATTACGGCTCAGAGTAATGGAATTGCCAATCATCCAGCCTGGATCGTTTCTCATCTGCTGCACTATCATCCTGCCATTCTTCAATTGATTCAAGGCGAAGTGGTTATTGACCCTTCTACCCGATCGGATGCCGGAATATTTGATGCTGGATCTAAACCCGTTGATAAACCAGAACTATATCCGGGGCGGTCAGAATTGGTGAGTATCTATACTGATAGCCATGCCAGAATCGAGTCAGCTTTGCTGGCCATGCCTGTGGAACAACTGTCGGCCACCCCGGGACTGGACCGTTGGGCCAGGGCTTTTGGTAATGTAGGCTCTTTGCTGGTGTACCTTTTGTTGCTACATGAATCATATCATGCGGGCCAGCTTGCTGTCTGGAAAAACCATTTTGCGAACCTGTAGCTTTGGACTCTAAAGATTTCGTATTGAGGTGTCCTCATGATACAGGATAGCCCGAATCCGGGCAGTGCATCGATTCAATTTGAGATATATTTCCGTGCGGATTACTTCCTGGACTCTTCGGTTGAAGAACTTCAGGCTTTTCTTTTCGCAAGGGGATAACTCTGTTTACCCACAAGTCTGCAGCAGCGGTTATCCAGAGAGCCTGGATAATATGGACTACAATCAATCCAGCTTAATCCGCTCACATTTCTTCAGCGGATGACAGACTTCCTGGACGAAGTTCCTTCGGGTGGCATCTATCTGACTATCGCTAAAGCTGGCGAATCTACCATCGGCCAGAGCCATGCAGTAAAGATTCTTGCGCGGATTCTGATAATACAGAGTCCCATAGAGCGCCGGGCTTTCCCTGTCCTGGAATCGGACCAGAAATGTAATCCCATAGTGGTTGATCAGCTCTGCTTCCGAATCTGCAGATTTCACAACCTTCTGTTTCAGTCCTCGAACTTCATTGCATTGCTCGGGAATGGAATCATAATAGCTCACAGCGCCGGATACATCATCTGGTTCTGTATATCCGGGACGACTATTGGAAGCACAGTTCACTTGAAACAGTATGAGTACAGCCAATGCTGCGGCGATTCCCGGACCAGTTTGCATAATGGATAGATCCCAGCGGAGGACAGGAAGGGAAGCAAAAAAAGATGTCGCAGTGCTCTGCCACAATGTTAGTCTGAACGAGAACCAATCATGAAGACCCTGGAAAATCTGGAAAATATGGAAGACCGTCACCTGGCGGCCTATGCAGTAAGACACGGTGAGCATGCAGGTCGGCTGCATGAAGAACCAGAGCATCCCTTCCGCACTGCGCTCCATCGGGACCGGGATCGAGTGCTTCATTCCAAGGCGTTTCGAAGACTGGGTTACAAAACACAGGTTTTTGTAAATTCAGAAGGCGATAATTATCGCACCAGGCTCACTCACAGCCTGGAGGTGGCTCAGATTTCCCGTTCCGTAGCTCGCTCTCTGTCGCTCAATGCAGATTATGCAGAAACACTATCTCTGGCGCATGACCTGGGTCACACTCCTTTTGGACATGCAGGTCAGGACGCCCTTCATCGACTGATGCAGGGACACGGCGGATTTGAACACAATTGCCAGAGTCTTCGCATTGTAAGTGCTCTGGAATCCAGGTATCCATCCTGGCCCGGGCTCAACCTGACTCGAATTACTCTGGCAGGAATGATGAAGCATGGCAGAATTTATAGCTGCGACGAACATCTGGAAGGAATTCGGGAAATGCGCACCGGCGTTTCTCTGGAGGCAAGACTTGTGGATCTATGTGATCGTATCGCATATCTGCATCATGATCTGGAAGACGGCCTGGACAGCGGCTATTTAACCATGGAAGATCTTTCAAAAGAGACGTTCTGGGTCCATGCTTTTGAAGAATGCATGGATACGAACGGATTGGAATTTAGAGAGGCCAGACTACCGCTTCAGATTCGCACAGTTGTGCGCTCCCTGCTCAATGAGTGTCTGAACGATTTAATCCAGAGTTCCAGCGAAGCCATTGAGGATGCGAAGTTTTTATCTCTTCAGGATGTGTTTACCCTTCAACCAGCGGAATTGCCGGTTAGAAACAGTTCCGGAGTCAAATCCAGACTTCAGTCCATGCATACATTCATGAAAGAAAAGCTGTATATGGACCCTTCGGTGAAGCGAATGTCTTACCGCGGGGAAAAAATGATCGAGTACCTGTTTCAAACCTATTGTAATCGTCCGGATTTAATGCCCTCACATGTTCAGATACGTGTGCCAGAAGTGGGCCTGGAACGGGTAATCGCAGATTATATTTCAGGTATGACAGATCGGTTTGCAGAAAAGGAATTCCGCTATCTTTCCGGTGACTCGCACAGCTGAGAGATACCGAGTTGGTTGAAAAAAACCGTACAGGGGTATAACCCGAGATCAATTATCCTCCATCCTTCCAAAAAAAGCTAAGTGAATCCAGGTATTTATCCGACGGTACTGAAGAGGGGATAGAATAATGCCATTACTGGATCGCACAAAAGAAGAAGTTAAAGCGGAGATCTACGAGATCGAAGTAATTCGAGCCCCGATACGTGAAGTATTCGATGCCATGACCACGGCTCGTATCATTGATGAGTGGGGAGCAGGACCTTCCCGGTTCCAGGCTCGGCCAGGCGGAAAATTCTTTTTCTGGGACGGTGAAATGACCGGAATGGTCTGCGAAATCCAGCCGCCTGTGCGAATGATGTATACCCTTCGAGAGCAATGGTGGGATCCAGACTGGAAGGATTCCATGGTAACCTGGACATTTCGTGAAGTGGATCGCGGCACAGAATTAATCCTCTGCCATTCCGGTTTGCCCGGAAGAAAAGTTCGAGAAGCTCATAGAGAAGGATGGGGCGAGTATTTCCTGGGTCCGCTAAAAGCTTACCTCGAATATCACCGATAGAGCTTCCTTCGCCAAGTCAACCTTGACACTACTGTAGCCTGCCAATTTATTGCGGCATGGCTCGAAAGATTGCTGTTCTGCCCGGAGATGGAATTGGTCCGGAGGTTATGAATTCCGCCATTGAGGTGCTGGAAAAGGCCCTGGGCAATGATTGGTCCAACTATTCTCTGGCCGAGGCCCCGGTGGGCGGCGCAGCCATTGATTTAACCGGAGTTCCTCTACCGGACGAAACTCTAAAACTCTGCGAGCAGTCCGATGCCATCCTGTTTGGCTCGGTGGGTGGACCAAAATGGGAGAATCTACCTCCCGAGCGTCAGCCTGAAAGAGGTGCATTACTACCTCTAAGAAAGCATTTTTCCTTATTCGCCAATCTCAGACCAGTCAGGCTATTTCCGGAATTATCTGCATCCTCTCCGTTAAAGCAGGAAAGGATAGGAGATGGTGTGGACATGCTCATTGTAAGGGAGCTCACAGGAGATGTCTATTTTGGCCAGCCCAAAGGTCGAGAGGGAGACGGAGACCAGGAAAAAGCCTTTGATACAATGGTCTATCATCGATATGAGATCGAGCGAATCGCAAAGGTAGCGTTTGATTCTGCCAGTCAGCGAAAGAGACGAGTTACAAGCATTGATAAAGCCAACGTTCTAAGTAGCATGGTGCTATGGCGTGAAGTAGTTACTGAATTCGCAGAGAAATACAATCAAGAGCAGGAAAAGAAAATCGAACTGGACCACATGTACGTGGACAATGGGGCCATGCAGTTGATCCTGCGTCCCACTAGCTTTGACGTATTATTGTGCGGAAATATGTTCGGTGATATTTTAAGTGATGAAGCATCGGTACTGGGCGGAAGTCTGGGAATGCTGGCTTCTGCTTCTCTATCAACGGAAAGGGGTTTCGGTCTTTATGAGCCCAGTGGTGGTACAGCGCCCGATATTGCAGGCAAGGGTGTGGCAAATCCGATAGCTCAAATATTGAGCGCCTCTCTAATGTTACGATACAGTTTTGAAGAAACCGGGGTTGCTGACCGTATTGATACTGCAGTTCGTAAAGCTATAGAATCCGGAGCCCGTACCGGAGATCTGGCCGGTCCAGGCGAAAAAATCATCAATACCCGGGAAATGACCGATGCCATTATGGACCATCTGTAGCCCCCGGAAGAGAAGATATAACGTCCTATGAATCCCAGAATCTTAATATGTGACGATAAGAATTTTGAGGCTCTGGAATTCCGCCAAATACTGGAGTCCAGAAAATTCAAAGTGCTCCAGGTATGCAAGAATGGAAAAGAACTCCTGGACTGGGTTCGCAATAATCCCAGGAGTGCAGACGTAGTCATTATGGACATCATAATGCCGGTGGTGGACGGTTATGCAGCCTTCTACGAGTTAAAACAGATGGCCCCCGAAATAAAGGTCATCTTTGTATCTGTAGAGAATAGTGCCCCTCTAATTAAGACTGTGCTTGGCATGGGAGCTCTTGACTTCATTACCCGCCCTGTGAAGCGGGATGTTCTGGCCGAACGCGTAATCAAGGCTCTGGAACGAACCTGACTTCCTCCACAGGCTTTCAGTGGACACTTGCCACTGCTTTGCTAAATTGTCTGAACGGCCTTTCTGCCCGAAATCTTATCTATTCTGTCCCGACCCAATCGAGATTCAACATGTCATTAAATCAGTCCCCAACATCGGAAGAAACCAACCAGGGTAATACTATTACTCTAAATGCGGAAATCCCGGAATCCGCTCCTGCTACGGAATCACCGGTGATCGAAAAGGTTCAGTTCTCCGGAAAATACGATGGAGATGTACCATTTGGCACCGAACCGGAGCTTATGAACCGGGATCTCATCCTTCCGCTCCTGCAAAAGGTAGAGAAGCCGGGACGATATACGGGTGGCGAATTTGGAGTACCCAATAAGGATGTCTCCTCTACCAGGGCCAGGATAGTTTTTTCTTATCCAGACACATATGAGCTGGGTATGTCCAATGAGGGCCTCAAGATCCTGTATGACTGTGTGCAGAGAAGGCCGGATCTGTATGCAGATCGCACGTTTTTGCCATGGCCGGATTTTCGTGGCTTGATGAAGGAGGAAGGGATCCCTCTGTACAGCCTGGATCAGCATTTTGCCGTTCGGTCTTTCGATGTATGGGCCTTCAATACGGCCCATGAATTGCATTATACGAATCTTCTATATGCTCTTGACCTGGCTGGAATTCCAGTGCGCAGGCAGGACAGGACCGGCGATCATCCAATTATCATCACCGGTGGAACGGCGGTTTCTAACCCATTGCCCCTATTTGATTTTCTGGATGGAATCTTCATGGGCGATGGTGAAGAAGCCATCATGGAAGTGATGGATATTGTGGCCAGCGCCAAAGAAAGAGGACTGAGCAGAAAAGCTTTACTGGCCGAGCTGCAATCCGTGGAAGGTTTGATTCTTCCGGATCATTATACTGCCACCATACATGAAAACGGTGAAGCCCATTATCAGGGACCGGTGGAAGCGAAGAGGACTTATCGAGCCAAAGAATTTGCGGCTCTTGAGCATGTGATAGTACCCAGTATTTCCATTACTCAAGATCGAGTGGTGGTGGAAGTGAATCGCGGCTGTGGTCAGGGATGTCGCTTCTGTCATGCCGGTTTCTGGAAACGACCGGTTAGAAATGCAGAAGTAAGTAATCTTGTGCGAATAGCCGGAGACTTACTCAAGCGTACCGGCAATGATACTATTACCTTGCATAGTCTATCCATAGCTGATTACCCCTGGCTGGAAGAGCTTGTTGTGGATATGGCCCATGCCTATGGTCCGGAAGGAGTCTCTCTTTCTCTGCCCAGTTTGCGAGTTCAGGTAAAAACGATTCCTGTTCTGGAGATGACGTCCGGTATTCGAAAATCCAATGTTACCTTTGCGCTGGAAGCGGGTTCAGAGCTGATGAGAGAGAGGATTCGAAAAAAATCCTCGGAAGATAACTTGCATTATTTAATCCGTGAAATCTACGGCCGGGGCTGGGACCTGGTGAAAGTTTATTTCATGCTGGGCCTGCCAGACAGGGATGGCCGTGAAGTAGAAGATTTGATCAAGTCATTAAATGCTCTGGGCGATCTGGCCAGAGAATGCGGTCCTCGTAAAAAAGTAAACGTTACTGTATCGCTATTCGTTCCCAAGCCATTTACTACATTTCAATGGGAAGAACAGAAAGGCCCGGATTTCTTTAACGAAAGCATTGAAAGGATCAAGTCCGGTTTAACAACGAATCGCGTTCATGTAAGACATCCAACACCGTGGATGAGCTGGGTAGAGGGATTGCTTAGTCGATCCGACCATCGAGTGTCCTATTATCTGGAGAAGGCTTTTCGAGAAGGAGCCAGCTTTGACTCCTGGGACGATGGGTTTCAGCAGGATGTATGGGAATCAGTGATGACCGAGCTACCGCCGGAACTGCAGCATCACTGGATGGGAAAGAAAGCAGGCGGCACTCCTCTTGCTTTCGAAGACATCGTAGAGGGTTTTCCTCGAGACAGGTTGATAAAGGATTTTGAAAAGTTTGAATCCATCACCGAAGAGAACATGAATCCGCCGCATAAGCAGGCTCTGAAGGAATCTGATTTTCCTCCGGAGCTTTTAAAGCCGGTTACCATTCCAGAAGAAAAACAAAAGAGGGCTGGTTTTCTCCGACTGAAATTCTCCAAGACAGGTAATTTTGCCTATGTAAGTCATCTCGATATGATGGATGCCTTGCGAAAAGCTCTTCGCAGGGCCGGCCTACCCATGACCTTTACCCGTGGCTTCAATAAGCATGAGAAGTTCTATTTCGGGGATTCGCTACCTATCTATATGCATAGTGAGCAGGAATTGGCAGATGTGTCCCTGTACAGGGCCATAGATGCCGACGATTGGTTTCAGGCAATTTCTGAACAGTTACCGCAGGGCCTGGAATTGAAGGGAGTGGAATTTTCAGAGAATCGTCAAAAAGAGAGCAAAGAACAACAGCGATACAAACTCAAATTCTTCCATCCGGAAGATGCGGATCGTTTTGAGGAGATGCTCAAAAATGCGCCGGAAACCGTATCCTTTGAAAAAAGAGACAGAAAGAAGAAAAGAGTCCGAAACCTGCCCAGGCATAAATCTGCCATGCGAATGCACGAAAAGCCATTACGCTCCAGCATCCAGGAACTGGAACGTCAGGATAATACACTTTCCTTTAAGCTGTCATTACCTGGATCTGGCGGGCTGTCCATAGTTGATCTACTGGATCGGTATCTTCAGATCCCCAGAGAGCACTGGAATGTACGTCTTCAGGTCTGGAAGAGTCTCTGATCGGATGCATATTTCGAATAGATTCAAAAAAAAAGCCCGGTAGCCATTCTTGCTACCGGTATCCAGGTGTAGGTATTGGGGAGTTTTGATCAGGCTGCTCGTCCGGCAGCTTCTGGTTTCTGGACCCAGTCAAACCGAACATTTCTTGCTACGATCTTTACCTTGTTTCTGTTAAAACCTTCATCGTCTTTCCAGCGATCCTGCCGAAGGTTGCCTTCTATGGTGACCCGGGATCCTTTCTTTAGATATTGAGCGATAGGCCCAGCCTGTTTATCCCATGCTTCTACATTGAAATAGCTTACGAATTCCCTGGAATTGTCCTCCTTCGATCTAAAGCCATGGTTGGCCGCTACTGTAAAGTTGACGACCTTACGTTCATTTCCGAGTTCCTTGAGTTCTGGATCCTGCACCAGATTTCCGTCTAGAATCACTAAAGAGAGATTGTTCATACTTCCTCCTGGGGGCCATGAAGGCCCGTCTCTATACCCAGTTTGTGCTGGCAAAAGAGATCGTTCACATTTTTTCGAGACGTAACGTTTATTGCACACCTCTGACTATATGAAGAAACTTCTGAAAAGTGCGCCAAAAACAAAGAGAAGTGATACATACCAGAAGTCGGGCGAAGATAAGATTCTGAAAAACAACTCAAGGGGCAGTCCTTTTCCAGTGAGCCTGGACGAAGAATCAACGAATACTGTAGTCAAGAAGGCCAACATCCTCTCATTGGAGCAGCAAAGAGTTCTGGATTCCAGCGCTGCGATTAAGCAAGTCATTGCAGCTGCCGGAAGCGGAAAAACTCGCACGGTAATTCAACTTGCAGTCCAGGTCCTGAACGAATTCCAGTCTGAAACGCACCATCTTAATTCCGGGGAGCATCCAGAACAGTTCTTTGGCACTAAGCGAAACCCTTTGCTGTTGCTGACCTTCAGCCGTAAAGCGGCCCGGGAAATGCTGGAAAGAATTCCTGAAGAGTATCAAAAACAGATTCAGATTCATACATTCCATGGATTTTGTTTTCAGCTAATTCGCCAGTGGTATCCTGGAGGCGAAGAAATGCAGGTAGTGGATGAAGAAGAAAAAATACGCATCCTGAAGCCTCTTTTCTACAGATACAGGTACACAGTTGGCGGAATTCCCATTGGTCTGCTGCTTTCGAATCCCCGACGATTTCGGCAGGAGTTTCCCCGAGTGGCTTTTCGCATACATAGATACTGGAATCAATACAAAGAGAGAAATCAGTTACTGGAATACTCGGATTTAATCCGAATTGTTCTTGGAGGATTAAGAAAGGCCCGAATTGCCGGGAATTGGGCCGCTGGAATTCCAGGGAGTTACCAGACCATAATAGTGGATGAATTTCAGGATACCGATCCAGCGCAGGTAGAGTTTCTTCAGCGGATGTCCGCTTCGGAGATGGTAGTTGTGGGCGATGACTGGCAGGCGATCTATTCGTTTAGAGGAGCTGACGTTAAACCATTCCTGAACTTTACGGATCATTTTGGCGGTGTAGAGAAACATTTTCTTTCCGTAAACTATCGCAGTGTACCTGATATTGTGAATGCAGGAAATCGCTTAATTAAAGCCAGTCCCGGTCAAATCAAAAAGCAAGTTAGGGCTCATCGCAGGGAAAGAGAGAAATCAGTTCTTTCGCTGAGCCTGGAAACCGGTCAGGAAGCAGATGTAGTAGCACTGATGCAAAGTTGTTCCAGAGACTGGACCATTCTATGTAGAAGTAATTACCGCCGAAGAATCTGGCTGGAAGCAGGATTGAGTGAAGACTCCTGCATTACCATTCATCGTTCTAAAGGCCTGGAATTTTCTGTTGTGATTCTGGATGTTCTTGGGGGCTGGAGTGGCGCCGCCGAGGACTCGGATAGCGAAGAGGTTCGCATAGCCTATGTTGCCCTTACCCGGGCCAGAGATTTGTTTGTGGCATTGCACAGAAAGGATTATGGAACCAGAGAAGGGGATTCCTATGTCTGGAACAGACTATTTTCCAGGCAGTGCCGGAAGACATCTTACCAGGAATTACAGAGGAGGGTTAAAAAGGTTCCAACGGGCAAATAAGAGACCTTCGTTTTAAGGAAGATACAATCGATCTATTTTACATGGACGCTCATTGGATTGCTTTAACTGGATTCGCTTTGTTATCGAATCAGAAACGTCTTTTAAAGAATTCTGGATTTGTTTTTCATATCCACCGGTTGTTATCTGAATTTTCAAAAAAGGATTGTTTCTCAATCTCTGCAATTCTATGGACCAGATCCGGTCCCAGTTCTCTTTTTGAGCAGCGGTATCGCAGGCATACGTGGCCTGGACTCTTCCCTGACGGTTCAATTCAACGGTTCTCAGATCACCTTTCAGGGCCTGGAGTGCTCTGGTAAGAGTTTCTTCCAGAATTTCGCGGGTTTCTCTGGGCATGGGAGGGCCTGCAAATTCTACCAGAACTCGGTCCATACCATCCGTACTATAAATCAGTCTGGTTTCTAGAATGATGCCTGCATTTTGAGGAAACCTTGCATTGAGTAAAGACTGGGCTCTTTCTACAAGTTCAGTTGCATGCCGATTGCGAATGGCATCATGAAAGGTCTCCGGCGAAGTATCCAGGGTAAGTTCCTGGGTCTTGCGAAGACTGGAAAGGTCCGATTCCCGGGCCACTCTTACAAGTGTAATCGCCGCACTGTAATCTGGAAATCTGGTTTCTATGTCCTGATTTAATCTATCCTGAAAATCCGCGCCGGGAAGCTCAGACGAAGAATAGACAATGGTGCCTTTTACATCGTTTCGGTCGAATACCAGCCCATCGATTCCGCGAATCAAGCTCATGCCCTGAACAGAACTCAGCTCCGTGGAGATGAAATTTCGAATGTCGATTTTTTCTTTTAGATAAGATAGAGAACTGATCAACGGATAACTAATCAGAAGCAATAGCAATACAGGAAACAGGAATCGCTTCCCTGAACCAATAGATTCATTCAGGCGAATCCACCATTGCTGTCTGCCCAGAAGTCGAAACAGAGGCTCGGATTTTTCTCTACGGCCGGTAAGAAGCTTAATCAACTTATGGATGTTGTAACCTTCATAGACAAAATAGTAGAAGACCGAAGATACCATGATAATGGCAGACAGGTTGGTTACAAATAACAGAAAGGCTCCCCACATGATGCTGGCGGTGAAACCGGTGCCCAGACCATAGCCCACCACACAAATTGGAGGCATCAAGGCCACTCCAATGGCAGCGCCTGGAGCCACGGAACTCATGATTGCATCTCCTTCGCTACGAACCGAACTCAGTGCAGCCACCAGACCACAGAAAAGGGCGATAAATAGATCTAGAAAAGTTGGGCTGGTACGCGAAAGAATCTCTGGCGTTAATTCATTGATGGGTACTATGTAAGTTATTGCGGCTGCGGTTAAAACTGCTACAATGCTGGAAAGAATGATGTTTACACCGGATTTTAAACCAAGATACACATCGCTGATAGCAACACTCATTCCCAGACCGATTATGGGGGCCATCAAAGGTGAAACCAGCATGGCTCCAATGATCACCGCCGGACTATTGATTATCAAACCAAGGGTGGCAATGCCGCAGGAAGAAATGACAAACATCCAGTATGGTAAGGATTTGATCCTGGAGCCATCGTCGATCTGAGAATGCATCAGGATTGCATCAGATCTACTAACTCCCAGCATATGGGGTAATTGAACAAATAGGCTGTGTAATCTACCTCCAGCCCGTTCCAGCTCCTGGGCCAGGTCACGTTTTTCTGTTTCCTGTGGTTCTGGACTGGCTTTACTAACACCTTTTTTTGTGGCCAAAGACACCGCTCCCTGAGAGCTTGAAATAGTGCTCCACCAGGGCCAGGGTCAAGCGCAATTCCTGCAAACCAGGATCCGCCCGGTGTTGTCTAATTATAGAAACCACCATGTACCGAAATGCTCTCCTGCTAATCATCCTACTTCTTGTAAGTCCAGCAATGGCAATTGAGTTTCCCCGAACAACCCGGGATTACGTGGGAAATGCTCAGCACATTGCAGTGGTGGAAGTGGAAAACATTGTGGCTGCACCGGGCGGAGCCAATCTGGTCCAGTATCGCTTACAGGTGCTGGAAGTATGGAAGGGCAATCTGCCTGCCGTCATTGATATTCGTATTTTTTCCGCTTCGCGGGTCATTCAACCATCACCGGTGCTGGAGGGCGCTGGATCCAGGTGGATCGTTTTTCTGGGTTCTCGGACCAACGAGGGGTATTATCCGTTAAAATCTCTGCACTGGGGCAAAATTGAGCTTCTGGAGGATTCCAGCGGAAACTACTGGCTGGCCCGGCCCATCACCGGTTTCGGTAAATCCTTTCATGGAAGAAGGCTTTCTCTCCATGAGTTTCGTTCCCTGGTTAAAGGAGGCCCTTGAGATGAAGTCTGATGCTTCCAATTCGCAGTGGCGAAAGCTACAGGCCACAGCAATGGCGGGAAATTCAGTTCAATCAGGAATGGCTCAACCCGGGTTTCGCAGGCCTATTCAGATCCTGGCAGGGGTGCTTGCTCTTGGCATTGTACTACTGTCTGGCGCCGCCATATATGCACCCGGAACAGTGCATTCCTGGTTTTTCTTTATAGCTCAAAATGGATTGAGGCAGCAATGGGTGTTTGGTTCTGGCTGCAATTCCAGCAGTCGGCCCATTTCAGTTACCTATGATACAGACGATCCATCCAACGGAAATATTACCTACGGAAACTTGATTAAATCAGTACACGATGAGTGGAATCAGGATGGTGGCGCCAATGTGAATATACTCACTGATATTACCACCAACGGTGCAAACATTACCTACTTTGCCATGGATGCAAATTCGGTGAATGCCTTCTTGCGAAATCCTACGGCCGGGGTGATCCGCGTGGTCTGGGATGCAGATGGCGCCGTGCTGAGGAATCTGGGAGTTGATCCAGACAGTGTTCTGGGAATCGGGGTACCTCTGGCCATTGACAATTCTCGCCCGAACGAGGTTTGTTCGGGGCTGATGATATTGAACGGCGAACTCATCGGTAGTCTTTCAGCTCTTCAGCAACAACAGTACTATAGATACACTCTATTACATGAATTGGGGCATGTACTGGGTTTCGCCCATTCTGTGGCAGGGGACAATATTGACTCAGCTGGAGTTGTAGCCTCCACTTCGGATTTTGTTCCGGTAATGCATCCATTTGCACCCAACCCACCCTCGGTAAGCAAAACTTTAACAGACGATGAAAAAGCAGGCCTGATTACGGTATACGGCCAGTAGGTATGTTTATGCAATTCCTTAGAGGTAGAGCAACATTAAAGCACCCAGGAGACTTCTTTGTCTCGCTATCTGATTCGAGGAGCAACGGGTGATGGATGGAACCAGGACGATGTCCTTCCGGTGATTATAAGAAATGTTTATCAATAAAGCGAAACCCGTTCAATACATGGTTCAAACGCTGGCTCTTCTGGCCGGTTTTGGCTTTCTAGCAACAGCGTGCCAGCCCAGGAAAGGTAACGATGATATTTTGCTTTCTGCTCTGATTGTCCTATATGCTTCCAATCCATGCAACTTTCAATCAGCGCCCCAGCTTTCAGCGGTGCGTCCTTCCGTGGCCAATGTATGGCCCACTGTTCAAGGTAGGGTCTTGCAGGCCAACGGGGATCCGGCTATTGCGGCTCTGGTTATTGTTCAGGATTCGGATACAGACGGGGCATCGGATGGCCCGGGAAAGCGCTTTGTTTCCACGTTTACCGGTCTAAACGGTGATGGTAGCTTTTATATGGCGGGGTTACCCAATATCACAGATCAATACAGAATCTCCGTGGAACCCATCGATTCAACCTACGATGGTCGAATCGATACTCATATAGACTGCTTTCAGAATCCCAGTAGCTTTTCGCCGGGTTATTACACCGGACCATCTTCTACCATTAACTCCAATACTGGATCGGCCCAGACATTTCAGCTTAACCAGGATGCCAGCCAGATCTACGATGCCGGCGATATAATCCTTCGATAGTTTAAACGCAGAAAGCAGGCTTTTCAATAGAGCAGACAGCGGTCATACCGAAGCGATGCACTGGCTATAGAAAATCTGGCGCGATCATAGATTGGGACAGTGAAGCTATGCGTTAGCCGTTCCGGGTTAGAACAGAAGAAAATCTTCGTCAGGAAACAGGTTTACAATCCCTGTTGCTATAGTTCTTGTCCTTGTTGGAATTAGCCAATGAGCTCAAGGTGGCTTAATCAAATGCTCCAATAAGACCCTTTCCTCAAGCCCTTTAATCCGGACTCTTATCTAATGCGCTTCATCCCAGTTCTTACCTTCCCCTGCATCGACTCGTAATGGAACATCCAGCTTAATGGCAGATTCCATTTCGCTTCTGGCCAGCTTGATCAGATCATCCTTTTCTGTGGGAACGGTGTCAAACAGCAGTTCATCATGCACCTGCAGAATCATCTGGGACATATACTTTTTCTTATCTAACTTCTCTTGAAGAGAAATCATGGCCATCTTGATAATGTCTGCGCTAGTTCCCTGGATCGGAGTATTGATTGCAGTCCGTCGGGCCCCTTCTTTTCTGAATCGATTGGATGCATTGATCTCCGGTATCTGTCTGCGACGGCCGGACATGGTTTCCACGTATCCGTTCTTCTCTGCAAAAACAATAGTCTCATCCATGTATCTTCGCACCCCCGGATAGGTCTCAAAGAATAGATCGATTAACTCCTGGGCTTCTTTTCTTGCGATGCCCAGGTTGCGGCTTAAGCCATAATCTGTAACCCCGTAGACAATGGAGAAATTGACTGTTTTTGCCTGGGATCTCTGATCCGGACTAACATCCTTTTCTTTTACGCCAAACAATGAGGCAGCCGTCATTGCATGAATATCCTTATCATTCTGAAATGCATCAAGCAGCGCTTCATCTTTCGCATAGTGTGCCAGGATTCGCAGCTCAATTTGCGAATAGTCCAGGGCCAGAAGGATATTCCCTTTTGCAGGTACAAATCCTCTACGAATGGCCCGACCGGTTTCCTCGCGTATGGGGATGTTTTGAAGGTTCGGATCTGTGCTCGAAAGCCTACCTGTGGCCGCAATGGTTTGCTGAAAGCTGGTATGAATCCTTTCTGTTTCCGGATGGATCAGACGCGGCAGTGTATCAACATAGGTAGATTTCAGTTTGGAGTATTTTCTATGTTCCAGCAAAGCATCGATGATTGGATGCAGACCACGAAGCTCTTCAAGAACTGACTGGTCAGTGCTATAGCCAGTTTTTGTCTTCTTTCCCCTGGGCAGGTTTAACTTTTCGAATAGCAGGGCCTGAAGCTCTTTCGTAGAATTGATATTGAATTCGTATCCAGCCTCCTTGTAGATGCTTTGCTCAAAGCCTTCCAGTTTCTTCGCATAATCTTTGCTTAACTTGCTGAAATACTTCTCATCGATGGCTACTCCAGCTTCTTCCATCCTGGCCAGAACCGGAATCAACTTACATTCGATTTCATCGTGGACCTTTCTCAGAGCACTATTCTTTAAATCTTTTTCGAGGATTTGATATAGCTGAAAAGTAACATCAGCATCTTCGCAGGCATAGTCTCGAATACTTTCCGGATTAACCTGATCCAGGGTAACCTGCTTCTTACCACTGCCGGCGATTTCTGAATATTTAATGGTTTCTATGCCCAGATGATCAAAGGCCAGATCATCCAGATTATGACGCCGTACGTTTGGATTGGCCAGGTAGGAGGCGATCATAGTATCGAAATAGATGGAGGGAAGGTGGATTCCATGCCGGCGTAATACAAGAAAATCGTATTTTATGTTTTGTCCCAGGTATTTACACTGAGGATTTTCCAGGATTTCCTTTAGATGGGGCAGTGCCTTTTCCAGGTCCAGGGCCTGACCACCTTCGGCCGAGAATAGATCATCTCCGGCTTTGATGGCAATGTAGTAGGCTTCTTCCTTTTTGGTACATACAGAAACTCCCACCAGGGATGCAAACATGGGCGACAGACTGGTAGTTTCCGTATCTACAGCCAGGACCTTGACTTTCTTCAGTTTGGCCGCCAATTTCTTGAGGTCTGCTTCATTGTTTATCAGAGAATACTTTCGTCCGGCAGATGCCTTAGAAGTAGCACTATCGTTCTTATCAGATTTGTTTTTGGTTCCAGTCTTGCTGGATTCACCGGCAGCTGCGCGGTCCCTCTGCAAATCCTTATAGATTGCATTGTATCCCTGGTTTAAGAAGAACTTCAGAACATCATCGCTCAGATAATTTGGAGTAGAAATGGATTCATCTTTGAGAGCCTGGATTTCTGAAACATCCAGTTTGATTGTTGCCAGTTCCCTGGATAGTACTACCTCATCTCTGGAGTCTTCCAGTTTCTTGCGAATTCCATCTGGCTTTATCTCATCGAGCTTTTTATAGATCTTATCAATTGTGCCATACTCTTGAATGAGTTTTTCTGCAGACTTGGGACCAATGCCTTTTGCCCCGGGAATATTGTCCGAGCTATCTCCGATGAGTGCCATGTAATCTGGAATCTGGCTGACAGTAACTCCCAGTTCCTGTTTTACCCAGTCCGGATCAATTTCAATAAATTCGGTGACTCCCTTGGAGCCGCGAAGCATCTTTACGTTCCTATTTAGTAACTGGTAACAATCCTTGTCTCCAGTTAGAAGCACTACGTTTTGCTTACTTCCGTATCGCTTTGCCAGACTGCCCATGAGGTCGTCAGCCTCAAAATCCTGGACTAGAAGATTCTGGAATCCGGACTTATCCAGCATCTCTTTGATCTCATCAATCTGAAATCTAAGGTCATCTGGCATGGGTTTTCTCTGGGCCTTGTACTGATCGTACATTCTATTTCGGAAAGATCCTCCAGAGGCATCCCAGGTAATGGCTGTCATTTCTGGCTGCAGATCGCGGAGAACCTTGAAGAGCATGCGAAAAAAACCAAAAATTGCAGTTACAACCTGACCGGAAGCATTGGTGAGATTTTGATTCTGGAGAGCAAAATAGGCCCTGTAAGCCATTGCATGGGCATCAACAACGAGTAGGGTAGGACGTTTGGCCATGCTGTAGAAATGCTCGCAGCCCCGGCCCTGTCAGTAAAATTTGGTTCCGTCAATAGATTTCATTGACACCGGGCCGGATCGGCCCAGATTGTTGTAGATAAGCAGGGGGTTCGTTTTGCTCCAGACCAAACAGGTAGATGATAAGCTAATAGTATACCTTGAAGGCAGACTGGATGTATCGGTTGCCAATGAGGTGGAAGAAGAACTGAGTCGACTTATCGATCAGGAAAATCAGAAGCATATCATTCTGAATATGGATAAGGTGGAATATATGAGTTCCTCCGGATTTCGGGCCTGTATCGCCACGCTTCGAAAATTGAATGCGCGAGACGGGAGCCTGAAGCTCACCAACATTCGTCCCTCTGTTAAGCGCATTTTCGATGTCATCGAATTGACCAGCCTTTTTGATATTTTTGAATCTGAAGAAGAAGCCCTGAAAGCCTGATATGACCGGACCGGGATCCTCTTTACTGGATCGCATAGTTTCCAGAAAGAGAAAGGAAATCGAAGAGCTGCAGCGCACCGGAGAGCCATCTCTGGAAGGTCTGGAGTCTCCCAGGGATTTCTATTTTCATCTGAAAAATCCGGGAGGCCGGCTCAGGCATGGTGCCGCCAATGCCAACCACTCTGCATTTGCCGGCGATTCCGATCCTGCCTCATCTGGAACGTTTTCGGATTCAAATCCAGCCTCAGCCTCATTAGAATCTGATAATCTGGCACAATATCTTCCTTTGAAGAGAGCTATCATCTCAGAGTGCAAGAAAGCCAGTCCATCCATGGGTCTCATTCGTCCGGACTATGATCCGGCCAGGATTGCCGAAACCTATGCCAGCCTGGGAGCCAGTTGTCTTTCCGTACTCACCGATGAAGATTTTTTTCAGGGGCATATTAGCCATCTGGCTGCGGCTCGAACGGCTGGAATTCCAGTTCTGAGAAAGGATTTTTTGATCCACAGATTGCAGATAAATCAGGCCCGAGCAGCCGGCGCAGACTCAATACTTCTAATTGTTCGATTGCTGAGCGATGAGGATCTATCCGACCTGTTAGCCCATGCTCGATCACTGAATATGGAACCTCTGGTCGAAGTGCATTGCGAATCCGAGCTTCGACGGGCCTGCGAATGTGGTGCAAGAATTATTGGGATTAACCACCGAGACCTGGATACTCTTGAAATGGATTTAGGTCTTTCTGCCAGGCTCGCTCCGGAATTGCGAAAACTGAATCCAGAGGCTGTACTTATTGCAGAATCGGGCATTGAGAAGGGGCAAACACTGAACGAAATGAGTGAATTTGCGGATGCATTCTTGATTGGTACATCTCTGATGAGATCGAATTCAATCGAAGATGGCTGGAAAACTCTATTCGGATCCTGAGAGCTGAGAGTTTTTGCAGTTTCCCTGGCCTCCTGGGGACCATGATGAACGCCAGACAAGGCAGATTACATAGAAATCGGCGAAGGGGTGAAAGCCGGTAAGCTACAGTCTATAACAGAAGTCCAATGGTAGTGGCAAAGCAATTCTAATTAGAATTCGTTTTCTTAGGTTTTCTCAGGGTTTCTTTTTTCTTGTAAAGTCTACTTCGATTACATTGTCGTCCGCGCTCTTTCGGCTTTTCTTTGCAGACTTCTTGGTAGCTCTTTTAGCTCCACTTTTTTTCGAAGTGCCCTTATTGGTCTCAGGAGAGCCTGATGAGTCGACTTCCTGGCTGTTGGATTTTTCGCCGCTTACTTCTTCCTGGCTATCAGAGTCTGTAACATGTAGCTTAAGATCCGGACCGGTTACTTCTTCAAGTTCAGGCATGGCCCATTGCATAATGACCTGACCGGACTTATCGAACATTCTGACAATGCAATCAAAGGGAATTCGCACATATTCCCAGCGAGAGAATTGCATTTCGCATTCTAGAGAGTCATCATCCCAGGTAAGCTTTCTGGTGCTGTAAGGACCAAAAACTAGAATTAATCCTTCCGTTTGTTCCTTCTTCAGCAGCCCTCGTTTACCCAGTACAAGATGCTCATGGGGCATACAGTGAATGTAGAATGTCTCGCAATGAATGAACAATACATCCAGTATTCCTTTCTTGAACTTGCGAAGGTTGCGCATTTCTTCCGTAGTAAAGCTCACCTGGCCCCCTTCACACGAATTACGTTCAGATTTCTTGCCCGGTCGCCCCGTCGATGAGAATAGAAATATTTAAATCTGCTTTCATCCTGGGCCTGTAATGGATCTTCCAGATGGAACTGTGCTTTTGCAGAGGGTGCAGCCTTTTCAAGTTGAAGGGCTGCATTCTTGTATAAATCCAGCAGGGGCCTTCCGCGTGCGGATCGCTTCTCCTGGATAATTGGAAATTGAGCAGCTACTTCATGACCCACTTCATAGGTAGAGGGGCAGATGTAGGGACCGGGAAACACTGTGATGTTCGGATCTACATCTTTCTTTTCCCTCTTCATCTGTTCCACCAGGAATGTAATTAGGTCCAGAGCTCTGGGAATAATTCCCCTGGAAAGCCCTCGCCAACCGCAATGTATCACCCCGGCCAGCGTGGAATCTGCCTGTGTTCCTGAATGAAAGAATAGAGGAAGGCAATCTGCTGTGCGAATGACTAGAGCTACATCCGTTTCCTGAGTAATCATTCCGTCGGCCACTGCAATAGGCAGATTGGCTGAAATAAAATCATGCTCCGTTATGCGAATCACATCCGGTCCATGAATTTGTTTCAGGAAGAAGATTCGCTCCGCAGGCAATTCCAGGGCTCCTGATAGAAAATCTCTTTCGATTTGTTTTCTTGCAAGTGCAGCGTCCTGAATTCCATGTCCGCTGGCATCCGGTCTGAGGTTTCTGTGCTCCGAATCTTCCGGCGTTCCAGAAGGAAACTGATGCTCCAGGTGTCTCAGAGCTTCCATGCCAAACACCTGGGCCTCAATTCTTCCACTGGTATAGGTATGGGAACTTTTTGTTTGCATCAATATCTGTTCCTTCTTTCAATCAGGGCTCGTTTCCAGCTATAGCTAATTCGTTCCATATCGGCCAGTTCTCGATCGGTGAGAGCGGAGTCGGATATAAGGAACTTGCTCAGTCCGGCTTCCGCCCCTGGATTTTCTGCGATGCTCTCTAAAACAGAGTCCAGCAGTGGCCGTGGTTGCTTCATTCTTCCTGCAGGTAACTGGCCAGACCGAAGGGTTTCCAGTCTCTGCATTGGGATGTTGCCTGCAGAATAGCTTCCTGCCGGTTTTTCCAGTTCCTGTTCCTTCGTAGAGGAACCATAAATGCGCAATGGGCATAGATAAAATACCAGCATCTGGCGTTCGGGGATCCACAGATGGGTGAGGCTGTGACCGGCCCCGCCCACAAATTCTGGTAATAGCCAGATAGCTTTCAGGTTAAAGTCCGGCACCAGGCGGCGTACGGTGAGATAATTGCACAGTCCTGCCGGTCTGAATTGATAGATGCCAGGATCCTGAGTTCTAACAGGCGAATGGATCCAGATAGGAGATTTTCGAAAAGGTCCGGCCCTCAGTATCTGACTTTCAGCCAGATGCGTTCTGGATGGCGCACTGAGCCAGGTCATCTTTTCTAGAATCTCATCTTCCAGTGAATCGATGTATTCTTCCTCACCCCCGGAGTACATACTTGCAGGATTTTTTCTGGCGATACAATTGCAAGGAGGAAAGTGATTCCCACTTCTTTCGGTCGGGGGAGGCTGGGCCATGGCTCGGATAAAGGTCTGTGGAAATCTATATGCTATGGATGCCCATATGGTGGCCTCCTATGAGCCGGATTACATGGGCTGGATCTTTGTTCCTTCCAGCCGAAGACGGATCTCTCCAGACAAAGCGATCCGGATCATACGTAGTATTCGGCTGAATCACCCTGGAATCCAGCATGTGGCTGTAATGGGCGGAATGGGCCTGGATGAAATGGTCCGGCTGCTCAAATTGCTTCTGGTACGTTATTTGGAGGATAGGCCTTCTCTGGATCTGGATGCCATCCAGATTATTGGCAGCTCCCAGGACATTTATCGCATGGAGCAATTCTTGCGTGGCCAGGGGATTGAACTGCCAATGTGGCCGGTGGTACATGTTGGGGCCCCTGTTACAGACGAAGATCTTAAGTCTCTGGCCTCAGCTCAACTCTATCTTCTGGATCGAAAGGTTACCGGAGCCCTGGGAGGAACGGGAAAGGAGATTCCGGAATCCTGGATACAGGATGTTCAACTGCCCTATATGCTGGCCGGAGGAATCAATCCAGAGAATGCTCGACATAGGCTTCTGAACAGTCATGCCATGGGTGTAGATATTGCATCTGGGCTGGAAACAGGAGTCCCGGGCAGAAAGGATCCAGCCAGGTTGGATGCTCTCTTTGCTTCTCTGGCAGATCTGCGAAGTTGGGTCAAATGATGGAATTGATTAACGGATCTGTTCTTCTTAGCCCTCCGTATCTTGATCTATTGCTTACAGCCGATCCTTCGGAGGAGTCCATTCGCACCTACGTACCTCACTGCATGGCTGTCTGTTCCTATGAGCAGGATGAGCCGGTGGGTCTCTGTGTCTTTGGAGCGTCGGAGGGTTCAAAGCAGGAGATCTATAATCTTGCGGTGAAGACGGAGTATTGTCGTCGCGGATTGGCGCTTCGTATGCTGGAATTTTTACTACAACAGGCTGCCCGTCCAATCATTGTGCGTACCGGAAGCACTTCCTTTGCTGCCCTGGCTCTATACCAGAAGCTTGGATTTCGCATGGTTCAAATTGTGCCAGATTATTTTTCTAGTAACTATGACTACCCCCTCTTTGAGAACGGGATTCAGTTACGCGACCAGGTAGTGCTTGAGCTCATTTAGCGGGCAAAATTCTGCAGATCCTCTGGACATTTACTTCACCGGTGCTGGACTGACCGTGGGAGATTGGATTTCGGTCTGTGTTTTCTATATGCCTGCGAAGACTGAACTGGATGCTATGTCTCGGAGTGCCTCTCTATCATGAATCTTGATAATTCGCCAGATTTTCTTAATGGTGCCGATGAGTCCCGGCAGGACTTTGTGTTCATTTACCATGAAATGTTCACAAGGAATACAGCTCCCAAACTACTGATTGATCCAGAGACTGGCAGCATCGTGGATGCGAACCCGGCCGCTCAGGATTTCTACGGCTACAGCCTGGATGAATTCCGGTCCATGCGAATTCAGGATATCAATCAATTACCTCCAGAAGAGGTAGCTGCGGAAATGCAACGGGCTCACCTGGAGGAGCGTCGCTATTTTGAATTCAAGCATCGAACTTCATCGGGCGATATACGTTTCGTGAAGGTCTATTCAGGTCCGGTCGAGATTCTGGGTAAGCGCTATCTTCATTCTATTATACATGATTATACCGAACCTAAGATTCTACAGCAAAGCCTTATAGAGTACAAAGACCTATTCGATGCATTGCCCGTGGGAGTGTATCGTAATGAACCGGGAGTTCATGGAAGATTTTTAGAAGCCAATCCTGCCATGGCACGGATCTTTGAAGCAGATTCGGTTGAAGATTTTTTGAAGCACAGTCCATTCGAGCTTTATGAGGATCCGGACGATCGGGCCAAATTCTCAGAAGAAGTTCTGGCCCATGGATCTGTGAGACGTAGTGAGCTAAAACTAAGGACATTGAGGGGAAGAGCAATCTGGATTGCGATAACGGCCAGTACTCGATTAACCAGCGATGGCAGACAAGTATTCGATGGTATTGTTGAAGATATCTCTGATCTCAAGAAGCAGGAAAGCCAGTTAAGACAGGCAGCAGCCGTTTTCGAGCATACCCAGGAAGGAATACTGATTACTGATGCGGATGTTCGCATTGTTGCCGTGAATCGTGCATTTACCAGAATTACTGGCTATTCCGAGCAGGACGTTCTGGGACGAAACCCTAGACTGCTGGCCAGCGGTTTTCACAGTAAAGCCTTTTATGAATCCATGTGGGCTGCGCTTTCCAGTAAAGGCTACTGGAGCGGAGAAATCTGGAATCGCAGAAAGGATGGAAGTATCTTTCCTGA
The DNA here is from genome assembly GCA_040217195.1 of Leptospiraceae bacterium. GTDB lineage: Bacteria > Spirochaetota > Leptospiria > Leptospirales > Leptonemataceae > UBA3465. The sequence goes on along the minus strand of JAVJNR010000004.1, from coordinate 120,484 downwards.
ACTATCTACAGTCACAGAAGTACGAAACAGCCAGGGAGACGTGATCCAGTATCTGGCTATCTTTTCAGATATTTCAAGCATCAAAGATTATCAGCATAAATTGGAGCGAATGGCCCATTCAGATCCGCTAACAGGTCTGTCCAATCGGCTTCTATTCGAAGAGCGTCTTGGGCAGGCGATGACCCTGGCAGACAAAATGGGCGATAAGGTAGGCATCATTTTTCTAGATCTGAATAACTTCAAGGATGTGAATGATAGCCTGGGCCATCCCACCGGAGATCGACTGCTGCGAGATGTGGGCGCCAGGCTGAGCGAGGCCATACGTTCGGATCAGACTCTGGCCCGGTTCGGAGGCGATGAATTTCTGGTTCTGGTGCCCGGACCTCAGTCCGCCGGTGAAGTGGCTCTTGTGGCCGATGATCTGGTGCAGGCCATGGAGGAGCCATTTACTCTTGGAGATCGAAAAGTGGCCATATCGGCCAGTCTGGGTATGAGCATGTATCCGGATCATGGATCAACCGTTGAGGAATTGATTCAGCAGGCAGATACTGCCATGTATCGTGCCAAAAAAGACTCCATGCGATACAGATTCTTCAGTCAGGATCTCACCGATGAAGCAATGCGCAGAATTCACCTGGGTTCGGAACTGCGAAAGGCATTGCAGCACAATGAATTCATTTTGCACTATCAACCGCAAATAGATCTTGTGAATGGCGCTCTTCTAGGACTGGAAGCACTGGTTCGATGGAAAACTGAAGATACACTGATTCCTCCAGATGAGTTTATTCCAGTGGCCGAGCAACTGGGCCTCATTATTCCGCTGGGAGAATGGGTACTGGAAGAGGCCTGCAGACAAACCCGGACCTGGTTGTCCATGGGAATGCACATCGACTGCATTGCTGTTAACGCTTCGCCTGTGCAGATTCAGAACGGAGATTTTTCCTCCCGGGTAATGGCAATCTTAAAGGAAACTGGACTGCCACCGGAAAAGCTAGAGATTGAAATCACCGAGAATTCATTGATTGGCCTGGAATCCTCGATTTTGGAACAGCTGCATCTATTACGCAGTCAGGGAGTAAGAATTGCCATTGATGACTTTGGAGTGGGCTACTCTTCGCTAAGCTATTTAAGGGATTTGCCGGTCGACAGGCTGAAAATCGACCGATCCTTTATTCAGGGATTACCCGATGACTCAAGTCTGTCGGCGATTTCAGCAGCGATTGTTGCCCTGGGGAAGAACCTGGGCTTTTCAGTTATAGCGGAAGGAATCGAAAACGAGGACCAGAGAATGCATCTGGTGGATTCAGGCTGTAATGAAGGACAGGGATTTCTATTTGGTCGTCCCATGAATGCTGAAGCCATTGAAGGTGCCTACATTCGAAAATAGGCTTAGAATTGCAGAATTTGAATGAAAGACAGAACTGATCGAAAATGAAAAGGGCCCTGAACAGGGCCCACGATTAAAAGTCTCCGATATGCCAGGGCAATCAGTGACGCAGATAGATATTTACGTTATAGTCGCGAGCGCCAAAATAGTCCGCCGCAAACTTAACAATTTCCGTTGGATTGTACCAGGCACAGCTGAACACATCCAGATAGACTCGGTTCGTTGCATTGGCAAAGTGACCGCTTACCAGAGATGTTTCAATTAGCTGAACCAGAGAGTAACCCGCCACTCGCTCATCTTCGCCAAAATGAACAATTGTAGGCTCACCAAATCTTTTTACCTGGATTCGATCGCATAGCTCAATAGTGAACTCGTAGATCTTTTCCCGGCTACGAATCGTGTCTCCGTCGCAATCGTGCAAATCCAGAGCTGTTACCAGACCCCAGGCTCCGGTTTCTTCGAATTGAAGATTTCCTGCCAGGTCTTCTGGTTTTACATTCAGTTTTTTCTCCAGCCATGAACTGAAGTATCCCTGATACCGCTTCTGGAGTTGTGGCAGATGCGGGTCCGTTCCACGAATGTTACCTCGACACAGATCCGAACCACAACCACAGAAAAATTCCTGATCGTAGGTTTCGGCCATTGCATAGTCGAAAGTCAGCTCTTCGCCTGCTTCAATGTCTCGCATGGCAACCAGGGCCACCTGTCCTTTGAAGCCCAGATTGGGTTCGCAGGAATGATTGAAGAACTCTGAATCGTCCACATTCTCAAGGTCGGACGGGCCAATGTATAGAGTTTCGTCTACCTGCAACAGGTAATGACGAAGCTCGGAAGGAAGTGATTCCAGTTGATCCTCTCGGTAGATGGTACCACCCCATAGGGCCACAAGCTCATCTTTCTTGATGGACCTTGTGGCAAACACACCACTTCCAGAAACCGCTGATTGCCGCATTTCGGCAGCATCGGACAGATGAGATTGTACTTTCTTGGTAGCAACAAGCATGTCTGCCCTCCTTACTGTCGACCGGCCGCCAGGGCCTGCCTGTATTGGTGTAGTCTTTGATTCTTGCGATAGGTTGGATCCATTAGACCGCGCTGAATGTATTCAACGACCATGTCTCCTGGCTTAAAGACCTGCTTGAGCAGATCCAGTGCCTTCTGGATGTCCATATCCTTACTGCAAGTAAATAGATCCAGAGCTGCATAGCCGAGCTCTGGCCAGGTGTGGATGCTCAGGTGGGATTCGGCGATAACCACCACTCCTGAAACTCCCTGCGGACTGAATTTGTGGAACCTTTGATCTACGATCGTAGCTCCCGATATATCTGCTGCATCCAGCAGGGTTGTTTGAACCTGTTCGAGATTATCCAGTACTTCATGACTGCACTCGTATAGTTCAATGATGTAGTGTTCACCGAGCGGATCTTCCATTTCACCTCCCTCCAAATGGAATTTCGCATGCGCGAATTTCAGTGCAAGTAAGCAAGCAACTTTTGCTTGCATAGTAAAAAATCAGAGAGCGGGGCTCCACAGATAAAAAAAATGGGAAAACAGGGCCTTTGAGGCCCTGGAGGGCGAGGTTAGTTCTTAATTTCCCAGGTATCTCCGGAATGTATCAAGGCTTCCAGATCTCCCTTACCTTTTTTGTCCACGACTGTATCAACCTGATGCTGAACCAGCTCCTCATACACAGGTCTTTCAACCTGTCGAAGGATGCCCATGGGAACCGGGAAGTGGGGACGATCAAGTTGAGCCAGAGCGAAAGCGAAGGATGGGTCTTCCCGGGATGCATCGTGGATGGTTACTGCATCCGTGGCATCCTCTGAAGGAACTACCCTGGCCTGATACCCTTCCAGCAACAGACCTTTGTCCTGCTCCTGGCCAAAAAGCATGGGCTTCTTGTCCTGCAGATAAATGGTATGTTCCTGCCGGGTATCCTTGGATACAGACTCGTCGAAAACTCCATCGTTAAAGATTACGCAATTCTGATAGATTTCAACGAATGAGGTTCCTTTGTGTTCGTAGGCAGCTTTGAACACATCGGTCATCATTTTCATGTCCTTATCATGTACTCTGGCCGCAAAGGTTGCTCCGGCCCCGATGGCCAGAGACAGAGCCGAAAATGGATGATCCAGAGAACCTTCCGGTGTGGACTTGGCAACCGTCCCTGCCTTGCTGGTAGGGGAGTACTGACCTTTGGTCAGACCATAGATCTGATTGTTAAAGAGCAGAATATTGATGTCCAGATTACGACGCAGAATGTGGATCAAATGATTTCCACCGATGGAAAGTGCATCCCCATCGCCGGTAATCATCCATACGCTAAGTTCTGGTCGCATCAGTTTCAGGCCACTGGCAATGGCCGGTGCCCTACCATGAATTGTATGAAAGCCATAGGTGTTCATGTAGTAAGGAAACCGAGAGGAACAGCCAATACCCGAAACGAAAACAATGTCTTCTCTGGGCAGTCCCAGCTCGGGCATGGTTTTCTGAATTGCAGAAAGAATGGCGTAGTCACCGCAGCCAGGGCACCAGCGGACTTCCTGGTCCGAAGTGAAATCTTTTTTTGTTAATGTAGTTGGATTACTCACTGGTATTTCTCCTTAGCTCAGCCCTTTAATGGTGCTTTCAATCTTATCTTCCAGGTCCGCCACGCTAATGGGCCTTCCTCTTACCTTACTGAATGGTTCTATATCCAGCAAGTATTTGGAACGTAGAATCATGGCCAGTTGTCCGGTATTGATTTCTGGCATTATGACTTTCTTAAATTTTCGTAGAATGCTCTCCAGGTTTCGCGGAAGCGGGTTGATATACTGCAGATGGGCATGGGATACAGAATGTCCCTGGTCGCGCATATGCTCTACGGCTGTTCGAATAGAACCGTAGGTGGAGCCCCAACCAAGCATCAGTACATCTCCGGATTCATCTCCAAAAACTTCCTGTTCTGGAATGCTCTGAGCAATTCCTTCAATTCTTTTATGCCGAATTTCAACCATTCTATGGTGGTTGTCCGGATCATAGCTAATGTTGCCGGTAATGGAATCCTTCTCAATTCCTCCAATACGATGCTCAAAGCCCGGTCTGCCTGGAACGGGCCAGAACCTTGATAGGGTTTCTGGATCTCGATCATATGCATGGAAGGTGGCCGGATCTGCATCTTCGGGCACAAAGTGCTTTTTGATTTTGGGTAGATCAGCCAGATGAGGTAACTTCCAGGGCTCTGAGCCGTTTGCAAGGTAGCCATCGCTCAGGATAAATACCGGAGTCATATAGAGAAGAGCCAATCGAACCGCCTCAATGGCTATGGAGAAGCAATCCGAGGGGCGCGATGGAGCCAGAATCGCTACCGGGCTTTCGCCATTTCTGCCATACATTACCTGGAGTAGATCTGCCTGCTCGGTCTTGGTAGGCATTCCAGTGGATGGACCGGCTCTCTGAACATTGATGACGACCAATGGCAGTTCTGTCATCACTGCCAGGTTAATGGCTTCTGACTTCAGTGCGATTCCAGGTCCGGAGGAGGCAGTGACTCCAATGGTGCCACCGTATGAGGCACCGATGGCAGCGCATACAGCGGCGATTTCATCTTCGGCCTGGAATGTCTTTACTCCATAGTTCTTATATCGGGCCATCTCATGGAGGATGTCCGATGCAGGAGTAATCGGATAGCCTGCATACAACATGGGTAGATCTGCCAGGTGAGCCGCCGCTGCAAGGCCAATGGCCATCGCCGTATTCCCGGTAATGTTTCTGTAGGTGCCTGGATCAAATTCGGCACGGGTCAATTCGTATCGATTTTGAAACAACTCACAGGTTTCTGCGAAGTTATAACCGGCTTTCAGCACTCTTTCATTGGCTTGCTGGATCTTGGGATGATTGCGAAATTTACTGGCAATCCAGTCCATGGTAGGTTGCATATCTCTCTGGAATAACCAGAAGGTAATGCCCAGAGCAAAAAAATTCTTGGATCGATCCACCTCTTTGGCCGTAAGATTCAAATCTTCCAGAGCGGTTTTGTTCAGGTCCGAAATGGGAGCTTCCACCACGTTATAATCACTGCGAAGCTGGGGATCTTCCAGCGGATTGGAATCATACTGCACCTTTGCAAGAGCCCGTTCATCAAAAGCGTTGGTATTGACAATGAGGGTTCCTCCATGGCGCAGATCCTTGAGGTTGGCTTTTAAGGCGGCAGGGTTCATGGCCACCAGCACATCCACCCGATCTCCGGGAGTATGAATATGATCGCTACCAAAGTGAATTTGAAATCCGGATACTCCGGCCATGGTTCCCTGGGGAGCACGGATTTCAGCCGGGAAATCGGGAAAGGTCATTAGATCGTTTCCTGCGATTCCTGTGGCTTTGGTGAATTGCATTCCTGCCAGCTGCATTCCATCACCGGAATCTCCGGCGAATCGAACAATGGCTGTAGTTACTCGACTGGTTTTAGTTTCCGACTGTAAAGTGGACATTGGGCTTCCTTGGATCTGACTGAGTCTGAATTATATTTTGGACAATTTCTTGAGATGAATCTTTCGTTGCAGCGAACCCGAGGGTTCCTGCTATCTTGATGGGAATAATGGGAATCATTTTCCACTATAGAGAGGAAAACGTCTCCCCTTCACCTATGGCCACGATTTTTTGGCCTTTCTGGACTGCGAATGAAAATTTTGAAAGAATTGGTACCGGATCAGGATCTGGAAGAGGTCACTTTCCTCAAGCGCTACAAGCGCTTCCTGGTGGATGTTCGGCGGGATAACGGGGAAGTTTTGACGGTCCATAATCCCAATACCGGATCCATGAAAAGCTGTCTTCAGGAAGGGGGAAGGGCAATTATCTCCTGGAAATCCGCAGAACAGATCAAAAAGACCGGTGCAAAGCTCCCTGCCACCCTGGAGCTACTTCGAAGCAAAAGAGGGTGGATTGGTGTAAATACCATGCGAACCAATGGAATTGTTCTGGCTGCACTGGAAAAAGGAGCGCTCACATTGCCGGATACCGCTTCAATGGGAAAGAAGGATGCCAGGAGCCTTTTGTCTGCATCGGCCATTCGAAGGCTTGAAAAAACCGGCGCCTCGGTACTCACCGAGCCGGTGCTAAAGGACCTGGATTTTCGTCCGGATCTGTACTGGCATGGCTGGATTCTGGAAGTGAAGAATGTGACCCAGATTCGCGGTTCCTATATTCAATTCCCGGATGCCATTTCAGAAAGAGGAGCCAGACATATTGTACATCTGGGCAAACTTTCGAAGAGTGGCTTTGCCTGTGGCGTAATCTTCGCTCTGTCCCGACCGGAAGGACAGAAATTTAGACCTGCAGCCGAGATTGATCCAGCATTTGAAAAGGCATTGAAACATTCTGCGGATCAAGGGCTTAAAATCTTTCCATTGCGATTTCGCTACGGAATCGGTGGAGTCTATTTTGCAGGCTCTGTGGACTGCGAGAAACTCTGAAACCATACTGCGAGGAAAAAACCATTTACTTGACTATATTCCTGTTAAACGGACAGTCAATTCAGTACTTCCTGATTCGGGTTTTTCCGGGTTGCCAATGGAAGTTTTCCAGAGGATACATTATGAAGCGAACCGTAACGTCTTTCTTTTTCATTTCATTTCTGGGTCTATCCATGCTGGTATTCACGGATTGCACTTCACGATCTCTGGTCCATCGATCCCAGTCTCCGGTTGCGCTGGGAGCTTCGGAAGTGAGCTGCAAAGCCGTTCAAACGGATGGGCAGTGGCAGGCTCTCTGGGATATGTATCGAATCTGGGATGCAGACTTTAGCAAGCATGAGTTTCAGGCCAATCGTACTTATAACTATATGATGGAAGATCAATGGCTGGACTGGGTAGTCAATGTCAGCCTGGGCTTTTTTACCACCGTAACCAGACATACGGTTATACTTCAGGAGTGCAATCAGGAGGTGGTAATTCGCACACCGGAGCAAATCCAGAAGCAGGTAGACGATACCATCGCACAGCATTTAAAGGATGAAGGAAAATCCAGATCCAATAGGCTGCAGCCAATATTCATTCTAAAGGATGGATCTTCGCACCAGGGGCGACTGGTGGAAATCCAGAAAGATGTTATTGAAATTGAGGTTGAAGTCAGGCCGGAGGGTACTCCGGAAGGCGAAGAGTCCTCGGGCACTGTTGACCGGGTTCGCATGAAAAACGGAGATGTTCTGGATGGTCGAGTGGTGGACCAGAACCGTACATCCATGACCATTCGTCTGAAAAAACCGGATGGAGAACCTACAAAGACTATTTCAAAATCCGATATTGCTCAGGTTCAATTTGGCATTTCTGCAGAGGATGCAGAGGTGGAAACCAGGCGAATCTCTATCGATCGAAGTACAATTGAGCGAATTGCACTTCCCGGTTCCTGATTCAGGAAGGTCCCGGCGGCGCTTTTATCCGCTCTTTTAAGAATCCAGTGTATTCATATCTGGCTACCAGAAACTCTCAATTCCTCAGGCTCAGCCAGTGCTGGGCGGATTTGCACGGAAATGTACTCTGGCGCGCACAGGTTGAACTAGTTCTGCATCAATTCTAACATTCTCCTCCTATAAAGACCGGTACCCAGAATAAAAGCACCCACATGGCCTGTGCGAATCCATTCCAGAGTAGATCCTGGTAAAGCGCGATGCACAATCTCAACCGAATACTCCGGTATGTAGGCATCTTTGCGCCCACCAATAATACTTGCCTGAAAGTTCTTTCTTCTGGCCTTATGGCGATGCAAATCGGAGATACCAAATAAACGGCGCATTACCAGCAGTGGATGTTCTTCCGGAAGTGGATTGGTTCTGTACAGTGTGGGCCAATCGCAGGCTGTTTGCAGCGCAGCCTCGGTGTACACCGGCGCTGCACTGTGGGATGGAACCAGGCAGCAAATGCGCACCGGAAAATTCAGCTCTCTTCCTGCGGCCGCAGCTACGTAACCGCCCATACTGATACCGGTCATCATGATTCTCTCATAACCCTGTTTGCGAAAGTACCGTGCCAGAGCCATCCCTTCATCCTGGGCTGCCCGGGACATTCGCATTAGACTTAACACTGTGGGTAGAACGGCCTTTTTCTGTTCTGGATGCCGTCTACTACCATAGTAAGGATTTTCAAGAATGAGTTGCGAAATACCTTTTTTCAATAATGGTAGCGCAATACGTCTACGTCGAGAGTATCCTTCATCACCGGTGGCAGCAAAATGTATTATTAAGGAGCTGGAACCCTGCTCCGGTTCCAGTAAGAGATACCGAGCCGTCCGTGCATAGTCTGGTAGATATTCCTTTCTTTTCCAACGAAACTCATAGGGACTTTCAAAACTTCCTTCCTTTGCGGTGCCGCCCGGTACTCTGCGTTTTATTTCATGGCTAACCTTAATCGGTTTTACCTTTCGGTTTTCTACCACACCTACATCTTTTCTTAACAGGTACCGTAGAAGCTCCGGATCACCCCAGCCTTCTGGAAAGAATGGGTTTCGATTCGCATATTTGCAGTAGGTCCAGTCCAGAGTGCTCTTCACAATTGCATTCGCCCACAGGCTATCTCAAGACTCAACGAAAAATGATTGCCCCTGGCCGGTAGAATTCGTCTATCAATGCATGGCATACGCAGTTAATCGATTCCTGAAGCTCCTTAGAATCAAGACTTACAGAAAAGCCAGCGCCCCGCACATCCGGTCTATTCGAAATGGATGGATGAGTTTGATTTATGCCGCCCGGGGACTTTCGAGCCGCTCCCTTCTGTCTCTGGTCGTGCTGGCTGGCCTGATGGGAACCTCCGGCATTCAGGCCCAGGCCTACGAGGGGCAGGCCTGTGAAACGGGTAACTCCAGTTTAAAGACTCTGCTACAGAAAGGATCCCTGGATGGAGTGCCATTGCATTTTGGAATTACCGGCGATGCCGATCGCTGGGCCACTTCCTTCCTGAAAGCGGAGGGCAAGCCTCCGGAAAGAATGCCTGATTATGACGTTGAGCTCGATGGCGATATGGATATCCATGATTGGACCTGTATGTTTGCCGCATTTCGAGCTTTTGATAAGAATGAAGATACAGCCTGGGCTGAAGGAGTGGAAGGCCCTGGCATTGGAGAAGTGCTGATTGTAAAGCTGGAGGATTCCAGGCAGTCCATACGAATTCGGCCTGGCTTTGCTATGACCGATGCACTGTTCAAAGCCAACAATCGGCCCAGAAAGATTCGTGTCTATGCTATCAGTCCTCATAAAGGTGATGTAACACAGATGGGACTGCTCTACAGTGACTGGAAGGTACTTACTCAGAAGGAGTTTGAATTAAAGGATTCCAATTCCTGGCAATCCATACAGCTACCCGGGCATAAGCCCTCGGACACTTACGGTAGTTTTATTGCAATTGAGATCGTATCGGTATACAAAGGTTCGAAATACGATGATACATTAATTACCGAGGTAATGAACTAATTCTTTGAAATTTCAGGGTGGCGGTACTTTCGCTCGGTTTTATGATTGCTTGAGGATCGTAACAAAGTCTGACGCTTATAATAATTTCGGGATTGGCTTCTGCCCGGTCATGGATGGTCTTAAATTCCTGCATTTGCAGGGGCTGGATCTTTTTTGTTCTAGCGAAAAGACCAACCTTTTGACTTCGCATCTTCTTTGATTCCAGCCACTCCCTGGCGCATCAAGGATTGTAATTGATTCTCATCGACTTTTGAGAAATCCTTTATATTGATGCAGCATTTTCCGGTTTTTACAGGACCCAGCTTTTTACTGAATTCATCGGTCAAATAGCCGTCCTTGCAAGAAGCCATACAATAGACGCTAACAAAACCTTTTCTGGCTGCAAATCCAAACAGAAACCAGGATCCCTTTCGACCACTATCATAAACATAATCGTAGGAGCCGTAACCCAGGATGTCTTCCGAGGGTCCCCAGAGGGCAGCCCTGTGGTGCGGAAATTCCTTTCGCATGAATTTATGCAATCTAAGAATATCGCCCTTCTGCGGATGCTGTAATTGTTTCAAATATTGAGTTACAGTCATTGTGATTCTCTCTTTGTGAAATACCTGTTTAGCTGGAGCTGGCTTTTTGGTTTTCCATTACTTTGGTTTCCAGAAGGGATAGATGCTCATTGCCTGGATCCAGAACTTTCAGTTCCTGCAATATCTTTCTGGCTCGATCCATGTTGCCGGACAATCGATGGCTGTCCGAGAGGTTCACCAGATTGTTTATCATATCCCGGTCCCTGAGCCTCAGTTGCTCTCCTACATCTGCTGCCCTGGAATACTTCCCGGCCAATTTCAAGTGATAGGATAGCTTGAACAAAGCATCTGTCTCGTTGGGAAATCGGTCCAGCAGTACTTCATAGATCTTTGTACACAGATGATGATCCTTCTGACGACCGGCCGCCTGAGCCATTTCGCGCAGTACCTCTTTCTGAGTCGGGAAAATGCTGAGCCCGGAAACATGATTTAGAAGCTCAATTAATCCCCGAGCTCCTGCATCGGCGGATTGGCTTATGTATTGCGGCTTAAGTGCATCCCAACGAAGCTTGAGACCGGGGTCTGGATCCTCCTGAATAGGAGCATCTTCTTTATAGGCAATACGGATCAAAGTAAAATCATCGGTGAGTAGTCCACGGGCAAGGATACGCTCTTCGATTAGGTCCAGTTGACCCTGGCCTTCCTCCACCCGGCGCAGAAACTGGTTTTCATCTTCGTTGATAATGCGGTATCCGGAGCCATCTTCTCCAATCTGAATGTCATCTCTGCCATCGGAGCCTACAAAAATTACATCATTAGGTTGCATGTCAAAAATCTGGACCTGGAGCTTCCCGGCCAGTGCATCAATGCCAATCTTTCGCAGCTGCAGCCCATCTTCGATGAAGGTTGCCTTTTGATCTCGATACAAAACAGTCCAGGGATGCTCCGCGTTTACGAAATAGAGGAGGCCCGTGGATTCGTCTACCAGACCCAGAACTGCAGAAATCATCATCGTACCATCAAAGGAAACAAAGATGTTTTGAAGCTCCTCGAAGCAAATTCGTAGCCACTTTTCTGGACTCTGGCTTTGCATCTCTGCGGACTGCTGGGTCCTGGATATTATTGCTTTGAAAACAACTCCCAGAACCAGAGCGCCGCCTGCGCCCTGTATGGACTTTCCCATCGCATCCCCATTTACGAATGCAGCGTAGCGCTTTCCCTGGAGCTCTATGGAATGGGAAGCCACCAGATCCCCGCCAATCTCTGCTTCCCAGCGGCGAAACTGAAATTGCTTTTTTTGACGCATTAGGATATCAATATCCACAAAACGGCTATCCACAAAGTTACCGCCCAGTGGTTTGATCAAAAGCGAAGTAAGGTAATAATCTCCATCCTGCTGTACCTTAAGAGTTCTAATTTCCTGCAGAGTTTTCTGTAATTCCTCTGTTCGCTTTTCTACCTTCTTTTCCAGGTTCTGATTGAGCTCTTCTACCTGATTATGCACTCGCACAAATCGATTGGCCAGTATGCCTGCTATGCCAAGAATAAAGATCACAAAAGAATAGCGACCAAGGTGCGGTGTATTTAGAATTCCTCTGGCGGCCAGAATATCATGAATGGCCGCAACGGAAAGAAATAGGAATCCAGCCAGCAACCAGGTGGCATCTCTATTCTTGCGTATGACTTCTCGAATAACATAAAACATAAAATAGATCAAGAATGGCAGAGCGCTGAGCTGCCACAGAGTTAATAGTTTTGCCTTGATGGAGTAGGGAGATACAATGGTTCCAGCAATCAGGACTCCGCAAAAGATTGCATAGCCAACTCCAATCTTACTGTGCCTTTGATAGAAGAACTGTGATAGAAATAGTAACAGCGTGGGGCCCAGGGTAAAGAGCAGACTATATTCTACAGTGGTTCGCGCCAGAGCGTGGTTAGAGAATACCAGATCCCGGCTGCCTGTGCGAAAAAACCAGTAAAGAGTGACACCAAGACAAAAGAGTCCGAAATAAAGATTGTGCAGTTCATTCCTGCGTCGCGAAAATAAGAGTAGATGGTAGAACCCTACAGCTCCATAAATACTCAGCAATGCAAATCCAATGATTTCCTCTGCATAGTAATACCCAAAAACTTCCTCGGCCGGTCCAATCTGAATTCTGCTATCCGAAAGATACAGATTGTAATCCTCATTTCTGAATAGAGCGATGGTAATATCTAATTGCTGGCTGCCCTGGAGCAAATCCTCTGGAAAGCTTTCCAGGAATGTTAAGTAGCTGCCATTTTCATATGGCTCTACCTGTCCCAGGCCTCCAATGAAATGACCGTTGATGTAAACTCTAGATACATCGGACATTACGCCGGCCAGGATTGCCAGGCTTCTATGATTCTTTCGCTGGGACTGAATTTCGTCGTTGGGGGCCGCAAGTACATTGTTAACTGGAACAGAATACTTTAGCGTAATCCAGCCTCTGTAATCGGAGTTATTCCAATGGCTTAGATCAATGGGATAGTTGGTTTTGCGCCACACCGCCTGGATAGGCCGCTGCGGTGTATCCGTAAAAAAGTGAGGAATGGTATTTCCTTCAGGTCCCAGCTTTTCCGGTGCATGCTCCGGGTCCACGTATTCCAGTTCAAACCCCTGGCGAATAAACCAGGGCCCATCCAGATAGACAGTTTCTGCCTTTAATGTAGGAGTAATGAAAAGTGCTGCCAGAAAGAGCAGAGGGATTTTCTTTTTTTTCATAACGCATGAATCTTCCAAACGTTAATATGGATTTGCATCCAACCAGGTGAAGTAAAAAAACCGGTCCAGAGCGCCCGGCGGCAGGAAAGTCCAGGCATTAGCTCTGGACTCATGGTTGCGAAACGCTGCGCAATGAACGGGATTCAATTGATTTTCCTCCTGGCCGGACTTTAGCTGGCTCTGTAATGGGAAATGTGCTGGAGAACCTGACCTGGATGAGTATAGTCCAGCTACTCACTCTGGCTGGCATTATGATTTACCATGGTGCAATGGTGTCTCGATTTATGGCACTATTTGCACTTTCCATTACCGGGCATCTACTGGCCGGCAGCCAGGTCTTTCCGCCGCCGGTGGCGCATCTAATTCACATAGTGGCTTTACTACCCATGCCTGCCTTCTATCTACTCTGTCTGGCAGTCTTTAATGATGGGTTTCGGCCTTCCTGGAAATCGGTGGGACTGATCCTTGTGGCTGCTCCTGCGGCTTTTTTGCTGGTGCAGATTAAGCCTGCTCTTATGGCCGCGGGTAATGCAGGGCAACTTGATTCAATCCTGCTGCAATTCATTTCCTCTATGCCGCAATCGCTCCTTTCCGGGTTTGTTCTGGCTGCCTTTTATACGATTCTAAGAGGGTTGCCCTCGGATCTAATCCCCTGGAGATACCGACTGCGATTCTGGATCTTTGGAGGAATCGGCATTCTTTCTCTTGGTGTTGCAGTTACAGAAATATTCTTCGCCGGGCAAAAGGTTCCGTTGAGTCTGGAAGCCCTGAAGGTAGCACTGATACTTCTGCTAACCACCGGATTGATGCTATGGCTTCTCAGCCCCAGAGCCGATCTTTTTCCCTCGGCCGGGCCCAGAACCTTGAAGGATCTACCCACAACCTCCAATGCAGAAAAAGATTTGCTTGGGGCGCTCCAGAAGTCAATTTTATTGGATAAGGTTCACCACAGAGAGGGACTTACCATTGGACAACTGGCATCATTTCTGGGCTGCCAGGAGTACCGTTTGAGGCGATTGATTAATGGCGAACTAAGATATGCAAACTTCAATCAATTCCTGAATGCACATCGAATTCAGGATGCTCAGGAAGTATTGAAAGATCCGAATCTACGAAAAAAGAACATCCTGGAAGTTGCCTTTGACCTGGGATATCAGTCTCTGGCTCCATTCAACCTTGCCTTTCGCAAGCTTACCGGCGAAACGCCTACTGAATATCGTAACCGCCATCTGAGGGGGTGATTGATTTTGAAATCCATCAAAGAATTCTAGAATCCATCGAACTTATTTCAGGATCCATAGGAAGTCAGCGCAGACAAATGCTATAGTGCTGCAATGAAACTTAAGATCTACGGAGTGGCCGGAGTTCTAATACTACGATCCCTTCTATTCCTTTTTTCGTATTCCAATTACGGGTATTTTCTGGATGAGTTCTATTATTTGTCCGGTGCTCATCGCCCGGGTGCTGGCTATGTGGATCATCCTCCTTTTTCTATCTGGCTCATGCGATTGCAAATAGATCTATTTGGTGATTCCCTTTTATCCATTCGATTCATCCCTTTTCTGGCGGCTCAGATAAGCATTGTTCTTTCTGCAATGATTACGAATCGGCTACGAGGAGGTGCTGCATCTGTGGTTCTGGCCAGTTTCACAGTGGGGTTAATACCAGTGATGCTGGGGCTTACAAAGTTTTATTCCATGAATTCCCTGGACTTGCTTTTCTGGGCGGTTGCCATTTATCTCTACCTGGATTGTCTGGAAAAGAATCGATGGTATCATTGGACCGGTCTGGGATTGGTTCTGGGATTCGCTTTGCTGAACAAATATGGAATCCTTATGCTGGGAGCTGGATTCTTCCTGGGAATGATATTTACGCATCATAGAATTAAATTCCTTTCGCCGGGCCCATACATTACAGCTTTTCTAAGCGTCTTGATTTTTCTTCCACATTTGCTCTGGCAGATTGAGCAGGACTGGCCATCCCTGGAGTTCATGAAGAATGCTTCCCTTTTTAAGAACTATTTTCAGCCAGGAGCCTTCATGTCTGGATTGATTCTGGAATGGAATCCAATGACACTTCCTCTCTGGTTTGCCGGACTGGTGGGCCTACTATGGTTTCGCAATGATTCTTCCTGGAGGGCTCTGGGCCTATGCGTGGTAACTGCAGTTGTCGTAGCACTGCTTGGTCGGGGAAAGAGCTATTACATCGCCCCACTTATATTCATACTTATTCCAGCCGGTTCAATCCTTCTGTTTCAGTGGCAGGAATCTATGCAGGATTGGATGCGAAACAGAAATACAATGAAATGGCTCTCCGGAACATGGTTGCCTGTCTATTGCATTGGAATCGGAATTTCTGGTATGGCCCTGGCTCCACTTAGCCTTCCTTTGCTTTCGCCTAAACGCTACATCGCCTATGAGGAGTTTCTGGGCCTGCAGCCGCCCAGATTCGAAAAACATTCAAGAGGGAGCATGCCGCAGCACTTTGCAGGTATGTTTGGCTGGAACGAATTGCAGCAAGAAGTCCAGGGCATTTACGATAAACTTTCGCCGAATGAACGAAAGCATACAATTATTGTGGCCAGGAATTATGGTCTGGCCGGCGCTCTGGACTTTCTAAGCTTGCGAGATAAACTGCCCGCCGTAGGTTCCGGTCACAATAGTTTCTATCTATGGGGGTTGCCCAGGCCCGAGGTGGGGCCGGTGCGAAAAATCATCTTTGTTGGATTTCAGCTTGAGGATTTGGCCAATCATTTTTCTGAGATTCAGGTTGTGGGTCAGGTACTCTGTGAGGAATGTATGAGTTATCGCAGGCAGACTACATTGATCCTTGCAGGGCACCCCAGGATTCGGTTACAGGACCTCTGGCCGCTCTTACGAATGTACATCTAAATGAATTGTATCTTTGTTCCAGGCAGGCTACCAAATGCTCCGGAGCATAGAACGTTGCAGTTTCTCAGCCGGACATGTAGGAATGCAGGCCAGTATACGATGTACCGGAAAAATTATTCTTCTTCCGGTTGTACTCTGTACTGGCTTTGTTTCTTGATTCCTTTCTTTCGCAGCAGTCCTGCCAGTTTCATATTTGTGGCCGGTGCAAAGCTGGCAATTTTTGCCAGAAAGCCTCGACTGCCGGGAAGGGTTTGCTCTACCGGCGCTTTTCCTTGCTGTCCCTTTAAAATGAGCTTTTGCATGGCCTGACTCACATCGTTGGCAGTTAAGAATCTGGAGCCGCTAAAGGTTAGTGCCGCTTCCTCGTAATCCTTCTGCAGATCCAGCATGGCCGTGCGAATGGCATCCGGACAGAGCACTGTAACCTGAACATTATGCGGCTGCATTTCCTGGGCTACGGCCAGGCTGTAGCCTCGAACTGCAAATTTAGAAGCGGAATAAAGAGATATGCCGGGTATGGGCGCAACACCGGCAAGGGAAGCGATGCTAATTATATGTCCGCTACTTTGTTCTTTCATGATTCTTGCAGCCAGAGCAATTCCGTACATAGTGCCTCTGGCATTAATGTCCATGTGCCGGTCTATGTCTGACTCTTTCACATCATAGCTATAACCTGGCTGCAGGAATCCTGCAATATTCAAAACAACATCCAGGTTTCCCTGCTTTCGTGCAAAACCCTCCAGGCTTTTCTTCCAGGAACCGTGCGATGTAATGTCCAGCTTCTGCAACGAGAGGGATGGGCCAAACCTCTGAGCTGCCTCTTCGTAAAAACCCTTGAGCTGCTTGAGATCCCGATCCGTGACCATCAGTCTATGGCCGGCTTCCAGAAGATCGGCTGCCAGAACTCGACCAACACCGCCGGCCGCTCCAGTCATAAAGATGGACAGGCTTTTCATTTCCGCCCCTTCGCTCTAGTCCGGCCGGTGGTCCTTCCTTTTTTGCTCACCTGTCCTGGATTGTTTCTGTAAGATATTCGATTTTCCGGTGCATTCAATTCTGCGGCCGAAGTTACCGGCTGACCAAACTCCAGAGGACCAAAGGAAAACGTGGGTTTAATAAACGGAAAGGCCCAGTAGGAAGTCATTTCTGAGGAGGGCACCACATTGAAATAATCAGGATTTCGCCGGGCCGGTCCTGCCAGAGTCTTCTCCTGAACCATGGAAATATACTGATCCAGGCCTCCTTCCAGGGTATTGCCGTTCAGGATAACTTCCATACCGGTTTTTTTTGCATAGGAGCGAACCCCTGGAATACGCGAATGCATGGGGCTGTAGCTATCGGCGCTCACACCATTTTCGGAAGATACCATGAGACCTTCCGGAGTATGCGCAACCAGAGAATGATTTCCTTCTGTATGCCCTGGAGTGCGAACCAGAGCTACTCCCTGACCAAGGATAATATCCTGATCGAAAAAAATTACTCTATCTTCCGGAACTCCATCCAGACCTCCTGGGCAGTACCAATCCGCCTGGGGTGGTAGCAATCCCTTCGCAGATTCCCATTCCTGCCGTGTCACAAGTAGCTTCGCATTGGGAAAGAAGCCAGGTTGGTCTTTATTTCCGAGCCACTTCTTCAAATCCTGTGTATGCAAATGATCATAGGAAATGTAATCTACCTGCTCTGGAGAGATGCCGGTCTTCTCCAGCCAGTGTTCCACCGTACCAATCACCGGAGCCATTAGTCTGGCTCCCAATTCTTCGAATGGACCAAAGGATTTTCCCAGGCGATGAAAGAAGGGCGTCAGGCGGTTGCCATAAATATCAGATGGCGAAAACAGAAGGGTGCGAAGACCGGATTTTGTCTTGTACTGAACTATGAATAATCGGTTCAGAATATGCATAAATGGAGTGGGCATGGAATAGGCATTGAGTAGCCCATATTTAGTTGGATAGGGCGCACGAATTAGATCGCAGGTTTTATAAAAAACTACCTGATCCATAGAAAGTAGCTTATCCCTGAGTTTCAGGGAGCCGCGACGGACTTCATCCAGTCGCACCTGAGGTGTGTGGGAATTGCGTGCCTCAGACAGCTCGTAGGTGGTGGAATAATGATTGTTGGTTCTTGTTGAGCGGGCCATTCCCATAGCAAATAGGGAATCCAGACTCTGTCATCAATTTTTTGACTGACAAATCAATCAGTGTGCCCCGCCCACTCCAATCCCAAAGCGCACTCCTGTGTCATAGGCAATGTCTGTAAAATTGGATCCGTACTGGTCAGTCCAGGAAACGCTGGAGTAACTACGATGGCCTTCTGCATACAGGATGAGACCGGGCATAATTCGCAGTCTGAATCCAAGAGCAAAGGCAGACCTTCCATTGCCGGAGTTCTCCCCCAGAGGCAGTGATCCTGTGAGATATACGGCCGCTGGCCCCATGGGCAGTACCAAACGTAAATCAAAGGAAAGAAAAAAGGAAGGCTCCAGGTATTGCTCCTGTCTCAGGTTATAAAGATAAAGTGCACTGTTCAAATCCGTGCGGGCCAATTCTCGAAACGGGCTTTCATTCCAAGAAGGAGAATAAAATGGTAATGGCTGCGGGAACAAAGGCTTCAAATACCTGGGGTAAAGATTGGCTGCTTTAAAATTAGACATTTGCAGAGAGGAGCCAATTTCAATGTATTCGCTTCCCTGGACCATAATACTGAATCTCTGAGATGATGTTTTTACTTTCGGTTCAAACCCCCTTAATTGCTGGAAGAGCTGAACATTACGGATATCTTCATTGGTTGTGTTTAGATAGTCCTCCAGTAGGAAATAGGTATGATCCGTGGATTCAATACGGTCCACTGCTGGTCCGCTGCCCTCGCCCACACCACCAAGAATTTCTATAATTACCGGTCCATCCTCTGCGGCCAGCGAAGGACTGAATGTTACCAGGGCTACTAAACAAAGAATGGATTTACGGAGGAAGCTCATGGATGGTGCGGTTATAGAATAGAAGAGAACCGAGACGGGAAAGTGCGTTTTTTCTGCAAGGGAACGGACCGGGCCAGACACAGCGTGGCTCGGGAGAATGGGTGTATCAGGAATTGATCGTGAAGTGCGAAGCCTGGAGGATTCACCGTAAGTGCACTTTTCTGACATTGATTGAGAAGCCCATGCATGGAATGGATTTGGTCCGATTTATTGCCAATTGAACTGTGTAGTTCGGCTCCGGGAAAGTCGTCTATTGGGCAATTCCATTTGCTTTCTACTGGAACTATCCCCTGTATTCGCTATTCTGGTACATATGCGACGTATAGGTATATCCGGTCTGGCTGCGATTTGCAGCTTCTTTTCCTTTTGCCAGAAGGGCAGTCATCAGTCCGCTCAGGAGCATATGCATAAGACGGATTTCGACGTTCTGGTGCAAAGATTCGAAAGCGAAGAAAGGAATTCTTACCAGAAGCCCGATGAGTTAATGAATCACCTGGACAAGATCTTTCGCAAGCACGGATCCAGGGCTTCTCAGTTTTCGCAAGGATGGAAAGGCCTGAAGGTGGCTGATCTGGGAGCAGGTACCGGATATTTTGCATTTCGTATGGCGGAGAAAGGAGCCAGCGTAATCGCTCTGGACATTGATGAACGATTTCTAAGATATATCGAGGTACATCCCTCGTTCAATCGCTTTTCAAATCGAATAGAAACCAGAAAGATTGAACCGGATTCCATAGGTCTGGCTTCCGAAGAGGTAGATTTGATTTTCTCGGTGAATGTTTACCATCACATTGATGATCGAGTACAGTATTTCAAAGAAGCCAGGAAGTCTATTCGCGATCAGGGATTGCTGGTTATTGTTGATTTCAAGAAGGGAGATATACCGGTAGGACCGCCGGAGCATATCAAACTCTCAGAGCAAAAAGTGAAAAGCGAATTGAGCGATGCAGGATTTGAAGTTACCGTGGATGGATTCTTACAATACCAGAATATTTACCTTGGATATCCAAAATAATAGTTTGTATTGATTCGATTCATCGATTCAAGCGTTACAGGAACTCGTTTTCCTGTGATTTGTCTGGACAATCCACGGATTTACGGTAGTTTCTGCCAGGGGAATTGAAAGAATCCAGGTCTAATTCGCAGAGAATTAGAAATGCAATTTCCCTGGATTCCTCGGTTATAATAGAATGGGCAGAAGCCTTCAATTGCATCGCCTGGCCCGCGGCCCTCTGGCAGTTCGGGCCCGTATCATTGTTGTGGTACTCTCAATCCTGTACCTGGCTGGGTCCTGTGTAGGTGAGTATCCAGATGATTCTAGCCTTCTGGCTACACTCCTGGGAAATGGACCGGCTCCGGAATTGGGCTCCGTTCAAGCATTGTATCCTGCCAGTGGAAGTAACTGGAACGATTATGTTCTGGCCGATGGAACGAATTTCTTCAATGCCACGGACACACCCTGCGCCGGCACCGAGATGGGCAGTTACAGAAAATGCATTCATGGCGGCGAGAAGAGATTCGTAGAAGTACTGAACAAAACCAGTTGTGGCAATATCCGGGCCACCGATAGTCTAAATGCCTTCGTCTGGACCTGCGACGATAGCTCGGGAAGGGTTCGCATGATCACCGGGGGATTGCGAGATGGTAGGCATCTATCCGATCTTATCGATTGGACTGCACCGGCCTTTCTTCCCGTCCAGGTTACGGTTACATTTACCAATAACCAGAAGAGCAGTACCACTGCTGCGTCCACATGGTGGGCCAATCCCGTGGTAGCCAATCCAGCTCCAGGTACTCTTGCCGCAGCGGGAACGGTGTACGTTTTTACAGCCAATCCGGCTGCCACTTTCGATATCAATGCCAACAATATTGCCTTCGTAGGCAGGCCTGGAGTATTATTAACTGGCAGTGCCGCTCCTGGAGAGGTTCTGGTTCGTGGACTCACTCAGAACTTTCTGTGGATCGAAGGGGACTTTGATATCGCTGACGACTCCGGACTAAACTATAACAATGTGTATTTTAGCGTGATGCGAAACGTCAGAATCCAGCAGAGTGGAGCGGGATTGCTAAATGCCATCGTTTTGAATGGTAATAGCTCTAATAATATGCTATCGCATATTCGCATTAACGGTGAAGCTATTATTCGAGGAATCGAAAATGGAAACGGAAACAGATACAATACATTTTACAGAATCAATGTAATGGGACCCAACTATGGTTTTTATTTTGGGGATCAGGCCGCGGCTCAGTGCAACAACAATGTACTATTGAACTATATTATTCTGGGGAATCCAAGTGTATCTATGGTTTACTGGGATAGCGATGGAAATGTATCTTTGAACGGTGGTACTCTTTGGGCAAACGGTACCTTTGCAGGCTACAGTATTGGTTTTGGTAATCCGCTGCATAACCTGGTGTCCAATCTATATTTGATCAATCATCGACGAAGCGGTCTGGGTCAGAGCACTACCGGTGGTGGAAACTCTGGACCATCGCATAGAAATCAAATCGCAGACATTGCTACAATGCATCATCAGGATCCGTTAGGATTTGGATTCGAAAACAGAGATCCAGCTTCCAGTAATAACTACATCACCGGACAGCTTATCACCGGAGCCAATATGAATGACTGCGAAGGTGTGGCCGGAAATGGAATATTAACTGGATGTACCCAGGATCTCGCTTCCGATTTTAACTACATTCCAGGTCAGAGTGCACTTTCCAGCTTTGTGGAAAGAATCAGCACTGAAGATTTAGCCAATACCTCGGATACAAATGGTACTATTTCAGCGTTTCCTGCGGATCGGCTAAACTATGATCACTGGCTGCGGCTCATGGGCCGTGACAACGGAGACGTGGCTGCGATTCCCAACATTGGACCTTGCACGGCACCTCCTTGCAGGATCTGGGACTTTCGTTTAAGGGCAACAGACACAGTGCTTCGCAACCGCTGGGGTATGCCCAATGGAAACAATGTATTCTACCATTTATGGAATGAAGCCACTCAGCTAAACTGCGAAAGGATCCCGGGTGCTGTGTGGCAGGACCAGGTATGCTCCAATCCAGGATACTTTGATTCTCCCTCCTGCACGGCCAGTGGAGGAACCTGGTCCACAGGTTTGTGCAGCACTACATTCTTGCGACGAGCCTATGAAAGGATCAACGATGGTATAGGAAATGAAAACGGTCTATGCGAATCCAACGAAACTTGCATATTTACTCCGAATATCGGTCCATACCAGGGGCATGGACCACTGGTGCCAGCCGGTAATTTCGTGGATGGAATCATTACGAATGTGACCATGTTACGATATCAAAGTAATGGATTATGAACTTTGTAGTGCAGACTCTGTAGCGGCCAGCTGTTCTAGAAACGAATCTTGAAGGTCAATCAATTGACTGCGTAGTTCTGGGATCGGTTTTCCTTCCGGATCCATTTTGCCCCGGGCCCCCTGAACCAGTAATGCGCATTCATCATTTATGGAAGCGCCCAGGGTTTCGCATATCTTTCTTAGTGAGCGAAAAGCTTCTTCGCCACTGGCAGCAGCAACTATCATGGCCAGAGGCTTATTCAATAGAACCGTGGTGGAGACCAGCCAGTCCAGAGAATTCTTGAAACTTCCTGGTAGGCTAAATACATATTCCGGAGAACAGATCAGGACTCCCGGGCATTGGATCAATTTGCGTTGAAAAGAAATCACTTCATCTGGCGGGGTTCGGTCCTGATCTTCGCTGAAATGTGGAATAGTATCCACGCCTTCAAAGATCTCCACTTCATACTGTGAATCTTGCGATATGGAATCCTGTAAGAATTCCAGGATCCTATAATTGGTGGAGGACTTTCGAGTGCTTCCGGAAATGGCCAATATCTTCTTTTTCATTAAACTCTTATCTTTACAGTCGTTCCGGTTAATTCAGATTCGCGCCACGAATCCAACGGTTACCGGTTCTTAGAAATACAAAAAATAGCAATAGATACTTACCACAAGAGCAGTGATCGGGTTGAGTATCAGGCCGGTGCGAACCATATCCCATATCTTTAGCTTGCCGCTACCAAATACAATTGCATTGGGCGGTGTTGCAACAGGCATCATAAAGGCCATACTTACAGAGAAAGTCACTCCAGCCATGAGTCCAAAAGCGGGAAGATCCGATTCTCGGGCCAGTGCTGCCATAACCGGAAGTATGATCTGTGCCGTGGCAGTGTTGGATGTAAACTCGGTCATCATATTCATGGATAGATTGATGATAAAAATCATCAGGAAGATGCTTTCCGGTCGAACCGATTGAAGAAACGTTCCAGCCATGTGTGAAAGTCCACTACTTTCGAACGCAGAAGCCAGTGCGAAGCCCGCGCCAAAGAGCAGTAGTATAGACCAGGGCACCCGGTTCAGATCTTCGGCTTCCAGCAATCGGCTACCTTTTATAGAAGGGGCAGGGATTGCAAAACAGATCAGTGCCATGGTCAAGGC
Source organism: Leptospiraceae bacterium (assembly GCA_040217195.1). Taxonomy (GTDB): domain Bacteria; phylum Spirochaetota; class Leptospiria; order Leptospirales; family Leptonemataceae; genus UBA3465. The sequence goes on along the minus strand of JAVJNR010000004.1, from coordinate 97,059 downwards.
CACCGTTCCATCGTTTATTTTATTCTGTCCCGGAAGTCCGTCCAGCAGCTGAATCCATCCTGGAATACTGAATGCCTGCAAATCCAGAGGACTTCTGAAGATCCAGAGCAGTGCTGTGGCTGCAAAGATTGCACCGGCCAATTTCTCTTCTTTAGTGGCCTTGCCAAGTCCAGCCAGCTGAGCCTTCCAGTGTAAACGACCCAGTGAGTCTTCCCGGCCTGCTCGAAATAGAACTTTATCCAGAACAATGTATGCAATAAATAGCAAGATAATGGCCAGCGGCAGAGCAGTAAGTATCCATTCTGCAAAATTGGGAAAGCTCTCTTCGCCGAAGTTTTGTTTATATATTCTGCTGAATGCCAGGTTGGGAGGTGTTCCAATCAGCGTAGCGACGCCCCCGATGGAGCATCCATAAGCTACACCGAGATAGACCGGCCGGTTCCAACCTGGTCCGGACAGTCGGCTGAGCACTGCACCTGCTATGGGAAGCATCATCATCGCTGTGGCCGTATTAGAAATCCACATTGAGAGAAATGCACTGGCCAGCATGAATCCGGCCACAATCTGCTTTCCAGTTATGGTTAGAATCCAAAGAGCGATTCGTTTATGCAGATTCCACTTTTCCATGGAGGCAGCCAGTAAGAAGCCTCCAAGAAATAGAAATATTGTGGAGTTGAAATAGGACTCTCCCAGATCTTCAGGACCCAGGATTCCGGCCATGGGAAAATAGATTAGAGGCAGTAGGCTGGCCGCCCCCAGAGGAATGATTTCAGAAATCCAGAGAGATGCCAGAAAGCAGATGAATCCCAGGGTATGATAGGCCGCTAGATTAGCATCCCCGGAATCCGGCAGAAAATGAAACAGCAAAAAGCCAGATACTCCTACCGTAAGGATGATAAACTTAGCGTAGTGCCGGAGCCATTCCACAGGCCATTGCAATCACATACTACCAGTGTTGCAAAAGCAATTCTGCAGTGAGTGAGCCGTGCCAGAGAATATTATGGAAGATTGTAAGAAAGAAAATGGATCTGGCAGCTACCGGAGTCAGGTCTCTTTTCAGCCGGGCCATCTTAAACAGGATGTACAGTCCAAAGGGAACCGACAGTGCCAGGTAAAAATAGGATCCAATACTGGCAGGAAACCATACCAGCACCATGGCTATGACGAGCAATGCCTGATAGAAAATCATCTGATTCACTGTTACCGGAATCCCTTGCTTTACTGGAAGCAGAGGAAATCCGGCGGATCGGTAATCATCCAGTCTGAATATGGACAGTGCCCAGAAATGGGGAGGCTGCCATAGAAATACCAGCAAGAATAGAAGAAATCCTTCCAGGGTTATAGTGCCTCGTAGCGCCGCTTCGCCGATTAGCGGACCGATTGCGCCGCAGATTCCTCCCAGAACGGTGGAGTGTTCCGTATGAGGTTTTAGCAGCAATGTGTAAATGAATACATAGAACAAAAAGGAAAACAGTGCAAGAGCGGCTGCCAGCCATCCGGATTTAATGAATAGGATCAGAATACCGGCACCCAATAAACTGGAGCCGATTATATGAACCAGAATAGGATCCAGTTTTCCGGACGGAAGAACTCGCTTCGCAGTTCGCTTCATCTTCGCATCTGTATGCTGCTCCAGAAGCTGATTGTACGCGAAGGAGGCCATGGCAGAAAGTCCGGTGCCCAGAAGTGTATAGAATATCAATGACAGGGAGGGAATCCTGTCCTCTAGCAGCAAAGCCGGCACTACCGTTACAACAATTGAAAAGGCCAGCCCGGGCTTGAACAGCTGATATAGAAGCTTAAGCCTGCTTTCTGTAGTCTCCATATCCTGTTCTTGTATCGATGGTTGTGATTACGGCCAGTATGAATAGAGCCATGGCCATGGCAGAATGTAGAACGGTGATTGGAACGGGCAAACTGTAGAGTACATTTAAGGCGCCCAGCAGTATTTGAAAGCTAAGAAGACCCAGAAAGGTTGCATTTCGCCTGAAGCGAAAGCTGCCCCGTCCGATTAAGGTCAGAACAATTACATACAGGAATAGAGCGTATCCACCCAGTCTGTGACTGATATGCATTTCTGTATGCCCGGTCATGGGCGGAAAATACACCGATTCCGATTCGCCGCCTTCCGAATCTTCTATAGAGTAGCATGCAGGAAAGGCAGTGCATGCCAGGCCGGCCTCATTGGCGCTTACCCGGCCACCCAGATAGATTTGAAACAATAATGCAACAATCAGAATTCTATGCAGCAATACCGGCAGGGTTACCGGACCACTCTTTAGTTCTCCAGTATTCATCCACACCCGGGAACGTCTCCAGACCAGAAGCATGATGCCCAGAAGTATCAAAGCATTCAGTAGATGCGATTTTACAATGTATGGATTGAGCAGCATGGTTACAGTCTGCCGTCCAAGAAAGATCTGTATTGCCAGAACCCCGGCAGCCAGCAAAGTCCATAGTCCAAACTTGCTTCTTAGATTTCGGTCCGCCCAGGAGAATACAAGCCAGACGATGAACAAAGGCCCAAGCAGTACGCCGGCAAAAACTCGATGTATGAATTCCAGATAGACCCGGTATTCGTAGGGAGGGACTACATGGCCAAAGCAAAGTGGCCAGTCCGGACAGGAAAGACCTGCATTCTCGGCTCTTACATAGGGGCCCAGGATCATGGTAATTAGAGCCAGGATCCAGACTCCCAGAGATATGTGATGAAACCAGCGAAGGTTCCGCTGTGCGCGCTCCATGCTTCCGTCAGGCTTCGGGAAATGATTTTGGCGTCGATTCATTCCTAATGAAGCTTTTATTTTTTTGGATAACTAGCTAAAAAATGATTGCGTAAGATTTGTATAGCACTATACAGGCGTCATGTTAATCGAGCTTCGAGTAGAAAACTTTGGAATCATGGAAGAGGTACGCTTTCGGCCCGAGCAGGGTTTCAATGCACTGACCGGTGAAACTGGGTCCGGTAAGTCCCTTATTCTGCAGGCGCTGGACTGTGTTCTGGGCGCTCGGGCTGGCGGAGGCCTGGTTAGAAACGGTGCCAGCAAAGCAATTCTGGAAGGTATCTTCGATATCTCTGGAACCGGGGATAAAGGGATGCCGGAAACAATGCTGGAGCTGGGCATTCCGGCGGAGGGACCCTATCTGAATCTTCGAAGGGAGATCTCTCCTGAGGGCCGGGGCAGGGTAATAGCCAACGGTCAAAATCTCAAGCTGGCGGAGCTCCGCCGGTTAACTTCCCTGCTGGTGGAAATGCATGGACAGCATGATCATCAGAAGCTGCTGGAGCCGGAGACTCATCTGGATTATCTAGATCTATTTGCCGGTTCCTCATCCCTGGCATCCCGGGTTTCTGCACTTCATGGAAGAGCCATGGAGATTCGTCGAAAGCTGCGATCCGTGCAAATGGAAGAGCATGAAAAACAAAGACGATTGGATTTTCTACGATTTGCCATCGATGAGATCGATTCCTTTGGCCCCAGGGAGGAGGAATACGAGCAGCTAGAGCAGGAAAAGGCCATGGTCCAGAATAGTGGCCGGCTGTATCAGGATTTCTATCTCGGTTATAACCTATTAAAAGAAGAAGATCCTTCGGTACTGAGCGGAATTGAAAAACTGGAAACCATACTTGAGAAGCATTCTTCCATTCATCCAGACATTGATGCCAATGTTCAGTATCTCAGGGATGCACTGTACAGCCTGGAAGCGGTGGCAGAATTTCTGCGCAGCGAAAAGGACCGGATGCAATTCAGTCCAGAACGACTGGAAGACGTGGAAGAGCGGCTATCCGGTTATAGGAAACTCCATAAGAAATACGGAGGCAATACGGCAACCGTAATGTCTGCGCTTGAGGACTTTCTGGCCGAGCTGTCCAGTATTGAGATGAGTGAGGAGCAAACGGAACTACTGCGCTCAGAATTGAAAGTGGTGGATGCAGAACTCCTGGAGACCAGTGAAGATCTTTCCGTCAAGCGCCGGTCCGTGATTCGCACTCTGGAACAGAAACTGGCAGAAGAGTTGTCTCATCTGGGCATGCCCGGAGCCACCATTCAGGTCACGGTTAACCGGGAACTCAAGGAGAAGTCCCAGGGCAGCGAAGCACTGAAAAGAGTGATCCCGGATGGACAAAATGAAAAATATGTAATCTCCGAAAAGGGTTTGGATCGGGTGGAGCTTTATTTCTGTGCAAACCGGGGGGAGCAGCTTCAGCCGCTTCGAAAGGTTGCTAGCGGCGGTGAACTTTCCCGTATTATGCTGGCACTGAAGACCACAGTCATGGAGCAAAATCCAGTGCCCACAGTGATCTTTGATGAGATAGATACAGGTGTGGGCGGAGAGGTAGCCTGTGCAATTGGGGAACGTCTCCAATTGCTGGCCAGCCAGAGTCAGGTTCTGGTGGTGACTCACCTGCATCAAATCGCCAGTCTGGCAGATCGACATTTTCGCATTTCTAAAACTCTGCGGGAGGGTCGGACCTTCAGCAAGCTGGATAAGCTGCAAGGGGATCACAGAATGCAGGAGATGGCTCGAATGCTGGGTGGTGGTCGCGATACAATGGCTCTGGAACATGCGCGACATTTGCTCAATCGAGCTGGAGCCTGATGCCCTTCATTCAGAATCTACAATAATCTTATCTGCTACTTTTTCGCTCAGGCTGGCCGGAAGGCTGGCCTTTTTTTTGTAGATCAATGTTGAATTCACTCCACAGACATTGCATTCACTTCACCGAATGCGCCGTATTCTAATTCCATACAGGGATTCAATGCATTCATCTGGCATGGAGCGGGGAAAATGAGAATGACTCTTGAATGGAGACAATTTTTCTGTCCAGATTCCGCCGTAGCCCGGCAATTCGGAACATCAAACTGGAGCATCAGTGATCCAAAAATTCAAGGAAATACTGCTAAAATTCGCTCCACGCCTGGCGCACGTAGCCCTTCTCACTGGCCTGTTGGTGGCCATTGCCCCCGGAAATTCTGATAGAGATCAATATCTGGGCAAACCCCTGGCCGGTGTTGAATTTTATGGCCTTCAGAATGTAGATCCTGGAGAGCTAAGGGACACAATTCCTCTGACTGTTGGTCAGGAGGTCACATTGGAGAGTCTCAATGCTTCCGTGCGCGCTCTATATGCCACCGGCTACTTTGAAAACGTAACACTAAAAGCGCAGCTGAACTCCAGCGATCAGGTCATTTTGAACTTTGAATTGGTGGAGCTTCCGCGCATCAGCGATGTAGAACTTCTGGGTATGGAAGAGCTATACGAAGCTGATCTAAAAACAGCTCTGCCCATAAAGGAAGGGGATGTCTACCAGTTGCAGCGAGCCCAGGAAGCGGTAGCCGTCCTGGTGGATAAATATCGCAGTGAAGGTTTCTTCATGGCTGCTGTATGGCTGGATACCGGAGAGGTGGATCCGGAAACAAATACAATTGAACTTCGCTACATTATTGATGAAGGCGAGAATATCCCGATATCCAGAATCAACATCCTGGGTACCCGAAATCTTGATCCTGAGAATATGCTGGCCATACTGGATCATAAAGAAGAGGGGATATTCGAAGACGGTATTTTCAGCGAAGGTAAATTTGAAGAGGACAAATACAAGCTACTGGCCTTTGCCAAGTCCAATGGTTATGTAAATGCAGAGATAGATCCAGCAGGGACCGGTTATGAGATTCGATGGCGAAATCCATCTAAGCCTGAAGAAGGTCGAGTGGTGGTTATCACCTACAAGATCAATGAAGGGGAAATTCGTTACTATGGTGGATACTCTCTGGAGCATGATTCCCAGGCAATAAACCTGGAGAGAAATCCGCCGGAACGCAAAGTAAAGACCAAGGAGAATCAGAATCCAGTTTTTACCGAAGAACAATTACTCAGCTTCATGGAATTTAATCCCGGCGAAAGCGGAGAGATCTTCGACGAAGGTAAGTTCTTTAGGGACAGGAACACTCTGCAGCAGGCCTATTCTTCCCAGGGATACGTATTCGCCCAGATTCAACCCTATTTTACTACCTTCAAACTCACAGAAGAAACTCTGCAGAAATACGAAGCTTGCAGGGATCTCGAAAATCCTGCATCCGAAGAGCAAAGACGATGCCAGGATATAGGCGAAAGCCTGAACTTTGAACTATTGCGCGAAAAACTTGAGGACGATCCTCGGGCTGCCGGGCAAACGCTGCGACATGTGCATTTTGTTGTTCGCGAAAACCATCTGGCATTTATAGAGAATATTATAATCAAAGGTATGAGCAAGACCCAGGAGCATGTGATTCGTCGCGAGCTTCTGGTTAAGGAAGGTCAGCTCTTCAATTCCGCCCTGGTAGAAAGAAGCCGGGAAAAGATCTTTAACCTGGGATACTTTAAAGAAGTGAACCTGGAAATGCGCCCCGGTTCGGATGATGAGAAAATGAATCTCATCATCGATGTAACGGAGCAGCCCACCGGAACTATCACCATGGGTGGTGGATATGGCACCCAGACTGGCTTTTCCATCTTTACGGAGGTGGGCGAAAACAACCTGAATGGAACCGGGCAGCGAATTACAGGTAAACTACAGTACGGACCTCTGACGCGTCAGGTAAGTATTTCCTGGACCGATCCCTGGTTGTATGAAGCCTGTCAGGATTCCACCGGTCGTTATTGGTACAATCAGCAACAGAGAATCGATGAAGCGGAAAGCCTGGAATCTCTGGAACTACTGGCGGATACCTATCAGAATCAATACAGCGAAGTTGGAAAGCTGATTCGCACCTATGTACAGGAAGCGCGAAACTCTCCGGAAACAGTGGAAAACCTGGACCGGGTAAAAGAGAAGATCCGCCATGTAGTGCGGCCCTTTCTAGAAGAGGAAGAAGATTGTTACCGAAGTGCTCCCAGGCCCTGGGCTCTATCGCTCTACGCCGGGTATGCATCCAGTACAGTGCAGATTGTTCCCATCCGCGTAAGCGATGACTCCAGTGATTTCTTCGAAAGGGCATCCTACGAGGTAACGTCCCTGGGGATTGGAGTTGGACTTTCCCATACTTTCTGGATTAACTGGGCTCACTACCATAGATATTCTCCCAGTTGGTCCGTTGCTTCCCGTCCATCTGCTCTGGCCAGCAATGAAGTAATTCGAAGAACAAACCTGGGCTGGCAATTCAAGTCCAGCTTCACAAATGGCCTTCTCTATGATTCCCGGGACAATGTGTATAATACCACCAGTGGTCTGAGCATGGACCTATCCATTGAAACGGTGGGCCAGATACTGGGCGGAGAGGATCACTACAATCAGTACACTGCAAAGTTTGCTCATTACTTCTGGCCTTTTGATTACACCTTCGGTGGCCTTTTTCGATCCAATACATTGAAGCGCTGGAGGGTGGTGATTGAGACCAGATTGTCTGGCACTTTCACCCATGAAACGGCTCCTTACAGCGGAAGTCAGAATAAGGACATTAATCCATTTATTGAGCCAGGCGATAAGCTATACCTGGGCGGTTATGAAACCCTGAGGGGCTATGATTATGCTCAGGATCCCAACTTTCCCAATTCCTGGTGGCAGCTAAACGGGGCCAACCACATGATTCTGGGCGGTCTGGAGATGCGGTTTCCAATTGAACCTACTGTACTCTGGTGGACCTTCTTTCTGGATGCTGGATCAATGTTCATTAATCTGGGCGAGCTGACAGGAGACAATGCTGAGTTTGTTGAAGACTATGAGGATCAGGTAGAAGCTCAATTCGAAGGAGCCAATGCCATTGATCGATATCTGACCGACAATATCAATCCAGTGAACCAGAAGCCATACTTCTTCGGTTCCCAGTCAGCCTGGAATGATCCTAGAAGAGCGGTTCTGTCCCAGAGAAACCTGGCCCTCGATCGTACACTGTTTAGCTGGGGCTTTGGAATCAGGATACAGATTCCAGTTCTGCCACTGAGGCTATTTCTGGCTCAGAAGCTCTATTATGATCGGGGCAAACTGAAACCTATACCGGGAGATGACAGATTCAATTTTGTTTTCGGTATTGGGGATTTCCGCTTCTAGTTCATTCTTTTGCGTCCGGGACGTGGTAAGGGCCAGGGTAACGGTTTTGCCTGGCTGCCCAATGCATTCCAATGCAAGGGTTCCCCCCGATTCAGGGCAAAAACTCCTGCTATACCGGGCTATGCCGCGGCTGAAGCGCAGTCTATTGTTCTTGCCCTCAGGGGCACCTGGAAACTAAACATCGTAAGGCCTATGGAAGAAACTCGCACCAAGCCGCCGCTCAGGGCTGCCCCGCTTTTAAGGCTCAGTCGATTCGTGCTGCAGTACAAATTTCGAATCTTTGCGGGATTGTTCCTTTCTCTTGTAGTATCCATTACCAATCTTTTTTCACTTACGATTTTTATTCCCATTTTCAATGCTCTGGGAGAGACCGAAAAGGTAGAGCTCTTCCCTCTTGGAGCCTCTGAGCTGGAAAAGTATGATCGATTTCAGCGGGGTGAGGATCTTCCGATATTCGAATCCATCAATGCGCGCTGGACTGGCTTCAAGGTCTACTCCAATGAATGGGTGGAGGATAAAACCCCCAGGGAAGCTATTTTCAGTCTCTGTCTGCTGGTATTGCCCATCTATTTTCTGAAGACTATAGGTCTGAGCCTTAGTTTGTATTTTATAGGTACGGCCGGTACCTATGCAATACGGGACATTCGGAATCTACTCTACAGTAAATTGAATCGGATGGGCCTGGACTATTTTGAGCAGGGTCGCACCGGTATCATCATGAGCCGGGTTATAAACGATGTACAGCTAGTAGGTCGTTCGCTTTCTATCGAGTTTCAGGAAGCAGTGGTTAATCTGTTCTATATAATTACTCACCTGGTTATCCTGGCTTTGATTAGCTGGGAAATGCTTCTGGCCATTCTGCTGGTAGTTCCCATCCTGATTGCACCGGTGAACAAGTTTGCAGTGAAGATTCGTCGGGCCGCCATGGGCCAACAAGAGCGTCTGGCAGAGATGGGAGGCCATGTACAGGAAATAATTAGCGGCATTCGAGTCATTCGAGCTTTTTCCATGGAAAAGTTCGAGCAGATGAGGTTTAACATCATCAATCATCGCCTCTTTCGAAACACATTCAAGGGACACTATTATCATCAGGTGGGGCCGGCCATTACAGAATTCGTGGCTACTCTGGTAGTGGTGATTTTCCTGGGATGGGGAGCTTATGAAATCTCGTCCGGGGATCTAAGCCGCGGGATGTTTTTTGGCTTCTTCTTTATTTTAATCTTCATCATGCGACCCATGAAACAGGTTTCTATCATGGTAAATCTGATGGGAGCATCGTCGGCCGCAGCTGAGAGAATCTTTGAAATTCTGGATGATAAACCAAGACTTACAGAAGCAAAAGATCCAATTCGATTTGGCGGGGTCCGCGATACCATCCAATTTGACAATGTTAGCTTTCGCTATCCTGGTTCGGATCAGGATGCTCTAAAAAACGTTAACGTAAGTGTGGAGGCAGGACAGACTGTTTCCATTGTCGGTTCCTCTGGAGCCGGGAAGTCAACCTTCATTGATCTTCTTCCCAGGTTTTACGATCCCACTGGAGGCAGAATCCTGGTAGATGGAAAAGACCTGAAGAACTTTCGCCTGAATGATCTTCGGGAGCGAATTGGTATTGTTACTCAAAGTGTATTTCTCTTCAACGCTACATTGCGCGATAACATTACCCTGGGTCGCGTGGACATTCCAGAAGAGGAGGTTGTGCGAGCGGCTCGGGCAGCCCATGCACATAAGTTTATTTCAGCCCTTCATGAAGGCTATGATACTCTGGTGGGAGAACGGGGAGTTATGCTTTCCGGTGGCCAGAGACAGAGAATTGCAATTGCAAGAGCCATACTGCACAATCCACCTGTTTTAATATTCGATGAGGCAACATCTGCTCTGGACAATGAAAGCGAAAAGATGGTGCAGGAAGCGATCAACACTTTGCTACGCGGCAGGACAGTATTTATTGTAGCCCATCGTCTTTCTACAGTCACTCGCTCGGATCGAATTCTGGTGATGGACCAGGGTCGCATTGTGGAAACTGGAGACCATAAAACTCTGTTGGAGAAAGGGGGCATCTACCGCCGCCTTTATGAGATGCAATTTGCCGTTTCATGAGCGACGAATATCCCATACGAAGCTCCCACTGGTTGCAAAGACTGTATTTGCGCCTGCACCATAGAAAATTCCAGAAACGAAAGGATAAGCAGAATCGCAGTTTAGCTCTGGTTGTATCCCTGGGGAATTTGAGTGCTGGAGGAACAGGCAAAACTCCTCTGGGGGTCTGGATGTTACAGGAAGCCCTTTCCAGGGGCTATCGTCCGGCTGTAGTATTGCGCGGTTATGGCGGTAAGAAAAGCCGTTCTGGCGGCCTTGCTTTCGATGGTTCACGTTTCTTAATGGATGCTTCTGAAAGTGGGGATGAAGCGCAGCTCTACAATGTGCCGGGGGCCCGGGTAATTGTTGGCTCGGACCGATGGAAGGCAATCCAGGATTTCGCAACAGACATTGATTTTATAGTTCTGGATGATGCCTTTCAAAATCCGTCGGTGCACCGTGAAGTGAATCTGGTGCTTCTGGACTCCACGGTTGCCCCGGGAGATGCTTCTTTAATCCCTCTGGGTAAATTCAGGGAACCTATTTTGGCTCTGCAGCGAGCCAGCGCCGTTATCTTGACCAGAACAGACCTGGCTGCCGGCCAGGCGGCACAATGGAAAAGAATCATTCAAAGTTCCTTTCCTGCATTGCCAGTCTGGGAATCCATTCATGCGGCCGGGGCCGTTCTGCCTGCGCTCAAGCCCGGTCCGGTGGTGGCCGTAAGTGGCATTGGAAATCCATCAGGGTTTGAAGCCACTCTGACCGCTGCTGGTTACGATGTGCAGAGCCACATCAGGTATTCCGATCACCATCGATATCGAATGTCCGATGTACTCAGCTGGCAAAAGGGATGGCCTGTTGTGACTACCGAGAAAGATCTGGTTCGTATAAGACAGATTGCCACAGTGGACAACCTGGATGCCAGATCCTCTGAAAAGCCACACCTTCGGGGACTGCACTATCTGCCTGTGCGCTTGAAGATGGACTTCAAAGAGCTGAGCAAACTGATTTTCGAGAGTGTATAGCGATACAGGGTGCACAATCGGTCCCGGAAGCCATCTAAAAACGGAATACTGGCAGAAGCATTAATAACAGACAGAGCGAAGCATAACAGATTCGCCACTGACATCGGAGAAAACAATGACTCAACTTACACTAATCGTATTCATTCTGGCAATCGTGCTGAATGCCTCGGCGAATATACTGATCAAAGCAAGTGCCTATCGTTCAGGAGAAATGGGTACAGAAGATTTCATCAAGCTGCTACTTAATCCCTGGCTTATTGCAGGGCTTGCTAGCTTTGGTCTGGCTTTTATTGCCTATCGTCATGTGCTTTCACAAAATGTGCCTTTGAGTATTGCCTATCCAATAATGACCAGTCTTGGATTCATAATTGTTCTGGTAGCATCCCGGGTTTTCTTCCAGGAAAATCTGGACTGGATTCAGTACGCCGGCATTGCAATGATGATTGTTGGTCTGTGGCTGGTTGCTTCCAGGATGAGCGCCGCCCAATAATTGAAATAGTCTATCCTGACTCAGGCCCGGTAAGACCGGTAGCAAATCATTCTTCCGAAGTAGGAGCAAATAGAGCTATGGCCATAGATGTGAATAAACTTAAAAGTAGATCCTTTGGAGAGACCAACCGCGGACCGTTGTCCGGTATTCGTGTCGTAGATCTTTCCCTGCTATTGCCAGGTCCCCTTTGCTCAATGCACCTGGCTGACCTGGGCGCAGAGGTAATAAAAATCGAAAATCCTCGTGTTCCAGATATGACCAGGCTCATGGGTACAAAGCTCTCATCCCCTGAATCATCAGGCCAATCCCCGAGTGATGATTCGAATCCCACCGGTTTGTTTTATTCTGTTAATCGAAATAAGAAAAGTATATCACTGAACATTAAAAGGGCAGAGGGACGCGACGTACTGCTAAAACTTCTGGAAACGGCAGATGTTCTACTGGAAGGATTTAGACCGAACACCCTGGAAGAAATGGGTATCGGTTATGAGAGTTTGAGTAAAAGATTTCCGGGTCTGATCTATTGTGCAATATCTGGCTATGGGGCCACAGGTCCGGAAAGAGACCGGGCCGGGCATGATGGAAACTATATCGCCGAAAGCGGACTGCTTCATATCACCGGCGCAGACGGAGGTCCGCCAGTTCTTCCGGGCATTCAGGTAGCAGATACAGCCGGCGGTAGTTTACTGGCTCTGTCCGGAATTCTGGCAGCACTATTTCACAGGCAACGAACAGGCGAGGGTCAGTTTGTGGATACCGGAATGATGGATGGAGCATTCAGTTTATTATCCATTCATTCCGGAGAACTGGCCGCTGCGGGTAAGCTGCCTGCCAGAGGCCAGATGGATCTAAGCGGTGGACTTCCGAACTACTCGGTGTATCGCACAAAGGAGAACCGCTATGTAATGCTGGGCGCTCTGGAAGGAAATTTCTTTCGCACGTTTCTGAAAAACATAGGCCGCGAAGAATTGATGGAACAACTGCAATCCGATCCAGATTCGATGGAGAATCGGCACAGGGTTCGTCAGCAATTGCAGGACTATTTTGATACAAAAACCTATGAGGATCTACAGCCCCTGTTTGCGCATACAGATTGTTGCCTGACGCCGGTTCTATCGCCGGATGAAGCGTTTCACAGTGAGCAATTGCAGGCCAGAGAAGCAGCCGTGGCCCTGGACGATCCGACGCTGGGTCCGGTTCCTGTAACCGGAAGCCCCTTTCATCTATCGCGAAGTCCCATTTCCTACCGGCTACCTCCTCCGGCCCACGGTCAGGATACTCAGGACATTCTTGAATCCCTGGGATATAGCGAATCGGACATTTCAGATCTCCGAAAACGGCGTGCCATCTGAAATTGCCTTGCCGTTCTGCCCCATCCAGGACTTCCTGTAATATGGACGGATTGCAGACAAAACCTACCGGTACAGCCTTTGCAGGCCAGGAAGAAGAGACCTTCCAGGACGGTCTCTCCGCCGCAGAACTTTTTGCTCTGGAAGGCGGGCTCACCTACAAAGACTTTCTGGTTCTTCCCGGCTTCATTGATTTTCATCCAAGTGAAGTCGACTTAAGCACTCAGCTAACACGTAATATTCGAATTCAAAGACCCATGGTGTCCAGCCCCATGGATACAGTCACCGAAGAGCGCATGGCTATTTGCATGGCATTACTGGGTGGTATTGGAGTTGTTCATTACAACAATACCGTGGAACGCCAGGTGGAACTGGTAGAAAAGGTAAAGAGATTTAAGAATGGATTCATCACGGATCCAATTGTACTCAGCCCTCAAAATACCATAGCAGATCTATATAAAGTAAAAGAGAAGTACGGATTCTCTGGAATTCCTATTACGGAAGATGGCAATCGTACAGGTAAGCTGGTCGGAATAGTTACCAATCGGGACGTGGATCTGGAAAAGGATTCTACTATTCAGTTAGCCCAGGTAATGACCAGAGATGTGATTACGGCTCCAGAAGGCTTTTCCCTGGCGGAAGCCAATCAGGTTCTTAAAGAATCCAAGAAAGGAAAGCTGCCCATCGTCAATGACCGAGGACAGCTGGTAGCATTGATTTGTCGTTCGGATATAAAGAAGCACAGGGAATATCCGGATGCCTCCAAGGATTCGGCCAAACGACTTATGGTGGGCGCTGCAATCTCTACCAAGCTGGAAAGCCGGGATCGTCTGGAAGCTCTGGAAGCGGCCGGTGCCGATGTGATCGTAATCGACTCAGCCCAGGGTAATTCTCACTATCAAATCGAACTAATCGAATACATCAAGAAACACTTTCCACGCCTGGATGTAATTGCTGGAAACGTTGTGACCATGGAGCAATGCAGAACATTGATCCGTGCAGGAGCGGATGCTCTTCGCGTAGGAATGGGGCCAGGATCCATCTGCATTACTCAAGACACAATGGCTGTTGGTAGAGCGCAGGCCACAGCCGTGTATCAGACCGCCCGATACGCAGCCAGAGAAGGAGTGCCGGTTATCGCTGACGGTGGAATATCCAATATAGGAGACATTTCCATCGCTCTTGCCATCGGCGCATCTACTACCATGATGGGATCCATGTTTGCCGGAACACTGGAAGCTCCTGGTGAGTATTACTATGAGAACGGTGTTCGTCTGAAACGCTATCGCGGCATGGCCAGCCTGGAGGCCATGGAAGCTGGTGGGGCAAAACGTTATTTCTCTGAAGATCAGGAGATCAAGGTAGCTCAGGGAGTTACCGGATCTGTTGTAGACAAGGGTTCCATGTTTCAATACCTTCCGTATCTGGTACAGGGGCTGAAGCAGAGTTTTCAGGATATGGGCATCAAGAGTATTGAGCAGCTTCATGCGGAGTCCCATGCGGGCAAAACCAGATTTGAAATGCGCTCTCTCAGTGCTCAGGCCCAGGGAACGGTGCATGGACTTTACAGTTTTTCCTATCCCGGGATAGGAAGCGCTCGTCGAGATCCGTAGAAAGACTTATGCTGGAGTCATGATGGATTTCGAAAAATACAAAGAAATCAACGATCAGCGCCAGAACTACCGGGAGATGGAAGATGCCACCGTGGTATCCTCCTATCGAAACGTGGGTTGCGGCGATGGTTACAGGCTTTATCTCAAGATCGACGAAGGTGCGGAAGATCAGACGGTTCTGGATGCATCCTATACAACAACCGGTTGCGGATTTGGTCTGGCAGCCCTTGCTATGGCCACTGAATGGGTTAAAGGAAAGCCTTTGAGCCGGGCCGAGTCCATCACCTCCGAAGATATAGAATCCCTATTTGAGTTTCCCGAAAGAAGGAAGAATTATCCTGAATCTGCAGTGGAAGCCATGCAGAAGGCTGTGGCAGATTACAGGAATGGCACTGGAGTGAAACCGGAGGATCGGATCACCCGGGCTTATGCACTTGAGAGGCTAAAAGAGCAGGGCCATCTTAGGGGAGAAAAACTCACTCAGGTAATACTTGAAGGGGAGGATTTCTCAGGTGTGGACCTGGCAGGGGCCAACCTTCAGAATGCCTTTCTGCAGAACGCCAGCTTTGAAGGTGCGAACTTCCAGGGGGCGCGCTTAAGGGGAGCCTTTCTGAATAACTGCAATCTAAAGAACGCTGATTTCCGGCAGGCCGATCTACGATGGGCCAAACTTACCGGCGCCAATGTGGAAGGAGCCCGGTTTGAAGATGCCATCTATGATATAGGCACAAGACTGGATCCCAGACAGACGGAACTGTTCAAAGTGATGAAGCGGGAAGGCCGAGATCTATACACGGAAAAGCATCCGGAAAGAGTATAATTGCTTTACAAGACGACTTCCCCCGTCGCACCCTTGATCCATGGCACTGAAACCCGGTGACGAGAGAACCCTGGACCGACCGACCTTTCTCCATGAAGGAGTTTTTGTTATTCAGGGCACCCTTGTTCGAGTGATGGAAGTGGATGAAGGAAGTCAGGAACTGGTTGTAGAGTACACAGACAAGGAAGGCTTCCCCCATTATATTAAAGGTGTTCGGCCGGAGGAACTCAAATAATGGTAGAGTTACTCCTCATGCGTTCCCCTGATGCAGTGGTTCGCATTACCGAGGATCTTAAAATGGAGAATGCCCGGGAATTCTATGAAGATTTCCTGGCTCTTCATGAACCAGGAATCAGCACCGTCTATCTGGACTTTCGAATGGTGCGATTCGTGGATAGCTCCGGAATAGGCATCCTTTTAAAGTGTGAAAAGGATCTAAAAGAGAAGGGTGCCAACATCACACTTTTTGGTCTGGGCAAATCCCTGCTCTCCGTTTTCAAGCTGGCCGGCCTGTTGCCGGTTCTTCCACATCTGGATGATATTGAAATGGATCGACGATTTCCAGATTTGTTAACCTGATCCCTTAAGATACGATCCACCTACTTCGATCATAGAAATAGGAGTATTCGAACGAATGAGACCTGGCATCCGCCCATACTGGCCCCTGGCATTACTAATAGCATTTACCCTTCAGAGCTGCATGGGCGGCTTCTATTCCAGGGAAAATAAGATCCTGGATAACTATTTTGCCATTTACACTATCGAATCCGATGCCTACCCGGATGAAGAGCTCCGCGCTTACATGGGGCAGCAGCAGAAATTCCCCAGAATGAAGCCCTCTGACCTAATCCAGATACTGGGGGGCTTTAAATTCAGGAAAGAAAGCATGTGGGGCAGTGATGTTCGTCCTGTTTTCGATCCTGCCGAGGTGGAACGATTTGCCGGGGCTCTGGCCAGAACCATCGAGACCATTGAAGAGAATCAAAGGATTTTGATCATATCCAGATTTGATCCGGATGAATCCGTGCTCAGCCGCATGGAAAGGACCTCAATGATTCTTTGGTACGACTCAAATGGGCTGAATCTTGTATTCGGTGAAATCAAAGAGCCAGTACCCTATGATGATTTTCTCACGGAGGATAACTGGACCGAAGTTCTTCCAATCAGCTTTAGAAAATCCTACCCTGATCTATCCCTTGTCAGTAGCGACTCCTTTGACTATAAAAGGGTAGGCGATTACGATCATCACACCTGGGCTGTACTGGCCGATACTTCCATGGCATCGTTACTGGAGCGCAAGCAGGCACCTGGATTCGATGCAAGCGAAAGCTACTTTTCGGAAACATCCGGTGAACCGAAGGGATCCGGGCCTGTTGATTCAGAAAAAACATTGAGCGAAAGATTGAAACAGCTGGAAAAAGCTCACAAAGATGGATTGATTACGGAACAGGAGTACAAAGAGAAGCGGGCCGAAATTCTAGATTCCTTCTAATTTTCCAATCAAAGAGTTCCAGGCATGATCCGTGCCTGGCTTCATTTCATGTAACCGGGCCGAATGCCAGCCTACGGCAGGATGATTTCAGGTTATCACCGTCTTCTTCTTCTGCTGCCGCTCCGTTTTATCGTCCTTATCCGGTTTCTTATTCCTCTGCTGCTTCAGAATTTCGAATAGTTTCCGGTAGTTGAATGGCCGGTGCTGAGAGTACGAAAAGATCATCCATAGATAACCTTACCGCTATGGTTTCATTGTACAGCGGCCTAACCTCCAGGCCCATCAGTTCCAGATACCATTCCTGAAATGGGCCGTCCGGTTGTCGTCTGACACTGGCAGGCAGCTCTAGTTCCACCCTTTTCCAGCCTTTGAAGCTCAGTCCGGTGGAACTACTGCGAATCTGTTTTCCATCTCTATCTCTTAAAATCAAGGTTAGTCTGGCAGGCTGATTCCAGCCATATAGAAACAGAGAAATCATCTGAGAGTATTCATTGAGCCTAATTGGTTTCTCTGGCTCCAGGATGGCAGGCGTAGAGCTGTTGCCGCGAAAAAGCAGGCTGAGGTAGGCACCGCTGCCCGAGTATGGACCGGCCGAAAGCCCGGAGGAGTTCAGATTCGCCGTTTGATCGGAGAATTTCGGCCTAACCAGACTCCAGCTTCCAGGAGAATCGAAGGTATCCAGGAGAGTCCATCTGGAACCTGGAATACAGTTCTCCGGCAAAGGAGGACTGTCCGCCCTGGATTTCATGAACGGGAACAAGCATAGGGCCAGGATGAAGGCTGCCAGGGGGCCCCTGCCGAATCCCTTTAAGGATGAATCGGAAAAAGCAGCTAACAGTACACCTCTTGCGGACCCTTTTATATAATGATTCATCTTTACAGTCCCAATCAATGCCCGGTATGCAAAAAAGAAAACTCGGATGGCCGATTCTGTGTAAAGTGTGCACCAATCCCGCTGGATAGCCGCAGGCGCTGCAGCCGGTGCTATTCGGCTCTGGAACAGGGGGGATGCAAGTTTTGCAGAGAGAGGATCTTGCTCTTCGACCGCCATATATCTACTTTCGGTCTTAATTCTGAATGCAAAAGGGTTTTGCAGGACTGGAAATTTGAAAACCAGCGTCAGGCGTACAAATGGTTCCTGCCCTATATTGAATCCAGGCTGAATGCCCTGTTGGAGCAAGAAGACATAATGCAATTGCCTGGATATCTTACATACATCGACAGCGGAACCTCCGCCCGGAATATTCGGAACTATCAACCTGTGAAAGACCTGGGATTGCATCTGCAAAAACCACATTTACCTCTGGAAAGGATGATTTCTAAAACTGGTGGGCAGAAACAGAGCGCTTATGGAAGGGCCGACAGATTTTTCCAGGTTAAAGACTCGATACAGTTGACAGTGAAGTATAGACCAGCATTCTACTATGTATTACTGGAAGACGTTTTCACCACAGGTGCCACTGCGATGGAAGCTACCAGAATCTTGAAGAGAAGATGCCGGGCTCCGGTTTACGTGCTGAGCCTCTTCATGGCCGATTAATATGGATCCAATCAAGAAGTCACAGGAAGGAAACGTCTCAGTTCTGGAGATTTCCGGTAGTATTCAACATGGAGATACGCCGGCTTTCGAGGAAGGTATCGAGCGAGTGTTGAATGAAGGAGCCCGATTCGTGGTTCTTAATTTTACATCCCTTCGCTATATCTGCTCCAGTGCCCTGGGAGTGCTCATTGCCTCCAAGCGAAAGGTTCGCAGAAGAGAAGGGGATATTCGCATCGTTCTAAAGGAAGGGGATGTCCTCAGGGTATTTCGCATAACTTTGCTGGATCGGGTTTTTCATTTCTATGATGACCTGGGCGGTGCGGTCAAAAGCTTCAAAGACATTGTCACTGAATCCTGAGTCGCTATCAGGAGCCTTTCTAAATGCTTCAAATACTATTGGCCAGCGGCAATCCAAAGAAACTTATAGAGCTTCAAAACATCCTGGAACGATACAGTCTTCCAATACGGGTATTGGCTCCTGCTGACTTGAACCTGGATCCGGATCATCTAAAAACAGAAGATGGAGAATCCATAAGCCTGGAAGAAAACGGCAGCTCCTTTGCCGAAAATGCATTCATCAAAGCATCTGGATTTCACAGAGTCACCGGGCTACCCTGTCTTTCCGATGATTCCGGTCTTTGCGTGGATGCATTAAATGGTGATCCCGGAATCTACAGTGCAAGATACGGTGGCGCCGAACTATCGGACCCGGAAAGAAATTTACTTCTACTCGAAAATCTAAACCAGTTTCAAGACCCGGTAAGTAGAAAGGCCCATTTTGCCTGTGTACTCTGTCTGGTGGGTTTTGAAAAGGAAGGTCCGCAGTATTTTGAAGGAACTGTACAGGGACACATTGCCACTGAATCAGCCGGCCAGGGCGGATTTGGCTACGATCCGGTTTTCATCGAAGAAAGCACAGGTGAGTACTTTGCGAAGATGAGTCCTGAGGAGAAATCGTCATTGAGTCACAGGGGAAAGGCCATGCATGCTCTGGCTGCCTTTCTTGAATCCAGATTCAATTGAGTCGTTCACCCTATGTCATCCGGTGGTCGTCTCGTGTTCGAAGTTCCTTGAATGCGGTTCCAGCTTTGAAGCCCTATTTCTTCTTTTTCTTTTTTCCCGGAATCTGGGCCATGCCTGGTAAATCCTGCTGGCTTCTTACTATTCTCTGATCTTCAAACATTTTCAGCTCTGGAGCCAGAATTCGAATGTAGCGATCAAAATACAGGAACTGTTTTATTAGAAGAGCAAACTCCCGGGGAAACCGGATTCCATTCTTCTGGCCCGCCTCTGCAATATCGATAAGCAGTCGGTTTACTTCCTGTTCCTCCACCTCTTTGTTACTTCTGGCGAGCTTTTCCAGGTTTTCCATACCGGAGAAAACCTTCTTCAAGTCTTCGGCGAATAGCTTTCGGTTCACCGGACCATCGGTGGCACCAATATCGATAAGCGCTGAAGCCATATTATCAAAATTGCGACTTTCCATGGATTCCATTAATCCCTGAATTCCGCCCCAGGTCTTTTTGGAGATTCGACCAACGATTCCGAAATCAATAAAGGCAACTCTTCCATCTTCCAGCACCATCAGGTTTCCTGCATGAACATCTGCATGAAAGAAATCGCAGGCCATGAGACTCATAAACCAGGTATTCAACGCCAGGATCAGTGTTTCCTCTGGATCTCTGGAATACTTGCGAATCGTCTCTAGATCGGTTAACGGAACTCCGTACATACGGTCCATGGTTAAAACCCTGGCCGTGGTAAATCGAGTATGGACCTTGGGCACTACCACTCGATCAATCCCTGACTTCTCCAGGAATTTATCGAATTCCTGAATGTTTCTGGATTCATGAATGAAATCGCATTCTTCCATCATGATCTTCTGCATATCCTGAACAATGTGCTTCATTGAGGTGCGAGAAAAGTCCGGTGCCAGCCATTCCAGAACCTGGGCCCATAGAAAAAGGAAATTCAGGTCCGTGAGAATAATATCATCTACACCTGGTTTTTGAACCTTGATTACTACATCTCGGCCATCTTTCAATTCTGCAGCATGAACCTGGGCGATGGATGCGCTTGCCAGAGGCTCCGGATTAATGGAATGAAATACTTCGTATGGATCTTTGCCGAGCTCCTTGCGAAGAACCTTTTCGATCTGTGCGAAAGGTATTGGATCGGTCTTGTCCAGACACTTCTGGAATTCGGTCACATATTCTGGAGGAAAGACTGAGGGCGCACTGGCAATAAACTGACCGAGCTTAATATACGTTGTACCCAGTCTTTCAAAGGTTTGCCTGAGTACTCTGGGAGCCGGAGCATCCTTTGCTGTGAGCCAGTCCCATCCGCCCTGACCAACTGCCAGGGCCGTCTGACCAATTCTTACAGCTCCTTTAAAGAATGCTCCAATGCCATCTTCAATTCCTGCCATACACAATAGGCCTGGCAGGGGCCGCTGATTTCAACCGAATTTGATCTGGATTTCGGTAATCACAGTGCAGAACATCCAGCGTATCGACTCTTTCCAGTTCCAGAACCGCAGAGCTACTATAGATCCATAGCCCGGGGGCCGGTAAGTGGCTACTGGATGCTGGGATGTTCAGGATTCTTTGAAGAGCGGTTCCCCGGTAGCCGATGAGTCGGGCCTTTAGATGCAGCCGATGATTTACAGGATCCATCATAGTAGCTCTGTAAATGTGTATTCTTAAACTTGCATCCAGAAAGAACAGATTCACCGACTGGCGCTCAAAGGGCAAATGGGGGAATTCAGGCAATGAAACCGGGCTCATCCTGTAATGAGCCGGAGCCGGTCGAAAAACTCGTCCTGGCAGATAGCCTGTATCCTGGAAGCTGGCATGAAATCCGGGGGCCTGGTAGGATAGATCCAATAGCTTGCCAGGACAGTCCGTGACCAGGTAACCTTCCCAGCGTCGCATTCCGGAAAAAAGCAGGGCTTCTTGCCAGGTCTGATTCAACAGTCCATCCGACTTCAATCTTGCCAGCACCCGGTAGGAGCGATTCAGATGAAATGGCAGGCAATCCGGCCCTTGATCGTATCTCTTCTGCTCCCATTGCTCTTCTGGTTGCCATCCGGCAGGCTGCACCATCAAATAGGATAGGTACAGGCAGTCTCCTTCTAGAAAGGAAGGGAAGACATCCGGCGCTTTTACATAATCGGATCCTGTTTCCAGCCCAAGACCCATCAGTCGAAACTGTCTTTGCAGATAATAGAAATAATCCTCCAGTTTTTGAGCCACAGAGGCCATGCCCGGAAAGGACAGAATCCGCGGTAGAGGGCTCATGGCCTCCAGTTCCAGGCGTACTCCATGAGGCTGTAGCCTGAGTCTCTTTCGGATTCGGAGGTAACGTAGCCATCTATGATTTCTGAGCTGGGAATGGAGGCTGGAAAGGGCCTTCAGACCCGCTTTTCGGCTAAGTGGGTGGTCCACGGAAACCAGAACTACATGGCTGCCCCGGAACAGTCCAGGAACAGTTCTGGAAAAAAACCTTAAAATGTGGCGTACAAAATACAATGTTATGTCCTGACTCCCGGGCTTTTCTTTCACTATCGGAAGATTTGCCGATAAAGGAAGTATATGGCGGAGGAAAGTCAGCTTTCTCAAGAAGAGATCGATCAGCTGTTAGGCGGTGATTCACCCGGGGGTGGAGACCAGGATGCAGCTGCAGACGATCTAGATCTGGACTCACTACTAACCGATGATCCCGGTGGATCCACTGAAGACAGTGGCGGTGAGGATGCCGGAGGCATGGACCTGGGCGATATGGGCCTGGACCAGGAGTCTCTGAATGCAATTGCCGGCGCCGTGGGTGGAGCTGGTCCCTCAGGCGGTGGTGGCGGCTCCGGAGGAGGATCAGCCATTCCTGCTGCACCTCCGGAAAACCGGGACAATGCAGAACTTCTGCTGGATGTAAACCTACGCTTTTCCGTAGAGCTGGGCCGAACTCAGATGTACATCAAAGATGTTTTGATGCTGGGTGAAGGATCCATTATCGAGCTAGATAAGAATGTAGGCGATGAAGTAGATATTCTGGTCAATGATCGCCTATTTGGCCGCGGCCGGCTGGTTGTAGTGGATGAATTCTTTGCTGTTCAAATCACTCAGATCCTGGATCCAATTCGCAGATACAGAGTTAGCTAAAAATATTCAAGAGCTGCGCTTCGGAAGCAGAAGCCATCATTCCGGTATGTAGCTCTACTTCCTTTCTGATCTCCGGCTTAGAAAAAAATCCTGTAGCACTCAAGTCTCCGCTACCTGCATTGCCGAAAACGGGACTGCTCCAGATTCTCAATTCTTCTTTCGGCCTCCAATTACCCATTTGCTAAATAATTACAACTTTAGATCTTGCGGGAAAAAATTACACTGCCAGACCGAAAAAAGTTAAAGCAGTTTTGTTCGCTTTCCGAAAAACCGGGTCCAAAAAATTGAACCTGAACCTAATTTCCGACTCCCTTTTCGACGAAGCATTAAGTGAGCCCGTCGTAATGGGAGGGAAAGGATGACCTCCTCATGAGCTCGAACTTTCACGGAGGAAACTTCTATGATTATTAACCACAATTTGTCTGCGATCAACTCGCACCGTACGCTGAAATTTCAGCACTGGGACGTTGATCGCAACATGGAAAAGCTGTCTTCTGGTATGCGAATCAATCGCGCCGGTGATGATGCTTCTGGTCTGGCTGTGTCTGAAAAGATGCGTGCACAGATCCGAGGACTTCGTCAGGCCGAACGCAATACGGAAGATGGTATGTCTCTGATTCAGACCACTGAAGGATATCTGGCTGAAGTTGCTGACATTGTTCAGCGAATTCGACAGCTGGCCATCCAGTCTTCTAACGGTATCTACACCGCCATGGATCGTCAAATGATTCAGGTAGAGGTATCTCAGTTGATTGATGAAGTGGACCGTATTGCTTCCCAGGCAGAATTCAATAAAATGAACCTGCTGCAGGGAGACTTTGCTCGCGGCTCACGGGTTTCCTCCATGTGGTTTCACATTGGACCGAACCAGCACCAGAGAGAGCGAGTATATGTGCAGACTATGACTGCTCAGGCTCTGAATCTGCGAAGGGGCGATGGCACTCTTCTTACACTTTCAACGGCGGAGTTCGCGAATGATTCGATTGGTGTTCTGGACGACGCGCTAAACAGAATTAACAAACAGCGCGCGGACATGGGTGCCTATTTCAATAGACTGGAGCATGCGGCCAAAGGACTGATGGTAGCTTATGAGAATACTCAGGCTTCCGAATCCAGAATCCGCGATGTGGACATGGCAGAAGAGTCTGTGGATTTTACCAAGAACCAGATACTGGTTCAAAGTGGTACAGCCATGCTGGCTCAAGCCAACCTGAGACCTCAGGGCGTTCTGCAGCTGCTCCGATAAAAGCAGAATCAACTGCCATAAATGGCATAGCCCCGCAAGAAATTGCGGGGTTTTTTTATTTATTCCCCGGGGGCCCTATTCTGAAATGTATTCATGGCCACCAGTAAATCCTCCAAACCTGCGAAAAAGACCGCTCAGGCAAAAAAGAAAGTCGCGAAAAAGAGTTCAGCAATCTCTTCAAAGAAGTCTGCAGGCAAGAAATCTGTAGCCAGGAAAACCGCGGCGAAGACTGCAAAAAAAGCGACACCTAAATCCGGAACCCCCGTTCAGGCGGAGAGTTCTCTGGAAATACACATACCAGTAAGGGATACTATTCGCATCTATTCCTGGAATGTGAACGGTATTCGAGCGAATATCAAAAAAGGCTTCTTTGACTGGGTGAAGGAAGAAGCCCCGGATATTTTCTGTCTTCAAGAGACCAGAGCTACCATCGAACAGCTTCAGGATGAAAAAAAGACCCGACCTATCCTGGATCTAAAACCCTATGAATCCCACTGGCATGTGGCCGAAAAGAAGGGCTACAGCGGTGTGGCTACTTTTTCCTCATTGCCTGTGCGTCAGTCCTACTCCGGGTTTCCGATAGATGATAAGAGCCGAAATTTCAACGATGAAGGCCGGGTAGTAATTACAGAACTGGATGATTTTGTTCTATGGAACGTTTACTTTCCCAACGGGGGCCGGGGCCCGGAGCGAGTGAAATATAAGCTGGAATTCTATGATCATTGTTTACAGATCTGGGAGGAAACCAGAAAGCAGGGCCGACCTCTCATCATATGTGGAGACTACAATACGGCCCATAAAGAAATAGATCTTGCCCGGCCAAAGGAGAATCAGAAGACATCCGGGTTTTTACCAGAAGAAAGAGAGTTTCTGGATCGTATAGTGGACATGGGCTATGTAGATGTGTTTCGAAAATTCAATCAAGAGCCCGGACAGTACACATACTGGGATCAGATCACCCGAGCCAGAGACCGCAACGTAGGATGGAGAATCGATTACTTCTTTGTAACCGAGGAGACCATGCCTCTGGTCAAGAATGCATTCAATCGAATGGATGTGATGGGCAGCGACCATTGCCCGGTGGGGCTGGAACTGGCCCGCAAATAGGATTTTTGATTTCCAGAAAAAGTTCCTGCTCAGACTCCCGGGATCGCATTTCCATGCAATTTGCACAATCATGCGAGTCAGATCCAGATTTTTTTATTACTTTTCCTAAGTAGATTCAGTAATCTGGAGTCTTGAGTTTATGGATGAGTATTTGAATTGTATTGTGGATGTTCCTTTGCCAGAGCTGGAGGGTGGTTCGCTCAAAAATTTCGAAAACTTAAGGGCTTCTGCCAGGCCGGTGAAGGCCGTAAGTAGCGCCAATATAGAGTGGACAAGCAATTCCGGGGAGTCCATCTTCCAGGGCATTCCGGACGAAGACGAGCTCAGCCGGTCATTCGGATGTAAACCCTTTCAAGCTAGACAGTTATTAAACTTTGAAGTCCATTGTTTTCGCCTGATGCGGATTCGCCTGGAGTCCGCTTCTTATGAGATAAATCGTAAGACCGAAGGTTACATTGTCGCAAACGATGAAGTTCTTTCTATTCTCGAGGAAAGGATTCGCAGACAGTTAAATGGCCTGCTCAGTATGAATGCCAACCCTGAGCAGGCTGTGCAGAAGTACGGCGATTATTTTCTCGATAATGTGACTGTACTCGAAGGTAACCTGGAAGGAAAGCTAATCAGGCTATACCTGGCTATTCGGCAGGTGCAGTCCAAGATGGAGCAATTTGAGATGTTTGGGACCAGCCAGTTTCATGAAGTGCTGGAAAGAAGAATCCTCAAAAGGCTAGAAACCCTGGAAGCTAACGTTTCGGATGCAGCAGTAGCAGAAGGAAACAAACATAGCTTTCCGGAACCTCCTTCCTCCCGCCGAGCCGAGGATTCTCCTATCTGGAAGGAGTTTGAAAAAGATCAACTGCAAAAGTTAGAATCGGCCGAGGTCTCCTCCGAAGGAACCTATCGAGAAGGATCCATATCATGGGCTGCCAGCTTTTCGGCCCTGGGACCGTTCTTTACTGTGCGAATCCTGCTTAGAAGAGAACTGTATCCTGAAATCCTTCACTGGTTGGTCCAGGATGAAGGACGTTACAGCCCGGAATTACCAAGGATCTTGATGGACTGCCTTAAATCCGAGGAAAATTACAAGGATCGAACAGGAGATGTCCCTGGAGGTCTGCAGGAAGTAATTACCAGCATCCAGCAGATATTACGGGATCACTAGACCAGGGAAATCAGGTCAATTCAGCTCCGGGTCGGCTGTAATCCCCGAAAAAAGTCGGTCCCATACTTACGGATCCAATCAGTGAATCCTAAGTCGTAAACTAACGATTCAGCAATTCTGGAGCAGAAGACCCTTCGCCCGCTGGCTCCAGCCTTGCACCTTCTGCTTTTAGCCAGTTTCGCAGGTCCAGCTCCTGACCGCCTTTGCGCTGCCCCAGTTCAGCAAATAGTCTGGATGCAGATTTTTTTCCCAGACCGGGAATCTGGGAAAATGCTATGGATCCCATGGAATCTAATCTAAGCGGAAAACAAAGAGCCCGAATGGATCTCTCTTCGGCTCCGGTGACGAAACAGGTCAAAGGGGTTCGGTTCTCATAAAATCTGGCTGCCTGTCTATCATCCAGAGGTATTTTAACAGTAACGGGGTAGGAGCCCAGGGGGCGGCCCAGGTAGTAGCCTTCATTCGTAGATTCCAGGATTACTTCTCGAACCAGTGTGCCCACAGGAAAATTCTTCAATAGAAATGCATGATCTATATCTTTTCGGATGCGGTCACGGTAATAAAGAAATCTCTGATGAATTCTCTGCGACTTGCCGGGACGTTTGCTCTCGCCTGTTCGCTGCATACGGTCCAATCGAGTATTCTTGTAGGTTACAGTTTGTCTGATGTTGATTCTTCTCAATAGAAGACCGGAATCCAGAATATCCTTCAGGAATTTGTAATTATACTCAAAGGTCTTTTCCGATTCTCCGGCCAGTCCATGAAGCAAATTGAGCCCGGGTAATAGTCTGGGAAGTCCCTGTTCGCGCCTGGCTCCAAATTCATTCACAATCTCTATTGCTTTCTTGATCTCATCGGGGCTGGCTTTTAGATCGTTCTTTTGAATAACTACCGGATCCGCACTTTCCATACCCATCGCAGCCGTATCTCCAGCTGTGTTATATTTGCAGATGATTTCGATAATCTTTCTTGATTCCTCTGGAAATGTAGAAATCAAACCAGGGTTTATATTATCCAGGTGCAAAAGTTTAAGATCCGGAGCTACTGTTCGAATTCCTGAGTACAGTTGTTCCAGGCTATCTGGCACTGGTCTGGGAAAAGAATTCTGAAAGTCGTTCATGTCTGGCAAATAAGTCATCAAATCGGCCTGCCGTCCCAGCCTGAAATAGCGATTACCCATTCGATAGAGTTCCTGCACTTCATCCAGGATTCCTGGAAGCTGGCGAAACTCTGGCTTTCCATAGAAAGCCTCGGTGCAGAAACTACAGAATATATCCCGGGTGCAGCCACGGTAGGTTTCCAGTTCTAAAATCAAATAAGGCCGATTGGGATGTAGATCCGTTAGAAACGCTCCGGCTGTGGCGTATCGGTCCACCTGTTCATAGTTCCTTTTGGCAGAATACACGGGATAACGGGCATTCTCCAGGATTTCTCTGGCCCCGTCTCGAATGGAACCTGGATGGGCTGCCAGCCGCTCCGCATACAGTTCCAGATCACCGCGAATTAAATATGCTCCCAGCTCTCGAATTTCATCCTGGATTTCTTTGTCTGCATATCGTATGGGTCCTCCCAGCAGGATAGTGGAGGATGGATCTTCTTTTTTCTGGATGCGAATGAATTCCAGCACCTCGGCCACCGTTCCAATGCGGCCACCCAGGTATTTTCCTGGAACCGTAGTTCCAGCAATGAGAAGTATTAATTCATGGTCATCGGAAAGGGATTTTCCCTGGTTGCGCCACTGGTCCACGGTTAGATACTGGATCTTTTCCTGTGGAATTCCACCGGCCACCAGGGCTCCGGCCGCATAGCGGCAGTACGGTGATAAATAGGGTGGAACTCCGAAGCAGGCCGGTTCATCCACATAGAAATCGAGTATTAGCATAAGTCAGTTCTACTTTACGGAAAGGCCAGCACGAGAAATCAAGACCTTTCGGAGACAGGTGTGACAGCCCGGAATCCCATTAAAAGACATAGTTCAGGGAACCAGTATCCATTCCGGATTCTGGCCCTGCTTCTGGGCCTGATCCTTGGTTTTACACCGCTTCTGGCTCAACCTGTTCCCAATCCTGAGTCATCCGAACTCCCTCCTGGACTGGATCCAGAGCAAGCCGAAAAGCTGCAGCGCTTTCAAGATCTAATTAACGGACAAGATGTCCGAAGGGAAAGGTCTGAACTGGAAAAAACGCTGCTTGAGTCCGGGCTGGA
Organism: Leptospiraceae bacterium; assembly: GCA_040217195.1. Lineage (GTDB taxonomy): Bacteria > Spirochaetota > Leptospiria > Leptospirales > Leptonemataceae > UBA3465. The sequence goes on along the minus strand of JAVJNR010000004.1, from coordinate 68,745 downwards.
GAACCTTGGTGAAGAGGGAATTGATGCCCTTCTGGAAAAAGAAGGGCTTTCCACAGAAGGAACTCTGGAACAGAAAAAGGATCGGCTGAAAGTTCACCTGGGGCTGCAGGAACCTCCCAACCTGGCCGAGAAAAGCAACCCGGGCCGAATCATGATTGAGAATGCGGCGGAAGGGGAATACATCCGGGGCGAAGAGGATTCTCGTGGATTGCTTAAACTGAGAGGCCGCATTCGAGTCCGGGTAGGGGACGGCTATTTTCTTGCCGATCTGGTCATTGTAGACTCGAAGCGAAAAGAAGTCTATGCAGAGGGAAATGTAGTCTATAAAAGCAAAGATGCCCTGATTCGAGCAGAACGAATTATCTACGATCAAAGGCTGGGTGCAGGGATCATGTATAATGCATCCGGTTACAAAGATCCGGTGCATTTCATTGGCGAGAATGTTCGGCAGCTAAGCGAAGGAAAGCTGAGTGTAAGTCATGTGTACTTTACCGGCTGTGCGGCCGAGCCTCCTCATTATAATTTCTATGCCCGTCGGGTATGGCTTTATGAAGATGACTCCCTGGCGGCTGCAGGAGTGCTCTATTATGTAGGTGGAGTGCCGCTTCTTCCGTTGCCATTTCTGTATGCTTCGGACTGGGGCACTGGTATAATTTCACAGTTCGGTCATAGCCAGGTCCAGGGATTCTTCTGGCAGAACACATATCAGTTCAGCGTGCCCGAGGCAATTACCTCCAGTTTTCTTCCCATGGGATACCGCATTACAGCGGACTATTATGAAAATACAGGAGAAGTCTTTGGGCTGGAGATGTTTCGCTTCAGTCCCAATCTAAACTATTTTCTGGATCTTGAAGCAGCCAGGTTCAAACGATACGAAATCATTTCTGATTACAGGCAAAGAGATCAGATTGCTGTTACCAACCAGGTACAGCATTCCGATGGCACATACGGAAAAGAATATTATAAATGGTACAAAGCTTTTGCAATCGTAAACTGGAGAAATGCAGACTATCGCGAGAATTCAGTACAGACTTTAAATATTCGTTACGAAGACTACTCCTACAATACCTACGAATATGAATTTGGAAGCCGCTATCAGCCTGTAAGTACCATACCTGCATTGTATCAAAATTCAGAGGCCGGGCGAGGCTTAATTCGAAACGATACAGACTGGAATCTGGTCTATAGTGATCAAAGAGATGATCTTTCTATTCGAGTGCAGGCCTCCCGTCGACGGGTTTGGATTCAGGATGTTAAATTCGAGGATTCCAGGTACTATCCGGCCTATGACGTTGTTCCTGCGGTGGACCTGGAAAAGAATATTTTTCTGGGACGAGATCCCTGGTTCGATCTGGCGGTGTACTGGGATCATGCACTGTCTTCGGATTTAACCAAGCAGTACTCAGCAGGCGTTGTTGATCAGAGTCTAAACCATAATGAGTATAAAACTGCATTTCGCACCTACGTCTCCTGGTATCCTTATTTTACATTCAGGCCTTTAGTTGGATACGGGGCTCGTAAAACGTTACCGTATGGAAACAATCCCACCGGAGAGGCCTATGAGGCTCTGGATGCACAGGCGCAAAAAGATAGCTATCAGTACTATTTTACCGAAGATGAATTAACCCTGGGACCGGATGTGCTTTTTGTTCGTGCAATCTATCGAAGGAAGGATTCATTCAAGGAAGAGCTAAAGGATCGAGGCACTCTAAATTTTACAGGATTTACGAACAATCAGAAGGTAAATGAAACAGAGGTCTCTCTGGAGTCCTATCCACTGGAGGACGTTTCCTTTAGCGTTACCAGCATATATGACCAGAAAGACTATGAATACGATATTAAACCAGAGGAGCGCTGGTACTATCCTGTATTTCGCACAGACATCTTAATCGATTTTTTCGATCCATTTGGATTTGATCGTAACAATCTACTCAGTAGAAGGCGCGGGCATTTCATGGACCTGCATATTACCAACGACTATGTTTACGATCCGATCAACAAGAGGGATCATTCCAATATCTTTGGGCTTAACTTTCAGACCGGCGGATTCGATCTATGGCTCCTGGAAAGATTGCGTTACTTTGAGATGGGCTTCTACTGGTACCATATTTACTATGATCGCTCACTGGATCATATGCGCTTCAATCTAAAGATGGACATTCAGCTCACTCGTACCATATACTGGGAAATGGAACTGGAATCCAGGGCAACGGATCCGGCCAGATACAATGCCGCTCATGATCCCAGATATGCGCTGGCCAATCAAAGTCTGTACACACCGGAATCAGAAAGGCCCGTAAACTTTACCACGGATGTATTCAACGGCACAGGACTGGCCGGGGAAAGGGCACGCCAGAATGCTGTATTCAATGTAGGATTCTTTGAAACTGCATTCATCATGGATTTGCATGACTGGGAAATGCGAGTGGGCTATCGTCTGGAGCAAAGGAGCATCCTGGGTGGGCTGAACACAGTGGAAGTAGTGAATTTCTACGATAACAAAGTATTTTTCTCACTTACACTGTTGCGATTTGACGTGGGCAATATTTCCTCCCGGCCTTCTCGTTTCATCCTGAATCGACAGAGAATCCGGCCTTCCGATATTGGACGTGGCGGGTACTCCTCGGTGGGTCCCTGAGTTTCTTCCGGGCCTTGCATGAATGGTCATGGGTTGTCATAAGCAGGAGAGTTTGAGATCATAGATGGTAGGTCGGCGGATTCCAAATGATTGAATCGCTGAAATTGAGCAAAGTTAGAGCATAATGATTCGAGAAAGAAACCAAAGTATGAAGCTGGGGCTGATTGTCCTGGATACAATTCTGGCCGGATTGTCGTTCAGTCTGGCGATCATCCTGCATTTCTATATTATAGACCCGGAGAAAAGAGCCTTTGTAAGTCCGGATGATCAGGGACTCTTTGCGCCGGCCGGACTGTTTCCGGAGCAATATGTAATACTTAGCGCTTATTTCTTTCCCGGTTTGCTATTTGCACTTTCCCAGGTGCTGGTATTTATTGTTACGGACATTTACCAGCCGGCGCGCTCCAGACATCCTGTGCGCGAAACTGTTCTCATAGGTAGAGCTGTATTCTTGAACCTTGTTATTGTACTTGCTTTTCTTTTCTTCTACAGGGGAGCCAGTTTAAGCCGGCTGGTCATCCTTTACACCGCCATTTTCTCCGTGATGCTTCACGGTTCCGGACATTTTCTTTTTAGACTTTATTTGATGCGACTGAGACAGAAGGGAGTTTCGGTCCGAAATATCCTTATCGTTGGCAGTGGTCGTCTTGCGTTCAGATTCTACGAAAAGGTAATGAGAAACCAGATCTATGGATATCGCGTGCTTGGTGTTGTGGGAAATAAGAAGGATTCTCATCCAACTCTAGCAAATCACATACTGGGACCCATTAAAGGTTTTGAGTCTCTTGCCCGGCAACTAAATCCGGACATTATAGTTTATGCACTCTCGGAGGATCATAAAAGGCTTCAGAAGGTAGTCGAGTTCTGCGACTCGGAAGGGTTCGACTGTAGAATTGTGCCTGATATGGTGGATTTGATCACCAGCCATGCGCGAATCGAAGATATGGATGGGATGCCCGTGCTTACATTGCGCGACATTCCATTGAAGAACGGTTACAATCGATTCCTTAAGCGTAGTTTTGACCTGGCATTCTCTTCGTTGGCTATATTGCTTACCTTTCCTATCTGGCTAATTCTGGCTCTTCTGGTAAAATTTAGCTCCCCTGGACCAATCTTGTTCGCACAGCAAAGAGTTGGCCTGGACCGAAATCTGTTTCGCTGTTTCAAATTCAGGACTATGGTTGTTCAGGATGAAAGCTTATCCGATACTACCTGGGGAGGACCGCAGGATCAGCGAGTAACTGCAATTGGAAAGCTACTTCGAAGAACATCCATGGATGAGCTACCTCAGTTCATAAATGTCTTTATGGGCGATATGTCTGTTGTGGGGCCCCGGCCGGAAAGGCCGCACTTCGTGGAGCAGTTCAAAAGCCAGTATGACCACTATATGCGCAGACACAGTGTGAAATCCGGGATCACTGGATGGGCCCAGATTCAAGGCCTGCGCGGAGATACTTCCATCGAAAAGAGAGTGCAGGCAGATATATATTACATTGAGAACTGGTCCTTTCTTATGGATGTATCTATAATTCTTCGCACGGTGCCTTCCCTGATCAGCAATCCCGGGGAATAGCATAAATGAATCTGTAACATTCATTCTCGTATTCTACTTTTCTCGTAGCTCTTTCTTCCATCCTGTGGCATTGCATGCGTAACAGGGCTCTAATGGAGTTGCATATGGCCAACGTTCTATTGAGTAGCGCTCTGCTCTTTAGCCGATGGATCGATGCACCTGTGCCCTATGTAATAGCGGCCCGCTGCGTTGTGGCCAGTGCTGCATTGTTTCTATTTCTAAAGATTTCACGGTCTTCTTTTTCGGGATTTGCGAAAGAAGGCCAGTTGACTCTGGACCTCTGGATGCTTGTTGCCAGTGGCATATTGCTGGCAGCACACTGGATTACGTTTTTTTATTCGGGAAGACTATCTACCATAGCACTGGCTGTGGTAGCCATGCATACCTATCCGCTTATGACATCGCTTATAGAGCCCTGGCTGGAAGAGTCTGTGGAGTGGAAGGAGTATTCACTGGATATTGTTCTGGCTTTGTTGGCTACAGCAGGCATTGCCTATATGGGGCTTTCCGTAGCCGCTCTGGAAAGAGAAGGACTCTTCTGGGGTCTGGCAGCTGCAGCCTTAATAACAGCTCGAAACCTTGTAGTCCGCAGAAAGCTTTCCCACTGGCCCAGCTCTCAAATCATGCTGGGGCAAATCTCCGTGGCCGGTTTGCTCCTGTCTCCGGCGTTGATTTTCTACACCGTACAGCAAAATTTCAGACCCGGTCTCAATGATCTGATCTTGATTGTTATTCTGGGTGTTCTAATTACCGCAATCGCGCATACCATGCTAACCCGTGCCGTGGTAAAGATGTCTGCTCGGACGACAGGAGTCATCGCTTCTGTGCAACCTCTCTACAGCGCTCTGGCAGCCTTTCTATTCTTTGACGAAATTCCGTCTGTGGCTACCTTTCTGGGCGGTGGAGTGGTCTTAATGGCTGCGATGGTAGAATCCTATCGTTACCATCAAAGGAGTTCTGCTTGAAAAAGAAAATCTATATGGTGGATTCCAGCGCACCATTCTTTGTGCGCAAGAAGCAAAAGAAAGAGCAATCTGCGGAACCGAGCATAAACTGGTCCAAAGCTCCTACACATGATCTTTTAAAAAACAATAAAGTGCGGCGAAAAACGCATAAGAAGATTCGCGAAGGATTCCAGGTCTATGTAAAACGTCTGAGCAAACTGGGTTATAATTCTCTTTCCATCGATGAAGCGGCGTATCTGCTCTGGCCAGTCAGGGAAGTGGACTCTCTTCCTATCAGGAAATGGGTTCAGAAATACAGAAAGTATTATCGAAAGCTGTTTCGCATCGCTCTGGAGCACGGGATGACACCCTATCTTACCGCAGATGTCTGGTATTTTGTTCATACTCCGGAAGGTGCAAAAAAAAGAGAACTGTTTGAGCACATGGCCCGGTCCTTTCGAGGCCTGTTGAAGGACTTTCCAGAACTGGGTGGAATAATTCTGCGAGTGGGCGAGTCGGATGGAGTGGATGTGGAAAGTCCCTTTCGCAGCCAGTTGATGGTAAAAACCGCTGCAGATCTGAGAAAATGTCTGCAGACAATTCTACCTGCTTTCCAGGAGACAGAAAGGACATTAATCTTTCGTACCTGGACTCTGGGGGCCGGAAAGATTGGAGATTTGCTCTGGAATAGAAACACTTTGCTGCAGAGTCTTCCAGTGCAATGCTTGAGCAGCGATAACTTTCTTTTATCTTACAAATTCTCCCAATCCGATTTTACTCGCTACCAGAAGCTCAATCCCTATGCACTGAATAGTCCTGCGCCCTACATTCTTGAATTGCAGACCCGGCGGGAGTACGAAGGATTTGGGGAATTTCCCTGTTTTGTTGGATTCGATTATTCGGATTATGCCAGACAGCTGAGAAACAATTCCAGGCTTCGTGGAATCCACGTATGGTGCCAGACAGGCGGTTGGTCTAGATTCAAAAATTACAGCTTTCTAAAGAGCAGGTCCTACTGGAATGAATTAAACACTGCGGTGACAGTTCATCTATTTCGCAGCAACGGAGACCTGGATGCTTCGCTGCTAAAGGCCGGCTATTCATCCGGCGAGCTCATCCGAATTCGGAGATTTCTGCAGCTTTCAGACGATCTAATCAAGCATGTTCTATACATACCCTCTTTCGCATCCCGGGAATTGTATCTGAATCGTTCACGCATTCCATCGCTGATCCATGTACTCTGGGATAGAATTACAGTTACATCTCTTCTGGCAGAGGTGGTTCGCATTTATTCGGGAAGTGCAGAATCTGACTGGCATAAGTCCTGTGCTGCCATGGATGGTCTTTCTGAAATGGAGGACCTGGCCAGAAAGCTAAGGCTTCGATACAGGTCCAGGTTTCATCGAGACACAATGCAACTATTTCAACTGTCTCAAAGGGCATTGCTTTTTACGGAGGAATCGGCGGTTCAGGAATTGCAGGAATTCTTTAAGAAGTACTCTGATCGATATCCAGGGGCCTATGATCTAACGGTTCGAATGGAGAAAAAACCAGGAAGGATGCAAAAAGCCTTACTGGGTTTTCTTTTTAAATCCTTAATTCGAACCCAACCGGAGTATCGTTTTCGGGACCGGGCTGTTTTTGGGATTCTGGGGCCGCTGATCGTCCATATACTGCTGCCCATGTTTCGCAAATATCTGCCAGATACACTGGATCAGCAGGCCATGCCCGTGGCAGAGCTCATCGGATAGATCGCAAATTAGAGATTAGAAATCAATTCTCCAGGTGTATTGCAGACCTGGCCTGTGGCCAGTAGAGGCAGCCTTGATTTGTAGCTCCTTCAGGTTTCTTTCCTGGATACCCTGCTGAATGCGATACCCCTGAAACAAACCGGCGCCGGTAAGGCCCAGATGGATGGCAATCGCCAGATGGGAGTAGTTCTGCGAACGTCCGGCCCGATTCTCCATTTCCTGACTGCTCAAATAATCTCTGCTGTATGGATCTGCATACTCCAGCCCGGGCCCGTAGTACAGATCCGCCACCCTGGCAGCACTGGCCGCGCTGTTGTAGTTTACGTAGCGATTGTGATAATGATACGCTCCATAGAAAGTCAGTATTCGCCCAAGTAGCATAAATCCAGCGCCAACGTAGGATTCGTTTCTAAATGCATTATAACCTGGCAGGAATATTTCAGGCCAGATTGCATGGGGGGTATCCGGACTGGCCTGGATGGCTGAAACTGGAATCACTATTGAAAGTAAAATCGGTAGAGTCAGAATCCGCAAAACTCGTAGCAGCCATTTGCCGGGAGGCTGGAGTTTGCCTCCGTGGAACCGTCTGTTTGATGGTGTTAAACTGGAAATAGCGGAATCGTTCTGAAACCCGGGGCCAAATGTATTGGATGTTAAATCTTGAATGGCCAGATCAGGCTGCCCGGAATCTGAACTATTGAAACTAAAGGTCTGCACCAATGTATGAATTTGCTCCTGTGAAAATCGCATTGCGAAATACCTATAAACTCAGCTCTGCAAAATTACTTGGATGACTTTCCGAACCTCTCTCATGGGCCGTAATTGCGAAATATACGGTTCCGTTGAATGGATCGGAAGGAAGGGAATAGTAGGTTCTGGATGTGCTGGCCAAACGATACCGATCTTGATAGATATTGGCCGGAGGAGTGCTTAAGAAAAGATAGATTCTATAATCATTCCAGATAGCTCCGGTATCCGGGTCTACAGAGGCCTGCCACTGCAAATAGATACTTTCCGAAGGCAAATCGTAGGCCACCGTTAGATTCGAAGGCGCCGAAGGGCGCTGAATGCCGGCAATTAGAAGAGGCGAAAGTAGATAATACTCAGAGGATACCGGATCAGGAGATTCGCAGTTTCCGGATAAGAATAAACTGCCCAGAAGCAGGCAAAACGCATTTGCTCGCATCCTGATAGCGAGACCGTTTAGCAGTGAGTCTTCCCGGGAATTCACAGGGAAAAAAGTCAGGATGCCGGGATTCTGGAAAGCAGGTTTTTGAGGTTCTCTTCTATCGTAGAGTTATTCGGACACCGGGAATGGGCCTCCCAGAGATGCTGCAGGGCCTTCTGGGGATGGTTTTGAAGCATGGCCACCAGGCCCAGATTGTTTTCTATCAAGCAGGCCTCTTCAAAATGGGCTGCATCCAGCTGCTGTTTGAACACTTGCTGAGCTCCCGCATAGTCCCCCTCCAGAGCCAACTTCGCCCCCCGGGGATGGTTCTGGCTCAAAAAATAGAAGCTGCGCCTACAATCACAGTTTCCATCCGAAAGACTGAATCCATGTTGGACTGTAGAACAGCCCGTAGTAATCAGAAAAAGAACAGTGAAAAGAAGAAGTAAACCCCTGCGGTGGCCGGTGAGCAATGAGGAAAGAATTTCCTTGCCGCTACGTACCCATACCAGGTATATGTATTTTATTCTGTCATTTTGAATAAGGTCAAAATTCATGCGCGACAGAAGGGCGTAAAACCGGTAAAATAAGGATTGTGCAATCATAGACAATTCGGGAATTGGTGGGACATGGGTCGAATCGCAATCATTCTTCTTATCAGCATAGTAGCCTTCTCTTTCGGGCAGTGCAAGAAAGATCCTGATGCAACTCAGGAAGCTCTAATCGAGTATCTGGTGCTTTGCCCCACCGGTATTGATTCCTGTTACGATACCTGTAGCACTACTACAGGTTATCCGGGGGATGGATCAGATTTCCGGGCCTTTCAGATCTGTACAGCCGATTGTGATGCCCGTTGCAGCACATCTGCATTGTTCCTGTCTGTGTCCGATTAAGCCGAGGACCCTCAATTCGGCGCCCTGATACCAACCCGGAGCCCTGAAACAGGCTCTGGCAGGTTTCTAGCGAATTCTCTGCAACTCACTTATTTCAGCATTTAAATCGCCCAGAAAATAGTAAACGTCGGGAAGTTGCTCATCGTAGATTTCCTTGCTCTGTAAAGATAGGGATTGAAATCTCATAAGTCCCTGCCTCAGGCGTTCCCTCAGTTCATCTTTCTTATCTTCGGATACCCGAAGATAGGGTATTTGATTCCAGGCTCTCACAATGAACATTCGCACTTCAATATAGGTGCGTTGTCTCTGCAGAGTAGGGATGCGAAAGAATATGCTTTCGGTTTGCATCAGACCCAGAAATTGAACCAGGTTTCTGTTGGCCTGGGCGATGTGAAACTGGCTTTCGCGGGAATACCGTGCATTCTCGGAAATCCATAGAAATGCAGGAAGCAGGGTAAATAGAAGGGCCCTTCTGAGCCACAGAAATAGAAAGGCCTCTTCACGAACAAAGATTCGCAGATAAAGAAAAATATGCAGAGGCCCCTGGTAGAATGAAAATAGATCCCAGTCTGCAGGAAAGCCAATCACCGGGTTCCAGATAAAGCTATGGCCCAGAAAACAGAAAAAAACGGCCAGAGAAAATACCTCTGCAGGTTGCTTCTCAGCATATTGCCAGAATCGATCAAAAAGCCCGGCCATTGCTTTCCATAGCTTGAACCGGAAACTAGATTTGCTGGACTGCTCCGATAACGGTTCTTGCCTCTGATTGCCCCCATCCTCGGAGGGCTGTTCCGGATCTGATTTTTTTCCGATTCCGTCCTGTGCTTTCTCGATACTTTCTTTGATATTCCGGGGCAATTTTCGCAGGCATGCCAGGGCTTCTGGAATCCAGATTCCAGGACCTGGTAGCCATACACCGCTCAATCCAATGATTGCCGGAGCCACCAGTACCAGTACATTTAATCCTTCTATTAGATGACTGAAAGAGATTAACTTCTTAATGGGATACAGAGCTGGCTGAAATGCGAAGGACTTATGCAACTCAATCGGGTTGGAGATCACAAAAAAGAAATAGTACCATACTATGCCCAGAACCAGTAGGCCTGCAACGGCCGCCCGGGAAGACAGGACCAAAAATTCTTTCCAGTTGATCTTCCTCGATTTGCTGGAAAGAATGAGAACCAGCAATAGAAGAGCCGGTAGCGAAAATACAACGATCATATGGTGGGCTGCACCCAGTGCTGCGAAAAGTGCAGGATACTCTGGATACACCGGTCGATCCGCTTTCCATCGCTCCAGCTGCACAATTCCAGTAACAACGGTAAGGAATAGAAAAAAGGAAGCAGAACTATAATTCTCTACGTATCCGGCATACAGTTGCATCGCAGGAACGCAGAAAAGTAATGCAATGGCTGCCAGACGTCTTACAGGTTTAAGGCGATCCGTGAATAGATATACTGCCAGACCATGTAGAGTTCCCACCAGGCAACTTACCAGACCGATGGAATCTGCAGCTGACATACCGGTACTATTGTTCAGCCAGAGATATATCCTGGAGCGCCAGAACAGAGCCAGGATTTCATCGAAGGTTCCAAGATAACCCAGATGAATTGCATGGGCCGGTAGATGCTCCAGAAGCAGCAGGCTATCTCCAAGACCCTCCGGAGGTGGTAGAAAACGCCTCATCCGAATAATCCAGAGTCCATAAAAAAGCAGAGGAGCAATAACCGGGGTCCAGAGAATGCTGCGCCAGGTAGGTCTGGTAAAGGGAAAACGACCCGGGTAAGGGCTATGACTCCATGCCTCTAGCTTTCGCACCAGAGGAGTGTTTCGAAGATAGGTTTCAAATGGCAGGGCCAGAGGCAGCAGAATTAGAATAATTGCTGCATGTCCGTGGTAATGCTTGAGTCCAAAACCCAGGTTTCCAGGGGTAGTAAAGGAAAGGCCTGCCAGAAAAAGCAGAAATAAAACAGGAATCATTCCTGATCGGACCCCAGAGAAACAGGAGAATTATTATCCAGGAATCGCTTCCTTTTTTCATTCCAATCCTTTTCAAATCCCATCATGATCTTTCGAGGGGGCCAGCTTTCCAGGAGGTCTCGCATCCGACGGTTCTGTTCTATCAGCGTTTCAATGGTCTGACGACTGATTCGCTTACCTTTACCGGAATTGTCCGCCGGCGAACCGGAAGGTACAGCTTTTTCATTGGCTTTTTGCGAATCGCTCATCTAATCGCTCCCATTGCATGAATCTGGGCTTAAAGCCCAGCCGGGTTTGAATTCTCTCAAACCTGGTTTCCGGTATTTCTTCTGGCCTGTTCAGAGTATAGCCAGGTGCCGGTATTCTGCTTTTCCAAAGATCGGGATATTCTCTAAATCTCTGGAGAATTCGTCTGCTGTAAGGACCATGATCTGTGGCAAGATGTAACAAACCATGGCCCCTCATAAGTCTATGAATTGTTTCAGGAAAGGAAGGCTGCACCAGTCGATGTTTCCAGTGTCTCTTCTTGGGCCAGGGATCCGGAAAATTTACAAACACTGTGTCAAAGGTATGAGCCGGAAATAGCTCCTCCAGAAACCAGGAGAAGTTGATCGGAAGGATTTTCAGATTTTCCAGTCCCAGGTTATCGATTTTTTTTAGAGTGGAGGATATGCGATCCGGCTTGATCTCCATGGCCACAAATTCCTGCTCTGGATGAGTCTGGGCCCATTGAATGGCAAATTCGCCCCATCCACTACCCAGTTCCAGAACCCTGGGATTGTCGGTTCTGGTAAAGATCTCATCTTCTCTCAGGGCTCGAAATTCCTGCCAGGAGATAACGGCCCTGTGCTCCAGGAATTTCCTGCGTCTGGATGCAATATGGAACAATTTCTTTTGTAGTGTTAAGGAGGTCATGATTGCTTTTTTCCAACTATACGGTCCAAAAGTGGCCGAAAATACAAGAGTACGCCTGTTTGAGAAGAAACACTGCTCTATGAGGATGAATCGGTGCAAATAAAATTATGGGGTGTCCGAGGCTCCCTGCCATCCCCTCTGGATCCCCGGGATTACAGAAGTCGAGTCCATGAAATACTGGATAAGGCCAGAGCTGCGTGGAAGAAGGATCCTGAGCTTTCCGTGGATGAAGTCTATGAAAGTTTGTCGCCTCCCCTGGCCGGTATCGTAGGCGGCGATACAACCTGCGTAGAGGTTCGTAGCGGCGATGAGCAATTGATATTTGATATGGGAACCGGAGCCAGAAGGCTGGGCTATGATATGATGGCCCGCGGCCATAAAGGGGATCTGCATATTCTAATGACCCATACACACTGGGATCATATTCAGGGCTGGCCTTTCTTTGCCCCTGGATTCATTCCTGGAAATCATGTGCATTTTCATTCCTGCATTCCGGATTGCCAGAAGCGTTTTACCAGCCAGCAGCAATTCGAATTCTTTCCTTTGAGCTTCGAGCAGATGATGGCGGATAAGACCTTCCATACTTACGAACAGGGAGACAGCTTCAAGGTTGGTGAATTCGATATTAAGACCGAAGCACTGATTCATCCCGGAGGCAGTACTTCCTACAGAGTGGATCGGGAAGGCAAGACTTTCATATTTGCCACAGATACAGAATTCTACGGTCCGGATCTGGAGGATTTGATCAAGGCCAAGAAGCCATTTTTCAAGAACGCTGATCTATTGATTATGGATGCACAGTACTCGCTCAAGGAGTCCGAACAGAAAATCGGATGGGGGCATACAGCAATGGTCATTGCTGTGGATTGTGCTATAGAATGGGGAATTAAAAAGCTGGCCCTGACTCACCACGAACCGGCCCACGATGATTTCACTACTTATAAGCTATTCGAGGAAGCGGTGGAGCACAATAAACAGTACGGAAATAAGCTGGAACTGTTACTTGCAAAACAGGGTGATGTTCTGGATCTATAGGCTCAACTCCGGAGATTAATGGCCCATTCCAGAGCCGGATTTCCAGAATTACGTTCTACACCGGGAAGCACCGGTCTAATCTGATACTCGATTTACCATGGGCTTCTAATAGCCGCCCTCTGGTTTGTAGACTTCATCGTAGGATCCTTCCGGGTTACGCAGCATGTCATCTCTACCTTCCAGGTCCTGTTTCTTTTTAGCCTGCTCTTTCTTTTCCTTCTGCTCGATGGATTCTACCACATCCTTTTCCAGAGAAACCTGAAAGTACCGGGGCTCTCCCACCAGTTTCCACTCTCGATAGAACACCTTGCTTCCAGTTCTAGCGACGTTAGAGTAGCCTTCGAATTTATTACCAGCCGGAGTCTGGAATTGAGTATACCGATCATGAGTATCTCTTTCGTTTAGTTTTTCGATTTCTTCTTTGATGGAATCTCTGTAGTAATCGGGAGTTTTCTTCAGAGAGAAGCGAAACGGGCCTTTCTCATAATTTTTGTATCGCTGAATGATTTCATTCAGGGCATCCTCATTGTCCTGTTGCACTTCTCGAAAAGGCATGGAATGTGCTCTGGGGCAGGCTCCAGATTCAATAGTTGTGCACAGTTCCTGTAGCACTGGATCTACAAGGCTCAATTCGATGTAGACGGTTACATAGTCTCCTGCTTGAGGCACTTTCGTCAGAACAATGGACTGAGGAATTCGATCATCTTCATCAAAGGATCTTAGAGAATAGCTACGCTTAACGGTTTCCGTTTCTCCTGCCGCCTCTTCAAAAGGTACTGTAGTGTTTTCTTCTGTAACCAGAACTTCCTGTTCATCTTGCTGAATTCTGGTTCTGGTTACTTTCACTGCCTGAAAATTAATCGGGTTGGTACCCAGGATCTCTCCTTTTGCATTTCGCACAATGATTCGGTGCTCCAGAATCCTGCCTTGCTTGATTGCTTCTACAAGATGGATGCCTGCGCCTTGAAAAGAAAGGTTCAAAAGCATATAGTCCTGACCTTCCCGGGTTTTTCGGACAATGACTCTGGCCTGACCATCCGAAGACTTCTGCATTGGCTCCAGAACAACACGACCAAGATCGATAATCGGGCGAGGGCGATCAATGGAGGCGATGGTAGCGGCGGTTCCACATTGTATCAACGTCGTAATTATTATAATCAATGTCGCAGACCATGCTGGATTCCTCCACCGGAAACGGCCCAATGTCGGATACTGTTTATTGATTTCGGGTGTGCCGTTTTCTAGTTTCATGATCGAAAGTCCTTCCAGGTGAAGTTCTTATTCAGGAAGTAATTGCTGACAGTGGCTGCCGCCAGGCCAACAGCATAAGCGCCGTATTTACTGATAGCTTCTGAATCTGTGGAGCCCAGAAATCCATTTGTATACAATAATTGAAAAACGCTGATTTGCACAAAAAGCCCCAGCAATGAGATTAGCTCGAAGTAAAGTAGGCCCTTGAGTAAATCCCATCGTCTGTGACGAACTTCGAAAAAGGTCAAATAGTTGTTCAGTAGATAATTGGATACGATAGCCAGCTGATAACCGAACGGTACGGAAAGATGTACAGGTCCCAGAGCATCCAGAAGCCCTGTATCCACTTTGGGAAAATCCAGAGCCTCTCCGAAATAGAAGCCCAATGTGTTTACGATAATACCGGTGGCTCCCACCGAAACATACATGGCAAACGTAGATGAAAGTACATGACCGAATCTTAAATCAAACAGAGCTACCAGATAGTTTCGCACCACCGAGCCGCTGAGCTTGGTTTCTCCATGCTGTCGATTGCGAAAGTGATATCCAAGCTCCTTCATCTTTAGGCCTGGACTTCTTGCCACAAATTCCAATAGAATCTTGAATCCCCTGGGGTTGATTCGATTGGCCGATTTCTCAAATACTTCTCGCTTCAGTGCAAAGAAACCACTCATAGGATCTTTGATTTCCAGTGGCAGAAATACTCGGGCCAGGAAAGTGGCCACCCAGCTAATGAATCGTCGCCTCTTGGACCACTGACCATAGCTTCCGCCTTCTTCTGCACGCGAGCCAACCACCAGGTCATAGCCGCCCTGTAGCGCCTTCACCATTCCAGGTAACAGGTTTTCATCGTGCTGCAGGTCAGCATCCATTACAGCAAATATTTCCCCTTCGGCCACTTCCATTCCAGTAATCACCGCGCTGGATAGTCCGCGATCCGTAATGCGACGAATCACACGAATGGTATCGTCGCCTGCAGCAATATCCTCTGCAATCTCCCAGGTGCGATCCGGGCTGTTATCATCCACCACCAGAATCTCATGGGAAATTTGAGACAGAGTAGTCTTCAGATTTCCCAGGAGAATAGGCAGGTTTGCAGATTCGTTATAGGTTGGTAGAATTACGGTAAGGGTGGGTCTTGTTCGGGTCATGGATTCAGATGCTTAGTTGAGATCACTTCTGCACCTGACTGTTCCTCGGAAGATCGTTCCGGAAGCATCCACCATATTCATTTCCAGATCCGCATACTGAACGGTACTGTTATCGGTGGATAGGGAAAATCCATCCCTCCAGCTGATGCTACCGCTGGATGCGGTGAAGGAAATTCCCTGCCAGGTACTTACAAATATAAAAGTCTTGGAAAGCCCACAGGTAAGCCCATCGGAAGTCTGACAGGTGAGTGGACCCACTCCATCGCAGGTAATTCCATCTGTTGTTGAGCAGGTCTGACTGGTGGCCGAGATGGGAGTGAGACTGTACTTAGTTCTATAGCGGTCATAGGTATAGCGAAGGATCATCTGTTCGCCATATTTGAATGTGTAGAAGCTTTCTATATCAAAGCTGTCTGCATCCTCTGAACTGGAACTGGAACCGCTTTCAGAGTCCGAAGATTCCGCTTTGGATTCGCCGCAGTACGGAGTCTGATCATTATCCAGTTCTGCAAAAAAAGTGATATATCCGTCCGTGCCCACCAGAGGTCCGATCAGATCCCCTTCGGCAACTTCATCGTCGCTGGTACATCCGCTCAGTGCCAGTAGGCCGCAGAGCAATAGAATGGTTAATTTTTGTGTTCGCATAATTCTCCCCGAATCGGTACGATTATCGACTCTCGGAGGCCACTTCTTCTTTAAGTCGGTGCAGATTTTTTTCGAAATCTGAAAATCCTCTGGATCTAAGCAGTAGCTTGCCTTCCAGATCAACGTAAGCTACACCCTCTGAATATACAAAGATTCTTTTTACTTCCAGAGGAAGTTGTGTGTATTTTCTGCTCGTTGGGTTGAGGAAACTGAGATAATCCTTCCTTTGCAAAAGGAATTCCTCTTTTTCCGCGACATAAAATAGATCATCCCGGACTCCTACATCGTATTCCGGACCTTTTTGATTGGGTAGATTCACCATTTGAAGTTTGTAATTTCCGGCAGCACCGGTGTACATAAACACAGCTGGATCGCCGGAAAAAAGGCTCTCTGCCTGGAGTTGTTCATTTCCATCGCCTTCCAGAAAATTCCGAGGCACTGAGCCAAAAAGCCGGGGACTGGCAACCCCTTCGATAAAAAGCTCCGGCCGACCGGTGCCCGTGTAATAGTAAAGGTTATAGTACCCTGCCTCTCCATAAAATATCCAGATGGAGCCTGAAGGCAGTCCCACCAGATGAAACCGGTTCTTCACTTTTTTGAACTTCTCTTTGAAAGCTCCTCTGGGCACTACCATGGCAGTTTTATCATCTGTGACATCCTTCAAAAACAGATGCTTGCCGTCCGAGAAATACACTCGATCACCGGTATCGGTCAATGCAGGCTGATTTTCGCAATCTGTGACCAGGATATCCGGTTTAATGCTTCCCTGAATCAGTTGAATTAGATCGTAGCTGCATTTTCCTTCGCTACCGGCTCTGTTTCTGTACTCCGCCAGTGCTGTCTTGCCTGAATAGGAAAGTATGATTTGATCCGGCTTCTGAGGCAGGCCCACTTCCTTTACTATTCCCAGGGTTCTGTAAGTCAGCTTTCCATTCTCGTACCAGGAAAAAGCTGTATGATCGAGACTCACTGCAAAAACACGATCTGCAGGTTTGGAAGAAAGAGTCAGGGAATTCTCTTCGTTGTTCTGCTGAATCAATTGGTCAATTTCTGTTCTGGTCTCTTTGAATCGGCCGGCCTGGAGTTGCTGTTCCAGGCGCAGAATGGTTTCCTCCGGCGTTTCCTGGCATTGAACAACGGATATGCAAAGTAGAAAGATCAGAATCCAGCCTCTGGCCGGACGCAGGCTTCCCCGTTGAGCGGTGTAGGATGGGAAAGGCTGGAATCCATGCAGCATGAGACCGGTTTAGAACAGGGCCCCAGCCGGTGAACGATTTTTCTACTCGCCTGTATGTACCGCCGTAGAAATGAGACCATATGGTAGCAAGCTGGATGGATAAGGCCTACAGAGAGCGAGTTCACTGCAATGATGTGAACAAAGGTCACGATGGAAAAGAAATCTACGTTCTGGGATGGGTATTTCGTTACCGGGATCAGGGTGGTTTGATTTTCATAGATTTAAGAGACCGCTCAGGCATTGTTCAGCTGGTTTTTGATCGATCGGAGATTTCCGAATTTGACCTGGCAAGTACCATCCGCAGTGAGTTCGTCCTGGCCGTACATGGCAAGGTTCGACTCCGGGACAAAGAGGCCATTAACCCATCTTTGAATACTGGTGAGGTTGAGATTCTTGTAGGGGAATTTGAAATTCTCAGTAAGTCCCAGGCTCTTCCATTTCCTCTGGATGAATACGGAGACGTAGGAGAAGAGACCCGACTGAAGTTTCGCTACCTGGATATGCGCCGGGATGAGTTACGGGATGCTATGATTATGCGCTCCCGTTTGAATCAGGCTATTCGAGCGTACCTGGAGCAACGACAGTACCTTGAGGTTGAGACCCCGGTATTGAACAAATCCACTCCGGAAGGTGCCAGAGATTTTCTGGTTCCTGCCAGACTATCTCCAGGGAAATTCTATGCTCTGCCCCAGTCTCCTCAGATCTTCAAACAGCTCCTGATGGTAGGTGGACTGGAACGTTATTTTCAAATTGTAAAATGCTTTAGAGATGAGGACTTTCGAGCGGATCGTCAGCCGGAGTTTACTCAGCTTGATATGGAGCTTAGCTTTGTAGATGAAAACATGGTGATGGATGAGCTGGAAGGACTGTGGACCAGCGTATTGAAGACTGTTTTTGATGTTAAACTGAACACTCCATTTCCTAGAATGAGTTATCATCAGGCCATGGAAGATTATGGTTCCGACCGGCCGGATCTTCGCTTTGAAATGAAGCTTGTGGATGTGGCTGACATTGCAATGCGCTCTAACTTTGGTGTGTTCAAAAAAGCTCTGGAGTCCGGCGGTAGAGTAAAAGCTCTTTGTGTTCCCGGAGGGGCAAAACTTTCGCGCAAAGACATCGATGATCTTACGCACTGGGTGCAAACAGATTATAGGGCAGGCGGTCTGGCCTGGCTCAAGCACGAAAAAGAGGGTTTAAAATCCGTTATCTCGAAATTCTTTGAAGCGGATCAACTGGAAGAACTTTCGAAAGCCACCGGATCTAAAGAAGGAGATCTAATCCTTTTTGGTGCGGACAAAGAATACATCGTACATGCTACCCTGGGGGCTCTGCGTCTTCGCCTGGCCAAACAACTGAACATGATTCCAGCGGATACCTATGCCGTGACCTGGATTACTGACTTTCCACTGTTCGATCGAGACGAAAATGGAGAGCTGTATAGCGTTCACCATCCTTTTACTGCGCCCGTGGACGAAGATATGGCCATCCTGGAAGATCCGGAAAGGTTTAAGAAAGAAGGCGATAAGATTCGTAGTCGGGCCTATGACCTGGTAATCAATGGCAGCGAAGTCGGTGGTGGCTCCATTCGTTTACATCGTTTTGACGCTCAAATGACTGTACTCAATGCACTGGGTATCTCGCAGGAAGATGCAGAGGAACGCTTTGGATTCTTACTGAATGCTCTGCGATACGGTGCCCCTCCTCATGGAGGAATTGCCTTCGGTCTGGATAGAGTGATGATGCTATTTATGAACCGGGACTCCATTCGAGATGTTATTGCATTTCCCAAGACTCAGAGAGGTACCTGCCTGATGAGCGATTCACCATCTACCGTGGAAATCAAGCAATTGCAGGAATTGAGACTTCGTTCCCTGACAGGCGGTTCCGGATCCTCCTAAGAGTTCGGCCCGGATGGCACTTTCCCGGCCGCGTCTTATGGTTTGGATTGCTAATTTGCTGTTTTTCAGACGGGAAAATATCTTGCCTTCTATTGAAAGGCACCTTTCACTGAGCCCATCGATTGCATGGCACTGAACAGACCTCACTTTCCTCTCGAAGAGGGTTTCCGCTGAACTATATGGAGGCCCGCTTCCAGTTCGAAAATCCTGAATTGTTTCGATCCCTTTGTGGCATAGCCGATGGCAATGTGGCATCCCTGGAACGAATTCTTTCCGTACAGTTAATTCCCAGGGGCAACGGATTTGTAATTCAGGGAAGGGAAGGAAAAACGGTAGAACTGGCCCGTCAATTATTCGAGCGAATTTCCAGAGATTACGATCATAGACCCCGGCACAGTATTGAAGAGTTCGACCTGAAATATATCTACTCCATGTTGCAAAAGAAAGATAAGAATGACCATTCGGATGGGAATATTAGCGCCGGGAATGCTGTAAATACCGGGAGTGCCAGAAAGGATGGAAACGGTTCATTGAAAGAATCGGATCTGCAGCCCACAGAAATTCCTTCCGGCGATGGAGCCCACCATTCGTCCGATAGGAGCCGGGAAGAAGGCGAAGATCAAACCGATCATGATAATGTAGAATCCGCAGAAGCCCTGGAAAGCACACGACAGAAGGTTTTTGTCACGGCTCGCGGAAAACCCATATACCCCAGAACACATAGACAGGCTGCCTATCTGGAATCGGTGCAAAACAAGCCGGTTACAATTTGTCTGGGCCCTGCTGGAACAGGTAAAACCTTTCTGGCCATTGTTATGGCCTGCAGAAAGCTACTGGACGGAGATGTGGATCGAATCATTCTCACCAGACCTGCAGTAGAGGCGGGCGAAAGTCTGGGCTTCTTGCCTGGCGATTTGAACCAGAAAGTGGATCCCTATTTACGTCCTGTATATGATGCTCTTTATGAATGCCTGGGTATGGAAAAAGTGCATAGCATGATTGCAGCCCGTCGAATTGAAATCGCTCCTCTGGCTTATATGCGAGGTCGAACTTTAAACCAGGCCATGGTAGTACTGGATGAAGCCCAAAACTGTACTCTGGCGCAGTTGAAGATGTTTCTTACAAGGCTTGGAAGGAATTCCTATATGTGCCTGGGGGGGGACGAAACCCAGGTAGATCTAAATCCGGGCAAAAGCGGTTTGCTTAAAGCAGTCAGAATTCTGGAACGAGTAAACGGTATTTCGGTAATTCGATTTGGTAAAGAAGATATAGTACGTAATGCCATTGTGGAGCGCATAGTGGCTGCATTTGAAGAAGAAGAGTCCGAGGTTTAAGAGTGTTCTCAATTAAATCCATCTTTCAAGGCTGGCTGGTTCGGTTATCCGATTTTCTAACAGCTTCCCGACCGGCTGCTTTCGTGCGAAAGCTACAGCTGGCATTGCTGGCTCTTACAGTTATTATACTTACTCTGGTTCTTTCGTATCCTGTAATCATTAAAAAGGAACTGAAACTTGGTCCGGACGGCTCATTTGCTGCAGGAAAACCGGCACCGGAAACCGTAGTTGCTACCACCGATATTCAATTTACTCTGGAGGAGCAATATAAACTGGCTCGCGAGGATGCGCAAAAGAATGCTCCACTCCATTTCATCCGGGATCTGGCCATACTGGGCCCGGAAGGTAGCTTCCAGAAAACTCTGAATTCAGATCTCCAGGCAGTTAAACGATGTCGCTTCGAGTATGCGAATTTCAACGAGCGTCGAGCCTGTGTGCGAGGAGACTTGAGAATCTGGCGACTATCCGGTCTGAGTAAGAAGCAATGGGAAACCATACTTGCTTACAGATCCGAATATGTGCGAAAGCAGCTTCAGCAGCTGGCCAACCTGTCCTATCAGGAATTTATTATTCTGCACGAATATCCGGATAGCGGGGACTTCAAGGGCAATCTTGTGGTTGTACAGGACATTCAGCCTGGCAGTGCACCCACAGAAAGCACTTTGCCGGCGGACAGGCTCATTCGAAGGAACCTGCTTGTTTCCGGTAATGTATTATCCGTAATTCGAGACATTGCAGCCAAAAAGCTTCAAAGTCCGGCAGGGCAATTCCGGGAGGCTATAGTACAGCTCACCGTGCATTATCTCTATTATATGGAACCGGCCAGGTTTGATCCAGAGGCCACAGAAGAAGCGCGTGCCCTGGCGGCCAAAGAAGTGAAGCCTCCAATGTATCGCTCCAAGAAAGGGGAAGTGCTGGTCCAGAAAGGGGATGTGATTACAAGCGAGAAGTATCGCGCTCTTGAGTTCTACAACCAGGCCATGAATCGGGATCGCATTGGTCGAGTGGCTGCTTTGTTTATTCAACAGATATTGCTGGTTGCATTGCTTCTTTACCTGTCCATGAGATTTGCGCGGCACAAGCTGGACGATGTTTCCGGCAATATGATGCTTTATCTGGTGGTCTGGTCCTTTGGGCTGCTGCTACTTTTTGTGCTCAATTTATGGCAGGAAGACAGGGCTCGTCTGGAATTATCCGCATTCTTCGGAAGTTACATTCCCATTGGATTCTTTGTAGTACTCATCGCTCTTATCTTTGGAGAGATTCTTGCTCTGATTGTAGGTTGCTATCTGGGCTTTCTTGTCTTTATTGCAAGTAACTACGATGGCAACTCATTGCTAATTGCTTTTGCAAGTGCCCTTCTGGCAGGAATCCTCGGGTCCAGAATCAAGAATCGTCTGCATTTCATTACCACTGGTCTGACTATTGCGCTGGTAGGCAGCGTCATTGTGGTGGCCGGATATTTATACAGTCAGAAGCCCATTCTTGCAACAGGCGAAGAAACAACTTTATTTTCGTTGAGTTTTCTGAAAGCTCTGCGGGCCCAGATAGGATCCGGTCTGGCCACCATTCTGGCCATGGCAGTGCTGCCTGTATTCGAAACATTGTTTAATGTGCCCACTCGTTTCAAGCTAATTGAACTTGCAGACTCTTCAAACCGATTGCTCCAGGATCTATTTCGTCGCGCTCCGTCTACCTGGACGCATACTTTGATGGTGGCTGCTCTGGCAGAGAAAGCCTGCGAAAGACTGGGATTGAATACAATGCTGGTTCGAACCGGTGTTTATTATCATGACATCGGAAAGATGAAACGGGCCGGATTTTTTGTAGAAAACCAGCATTTGATTCCACGAGAAGAGAATATCGATAAAAACAATCCGCAGAAGGCTGCGAAGGTAATCATAGATCATGTACTGGACGGTATTGAAATGGCCCGTCAGGCAAGGCTGCCCCGGGAAGTCATCGCATTCATTCCAGAGCACCATGGCACATCCACCATGTCTTTTTTCTATCATAAAGCTCTGGAGAAAATGAAACGAAAAGTCAATCGAGAGGATTTTCGTTATCCAGGCCCCACACCCAGGTCCAGGGAGACCGGAATCGTAATGATTGCAGACTCTCTGGAAGCGGCCAGTCGTAGTCTGGATGATTATAGCGAATCGGCTCTGGATAACTTAATCCAGAAGATAATCAATATTAAGATGGCTGAAAACCAGCTGGATGATTCAGGCCTTACCCTGGGAGATCTAAGTGTAGTGAAACAGGCATTTAAAGAAGTGCTTCAAAGTTCCTATCATTTCAGACCCAAGTATCCGAATGCTCAGGATACTCAGAAGCTTGAATCCGAGCGCCAGGCGACGTCCGGCAAAAAACGAGCAGCAACGGGAAAAAAGAAATCGGAAGGCTCCACCGATAAATCCAGCAATCGCAATGTTGCCAGGAAGAAATCCTGATACTGTCTAATTTCGCAGCAGCATGAGCTTGTTATTCGATCAGGTTTATTTCAACAGAGATTCATCGCTGAAATCCAGACTGCTTCTTTCTCATAGATACCCGGCCTCGACGAAACGAAATAACCAGAACTCAGATGAATTCAAAGTCTAAGATTCGATTAATCCCCAGATTAACCTTCAGATGATTTCCTGGAGTGGAACCCATGGATGAAATACTTTTTCAAGGCCTTTCCGGTAAACCTCCTGCAGGGTTTCCTTCGAATGAAGAATTGCTTCAGGAATTGTATACGATTCTTCCAATGTTCAAGAAAAAGCAGGGAATCAGGCGTCCTGTAATTCTATCGTTTAGCCTGGTGGGTGATTCCAGAATGCAGCAGCTCAATCGGGATTTTAGAGATAAAGATAGAACTACAGATGTATTGAGTTTTTCCCAGGTAGAAGGCCTGGATTTTCCGGATTCAGGCCCGCTGACTCTGGGGGACATTGTAATTTCTCGTCCCCAATGCGTGAAACAGGCACTGGAAAAAGGACACAGCCCATTGCATGAGCTCAGAATACTCACCATTCATGGATTGTATCATCTTTTGGGTTATGATCATGAGACTTCCGAAGCAGATGCTCTTCACATGGAAAAGCTGGAAAAACAGCTCTTAAATCTAGTTATTAAGAACAGATAGCTCAGGTCTTTAAGATTGGGCTGTGCCGGGTTCGATAAAGAATAGGTAGAGCTGCGCCGCGGTGCGAAGCAGGGGAGAACAATGAGAACTAGAAGCAACCATGAAGGATCCAGAATACTTAGAGGTCTGGCTGTAATACTGGCTGTTGCGCAGGCTGCGCTGTTACTCTGGCTGCTGGTTCGTCCTGTGCATGCAATCGGTCCGGATCAGCTCAACCTTGTGGAAAAAGAGATTCGGGAGAAGAACCGTGCCAGTGGATTTGGAGACATTGAAATAGATAACCTGCACGGCCGCATCACCAGAAATCTAGCCACCGTGGCAGCCCTGGGCAAGGCCCAGCCGTATCCGGAGTCTGCAGAGGTGCTCACCGATCAGGATGCGCGAACTGAATTTATTTCTGCCCTGGATCAGCAGGGAAAACGTTTCTATAGAATGAGATTGCGGCATGGTCTGAGTTTTAGCACCGATATCTTTCCCAATATCTATCTCTATGAATCTCATGTATTTCTGTATCCCAAGAACCCCGAAGATATTACTCAGGGCCTGGATAGAATGATTGTTCAATTCTATAGAATCAATTATAGCGGAATCCAGCACACCAGGGAAGTTCGACGGATTGAACATCCCAATCCGGAGGATGTGGCCCAGGCACTGAATAAACCCCCGGGGGCCGATGTGCAATTGCTGGACAACAGTGAAATTAACCTCTCGTATTATACCTATCCAACCTCGCAGAAGCCCACCTATGTTGGATGGGACGGAATTCCATTACCCAACATGGGAGTGGAACCCGAAGAAAGAATCCAGCTTCATAATGCACAGGATCCCATCCCCTATGAAAAGCAGTTCAGAATTATCCAGGCCTATAAGAAGGTACTGCGAGCTGTGGATCGTCATCTGGCCCAGGCGGCTGCAGAGGCTGAACTGGATCGAAACGTTAAGATCAACAATATGATCGATTTCTCCACCGGAGGGATGTAGGGCAGTTTTAAAATCCGAGTCTGCTTCGTTGCGGGCACTCTTGTAAGAGTGCACCGGTCCACGCCGGGAGCGTTTGAGAAAGGCGGCCAATTCTACAAAAACGTCGAAGATGTACGCGCCAAAGACCTGGTTCTGTCATGGAACGAGAAGACCGGAGAGTTTGGCCGCTCTCGGACTTCCTGTCCTCCGCGGCATTCGGCCATCCGTGGCCAGCAAATACAAGGCGGTGGTGCAGAACTTCATTCGAACCGCAGATAAAATCTGCCAGCTAACCTACGAAGATGGTACTGTAATCGAAACGACTTGGAGCCATCCTTTCTACATTGAATGGGGCAACCGGAGGGCGGCAGTAGAATCGGAGAACTGCGAAGCAGTTCTTCAGGTTTTTGGCTGGGTGAAAGCAGAAGAGCTACGCGCCGGTGATGTAAGCAAGACGGACAAGGGCACTCTGCGGATTGCGAAAATGCAGGTGGATCCGCGATCGGAGGAAGTGTATATCTTCGAGGTAGCGGAGAACCATACGTATCTGGTGACGGACCAGGGTGTGGTGGTGCATAATGCGGCGAACTACCAATGGGTTGAGCGCGGCAATTGCTGCGGACAGGGCTGCTTAACCGGCGTTCTCAAGACGGAGTGGTTAGGCGAAGAGATTCTCATGGATCTTGAGGCCGCGCAATATGTTGCGGGATATGAAAAAGGTCCGGAAGGGTTCACGCGAGTCTACAAAGGCAAGAACGGCGAGCGCGTCCTATACAACAGTGAGAAGAACGAATATACGGTCGAGTTTACGGATAAATACGGAAACAAGATAAAGGAGACTTTTCCCGGCAGGGATTTTCCGGCAAAACCCAATTTGCTGGGTCGTTCACCTCCGATGAACATGGAGATAAATGGTCATACTCTGTTGCCAGGCGACGTGATAGTGATGAACTCCCATGGAAAGCCCTCGTTCCAACAGAAGCTAAACGAATTGAAGGTGCCAGATTCCACCGGCGGCGTATTGTTCGGTCAGAATTATGATACGAGGGCCTCTATGGCCGGTCTGGATAAAACGTGGCTCTTGCTGCAAAAATATGGCATTGATAACGTTGTATCAGTTCATAACCCCACGCGGGGCGTACCCTATGTGACTGATACTTTAGAATCGGCGACTCTCAAAGCAACCAATGAATCTTCGATCGGTCGCGGACTTGAGATGGCGAGTATTAGGGCCTTGATAAACACCGGTAAGATCAAGACTATCATCGCACGCAGCCAGGCAGGTATTATGGGCGGAATCGCATTGAAAGAATACGGAATAAACAATGATATCTCCGCAATGAATTCTATATGTGTGGGGCCCGCTCAGTCCCCGGATGAAATGCCTCATCCGCAGCGTCTCAATCATTTCCGTCGCTACGTTAATCCGGGTGACCATATACCTCTGGCTGGAGAACCTAAATTCCCGCATCGTAAAATAAATCAATGGTACCGCCGTTATCACTCTGATTTTTATGATAAAGGAACTCAAAAGGGCAGCGGGCAAGATCATGATTATGATCAGTATATGGGTTCCATCGAGAAATCGCTCAAAGAAATTTTGAAGGATGGAGGGGGACTATGAAAATAGGCGGTTATCTTCTTTTATGCCTCGTTACCGCCGGTGGCTCGGTCTGCCGGGGGCAAGGAGCTGAGCCTGATCGTTGTCCGCTTGGATCTCGAGGTTGGGACGCTCCGGAGCTCCCCCGGATCCTGGAACGTCAACCTGAAGTAGGTGAGCCATTGCCACAGATACTGACCGAGAATTGTCCTGGCATCAAACTGGTCTTTGGCAAGCCACGCGCGAAAACCATCGATGGTGACCAGTTTTCCTATGATGCAGTGAATGCCTATTTCTACGGCGAAAATATTGAAATAAGTGAGCCCGGCGTTTCAGGTTACGATGCCAAGGTGCGCTACACAATTACAGTATTCTTGTTAGACGGCATTGTAAAGCACTCTGTAATTAAGCATAATGCCTTGGACGAGTCAGGTAAGATGAATCCCGCACCTGACAACACATTTATAGGGAAACACTTCGAATTTTGGCCGGGCTCGCGCCAAGAGATCGCTGACTACTATCGTGAAATTGGTCAACCTCTTGATTAGGCTATGCGTTGTCGCGGAAGGAAAGCTATCTGAGAAACAGCATCTTCGCGCGAAGCACCCGCTCTCGTTCGCTGCCCCTAAGCAATATCCTCTCTTACTCTTTCGCGAAACAGAGAGGCTTCCAGGAAATCCTTTACGGATCGCTTCTTGTCTTCCGGTAGCTTTTGGACCCGGCGAAACATATCCAGAAGCTCCTGATCTTCCAGATCGGCGCGCACAGAGTTGTCCTCGGATCCGCCGAGTAGATAATCGGTAGTAACTCCCAGGGCATCCGGTCGCTCTGGGACATCCTGTCCTCCGCGACATTCGCACATCCTGTGCAGCACCGGCTCTGAGCTTGTGTGTGCCGAAGGCCGGGATTCCCCGCGCTCGTAGCGGCCTATATGATTGTAGTTCAAGTCTACAAGATTTCCCAGGTCTTCCTGGGATAGATCTTTCAATGGAGCGCCGTTCTGTTTAAAGCACAGTGTGGGACATCATACGAACCGGGGGATGTGGCTCCCCGGAGTTCGGGTTAGAGCGTGGAGGAGGATCTAAGGCGAAACCAGCCCGGGTTCAGAAAGGACCCGCCCGCAACGCCGGTCATCGACCCATCTAGCCCCTGGGATCCGGCCGCCGGGGAAAGAATCAAGGTTCAATGAACCGTGAAAACCCGGGCTCCGATCACAGACAGGCATCCAAGAAGTTCAATGAACTTCTTCAGGGGGAAAGCTCTCTTGCAGAGGAAATCCAGAAGAAGTCCAAAGTTCAGGTAACGGAAGGTACGGCCAAACGCCTGGTATCCGATCTAAAGAAAAAGCAGAAGTCTCCGACTGCTTCTGGTAAAGGCAAGATCGAACCAGGCCAATCCCGCGCGGCGGATTCATCCGTACAGCTTACGCAGAAGGATCGTAAGAAAGTGGAGAAGTTAAAGGGGCAACTGGCCGCGACCAGAAACGTGATCTCTCTGCTGGAAGAGGAATTAAAGAAGGCAAGGAAAGAGGAGAAGTCTGTGCTGGAAAGGCTGGGTCAGGATGGCCTGTTTGACTGAGCAGATACGTATTTCATTTTTGGCGAGAATTCTATGAGTGTAACTGGCTTTCTAATTCGCATTATCTTTCTGCTTCTTCCTGGAATTATTGCGAGTTCTCTGTTCAGGCTTATGCGCGGTCGTAACCCCCGGAAGGACTGGGAAGATTACCTGGAGATCATCGTTTTTGCTGTCTTCAGCTATGGGCTGTATGGAATCTTCATCTGGCTTCTATCTCTGGTCTTTTCGGGTATTCCGGATTTCGTTTTCTTCGATGTACTGCTGGACGAGGAGCAGAAGCTCAATCCGGCCGAGGTGTTTGGAGCAGCAGCTACCGGGGTGATTATCTCGTTTATTGCGACCTACATTCATACCCATAAGTGGATCAACCGCGTGGGGCATGCATTACACCTTACAAACCATTTCGGCGATGCGGATGTCTGGACTCATTTTCACAATATTCCCGATCCTGCCTTTGACTGGATCATAGTTCGGGACCACCGGATTGGACTGGTATATTTTGGCTCGGTTGCCATCTTCTCGGATTCCGGTCAGGATCGAGAGTTACTGATGCGGGATGTAAGAGTCTATTCCAATGAAACCGGGAAGCTTCTGTATTCTGTGCCGCATCTCTATATTTCTCGTCAGCCCAATGAGTTGAGTATGGAAATTCCTGTTGCCAGTCCGGCCTCCAGTGTTCATTCTGAGGCTTGAGGAGTCTAAAAATGTCCGAAAAGAATCAGAAATCTAAATCAACCGGTACCGGCCCATCTCCTCTGGCAGAAGTGAAGGTCCGCAGGGGCGGTCGGAAAGCTCCACCGCGTACTCCTCGCCCCGAAATCAAGATAGTTCCCCAGGGCCGCACTTCAAGTTCTAGGAATGGTCGATAAGCCTCTCCTCATGCACGCCAGGAAGGAAAAAGACTTTGATGCGGTTGCCAGCATGCGAGAAATTCGCGATCAGATCAGCAAATAAACAGAAGGCATGAACTTCGAAGAATTTCAGAAGTATATTGGAGCCAATATCCCCGAAAAGTATCAGAAGATGTATCAGGATAGTAAGCAGCCGAAGTAATCTGTTAACCCGCGCGCTCCACCCACCGCGCGCGGGACCACGTAGGCCCGAAAAACTCATCTGATCAAGCGATAACGTTCCCATTCTTGCGCACAATCCTTCGAAGGCTTTCCCATAGAGAATGCCTTCAGGCCCTCTACAAGGCCGACTTCTCGGTCATGATCCCTTCAATCTGCCTTTTCTTGATATAGGCATCAATGAGCGACTTGATGGTTTCCCGGTCTTTGTCCGGCATCTTGTCTACGATTTCAAATCCCTGTAAGAGTTCCCGGTCCTGGATTTTGGCAGCCGGGTTTTCGGAGGACTGGCTGTCCAGAAGCAGGTAATCCAGAGAGACTTCGAGAGTCCGGGCAATCTGGATGAGTGTATCTCCGTTGGGCAGAACCTGGCCTCGCTCATACTTGCCTACATGACCGCCGTGGAAAAATGGTCGACTGAGCCGCGCAAAGCACTCAGCTTTATCACATGGAAGTGATACGATTGGAGCAGGCAGTTCAAGAGGACGGTGAGCTTCATCTTTCCGGATTGCCAGTACGCCGAGGTGATCGACTCCAGATCTTTATTCAAATTGCGCGTGGCTCCGGGCTTCCGGCGGATGCCCGGCTTTCTTCGAACATCGTCGGTCTCTGGAAAGATCGCAAAGATATTAATGACACCATGGGATTTGCCAGGGCTCTGCGTCATCAAGCTCAGAATCGCGAATGATAATCGTCGATACGGACGTGCTTATTGATGCCCCCTCCGAGGGCATCCGCCAGCCCTGCAGTGGTTGAGAAACCTTGCATCGATCCCGCTCGGTATTCCGGGATTCGTTGCCATGGAGCTGATTCAAGGAGCCCGGAAGCTTGAGGAGCAGAGGCAAATAGAGGCTTTCTTTTCTGGTGCTCAGCTGCTCTGGCCGGATCAGGATGCATGCAGAAAGGCGTTTGATAGCTTTGCCCGATTGTATCTCAGTCACGGTACGGGAATTCTGGATGCCCTGATCGGGCAAATCGCTGTGGCTAGTGGGGGTATTATCTATACGTTCAATCAGAACCATTATGAAGCAATCGATGACCTGCAGGTTCGAGAACCGTACGTCCGCTGATTAGACGGCACTGCTGATCTTCATACGATTTCGGTAATTGCTTCGTAGCCGGAACGCTTAAACGGTGAGCCCAGCGGCCGGTTCGCATTTACGCAGTGAACGGGGTTTAAGACGAACCTGCGGATTGCGACCTTGCGGCCAGTTCGCCCGAAAGTCGAGACCATTGATTAGGCTATGGGCTCCAGTAGCATTGCGGAGCGTGGCTAACCTGGTATTACTTTCCGATTGATCTGCCATGGATGTAGGAGGATATAAAATGCGTTTCGCTCTCCATAGATTCATTATTTGCCTCTTGCTAGTCTGCCCCGTTTTCCTATTTGGGCTTTGTACTCAAATGGCTCATGCCCGGCAGCCCAGGCCAGGTGATCAGGAAAGGCTGGGCCCCCCAGTGAATCTCGACCTGGCGGAATTGAAGACTATTGTTCGAAAGGATATGGCGCCGGAGGAAGTTCTGAATCGGTATCCCAGGACCAACGGTCGGCTCAATTTTGCTGAACCTATCCCATACTTAATGAATGGAACTCTGTATCCTGTGGATGAAGTGATTCGGTATCTGGGCGCTCATTCCAGGGAAGTGAGGGGCGAAGGTTATTCCGGCTATCAGACTCAGGAGCGAATGGACATCACATTTCTGTTCTTTCAGGGAAAGCTAAAGCTTTTTGTAGTTCGACATCAGGTGCGAGAGAAGGACGATTTCATTTTCACAGAACATACCACCAAAAATTTCCTGCAATTTATTGCCACCGGGGCTGATCCCGGCGACTTTTTCCCGAATGGTAGCTGTGTTTGGCAACTCTACAGGAAGCTCTATATGGACACACCGCCAATTCTGGAAGGGCACTGTTATTGGGATTCTTCGGCCTTTGGCGTAAGAGTTTCCGGAGATCGCCACTATCAAAATCGTCTCAAAGACGGCTACGAAAGCCAGGTGGATTTGAGTACCTTGCCAGAGAAATAGAATCGCAGGCCGCCAATTCTGGTCCGACGAAAGGATTCTTTTGCCTGGAACAGAATCCAGAATTTCTCTGCTCTCGGGCAGACATCCCTGCTGAAGCCGTTGATGGGGTTCCAGGTAACCGGGCAGGTCCGGGGCCCCGCTCTTCACGGCGGTTCGCATTTGCGCGGTGAGGCGTTATTATGCGAACTCGTGGCTGGCCCCCGCACTTCCCGGCGGTTCGTATTTGCGCGGTGAGGCGTTATTATGCGAACTCGTGGCTGGGACCCCGCACTTCCCGGCGGTTCGTATTTGCACGGTGAGGCGTTATTATGCGAACTCGCGGCTGGGCCCCGCACTTCACAGCGGTTCACATTTGCGCGGCGAATCGGGATTAAGGCGAACCTGCCTTGTATTGTATCAGATTCCATTCCGTTGCCGAGACCAGGAAATGCCTATCACCGGGCATCATCCCTGAATATTCGTAGCCAGGTGTCTTTCCTATTCAAGCTCCCCGATCTTGTAGCGTTTTAGCTGAATAGTTGCCTTTCGGCTGTGCGGCTTTCCTTTTCCATCCTTGTCCTTCCAGCCCTTCGTCGCATCTTTTCCACACCAGGGTAATAAGCTGAAATTATGATCGTTGGAATGCTCGCTTAGATAATTGGTGATGTCATAGACGCTGCCAGAAATGGCAATCCAGCAGCTATTGGAAGTGGAATGCTGAGCCAGTTCGCCTGCGCTTATCGTTCGGGTATTGGACCAGACAGGGCTGCCCAAAAAAAGAAGAATCAAAATAGCGATGAGCGGGAAGCGTTCATCAACGAAGAAACTGTTGGATTTCATATTTGGCCTATCTGGTCTTGCATTCTTAATCGCTTGTTTTCTAACTACCATGGTACGGATTCCTCTGTATGGATTCTTTCTCCAGAAATTTGAGCAGCGTGCAATGACATTCGAGCCTTTTTCATGAATCCAGGGGAACCACAAATCAGTATCTGTCCTTGCTGGCTTCTGGCAGATTTTACCATTTCTGAAAAGTCTGCGGACTTACCGTAATGGGCCTTCCAGCGAAACTCTGGATGACTCTGTGAAATTCGGTCCAGTTCTGCTTCTACGATGGGCTCTGGTTTCGCTTCAAAAAAGTAGAGTTCTACTGTGCCGGCACCAGTAAAATCAAAACATCGAGCCATTCCCAGGAAGGGAGCCAGCCCGGTGCCTGCAGCTACCCATAGCTGAGGATCCTGCGATACCTGAAACTCGGCGAAAGGACCCTGCAATCGCAAGACATGTCCTGGTTTCATATCCAGCAAATGCGAAGTATCCAGGCCAGCATTCTTGATCAAAACATGAAGTTCAGGACTCATTCTGCAAGAGGCTACGGAAAATGGATGCCAGTTGGACGTGAATCCAGATCCAAATTGCAGATAGATTAAAGAGCCGGCCCGGGGAGCATTGGCATTGGCAATTTCAGGTTTCAGGATCAGCTCGAACAGTCCTGAACCTGTATTCTTCACTTCCTGTACCACCCAGTTCTGTCCTTTCCAGCGGTATAGAAAAATGAGCGTTAGACCCAGGCCTCCCAGGCCCAGGCCCGCAAGGAATGCAACTTCATGCCATCTTCCATGTTGCAGAAATCCGTAACTATGGAACAAAGCTCCCAGATAGGCACCGGCCAGACTCCAGTGCAGCAAGAGCCACCATCGATGATGCAATCGGCCAAGAAATGAGAGGCCCAGTCCGGCCACCAGAAGTAGAAGCGAGATCCAGCCCAGAAGCAAGAACGGATCCTCAAAGTAAAAGGCTACTTCGGGATCCTTCCAGATCTGATGCAAGGTATGCAACACGGCCAGGGCTCCGGTGCTCAATCCCAGGATGTGATGAATTCTATGTAACCTGGACAGTCCGCCCAGACTTCGGGCAAGAGCTGGCCAGCGAGCGGCCAGAAGAAAGGTGAACCCAAAAAGGATCCAGGCAAGCAAAGCCACAAATCGCATTTCCCAGTAGCCGGTCCGCCACGATCCTCCGTCAATGAGATTCCCATCAGGCGGCGGCGCGGCTCCAGGAACTCTGCTCCAGTACCGATCCTGCACCTTCTACTTGACACAGCGATGGCCTTGTTCCGTATGGTATCCTTTACCGGAAAAGGGCCAAAATGAAGAATTACGAACTAATTACCATATTGAAAGAGTCTGAGTCCGTGGACGAGACCGTCAAAAGCGTGCAGGAAATCGTTACTCGATACAAAGGGCAGATTTCTAACCAGGAAACCTGGGGACGGAAGAACCTGAGCTACGCTCGTCAGGACTTGAGTGCAGGAAGCTACCATATATTCCAGTGTAAAATGCCTCCTGAGTCCGTGAAAGAAATCTCCCGGGAACTGAAAATCCAGGGTGGACTTCTTCAGTTTATGATTAAATCTGTGGCCTGATCATGGCATCCGACTTAAATCGGGTGGTCCTCATCGGTCGGCTGGTGCGGGATCCAGAAATCAAGCAAACGCAGAATGGCAAGAGTTTCTGTAAGTTCAGCATTGCCAATAACCGCACCTATGTTGTAGATGGGAATAAGCGGGAAGAGACCAGCTTTATAAACTGTGTTTCCTTTGGCCGGCTTTCGGAGATCATTCAGCAATATTGCCAGAAGGGCAAACAAATAGCGGTGGAAGGCCGTTTGACTCAGCGAAGCTGGGATAGCCCGGAAGGAAAACGGTCCATTGTAGAAGTTACGGTGGAAAACATGCAGCTTCTGGGAAGTGCTCAGGGCGGTGGCGGAGGCGGATTTAGCAATTCCGGTTCCGGTGGTGGTTTTAGCTCAGGCGGAGGCTACGGCTCTTCCGGCCAGAGTAACGATTCCGGGTATCAGGAGCCTCCCTATGTGGATCAGGGACCGTTGCCTGAAGATGACGATATTCCGTTCTAATGGCGGATCGTAAATCTGAGAATCGAATCAGTATTTCTTTTAGTGCATAGATTATACAAAGTTGTTTTTTAGAATAGAAGACCTGGAACCCGCGAAGAGCCGCTGGAAGTGCCGGGCAGAGATGAAAGGAAAGGACCATGAAGGTAATTCTACAGAAAGATATTAACGGCCTGGGAGATGCAGGCGAAGTAAAAGAAGTAAAGGACGGATACGCACGTAACTATCTGCTTCCTAGAAAACTAGTATTGCCCGCTCATGCAGGCAGCGCACGCGCCATTCAGCATCAGCAAAGACTTCTGTCCTTGAAAACGGAACGTCGCAAAAAGGCCATGGAAGAATTGGCCGGCAAAATGGGTTCCATCAAAGAGGTGGACGTAGGAGTTATGGTAGGAGCCAAGCAAAAGCTATTTGGTTCCGTCACTCCTCTGCTTGTGGCCAAAGCTCTGGAAGAAAAAGGATACAGCATCGATAAGCGAAAGATCGACCTTCCAGAAAGCATGCGTGCACTTGGGTCCTACAAAGCAAAAGTGAAACTTGCAGAAGGAATTACAGTCCCTCTTACAGTCAATGTAGTGGCTCTCAATGAGGTAGAGGAGGAAGAAGAATACAAATCTCCTTCCGAGCGTGCCGCAGAGGCTGCCGCTGCAGAAGCAGCCGAAAGCGGTGAAACTGCAGAGCCTGCAGAAGCTACCGAAGAAAATAAGGAAGACTGAGGAATACCAGCGTGGCTGATCCGCGCCAGGTCCCTGCCGATATAGAAGCCGAGCGCCAGGTGCTCGGCTCTCTTATTTTAAGGCCAGATCTTACCATTCAGGTGAGTTCTATTATCAGTCGAAATGATTTCTTTTCCGATGGCCATCGCTTCATTTACGATGCTATCCTCACGCTAAGCAACGACTCTTCAAATGACATTGATCCAATCACGGTAGTTCAGTACCTTCAGGATCGTAGCCAGCTAAACCCTGCTGGAGGGAATGCTTACATCATGCGATTGGTGGAGGATGTGCTGGCGCCGAACAATGCTCCTCTGCAGGCGGAGAGAATCCGAAATATTGCACTTCGCAGGGATCTGATTAATGCAGCCCATCAGATAGAGGTGGATGCCAGGGAACCTCAGGAGAATGAAGGAAGCTTTCTCAAGCAGGTTGAAGAATCAATCCTCAAGATTACATCCAAGACAAGTTCTCGTGGCGTTCTATCGGCTGCAGAAATGCAATCGGACTTCTTCGATTACTTTGAGCATCTAATCGCAGCCCGGGGTGGTATGTCCGGACTGCCAACTCGGTACGAAGAGTTCGATAATCGAACCTCCGGTCTGCGAGGCGGCGAACTCTTGATTCTCGCAGCACGTCCTGGTATGGGAAAATCTACCTTTGCCATGAATATTGCCATGAATCTGGCCATTTCAGAGCAACCGGCACCCATCCTATTCTTTACTCTGGAGATGAGCCGGCTGGAAGTCTTGCTTCGCGTGCTCTGTGCCCATTCCCAGACCAACCATGCAGACCTTAAGAGAGGGCATATCCCTCAGGGTAAGAAAGCCTCTATCCAGGCTTCCATGGATGCAATATTTAAAAGTCCCATATTCATGGATGATACTGGAGCACTTTCCATCTGGGATTGTATTAGCAGAACGCGAAAGCTTGCCATGGAGCTTCGTCAGAAAGGACAGAAGCTGGGTCTTGTTGTTGTGGACTATCTTCAGTTAATGAGCGATCCAGAAAACCGCAAGTTTGGGCGTCAGATGGAGGTTGCCAGTATATCCAGGGCATTGAAGCAATTGGCCATGTCAGAAGATGTACCAATTCTCGCTCTTTCGCAGATGAACCGCTCAGTGGAACAACGAAGAGGGGAATCCGCCCGTCCCCAGCTTTCGGACCTTAGAGAGTCCGGCGCCCTGGAGCAGGATGCCGATATGGTAATGTTCATTCACAGGGATGCTCCGGCCGATGGAGAAGATCAGTCCGAGCATTCCGGACAGGCAGAGATCATTATTTCCAAATACCGGGCCGGTCGAACCGGCGGATTTTTTCTGGCCTACAGACCTGAATTGTTTCGTTTTGATAATTTACTGGATGCTGGAAGCACGGAAGCTTGAAGCTAAGTCTTCGGCCCGATGGCCTGGTCGAATTGATCGACCTGAAATGTCATATCCGAAGAGCATGACGGAAGCGGGGATCTGAAGAGCTCGCAGGCAGCGCCATGACGGAAGCGGGGATCTGAAGAGCTCGCAGGCAGCGCCATGACGGAAGCGGGGATCTGAAGAGCTCGCAGGCAGCGTCAGGACGGAAGCGGGGATCTGAAGAGCTCGCAGGCATCGCCAGGACGGAAGCCGGGATCTGGAAAGTTCGCAGTCAGCGCTATGATGGAAGCGAGCATCTGATAAGCTTGCATGAATCGTCATTGTGGATACGGGCTAGCCGATCTGTTATTTTTAAAAGATGGGCCCGATGCTTTCATTGCCCGGGAGATAGGGATCCGCGGATTGCTCTTTTTCCAATACATACTTCCTGGTCTGCTCCAGGCTCCATGATTCATGAAGGATATGCATCGCTACGAATCATTACCGATTATTTCTAAAGTTGAGCTCTAGATAAAATGGCAAAGAAATCCTCCAGGACCTTCATATGCAACTCTTGCGGCGCCACCTACAATCGCTGGCAGGGGAAGTGTACTCAGTGCAATGAATGGAATAGCATCGATGAGGATCACTCCGCTCCAGTCGTGGGAGCAGGTAAATCGGTTCCAGCGGGACCCATGGATGAATTGCCATTTCTTGCAGATATTAATCCCGAGGAAACCGCACGAAAAACCACAGGACTGGATGATCTAGACCTGGTGCTGGGCGGAGGACTGGTACCGGGTCAGCTGATACTTCTGGCCGGCGAACCGGGAGTGGGGAAGTCCACTCTAATACTCGAGATATCTCGCAGATTCACCGGACGAATCTATTACTTTTCCGGAGAAGAAAGCCCGGGTCAGATTCGTATGCGAAGCGATCGAATGAAAATTGATGGAAGTCGCATAAAAATATCTCGTGAAATTGAACTGGATAAGATCTGCAATCGAATGTCCAGAGAAAAGCCAGACCTGCTTGTGATAGATTCCGTTCAGACTATTTCATCCCGCGAAGGTAATCTTCCAGGGAGCCCCGGTCAACTGAGGGATGCAGCCTTTTCTTTACTGGAAGCGTCCAAACGCAGCAAGGTTCCTGTTCTTCTTACCGGCCACATCACGAAGGAAGGATCCATTGGTGGTCCCAGGCTGCTAGAACATATGATGGATACGGTTCTATACTTTGAAAGTGATCGTAACAATCATTATCGCATTCTAAAATCGACCAAGAATCGGTTTGGGCCTGTGGGCGAGGCGGCTATTCTGGAGATGCGAAGCGATGGGATGATTCCTGCTCAGAGATTGAGCAGCACCAGAAGTGAGGAGTCTCCGGCCGGCTGTGTACATGCGGTGATTCTGGAAGGCAGCCGTCCAATTGTTGTAGAAGTGCAGGCCCTGGTGACTCGTAGCGCCTACGGACCGGCCAGACGTGTAGCAGAAGGCCTGGATACAGGTCGGCTTCTATTACTGAGCGCCGTTCTGGAAAAGCACCTTAAGCTCCGGCTTTCGGACTATGATATTTTTGCCAACATTGCCGGCGGATTCAGAGCTGATGAACCGGGCCTGGACCTGGCTCTCTGTGTAGCTATTCTATCATCTTTTAATGAGCAACCGGTCAGTAGTCATACCGGCGTTCTGGGAGAGGTGGGCCTGAGCGGAGAGCTACGCCCGGCCTCCCGGGAAAATTTGAGGCTTAAAGAAATGTCCGCTCTGGGATTTCAGAAACTGGTAGTGTCCTCAGGATCAGCGGTGGAAGAGATTCAGCAGAGTCATCCTTCCATCTCCTGGCAGCGTCTTAAAAGTGTTTCGGAGATTCCTGGAGCACTTTTTGCAGAAGGCGGAAAAGCTCGGGAAACCGATGGCCAGGCAAAAGCACTTCTATAACTTGTGTCTATGGTGTCTAATATGGACAGGTTGAGTTTGAATCAATCCAATACAGCAAGACGAAGGTCTGCCAGCAAAATCTTTCTACTAACTGGACTGTTGCTGCTACTGTTTACCCTGGCTGGCTGCAATGCAGAGCCCAATGCCACGGATGTGCAAAGAGTAAAAGATGAGTTTTTACATCTTCGATTTCAATCCCAGATACAGCCCAAACTAAAAGGCCTGTCCGATGACAGACTGTTTCAAATGGCCTGCAAACATAACAATGTGCAATGCGACCGGGTGCTGGATGAGCTAAAAAAATCGGATCCGGAATTCTACAAAACACTGGAGCTGGAGCTGAATAAATAATCCGCTCAATGGCCCGCAAAGGGATTGAAGTCCAAATAGTACACGATTCGGGTCAGGTAGCTGCCCAATTTCAGGAATGTTCAGGAGATAGCAATGTTCAATAGTACCGATCAAAAGGAAAACGGCGCCCGGAAGGATTCATTCATGAAGAAGAATGAGCGATTCTTCTGGATGGGTACTGTTCTAATTCTGCTATCTGGATATTTACTGCAGCCCCTTTATTCAGAGAAGCCTGCATTGAGCGATCGTTATCGCATGACTCTGGAAATCCTTCTACAGAGCATTAAAGAGAACTACGTAGAAGATGTAGATGAAGAGACCCTATTGCTGGGCGCCATTCGAGGTATGCTTGCTGCCACTGGAGATCCTTACACTCGCTTTTTGGATCCGCAAGAGAATTCGGATTTCTCTCGATCCGAAGGCGGCGCTCTTGTTGGAATTGGTGTAGAAGTAACTATGTGCCAGAATGTGCCCTGCGTAATAGCACCCATGGATGGCAGTCCGGCAGCCCGGGCCGGTATTCAGCCCGGAGACAGGATCATCGAAATCGATGGTGTAAGCACCGAACGCAAAGAGTTTGCTGAAATTCTGCGAATCATGACCGGCGAAACGGGAAGTGTGGTGCAACTAAAGGTTATTCGCGAAGATATGCTGGAACCTCTGGAGTTTTCCATTACCCGTCAAATTGTGGAAGTGGATTACTGCCGCGGAAAGATTCTTCCTGGAAACATTGGCTACATTCGTCTTTCTCAGTTCTTTGGTGAAGACACTGGCACCGTGGAAACCTTTCGCAACTGGGTGCAGACTTTTGATGAGAAGAAAGTAAAAGGAGTTGTACTGGATCTTCGTAACAACAGTGGAGGGCATCTTGAAATGGCAGTGACCCTGGCCAGCATGTTTTTACCTGCAGATAAGGTTGTGGTCAAAGCTTCGGGCCGCAACGAAGATCAGGATAATGTATTTCTATCCAGGAAGCTGGATACAAGACTGTCAGAAGGTATTCCGGTGGTGGTTCTTATAAACGAGGGCAGTGCCAGCGCTTCTGAAATCCTGGCCGGAGCACTTCAGGATCATAAGCGGGCTGTTCTACTGGGCGAAACCAGTTTTGGTAAAGGATCGGTGCAGAATATTTTTCGCCCATTACCGGGTAATACGGCGGCATTGATCACAACTCAGAAATATTTCACTCCTGCCAACCGATCCATACATGGAGTCGGTTTGAAGCCTGACATTCCAGTCCCCAGCTGGGACCCTACGATGGAAGACAGATATCATGCACATAAGATTCGCAGTGCAGGAATTCTTGAGCAATTTGTGAAAAGCAATTCTCATTTTAATTCAGCGGCGGTACAAAAATTCCGTAAGCTTGTTCAGTCTAAAGGATATCCGCTGAGCGAAAAAGCCGCTCTTACACTTTTACGATCTCAGTATCCTGCATCACCCTTTCCTGAGCGAGAGCTGGACTTTCAGCTGGATCGGGCTATGAACTGGATCGAAGCCAGAAAGTAGGCCGGTTCAGGGTTTTCTGCAATTTCGAAGTATGGAACAGTGCAGCAGAGTAGTCGGTCTGGGAATTGAAACTTCCTGCGATGAAACTTCGGTGGCTGTAATCGAGAACGGAAACCGAATTCTATCCAACGAAATCTATTCTCAAATCCAGGAGCATGCTCCATTCCACGGAGTGGTGCCTGAAATTGCCAGTCGCTCACATTTATTGAAGATCAATCCGGTATTCGAAAAAGCGCTGGAGGTAGCCGGTATCTCGGCTGCAGAACTGGATTACTGTGCTGTTACGTCTCGCCCGGGACTCACTGGATCGTTGATGATTGGCGGTCAAATGGCCCGATGCCTGAATCTGGTTCATGGAACACCACTGATCACTGTAGATCATATTGAAGCTCATATGTACGCCGTATTTCTGGAAGATAAGAATCCACAGTATCCATTCCTGGGACTTTTGCTTTCCGGGGGTAATTCGGCCATATTCCAGATCAATGGACCTCAGGAAATGGAGCTTCTGGGTACCACTATGGACGATGCTCTGGGAGAAGCCTTTGATAAAGCAGCTTCGGTTCTGAGCCTTCCTTATCCGGGGGGCCCATACGTAGAGAAAGAGGCCCTGAGATATGAATCGGAGAATCCAGATGCATATGATGCACCGTCCATGTTTCCAAGACTACTTAAAGATTTGCCAGGCGATCGTATTGCATTTTCCTACTCTGGAATAAAGACAGCGGTTCTCCAGGCAGCCAGAAAGGAAGAAGATACAGGCAGGATCTGTTTCGATTTTCAAAGAACCTCCTTTGAACTGGTAAGACGAATGTTACTGAGAGCCATCGATCATACCGGATTAAAGACCATTGTCGCTTCCGGCGGAGTGCTGGCCAGTGGTTCGCTGCGAACGGTACTGAACTCCATTGCCAGAGAAAAAGATTTGCAACTACACTATCCCGAGGATCGAAAGCTATGCACGGACAACGCTGCAATGGTAGGAGCTCTGGGATTCCGATTGTTCCAGGCCGGTGTACGTAGCGGTCTGGATTTTCCCGTCTCCAGCCGACGGTAGCTCAGTGAATCGAACTGTCGAACCAATCTGTCGAACCGTTTACTTGCCCGACCAGTGCCCATGTTCTGAGCCTTCCTAATATTTTAACTCTTCTGCGGCATTGCAGTGAAAATCGGGCCTATAAAAATTGGTTTACCGCATGCTAAACCGGGTATTTCTCCCTCTCTATGGGTTTTCTTACAAACCGACTTGGATGGGTTCCGAACCTGTTCACCCTGGGTAATCTCTGGCTTGGTTTTTTCAGTATTCTGATCTCATTACAGAACGTGGGTAATCCCGATCTTATTCGGGTAGCCGGCGGACTTATCATTCTTGCCGTTCTATGCGATGGAATGGATGGGTTTGCGGCCAGATTGCTCAATGCAAGCTCGGACGTAGGCGCTCAGCTGGATAGCCTGGCTGATCTCACTACCTTCGGAATCGCGCCTGCTGCATTGATGTATTCTCTTTCCATGCATGATTTGATGCTACCTTTAACGGATCGAATTTCCTTGCCTGCAGGAATGATTCTGGCCGCCATCTATCCTGCCTGCGCTGCATTTCGTCTGGCAAGATTCAATGTGGATCACGATGATGATCACTTTGTAGGGCTTCCTTCACCGGTTGCTGGATTGATTATCGCATTGATGCCTCTTGCTTTTCAGGAGACTCTGCTTATTCCGGCACCCATACTGATTGGTATTTATGTTGCCTGCGCTTATTTGATGGTTTCCACACTTAAGTATTCCAAGGTTCAAGTTACTATGGTTCGCCGCTTCTCACCAGTCCGCCTGGGGCTGGTAGCCGTATTCCTGATTGGCGTTTTGATTTTTCTGGGTATTCGATACGGCGGAGATTTTTCGGCTGCAGGGTTGTTTGCCATCATGGTCATTTACATCGTATCAGGACTGGTAACTTTTATCCTTCATTTGATTCAGGAATTCCGAGTGTAGGTTCTCTTTAGCCTGGGGAGCCTGACGACAGTTCTGCAAGCACCAGGTTCCCTGTAATTTCAAGAAATGACTATTAAAGGCCGCCATTTCGCCCCGGCCTTTCATTTCAGAGTAGGAATACCTCAAATAGAAGTTTCTGGAGCCAAGTTCCATGCGAAAGCTCTGCTTGAGTAATTGGCGGAACCGGATGGCTGGATTCTGCATCCACTGTTGTTCCCAGGCCACAACTGGAGCCGCATCATGCGACATTCTAAATCCGGTTTCCAGATAGAATTGGCCCTGCCTGTACACAAAGCTGATTTCTCCGGCCAGGCTCTCTGAGTCGGAGCTGAAAACAATTTGTGCCCAGTAAACCGGATCCAGGGAGTATCGATCCTCCCCGGACAGGTGTCGATGGCCCAGGCGAAGTCCCAGTCCTGCACTTCGGTAATATCTATATCCCTGATCGCTGTTATAGCGATAGGTGCGCAGGGTCTGTCCCTGAAACAAAGCATGCAGGCCCATCCACTGAGGCGAAATAATCCGGATTCGCCCCAATCGATACTGGTCCAGGCCCACATCTTCTCCGGCTGCGATGAGTTCCAGGTTAGGTAGATGAAGCTGTACAGAACCTGCACCGGAGCGCCCCTTTCGATGGAAAAACGGTTCTTTCGATTCAGGATCTAAATCCCGGGAAGGATACCTGAATCCTTGAATTAATAGCTGGAATTGAGTGTGTAATTGGCCGCCAATACGATAGGAACCATATCCTCCGGTACCCGAAGCATCTCTGTACAGCGATGCATAAAGGCGCTGCGAAACGGACTTATCGCTAAGTGCCAGGTTAAGAGCTCCAAAGCCCAGCGAAGACCCTGGATGCCAGAACAGAACAGAGTTTTCTGTATGGAGCAAGAGCCCCGGTCCCGGTTCTCCAGAAATAGCTCCAAGACCTACAGAGCCTGTGCCTCCGGACAGCACAGGAAAAGACAGGAAAGCCAGCGGTCGGGACGTTCTATGGGGAATATCGGAAATGTAGGATATCCCTTCTGGCTCCAGAAAAAATGCGGATGGTGGTCCGGGCCTGTATCTCAGGCCTGCCATGAACTTCAACCAGGGAGAGTCTATTCTACCGGATGCCGGATACTGGTTTGGATCTAGAATGAGCTGCACGGATCTGCTTCTAATATTGAGTCCGGAACGGACCTTGTTCGTTGCACCCGACGAAAGGGTACCCAGAGCCTTAATTACCGGTTTTGCTGAAAGGTTATTGGACCCCAATAGTACCAGCGGAATTAAAATGATTGAACTCCTGAGGTCTCTCCCCGACAACATATAGGTCAGGGGTTCGTTAGAAACTTTTTGTACCGGCGATTCCAATAGTTCCATGAGTGTAAATCCTCCAGAAAGGTTTGAGAGGATCTACGAAGAGAATGCCAGAGATATTCTGACCTATCTTCTTAGATCTGTGCGTGAAGAGGCCACCGCCCGGGACCTGCTACAGGACACCTTCCTGAATTTCTTCCGTATTTATAAAGAAAAGGCCCTGCCAGATGATACTGGATGCCGGATGTATCTGTTCCGTGTAGCCCGAAATCTAATGATTAACCACAGTAAGAGTGGGTATCGGCAGCGAGTGAACCTGGTTGCCGAGTATACCGATTCCACCGAGCCGTCTGCATCCGAGCAACCGGACTCGGAATATTTCAGAAAAGAAGATGTGAAGCATGCTGAAGATTTGATTCAGCAGATGCTGGAGCAACTGGATGAGCGCAGCCGTACTGCAGTGCTATTAAGATTTCAAGAAGACATGCGGCTGGAAGATATTGCAGAGGTGCTCAAGACATCCGTATCCACCGTTTCCAGAACCATACAAAAGGCGCAAAAGCGTCTGGCAGAGTTAAGCAAGAAAGAGGAGTTCAAGATTAGCTTTCTTGAAGATTGATGGGAAGAATGATGAAGACCAGGTTAACAATCCTGACCGGTACCGAGCAAAAAATCGGGAAAAATAATAGGGCCGTTGTTAGATAGGTAAGGGCTTCCAGAAGTTCATGAAAAACGATCGGGAAAATAGAATGGAGCAATTGCCGGATGCAATTCTGAAGCAATTGAAGTATCCACCGCGGCTGGAAGTTCCCGCATTTGATCCAGCATGGCTGGAGCAGGAACCCTCGGCGGTTTACCGCGACGAGGGCCAGGGAGGGAAAATCTTATCCTTTCCTGGTAGTCGAGCATTCCTTTCAGCGGCAGCAGCCATCTTGCTGGCAGCCGGTCTCTATTTCGTATATCCCTATCTAAGTGTTCAGGGTTCCACTCCAATTGAATTATACGGCGCAGCTACCGGAACCGGTGTTTCTGTAGAATCCAGCAAAGAAGTGGCTCAGCACTGGAACCTGGGTGTACTAAATTCAGGACAGATCATTCGAACGGGCAATGAATCCCTGGATCTTATGGCATCCAATGGCGTAATTATTAGAATCTATCCTGAAAGCGTAATTGAGATCAAAGAATCTATGGGGCAATTAAAGCTAAGACAGGAAAAAGGAACGGTTCTGGCTGAAGTTCGCAAGAAGGATGATTCGAGCAGCGAAAATGCAACGCTTGAGATCCAGACTCCGCATACAAATGTTCTGGTGACAGGAACTGTTTTTCGTCTTACTGTGGATGAACAGAAATCAGAACTCTACCTGGAGCAGGGCACACTGAAAATGGCCGAAACCCCCATTCCTGCTCAAAATATGGCACGAAAAGGCCTGGATTCCCCTCTGGAGATTGAGCCTCAGGCCGCGCCTGCGAATACGGAATCCGAGGCGGAAAGCCTAAGAAATAGTACTGACTTATTGGCCAGGAAGTGGATCCCCGAGATGAAGCGACTGGACAAAGTTCGAGAAGAGAAGCAAATCTCTGAGATGTACGGTCAATCACTGGAGAAAATCATCCTGAAAGATGGCCGAATTTTACAGGGAGTGGTGGCCGCCCAGCAGGGAGACCGTCTAATGTTGCACACTACGTCC
The DNA here is from genome assembly GCA_040217195.1 of Leptospiraceae bacterium. Taxonomy (GTDB): domain Bacteria; phylum Spirochaetota; class Leptospiria; order Leptospirales; family Leptonemataceae; genus UBA3465. The sequence continues at coordinate 24,233 of JAVJNR010000004.1, read as the reverse complement.
GGAGTAGTGGTAGTTCGAAGGGATAATGTTCAGGAAATTGTGTACGAAAATTGATGGATTTTTTCAGAGAATGCGGACAAAATGCAAATATTTGCCGCGCACTTGTTTATAAGGTGAAAGGGCCGGATGCTTGGGCACCGGTAACAAAGAATTTAGGAGAAGGCTGATGAAAAAGCATGGTGCAATTTTGAAAACAGCCGGATTGCTCGCTGCCTCCCTGTTCCTCATTACAATTTCTTGTAAGGGACAGGCGAACAAGGAAGCATCTCGCTCTATGGTGATCGTGTTTGCTTCCGGGGATGCGAGTATTGTCCGGAATGGTGAGTCGATTCCTGCGAAAGTAGGAACCGTCGTTAAGGAAAATGATGTAATCAAGACTACTCAGGGTACCGTCGACCTGCAAAGCCGAGATGGTAGCGCTGTGCGAGTTCGTGAGATGACTACTCTTTCCGTTTCCAGTCTAATGGGAACTAAAGGGGAAACTCGAATCGAAATGAAGCATGGGCAAATTCTGGCTAATGTTAAGAAAGCATCTTCAGATCAAGAGTTCAATGTAGTAACACCAACCGCAATTGCGGGTGTTCGAGGAACCACATTTGAAGTTCAGGTCTTCGAAGGATTCGATGATAACCGAGTGTCCAACTCTTCTGTTCGTGTTCTGGACGGAAAGGTGGCCATGAAGCCTCGAATCGTAGCTCTCGAAAATGTATCTCAAGCAGATATTGATAAGAGCCCAAAACTGAAGAAACTGGCAGAGCTTCAGGGTAAAGAGATTATCCTGGACGATGCAAGCCGAGGATCCATGGATCCGGAATTGGAGAAAAAAGTAGCACTGCTAAACAATGCTTCCAATGAGCAAGGTGATTCCACTGAAGCTCTGAAGATAGCTGAAGAGCAGGCTGATGACATCTCCAGCTCCGCTGGCGAAGATAACGCCATGATCAAAGAAGAGGCTGAAGTTACTGTAAAAGACCGTATGGAATCTGCTACTCTAACTGCTGCCACTCCTGAGATGCTGGAGAAACTGGAAGCTGGTTCAAACCAGGAAGCTGCAGACGAAATTGCAGACATCCGCAAGAAGCAGCAAGAGCAGATCCTGGCGCAAATCGAAGAAGAAGCTGAAAGCCAGAAGCTGGAGTCTGAAGAAGAAATTCGTAAGCACTACCAGGCACTGGAAAGAATTGTGCTGAAGAACGGCGAAGAAATCCGCGGTGCAACTGTGGCTCAAACAGGAAACGTCCTGGTGATTCACACTGCGAACGGAGTTCGTCGAGTAAGCAAGTCTGAAATTGCTTCTCAAAACTTCCTTTAAGATCTAACGATCTGAACGAAGAGAAGGGCAGTGCAATAGCGCTGCCCTTTTTTTATGTACTGAGAGGTGGCCGGGGTTTGAAATTTGGTATTCGGATGCAGCCGGCACAGCAGACAGTTACGTCTACCTGGATAAGGAACATACATTCTTTGTGACCAACAGTGATGTGTTGGAGCATAAATATCGGGAAGGGGCCGCATAGCGCTTCGGGCTGTTTCGTCCTTAGAGCCCTGTGGCATAGATAATTCTCTGCTGTATCAGGTCCCATTCACTCATAATAGAGGAGAGAATAATTGGCCATCATACCCGTTCGATTGGTATCATTGCTGGAAATACGTTGGAGATTTGGAGTCGGTTTGATTTTTCTCAGCATCTTAGGGGCATGTTCCATTTCCTTAAAGATCAATGAGGAGATAGAGGGCGAAATGGCCTGCGCTGCTGTTAAGTCCGTTTTTTTTGATGATTGGGAATCTGTGACTGAGGTTCGATCCGACATGGCAGCACCGGAAATGCACGGGGCTGAGGCCTGTAAGTTTCTATTTGCTGACACTAGTTACGGAAGTTTTCGCTTCTACAAGAGGACAGTGGGCAACATTTCTCTCTTATTGATCCAGGGAGGAGAATGGACTGAGCAACTCCAGGTTCACGCTTCAAAGGATCTCGTAGAAAGAGACATCAAGAGAAATTATATGAGGTACCCTACGAGAAAGAATAGAAGGGGAACAAAAGATGATTTTTATTTCGGGTTCGGCGCCCACGGTGTCTGCACCAAATATTTCTTATCAGACGAGTCTGGGAAACCATCCAGAGAGACTCTCCCCGTCGACTCGGAAAGCTGTGAACCGTCTCGGCAAGTATTCCTATGGCTGGACTATCTCAAGTCTAAGGGCTTGATTTGGCAGTGAAGAGGACAGGAGCATCGGACAATCGTGCTAGGGCTTTTCCTATTGGGTCATTGTAGCCCTGTTTGACTTATTGTATCCGATTGCGAGACCGGCCTCATGAAACAGGGGTTGAGGTTATACATGGATTGCTGTTGCCTGAATCGTCCGTTTGATGATGCCAGTCATCCAACTGTTCGAGCAGAATCCACGGCTGTACGTTCTATCCTGTTAGCTATCTCGGAGCAACACTGGTTACTTGTCTCTGGCACGGTATTGCGTTATGAGATTCTGCAAAACCCATCCGAGGAGCGCCGGCGCAGAGTGCTTTCTCTGGAAGGCTTGAGCACGGAATGGATTGCTCTGGATCCTGATGGAGAGGCCCGTGGTGGAGAGCTGCACAAGTCCGGAATTGCCGCCATCGATGCTCTTCATCTCGCTTCAGCAGAGAAAGCAAGAGTTGACATTTTCTGACCACTGACTATAAATTACTAAGAAGGCCAATCGTCACAGTTTCCCGTTCCAGGCCATGAATCCGCTCGCGTTTCAGGCCGGAGGTTTAGAGCCATGAGTGAAATGTCCAAAGAACAGATTTATCAGGAAGGTATGGCTGCGCTTCGAGAACGGCTCGGAGTGGATGGTATGATTACATTTCTTCAGGGGCTTGGGATCAACAAGGGCAACTGGACCGAAGAACGTCACGAGATTCTGGGAAAAAAAAGCCTGGAGGAAATCGTGGCAGAAATCAAACAAGCGAAGTAATGTCTTAGCCCGCACGCTCCGCGATCCGGCGGTCGATAAATTGGCACATGGAGACTTCGCACTTTACTGCTGCCTTTGAAATGGCTACTTTTCAGCGTGGCATCCATTCCAGTTGTATCTTTCATTCGGACAGTGGTTGTCAGTACGCGAAATATGAGTTCCGGGAGATCCTGGGAGGCGACGCTTTTCTATCGATCATGAGCTGAAACGGGACATGGTGGGATCGTGCTTGTGCGGAGTCCTTTTTCGGCAGGATGAAAAAGGAAACGACCTGCCGATCGTTCGAGAGCGTCAAGGATGCTCGTAATCGGATATTTAACCATTGCGCGCTGTTCTGTAATCGTAGAAGGAAGCATAGCTACCTGGGGAATATATCCCCGGACCAGTTTGAAATGCAAAGGGTTGCCGGAAAGGTGTCCGAAAAAATTGGAGTGGTCCAGAGAGGCTTGGAAGGTGAGATTTTATCGATGGATCAGTTTAATCATTAGTTTGGGGACCTTCGTGCAGTGTGCAAACGCCATAGAAGGTTTTCATGAGGATCATATGCGTCCCGAGAAAGCGTGGGATTTTTCCTTTGATGCAGGTTTTGCAATAATTCCGGGAAAAACGACAACAAGTGACCTTAACAGGAAATATCCGGCCGGTCCCCGAAAGCGAATATCGTTTCCCGGAGGATTCATGCGGGAGCACGAAACCGAGCAAATACTGGTGGACCAAATATGGATATACGGTGAAGCTAAGACAAGCGAGAAGAAGTTTCGAATCGAGGCAGGACAGATGGCAAGACAAGAGATTACTCTCGAGACGTTAACCTTGGCCGTATTTCTCAGCGAAGGGACTGTCACCGGACATTCTATAACACACAGAGTAAGAGTGAACGGTAATTCAGAGTTTTCTTTTGGTCGCTTTAATACTGGAAATGTGAGTCCGAATGAAGTATATCCTGGTTCGCAGAAAGATATGCGGCGATACGCTCGGTTGCGTGGAAAGGAATGGGCCTGTGACCATGGCTTTTACGAGATTTGCGACGCTAATACAGGTAGTAAACGGACAGAAGGCAACCCTGTCAGTGACCGGGAGAAAAGACTACTCGAGACCGAGTACTCCATTGAAGCGGATGAGGTAGTAATGGTAGACTCTTACAGGGGTAGGAGAAATCGAGACGGTGCAAGAGTGTTGGTGAAGGATTATATGGACAATAAGACAGGTCTTGGCTACAAGCTGGAATGGCTCTTGGATAAGGAAGAAAAAATCTCAAAATTTTGTGGTTTTTCCTCGGCTGTGGGGCCTTGCGCACCAAACCTTGACTGATATTTTTCGCATACTCTGATTTGCACATGCGCCGTTGCTGTCTTTCAAGGCTAGAAAATTGTATGAGTCACGTAGCATTGTAGTGCAGGCTCGAAAATCTCATCCTTCTCATGCGGCAGCTTCGTTCATCTCGAAAAGCAGACTGGCAAACTAAGAGCTGTGGACGCCTCCCAGGTTCATGCTACTGACTTATCTGAATTGTTGCCAGAGGGTCGTGTCAACAACCTCATCTGGCATAGTGGCGGTGGAGCTCTCTGTATGCAATCTGTGAAGGCTGCTGAGAATAAGAACACTTCTGGACTCAAAAGTACTAGAATGCTAACGATTGGAACGGCATTCGAAATCTACCTGAGCCAGGAACATTATGCGAGCTATAGATCGTTGTCAATAAATGGGTAGAACCAATCCGATGGGACATATTCGATGGTCGTGAAGAAATGATCGATCAAGCCAAACAATGGGATTACTTTCGTGACGGCTCCGGCGCTAGCTTCGGGCATTTCGTTAGTAACTACTTGAATTCCATAGGGTGCTTTTATGGCGACCGGGATAGATGCGATGATCCGAACGGTTTCTACATGCCGGATCGTAATCCCGACATTCCACCGCGGCGCGCTGCAGGTCATTAATGGAAATCAAAAGGAAAATTCTTACCCTCCCGCTTCATAGTCTTGTGACGCTCTGGCTGATCAGTTTGCCTGCACCTGGGGCCTCTGGTTGCGGAAGTGCCTACGACGCGAATGCACCGGGTCGTCACGTCCCTGCCTACTTGAAAGCAGACATGAAGGCTGCCAGGCGATCTATTCCACCGATTTCTATACTGGACGTTTCTGTTGTCAGGAATCCGGATATCGTACAGGGTATCGAGGATGTTAGGAAGCTATTTGGGCCGATCCCCTACCGCCAATGGACCTTTGTCGAACCATTGCAGAAAGACCTCAAGGGCCAAGAGTTCTCCTTTAACCAGATCATGTTCTACAAATGGGCCAAAGTCGAGAAGTCTCCTTCAGGGTATCTGACGAAAGAAACTATTTGAATAGCCGTTTTCCTATTGGTGGGAAACGTTCAGGAAATCTTCGTACACCACTCTGTGGCTCCGGATAATCCATATGGGGAGTTGCAGCGGGGGCCCTATTCCGATAGTCCTTACCAGCCATCTATGACCTACCCGAATGTGTTGGATGATGCGACAATATACTGGGCGCAGTGGCCGCTCGAAGCCCGCTGTGGGACTGTCCCGCAGGATGTTACCACGCAAGAATGGGAGCAGTTGAGAGAAAGACAAAGAAAGGGCAAAAAAGCCGGTTGTTACGATGCTTATGAAGTCTTCGGTCATAAGGACCGGGAACAATAGTGGCACTTTGGTTTGAAAAGAAAGCGGAACCGCGTTCTACAACCCCATATTCTATCGTTGGAATACTCTGGCCTGTACTATAGGCTCACAAATAATACAGCATCCTGCATGTAATGCCTTCGGTGCAGTCTAGCCGCTCTTGACTGTGACCTGATTTCCCGAATATCAACTCTTGGCGCGGCCTTTCGCCTTCGGCGGGCCGGTGCGGGTTATTGTGGGGAGTCAGGTATTATGCGAACCTCTGCCGGGGGAGTTCAGAGGTTCGCCTTATAGCGCGGTTTCGGCCATAAGCCGCACCTACACAGAAAATGGTTATGCATCAGATCAGTGTATCTGCTTCAGAACTGGGCCGCCTCCGGCCCTCCTGGGTCGCTCCTTGACTCGTCGGCTCCCGCCCTCCGTGGCTTCGCCGACATTGGGACATCCTTGTCCGGCATCCTGTCCTCCGCGACCTCCGCACATCCTGTGCAGCACCAGCTCTCAGCTTGTGCGCAGATGGCCAGGGAAAACCAGAGGAATTGCTTCGCAACTCTTGGGCGATAATACCGCCTGGTAGTTGGCCCCCTTTCGAAGCGTCCAATATGATTGTAGTTCAAATCCAAGAGATTTCCCAGATCCTCCTGGGATGGAGAGACGGATTTTTGCTCGACTATTCATTTTCAGATACGCATTCTGGAGGTATGCCAATGACGGTAGATGAAATAAGGAAAGAATTAGAGCACCTTTCTGAGGAAGAAAAACGACTTTTGCTTGATTCGCTTCAATCTGCCCTGAAGAGAAAAGAAGACCGTGTGTCTTTGAGGGGACTGTTTGCGAATACTAATATCACGGATGCGGACTTGAAGGAAGTTCAATCCCAGTGGAGGTAACTATAGATACACATGCGCTGGTCTGGTATCTGGATTCCTCTTTGAACGATCGATTGTCTGCCCTTGCTCTGCAAACTATTGAAGATGCAGAAACAGTTGGCAGGATCCATCTTTCGGTAATAGTCTTGGCTGAGATCCTTCATCTGAGTCAAAAGGGGCGTATCAATCTGGACTATTCGGCTTTTTATCGGCAAATTGCCGACTCGGATCCCTATGTAATCGAATCGTTGACTCCGGAAGTCCTGACAATTGCGGTCGGTCTCAAGGGGTTGGAACTGCATGATCGTATCATTTTGGCCACGGCCATCCACACTCAGTCTGCGCTCATTTCTAAAGACATCGAGCTTCAGAACTATCCTGCCAATGTAATCTGGTGAATCAGCCTGCTCTAGCCTCCTTAGCCGCTTCGACTGCTAAGGGAAAAAATCTCTGTTCAAAAAGTAGGTTCCGGTGTGCAATCGTCCGGTCTGGAGGTGCCTATACAAAAACGCTGTACCGGAAAAATATGCTGCCAGAAAAAATGATTAGCCCCCGGAGAATGTTTACGGTTCAGGTAATTGCTTCGTAGCGCGAAGCACCGTGCCCCCGGCTCGCCGCCTCTCGCGATCCATGTTCGTCATCCACGGCTCCTACCGGATCAGCCCCTCCGTGCGCATCGGTGCTGCCACTCTGGATCCGGGCTTCTCCGGAGATGGGCCTCCCCTGGGAAAGAGGCGGTTCGGTTAAAAACTTATTCCGGTTGTTTATGCGACCCCGGGCCAGGCCGCAGGCCTCCCTGATGTTACTTCCTGGTCCGGATGTGCACATAGAATGCCCCATTAGACGGGCAAACTATCGCATTATCTCCATGCAGATCCTGCGGTACCTTCAAAAGAACAATTCACATTTTGATGGAAATTAAAGGCCCGTATATCTAATTTGTAACTGAATGGATGAAGCCCAGCTATATGCACTGATGCGGCCGCCCAAGGTTTGTATCTGTCGAGGAGTTTCGGAAAAACAAATCCGCAATACCATCTCTTCGGGAAAGGCTTCCAATTTCTTGGAGCTCCAGCAGGAAACTCGCTGCTGCACTGGCTGTGGAACATGCGAGTCCAGGGTCCGAAGTATAATGAACGATGAACTGCGTCTAAGCATGCGAAGCAGTGCCCAGGAAAGCTGATTGCAAGTCGCGCCCTGCGACCCATAAATGACCCGAACAATGGAATTTACCTGGTCAATGATGATTCAGGCCGGCGGTCCGGTACTGATTCTGCTGATAATCTTCCTTCTGGCTGCTCTAATCGCTATTGCAGAGCGCTGGATGTATTTCAAAAACCTGGACAGTAGCAAAGAATACGATGAGATTCTGCGCCTTGCATCTGCCGGAAAAGGATCGGAGGCTTTGAGTTATGCTCGGTCGGCCCGATCCCCTGTGTCCTACGTTCTGGCTGAATGTCTTTCTGGTCCCGGTGAAAATCCAGGGGAGCCGAACTACAGCGAACGATTCGAAGAAGTGAAAAGTCGTGCCATTGCTGAGAAATTACCTGAGCTAGAGCGGTTCTTTACTTTGCTGGCTACTCTGGGTTCTGTGAGTCCATTCATTGGTCTTCTGGGTACCGTATTTGGAATTATCCGAGCTTTTGTGGAACTTGGTGGCGGTGGACGGGATCTATCCGGATTGAATGCTGGTATCGCTGAAGCGCTGGTTGCTACAGCGGCAGGTCTTCTAGTTGCTATTCCAGCAACCTTCGCATATAACTTCCTGAAGAAGAAGGCCGAGGCCTACGTACTATCCATGGAAGTCCAGGCCTCTCGCCTCAAGGAATCCCTTCGATGAAACTGGCCTGCGAAATCTGCAGCCAACCAGATTGTCCTTTACCGGGCCGGAATTCTAACCTGGCATAAAGAGCAGATCTCAGGAGTAATACTTTGGTTCGCTATAAGAAAGACGATGATTCTCTGGTCAGTACCATTAACATCACGCCATTTACCGATGTAATTCTGGTACTGCTAATTATCTTCATGATTTCTGCTCCCGGTCTCTATCAGGCATCGTTTAAAATTCAACTTCCTGGAACCAGCTCAGGAGCCAATCGTTCGGACTACACAGTCACAATTGCTGCAGAAAAAGGCGGCCAGATGTACTGGAACGGAGAGCCTGTGGACGGAACTCAGCTCAAGGAAAGGCTTTCCTCCATGAAAAATCCATCTGAGTCCAGAATACTGATCAATGCGGATTCGGATCTTGCCCATGGCAAGGTGGTTCAGCTAGTAGATCAAGTGCGTTCATCGGGAGCTACTTCAGTATATGTGGGAACGGTTCCGGAAAGCCGGCGGTAAGGTCGGCCAGCCAGCATTCGATCTGCAACTGGGCATTCGTGCTTTGCAGGCTTTGTTTGCGGTTTCTTTTGCATTCATCGCTCTTGAGTGGATTCGCTCCAGACAATTGCCCTATGAGTTCTTACTCTACGGACTCTCCCTGGAACTATTTCTTTTTCTGGCTCTCTGGTCTGCGTTTCGCCTGGGCCGTCTGGGCCGCCAGACCATGCATCGTCTTGCACTCTGGGTAGCCGCTGCTTTAAGTCTGCCTATATCGGTATATCTTACTCTTGTGGATGCTGGCGGAGAGCTTCGTTTTGTTCTACTTCTAATCTGGTTTCTGGCTTACGGACGGAACACTGGCATTCTACTCACTGTCTTGTATGTATCCGGCGTAGGGGCATTGTTACTTCTTTCCGGACAATTTCAGTTCTTTGCCGGGAACGACCCAATTCGCTCTTTGATTCGGGCTACTCTACTTTCTGTGGCTTTGCTACCATTGCTCATCTTTATTCGCGCAAGACTGCTGGGACGAAGCGTGATTCCGGTAAGGCTTACTCACCTGGTGCTGGAGCTACGACGATTTTTCATGGATTTTCAGCCCCGCTCATCCGCCGGCCGCCGACTACATCTGCCGGATGGAGCCCGAAACCTGTGGAGCTGGCTACTGGATACCGAACGGGAGAGCCTTTTTCGAAATCATGGGCCTGGTGCGGGGCGAATCCAGGGAACTTACCTGCAACTGGGCTTTCATGAACTTCAGCATTTCATTCGCCCAGGACTTTCAGATTCCGCCGCGGCGGATACCATCGCCCGACGGATCCTGGAATGGCAGGAGTATCTGGACGAGCTGGCATTAAATCAATCGGTCTGGAGCCATTGCTCTGCCACAGGAATCCATCTATGGGCAACGAACGAAAATTCGGCCGGAATCCTGTCCATCCTGGAAGATTTCCTGTCGCGGTTCAATCAGGACCGGAATGCGGACAGTGCTAGAGGCTGGCAGTATCCGGAACTTTTTTTAGAATTATATAAGGGGGATCTGTGGATACTTTCGGCTCGAGGAGGGTCTGTACAGGCCGTACCGGCTACTGTCCGGAATCATGATCCATCCTCTGAAAGGGAGGGGCAATTCCATGCATCGGCCGATGGCGATAGTTCTACTGAGTCATCGGATTTTGCAGGTTTTGCCCATGCCCGGGGGTTCTGGATACTGCAGAGCCAGGGGAGCAGAACGGAAGCCCGGGAATTTTATTCCCTGGAGACCTACCTGGATGCCGCCAAAAAAATCCTTTAATCAGTGGCCGGGCTGGCGGATTCAGGATTGACCGACGGCAGCGAAAAGCCTATCCTGCCAATTCATAGTAATATGGTAGGATATGGCTACTGAACTGGACCCGGTATTGCGGGGAGCGCAGAAAATCAGGAAAGAAGGAATATCATCCTATCTAAAGATAAAAGGAGCTAATTATGAATTGGAGTCAGGATACAATTGCATTGCATGGGGGACAGGAACCAGATCCCACTACGAATTCCCGGGCCGTGCCCATCTATCAAACCACGTCTTACGTTTTCAATGATACTGAACATGCGGCGAATCTATTTGGACTAAAAGAGTTCGGAAATATTTACACCAGGATCATGAATCCTACCACCGATGTGCTGGAGAAGAGAATTGCCCAGCTAGAAGGTGGAGTGGCTGCTCTGGCAACTTCTTCCGGACAGGCCGCGGAAACCCTGGCCATACTGAACATTGCTGGAAGCGGCGATGAAATCATCTCCAGCGCAAGCCTGTATGGTGGAACTTATAATTTGTTCCATTACACGCTGCCACAGCTGGGTATCAAAGTTCACTTTGTGGATCCCTCTAATCCAGAAAACTTCAAGAAGGCAATCAACGACAAGACCAAGCTGATCTTTGCTGAGTCCCTGGGCAATCCAGCTCTGGATGTTCTGGACTTCGAAGGAGTCTCCAAAGTCGCCCATGCAGAAGGATTGCCACTGATTGTGGATAATACCGCTGCTTCTCCGTATCTGTGCCGTCCATTCGATCATGGAGCAGACATCATCGTCCATTCCACTACTAAATTCATTGGTGGCCATGGTACTTCCATTGGAGGAGTGATTGTGGATTCCGGTAAATTCGCCTGGAATCAGGGACGTCATAAGACAATGACTGATCCGGATCCTTCCTACCATGGCTTGAATTTCTGGGAAACCTTTGGCAACTTTGAGCCCTTTGGTGGAGTCAATATCGCATACATCTTGAAATGCAGGGTGCAGTGGCTAAGAGACATTGGAGCGGCCATGAGCCCGTTCAACGCCTGGCAATTCCTCCAGGGATTGGAAACTCTGCATCTGCGCATGGAGCGACATAGCGACAATGCAATGCAGGTGGCCAAATTTCTAAAGTCTCATCCTAAAGTGAAATGGGTGAACTATCCTGGTCTGGAAGATCATCCACAGCATGGAAATGCTAAAAAGTACATGCATCGCGGCAAGTACGGCGCCATCCTGGGCTTTGGAATCGACGGAGGCCTGGAGGCTGGAAAAAAATTCATTAACAATCTGAAGCTTTTTTCCCATCTTGCCAACATCGGAGATGCAAAGAGTCTGGCCATTCATCCGGCCTCAACCACTCACTCTCAGCTAACGGAAGATGAGCAAAAATCCACCGGTGTGAGCCCGGATTTTGTTCGACTATCGGTTGGCATCGAGGCCTATGAAGACCTTGAGGCAGATTTGAAGCAGGCTCTGGAAGCTTAAGGGCCCAGGCTCTTTTTCCAGTAGCCGGCAAAAAATCGCTCTCAACGAAAGCCTCCATGGCTTTTATGGACAGAAGCACCGGCTCTCGGTCGGTGCTCCTTTATCTATGGACAGAAGAGACGGTTCTATCGAAGGCGATCTACAGGACGGAAAGATTGAAGGGTATGTATCACCCCTGGGAGAGGTGCACACCCGCACAGCCAGGCTTTCCGGATTTCAGACTCGTTCCGGCTACCGACTAAAAGAAATCGAAATCAATTATCTAACCCTGGGGAAACTCAGTCCGGAAAAGGATAATGCCATCCTGATCTGTCATGCTCTTTCCGGAAATGCCCATGTGGCCGGCTCCCATGGAGAAACCGGCCGACCTGGTTGGTGGGATCTTTATGTTGGTCCAGGCAAAACCATCGACACAGATAAATTCTTTGTAATCTGTTCCAATGTGATTGGAGGATGTAATGGCAGCACCGGTCCTGCCTCCATCAATCCAGACACCGGAAAGCCCTATGGCATGGAATTTCCGCCCATAACCATCGAAGACATGGTACGAGGGCAGGTAGAACTAATAGATCATCTGGGGATTCAAAAACTATTCTCCGTGATCGGTGGAAGCATGGGTGGGATGCAGGCTCTGGTATGGGCTACCCATTATTCGGATCGGGTGCAGACCTGTGTTCCTCTGGCTTCATGCATGGCTCATTCGGCAATGCAAATCGCATTTAATGAAGTGGGACGCCAGGCAATATTGAATGATCCTAAATGGCAGGACGGTGAATATAGCAAAGAGAGCCGACCGGAACATGGACTGGCTGTGGCTCGAATGGTGGCTCATGTTACTTATCTTTCCGAATTCTCCATGCAGGATAAGTTCGGAAGAAGACAACAGAGGCCTCCTTCCAGGGAAGATTTATTTCCCATGTACTTTTCCGTTGAGAGCTATCTACATTATCAGGGCGAAAGCTTTGTAAAACGATTTGATCCCAACTCCTATCTTTACATCACCAAAGCTCTGGATATGTTTGATCTACTGGCAGGAAACAATCCAGAGGATGTTTTTTCTTCGGTGGAAGCACGATTTCTGGTGGTAAGCTTCGAATCGGACTGGCTTTATCCGCCTTCCCAGTCCAGGGAACTCGTCCGTGCATTGAAGCGGTCCAGAGTCACGGTAACCTATCTTAACCTGGAAACACCCAATGGACATGACTCTTTTCTAATCCACAATGTAGAATTGTTTGGCGTGCTCGGGAACTTTCTGAATGTGGAGTACAGGAATATGAGAGATCAGGGAGCAATTGCAGCAAATGATTCAGGCACTGTATGATACAGTGGCAGCCTGGGTTCCTCCCGGATCCAGAGTTCTGGACCTGGGAACCGGTGACGGAGCATTCTTACAGAGACTGGTTGAGCACAGAAAAGTAGAAGCAGAAGGCGTAGAAAAGGATGGCACTCTGGCCGCCCGTTGCATCGAAAGAGGGCTTGTGGTGCATCAGGGAGATATTCTGGATGGACTGGATCAGTACGGAAAGAATAGCTTTGACTATGTATTGCTTATTGGTACTTTTCAAGAGCTCATTGATCCATGGAAAGTTCTGGAAGAAGCGTTCCGTGTAGGCAAGAGAGTCATAGTCGGTTTTAACAATTTCGCTTACTGGCGTGCCCGGTTTCAGATACTTCTTCGAGGACGAAGCCCCGTCACCACCAGGATGCCCCATCCCTGGTATTTAAGCCCCAATCTGCAGTATTTTTCCATCCATGATTTCAAAGATTTTACCAGGGCCAAGAATCTGGTAATTGAAGATATAGCCTTCTTTTCGGGAAGACGCAAAATCGGTATTCTGCCCAATCTTCGTTCAGAACAAAGTGTGGCATTATTACACGATGGAGATGCCTGAGATCTGAGCCCCCAGGTAAGTGCCTTTCGCGACCAGGGTCAAGCTTCCCAGTGCGTCCCCACGGCGTCCAATGAGAACAGGCCGGGACTTCGCGTTACAGACTGCTGGAGAGGATGATCCAGGCTACTCGGTAACGATCAGAATCTCAACTCTTCTATTCTTTGCTCGCCCTTCCGTTGATTCGTTGGATGCGATTGGTTTTTCTTCTCCAAATCCTTTATAGGACATCCGGGTAGCATCAAACGAATGATTCTTCTGCAATTCCTGTAGAACACTTCTGGCTCTATGCTCGGATAATTTCTGGTTGTACTGATCCGGTCCCGTGGAGTCCGTATGACCGGAGATACGAATTTCTCGATCCGGATAACGTTTCAATATCTTTGCAATTCCATCAATGGTGGCCCGCGCTCTGGGAGTTAGATCCGCTGAATCAAACTCGAACAATATATCACTCAGATCCAGAGCAATACCTTCATCGGTTTTTCGCACATTTACATCATCCGCATTATCCTTCAGATCCTGGCGAATATTCTCTGCCATCTGTTCTTTTTGCTCTTCGCTTACTGTTCTGGATTTATCATACCAGCTATGAATTCGGTAGATTCCATCCACTTTCTGACCTACGGATTCAAAGCGGTACTGGATATTCTGAACATCGTATATGGGAATTCCGGACTGCGCATCAAACCACATTTCATCCGTGGAAATACCTGTAATCCTTCGCAGGGGAAACCCCGGCCGATTCACAGGATGAATAAATTTATAGGCAAACTGTATCTTATGAGCTTTACGCTTCTTTCCATCACGGTCAATGATCCAGCCTTCGCCCATGTACTGGTATTTCACAGTCATCGGGATTTTAATCTTATGGCCCTGCAGATCCATAGTCTCCATGCCAGGTGCTTTCCATATTTGATCCTTCTTGACTTCCTCTTCTGGAAAGCTGGGCAGACTTCGCAGATTGGGCATAATAAATCGATCGGGTACCTCATAATGCCCCAGGTCGCTTATGGAGAACTGACTGTCATAGCTCTGCTCTTTTTTGAAAGGTCCCTGGCCTGCCGGAGTGCGGGCGTATGTATGGAATTGCCCCGAAAGGATGGCATGTGCCTGAGTCGGTTGATCGGAATCCGAACGTTCGGTTACCTTTAGAACAATCTTATTTCTTTCTTCCCTGCTGCCTCTGGATTCATTGCGAGCGAGGATAATGTCCTGAATCTTATCTACCGTCAGAACATCTCCTGTGGATAACTTGAACCGAAAATGGACGGTTTCCTCTGTGCTTTCATTTAAACCCCGGGGCGGGTTGGTCAGAGAAGGGGATTGCGATACAGGAACCGGTTTTCCTGTAACACCACTTATGTGCATAAGAATCAGAATAGATGAGAAAAGAATTGCATTTCGAGTTTTCATGATTACGATAGCGCCTATGTCATTTTCGGTCATCCTTTAGAATGCTTAAGGGGTGTGCTGGTTTATGGAAAATCATTGATCCTGGACCATTGATACCGAAATCTGGCTTTTCCAGAGGAAATTATGATACTCGTTGAAGGACTACATCACATCTCTCTTGGCTCATCCGATCTTAAACGGTCTGTTGAGTTCTATACGGAGGTGCTTGACTTCGAGCTGCTCGAAGAATCTGAGAATCATGCTCTGGTTCGACTGGACCCGGTTGCCCTCCGATTCAACCTGATCGCTGATTTTACTGCCTCAATTGAGAATCCAGGTGAGTATTCGCTTTCTTTTATTCTGGATGTGGATGACTTTACGGAAGCCATTCAAGAGTTAGAGCAAAGGGAAATCAAAATCATCAAAGGACCTCTTCTAATTGAAGGCGGGGAGTCTCTTCTGGTTTCAGATCCGGACGGCCATCTTCTGGAACTATTCTATAAAGAGTAAGCCTTTCTCTTCTATTCAAAACAACCTGATTCCTATACGAATGCATCGGTAGGCAATCCGTTTCATTTAATCGCATTTTTTTAACGGACATAATGCCCGTTAAATTCGTCATATGTGGGTGGATTCGGTGCTTATGCTACTTAAACCGGTTGTTATGCTATTTAATATACAAGTATAGCGTTAGCAGGCCGGCAGTAGGCAGTAATTGAAAAATCGGCTTCAGAAGCCTAAGTCAGGCCATCACGTTTATTGTGCCGCCGATTATCTGGTATCGGTCTGATGTTGCATTAGGACTGAGCGCTGTCATGGCTCGCCTTTGATCGGCCAGCTGGCGATCCGCAGTGGGAACTCCTGGAATGTTAGCCGGATTCTCTGTGGGCTGAGAGCTCTGCAATGGCTTGAAGTAATTTACATTCTTCATTCCCAGTTCATTGGCCATCCGTACTTCCATATTCATACAAAAGCCCCTGACCAATGGTCGCGCAAGAAAAAAACCGAAAAAATTCAGAAGGGCCTCAAGTTATCCCGCAGCAGAGCCGATGCCCTTTCTGCTTTCATGAAGCAGGAAATGAGGTATCCATTCAAAGGATTGATGGATCACTGCACCTTCTCAGCATTGCCCGGCCGAACAGAGGCGCGAAGTGTATGCTCCTATGAGGCCTTGCACTCAATTCCCGTATAGCTGAGATGGTCAATCGTCTGGAAGTGAATACATTTATAGGATGAGTTCCGAATTTAGCCGGGCCCAGTTTCTTCGTCGATTTCTCTTGCTCGGAGGGGCTGCTGGAATTACCTTAACTCAGCCCATGCAGCTATCAAAACTTTTTGGAATTCCGAGACCGGACCAGGAACTGAGAAAACGACCTATCCCGGGATATGGAGAAACCATTCCAGTGGTGGGCCTGGGAACCTGGCAGGCTTTCGACCATGATGATCCTGAATCTTTGATTCGACTACGAACGGTTTTAGAGCTTTTCCATGCTGCGGGGGGACGTGTGGTGGATAGCAGCCCCATGTATGGTCTTGCCGAAGAAGTGATAGGCCGACTACGGGGAAACCTTGATCCGGAAAGCCCTCTGGCCCTGGATCTGTTTACGGCTACCAAGGTATGGACCGAGGGTGATACAGCCGGCAGAAGGCAGATTCAAAATTCATTTAGCTTACTCAAGGAAATCGATCTACTACAGGTTCACAATCTGTTGGACCTGGAAGTTCACTGGCCCTATTTGCAGGAGCTAAAAGCCACCGGCCGGATTCGATACACAGGAATAACCCATTATACAGAGAGCGGCTACGATAATCTAATGAAAGCCATTCATGATTACGATGTGGACTTTGCCCAGTTCAATTACAACGTGCTGGCTCGCGAAGCAGAAAGGGAATTACTCCCACTTTGCATGGAAAAGCAGGTGGCTGTTTTAATCAACCGTCCCTTTGGCGGCGGAGATCTTTTCAGGAAAGTCCAGGGACAGGAGTTGCCAGCCTGGATGCGAAAGGCAGGTATCCTGAGCTGGTCCAATGCAATGCTAAAGTTTATTCTTTCTCATCCTGCAGTTACCTGTGTCATACCGGGAACAGGAAAGCCCGACCATCTTCTGGACAATATGAATGCAGCCCGAGGGGAATTTCCAGATCAGGAAACCAGAGAAAGAATCGCCGAGTTCTTTGGGTAGAGTTACGCTCGCCCGGCCACATCCGTGTAGCTGGGCTCCCGTTAGGAACCTTTCGATGCTCCGCACCTCCTGCACATCCTTAGTCAGGCGGCCGTTGTGGTGGGCCGAGCTCTTTATATACATCAGAAATATATCGATGCAGAGATATACATGTATGGCGGGGCTCAGTATGTGCCGGGCCCGTACGGGACGGCTCCGGGCCAGAGGGACCGCGAGTCCATTCGTACGGATTTGGTAAAGAAATGGCACAATTATTGGAATCCAGACGACTCCTGGGCCCATAGAGATACCTCGAAGCAGCCTGAGATGTATACAGATCCCTCAAGAGTTCGCGATTATATTAACGGGGAATCTGGCCGTTGGAGCGGGTCAGGCCATGAATTGGACGGAGGATACGATGATGCTTTTGAGAAATGCTTTCAGCATATTGAGAACTGTAAGTAGATTGGGGCGCAGCAGGAGATTTACATTGGGGGTAACGGCATTTTTACTGTTTTCCGGCATGCCTGCAGAGTCACGTGAGAAAGATACAACCAGGTTCGGCCCGCCGGTTACTCTGGACCTGGTGGAGTTGCGTGGTTTCGTTAGGAGAGATATGGCCCCAGAATTAGTGGTTGAGAAATACCCGAATACAAATGGGCACCTTACCTTCGAAAAGCCAATTCCTTACCTGGTTGATGGTGATTACTTCCCAATCGATCGGGTGATACGTTACATTGGTGGGAAGTCGAAAGCGGTTGTCGGGGCGGGTGTCTCCGGTCAGGAGACCCGGGAACGGCTTGCTGTTGCTTTCCTCTTTTTCCGAGGTGCGTTGAAGTTTCTTGTTGTTCGCCACCAGGTGTTGCGTGATGACAAATTCGAGTTCACTAGATTCACTACAGAGAACTTCCTGCGCTTTGTTGATACCGGGGCCGATCCAGGAGATTTTTTCCCATATGGGAGTTGTATTTGGGATTACTACCGCCTGTTGTATCAAGATCAGAATCCAGTATTGCCAGGCGAATGCTATTGGGATAAGCCGGGATTTGCGGCGATGATCGCTGAAGATGCAACCTACCAGGAGCGCCTCCGGAACGGTTATGAGAGTACTGTGGATGTGAGTACGTTGCCGAAGATAGATTGAAGGCTACGAACGGATTCGGAGCTAATCTTGCGTGCGGATCGCGACCGATGGGCGCCCGCCGGCTCTATCGATGAATGAGTCCGGTCCTCGTTGTAATAGCTCTGACACTCCAACAGTCAGGTGCGGACTGTTATTTCGCCTGGCCCGGCCTTTCGCCTTCGGCGACATTGGAACATCCATGTTCGGCATCCGTGGCGCCCACGCCTCCGGCGGCATTTTTGGGCAAGGATGCCCTTATGCAGCGAAGCGCAGGAGGTGCGAGAGCTGTGAGAACCTCCGTAAGCGCCAAATCCTCCCTCTGGACTAATTCTGGTTCTTCTGATATTCGGATATGATGCTGGGATCAATCCGGTGCGGAAGCAGCGCTTCAAATTCTGATCGGCTCTGAGGATAGCTTAACTTTTCCAGCAGATACCTGAAATACCAGTAGGAATCCAGGCCGTTGGCTCGCGAGCAGGTACTTCGCGGGAGGTGAAATGAGGCGCCCCATGGTCTGGATATTGAATTCGCCTTCGGCGCCCGGGGCTCGTTATTGTCATCAAGCAGCCATAAGGCGGCCTTTTACTTTCAGCGCCCCGGTTCGCCTTATTGTCATTAATCAGCAATAAGGCGAACGTGGAGGCCTGCACGACCGGAGCAGGGCAGCAGCCGCATCGGTCTGGCGTTCCGGATCCGTCCGTGCAGCTTACGCAGAAGGATCGTAAAAAAAGTGGAGAAGTTAAAGGGGTAACTGTCCTCGACCATAAACTTGATCTCGCTACTGGTAGAGAAATTGAAGAAGGCAAAGAAAGAGGAGAAGTCTGTGCTTGATCAGCTGGAAAAGCTGGGTCAGGCGTCTCCAGGCCGTCCATGGTTTCCGGCGCATGAGGCCATCCGTGGACGTCAGACAGCCTGTTTGACTGAGGGGATGCGTATTTCATTTCTGGCGAGTATTCTATGAGTGTAACCGGATTCCTAATTCGTATTATCTTTCTGCTTCTTCCTGGAATTATTGCAAGTTCTCTGTTCAGGCTCTTGCGCGGTCGTAACCCCCGGAAGGACTGGGAAGATTACCTGGAGATCATCGTTTTTGCTGTCTTCAGCTATGGGCTGTATGGAATCTTCAACTGGCTTCTATCTCTGGTCTTTTCGGGTATTCCGGATTTCGTTTTCTTCGATGTATTGCTGGACGAGGAGCAGAAGCTCAATCCGGCCGAGGTGTTTGGAGCAGCAGCCACCGGGGTGATTATCTCGTTTATTGCGACCTACATTCATACCCATAAGTGGATCAGCCGCGTCGGGCAAAAGCTCAAGGTAACGCGGCATTTTGGTGATGAGGATGTCTGGTCTTTCTTCCATAATGTGGAGAGTCCCAGTTTTAGCTGGGTTCTCGTTCGTGACCACAGACTCGATTTGATTTACTATGGCACGGTCTCCGTCTACTCGGACTCCGAAAAGCAACGGGAACTCATAATGAAAGATGTCCAGGTCTATTCAAATGATACCGGAAACCACCTGTACAACGTACCTTTCCTATATTTTGCCCGTCAGCCAGATGATTTAAGTCTGGAAATTCCTGTTGCCAGCCCGCCATCCGTTCAGCATTCTGAAACTAGAGGTTCCTCCCATGTCCGAGGCAAAAAAACAAATCGCAAAAGACGTTAATAACCGGCTGCCCCTTGAAGAGGGTAAAGTCCGCCAGGGCGGCGTGAAAGATCCTCCAACAGTCGAGCGTCCGAGTATCAAGATCGTTCCTCAGGGCAGCTCCAGGGGAAAGTCCGGAAAATAGATCGCTGTTCTATGACAAATAAGCTGGAAAAAGACTTTGATGCGGTCGCCAGCATGCGAGCCATCCGCGATCGAATCAGCTAAGAAACAGAAGGCATGAACTTCGAAGCATTCCAGAAGTATATCGAAGCGAAAATCCCCGAAGATGTATCAGGATAGTAAGCAGCCCAAGTAATGTCTTAACCCAAGCACTCCACCCACCGCGCGCGGGACCGCACCACGCTCTGGCGGTGGATGGAGTGGCCCGCTATCCCTTCCGGGCAGCGGGCGATTTCACACTTCTCGGCATTGCTCGAAGTGTGCCCCTTGCCGGGCCCCCCAAACTCTGAGTGCAGTCGAAAAGTTTGCGCTTCCTCGAGGCTCCAGTGGAGCCTCGCCCCCCATCGGGCTTACCCCTCCTGGCGTTTTAATTGGAAGTTTTTAGAGCGGGTTCAACAGGGGAGGACCTTTTGCAGGCTCGC
This sequence comes from Leptospiraceae bacterium, assembly GCA_040217195.1. GTDB lineage: Bacteria > Spirochaetota > Leptospiria > Leptospirales > Leptonemataceae > UBA3465. The sequence goes on along the minus strand of JAVJNR010000004.1, from coordinate 3,859 downwards.
GTTTTCCAGCCCCTGCATTTCCAGAAATCTGCTTTCAATTTTAGAAATCGCTCTCAGCAAAGATCGCGCCCGGCGCGGTCTGGCCTCCTTAGCCGCTTCGGCTGCTAAGGGAAAAAATCTCTATACAAGATCCCGCTTCCGTTGTGCCATTGCCCGGTCTGGAGGTGCCTATAGAAAAACGCTGTACCGGAAAGAATTGCTGCCAGGGAAAATGATCAGAACGCGGAGAATGTTTACGGTTTCGGTAATTGCTTCGTAGCGGGCTCAACTGAAAGGCGAGAGTATGGTAAAGGCGAAGCCACGCTTCGCCACCGATTCCGCTTGTAAGAGTGCACCAGTCCACGCCGGGTGCGTTTGAGAAGGAGGGCCAATTCTACAAGAACGTCGAAGACGTTCGCGCCAAAGACCTGGTTCTACCATGGAATGAGAAGACAGGCGAGTTTGGCCGCTCTCGGACTTCCTGTCCTCCGCGGCATTCGGCCATCCGTGGCCAGCAAATACAAGCCGGTGGTGCAGAACTTCATTCGAACTGCAGATAAAATCTATCAGCTGGCATATGAAGATGGCACTGTAATTGAAACCACTTGGAGCCATCCGTTCTATATTGAATGGGCCAACTGGAAGGCGGCAGTACGATTAATGAACTGCGAAGCAGTTCTTCAGGTTGCTTGCTGGGTGAAAGCCGAAGAGCTACGCCCCGGCGATGTGAGCAAGACGGACAAGGGCACTCTGCGCATAACGAAAGTGCATGTGGATGCGCGCTCGGAAGAGGTGTATAACTTCGAGGTGGCGGAGAACCATACGTATCTGGTGACGGATCAGGGTGTGGTGGTGCATAATGCGCAAGGTGACGCCTATCGGGTTGGCCAGACAGTATTCGCGGGCCAGCAAGATTGGTCTTCACCCGGCGCTATTGCAATGGAAATGGCACTGAACAAGTTGGCAGGCCGTGGCGATTACTCCAGCGCTGAGCTGGCCTTGAAAGATTTGCTTACAAAAGATACTGTCCCAGTGGATATTGTCTTTAAAGAGGGACGCATTACTAGAAAGAAAGGCGAAACATCCATTACCATTGTCACCGAGGACGGGCGCGAAATTACGCTCTCGGATAATCGGGCATTATCCAAAGTGTTGAACTCGTCGGGGCAATCCATTGACGAAGCAATAGGTTCGGTTAACTATGTCGAAGCGAATAGAAGTGCTTTCTATCAAATTGTCTCCGATATGGGAGATAAAAGCATCCAACGTGGAGGCCCAGGAAACAATGTGGCTGACCGCAACGAAACGGGTTCCGGAAAATTCAACTACATAGGGTCCCAGCAGGGCGAGGCGGAATGGCCCAATTCGCGCAAAAATTCAATCGAGTGCTATGGCATGTCGCTGGTGAATTCTCTTAAACAGTTGGGGCTGGTCGATCCCAACCTGTCTACAATGGAGTTCGAAAACCAACACACACTTATTCCCAATCATCCGAATCGGAAGCTCGCCGCTGACGGCTCTGTAATACCGGCAAAGCACAACAGTGATTTGATGGGGATAGGATCGGTGAAGACACTGGACAGGGCCAGTATGGAGAAAGTAATGCAAGATTTTCAGTCCAGCGATTGGGCCAAAATAAATGGCATGACCCAGCAGGAAGTGGGGAAGATCAGGCTAAGAAGCCTCATTGGTCAATCTAAGCCGAATGTCCGAGCCGCCGTCAATTCCGGTGCACCAGTGATGTATCAATCCGATACCGGCTTTATCTATCCTAATTCAGCCCATTTCGTAATAGCGAATGGGCTGCACCCAAATGCTCTAGCAGCTGCAGACGAATCGAGAACTGTCGACAGAATCGAATACATGGAGCCGTACAGAACCGAGCGAAGTGATAGAACCGACACCTTCCCATTTCAAAGGCAAGTCCAGTCACCGATATTTGAGCCAGATCCAGATCGTCCGGGTCGGTGGAGGCTCAAGGAGTATCCCTCAGGGCCTCGATATAGGTACAAGGATCCTTTTGAAAACGGAACTTTTCGGTGGGTCGCAGAAACAGGAGGATAAGAGAATGCGAGTAGAGCTTTGGTCCAGTATGGCACTGTTTTACGCTTTGTGGAGCTGCGCTGCCCTCTATTGCACAAAGGAGCCCTTGGGCACCGCCAATCAACAAATTGAGTTTTCGGAATGTATCACACCAGCACCTACCATTGCAACGGTGCATCCGCGCTGCGAAGGGACAGTTTGCAAGTATTTCGACTCGGCCACTTGGAATAATGGGCCCAAAGGAGAAGAAATGGCCTATTTTTTCATTTGGCTACCGTCTGTTTCTGATACGATGCTTAGGAGAGTCGAAATGCAAAGCGAAGCAATACGAAGCTTGAGTGGCCGAAAGATTGCTGACGTTTCGGGAGAAATTGTATGGCCCGCAGATGGAGGGTTGACAAAGAGAGATTCTGTAGCGCGCATACAAAAAGGCGAAGTATACGAAGTGGCGGATATGGAGTTGTGCAACTTTGCTCCATCATTCTAATTGGGAATAGGTGCAGCTTACCACTATGGGCCCGGATTAGCCAGGGAGTTATATATTCGTGGTACTGCGAATGCACCGCTAGTGGCTGAGGCTTTGGTGTCTTTCATCGTCGGCGATGCCTATATGGACTGCTCCAGAAATAGTGGACAGCCCATTTGGGCAACCTCTGAATAGGAGGTTAAGATGAAGAAACCAAAATACTCCGTTGAGTTCCAGGAACAGGCCGTTCGTAAGACTCTAACAGGGGATGAATCCATACGTGAAATAGCAGAGGGTCTGGGTATCAGCTACTGGACTCTCAGGCAGTGGCGTAAGGAGTACATCAAGAACCAAAAAGATCAGCCGGAACCGCGCAGGCGTGGAAACGATGCTGAAGAGATTAAACGGCTAAAAGAAGAGAACGCGAATCTGAAGATGGATAATGCGATCTTAAAAAAGTATGCGGCCATGCTCTCCCGGGACGACTGAAGCGCTTTGAGATCATGAAAAAGACACGTTTTCAGTAGTGCGCATGGCCAGACTTCTGGAAGTCTCGAGATCTGGATTTTACAGCCATTTGAAAATCGAAGGCAAAGAGCCTGATGCGGTTGAATCCTGGCTGATTATCGAGCTGCGACGCCTGTATGATCTCCATGAACGGTGCTATGGTCTTCGCAGGTTATGGGATGCGCTGAAGGATGAAGGCTATGCCTATAGCCGACTGACCGTGGCTCGAGCTATGAAAAAGGCCGGAATTTCCGGTAAAAAGCGAAAGAAATTTCGACTGTGTACCACAGATTCAAATCATTCGTTCCCGATCAGTCCGAACCTTCTAAAGCGCAATTTTCATGCAGCAAGCCCGAATAAAGTCTGGGTCTCTGATATCACCCAGGTGCGTGCAGGCTCCCGTTGGCTCTACTTATGCACGATTCAGGATCTGTATTCGAGACGCATTGTGGGGTGGTCGATGAAACCGCACATGGAGACTTCGCTTGTGAGAGATGCTCTTGAAATGGCCACTCTTCAGAGAGGGATCCATTCCGGGTTGATCTTTCATTCGGATCGTGGTTCTCAGTATGCCAGTCACGAATTCCGCCAGACTCTGGGAAGATATGGGTTTCTATCCAGTATGAGTCGGAAAGGAGATTGCTGGGATAATGCTTGTGCGGAATCCTTCTTTGCCAGCATGAAGAAAGAACTGAACTGCCGATCGTTCGAGAACGTCAAGGATGCTCGTAATCGGATATTTAACTATATCGAGTTGTTCTACAATCGTAGAAGGAAGCATAGCTACCTGGGGAATATATCCCCGGAGCAGTTTGAAATGCAAAGGGTTGCCTGAAAGGTGTCCGAAAAAACTGGAGCAGTCCA